>NZ_JBBHKP020000002.1:0-862551 GCF_037482385.2 Variovorax sp. AB1(2024) | reverse complement strand
TTTCAATCCAGCTTGAATCGGCGCTCGGCGAAGGCGTACAGGCGGCGCCAGATGAGCTTGTTCATCAGCACGACGAAGATCGACATCACGCCGATGCTCGCGATGATCAGCGCCGTGTCCCCTTCCCGGGTGACGGTGGCGATGTAGGCGCCCAGGCCCTGCGCCTTCAAGGTCGTGCTGCCCCAGGTGGCGAGTTCGGCCACGATGCTCGCGTTCCACGCCCCGCCGGCGGCCGTGCAGGCGCCCGTGACCCAGTACGGAAAGATCGCCGGCAGGATCAGCGTGCGCCACAGGTTCCAGTCGCGCAGGCCGTAGACCCGTGCCGCTTCCTTGAGGTCGTTGGGGATGGCCATGGCGCCCGCGATCACGTTGAACAGGATGTACCACTGCGTGCCCATCGCGATGAGCAGGATGCTGCCCCAGTCGAGCGTGACGTGGGCGGCCACGAAGAAGCCCACGACGATCGGGAAGGTCATGTTCACCGGGAACGACGCGCCGATCTGCGCCAGCGGCTGGGCGAACCGCGCCACGCGCGGCTGCGAGCCGATCCACACGCCGACCGGCACCCAGATCAGCGTGGCCAGCACCGTCATGGCGGCGACGCGCAGGGCCGTCAGCGCGCCGAGCCAGACGATGTGGCCGAAGGCGGCCAGCGTCAGCGCGCCGTGCAGCGCCGCCACGGCGGCCGCCAGGGCCCTGAGGATCTCCAAGCCGATCCACGCGGCGAGCACGATGCCCGCCGCGCGCCAGAGCAGCTTCTGCCCGCCGGCCCCGAGCCGCACCGGAACCCGCGCGGCCGGATTGGGCACCCGCGACACCCGGTCCTTCAGCGGCAGCCAGAGCCGCTCGCCGATCCAGGTGAACAGGTAGGCGCCGCGCAGCAGGTTGTAGACCCATGAGGTTGCCGGCGTCGCCGATTCGGTCAGTTCGATCTTGAACTTGTCGGCCCACGCCAGCAGCGGGCGCCAGACCAGCTGGTCGCTCACGAGGATCAGCAAGATCATGGCCACCACGGCCCAGAGGGCGGCCGTGTTGTTGCCCTGCGCGATGGCCTGCGCCATGTAGGAACCCAGGCCCGGCAGCTTGATGTCCTTGTTCATCACGCTGATGGCCTCGCTCTGCGCCACGAAGAACCAGCCACCGCCGAAGGACATCATGGAGTTCCATATCAGGCTGTGGGCCGAAGCCGGCAGCTCGACGGTGCGAAAGCGCTGCGCGCGCGTCAGCCCGTAGGTCGACGCCGCCTCCTGCATGTCGTTGGGGATGGTCACCATCGAGTGATAGAACCCGAACGCCATGTTCCACACCTGTCCAGTGAAGATGGCGAAGATGGCAGCGCACTCGACGCCCAGCAGGCTGCCGGGGAACAGCGCCATGAAACCCGCCACGGTGGCAGACAGGAAGCCCAGCACCGGCACCGACTGCAGCACGTCGAGGGCCGGCAGGATGAAGGCGCGCGCCGTGCGGTTCTTTGCCGCCAGGTAGCCGGTGGCAATGGCGAAGAACAGCGAGAAGCCGAACGCGATCCACATGCGCATCAGCGTGCGGCCCGCGTAATAGGGAATCTGGCTCGGCGAGCTGTCGATCTGCGGCACCGCCGCCGGATCGAAGTGCACGAGCATGCCCTTGCCGAAGTGCAGCGCGCTCCACAGGAGCCCCAGCAGGATCAGCAGGAACAGCGCATCGATCCAGCCGAGCGTACGCCGCTCTTCCACGATCGCAAGCTGGGGGGCGGTACTTTTCATGCGGGCTTGCAGTTCTTTGCTTCGACGATAGCCGCAGCTCTTTTCGAACGAATGAAAAAATGCCCCGCTTCGCGAGGCATCCTGAGCTTGGTGGGGCGGGCTTTTCCTGGTGGATCAGCGAACCCAGTGGCACACACGGTGGTGATGGCGCGCGTCCCACTTGCACACCTTGTGCTTGGGATGGTGGCGGGGCGCGGCGGAGGCGATGCCTGGGGCCAACAAGGCCATGCCGGCAAATGCGAGGATGCCGGCGGAGATGAGCTGCTTGGTTTTCATGGTGGTCTTTCTAAGCAATGGCATCGAAGAATGCGTCGTATATTAGGCGCAGCCTCTCAACGATCCTGGTTAACACTCGGATGACAATTTCTAGGCGGGTCGACGCTTCGCGGCATACATCAAGGTCGTGCTGGGCAACGCGTGACCCAGGTTGTTCTGCACCACCGCCAGTGGCAACGGTGTTTGCCCCGCCCTGCCCTGCAAGGCGTGCGCGCCGTGGGTATGGCGCAGCCAGTGCGTGCTGGCCTTTCGCAGGTGTTCGGCGTCGGAGGCATCGAGATCCTGTGCGATGCGCGCCAGGAACGCCTTGATGGCCTGGTAGAGCCCCGAGGACGACCAGGCGGCCGGATGCTCGGCCCCCGTGTCGAAACGCGCCAGCACGGGAACGTCGCGATTGGCGGGTGCGTCGACCCGTCGATCGAAGCCGTGGCGCGCCAGTTCTTCCTCCAGGTCCTCGATCAGCGCCAGCGCCACCGGAACCTCGCGGCGCCCCCCTGCTCTGCCGGTCACCGTCAGCAGCCAGACGGACGGCACCGAACCGTCGCCCGGCGTCGCGTCCTGTCGTAGGCGCAGATCCCCGCAGCAGGCGCCAGCGATCTCGGCCAGGCGCAGCCCGGTCGCATACAGCCAGTGCATGCCGCGGCGCAACCGTCGACCGGCCTCGGTGTCCCCATGTGAGCGCAACCGCGCATCGATGTGGTCCCACTGCGCGAAGCTCAGGGTACGGTTGGTGCCCAGCGGCTGCCCGGCCTGCGAGGGCAAGGGCGTCTCCTCGAAGGGATTGCCCGTCACATAGCCCTGGGACGTGAGGAAGGCGAAAAGGCTGCGGAGAATGACCAGCGCCTGGCGCAGCGCCACCGGCGTCAGCGGGCCCTCCAGCGGCCGCCACATCGGGGACCAGCGCTGGTGATGTCGCGGTCCGCACCAGGCAACGGGCGGCCGGGCAAGGAAGGCACGATAGGCGGCCGCGTCTTCGCGGGTGAGCGAGGACATGGCCTTGCCGCGCTCCAGCACCGCCCAGAGCAGCAGCCGCTCGGCCTCCTTGCGGTACGAGCGCTGCGTGGCCGACAAGGGCTCCTTCGCGACCCCGCCGCCCTTCGCAAGCAGCCACGCGCCGATCGCCTCGTGGTCATTGGCCGCAGAGAGTCGGCACGCCTGCCTCGGCGCGCGGGCGCTCCCGTCGCTTCCGTCCAGCCCAGGCGGCAGCACAAATTTCTCGTAGGGCACCAGCGCCGTGGCGGGCGGAACCACCTCGGCCAGCGCGGCGGGGCCGAGCTGCGCGCGCCGGCGCGCCGCATGCACGCCGATGCGCAGCCCCAGCACCTGCTCATTGGCGTGGAGCCAGTCGAGGATGCGCGCGGCCTTGTGTTCGCCCACGCCTGGGACGTTCACCCACCAGCGCGCGCCGGCGTCGTTGATGTGCAGCACCAGCGCGGAAAGCGTCGCAAGGCTCGCGCGTTCGAGCCGCTCGGCCAGCGCCGGATGCAGCCAGGCGGCCACGCTGTCGCCCGGGCGCGGATCCTGTGCGACGAGGCTCTCGAGCCAGTGCAGCGCCTCCAGTTGGCGCTCGATGACGCGTGCGCGGCGCGAAGGCTGAGCGCCTCCCTGCGCGCGCGCCGGTCCCGCGGCGCCGCCGCCCTGTGGAAAGGCGGCTTCATACGCCTCGATCTGTTCGGCCTCCGAGAAGTCCTCCATGCCCTGGGCCTGGGCAAACTCGGCCAAGCTCGGCAGCGCCGGTGTCGCGGTGAAGCGTTCGGCGTCGAGCAGGATCAGGCGCGCGGTGCCGGGCTTCTGTTCACGGCGCGCGGCGGCGGCGAACGCGTCCCGGATCCAGGCCACGGTGCGGCGCACCGTGCGCAGGTCGACGTGCTCGCCCTCCAGGCGCAGGTAGCGATCCCAGGCAGCGCGTTCCTCGACCCCTTGGGCGAGCGCGCGCATGAACGCGAAGTGGCCCCGATGGAGCTTGCGCAGGGGTGTCGTTTTTTTCACGGGGAGCCCGGCACACTGGGCGCTTGTCGCGCGTGCCAGAACTTCCACCACGGTCGCGGGGCGCTCGCGGGGGGCGGCGACTGCTCGGCTCGCCTGCCGCGGACGCGGCGTCGCAGTTCGACCTCCAGCATGTGTGCGACCCCGTAGGCCTGCTTTTCGCCGCGCGATGCGCTCGCACGCCAGTCGAGCGCCAGGCGCTCGACCACGCCGTCTTCCAGCTGAGCCAGTTCTGCGGCACTCGGCGCGAAACGGCGGGTCATTGCCACGCGCCGCGGCTGCGGCAGCAGGCGCGCTCCATCTTCTTTGCGCCACCCGGGCTGCGCCGGCTCGGCCGGCTGTTTTCACTCTGCATAATCATCAATATCAATTTTAGATGATCTCTCAGCGTTTCGAAGAAACGAAAGTCGAGGTATGCGCTAAGTCTTTGATTCAATTGCTATTTTTTCCGATGCCGCAATCCAGTTAAGCGCATTGCATCGAGGTAGGCAGACGTATGGTTAGGCACTGCATGTGCTTCCACTCCTAAGTGGGTGCTTGCATTGAGGATTTACGAGGGGGCCCTCGGCGTGCCATCCTGCCCCCTTAAATGCGCGGTGTGCCGAGGGGGAGCACGTGATGCCAGAGTCAGGGTTCGCCGCCCTGCGCGGGACGTTGGGCAGCGCCGGTCGCCGAGCGTGCTGTTCCTGCAAGCCGTGAGGGTTGCGCTCAGCCTCTTTGTCGCGGGGCAATGTGAGAGGTATTGGGCAAGCGCGCCAAGGGCACGTCCTCATCGCCCGGTCGTCTCCACTGTTCCCTTTTGTGAGTACTTTTGGGATTTGGCGGGCGAACGAGCCTTTGTGCGGAAGCGGGCTGTCTTGCCAAGTTAACCCGCCTTGTTAAAAGTTAGCTTGCGCACACTTATCGAATTAGGGCGAGTAGTGGGTAGGGCAGCGGGCCATGTGCATCGCACGTCTCCGTTCCTGTAGCACGGTCCAAGAGGGGTGTGCTGCGGACGCGTGGACCCCCTCCGCAACAGGGAGGCGGCGCGCCGCCAGGGTAAAAACTACGGTGCAAGCAACTGGGCGGACGACAAGCGGCCCGCGCATCTCGGGCCGCGGTGCGCCACGATAGCGGGCGGCCGGCGCTTTCGGGCTGGGGGGCAGCTTCGCAGATGAGCCGCTGAAGGCTGCTGTCCTGTGTCCGTTCAAGAGCGCCTCATCGGCGCATGCGCAGGTCCTTGGCGCGGATGGCCCTGGGCGTTGCGACGCACTACGTGCTCAAATCCCAACGATGCTCACATCAGGGCCAGTCGGGTCTGACCGGCATTCCACCAGAACGCCTGCCGGCTGGCGGAAAGGAATGCAGCAATCTCAGACGCCCGTGCCGCGCGCGACCGATGCCTTCCGTAGACGTGATTGCACAATCCGGCGCGGAACTGAACGTACCCTCCCAGTTTGAGCAGGGCGCTGCAAGCGCCTTGAAAAAGCCCGAACCGTGCAAGTCAGTCGGACTGGGCGCTCGATGCACCTTTGCCATGGGCCGGAAGGCTCCAGTCGACGCCCGGCAATGCCGCGTGGCATGACCCGGGACGTCACGCCGCTGGCCTCCGAACCCAAATCGCATGCATGCGCGGGGGTGATCCACCGGGAGTGCTTCTGCGCGGCGCTCGACTTCGTCAGCCTGATCGCGGCCCAAACAACGGGGCGCACACACGACGGGAACGACGGCAGTTTGACGGTTGCTTCGGGCGCTGCGCATGCGGTCGCCACGAAAAAAGGAACAGGCCGGCGATGCGGGTTTGCGGGACGGCGCCTCTGCGCGTTCGATGCAGACCGGTGATTCAGCATACCGGGCGAGACGTCCGGCCTGTCTGCATCCCGCCGATTCAGGACCTTGGGAAAGCTCCGCCAGTCCAGGGCCTCGGTTGAATGGGGGGACGGCGACATCCAGCTGCTCAGGAGCTTCTCTCCCCTCCCCCGGTTCCTCGTCGCGCCTTCGCAATCAGCCGAGCAGCCGGACCTTCTGCAGGGTCTCGCCCACGGACTTCAGCAAGATTTCCGGTGTCAGGCCGGATACGGCGCCGGGCGTCAGTGTCAGCGTGACCGTGCCGTCAGGCGCACGCAGGCACGAACCGACCGTCTTTCCGTCGTTCATGATGGCCAGCTTCTCCGCCTTCGCCACCGACTCCAAGCCTTGCAGTCGGGCGACCACGGCGGCGGGGGCGAGCTTCATGCCGCGCACCTTCTCGGCGCGCTTCAGCACGCTGCGACGATCCTTGTCGAGCGCCGCATTGAGTTGCTCCGCGTGGCGATGCTGCACTTCCAGCGGGCTGCGGAAGCATTCCAGTACCGCCGAAGGCAGCTGCGCCACCATCAGTGCCTTGCGGATCCAGGTATGGCTCACACCAAGCTTCTCGGCCAGCTGGCGCTGGGTCGGGAACAACTGCTCCTCGAGGGCGCGCTGGTACATCACGCCTTGTTCATAAGGCGAGAGGTCTGCGCGCTCCCGGTTCTCACGATCCATCGCGGCAAAGAGTTCGGCATCGCCGAGCTCATCGAGCCAGATGGCCGCCAGCACCGGAATCCCCAGTTCCAGACATGCCCGGTGGCGCCGATGGCCGAACACCAGTTCGTACTGCCCAGGCTCATCCACCAGCGGACGCACCAGGATCGGCTGCACATTGCCGCCAGCCAGTTCGATGTCGGCCTTGAGCCCGGCGAACTCGGCGCTCTCGAACGAAGCCGGGTGGCGGTTGGCCCAGCGCGAGGGCCGGACGGTCGCGGGGTCGATCTTGCGCGTGGGAGTCGAACCATCGTGCTGGCGAAGCCGTTCGCGCAGCGCAGCCAGTTCACCTTCCACAGCTTGCATCTGGCCGCGGAAGGCCAGCATCTGCCCGGGGCCGGTGCGGGGGGCAGGCTGACCCGTTTGTGCGGGTGGAAACCTGGTTTCCAGCACAACGGGGGCTGCGCCCGGCAGTGCAGGCGGGGCCGGTGTCGTCGACACGGAGACCGGCGCCGCGGCGGGAACCGGCTCTGGAATCGACAGGCCGGCCGTCAATGCTTCGAGACGCTTGCGGGTGCTAGCCATTGAAACCTCCTGGGCAATGGAAACCTGGTTTCCACGCAAGACGCGTGGGACGGGAACGGACTGAAACGGACGCAAAAGACGTCCGGGCCCGAACGTCTGGAAACCTGGTTTCCAAACGGTACATCGCGACCGTCGTGTGGAAACCCGGTTTCCACCCAGGGGACGCACTGAGCCAACCGCGACAGACGCGCGGCTCCCGGCCTACGCTTTCAGCACGGAACGCCGCCCAGCGGCGCGCGACGAGCGGCTGCGGCGCCGCGGTGGAAACCGGGTTTCCAGGCCGCTCCGCCGCCCTCTTCTGTTCGTGAAGCCAGGCTCTCATTGCACCTGCGCCTTGTCCGACCAACTGCTGACCACCGACTGCTCGACCAAGTCGACGAAGGCGTCATATGCATCGGCTGCGCGCTTGTAGGTCTTCGCTGCGCCTTCATACTTCTGCACGTCGTAGACGGTCGCGAACTCGGCCGCCTTGTTGCTGGTGACGCTGGTCTTGGGGATCTCTACCGGCAACGTGTACTCACCGTAAGTGGCCTGGATCCATTGTCGGACCGCCGGGGTGGCGGGATCGCTGGGGTCGACTCGGCTAAGCAGTACATGCAAAAACTCGAAAGCCTTGCGAGCGAGGTCGCCGCCCTGTGCATCGAGATTTCCCCCCAGATCGGCGAGCAGCGACCAGAACTGTGCAGACGATGCGAAGTCGAGGCCCGAGGGCGGCACCGGCACGATGATCCCATTGGCTGCCCACAGCGCGTTGATCGTCACGTAGGACAGCGAGGGCGGAGTATCGATGACGATCACGTCGTAGAGATCACGCACGCTCTCCAGCCCGGCGTTGAGCACATCCCAGAAGCGCGCGCCGGGTTCCTGCATCTGGCGCGCCGGCAGGGCGAACTCGGCCGAGAACAGAAAAGGCGCCGCCGCCACCAGGTCCAGGCCGTCCCAGTAAGTGGATCGAATCGCATAGCGGATGTCGGACTGGCTGCCGTCGCACAGCGGGGCAATGGTCATGTCCTCGCTGATCTCCGCTTCGGGCAACAGACCGTGCAAGGTGGTGAGCGAGCCTTGCGGATCGGTGTCGATGGCCAGCACGCGATGGCCGCGCAGGCTCAGTCCCTGTGCCAGCACCATGGCTGTCGTCGTCTTGGCCACGCCGCCCTTGAAGTTCCCCACGGCGATCGTGAACGCCTTCTTGCCGGCAGGACGCATCTTCTCGGCGCGGTAGGTGCGCGTCCAGGCACGCAACTCATTCAGCTCGAAGCTGCGCTTGCCGCCGGCCGGCGTCAGCCGGCCACTGGGAAGATCTTCCTTCGTGATGCGATAGGCCACATGCGCCTTGTCGACACCGCACAAGGCGGCCAGTTGCGCAGTGGAGTAGATCGGTGCAACCTTGCGGGCTTCCGGTGCCAGCAACCGCCCTCGGATCTGCTCGACCATCGAGCCTGCGCGCACGGCCAATGCCGCGATGCGCTGCATGTCAATGCGTGCACGAGGCGGGGAGGGGTTGGAGGGAGCGCGCGTGGAAACCTGGTTTCCAGCGCCGGCGGGAGCGGGCAACGCCATAAAGAAGGGCCTTATTCAACAGAATTCAGCCATTCTATGAGAATCCGTCGAATGAACAAGATATGCAAACAGAATCGCCAACCGCGGCTCTCTATTGTGAGAAGGGTTGGGGACCAAGGTGAGATCCATTGGGATTGCCTCTCCTGATGAGCCTCCAGGTGGTGCAGATTCCGAAGGATCCGGGCATCCATGAGGCGATCGACGCCCTGGCGCAGCGGCATTCAGCGCCCGTGAGTCCTGACGGACGCCCGGTTCATGCGTCGAAGCCCTTGTCCACTCACGCCAAATCCCAAGCAATCACACATTGGCGCGGTCCAAATCCCATTCGACCTCACAACCGATCCCAAATGTTCTCACATGAAATCCCAGCGTTACTCACACAAACCCTTCCAAGTACATGTCAGGATTGAAGAAACTGCACCTTCAATTCTTCAATCTCTCCAAGTGTTTCTTTTTCAAAGTATCAAGAACGCGCGTTCGAACTGTAAATTGACCGAATCACAAAACCTCGGCATGATGTGAACCCGTTGATCACCTGAAAGAAGTCCATGGAAGAGGGCGAAGTTCCACGACCACCGCCCAAGCCATCCCCCACGCCGGACGAACAGAGCGTTGCCAAGGCCAACGAGGCCATCGCGATCCGGCCCAAGCGGGGGCGTCTGACACTTCTTTCGAGGCGCATCTACAACGCGCTGCTCTATCACTCGCAGCGTCAGGGCGTCGACGAACCGGTTTACAAGCTGGCCCTGAGCGAGCTGATCGGCGATGCCCGTTTCAACTCCAACAACACCGAACTGCTCAAGTCTCATCTGCGGGACATGCAAGCAACCACCATCGAATGGTCAACCAGCGGCACCGGGCTCAAGCGCTGGGTGTCGTCGCAGTTGCTCGGGACGGTCACCATCGAGGAACAGGGTCGGGGACGTCCCTGCACCATCACATGGCGCTACCCAGAAGAGATACGTGAGCGGCTGGTCAGACCCCATCAATACACGCGCGTCCTGCTGGAGATCAGCGGCCAGATGCGAAGCTACCCCGCAGCCGTGCTGTACGAGATCGGTGCGCGCTACCTCACGTCGCCGAGCCGTCTGTCGATGCGCGAGGACGTGCTGTGGTGGGCGGCAGTGCTCACCGGGCGCAGCGACATCACCGAGGTCGACTATCGCTTCCTCAAGCGCGACGTGATCAGCAAGGCGCTGGCCGAGATCGAGGCATTGTGCGAAGACTTCAGCCTTGAGCTCATCGAGCACAAGCGGGGGCGCCGCATCGAGGAAATCCAGTTCAGGGTGGTGCCCAAGCTGCAGCAGCGCCTGGGCGCAGCCGACGATCCCGCGCGCAATGTCTTCGACCTGGAGCTGGTTGGAAAGCTGATCGCGCTGGGCCTCAAGCAGGACGAGGCCCAGGATCTGTATGCGACCACCGACGAAGGGCAACTGCGCGGCACGATCGAGCATGTCGAGCAGCGCCTGCGCAGCCAGACGCTGCCGGCACTGAAGTCGGCCGCTGCCTATTTCAAGGATGCCCTGAAGAAGGGCTACGCCGGCGTGAAGGGGGAGGAGGCCGCCGCGCCCCCGTCGTTGCCTTCGCCGTCAAGAGGCAAACAGGCAGCCGCCCCCGCTGGCGAGGACCGCATGCACCGGATCCGCGAGCTGTGGGAAAACGACCGCATGCAGAAAGCCAAGTCGCTCTACCTGGAAATGCCCGAGGCAATGCAGGCCGAGATGCGCTCACGCTTCGAGGCCGAGCGGCTCGCGCAGATCGCCGCCCCGATCGCCCGCGCATGGCGCCGTGACGGCCCCGCCAGCCGCATCGCGGCCACCACCTTCCATCGCTGGCTGGCACAGGTCACCTGGCCCGAGGCGCCCTCGGACCGGGTGCTGCTCGATTTCGCGCTGGCCCAGGGCGTTGCGGGCATGTAGGCGCCGCGCAGGATTGGAAATTGTCCGACACGCCATGCGCGGGCTAAGTCTTAGATTTTCTCGCCCGCACCGCAGGTGCGGGCCTTGCTGTAAACCTCGACCCGGCCCGCAAGGCCGGGTCTTTTTTGCCAGCAGCAGGCGTCGCATCTTTTCCTCTTGAAATTTGCGATGCAGGGTCCTATGTTGCCTATCGTCAAAAGATTGGTCGACCGAAAAGGAGGTACTGAAATGACCATGAACTTGCTCAGGCAGATTGCCGGCTCCCGTTTGCCGATTTCGTTCTATCGAGCCGAAGACATCGACCGGGTCAAAGTGCTCAGAGCCGCCGGGCTCGTCGTTGCACTGGTTCCGTCGCCCGCGAATCCCCTGGCGCTGTCTGGCGCCGCCGCTGCAGCCCAGGTGCTGGCTGTGACGCAGAAGGGGCGGGAAGAACTCGCAAGGTTCAACTATCCGGAATCGCGCCCGCCGCGCTGGCGAATGCGCATGCCAAGAATCAAGACGGCCACGCCTGTGCACTCAGGCGGATCTGCGCCAGTCCACCGGGAGCCCGCGCGGCCGCAGTAGCAGGCCCGCGAGCCAGACGCCGAAGCCGTCTGACTTCATTTCTTGTTCGCCATTTCCCCGACCGAGTCCCGTGGCGCACGCCCGGCGCTCCGGTCGGCCTTGCAAGGAGGTTTTGCCATGTATCGATCCCTGTTTCCTCGCGACATCTTCGCGGAGATGGATCGCCTGCAGCGCGATGTGCAGCAGGCCTTCGACCTGTCTCCCACCATCCGCGGCGTCGCGCGCAACGGATTTCCCGCGCTCAACGTCGGAAGCACGCCGCAAGCGCTGGAGATCTTCGCCTTCGCGCCGGGTGTGGATCCCTCGACCCTCGAGGTGAATCTGGAGCGCGGCCTGCTGACGATCTCGGGCGAGCGCAAGAACGCGCTGCCGGGTGCGCTGGACAAGTCCGCCACCGTGCATATCAACGAGCGCTTTGAAGGGACCTTCCGCCGCGCGATGACCCTGCCCGACGACGCGGACCCCGACGCGGTCGAAGCCAGGCTTCGAGACGGTGTGCTGCACATCAGCGTGAAGCGCCGCGCATCCGCCCAACCGCGTCGAATCGAAATCCAGTGACAAGGAGCACACCATGAGCAACAGCATCCAGGCCCCCGCGAACGCCGCCGCCGGCGAGCATGTGCAGAGGGAACATTCCAGCTACAGCGACGCAGCCCTGACACCGCCCGTCGACGTGGTCGAGGACGCCAACGGCATCACGCTCTACGCCGACCTTCCCGGGGTCAGCCGCGACAAGCTGAACCTCCATGTCGAGGCGTCGACGCTGACCATCGACGCCGAGTCCGATCTGCAAGTGCCGCAAGACCTGCAGACCAGCCACACGGAGGTCGGCCTCGGCCGCTTCCGGCGCGTGTTCACCTTGAGCAAGGAGCTGGACACGCAAGGTGTCACGGCAGAGCTCGCGCAAGGCGTTCTGAAGCTGCGCATTCCCAAGGCTGCGCATGCACAGCAGCGCCGCGTGCAGGTCCAGGTGAGGTAGAGCCCGCGCAGGGGTGCGTGCCGCCGGGCGGCGGCGGCACGCGCCCGGGCGTTCCAGCGCCCTGGCGCGCGATGGCGACGAGCACGTCACGCCCGGTTAAAGCCGGCTTGAGCGGCATCACCGGTTTTCACAGAAACCCGTCTCACCGAAGATCGCCAAGTGGCCGAGCGCGAGGCGCGCCGTGAAGAGAGTACGGGTGGCCGCGTTCCCGCGCACGCACGCGAGCTCGGCGATGCCGGCCTCCTGGTGCGCCTGCCACGCGGCTATGCGCTGGGGCCGCGCATCATCGCGCTGGAGCACCAGATGACCGACTACGACCCGGTCCTGGTGCGCAGCCGCGACCTGGTCGAGAAGCTGGTGGCGGAGACGGGCCTGGATGCCGTGATCAGCGAGTGGTACGGCGACTCGGTGGTCAACGTGCTGATCCGCCGCGGCCCCGACCCCGGGCCTGTGGGCGGAGGCCGCGGCCGCCCCATCGACCTGTTCCACAGTGCGACCTCGCGCGTGGTGCTGGCCTACCTGCTGCCGCGGCAGATCCGCCGTGTCTTCGATGCCCATGCCAGCACGCCCGAGGGGCAGCAGCAGGGGCTGGAGTGGAAGTCCTTCTCCAAGGGCCTGCTGGCGATCCGCAAGCAGGGCTACTGCATCAGCGAAAGCGAGCTTCACCCAGGCCGCACGGGCGTCGCCGCGCCGATCTTCGACGAGAAGCAGCGCGTGCTCGGCAGCATGACGCTGGTGGGACGCAACGAGCGCTTCCGGGCCTTCCAGGAAAGCTACCTGTGCACGTTGATCACCACCGCCGCGTCGGAGCTCACGGCCCGCATCGCCCAGCAGTAGGCGAGGCGGCCGTGCCGCGCGCGTCACGGCCGGTTCAGAGCGAGGCCAGCGCCTCGCCGAAGACATCCAGCGCGCGGTGCAGCAGCCGCTTCGAGATGGTCAGCGACGGCATCACGCGCATCACGTTGCCATAGCGCCCGCAGGGCACCATCAGCACGCCGTGGCCGAGCACGTATTCCATGATCTGGCCGACCTTCTGCGGCGCCAGCGGCTCCTTGGTGGCCTTGTCCTCGACGAGCTCGATGCCGATCATCAAGCCCTTGCCGCGCACCTCGCCCACGTAGGGGCTCTGGAAGCCGCGCACTCGTTCCTGGACTTCATGGCCCAGCAGTTCCGCGCGCGGCATCAGCCCCAGCGCGGGGTCGTGCAGGATCTCGAGGTTGGCGAGGGCCACCGCAGCAGACAGCGAGTTCGCAGCGAAGGTGTTGGGGACCGAGCCATCGGGGATGCGCGCGGCCAGCTCGCTGCGCATGGCGATGCCGGCCATGGGCACGTCACCGCCGATGCCCTTGCCGAAGGTCAGCATGTCGGGTTTCACACCCGTGTGCTCCACCGCCCACATGCGGCCCGTGCGGCCGGCGCCGCACTGCACCTCATCCACGATCAGCAGCGTGCCGCTGCGGTCGCAGGCCTTGCGCAGCAGCTGCAGGAATTCGGGTGAAGGCGGGACGTACCCGCCTTCGCCCTGCACCGGCTCCACGATCACGGCGGCCACGTCGTCGGCGGCCGTGTAGGGCGTGTTCAGCAGGTAGTCGACGTATTCGCCGGCGATCTGCTCGGCCGATTTGTGGGTGGTGTCGAACGGGAAGCGATAGGCGTATGGGTAGGGCGCATGGATCACGCCGCCCATGAACGGTCCGTAGCCCTTGCGGTAGGCCGTGCCCGTGGTCAGCGCGTTCGACGCATGCCACACGCCGTGATAGCCGCCGTGGAAGGCGATGATCTGGTGGCGGCCCGTCACGCGCCGCGCGAACTTCACAGCCGCTTCGAGCGCATCGCTTCCGCTCTGCGCGAAAAATGTGATGCAGTCGTTGCGCAGGCCTTCGGGCATCAGGGCCGACAGGCGCGCGGCCAGCTCGGTGCGGCGGGTGCTGTTGACCTCCATCGCATGCATGAGCTGCTGCGACTGCTCGACGACCGCTTTCTGCACCTTCGGATGGCAGCGGCCCACACTGCTCACGCCGACGCCGGCCGACAGGTCGATGAAGGTGCTGCCGTCCGGGTCCTTGAAGGTGGCGCCGAAGGCGCGGTCCATGACGACCGGCATGCGGCCGCCGCCGCGCGCCATGGATTCGGTGCGAGCCGACAGCGCCAGGGCTTCGGCCGCGCGCGGTCCGGGATAGGGGCCCGCGGCCATCTTGGGTGCGTCGGGGAAATGCAGGTTTTCGAGAAGGGATTCGATGTCGTTCACAACATACCTCGGTGAGTCTCTGGGTGCTTGAGTGCAGGCGCGTTCAGCACGCCAGCCGCAGTCATGGTTCCATCGATCACCGCAGTCCATTAGCCCGAATCGGCAAGTCCGCTGCCCTGGCGGTGGACCGGAACGCGGCGCGGCGTTCGTCGGCACGGCAGAATGCGGGCCTGGACGGGGCAAGAACTTGATGAAACTGCATCATGCAAAACGCGATCGAGCCCACACATGACAGGGAGTTGCTTTCAATGCTGACGCAGACGCTGCAAGACGGAGTTGATTCATTCAAGGTGTCGGTTCAGGAAGCGGCCGCCGGCGCTCCCGTGGTTCTTTTCGCGGTGGGCACGGGCGGCCAGCCAGAGCGTCACGCGACTCTCCTCGGTGCCTTGGCCGGGTCTGGCTGCAAGATCGTGGCGCCGCATTTCGAGCGGCTTGCTTCGACCACCCCGAGCGAGGACGAACTGACTCTCCGCGCAAGGCGTCTTTCCCTCGCACTCGACGCATTCACTGAGCCATCGGCGAAGGTGGTGGGAGTGGGGCATTCGATTGGCGCGGCCACCCTCGTTGCCAAGGCGGGAGCTCAAATGTGGTTAGCGCCAGGTCGACGCGTCTGGATTGCACCGGACGGTCGCTTGACTCGTCTGGCTCTCTTGGCTCCCCCTACCGGATTCTTCCGCGCGCCCGCAGCGCTTGATGCGGTGCGAGTTCCAGTCCTGGCGTGGGTAGGTTCGGCGGACAGCATCACTCCGCCAGTCCAAACCGAATGGATGGCGAGTGCCATGCGCGCTTCGATTGCCGTGGACGTCCGCGTCACGGAAGGAGCAGGTCACTTTTCATTCATGGACATTCCCCCGCCGCATACCACGGAGCCACTGCCCGACAAGAATGCGTTTCTCCAGGCGTATTCGCGCGAGATTTGCAAGTTCGTGATCGGCTGAAGCGCGGAAAAAAAGCGCGCGGCAACTTTGGTGCGAGGGAACAATGGTCGCCACGGGGCGGCCATCTCGGCCGTGGAACCTGATATCTGGAGTGGCCCCCGTCTTCTGCAGCTTGTGATTCGAATCACACTTCGGAGTCGATAGAGGTCCGCAGCCGCTGCTTTACTTCCTCGCGTCCGTCATATTTCGCCCAAGCGGGCGTGAATGCAATATCGTTCGGGCTTTACCCGCGAATGAAAGTTGCGTGATGTTCCGTGCCGACTTTCATCCAGGCAAATCAACCATATCTCGGCGCGACAATGACCCCGATGCGTCAGTGCTGGGTCAGATGGCGTCCAACAGACAGCGCATCATCGTGTGGTCGACGTTCGGCGTTGTGGCCACGCTCGCGGTGCTATGCGCATTTCTGATTGCCGACGAACAACGCACGATACGCGCGGCCGCGGCGGCCGTCATCTCCAAACCGCTGGAGCGGGTTGCCGAAGTCAATGCGGCGTTCGCGGAACTGCGCGCCCTGGATGCCCAACCATGCTCCTCGACGCATCTTGAAGCACTGCGGTCCATCGCCTTTCGATCCGCGATCATTCGCGACGTCGTCTACCAGGGCGATAACGCCGGCCCGCGGTGCAACGGCAACATTGGCGCCGCCGCTTCCAGCCTTCCTTCCGACAGTCCCGATTTCACGACCGAGACAGGCCGCCGGATATGGCGCAATGTCGACCTGCCGCTCTCGCCCGGCGTCAAATCCACCCTCGTCAAGGAAGGCGCCTACGAGCTCCTCGTCGCGCCGGAGAAGCAGCCGGCGACGGTGGAGGATGGCCGCTACGCGTTGAGTGTTGTCTTGTTGAACAGCGCAACCGGCACGATGCTCGTCGTGCGTGGCGCAGATCCAGGCATCGCGCAACCGTTGTTCATCCCGGGCTCCACGTACTGGCTTCGGGGTGACATCATTTCAGTCGCGTGCCTGCCTGGGCAGGTCACCTGCTATGTGCTGAAGGCGCGCGGGTTGGCTGTCCTGATGAGCAACCTGATGCTGCTCATCTTCACAGGAATTCTTGCCGGCATCGGTGTGGCGTTCGGCATCGCATCCTGGTCCGCTCGCGGATACAGAACGCGCACCATCGACGCGCTGCTGCGCGAGGCGGTTGCCAAGAAGGAGCTGTTCATGCACTACCAGCCGATCGTGGACAACCGGACCGGCGAGACGGTGTCAGCGGAGGCGTTGATGCGATGGACCCTGAAGAGCGGGGAAAGCGTCTCACCTGCGGTATTCATCCCCATCGCCGAAGCGAATGAACTGATCGGCAAGTTGACTCTGCTGGCGCTCCAGCGGGTCTCCGAGGACTTCGGCGATTTCCTTCGCACCCACAAGAACTTCAAGATCAGCGTGAACGTCGTTCCCGCGGACATGATGGACAGCAGCTTCCATCAGTCGCTGCAGCATCACTTTGTAGAAGCCGGCATCGCGCCGACGCAATTGGCCTTTGAACTCACAGAGCGGACTTCCGCAAGGCTCGAATCCGCAGTGACCGTGATGCTGGAGCTGGGCGGTCGTGGCCACGAAATCTACATCGATGATTTCGGCACGGGGTACGCCAACCTGTCCTACCTCAGCGACCTGAAGGTCGACAAGATCAAGCTGGACAAGAAATTCACCGACACCGTGGGCACGGGCACGTTGAGGGAGCGAATCGTCCCATCCGTGATTGAGCTGGCCAGAGAACTGGGTGTGGAAATCATCGTCGAGGGCGTCGAAAGCAGCGCACAGGTCGAGTACTTCCGGGATCGCGGAGTGCACCTGATGCAGGGCTGGTTTTACGGCCGCCCGCTGGCTGCGGAGGCGCTTATTCGCACGCTGGAGGCCGCCCAGGCGCATAGCAATGCTTCGCCATGGGCTGGACAATTCAGAAGATTCGCCGAGGTGTGTTGTGGAGAGGAATCTTGAAGACAATCAGGGCAGCGCTTGTTGATCGAGACCCGAGTCGCAGAGATCAACTGAGTTCGCTTCTTCGGCGGATCGGTCCCTCCGTGCATGAGTTTCAGGATTCCAACGAATTCCTGGAGCGGCTCGCGGAAAATCACGAGTTCGATGTGCTGGTGATGACTGTCAAGCGCCATTCGGAGTGGCTCGGCGTCTCGGGCATTTGTCGGGCAAAAGATGTTCCGGTCCTCCTCTGCCTGGATGAAATGCAATGGCGATCGCTTCCGCGCAACGCCGATTTCTTCGCAGCCAGCGTCATCGGCATCGCGAGGTTGAGCGAGGACGAGCTTGAATGGAGGATTGAAGCACTCCTGCACCGGTCCGGTTTTCGTGCAGTGCGCAGCGATGCCGAGCGGGAAGTAAGTTGGGGCGACTATCGCTTTGTGATGGACGGCCGCCATGTGGTGATTCACAAGAACCTTGAAATTCAGCTTCAACCGCTTCAGTTCGACCTGGCCATGGCTCTCTTCGGCAACATCGGCCACGTGGTGTCGCGGGAACTGCTCATGGGCTCGTTGTGGAATGGTTCCACGCAAAGCAGCCGCTCCCGGGCGCTGGATGTATGTGTCGCGAGGTTGCGAACCCGCCTGGCCTTGCGCAAGGAAAATGGATTCTTGCTGGTGCCGGTTTACGGACGTGGCTACCAGCTGCTGGCCGCCGCGTCCGCGGATGCGGTTTCCGCCGAGGCCGGTCCGCAGGCTCTTGTGCATGGAAACGCAGTCGTGGAATCCGACGCCCCGGTGATGCAAGCAGTGAATGGCGGCTCCTAGGTGGCGTTTGCCGCTGGGGGTGCCGGCGGCTCCTGGCGGTGTACAGTTGGCCCCCGGCCGCCGCTTGCGCAGTTCCTCGAGGTTGCGCCTGGCGGCGGGCCCGACCGAACCCCGTCTCCAGCAGGCTTGAGCGGCGGGCATGCGGTAACGGCAGGAAACGCCACCGCGGACCGCGTGCGGATCGGGTAGCGTCCGGGGTGTTCCACCGGTTGGCGAACTTGCGCGGCGATTCCTGGTCTGCCAAGCACCCCCGAATCGCCACATCCGCCAGAATCGCCGTTCAGCTCCTACACGCACATGCAATTCAAGACTCCTTCCGTCCTCCCGCTCGCCTTCGCAATCGCCACGGGCGCCCTGATTTCCGCCGCACCCGCTTTCGCGGCCTCCCATGCCGCCAAGCCTGCAGCCCAGAAGAAGCCCGCTGCCACCGCGCCCGCCGCCGCACCGGCGGCCGGGCAAACGGCCGTTGCCGGCGGCCCGCCGGCGCTGCCGGCCAAGGCGTGGTTGCTGATGGACTTCGATTCCGGCGAGGTGCTGGCCTCGGCCAACCCCGACGAGCCGCTGCCGCCGGCGTCGCTGACCAAGATGATGACCAGCTTCCTGGTCGAACAGGCACTCCGGTCCGGCAAGCTCAAGAAGGACGATCTGGTGTCGGTCAGCCAGAACGCCTGGTGCCGCGGCTCGAGCACCGAGTCCTGCATGTACCTGCCGCTGAACAGCCAGGCTACCGTGATCGACATCCTGCGCGGCATCATCGTGCAGTCGGGCAATGACGCGTCCAAGGCGATCGCCGAGCACATGGCCGGCACCGAGGAGGGCTTCGCCAAACTCATGAATGCGGAAGCCCAGCGCCTGGGCATGACGCACACGCATTTCGTGAACTCCACGGGCCTGCCCGATCCCGATCACAAGTCGTCCGCGCGCGACCTTGCGATCCTGGCGCGCGCGATCATCCGCGACAGCTCGGAGTACTACCCGATCTACGCGGAGCGCGAGTTCAAATACAACGGCATCAAGCAGGGCAACCGCAATGCGCTGCTCTACACCGACCCCACGGTCGACGGCCTGAAGACCGGGCACACCCAGGAGGCGGGCTACTGCCTCGTGACTTCCTCCAAGCGCAACGGCATGCGCCTGATCACCGTGATCCTCAACACCAACAGCGCGCAGGCACGTGCCGACGAAACCCGCGCGCTGCTCGGATGGGGATACGGCAACTTCGAGAAGGCCACCCCCATCCAGCCCAACGCCGTGGTCACGACGACCAACGTCCGCTTCGGCAAGGCCGATACGGTTGCCGCGGGGCTTGGAGCACCCTGGACGGTGACGGTGCCGCGCGGCCAGAAAGTGAATACCTCCGTGCAGATCAACCCGAAGCTGGAGGCACCGGTGGCCAAGGGCGCGGTGATCGGCAAGGTCGTCGCCGAGTCGAACGGCAAGGCGGTGGGCGAGGCACCGCTGGTCGCGCAGGCCGACGTGGAGCGCGCGGGCTTCATGCTGCGCACGTGGCAGCGTGTGGCCGGGTTGTTCGGCAAGTGACGTTCGGCTGCTGCGTGCCGTCGAATTGGGCACGCAACGCATCCGCTGCGCCAAAGCGCGGCTATGGTTTTCAGCGTTTCGGTGAAGGCTGGTCCGCTGAAGCAGGCTCCTGGCCGAGCTGTTCTGCGAGCCCGACGATGATGCCCTCGGGCCCGCGAACATAGGCGAGCCGCGTCCGGCGTCCGCAGCATCGCGAGCGTGGCTCGGGCGTCTCCGAGCCCTATGAGGCTCCCGACAGCGGGGCCGAGCAGCAGATCAGCTCCGGGCCGGCCGCTTTGCTGCCTCGCTGCGCGCCAGCCACAGGCCGCTCGCGATGATCAATGCGCCGCCGCCCAGCGTCCATGCATCGGGCGCGGCCTGCCAGAACAGCCAGTCCAGCATCAACCCCCAGGCGAGGGCGCTGTATTCGAAGGGCGCGATGGCGGCGGCCTGGCCGTGGCGGAAGGCCTCGGCGATGGCCAGCTGGCCCAGGAAGCCGCTGATGGCCAGACCCGCGAGCACCCACGCGTGCCCGGCCTGGATGGGCACCCATTGCGGTGCGGACAAAAGGCTGCCGCCCACGGCCATGCCTGCCGTGGCCCAGAAGACCAGCGCGGCGCTCGACTCGGTACGGCTCACGAGCCGGCCCAGCATGTTCGACAGTGCATAGCAGACGGCGGCCACCAGCACCGCCAGGGCGCCCGTCGAGAGAAACGCGCCCTGCTCGGGCCGCAGCGCGATCACGACACCGACGAAGCCCAGCCCGATGGCGGTCCAGTGCCGCGGCTGCACCGACTCGCCCAGCATCGGCACGGCAATGAGCACCATCAGCAGCGGAGCGATGAAGGTGAGCGTGTAGGCCTCGGCCAGGCCCAGCGTCTTCAGCCCGTGGACGAAGAGCACGAGCATCCCCATGTTCAGCATGGTGCGCAGCAGGTGCAGGCGCCAACGAAGCCGGCGGTTGAAGACGCCGGCCGCCTCGCGCCGCCACGCGATGTACAGGCACACCAGGGGCAGGGCGGTGAGACCGCGCAGCGCCATCACCTGCACCGGCGGGTAGTGTCCGGCGAGGTTTTTCAGCAGCGCGTCCATGCAGGCAAAGAAGGCGCAAGCCAGCAGCATCGCGGCGATGCCGCGCAGGGTTCCGGTCGGGTACATGGTCGGGTTGTCGTGCGGCAGCGGTGTCAGACCCGCAGGTCCAGCCCTTTCCACGCCTCGAACACCTCCATTTGCTTTTGCAGCCAATCCACGGGCACCGAATTCGTTCCCCAGTGGTTGAGCCGGCCGGCCGCCTCGCCAAGGTTCCACAGGTGGCGAAGCTGCATGAACAGCGGCAATGCCGCCAGGTCGCGATCGCTGACTTCGCCGCCGCCCGCGCGGTATCCGCGCAGGTAGTGCATCCAGCGCTCGCGCAGCACGTCGTCGGGTGCCTTGAGGTTCTTGCGGAACAGATGCGACCAGGGCAGCACGCACAGGTCGTAGGCCAGGAAGCCCGGGCCGGCATCGTCGAAATCGAAGAACACCGTCCTGCGGATGCCGTCCGCGTCGGTGTTCACATGGTTGTTGAAGCCGTGCGTGTCGCCGTGGCAGACGACGCGCGTCAGCCCGGGCTCGACCTCGGCCAGTTCTTCAATCAGGCGCTGCACCAGGAGGCGGTAAGCCTGCAGCAGCTGCGTGCCGATCTCCGGATACACCTGCAGGTAGCCCAGGGTCCGCCCGGCCAGGTGGTGGCCGTCCAGCGTGTAGCGGCTGGGTGGACCGGCGTAGTCACGTGCCGCCCCGTGGATGCGGGCCAGCATGCACCCGGTCAGCTCGATTTCTTCCAGCGTCTCCGGAATCGCGCCTTCGGCATTCCGGAACAGGGCCAGCGCGCGCGGTCCTTCGGGGAATTGCAGCGGTACGCAGGCGCGCCCGTCCGCCGCCGGCACGGCCGCGGCAACCCCGACCCCTTTGGACTGCAGGTGTGCCAGCAGCGCCATTTCGAAATGCGCATTGAAGCCGCCGCGCGGGCGGATCGAGTACAGGCGCGCCACGTAGCGGATGCCGTCCGCCGAAAGCAGCGCGTAGTTGTCATTCAGGCCGCGGCGAATCAGGTGGCACTGCTGCACCGGGATGCCGTGGTGGTGCGAGACCCAGTGTGCGACGGACGATGGGGCCGCGGTCGTGTGGGTAGGAACGAGAGCGGGGTCGTGGGGGCAGGCATCGTGCATGAGCCATTTTCCGCCAAGGGCGCGCTCGCCCGGGCGGCGGATCCGGACGAGGCGCTAGCCGGCATGCTGCTTGAGCACGCGCGGGTCGATCGGAGGCGCCTGCCACAGCTGCACGAGATAGCGGTCCTGCCCCTGCAGCCCATCCTCCGACAGGGAATTCAGGCCTGAACACGACAGCCTCACCCGGTAGGTGCCGGGCTCGATGTCGAAGCGGGCCGCGTCCGGAAGATAGTCCGTGCAGCCCGCCACGACCAATGGGCCGGTCTCCATCACCAGCGAACCTTCGGCCACATGATCGAACGGGGCGAGGTCATCCGCAGGCTCCGCGTCCAGGAACTCGAGCGTCACCGGCACACGCATGTTGCGGACGGTGCCAAGGCCGACCATGCCCGATGAGGTGGCGAGCATGCGCTCCACGGCCGGGTCATCCCAGGCATCCGACAGATCGCCCTGCGCCGTTTCGTCCTGCAGGTAGAACTGAAAGTAGTCCGCGAAGATTTCGAGCTGATGGGATTGCATGCTGTTGTTCCGGAGTTGAGGGCGCGAAGTGCGCTTGCCTGACTGCACCGGAAGCGTACGCCACAACCGGGGTCTGCGGCCCCGTCCACGGGCTTCGCGCCGAAGTGCCGCAGTTGGCTCAGGCTTTGTCCGACTTGCCCGCCGCATTGGCGAACTTGCTGAGCAGGCGGTCGCCCATCCACGGACGGGCGTCCCGGTCTTCCGCCGCTTCCTTGCGGCGGATCGCGTCGCGCACGACGATGGAGCCGATGTAGCGGATCGGCTCCGGCGGAAACAGCCCGAGCGGCCCCCGCAACAGCGAGCTCCGCGTCCAGGCGTTGTCCTCGTCCAGCAGCAGCGACGACAGGATCTGCCCGCCCATGTAGGTGGGCCCTACGCCGTTGCCCGAATAGCCGAAGCCGTAGTAGATGTGCGGCGTGCCGTTGAGCCTGCCGAAGAAAGGAAAGCCGGTCACCGAACGGTCCGAGGGGCCGTTCCAGCTGGCGGTCACGGGCACCTGGCGCAGCGAGGGAAAGAAGTCGCCCAGCGCGCGCGTCAGGTCGGCCTCGTAAGGCGAGCGCTGGTCGAACACCGGCGCGATGCGCCCGCCCCAGGCGAAGGTGTTGCCGCCCTTGCCCAGCATTAGCCGCCCATCGACGGTGGTCCGGTAGTAGTAGACGAAGGTGCGCGAGTCGAGCACCGACACACCGTCGATGAGGCCGGTCGCGCGAAGCAGGTCGGGGCATTTCTCGGTGATGACCATGTCGCTCGAGACGATGGCGATGCTGCGTTCGAAACAGGGCAGGGCACTGGCCATCCAGGCATTCATCGCGAGCACCAGCTTCGGCGCTTCGATGCTGCCGGCAGGTGTGCGCACCGTGACCGGATGGCCCTGCGTGAAGTCGACCATCGGGCTGCGCTCGTAGATGCGGATGCCCATGCGCAGCGCCACGCGGCGCAGCCCGCGCACCAGCTTTCCCGGATGCACGGTCGCCGCGATGGGCGAGAACACGCCGGCGAGGTTGCGTGCGGAGCCCGAGCGGCGCGCCACCTCTTCCGGCGGCAGGTGGTGGTAGGAGTGGATGCCGCAGTCCTCCAGCCCCTTCATCACCGGGTCGAGCGCGCCGACCTGGGCCTGCGAGGTGGCGGTGTAGAGCGTGCCGTCCTGCCGCAACTCGGCATCGATGCCCTGTGCGCGGCAGAAGTCTGCGATGTGCTGCACCGCGGCTTCCGAGGCCCTCACGAGGCGGATCGCCTCGGCTTCGCCGAACAGCCGGCGCAGCGTGAAGAACTTGGCCGACCAGGTGAGCAGGCAGCCACCGTTGCGGCCGCTGGCGCCCGAGCCGCAGAGGTCGCTCTCGACGATCGCGATGTCCAGTGCGGGGTTGCGCTGCTTTGCCTGGATGGCGGTCCACAGGCCCGTGAAGCCGCCGCCGACGATGCACACGTCGGCGCGCTGCATGCCCTGCAGCGCGGGGGCAAGATCACCGTCGTTGAAAAGGGCCTGTTCGATCCAGAAGGGGCGCATGTCGGCCTCGCAGGTTGTCAGGGCTTGCGCCGCATTTCGTAGGAAAACTCGGACTCGCGCTCGACGACGAACCCGAAGCGCTCGTAGAGCGACTTCGCGGGATTCGCCTTCAGCACGCTGAGCGTGAGGTCGACGCCGGCGCTTGCGGCCTGGTGGACGACCTCTGCCAGCAGCCCGGTGCCGATGCCGCCACCCTGGCAGACGGGCGCCAGCTGGATCTGGATGACGACCCACTCATGCGGATCGCGCGACACCTTGAGCAGGCCGACCGGCATCCCCGCGTGCAGCAAGACCTCGGCGCACTCGAAGCGATGCATCAGCCGCGCCATGTGATGCGCGTCGCTGACCTCGGCACCGGAAGCAATGACGTGGCCGTTCATCGTCTGCTGCCGCAGCGCGAGCAAAAAGGGAATGTCCTGCGTCGTGGCCCGGCGCCTGGTCAGGGCGACCGTTGGCGCCGCGCTCATGCCTGTGCCGCGGCAACGTGTTTGGACGCGATTGCCAGGTGACGCGCGTAGTACGCCAGGTCTGGCGTCCTCGCATCGGCGCACTTGGCCTGGTCGTCCCAGCGCCGGAGGCGGACCGCATCCATTGCATGCGGCAGGGCCTCGAAAGCGCTGGCTTGCGCCGAGTCGAACACGCCGCCCTGCAACTGCAGGCTGCGTTTCGAATCGGGCGACAGCGCTTCGAGATAGCCGGGCTCCCTGGCGCAGAGGAAGCGCTTGGCATCCACATGCAGGCGGATCGGCTCCAGCGTGGCCGGGCCGAACAACGCGCGAAGAAATGGCAGGCAGCGGTACTGGTGCAGGTCGTCCAGTCCCTGCTGCGTCGGCGTGCCGCCGAAGTCGTGCAGCAGATGCCCCAGGTCATGCAGCAGCGAGGCAGCGATCAGCTCGCTGCCGGCGCCCGCCTGCTCAGCCAGGTGCGCCGACTGCAGCGCATGCTCCAGTTGCGTGACCGGCTCGCCGTCGTACTGCGCGCCGCCCTTGCTTTCGAACAGGCCGACGATGTCGGTAATGCTCAGGCTCATCGTGGTCTACCAGGGCAGTGAATATGTCTTGCAGTTGGTGAAGCTCTTCATGGCCTCGAGGACGCCTTCCTTGTAGCCCAGGCCCGAGTCCTTGATGCCGCCGAAGGGTGTGAGCTCCAGCCGGTAGCCCGGCACCTCGCGCACATTGACGCTGCCCACGTTCAGCTCGCGGATGAAGCGCGTGATGTAGTCCATGCGGTTGGTGCACACCGCCGAGGACAGGCCATAGGCCGTGCCGTTGGAGATGCGGATCGCCTCCTCGATGTTCTTGAATCGGATCACCGGCGACACCGGCCCGAAGGTCTCGTGCTTGGCCACCGTCATCTGCGGGTCCACATGGTCGAGCACCGTGGGCGAGTAGAGCGCGCCGCGGCGCTCGTTGCCGCACAGCAGCCTCGCCCCCGCCTTGATGGCCTCGTTGACCACCGACTCGAACTGGATCGCCGCCGCCTCGTCGATCACCGTGCCCATGTCGGTGGCCGGATCCATCGGGTCGCCGTACTTCAGGGCCCTGGTCTTGGCCACCAGCAGTTCGACGAACCGGTCGGCCACCGCCTCATGCACCAGCATGCGCTTGATGGCGGTGCAGCGCTGGCCCGAATTCTTGTAGGAGCCGCTGGCCGCCAGCGTCGCGGCCTCCTCGATGTCGGCGTCTTCCATCACGATGATCGGATCGTTGCCGCCCAGCTCCAGGATCTGCCGCTTGTAGACCGCCTTGCCCGCGATGTACTTGCCGATGGCCACGCCGCCGGTGAAGGTGACGAGGTCGACGTCGTCGCTCGTGAGCATCTCGTCGGCGATCTCGCGCGGGTCGCCTGTGATCACTGACAGCATCTGCGGCGGCAGTCCCGCCTCGTACAGGATGTCGGCCAGGATGAAGGCGGTGAGCGGGGTCTTCTCGCTGGGCTTGAGCACCATGCGGTTGTTGGTGGCGACGGACGGCGCCACCTTGTGGATCACCTGGTTCAACGGATGGTTGAACGGCGTGATGGCGGTGATCGCGCCCTGCAGCGGCTCACGCAGCGTGTAGACCTTGCGGCTCTTGCCGTGGTGCGTGAGGTCGCAGGAGAACACCTGGCCGTCGTCCACCAGGGCCTGGTTGGCCGCGAACAGCAGCACATCGGAGGCACGGCCCACCTCGTACAGCGAGTCCTTGCGGCACAGGCCCGACTCCATGGTGATGACGCGCGAGATCTCATCCAGGCGCGAGGCGATGATCTCCCCCGCGCGCATCAGGATCTTGTAGCGCTCGTAGCGCGTGAGGGTGGGCTTGTAGTCGCGCGCGATCTTGTAGGCCACCCGCAGGTCCTCGAGCGAGGCCTTGGGCACGGTGGCGATCACTTCGCCGGTGTAGGGGTAGGTGACTTCGATCGTGCGATCGCGATAGACCTTTTCCCCGGCGATGCGCAGCGCTTCCTTGTGGACGGTGCCTGGCTTCAGCATGGCTTGGCTCATGAGGTTCTCCGCAGTTACTGAGCGTGGTTCAAGGCGAGGTCGAGCGCATCGAAGTTGCGCAGCCGGCGCCCGGCTGCGATCCCGGTGACCGGGCGGTTGCAGATCAGCGGCACGCGCTGCTCCGAGACGCCGCCGTGCGAGCGCAGCGGCACTTCGAGGGCCGACAGGTCGTGCCGGCTGGCCGAGGTGCCGATGACCGTGCTCTGCTCGCTGACGACCACGATGTCGCCGATGCGGTCCGGCGGCAGCCCGAATCGCTCGGCGGCTTCCTTGCGCGAGAGCACCAGCTCCATGCCGGGAATGCCCTTGATGCGCTCGATCCAGCCGGGCACGCTTGCCTGCGCGGGCACGTACACGGTGGCGAAGGAGCCGAGCGCACCGTGGTGCACCACGTAGGGGTCGGTGATCGGGAGGATCACGCGGGCCTCCTCAGCGCCGTACCAGCCGTCGAGCACGTCCTGAAGGTAGATGACCTTGGGCGCGCCTTGCGCGTCGTGCTTGTCGTTCATGCCGTGGTCGGCGGTGACCACGATGGTGGCGCCCATTGCATCGAGCTGCGACAGGTAGCCATCCATCATGGCGTAGAAGGCATTGGCCGCCGGACTGCCCGGAGCGGCCTTGTGCTGCACGTAGTCGGTGGTCGAGAGGTACATCAGGTCGGGGCGCCTCGACGCCATCAGCTTCACGCCGGCGGCGAACACGAACTCCGACAGTTCGGCGCTGTAGACCGAGGGCACGGGCATGCCGACCATGTCGAGCACGTTGTCGATGCCGTTCTCCTCCATCGTGACCTGGTCGGACTTCTCGGAGGAAAAGCAGATGCCCTTCATGCGGTGGCCCAGGAGCTTGCGCAGCTTGTCCTTGGCGGTGACCACGGCGACCTTGGCGCCTGCGTCGGCAAAGGCGGCGAGCACGGTGCCCGCGCGCAGGTACTTGGGGTCGTTCATCATGACTTCCTGGCCGAGTTCGCGGTCGAAGAAGTAGTTGCCGCAGATGCCGTGCACCGCCGGCGGCGCGCCGGTCACGATGGACAGGTTGTTCGGGTTGGTGAACGAGGGCACCACGCAGTCGGCCAGCAGGTCGGCGCCGGACTTCCTCATGCGGTCGAAGTACGGGGCCACGCCCGCGGCGATGGCCGCGTCCAGGTACGCCGGCTCGCAGCCGTCCACGCACACCACGACGACCGGGCGCGACATCCAGCGGTAGCTGCGGGCGTTGACTTCGAGTGTCTCCTGTGTCATTTCAGACTTCCTTTTGGGGTGGGTTGTTCGGGGCTGCAATGGGAGCGGGATCGGCGCGGCCGAAGGCCTTGTGCATGCGTGCGCGGCTGCCGGCGACGTGCTGGCGCAGCGCCTGTCCGGCGACGTCGGGGTTGCCGCTGGCAATGGCGTCGACGATGGCGCGATGCTCGTCGGCCGAGACCCGCAGGCCGCCGCCGCTGTCGAGCGCGCGCATTCTGAAAAGGTGGAGTTCCTTGACCAGGCGCTTGTAGGTTTCGGTCAGCTTCTTGCTGCCCGCGGTGTCGAGCAGGATCTCGTGGAACTGCAGGTTGAGCTGCGCGTACTGCTCCACGTCCTGCGCGTGGGCGGCCGAGCGCATCGCGTCGAGCATGGCGCGCAGCCGCTCGATGCCATCGGGCTTGATGGCGAGCGCCACGCGCCGGCCGATGACTTCTTCCAGGGCCTCGCGCAATTCGTAGATTTCGTCGGCTTCCTCGAATGCGATCTCGCGCACGAAGACGCCGCGGTTCTTTTCGTTGCGCACCAGGCCGGCTTCTTCCAGCGCGCGCAGCGCTTCGCGGATGGGGCCGCGGCTGGTATTGAAGCGCTGCGAGAGCTCGCTTTCGTTGATTCGGCTGCCGACGGGGAGTTCGCCCGTCATGATCAAACGCTCGATCTCCTCCTGCATCAGCATCGGCAGCGAGCTGGACTGGAGGAATGCGAGGGCGGCGGAGTGATTGCTGGTGACCATGGGGCGTATTTTCCCGATGGATTGAAAACTGTCAACAATTTTTTATTGACAGTCTTCAATCACCAATCTACATTTTGCCCACCGGCGCTTGGTACAGCCCTTGCCGGAGCCCGCCACTCACTCACCTCTTCCAGTGACAGCAAGCCCTCAGGAGAAACAGATGACGATGAAACAAAGCACGCGCCGTCTCACGGCGGTTCTGTGTGCGGCGGCGCTAGGCCTTGCGGCCAGCGGCGCCGCATGGGCGCAAAAGACCTCGCTCCTGGTCTACACGGCGCTCGAAACCGACGCGATGAAGCTCTACAAGGACGCCTTCGAAAAAGCCAATCCCGACATCGAGGTGAAATGGGTGCGCGATTCCACCGGCATCGTCACTGCGAAGCTGCTGGCCGAAAAGGCCAACCCGCAGGCCGACGTGGTCGCCGGCCTGGCCGCCAGCAGCCTCGCGCTGCTGGCCCAGGAGGGGATGCTCCAGGCCTATGAGCCCAAGGGCTTCAATGCGCTCAATCCCGCGTACTCGGACAGCGCCCGCCCGCCGTCCTGGGTCGGCATGGACGTGTGGGCCGCCACCATCTGCTTCAACCGCGTGGAGGCCAAGAAGCTGGGCCTGCCCAAGCCCGAGAGCTGGCAGGACCTGGCCAAGCCCGTCTACAAGGGCGCCATCACCATGCCCCATCCCGCCTCCAGCGGCACCGGCTACCTCGACGTGTCCTCCTGGCTGCAGAACATGGGCGACGCCGAGGGCTGGAAGTACATGGACGCGCTGCACCAGAACATCGCCCAGTACGTGCACTCGGGCTCCAAGCCCTGCAAACAGGCGGGCGCGGGTGAGTTTCCCATCGGCATCTCGTTCGAATTCCGTGCGCACCAGGTCAAGAAGTCCGGTGCGCCCGTGGACCTGATTTTCCCGAAGGAGGGTCTGGGCTGGGACATCGAGGCCACCAGCATCATGAAGACGAGCAAGAAGATGGACCAGGCCAAGCGCTTCGCCGACTGGATGGCCAGCAAGGAGGCCAACCAGATCACCTCCACATGGTGGGCGGTGGTGGCCTACCCCGGCGTGGCATCGAAGCTCGAAGGCATTCCCGACAACTACGAGAAGCTGCTGGCCAGGAACGACCTGAACTGGGCGGCCAAGAACCGCGAGCGAATCCTCGCGGAGTGGAGCAAGCGCTACGAAGGCAAGGCCGAACCGAAATAGGGCCCGCCCCCGGGGCTGCGCGCATCTTCTGTCGCGTCAACCGACCCCTGCCGGGGCGACACCCGCAGCCCTTCTCACAACCCGCGGCGCCCATCCTTGCGGCGTACGCCAACGACGAGTGCGAAAAATGGATATGACCGATACCAAGTTCATTGCCAGCCCGGTGCCCGCGGGCGCTTGCGCCGCGCTGGAGATCGCGGGCGTTCGCAAGGACTTCGAGTCCTTCAGCGCGCTGCGCGACATCCACCTGCGCGTGAACCCGGGCGAGATGCTGTGCTTTCTCGGGCCCTCGGGCTGCGGCAAGACCACGCTGCTGCGGATCATCGCGGGTCTGGAGACGCAGACCTCGGGACAGATCCTGCAGAACGGCAAAGACGTCTCGTGGCTGCCGCCCGAGCGGCGCGACTACGGCATCGTGTTCCAGTCTTACGCCCTCTTTCCCAACCTCACGATCGCCGACAACGTGGGCTACGGGCTGGTCAATTCGCGCGCGCGCAGAGCACAGATCAAGGCGCGCGTCAGTGAATTGCTCACGCTGGTCGGCCTGCCGACCTCCGCGCACAAGTACCCCAGCCAGCTCTCGGGCGGCCAGCAGCAGCGCGTGGCCCTGGCGCGCGCGCTGGCCACGCGGCCGGGTCTGCTGCTGCTGGACGAGCCGCTGTCGGCGCTCGACGCGCTGGAGCGCATCCGCCTGCGTGGCGAGATCCGCCGGCTGCAGAAGCAGGTGGGCATCACCACCATCATGGTCACGCACGACCAGGAAGAGGCGCTCTCGATGGCCGACCGCATCGTGGTCATGAACCACGGCGTGATCGAGCAGGTCGGCACGCCGATGGAAATCTACGAGCAACCGGCCACGCCCTTCGTGGCCGACTTCGTGGGCAAGGTCAACGTGCTGCGCGCGGTGGCGCTGGGCCAGCAGCGCTTCAAGGTCGGCGACCTGGAGCTGCAGTGCGATGCCTGCGACGGTGCCTTCGCGCCGGGCGACGCCGTCAACCTCTATCTGAGGCCCGAAGACCGCATGGCGGAGAACCTGCGAGAAGACACCGCCAACCGCATGAGCGTGCTGGTGAGCAAGGTCGAGTTCCTGGGCGGCCTGTGCATCGCGGAAGTCACGGCGCAGGCGCTGCACGGCCAGACGCTGGGGCTGCACTTCTCGCTCAACCAGCTGCACGACCTCGACATCCGCGAGGGCAACACCATCGAGATCGCGCTGCGGGCCAACCGCATCCGCGCCTTCGCGGCACCGGCCGCCCGGACGGTCGCATGAACACGCTGGCGCACACTCCCCCCGCGCCCGGCGCGCCCGCCATGACACCGCCCGCAGCCTACCGCCGCACCGGCATGCGCTGGAGCCGTGACGAGATCATCGCGCGCGGCGTGCTGCTTGCGGTGATGGCCATGCTGTTCGTGTTCCTGGTCGCGCCGCTGGTGACCATCCTGGCGCACGCGGTGCAGGACAAGGACGGCCGCTTCGTCGGCCTCGCGCATTTCATCACCTACTTCCAGACGCCCAGCCTGCTGCGCGCGGTCTGGAACTCGGTGTGGGTCGCGGCCGCGGTCGTCGCGATCTCGGTGCCCGCGGCCTTCGTATTTGCCTACGCGCTCACGCGCAGCTGCATGCCGGCCGGGCTCAAGGCCGTTTTCCGGCTGATCGCGCTCATCCCGCTGCTGGCGCCGTCGCTGCTGTCGGCCATCTCGTTCGTGCAGTGGTTCGGCAATCAGGGCGCGCTCAAGTTCCTGCTCGGCGGCGTCTCGATCTACGGGGCGCCCGGCATCATCCTGTCCGAGGTCTACAACACCTTTCCGCACGCGCTGATGATCCTCGTGACCGCCATGTCGCTGACCGACGGTCGGCTGTACGAGGCGGCCAAGGCGCTGCGCACCAGGCCGATGCGCCAGTTCATGACGATCACGCTGCCTTCCTGCAAGTACGGCCTGATCAGCGCGTCGACGGTGGTCTTTACCTACGTGGTGAGCGACTTCGGCGCGCCCAAGGTGATCGGCGGCAATTTCAACGTGCTGTCGGTCGACGTGTTCAAGCAGGTGGTGGGTCAGCACAACTTCTCGATCGGCGCGGTGGTCGGGATGCTGCTGCTGGTGCCTTCGATCGTCTCCTTCGTGATCGACTACGTGGTGCGCCGCAAGCTCAAGGCACAGCTCACTGCCCGCTCGGTGCCCTACAGCCCGAAACCGCGCAAGGTGGCCGACACGCTGCTGCTCATGTTCTGCGCGACGGTATGCGCGCTGTTGCTGGCGATCATCGGCATGGCGGTCTACACCTCCCTGATCACGCTCTGGCCCTACGACCTTTCGTTCACGCTGAAGCACTATCGCTTCGCGCTGCTCGAAAGCGACATGGCGGCCGCCTACACCAACAGCCTCGCCGTCGCCGCGGTCACGGCCGTGGCCGGTTCCTTCATCGTTTTCGTGGGGGCCTATCTGATCGAGAAGACGCGCAATCTGGGAATGATGCGGCCCACGATGCACATGATGGCGGTGCTGTCGATGGCGGTGCCGGGGCTGGTGCTCGGCCTGGGCTATGTGATGTTCTTCAACCATCCGGCCAACCCGCTGGGCTTTCTCTATCAGACGATGACGATCCTGGTCGTCTCGATGATCGTGCACTACTACACCTCGAGCCATCTCACGGCCGTTACCGCGCTCAAGCAGATCGACAACGAATTCGAGGCCGTGTCGGCCTCGCTCAAGGTCCCGTTCATCAAGACCTTCTTCCGCGTGACGGTGCCGGTGTGCCTGCCCGCGATCCTGGACATCGGGCGCTACTTCTTCGTGGTGTCGATGGCGAGCCTGTCTTGCGCCATCTTCCTCTACACGCCCGACACCATCCTGGCTTCGGTCGCGATCATGCACATGGACGACGCGGGGGACATCGGCCCCGCGGCCGCCCTGGCCAGCCTGATCGTCGTCACCTCCGTCGTCGTGTGCATCGTCTATTCGCTGCTCACGCGCGTGCTGCTGACGCGCACGCAGGCCTGGCGCCTGCTGGGGCGCACCTGAGATCGCGTTCCCCCTCGACCTTCCCGCTCTTTACCTGTACGGAGATATCACGATGAGTTCGACCACCAGCCCCATCCTTCTCACGCCGGGCCCGCTCACCACCTCGGACCGCACCCGCAACGCCATGCTGCGCGACTGGGGATCGTGGGACAGCGACTTCAACAAGATCACCGCGCGCATCCGCGAGCGAGTGCTCGACATCGTGCACGGCAAGGGCACGCACGAATGCGTTCCGATGCAAGGCAGCGGCACCTTCTCGGTCGAGGCGGCCGTCGGCACGCTGGTGCCGCGCGATGGGCATGTGCTGGTTCCGAGCAACGGCGCCTACTGCCAGCGCCTTGCCCGGATCTGCCGGGTGCTCGGGCGCAAGGTCACGACCATCGACTACACCGAGGACCGGCAGGTGCAGCCCGACGACGTGGAGCGCGCCCTTGCCGCCGACCCGAGCATCACGCACGTGGCGGTGGTGCACTGCGAGACAGGGGCCGGCGTGCTCAATCCGCTGCATGAAATCGCGCTCGTTGCGGCCAGGCACGGGTGCGGCCTGATCATCGACGCCATGAGCTCCTTCGGTGCCATCGAGATCGATGCGCGCAAGACGCCCTTCGATGCGGTGATCGCGGCCTCCGGCAAGTGCCTGGAAGGTGTTCCGGGCATGGGCTTCGTGGTCGTCAGGCGCAGCACGCTCGAGAAGTGCGAAGGCCACTGCCACTCGCTGAGCATGGACCTGTACGACCAGTGGGTGTACATGGAGAAGACCACGCAGTGGCGCTTCACGCCTCCCACGCACGTGGTCGCCGCGCTCGACGAAGCGATCGCGCAGTACATCGAGGAGGGCGGCCTCGCGGCCCGGGGCGGGCGCTACGCGCGAAATTGCAAGGCGCTTGTAGACGGCCTGGCCGCGCTCGGGCTGCGCAGTTTTCTCGATCAATCGATCCAGGCGCCGATCATCGTCACGTTCCATGCGCCCGACGACGCGAACTACGACTTCAAGACCTTCTACCAGGAGGTGAAGAAGCGCGGCTACATCCTCTACCCGGGCAAGCTGACCCAGGTCGAGACCTTCCGCGTCGGCTGCATGGGCCACTTCGGCGAAGCGGGCATTCCGGGTGCGGTGGAAGCGATCGGGCAGACGCTCAAGGCGATGGGCATCCGGCAAGGCGAGGGCGTGGTGGCGGCGTGAGCGAGCAGACGCCGCGCAGCGCGGCGACGCGTTGCACGACCGCTTCGCGCGGCGGGCCGGGACCGGGGAGAATCGGGCGTGCCCAAGCCTGCCGTTCCGATCCACCCGACTCACCCGATACCCCCGACCCCCGTGGCGTCCACCGGACTCACGGGCTTCATCCTCACCCGCCACTGGCGAGACACCCCGGGTGGCACGGAGATCGAGTACTGGCTGGCAACGGATGCAGGGCCGAGGAAAGTGGTCCTGACCTCCCAGACGTCGGTCGCCTTCGTCGAGACGCGGCACCGGGCCGCGGTGGAAGCGCAGCTTGCGGCCTTGCCGGGACTGCAGCTGCGTGAACTGGAGCTAAAGACTTTCGATCGGAACCCCGTCTTCGGCGTCTATGCGAAGCACTTCCGCCAGTTGGGCCGCATGGCGCGCGCCCTGCAGGCGCAGGGCGTGCGGGTGTTCGAAGCCGACGTGCGCCCGCACGACCGCTACCTGATGGAGCGGTTCATCACCGCCGGCGTCCTGGTGGAGGAGGGCCGCGCAGACCGCGCCACCATTTACGACTGCAGGCTCAAGCCCGCGCCTGAATTCCGGCCGATGCTGAAGATGGTGTCGCTGGACATCGAGACGAGCCAGGACGAGGCGCTCTATTCCATCGCGCTGGACGGCGCGCAGGAGCGCGTGGTCTTCATGCTGGGCGAGCCGCCGCCGCCGCCGCCGCAGCAGCAGCAGCCGTCGGGCGAGCCCATGGACTTCGCGCTTGTCTATTGCCCGACCCGCAAGGCCATGCTGGAGCAGTTCAATGAATGGCTCGAGCGCAACGACCCGGACGTCGTGGTCGGCTGGAACGTCATTCAGTTCGACCTGCGGGTGCTCCAGAAGACCGCCAACGACTGCGGGACGCAGCTCCTGCTGGGGCGGGAGCGTCGGCCCATCGACTGGCGCACCCATCCGGGCAAGCAGGGCTACCTGTTCGCGCCCACGCCCGGGCGGGTGATCATCGATGGCATCGACGCGCTGAAGGCGGCGATGTGGAGTTTTCCGTCCTTCAGCCTCGAGAGCGTCTCGCAGGCGATGCTGGGGGAGGGCAAGGCCATCGGCGACGAATACGACAAGATGGCGGAGATCGAGCGGCGCTATCAGCAAGACAAGCCCGCGCTCGCGCGCTACAACATCCGGGACTGCGAGCTGGTCCTGCGCATCTTCGACAAGGCGAAGCTGCTGCAGTTCGTGATGGAGCGGGCGCACACCACGGGCCTGCAGGCCGATCACTTCGGCGGCTCCATTGCCGCGTTCAGCCACCATTACCTTCCAAGGATGCATCGCCTGGGCTATGTGGCACCGAACGTGGGCGAGATCCCGAGCAAGGCTTTCCCCGGTGGCTACGTGATGGACTCCAAGCCCGGGTTCTACGACTCCGTCGTGGTCCTCGACTACAAGAGCCTCTACCCCTCGATCATCCGGACCTTCCTGGTCGATCCGGTGGGGCTCGTGGAAGGCGCCAATGCCGGCGACCCGACGATGGTCGTCAAGGGTCCGCAGGGGACCGCCTTCTCGCGTGAGAGGCACTGCCTGCCGGAAATCGTGACCACGCTCTGGCGTGCGCGCGACGAGGCCAAGCGCGCGAGGAACGAGCCGCTGTCCCAGGCGCTGAAGCTGCTCATGAACTCCTTCGCCGGTGTGCTCGGCGCGGCCGACTGCCGCTTCTTCAATCCCCAGCTCGTTTCCGCCGTCACCCTGCGCGGCCACGAGATGATGAAGCTCACGCGCGACTTCGTGGAGCGCCGGGGCTACGAGGCCATCTACGGCGACACCGATTCCATCTTCATCTGGCTCAGGCGCACCCACAGCAACGAGGAAGCGCATGCGGTCGCGGCGGGCCTGGCGCGCGACATCAACGACTGGTGGACGCGCACGCTTCGCGAGGGGCAGGGGCTGGAGAACTTCCTCGAAATCGAATTCGACACCCACTACCGGAAGTTCTTCATGCCCACCATTCGCGGCTCGGAGGTGGGCAGCAAGAAGCGTTATGCCGGCCTCGGCGTGGATGCCGACGGCAAGGAGGAAATGGTCTACCGCGGGCTGGAGATGGCCCGCAGCGACTGGACGCCGCTGGCGCGCCAGTTCCAGGAGGGCCTGCTGTCGCGCATCTTCCAGGGCGAGCCCTACAAGGCGTTCGTGACCGCCTATGCGCAGTCGATGCTCGCCGGCGAGAAGGACGACCTTCTCATCTACAGGAAGCGCCTGCGCCATCGCCTGGACGCCTATCTGGTCAACGTGCCGCCGCAGGTTCGCGCCGCTCGCACAGCGGACGAATACAACGCCCGCATCGGAAGGCCCAGGCAGTATCAGAACGGCGGCTGGATCCGCTATGTCATGACCCGCAACGGACCGGAGCCGCTGGAAACGCGCCATTCCCGCATCGACTACGAGCACTACCTGAGCAAGCAGCTCCAGCCGATCGCCGACGCCATCCTGCAGCCCTTGGGCGACAGCTTCGCGGCCCTGACGAGCCTGCAGCAGGGCTTGTTCTGACGAATAGGTGCATGTGGTCGCGAATGTTCGCTACCGCACAGACGGACTTTTGCCGGGGACCAGAAACTGCGGCCACTCATGAAGCCCGCGCGCCCTCTCATCCTGGCCTTGAACGGCGGCTCCTCCAGCATCCGGTTCGGTGTGTACCGGATGGGCGGGAGGCCGGCGTGCCAGCTTCAGGGCAAGCTGGACCGCATCGGCGTGGGCGGCTCCACCCTGCGCTTCGCGGGGGCGGACGGCGTGACGCACGAATTTGCGCTCAGGGCTGTCAGGGACTACAGCTCGGCCACCAAGGCCGTGCTCGACTGGCTGAGCGCGCGCAAGGTTTTCGACACGCTCGCCGCCGTCGGCTACCGCCTGGTGCACGGCATGGGCCACACCGACCCCGAACTTGTCACGCCCGACCTGCTGGATGACCTGCGCCGCATCCAGTGGGTCGACCCCGACCACCTGCCGGACGAGATCGAGTTGATCGAGGCCGTTCGAAAGTACGTGCCGTCACTGCCGCACGTTGCTTGTTTCGACACGGCCTTCCACAGCCACATGCCGCTCGTGGCCAGGATGCTGGCCATTCCCCGGCGCCTGGGCGAGAAGGGCGTGCGCCGCTACGGTTTTCATGGCTTGTCGTACGCGTATCTGATGCTGGCGCTGGCGCGCGCCGCCGGTCCGGCTGCCGCGAAGGGGCGGGTGGTTCTCGCGCATTTGGGCAGCGGGGCCAGTCTGGCGGCGGTGAAGGGCGGCACTGGCATCGACACCAGCATGGGTTTCACGCCCGCCAGCGGCATGCCCATGGGCACCCGCTCCGGCGACATCGATCCCGGTCTCGCGCTCTATCTTGAAAGAACCGAGCACATGACGCCCGTGCAGTTCGACGCAATGACCAAGGATGCATCGGGGCTGCTCGGCGTCTCGGAGACCAGCTCCGACATTCGCGACCTGCTTGCGCGCGAAGCGGTCGATGCAAGGGCCGCGGATGCGGTGGCCTTGTTCTGCTACCAGGCCAAGAAGTGGGTCGGCGCCTACGCCGCCGCGCTGGGCGGGCTCGACACGCTGGTGTTCTCAGGCGGCATCGGCGAGAACTGCGCGGCGGTGCGGGCGCGCATCTGCGAGGGGCTGGAGTTTCTCGGCGTGCGCCTCGATGCGTCGCGCAACGTCGCCAATGCCGACGTGATTTCCGTTGCCCGCAGCCGCGTCACCGTGCGTGTCATCCGGACGAACGAGGAGTGGATGGTCGCGAGGCTGACCGCCGCCCGCGTGTTCGCAGACTGCCCGCCGAAGGGCGAAACGCCTGAATGATCGGCTCCGCGAGCCCCGCGCGGATCGGCCTCCACAATGCGCCACCAGGGAATCGGTGTCCGCTCGCTGGCGCGCGAAGACGCCCTGGGCGGTCTCAGAGCGCCGAGGGTTCCTCGCCGCCTTCTTCCGCCTCCGCCAGATCCTCGAGAGCCTGCATCTCGCTCGCCGACAGAGGCTTGCCGATCGGCGCCGCGGCCTTCCCGATCCGGACCGCGGCCATGTCGGCCTCGTTCGGATATTGCCCGGAAATCCAGTAGTCGAACACCCGGCGCACGATGGGTGCGGCGTGGGCCGCACCGAAGCCTGCGTTCTCGACGATGGCCGCCACCGCAATGGTCGGCGCCTCCGCCGGCGCAAAGGCCATGTAGAGCGCGTGATCGCGTTGTCGCTCTTCGAGCGCCTTGCCGCTGGCGCGCGCCTTCGGCCCGAGGCCGACCGCCTGCGCCGTGCCCGTCTTGCCGGCCGAGGTGTAGGCGGCCCCGGCGAACACGCGGGTACCCGTGCCGCCCTTCGTGACGGCAACCATCGCATTGCGCACCACGTCGACATGCTTTTGCGCGTAGCCCAGATCCCGGGCCTGCGGCTGCACCTGCTCCACCACCTCGTCGGTGACGGTGTCCTTGATGGCGCGCACCAGGTGCGGCCGATAGTGCATGCCACCGTTTGCCAGCGTGGCGTTGGCGGATGCGAGCTGCAGCATCGTGAAGCTGTTGTAGCCCTGTCCGATGCCCAGCGAGATGGTTTCGCCGGCGTGCCATGTCTTCATGTCGGGGCGGCGATACGCGGCACGCTTCCACGCCTTGCTCGGCAGCACGCCACGTGACTCGCCAAGCAGGTCGATGCCGGTGAACTGCCCGAAGCCCAGTGGCGCCATGAACTCGTGAATCAGGTCGACGCCCATCTCGTTGGCCAGCGAGTAGAAGTAGGTGTTGCTCGAAAACTGGATGGCGCGGTGCATGTCCACCCCGCCCAGCCCGCCCCGATGACTGAGGAAGGTGCGCCCGCCGAAGCTGTAGGAGCCGGGGTCGTTCTCGACCTTGTCCGCGGCACGCGTGCCGGTCTCCAGCGCCGCCAGTGCCATGAAGGGCTTGTAGGTGGAGCCCGGCGGGTAGGTGCCGCGCAGGGCACGGTTGAGCAGCGGCTTGTCGATGGACTCGATGAGCGCGGTCCAGCTTTCGTGGTCGATGCCCTCGACGAAGAGATTGGGGTCGAAGGTGGGCTTGCTCACGAAGGTGAGGATCTCGCCCGTGTTGGGGTCGATGGCCACCAGCGCGCCGCGGCGCTCGCCGTACATGTCCTCCACCAGTTTCTGCAGCTTGATGTCCAGCGACAGCATCACGGTGTTGCCCGGCGTGGCGGGATGGCGGGCCAAACGCCGCACCGCGTGCCCGCCGGCGGAGGTTTCCATCTGCTCGACGCCGGTCTGGCCGTGCAGTGTTTTCTCGTAGCTCTGCTCGATGCCGAGCTTGCCGATGTAGTCGGTGCCCCTGTAGTTCGCCTGTTCTTCGTCGTCCCAGTCCTCCATGGCGGTTTTCTCGCGCTGGTTGATGCGGCCGATGTAGCCGATGACGTGCGATGCCACCTCGCCATGCGGGTAGGTGCGAAACAGACGCGCCTTGATCTCGATGCCCGGGAAGCGGTAGCGCTGGGCCGCGAAGCGCGCGACTTCCTCGTCGCTCAGGCGGGTGCGGATGGGGATGGAATCGAAGCTGCGCGCGTCTTCGCGCAGGCGCTTGAAGCGGCGCCGGTCGCTCGGCGTGATCTCGACGATGGCCTCCAACTCGTCCAGGGCCGAGCCGAGGTCCCCCACTTTCGAGGGCGTGATTTCCAGGGTGTAGGCCGCATGGTTCGAAGCCAGCACGACGCCATTTCGATCGAGGATCTGACCCCGGTTGGGCACCACAGGCACGACGGCGGTGCGGTTGCTCTCCGCCCGGTCGGCCAGTTCTTCGTGGCGCACGACCTGCAGGAAAGCCAGGCGCGCGCCGATCAGTCCGAAACCGAACAGCACCACACAGCCGACCACCACCACACGGCGGCGAAAACGGGAAAGCTCGGCGGCGGCATTGCGGATTTCATTCATCTGGGAAGAGAAAAACTGGGTAAGAGGCCCGGGTCTTCCGGAGGTTCCGCATGTGCAGGTCGACAAGAAAAAATCAGTTCTTCACGGCTGCACGCATGGCGCGCCGAGGCGAGGACGCATCCAGGTGGAAGCCCAGAAGACGAGCGCGAGCGCGCTCACGGATGCGCCCAGCACGCACACGCCAAGCCATCCGAGGTGCGCGTACACGGTCGTCGATGCAATGGCCCCCGCACCGCTGCCCGCCGCGTAGAACAGCATGTAGCACCCGATGAGGCGGCCATGCGACTCGGCCGGCCCTCGCAGGATCATCGCCTGGTTGGTGACATGCAGCGCCTGGCAGCCCACGTCGAGCATCAGAATGCCGACAGCCAGCCACCACAACGACGACTGCGTGAAGCCGAGAGGTATCCATGCCAGGAGCAGCAGGGCGAGCGCAGCGGCGCTCGTGCGCTGGCCCCACCCCCGGTCGGCCCAACGTCCTGCCCGCCCCGCGAAGAACGCGCCGGCGGCACCAATCAGCCCGAACGCCCCGACGGCGGAATGCGACAGCGACAGGGGTGGCGCGGTAAGCGGCAAGGCGAGCGCGCTCCAGAAGATGCTGAAGACGGCGAACATCAGCAACGCCAGAGTGCCGCGCGTTCGAAGCACCCGGTCTGTCAGCAAGAGGCCCAGCGTCGAGCGCACGAGCTGGATGTATGGCAGACGCGATACCGCGGCCGGCTGTGCGGGCAGCTGCCGCCAGACAAGCGCCCCAAGCACCACCATGACCGCTGCGGAACCGACATAGACGCCGCGCCAGCCGAGCAGGTCGGCAACGACACCCGACCAGACCCTCGCAAGCAGCAGTCCGACGACCACTCCGGCCTGCGCAGCTCCGACGACGCGCCCACGTTCATGAGAAGCCGCGGCGCTCGCCGCGTAGGCAATCATCCCCTGCGTCATGGCAGTGCCCAAAAGGCCGACCGCCAGCATGCCCGCCATCAGGGCGACGGCGCTTCGAGCCATGGCCACGCCGCCGAGGGCGAGGATGAGGCCCATCAACTGAAGGCGGGCGAGCCGTCGGCGGTCGTACTGGTCGCCCAGAGGAACGAGCAGCAGCAAGGCCAGCACCGACCCGGCCTGGGTGGCCGTCACGACGCCGCCGATAGCGGCAGGCGCGACGCCGAAGTCCATCGCCAGGCTGTCGAGCAGAGGCTGTGCGAAGTACACGTTTGCGACGCTCACGCCGCTCGTACAGGCAAACAGGGCGACCAGCCTCCTCGGCATGGTCGGAGGGTTGCTCGCGGTATCCATGGGAATTCATCTCCATCTGGTTTCATTTTAAAACTGGATGGAGCATAGCTTGTTGGTTTTAAAATGCAACCAGAAGGCGGCGCTTTCGCTGCCCGGAGATGTCGATGGCTGAACGAAAGCGAATGAACACGGCGAGTTGTCCGGTGGCGCGAGCGCTCGACGTCATCGGCGACCGCTGGTCGCTGCTGATCGTGCGGGACGCGTTCGACGGGGTCAGCCGATTCGGCGACTTCCAGGCGAGCCTGGGCGTCGCGCGCAACATCCTGGCAAGCAGGCTCAAGGCGCTTGTGGAGGAGGGGGTGTTGGAGGTTCAGCCGGCTTCGGACGGCACGGCGTACCAGCAATATGTTCTGACGCCAAAGGGGCAGGGGCTCTTCCCTGTGGTCGTCGGCTTGCGGCAATGGGGCGAGGACAACCTCTTTCGCCGTGGCGAACACCATTCACGGCTCGTGGAAAGAAAAAGCGGCAAACCGGTCGCACCCCTGAAGGTCTCCGGGCCCGATGGGCGCGCTTTGGCTTTCGGCGATGCGGTGGTGGTCGAAAAGCAGGCCCCTATCCACCCTGGTGCTGGCCCTTCGCGAACCGCGGCAGCAGCCCGGAGCGCGGCAGGTCGCGCATGAACGGCGGCACCGACAGCGCCAGCAGCAATGCCGCGAGCGGCACCACGCACACGAACCCCACGTACTTGAAGCCGAGCGCACCCACGACACCGCCGAGCACGAACATGCCGATCAGCCCGGCGGCCCTGCGCATGCGGGTGCGGTCGTGGCGCACGGCGGGAGCGGGGGAGGCCGGGGCCTGCGCCGACTTCCTGTTCCAGTAGAGCAGCTTGCCGATCTCCATCCCCAGGTCGGTGATGTTGCCGGTCATGTGCGTGGTCCGGATGCTGCCGCCCGAGGTCTTGGAGGCGATCGCGTTCTGCAGACCCATGATGAAGGACAGCAGCAGCACCGTGAGCGGCACGGCGAAAGGCGTGGCCCAGGTGAGTGTCACGGCACCCATCAGCCCGAACGGAAACATGAGCGCGGCTTCGAGCAGCAGCGGCAGCGCATAGACGCTGCGCAGGCGATGCTGCCGGCCCCAGTTCACCAGCACCGCGCACACGGCCGCGCCCGAGGTGAACGCCAGCACGGCCCCGAGGGCGTTCAACAGCAGCCTGGTATTGCCCAGCACCAGGCCGTCGGCAAGCTGGGACGCGAACCCCGTCATGTGCGAGGTGTACATGTGAAGCACCAGGAAGCCGCCCGCATTCACCGCGCCGGCATTGAAGGCCAGCAGCAGGCCCAGCACCCAGTTCGTCGAGGGCGCACGGTGTCGGCTGGTCAGAAAGCGCAGTCTGCGCATGGGTGGGGCTGTCCTTTGGAGCGTCGCCCATTCTCGCGCACAAGCCATGGGCGGAACCGTTTGCCGGCCTGGGCCGGTGCGGATCAGGCATCCAAGCTGTACGGATAGCGCTGCGACAGGCCCTCGGACAGCCGATTCATCTCCCGGGTAATTTTCTCAACGTTCGCGAGGCCTGACGCGCATTGCTCCACGTGCTCCACCTGCGCCATCAGGTCGGCCAACTGGAGCCATTGGTTGAAGTCCAGGAACATCTCGATCGACAGCGCGTCGGTGCCCTGATCGTGGTCAAGAAAGGCCACCTGATCGCCGTGTTCGGTCGGGCCTAACAGCCACGCGTCTCCCGTGCCGGAGGTGCCGAAGACCCACCACTGCGTCCCCAGCGCAATCAAGGGATGGTCCCTGTCGGCTGTCTCGCGCAGCAGTTGTGCCAGGTTCAGCAGCATGAAGTCGCCGGCGATCTCCTGCCCGCCGATTTCATCGACCAGCGAAAGGAAGCCTGCAGGCAGGCTTGCCGCGAGCGCTTCGCGCGCGGTCACGGAAATAGCCGTGGGTTCGCGACGTCGCGTGCTCAGTTCCGCCACGATCTGCCCCACGGGGCGAAGTGCCAGCATGCTTCTAGAACCTCCATAGTCATCCCACAAGCCCCTGATGATGCCGTCATTTGCGGTCGGTCCCCGAGTCCACATAAGCGAGCGCGTTTGCCCGCGGCTCGAAGATCGGGTGCGGGCGAGCCGGTAGCGTATTTGCCTTCGGCTGGAATGGTCCTAGGGCAGGCGCCGCGCTCGGCCTACGCGCCGCGTCATCCTGCCCGCTACAACTGGTTTCAACGCCGTCTGACAGCAGCGACTTCGGCCCCGACGCATCCTTTTCGCCATCAACAGGAGCCATGAGAGAGAGAGAGAGAAGACGATGTCGAAAAAGCGTGACCGCAAACCCACTGCCAGCTCGCTGAGCGGCGAGTTCTGGCTTCTGATTGCCGTATTCACCTGTATCGCCACGCTGGCGCTGCTGCAGGTTGCGGTGGAGCGCGAGCGATCGCTGATCAAGGGTGGCGGCAAGGCCGAAGCAGTGCTGTTGTCGAGTTCGCCGGGCTTTTACGCGCGCTAGCTAGCCTAGCCGCCCAAGGCGGCCGCCTGCTGGCCAGGCCAGGGCTGCGCGGCGTGGATACTCGCGCGACAAGCAACCCGATGTACACCGTTGTATGGTTCATGCCGACAGGCCGCACCCGACCTCCGCAGCAGAGCCTGAATTCATGAGCCATGCATCGCAAACCGCATCTGCCCCAAAAACTCTGCCTGTGCTGCGGCCGGCCCTTTGTCTGGCGTAAAAAGTGGGCCGAGGTGTGGGACGAAGTCAAGTACTGCTCCGAGCGCTGCCGCCGCAACCGCGCAAGCCCGCAACCGCAGGGCACGCCGCCATGAGCACCGCCACCGGCCATCTGAGCGTCCGACTGCGCCAAGTGCTCGCGAACTGCTTGGCTCACGACAAAGCCTGCCAACGCCTGTGGGGCATCGCATGAACGGTCCCACCCATACCCTGCGCCTGGTGCTGGGCGACCAGCTCAACGCCGGGCACAGCTGGTTTGCCCAACGAGATCCGCAGGTGGTCTACGTGCTGATGGAGGTGCGCCAGGAAACCGACTACGTGCTCCACCATGCCCAGAAGATCCTGGCCATATTCGCCGCCATGCGCGACTTCGCGCGCCAGCTGCGCGCTGCCGGGCACCGCGTGCGCTATGTGGCGCTGGACGACGCGAGCAACCGGCAGTCCATTCCTGCCAACCTGGCGGCGCTGGCCGCGCACTACGGCGCCCAGAAGGTCCAGTGGCAACAACCCGACGAATGGCGGCTGGATGCGCAATTGCTGGAATGGGCCGCTACACAGCCCCAGGCCTGGGAAGTGGTCGACAGCGAGCATTTCCTGACACAGCGCGGCGAGCTCGCAGCGCTGATGCGCGGCCGCAAGCAATGGCTCATGGAGCACTTCTACCGCCATATGCGGCGTCGCTGGCAGGTGCTGCTGGATGCCGGCGGCGAACCCGAAGGCGGGCAATGGAACTTTGACCACGACAACCGCAAGCGCTGGCCCGGCACGCCGCCCGAGCCCGCCGATTGGCGCCCCCAGCACGACCACAGCGTCCTGTGGGACATGGTTCAACGCGCGGGTGTCGCGAGTTTTGGCGACCCGCAGGCCGCTGTCCTGCGCTGGCCCCTGAACCGCGATGAAGCCCTGGCCTGCCTGGATGCCTTCATAGCCACGGCACTGCCGCATTTCGGGGAATACGAGGACGCTCTCGCCAGCAGCGCACCGCGCTTGTTCCATTCGCTGCTGTCGTTCGCACTGAACGTGAAGATGCTGCATCCGCTGGAAGTGGTGAAGCGCGCCGAGAGCGCCTGGCGCGCTGGCCAGGCGCCGTTGGCGGCCGTGGAGGGGTTCGTGCGCCAGATCCTGGGTTGGCGCGAATACGTGCGCGGCATCTACTGGGCACACATGCCGGGGTACGAGGCGCACAACGCACTGGCGCATCGCGCACCGCTGCCGCAGTGGTTCTGGAGCGGCGACACGCGCATGCGCTGCCTGCACCTGGCCATCACCCAGTCGCTGCAGACCGCCCATGCCCACCATATCCAGCGCCTGATGGTGATCGGCAATTTCGCGCTGCTCGCCGGATTGGAGCCGCAGGCGCTGCACCGCTGGTACCTGGGCATCTACATCGACGCCTTCGAGTGGGTGGAGCTGCCCAACACGCTGGGCATGAGCCAGCGCGCCGATGGCGGCCTGATCGCCACCAAGCCCTATGTGAGCAGCGCCGCCTACTTGCAGCGCATGGGCGACTACTGCAAGGGTTGCGCTTACGACCCGGCCCGGAAAACCGGCGAACGTGCCTGCCCCTTCAACGCGCTGTACTGGGACTTTTTCGAGCGCCACGCCCCCGCGCTGGAAGGCAACCCGCGCCTTGCCCTCGTCTACCGCCAACTGCAAAAGATGCCCGACACGCAGCGCGAGGCCTTGCGCACGCAGGCTGGGCAGCTGCGCGAGCGGCTGGATGCGTTGTAGCTAACGGGCGATGTACATGTTGTCTACTTGGGTGGCTCATCGAGCGGCCGGCAGACTTCCAGCACCAGTCCGCGCAGCCACCGATGCGCAGGATCGCGGTCAAGACGCGGATGCCACATCTGCGAGACGGTGATCTGCTGCGTGGGTACCGGCAGCGGGAACGAGCACAGCGTGCCCCGCGTCCTCAGGTGTTCAAAGTACGAAGACGGTATCAATGCAACCAGGTCGGTCTCGGCCGCGATCGACAGGGCTGTGCTGAAGCTCGGCACTACTACCGCGGTATTGCGAACCAGGCCCATCGCTGCAAGCGCGTTGTCCACCGGTCCCTCGGTCCGGCCGTGGCGCGAAGTGACCACGTGGTCGCAGGCGGCGTAGCGTTCTGCAGTTATCTCGGGTTCGGCGAGCAGAGGGTGGCCTTGGCGCACCACCGCGACGAATCGGTCGCGAAAGAGCGCCTGCACGCGTACCTCCGGACCCGAATCGCCGAGAACGCCGACATCCAGATCGAGCAGTCCCTCGCGCAGCGGGCGAACGTCCTTGTCGGGCTTGGGCGCGAAGCGCAGGCGAACGCCGGGCGCATCGTGTGCGGCGCGAGCCACCAACCGATGCGCGAAGGCCTCGATGAAGCCGTCGTTGGCCCGTATGGTGAACAGGCGCCGGAGCGTGCGGGGATCCATGCTCGCGCCAGCGGTCTGAAGCACCGCGCGCGACTCCTGCACCAAGTCCCTGACGCGGTCGCGAAGCGTCAGCGCATGCGGCGTGAGCACCATTGCGCGGCCCGCGCGCACGAGGAGCTGGTCCCCGGTCGATTCCCGCAACCGCGCGAGTGCGCGGCTCATTGCCGACTCGCTCAGGCCCAGGCGCTCGGCGGCTTTCGCGACGCTGCCCTCGGAAAGAAGTGCGTTCAACGCAAACAGCAGGTTCAGGTCGGCTTCTGTCGGCATGCCCGAACCTAGCACGGCCGCGAGGATTTCGACAGGCGCCCCATGCAGGGACAAGCTGCGCGCCGCGCGCTGTGCAAGCCGTGCGTGCAGTCCTAAGCTGGCCTGGCGCAATAGAGCGTGACCCTTCCAGTTGTCCAATCATGTTGTCACCCACGCTTCGACCGAACCCTTCCTCCACCATCGCTAGCGCCGTCGAAGGCCGGGAGGCGAACGACCTGAATGCCGTGCACGATGCCGATGGCCTGCCTCTGCCGCGGCGCTACGCAGCCGTCGCCGCGATCCTGGGCGCAGGCGTGCTGGTGGTGCTCGATGGCGCAATCGCCAACATCGCGCTGCCAAGCATTGCGCAGCAATTGCAGGCGACACCCGCCGATGCCGTCTGGATCATCACGGCCTACCAGCTGGCCGTGGTCATGTTCCTGTTGCCGGCTTCCGCTGTCGGGGAGCGGTTCGGATATAGGCGGGTCTTTGCCGGTGGTGTGGCGCTGTTCACCGCGGCGTCGGTGTTGTGCGCGGTGGCGCCGTCGTTGCCTTGGCTCGTGGCCGCGAGGTGCCTCCAGGGTTTGGGCAGTGCAGCCGTGATGCCCCTCGGGCTGGCGCTTTTGCGCTTCACCTATCCGCATCGATTGCTGGCGCGCTCGATCGCCTGGAATGCACTCGCAGTCGCGGCCGCTTCCGCATCGGGGCCTACCCTGGGCGCCTTCATACTCTCCGCGGCAAGCTGGCCTTGGCTCTTTGCCGTGAATCTGCCGATCGGCCTCGTTGTGCTCGCAGCCTGCGCGGGCTTGCCGAGCCCGCCGCGCTCGGTGCGTCGCATCGACGTGTGGAGCATTGCGCTCAACGCGGTCATGTTCGCTTCCTTCGTGCTGGGGAGTGACCGGCTGGTGGTGCATCCGTTGCACGGCGGCGCGTTGCTTGCCATGTCGGCCCTTTGCATGGTCCTGCTGGTACGGCGCGAGATGCCGAAGGCGGCGCCGCTGGTTCCGTTGGACCTGCTGCGCGTGCATTCCTTCCGGATCTCGGTGATTGCCTCCGTCTGCTGCTTTACAGGCCAGATGGCCAGCCTCGTGGCGCTGCCGTTCTATATCCAGCACGAACTGGGTCAGAGCGCGGTGACCGCCGGGCTCTTGATGACCCCGTGGCCCCTGGCGGTGATGCTGGCCGCACCGCTGTCGGCACGCCTGGCCCAGCGCGTGCCGAGTGCATGGCTGTGCGCGGCCGGAAGCGCGTGCTTCGCAAGCGGCCTGGCCCTGTGTGCCCTGTGGCCGCTGCACGGAAACCCGGTCCTGCCGATCGCCTTGTTCACGAGCCTCGCCGGTCTGGGCTTCGGCTTCTTTCAGACACCGAACAACCAGAACATGTTGCTCTCGGCACCCAAGGATCGCAGCGGCGCGGCCGGTGGCGCGCAAGGCACCGCACGGCTCACGGGGCTGACGCTCGGCAGCTTGCTGATGAGCTTGATGTTCGGGATGCTGCCGTCCCACGGCGCAGTGCACTGGGGCCTGGCGATCGCGGCTCTGGCTGCGTTGATGGGGAGTGTGGCGAGCCTGCTCAGAAGCCCAGCAAGGGCTCGCGCCACGTGATCGGAGAAGCGCGATCGCTCAGTCGATGGATTTGGCCAGCGCCGCCGTAAAGCCAACTCCGCGGCTAAGCCGAAACTGGCCTACAGATGGATGCCGCCGCCGCGTACGCTGCAAGCGTCGGAAGCAGCTAGTGTGAGTGGTTCCTAAACCATCAACAACACAAGGACCTGTGATGAAGACTTCATTCGCTTTGATTGCGGCGACGACCGCCGTTGCATTGCTCACCATGGCCGGCACCGCAGACGCCAAAGGCTGCATCAAGGGTGCGGTGGTAGGCGGCGTGGGCGGGCATGTCGCTGGGCATCACGGCCTGATTGGCGCTGCTGGCGGCTGTGTGGTGGGGCGGCATATGGCCAACAAGAAGGAAAAAGAAGCCGAAGCGGCGGCCGCCGCGCAGAGGGCTCCGGCAGACTCCTCATCCAATAGTCAAGTCAAGCAGTAGGCCCGTACTGCGCTGCCTGCATGACGCATCAGCCCGGTGAGGCCGGGGAGTTGGCCAGCATGTCATCCCGGGTGTAGGGACGCTCCCGGTTTGCCAGCTTGGCCGCAATCACCTCGAGAGCGTCCTGGGTCGGCGCCGGGCGGCCCTGCGAAAGCAGGGCGATCAGCAAGACCATGGCACTCAGCGGCCAGCGCCCGCCTCGAGGAAGAGAAATCAGCCGGCTGTGGCACCACAAAAAGCCGGCGCTGACAATGGTGCCCAGCGCGGCACCCGCGATGACCTCCGAGTTCGAGTGCACCTCCAGCGCCAGGCGCGAGATGCCAATGCTGATGGCCAAGCACCAGCCCAGCGCTGCGGCGATCAGTCGCCGCCGTTGCGTCATGTGCGGCACAGCCATCCACAGCAGTACCGGCCCTACGCTCGTGGACAGCGCAGTGTGGCCACTGAAGCCGGTGAAGTTGAACTTTGCGCTGCCGATGCCCCAGCCCATGAAGGCGAGTTTCGACAGCATGACGATGAGCCCGCAGGCGCCAAACATCAGGACCCAGTGCAGGGCAGCCGTACGCGAGCCTTTGCCAAGGAAGAGCCACAGCGCCATCAGCAGCCCGACAGGCAAGAGAAATCCGCTGTCACCCAACGAGGTGAACGCCTGCCAGAAGCTGTGCATGTGGTTGGGGGCGCGATACAAGAGGCTACGACAACGTCGGCCTGCTTCTTCGCTCCCGAGCTCGCGTCACGCGCCTGTTGCGGCCAATTGCTCCAATGTCTTCCCGGCCGCCAGTGCTTCTTTCAGCCAGCGGGGCTTGGGGCCGAAGCCGGACCACGTGTTTCCAGCTTCATCGCGATATGCCGTGGCGCTGCGCTTTTTGGCAGGCGCGCCTTTGGCCTTCCTGGGTGTCTTCACTGCTTTTGCAGGCGCAGCCCCGCTGGGCGACGCGAAGTCCTGGAGTGACTTGCCGGCAGCCAGCGCCGCCTTCAACCATTGTGGGCGTGGGCCGCGGCCGCCCCAGGTGTTGCCGAGGCCGTCCGAATAGGCCGGAGCATCGGCGGAGCCCGCATTGCGCGCGTCACCCTTTTTTGCCTTTCGCGGTGTGTCGCCATAGCCGAGTTGCCTTGCAGTCAACCCGTAATGGGCAATGGCCTCTTTGATACGGGCGACGACGCCCTCGATCTCCTGGGCTCGAAGCTCGTCGGCTTGCCGTTGCAATGCCTCGATCTGCTTCTGAATTTGCGCGTAGCTTTTCTGAGCCATGGGTATACCTAATTTATGTGAGTCCAGGGCGCGACTTTAATCCTATTTGCAAGTGTTGCTGTTAGTCGACTCTGAGTGGAGCCGGCATGCGATATCGGGAGAAGCTCTACATAAACCAGTGCTTCATGCGCCCGATCGGCACTAATCAAGAATTTGCCCGGCGCGTGGATTTTGTAGGTGCAAGCAGCCGTTCCGGGTTTTGCAGGACCAGTTCGTCGAATGTTCGGCGAACCTCCGCCATGGCATCGACTGCGATCGTCGTCGGGTTGCCCAAGCGTCGCGTGACGATTCCGATCGAACGCAGGGGCCCGTCCTCGATGTCGACCTTCTGTAGCCGGAGCAACGGCATGGCCGCCAAATAGGGAAGCACCGCAACTCCCAAACCTTCAGTCACGAACGCGGCCACGGTACCCAGTTGATCGAATTGCATCTTCGGCCGGAATTCAATGCCGCGCTGCAGATAGGCGGCGCTGATGTAGCGCATTGCCGTGCTGTTGTCCGTCATTGTGATGAGCGGCAGCGAAATCATTTCTTCCAGGCACACGACTGGATTCAACTTCCGCCTCCACCGTCGGCCGGCCAGCAGGACAAAACGGTCCCGGACCACTTCCTCGTAGTGAAGGTCTGGATGAGAGGGCGCGATCGAAGCCAGCGCAAAGTCCACTTGGTAGCGCAGCACTTGTCCCACAGCTGTGGTGTTGCTGCAGTCATTGACGGTGATGCGGGACGCGGCGTGGCGTGCTTCCAGCGCGGCGCACACCTGGGGTAGAAGCACGCTGGCCAGAGAGGGAAATGCCGCGATCGACAGGTGTCGTGCCTCGCGCTCCGCCGAGGATTGCAGTCGCTTGAGACCGGCCTCGTACTCGCCCACCACACTGCGCGCCACCGCCACGAGCTGCGCGCCGCCCGCTGTCAGCCGAACATGGCGCGTGGTGCGCTCGAACAGCGGTAGCCCCAAGGACTCCTCCAAGTCCCGAACAGCCTTGCTCAAACTGGGTTGCGTCATGAACAACTGTTCGGCCGCCTTGCTGAAGTTCAGCGACTCCGCCAAGGCCAAAAACATGCGCAGGTGTCGAGGGGAAACATTCATTCCAGAATTCTATATATCAATAGAAATATGGAACTTCACCGATAGATCGCCGATGGATAGCATTGCCGCCATTCAAGAATCAGGACAACTCATACATGGCCCGCATTCCCTACGCTGACACGCAGACTGATGCTGTGCGTCCGTTGGTGGACAAGATGATCGCCCAACGCGGCAGCGTCCTTCACCTGTACCAGATGCTTCTGCACAGCCCTGCAGTCGCCGATGGTTGGCTCGCATATCTCACATCCATTCGACAGAAATCAAGCCTGGACGGAGCCTTGCGCGAGCTGGTCATCATGCGCGTTGCATTGCTGAATCGCGCACCTTACGAGGCCGACCAGCATGCGCCGATCGCCTTGAGGGAAGGGGTCTCGGAGGGAAAGCTGGCAGGCTTGGCCGACTGGCCCGATTGCCCGCTGTTCGAGCCGATCGAGAGAGCGGTGCTGGCGTATGTGGATGCGATGACACGACAGGTGCAGGTCGACGATGAAGTTTTCGCGGCCGTCGCGGCGCACTGCGCACCACAGCAACTTGTCGAACTCACAGCCACGATTGCCGCCTACAACATGGTGTCGCGGTTTCTCGAAGCGCTGCAGATTCATTCCCACGACACGCGCTGAAATCACTGACCGAATCACTGGAGACAAAACCATGAGAAGACTCACTCTGCTCGCCGCGATGCTGCTGCCGATCGCAGCCTTGGCGCAAGGAAAATGGCCGGAGAAAGCCATTACCTTTGTCGTCCCCTTTCCGCCTGGTGGGCCGACGGACATCATGGCGAGGCTGATTGCCACGCCCCTGTCGAAGCGCTTGAACGTGCCCGTCATCGTGGACAACAAGGCTGGCGCCAGCGGCAACATCGGAACCTTGCAGGTCGTCCGGGCGAAGCCCGATGGTTACACCATCTTGCTGGCCGCCAGCGGAAACCTCTCTGTCAACCAGTATCTCTACAAGAATCTGGGCTTCGACCCGATCAAGGACCTGACTCCGATCGTCCAAATCTCGAAGTTTCCCCTGGTACTGGAGGTATCGGCATCGAGCTCTCTCAAGTCCTTCGAGGATTATGTGGAGTACGCCAGGAAGCCGGCCAACCGAGTCACGTTCGCTTCGGCGGGCAATGGAACTCCACAGCACCTCGGCGGAGAACTGTTCAAGGACGGTGTCAAGGTCGATATCACCCACATTCCGTACAAAGGCGCGGCGCCCGCTATCGTGGATTTGATAGGTGGCCAGGTCACCAGCATGTTCGACATTCTTGGCAGCTCGATGCCGCACATCAGGTCTGGCAAGCTTCGCGCGCTTGCCGTGACCACCAGGAGCCGTTCCGAACAACTGCCGGACATTCCGTCGGTCAGCGAACTTGGTTACCCGAATTTCGACTACTACGCATGGCACGGCATCTCGACCACAGCCGGCACGCCGAAACCAGTCATCGACCGACTGAACGCCGAGATCCGGGGAATCTTTCAGGATTCGGCATTCAGGGCGCAGTGGAAGGAGATCGGTTCGGACATCGTCGTAGGCACTCCCGAGCAGTTCGGGGAGGTCACCCGCAGCGAGGCTCGAAAGATGGAGACCCTCATCAAGAGCTTGAAGATTCAGCTGGACTGAACCTGGATTCCCTGATGACAGACAACGGCTCTGGGCGCGCCTTCCTCCAAGAGCAGGTCACGCAGCCAAGAGGTCGCTGTCGGCGGATGGTGCGTCATTCTTGGCGCAAGCGCAGCTTGGTGGCGCGGGCCCCCTCGGGGCAAGGGCCGTCGGAGTATTCAGACTCGCCCGAAAGCGTGACGCACTTGCTCACCTCGACCGTCTTGACAGTCTTTGCGACCACCGGCTGCTGCGGGGCGTCGGCCACTGCCAGCGCGTAGGTCCTCACGGGCCGCGGCGCCTGCGGCGCGCGCTCGGCCATCACGGGCGGCGGCCTCACGTCCACCTGCGCGGGCATGACGGCAACCGGCACCGGTGCCCGCGCGGCGCTTTCGCGGACCAAGTCCTGCAGCGCCACGTAGAAGAGGAACATGGCAAGCAGCGCCACGGCCAGACACGGCGCCCAGAAGCGCTCGGGCCCGGCAACCGGACGGGCACGAGGTGTCAGCGACGCGGCCATGCCCGGCCTCCCGTCTGCAAGGCACCCGCCAGCTTCGCAATGCCGCCGGTTCCGCTGGCTGCGCGCCCGATCAGCGCACCGCCCGCCGCACCTGCCACGATGCGCGCCAAGAATGAGCGGCTGCGGCCTGCCGCCAGCAGCAGCAACACGCCCGCGCCGAGCACCACCAAGTGCTCGCCGGGGTAGTCTGCGCGCGCGGCGTCCACTTTCTTGAATTCGTTGATCGTCGATTCGAGGCTCATGGCTGAAGCTCCTTTTTTTGTGTTCATCCGTTCGTATCCTCCGGGGCGACGCGTCGCTGTAGGCCTGCGCCATGCACGCTCGCGGGATCCCACCCGAAAACATGGCGGACTGCGCCGCAGGGGTCCCGTGTAGCCGCTCCGGGCCGGGGCTCGTCGGCCTCCTTCGACTACGGTCGGCAGCGGATTCAACCGGCCGAGGCAACACATTCGCTGAACATTTCAGCAGGTGTATGGAGTCCGCGGAAGAAGTGGCGTGCATGGTTTCCCGGCTCGCAGGTCCGAAGCTGGCTTTTTCACGGGGGCCATGCGCGCGATCGATGGTGCGTTCGGGGCGTGAACCGGTTTGGATCACGCATCCAATTCGATGCGGTCACCGTGAAAGCAGCTCGATCACCTCAGCCGTCAAGGTGACCGAGCGCGTCGAGTGGCTTGCGGTGCCAATCCATCGGCGCGCGTGTCCAACTTGTCTGCAGCTTTTCACTTGGCTTCGAATTCAAGCGACGTCCCGGTAGTTCCGAATTTGAGCCACGTGCAGAATTGCTATGGTGCCGGCACCAACTTACCCGCGCGCACCTTATATATCGTCACCGTACCGCGGAGATTGTCTCCGCGTGCATCGAAGGCGATCGGACCGATCAGGCCGGTGAGCTTTACGCTCGTGAGCTTCGGCCCGTAGACCAAGGGATCAGTGGAGCCGCCTTGCTTCATCGCTTCCACCAGCACCATGACCGCATCGTAGGCATAGGGCGCGAACACAATCACGTCGGTGCCGAAGCGCGCCTTATATCGCTGGTTGAAGTCCGCAAAGGCGACCATGGCCTCGCGCGGCGCGCCGGCCTGCGAGCAGTAGGCACCCTCGTTGGTGCCTGCTGCAAGCTTGCTCCATTCGCTGGTGCACACGCCATCACCCGCGATGAAGGAGGCTGTCAATCCAAGTTGCTTCATCTGCCGGTTGACCAGCGCGGCCTGCGCGTCGGCACCGGCGTAGACGATCACATCGGGCTTGAGCCCGCGCAGGGTGGTGAGAATGGCCGAAAAGTCTGTCGAGCGGTCTGTGCCGAACTCGCGTTTGATGATTTTCACCCCTGCCTTGCCGAGGTCCGTGATCACTTGGTCGGCCAGGCCTTGCCCGTACGCGGTGCGGTCGTCGATGACCGCTGCGGTCTTTGCCTTGAGTGTGCGTGCGATGTAGCCGGCGATGCCGTCGGCTTGCTGCACATCGGTGGCCATGAGCCGCGCGGCGAACTTGTACCCAGCGCGCGTGTACTGGGGGTTGGTTGCGGCTGGCGCGACCTGCGGGATGCCGGCGTCGTTGTAGACGCGAGCCGCGGGGATGGTCGTGCCCGAGTTGAGATGGCCGACGATGCCATTCACCCGCATGTCGGCGAGCTTCTGCGCCACCGTGGTGGCACTGGCGGGATCCGCCCGGTCGTCCTCGACCACCGCCTCGAATCGCAGCCTGCGGCCGCCAATTGCGAGGCTCTGCGCATTGAGGTCCTCGATGGCGAGCCTCGCGCCGTTCTCCATGTCCTTTCCGAGGTGGGCGATGGCGCCGGTCAGCGGCGCGGCGACGCCGATGCGTACAGGCGCGTCTTGTGCCTGCGCCTGTGTGCCGGCGAGGGTAGCGATGACGAGCAAGGCGAGGACGTGGCGTTTCGACGGGTTCATGCGCAACTCCGTGGTTCGGGTGGATCGTGATTCGGGCCGGCTCAGCGCCGCAAGGCCTGGGTTAGAGTAGGCCGTCCAGATGGAATAAATTTCGCTGTTTTGCCCGAGTGCGTAGAGCGCGGGCGGACGAAACATGCGCAATACGCGCGTGCATCGAACGAAGCATTTTTCTTTTGCGGGCAATGCCGACATGGCCAGAACCAAATCCGACAACTTTGACGACATCCGGGCCACCATCCTCGACGCGGCCGCGGCGCTCTTTGCCAAGAACGGCTTTCGCAACACGAACATCATCGACATTGGCGCCGCCTGCAATGCGTCGAAGTCGCGCATGTATCACTACTTCCCCTCGAAGGAAGCAATGCTTGCAGAGATGCTTGGTAACCACGTGAGCGCCTTGGTGGCGATCGCCTCGGACTTGGTGTCTGCACCAATCGATCCGCGTACACGGCTGCGCAACTACTTTCTCGCGCACCTCAAGTACTACTACGAGCAGCGCGACCGGCACACGGTGCTGATCGAGGATGTCTATCACCTGCCGGATGAACTGCGCGCGCAGGTGAATGCCAACGAGCAGAAGCTGGTGAACTTTCTGTGTGCGCTGCTGCGCGAGATCAACGCCCAGAAATTCAAGGACCGTCAGGCGGCGACCACGCATGCAATGCTGATGTATGGCATGCTGAACTGGACCTACACCTGGTATCAACCTACAGGGCGTCTTAGCCTCGATTCATTGGCCGATCAGGCGACCGACATGTGTTTGCATGGAATTGTGTAGCGTCTTCGTTGGAACACATCTTCGCAGCGGCGACGACGTAGAAGCCGGGGGCCTCCTCCCGCGCACCGAGCCAACTTTCGAGTGGGGAGACGCACACCCCTCGTCTCCATTGCGGTCCTCGCCTACCGAGAACTGCCATCGCTGCTTTGCAGCACAGCAAGTGGATTTACGCGTTCAGCCCGCGGGGCTTGAGCAGACCGCGCAGCCCGGCGTACCACCGGCGGCACGCATTCGGGCTTGGCGGCTGGTTCAAGCCCTCGTTCGGCTTCAAGCGAAACGAGAGCTTGCTTGATGCGACGAGCACGGCGTCACGCACGTCTGAATCCATAGCCGCCTGGCGGTACGGTGACCGGCGCAACGCTGAAAAGTCGTCAAGCGACGAATAGCGCGAGGCGCATTGCTTCCTGCTCGGCGGCGTTGCCCGGCTGCGGGTAAGCCCTAGCTGCCACAAAGTGTTGTCCTTCATTTATATTCCGTCTGGAAGGATAAAGAAATTGCAAACGACCGATATCACCAGTACCTGCGCATTTCTCGAGCAGTACTTCGACCAGATCGAGGAGGGCGCCAGCTTCCGTTCGCGCGGACGCACCCTCACAGAGGCCGACATACTTCAGTGGTGCGCGCTGACCGGGGACTGGTACGTGCTGCACACCGACGCGCACCATGCGGCGCGCACGCGCTTTGGCCAACGCATCGCGCCCGGCTTGATGTTGCTGGCCTATGCGGCCGGCCTCGGCATTCCGCCCGCTGCGCCGGCGATCGTCGCGAACTACGGCAGCGACGCGCTGCGATTCACGGCGCCGGCGTTCATCGGCGACACCATTCATCTCGAGGCCGCAGTGCTCGAGAAGACGGTGAAGCGCCCCGCCACCGACGGGGTGCTGCGGCTGCAGTGGAACGTTCACAACCAAAACGGGCTGCTGCTGATGGCCAGCGAACTGCGCATCCTGATGGCTTTCCAGGGAGCTGCGCGATGAGCGGCGGGATCTCTACCGAAGCGGTGCGCCTGACGCTGGAACTGCCGCTCGCAGTCGTCGCGATCGACCGACCCGCTGCGAAGAACAGCCTGCGTCTCGACGAGATGACGGCGATCGCCGACGCAATCGGCGAAGCGGTGTCCGCTGGTGCGCGCGCGGTGCTGGTGCGCGGCACACGCCATGCCTTCTGCGCCGGACGCGACCTCAAGGACACGCATCCCGGGACCGACGACACGCTCGCGATCCTGCGCGAGCGGATCAACCCGGTCCTTGCCGCCGTGCGTGACTGCCCGGTGCCGACGATCGCAGCGGTGCAGGGCCCCGCGCTGGGCTTCGGCTTCGGGCTGGCGCTGGCCTGCGACATCGCGCTCGTTGCCGATGATGCGCTGCTAGGCAGTCCGTTCCGCAACATCGGCGCGGTGCTCGACTCGGGCGGTCATCATCACCTGCGCGAACGCGTCGGGCAGCATCGTGCAGCCGAGCTGATATTCCTGGGGCGGCTGATCTCGGGGCGTGAAGCCGCAGCGATGGGGCTCGTCAACCGAAGCGTGGCGGCCGAAGCGCTGGACGAGATCGCTCTGCAGATGGCGCGCGAGATCGCGGGTGGTCCAACTGCCGCCTTTGTTGCGTCGAAGCGAATCCTGTCGCGCGCGCTTTCTTTCGAAGAGACGCTCGAGCTCGAGGCGATCGCGCAAACCGAGGCGTTGGGAGGACCCGATGGCATCGAAGGCATCGGCGCTTTCCAGCAAAAGCGCAAGCCGCGCTTCATCGGACGCTAGGCGATGGCTATGACCCCCGCTCCTGATACAGCGCGTTCGCCGCGCGCCCACTTCCTTGCCGCGTTGGCCGAAGGCCGGCTGGTCTACCAGTTCGACCACGGCGCGGGTCGCGCGGTCTTTCCGCCGCAGGCCGTGGGACCGGGTGGACGACCCGGCGATCTCGAATGGCGCACCAGCCGTGGCAAGGGTACGGTCCATGCGTGCACCGAGGTGCAGCGGCGCGACGGCTCGTTCAACATCGCGCTGGTCGATCTCGACGAGGGATTCCGCATGATGGCCACGGTGGTCGATGCGTCGCCCGGCGCACTGCGCATCGGGCTGCGCGTGGCCGCGCGTATCGAGCTCTGGAACGATGTGCACCGCGTGGTCTTCGGAGCGCTCGCATGATGGCAACGAACCTGCGCGGCGCGACCGCGATCGCTGGCATCGGCAGCAGCGGCTTCGCGACGATGCCGGTACTTTCATCGCCTCTCGACGCGATGGCGTTGGCATCGGTGCGCGCGCTCGACGACGCGGGGCTCTCGCTGGCCGATGTCGATGGCGTGTTCGCGGCCGGGCTGCAGCTCTTCATGCCCACGCTCAGCTTGTGCGAGTACCTGGGCCTGCGCCCACGCTACACCGACTCAACCCAGGTCGGCGGCGGTGCCTTCCTCGCTCACTTGAATCACGCGCGAGCCGCGATCGCGGCCGGACTCTGCTCGGTCGCGTTGATCGCCTATGGCAGCACGCAGAAGTCCGCGGGCGGACAGTTCGCGACCCATTCCGAACCCAACCCCTACGAAGTGCCCTATGGCTACCCGGGCCCGCTCGCGGCCTACGCGATGGTCGCGCAGCGCCACATGCATGAGTTCGGCACCACGCGCGAACAGCTCGCGCAGGTGGCGGTGAGCGCGCGCGACTGGGCGCGGCTGGACACCGACGCGCCAGATCCGGGGCCGCTGTGCATCGAGGATGTGATCGCGGCGCGGCCGGTGGCGCTTCCCTTCACCGTGCGCGATTGCTGCCTCGTGACCGACGGCGGCGGCGCGCTGGTCGTGGTCTCGGCCGATCGCGCCGCACAGCTTCGACGCGAGCCGGTATATCTGCTCGGCGTGGGCGAAGCCGCCACGCACCGCAGCATCGCGCAGATGCCGGACCTGGTGCGCACCGCAGCCGCAACATCCTCGGCCACGGCCTATGCACAGGCCGGCTTCGGGCCGAAGGACATCGACGTGGTGCAGTTCTACGACGCCTTCACGATCATGCCGATCGTCTTCGCCGAGGACGCGGGCTTTTGCGCCAAGGGAGAGGGCGGTGCCTTTCTCGACGGCGGTCGCACCTCGCCAGGCGGCGATTTCCCGATGAACACCAACGGCGGTGGGCTCTCACTCGGCCATCCAGGCATGTTCGGCATCTACACCGCGATCGAATCCGTGGTGCAGTTGCGCGGCGATGCCGGTGCGCGCCAGGTGGCCGGCGCCGAACTCGCGCTGGCCCACGCGCCGGGCGGCTACATGTCGAGCCAATGCACTGCAATCTTCGGCACCGCCGCCACGCTCTGAACCCACCATGAAACTCCAAGCCCTCCAACAGAAACACGCCGGCCCCCTGGCCGATGCCATCTCCGCCGTGGCCCGCCGCGGCTACCACAGCGCCTATCCCGAGGATCCGGCGCATCCCGTCTATGCCGATGGCTCGCGCGAAGCCGGCGAGGCGGTTGTGCGCGCGCGCTGGATGCAGCGCGATGGCGCGATCCGCGGCGAGGAGCGCAGCGCCTTCGGCGCGCCGTTCGACACGGCCTACGCCGACGAGCCGGTAGACGCCGTGCTCGCACGCGCCGAAGCCGTGGCGCCGGCATGGGCCGCGCTCGACCCGGCCGAGCGCGCCGCGGTGGCGCTCGAGATCTTCGAGGCGCTGCAGCAGCGCGCTTTCGAGATGGCTTTCGCCTGCACGCATGCCTGCGGCCAGCCGTTCGCGATGGCCTTCCAGGCCGGCACGGCGCATGCGCTGGACCGCGCGCTCGAGGCCGTGGCCATCGCCGTGCGCGAGATGGGCGCCTATCCGGCGCGCGTGCTCTGGGAGAAGCCCGATGCGCGCCGGCCGCTGCGCGTGGAGAAGACTTTCGAGATCCTGCCGCGCGGCATCGCAGCCGTGATCGGCTGCGCTACCTTCCCGACCTGGAATTCCTATCCGGGCCTGTTCGCAAGCCTGGTCACGGGAAACCCGGTGATCGTGAAGCCGCATCCCACGGCCGTGCTGCCGCTCGCGCTGTGCGTTGATACGGCGCGCACCGTGCTCGCGCGCCTGGGTCTCGACGCCGATGTGGTGCAACTGCTGGTCGACACGCGCGTTGCGCCCAAGACCAAGGCGCTTGCGCTCGATGCGCGCGTGAAGCTGATCGACTTCACGGGCGGTCCCGAATTTGGCGAGTGGCTCGAGACTCACGCGCGCCAGGCCCATGTCTTCACCGAGAAGGCCGGCGTCAATGCGGTGCTGATCGAGAGCACCGGCGACTACCCGGGCCTGGTACGCAACCTTGCGCTCACGCTGAGCCTTTACAGCGCCCAGATGTGCACCACGCCTCAGAGCCTGTACCTGCCGCGCACGGGCATCCGACTGCAGGACGGCATGGCGAAGACGGTCGAGGATTTCAAGGCCGACCTCGCCGCAACCGTGGGCAAGCTGGTCGCCGATCCGGTACGCGCCGTCGAATTGCTGGGCGCGATCCAAAGTGATGCCACCGAGGCGCGCGCCGTCGAAGCCACGTCGATCGGCGAGCCGGCGTTCGTCTCGCGCCGGCTCGCGCATCCCGAGATGCCCGATGCGGTGCTGCGCACGCCGGCCCTGTACACAGTGCCGCCCGAAGCCCTCGACACCATCGCGCGCGAGCACTTCGGCCCGATCAGCCTGCTGATCGTGACCGAGGACGCGGACGCAGCGCTGCGGCATGCGCACGAGGTCACGCGCTTGCGCGGTGCGATCACCTGGTCGGTGTACTCGCGCGACGAGGCCTTCGTGCGCCGCGTGAAGCACGCGGCCGCCGACGCTGGCGTGCACCTCACGCTCGACATGACCGGCCCGGTGCTCGTGAACCAGTCCGCGGCCTTCAGCGACCTGCACGTGAGCGGCCACAACGCGGCCGGCAATGCGGCGCTGTGCGACACGGCCTTCGTGCTCCCGCGCTTCCGCGTGCTGCAGACGCGCCGCTACCTCGCCGCCTGAGGCGCGGCCACTGCCAAGAACCAAGGAGACGCCCATGACCGAATCCCGCAATGCGAAGGCCGCAGCCGATGCCGCCGACGATTTCCTGTCGCTCGACGAACTGCAGTCGCGCCAAGACGCCAAGCTCGCCGCGCTTGGCCGCCGGCTCGCCGACTCGCCGCAGTGGCGGGCGCATTTAGCGGCCGCCGGTGCCTCCCCACTCGACCTGAAGGACCGTGCCGCGCTGCAGGCGCTGCCGTTGCTCGAGAAGAGCCACCTGCGTGAGCTCTATCCGTATCCGCTGCTCACGGTGCCGCTCGAGCAGGTGGTGCGCTTCTGCGCGACCTCGGGAACCACGGGCCTGCCGGTGCTGTTCGGCTTCACGCGCAAGGACTGGGAAGACACGCTGGTGCGCCAGCTTGCACGTATTTACCGCACGGTAGGCGTTCGCGCGGGTGACCGCGTCTACCAGGGCTATGGCTACGGGCTGTGGATCGGCGGCAGCTCGATGGACGAGGCGCTCAAGGCCTATGGCGCGGTCAACTTTCCTGTCGGCCCCGGCCGTGGCGAACTGATGGTCCAGTGGCTGCGCGACCACCGCCACACGGTCACGACCATGTCGCCGCTATGGCTGATGACGTTGATCCAGCAGGCGCACAAGGCCGGCATCGATCCGCGCCGCGACTGGTCACTGCGCGTGGGGCTGTTCGGCGGCCAGTCGGTGTCAGCCACCTTCCGCAGCGAAATGGAGGCGTTGATGCCCGAGGGTTTTCTGGCGCACAACATCTACGGCACCACGGAGGCCGGCGGGCCGGTGCTCGGCGTCTCCTGCGCGCATTCGCACGGTGACGACGAGATGCATCTGGTCAATGACGACAGCGTGCTCAGCGAGATCCTCGATCCGCAGACCCTGCGCCCAGTGGCGCCGGGCGAGGTTGGCGAGATCGTCTTCACCACCCTCGACAAAGAGGCCTCCCCGGTGCTGCGCTGGCGCACGCGCGACCTGGTTCGCCGCTCCGCCCAGCCCTACCGTTGCGCTTGCGGCCGCCATGCCTATGCGCGCATAGGCCGCATCATTGGCCGCTCGGACGACATGCTCAAGGTGCGCGGCGTGCTGGTCTATCCTTCGCAGATAGAGGACGTGATCGCCGGAGTCGAGGGCTTGGCCAAGGACGCCTGGCAGATCTACATAGACAGCGAGCGCAGCGTGCTCGACCACATGGAAGTGGCCGTGGAGCGCGTGCCTGGCGCTGCCTGCGCGGGCGACGAACTGGCGCGCGAGGTGCGCGCTCGGCTCAAGGCCCGGCTGGGCCTCACGTGCGAAGTGCGTTGCCACGACGAGGGCGCACTGCCGCGCTACGAAGCCAAGGCCACGCGCGTGCTGAGGCGCAGCGCTGCAGAAGCCAATCTGGCATGACGCACCGCACACAACCATGCGGACCACCCGCGCGGATGTCTTTGCGGACACGTCCTTTTTTTTCAATTGATAAGCCGTCTGGAAGGCGAATCAATGAACAACCCCTGAAAACTGAACACATGACAAGGAGAGATTCCCGATGAACCCGTCCCCCGCTTCCCAGGACACCGCCGCGCTCGCGCGCGCGCTGATCCCGCCGCCCGAACAGGTGCTCGCCATGCCCGATCCGCAGACGCTGCTCGCCGAGATCGAGACCGCGCCCGGCATCGACGGGGCGAACATCTTTCCCCTCGAGTGGCACGTGCAGACACCCAAGCTCTACGACATCTACGACGCCGCGCGCGATCCGGGCTGGTCGCCGCACACGCTGGCCTGGGACACGCTGCGCGCGGAGGACTACAGCCTCGACCAGCGCTACGCCATGGCCTACTGGTTCTCGCTGCTCGCCGTGTTCGACGGCTCGGGGCCCTCGGTGTTTGCGCGCGCCATGATCCACACCTACGAGAGCAAGGAAGAGGACCCCGTGCGCAAGTGCTTCTTCTCGGTCGTGCGCGACGAGATGAACCACGAGGAAGTCTGCGGGCGCGCCATCAAGCGCCTCACACCCGGCGGCCCGCTCGGCTATGTCCCCGAGACGCCGCTCGGGCATCTGGCGCGCAACAACATCGAGTGGCTCTACTACAACGGCTCGCGCTACTGGACCGGCTTCAAGAACGGCGTCGACAAGTACCCACTCGCGATTCTGTTCACCTCTTTCCTGTTCGGCGAGGTGGCCTCGAGCACGCTGTTCCACGGGATGTACCAGCGCACCACTATCCCGGTTTTCAAGGAAGCATTCAAGCGCATCGGGCAGGACGAGGGACGCCACCTGGGCATCTGCCTCGCGGTGCTGCAGAAACTGCTGCCGGTGCTCACCGAAGACGACAAGCAGATGATCAGCATCCAGCTGCGCGCAGGTTTCGTGTTCCTCTCAGGCATTCTGTATGAGCCGCCCGAGCAGTTCTGGAAGCTGCCGCCCACCTTCATCCCCGCGCAGCGTCATATCGACGAGGTCGCGCGCAGCGCCGGCTTGGGCATCCTCACGCTCGACGAGCGCAAGGCCAATTGGAAAACGGCCGTACTGCGGATGAAGGCCAACCTCGATCCCTACGGCATCGAATTCCCCGCGCTGCCCGAAGTCGGCATCGAGGGCAAGGAAGTGGTGTTCGATCCCGAGAAGGTGATCCCGATCTTCTAGGCCGAATGAAATTCATGAACATGAGCAGAACGATCGTCGTCAACGAGGCCCTGCGCTTCGGTGTGCCCGAGGGCGAGATCATCCTGGACGCCGCGCTGTCGCAGGGCGTGATCCTGCCGCACCAGTGTCGGGGCGCTTCCTGCGGCATGTGCAAGGCGCGTGTCACGCAGGGCACGGTCGACAACAGCTGGTCGCTGGGCCTCGCGATCTCCGACCAGGAGATTGCCGACGGCTTTTGCCTGATGTGCCAGTCGCGGCCGTTGAGCGCCGAGGTGCATCTGAGCACGGTGCAGCCGATCCCGGGCGGCGAGGGCTCGGCCGTGCAGAGCTTTGAGGCGCGCGTGCTATGCAACACACCGCTCACGCCGCGCGTGCGGCGGCTGGTGTTGCAGGCGTGCGAGCCGGCGCGTTTCGAAGCGCAGGCCGGCACCTATGTGGAGCTCGCGCTGCCGGGACTCTCGCCGCACCGACGCTACAGCCTCGCGACCGTGCCCTCAAGCGATGGCCTGATAGAGCTGCTGGTGGCGCGCCATCCGGGCGGAGCGGCCAGCGGCCACGTCCACGACCTGCTGCAGCTCGGCGACATCATCGGTGTGACCGGGCCGTACGGTACCTGCCGATTGCCCGAGGGTGAGGGCCCGGTGCTCGGGCTCGCGGGTGGCACCGGCCTGGCACCCGTGCTCTCGATCATGGAGGATGCGCTCGGGCAAGGTGACACGAGCCCGATGACGCTGCTGTTCTCGGTTCGCGACGACACCGAATTGATGCTGCTGGACCGCCTCGCGGGGCTGGCGCACGCGCATCCGAACTTCCGCTATGCGCTGCTGGTGACCGAGGCACGCAGCCGCTTCTCCACGAAGCAGCAGTACGCGCCCTCGTGGCTGCGCGAGAACCACGAGTCGCTGGCCGGCGCTCGCGCGGTGATCGGCGGCTCGCCGGGCTTCGTCGCGGCCTGCTCCGACACCTGCATCGCGCTAGGCATGGGGAGCGAGGCGATCTCAGCCGACAGCTTCACGCCGGTGGCGCAGACCTAGCTTTTCCGATTTCTTCCCGGCACGACAGACATATAAAAGGAGACAACGATGATTGAGATTGCAAAGGCCCATTTCCGGGCTGCCGCCTTCGGCGCGTCACTGTGCTTCGCGGCGCTCACGGGCGCGCGGGCCGACATCAATGTGGGCGTGGTGGTCTCGGCCACCGGGCCCGCCGCCTCGGTCGGCGTGACCCAGCAGCGCACGGTGTCGGTGCTGCCCGCCAGTGCGGGTAGTGAGAAGATCAACTACATCCTGCTCGACGACGCGTCCGACACCTCGACCACGGTCAAGAACGTGCGCAAGCTGATCTCCGAGTCGGCAATTGACCTGCTGATCGGGCCGAGCCTCACGCCCAACTCGCTGGCCGTGCTCGACGTCCTGGTGGAAAGCGGTACGCCGATGATCAGCCTCGCGGGCTCGGGCGCCATCGTCGAGCCGGTGGACGAACGCAGGCGCTGGGCCTTCAAGACGCCGCAGAGCGACACTCACATGGCGACTGCGATCATCAAGCACATGGCCGACAACGGCGTGAAGCGCGTGGCTTTCATTGGCTTCAACGATGCTTACGGCGAAGGTTGGTGGCGTGAGTTCAACAAGCTCGCGGAGCTGCGCAAGATCGAGGTGGTGGCCAACGAGCGCTACACGCGCACCGATGCTTCGGTTACCGGGCAGGTACTCAAGCTGCTGGCCTCGCAGCCCGATGCGGTGTTCATCGCGGCCTCGGGCACGCCGGCGGTGCTGCCGCAGGCCACGCTGTTCGACCGCGGCTACCGCGGCAAGGTCTACCAGACGCATGGCGTGGCGAACAACGACTTCCTGCGCGTGGGAGGCGCCAAGCTCGAGGGCACCTTCGTGCCGGCTGGCCCCGTGCTGGTGGCCGAGCAACTGCCCGACAGCCATCCGGCGAAAAAGCCCTCGCTCGAATTCATCCGCAAGTATGAGGCGCTGCCGAACGCGGGCCAACGTTCCACCTTCGCCGCCTACCTCTGGGATGCGGCGCTGATCCTGCAGGACGCGGCGCCGCGCGCGCTCAAGGGCGCCAAGCCCGGCACGCCCGAATTCCGCAAGGCGCTGCGCGACGCGATAGAGGTCACGCAGGACCTGCATGCCACCAACGGCGTCTACAGCCTCGGGCCCAAGGACCACATCGGCCTGGACCAGCGCAGCCGGGTGATGGTGCGCATCGAGAAGGGCAGCTGGAAGTACATCCCCTGACGCACGCCGGACACGAAAGATCATGGATATGCAGATCTTCGGCCTGCTGGTGCAGGACGGCCTTGCGAGTGGCGCGGTCTACGTGCTGCTGGCGCTGGCGCTCGTGATGGTCTTCACCGTCACGCGCATCGTGTTCGTCCCGCAGGGCGAATTCGTCAGTTGCAGCGTGCTGACCATTGCGGCGTTCCAGCAGGGCCATGCGCCGGGACTGGCGGTGCCGGTCGCGGCGGTGGCTCTGTTGGCCTGCGGCATGGAAACCGCCGGGCGTGTGCGGCAGCGCAATCTCGCGGGGCTCGGTGCCCGGATCGCGCTGCTCGGCGCGCTGCCGATGGCGGCCTGCGCCTTCGCGTGGTTCGGCGTCGACGCGCGCTCTCCGGCCTGGATGCAGACGGCCGCGGCGGTGGCGCTGGTCACGGCGATGGGGCCGCTGATCTACCGCACGGTGTTCCGGCCGATGGGCAATGCCACGCCGCTGGTGCTGCTGGTGGCGGCGATCGCGCTGCACTTCGTGCTGGTGGCGCTGGGCCTGTACGTGTTCGGGCCCGAGGGCTCGCGGCTGCCGGGCTTTGAACTGCCGGCCGGCCTGCTCGCGGGACTGCCGGTGGCGCCCCAGACGCTGGCTGTGGTGATGGCGAGTGCCGTGCTCGTGGCCGTTTTCTTCGCTTTCTTCGGCCACACGCTGAGCGGCAAGGCGCTGCGCGCCACCGCCGTGTGCCGCGATGGCGCGCGGCTGGTTGGTATTTCGCCTGACCACTCGGGCGAGTTGGCGCTGACCATCGCCGCCTTCATCGGCGCCGTCTCGGGCGTGCTGATCGGCCCCTTCACAACCATCTACTACGACTCGGGGTTCCTGCTTGCGCTCAAGGGCTTTGTAGGTGCGATTGTCGGCGGCCTCTCGGGCTACGTCCTTGCCGCTGGAGGCTCGCTCGTAGTGGGCCTGCTCGAGGCCTTCTCGTCTTACGGTGCGAGCGCTGCCAAGGAGATCATCGTGTTCGCATTGATCGTGCCGCTGCTGCTGTGGCGGTCGCTGGCCGACCCGCATTCGCAGGAGGCTTCATGACGTTTCGTTCCTGGGTGCTCGCGGCCTTCGCCGTGGCGGCCATTTCTGGCGTCGTGCTGTTCGCCTCAAGCTACTACGTCACGCTTGCGAGCTTCGTGCTGCTCTACGCCACGGTGGCGCTCGGGCTCACCTTGATGACCGGTTTCGCCGGGCTGATCTCCTTCGGGCAGGCGGCCTTCGTCGGCATCGGCGCCTACGCGGCCGGCTACCTCGCGGTGGCACACGGCGTGCCCGGCTGGGCCACGCTGCTGGCCGGGGTCGCGCTCGCAACGCTCGCGGCCGCAGGGATCGGCGCATTGACGCTCTCGATGGGCGGCCACTACCTGTCGCTGGCCACGCTGGCATGGGGCGTGGTCGTCTACTACGGGCTGGGCATTGTCGAGCCGCTGGGCGGCTTCAACGGCCTGTCGGGCATTCCCGCGCTGACCCTCTTCGGTCTCGACTTCGCCTCCGAGCGGTCGATGTTCTGCCTGATCGCGCTGGGCTTCGCGCTCGCCTTCTGGCTGGTGCGCAACCTGCTCGACTCTCGGTTGGGGCGCGCCGTGCGTGCGCTGCGCGCCGGTGCCGACCTGCCCGAGGCGTTTGGTGCGCATGCGTTCCGGCTCAAGGTCGCGGTGTTCTGCACCGCCGCGGGCTTGGCCGGCATGGCGGGCTGGCTCTACGTCTACATGCAGCGCTTCCTCAACCCCACGCCCTTCGGGTTGCAGATGAGCATCGAATACCTGTTCATGGCCGTGATGGGCGGCGTGGGTGCGCTGTGGGGTGCGCTGGTAGGCGCTGGCGTCGTGGTGGTGCTCAAGCAGGTGCTCCAGGATGTGCTGCCGGCACTGCTCGGCCGCTCGGGCAACTTCGAAATGGCGGTGTTCGGCGTGCTGATGCTGCTGATCCTCGCGCGCGCCAATGCGGGACTGTGGCCACTGCTGGCGCGCTGGACGCGCGCCGCGCCCGCGGCGGCACCGCGGCCCGTGGCGAGCGGCGAACCGGCCGTGCTGCAAATGCCAGCGCAGCGCGCGCCCGCCACGGCAGGTGAGGTGCTTCTGTGCGTCGACGAGGCCGAGAAGCGCTTCGGTGGGCTGGTCGCGGTCAACCGCGTCTCCTTCGAGGTGCGCGACCGGGAGATCGTTGCGTTGCTGGGTCCCAACGGCGCGGGCAAGAGCACGCTGTTCAACCTGATCACCGGCCTCTTGCCCGCCAGCGCCGGCGCGATCACGCTGCGCGGCCAGCGCATTGATGCGCTCGGCGCGCGCCGCGTGGCCGCGCGTGGCGTGGCGCGCACCTTCCAGCATGTGAAGCTGGTGGCCGATATGAGCGTGCGAGACAACGCGGCGCTCGGCTGCCATCTGCTCGGGCGAGACGGCTGGCTGCGCGCGATGCTTCGGCTGGACCGTCGTGAGGAGGCCGAGATCCAGGCCATGGCGCTGGCTCAGCTGAGGCGCTGCGGCCTCGAGGACCTCGCGGACGCGCCTGCCGCCAGCCTGCCGCTGGGCAAGCAGCGCATTCTGGAGATCGCGCGCGCCCTGTGCGCCCGCCCTCAGCTGCTGCTGCTCGACGAGCCCGCTGCCGGCCTGCGGCACCAGGAAAAAAGGAACCTGGCCGTGCTGCTCAAGCAACTGCGCGGCGAGGGCGTGACCGTGCTCATCGTGGATCACGACATGGAATTCATCATGGACATCGCCGACCGACTGGTCGTGATGCAGTTCGGCCAAAAGATTGCAGAGGGCGAGGCGCAGGCAGTGCGCGACGACCCGCGCGTGCAGCAAGCCTACTTGGGGAGTGCGGCATGACGCTGGAAGCCCGCGCCCTGTGCGCGTTCCATGGCCGAATCCCGGCGCTGCACGAAGTCGACGTGGCGGTGCCGCCCTCGGGCATCGTCACCGTGGTCGGACCCAATGGCGCAGGCAAGTCCACGCTGCTGGCCGCGCTCATGGGTCGGCTGCCGATGAGCGGCGAAGTCCGGCTTGACGGCACCGACCTGCGCTTCGTCTCGCCCGAGCGCCGCGTGGCGATGGGCCTTTCACTGGTGCCGGAGCAGCGCGACCTTTTCGGGACCATGAGCGTGGCCGACAACCTTGAGCTCGGCGCCTTCTGCTGGCGCCGCGCGGGGCGGCGTGCCATCGCCGCCGAGATGGAGCGCGTGTACGCGCTGTTCCCGCGCCTGGGCGAGCGGCATGCCCAGCTGGCGCACACGCTCTCAGGCGGCGAACGGCAGATGCTCGCTTTGGGCCGTGCGTTGATGGCGCGCCCGCGCATTCTCCTGCTCGACGAGCCGAGCCTGGGGCTCGCGCCGCTGGTGGTGCGTGACATCTTCGCGACCGTGCGGCGGCTCCAGGCGCAGGGCGTGGCGATTTTGCTGGTCGAGCAGAACGCGCGCGCCGCCTTCGAGGTGGCCGACCATGCTTACGTGCTCGAGATGGGCCGCGTGAGCCTGCAGGGGCCGGCCACCGATGTCGCGCGCGATGCGCGAGTCGTCGACAGCTACTTGGGGCGCGCCGCAGCGGCGTCGGCTCCCATCGAATTGATACCGCCCGTCGTGCTGGCGGCCTGAAGGACATACGCATGAATGAGAAATCCCTTGCGCTGCACGAGCGCCCAGTAGCCGCGGTGATTCGGCAATTGCGCGAATGTTTTGGCGATCGCTGCACGACCGGCCAGGCGGTGCGCGACCAGCACGGCAAGGACGTGTCCTTCCATCCGCTGCATGCCCCAGACGCGGTGGTGTTCGCCGAATCGACTGAGGAAGTGGCCACGGTCGCGCGGCTTTGCCACGCGGCCTCGGTGCCGATGATCCCCTTCGGCACCGGAACCTCGTGCGAAGGCGGCGTCGCGGCGCTGCACGGTGGCATCTGCATCGACCTTTCGCGCATGAATGCCGTGCTCGAGATCCACGAGGCTGACTTCGACTGCCGCGTGCAAGCCGGCGTGACGCGCAAGCAGCTCAACGCGGCGCTGCACGGCAGCGGTCTGCATTTCCCGATTGACCCCGGCGCCGATGCCTCGATCGGAGGCATGGTGTCGACGCGCGCCTCGGGCACCAACGCCGTCCGCTACGGGACCATGCGCGAGAGCGTGATGTCGCTCGAGGTGGTGCTGCCCGATGGAGAGGTGGTGCGCACCGGGGGGCGCGCCCGGAAGTCGGCCGCGGGTTACGACCTCACGCACCTGTTCACCGGCGCGGAGGGCACGCTAGGCATCGTCACCGAGGTGGGCCTGCGATTGCATCCGCTGCCCGAGCAGATCGCGGCCGCGCGTTGCGCTTTTCCTCATTTGCGCGCGGCCATCGACGCGGTCACTGCGATCATGCAGACCGGTGTGCCGGTGGGGCGCATCGAGTTCCTCGATGCGCAGCAGATCGAGGCCTGCAACCGCTACGCGAAACTCGGGCTGCCGGTCATGCCCACGCTGTTCCTCGAATTCCACGGTGCGCCCGAAAGCGTGGCACAGCAGGTGCGCGTGGCCGAGGAACTCGCAGGCGAGAATGGCGGCGTTGGCTTCGCGTGGGCCGACACGCCCGAGGAGCGCAGCCGCCTCTGGCAGGCACGCCACGACGTGTGGTGGGCAGCGCTAGCACTGCGCCCCGGCTGCCAGGGCATGCCCACCGATGCCTGCGTGCCGATCTCGCGCTTGAGCGAAGCGGTGCTGGCAGCGCGCGCCGACGTCGAAGAACTGGGGCTCACCGCCCCCATGTGCGGTCACGTGGGCGACGGCAACTTCCACCTGTGCGTGGTGGTTGACCCCGCGGATGCCGACGAGATGGCGCGTGCCGAGACGCTGAACGCGCGCTTGATGCGCCGCGCCATCGCGATGGGCGGCACCTGCACCGGCGAGCACGGCATCGGCTACGGCAAGCTCGACTTCCTCGAACTCGAGCGCGGCGCCTCGATGCGCGTGATGGCGGCGATCAAGCAGGCGCTCGATCCACGCGGAGTGATGAACCCGGGTAAGGTGCTGCGGCAACCCAGCGTGTGAACCGCTCCGTCAGAACGACACCCGCGTCAGGTCGAGCCGGGTGTCGTTCTTAACCTCGCGCAGCGCGACTGAGGTCTTGATCTGCCGGATGCCCTCGAGCTTCAGCATGAAGCGGTGAAGGAAGCGGTCGAAGGCCAGCGCGTCAGGTACCACGATCTTGAGGATGTAGTCGCTGTCGCCGGTGGTGACCCAGCACTCGAGGATTTCGGGCGTGGCCTGCACCGCGCGCTCGAAGGCCGCCACCACCGTTTCCGAATGCCGCTCCAGGCTGATCTGCGTGAACATGCAGCCATGCAGGCCGACCTTGTTGCGATCGACCAGTGCGACGAAGCGGCGGATGATGCCGCTGTCCTCGAGGTCGCGAAGCCGGCGCCAGCAGGGCGCTGAAGACAGGCCCACCTCGTCGGCCAGTGCCTGCACCGTCATGCGGCCGTCGGCCTGGAGCAGGTCGAGGATGCGGCGAGTAGGTGCGTCGGACAGCGGCGTCGAATCAGTCTTTCCCATGGTGGCAATCTCCGGAATGAAACATGCCGGGTTGTCACCAACACCGCACGGATCACAATTATATATGCTGTCCAGACGGATTAATATTTGATCTTCCCCCGATGGACGGATCCACACCATGCAGACACAAGAAGCAGCGCTCGCGCTGGAGACAGGCTACCGGCTCGAAGACAACCGCACCGCGCGCGCAGGCCGCGTGTTCCTTACCGGCACGCAAGCACTGGTGCGGCTGTTGTTCCGCCAGCAGCAAGAGGACAAGGCCCGCGGCTGGAACACCGCCGGCTATGTGAGCGGATACCGTGGCTCCCCGCTCGCGGGCGTTGACACTGAGTTGTGGCGAGCCAAGTCAGATCTGGCCGAACACGGCATCCGCTTTCTGCCGGCCATCAACGAGGACCTTGCCGCCACTGCGGTGATGGGCACGCAGCAGGTTGGCCTGGACCCCGAGCGCGAGGTCGACGGCGTGTTCGCCATGTGGTACGGCAAGGGGCCGGGCGTGGACCGCGCGGGCGATGCGATCCGCCACGGCAACGCGGCCGGCACGTCACGCCGCGGCGGCGTGCTGATGGTGGTGGGCGACGACCATGCCGCCACGTCTTCGTCGATCCCTAACGCCAGCGACCTGTCGCTGATGGGCTGGGGAATTCCGATCGTGCATCCGGCCTCGGTCGACGAGTACGAAGCCTTCGGCCTCTGGGGCTGGGCCGCGTCGCGCCATGCCAGCACCTGGGTCGCGTTCAAGGCGATCTCGGAGACGGTCGAGAGCGCGCGCTCGGTCGATGCTTCTATCGATGCGGCGTTCGCATTGCCCGAGCCCTCCGAATTGGCCGATACCTCAGCGCTCGAATACCGCACGAGCGACTTCCTCACGGCGGCCGTCGAAATACGGCTGGCCGCCAAGCTCGAAGCCTTCAGCGCTTTCGCGCGCGGCAACCCGCTCGACCGCCTGGTGGTGGCCGCGCCCGAGGCCACGACCGGCATCGTGGCGGTCGGCAAGTCCTTCCACGACCTGATGGAAGTGCTGCAGCGCTGCGGCTTCGGCGCCGACGACCTGCCGGCGCTCGGGCTGCGGCTTTACAAGCCCGGCCTGGTGTTCCCGCTCGATAACGAGGGCGCCGACCGCTTCTGCGAGGGGTTGTCTCATGTGCTGGTGATCGAGGAGAAGGCATCGGTGGTTGAGCAGCAACTCAAGGACCGCGTGTTCAACCGCGCGCGCCGGCCCACGGTCTGTGGCAAGCAGGACCTTGAAGGCCATCCGCTGCTGGCCTGGACCGGCCAGCTCTCGCCAGCGAGCATCGCTGCCGCGCTGCTGACGTGGCTGCGCGCCATCGGGCATCCGCTGGCTGCGCGCATCGACACCGCGCGTTTCGCCCCGCGCGCAGCGCTGTCGAACGAGGCCGACGGCATGCGGCGGCTACCGTACTTCTGCTCGGGCTGCCCGCACAACAGCTCGACCAAGGTGCCCGAGGGCAGCCAGGCACAAGCCGGCGTGGGCTGCCACTACATGGCGAGCTGGATGGACCGCGACACGGGCGGCCTCACGCAGATGGGCGGCGAGGGCGCCGACTGGCTCGGGCGCGGCGCCTTCACGCGCGTGCCGCACGTCTTCCAGAACATGGGGGAGGGCACCTACTTCCACTCGGGCTACCTCGCCATCCGTCAGGCGGTCGCAGGCGGCGCCAACATCACCTACAAGATCCTGTTCAACGACGCGGTGGCCATGACCGGCGGCCAACCCGTCGACGGCCAGACCAGCGTGCCGCAGATATGCACCCAGGTCGCAAGCGAGGGCGCGCGCAAGGTGGTCGTCGTGACCGACGAGCCACAGCGCTACCAGGGCGTGACCTTGGCCGCGGGCGTGCAGGTGCGGCATCGCCGCGAGCTCGACCTGGTGCAGCGCGAGTTGCGCGAGATCTCCGGCGTCACGGTTCTTGTCTACGACCAGACCTGCGCGGCCGAGAAGCGCCGCCGTCGCAAGCGCAAGAGCTATCCCGATCCGGCGCGGCGGGTACTTATCAACTCCGAGGTCTGCGAAGGCTGCGGCGACTGCGGCACGCAGTCGAACTGCCTGTCGGTCGCGCCGCTGGAGACCTCGTTCGGCCGCAAACGCCAGATCGACCAGTCGAGCTGCAACAAGGACTTTTCGTGTGCTGAAGGCTTCTGCCCCAGCTTCGTGAGCGTGCTCGGCGGCAGCTTGCGCAAGGGCACGGTGGCGGCGCCCGCTCAGGATCCCGAGGCGCTGGCTGCAGCGCTTGCGCTGCCTGCGCTGCCTTCGCTCGCGCACCCCTTCGACCTGATGATCGCGGGCGTCGGCGGTACCGGCGTCATCACGCTCGGCGCGCTGATCGCGATGGCTGCGCACCTCGAGGGCAAGGGCGTCTCGGTGCTCGACTTCACCGCGCTCGCGCAGAAAGGCGGCTCGGTCGTGAGCCACGTGCGCCTGGCCGACACGCCCCATCGCCTGCATGCGGTGCGCCTGCTGCCGGGCACCGCGCGCACCCTGATCGCCGCCGACTTGGTGGTGGGTGTACTGCCCGACGTGCTGGGCGTGATCGGCGAGGGCCGCACGCGCGTGGTGGTCAACACGCATCTGCAGACCCTGGCCGAGTTCACGCGCCAGCCCGACCTGCCCTACCGCGAGGACGCGCTGCTGGCGAAGATCGAGGCCGCCGCGGGTGTCGCGCAGGTCGAGCGCATCGACGCGAACGCCACCGCCAAGGCGCTGCTGGGCGACGCCATCGGCGCCAACATGCTGATGCTCGGCCATGCCTGGCAGCAGGGCGGCGTGCCGGTGAGCCTGGCGGCGCTGATGCGCGCGATCGAGCTCAACGGCGTGGCCGTGGCAGCCAACAAGCGTGCCTTCGCGGCTGGCCGCCTCACCGCCGCCGATCCGCAATGGCGCCAGACCCTGATGGGTGACCGGCGCAGCGTCGTCACACTGAACCTGCCACAGTCTTTCGAGAAGCTGCTTGAGGAACGCGTGCGCTTCCTCACCGACTATCAAAACGCGCGCTATGCGCGTCGCTACCTCGACACCGTGCGCCGCGTGGAGGCCGCTGAGCGAGGCATCGCACCTGGAGCGCGGCGGCCGCGGCTGGCGGACGCGGTGGCACGTTCGCTGTTCAGGCTGATGGCCTACAAAGACGAGTACGAGGTCGCGCGGCTGCATGCGCGGCCCGAGTTCCTTCAGAACCTGCGCAGTCAATTCGAGGGCAACTTCAAACTGCAATTCCACTTGGCGCCGCCGATCTTCGAGAAACGCGGCGCTGACGGCAAGGTGCTCAAGCGCAGCTTTGGCGCTTGGATGTTGCCGGTGTTCCGCGGGCTCGCGGCGATGCGCGGCCTGCGCGGCACGCCGATCGATCCCTTCGGCTGGCTGGCCGAGCGGCGCGAGGAACGCGCGCTGCTGGTCGAATACGAAGGGCTCGTCGAGCGCCTGCTTGACGGACTGACCAACGAGCGCATCGGAAGCGCGGTAGCGGTTGCCGCGCTGCCCGAGAAAATCCGTGGCTATGGGCATGTGAAGGCGCGCGCCATCGCTGAGTACCGCCGCAATCTGGCCACGCTGCTGGCTGCGCACGACGCACCTCCGCCTGCCGTGCAGTCGCCCGCGCTGAAGACTGCCTGATCGAGGAACGCCGCCATGCCCATCGCCCTCGATTGCCGTTACCGCCCCGGTGGCGCGCAGGACCGCCTGCCGATCCGCGCGGCCCACCTCGACTACATGATCGCTAACCAGGGGCGCGTGCTGCACGGCGGCCCGTCGCTGGTCGACGGGGAGCTGGTCGGCATGTACCTGCTGCTGGCCACCGACGACCCTGGGCAGGCTGACGACTTCCTGGCCGGCGAGCCCTATGCGCGAGCCGGGCTCTTCGCCGAAGTGCAGCGGACGCTCTTCACGGGCTACCTGCCCGAACCGCGACAGGGCTTCCTGGCGGAACTGCGGCGCGATGCATCGCGCTGCGTCGCGGCCGCGGACTGAGCAAGCGCGGCACCCACGGGGGCCTGCGCACAAAGTCCTCGGCCATGTCGTCCCAGGAAGACTGCCTCTTGACGCCAAGGGTGTCTATGAATATGCCGTCTAGACGGCTCAATATGTTATCGAACATGTCCCACTATCTAGACGCGCACTGCATTGACGACTTTCGCGAACTGCCACGACGCGCGCTGCCGCGCACGGTGTTCGATTTCATTGACGGTGGCGCGGGCTCTGAGTCGAGCGCGCTCGGCAGCAGCTTCGGCATTCCTTCCGTGATGGGAACGGGCGCAAACCTCGATTTCGCGGCGCTGGAGGTGACCGTGGGCGAACAAATTACACGCGTCCTGCGGCGCATCGACGCGCTGCTGGCGCAGGCGGGGTCGGACAAGTCGAGACTGCTGAACGCCACCATCTGGCTCGCCGAGATCGACGACTTTCCCGAGATGAACCGTGTGTGGACCGGCTGGCTCCCGCCGGCGTGCGCACCGGCGCCCGCGACCGTTGGCGCGCTGCTCGCGCTGCCCACGCTCCTGGTCGAGGTGGCCGTGATTGCTGCGACCGGTGCCCACTGACATTCTTGCCTACCTCGACGCTCATGAACCCCACCCCCGCGCACACCGCCATCAGCCGGCGACAGACCATCGTCGCCACGACCATTGGCAACGGCCTCGAGATCTTCGACTTCACCGTCTATGGTTTTCTCGCACTGGTAATCGGCAAGCTGTTCTTTCCAACCTTCAGCGGCTACGGCCAACTGCTGCTCACGGTAGCGACCTTTGGCGTCGGCTTCATCATGCGGCCACTGGGTGGCATTGTGATCGGTGCCTACGCCGACCGCGCGGGTCGCAAGAAGGCCATGACCCTGACCATCTTCTTGATGGCGCTTGGCTGCGCGGTGATCGCATTCACGCCCACCTACGCCACCATCGGCGTCGCGGCGCCGGTGCTGATCGTGCTGGCGCGGTTGATCCAGGGCTTCTCGGCCGGTGGCGAGGTCGGTGCGTCCACCACGCTGCTGGTGGAACATGCCACGCCGCAGAACCGTGGCTACATGGCGAGCTGGCAGTTCGCGAGTCAGGGCCTGGGCGTGATGCTCGGTGCGGTCGTGGTGGGCACGCTGACCTTCACGCTGTCGCCGCAATCCATGGAAAGTTGGGGCTGGCGCGTGCCCTTCTTCATCGGCATGCTGATCGCGCCGGTGGGCATCTACATCCGCCGCCACCTCCACGAGTCGCTGGAAATCACGCCCGATCAAGGCGCGAAGCCGCGCGAAAGCAGCTTGCGGATCGTGTGCACGCAGCATGGCGGCACAGTACTTGCGGCCATCCTCACCATGGTAGGCGGCACCACGGCTGCCTACGTGATCACCTTCTACATGCCGACCTACGCGGTGCGCGAGCTGCGGCTCGCCCCATCGGTCGCGCTGTTCGGCGCGGCGATCACAGGGCTGATCCTGTTTCTGGCTTCGCCGCTGGTCGGTGCATTGTCTGACCGCGTGGGGCGCAAGCCGCTGATCTTCTGGAGTCGCCTCTTCCTCGTGCTGCTGATCTACCCCGGCTTTTTCTGGCTCAATGCCTCGCCCACGCCCGTGGTGCTGTTCGTGGTGCTCGGCGTACTGAGTTTGGGATTGGTGGGTCAGACCGCGCCGAGCATCACAATGCTGCCCGAGATGTTCCCGAAGGCGGTGCGCGCCAGTGGCATGTCACTGGTATACAGCGTGGGCGTCGCGCTGTTCGGCGGCTTCGCGCCCTTCATCAGCACCTGGCTGCTCAATGCCACCGGCAGCAAGCTCGCGCCAGCCTGGTACCTGGTCGCGATGACCGCGGTCTCGTTACTGGGCTTGATCTGGTTGCGCGACCATACAGGCCGCGACATCGACGCGGCGGGTTCGCACGCCTGAAACGCTCGCCTCTACTTCGAAGCTTTCAATGACAACCTCCACCCACAGCAGCGCCGTTACGCGGCATTTCTCGGGCACGTACGCCGAGGCCCGCGCCAAGTTCCTCGAGGCCGCGAGCGGCCGCGGCGCTTTGATCGAGTCCTTCGTCAACAAGGGCCACCGGGGCGCGCTCGGCGAGGAACTCGCGACCGACGTCGCGTTGCTCGGCGCCGTCGATGCGAAGCTGCTGCTGCTCGTGACCTCGGGCACACACGGGCCCGAAGGCTTCTGCGGCTCGGGCGCGCAGGTCGCAACCCTGCATGACGAGGATCTGCTCTCGCGCCTGCAGCAGGCCGGCGTGGCGCTGCTTCTGGTGCATGGCGTCAACCCGTACGGGTTCTCGCATCTGCACCGCACCAACGAGGACAACATCGACCTCAACCGCAACCACATTGACTTTAGCGCTCCGCTGCCGGTGAATGCCGAGTACGCCAATGTCGAGCCGCTGGCGCTGCCCGCGAGTTGGCCGCCGACGCCAGCCGACCAAGCGGCCGCGGATGCTTACATCGAAAAGCATGGCATGCGCGCCTTCCGGACCGCCCTCACAAAAGGCCAGTACGGCTCGCCCGACGGCCTGTTCTACGGTGGCACCGAACCGACGTGGAGCAACAAGACCATCCGCGCCATCCTGCGCAAGTACGCGGCCTCGGCCACTCACCTGGGTTGGATCGACGTGCACACGGGGCTGGGCCCTTATGGACACGGCGAGAAGGTGTACCCGGGCCGCAATACGCCTGAAGATCTCGCGCTCGCCCGAGCTTGGTGGGGTGCCGACGTTTTCGCGCTGTTCAGTCAGGACTCCGTGTCCGCGCATGTGTCGGGGCCGGTTGTCTCGGCCGCCTACGACGAATGCCCGCAAGCACGGATCGCACTGATGGGCCTCGAGTTCGGAACCATTCCCGACCACGAGATGCTGTTTCGTCTGAGCGCCGACACGTGGCTGCGCCGTCATGGCGAGGCGCCCGAGTCGCAGCGAAGAGAGATTCGCCAGCAGTTGCGCGATGCTTTTTACTGTGACAACGACGAGTGGAAGGGCATGGTGCTGGGCCAGACGCGCGTGGTGCTTCTGCAGACGCTGTTGGGCTTGCGCGCGACTTAACGTTGCCACGCAGCTCCAACGGGACTGGTTTCGCTGCGGCTGACATCGGAGGTGAGTTGCTGCGCTGGACCATATGCTTGGTTATCCGACGGCGAAGCGCCGTCTCGATGTTGAAGCGCAGTGAATTGCTCCGGCGTGACGACCAGCCCACTCATCCCGACAGCGGATGAATCGAGAAATGAGCAGCGCAGATGCGCACAGCTATTGCAAGCGTGTGCAAATGGTGTTCCAGGATCCGTTCCGCTCGTTCAATCCGCGCCGCAGGGTGGGCCGCACGTTGGCAGAGGGACTGATGAATTTCGGCGTCATTGCGAGCGAGGTGCATGCCCGGATGCTGAAGATGCGACTGGCTACCAACCTTCGCTACCGGGTTCGCCTTTGAAGGGACCGACCAGATCAGGGGTGATCCAGCCCCCATAGAAGGGGCCCGCCTGTGGCTGGGCCTTCGATCCGCCGACACGGCAGTCAAGATTGTGGGCATAGAAGGCTACACAGCCGGCCAGCGGCTCGGCACCAGACAAGGGATGGGGGTAGCTCCAGGCGACCTGGTCCAAGCGGCGCGCGCCGTCGACCAGATTCCAATAGCGCGCCGGTCCCTTCCACTCACAGAACGAGCCATTGCCAGCTGGCTGCAACAGTCCAGTCCGTACGTCGGCCAGCGGCAGGTAGAAGGTAGGGGGGTGGGCCGTCTCGCGGACTGCCCAGGCGGCTCGGGTGCGCGCTACCTCGAGATTGCCCCAGAGCACGACGATCTCACGGGCTTCGCGTACGAGCTCTGGCGGCCTCGGGAAATCCCAAACCGAAACCTGCCCCGGCGCAGGGACATCGGCGAACGGGGGGCGCTTCTGCCCTCGCCAAAGCCACTGCGCGCGGGCGCTATCAAGCCAGTTGGAATCGCTGCTCATGATGGGCTGGAAGATACACGACGATGCCAAGTGCCGGGCGAATGCCGAGAACCAGGGCGGTTCGCAACAATGAGCTTTCGGCAGAGACCGTGATGCCGATGATGTGCACCTGCGGCCAGAACATTTTCCTTCAGCGCTTGGCCGGATGCCTGCTATTCAGGCGGGCGCAGTGGCGCTGCCGCTGCAAAGCTGACATGTGCTTCCCCGAGCCGTATGACTGCACTGGGTCCAAGGACTACACCGCTCGCGCGGTAGCCCGCCGCAATGGCCGCGGTGCGGATAGGCATTGCGCCCCTGTCTATGTTGAGAACTGAGGCAATCGGCCTCGTTCTTCGACAGGAGCACGATCATGATCCCTTCCACACCGGCGGTTTCACCGCTGCGCCAGCGCTTGCTCGACGACATGCGCATGCGCAAGCTCGGCCCCAAGACGCAATCTGCCTACATCCGTGCCGTGCGCTACCTCGCGAGCTTCCTTCAGCGCTCCCCCGACACAGCTACCGAGGAGGATCTGCGGCGTTTCCAGCTGCACTTGGTCGATCGGGGCGTCTCGCCGATCACGCTCAACGCCACCATCACCGGCCTGAAGTTCTTCTTCGACGTCACGCTCAATCGCGGCGAACTGGTCGAGAGGATGAGCTACGTGCGTGTGCCCCAGAAGCTGCCGGTGGTGCTCAGCCGCGACGAGGCCGCACGCCTGATCGCAGCAGCCACCAACCTCAAGTACCACACGGCACTGTCCATCGCCTACGGCACCGGCCTGCGGGTCAGTGAGATCGTTGCGCTGAAGGTCGGCGACATCGACAGCGAGCGCATGACCCTGCGCGTCGAGCAGGGCAAGGGTCGCAAGGATCGCTATGCGATGCTCTCGCCGGTTCTGCTGGAGCGGCTGCGGGCCTGGTGGCGATATGCAAATGCGATGGGCAAGATGCTGCCCAACGGTTGGCTGTTTCCCGGGCAGAACTCGGTCGATCCCTTGACCGCGCGCCAGCTCAACCGGGCAGTCCATGACGCTGCCGAAGCGGCCAAGATCGACAAGCGCGTCACCATGCATACGCTGCGCCACAGCTTCGCCACGCACCTGCTGGAGCAGAAGGTGGACATCCGCGTGATCCAGGTGATGCTCGGCCACAAGAAGCTGGAGACCACGTCGGTCTACACGCACGTGGCTACCGAAGTCCTGCGCGACGTCGTCAGCCCGCTGGAGAAGCTGTCTGCGTAGATCGTCTTCATGGCGCACTGCGCCCTGGAAGTCGCCGACATCTTCCGCACCCACGGTCCTGGCTGGCGCAACGCACAGCGTGGTCACCTGAGCCTGGGTCAACTCAAGGTCATGTCGGCCATCGAGCAGTGCCGCAGCGCGGCGCTGGGGGGCCACGTGTTGCGTTGCGAAGGCTGCGGGCAGGATCAGAGCGCCATGACGACGCAGCTGCTCAGCCAACCTTCGACCCTTCTTGCTATCGGGCCGATGAGAGGAAGTCTGGTCTTCGAGCCCGGTGATGCCCTTCGTCGACCGTCCTGGCGTCGAGCAATGCGAACGATGGCCTGGATTTACTGCGCTTCGGCAACGCCATCGGAGCCGTCTCTCGGGCTCTGCGTCGGAGCCAACTTGGGCCACGCGTTCCGAATCCCCATAGGCCCGTAGCCTTCCCCGTCCCCAGCAGAGCATTCCGCGGTTTCCTCCTTAGAGGCTTGTCCAACACCTGCCCTCAAGCCGTTGTCCTGCTCGGGCTTGTGGTGTTGCACGGGCAGGTATCGGACAACCCTTAACCGAAGCGGAAACTCCAGAATCAGCTTTGAACAAACAGCCCTTCGCAGCGGTTCATCTGCCGCGACAGCACCGCGGCCCACCTCCAGGAGGAATGGCTCCGACACAGAGTCGCCTAGCTTCAAGCAGCACTCGATTTCTAACGCTCTGTCAGGGACGCGGCACCGCCCGGAGCGCCGCCTCTCCCAAGAACAACTACAGAGTCAGACCTCCGTCGATGGTCAGGCTCGCGCCCGTCATGTACCCTGACTCTTCGCGCGCGAGGTAGGAGACCAGGGCCCCGATCTCCTGGGGCTTGCCGACGCGCTTCAAGGGGCTTCGCTGCGCCAGTGCTTCGGTCCAGTCCGCGGTCAGGTCGGTCTCGACCGGGCCCGGCTGGATGTTGTTGACCGTGATGCCTCGCGGCGCCAGGTCCAGCGCCGCGCCCTTGACCAGGCCGGCGACCGCGGTCTTCGTGAGCTGGTAGACGCTGGAGCCGGCCTGGCCGGTGCGCAGCGCCACGTTGCTGCCGATGGTGATGATTCGCCCGCCATCCAGCACATGCGGCACGCTCGCCTGCACTGCCAGGAACACGCCACGCACGTTGATCGCCAGCATCTGGTCCAGGTCGGCCAGCGGCACCGCGTCGATGCTGCCCGCCTTGTAGATGCCGGCATTGACGACCACGACCTGCAGGGCGCCGAAGCGCTCCACGGCCAGGGCGACTGCGCTGCGAATGGCCTGGGCATCGGCGCTGTCGGCCGCGATGGCGTGGGCACGGCCGCCGGCCTGCGCGATCTGCGCGACCAGTGCCTGTGCGCTGTCGGGCCGCGACACGTAGGTGAACGCGACGGCGTAACCGTCGGCCGCCAGTCGCCGCACGGCGGCGGCGCCGATGCCGCGTGATCCGCCGAACACCAAGGCGGCGCCGCGGGGCGTTGTTGCGTCTTTTCTCACTTCATTTTCCTTTCCGGGCGCCATGGTCCGTCACTCACCGAACACCTGCACGCAGGCAGGACCAGAAATCAGGGGGCGCGTGCTGCGGCATCAGCCGAACGTGAATGCGTAGCCGCGCGCCCCGGAATCAAGAAAGCGGATTTCCACTGTGCGGGCCTTCACCGCGCCGCTCTGGCGCACGAGCTGGTACAGGCGGGTGGCGTCCACCACGCCGTTGCCATCGGCATCCACGTCCGTGCCGTGGTGCCGCCCGGGGGGCTGGCCGTCCAGCGTCAGTCGAAAGCGCACCGGGCCGCTGGCGCCCGCGCCGAGCACCAGGTTGGCGTCGCGGGCCTCGAAGCGCATCGCAAGGCCGCCACCCGCATCGGCCCCTTCCACGAACTCGGGCTTCAGCGTCCAGGTGCCGGACAGCGACCAGCTGTTGGACTGCAGCGCGGCGGGCGTGTAGTACGCCGGCTTGTCGGGCACGACCTTGCCGGCGACGCGTGGGCTGCTCCCCTTCTCGTAGCCAAGATAGGTCTCCGGGCTGCGCAGGGTGTCGGCGTCGGCGGCCAGGCCGGGGCCGCGCAGGTCCGGCGCCACGTTCGGCGCCGGCACAGGCTGCGCATCTCCGGTGCCGGGCGCGCCGGCCTCACGCAGCAGCTCCTCGATCACGCGCTCGGAGGCCGCGTACCCGCCCTCGCCGAACTGGTGGTGCCGCACGCGGCCCTGTGCATCGACGAAGTACAGGGCCGGCCAGTAATGGTTGTCGAACCCGCGCCAGATGCGGAAGTCGTTGTCCTGCACAACCGGGTAGGCGATCTGCAGATCCTGCAATGCGCGCCTGACATTGCCGGGGTCTTTCTCGAAGGCGAACTCGGGCGTGTGCACGCCCACCACCACGAGACCACGGTTGGCGTATTTCTGCGCCCAGGCTTTCACATAGGGCAATGTGCGCAGGCAGTTGATGCAGGAATAGGTCCAGAAGTTGACCAGCACGACCTTCCCTTGCAATGCGGCGATCGACTGCGGAGCGGCGTTGAGCCACTGCGTGCCGCCTTCCAGGCTGGCCCGCGCTGATTCCACCGGCAGCCGGGCGGGCTGCGGTGAGGCAGCAAGCGCGGCGGGAATCAGGCGTTGCAGCAGGCCGGCTTCGAGCCCGCTGTCGCCCAGGCCGCCGAACCGGGCCAGCAGGCGCGTGTCGATGCCGGTGCCCACGGCCACCACGCCGGCCAGCATGGCGACGCCCGCGATGCGGCAGCCAGCGATGCCGGGCAGCAGCCTGGCCTTCAAGGCGGCCAGCGGCCCGGCGCCGACCCGCAGCGCCACCCACAGCGCCACGCCGGCACCGGCGCCGTACGACAGCAGCAACAGCAAGGTATGGGCACCCGGCCCCGTCAGCGCGGCCGTGGCGAGCACCAGGCCCAGCACCGGGCCTGCGCACGGTGTCCAGATCAGCCCCGTGGCCGCGCCCAGCAGCGCGGCGCTGCGCCAGCCGCCGCGCTGCTGCTTGTGCGCCAGGCGCTCACCGGCCCGCACCAGCGGGGCACTCCACCACGCGGCCAGGCGCGGCGACAGCAGCGATGCCCCGAACAGGGCCAGCGCCGCCAATGCGGCCCAGCGGCCGATCTGGTTCAGCTGCACGGCCCATGCGCCCGCCACGGCGCCGAGGGAGGCCACGGCCGCGAAACCAGCGACCATGCCGGCGAGCAGCGGCAGGTTGCCCTGCGCGAAGGGCCGGTCATGGCGCGCGAAAACGAAGGGCAGCACCGGCAGGATGCAAGGGCTGAGCACGGTCAGCATGCCGGCGACAAAAGCGGCGATGGCAAGGGTCATGGCGGATCCGAAGCGGTGGTGCGACTCAGAGCCGCGTGACGTCGATCACCGCCTGTGCGAACGCGGCGGGCGCCTCCTGCGGAAGGTTGTGGCCGATTCCGCCGTCCAGCTGGCGGTGCTGGTATTTGCCGCTGAACTTCTTCGCATAAGCGGCCGGATCGGGATGCGGCGCGCCGTTGGCATCGCCTTCCATCGTGATCGAGGGCACGGCGATGACGGGGGCCGTGGCCAGCCGTTGCTCCAGCGCGTCGAAGCGCGGCTCGCCGGCCGCCAGGCCGATGCGCCAGCGGTAGTTGTGGACCACGATGGCCACGTGGTCCGGGTTGTCGAAGGACTGCGCGCTGCGCTGGTAGGTGGCCTCGTCGAAGCGCCAGCGCGGCGAAGCCTGCTGCCAGATGAAGCGGTTGAATGCCGCCGGGTTGGCGGCATACCCGTCGCGGCCACGGTCGGTCGCGAAGTACGACTGGTACCACCAGGCGAACTCCGCGGCCGGCGGCAGCGGCTTGGCGTTGGCTTGCGGGTTGCCGATCAGGTAGCCGCTCACCGACACCAGCCCGGCCACGCGCTCGGGCCAGATCGCGGCCAGGATGCAGGCCGTGCGCGCGCCCCAGTCGAAGGCGCCCAGCACGGCCTGGCGGATGCCCAGCGCGTCCATCAGCGCCACGATGTCCTGCGCCACCGCGCCCTGCTGGCCGTTGCGGGGCGTGGCGTCGGACAGGAAGCGCGTGTCGCCGTAGCCGCGCAGGGAAGGCACGATCACGCGATAACCCGCCGCCGCCAGACGCGGCGCCACGTCGACGAAGGCATGGATGTCATACGGCCAGCCGTGCAGCAGGATGGCCACGGGGCCATCGGCCGGGCCGGCCTCGGCATAGGCCACGCGCAGGTCGCCGGCGGCGATGGTCTTGAGCGATGCGAAGCCGGTGGCGCCCGTGCCCGTGGCGGCCCGCGCCGGTGAGGCGAGCAGGTTGGCGATGGGCGCGGCGGCGAGGCCCAGGGCCGCGCTGGCGAGGAAGTCGCGGCGGCGGGTGGTCGTTGCGGTTGTCGTGTGGGCGGTGTGCATGGAATGGCCTTTGGCTGCGGTTGGGACGGTGCCGGCGCGGTCTGCGTCGGCTGGCCCCTAGTACATCGCCCAGATGTATGTGGCATGTGTCGTGGGCACTCCCCGATTGCATGGCCATGTCGCGGCAGCGGGGCCGGATACACAGCCATACAAACTCGCCATCGACTGGCGCATCGCGGATGGGGTGCCCTGAAACGACACCGCCACCCGGAGGTGGCGGCTGGAGGCAAACGGGTGGAGGCAGGCCTGCGCTCAGGAACGCCGCCGCCGCAGCGGCGGTGCAGCGCTGGCCGAAGGCATGGCACACGGCCGCCCCGCAGACTGGCTGATTTCGGACGCGAAACCGCCGAAGAGGAAGAACAGCGAGAACAGCAGCTTGCGCATGTCTCTATGCGTCTTGCGCTTCGACCTGCGCGGCGAACACGTAGCCCTCGCTACGCACGGTCTTGATGTAGCGCGGCTCGCGGGCGTCGTCGCCCAGGCACTTGCGCAGTCGGCTGATCATCAGGTCGATGGAGCGCTCGAACAGCTCGGCCTCGCGGCCCTGCGTGATCGAAAGGATCTGGTCGCGCGTGAGCACTTTCTGCGGATGGTCCACCAGCACGCGCAGGAGCCGGTATTCCGCGCCGCTGAGCGACACCACCGTGCCTTCGTGGTCCAGCAGCATGCGCTCCACCGTGTCCAGCCGCCAGTCGCCGAAGGCCAGGTAGCGCGCCTCGTCGGTGCTGCGCATGTTGGGCGGCAGCATGCGCGTGCGGCGCAGTACCGACTTGATGCGGGCCAGCAGCTCGCGCGCGGCGAAGGGCTTGGCGAGGTAATCGTCGGCGCCCATCTCAAGGCCCAGTATGCGGTCGGCCTCGTCGCCGCGCGCGGTGAGCATGAGGATGGGCAGCGCCTTGTGCTTGCCGCCGCGCAGGTCGCGGCACAGCGTCAGGCCGTCCTCGCCGGGCAGCATCAGGTCGAGGATCACGAGGTCGAAGGGTCCGGCGGTCTCCAGGGTCTGGCGCATGTGGCGGCCGGTGGGCGCGGTGGTCACGCGCAGACCGTTCTTCTGCAGGTAGGCGCCGACAAGCTCGCGGATCTCGCGGTCGTCGTCGACCAGAAGGATGTGGTCGGCGGCAGGCGTGGTGGTGTTCATCGGATGTCCTGATTCGTGGCGGCGGGCAGGCGCAGGCTCGCGCACAGGCCGCCTTCGGGCCGGTTGTGCAGGGCCAGCTCGCCACCGAGCGACAGTGCCAGCTGGTGCGCGATGGCCAGGCCCAGCCCAGTGCCGCCGGTCTCGCGGTTGCGTGAGCTTTCCAGCCGGTAGAAGGGCTGCAGCACGGCGGCGAGCTGGTCCTCGGGAATGCCGGGGCCATGGTCGCAGACCTCGACCAGCACGGCACCGTCCTGAAGCCGCACGCCGACCTCGGCGCGCTCGCCGTATTTGAGCGCGTTGTCGACGAGGTTGGTGAGGATGCGGCGCAACGCGTGCGGCCGGGTGCTGAGCGACACGTCGGCCTCGTGCACGAGCGTGACCGGGCGACCGGTGTCGGCGTAGTCGTTGACGATGCTGTGCACCAACGCGTCCAGCTTCACGCGGCGCGGCGTCTCGTCGGAGCCCTGCAAGGTCTTGGCGTAGCCCACGCCCTCGTGCACCAGCGTGCGCATGGATTCGAGGTCCTGGCGGAACTTGTCGGCCTCGGGCATGTTGTCCGCCAGGTCCACGCGCAGGCGCATTCGCGTGATGGGCGTCTGCAGGTCGTGCGAGATGGCGGCGAGGATCTGCATGCGCTCCTGCACGGTGCCTGCAATGCGCCGCTGCATCGCGTTGAAGGCGCGCGCGGCCTGCGCCACCTCGGCCGGCCCGCCCTCGGCCACGGGCGCGGGCCGCAGGTCGGGGCCGAGCCGGTCGGCGGCCCGGGCCAGCTGCGCCAGCGGCCGTGTGACCAGCCGCATGCCGGCCCAGGCGCAGGCCGCGAGCACCAGCAGCTGCGCGAGCAACAGCCAGGTCACCCAGTCGGCCACCGGCATCGGCACGCGGCGCGCCAGCACATACAGCGAGGAGCCGTCGTTCAGCCGCACCTGCATGCACGCCGTCTCGGGCTGCTGCGGAAGCTGGCCCACAGCGACCACGGGAAAGGGCCGCAGCGCGTTGGTCACGATATCGGCGAAGCGCGCCAGGGCGGGCGAGGAGGGCGGCGCCATGTCCCCCACGCCCTCCAGGGAGAAGCGGTAGTTGGGCCGCTCCAGGCGCTGGAACCATCCGGCGCGCTCGGCGGCGGGCAGGCGGTCGAGGATGGCCACGGAACTCGCGATGTCGCGCTCCACGCCGCTGACCATCAGGTTCATCAGCGTCTGCCCGCGTTCGTAGCGGATCGCCGTGTAGGTCAGCACCTGGGCCAGCGCCATACCCACCACCACCAGCAGCGTGACGCGCGCCAGCAGGGTGCTTGGCCACAGCCTTCGGAGGAATGCGGGCATGGGTGGGGGCCGGTGCGTGGGTCAGGCCACCGACAGCGCGACCTCGATGTTGCCGCGCGTGGCCTTGGAATAAGGGCACAGCTGGTGCGCGCCTTCGACGATGGCCAGGGCGGTGTCGTGCGGCACGCCGGGCACGAGGACCTGCAGCCGCGCCGCCAGCCTGAAGCCGTCGGCACCTTCGACCAGGTCGACCTCGGCATTGACGGCCAGCCCTTCCGGCAGGCGCACGCCCTGGGCCTGGGCCGCGCGGGCCATGGCGCCCATGAAGCAAGCCGACCATCCGGCTGCGAACAGCTGTTCGGGGTTGGTGCCAGGACCCACGGTACCGAAGCGCGTGAGCGTGACGTCGAGCCGGCCGTCGTCGCTGCGCGCGGCGCCGCCGCGTCCGCCGGTGGTCTGGGTACGGCCGGTGTAGAGAACCTTGTCTTGGGTGGTGGTGTTCATGGTCGTTGTCCGTCAGAGGGAGTTGTGGAAATGGAGGCGCGATTGTTAGGGCGCGCAGCGCTTTCTCCGAGGGTGTTCTTGACCTTGTGTAGGAGCCGCTCATGCGGGCTACAAAACTATACAAAAGTCGCCCATCCAGCAGCGCGAGGCGACTCCGCCGCCGTGCTTCATGGAAAGCCCGCCCGCTTGCTGGCTGTCCCGATTCGTGGCAAAAGCTGGCGTGTTCCCATCCTTATGAGGTAAATCAACCGTGTGTGATCTGAACGACCAGGAAGAACTCAAGAAGTACACCCGCCGCGACTTCGCTACGTGGGCCGCATCCGCCGGTGTACTGACGGCGTTGCCCAGCGTGGCCAACGCCGTCGCCGTTGCCGAGCGCGAGGTGACCATCGCCACTGCGGATGGCAACTGCGACGCTTACTTTGTCGCACCGACCTCGGGGCCTGCACCCGGCGTGCTGGTGTGGCCCGACGTGTTCGGTCTTCGCCCGGCCTTCAGGCAAATGGGTCGGCGGCTGGCCGAGTCGGGCTACAGCGTGCTGGTGGTGAATCCCTTCTACCGGCAGAAGAAGGCTCCCACTGCCGCGCAGGGCGGCCAGACGCCGATCGCCGAAGTGATGCCGCTGATGCAGGCGCTGACGCCGGCCATGCATCTGAGCGACGGCAAGGCCTTCGTGGCGTGGCTCGATGCCCAACGCGAGGTGGACAAGGCGCGCAAGCTGGGCACCACCGGCTATTGCATGGGCGGCCCGATCGCGGTGCGCACTGCCACCGTGGCCCCCGGCCGCGTAGGTGCTGTCGGAACCTTCCATGGCGCCGCCATGGTGACCGCGGCGCCCGACAGCCCCCATCGCCTGGTGGCCCAGACGCAGGCGCGCTACCTGATTGCAGTGGCCCAGAACGACGACGCCAAAGATCCCGAAGCCAAGGTCACGCTGCGCACTGCGCTCGAAAGCGCGAAGCTGCCAGCCGAGGTGGAGGTGTACCCGGCGGCCCACGGCTGGTGCCCGCCCGACACCCAGGTCTATGACGCCGCCCAGTCCGAGCGCGCCTGGACGCGCCTGCTGGCCACGTTCAGCACGGCACTGGCCTGATCATTTCGGCGTGAGCCGATACAGGCCGCCCTCGCGGTCGTCCTCGATCAGCCACAGCGCGCCATCGGGCGCCTGCTCGACGGCGCGGACGCGAAAGCCGACGGTCCAGTGCTCCGCCGGTTTCGCGATCGCGCCGTTGACCTCGATCCGGTGCAGGGCACGGCTGACGAGGCCGGGCGCGAACGCCGAGCCCTTCCATTTCGGAAACATCGCGCCGCTGTAGAACATCAGGTTGCCGGGCGCCAGCACAGGCGTCCAGTAGATCGCGGGCTTGGCGAGGTCGGCGCGCGTGTCGGGGCTGGCAATGGGCACGCCGTCGTAGTTCACCGCATAGGAAACGAGCGGCCAACCGTAGTTCTTGCCCGGTTCGATGAGGTTGAGTTCGTCGCCGCCGCGCGGGCCGTGCTCGAGCTCCCAAAGGCGGCCATCCGGCGCGAATGCGAGGCCGTAGGGCGTGCGATGCCCCGAACTCCATGTCTCGGACGGCGTCAGATTGGGGCCGTCGAAGACATGGGTGCGCACGACCGGCGCGGTCTTCGCGGCCTCCGTGTCTCTCGGCGGATCGATCACCGGGACCGACTGCGCACCCGTCTTGCCTTCCATGGGGTTGCCGGGTGCGGGCTTGCCGTCCAGGGTCAGTCGCAGGATCTTGCCGGCCGGTTGGTTCGGGTCTTGCGCAGGGGTGAAGCGCTGCCGATCGCCGACCGTGAGAAAGAGAAACTTCTGGTCCGGCGAAAAGGCCACGGCGGCGCCGACCTGGCCTCCCTTGCCCTTGATCGGGTCACGCCAGACGACCTTCAGGTCCTCCAGCGAGGCGGTGCCGGTGCCGATCCTGAGCGTCGCGCGGGCGAGCGCCAGGCTCGAGGTACCCGTGACTTGTCCGGGCTCCGAATAGGTCAGGTAGATCGCCGCATCGCTCGCAAAGGATGGGGCCAGGTACACGCCGAGCAGGCCGTTCTGGCTTTGGTAGAGCACTGGCGGCACGCCGGTGACTTCGAGCTTCTGCCCGGACTGGGTCGTGAGGTAGAGCTTGCCGATCTTCTCGGTGACCAGCATGCGCCCGTCCGGCAGGAAGGCGATGCGCCATGGCAGGTCGAACTGCGCGACCTTCGTGAGCTTGAACGGGGGCGACGGGGTGGGGGGCAGGGTGCCGGCGTTGATCTGCGCGAACACGGGCGTTGCACCGAAGAGCAACAAGGATAGGCTTAAGGACTTCATGGATGGCATGTCCCGCGTCAGGGCGCATTGCGGCGCAGGAACACATGCGTGGCGCGCTCGCCTGCCACCTGCCGCTCGCAGCTGTAGCCCAGGGCCGGCAGGTCCAGGCCGGCGAAAAGCGCCTCGCCCTTGCCCAGCAGCACCGGCCGCACGGCCAGGTGCAGTTCGTCGATCAGCCCGGCCTTCAGGTATTCGCGCACGGTGGCCACGCCGCCACCCACGCGCACGTCGCGCGTGCCTGCGGCCGCCCGTGCCAATGCCAGAGCCTCATGGATGCCGCCGGTGACGAAGTGGAAGGTGGTGCCGCCTTGCATCGTCAGTGGCGCGCGGGCATGGTGGGTCAGCACGAAGACCGGCACATGGTAGGGCGGCTCGTCGCCCCACCAGCCTTTCCAGCTCTCGTCGGGCCACGGACCGCGCACCGGTCCGAACATGTTTCGCCCCAGGATCCACGCGCCCATCTCGGCGAAGCCCTGCTCGGCGATCTCGTTGTCGATGCCGGTTTCGCCGTTGGCCTCGCCCGTGCTGTGCATCTGCTGCCAGACGCGCGTGGGAAAGAACCAGTTCATGAGTTCAGGGCCGCGAACGCCCAGCGGATGCTCCAGGCTCTGGTCCGGGCCGGCAGCGAAGCCGTCGAGCGAAACGCCGAAACTGCGTACTAGCAATCGGGTCATGGCGGTGTCTCCTGGAAGAACGAAGCGGCAGTCTAGCGTGGGCGGTGCCTCGCGGAGGTCCCGCTTCGGCCAGATGTTTCACTCTTGAAACGCATGCGCCCCGCCATCCGCCGCCGGGGCGTTTAAAGTTCGGTCCCCGGTAGCGCTTTCTCGCTACCGTTTTTTTCCAACCGCTTGATTGAAGAAAGAGCATCCCGTTTTGAACAAGACCGAACTCATCGCCGCCATCGCCACGGACACGAACCTCAGCAAGGCCGATGCCGGCCGCGCGCTCGACGCCGCGATCGAAAACCTGTCGCGCGCGCTGGCCGCCGGCGACACGGTGCAACTGATCGGCTTCGGCACCTTCGCCGTGGCAAGCCGCCCTGAGCGCACGGGCCGCAACCCGTCGACCGGCGAGCCGATGACCATCAAGGCCAGCAAGGCGCCCAAGTTCACCGCCGGCAAGGCGCTGAAGGACGCGGTCAACGCCGTCGTCGCCAAGTAAGCGGCACGCCTCGCGTCATTTTCTTTTCGCATCTTCTCCCTCCGCGGCGCCGGCGCAGCAGCGCAGACCCCGGAGGGCGTGGCCTCTTCTTCAGGAAGCGGACGCGTTCCGCGCTAGAGTGCGTGCACGTTCACAAGCTCAGCCATCCGACATGTCCGACGCACCTGTGTCAACGCCACGTTCCCGCATGCCCGCGCCACCGCGGCTGCTTCAGATTCTCGTCATCGCCGCCTGCCTCCTGATGGCGGGCTGCGCAAGCCCTCCGGGCCCGCGCCAGGGACGAGGCCCCGCACCGTCGATCACCAGCACGCCGCTCACGGACGAGCAGTCGAACAGCATCGCCATTCACGCGCTGGGGCTGGTCGGCACGCCATACCGCTATGGCGGCAACACGCCGGACGGCGGCTTCGACTGCAGCGGGCTCATCGGCTACGTCTATATCAACAGCGTGGGGCAATCGCCGCCGCGCACGGTGGCGCGCATGTCGGACTTCGGTCAAGCCGTGGCGATGTCGCAGCTTCGCACGGGCGACCTGGTGCTCTTCGGTTCGTCCACGCCCACGCATGCCGGCATCTATGTGGGCGGCGGCCGCTTCGTGCATGCGCCGTCCACGGGCGGCGAGGTGCGGCTCGACCGGCTCGACGGCGTGTACTGGTCGCGCCAGCCGACGCAGGCACGGCGGCCCTGAGCATCAGGCCCGGGGCGCATCGACCGGTCAGTCTTCCGCGTCGCGCTGTTTTCTTCGTCGCCAGCCGGCCCGCTCGTCCATGCGTGCCCAGGCGTTGAGCAGTGCGGCGCGCGTGATGTCGCCGGCCATGCGGATGGCGATGGCGTCGTCGGCGTTCAGCGGGCGCCAGTCGGTCGGATCTTCCGCGCGCGAGATGCTCATCCACCGGGCGCCGCAATGGCTGCACGATGCCACGAGGACGTTGCCCGTCTCGACGTGGCCGAGCATGGTCTGTTCGTCGAGTGCCGGCGTGCCGCAGCATGACCAGTAGAGCGTCATGTCGGGCCGTGCCTGTGCCTGCCGGGCCCAGGCGGCCGCGTGATACCAGAGCGTCGCGTGCAGTGCCATGTCACGCCCTCTCAGGCGGCAGGCGCGGCCTGCGCGGCTTGTCGAGCCGATAAAGCCTCACCAGCGTCTCTGCCGAGACGACCCACACGGCCGCGACGGCGGCCAACCAGACGATTTCCATTGCTCACTCTTGTTCGGGAGTGGATGGAGTATCGAAAGGCGCGCATAAAAACGGCATCGAATGCCGGTGGCCGCGCGTAAAAATTTCATAAAGACCGGTGCGGCGAGGTCACATGTTCCGGCCGCACGCCCAGTCCCACCGCCCGTGCCGGCAGCCTGCGAAGCACGGGCCAGCGCGAGAGCAGCCGCAGCGGCCACGGCACGTGGCCCGCCACCGCCGTCATCTTGCCGCCGAGCACCGGCACCAGCACGCGGTCTTGCACCATGCGCTGCGCCGCCTGCGTCACGCGCACCGGCCATTCCCTTCGCCGCTGCAGCTGCGGCAATATGTCGTCGATCTGCTTGTCGGTGGCCGTGCCGGCCAGCATCGGGGCCAGCAGGTTGGCCGCGGCCACCGCGTCCTGCACGGCCAGATTGATGCCGACGCCGCCCACAGGCGACATGGCATGCGCCGCATCGCCAATGCACAGCATGCCCTTGCACGACCACGACTCGAGCCGGTCGACCGTCACCTCGAGCAGCTTCACCGCGTTCCAGTCGGGCAGTGCCGTCGCGAGCCGGTCGGCGAAGAAGGGCGCGATCTTGCCGATCTCGGCGTGGAAGGCGTCGATGCCCCGGGCCTGCAGCGCGGCGTGCCCGCCCTTGGGAATCACGAATGCGCACTGCCAGTAGTCGCCGCGGTTCAGCGTCACCAGCAAGTGCCCGGCGGCGATGTGGCCCGCGGTGGCCTCCGGGTCGCCGCTTTCCCTGGGAATGCGCATCCACAGCACGTCGATCGGTGCGCCGTAGCTGATGTGCGGCAGTGCGGCGGCATCGCGCAGCGCCGAGTGGCGGCCGTCGCTCGCGACCACCAGCGAGGCGTGCAGCTCCACGTCCTGCGGCTTGCCGGCCCGGCGCCCGCGCCGCACCTTCACGCCGTTGACGCGCCCCTTGTCCTGCAGCAGGCCGACGGCCTCGGCGTCGGTCCACAGCTCGAAGCCCGGATAGCGCCGCGCCTCGTCGCACATGAAGTCCAGGAACTCCCACTGCGGCATCAGCACCAGGAACTTGCTGTGCGAAGGCAGGTGGGTGAAGTCGGCCACGGGAAAGTTCCGGCCCTCGAAGCTGGCGCACAGCTGCTCGATGCGGTCGTGCGGGCGCTGCAGGAAAGCCTCGAGCAGGCCCAGTTCGTGAAGTACCTCCAGCGTCGACGGGTGCACGGTGTCGCCGCGGAAGTCGCGCAGGAAGTCAACGTGCTTTTCCAGCACCACGACGGGGACGCCGGCCCGCGCGAGCAGCAATCCGAGCACCATGCCGGCGGGGCCGCCGCCCGCGATGCAGCAGCGCACCTGCGCCTGGCTTGCCTGGGTCGCCTGGGTTGAAGTAGGGGGAGCGGTGTCGGTCAATCGGCTGGCTCGCTTGTTGAAGACAGACCCCTATTGTTCCGGCTTGGTCCGGTTCGTGCGTGTAGGCCCGCAGGCATTGAACTGCGGGCCTCGGGCATGGGCATGCGGGTTTTCCATTACGCAAAGCCACGCGCCCGGCCCGCGCGGTCCGACGGATGCGCCGCGGCGCCCGCGCGGCAAAACTCCCGGGGTTCAATCCTGGAGACATCCCAATGCAAAGCATCCGACGCCACCTGGTGTGGCTGGTCGTGGCCGTGGCCGGCGCGTTTTCGCTCGCCACCGTGGCCCTGACCCGAGGTGAGAGCGTCAACGCCCTCTGGGTGGTGGCCGCCGCGATCTGCACCTACCTGATCGCCTACCGCTACTACAGCCTCTTCATCGCTGACAAGGTGCTGGGCCTGGACGGCAGCCGCAAGACGCCCGCGCACCGCCACAACGACGGCCTGGACTACGTGCCGACCGACAAGAACGTGCTGTTCGGCCACCACTTCGCGGCCATTGCCGGCGCGGGCCCGCTGGTGGGCCCGGTGCTCGCGGCGCAGATGGGCTACCTGCCCGGCCTGCTGTGGGTGCTGGCCGGCGTGGTGTTCGCCGGCGCGGTGCAGGACTTCATCATTCTCTTCATCTCCACGCGGCGCGACGGCCGCTCGCTGGGCGACCTCGTGAAGCAGGAGATGGGCGTGGTGCCCGGCATGATCGCCCTGTTCGGCACCTTCATGATCATGATCATCATCCTGGCGGTGCTGGCGCTGATCGTGGTGAAGGCGCTGGCCGAGTCGCCGTGGGGCACCTTCACGGTGGCGGCCACGGTGCCGGTGGCGCTCTTCATGGGCGTGTACCTGCGCTACCTGCGCCCGGGCCGCATCGGCGAGGTGTCGCTGATCGGCTTCGTGCTGCTGATGCTGGCCATCTTCGGCGGCCAGGCCGTGAGCCAGAGCCCCGAATGGGCGCCGCTCTTCACCTTCGACGGCAAGGCGCTCACCTGGATGCTGGTGGGCTACGGCTTCGTCGCCGCGAGCCTGCCGGTGTGGCTGCTGCTGGCGCCGCGCGACTACCTGTCGACCTTCCTGAAGATCGGCACCATCATCGCGCTGGCCATCGGCATCGTGTTCGTGATGCCCACGCTGCAGATGCCGGCCGTCACGCAGTTCGCGCAGGGCAACGGCCCGGTGTGGTCTGGCAGCCTGTTCCCGTTCCTGTTCATCACCATCGCCTGCGGGGCCGTCTCGGGCTTCCATGCGCTCATCTCCTCGGGCACCACGCCCAAGATGCTCGACAACGAGCGCCATGCGCGCTTCATCGGCTATGGCGGCATGCTGGCCGAATCCTTCGTCGCCGTGATGGCGCTGGTGGCGGCCTCGTGCATCGAGCCGGGCATCTACTTCGCGATGAACAGCCCGGCCGCGCTGGTGGGCAGCACCGCGCAGCAGGCGGCGCAGACCATCTCGAGCTGGGGCTTCGTGATCACGCCCGAGATGCTGGTGCAGACCGCCAGGGACGTGGGCGAGACCACCATCCTGGGCCGCGCAGGCGGCGCGCCGACGCTGGCGGTGGGCATGGCCCACATCCTGCACCAGGTGATCGGCGGCCAGGCCATGATGGCTTTCTGGTACCACTTCGCGATTCTGTTCGAGGCGCTTTTCATCCTCACGGCGGTGGACGCCGGCACCCGCGCCGGCCGCTTCATGCTGCAGGACCTGCTGGGCAGCTTCGTGCCGGCGCTCAAGCGCACCGACTCGCTGCCGGCCAACCTCGTGGCCACGGCACTGTGCGTGGCGGCCTGGGGCTACTTCCTGTACCAGGGCGTGGTCGATCCGCTGGGCGGCATCAACACGCTGTGGCCGCTGTTCGGCATCTCCAACCAGATGCTGGCCGCCGTGGCGCTGATGCTTGGCGTGGTGGTGCTGTTCCGCATGAAGCGCGAGCGCTACGCCTGGGTGGCCGCCGCGCCGGCCGCATGGCTGCTGGCCTGCACGCTCACCGCGGGCTGGCAGAAGATCTTCTCGGCCGACCCGAAGATCGGCTTCCTGTCGCATGCCGCCAGGTACACCGAGGGCATCGCCAACGGCGTGCTCGTGGCGCCGGCCAAGACGCCCGAGGCCATGTCGCGCATCGTCTTCAACGACCGGCTGGATGCGGCGCTGTGCGCGCTTTTCATGTTCGTGGTGCTCAGCGTGCTGGTCTACAGCATCAAGGCCTGCCTGGCGGCACGCGCGGCCAACCGGCCGACCACGCAGGAGACGCCGTTCGAGCCGCTGGCCGCATCGGCCGCGCGCTGAAGCCATGGGCCTCGCATTGCCCGAAGCCGGGCGCTACTTCGCGCGCTCGCTCAAGCAGTCGCTGCGGCTCATGGTCGGCATGCCCGACTACGACGCCTACCTGACCCACATGGCAGCCACCCACCCGGACCGCCCGCCCATGAGCTACGAAGCCTTCTTCCGCGAACGGCTGGAGGCGCGCTACGGAGCAGGCAAGGGGCGCTGCTGCTAGCCAGCGCTTCGTTAGCCGTTGTTCGTGTTCGCTTGACCCGCGCAGAATGCGGGTGATAGCCTGCCCTCGCCTCGCGAGGGGCAGGCTTTTCTTCGTCGAACACCAGCGAACAACACAACGCAACCCATGATTTCTTCCAAGCGCTCATCCCCCACCAAGCTCACCAACAAACCGGCGCCGCTGCGCTCCGTCTGCCACGGGGTGGTGCTTGCATGCGCGCTGCTGGCCGGCGGCAACGCCCTGGCCCAGAAGCCGCACCAGGGCGCGCTCGATGCGGCCACGCAATACAAGGACGAGGCGCTCCAGATGCTCGAGCGCATGGTCAACATCGACTCGGGGTCGGCCAACACCGAAGGGCTCGACAAGGTGCGCGAGATGGCCGTGGGCGAACTGCGCAAGCTCGGCGCGCGCATCGAGACCTTCCCCGCCGACCCGCACCCCGGCACCAACGTGGTGGCCACCTTCACGGGGCAGGGCAAGAAGAAGATCCTGATCCTCGCCCACATGGACACCGTGTTCAAGGACGGCACGGCCGCCGCCAAGCCCTTCTACGTCAAGGACGGCCGCGCTTACGGCCCCGGCGTGATGGACGACAAGGGCGGCGTGGTCGCGGGCCTCTATGCGCTGAAGATCCTGCAGCAGATCGGCTTCAAGGACTATGGGCAGATCACCTTCCTGCTCGACACCAACGAGGAGACGGGCTCCGTCGGCACCAGCGCGCTGATCGAGCGCGTGGCCAAGGAGCATGACGTGGCGCTGAACCTGGAGCCGGGCCGCCCGGCCGATGGCCTCGTGGTCGAGCGCAAGGGCTCGGCCACCGCGCTGGTCGAGGTGAAGGGCGTGGCCGCGCACGCGGGCGTGGCGCCCGAGGCCGGCCGCAATGCCGCGATGGAAGTCGCGCACCAGGTGCTGCAGCTGTCGAAGACGGCCGACCCGGCGAAGAAGACCACGGTCAACTTCACCGTGCTCACCGCCAACGGCCCGACCAACGTGATTCCCGCCACCGCGAGCGCCAAGGGCGACGTGCGCGCGGCCACGCCGGAAGAGTTCGACCGTGTCGAGAAAGACCTGGTGCGCATCGCGCAGAACAAGCTGATTCCCGAGACCGAGGTGCGCGTGCGCCTGGTGCGCGGCCTGCCGCCGATGCCGCGCCTGCCCGCATCGGAGAAGCTGGTGAAGATGGCCGAGGGCATCTACGCCGAGATCGGCAAGAAGCTCACCATCGAGAGCAGCGGCGGCGCGGCCGACGCGAGCCTGGTGGCGGGCGTGGGCGTGCCGGTGCTCGACGGCTTCGGCATCGTGGGTGGCGGCATCCACACGCCGGAGGAATACGCCGAGGTCGAGAGCGTGGTGCCGCGCCTCTACCTGCTGTCGCGCATGCTGATGGACCTGAGCGCGAACAACTGACCCGGTGCGGGCTGCCTTCCTCGCGGCGTTGGCGAGCTCGCGGCGTTGCGAGGCCGCAGGCTCAGGCGAAGGCTGAGGCCGCCTGAGCCAATTCCAGCTTTTCCCGTCGGCGCCGCGACGAGACGATGCATGCCATCTCATTCGCGGAGCTTGCCGATGTCGTCCGAACTCAACCAGATCGCCAGCTGGTCCTTGCGCTGGCGCGTTGCCTTGTCGGGCGCACTGTGCGTCGCGGCCGCGTTGTGCGCCGCGCAGCCGACCGACGCCAGCGCCCAGCTGCATGCCGAGCAGCGCTTCCAGCTGGCCCTCGAAGCGCAGTCGGACCGCGACTACGCCACCATGCTCGACATGCTGCGGCAGGCCGCCGACGAAGGCCATGCCCAAGCGCAGGAGATGCTAGGCATGGTGCTGCTGACCGGCCCGACGCTCTATGGCGCCGCCGTGAAGGCCGACCGCTGCGAGGCGCGCGCATGGATGCGTCGCGCGGCGGCGCAGGGCAGCGAGAGCGCGCGGGCGCAGCTGGTGTTCCTGAACCGGCTGCGCGGCTCGCCCGCAGGGCGCGGCGCCTGCGGCTGAAGCCCGCGCCGCGGGCGGCTGGCCTTCAGGTCAGAATCGGGAGTTGATGGAACTCCGATCCCTGCGCTACTTCATCGCCGTGCTCGAGGCGGGCAGTCTCTCGCGCGCCGCCGTGGCGCTTTATGTTGCGCAGCCCGCGCTGACGGCGCAGATCAAGAAGCTGGAGCTCGAACTCGGCACGCAGCTGTTCGAACGCTCGCACGCGGGCGTCACGCCCACGGCCGCCGGCCTGCAGCTCTACCAGGATGCGCGCAAGCTGCTGTCGGATGCGAGCGCGATGCGCGATCGCCTGCAGCGTCCGCCCGAGGGGCCGGAGGGCTCGGTCACGGTCGCGGTGCCGTTCCTGCTGTCGTCGCTGCTGCTCGGCCCCGTGCTGGCGCGGCTCAAGCGCACGCATCCGCGCATCCGCGTGTTCGTCATCGACGACCTGAGCCTGATGGTGCGCAAGGCCATGGTCGACCGTCGCGCGGACATCGGCCTGCTGGTCGATACCGAGTACCTCAACGGGCTGGACGTGACACCCTTCGTGCGCGAGCCGATGTTCATCTGCGGCTACGACCCCGGCGGCGAAGTGGCCGCGATGACGCTGCCCTCACCGGGCGGGAAGAAGCAGGGGCGGGGCAAGGCCGCCACGTCGCGGCGCCCCATGCTGCCGTTCGCGCGCGCTGCCGGGCTGCCGCTCGTGCTGCAGTCGCGCCGCTTCAGCATCCGCGCGAGCGTGGAGGCGGCGGCGAACGACCTGGGGCTGGAACTCAACATCGCGCACGAGCACGATTCGGCCCGCGTCATCCGCTCGCTGTACCTCGCGGGCGCGGGCTTCACCTTCTCGCCGGCCTGCGCGATGGCCGATGCGCCGCCTGCCGGCGGCGGCTGGCTCGCCGCGCGCGTGGTGCAGCCGGATCTGGCGCGCACCTACTACCTCGCGACCTCCTCGGCGCGCGAGCCCGACCCCGCGACGCGCGCCGTGATGCAGGTGCTGGTCGACGAGACCCGCGCGCTGATCGACGCCGGCCGCTGGGAGGCCGAGTTCCTGCCAGGCCGGCGCGGCAAGACGGCCGGGCCATAGCCGCGAGCGCGGGGGCTCGGGCTGGCCATCATCTTTTTTGATGGCCGCGCATCAGCAATCGGTATTTGTTGTCCAGCGCCGTCTGCGGCGAAAGTCGCCCGTACCGCGTGCTTGTGGCACGCGCATGAAGGAGACAACCTTGCTGCCCCCAGCCGCCCATGAGATCGCCAATGTCGGCGCGCTCGTATCCCGCGCCGCGCGCATCCACGCCCGGCGCCTTGCCGTCACGAGCGCGTCGCGCGCCGTCACCTACCAACAGCTCGAGCAGCGCTCCAACCGGCTGGCCAACGCGCTGTGCGGCCTGGGCCTGCAGCGCGGCGATCGCGTGGGTGTCTACCTGCCCAACTGCATCGAGATCGTCGAGCTGGAGCTGGCCTGTTACAAGGCGGCGCTGGTGAAGGCGCCGATGAATGCACGCCTCGCGCCCGTCGAGGTGGCCGAGGTCATCGCCAACAGCGAGGCTGCGCTGGTCGTCACCACCGCCGAGCGGGCAGAGAGCTTCCTGCCGCACCTCAAGGGCGCCGCGCCGCGCCTGCTGCTGCTCGACGCCGGCCAGGACACGCCCGCTTCCTACGAGGGCCGCATGGCGGTGGCCAGCGACAGCTTCGCCGCCGCGCGCGTGCATGCGGACGAACTCGCGGTGCTGCACTACACCTCGGGCTCCAGCGGCGTGCTCAAGGCGGCCATGCAGACCTTCGGCAACCGGCTCGCGCAATTGCGCAAGTTCTTGATGCGCGCCGACAACCCACGTCCCGGCGATCTGCTGGGGCTGGTCGGGCCGATCACGCATGCGTCGGGCATGCAGCTGGTGCCGGCCCTGTGCAGCGGCGCGACGATCCGCCTGTTCGCCGGCTTCGAGCCCGCGCGCTTCATCGCCGAGATGAAGCGCGAGCGCGTGACCCACACCTTCATGGTGCCCACCATGATCAACATGCTGCTGGCCGAAGTGCAGGGCCAGTACCGTCCGCTGCCCGACCTGCACCGGCTGGGCTACGGCGCGGCGCCCATGGCGCCGGCGCGCATCATGCAGGCGATGGACGTGTTCGGCCCGGTGCTCTCGCAGGGCTACGGCGCGGGCGAGACCACCTCCGGCGTGTGCGGCCTGAGCGTGGACGACCACCTGTTCGCGCGCGCCGCGATGCCCGAGCGGCTGGCCTCGTGCGGGCGCCCCTTCCTGGAATCGCAGGTCGACATCTGCGACGACGAAGGCCGGCCCGTGGCGGCGGGCGAGATCGGCGAGATCGTGGTGGGCGGGGCCGACGTGTTCGCGGGGTACTGGCGCGCGCCCGAACTCACGGCCGAGGTGCTCAAGAACGGCCGCTACCACACCGGCGACCTCGCGCGCGCCGACGACGAGGGCTACATCTACATCGTCGACCGCAAGAAGGACATGGTGATCAGCGGCGGCTTCAACGTCTACCCGTCGGAGGTCGAGGCCGTGCTCTACCAGCATGCGGCGGTCGACGAGGCCTGCGTTTTCAGCGTGCCCGACGACAAATGGGGCGAGGCCGTGGCGGCGCATATCGTGCGCAAGCCCGGCGCCGTGCTCGACGCCGCCGCGCTCGATGCCTTCTGCGCCGAACGGCTCGCCGGCTTCAAGCGGCCCCGGCGCATCGAGTTCGTCGACGCGCTGCAGAAGAACGCCAACGGAAAGATCGCGCGCAAGGCCATCCAGACGCCGTACTGGGCCGGGCACGACCGCCGCGTGAACTGAGGAGCAGCGAGAACACCATGAATGCCGAAACCATGACCCCCGGGCCCACCTTGGCGGCCGACGTGCGCGCGCCGCTCTTCGACGGCCCCTTCGAAGGCTCGCCGCGCGCGGCCGAACTGATCGCCCGCATCGGCGACTTCCTGAACGGCGAGCTTGCCGCGCTGGTGCATGAGAAGGGCATCGACCACGAGCACAGCCCCGACAAGGCGACGCTGCAGCGCGTATGGCGCCGCTCGCACGAACTCGGCTTCTACGGCATGACGCTGCCCGCGCAGATGGGCGGGCTCGGGCTCTCGCTGCTCGACCATGTGCTGATCAAGGAGTCGATCTATTCGAGCGGCTCACCGCTCGCGCCCCATGTGTTCGGCGAGCTCAGCGGGCCGCCGCGCGTGGGTGCGCTCGCGCGCTTCGCCTCGCCCATGCAGCTCGCGAAGTTCATCCTTCCCGTGGCGCAGGCCGAAAAGGCCATCTGCTTCGCGCTGACCGAAGCCGAGGCCGGCTCCGACGCCGGCGCCGTGCAGACGCAGGCGCGGCGCGAGGGCGACGTCTTCGTGCTCAACGGCCGCAAGCGCTTCATCTCGGGTTCGCCCTTCGCGGACTACGCGGTGCTGATGGCCTCCACCTCCGACAGCCCGGAGCGCCGCGAGGTCTCGGCGTTCTTCGTCGACCTGGGCCAGCCCGGCGTGGAGGTGCAGTCGGGTTACAAGACGATGGCCGGCCAGTCGACCACCGGCGACATCGTGCTGACCGATTGCCGCGTGCCGGCCACCCACCTCATCGGCGAGACCGGCCGGGGGCTTGCGCTGGCACTGGGCCGCATTGCCGTCAACCGGCTGCTGCATTGCCCCGGCATGGTGGGCCTTGCCACCGTGGCGCTGAAGGACGCGCGCGACTACGCCCGCACGCGCCGCCAGTTCGGCCGCCCGATCGCGGAGTTCCAGGCCATCCAGCATTCGCTGGCCGACATGGCCACGCAGCTGGCCGCGGCACGCGCGCTGATGATCTCGACCGCGCGCCAGCTCGACGCCGGCGGCGACGCGCGTGCCGATGCCTCGATGGCCAAGCTGTTCTGCTCCGAAGCCGCGTTCCGCATTGCCGATGCGGCGGTGCAGATCCACGGTGGCGAAGGCATCGTGCAGGGGCGCCGCGTGGAGTTCCTGTTTCGCATGCTGCGCATGTACCGGGTGCTGACCGGCACCAGCGAGATCCAGAAGAACATCATCGCGCGCGAACTCATCGGCGAGGCGAAGTAGCCGCCGCACAAAAAAATCCCAGGAGACAAAAGACCGTGCAAACCCATCTCACGCGGCGCGCGCTGTGCCGCGCGCTTGCGACCTCGCCCTTCATTCCCCTGCTGCCGCTGGCCGCAACGGCCGCGAACGCGGCCGACCACTGGCCGAGCCGGCCCATCAAGTGGGTCGTGCCCTACCTGGCCGGCACCGGCCCCGACATCGGCGCGCGCATCCTGGCGGAGGCGGCCGGGCCGTTGCTGGGCCAGCCGATCATCATCGAGAACAAGGGCGGCGCAGCCGGCAACATCGGCGCGCGGCAGGTAGCGCGCGCCGCGCCCGACGGCTACACCTGGATCTACTCGGCCGGGCCCATGGCCGCCAACGTCCGGATGTACAAGAGCCCGGGCTACGACGTGATGAAGGACTTTCGCCACGTCATGCGCATCACCACGTCCGACGTGCTGCTGGTCGTGGGCGAGTCGTCGGGCATCGGGTCGGTGCAGGAGCTGATCGACAAGGCGCGCGCCAACCCCGGCAAGCTCGACTACGCTTCGGGCGGCGTGGGTACGCCCTCGCACCTGGGCGTGGAGCTCTTTCTGCATGCGGCGGGCATCACCGCCACGCATGTGCCGTACAAGGGCGCGTCGGAACTGGTGAACGCGGTGCTGGGCAACCAGGTGAGCTTCGGCATGCCCATCTTCGCGGTGGCGTATCCGCACGTCAAAGGCGGCAAGCTCAAGGCGCTGGGCGTGGCGGGCGCGAAGCGCAACCCCGCGCTGCCCGAGGTGCGCACGCTCGCCGAGCAGGGACTGCAGGGCGTCGAGCTCACGTCGTGGGGCGGCCTCTCGCTGCCGGCCGGCACGCCCGACGCGATCGCGAACCGCATCTACGAAGTGTTCAGCGGCCTGCTCAGGGAGCCGAAGGTGATCGCCGCGCTGACGGAGCTGGGCAGCCAGGTCATGCCGTCGACGCCGCAGGACTACCTGCAGGTGATCCGCAGCGAGATCGACCTGACGGGGCGGATGATGAAGAGTGCGGGGATTTCGCCGCTGTAGCACGCTTGTCTCCTGTGCGTACGCACAGGCGGGTTTCAACGGAGGCCAGTGGCGCAAGGGCGGTGAGAGCATGGCGCGACAACACAGGAGCCCAAACCGATGAACGTCGCCATTCCACGTGTCGCAGCGCTGCTCGCGGCCCTCGTGCTCGCCGCGTGCGCGCAAACCCCGCAGACCTATGCCGACAAGGCCACCGCGCAGGCCGCCGCCAACGCCCAGCCCGGTGCGCGGCGCTCGCCGGCGCAGGTCAGCCCGGTGCCGGTCAACGAGGTCAGCCCGCAGATGCAGGCGCTGATCGCGGGTCCGTATCCGTCGCACTTCAATGCGGCGCCGCGCAACGCGGCCGAGTGGAAGGAGCTGGTCAACCGCCGTGCCGCGCCGGTGATCGCCGCGATTCCGGCTTTGAAGGAAAAGCTCGGCGTGTCCGTGCAGTCCGTGAAGATCGCGGGCGTGAACGCCTTCGTCGTCACGCCCAACAGGATCGCGCCGGGCAACGAGAAGCGGCTGCTGATGCATGTGCATGGCGGCGGCTATGTGTTCGGCCCCGGCGAATCCGCGCTGCCCGAGGCCATGCTGCTGGCCGGCTTCGGCGGCTACAAGGTGGTCTCGGTCGACTACCGCATGCCGCCGGACCATCCCTACCCCGCGGCCATGGACGACGCCATGGCCGTCTGGAAGGAGCTGCTCAAGACCAACAAGCCGCAGAACATGGCGGTGTTCGGCACGTCCACCGGCGGCGCGATGACGCTCGCGCTGGTGCTGCGCGCCAAGGCCGAGCGCGTGCCGCTGCCCGGCGCCATCGCGCCGGGCACGCCGTGGTCCGACATCGCGAAGATCGGGGACACCTACCAGACCAACGAATGGATCGACAACATCCTCGTCACCTGGGACGGCTGGCTCGGCCGGGCCGCGCTGCTCTACGCCAACGGCCGCGACCTCAAGGACCCGCAGCTTTCGCCCATCTACGGCGACTTCAAGGGCTTTCCGCCCGCGATCCTGACCACCGGCACGCGCGACCTGTTCCTGTCGAACACCGTGCGCACGCACCGCAAGCTGCGGCGCGCCGGTGTCGAGGCCGAGCTCAACGTGTACGAAGGGCAGTCGCACGCGCAATACGGCATCGATGCGAACGCGCCGGAAACGCGCGAGGCGTTCGGCGACATCGCACGCTTCTTCGACAGGCACCTGGGGCGCTAAGTAGGCAGGTCAGGCAAGGCGCCGTCCGACGCGAGATGCCCCGCGGGGCCGGTACGCTTCGCGCTCCGATTCCCCCCTGTGGAGGCACGATGAAGCGATCCCTGCGAACTTTCCTGGCCAGCCCGCCCGTTCTCATCGCCGCGGGCGCGGCGGTGGCCTTGCTCATTGCGGGCTGCGCGGTCTCGCCGCCCACGATCCCGCCGGTCAAGCAGGTCGACCTGCAGCGTTTCATGGGCGACTGGTACGTGATCGGCAACATCCCGACGCGGCCGGAGCGCAATGCCTTCAACGCGGTGGAGTCGTACACGCTGCAGCCGGACGGGCGCATCGACACGCGTTTTCGCTACCGCGAAGGCGCGTTCGACGGCCCGCTGAAGACGATGAACCCGGTCGGCAGCGTGGTGCCGGGCACCGGCAACGCGGTGTGGGGCATGCAGTTCATCTGGCCGGTGAAGGCCGAGTACGTGATCGTCGATGTCGACAGGGACTACCAGCTCACGATCATCGGCAGGAGCGATCGCGACTACGCCTGGATCATGGCGCGCACGCCGACCATTCCCGAGCCGGTGTACGAGGCGGCGGTCTCGCGGCTGAAGACGCTGGGCTATTCGACGGACAACCTGCGCCGGGTGCCGCAGCGCTGGCCCGAAGGCGCCGCGGCGGCTGCGAAGTAGCCGCGCAACGGGCGATCAGCCGGGGGCTTGCGCGTTCAGCGCCGCGAAGCCGCGCGCCAGGTCGGCCGTGAGGTCGGCCGGCGACTCCAGCCCGATGTGCAGCCGCACGACCGCGCCGCGCCCGCTCCAGTCGGTCACGCTGCGTGCCGCGCGCATGTTGGTCCAGGCCACGAGGCTCTCGTAGCCGCCCCATGAAGAGCCGCGCCCGAAGAGCGTGAGCGCATCGACGAAGCGCTCGACCGCCGCGTTGCCGATGCCCGGCTGCAGTTCGATCGACAGCAGCCCGTTGGTGCCCTTGCAGTCGCGCTTCCAGAGGTGGTGCCCCGGGTGCTGCGGCAGCGCGGGGCAGAACACCGTCGCCACCTCGGGCCTGGCCTCGAGCCAGTGCGCCACGTCGAGCGCATGGCGCTCGTGCACCTGCAGCCGCGCCGACAGCGTGCGCATGCCGCGCAGCACCAGCCATGCGTCGTCGGGGCTCACGGTCATGCCGAAGGCGTCGCAGCGCTCGTTGAGCGGGCGCCATGCGGCCTCGGTGGTCGCGACCGTGCCCATCATCACGTCGGAGTGGCCGCCGAGGTACTTGGTCGCGGCCATCGTCGAGATGTCCGCGCCCAGCGCGAGCGGGCGGTACTGCAGGCCCGACCCCCAGGTGTTGTCCGCCGCCAGCAGCGCGCCGCGCGCATGGGCCAGCGCCGCGAGCCGGGGCAGGTCGCACATCTCGTAGACCAGCGAGCCGGGGCATTCGGCGTACACCAGCCGGGTATCGGCTTCGAACAGTTCCTCGATGCCGCTGCCGTCCGCCGCGAAGAAGCTGCTGCGGATGCCGTAGGGCGCGAGGAACAAAGTCACGAGGTTGCGCGTGGGCTCGTACACGCTGTCCGACATGAGCACGTGGTCGCCCGGCTTCAGGTACGACAGCAGCACCATGCCGATGGCGGCAAGGCCCGTGGGAAAGAGCCGCGTGCGGTAGGCGCCTTCGAGTTCGCTCACCGCGTCTTCGAGCGCGAAGGTGGTGGGGGTGCCGCGCGCGCCGTAGCTGAAGACGCGTTCCTCGTCGCGCCGCGCGCGGGCGTCGCGCATCGCGCCCACGCTGTCGAACAGCACGGTGCTGGCGCGCACCAGCGGCGTGTTGACGGGGGCGCCGCCGGCATACGAAGGCGTCTTGCCGGTGCGCGTGAGCCGGGTGTCGAGGGACTGGCCGGCGGGGTCGTCGTGGTGCGATGCGGACATGGTTCGATGAAGGGCGAAAGTGGGCGGCAGGCCGCTATGTTGCGTCAATCCGCTTTGGCACCGGAAAGCTTGACGATGCGCGACCAGCGTTCGATGTCCTGGCGCAGCTGCGCCGCGAAGGCTTCGGGCGTGCTGGCCACCACCTCGCTGCCGCCGTCGGTGACGAGCTTGGCCACTTCGGGCAGGTGCAGGGTGCGCACGATGGCTTCGTTCAGGTAGGCCACGCGTTCGGGCGGCGTGCCGGCCGGGGCGAAGAAGCCGTACCAGTCCTCGAAGCGCGCGCCGGCGTAGCCCAGTTCTTCCAGCGTTGGCGCCTTGGCGAACACGCCGATGCGGCGCGGGCTGGTGACGGCCAGCACGCGCAGCTTGCCGTTCTGCACCATCCCCGCCACCGACGAGGTGGAGGTGACCAGGATGTCGACCTGTCCGCCGAGCAGGTCGGTCAGGGCCGGGCCGGCGCCCTTGTAGGGCACGTGGGTCATGGCGATGCCGTTGTCCTTCGACAGCACCACGCCGACGAGGTGCGACAGGGTGCCGTTGCCGGGCGTGGCGTAGGTCACCTTGCCGGGGCTGGCCTTGGCCTTGGCGGCGAGGTCGGCAAAGCTCTTGAGCGGCGAGTTGGCGTCCACCACGAGCGCGAGCGGCGCGGCGTTGATCTGCGTGATCGGGATGAAATTCTTGATCGGGTCGAAACCGGGCGATGCGTAGAGCGAGGGGTTCACCGCCATGATCGACACCTGCGAGGTGAGCACGGTGTAGCCGTCGGGCCTGGCCTCGGCGACGGCCTTGGCGCCGATGTTGCCGCCCGCGCCGCCGCGGTTGTCGACCACCGCGGCCTGGCCCATGACTTCCGGCAGGCGCGTGGTCACCAGGCGCGCCGTCGCGTCGTTGCCGCCGCCGGGCGGGAACGGCGAGACGAAGCGGATCGTCTGCGACGGAAACCCGTTGCGCGGCGCCAGCGTTTCGGCTGCAGCGGCAGCGGGCTGCAGGGCGGATGCCGCGAGCCAGGCGGCAAGCGCCGTGATACCGGCGAGACGGACAAGATGCGGGATGCGGCTGGCGAACGACATGACAGGACTCCTGGAATAGGAACGGACAAGGACGAACAGAAAGGGCGGCGGGGAAAGGCGGGCGTCAGCCCTGGGCGTGCGGCGCGGCGGCGGGTGGCAGCCGGAAGGCGGCGCGCTCCTGCGCATCGAGCTGCGCGACGAGGCCGGTCTCCCATGCGAGGTAGCGGCGCGCGGCTTCCTTGTTGCCGTCGTGGCGGTCGTGCACGAAGAACAGGTAGTCGATGCAGTCCGCGTCTGCGGGCAGCGCGGGCGTGGCCTCGACCGGCAGGCCGGCGGCGCGCCATGCGGCCATGCCGCCTGCGAGCAGCAGCGGCGCGGGAGCGCGGCCCGCGAGTTCGGATGCGGCGGCCCAGGCCGCGAGCGATGCGTCGTCGGCCACCAGCACGATCTGGCGCGGCTCGTGCTGGAGGTCGCGGGCCAGGCGCGGGCGGATCGACCAGCGCGCCTGCGGGATGTGGCCGGCGCGAAACTGCATGCTGCCGCGCAGGTCGACCAGCGCGACGTCGTCTTGCTCGAGCCGCGCGGCGAGCGTCCGCGCGTCGATGGTGGCCAGCGCAGGCGCGGCCGGCGCGTCGGCGGGTGCCAGCGACAGTCCGCTTGCCAGCCCGCCTTCGAGCACGCTCGCGTCATGCCCCATCTGGCGCAGCCAGCTCGCGACGGTCGGTGCGCGCACGCCGTCGTCGTCGAACAGCACGAGGCGCGCGTGGCGCACGCCGAAATACTGGTCGCCGGCCTGCATCAGCTGGCCGCCGGGCGTGTGCTGCGCGCCGGGCAGGCTGCCGGCCGCGAATTCCTCGGGCGTGCGCACGTCGCACAGGAACAGGCTGCGCTGCGCATCGCCGGCCCACTCGCGCACGGTCTGCGCATTCACGCTGGGCACGCCGAAGCGGGCGGCCAGCGCCTGGGCCGCGGGGCGCAGGTCGGTGTTGCCGCTGTCGTCGGCATAGCGGCGCGTGCCGCCGTGCTCCAGCACATGGTCGCCGAGGTACCAGCCCTGCGTGCCGTTCTCCAGCGCGTAGACCGGGTTCGGCAGGCCCAGGTTGATGAGCGTCTGCGCGCCGATGATGCTGCGGGTGCGGCCCGCGCAGTTGATGACGATGGGCGTGGTGGTGTCGGGCACCAGCTGGCGCACGCGGTAGGCCAGCTCGCCGTTGGGGCAGCAGGTGGCGCCGGGGATGTTCATCTTGTGGAACTCGCTGACGGGGCGGCCGTCGAGTACCACCACCTTGTCCTTGCGCGCCAGCATCTCGGCGAGCTGGCCGGCGCTGATGCGCGGCGTGTGATAGGCCTCCTCTGCAAGCTCGCCGAAGGTCTTGGAGGGCAGGTTGACGCCCGCGAAGAGCACATGGCCCGCGGCCTTCCAGGCACGGGCGCCACCCTGCAGCACATGCACGGCGCCGTAGCCCAGCGCGGCCAGTCGTGCGGCGGCGCGCTCGGCCACGTCGGTGTCGCCTTCGTCGTAGACCACCACGCGGACGCCGCGGCGCGGCACCAGGCGCGGCGCGTCGACCTCCAGCCGGCTGAAGGGCAGGGGAATGCCGTAGAACAGGTGCGCCTCGCCGTACTGGCCGTGCTCGCGCACGTCGAGCAGCGCGATCTCGCGGCCGTCGTGCAGCCAGGTCTTGAGGGTCTTCGGGTCGATGAAGGAGGTCATGGGGGCAAGTCGTTGGGACGAACGAGGTCCTGCGGGGGCGTTGTGCGCGGCCCGCATGAAGAAAAAAGAAGGTTGGAGGGGGCGCCTCAGCGGCGCGTCTGCACGCCGATGCCCATGGTCTGGTACGTGCCCGCCGCCAGGTCGTAGGCGGTGCGGCTGTTCAGCGTTTCCAGTGCGCGGCCGTACATGTGCAGGTGGCGGATCACCTGCTCGCCCTGGATCTCCACCGAATGGATGTCCTCGGGCATCAGCGCGATGCCCCGGCCCGGCGCCACCACCACGAGCGCGGTTTCCTCGAGCTTGCCCACGCCGGGCACGCTGCCGTCGTCGGTGCGCGCGTACACGCGGTTGTGCTCGGTGCCTTCCACGGCCGCGATGCAGGCCCAGGTGGTGTGGTTGTGCGGCACGATCTTCTTGCCCGGGCGCATGACGTTCAGGTAGAGCGCATAGCTCTGGTCCGGGTCCTCGGCAATGAGGTAGCGCGCCTGGTGCTCGCCGGCCTCGGGCGCCGGAAAGTCGGCGGCGCCCCAGTACTCGGCGTGCGCGGCCAGGTCCTGCAGGGAGGCAAGGACCGTGTCGAGCGTTTCCCGGGTCGCTTCAGCGCCGCCGATGGCTTTCTTCATGGTGGCGATGGACGCGGCGACGGCCTTCTTGCGTTGCTCGGACGGGGTGCTCATTCGGTTTCTCCAGTGGGGTTGCCTGTTTGGTGTGCATTCACTGTAGTGACGGCGGCGTGACGCAACAATCCAGGCGGCGCAAGAAACACATTAATAAAATTGATGCATGCCCACGCTCGACCTTGAACTCCTGCGCTCCTTCGCCGCCGTGGTCAGCCACCACAGCTTCGCGGCGGCGGCCGTCCACCTGGAGCGCACGCAGTCGGCCGTGACGCAGCAGATGCAGCGGCTCGAAGAGCAGATCGGCCATCCGCTGTTCGTGAAGCAGGGGCGCCAGAAGCGGCTGACGGAGCACGGCGAGCGGCTGCTCACCTACGCGCACCACATGCTGGCGCTGAACGACGAAGCGCTGCGCAGCCTGCGCCAGGGCCAGCTGGAAGGCAACCTGCGCATCGGCGCGCCGCACGACGTGGCCGAGACCATGCTGCCGCTGCTGCTGACCGAGGTGGCGCGCACCTCGCCGCTGCTGCAGCTGGACATCCACATCGGCCGCAGCCCCTACCTCATGACCTCGCTCAAGAGCGGCGAGGTGGACATGATCATCTCCAACCGCGCGGACGAGCAGTCGCAGTTCGAAGGCGTGGTGCTGCGCAACTCGCCCACCGTGTGGCTGTGCGCCGCGAGCTATGTGCACGACCCGGCCAAGCCGGTGCCGCTCATCATGGCCGACGGACCGAGCATCTTCCGGCGCATCGGCCATGAGGCGCTCGACGCGGCAGGCGTGGCCTGGACGCCGCGCTACACCTCGTCGAGCCTGATCGGCATCAAGGCCGCGCTGCGCGCGGGGCTGGGGGTGACGGCACGCGGCGTGGAGCAGCTCGACGCGGGCCTGCGCGTGCTGGGCGCGGGCGACGGCATGCCGCGCCTGCCCGACCTGGCCTACCACCTTTACGTGCGCAGCCACGTCGTGAACCCGGTCACGCGGCAGGTGTTCGAGACGCTGAAGAAACACCTGCGGCTGCCGCCCGCCGACGAATCCAGCAAGGGTTTCGCCGCGTAACCGATGTGCTTGCGTGCAACAACATCGGTCGGAGACAAGGGCATTCATGAACTTCTCATCTCGCGCGGCTTCGCGCCTCCCGCGGCCGTGGCTGCTCGGCGCGCTGTTCGGCAGCGCGGCGGCCTGCGCGCAACAGCAGAGCCATCTGCCGGAAATCCAGATCGTCGGCCCGCGCGATGCAGCCATCGGCACGGCCGACAGTGCGAGCGAGGGCGCGGTGGAGCGCGAGTCGTTCCAGTCCAGGCCCAAGCTGCGGCCCGGCGACATCGTCGAGGCGGTGCCCGGCGTGGTCGCCACGCAGCATTCAGGTGACGGCAAGGCCAACCAGTACTTCCTGCGCGGCTTCAACCTCGACCACGGCACCGACTTCGCGGTGACGGTCGACGGCATGCCGGTCAACATGCCCACGCACGGCCATGGCCAGGGGTATGCCGACCTCAACTTCCTGATTCCCGAGCTGGTGTCGGGCGTGCGCTACCGCAAGGGACCCTACTTCGCGCAGAGCGGCGACTTCTCGCTCGCGGGCAGCGCGTCGCTCGACTATTTCAGCGCGCTCGAATCGCCCTTTGCCGAAGTGACCGTGGGCTCGCACGACTTTCGCCGCCTGCTGGCCGCGGGCTCGCGCACCGTGCAGGACCAGACCTGGCTCGGCGCCATCGAACTCGAAGGCAACAACGGCCCCTGGAACGTGCCCGAGAACCTCAGGAAGACCAACGCCGTGCTGCGCTATTCGCAGGGCTCGCAGACGCGCGGCTTCAGCGTCACCGCCATGGCCTACAAGAGCCAATGGACCTCGACCGACCAGGTGCCCGAGCGGCTGATCGACAGCGGCGAGCTGCCGCGCTTCGGCAGCCTGAACCCGACCGACGGCGGCAAGACCCAGCGCTTCAGCCTGTCGGGTAAGTGGTTCGACAAGGGCCCGGGCGGCGACACCGAGTTCAGCGCCTACGCCATCGACTACCGCTTCGACCTGTTCTCCGATTTCACCTACTTCCTCAACAACCCGGTCAACGGCGACCAGTTCGAGCAGACCGACCGCCGCCGCATCTTCGGCGCGCAGGGCTCGCACGCGATGGTCAACAAGATCGCGGGGCTCGACGGACTGCTGAGCTTCGGCGCGCAGTGGCGCGGCGACCGCATCGGCGAGGTCGGCCTCTACGACACCGAGGCGCGCCAGCGCCTGGGCACCGTGCGCAACGACAAGGTCTCGCAGGACCTGTTCTCCGTGTATGGGCAGCAGCTCGTCAACTTCAGCGACCGGTGGCGCGGCTACGTGGGCCTGCGCGGCGACGCGCTGCGCTACAACGTGCAGGGCCGAGAGCCGGTGTATGGCCCGCTCAACAGCGGCAAGGGCCACGATTCGCAGCTGAGCCCCAAGTTCGGCCTGGCCTTCTCTCCCACGCCGGCGCACGAGTTCTATCTGAACGCGGGCGTGGGCTTCCACAGCAACGACGTGCGCGGCGCCGTCATCGCCGCCGACCCGCGCAGCGGCCTGCCGGCCGACCGCGTGCCTGCGCTGGTGAAGGGCCGCGGGGCGGAGATCGGCTGGCGCTTCCAGCCCGACGAAGACCTTACCGCCACGGTGGCGCTCTGGAAGCTCGGCCTGGCTTCGGAGCTGGTCTATGTCGGCGACGCGGGCACCACCGAGCCGGGGCGCGCGAGCACGCGGCGCGGGCTCGAGGCCACGCTGCGCTGGAAGTTCGACCGCGCCTGGCGCCTGGAGGTGGACGCCGCCGTGTCGCGCGCCCGCTTCAAGGGCGCGGCGCCCGAAGGCGAGGGCAACTACATCGACAACGCCGTCGAGCGCGTGCTGGCGGCCGGCATCACCTACGCCGAAGGCCCCTGGACCGCATCGCTGCGGCTGCGCTACATGGGCCCGCGCGCGCTCGACACGCTGAACAGCGTGCGCTCGCGCGCGGCCACGCTGCTGAACTTCGGCGCGCGCTATGCGGTCGACAAGCGCCTGACGCTGGGGCTCGACGTGTTCAACCTGGCGGGCCGCAAGGGCAACGACATCGAGTACTACTACGCCTCGTGCACCGCGGGCGAGGTGGCGGGCGGCACCTGCGGCGGCGGCGTCAACGACCGGCACATCCACCCGATGGAGCCGCGCAGCGTGCGGGTCAGCGCGCGCTACACGTTCTGAGCGGCCGCGACACAGTGGCCGCGCCCGTTCTGCTTGGCCCGGTACATCGCCTTGTCGGCGGTGGACAGCAGGTCCTGCGGGGTTTCACCGCCGCTGCCCAGGGCGATGCCGACCGACGCGCCGATCACGATCGGTGACCGCGCCAACTGCAGCGGCCGGGCGATCGCCTCGACGCATCGCCGCGCCAGCGCCAGGGCGTTCTGGTCCGCGGGCCCTTCGATGTCGGCGGCCAGCAGCACGAATTCGTCGCCGCCGATGCGCGCCACCGTGTCGGTCTGGCGCACCAGCGCCTGCAGCCGGCGCGCGATTTCCCGGAGGGCCTGGTCGCCCGCCTCGTGGCCGAGGGTGTCGTTGAGCATCTTGAAGCCGTCGAGATCGAGATAGAGCACGGCCACCCGGTGCGAATGCCGCCTGGCGCGCGCCAGCGCCTGCAGGAGCCGGTCGTCCAGCAGCTTGCGGTTGGGCAGGCCGGTCAGCGTGTCGTGATGGGCCAGGCGGGCCAGCGCCTCCTGGTTGTCCTGCAGCTTGGCCAGCAGCCGGTTGAATGCCTGGGTCAGGTGGCCGATCTCGTCGTTGCGCACCACCCGCAGCGGTGCGAGCGCGAGTTCGCCGCGCGTCATCCGGTCGGCCTGGTCGGCGGCGCGCAGCAGCGGGCGCAGCAGCCAGGCCATGATCAGGCCGATCACGACCAGCACCGCCGCCACCGCGGGCGCGCGCTGCTGCAGGATGAAGGTCTGCATGCGCCCCACCGGCGCCAATGCCTGCGCCACCGGCAGCCGCGCCACCACGAACCAGCCGCTGGTCGGCACCGACGCGATGGCGGAGATTTCCTCGATGCCCCTGGCGTTGCGGGTCGTTCCGCTGCCGCGGTAGCCGGCCATGGCCCGGTCGTGCAGGGGATTCACGCCCTCGGGCGGGGTGGGCGTGAGCGACATGCCGACGTCCGTGGAGGCCACGAAGATCCGGTCGCGCGGCGACACCACCAGGATGCCCCCGTCCTGGCCCACGCGCCCGCGCTGCAGGTGGTCGAGCAGGCCGTCGGCCGAAAGGTCCGCGGTGCCCAGCAGCACGGCGCTCACCCGGCCGGCGGCGTCACGCAGCGGCACGGCCATGGGCAGCACCGAGTGCCCGGAGGCGGCTGCCCGGGCACGGCCCAGCGCCGGCTGCCCTTGGCGCGCGGCCTCGAATTCCGGATCGTCCGTTGTGAGTTGGCCCGCGCCGTCGAGACGCCTGCCGGTGGCGTCGGCAACCTTCAGGCCGACCGGGAAGAGGGCGCTGAGGGTGCTGCGTTCTTCCAGCCAGGCCCGCAGCCGCTCGGGCCGGGCCAGGAGCTCGGGCGGCAGCGTGGCCGCCAGGCGCTCGAGGAACGAGAGGCGCTCGCCCAGGTAGTTGTCGACATCGCGCGCCACGTAGTCGGCCAGGGCCGTCTGCTGCACCGCCACCGACCGGGTCAGGTCTTCCCGCAGGAAGCGGGTGAGCTGGGTGTAACTGGCGGCGGTCCCCAGCATGGCCATCAGCAGACCCATCACGAGCAGGCGAACAACCAGACTGTTGGCAGATTTTCTGAGGTTCACTCGGGCGGTGGCGTCGTGGAGCGGATGTTGCGGACTGTAAACGAATTACTTCATCTTTTGCCCGAACCTTCTGCGCCGCCGCGACCGATCGGCCCGGGCTCCTGCCCGGCGGGGCGTGTCACTCCACGCGCACACCGTTGCGCAATACGCCGATCGCGTCGACCTCCACCTCGACACTGTCTCCCGCCTTCATCCACACGGGTGGCGTGCGCTTGGCGCCCACGCCGCCGGGCGTGCCGGTGACGATCACGTCGCCCGCGGCCAGCGGCATGAAGGCGGAGATGTGCGCAATCTGCCGGGGAATGCCGTGGATCAGCTTGTCGGTGGTGGTGCGTTGCATCTCCTGGCCGTTGAGCCGCGTGACCAGCGTCATGACCTGGCCGTCGGCGATCTCGTCGCGCGTGACCATCCACGGACCGAAACCACCGGTGCGCCAGAAGTTCTTGCCGGCCGTCCACTGCGGGGTCGCGGTCTGCCAGTCGCGGATGCTGCCGTCGTTGTAGCAGGCGTAGCCGGCGATGTGGTTCCACGCATCGGCCTCGGCGATGCGCCGTCCGCCCCGGCCGATGACGATGGCGATCTCGCCCTCGTAGTCGAGCTTGCTCGATTCGGGCGGCAGCACGATATCTTCGCCGTGCGCCACCTGCGACTCGGCCACGCGCAGGAAGAGCGTGGGCTTCTCGGTGATCTCGCGGCCGGTCTCGCGCACGTGCTCGCCGTAGTTGAGTCCCACGCAAACGATCTTGCCGGGGTTGGGGATCACGGGCAGCAGCTGCACTTCGCCCAGCGGGAGCGTGGCGTCGGCCTTGGCGATGGCGGCGGCGGCTTCGTCCAGCAGGCCGGCGGCAATCAGCGCCTTCAGGTCCGTCGCGCGGCTGCCGAAGATGCCGCGCAGGTCGGCAACGCGGTCCGCGCGCTCCCCTGTCACCGCACCGTAGCTGTCGATGCCGTTGTGTTGGTAGCTGATGAGTTTCATGGTCTGTCCGTGAGGCCCGCGAGGGCACGTGGTGGTTGTGGAAACGGGTTTACGCCAGGCGACCTCCAATGCGCGAAGCGCCCTCGGTGATCAGGTGAACCATCTTGTCGAGATCGACGATCGACAGGCGCGAGGTGTCGAAGACCAGCGAGATGGCGCCCCATGCGCCTCCATCGGCCTTCAGGATCGGCGCGGCGACGGCCGCGAGCTGCGGCTCGAGCTCGCCGATCGAGATGTAGTGGCCCGCCTTGCGGATCGCCGCGTAGTAGCGGCGGAACTCGCTCCACTCGGCGGGCAGCCCGCAGCGCACCAGCTCGTCGTGGCGGGCGTCGAAGACCTTGCGCAACTGCGCCGGCGCGAACGTGGCCAGCAGCACCTTGGGCGCGCCGCCCTGGAACAGCGGACGCGGCCTGCCGCGTCCGTAGGCCAGCGCGGGCGGCGCACCGCCCATCTCGCGGTGCGTGTCGAGCACCTGCATGCCGAACAGGCCCGAAGCGACGCAGTCGAAGCCGGTGGCCGCCACCAGCTCGCGCATCACCGGAATGCCTTCGCGCAGCACCGGGTCCGCCTTGCGGATGTAGTGGTCGAGCAGGATGATGCGCGGCCCCAGCGCGTAGTGCGAATCCTCCACGCGCTGCAGCAGGCCGGCCTCCAGCAGCAGCCGCACGTAGCGGTAGCCCGTGGGCAGCGACACGTCGAGCGCGGCCGAGATGTCGTCCGCCGTGCGTGTCAGGTGCGTGTCGTCGAACAGGTCGAGAACGCCTAGCATGCGGCCCAGGCTGGACAGGGATTTTTCCGGCACGCGATTTCCTCCAGGATGTCATGGCGCGACGGGGAGGTGTTGCGAGATGCGATCCAGATCGAGCCCCGTGCGCGCGACGCCGACGATATATCGGTCGGGCCGCAGTATCACCGCTTGCGCTTCCTGCGCGTCGAGCCAGTCGCGCAGCGGCGCGTCGGGCTGGTCGATGACCATCGCGTCGGCGCGTCGCCAACGCTCGACGGTGGCGGGAGCGGCGGCCGCGAGCGCGGCGGGTTGGCCGATGACCGCGCTGCGGCGACCCAGCAGGTCGTCGAGCAGCCGTCCGTCGCAAAGGCGCGGCTGCGGAAACGGCCGGCCCGCGGGCGAGCCGGGCTGCGCGTCGAAGGCGCCTTCGCCCAGCACCTGTGGCGGCAGCTCGAAGATCTCCGGGCGGCCTGCGCGGAACTTCGCGTCGCGCTCGGCGGCCAGCGCCGGGTCGGTGGTCTGGATGATGTTGCCCAGCCGCACCGCCAGATCGATGAGCGCGCGCACATGCGGTGCGCGTTCCGACTCGTACGTGTCGAGCAGCGCATCGGGGGCCTGACGCGCCAGCACCGCTTCGAGTTTCCATGCGAGGTTGGCCGCGTCGCGGATGCCCGCGCACATGCCCTGGCCGAGGAAGGGCGGCGTCTGGTGGCAGGCGTCGCCCGCCAGCAGCAGCCGGCCGTGGCGCCAGCCCTGCGCAATGACGGAATGGAAGGTGTAGATGGCCGCGCGTTCCAGCCGCGCCTGGTCGGGCCGCACCCAAGGCGCAACCAGCCGCCACAACGATGCGGGCTGCACCAGCGCTTCGCGGTCGTCGCCGGGCAGCACCATGATCTCCCAGCGCCGACGGTCGCCGACCACGTTGCAATAGGTCATGGGTCGTGCCGGGTCGCAGTGCTGCACCGTGTGCGTGGGCAGGTCGACCGGCTGGGTGAGCACCACGTCGAACACCAGCCACGGCTGGCGCAGCCCGAGGTCGAGCATCGCGCTGCCCATGTGCCGTCGCACCGGCGAGCGCGCGCCGTCGCAGCCGATGACGTAGCGCGCGCGCACGGCGGACGCCCGGCCGCTGCCGGTTTCGCGCACGGCCAGGGTGGCGCCGTCCGCGTCCTGCGAGACGCCGGTCACCTCGCTGCGCAGCCGCACCTGCACATTGCGAAAGCGCGCCAGGCCTTCGCGCAACACGGCCTCGAGCTCGGGTTGGTGAAAGTAGTAGTTGTTGGCGCAGCCGTGCGGCCCGAGCGCGGCGCTGCCGCCGCGTATCAGCATGGTCTCGCCCGCGCCGTTGACGAAGTGCATGCCCTGCTCGCCGGGGCGCGCGATGGCCAGGGCCTGCTCGCGCAGTCCCGCGCCCTGCAGGATGCGCAGCACCTCGCCGTCGAAGTGGATCGCGCGCGGCAGCGGGAACACGCCGGCTTCCCGCTCGAGCACCACCACCGACAGCCCCGCCGCGCCCAGCAGGTTGGCCAGCGTGGCGCCGGTGGGGCCGAGTCCGACGATCGCGACGTCGTGCATGTGCCGCGGCTCAGCCACGCTGGTCTTCTTCCATGCGGCGCGCCACCTCGGCCTGCCATTCGGCGCGGCTCATGAACTTCGGAAACCGCCTGGCGATGGCTTCCGCACGCCCAAGGATGACCTCGTCGGGCTGGGACAGGTCGACCGGTTCGCGCAGCGGCTGCTCGCAGTACCAGGGCGTGTCCATGAAGAGCTCGAGCCGGTTGCCCTCGGGATCGCGGCAATACACCGACACCGCGTTGCCGTGCGTCACCGGGTGCATGTCGCTCGCGCCCTCGGCCAGCAGCCGGTCGTGGAACTGGCGCAGCGTGGCGATGTCGGGCACCCGGAAGGAGATCTGGTTGACCACGTTGAAGCCCGCATCGGCCGGCCGGCCGGTGGCGAGCACCAACTGGTGGTGCTCACGCGGGTCCCGGCTCAGGAACACCAGCTGCACCGCACCCAGGTCGCCCGCGTCGGTCTGCGTGAAGCGCAGGGCCTGGCGGTAGAAGCGCGCCATGCGCGGGAGGTCGCTCACGTACAGGCCGATGTGGCTGAACTGCAGGTTCGATGGGCTGCTTTCGGTCAATTCAATGTCTCCTGGCGATAAAGCGGTCCGGTATCCGGCTCTGCATTGAAGAAATGATATGGCGATTATCGTATTTTGACAATACAACGCATTTATCTATCATTCGACCTCGTGCAAACGGCACGCAAGATCAACAGGAGACAAACCGATGAGAGTTCTGAAGATGACGGTCCGCCGCTGGATGGCCCTCGGCGTGATGGCCTCGGCCGGCGCAGTGGCCGGCGGCGCGGCGGCGCAGGCGGATTACCCGAGCAAGGCGGTGCGCATCATTGCCCCCTTTCCCGCGGGCAGCGGGCCCGACGCGAATGCGCGCGAGATCGCCGCCGAGCTCACGAAGATCCTGGGCCAGACCTTCTTCGTGGAAAACCGGCCTGGTGCCTCGAACATCATCGGCACCGAGGTGGCCGCCAAGGCGCCGGCCGATGGCTACTCGCTGTACATCGGCACGACCAGTTCGCTGTCGGTGGTGCCGCACCTGTACGCGAAGCTGCCGTTCAACGCCGAGAAGGATTTCGCGCCCGTCAGCCTGCTGGGCGTGCTGAACACCGGGCTCATCGCCACGCCCGGCGTCGAGGCGAAGGATGCGCGCGCGCTCATTGCGGCACTCAAGGCCAGGCCCGATTCAGTGGCGGTCGCGACGGCGGGCATCGGCAGCTATTCGCACCTGTCGGCCGTGTGGTTCAACAACGTCGCGGGCGTGAAGACCAACCTCGTGCCTTACAACAGCACCAGCCCCTACACCGATCTGATCGCCGGACAGGTGCAGGCCATGTTCGACGGCCTGCCCGCTGCGGCCGGAAGCATCCGCGCCGGCCGGCTGAAGCTGCTGGCCATCACAGGCAGCAAGCGGCATCCGAGCTTCCCCGAAGTGCCGACCTTCGCCGAGGCGGGCCTGCCGGACTACGCGCCCATCGCCTGGCAGGGCATCCTCGCGCCGGCCGGCACGCCCAAGCCCATCCTGGAGAAGCTCAGCGCCGCCATGCAGAAGGCCTGTCAGTCCGAAGAACTGGCGAAGAAGTGGCGCGACTACGGCGGTGAGCTGCGCTGCAACTCACCAGCGGAGTTCGCCGCCTTCATCCATGACGATCGCCAGATGTGGGGCCAGGTGATCAGGCAGGCCAACGTCAAGCTCGACTGACGCGCGGCCGGCCATCGAACGAGGAGGCACCTCCGGGTGCCCTCTTCGCGGCTATACGTTCTGCGCCGCCAGCGCATCGCTCGCCGGCCCCAGTCGGCGCGACCAGACGGTGATGCCGGCCATGGCCAGCACCAGGAAGCCGCCGAACCCCGCCAGCGTGGGCAGCAGCGGCGCATCGAAGTAGAGCAGCGCGCCGTACACCCCCAGCATGGCCAGGGAGGCCAGGCTTTCGTTGAAGTTCTGCACCGCGATCGACTGGCCCGGGTTCATGCGCAGCAGGCCGCGGCTTTGCAGCAGCGCATTCATCGGCACCAGCAGCAGGCCCGCGAGCGCGCCGATCGCCACCAGCAGCACGGCCGCGACGATGGGTTGCGTGACCAGGGTCATCAGCAGCACCGCGGCACCGAGCACCACGCCCAGCGGCAACGCGCGCCGGGCGCGCGGCAGCGGAAACCAGCGCGATGCGCCCAGCGCACCCAGTGCCATGCCGATGGCTACCGCGATCTGCAGCAGCGCCCCTTGCGACAGCTTCAGCCCCAGCCGTTCGGCGGCGAAGCGCAGCACCATGAACTGCAGCGTGGCGGAGGCGGCCCAGAACAGGCTGGTGACTGCCAGCGAGATGCGTGCGTCGGGGTCGCGCCACAGCAGCCCCAGCGAATGCCTGAAGTCCCGCAGCAGAAGGCCCGGATGCGCCAGCGCCGCGCGATCGCGTGCCGGGGTGTGCGGAATCGCCAGCGTGCACGCCGCGGCCAGCAGGTACACCGCGCCAATGGCCACCAGCGCCTGGCTGCTGCCGACCAGCGAGCTGCCGAGCGCCACGCCGAACAGGATCGACAGCACCGTGGTCGCCTCGATCCAGCCGTTGGCGCCCACCAGCGCGTCCTGCGGCAGCAGCTCCGGCAGGATGCCGTACTTGGCCGGCGAATAGGCGGCCGCGCCCAGGCCGACCAGCGCATAGGCCACCAGCGGCTGCACGTGCCAAAGCAGCAGGCCGCAGCCGCCGAGCTTGACGAGGTTGGTGGCCATCAGCACCCGGTCCTTGGGCGCGGCATCGGCCACCGCGCCCGCGAAGGCGGCCAGCAGCACGTAAGAGACGTAGAAGAACACCCGCAGCGCCGGCGTCATCCAGCCCGGCGTGTGCTGCTGCATGAGCAGGTCGATGGCGACGATCAGCAGTGCGTTGTCGGCCAGCGAGCTCAGGAACTGCGCCCCCACCACGGAGGCCAGCGCGCGCCGCGGGCGTGCGGCCATCCTCACGTGGACACGCCGCAAGGCACGCCGGAAGTCATGCCGGAAGTCACGCCAAAGAAGTGCTGGCGGTAGCGCGGCGCGACGTCGTCCAGCCGCAGCATCAGCGGGAGGTCGGCGGTGTTGAAGGCCGCGTCGAGCGCGGGCGGCCCGAGCAGGCGGGCACCGCAGCGCAGGTAGCCCTTGATGAGCGGCGGCGCGGCGGGCGCGGCGGCGTCGCTGCCGGCATCGGCCTCCAGGTCGGTGTCCAGCGGCAGCGCGATGCGCGGCTCGACACGCCAGCGCTGTTCGACCAGGTGCGTGCGGCACAGCCGGTGCCACAGCCGCGCGGCGGCCAGGCCGTGGTCTTCCATGCCGATGCTGGCGCAGCCGATCATGGTGTCGAGCCGGTGCTCGACCATGTACTGCCCGAGTGCCGTCCACAGCGCCATGATGACGCTGCCCGAGCGCCACCCGGCATCCACGCACGAGCGGCCCAGCTCCAGCGCGCGGCCGCGCAACGGCATGAGCGGGGTCAGGTCGAACTCGGTGTCGGTGTAGAAGCCGCCCGCGCGCCGCGCCGCATCGGGCGTCAGCACGCGGTAGGTGCCGATGAGCGGGCCGGGGCCGTGCTCAGGGTCGAGGGCGCGCACCAGCAGGTGGTCGCAGAAGGGATCGAAGCGGTCGGCGTCCAGCCCGGGGGGCGTGCCTTCGGGCGGTGCCAGGTGCGCGCCCATTTCCTGCGCGAACACGCGAAAGCGAAGCCGCTGGGCGTCGTGCAGGTCTTCCTCGCAGTCGGCCCAGCGCGTCTCCATCACCGGTGCGTGCGCGGCGTGCCGGTGGATCGGAAAAGCGTGCGGGGCGATGGTTTCCGTCTGCATGCTGATCTCTCAGTTGGAAGGCGGGTACCGCTCGACCAGGCGGTTCTGCCGCCGGTTGAGCCGTGCCAGCGCCAGCAGCCCGATGGGCCGCACGCCCCTCCTGCGCTGTGCGGCGCCGATGGCGAACAGCAGCCGCTGCTTCGCGAAGACCATGCGAAAGCCCTGCAGCACGCCGATGTCGGGGTCCCAGGCCTCGATGGCTTCGGAGCCCGCGCCGTTGATCTCCATGATGGTGAAGCCGCGACCGGCGGCCAGCTCGCGCAGGCTGTCGAAGCGCACGTCGAAGCGGCCGAAGTGAAATGCGGGCATGTCGCGCGCGATGGCATCGACGGCGCGCGCGAGCTCCGGCGTGGCCAGCGCCGCGCCGTTGCGGTAAAGCCCGCCGACGCGGGTCGAGCCGATGGTGGCCAGCCGCACGTGCTGCCCGGCGGCGGGCACGCTCGCAAGCGGCACGCGGCATTCGTGGCGCGGCGAACGCGCGATGCGGCGCGCGCGCGTGTCGGCCGCGATGAGCTCGCCCACGGTGCTGCGGCCGTCGCCGGTCACGCGCGGGAAGTAGCGCAGCGCCAGGCCGATGATGCGGCCCTCTTCCGTCACCGGATCGCGCGCGTAGAAGATGCCGGCTTCGCCCTCCTGCGGCAGGTAGCGCTGCAGTACCACCGTCTCGTCGCGCGGGAACACCGCGAGGTAGGCCCGCAGCGCGGCCATGTCGTGCAGCAGGCGCACGCCGTAGCCGCACAGGCCGAGGTTGGGCTTGACGACCACCGGGAAACCGAAGCCGGCGCGTTCCATGGCCTGGCGCAGCGCGGGCTCGGTGGCGGTGTCGTCGTTGCGCACGGCGCAGTGGTCGGCGGTGAAGGAGCGCGCGAGCGGGCCCATGCCGTCGAAGTACTCGAGCTTGCCTTCGCCCACCAGGCCGCCCGACGTGAGATGGGGGTTGGCCGCCGACGGCACGGTGACGCCGCCGTGGCGCACCGACAGCCACAGCCACTGCACGACCAGCGGCACGCAGATGAGCCACTTGGGCATGCGTTCGAGCAAACTGCATTCGCGCACCTGCGACAGGCGGCGCGCGTCGGGGCCGATGTCGAGTTCGGCGGCCACTACCCGTCTCCCAGCGGACGGCGGGCGACGAGGCCGACCGCGGCGATGCGGTCGATGTGCGCGTACACCGGCCGCTCCAGTTCCTCTCCGAACACGTCGGGGTCGATCTCCGCATACGACCACTCGAAGCCCGAGGCCGCGAGCAGCGGTTGCAGCTCGCGCAGGAAGGGATCTTCGCCGTCCACCATGGCCACGCCGGTGTACAGCAGCAGCCGGCCGCCCGGCGCAAGACGCTTCAGCGACTCTGCCGCGATGCGCACGCCCAGGGCTCGCCCGAGCCGCGCGCCGCCGTGCCGGTAGGCACGCTGCGCGGCGTCGTCGAGGTAGGGCGGGTTGGAGATGATGAGGTCGAACGTGCCCTGCACCGCCGAGAGTGCATCGCCCTGCGCCAGCGCCACGGGAATGCCGGCCACCTCCGCGTTGACGGCGGTGTATTGAAGCGCAAGCGGGTTGATGTCGTTCATGACCACCGTCGCCGCCGCGCCGGCTTCGGCCAGCGCGCGCGCCGCGACGATGCCGCCCGCACCGCTGCCGCAGCCGATGTCCAGCACGCGCAGCGGGACTGCGCCCCGGGGCTTGAGCGCTTGCAGGGCATGGCCGATGAAGCGCGCGAAGCGGCTGGTGTCGGGGCCGAAGAACACGGCGTTCTCTTCGACCGTGGGGTATGCCGAGTGGAAGAACAGGTCGTCGCCGAGGCTGGCGATTCGCACGGTGCTGCGCAGCAGCGAACCGTCGCGCCGCACGATGCCGGCCTGCTCCATGCCGGCCAGCAGCGCGGGCGGCAACGCACCCGCTTCGAACGGGAGGTTCCAGCCAAAGACGTCGCGCAACGTCGAACCCGGCTCACGACCGCGTCGCGCGAGCACGCGCTGGTGGGTGAGGGGGGTGACGGTGGTGAAGCGATAGCCCGTGGCCGCCACCTGGCGCAGTACGCCGGCGGCGTTCAGCATGCGGCGGCCTCCTCGATCTGCAGTTCCGCCGCATAGCGCGCGAAGCAACGCGCCCCGCAGGCCAGCCGCATCAGCGCGCCCTCGGCGATGAACTGCCCGCAGGCCGGGTCGTCCTCGACCAGCGGGCGGATCACTTCGCGCAGCCAAGCGCGTGCATGCGACACGTCGAGCGCCGCATGCAGGTCGAAATAGGCGCGCGCGCGGCCGCTCAGGCCCAGGCGGCGCATGCCGGTCGCCACCTTCTTCACGCGGCCCGGCGCGGTGAGCTCGATCACGCCGAGCGCGCCCACGGCGTGGTACGCATAGCGCCGCGAGGTCGCAAGACCCACCATGGTGTTGGCCAGCGCGAGCGACTCCCACGCCGTGGTGTCGATGGCCGGATGCAGGTCGAGTTCGCGCACCATCTGATCGAGCATCTGGCCGTGCATGGCGCCTTGCTTGCCGTGGCCCATCTCGTCCCAGAAGTTGCGCGCGCACTCGAGCTTGGGCTGCGGCGGCAGCTTGACCTGGGTGAAGGCCAGCAGGTCTTCGAAGCCCGCCTCGCCCGCAGCCTCCTGCGTGAGGAACCAGCGCATCTGCGCCAGCGTGGCTTCTTCCGCCAGCCAGTCGAACAGCGGGTGGTGCTGGCCGGGGCCGGTGCGCTCCAGCGTCTCGAACCAGCTCGCGAAGTGGTCCGCATTGCCGGCCGCGGCGGACGCCGCCACCTGTACCTGGCTGCGCAGGGCTTCGAGGAAGTCGCCTTCCAGCAGCCGGTGTTCGTACTCGCGCGCGAGGTCTTCGCGCCACTGCGGGGAAGGAGTGCCCGGCTTCAGCCGGGCGGCGTTGAAACGGGCGAGGCGCCGGTGCAGCAGCCGTTGCGCGGCCGGGTCCGTGATGTCGTCTGCGGACATGGGCGATCCTTCTCGGGCGATAGAGGAAAAGGGCCAGCGTGCGCTCTTGCAGGGCGGCTGTCCGTCAGACGGGGTCTACACATGCGTTCCCGCGAAGGGGCATGCGGATGGGTTCGCTATGAAAAAGGAAGCACCTTGACGTCGAACACGCGCTCGCCGAGCCAGATGGCCGCCACCAGCACCGCCAGCGCCGAGCCGCCGCGCAGCACCAGCGGCGGATAGCGCTGCCAGTTGCGCAGCGCCAGCAATGCGACGAGCACCACGGCCACCACCATCAGCTGTCCGGCCTCCACGCCCAGGTTGAACTGCAGCAGTGCGATCACGAAGTCGCGCAGCGGCAGGTCGAGCTCGGCCAGCGCGCCCGCGAAGCCGAAGCCGTGGATCAGCCCGAACAGGAAGCTGAAGAGCTTGCGGCGCCCGCGCAGCACCGGGTAGATGTTGTCGATGGCCGCCAGCATGATGGTGATGGCGATGCCGGGCTCGATGATGCGCGGCGAGATGGTCACGATCTTCAGCCCCGCGAGCGCCAGCGTGATCGAGTGCGCGATGGTGAACATGGTGACGATGCCCAGCATCGGCCACACCGCTTCGCGCCACGCGAGCACCGGCTCCCAGCCGTCCGCACGCCGGCGCAGCACGGCGGGCAGCAGCAGGCAGATCAGAAACAGGATGTGGTCGTAGCCGATGAGGATGTGGTGGATGCCGTCGCGAAAGAAACCGCCGTCGGCCTGCGCCGCCGCATCGGTGCCCGCCGCGCCGGCCTCACCGGCATTCCCGGGCCACGGCAGCGAAACCGGCCCGGCCGACGGGTCGAGCGAGCGCACCGTGGGCTGTGCGCTGGCGGCGTCTTCCGCTTCCATGCGCAACAGGCCGCGGTGCGTGGGATCGACCTCGCGGAACAGGCGGTAGTCGATGTCGAGCGCGGCGCCCGCCTTGCATGGCGCCTGCAGCCGCAGCACGAGGTAGGCGCCGTCGATGCGGTCTTCGACGGCCGGCGGCTGCGCTTCGGCCAGCACGCATTGGCCCTGCTGCAGGCGCAGGCGCGCCAGCGCATAGGCGCGGATGTCCGCAAGGCGCGTGCGCACCTCGCCCCAGCTGAGCTTGCGGTCGGCGTTGGTGTCCAGGTCGAGCATCGCGTCGAGGTCGCGCAGCGCGATGTCCCAGCGCAGGTCGATCGTGTCGCCCTTGCGCTGCAACTGCAGGTAGGCATCGCTCGCCTTGTGCGCGTGGGCCGGCGCCGCGCCGAGGAGCAGACCGACCAGCATCAGCATGGCGAGCACGGCCAGCCCGGCGCGTTCAAGGCGTTGCATCGACACGCGCATCCTTCAGTCCGATCTGTTGCATCAGCGCCTTCACTTCGTCGCGCGCGGTGGTGTCGTTGGCGGCCGAGGCGGCTCGCGCGAACACCAGGAAGTCGATGGGCTCGCGCTGCAGCCTGAGGTTCAGGCGCGCGAGTTCGAGCGCGCGCTTCGGGTCGTTCTGCACGTCGAGCGCGAACATGGCTTCCTCGCGTGCATGCAGCGCGGTGGTACCGGGGCGAAGCGCTGCTGCCTCGAAGCGCTGGCGCAGTTCGTCGGCTTCGGCCTGGGCGCGCTTGTCGCGTGCCGCGGCGCCGGCAATGGCCAGCCGCAGCAGCACCGCGTCGCTGCGCGCCTCGTTGGCCAGCAGCCTCGGGATTTCGGCATGGCGCCCGGCGCGCTGCAGATAGTCGCTGTAGGCCAGCAGCAGGTAGCCCGAGCGTTGCGCCGCCACGGCCTTGCGATAGGCGGCGTCGGCTTCGGCCTGGCGGCCCGCCAGTTCCTCCACCTCGGCGACGCTGGTCAGCAGCCACTGCCGCGTGCCGGCCTTGTCTGCGTCGCGCAGCGCGGGGTCTGCCAGCAGGGCCTGCAATGCTTGGCGGGCGTCAGCGTGGTTGCCGCGCAGCCCGGCGTTTTCCGCGAGGCAGGCCACGCCGTAGAAGGCGGGGCCCGATCGTCCGAGCGAGCGGCAGGCGGCGTCCGATTCGTTGTAGCGCCCGCGCACGCGAAGAATGGTGGCCAGCGTGATCCACGCCTGCGCATCGTTGGGGCGTCTGGCGAGCGCCATCCGCAGGGTGGCTTCGGCACCGTCGAAGTCATGCAGGAACTGCGCGACCGTGGCGCGCATGACCAGCACCGCGGGTGGGATCCGGGCCGGCGGCGTGGCTTCCCAGGCCTGCAGCGCGCCCATGGCGTAGCCGGCGTAGCGCGCGTCGCCCTGTTCGCGGGCCAGGTCGAGGTAGGTGGAGGCCGCCGCGATGGCCGTGGCCTCGTCGTTCGGCCGCTGCGCCAGTTCACGGCGCAGCCGGCGTTGTTCGCCCGACCAGCCGGCGACGACGGGCAGTGTCTCCACCACTTCGTCGTCGCCGGTGGGCACGCGCGGCACCGCGTGCGTTGCAAAGGCGGCCAGCGCAAGCGCGGCGCCTGCCACCCATGCTGTCGCGGATGCGGTGCGGCGCATGTCGGCTACTGCGTGGCGACCGGCTCTTTGGTCTCCGACGTCGGCGGCGGGTCGAAGACCGCCACGTTCGCCGGTTCGCTCGTGTCGAGCATGGTGGCGACCATCGCCTGCACATAGGCGATGAACTGGTCGTAGGGATCGGCCTGTGCGGGCGGCGGATTCTGCGGCGGGTTGTTTCCGCCGATCGGGAACGGGTAGAACCCGCCCCCGCCGCCACCTCCGCCTCCGCCGCAGCCGGCAAGGGCTGCGGCCAGCAGCAGGGCGGCGCCGATGCGATGGATGTTCCGGTTCATGCGGTGCTCCCGTTCATGGTGCCGCTGCGGCGTTGACGGCGCCGGGCAGCGGGGTGTTCAGGTAGGGGAACGCAGCCGGGAACTGCGACGGGCTCTGCAGCGCGCCGTCGGTGATGGCCGCGCCGCCGGCCGGCGCATCGGAGGGCTTGCACCCGACCTTGAGCGCGTCGTTGGCACCCGTCAGCACGCACAGGGCGCCCATGGCCACGCGCAGCTCGATGTCCACCACGTCGTCGCCCGGGCGTCGCCCGTTCGGGAAGCCCGCGTTGTCGCCGCCGGCCACGCCGAGGTTGCTCTGGCTCGCCATCGCCGTGGGCGCGATGCTGGTGTTCAGGCGCAGCATTTCCGAGGCCTTGACGTTGGCGGGCTTGTTCAGGCCGTCGATGCCCGTCAGGAAGGCCGCGACGAGGTCGGTGCGCGGGAAGTTCGTGGGCGCCGGTGCGCTGGGGTACAGCGACTGGATCAGCGCGGGCAGCGTCGGGTTGGTCACGTAGGTGGCGAACTGGCCGTCGTCCATCGGCTTGGAGCTGTTGAACGCGTCCTTGTCCTTCAGGCCGATGACCACTTCGTTGACCAGCGGCATGCCCAGGCGCGAGACCTGCGCCCATGCGCCGCCGTTGAGCGTCGTGGTGCCGTGGCCGCTCTTGGGCGGGCTGGCGATCAGGCGGCCCTGGCGCGCGCTGGCCGTGGTCCAGCCGCCGATGATCGGGCCGGTGCCGCCCGCGGTGAGGCAGGAGATCGGCACCTCGAGCGCCAGCGTGCTGACGTTGCGCGTGGCCAGCGTGCCCGCGCCGTAGGCGCTGGTCGAGCCGAGCGGGTTGAGATTGATCAGGTCGAACACCTGGCCCAGCGCGACCGCGAACGGGTCCTGGCGCTGGCCCGCGAACACGCGGCCCCCCGCGGCGCAGCCGGGGATGTTGATGTTGTAGATCTGCTGGGCCGCATAGGCGGCATAGCCGCTCGGGCCGCCGAAGGTCTTTTCGCCGATGTTGTCGGTCGGCCGGTCGAACACGGTGTTGCCGTTGGCGGCATTGGTGACGGCGGCGGCCTGGCCCTTGCGGCGGTCGCCGCGCACGACGGTGAGCGTGAACGTCTCGCGCAGGTTGCTCGTGGCCTGGTTGGGCGCCGAGATCTGGCCGGCCTGCACCAGCGGAATCGAGACCTGCTTGCCCGAGATCGGCAGCTGGATGTCGCGCAGCGTGTTGGTGAAGCGGAACTGGAAGGTCAGCGCTTCCATCGCGCTGCCGGTGTTGTCGATGTGGATCTCGTACAGCCCGTTCGGATCCATCGAGTAGTAGTTGGGGCCGCCGTACGCGCCCTGGTCGGGCTGGTAGTTGGCGATCAGTGTCACGTAGTCCTGGCGGTTGGGCTCGTAGCTGCGGAACATGTAGAAGTCTGTGCCGTCGAGCTTGGGCATCCCCGCGATCGAGGGCGCCTCGCGGTGGCTGGAGGCGAATGCGCTCACGGCGGCGAGCGCACTGAGCGCGAGAACACAGGCCTGGACAGGCGTTTTGGACAATCTCATCGACGTCACCTCGGTAGTGAAAGTGTTGGAATGGGCACGGACGACTTGCGCGGCCGCGGGCCGGCGCTGTCTGAGTACGGCCAACAAGTTCAGCTGGATGCGTCGAAGCGGCTAGGTGCTTGCTCGCTTGCCAAGCCCGCCGTTGTGGTGCAGACGCACGCGGGCGCGGTCAGGAAGTAGCGCGGTCAGGTGCGCCGTCGGCGCTCAGGTCGCCCAGATGCGCGGCGTGGCGCGCGGCAACTGCCACAGTTCGCCGCGCCATGCCTGCCACACCTGGCGCAGCAGCTGCATCGCGGGTTCGACCACCGGCGCCAGCACCCGCAGCACGACCACCTCGGCATGCGGGCTGGTGGCGCCGGCGCTGCCGTGCAGCGGGCCGGCTTCCAGCAGGCCGCGCGCATGCGCCAGCAGCGCGTCGCGGCGCGCGCGCGCCAGCGGTGAACCTGCCACGAAGAACAGCGAGGCCATGCAGCGGTGGCCGCCCAGGCCCAGCGGGCTTTGCAGCAGCCGATGGTCGGCCGCGTCGATGCGGCCACGCTCCAGCCACAGGCCCGGCACTTCGATGTGCTGCAGGTAGGTGCCGCGCTCGAAGGGCTGGCCGGCGTTGGGCAGGCCGAGCGCGGTGACGTCCCAGCCGATCAGCTCGGCGCCGGGCGCCGCTTCGATGCTCAGGCGGTTCTCGGCCCGGCAGCCGCTGTAGCAGATGGCTTCGAGCGGCAGCCATTCGAGCCGCGCACCGGCCGCCAGGCGAATGCGGGTGCGCTGCAGCGCCAGTTCGCCTTCGGAGCGGTAGAACCGCGAGGCACCGGGCGTGGTGATCAGGCCGTGGCTGCCGTCGGCAGCCTCGATGTCGATGTCGAGCGTGTCGCCGCCCACCAGCCCGCCCGGCGGGTGCACCAGCACGTTGTGGCAGACGGCGTCGCCCTCGGGGTAGAGGCTTTGCAGGATGCGCAGCGGACCGTCATGGCGAAAGCGGGCGACGGTGCGGGCGGCTTCTTGTGTGTAGGCGAGATGGAGACGGGCGTGCCAGGGCATGCGGCGAGTCTAGTGCGCCCGCTTTCAGGTCTTCCAGGCGCCGTCGTGCGCGGCGCTGGCTTCGTCGATCAGCGCGGGGCCGATGCACTCGATCCGATGCGGCGAGGCGCGGAACACGTCGCGGCACGACAGCTCGGCGTCGCGCTGGTCTTGCCGCTCGCCGCGGAACACGCGCAGGCGCTCGGCGTCGATGCCGAACACCACCCGGCCGATGTTCGACCAGAAGATCGCGCCCGCGCACATCACGCAGGGCTCGCCCGAGGCGTAGAGCGTGGCACCTGCCAGCTCTTCGCGCGAGATGTTGCGCCCTGCCAGCGCGCGCAATGCGTTGACCTCCGCATGGGCGGTGCAGTCACCGGTCTCGGTGTTGCTGTTGCCGGCTTCGGCCAGTACCTCGCCGGCGGCCGAGACGATGACCGAGCCGAAGGGGCGGTTGCCCCGTCGACGCGCCGCGTGCGACCACACGATGGCCTTGCGCAGGTAGCGGCCGTCGCGCTCGTCGAGCGTCGTTTCGGCGGGGTAGGCGGTGTTGTTGTTGCTGCTGAGGATGTTCATGCCTTGGGGAGGGAGCGTTCGCTGCGCGATGGGAGCATTGAAGTGTTGAAGATGGCGTCGGACGCGGGCTTGACCTTGAGGCCGAAGACATCGGCCACTTCGTCGACCTGCTGCTCGAGCGTGAGTTTCTTTATATCGCCAAGCCCGTGGCCGCGCGTGTCCGCCGCGCCCACGTACTGCGCCGTGATGCCCCAGCGCTCGAGCTCGATCTTCTCGTCGAGGATGGGTTCGCGCTGGCGCATGGCCGCGATGCTCGGCGCCGGGTTGGCGAAGGTCTCGACGATGGCGCGGTTGCTCGCGCGCAGGAAGGCGGCCACCACCTTCGGGTTCTGCGCCACGAGGTTGCTGCTGGCGAGGATCGCGTTGCCGTACAGGTTGACGCCGGCGTCCGCATACTTGAGCACCGACAGCTCCTCCGGCTTCATGCGTGCGAACAGCGACACGGCCGAGTCGTGGAAATAGGTGGCGGCATCGACGTCGCCGCGCACCATCACGTTGTCGCGCGCGCTGAAGTCGGTGGTCTGCCACTGGAAGGCATCGGCACGCATGCCCTGCTTGCGCGCCACCATCGGCCAGGCGCGCCGTGTCGATTCGACGGCCGCGGCGGCCACCTTCTTGCCCGCGAGGCTCCTGAAGTCTGCGCTGACGCCACGGTCCTTGCGGCCGATGATCACGAATGGTGCGCGGTTGTAGTACTGGTAGACGGCCTGCACCATCGGTGTGCCCGGGTTCTGCGCGTTGAACTCGACCAGCGAGCTGATGTCGCCCAGGCCCAGCTGGTACACGCCGCTGGCAATGCGCGTGATCGAGGCGACCGAGCCCGCGCCGGTGTCGATGCTCACATCGAGTCCCTCGTCCCTGTAGTAGCCCTTGGCCAGTGCAAGGAAGAAGGGCGCGGTCTGCCCGTTGATGCGGAAGTCGAGCGTGAACTTGAGCGGGGTGAGCTTGCCGGTGCTGCCCTGGGCGAACACGGACGGCGCGGCGATGGGGGCAAGGGCGGCGGTGCCGGCCGCAAGAAAGAATCGACGTTGCATGTGGGGCCTCGGAGTCTTCGGGTCTTGAATCCCTCCGCCGCAAGGCAGAAGGCGTTTCAAGAGCAATTTCCGGGCGGGCGCACGTGGATGGTGCGTGCGCTGCTGAACGCTTCTACTCTTGCACCGGTCGATGCACGAGGCATGCCAAGGCTTTTGCTCGGGCATTGCGAAGGAATGCGTGCATTGCGGAAAAAGCGGAGCCACAATCCGGGCGCGCAATTTGCAAGGCAGCTTGCGCAGAGTAGAAGCGTTCAGCCACGTTGCGGGCATCGTCCGTCCCTGGCAGGAAATTGCTCTTTCAGTTCGTCCCCACACGACCACAGAAGGAGTCCGCGCATGCTCGTTACCCAACAACCCGTCTTCCGCAAGTTCTGGCATGCCGTCATGCCGCTCACCGAACTCGCCAACGGCCCGAAGCCTTTCAAGCTGCTGGGCGAGGACATCGTTCTCTTCATCGATTCGCTCGGCCAGCCTGCCGCGCTGCGCGACCGCTGCTGCCACCGCACCGCGAAGCTGTCAAAAGGCTGGTGCGTGGACAGCGAAGGCCAGGCCTGCGGCACCGGTGCCATCCAGTGCGGCTACCACGGCTGGACCTACGACCGCAGCGGCCAGGTGGTGCGCATTCCGCAGTACGACGCCGACCGCAAGATCTCGCCCGAGTACCGCACCACGGCCTACCACTGCACCGCGCGCTACGGCTATGCCTGGGTGGCGCTGGAAGATCCGATCGCCGACATCCCCGTCATTCCCGAGTTCGACGACCCGGGCTACCGCACCATCTTCCAGTTCTACGAGGAGTGGCAGACCAGCCCGATGCGCGCGCTGGAGAACTCGTTCGACAACTCGCACTTCAGCTTCGTGCATCGCGCCACCTTCGGCGTGGCCGCGAGCCCGAAGCCGAGCAAGTACGAACTGGTGGAAAACGAAACGGGTTTCTATGCCGAGACGGTCATCGAGGCCACCAACCCGGTGAAGTTCCACGCGATCAGCGGCGTGACCGACCCGATCACCACGCGCCACATGCGCAACGCATACTTCCTGCCGTTCTCGCGGCGGCTCGACATCGAGTATCCGAGCGGTGTGCGCCACATCATCATCAACTGCTTCACCCCCATCGACGACGGGCGCATGCAGCTGTGCCAATGGCTGTTCCGCAACGACACCGAGGCCGACTGCGCGGCGCAGATGCTGATCGACTTCGACGATGCGGTGACGCGCGAGGACAAGGACATCCTCGAGTCGACCGACCCCGATGCGCTGGTCGACACGCGCCGGCGCGGTGTGGAGTATTCGATGGAGTCGGACAAGCCGGGCATGCTGATCCGCAAGCACCTGATGCAGTTGCTGGCGAAGCATGGCGAAGCCGAGGTCCACCGCAGCATGGGCGCCGTCATTCCTGTTGCGAAGGCCGCGTAAGGGTCTGGGCCTGGGTCTGGGACGGCTGCATCTGGCGAGGCTGGGGAAACGCGGGCATCGGCAGGCACTCGAAGCCCGGCTTCGCGAAGAGGTAGCCCTGGAACAGGTGCACGCCTTCGTCTTCCAGCCAGCGCAGCTGGTCCGTCGACTCGATGCCTTCGGCGATCACGTCGATGCACAGCTCGCGGCACAGGCCGACGATCGCCCGCACGATCGACTGGCGCGGCCCGTTGACCTGAATCTGGCGCACCAGGGCGATATCCACCTTGATCTGGTCGGGCTGGAATTCGGCGAGCAGATTCAGCCCCGAGTAACCGGCCCCGAAGTCGTCGATGGCCACCTTCAACCCCTGGCGCCGGTACACGTCGATCGACTCCGAGAAGCCGCGATGGTCCTGGATGGCCTCGGTCTCCGTGATCTCGATGACGATGCGGTCGAGCCCGATACCGCATCGCCGGGCCGCGGCCACGGTGCTGTCCAGAACGCGCGGTGACGCGACGGCGCTCTGCGGCATGAAGTTCAGGTTCAGGTCGCAGGCGATCCCCAGGCGCGCCGCTTGAGCGATGGCTTCGGTTCGGCCTTCGGCGTCGAAGCCGTGGAGCTGCGCGGCAGGCACCGCCCCCAGCACCTGGAAGGCCGATTCGCCGCGGGCTCCGCGAACGAGGGCCTCATAGGACACGACCTTCAGTGCCGCCGTGTCGACGATCGGCTGATAGGCATAGCTGCGGCCGTACGCCGACGCCCAGGCCGCCGATGCGGGCGCGGTCAAGTCCGGCGCGTCGGTGGCCGCGCCGGGGACGGTCGCCCTTCCTTGCGATGCGCGCCCGACGATGTTCTGCCGCCAGCGTCCGTCGGCAAAGGCGGCAATCACCCGGCGCGCCTGTGCCGGATTCAACTGCGTGAACGTGGCGTCTGCGTCGAAGACGTCTTGCAGCCCGTCGATCGCGCGGAGTTCGCCCGGCGCCATGGCCATGAACGACATGGACCATTCGTCGAACTGGCGCGCGGGAAGGGGCTCGTTCAGGATGCGGACGATCTCGCCATGCCGCGCGTCGGCGACGATCTTCTGGAAGGTCTCTTCGACAACGGCCGGCGGACCTTCCAGCAACTGAAAGAAATGGCGGTTGTCGTAGAGCAGAAAGCCCGTGAGTCCGCGGCGTTCATTGGCGCTGCTTGCGCTCTGCATCAGCTGCGCCAGGGCGCCGGGGTCGAAGGCTTGTGTCGCTTTGCTCGCGTAGGCGATGTGAATGAGGGGTTGCATGAGTTGGATCCGTCCCCTCGAGGGTAGCGGCGGAAACCAACCGTGCAACCGCGACGTCGCGGCGATCCTGTAGGCCAATGTGCCGTGACGGCGTGGCCCAAGCCTTCGTCAGGTGCGTCAGGCGGGTGCGGCAGCGGTGCTGGGGCGCGTTGCGCGCGGCGCGCCCTGTTCGTAGCGGTCCATCGCGAGGCCGTCGGTACGGATCTCGGGGCGCTGGCCCATCACCATGTCGGAGATGAGCTTGCCCGAGCCGCAGGCCATGGTCCAGCCCAGCGTGCCGTGGCCAGTGTTGAGGAACAGGTTGGCGTAGCGCGTGCCGCCGACGATGGGCGTGCTGTCGGGCGTCATCGGGCGCAGGCCGGTCCAGAACGTGGCGCGCGGCACGTCGCCGCCGGGGAACAGGTCGGTCACCACCTTTTCGAGCGTGGCGCGGCGCGCCGGGTTCAGGCGCAGGTCGAAGCCGCCCAGCTCGGCCATGCCGCCCACGCGGATGCGGTTGTCGAAGCGGGTGACGGCCACCTTGTAGGTCTCGTCGAGCACCGTCGATTGCGGGGCCAGCGATTCGTCCAGCAGCGGCACGGTCAGCGAATAGCCCTTGACCGGGTAGATCGGGATGTCCAGGCCCAGCGAGGCGATGGCCGCGCGCGAATAGCTCCCGAAGGCCATCACGTAGCGGTCGGCGGTGAGGATCTTGCCGGTGGTGGTGCGCACGCCGGTGATGCGGCTGCCGTCGGTTTCCAGGCCGGCGATGGTCTGGCCGAAGCGGAAGTCCACGCCCAGTCCGCGCGCGATTTCCGCGAGGCCGCGGGTGAAGAGGTGGCAGTCGCCGGTTTCGTCGTTGGGCAGGCGCAGGCCGCCGGTGAGGCGGTCGCGTGCGCCGGCCAGCGCGGGCTCCACGCTCGCCAGCGAATCGCGGTCGAGCAGTTCGTACGGCACGCCGCACTCTTTGAGCACCGCGATGTCGCGCTGCACCGCGTCGAGCTGGGCCTGCGTGCGGAACAGCTGCAGGGTGCCGCCGGTGCGCTGCTCGTACTGCAGGCCGGTGTCGGCACGCAGCTGCTGCAGGCAGCCGCGGCTGTATTCGGCCACGCGCATCATGCGCTCCTTGTTCACGGCGTACGCCTCGGGCGAGCAGTTGCGCAGCATGGCGGCCATCCAGCGCAGCTGGAACATCGTGCCGTCGGGGCGGATCGACAGCGGCGCATGCTTTTTGAACATCCACTTGATGGCCTTCAGCGGAATGCCCGGCGCTGCCCACGGCGTGGAGTAGCCGGGCGACACCTGGCCGGCGTTGCCGAAGCTGGTTTCCTCGGCTGGACCGTCCTGCCGGTCGAGCAGGGTGACCTCCGCGCCGGAGCGCGCGAGGTAGTAGGCCGTGGTGGTACCGATCACGCCGCCGCCGAGAACAATGACTTTCATGGTGTATCCGCCGATTCGAATGGAATGAAAGGAATTTAAGATGCACAATCCAGTGGATTCCATTGTTTTTTGAGATTCGGCAGTGAAATCCGCTGCTGGAAATCGCCCAAGGCCGCCTGCGAAGTGAAATGCCCGAACTCGACCGAATCGACCGCCGGATCCTCGATGCCTTGCAGCGCCAGGGCCGCATTTCCATGACCGAACTGGCCGAGCACATCGGCCTGTCGGCGTCGCCCTGCGCGGAGCGGGTGAAGCGCATGGAGCGCGACGGCGTCATCACCGGCTATCACGCGCGGGTGTCCCCCGAGGCACTGGGCAAGACGCTGCTGGTGTTCGTCGAGATCAAGCTGTCGGCCAAGTCAGGCGACGTGTTCGACAAGGTCAAGCAGGAGCTGCTGCACATGCCCGAGGTGCTCGAATGCCACCTGGTGTCGGGCAGCTTCGACTACCTGGTGAAGGCGCGGCTCAGCGGCATGAGCGAATACCGCCACCTGCTGGGCGACATCCTCAAGAAGCTGCCGGTGGCGGCCGAGTCGCACAGCTACGTGGTGATGGAGGAAATCAAGGAAACCCTGACGCTGGCCGTGGACCGCTGAACAGACCGCTGGACACAACGATGAGCACGGACCGCGACATTCCCGGCATCACCATCCGCCCCTGGCGGCTGGACGACTTCGACGCCGTCAAGGCCATCCTCGACGACACCTTCGCGAGCACCTGGCTGCCGCAACTCAGCCCGGAGGCGTTGCGCACCTACCGCGAGAGTGGCGAGCCCGTGGGCTACATCGACGAGATGGGTCCGGCCTTCTTCGTTGCCGAGATCGAAGGCGAGGTGGTCGGCATGGTCCATTGGGAGCATGACTTCGTGCATGCGCTGCACGTGCCGGCCGTGCAGCAGCGCCGCGGTATCGCACGCGCGTTGATGGCCTTCGCGGAAGACGGCATGCGCGCCAGCGGCGTGACGCTCGCGCGGCTGGAGACCGACACCTTCAACACGCAGAGCCAGGGCTTCTACCTCGCGCTCGGCTACCGCGAAGCCGACCGCTACCCCGATCTCGAATGGCACAGCGGCTTCACGACCATCCTGTACGTGAAGCCGCTTGCATCCTGAACAGCAACCTCCCACCAAGGACATCCGCATGACCATCTCGATCCGCCGCGACGGCACCACCGGCACGCGCCACATCCTGAAGATCCGCAACCACGAGATCCCGGTCGATGCCTCGCCGGCCGGCGGCGGCAGCGACGCCGGCCCCGAGCCGCACGACCTGTACGACGCGTCGCTCGCGGCCTGCAAGGCGCTCACCGTGCTGATCTATGCGCGCCGCAAGGGCATTCCGGTGGAAGACATCGAGGTGGTGGTCGACCGCGACGACAGCGAGGAGCGCAAGGGCGTCTACCGCCTGAAGTCCGGCCTGCGCGTGAGCGGCGACCTGAGCGAGGCGCAGCGCGACGAACTGCTGCGCGTGGCGGGCAAGTGCCCGGTGCACAAGCTCATGACCGACGTGAAGACCGAGATCGAGACCGGCTGGGCCGACTGAGCCAGCGCGGCATCCGTTCGCGCTCAGTTCAGCACGCGGTACGCCCGCAAGGCGCGCAGCAGCGCCCAGAGGCCGGCCTCGGCCGGCACGCTTTTCTCGTTGAAGGACACGGCGATGTACACGTCGTCGGCCGGCACATAGGCCACGACGCTGGTGAAGCCCTCGATGCCTCCGCTGTGGCCCAGCATCAGGCCGGGGCCGTCGGGCACGTCGTAGAGCTGCACGCCCATGCCGTAGAACGAATTGCTCCCTGCGTAGGGCCCGAGCATGGCGGGCATCGCGGTGAACATGCGGTGCACCGAGGCCTCTGGCAAGACCCGGCCGGCCAGCAGCGCGTGCCAGAAGCGCACCAGGTCGCCGCCCGTGGAGGCCAGCGCGCCGGCCGCATAGGGCGTGGCGTACTGGTCGGGTGCATCGACCGGCCGGCCGGCCGCGTGCCCGGTGGCCACGGGCAGCTCGACACCCGGCCTGCGCATGACCGTGTGCGTGAGCGACAGCGGCCGGATGAGCCGCTTCGCGAGCGCGTCCGCCAGCGGCGCGCCTTCGACCTTCTCGACGATCACGCCGAGCATCGCGTAGCCGGTGTTGGTGTAGCTCCAGTTGGTCCCGGGGCAGAACTGCGGCTTCTGCGCGGTGCCGAGCGCGATGATCTCCGCCGGCGTCCGATAGGCCGTGCCGAACGTGGGCAGCGCGTTGAAGCTCACGATGCCGCTGGTGTGGCGCAGCAGCTGCTCGATGGTGATGAGCCCTGCGTTGGGCGCATCGGGAAACCACCTGTCGATGGTGTCGCCGAGCGCGAGCTTGCGCTCTTCCACCAGCTGCAGCACGACCGCGGCCGTGAGCGTCTTGGCGGTGCTCGCCACCTGGAAGGGCTGCTCGGGTGCCACGGGTTGCGGCGGCTCCTTGCGCGCCAGCCCGCGCGTGGCCGACCAGGTGCCTTCGCCCGGAATCGCGACCGCCACGCTGGCGGCGGGCACGTGCTGCAGCATCTTGTCGAGCGCATTGCCGAGCGAGGCCTGCAGCCCGGCGGGAAGCTCCCCGTCGATGGAGCGCCTGAAGTCTTTCTGCCAGACCGCATCGGGCGCCGAACGCATCGGCGGCCCGGCGTAGACGGGCGACGGCGCACACGCCGGCTGCGCTTGCGCCAGGCCCCATGACATAGAGGTGGCGAGCAGCACCGCCGACGAGATTTTCAGCAACGACATTCGGGATTCCGGTTCACGAGGCTACGGCTGCCTGGCCGCCTGCGCCTTGGCGCGCGCGCCCTGCACGCGCTTGGCGTTGCGGTCGCCCCAATCCGCCAGCGGGCCGAGTGCCTCGTTGAGCGATGCGCCCAGCTTGGTCGCGGAGTATTCCACGCGCGGCGGCACTTCATGGAACACCTCGCGGTGGACGATGCCGTCGGCTTCGAGCTCGCGCAGCTGCTGGATCAGCATCTTCTCGCTGATGCCGGGCAGCTGCCGCTTGAGTTCGCCGAATCGGAAGGTCTGCGCGTCGAGTTCGCGCAGGATCACGGCCTTCCATTTGCCGCCGATGACGTCGAACGCGGCGGCGATGCCGGCGATGCCGGGTTTCCTTGATTTCATTGTGGGTCTGGAGGATTGCACCGTCGGGCTCACGCCCATGTCATGAACTGGATCGCGCGCAGCACTTCGGCTTCGCGCTCCATGAAGAAGTCGGTGTGGTTGCTGTTGTCTAGGGTCAGGCGATTGGGCGTGTCGAGCGCTTCCACCAGGCGGTTGGAGTCCGCGATGCGTGCGCGCCGGAAGATGCGCAGCATGTCTGCTGCGTCCTTTTCAGTCCTGGCGTCCAACGGCTGTTCGAGCCACGGGAACAGGTCGCGGTTGTCGGCTGGCAGGGCCGTGACCACCAGCGACGGCACGCGCACGGCCTTGTAGTCGGGCGAGAAGTTGTGCGCGGCGGTGTCCATGGCGGTCTCCACGTCGTCGGGCGTGTTCATGCGCACGCTGCCGTCGGTGCCCACCTCGACGGCGTCGCGCAGGTTGGCCTCCAGGGCTGGCCACCAGTTTTTGGTCTTGCGCCGGTTGAAGGCGATGGCGGCCTGCAACGAGCGGTGGTCCGCGGCCGTCGCCCGGGGCTCGTCGAGCCTGCTGTTCATCGGCAGTTCTTCGCCGCCGCGTTCACCGTCCTTCGTGTAGTCGAAGGTGGTGTCGAGGTAGATGAGCCCGCGCAGGCGCTCGGGGTGGCGGCCGGCGAAGTGGGTGAGCTCGTTGCCGGCGATCGAATGGCCGCCAAGCACCACGCGCAGCAGGCCCAGGTCGTCGAGCACGGCTTTCAGGTCGCTGCCGAGGGTCTCCACCTCGTAGTGCTGGGTGGCGCTCTTCACCGGCAGAGGCTTGTCGGACAGGCCATAGCCGCGCCGGCTGATCGCCACCACGCGCGAGCGGGCGGCAAGCGCGGGCGCGAGGCTGTCGAAGCAGCGCGCATTGCCGCCCAGCCCGGCCAGCAGCACGATGGTTGGACCGGTGGTGCCGGCGCGCTGCCAGTCGCGCACCTGCAGCGAAACCTGCGGCGCGGTCGAGACCTTCACGCGGCGGTCGATGACGCGGACCGGACCGGTGCCGCTCGCCGAGCCCGTACCTGTTGCCGCGGCGCTCCCCGCGCGCGCGCCGCCGCCTCCGCCGCAGGCCGCGAGCCCGGCGGCGCCGGTGAGGGCCAGGGCGCGCAGAAGGCCGCGGCGCTGGGGTTGGAAGCGGTTCGGTGGGACAGGTGATGAATTCACGTCGATGTTCCGTTTGCAAGGGGTCGCTCGAGTGTGGTTTTCGTACCTGAAGGCCCGCTTGGGCGTTCATGAAGATTTCCTGAAGTACCCCGCAGCCGCTTGTCTGATACTGCGGCCTCGTTCCCGCCACCGGGCGGGGTTCGTTCGCATGGAGGCCCATGAATCTTTTGCTTGTTGAGGACGACCTTGATCTGGGCAACGGCGTGCGCATCGCGCTGGCCAATCAGGGCATGGATGTGGTGTGGGTCCGCAGACTCGACGACGCCCTGCGCACCCTCGACGGCGGCACATTCGACATGGTGTTGCTCGACCTCGGCCTGCCGGACGGCGACGGGCTCGACCTGCTGTTCCGCCTGCGCCGCGACCGCCAGATATTGCCGGTGCTGGTGCTGAGCGCGCGCGACGCGCTCAACGACCGGCTGCGCAGCCTGGACGACGGTGCCGACGACTACCTGGTCAAGCCTTTTGCGCTGGCCGAGCTGCTGTCGCGGGTGCGTGCGCTCGCGCGCCGCAGCTACGGCTTCAACGACGAGACCATCCGCATGCGCGGACTGGCGCTGCACGAACCCACGCGGGGCGTGCTCGTCGACGGCGAGCCGGTCGAGCTGTCGCGCTGCGAGTTCGACCTGCTGGCGCTGCTGCTCAAGCGCACCGGCCGCGTGGTCACGCGCCGCGTGATGGAAGAGCAGGTGCTGCCCGGCGGACAGGCCAACGGCAGCAACTCGCTCGAGGTGCATATCTCCAACCTGCGCCGCAAGATCGGCCAGGGCTACATCCGCACGGTGCGCGGCATCGGCTACGTGATCGACGTGCAATCGCTGGTGCGGAGCACGACGAAATGATGCAGGCGCTGGCGCAGCGCTGGAAGAACTGGAAACAACCTTCCCTCATGCGGCGCCTGCTGCTGGCGCAGATGGGCGTGGTGGCCTTGCTATGGACCATGGCCGTCGCGCTGCTGCTGTACGACTCGTACGAAGACCCGGAGCTGCTGAAATACGACAAGATCTTCCAGACCGTGCTGGCGATCTCGCAGAACACGGCCGACCATCCCGACAAGCAGCAGGAAACGCTGGCAGCCTTCGACGCGGCGCTGCTCGAGACGGTGGGCGACGGCGACGCCGCGTCCGATTCCGCCCCGGTCATGCAGGTGTGGCAGGGCGACAGGCTGATCTACAGGTCGACCGCGGCGGTGCCCGTGATCCTCAACTCGGTGCCGAACCGCATCGAGACAGTGAAGGCCGGCAACCGCGAATGGCGCGCGCGCACGCTGGTGTCGCCCACCACGGACACCCGCGTCATGCTGGCCGAACCCAGCGTGTGGCGCCTGACCGTGACCGTGATGTACCGGGGCTACTACCTGCTGCCGCTGGTTATCAGCCTGCCGTTCCTGGTGTTCCCGGCGTGGCTGTCGGTGCGGCTTGCGCTGAGGCCCTGGCGCCAGGTGAGCAAGGAAACCGCCGAGCGGGGTCCCGCCGACCTCACGCCGCTGTCGTACACGCCGCCGCACAAGGAGCTGCAGCCGCTGGTGCAGAGCATCAACAGCCTGCTGCAGCGGGTGCGCGACAGCACCTCGCGCGAGCGCAGCCTGATCGCCGATGCGGCGCACGAACTGCGAACGCCTCTGGCCGCCATGCGCGTGAACGTCGAGGCCCTGAAGGAGCAGAGCACCGACGAGGGCCAGCGCGAGCTCATGGGCAACCTGTTGCGCAGCAACGACCGCGCGGCCCGGCTGGTGGGGCAGCTGCTGCAGCTCATGCGCAGCGATGCGGTCCCGGACAACGCGCTGCCGGTGATGCTGTCGCTCGACGCGCTGGTGCAGGACCGCCTCGCCATGATTGAGGGCCTGGCCAGCGCCCGGGGCATCGAGCTGGAGCTGGTGTGCGAAGACAACGTGCCGGTGCTGGGCGAACGTGAGAGCCTGGTCTCGATGATCGACAACCTCGTCAACAACGCCATCAAGTACAGCCCCGCGGGCGGCACGGTGATGGTCCACGTGGCGCACGAGGGCCCGCATGCGCTGCTGACGGTGTCCGACCAGGGACCGGGCATTCCGGCGGCGCTGCGCGAGCGGGTGTTCGACCGCTTCTTCCGCAACCCCGACCAGACCCAGAGCGGCAGCGGGCTGGGCCTGGCCATCGTGAAGTCGGTGGTCGACCGGCACGGCGGCGAGGTGACGCTCGGCGAAACCGCCGAAGGCGGCCTGCTGGCGACGGTGCGGCTGCCGCTGGCGATGGCCGAGGCGCCGCAGCCCATGCTCTGCAGCTGACACCGCCCCCGGGGCGGCCCAAAGGGCAATCGGCCCGAGTCAGGTCCTTTTCGGGGCGACGATTTACACTACCCGGCGCCGTTTACAGGACACTTTCCAATGAAGTGGGTCATTCTTGCCATCTTCGCGCTCAGCGCGCTCTACGTTCATTTCCGCGGCCAGGTACGGCATCGTTTCTTCAGACAGCTCTCTGATCACTCGACCTTCCTCGCCCCGCTGAACGTCTTCATGTACCTTTTCTCGAAGGTACCCGGTACGCCGTACCTGTCGCCCGCGCAGTTCCCCGAGATGCGCATCCTCGAGGAGAACTGGGAAGTCATCCGCGAGGAAGCCCTGGCCATGCGCAACGGCGGCAGCATCAAGGCCTCGAGCCAGTTCAACGACGTGGGCTTCAACTCGTTCTTCAAGAGCGGCTGGAAGCGCTTCTACCTCAAGTGGTACGACGAGGCGCATCCCTCGGCCGCCGTGTTGTGCCCGCGCACGACCGAGCTGCTCAAGGGCATCGGCACCATCAAGGCCGCGATGTTCGCGGAGCTGCCCCCGGGCAGCCGCCTGGTGCGCCACCGCGATCCGTTCGCGGGCTCGCTGCGCTACCACCTGGGCCTGTGGACGCCGGGCGTCGAGGGCTGCTACATCGACGTGGACGGCCAGCGCTACCACTGGCGCGACGGCGAGGCGGTGGTGTTCGACGAGACCTTCATCCACTACGCCGAGAACACGACCGACCACGATCGCGTGATCCTGTTCTGCGACATCGAGCGCCCGTTGAAGTACCGCTGGGCCAGTGCGGTGAACCGCTGGTTCGCCAAGAACCTGCTTGCCGCGGCCAGTTCGCCCAACGACGCGGGCGACAAGACCGGCGGCATCAACCGCGCATTCAAGTACATCTACCAGATCCGCGTGGTCGGCAAGCGCCTGAAGGCATGGGACAAGCGGGTGTACTACCTCGTGAAGTGGGCCATCTTCGGCGGCCTGGCCCTCTGGATCTTCTGGTAAGCCTTCAGGTCCCGGCCGGCACCAGCTCGCCGCGCGGGCTGCCTGCCCGGCACACGACGGCGGCAAGCAGCGTGCCGCCCAGCACGTCGAGCAGCACATGCTGCCGCGTCGCCAGCGTCGAGTAGACGATGCCGAGCGCCCACAGCATGTTCAGCGCCTGCACCCACGCCGGTGCCTGCACGCTGCGCAGCTGACGCCGCAGCAGCACCGCGGTGAACACCGCGAACGCGACATGCAGCGACGGGAACGCATTGCCGCCCACGTCGGTGGCCTTCAGGAACTGCAGCGCCGGATACTGCGACCAGTCGACCGGGAACACCGGTACTGTCGTGGGAAAGAACCAGAACACCATGAGGCCGATGGCCGCCATGATGGCGGCGTCGCGCGCGCAGGCTTGGAGCTGCGCCTTGTCCTTCGCGAAGGCTGGCGCCAGCGAGATGTAGAACCACAGCGAGCCGTAGAGCACCATCGCATCGCCGCTCACGCCCACCCAGTGGTCGAGCCGCGTGAGCGGCATCACCGTCGGCGCCGAAGGCGGGTTGTGCATCACCCAGAAGTACACGACGAAGAAGCCCGAGATGCCGACGGTGGTGCCGATCATCTTCACCAGCCAGAGCGTGGCGATGCGATGGCCCAACGCCAGGTACCAGGGCCGCGAAGGCAGAGGGGAGGAAGTCGCCGGGCGGGAGGTCATGGAGCGCCTCAGCTTATGCCGCTGCATTGCGTGAACATTGCGTCGCGTCAAAAGCCCTCTCCTAGAATGGCCCGCCTCTTTTCCCGCATCCAGCCCCTGCCGCATCCCTCATGAGAATCCTGCTCGTCGAAGACGAAGTCGACCTGGCGCAAGCCCTGGCCTCGGCCCTGCGGCAGAACCAGGCGGTGGTCGACGTGGCGGGCTCGCTGCGCGAGGCCGAGGAAGCGGTGCTGAGCGCGCCGCACGACGTGATCGTGCTCGACCGGGGCCTGCCCGACGGCGACGGACTGTCGCTGGTGCGCTTCCTGCGGCACAACGAGATTCCCACCGCCGTGCTGGTGCTCACGGCCATGACCGATGTCGCCGAGCGGGTGCTGAGCCTCGACGGCGGCGCCGACGACTACCTGGCCAAGCCCTTTTCGATGGACGAGCTGATGGCCCGCGTGCGCGCGCTGGCCAGGCGCCCCGCGGTGCGCGCCAACTTCACCATGACGCTGGGGCAGCTGAGCTTCGACCACCACATGCGGCAGGCCCACGTCGGTGACCTGAACCTCACGCTGCCGCGCCGCGAACTGCTGGTGCTCGAGACGCTGCTCGAGCACCGCGGCCGCACCGTGCTGCGCGAGACCATGCAGGACCGCGTCTACGGCGACAAGGACGAGATCCAGTCGAATGCGCTCGACACCCACGTGTCGCGGCTGCGCTCCAAGCTCGACAAGGCCGGCGCGCAGGTCGAGATCCATGCGATACGCGGCGTGGGCTACCTGATCTGCGCGGCCACGCCGCCGAACAACGGATGAGCCTGAGCCTGCTCTCGCTGCGCTGGCGGCTGATCTGGAGCCTGATCCTGCTGCAGGTGGTGGTGGGTTCGCTGGTGCTGGGCGGCTTCATCGGCCTGGCGTGGGTGGCCGGCCGCATCGTCGACGAGACCGGGCAGGAGACCATCGCGGTGATTCAGCGCGCGCTGACGCGCGACGCCGAAGGCCGGCTCGCCGTTGCGCCGACCCCCGAAATCCGGCGCCTGGACGAGGCCGACTCTTCGTTCTGGTTCATCGCGCGCGACGCCGCGGGCTCCGAAGTGCGCCACGGCGATGTACCCGCGAAGTACGCCGGCCTGGCGACCACGCTCGACGGCATGGAGCGCCTGACCATCGACCCGTCGAAGGACAACACGCAGCCCAAGGCCCGCTTCGAACGCGTGGAAACCGACGCGACGGGCCCCGTCAACGTCGTGGCCCAGACCGGCGCGCCGCTCACCGTCAAGACCACGCTCAAGGGCACGGGCCTGGTGTTTCTCTTTCTGGTGGCGCCGATGGCGCTGGTGACCTGCCTTGGCGTGATCCTGGCCACGCCCTTCGTGGTCAAGCGCGGGCTCAAGGGCGTGGTGGCCACCGCCGAGCATGCGGAGAGCATCGACGTGCACGAGCGCACCACGCGGCTGCCGCTGGCCAACGTGGCAAGCGAGATCCGCCCGCTGGTCAACGCCGTGAACCGGGCCTTCGACCGGCTCAACGAAGGCTACGACCGGCAGGAGCGCTTCCTGGCCGATGCCGCGCACGAGCTGCGCACCCCCATCACCACCCTGCAGATCCACCTGGAGCGGCTGCCCCACGATCCGCTCAAGGTGAAGCTCAAGCAGGCCTCCGCGCGGCTGGCCACGCTGGCCGAGCAACTGCTCGATTTGCAGCGGCTGGACCGCATCGCCTCGCACGACGCGCAGGTCGACCTGAAGCCGCTGTGCGAGCGCGTGGCGGCCGACATCGCGCCGCTGGCGATCATGAACCGCTGCACGCTGTCGGTCGACGCGCCCCGGGCGCTGCTGGTGCGCGGCGACGCGCCCTCGCTCGAACGCGCGCTCACCAACCTGATCCAGAACGCCATCGAGCACGGCGGGCAGGGCTGCGACATCCAGGTGCGGCTGTGGGAGCCGTCAGGCTTCGAGGTGCTCGACTCCGGGCCGGGCATTCCGGAGGCCGACCGCGAGCGCGTGGTGGCGCCGTTCCACCGGCTCGTGCCGCGCGGGCGCGGTGCAGGGCTCGGCCTGCACCTGGTGGCCGAGGTCGCGCGGCTGCACGGCGGCCAGCTCACGATCGGCTCGAGCGAATCGGGCGGGGCGAGGATGCGGCTGGAACTGAACCTGGCGGCCTAAGGACCTTGATCCCATGAACCCCATCGACCGGCTGCCGGAACCCACCAACCTCGCCGAAGCGCAAGCGCTGATCGTGCGCGTGCAGGCGCTGCTCGACGCGCAGGGCGTCGCCCTGCGCCCACCGCCGCCCGAGCCCACCACCTGCTGCGGGCGGGGCTGCAACGGCTGCGTGTGGGAGGGCTGGCTCGCGGCGGTGAACTACTGGCGGGACGAGGCTTCGCTGTTGCTGGGGTGAGTGGGGGCCGGGGCCGGCAACCGACCTGCCAGCTTCGCGGGCTGCAGCCTACTGATTCTGCGAGCCGCGGTGCGCCCACCCCGTGGTGTGCTTCTCGATCACGCTGAAGAGTTCGTACATCAGCATCGCCATCGCACCCACCACCATCAGGCCCGCGAAGGCCAGGCCCATCTGCATGGCGGAGCCGGCGGAGATCAGCAGGTAGCCGATGCCTTCGTTGGCCGCCGTCATCTCGCTCACCGTGGTGCCGACGAAGGCCAGCGTGATCGCGACCTTCAGCGAGCCGAAGAAGTAGGGCATGGAGCGCGGCAGGCCGATTTTCATGAGCACGTCCCAGCGCTTGGCGCCGAGCACGCGCAGCACGTCTTCGAGTTCGGGCTCCAGCGTCGCGAGGCCGGTCGCGATGTTGACCATGATCGGGAAGAAGCTGATCAGGAAGGCCGTGAGGATCGCCGGGCCCACGCCGATGCCGAACCACACCACCAGGATCGGCACGAAGGCCGCCTTGGGCAGTGCGTTGAAGGCCGTCATGAGCGGGTAGATCGCCGCATACGCGACGCGCGAGCTGCCGATGACGAAGCCCATCAGCACGCCCACCACGATCGCCAGGCCGAAACCCGCCATCGTGACCCAGAAGGTGCGCCACGCGTGGCCCGCGATGATTTCCTTGAACTCCCAGAACTGGTTCCAGATGCGCAGGGGGCTCGGGAAGATGAAGTCGGAGACCTCGAAGCCCGCGCAGATGACCTGCCACAGCAGGAGCACCGCCACGAGCAGCAGCCACGGCGACCAGCGTTCGATTTGCTTGGTGTTCTTCATGGTGATGCGCGGCTCAGTGGGACACGGCGGCGGCGGTCTGCGCCGCGCTGATGCCGGTGTTGCGGATGGCGCCGATGTGCCCGCGCAGTTCCAGCACGATGTCGGTGAACTCCTTGGTGTAGGTGAGCTCCAGCTCGCGCGGGCGCGGCAGCTCGATCTCTCGCTTGACCACGAAGCGCCCCGGGCTCTTGCTCATCACGTACACCGTGTCGGCCAGGAACACCGATTCGCGCAGGTCGTGCGTGACCAGGATCACGTTGAACTGCTGCTCGGTCCACAGGTCGCGCAGGATGCACCACAGCTCTTCGCGCGTGAAGGCGTCGAGCGCGCCGAAGGGCTCGTCGAGCAACAGCATCTTGGGCTCGTGGATGAGCGCGCGGCAGATGCTCGCGCGCTGCTGCATGCCGCCCGAGAGCTGCCACGGGAACTTGTCCTCATAGCCGCCGAGGCCCACCTTCTGCAGCAGCCGGCGGGCACGCTCCTCGTATTCCTTGCGTTTCGACTTGAAGTTGGAGCGGTAGGGCTCGACGATCTCCAGCGGCAGCAGCACGTTGTCGACGGTGGTGCGCCACGGCAGCAGCGACGGCGCCTGGAAGGCCATGCCAGAGATCTTGAGCGGCCCGGTCACGGGCTGGCCGTCGATGCGGATCTTGCCCATCGACGGCATCTTCAGCCCGGTGGTGAGCTTCATGAAGGTCGACTTGCCGCAGCCCGAGGGGCCGACGATGGCGATGAACTCGCCGCGCCTGACCTTCAGGTCGATGGCCTCGACCGCGAAGTGGTTGGCGCGAAGCAGCTCCTCGTTGTAGGCGAGCCAGACGTCCTGGAAGTCGACGAAGGGGGCGGCCGTGTCTGTTGCGAGCGATGCGTCCGCCATCACTTCTTCGTCAGGACGTTGAGTTCGGCCGCCGGCGGCAGCATGGCCGAGGTCCACACGGCGTCGGGGTTCACGCGCGTCTTGGTGGCGAAGGCGTCGGACACCTGCGAGGCCATGAGCGACATGCGGCCCGAGTTCACCGCGCCGAAGCCCTCGGCGCGCGCATCGGCGCTGTTGATGACGGTGTCGATCGCCAGCTGCAGCCGGCGGGTTTCGAGCTTGCTGTCGATGATGCCGTCGCGCGCCTTCACCGACTCGATGGCCACGGCCGGGTTGGCGATGACTTCCTTCGCGCCCTTGGCAAAGGCCGAGAGGAATTTCTTCACCGCCGCCGGGTTCTCCTTGATGAGCTTGGGCGAGGCGATGATGACGTTGCCGTACAGCTTCACGCCGTAGTCGGGGTAGGGCAGGATCACCACGTCGGCCGCCTTGGCGCCGCGCGCCTCGAGGTTGAGCAGCGAGGTGAAGGTGAAGCCGGTGATGGCGTCGATGTCGCCGCGCATCAGCATGGTCTCGCGCAGCGTCGGGTCCATCGCGGTCCAGTTGACGGCGCCGATGTTGTTGGCCTTGGCGAAGATGGGGAACGCGCGGCGGCCCGCGTCGAACACCGGCGCGCCCAGCTTCTTGCCGGTGAGGTCGCCCGGCTTGGTGATGCCGCTCTTCTTGAGCGCCATGACCGAGGCCGGCGTGTTGTTGTAGACCATCATCACCGCGACCGGCTTGTTGGGGCTGTCGGGGTTGTTGGCGTGGAACTCCATCAGCGCCGCGAGGTCGGCGAAGCCCATGTCGTAGGCGCCCGAGGCCACGCGCGTGACGGTGCCGCCCGAGCCGTTGCCTGCGTCGATGGTCACGTCGAGGCCGGCGGCCTTGAAGTAGCCCTTGGCGGCGGGATGCAGGAACAACGCGGCCGGCCCCTCGAAGCGCCAGTCGAGCTGGAACTTGATCGGCGTCGAGGTCTGCGCGAAGGCCGGGACGAGGCCGAAGCTGAGCGCCGAGGCGGCGAGGAAGGACTGGAGCAGGTGGCGCTTGTTCATGCGGGATCGTTCCGTGAAAGGTGAATGCAAGGTGTTGCCGGCATTCAAGCAAAAACGGTGCCCGCACGTGATTGGTGCGAACCCTCCCCGTGGATCAGAGTGGTGCGTAGCCCCTGGAATCTGCACCTTCGACGGGAAATCCCTTCGATTTCAGGGGGCGCTTGCACCGAATGCGAGCCAACATGGGTCGCCCACGCCCGGTCGGGGCCAAGAAAAACGCCCCGCTGCGAGTGCCGCAGCGGGGCGTTTTCAAGGGTGGGAAAACCGTCTTACTTCAGCGCGGTCGTTGCGTTCGCCACGGCCAGCGCCGTCATGTTGACGATGCGCCGCACGGTCGACGTGGGCGTCAGCACATGCGCCGAACCCGCCGCGCCCAGCAGGATCGGGCCCACCGTGATGCCGTTGGCGCCCGTCATCTTCAGCACGTTGTAGAGGATGTGCGCCGAGTCCAGGTTCGGGCACACCAGCAGGTTGGCTTCGCCGGTGAGCGTGGTCTCGGGCAGGGCGGTGCGGCGGATTTCTTCCGACAGCGCCGAGTCGCCGTGCATCTCGCCGTCGCACTCGATGTCGGGCGCCATCTGCGCGAACAGGTCGCGCGCCAGGCGCATCTTGCGTGCCGAGCCGCGGCTGGAGGTGCCGTAGTTCGAGTGCGAGAGGAAGGCCACCTTCGGCGGCAGGCCGAAGCGGCGCACTTCCTCGGCGGCCATCATGGCGATGCTGGCCAGCAGCTCGGCGCTCGGGTCTTCGTTCACGTTGGTGTCGGTGATGAAGACGGTGCGCTTTTCCAGCGTGAGCGCGTTCAGCGTCGCGAAGCCGGGCGCGCCGCGCTTCAGGCCGATCAGGTTGCGGATGTGCTCCAGATGCACGTCGAAGCGCCCGACGAGGCCGCAGATCATGGCGTCGGCGTCGCCCAGGTGCAGCATCAGCGCGGCGATGATGGTGTTGGAGCGGCGCACCATGGTCTTGGCGGCCTCGGGCGTGACGCCGCGGCGGCCCATGAGCTTGTGGAAGCTCTCCCAGTAGATGCGAAAGCGCGGATCGTCCTCGGGGTCGACGACTTCCACGTCCGTGCCCACGCGGATGTGCAGGCCGGCCTTCTTGATGCGCGCCTCGATCACGGCGGGCCGGCCGACCAGGATCGGCTGTGCCAGGCCTTCGTCGACGGCCAGCTGGGCGGCGCGCAGCACGCGCTCGTCCTCGCCCTCGGCGTACGCCACGCGCTTGGCGGCGGCGATCTTGGCGGCGCTGAACACCGGGCGCATGAACATGCCGGTCTGGTAGACGAAGCGCGTCAGGTGCTGGCGGTAGGCCTCCATGTCCTCGATCGGTCGCGAGGCCACGCCCGAAGCCGCCGCCGCCTTCGCCACCGCCGGTGCGATGCGCAGGATCAGGCGCGAGTCGAAGGGCTTGGGAATGATGTAGTCGGGGCCGAAGGCCAGCTCCTGGCCGGCGTAGGCGGTGGCCACCTCTTCGCTGATGTCGGCCTTGGTGAGGTCGGCGATCTCGCGCACGCAGGCCAGCTTCATTTCTTCCGTGATCTTGCTGGCGCCGCAATCGAGCGCGCCGCGGAAGATGTAGGGGAAGCACAGCACGTTGTTGACCTGGTTCGGATAGTCCGAACGGCCGGTGGCGATGATGCAGTCCGGCCGCACGGCCTTGGCCAGTTCGGGGCGAATTTCAGGCTCGGGGTTGGCCAGCGCCAGGATGATGGGTTGCGTGCCCATGGTCTTGACCATCTCTGCCGTCATCACGCCCGGGGCCGAGCAGCCCAGGAACACATCGGCGTCCTTCACCACGTCGGCAAGGGTGCGGGCGCCGGTGTCTTTCTGGGCGTAGCGTGCCTTGGATTCGTCGAAACCGCCCGCGCGGCCCATGTAGATCAGGCCCTTGGAGTCGCAGGCGTAGATGTTGGCGGGCTTGGCGCCCAGGCCGACCATCACGTCGAGGCAGGCGATGGCGGCGGCGCCGGCGCCGGAGACCGCGATCTTCACTTCCTCGATCTTCTTGCCGACCAGTTCCAGGCCGTTGAGGAGGGCCGCGGCCGAGATGATGGCCGTGCCGTGCTGGTCGTCATGGAACACCGGGATGTTCATGCGCTCGCGCAGCTTCTTCTCGATGTAGAAGCACTCGGGCGCCTTGATGTCTTCCAGGTTGATGCCGCCCAGCGTGGGCTCCAGCGCCGCGATGATGTCGACCAGCTTGTCGGGGTCGTTCTCGGCCAGCTCGATGTCGAACACGTCGATGCCGGCGAATTTCTTGAACAGGCAGCCCTTGCCTTCCATCACCGGCTTGGACGCCAGCGGGCCGATGTTGCCCAGGCCCAGCACGGCCGTGCCGTTGGTGATGACACCCACCAGGTTGCCACGGGCGGTGAATTCGGCCGCCAGCGACGGGTCGGCCGCGATGTCGAGACAGGGATAGGCCACGCCCGGCGAATACGCCAGCGACAGGTCGCGCTGGTTCAGCAGGGGCTTGGTCGGGGTGATCGAGATCTTGCCCTTGACGGGTGAGCGGTGGTACTCGCGCGCTGCCTCGCGAAGTGCTTCTTCTGCAGGGGAAAGGGGTGCAGCCATGAAAGTCTCCTTGTTTCTGACGGGCAACGAGGCTACCGCAAAAGGGCGGCTTGTTCTTACAGGGGGAATGCCGAAAACGCCTGGATCCATATCTTCTGGCGGATAAGGCGGGGTGATCGCTTCGCTAAACTGCGCAACTGTTAATTAGCGTTAACCAGCAGCACAACCACAACGAGGGACAAGAGCGTATGACACCCGGACCTTTCACAAGCACCGACCCTGACGTCGTCGTCATCGGCGGCGGCCCTTCGGGTTCGACCGTGGCGGCCCTGCTGGCCGACAAGGGCCACGACGTGGTGCTGATCGAGAAAGCCCAGCACCCGCGCTTTCACATCGGCGAGTCGCTGCTGCCGATGAACATGCCGCTGTTCGACCGCCTGGGGGTGCGCACCGAGGTCGAGGCCATCGGCCTGCGCAAGCACGGCGCCGAGTTCGTCTCGCCCTGGCACGACCACAGCAGCCATTTCGACTTCGGACAGGCGATGGACAAGAGTTTTCCCTACGCCGTGCACGTGCGCCGTTCGGAATTCGACGAGCTGCTGTTCCGCCATGCCGGCAAACGGGGCGCGCGCACCTTCGAGGGGCAGCGCGTCATGGGCGTGGACATGGACGCGGGCAAGGGCACGCCCGACAACCGGCCGCTGGTGAAGGTCAAGGCCGACGACGGCGCCGAGACCAGCTGGCGCCCGCGCTTCGTGATCGATGCGAGCGGGCGCGACACACTGCTGTCGAACCAGTTCGACGCCAAGCAGCGCAACCGAAAGCATGCGAGCGCCGCGCTCTACGGGCACTTTGCCAACGCCGAGCGCCGGCCCGGCCGCTTCGAGGGCAACATCTCGCTGTTCTGGTTCGACCATGGCTGGTTCTGGTACATCCCGCTGAAGGACGGCACGGTGAGCGTGGGCGCGGTGGCGTCGCCGGCCTACTTCAAGCGCCGCAAGGGTTCGCTCGAGGAGTTCCTGATGGAGACCATCGCGCTGGCGCCCAAGCTGGCGGCGCGGCTGAAGAACGCCACGCTGATGGAAGGCGCCACCTCCACCGGCAACTACGCCTACGACTCGAAGTTCTGCCGCGGCGACCGCTTCATGATGGTCGGCGACGCCTATGCCTTCGTCGATCCGATGTTCTCGTCGGGCGTGTACCTGGCGATGAACAGCGGCTTCGAGGCCGCCACCGCGGCCGACCACTGGCTCAAGGGCGAGGCGAGGGAAGCCGAGCGCGCCTTCCGCCACTACGAGAAGGTCATGAAGCGCGGGCCGAAGATGTTCTCGTGGTTCATCTACCGCATCACCTCGCCGGCCATCCGCCGCCTGTTCATGGCGCCGCGCAACATCTGGCGCATGCAGGAGGCGTTGCTGTCCATCCTGGCGGGCGACCTGTTCCGCGACACGCCCATCGGGCCGCGCTTCTGGGGCTTCAAGGTGACGTACTACGCGTCATGCCTCGGCATCCTGCCGCAGGCCGTGAAGACCTGGGCGTGGCGCCGGCGCAATCTGAAAGAGTCTCTCGACGCGGTGAAGACCTGATCTCTTTTCAGGCACTGCGGGGGTATTAGGGGCTCGCTCACGACGACGGGGTACCTTGCTCCGCGAATGACCCCTCGGGATCCCGGCAGCCCCTCAGTCCGGCGAAACAGTGTGCTGGGCAAGCGCCTCGAGCGCCTTGACCAGCGCCGAGTGGTCCAGCTGGCCATAGCCCAGCGCCGCGCATGCGTTCATGAGCTGTGCCGCATTGGCCGTCTGCGGCAGCGACACGCCCAGCGTGCGCGCGCTCTGCATCGCCAGGTTCAGGTCCTTCTGGTGCAGCGAGATGCGGAACCCCGGCGCGAAGGTGCGCTTGATCATCCGCTCGCCGTGCACTTCGAGAATGCGCGAGCTGGCAAAGCCGCCCATCAGCGCCTGCCGCACCTTGGCGGGATCGGCGCCGGCCTTCGAGGCGAACACCAGCGCTTCGCTGACCGCTGCGATGTTCAGCGCCACGATGATCTGGTTGGCCACCTTGCAGACCTGGCCGTCTCCCGCGCCGCCCACCAGCGTCACGTTCTTGCCCATGCTGTCGAGCAGCGGCTTCACGCGGCCGAAGGTGCCTTCGTCGCCGCCGCACATGATGGTGAGGCTCGCGGCCTTGGCGCCCACTTCGCCGCCGGAGACCGGCGCGTCGATGTAGCCGGCGCCCATCGCCGTGATGCGGCGCGCGAAGTCTTTCGTCGCGATCGGGTCGATGGAGCTGCAGTCCACCACGATCTTGCCGTGCGAGTCCTTCAGGCCGGCGGCCACGCCTTCCTTGCCGGGTTCGCCGAACAGCACCTTCTCCACGTCGGGCGTGTCCGGAACCATGATGAAGATGATGTCGGCCTGCCGCGCCACCTCGGCGCCCGAGGCGCAGATGGTGGCCTTCGACACGAAGGGCTCCGGCGTGTTGCCGTGCGTGTTCACGAACAGCTGGTGGCCGGCGTCGAGCAGGTGGCCCGCCATGGGCGCGCCCATGATGCCGAGACCGATGAATCCGATTTTTTGATGGGTTGCCATGTCTGTGTTTCCTTGTCTGTCCGGTGCTTATTGCTGTTGCGTGAGTGAGTCGCGCCAGCCGAGGCCGTTGACGGTGTCGGTGCGCGGCTTGTATTCGCAGCCGATCCAGCCGTCGTAGCCGAGCGAATCGATGTGCCCGAACAGCCACGGATAGTTGATCTCGCCCGTACCCGGCTCGCCGCGCCCGGGGTTGTCGGCCAGCTGGATGTGGCCGATCTGCGTCAGGTGCTTCGAGAGCGTGTTGCCGAGCTCGCCCTCCATGCGCTGCGCGTGATAGATGTCGTACTGCACCCGCAGGTTGGACGAGCCGACCGCCTCGATCAGCGCCAGCGCCTGGTCGGTACGCGTGAGGAAGAAGCCCGGAATGTCGAAGCTGTTGATCGGCTCGATCAGCAGGCGCAGGCCCGCGGCCTCCAACTCGCGCGCGGCCAGGCGCAGGTTGTCGATCACCGTGCGGTTGACGGCGTTGATGTCCGCGCCCGGCGGCACCTTGCCGATCAGGCAGTTGACCTGCGGGCAGTCGAGTGCGCTCGCATAGTCGATGGCCATCGCGATGCCTTCGGCAAACTCGCCGGTGCGCTCCGGATGGCAGGCGATGCCGCGCTCGCCCTTGTCCCAGTCGCCGGCCGGCAGGTTGTGCAGCACCTGCCGCAGGCCGTTGGCGCGCAAGGCGGCGGCCAGCTCCTTCTTCTCGAAGGCATAGGGGAACAGGTACTCCACGCCCTTGAAGCCCGCCTTGGCGGCGGCTTCGAAGCGTTGCATGAAGGGCAGCTCGGTGAAGAGCATCGTGAGATTGGCTGCGAATTTGGGCATGTGCAAGGTCTCCTCAATCCAGCATTGCCACGGCAAGGGCCGTGGGTGCGTCGGCCGTGGTCTCGGCCAGCGGTTCGAATTCATTGATGGCGTCGATCTCGGTGCCCATCGCGATGTTGGTCACGCGCTCCAGCATCACCTCGATCACCACGGGCACCCTGAACTCCGCCATGAGCGCTTCGGCGCGCTCGATGGCGGGTGCCATCTCTTCCTGTTTGCGCACGCGGATCGCCTTGCATCCCAGGCCCTCGACCACCTTCATGTGGTCCACGCCGTAGCCGCGCTCGATGCCGCTGTCGGCTGATGCGTTGATGTTGTCGAACGCGAGCTGCACGCAGTAGTCCATCTCGAAGCCGCGCTGCGCCTGGCGGATCAGCCCGAGGTAGGAGTTGTTGACCACGATGTGCAGGTAGGGCAGCTTGAATTGCGCCCCCACGGCCAGCTCTTCGATCATGAACTGGAAGTCGTAGTCGCCCGAGAGCGCGACGATCTTGCGCGTGGGGTCGGCGGCGCGCACGCCCAGCGCGGCGGGAATGGTCCAGCCCAGCGGACCGGCCTGGCCGCAGTTGATCCAGTGGCGCGGGTTGTACACGTGCAGGAACTGCGCGGCCGCGATCTGCGACAGGCCGATGGTGCTCACGTAGCAGGTGTCGCGGTCCAGGTGGTTGTTCATGCACTGGTACACGCGCTGCGGCTTCATCGGCACGTCGTCGAAATTGGTCTTGCGCAGCATCGTCCTCTTGCGCTCGCGGCATTCGCCGGCCCAGGTGACGCGGCTCGGCAGCTTGCCCGCGGCCTTCATCTCCTCGGCCACCTGCACGAACAGCTCGAGCGCCGTCTTGGCGTCCGACACGATGCCGAAGTCGGGCGTGAACACACGGCCGATCTGCGTGGGCTCGATGTCCACGTGCACGAAGGTGCGGCCCCTGGTGTAGACGTCGACCGAGCCGGTGTGCCGGTTGGCCCAGCGGTTGCCGATGCCCAGCACGAAGTCGCTGGCGAGCATGGTCGCGTTGCCGTAGCGGTGGCTGGTCTGCAGGCCGCACATGCCGGCCATCAGCGGATGGTCGTCGGCGATGGCGCCCCATGCCATCAGCGTGGGAATCACCGGCACGCCGGTGGCCTCGGCAAAGCGCACCAGCAGGTCGGCCGCATCGGCATTGATGACGCCGCCGCCGGCCACGATCAGCGGGCGCTCGGCCGCGTTCAGCATGCCGATGGCCTTCTCGATCTGCGCGCGCGTGGCGGCGGGCTTGTACGGTGTGAGCGGCTGGTAGGCGTCGATGTCGAATTCGATCTGCGCCATCTGCACGTCGAACGGCAAGTCGATCAGCACCGGCCCGGGGCGGCCCGAGCGCATCAGATGGAAGGCCTGCTGGAAGACCTGCGGCACCTGGCCGGGCTCGCGCACCGTGACCGACCACTTGGTGACGGGCTTGGAGATCGACTCGATGTCCACCGCCTGGAAGTCCTCCTTGTAGAGCCGCGCGCGCGGCGCCTGGCCGGTGATGCAAAGAATGGGAATGGAGTCGGCCCACGCCGAGTACAGGCCCGTGATCATGTCGGTGCCCGCCGGGCCCGAAGTGCCGATGCACACGCCGATGTTGCCGGCCACCGCGCGGGTGTAGCCCTCGGCCATGTGCGAGGCGCCCTCCACGTGGCGCGCCAGGATGTGCGCGATGCTGCCGCGCTGGCGCAGCGCCGAGTACAGCGGGTTGATTGCCGCGCCCGGCACGCCGAAGGCCTGCGTCACGCCTTCCTTTTCCATCACCAGAACCGCGGCCTGGACCGCTGTCATCTTTGCCATTTGCATGTCTCCTTGAGGTGGTCCCACTTTAGGAAGCGGGACGCATTCGAAGAAGACGGCTGGGGGCCATAAAACCTATTCCGCCATGGAATAAGTGGCTACCATCCGGCCATGGACAGATTGCTGGCAATGGAAATGTTCGTGCGCGTGGTCGAGACCGGCAGCTTCTCGAAGGCGGCGCGCGAGTTCAACACGACGCAGCCCACCGTGACCAAGCAGGTCGCGGCCACCGAGGCGCGGCTGAAGGTGCGGCTGCTCAACCGCAACACGCGTGGCGTGAGCCTCACCGAGCCCGGTGCGCTGTATTACGAGAAGTGCAAGACCATCGTGCGCGAGGCGGAGGAGGCCGAGAGCATCGTGCAGCTGCGGCAGAACCAGGCGCAGGGGCTTCTGCGGGTGGGCACTTCGGTGGCCTTCGGGCGGCGGGTGGTGGTGCCGCTGGCGCTCGAATACATGCGCCGCCATCCGCAGGTGCAGCTCGACCTGAGCTTCGAGGACCGCTACGTGGACCTGATCGCGCAGGGCATCGACGTGGCCATCCGCATGGGCAAGCTGGCCGACTCGTCGCTGGGTGCGCGCTACCTCGGCGCCAACCCCTGGGTCATGGTCGCGTCACCGGCCTACCTGAAGAAGCATGGCACGCCGAAGCGTGCACAGGACCTGAGTGGGCATGTGGCGCTGATCTACAGCAGCGTGGTGGGAGACGAGTTCTGGCGCATGCACACGCCCAGGGGCGAGCCGGTCACGGTGCCGGTGTCGGGGCGCTTTCGCTCGAACAACCTGTCGGCCGTGCTGGCCGCCGCGAGAGACGGGCTCGGCATCGCGCTGATGCCGCGCTATGTGGCGAGCGAGTCGCTGGCCACCGGCAAGGTGCGCGAGGTGCTCGGCGACCATGCCTTGCCCGAGCAGGAGATACATGCCGTGTTTCCTTCGCCTAAGCTGGTGCCGGGCAAGGTGTCGGGCTTCGTGGCGTTCCTCCAGGGGCGTTTTGACGAAGGCTGGTGGGCGGGGTGAGAGGTTATCCGGGGCGTGTGCACAGGCCACCGGGTACTCCCCTGCGCGAATGTCCCCCGTCGGCGCGAGCGAGCCCTGAACAGTTGTGCCCTCTTCAAGCCTGCAAGAAGACCCCGTGAAGGCCCAGCGGAAGCGCATAAGGCAGCGTCGCCTGCGCCACCGGACCCGCCGCCAGGTGATCGGCCGCGAAGCACGACAGCACCGTCTTGCGCCGACCGAAGTCGAGCACCGTGCCCAGCACCCAGCCCGGCTTCGAGCCATCCGGTACGAAGACATGTTCTTCCACCATGGCTTGCGCGCCGTAGTTGAAGCGCTGGCTGCGGCCGGTCTCGACGTTGGTGCGTGCGACTGCGCCGAAGCCCGGCAGATCGGGCCGGATCTGCGTGGCGTGCACCACCTGGCGGTGGCGCAGGCCGACGCGGCGCGGGTCGATGCGTGGGAACTCGGCCTCCTGCGCCAGCGCCGACTGCGTGGCCTTGCCGGTGCCCAGGTTCAGGGTGGCCACGGTCAGGTGCGGATCGGGGCCTCGCACGCGGCGAGCGCGCATCACTTCGCGGTTGGTGGTGAACACCGAGTCGGCATTGTCCGAGCGCACGTAATCGACGTGGATCAGCGTGCCGCGCGGCGTGTCTTCCTCCCAGGCATTGCCCACGTGGAAGAGGAAGCCGGCCGGCAGCTCGAGCATCTGCCGCCGTTCCCAGTCCTGCTTGTCGACGACCAGCGCGCGCATGCCCAGTTCGGGGCGCCAGACGTGGGCATCGAGAAAGGTCGCGCCGGCATCCTTGCGCTTGCCGTCGTACACCAGCGGCGGCAACAGGAACACGAGATGCCGCTCGGTCACCGCGAAGTCGTGGACCATCGGCATGTCGGCGACCGGCACCACGGCAGCGCGGCGGAGCGAGCCTTCGGGCGCGATCTCGTACAGCGCCAGCAGGCCCTGGCCGGAGCTGACGCCGAAGTTCCACACCGTGCCGTCCGGGTCCACCTTGGGATGCGCCGAGAACGGCATGCCCGCGAGGTCGGCGCGCCAGGTCTTCACGCCCAGCGTGTCCAGCGTGCGCGCGTCGATGCGCGTGGCCGAGCCGCCCTCCCACAGCGCCAGCACTTCGCCCTGCAGCGGCAGCACGCTGGTGTTGGCGACGTTGATGCTGTCGGGCGACGTCGGCGGCTCCCCGCCCGGCGGCATGGTGCCGAAGGCCTCGTACAGGCGACGGCCGGCCCGCGCCTCGGCGACGCGCTTGGGCGTGGCAACGTAGCGGCCCTGGTGGCGCACGTCGGTCCCATCGATCACGAAACGATGCACCATGCCGTCGCCGTCGAACCAGTGGTGATAGCGCTCGCCGCCCATGTCGTGGCCGGCCGGGCCGATGCGAAACAGCGTGCCCGCAACCGCATCGGGAAAGCGCCCGCGCACCGTGGCGCGGGTGAGCGGCAGGTCGTCCGGGGGCGTGGCAAAGCCGACCTTCCAGGGCGCCCCGGCGGCCTCGAACTGGGCTTGCCAGCTGTCGGTGCCGGCGGCGCGCGCCAATGGCGCGAGGAGGGGCAGGGCGCCGGCCGATGCCAGCAGGCGCAGGAGTTCGCGTCGTTCCATGGCGGGCACCTCAGCGCAGATGAATGGCGGTCTGCAGGTCGGCGTCGACGCGGATCGCTGCCGCCTCGAAGTCGGGTGCCGCGCGGTTGCCCTTGGCGTCGTTCGAGAAGCCGTATCGTTCCGTCGGCATGCCCATGAGGTTGGTGTCGAGCTTGCCGTTGCCGTTCTCGTCGGCAAATGCGCGCAGCGCGTAGCGCCCCGGGGCGAGGCCCGGGAACACGAGCCGGGCCTTGCCCTCGCGCATCGGCGTGGTCTGCGAAGCCATCGGCTTGCTGTCGGCGTAGCCGGCGGCGTCGCTGTACAGCGCGACGTAGAGCGTGGCGTCGGCCGCCGGGCCGTCGGCGACGCTCAGGCTGAGGTCGGCGGCCAGTGCGCCGGCGGGCGCGAGGATGGCGGCGGCGCAAAGTGCGCGCACGATCGGGCGGGACAGGAGGGCGGGAAGTTGCATGAGGGGCCTCGTCGGAAGTTGAGGCCCCGACGATCTCTCAGGCCCCGCGCGGTGCCCAGTGCCATGCGACGGAATGCCGAACAGCGTGCGCGAAATGCGCGCGGCGCGGCATGGAGCGGGTGAGCCCGCGTCTCAGCTCCGCTTCTTGTGTTCGGTGTCTTGGGTGGTTTGGATGGCCTTTGTGCCTTCGGCCGGCTCGTCGTGCCCCGTTCCCACATGCCCCGAGTCCGCGAACAGGCTCCACGCCGCCATGAACAGCGCCGCGATCACCGGCCCGATCACGAAGCCGTTGATGCCGAAGAGCGCCATGCCGCCGATGGTCGACATCAACACGATGTAGTCGGGCATCTGCGTGTCCTTGCCCACCAGCAGCGGGCGCAGGATGTTGTCGACCAGGCCGATCACGAACACGCCCACGAAGATCAGCACGCCGCCCTGCCAGAAATGCCCAGTGGCCAGGAAGTAGATGGCCACCGGGCCCCAGATCAGCGCGGCGCCCACCGCCGGCAGCAGCGACAGGAAGGCCATCAGCACAGCCCACAGCAGCGCGCCCTGCACGCCGAGGAACCAGAAAGCCAGCCCGCCGAGCGTGCCCTGCGCGATGGCCACGGCCACGTTGCCCTTGACGGTCGCGCGGATGACGGTGGTGAACTTGTTCAGCAGGTAGTGCGTGTGCGGCTTGGCCAGCGGCACGGCGTCGCGCATGCGCTTGGACAGTGCCGCGCCGTCGCGCAGCAGGAAGTACAGCAGGTACAGCATGACGAAGAAGCTGACCACGAAGTCGAAGGTGTTCTGGCCGATGGCCAGCGCCTGGCTCGCGATGATCTGGCTCGCCTGGCCGGCGGCGGCCGAGATGCGCGCCTGCCACGCCGCCATGTCGCCGAGGTTGAAGCGTTCGACCAGGTTCAGCAGCCACTGCGGCGAGGCGTCCAGGATCTGCTGGAAGTAGGCCGCGAAGTTGATCTGCCCCGAGCGGATGTTCTGCGTGACCAGCGCCACTTCCTGCACCAGCGACACGCCGACCATGGCCAGCGGAAGAATCACGATGAACAGGCAGATGGCCAGCGTCAGCAAGGCGGCGGCGTTGAGCTTGCCTGGCATCTTCCTGAGCAGCCAGCGGAACAGCGGCGTGAACAGGATCGCCAGTGCCACGCCCCAGAGCACCGCGCCGAAGAACGGCAGCAGCACCCAGATGAAGGCAGCGGTGACAGCGGCGAGAAGGGCGAGGAACACGCCGCGCTGGAGTTGGGGTGAGTTCATAAGTGTCTCGGACTGTAGCCGAGCCCGGAGGGGGCAGGAACCGTTCGCCGGCTTTGTCTTACTCGATCGATTTTGTGGAGGCGGCCCTTGTTGCGTCGCGCATATCGAGAAAAAGTCACGCATCAGGAGCCGATCGTTTATTCAGGCACCCGGATTTGCGACGGATCGCTTTCTAGAATGATTTGAGGGAAGTGAAAAGAAGAGTTGGGCATGAATATCAATTTGCAATTGATATTCGTGTAGCGCGAATTGCTGTCACACGGCCAAGCCTCGTCTTTTCAATTGATTTCATGAAAAGAAAAGACGCAGTCAGGGAGACTGGACAATGGCATCAGGCGCGCCGCAGCAGCCACCATCGAGCACACAGCAAAACCAGCCTCAGCCTGCACCGACATCCGCCGCCGAGCGCGAGCCTCAGACGGCCGTTGCTCCGCTGAACACCATCGCCAAGGAAGACATCGCCGCCGCCAGCAAGGTGGTCGACGACTGGCTACGTTCGTTCACCGGCGGCTACGTCACGCTCGATCGGCTGACCATGGTGCTGGGCAGCATCCCCGTGGTGGGCAACATCATGGCGCTGGTCGATGTGTTCCTCGATATCGTCACCATTCTCGAGAAGAAGTCGACCGATGCCGTCACCAGGTTCCTGAACTGGGCCAGCCTCGGCATCAATCTCATCGGCCTGATTCCTGCGCCGCCCACCATGGCCGCAGCGCGCATGAGCCTGCGGCCCACGCTGCATCTGGTGAAGCAAGAGCTCTTGCATGGCGCCAGGAATCTTGGCGGGACGATCGTCACCACGCTGGTGGGACATCTCAATGCTTCCATCGTCGGTGAACTCGAGACCTTCATCGATGGAGCCATCGCCAGGCTGTCGGGCATTCTGGAGGCCTGCGCAGGGCTCTCCGACAGCATCCTGGACAACCTGATCGGCATTCTCCAGCGCGTGCTTGGCGGGCAAGATCTGTTCGCCGTCGCCAAGCCGGGTGCCGCGGAGGCCAGCGACTACGACCCCAAGACCCAAAGCACATGGAGCGGCATGTGGCGCCGGGCGGTGAAGTATTCCGAGGCCTCGGCCAAGCGAGCCGCCAACTACGCAGCCAGGAAGGCGGCCGGCTACCTGCCTGAAAGCGTCAGGAGCCGGGTCAACGAGGTGATCGTGAGCCTGGTCGCCTTGAAGGCGGACTTCCACAAGCAACTGACCGACCTCGCAAGCCCGGAACTGGAGGGCAGCATCATGTGGTTGCTGCGCAACCTGCTGGCCGCCGCTGCGCAGCGGAAGATTCCCCGCGCGGCAATCGTGCCGCCGGGTGCGGGTGCCGAAGCAAGAACGAACAGGCCGGACACGCGGGTCGAACACCTGCGCGTGCAGGCCCCGGTCAAGGGTGACCCCGGCTGCAAGAACTGTCCGGTTTCAGGCGCCCCGGTGCCCTCGGCAAGCAAGTTCGCCATCAGCCTTGCGACCGGCTGCGAGAGCTTGACGCATGTCGACTTCACGCTGGTTGCGCCGCTGCCCATCACCTGGGCGCGCACCTACCGAAGCAACCTTGGCGCTTTCGATGACGGCAGCCTCGGCGCGAGATGGCTCACGCCCTACTGCACTCGCGTGGACATTGCCACGCCGACTCAAGGTCCGAGGGCCGGCCAACCCAGCCTGATCCATCACGTCACAGACGGCCGCAGTCATGCCTACCCGCTGGTGGCTGTGGGTCAGAGCCACCGCGATGCCATTGAAGAAGTGACGCTCACGCGTTTGAGCGAGACGCTGTTGGCCGTGGATTTCGGCAAGCCCGCATCGGCTGGCGAGACCAGCGATTGGCGCGAGGTCTACGAACTCGTGAAGACCGTGGACCACAAGGTTTCCACGCAGGGCGCGCAGCACTTTCGTCTCGTCGCGCTGCATGCCGGCAAGGAATCCGTCATCGGCTTGCGCTACGACCACGTGATCGCAGCCACGGGTGAAGAGGTGCTGAGCGACATCATCAGCAAGCAAGGTGGGCTCACGATTGCCCATGTCGGCACGCGCCCCGATGCGCGAAGCGGATTGATCACCAGCCTTTGGGAGATCAAGGGCGGCCAGGTCGTGCGCCAGCTCGCGGCCTATGTTCACGATGCCGAAGGCGACCTCGTTTCGGCCCAGGACGAGAACAGCGAGACCTGGAACTACAGCTACCACCATCACCTCGTGACCCGATACACCGACCGCACGGGCCGCGGCATGAACCTCGAATACGACGGCACTGGCGTCGATGCCAAGGCGGTGCGCGAGTGGAGCGATGACGGAAGCTTTGCCCTCAAGCTGGAGTGGGACAGGAAAATCCGGTTGACCTATGTGACCGACGCGCTGGGCGGCGAGACCTGGTACTACTACGACATCCTCGGCTACACCTACCGGATCATCCATCCCGACAAGCGCCAGGAGTGGTTCTTTCGGGATGAAGCAAAGAACATCATCCGCCACGTGCACACCGACGGCAGCACGGACGACTTCAGCTACGACGCCGACGGCAACCTGCGGACCCACACCCGGGCCGACGGCAGCCAGGTGCACTATGCGCACGACCAGCGCGGACGCATGACGGGCTTGCGTGACGCCGAGGGCGGCGTCTGGAAACGCGACTACGACACCGATGGCAACCTCGTCGAAGAGATCGACCCGCTGGCGCACAAGACCGAATATGCCTATGACAAGGCTGGCCGGCCCGTGCGAGTTACCGATGCGAAGGGTGGCGTCAGGACACTGACCTACAACTGGGCTGGCCAGCTTGCCAGCCACACCGATTGCTCGGGCAAGACCACTCGATGGGAATACGACGGGCAGGGGCGGCTGGTCAAAGCGATCGATGCAATGGGCCAGAGCACGCGGTATCGCTATGGCGGCGCGAACGGACAGCGGCAGACCACGGCCGCAGCGAACGCCAGCCGTCCAGGCCAGCTCGAGCAGATCACCCTGCCTGATAACACCAGCGAGTATTTCGTGCACGACGCTGAGGGGCGCCTGCTCGCGCACACCGATGCACTGGGGCGCAGGACGAGCTACGACTACACACGCGCAGGTCTCGTGTCCAAGCGTACCGACGCGGCTGGCCACACGCTGAAGTACCGCTGGGATCTGCTTGGGCGTCTGAGCGAACTGCACAACGAGAACGGCAGCCGCTATGGCTTCCGCTATGACCCGGTGGGGCGGCTGCTGGAAGAAGTCGGCTTCGACCGGAGGACCACACGGTACTGCTATGAAGAGTCCACGGGCGTTCTGTCGGAAGTGGTCGAGGGCAGTCACACCACGCGACTGCAATTCGACCTGATCGGCCGCTTGATCGAGCGCGCCGCCGGTGGCGTTGCCGAGAGCTTTGCCTACGATCGGAACGGCCGGTTGGTCGAAGCCAGCAACAGCGATGCGAGGCTGCAATGGTTCTACGATCCCACGGGCAACCTCACGCGCGAGCACCAACACTACCTGGACGGTGCCTGCACCGCGGTCTGGCAGCACGTCTATGACGAGCTCAACCAGCGCGTCGCGACCATTCGCCCGGACGGTCACGTGACGCAATGGCTCACCTATGGCTCCGGCCACGCGCACGGATTGCTCATCGACGGACAAGACATCCTGGATTTCGAGCGCGACGACCTGCACCGCGAGATTGCGCGCGAGCAGGCCAACGGGCTCGTGCAGAAACAGCGCTACGACCCGGTCGGCCGATTGCTGGAGCAGCAGATATCCCAGACCAGGCATGGCGCGTTGGAGCCCGTCGGCATTCGTCGCAACTACCAATACGACGCGGCCGGCCAACTGGTCGCCATCGGCGACAGCAGACGCGGTAACCTGAGCTACCGCTATGACCCCGTCGGGCGCCTGCTCGAAGCCAACAGCCGGCTCGGACGCGAGACCTTCGCGTTCGATCCGGCGGGGAACATCGGCGACCTGTCTTCAGACCCGGATGACGCGGCGCAGCCGGTTCACCGCGGGGTGGCCGGCAAGCTGATGGACAACCTGCTGAAAGACTATGCCGGCACCCATTACAAGTGGGACGAGCGCGGCAACCTCATCGAGCGCAGCCGCAACGGCGAAAAGACGGTGTTCACCTGGGACGGCTACAACCGCATGCGAAGCGCCGAAACCTTCGGCGAAATCACGAGCTTCAGCTACGACCCGCTGGGCCGCCGCATCGCCAAGCGCGCCCGGCATGCGTGCACCTTGTTCGGCTGGGACGGCGACACGTTGGCTTTCGAGAGCACCCAGAGCATGGAAGGCTGGCAGGCGCATGCCTGGCAAGGAGACAGCGTCCACTACATCCATGCACCCGGCTCGTTCGTGCCGCTGGTACAGATCCGGCAGGCGCGCGCGGTTGCGTTGAGCCGGACGACGGATGTGAAGGCGCTGATGGCGGAGAACGGCGGGCGTTACGACATCGAACAAGACCCGCTGTGGAATGGCGAACAAAGTCGAACGCCTGCGCCGTTCGTCAAGGAAGAGATCGGTTTCTACCAGTGCGACCAACTGGGCACGCCGCAGGAGCTGACGGATCATGAGGGACGCGTGGCGTGGTCGGCGAGCTACAAGGCGTGGGGGGAGGCCAGGCAGGCGATCAGTGAGGCGGGGAGGAAAGCGGGGTTTCGGAATCCGATTCGGTTCCAGGGGCAGTATTGGGATGAAGAGACGGGGCTGCATTACAACCGGTATCGGTATTACGACCCGGTGAGCGGCCGCTATGTCAGCCATGATCCCATTCGGCTGGCTGGTGGGATCAATCTGCAAGAGTACGCATTCAATCCTCTGGAATGGATTGACCCGCTGGGTTTAGCGAAGACTGGAAAAGCCGGACGGTATCACGGACCAAAGCCCAAATATACGAACCCAGGACACCATGACACGACCTCGCCCGATTTTCGCGGTGGTAGAAAAACATCTCACCTGCCTTGTCACCATGAAGCATTGGCATCTCGTGCTGTCCCCGATGCTGAAGGACGGCATTGGTACGCCGTCGATGAAACGGGGGTTCTCCATCGCTTTGGAAACAGCAATGATGGAACCATGCATTGGAATGGTGATTCGACTCAAAATGGTGGCTTTCCTGTGCCGCCTGCAGTACAAAAAAGGCTAGAAGGCATCTTGAAAGATGGGAAATCGGTCAAATTAAGTTGCGACAGATCATGAAAAATTCAATTGAGATTTGCACAAGAAAATCTAATGACGGGCAGCGAGTTTTTGTGGATCGAATGTTGGTGTCTATAGATGATTTGACCTTTGGAAGTCCTGATGCAACTTCTCTCTCGGGTTTGATGGTGGGTGCAATAGATTGCCTGACCTTGAATATAGAAAAACAAAAGTCAAATACTGATTTTGTTCAAGAGATCCTTGATAAAAAAATAACTCCAGAATATTTTTTTCAACTGTTGCACGATGCTTGCTGGATAACAGGTGATTGGCCGGAAAATTGTAGCGATAGTCTAGTGGCGCCTTCCGTATATTTCGGTCTTCCATTCGGCACCGAGATATTTGATGCCGATGAGGCTTATTTTGTCGTTGTTAGCTCGATGGAGGGGGTGCTGCTCGCCCGCAAGAAAAACAATAATGAATATGTCATGTTGAAAATTTGCGTGAATGACTATGTTTCTATTTGGGAGCATGCCAAGGCCGAAATTATTTCATCCGCGATCTGAAAAGCTCCAAATCCCAGGTGCAGTTCAACTTGATGATGTCCACGCAAGTCAGGCTATTTGCTTGCGTTCTACGAGAAATCGGCGTGGTGTGAGCTATAGACTTCGACTCGGATATGCAGTGATCGATGTTGTCAGACCGCACAGCATTGACGTCAAGCAACAAAAATCCAAATCTGCAGGTTCAGTAGCGCGAACTCCTACACCGACGGCATAGTGCTTGGTGCGCCCTTCAGCGCCGCGCCCGCGGCAGCGCCACCGGCGCCAGCGTAGCCTTCAGCCTGCTCGTTGCATCCGGCTCCGCCGCAGCGTCGACTTCCAGCGCCCGCTCGACATTGCCGATGTGGTCCAGCATCAAGCGGCGCGCCTGGTCCGTATCGCCCGCTTCGAGCGCGGCGACGATCGCGCCATGCTCCGCGCACGACTGCCCCGCCTCGTGCTTCGACTGGTAGAGCGTGGCCGCGAGCGTGGTACGCGCCGTGAGGTCGCGCAGCACGTCGACCAGCAACTGATGCCCCATCTGCTCGGCCAGGCACACGTGGAAGTCGGCCAGCAGGAAGGCGCGGGTGGCGGCGTCGGCGCCTTCGATGGCGCGCTGCTCGTCGGCGATGTGGTCGCGCAGTTTGCGGATCACCTTGCCCAGCGGGCGGCCCTCGCTCGCGGCCAGGATGCCGGCCTCGACGATGCGGCGTGCCGAGAAGGCGTCGCGCGCCTCTTCGGCCGAAGGCTCCACCACATACCAGCCGCGGCGCGACTGCACCTCGACGAAGCCGCGCGCCTGCAGCTGCATCAGCGCCTCGCGCACCATGGTGCGGCTCACCGAGAAGTTCTCCGCAAGCGCCTGCTCGCCCAGCCGCTCGCCCGGCGCAAGCTTCTGCGCGAGGATGGCCTCGACCACGCGCTCGGCGATGGCGGTGGGGCTGACGTCGGTGGGCATGTGGCTCACTCAGTGTGCGGGGGTGGTGGTGGCGGTGCCTGTGTTTGCCACGGGCGCGGCCGCTGCCGGCGGCTCGCCATCCAGGGCTTCGGGGGCGTAGTTGCCGTCGAGCACCGCGTGCGCGCGTTCGCGGTCGATGTCGCCTTCCCAGGCCGCGATGGCCACAGTTGCCACGCAGTTGCCGATCAGGTTGCCCAGCGCGCGGGCAATGCCCATGAACCAGTCCACCGACAGCACCAGCACCAGCCCGATGGCGGGAATGGCCGGAATCGCATGCAGCGTGGCGGCCAGCACCACGATGGCAGAGCCCGGCACGCCGTGCGCGCCCTTCGACGTAACCAGTGCGATTGCCAGGATCGTCATCAGGTCGGCCATCGAGATCGGCGTGTTGGTGGCCTGCGCGATGAACACCGCGGCCAGCGTGATGTAGATCGAGAAGGCATCGAGGTTGAACGAATAGCCGGTGGGAATCACCAGCCCGACCGTCGAATCGCGGATGCCCATGCGGCGCAGCTTGGCCATGACCTGCGGCAGCACGCTGTCCGACGAGGTGGTGGCGAACACGATGGTGAGCTCTTCGCGCAGGTAGCGCAGCAGCTTGATCAGGCTGAAGCCAGACATGCGCATCACCAGCCCGAGCACCACGAACACGAAGACCAGCACCGCGCCGTAGAAAAGAGCCACCAGCATGCCGAGCTGCTTGAGCGAGCCGATGCCGTACTGTCCCACCGTGAACGCGATGGCACCCAGCACGCCCAGCGGCGCCAGCTTGATGATGATTCCCATGATCTTGAACAGCACCAGCGAGAGCGCATCGACCACCACCGCCACCGGCTTGCCGCGATCGCCCAGCAGCGTGAGCGCGCAGCCGAACAGCACCGCGAACAGCAGCACCTGCAGCACGTCGCCGGTGGCGAAGGCGTTGACCACCGTGGTCGGAATGAGCTTCATCAGGAACTCGACCGTGCCGCCGCTCGTGAGCTTGTCGGCGTTCGAGGCGTAGGCGCTCATGGCGGCCGGGTCGAGTTTCGACGGGTCGACGTTCATGCCGGCGCCGGGCTGGAACACGAAAGCCAGCACCAGGCCCATCGCCAGCGCGATGGTGGTCAGCACTTCGAAGTAGATGAGCGACTTCACGCCCACCCGGCCCACGCGCTTGAGGTCTCCCGCGCCGGCAATGCCATGCACCACCACGCAGAACACCAGCACCGGGATGATCATCTTGATCAGCTTGATGAACCCGTCACCCAGCGGCTTGAGCTTGACGGCGTACTCCGGGGCAAGGAGCCCCGCAAGCACGCCAAGAACCAGCGCGATGACCACCTGACCGAAAAGCGATTTGGCGAAGCGAGGCATGGAGTCTCCTGTCTGTCTTGTCGAGGTTTTGCATGCAAGCAATGCCTTTTCTTGCATACAAGAAATGTAGGCAAGAAGACTTTAGGAGGGTCAGAGGGTTATCCCGGGAGGGGAGAACCGAAGGCGGCGCCAGTGGCGCCGCGTCGTCGCGCGCCTACTGCGCCGCCACCTTCACGAACACCGGGTTCGAGTAGAACCACAGATCCGCGTAGTTGCGCGCATTGATGGCGTTGAAGCGCGCGACGTTGTCGGTCACCACCACCTTGGCGTCGGGCAGCGGTTCGCCTGCGGCCGTCTCGCCCGGCACGTCGGTGCCCAGGTTGGTGCCGCGCAGGCGGAAGTACTGGTTGTTGCCGGCCTTCACGGTGTAGCTCACGGCGAAATAGCCGTCGGCGTCCAGCTTCCAGTCGTTGCGGGTGAAGCGCTTGAGCACGCGGGTCGACGTGTTGGTGTCGCGCGAGTAGCCCGGCGTGCCCGGCTTCTCGAGCCCGGTCACGTCGCCGGCGATCAGGTCGATGTGGTCGACCGCCGGCTTCACGTTGGCGAAGACGCCGCTGCCGAGCTGGTATTCGAAGTTGTTGCGCTCGGGGCTCTTGAAGCGGATGGTGATCTTCAAATCTTCGCCGGCCTTGGCCGCCACTTCGGAGCCCATCTCGCCCGCGCCCTTGGCGCTTTGCACCTTGAAGTCGAGTGCGTTGATGAGGTCACCGTTCACCGCGAAGAGCTTGCCCGAGCGCATGGCCGCGAGCAGCGACTTCGGGTCCTTGATGTCGCCCCACAGGTGGTTCTTGGCGTATTCGCCCGGTGCGTAGCCGCTGCTGTACTGGCCCTGGGAGATGGTGAAGTGGTAGTCGGAGTCCGCCACGTTCCAGATGTGGCGGCCTTCGGACAGCAGCGCGTCCCAGGTGCCGCCGAGCTTGGCGACGAGGTAGTCGACACCGCCGTAGACGCGCGATGGCAGATTGGCCGGAATGTAGTCGCTGGTGTAGCCGCCGCGGTCGGGCTCCATCTGGTTGCCGACCATGCCTTCGAGCGAGAACACGATGTTCGGCGCGAGGTCGTTCATTTCACGAAGCTGCGCGATCGTGTATTTGCCGGGATTGCGCGACGGATGGTTGATCTGCAGGTAGCTGGTGTCGGGGTAGTTGCTCTTCAGCCACGAGATGGCGGCCAGCGTCTCCGCGTGGGTGTTGTAGCCGGTGCCGGCCTTCGGACCCCAGGCCGCCACGTCTTCCGGCGCGAAGGCCGAGGCGGGGCGGTTGGTGAAGAGGTACTCGAACTGGTTCGCGGCCTTCAGTGCGGTGGCCGACATCGGGTTGTCCGTCAGCAGCCCGACGTTGCCGTGGTCGTGGGAGGGCATGTCCCACTCGAAGGACGCGAAGATCGTCTTGTCCGCGTACTTGCCTGCGGCCTGCAATGCCTTGATGCGCGGCACCTGGTACTTGGCCATGCCCTCCGAGAACGGGATCGCCGTCGCCAGCTTGTTGCCGTCGTTGTCGTAGGAAGACATGCGCAAGTGGTCGGACAGCGCAGCCCAGTCGAGCCCGAAGCGGTCGAATGCCTGGGCGAGCACCTGGTCGAGCTTGTTGACCTGCTGTGCGTCGTCCGACTGCATCGTGTGGATGTGCAGGTCGCCGATGGTCCAGCGGCCTGTGGGTCCGGCTGCCGGGGCTGGGGCCGGTGCAGGGGCGGGGGCGGGCGCCGGAGCCGGCGCGGTGGCCGTCGGCAGCGGCACGAAACCCGGAGCATCGGAGCCGCCGCCGCAGCCGGCCAGCATCAGCGTGCCAATGGCGAGGGTGGAAAAGAGCGTGCGCCGGAAGGGGGGAGCAATCGAAAAACGGTAGGACATGGCGTTCTGAAAAGATGACAGGCGTGTTGAACACGTTGACCCAAAAGGGCTACGGAGTCTCGGAGCCAGCCATGACGCCTCGATGAAAGAGAAACGAAAGTTCGTTGTTCCCGCACCCCAAATTCGCGAGAACAAGGCCTTCGCTGGCCGCACGGTCGTTCGCGCTCTATAAACTCGACCCCTTCCATGAATCTCAGCGCGCCTCTCCCCACGCTCACCGCTTCCGTCGATGCTGAGTTGCTCTCGCGCATGGTGCGGGCCGACCAGCTGGTGATGGTGCGCCGCAGCGTGCTCGCCGCGATTCCGATCAACATCGTGCTGAGCTTCACCGCGACCCTGGTGGCACTCAACTCCGGCCGCGCGTTCGAGGGGCTGTGCTGGCTGATGCTGTCGCTCGCGGTGAACGGGCTGCGCAGCTATGTCAGCCGCTGGCCGTTCGCGCCGTCGCGCGGCGTGCTGCTGGACGGCAGCGTGGCAACCTCGCCCAAGGGGCGGCCTGTCGAATGGCACCTGCGGCTGGCCGCGGTGCTGGCCGGGGTCTCGGGCCTGGTCTGGGCGCTCATTCCGCTGCTGTGCAACGGCTACTCATCGCCGCAGGCGGTGTTCTATCTGACGGTGGTGTGCGGCATCTGCGCGGGCTCCGTGACCTACGGCACGGCCTTCGCGTTCGTGCCGATCAGCTTCATCACGCCGGCGTTGCTGTCGGTGGCGGGGTGCCTGGTGTACTGGGGCGGCTTCGACAACTTGAGCCTGGCTGCGATGGTGCTGCTGTACCTCGGGGCGCTGGTGCGCAGCGCGGTGCACAGCGAGCGCACCTTCCGCGAGGGCAGCCGGCTGCGCAACGAGGCCACCGCGATGGCGGAGCAGCTGCGCCAGGTGCACGCGCTGTCGATGGACGCGACGCAGCAGCTCTCGTTCCGCGCCTCGCACGACTCGCTGACCGGGCTGCTCAACCGCGAAGGCTTCACCGAGGCGGCGACGCTGCACATCGTCTCGTCCCGCGGCCAGCAGCACTGCCTGTTGCTGCTCGACCTGGACGGCTTCAAGGCGGTCAACGACGCCTTCGGCCACAAGGTCGGCGACCGCGTGCTGCAGGACGTGGCCGGCTGGCTGCAGCGCGAGCTCACCGACCTGCGCGCGGTGCTGAGCCGCTGGGGCGGCGACGAGTTCGCGGTGCTCTACAGCCTCCAGGGCACCCGCCAGGCGCCCGCGGCCATCGCGCAGGCGCTGATCCGCTCGATATCGTTCGCCACCGCGCACTACGGCGGCCACCTGGGCGTGAGCATCGGCATCTCGGTGTCGGGCGACGCCGAAATCGCCGACATGATCAGCTTTGCCGACGAGGCGCTCTACGAGGCCAAGCGCACCGGGCGCAACCGCTACCAGTTCTTCGACGCCCCCCTCAACCTGCGGCTGGGCACGCGCAGGGACGTGGAGCGCGACCTGCTCAACGCCATCGAAGCGCGCGCCATCGGCGTCTGGTACCAGCCGATCATGGGCTGCGACGGCAAGCACATCCACAGCCTGGAGGCGCTGATGCGCTGGCACCATCCGCGCCACGGCCACATCGCGCCGGAGGAAGTGATCTTCGCTGCCGCCAACACCGGCGTCGCGGAGCCGCTGCTGCGCCACCTGGTCGACGAGGTCTGCCGGGCGATGCGCCAGCTCGAGGCCTCGGGCTCGGTGCTGGCGAACGTGCCGATCGCCATCAACGTGTCGCCGCGCGAGATGGCGCAGCTCGCGGTCGACGACATCGTGCTCGGCATGCTGAAGACGCGCGGCATCGCGCCGACCCGGCTGCAGATCGAGATCACCGAAGAGGTGGCGCTCGACACCCACGCGACGCGCAGCCGCCTCAGCGCCCTGTCGGCCGCCGGCGTGGCGATCGTGGTGGACGACTTCGGCGTGGGCTATTCATCGCTGGCGTCGCTGCGCAGCGAATACGTGCGGCAGGTCAAGATCGACCGCAGCTTCATCCTGGGGCTGGCGGCGTCGCCGGGCAACGTGGTGCTGGTCGATTCCATCGTGCAGCTGGGCCGCTCGCTGAACATCCAGGTCGTGGCCGAGGGCGTGGAAACGCAGGAAGAACTCGATGTCCTGCGCACGCTGGGCTGCACGCTGGTGCAGGGCTACCACCTGGCACGGCCGGCGCCCCTGCCCAACATGACGGCGTGGGCCGAGGCCCGGACCGGGGCGGCCGCGGTGATCTCCCCCATGTCGGGCGCCAGGCCGGCCTGAGCAGGCAGGCCGCGCGCCCGGAGCGCTCAGGCCAGCAGGTCGCTGAGCGTGCGCGCGATCACCTTGGTGGCGCGGCGCAGGTCTTCGAGCACCACGCGCTCGTCGCTGCGCTTGGCGTGCGACTCGAGCACGGTGCGCGGCCCGGCCCCGTAGATCACGCCCGGAATGCCGGCCTCGACGTACAGGCGCACGTCGGTGTACAGCGGCGTACCCATGGCCTTGATCGGCTCGCCGAACACGTCCTGGCCGTGCTTCTGGATCGCGTCGACCAGCGGCTTGTTGCCGGCCAGCGGCTTCATCGAGTTGGCCAGCAGCAGGCGCTTGATCTCGACCGTGATGCCGGCGCTCTCGGCCGCGGCATCGGCGATCACCTTGCGGATGGTGGCTTCGACCTCGGCCGGGTTCTCCTCGGGGATCATGCGGCGGTCGAGCTTGAACACCACCTTGCCGGGAACGACGTTGGTGTTGGTGCCGCCTTCGATGCGGCCCACGTTCAGGTACGGGTGCGTGATGCCCTCGACCTTCGACGTGACCTGCTGGTAGAGCGTGTTCTGCGCATACAGCGCGTTGAGGATCTTCACCGCGCCCTGCAGCGCGTCGATGCCGGTGGCCGGCACGGCGGCGTGGGCCATCTTGCCGTGCACCGTCACTTCCATCTGCAGGCAGCCGTTGTGGGCGGTGACCACCTCGTAGCTGAAGCCGGCCGCGATCATCAGGTCGGGCTTGGTCAGGCCCTTGTCGAGCAGCCAGCCCGGGCCGAGGATGCCGCCGAATTCCTCGTCGTAGGTGAAGTGCAGCTCGACGCTGCCCTTGGCGGGCCTGGCGACGGCTTCGAGCGCGCGCAGCGCGAAGGTGAAGCTCGCGAAATCGCTCTTGCTGACGGCGGCGGCGCGGCCGTAGAGGCTGCCGTCGACGATCTCGCCGCCGTACGGGTCGTGCGTCCAGCCTTCGCCCGGGGGCACCACGTCGCCGTGGGCATTGAGCGCGACCGTCAGGCCGTCGTTGCCGTACTTGCGGCGCACGATCAGGTTGGTGATCGATTCGAGGCCGTAGTCCTTCACGTCCTGCGCGGGCACGGCGTGCTTCTCGGCGTCGAGGCCGAAGTCCTTCAGCAGCTCGGCGGTGCGGTCGGCGTGCGGCGCGTTGTTGCCCGGCGGCGTGTCGGTGGGCACCTGCACCAGTTGCTGCAGGAACTTCACTTCCTCGTCGAAGTGGGCGTCGATCCAGGCGTCGAGCTTTGCGTAGTCGGTCATGGTTGTTCTTCTGTGAATCAGTGGGCTTGTTCGGCGGCCAGGTTGTCCAGCAGCAGCTGGAAGGCCTGCACCGCGAGCTGGATGTCGTCGTTGGTGCTCGATTCGAGCGGGTTGTGGCTGATGCCCGAGTTGATGCCGCGCACGAAGAGCATGGCCTGCGGCATCACCTCGTGCAGCTTCATGGCGTCGTGGCCGGCGCCGCTGGGCATGCGAAAGAGCGGAATGCCGAGTGCGTCGACCGCCTTTTCCCAACGCTGCTGCCAGGCCGGCGCGCTGGGGGCGGCGGCGGCGCGCATCGTCTCTTCGAGCTCGAAGCGCACGCCGCGTCGCTCGCAGATGTCTTTCAGCGCGTTGACCACGTCGGTGGCCAATGCATCGCGCTGTTCGTTGTTGGGCGCGCGCAGGTCGAGGCTGAACTTGCAGCGGCCCGGCACCACGTTGATGGAGCCGCTCGGCACTTCGAGCATGCCGACGGTGCCGACCGAGTCGCCGTCTCTGGCGGCGCGCTGCTCTGTGTAGAGGATCAGCTCGGCAACGGCGGCCGCGGCGTCTCGGCGGCGGTCCATGGGCGTGGTGCCGGCGTGGCTGGCCATGCCGATGACCTCGCCCACGTAGCGCACGCTGCCGTTGATGGAGGTGACGATGCCCAGCGGCAGGTCGAGCTCGGTGAGCACCGGGCCCTGTTCGATGTGCACCTCGACGAAGCCGAGGTAGCGCGCCGGGTCGCGCTGGATCTTCGGGATGTCTTCCTGCTTCAGGCCCGCGTGCTGCATGGCTTCGCGCATGGTGACGCCGTCGGCGTCCTTCTGGTCGAGCCAGCGCGGGTCGAAGTGGCCGATGAGCGCGCCCGAGCCCAGGAAGGTCGCCTTGTAGCGCTGGCCTTCCTCTTCGGCGAAGCCCACCACCTCGAAGGCGAAGGGCAGGCGCTTGTTCTGCCGCTTGAGTTCGCGAACGCAGGCGATCGGCACGAAGATGCCGAGGCGGCCGTCGTACTTGCCGCCGTTGCGCACGGTGTCGTAGTGCGAGCCGGTGAGCAGCGTCTTTGCGTCGGGCGTCGTACCTTCATAGCGGCCCACCACGTTGCCCACGGCATCGATGTGCACCGAATCGAAACCCACGTCGCGCATCAGCGCGCTGATCTGCGCGGCGCAGGCGCGGTGCGCGTCGGTCAGGTAGGTGACGGTGAGCTGGCCCTTCTCGGCGTAGCCGGGGTCGGTGTGCACCGAGAGCTGCTCCTGCCAGTCCCACACATCGTTGCCGAGCGTGATGTCGGCGGCGAACTTGTCGTTCAGCCGGATCTCGGCGATGCGGTGGATGTTGCGCAGTGCCTCGCCCAGTTCGAACGACGGGTGGTTGTGCAGCCGGCGCTCGAAGGTCTCGATGATCTCGCGCTTGGCCAGCCCGGTGCCGCGCGGTCCGCGCACGGCCAGGATGAACGGGAAGCCGAACTTGGCGTTGTAGTCGGCGTTGAGCTGCTGGATCTTCGCGAACTCCTCGGGCGTGCAGTCGGTCAGGCCGGCCTTGCTCTGCTCGTTGGTCGACTCGGCCGTCAGCGTCTTGCTGACCATGGCCTTGCCCGCCAGCTCCGGGTGGGCGCGGATCAGGCCGATCTGTTCGTCGGCCGACGATTCGGCCAGCGCGCGCACCAGCGCATGCTTGAGGTGCGCGAGCGAGCGGAACGGGCGGGCGGCCAGCGCGCGCTGCGCGATCCAGGGCGAATGCTCGTAGATGCCGTCGAGCAGCGCGACGGCTGCGGCCGGCACCGCGGCATTGAGTTGGGCGATGGTGAGGCTCACGATGCGGCTCCTGCTTCGAAGGGCTGCGCCTGCTTCCAGTGGCGCGCGATGTCGACGCGGCGGCAGACCCACACCTTGTCGTGCCGTGCGATGTGGTCCAGGAAGCGCTGCAGCGCGGTGATGCGCCCGGGCCGACCGAGCAGGCGGCAGTGCATGCCGATGCTCATCATCTTCGGGCTGTTGTCGCCGGCGGGGTCGCCCTCGGCGTAGAGCGCGTCGAAGGTGTCCTTCATGTACTTGAAGAACGGATCGGCATGCGAGTAGCCCTGCGGCAGCGCGAAGCGCATGTCGTTGCAGTCGAGCGTGTAGGGCACGATGAGCTGCGGCACCACCGTGCCGTCGGTCTTGCGCACTTTCATCCAGAAGGGCAGGTCGTCGCCGTAGTAGTCGCTGTCGTACTCGAAGCCGCCGTAGTCGGCCACGAGGCGGCGCGTGCGCGGGCTGTCGCGGCCGGTGTACCAGCCCAGGGCGCGTTCGCCGGTGAGCTTCTCGATGGCTTCCATGCCCAGGCGCATGTGTTCGCGCTCGGTGGCTTCGTCGAGGTTCTGGTAGTGGATCCAGCGCCAGCCGTGGCAGGCGATTTCATGGCCCAGTTCCTTGAAGGCGGCCGTCAGCTCCGGGTAGCGCTCGAGCGCCATGCCCACGCCGAACACGGTGAGCGGCAGGCCGCGTTTCTCGAACTCGCGCAGGATGCGCCAGACGCCGGCGCGCGAGCCGTATTCGTAGATGCCCTCCATGCTGATGTGCCGGTCGGGAAAGCTCGCCGGGTTGAACATCTCGGAGAGGAACTGCTCGGAGCCCGCGTCGCCGTGCAGCGTGGCGTTCTCGCCGCCTTCTTCGTAGTTCAGCACGAACTGCACCGCGACGCGCGCGCCGCCGGGCCACTGCGCGTGGGGCGGGTTGCGGCCGTAGCCGACGAGGTCGCGGGGGTAGGGCAGGGTGGAGTCGTAGACGGTCATAGGCTTTTCAGGACAGCGCCAGCGAGATGTCGTTGGTCGGGACCTTGCGGTCGAAGGTCAGGTTGGCCTCGACGTGCTCGAGGTGTTCGGTCATGAGGCGCACGGCGCGTTCTTCATCGCGCGCGGCCAGTGCCTTCACGATGTCGGCGTGCTCGTCGTTGGAGTGCTCGGCCGCGCTGGTGCTCTGGTACATCAGCGTGATGAGGGCGCAGCGCGAGATCAGCTCGCCGAGGATCTGCGCCAGCACCTGGTTGCCCATGAGCTCGGCCATGCGCACGTGGAAGTCGCCGAGCAGCTCGGTGCGCCCGGAGATGTCTTCGCCCGATACCGCGGATTTCTCGAGCGCCACATGCTCCTTCAGCGCCTTGATCTTGGCGGGCGTGACGGTGCGCACGAACTCGCGCGTCATCTCGGCCTCGAGCATGCGGCGCACGGCGAACACCTGCTTGGCTTCGTCGACGGCGGGCGCGGCCACGAAGGCGCCCCGCGCGGGCTCCAGGCGGATGAGCTTGTTCTGCGACAGCTGGAACAGGGCCTGCCGCACCAGCGTGCGCGACACGCCGAAGTGATCGGCCAGCTTCTGCTCGGCCAGCTTGGTGCCGGGCTGAAGCCGGTGCTCGACGATGGCCTTGGTGAGCGCATCGACGATCGAACGGGTGGTGGAGGACTCCATGTTTTTCATGATAGACCCAAAGCCGCGAACTGTATACACTTTTGTCCACCGGAATATCCCGCACCCACCGATCCAACCTTCGGACTTTCAAGGAGCGCCCCATGGGCCTGAGCACTCACGTACTGGACACGATGCATGGCGGCCCCGCCGCGGGCATGGAGGTGGCGCTGTACACCACCGACGGCGACGCCGCCACGCTGGTCAAGCGCTTCACGCTGAATTCGGACGGCCGCAGCGACGGGCCGCTGTACGACAACAACTCGTTGAAGGCCGGCACCTACCGGCTGGTGTTCGACGTGGCGGGCTACTTCAAGGCCCGCGGCGTCAAGCTGCCGGAGCCCAATTTCCTGAACAAGGTGTCGCTGGACTTCGGCGTGGCGCACACCGACCAGCACTACCACGTGCCCCTGCTGGTAAGCCCGTGGAGCTACTCCACGTACCGCGGCTCCTGAGGTCAGTCCCCTTGCTGCTGGCCTTCCGTCAGGGTGTCGAGTTGAAAGCGGCCGCTTTCGTCCCACAGCCAGGTGTCCGTCCAGGTCACGGCGCCCAGGCGGGTGGCCGGCGGGAAGGGCGAGGCCTTCAGCACCGTGCGCTCGATCTCGGCGATCACCTCGGGTGCGTGCTTGGGCGCGCGCAGCCAGCGCATCGAACGCACCTTGCCGCCCGTGTCGAGGTTCACTTCCAGCGTGCCCACGGCATAGAGCACCGGCGGCAGCTGGCCCTTGTAGATGCGCGAGCGGTTGGCGTCGTAGATGTGGCGGGCGGCGTCGCGGCGGTAGTCGCGCGCGCTGGCCGCGTTCGATGCGCGCGGCACCGGGCCGGAACCCACGTCGCCGCTGGCGCCGCTCAACTGGCCGGGCACCGACCCGGTGGAGCCGCAGCCGGCGAGCCAGAGGGCCGGAAGAAGGGAGGCTGCGAGCGCGAGGCGTCGGGGCGTAAGCTGGCGATTCATCGCCGGGTTTATACCGTGACTCTCCACGGGCCGGGCAACCGGAGGTATCCATCACCATGAGCGGTGCGGTCGACCAATTGCTGGCGCGTCTTCGCCAGGAAGACGGCGTGCTGGTGCGCGTCGAGTCCACGCAGGGCTCGGCGCCGCGCGAGGCCGGCACCTGGATGGCGGTGTGGGCCGACGGGCTCACGGCCACCATCGGCGGCGGCCAGCTCGAATTCCAGGCCACGAAAGAAGCGCGCGAGTTGCTCGCGGGCCTGCGCGCGCCGTTCGACGGCATCCAGCGCTACCCGCTGGGTCCCAGCCTGGGGCAGTGCTGCGGCGGCGTGATGTTCCTGTCGTACCGGCGAATCACCGCGGCCGATGCGCCCGTGCTGCAGCGCGAACTGGTCGCGCAGCTCAAGCCCGTGGCGCTGTTCGGCGGCGGGCACGTCGGCGCCGCCCTGGCGCGCCTGCTGGCCGCACTGCCGTTTTCGGTGCGCTGGATCGACAGCCGCGACGGCGTGTTCCCGGACGAACTCCCCGCGCAGATCGACACCGAGCATTCCGAGCCGGTGCAGGACGCCGTGGCAGCGCTCGCGCCTGGCAGCCGCGTGCTGATCATGAGCTTCAGCCATGCCGAAGACCTCGACATCGTCATCGCCTGCCTCAGGCGCCTGCGCGAGCGCGACGACCTGCCTTACATCGGCCTGATCGGCAGCAAGACCAAGTGGGCCACCTTCAGCCACCGGCTCGAAGCGCGCGGCTTCACGGCGCAAGAGCTGGCCCGCATCACCTGCCCCATCGGCGTGCCCGGCATCACCGGCAAGGAGCCCGAGGTGATCGCCGTGGCAGTGGCGGCACAGTTGTTGCAATCGCTGGACTGAACAGGGTTTTCCCGGCGGTGGCGCCCCAAAAAAAGCATCCCGCCCTTTGCCAAAACTGTATACACTTTCGGTCGACAACAAGCCGCAGCGGAGCGAGGCCCATTCCATGGAGCCTGCGTTCGCGGCACTTTCTCTGCTTACAGCGCCCGCGGTGGTGAGCAGGCTGAAACCCCTTTGCGGCGTCCCTACGCGCGCACAGGGTTGAGAGAGAGCACATGGAAAGCTACTACCTCGACTGGGCCAACCTGCTGCTGCGCTGGGTCCACGTCATCACCGCCATCGCCTGGATCGGCGCCTCCTTCTACTTCGTGATGCTGGACAACAGCCTCGAGAAGCCGCAAGACCAGGAATCGCTCGACAAGGGCGTGGGCGGTGAACAGTGGGCGGTGCACGGCGGCGGCTTCTACAACATGCAGAAGTACGCGCTGGCGCCCAAGAAGCTGCCGGACCACCTGCACTGGTCGTACTGGGAGAGCTATTCGACCTGGATCACGGGTTTCTCGCTGTTCACCATGTCGTACCTGTGGAACGCGAGCACCTATCTCATCGACAAGTCGAAGATGGACTGGCAGCCCGGCGCCGCCATTGCCGTGGCGCTGGCCTTCTTCGTCGTGTTCTGGATGGTCTACGACGGCATCTGCCAGATCTTCGGGCGCCGCAAGCACGGCGACACCATCGTCGGCGTGCTGATCGCCATCTTCATCGCCTTCGCGACCTGGCTGGCGTGCCACTGGTTTGCGGGCCGCGCGGCCTTCCTGCTGGTGGGCGCCATGATGGCGACGACCATGAGCGGCAACGTGTTCTTCTGGATCATTCCCGGCCAGCGCAAGAACGTGGCGGCACTGCGCGAAGGCAAGCCGGTGGACCCGGTGCACGGCCAGCGCGGCAAGCAGCGCAGCGTGCACAACACCTACTTCACGCTGCCGGTGCTGTTCGCGATGCTGAGCAACCACTACAGCTTCACCTACACGCACAAGTACAACTGGATCGTGCTGCTGCTCATCATGCTGGGCGGCGCGGCGATTCGCCAGTTCTTCGTGGTGCGTCACCGCTTCAAGCTGGGCAATGCGGGCAACCCGCTGCCCTATGCGATGGTCGGCATCGTGGTGCTGGGCCTGACCATCGTCTGGATGAAGCCGGAGCCGGTGGCTGCGCCGGTCGTCTCCGCCGCGGCGCCCGCCGTGCCTTTCTCCGACGTGCAGAAGGTGCTGGAGCAGCGCTGCTTCATGTGCCACGGCCCCGCCGTGCAGATGAAGAACGTGCGGGTCGACTCCCCCGAGCAGGTGGCGGCGCACGCGCAGGCCATCTACCAGCAGGTGGTGGTGACCAAGATCATGCCGATGAACAACGCGACCGGCATCACCGACGAGGAACGCGCGCTCATCAGCCGGTGGTTCCAGGCCGGCGCGAAGACGACCAACTAGGCATCCCGAAAAAACTGACCGGCAGGGGCGGGGCCTGGTCCGCAGCACAATTGCCGGTCTGGAGACAAACCGCAATGACCGCTTCGAATCCGTCCTTGGCCCCCGCCCCCGATCCACGCAAAGACCCGCGCGCCTTCCTCGAACATCTCTACCGCGTGGCGGTGGACCGCGCGCTGCCGTTGTCCACGCTCGGCCCCCATCTGCCGCCGCCGCCCAAGGGCCGCACGCTGGTGCTGGGCTGCGGCAAGGCGGGCGGCTCGATGGTGCAGGCGCTCGAAGCCCTGTGGCCGGCCGACGCGCCGCTGTCGGGGCTGGTCGTCACGCGCTACGACCATATCCCGCCGCGGCCCGAGGGCCTGCCGCAGCGCATCGAACTGGTCGAGGCCGCGCACCCGGTGCCTGACGAGGCCGGCCTGCGGGCGGCCGAGCGCATCCTCGAACTCACCAAGGGCCTCACGGCCGACGACCTGGTGCTGTGCCTGATCTCGGGTGGCGGCTCGTCGCTGCTGGTGCTGCCGGCCGAAGGCCTGACGCTGGCCGACAAGCAGCGCATCAACACGCAATTGCTCGAGAGCGGCGCGAGCATCGGCGAGATGAACTGCGTGCGCAAGCACCTCTCCCGCATCAAGGGCGGCCGGCTGGCCGCGGCCTGCGCGCCTGCGCGTGTCGTCACCCTCACCATCAGCGACGTGCCCGGCGACGATCCGGCCATCATCGCCAGCGGACCGACCGTGCCCGACGCCACCACCTGCGCCGACGCGCTCGCCATCCTCGAGCGCTATGCCATCGATGTGCCCGCGCCGGTGCGCGCGCAGCTCGAAAGCGGTGCGCTCGAAACGCCCAAGCCGAACGATCCGGTGTTCGAGGGCCACCAGACGCATGTGATCGCCACGCCCCAGCAGTCGCTCGAAGCGGCCGCCCGGGTGGTGCGCGCCGCCGGCCTCGAGGCGCACATCCTCAGCGACGAAATGGAAGGCGAGTCTCGCGAGGTCGGCAAGGTGCATGCCGCGCTTGCGCGCGCGGTGGCGCTTCGCGGCGAGCCCTTCGCCAGGCCCTGCGTCATTCTGTCGGGTGGCGAGACCACGGTGACGATCCGGCCCCGCAAGCCCGGCCAGGCCAAGGGCCGGGGCGGGCGCGGCGGCGAGTTCTGCATGGGCCTGGCCGGCGCGCTCATGGGCCAGCCGGGCGTCTGGGCGCTGGCGGGCGACACCGACGGCATCGACGGCATGGAAGACAACGCCGGCACCTTCGTCACGCCCGACACGCTGGCGCGCGCGGCCGCCAAGGGCATGAAGCTGTCGGACCACATGGACCGCAACGACGCCTACACCTACTTCGGCGCCATCGGCGACCTGCTGATCACTGGGCCATCGCACACCAACGTCAACGACTTCCGCGCGCTGCTGGTGTTGTAACGGGGCTGTTCGCCCGGCGCGGGCGGGCTTTGTGAACTCGGGTTAATCTACGCGTTCCGGCGGCCGTTGCTGCCGTCGTCGCCAGCGCACCCTTCGGGGTGCCGCGTCGCACAGACCCGATTTCCCCTTTTCATCATCCAGTCCCCGAAGGAAAAGTTCGTCATGACCGCTACCTACACCGACACCCGCCTGCTGATCGACGGCCAATGGGTCGACGCCGCCGACGGCAAGACACTCGACGTGCTGAATCCCGCCACCGGCAAGGCCATCGGCAAGGTGGCGCATGCCGGCATTGCCGACCTCGACCGTGCCCTGGCCGCCGCGCAGCGCGGCTTCGAGGCCTGGCGCAACACGCCCGCGAACGAGCGCGCCGCCGTCATGCGCCGCGCCGCCGGCCTGATCCGCGAACGCGCCCCTGACATCGCCAAGCTTCTCACCCAGGAGCAGGGCAAGCCGCTGGTCGAAGCCAAGGGCGAAACCCTGGCCGCCGCCGACATCATCGAATGGTTCGCCGACGAAGGCCGCCGCGTGTATGGCCGCATCGTACCGTCGCGCAACCTGGCCGCGCAGCAGCTCGTGCTGAAGGAGCCGCTGGGCCCCGTCGCCGCGTTCACGCCGTGGAACTTCCCGATCAACCAGATCGTGCGCAAGCTCGGTGCCGCACTGGCCACCGGCTGCTCGTTCCTGGTGAAGGCACCTGAAGAAACCCCGGCGTCGCCCGCCGCGCTGCTGCAGGCCTTCGTCGATGCCGGCATCCCGCCCGGCGTGGTGGGCCTGGTGTTCGGCAACCCCGCCGAAATCTCGAACTACCTGATCGCCCATCCGATCATCCGCAAGGTCACGTTCACCGGCTCGACTCCGGTCGGCAAGCAACTGGCCGCTCTGGCCGGCGCGCACATGAAGCGCGTGACCATGGAACTGGGCGGTCACGCCCCGGTGATCGTGGCCGAGGACGCCGACGTGGCGCTGGCCGTCAAGGCCGCCGGTGCCGCCAAGTTCCGCAATGCCGGCCAGGTCTGCATCTCGCCGACCCGCTTCCTGGTGCACAACAGCCTGCGCGAAGAGTTCGCCCGCACGCTGGTCAAGTACACCGAAGGCCTGAAGCTCGGCGACGGCCTGGCGGAAGGCACGACCATCGGCCCTCTGGCCAACGCCCGGCGCCTCACCGCCATGGCCCATGTGCTGGAAGATGCCCGCAAGAAGGGCGCCACCGTGGCCGCCGGCGGCGAACGCGTGGGCGACACCGGCAACTTCTTCGCGCCGACCGTGCTGACCGACGTGCCGCTGGACGCCGATGTGTTCAACAACGAACCCTTCGGCCCCATCGCCGCCATCCGCGGCTTCGACACGCTCGAGGAAGCGATCGCCGAATCGAACCGCCTGCCGTTCGGCCTGGCTGGCTACGCCTTCACCAAATCGATCAAGAGCGCGCACCTGCTGAGCCAGAAGCTCGAGCTGGGCATGCTGTGGATCAACCAGCCCGCCACCCCGTCGCCGGAAATGCCGTTCGGCGGCGTGAAGGATTCGGGCTACGGTTCGGAAGGCGGCCCGGAAGCGCTCGAGGCCTACCTGAACACCAAGGCGGTTTCGATCCTCGGCGTCTGAGCCGGCGCTTGCCGGTCACTCTTCGGCGGCGGCATTCCAGAAGGCTTGCTGCACGCCGTCGAGGGCTTCGAGATCCTCGATGACACGGTCGAGCTCCGTGGGCTCGACCGCCGTCGCATAGAGCGTCGCGCCGATCTCGGTGTCGGCCGGCCCAAAGGGGTGCTGGTCGACATCGCGCACCGGATAGTTCGCGGCCTCGAGCAGCAGCAGCAGCTGGTCCATCACCTCGGGCCGCGCCGCGCGCGTGCAGATCACGCGCACTACATAGGTCGCTTCGCTCGCGCCCTCGCTGATCGGCTGCCGGTTGATGCGGTTCACCACCGGCCGCAGCAGCGTGTTGCTGGCCAGCACGAACAGCGCCGCGATCAGCGCTTCGCCCAGCAGGTCCGCGCCCGCGCAGGCGCCCACCGCCGCCGACCCCCAAAGTGTTGCTGCCGTGTTGAGCCCCGTGACGTTGGCGCCTTCCTTCATGATCGCGCCGGCACCCAGGAAGCCGATGCCCGACACCACATAAGCCACCACCCGCACCGCGCCGCCGCTGCCGTCGAGCCGATAGGCCATGTCGACGAACACCGCCGCTCCCACGGCCACCAGCGTGTTGGTGCGCAGGCCGGCCGTGCGCTGGCGTATCTGGCGCTCCAGGCCGATCACCGAGCCGAGGATGAAGGCGGCCGCGACGCTGACGAAGGTGTCGAGCAGCGAGTTCAGGTTGATGTTTTGAATAGCTTGCATCGAGAGTTCTCCTTGTTGTTTGTTCTGATGCCGATGGTCGATGGGGTAACAGCTTTCCCTCTGATCGAGGCCGGCAGTTTGCTGGGCCAGGGTGTCATATGCGTGTCAAAGAGCCCGAGGCGCATTTGATTTCAGGTGGGCGCGCTCACGCCGACGGGGTACCTTGCTCCGCGAATGTCCTCCGGCCTGCGGCCTCCCCCTTTATTTCGCTGCGCAAGGCACCCCGCCGTCGTGATCGTTCAGCGCACTTGTTGATCAGCCGGCACAAAGAGCGGCGCTCGTCGTGCGCAGGGCGCCGGGTGCTCCCCGCAGCGAAATAAAGGAGGAGGGGCGCAGCCCCGGGGGACATTCGCGGAGGGGAGTACCCGGTGGCCTGTGCACACACCCTGAACCTGAAAAATGCCCCCTCGATACTCGACAAGATAGTCACTGCCACCCATACCGCCGCCCATACCACCCCTTCACCGTCTGCGTCAGCACCGCATAGCCGACCAGCATCGCCACCAGCCACGGGAAGTACGCAAGCGGAAGCGCCTGCAGCTTGAAGTAGTGCGCCAGCGGCCCCATCGGCAGCCAGATGCCCACCGCGGCAATGGCCGCGCCCATTGCCAGCAGCGGCCACGACGCGCGGCTTTGCAGGAACGGGATCTTGCGGGTGCGGATCAGGTGCACGATCAGCGTCTGCGACAGCAGGCCCTCGACGAACCAGCCCGACTGGAACAGCGTCTGGTGATCCACCGAGTTGGCGGCGAACACGAACCACAGCACGGTGAACGTCAGGATGTCGAACACCGAACTCAGCGGTCCGAAGAACACCATGAAGCGGCCCAGGTCGGCCGGGTTCCAGCGCTGCGGGTTCTTCAGGAACTCGTCGTCCACGTTGTCGAACGGGATCGCGATCTGCGACACGTCGTACAGCAGGTTCTGCACCAGCAGGTGCAGCGGCAGCATCGGCAGGAAGGGCAGGAACGCGCTGGCCACCAGCACCGAGAACACGTTGCCGAAATTCGAGCTTGCCGTGATCTTGATGTACTTGAGCATGTTCGCGAAAGTGCGGCGCCCCTCGATCACGCCTTGCTCCAGCACCATCAGGCTCTTCTCCAGCAGGATGATGTCGGCCGATTCCTTCGCCACGTCCACCGCGCCGTCCACCGAAATGCCGATGTCCGCGGCGCGCAGCGCCGGTGCGTCGTTGATGCCGTCGCCCATGAAGCCGACCACATGCCCGTTGGCATGCAGCGCATGCACGATGCGCTCCTTGTGCGCCGGCGTGAGCTTGGCGAACACCTGGTGCCGTTCGACCAGCACGCGCAGGTCGGCGTCGCTCATGTCCTCGATCTCGCGGCCGAGCACCATGCGGCCGGCCTCGATGCCCACGTCGCCGCAGACCTTGCGCGTCACCAGCTCGTTGTCGCCCGTCAGCACCTTCACCGCCACGCCATGCTCGGCCAGCGCGCGCAGCGCGGGCGCGGTCGATTCCTTCGGCGGGTCGAGGAACGCCACATAGCCCAGCAGCGTGAGGCCCGACTCGTCGGCCACGCCGTATGCCGGCTTCTGCGCCTCGAGCTTCAGCGCGCGGCTTGCCACCGCCACCACGCGCAGGCCCTGCGCGTTGAGTTCCGACGCCACGCGATGGATGCGCGCGAGCACCTCTTCATCGAGCGCCAGCACCTCGGCGCCGCGTTCCACCGACGTGCACACCGACAGGATCTCTTCCAGCGCACCCTTGCAGACCAGCAGGTGCTCGCTGCCGCCGTTGGCCACCACCACCGACATGCGGCGGCGCGAGAAGTCGAAGGGCACCTCGTCGATCTTGCGGTAGCCGGTCTGAAGGCGCGTCTCGAGCTGCATCTCTGCATGGCTCAGCACGGCCTTGTCGAGCAGGTTCTTCAAGCCCGTCTGGTGAAAGCTGTTGAGATAGGCGAGCTGCAGCACGTGGTCGGAGCCTTCGCCCCAGGCGTTGGTGTGGCGCTCGAGCACGATGCGGTCCTGCGTCAGCGTGCCGGTCTTGTCGGTGCACAGCACGTCCATCGCGCCGAAGTTGTGGATGGCCTCGAGCCTTTTGACGATCACCTTCTGGCGCGACATCACGACCGCGCCCTTGGCCAGCGTGGCGGTCACGATCATCGGCAGCATCTCGGGCGTCAGGCCGACCGCGATCGACAGCGCGAACAGCGCCGCCTCCCACCAGTCGCCCTTGGCCGCGCCGTTGATCACCAGCACCAGCGGCGCCATCACCAGCATGAAGCGGATCAGCACCCAGCTCACGCGGTTGATGCCGGCCTGGAAAGCGCTGGTGCCGCGGTCGGTGGCGGTCACGCGCTGGGCGAGGGCGCCGAAGAAGGTGCGGTCGCCCGTGTGCACGATCAACGCGGTAGCGGTACCGCTGATCACGTTGGTGCCCATGAAGAGCAGGTTCTCGCGTTCGAGCACGCCGGCGTCGTGCGCGCCGCGGTCGGCGACGAACTTCTCGACCGGCATGGCCTCGCCCGTGAGCGCGGACTGGCTGATGAACAGGTCCTTGGCGGTGAGCAGACGGCAGTCGGCCGGGATCATGTCGCCGGCCGACAGCGCAATCACGTCGCCCGGCACCAGGTCGCGCATCGGCACCTCGACGCGCAGCGTGCCGGCGTGCGTGGCATCGAAGCCTTCGTCGCCGGCCGATCCTGCCTTCTGGCCCGGCGCGGGCCGCAGCACCGTCGCGGTGTTGCTCACCATCGCCTTGAGGCGCTCGGCCGCCTTGTTGGAGCGCGACTCCTGCAGGAAGCGCAGCACCGTCGACAGCACCACCATGCTGCCGATGACGAGCGCTGCCTTCATGTCGTCGGTGGCGTAGGAGATCAGCGCCAGCACCGTCAACAGCATGTTGAACGGATTGCGGTAGCACTGCCACAGGTGCTGCCACCAGGGCAGCGGCTGCTCGTGGCGGACCTCGTTGCTGCCCAGGCGCTTGCGCAGCACCTGCGCATGGCCTTCACTGAGGCCGCGCGGCGAACTGTGGAGCCTGACCAGCATTTCGCCGGCGTCGGTGCGCGAGGCGGCGTTCAGAGCCTTGGCGATGTCGGCCGGCATGCTGGCCGAGCCGGCGGCGGCGGGTTTCGAGCCCAGCAGCGTCTGCCAGCGCTCGAAGTGATGCAGCATGTGGCGGCTGCGCAGGAAGCTCTCGAAAAAGGACTTCAGGACGTTTTTCATTTTTTCTCTCCTTCACGGCGGCAGCGCGGGCCGTGAAGGAAAGAAAAGCGCACGCCTCGGTCAATCAGGCGTGACTATTCCTTCGCAGCAAGGCGCGCTGCGCTCTCTCTGGCTGGCAATCGATCGGAACAATGGACGGGGCGCGCAGGGGCGCAAATGAGGGGCTGGGTCCATGGGGGCCTCCTTTGTCTGCGTGCGTGAATGGGGCGGGGCGCGCGCGGGCTTCAGCGGTGCGCCGGCCGAGCGGATGGATCGAGCAGCACCAGGCAGCTGCGGATGCGGCGGGTGGTCCAGAGCGCGGCGGCCTGGTCCAGCGTGTCGTCGATGCGAGGCGCGGTGGCACTCGCAGGCGTGCCGCCGCTGTGCTGCGTCCGCGGCTGCGCCTGCTGCTGTTGCAGCGGCTGCTGACGAGTTTCTAGATGACGCATGACAAGGCTCCTTCGCGTTGAAGGGCCTCGCGCACGGACGCACGCAAGCTGACTGAAAAAGCCAGTGACGAGAGGGGCGGGTATCGGGAGGAGAGAACCGCTTGCCGCGAGGGCAAGGGGGTCACGCTGCGTGCACGGCGGCCACAGCGCGGGAAGCCTGCGCTAGAGAGCCTGGAGTGTCACGCCTGCCGAGGCACGCGTCTTGTCACTGATCCAACTGGCACTGTCCACGCACGGGGCTCCGAAATGAAGATTTCACGATTGTTGCACCGCGGCATCGGTGCGTCAACCTTTGGGATGGTGTTCCGCGATGCGAAAGAGGGCTGCCTTGCCGCGCGTCTGACGTCCCCGGAGAGGGGATCGCCACGCATAGCTTCTGGCGCAAGACTTTTCAGCAGCACCCTAAGTCAGCCTTGAATGGCAGGAGTGCTGAAAAGATGCCACTCGATAAATCGGAGGGCATTTGCACAGCAATGGCATCGATCGTGGCGAATTGCTAACAATTAATTGACGTATAAAAAACCGAGAGAGGCGCAAACAGTGCAACTGTTAGCTAATTGCAAATGTCTCGGAATTCTGACAATCGTCGATTCGAGATATCAATTTGTCCTAATTGCCGATGCAAATGGATGCCAGAATATTACGATTCGACTATCTCATCAGTTGATCCGATACCAACTACAGCTGGCCCTTGGCGCTCAATGAAGAAACTGGTTTTGTCATCACAGGAGCAGAACGGATTCACGCTCGTCGAGGCGCTTGTCGTAGTCGCGCTGATATCTATCTTGGCCGCGCTGGCGATCCCGTCTTTCTCGGCAACGATCGCCAATCAGCGAGTGAATTCCGCGGCGCAGGATTTGCAAATCCTGCTCCATTTCGCTCGTGCGGAGGGGGTCTACAAACGCACGCAAAGTACCGTCGCCGCCACGGGGCAGACGTGGCAAGCCAAGGTAGGGACTCAGGTGCTGCGCGAGGCTGCACTGTCCGATGCCGTCAGCGTCGAGCCCGGCTCCTCCGGCGGCGTGGTCTTCGATGTGACGGGACAAGCCCGCCCTGCTTCTGGCGGAGGTACGTCGTACATGGTGTCGGTCTCAGGGGCCAATGCGTCCCGCGTGCAATGCCTCACCGTGACCGGCGCAGGCCTGGTCCGCATGAGAAGTGCGGCAACCAAGGAGGCCTGCTCATGAAGCTCGCATCTGTTCATCTCTGTCACGGTTCTTCCATGAACATCCTTCGCTCCAGATCGCCATCCCGGCAAACGGGCGTGAGCCTCGTCGAGGTTCTCATCGCTGTTCTGATGGTAAGCATCGGCCTGCTCGGCGCCGCGGGCATGCATGTACGCGCCATCCAGTTCACCACCGATACCGAGCGGCGCCAGATGGCATCAATGGTCGCCTCCGAATTGATGGAGACCATGCGCGGCGACACACTCACCGTCCTGCAAGCCAACGGCACGCCCAAGGCAGACTTGGGCGGCTACGCGAAAGCCTCTGGGACCGAACTGGAGGTCGTCACGGGGGAGGATTGCCAACCCCTGGCTGCAGCTCCCGCCAAGCGCCTGGGCTGCTGGGGCGCACGCGCCAAGCAACTGATGCCCGAGTTGGGAGATGGCCTTATCAAGAGCAGCTTCGTCGTTGGCCTGGATGCCACAGCAGGGGTGATCTCGGTCACCGTGGCCTGGCCGGTCATGAAGGGCCAATGTCTGGACGGAGCAGACAATGATCATTGCTCCTACAAGCTGCAATCGAGGCTCTGAGCCTGTGTCGCACACATGTTCGCGGACCCATGGCAGCGTCATCCGCCGCTCCCTTGACGCCGAGCAAGGCCTCTCGCTGGTAGAGCTCATGGTGGCGATGGCCGTGGGCCTTGTAGTCGTCCTGATCGCCACCACGATCTACATGGAAGGCTTGCGCAACTTCGGTTTCCGCATCAGTCAGAGCGAGAACCTCGGCAACAGCCGCTATGCGCTGGGAACGCTGGAGAACGAGTTCACGAAAGCCGGCTATCGGCGCGATCCGACGCAGGCAATGGAAAAGGCCTTTCCCGCGGACGACGCCGCGCATCCCAACAGCTGCCGGTTCACCGCGGGCCAGGCCATCTACGCAATCGACACGAGCACCTTGTGCATCCGCTACCAGCCGCGAGACAACAACGAAAAAGACTGCGCCGGTTCGTCGGCCGGCGTCGCCGGCCTGAAGGCTTATGAAGCGCCACCCGCGCCAGCGTTGGGTGCGGGCCTGTTCGTGGAAAAGTACTTCCTCAGCCAGGGCGCGCTGGCCTGCCAAGCCGGAAGCCAGGCCACGGCTAAGAAAGAAGTAGCCGACGGTGTGCGCGGTGTGTTCTTCGAGTTCGGAGTCGGCAAGGGCACAGACTCGTTGGCCGAGCGGCGTGTAGAAGAGTTCAAGACCGGCACGCCAGCGGCGGACGACGCCATCAGGTCGTTGCGCTATGCCATCTTGCTGGCGAGTTCGACAGAAAGGGTCACCGGGGGCATGAGCTCCTCTGCATGCACCCGCTGGGAAGCCGTCGGCGGTGCCCGCACCAGTTGCGACACCAGCAAAGGCCAGCTCTACCAACTGGCGAGCGGCTCCCTCACCCTGAGAAACCTGATGCCATGAGCGCCCGCCACACCTCATCTTCTGCCGGATGGGTGCGCCAGCGCGGCGCAGCGCTGTTCGTCGCCATCATCATGATGCTGCTGGTGCTGGTCTTGGCCGTGGTTGGAATGCGCACCATCACGCTTGAGTCGCGCATCGCCGGCAATGTGCTCGAAAGCCAGAAGCTGCAGGAAACGGCGGACGGCGCGTTGCGAGAGGGCGAGCGAGCCATCCAGATGCACGGCTTGTCGCTCGCCAAATGTGCCGAGAGCGCGACCAGCCCTGTGGACAGTGCCAATAAGCCTTGCTATGTCTCGGATGCACGCACCGATACGCTCGGCTTGAACACTTCGTTCACCGTCAATACCAAGGCGACCGGCTTCAAGAACCCTTACGGCTTCTGGTATCCCCGCTACATCTCCACCGTATGCCCCGAGGGTTCGAGCGCCACATCGGCACTCGAAGCCGCAAGCACCGGTTGCACCGAGTTCTACGAACTCAACGCCCAGGCAACCGCGGAAGGCACCGTGCAAACCTGCGGTCCGGATGCGTTCTGCCTGCGCTCCACGGTCAATCTGTTCATCAAATAGTCGAGGAGGGCTGCGATGGCTCGCTCCACACGTTCAACCCGCTCACCTTTTCGTCTCTTCCACACGGTCGGCTTGCTGGCAGCCGCGGCGGCGATGCTGCTCGGCCACCATCTTGCGACTGCGCAGGACAATGGAGACACGGCTCTGGCACAGACGCCGCTGTTCGTGAGCGAAGGCAATCCGCCGCTGAACATGCTGGTGATGGGGCGCGACCACAAGCTCTACTACGAGGCCTACAACGACGCCTCCGACCTGAACGGCGACGGCGTGATCGACGTGGGCTACAAGCCAAACCAGATCGACTACTACGGCTACTTCAACAACAACGCCTGCTACGAGTACGCCAACGACAAGTTCTCGCCCGTCGATGCCGCCACCGGTGCCAGGAAAAAGATCTGTGCCGGCGGAACCCGCTGGAGCGGCGACTTCCTCAACTATCTCGCCACGTCGCGCATGGATGCCATCCGCCGGGTGCTCTATGGCGGAATGCGGGTGACCGACACCACCAGCAGCACTGTCCTGCAGGCGGCTTATGTGCCTCGTGACGCCCACGCCTGGGGCAAGGCCTACGACCCCGTTCGCGACGGCGCCGTCTACAACATCAGCGACTACGCGCCGCTGACGCAGCCGGCGAGCGGTACCCGCCATCTCTTCGCGGTGACCACGTTGGGCGAAAGCGGCGACAACGCGATTCCCCGTCTGCGAGTCCTCAACGACTCGAAGTTCCAGATCTGGGACTGGGTGTCCAAGGAAGGGACCGCCGGGCAGGACCTTTGTTTGGGCGGGGCGGCGTGCGAGACCGGCAATGGGAGGGAGGCCTTCGAGATGTTGCCCGGCAATGCCTATCGCGGTCTGACCATCACGACGTGGAAGAAGACGAACTACGCGTGGATACCAAGGAACGGGTCGGATATGGATAGTTTCTTCACCGCGAATGGGACCAACGCCAACAGGTGCGGTTCGAGCGCGATCAGCGTGATCGACACCACCGGTGCAGGCAACAACCCTTTCAGCGGTAGCAATGGTTGCTCCGATGAGAACTACCTGACGCAGATCGATGGTGAGATCTACGTTTCGACTGCAGGGACCTATACCTTCGCAGTCGATGGGGACGACGCCGTGGAGGCCACCATCGATGGCACACGCTGGGGCAGGTATGGCAGCAACAGCGCCGACCGCAGCCAGAAGGGCCTGAAGAGCCGCCAGGACATCACCTTCGCGACGACAGGCTGGAAGACGGTGAGATTCCGCCACGTCGAGGCAACCGGCGACGACAGCTGGGGGCTGGCGCTGAAGCTCACGCGGCCCGCCAGCACCATCGCGACCCACAAGATCCGTGTGGAGGCATGCGCCAGCACCAACGCAGCGCTGCGTGAAACCAGCTGCAAGTCCTATCCGAACAACGGCGGCACCGCCATCCACAAGCCGACCGGCTTGCTGCACGACTTCGGCGAGAACAACACGATGTACTTCGGGCTGCTCTCGGGCTCGTACCAGAAGAACATTGCGGGCGGCATCCTGCGGCGCAACATGAGCAGCTTTGCGGATGAGGTCGATCCGCAGACGGGCGTGTTCCGAACCAACGTTGCCGGCGTCGTCGCCAACATCGACCGGCTGCGTTTGATCGGCTTCAACGGCAGCGGGTACAACGAGTGCGACTGGATCACCGACGGGCCCATCAGCGGCAAGACCGATCCATCGATGTGCGCGATGTGGGGCAACCCGGTGGGCGAGATGATGTTCGAGACGATGCGCTATTTCAGCGGTGCATCAGGTGCGCATCGCCAGTATGACTACGGCAGCGGCGCCAAGGACAGTGCGAATCCCCTGAATCTCTCGAAGCCCGACTGGGTGTCGCCCTATGCGGCAAAGACTGCCGGTGGCGGCGGCTACCAGCATTGCGCACGGCCCGTGATGACAGTGCTCAGCGACATCAATCCCTCGTACGACACGAAGATGCCGGGCAGCCGTTTCCAGTCCATTGCAGTCAATGCGGATGCCCTGGGCGGGTTCAATGTGGCCAGCGAGGTGCAGGCCATCGGCGCGGCCGAGGGCATCCACGGCAAGAATTTCTTCATCGGCCAGTCGAACTCGACCAACGCCAACGGCGCGCCGTCGGTGAAAACGGTCGACGATCTTTCCTGGGTGCGTGGCCTGTCGCCTCAAGAGCCCAGCAAGGAAGGCAGTTTCTACTCCGCCGGGGTCTCGCGCTTCGCCGCCAACAATGCGGTTTTCGGCAATGCCAAAGGCAAGAACCGGCTGATGACTTATTCGGTCGCCATTGCGTCCCCGCTGCCGGAGATTCGCTTCCCCGTGCCCGGTGGCTGGTTCGTGACGATCTCCCCCTTTGCCAAGTCCGTGACTGGCTTCGGCATCGATCCCACGCGTTTTGCACCTACCAACCAGATCTTGGACTACTACGTGGACCGAATCGCCAACACCGGCTCGGCCGACAAGAACGCCAGCATCAACGAAGGGCGTCCCTATGCCGAGTTCCGCATCAACTACGAGGACGTGGAGCAGGGCGCCGACCACGACATGGATGCCATTTCGAGCTACGCCGTTTCGCTGCAGGCGAACGGTACCGTCAAGGTCGACATGCAGTCCGAATATGGGGCCGGCACCATCGGCCAGCACATGGGCTATGTGATCTCGGGCACCACCCAGGACGGCATGTATCTGGAGGTGCGTGACAAGGACACGGCATCGGTGTATTACGCGCTGAATACGCCTCCCGGCCGCAGTCCTGGCTATTGCATGGGACGACCCTACGCCCTGGAGTGCATCGGCCTGCCACTCTCGGCCAGCCGCACTTTCACTCCCAGTACGGCCAACTCTTCAGGCAGTTTCCTCAAGGACCCGTTGTGGTACGCCGCCAAGTACGGCATGCCGGGGCGCAATCCTGCCTCCGTCAAGGGCGATCCGGACAACTATTTCCTGGTCACCAACGCGACCACGCTGAAGGCGCAGATGACCAAAGCCTTCAATGACATCCTGCAGAACAACAACTCGGTGACGGCAGTGTCCGTGGACATGCCCGGCGGCACGATCGCTGCGGGGGCCGACATCTATCGCACCCACTTCGAGGCCGATGGCTGGATCGGCGATGTGATCCGCGAGAAGCTCACCGAAAGCGCCACCAACGGCTTGAATTACGAGCGGCAGTGGAGCGCGGCGGACCAGCTATCCAGCCGCGGGACACCCCGAAACATCCTGTATGCCGGCGCCGGAAGCGCCACGCCGACCTTGCGTCCCTTCACCTTTGCGGGCATCAACGGGCAGCCGGCCGATGCTGCCTGGCTCACGGCGCTCAACAGGAACCCGGCGAGCAACCAGGCGGATGCAAAGGCCGAGGAGCGCATCGGCTTTCTGCGCGGTGAGAACAGATTGTTCCGTACCCGCAAGAGCCTGGCCAACGGAAGGCCCAACATACTGGGTGACATCGTCAATTCCTCGCCGTTGCGCGTGAGGGGCGCGCTCTACCGAGCGGGCGCGGCGGACGCTCTGGAAGGCAAAGGCAGCAACTATGCGGCTTTCGTTTCCGACCAGGCGGGAAAGCCCGAGATGATCTATGTGGGCGCGAACGACGGCATGCTCCATGCCTTCCGCGCCGAGAACGGCATGGAGGAGTTCGCCTTCATTCCCACGGCGATGCGCAACAAATTGAACACGCTCACCATGTTCGATTACGGCAAGAAGGACGGCACGCCCCACCGCTACTACGTGGATGGCACGCCTGTCGCCTCGGACGTGTATTTCGGCAATGCGTGGCATAAGGTGTTGATCGGCAGCCTGGGCGCCGGCGGCAGGCAGGTGTTCGCGCTGGACGTCACCGATCCCGCCTCGCCGCGACTGCTGTGGGAGTTCGGCTCCGATCAGAATTCCAGCATGGGCAATTCGCTGCCGCAGCCGACCATTGCTCGCCTGAACGATCCTGCGCTTGGCAAAGGTAAATGGGTCGCACTGGTTCCTGGCGGCTATCAGGGGGGAAACAGCACGGCGAGTGGTGGCGGCGCCAGCCTGTTCGTGCTGGACATAGCCAACGGCGATGTGCTGCGGCGCTTCGATCTGGATGGCGGCATGACTGCCGCCGAGCTGACGGCTTCGATGCCTCTGGGCAATGGGCTGTCGCGCGTGTCCGCCGTCGATCACACCCGGGACGGCAAGGTGGACGTGGCCTATGCAGGGGACCTGGCGGGCAATGTGTGGCGCTTTGACATGAGCAGCGGCGATATCTCGGCGTGGACGGTGAAGAAGCTCTTCACCGCAAAGGATGCGGACGTGGACGGCAAGCGCCAGGCCATCACTGCGGCGCCCTACGTAGTGCCCCATCCGACGGGAAAGGGCAAGCTGGTGATCTTCGGTACAGGCCGCCTGTTGACGAGCAGCGACAAGAGCAGCACGCAAAAGCAGACCGTCTATGGAATTTGGGATCGCTACGCAGACGCGGGGGCGACGGCGCCCACCTCGTTGCCGACCGCGTCCAAGTTGCGCGCCGATCTGCAAAGCCAGTCCTTCGCTGAACTGGTGGCGGGCTCGGGCAGCTTCTCCCTGACGAACAACGCGGTTCGTTGGTACAGGGCCAACGCCACCGGCAAGCGGGACTCCGATGTCGAGAAGTGGGGCTGGGTCGTGGACCTGCCGCGCAACGGGGAGAAGGTGGTCTACGAGATGACGCTGTACGGCAAGGGGCTGTTCCTTTCTTCGGTGCGGACTGCAGAGGACCCTTGCGCGGCAGGCATGAGCGGCACGATCTACGGCATTGACCCCAACGGTGGCGGCCGCACGAACTACGTCGTGTTCGACATGAATGGCGACGGGGTCTTCAATGCCGCTGATGCGTTGGGGGCGGGGCATGGCCAGGTCAATGGCACGGGAACGGGAGCAGGCAAGCAGACCATTCGCGCGGAGCGGGTGTTTGACCCCAGCCGGAACGCCGAACGGCGAGTCAACCATGGATTGCAATTCGGTCGTCAGAGTTGGCGCAAGCAGCCGCCCAACCCGCCCAAATGACGAAAAAAAATGTCTGTGAAGGAGAAACCAGTGCGCAATGCTGAAAAGGGCTTCACCCTGATCGAGCTGATGATCACAGTGGCCATCGTCGGCATCCTGGCGGCGATTGCGTACCCGTCATACACCGAGTATGTGCTGCGGTCTCGACGAGTGGAGGCGCAGAACCTGCTCAACGACGCAGCCGCGCGCCAGGAGCGGTGGAGGGCGCAGAATGGAAGCTACACCGGCATGGTGAGCAATCTGAAGCTGCCGAATGGCGCGGCATCTCAAAACGGTTACTACACGCTGACCGTAAGCATGGCCAAAGATGGCAGTGATGGAGGCTACGTACTCAAAGCGGAGCGCGCGAAGTCTGATCCGAAATGCGGTGACTTCACCTTGGATGCCAGGGGCAAGAAGGGCATGGCTGCCGACACCCCCGGGACTGTGGAGACTTGCTGGCGCTAGGTGATTGTGGTGTGATGAAGCAATGTCAGTTTTACTAGTGTGCACCGGCAACATCTGCCGCTCGCCCACGGCCCACGTACTCCTCATGCACAAGGCCCGCGCGGCCGGCTTCGATGTCGATGTCGACAGCGCCGCCATCTCCGACGAGGAGCGCGGCAATCCGCCCGACCCGCGCTCGGTAGCCGAGGCCAGGCGCCGCGGCATCGAGATGCATGCGCACCGCGCGCGTCAGGTGCGCAAGGCCGACTTCGAGCGCTTCGACCTGATCATTGGCATGACGGCCCAGCATTGCGCCGCGCTGCGCAGGCTCGCGCCTGCTGGCACGGAGGGCAAGATCCATCTGTTCACGGAGTTCGCTGACGGCATCGACGGCGACGTGCCCGACCCCTGGTACGGCGGCCAGAAAGACTTCGTCGAAGTCTTCGACCTGATCGACCATGGCGTCGATGGCCTGCTCGCGAAGCTTCAGGCCGAGGCGCGCTGAAGGCTACTCGCAGAGCACCCGGATCGACGGCGGAATCTGCACCGCCCGGATCCCGCCGCCTTCACGCTTCGCCGCGAAGATCCTTACCTCCTCGCACTCGAGGATCAGGTCGTCGCCGCGCGTGACGCGATAGGTCTGCACGAAGCTCTTCTCGCGCCATTCCTTGATGCGCACCGCGATCTGCAGCGTGTCGCCGTAGCTTGCGGCCTTGACGAAGCGCGTGTGCGTGTCGACCAGCGGCGTGCCGATCACGCCCAGCGTCTGCGTGGTTTCTTCCCAGCGCGGCACGCCGCACTCGGCGAAGAAGTGCCGCGAGGCCGCGTCGATCCAGCGGAAGAAGTTGGGAAACCAGACGATGCCGGCGGGGTCGCAGTCGCCGAACTCGACGCGCGCGGTGTAGACGACTTCCTTGACGTTGTTGCTGTTGCTCATCAGCCCATTCTCGTCGGCAGCCACAAGGCAATGATCGGGAACGCGATCAGGATCACCAGGCGCACGATGTCGGTCACGATGAACGGCAGCACGCCCTTGAAGATGGTGGTGAAGCTCACGTCCTTCACCACGCTCTTGATGACGAACACGTTCATGCCCACCGGTGGATGGATCAGCCCCAGCTCCACCGTCATCACGATGATCACGCCGAACCAGATGGGGTCGAAGCCCAGGTGCACGATCACCGGGTAGATGATGGGCACGGTCAGGATGATCATCGCCATCGCGTCCATCAGGCAGCCGAGCACCAGGTACATCAGCATGATGAGCGCGAGCACGCCGTAGCGGCCGATGCCCAGGCCGGTGAGGAACTCGGTGAGCTTCTGCGGGCTTTGCGTGATGGTGAGGAAGTAGCCGAACAGCAGCGCGCCGATCAGCACCGTGAACACCGCCGCAGCCGTGCGCGTGGCCGACAGCAGCGCCTCGCGGATCTTCGGGCCGTCGAGCTTGCGCCGCACCAGCCCGAGGATGAACGCACCGCTCGCACCCACGCCGCCCGCCTCTGTCGGCGTGAAGAAGCCGCCGTACAGGCCGCCGATCACGAACACGAACAGCACCAGCGGCGCCCACACATTCTTCAGGTCCTTCACGCGTTCCGACCACGGCTTGACCTCGCCGCCGGGCAGCCAGTCGGGCCGCAGCTTGACGATGATCGCGATGGTCAGCACGTACATCGCCATCGCCAGGATGCCGGGCACGATGCCCGCCATGAACAGCTTGCCGATGTCCTGCTGCGTGAGGATGGCGTACACGGCCAGCACGGTCGATGGCGGCAGGATCGCGCCCAGCGTGCCGCCCGCGGCAATCACGCCGGTGGAGAACGACTGCGGGTAGTTGAAGCGCCGCATCTCCGGATACGCCACCGCGGAGAAGGTGGCGGCCGTGGCCACCGACGAGCCGCAGATCGCAGCGAAGCCGCCGCATGCCACCACGGTGGCCACGCCGAGGCCGCCGCGCAGGTGGCCGATCATCGAGTTGGCGGCCTTGAAGAGCTCGCGGCTCACGCCCGACACCGACACCAGCGCGCCCATCAGCATGAACATCGGGATCACGCCGAAGGTGTAGTCGGTCACGGTGCGCATCGAGGTCTGGCCGACCAGCTTCAGCGCCGGCCCGGGGCCCACGAGGTAGCTGTAGCCGGTCACGCCCACCAGGCCCATCGCCATGCCCACCGGCACGCGCAACAACATCAATACGAACAGGGCGACGAAGCCCAGCACTGCCACTGCATCGGGGCTCATTCGTCCGCCTTCTGTTCTGCGTGAACTTCTTCGAGTTGCTCGGGGTGAAAGATCAGCCGGTAGGTGCGGATCGCGATCAGCAGCACCGCGCACACGTCGCCGGCCCAGGCCACGGCATAGAACGGCCAGGTTGGAATGTTCAGGTCATAGGTCTGCACGTTGTCGACGTAGGTGCCGCGCACCTTGTCGAACAGCATGGCGGTCTGCACCGCCACCACGAACAGCAGCACCAGCGTGGCGAACACGTCGATCGCGCGCTTCATGCGCGGGCCCGCCGCCGTCCACACGAGGTCGACCGTGATATGGCCGCCGCGGTAGCTGGTGGCCGCGATGCCCCAGAAGATCAGGATCCCCAGCAGCATGCGGCCGAAGTCGTAGGCGTCGGGGATCGAGGTGTCGAAGAACTTGCGCAGCACCACGGCCACGAAGATGTTGAGCGCGACGATCCCTACAAAAACGGCGGCGAGCCATTCAATCGTATTGATCGCGCGGTCCATGTAGCTGGCGGACCGGGTAGCCATCGCTCAGAGCGCCGACTTGTACTTGGCGAGGCTGGCCTTCAACGCATCCATCACCGCCTTCGGGTCTTCGCCGACCTTCTTCACGCTCTCGGCCCACTGCGCTTCCGAGGGCGCCGCGGCCTTGCGCCATGCGTCGAGCTGCTCCGGCGTGAGCTTGTAGATCTCGTGGCCCGAAAGCGCCGCCATCTTGGCGTGGCCGGCGAACTCGAAGTCGGCCCACGGCCCGGCCACCTTCTGCGCCCATTCGCTGGTGCAGTGGTCGTCGATCACCTTCTTCTGCGCGGTGGACATGGCGTCGTACTTGCCCTTGTTCATGACCCACACGAAGGGGGTGACGTACAGCGGCGCATCCATGTGGTACTTCACCACCTTGTCGATGCCGAACAGGCCGATGGAGCCCCACGGGAAGGTGATGGCGTCGGCCACGCCGCGCTCCAGCATGTCGCGCGACTCGGGCGCCGAGGCCTGCACGTTGGTGCCGCCCAGCGAGGTGATGAGCTGGCCCACGGTGCTGGTGGCCGGGCGCACCTTCAGGCCCTTGACGTCGCCGGGCACGGTGATCTTCTTGCGCGAATGGAAGGTGCCGGGGTCATGCACGAAGGCGAAGCAGTACTTCACGTCCTTCATTTCCTTGGCCGCGTAGTTGCGGTACCAGGCGTCGATGGCGGCCGAGCCTTCCTTGCCGTTGGCGAACAGGAAGGGCAGCGACGCGCCGGCCATCACCGGAAACCGGCCGGGCTGGTAGCCGGGGTTCACGTAGGAGAAGTCGGCGATGCCGTCGCGCGCCATGTCGTAGTGGTCGAAGGCCTTGCCGAGCTGCTCCGACGGAAACAGGATCGCGGTGATGGTGCCGCCGGACTCCTTCTTGATGTCATCGGCCCACGCCTGCAGCGCGGGGTTGAGCGGATGCTGCGCGGGCACCCAGCTCGACAGCTTGAGCTGCACGGGCTTGTCCTGTGCATACGCGGCGGGCGTGCAGAGCGCAAGGGCGGCGGCGATGGCGACGGCGGCCGGGGCCAGTGCCGTGCGGTGGGGGCGGTGGGCGATTGTCATGGTCTCCTTCGTTATGTGTTCGTCTGGGTTGAGCAATCTAGGCAGTCGCGCGCGCGGGGTAAATGGAGGGTTTCCCGTGCGTGTTTTCCTTGGGTCGCGTTGGCACGCCTTCCTGTTCGTCGGGCGAACGCGGCGAAGGCCTGTCCACGTGATGCGGGCCGAGTTCGCGCACCTGCGTGGCGCCCAGCAGGGTCATCGTGCGTTCGGTCTCCTGGATGAGCATCTGCAGCACCGACAGCGCACCGCGCTCGCCGTCGCACGCCAGCCCGTAGACCGGGGCGCGCCCGACCAGGACCCCGCGCGCGCCGAGCGCGAGCGCCTTCACGATGTCGCTTCCGCGCCGGATGCCCCCGTCCATGAGCACGGGGATCCGCCCGTTCACGGCGTCGACCATCGCGGGCAGGGCGGCGATGCTGGCCGGCGCGGCGTCGAGCTGGCGTCCGCCGTGGTTGGAAACCACGATGCCGTCGGCGCCGTGGCGCACGGCACGCCGTGCGTCTTCCGCGCCCAGCAGGCCCTTGACGAGCAATGGGCCGTCCCAGAGCTTGCGCAGCCAGCCCAGGCTTTCCCAGGTGAGCGCGCGGTCCATGGTGCGCGAGAGCAGCGCGGCCTGCGTCTGCGCGGAGACGGGTGCGCCGTCTTCATCGGGCAGCAGGTTCTCGAAGCGCGGCATGCCGTGGCGCGCAAGCCGCAGCAGCCAGGCCGGGTGCCGCGCCATGTCGAACAGTGTGCCGGGCGTGAGCCGCATCGGCACGCGAAAGCCGTGGCGCAGGTCGCGTTCCCGCAGGCCGCTCACCGGCACATCGACCGTGAGCACCAGCGCCTCGAAGCCCGCAGCGCGCGCGCGGCGCACGATGCGTTCGGCAATGGCGCGCTCGCCCATCACGTAGAGCTGCATCCACAGCGTGGCGTCGGGCGCGGCGGTGCGCACGTCCTCGATGCGGGTGTTCGATGCGGTCGAGAGGATGAAGGGCACGCGCGCGGCCTGCGCGGCTCCGGCCAGCAAGGCGTCGGCGCGCGGCCGTACCAGCCCGGCCAGCCCGATGGGCGCGACCGCGAACGGCGCGCGCCAGCGGCGCCCGAACAGTTCGATGCCGGTGTCCACCGTGGTGGTGTCGCGCAGGCATTCCGGAATGAGCGGCAGCGCTTCGATTGCGTCACGGTTGCGCCGCAGGCAGCGTTCGTCTTCCGCGCCGCCGTCGACATAGTCGAACACCAGGCGCGGCAGCACACGGCGCGCACGGCGCCGGTGGTCGTCCACGTTGAGCAGCAAGGCCATCGGTCGCCTCGCCTCAAGCCTTCGCGGGCGGTGGCCGCTTCATCCAGCGGATGGGCTGCGCCTGCACCGGCCGGGGTGCCGCGCCGTGCGCCGCCAGCGCGGCGTCGAGCGCCTTGCCGCCTTCGTCCGCCAGCGCCGCCTCGCGGGCCGCGGCGATCGCGGCGGCTCGCGCCGTTGCCGGCAGGGCGGTGCGGCCGGCCAGCGCGTCGATGACGTGCAGCAGGTTGTGCTTGCCGCGCTCGTTGGTGCTGCCGTAACCCTTGATGAGCCGCCCGCACAGCGCCAGTTCGTGGCCCAGCGCCCAGGCCTCGCAGGTGCCGGCTTCCACCGCCGCGAGCCAGCGCTCGATCAGCGCCTGTTCCTCGGCGAAGCGGCTGCCCCGGCGGCGCAGCCAGCGCAGCGACGCCAGCAGCCGCAGCGAGGCCATGCCGAACACCGAGTGGCTGCCCACCTTCAGCGGCAGCGCCCACGGCTCCCGGCCGCGCGCTTGGCGGGCCCGGTCCCAGGCCGTGACGCGGCGCGAGAGCGAAGCCGGCAGCAGCGCCGCGAATTCCGCCGCGCCGGGCTTGAAGTGGTCGTAGACCTTCACGATGTCGTCGTCGCCGGCGCGCACCTCCTGCCGCACGCGCTGCGCCCGGCTTGCGCGGCCCTTGAGCGCGGCGACCCGCACGATGTCGTCGAAGGCCATCCACAGCGCGAGCCAGCGCGCCATCTCCCGCGTGATGGCAAAGCCCTGTGCGCCGGCCGGGTCGGCGGTGCGCTCGGCATCGAGCACGCGGCCCAGCCGGTCGGCGTAGAGCGCGGCATACGCCGCGTCCTGGTAGTCGAGCACGCGAGCGTGGCCGAGCGCGAGCATGTCGTGCACCGCGGGTGGAAAGCGCCGGGCGAGTTCGGCCGGCAGGGCGCTGGCCGGGGGCGGTGCGTCGTTCGTGTCGCTGGCCAGCACGCTGCTCACGAACGCGGCCTGCGCGCGCGGTGCGTTCACCGCTTCGAAGGCGGCGGCAAAGCCGCGCAGGCTGGCGGCGGCCATCTTGTTCAGTTTCTCCGGGGCGCTGGTGTCCCCGCCGCGCACCACATGCTCGTAGGCCTCGCGCGGGAACGGGAACAGCCCGCTGCCCGCGATGGCGCCGAGCATCACCGCGCTGACCACGGTGCCGCTGTCGCGCGCGATGGCGTTCATGTCGAACACATGGTGCTCGCGGCTGAAGGCCTTGACCACGTCGAGCAGCCGCTGCGCGTCGGCGCGCCCGTCACCCGGCTCCATGCGCTCGGCCGTGGTGAAGATGCGCGCCGAGGAGCTGATGACCAGCGTGCGCAGCGGCGCGCTCATGCCGTTGCCGATCTGGCGCGCGGTTTCCAGCAGCTCCGACGACACGATGGCGTCGAGCGCGCCCGGCACCGGGCTCAGGCTGAACACGGGGCGCTTGCCGGCGAGCCGGGCGAGCGGCACGGGGAACACTTCGATGTAGTAGGTGGTGGCCCCGGTGCGCTGCGCCACGCCGGGGATCGACGTGCTCTGCGCGGCGTAGCCGGCATGGCGCGCGGTATCGACCAGCCATTCGGTGAGCACGCCGCCGCCTTCGCCGCCGAGGGCGCAGACGAGCAGGGTGAGGGGACGGTTCTGTTCCATGTGCTTGTCCCTCATGCCGGCTGCAGCGCGCGCACGACCGCACCGCGCAGGCCGTGCAGCAGCCGTTCATGCCACTTGGGGTTCTGCACCACCTCGGCCCGGTAGAAGCTCGGGCACAGCGTGGCCGCATGCGCGTTGGCGCCGCACAGGCCGCAGCCCACGCAGCCGTCGATCACGGTGGCCACCGGGTCCACCTTCAGCGGATCGGGGTTGTCCTTGAGCGTGAGCGTGGGGCAGCCCGACAGGCGGATGCAGGCGTGGTCGCCGTTGCACACGTCCTCGTCGACGCCGTACTTCACCCGCACCACGCGCTCGCCCTTGCGCAGCAGGCCCGCGATCCAGGGCTTGATGCGCCGCTGGCGCTCGAGCTGGCATTCGCCTTCGGCAATCACCACCTTCAGGCCATTGAAGTCGCTGGTGAGCGCCTCGGTCAGCGTCCTGCGCATGCGCTCCACGTCGTAGGTGGTCACGGTGCGCATCCACTGCACGCCCAGGCCCTTCAGCGTGGCCTCGATGGTCTGGTTCTTGTCGACCAGGCTCTGCTGCTTGTCGACGGCGCGCTCCTTGATTTCGTCGTCGGGCGTCGAGATGATGTCCTGCGTGCCGGTGGCCGAGGTGTAGCCGTTCTTGAAGATCAGCAGCACCGCGTCGTCGCCGTTGAACAGCGCGCTCTGCACGCCGGTGAGCAGCCCGTTGTGCCAGAAGCCGCCGTCGCCCATGATCGACAGGGTGCGCCGGTTCATCATCGGCGCCACGCCCGCGCGGCTCGCCAGGCTCATGCCGTAGCCCAGGATCGAGTGGCCCATCGAGAACGGCTCGAAGGTGCCGAAGGCGTGGCAGCCGATGTCGGCCGCGATGTGCACCGGCCCCGTCTGCTGCTGCGCGAGCTTGAGGGCCGAGAACACCGGCCGCTCCGGGCAGCCGATGCAGAAGCTCGGCGGCCGGTTGGGCAGCGGCGCGCTCAGGCGGCGCGCGACGGCCTCGCGGCGCTCGCGGTTGCCGGCCAGCCAGGCCTGCGCGGAGGACGAGGCCTCGCTCGCCGCGATGTACTTCGCGGCAAAGGCGCCGATGCCGCCCGACAGCACCTCCACGCCGTACTCGCCCGCCGACGGCAGCATGTCCTTGCCGTGCAGCGGCGTCTGGATGTCGCGCCGGCGCAGCAGCGTGGCGATGTCCTGCTCGATGTATTCGGGCTGGCCTTCCTCCACCACCAGCACCGCACGCTTGCCCACGCAGAAGTCGGCCACCTGCTCGGGCACCAGCGGATAGGTCACGTTGAGCACGAGGATCGGGATGTCGGTCTCGCCGAAGGCATCGGCCAGCCCCTGCTGCTGCAGGCTGCGGATCAGCGCGTTGTACAGGCCGCCCTGCACCACGATGCCGAGGTCGGCGTGGCGTTGCCCGGGCATCAGCTCGTTCAGGCCGTGCTCGACGATGTAGCGCCGCGCCGCCGGAATGCGCTCCTCGCCCTTGAGCTTCTCGTGGCGGAAGGTGACGGGCGGATGCGCGAGCTTCATGTAGTTGAAGCCGGCCGGCTCGGTCATCAGCGCGCGGGTGGAGACGGCGGGCGCCACGTTGTCCTTGCACTCGAAGCTGCCGCGCACGTGGCAGGTGCGGATGCGCAGCTCCATCAGGCAGGGCATGTTGGAGCTCTCCGACAGGCGAAAGCCTTCCTCCACCATGCGCACCATCACGCCGAGGTCGGGGCGCGGGTCGAGCAGGCACATGCTCGACTTCAGCGCATAGGCGTGCGTGCGCTCCTGGATCACGCTGGCGCCCTCGCCGTAGTCCTCGCCCACCACGATCAGCACGCCGCCCGTGACGCCCGGCGACGACAGGTTCGACAGCGCATCGGCCGCCACGTTGGTGCCGACGATGGATTTCCAGGTGACCGCGCCGCGCAGCGGGTAGTGGATGGAGGCGCCGAGCATCGCGGCGGCCGAGGCCTCGTTGGAGCAGGCCTCCACGTGGACGCCCAGCTCGTCCATGTAGGCCTTGCCCTGGACCATCACGTCCAGCAGGTGCGACACCGGCGCGCCCTGGTAGCCGCCGACATAGGCCACGCCCGACTGCAGCAGGCCCTTGGTGATCGCGAGGATGCCCTCGCCGTGAAAGGTGTCGCCGGCGCCGAGGCGCAGCATCTCGACTTCCTTGCTGAATGAAACTTCCATCGTGTCTCTTTTTTTTGGTGTGCCGCAGTGTGGTCGGGGTGCCGCCATACTTCAATAAAATAAGCCAGCTATCCAATATGAATCCAGTGCATATCGACGCGGTCGACCTGAACCTGCTGCGGCTCTTCGATGCGGTGTACCGGTCCCGCAGCGTGAGCCGCGCGGCCGAGGCCCTGGGCCTGACGCAGCCGGCGGCCAGCCACGGCCTGACCCGGCTGCGGCTGCTGCTGGGCGACGCGCTGTTCACCCGCACTCCAGGCGGCGTGACACCGACGCCGCGTGCCGAGCGGCTCGCGGTGTCGGTGCAGTCCGCGCTGGCCACGCTGCAGCAGGCGCTGGCCGAGCCGGAGCGCTTCGATCCGGCGGCTTCGCGCAAGCTGTTTCGCATCCACATGAGCGACATCGGTGAGGGGCGCTTCCTGCCGGCGCTGATGGCGCGGCTGCGCGAGCTGTCGCCGGGCGTGCGCGTCGAGACCATGCCGCTGGCGGCGGGCGAGATCGCCACCGCGCTCGACAGCGGCAAGGTCGATTTCGCCTTCGGCTTCCTGCCGCGCGTGAAGGACACCCAGCGCGCCCAGCTGCTGCGCGACCGCTACATCGTGCTGCTGCGCCGCGACCATCCTTTCCTGAATCGCCGGCGCAGCGGGCAGGCGCTGCTCGAGGCCCTGCAGGAGCTCGACTACGTGACGGTGCGCACGCATGCCGACACCCTGCGCATCCTGCAGTTGCTGAACCTGGAGGACCGGGTTCGCCTGACCACCGAGCACTTCATGGTGCTGCCGGCCATCGTGCGCGCCACCGACCTGGCGGTGGTGATGCCGCGCAACATTGCGCGCGGCTTTGCGGAAGAAGGCGGCTACGCCATCGTCGAGCCCTCGTTTCCGCTGCGCGACTTCACGGTGTCGCTGCACTGGAGCAAGCGCTTCGAGGCCGATCCCGGCAACCGCTGGCTGCGCCAGGTCATCGTGGCGCTGTTCTCCGAGCGGTCATGAGCCGCCTTCGCCTCTTTTTGCTCCTTGCCGCCGGACATTCATCCGGTGGTCAGGCTCGCCGTGCCACCATGGGCCTGACATGAAGAAACGCATTCCCTCATTCCTGCGCCACGTCGGCCCCGGCGTCGTCACCGGCGCGGCCGACGACGACCCGTCCGGCATCGCGACCTACACCCAGGCTGGGGCGCAGTTCGGCACCGGGCTGCTGTGGACCGTGTTCCTGTCGCTGCCCTTCATGGTGGCGATCCAGCTCGTGTCGGCGCGCATCGGCCGGGTCACCGGCAAGGGCGTGGCGGCCAACCTGCGCGAGCACATGCCGCGCGGCTTCCTGATCGTGCTGGTGTCGCTGCTGGTGGTGGCCAACACCATCAACATCGCGGCCGACATCGCCGCCATGGGCGAGGCGTTGCAGCTGGTGGTGGGCGGCGGCGCGCACTTCCATTCGCTGGTCTTCGGGGTGGTGACGGTGCTGCTGCAGGTGTTCGTGCCCTACCGCAAGCTGGCCCACATCCTCAAGTGGCTGACGCTCACGCTGTTCGCGTACGTGGCGGCGGTGTTCGTGGTGCAGGTGCACTGGGCGCAGGTGTTGCACGACCTGGTGGTGCCCAAGCTGCAGTGGCGCGGCGATTACTGGATGATGATCGTGGCGCTGCTGGGCACCACCATTTCCCCGTACCTGTTCTTCTGGCAGGCATCGCAGGAGGTCGAGGAACTGCGGCTCAAGGGCGGCCGCAAGGGCACCGACCAGGAAGTGCGGCGCGACCTCAAGCGCGTGCGGCTGGACACCTGGCTGGGCATGACCTTCTCGAACCTCATCGCCTTCTTCGTGATGGTCGTGGGCGCGGCGGTGCTGTATGCGGCCGGCGTGCATGACGTGACCTCCGCCGCGCAGGCCGCCGAGGCGCTGCGCCCGCTGGCCGGCGACTTCGCCTTCTGGCTGTTCGCCGGCGGCATCATCGCCACCGGGCTGCTGGCCGTTCCCGTGCTGGCTTCTTCGGCGGCCTACGCGGTGGCCGAGGCCTTCGGCTGGGAAGAGGGCCTGGAGCGGCACTGGCGCGAAGCCAAGGAGTTCTACGGGATCATCGCGGTGGCCACGCTGGTCGGCACGGCGCTCGATTTCACGCCCATCGACCCCATGAAGGCGCTCTACTGGAGCGCGGTGATCAACGGCGTGGTCGCGGTGCCGATCATGGCGGCGATGATGATCCTCGTGACGCGCGAGAATGTGATGGGTGTGTTCACCTCCGGGCGCCGCATCCGCTGGCTGGGGTGGGGCGGCACCGCCTTGATGGGATTCGCGGCCTTGATGATGGGTTGGGACCTGGTGCGCTGAGACCGAGATCGAGACCGAGTTTGTGCAATTGATTCTTTCCGGGGCCGGCCCCGTGCTGGTCTTCATGGCCTGCGTCGCGCTCGCCACTTACGCGCAGAACCTCACGGGTTTTGCATTCAGCCTGATCCTGCTGGGCCTGGTGTCGGTGTTCCACGTCGCCAGCGTGAGCGACACGGCCAACGCCGCGACGGTGCTGAGCCTCCTGAACGCATGGACCTATTTCCGTGCCCGGCCTGGCGTGGTGCCGTGGCGGCTCATGAAGCCGGCGCTCAACGGCAGCACGGTGGGCGTGATCGTGGGTCTCATGCTGCTGACCTGGCTCAGCGGCGGCGCGGTCAACTGGCTGCGCGGGCTGCTGGGGGTGTCGATCCTGGGCTGCGCCGTGCTGCTGGTGATGCAGGGCCGGCCGCTGCCGGCGGTGTCGGGCCCGCGCAGCTTTGCCGTGATCGGCGGGCTGTCGGGCGTGCTGGGCGGACTGTTCTCCAGCTCCGGGCCGCCCATCGTGTTCCACATGTACCGCCAGCCGCTGGACCGCGAGCTGGTGCGCCGCGCGCTGCTGCTGATGTTCGGGTTCAACTCGCTCGTGCGGCTGGTGATCGTGGTGCCGACGGGGCATTTCTCCTGGTATTCCGCGCTCTTGGCCGGCTGCGCGATGCCGGTGGTCTACGGCGCGACGCGCCTGCACCATCGCCTGCCCAACAAGCTCAAGCCGCGCACGCTCAAGTGGCTGGTCGGCGGCCTGCTCGCGGCGGCGGGCTCGACGCTGATCGCCACCGCCTGGGCGGCCATTGCGCGGGGCTGAGCGCAGCCCGGGCCGTGCTTGGCCCGGGAATTGCAGCTCCCGCGCCAGGGTTTCCCCGTACGTGGCATACCGGCCCCCACATACGCGTTATGGGGCTGCCCGTATGCAAGACCCCCGACAAGCCGCTAACGTCCATGACTGACCCCTGACGGGTCCCCCACGAGCCCCAAAAGCATGAGCACCGACAGCAGCAAGATTCAACCGATCCGCTTCTTCCATCGCGGAAAGATCGTCGACGTCACCGGCGTCCACCCGACCCGTTCCGTGCTCGACTGGCTGCGCGAGGACGCCCGCTGCACCGGCACCAAGGAAGGCTGCAACGAAGGTGACTGCGGTGCCTGCACCGTCGTCATCGGAGAACTGGCCACCGATCCCCAGGCGCCGGGCGCGGTGGACGGCCTGAGCCTGCAGACCGTCAACGCATGCATCCAGTTCCTGCCCACCCTGCACGGCAAGGCCCTGTTCACGGTCGAGGACCTCAAGGCCCAGTGCCAGGCCGCGCCCCACAGGACCGAGAAGGCCAAGGACGGCAAGCACGCGGTGCACACGCTGCACCCGGTGCAGCAGGCCATGGTCGACTGCCACGGCTCCCAGTGCGGCTTCTGCACGCCCGGCTTCGTGATGTCGCTGTGGGCCACCTACGAACACCACCAGGCCGGGGGCACGCAGCCCACCCGCCAGCAGCTGGCCGACGACCTGTCGGGCAACCTGTGCCGCTGCACCGGCTACCGCCCGATCCTGGACGCCGGCCAGCGCATGTTCGACCTGCCTTCGGTGCGCCTGGACACCAGGCCCGTGGTGGCTGCGCTCACCGCCTTGCGCGACGACGGCGCGGCGCTGAGCTACGCCGCCCCGCTCGGCGCGCGCATGGACCACTTCCACGCCCCCAGGACCCTGGCCCAGCTGGCCGCCCTGCGCGAGCAGAAGCCCCGCGCCCAGCTGCTGGCCGGCTCGACCGATGTCGGCTTGTGGGTCAACAAGCAGTTCCGCGACCTCGGCGACATCATCTACGTGGGCGACGTGGCCGAGATGAAGGCCATCGAGGACCGCCCTGACAACGGCGGCGAGCTCTACATCGGCGCCGGCGCCTCGCTGGAGGCGGCCTTCGGCGCGCTGGTCGAGCGCGTGCCCAGCCTGGCCGAGGTGTGGCTGCGCTTCGCCTCGCCGCCCATCCGCCATGCCGGCACCATGGGCGGCAACGTGGCCAACGGCTCGCCCATCGGCGATTCGCCGCCGGTGCTGATGTCGCTCGATGCGCAGATCGAGCTGCGCCGCGGCGACGTGGTGCGCCGCATGCCGCTGCCCGACTTCTATCTGGACTACATGAAGAACCAGCTGCAGCCGGGCGAGTTCGTGCAGGGGCTGGCCGTTCCGCACGCCGCCATGAAGCGCCAGGTGCGCGCCTACAAGATCAGCAAGCGCTTCGACTGCGACATCTCCGCGCTGTGCGCGGGCTTCGCCATCGAACTCGAAGCCGGCGGCGACACGGTGAAGGCCGTGCGCCTGGCCTTCGGCGGCATGGCCGCGACCGTCAAGCGCGCCACGAACGCCGAGGCCGCGCTGCTCGGCAAGCCGTGGACGCAGGCCAGCGTCGCCACCGCCAAGCTCGCGCTCGCGCAGGATTTCAAGCCGCTGTCGGACATGCGCGCCTCGGCCGACTACCGGCTGCAGGTCGCCCAGAACCTCATTCAACGCCTCTGGCTCGAAACCCGCGCCGAAGACGCCCTGTCGCTGGAAGAAACCAGCGTCTGGAGCGTGATGCCCCACGCGACCCCCGCCACCGCCGCAGGAGTCTGACCATGAACAAACCCATCGACGCCCGCCTGCTGCAACCCGCCGAGGCCTTTGCCGACTACCTGACCAACACCGCCGCGCGCATCGACGTGGGCGCCGAAGCGCTGGCGCACGAGCGCGGCATGCGCGTGGGCATCAGCCGCCCGCACGAGTCGGCGCACCTGCACGTGGCCGGCGAGGCCACCTACATCGACGACATTCCCGAGCTCGCCGGCACGCTGCACTGCGCGCTGGGCCTGTCGCCGGCGGCCAACGGCCGCGTCACCGCGCTGTCGCTGGATGCCATCCGCGCCATGCCGGGCGTGGTCGCGGTCATCACGGCCGACGACATTCCGGGCACCAACGACTGCGGCTCGATCATTCACGACGACCCGATCCTGCTGCCCGTGAACGACGGCGGCGAGATCCGCTACCTCGGCCAGCCCGTGTTCGCGGTGATCGCAGAGACCCGCGACGCCGCGCGCCGCGCCGCCGCCAAGGCCAAGGACGCGCTGACTATCGAGGCGCAGCCGCCCGTGCTCACGCCGCAGGCCGCCCACGAGCGTGGCCAGTACGTGGTGCCGCCGATGCACATCGTGCGCAGCGGCGGCGGTGCCAACGAAGGCGACGAGGCCGCCGTGCGCGCCGCCATCGCGAAGGCGCCGCGCCGCCACAAGTCCACGCTCGACGTGGGCGGGCAGGAGCAGTTCTATCTCGAGGGGCAGATCAGCTACGCCATTCCCAAGGAAGGCGGCGCGCTGCACATCCACTGCTCGACGCAGCACCCCAGCGAAATGCAGCACCTGGTGGCGCATGCGCTGCACCTGCAGTCGAACGAAGTGCATGTCGAATGCCGGCGCATGGGCGGCGGCTTCGGCGGCAAGGAATCGCAGTCGGCGCTGTTCGCCTGCGTGGCCGCCATCGCGGCGCGCCAGCTGCAGCGCCCGGTGAAGCTGCGGCTGGACCGCGACGACGACTTCATGGTCACCGGCCGTCGCCACTGCTTCTGGTACGAATACGAGGTGGGCTACGACGACGAGGGCCGCATCCTCGGCGCCGAGATCACCATGGTCTCGCGCGCCGGCCACTCGGCCGACCTGTCGGGCCCCGTGATGACGCGTGCGCTGTGCCACTTCGACAATGCCTACTGGCTGCCCAACGTGGCCATGCACGGCTTCTCGGGCAAGACCAACACGCAGAGCAACACCGCGTTTCGCGGCTTCGGCGGCCCGCAGGGCGCCATTGCCATCGAGAACATCCTGGATTCGGTGGCCCGCGAGCTCCAGCGCGATCCGCTGGACGTGCGGCGCGTCAACTTCTACGGCAAGACGGAGAACAACGTCACCCCGTACCGCCAGACAGTGACCGACAACATCGTCCACGAACTCGTGGCCGAACTCGAAGCCAGCAGCGACTACCGCGCGCGGCGCGAGGACATCGCGGCCTTCAACAAGAAGAGCGTGGTGCTCAAGCGCGGGCTGGCGCTGGCGCCGCTGAAGTTCGGCATCTCGTTCAACGTGAAGCACTTCAACCAGGCCGGCGCGCTGGTGCATGTATACACCGACGGCTCGATCCTCGTGAACCACGGCGGAACCGAGATGGGGCAGGGCCTGAACACCAAGGTGGCGCAGGTGGTGGCGCACGAGCTGGGCGTGAGCTTCGAGCGCGTACGCGTCACCGCGACCGACACCACCAAGGTGGCCAACACCTCGGCCACGGCCGCATCGACCGGTGCCGACCTGAACGGCAAGGCCGCGCAGGACGCGGCGCGCCAGATCCGCGAGCGCCTGGCCGACTGCGCGGCCGAGCGCCACGGCGGCACGGCCGCCGAGGTGCGCTTCGCGAACGACAAGGTCGAGGTCAACGGCAAGACGCTGGCCTTCAGCACCGTGGTGGGCGAGGCCTACCTCGACCGCAAGCAGCTGTGGTCCGACGGCTTCTACGCCACCCCCGGCCTGAGCTGGGACAAGGACAAGATGCAGGGCCGCCCGTTCTACTACTACGCCTACGGCGCGGCGGTGAGCGAGGTGATCGTCGACACGCTCACCGGCGAATGGAAGCTGCTGCGCGCCGACATCCTGCACGACGCGGGCAAGTCGCTGAACCCGGCGGTGGACATCGGCCAGGTCGAGGGCGCCTTCATCCAGGGGATGGGCTGGCTCACCACCGAGGAGCTGGTATGGCATCCGCAAAGCGGCAAGCTCACCACGCACGCGCCCAGCACCTACAAGATCCCGACCGCCAACGACTGCCCGCCCGTGTTCAACGTGCGCCTGTTCGAAGGCCAGAACTTCGAGGACTCGATCCACCGCAGCAAGGCCGTGGGCGAGCCGCCCCTCTTGCTGCCGTTCTCGGTGTTCTTCGCGATCCGCGACGCGGTGTCGGCCGCGGGTGACCACAAGGTCGATCCGCCGCTGAGGGCGCCGGCGACCAGCGAGTCGATTCTTCGCGCCGTCACCGCTGTCCAGTCCGCATAGTCACTCGTAGACTTTGGCGCATGTCCAAAGTCCTCCCCATGCCACACGTCCCGATTCCATTCGCGAAACTCCGCGGAACCGGCTTTGCCGGGCCGCGGGTGCCGCCCCCGGCAGGGGGTGGGCGAAGCGACACGAAGTGCGCGAACACCGGGGGCGAGTGCCATGCGTGACCAGGCGCTTTTCGACAAGATCGATCTGCACCTCATCCGGGTGCTTCACACCGTGCTGACCGACCGCAGCGTTTCGCGCGCCGCCATTCGGCTGGGCATGTACCAGCCGGCCGTCTCGGCCGCGCTCAAGCGCCTTCGCGAGCTGTCGGGCGATCCGCTGCTGGTGCGCTCGGGCTCGGGCATGGTGCCGACCGATGCGGGGCTGCGCATGATCGAGCCCGCGGCCAGCATCCTGCGCGCGGCCGAGATGCTGTTCTCCGACGCGCGCGGCTTCGATCCGCAGTCGGCCGCCACCACCTTCCGCATCGCCGCCAGCGACTACATGGACCCGCTGTTCCTGCCGATGCTGGTGGCGCAGGTCAAGCGCGACGCGCCGCTGTGCCAGATCGAGATCCATGCGCTTACGCCCGACTCGGACTACCACGGCCACCTGGCGCTCGGCCAGGTCGATCTGGTGATCGGCAACTGGCTCAAGCCGCCGGAAGACCTGCACATGGCGCGGCTGTTCGGCGACGAGGTGGTGTCGCTGGTCAACAAGGACCATCCGGCGGTGCGCCGCGGCTGGGACCTGGAGACCTGGCTGGCGGCGGAACACATCGCGCCCACGCCGATGCACCCGGGCGGGCGCGGCATCATCGACCAGATGCTCGACGAGCTGGGCCGGCAGCGCAACATCACGGCGCGCTGCGCGCACTTCGGGCTCATTCCCGACATGGTGGCCTCGAGCCTGCTGGTGCTGACCACCGGGCGACAGTACTGCGAGCGCTTCGCGGCGCGGCTGCCGCTGGCGATCCTCGAATGCCCGGTGGCGCTGCCGCGCCTCATGTACTACCAGCTCTGGCACGAACGCACCCATTCGTCGAGTTCGGCGCGCTGGCTGCGCGAATGCATCAAGGACGTGGCGGCGTCGCTGCGCCCGCCACCCTCCATGGCCGCGCGGCCGCCCGCCGCCCCCGAGACATCCGATCCCTGAGAGATCCCCGTTCGCGCTGGCGTCGTGAGCGGGGCAACGATGAAAACCGCCACTACAACAGCTGGAGACAAGCAAATGAGTTCGTTTGAACAGGCGCCCAAAGGCGCCGAGCCCCGCGCGCCGGGGCATGTCGAGTCCGCGCGTCCGCGCGCGGCTGTGGGCAGCGCAAGCGGCTCGGGCCTGCTTGAACGGGTGTTCAAGCTCAGCGCGCACAACACCACCGTGCGCACCGAGGTCATCGCGGGGCTCACCACCTTCCTGACGATGGCCTACATCATCTTCGTGAACCCGTCGATCCTGGGGGACGCGGGCATGCCCAAGGGCGCGGTGTTCGTGGCCACCTGCCTGATCGCGGCGCTGGGCACGCTCATCATGGGCCTGTATGCCAACTACCCGATCGCGATGGCGCCGGGCATGGGCCTGAACGCCTATTTCGCCTACGTGGTGGTGCTGGGCATGGGCTACACGTGGCAGGTCGCGCTGGGCGCGGTGTTCATCTCGGGCTGCCTGTTCCTGATCGTGACGGTCACCGGATTGCGGGAGCTTTTCATACAGGGCATACCGCAGTCCTTGCGAACGGCGATCACCGTGGGCATCGGCATGTTCCTGGCGCTCATCGCGCTCAAGAGCGCCGGCGTGGTCGCGGCATCGCCGGCCACCTTCGTCACGCTGGGCGACCTGCACTCGGCGCCGGTGATCCTGGCCACGCTGGGCTTCCTGATCATCGTGGCGCTAGATAAGCTCAAGGTGCGCGGCGCGATCCTGATCGGCATCGTCACGGTAACGGTGCTGTCGTTCTTCTTCGGCGGCAACAAGTTCCACGGCGTGTTCGACGCGCCGCCGTCGATCGCGCCCACCTTCATGCAGCTGGACATCATGGGCGCGCTCAAGGGCGGCATCCTGAACGTGGTGCTGGTTTTCTTCCTGGTCGAGATGTTCGACGCGACCGGCACGCTGATGGGCGTGGCCAAGCGCGCCGGCCTGCTGGTGCCGGGCAAGATGGAGCGCATGAACAAGGCGCTCCTGGCCGACAGCGGCGCGATCTTCGCGGGCTCGCTGCTCGGCACCTCGAGCACCACGGCCTACGTGGAAAGCGCGGCGGGGGTGCAGGCTGGTGGGCGTACCGGCCTCACGGCCGTGGTGGTGGCGCTGCTGTTCCTCGCCTGCCTGATGATCTCGCCGCTGGCGGGCTCGGTGCCGGCGTATGCCACGGCACCGGCGCTGCTCTTCGTGGGCTGCCTGATGCTGCGCGACCTGGTCGAGCTCGACTGGGAGGACACCACCGAGGTGATCCCGGCCGCTGTCACCGCGCTGACGATGCCCTTCACCTACTCGATCGCCAACGGCCTGGCGTTCGGCTTCATCACCTATGCCGTGCTGAAGCTGTGCACCGGCCGGGCACGGGAAGTGCATGCGATGGTCTGGGTCATCGCCGCCGTGTTCCTGTTCAAGTTCGCCTATATCGGCGGGCATTGACGCCGTGAACTGAGCAAAGCGCCGTCGGGCGCCGATGGTCGCGGGGACCGCTATTAAACTGATAGCTGTTCCCGCTTTGTTGCTGTTGAACGAGACAAACCCACGAAACCCGGCATGACAACCCCCAGACTCCAGCTCGCGCACATCACCAAGCGGTATCCCGCGGTGGTGGCCAACAGCGACATCACCCTGGCCGTGCAGCCCGGCGAAATCCACGCCGTGCTCGGCGAGAACGGCGCCGGCAAGTCGACCCTGATGAAGATCATCTACGGGTCGGTCAAGCCCGACGAAGGCACCGTCACCTTCGACGGCCAGGCCGTCAACCTGCGCAACCCCCAGCAGGCGAGGGCGCTGGGCATCAGCATGGTGTTCCAGCATTTCAGCCTGTTCGACACGCTCACCGTGGCCGAGAACGTCTGGCTAGGGCTGGACAAGTCGCTGCAGCTGGCCGAGGTGGCGCGCAGCATCACGGCCAAGGCGAGCGAGTACGGTCTGGACATCGACCCCTCGCGACCGGTGCACACGCTGTCGGTGGGCGAGATGCAGCGGGTGGAGATCATCCGCGCGCTGCTCACCAACCCCAAGCTGCTGATCCTCGACGAGCCGACATCGGTGCTCACGCCGCAGGCCGTGCTCAAGCTGTTCCAGGTGCTCAAGAAGCTGTCGTCGGAGGGCTGCAGCATTCTCTATATCAGCCACAAGCTGCACGAGATCCGCGAGCTGTGCACCGCCTGCACCGTGCTGCGCGGCGGCAAGGTGACGGGGGTGTGCAACCCGCAGAACGAGAGCAACGAGTCGCTCTCGCGGCTGATGATCGGCAGCGAGCCGCCGCCGCTGAAGCACCGGCCGGTGCACGCGGGCGCCGTGGCGCTGCGCGTCGAGCGGCTGTCGCTGGCGCGCGAGGACCAGTTCGGCGTGGACCTCGACGGCATTTCCTTCGAAGTGCGCGCGGGCGAAGTGGTCGGCATCGCGGGCGTCTCGGGCAACGGGCAAAAGGAACTGCTCTACACCTTGTCGGGCGAGGACGTGCGCGCCGAGGCCGCGATGGTCCGCGTGTTCGACAAGCCGGCGGGCAGGCTGCGACCGCGCGCGCGGCGCGCCCTGGGCCTGCATTTCGTGCCCGAGGAACGGCTGGGCCGCGGCGCGGTGCCCACGCTGGGGCTCGCGCACAACCTCCTGCTCACGCGCAGCAATGCGGTCGGGCGGGGCGGCTGGATCCGCACCGGCGCGCTCGAGCGCCATGCGCGCTCGATCATCGAGCGTTTCAACGTCAAGGCGGGCGGCCCGCATGCGGCGGCGCGCTCGCTGTCGGGCGGCAACCTGCAGAAATTCATCGTCGGCCGCGAGATCGACGCCAATCCCAGGCTCTTCATCGTCTCGCAGCCGACCTGGGGCGTGGACGTGGGCGCCGCCGCGCTGATCCGCGGCGAGATCCTCGCGCTGCGCGATGCCGGCTGCGCCGTGCTGGTGGTCAGCGAGGAGCTCGACGAGCTGTTCGAGATCAGCGACCGGCTGCACGTGATCGCCAAGGGGCGGCTGTCGCCGTCCGTCGACCGCGCGGCGGCCACGCTGCCGCAGATCGGCGAATGGATGAGCGGCCTGTGGCAGAAGGACTCGGAGGCAGCCCATGCTTAAGCTCGAACCCCGCCCGGAGCTGTCGCGCTTCTGGAGCTACGCCTCGCCGATCCTGGCGCTGCTGATCACCGTGCTGATCGGCGTGGCGCTGTTCGCCGCGCTCGGCAAGGACCCGGTCAAGGGCCTGCTGGTGTTCTTCTACGAGCCCCTCAAGAACGGCTACGCCATCGGCGAGCTGATGGTCAAGGCCACGCCGCTGCTCATCATCGCGCTGGGGCTGGCCGTGTGCTTCCGCTCGAACGTGTGGAACATCGGCGCCGAAGGGCAGTTCGTGTTCGGCGCCATCGCGGCGGGCGGTGTCGCGCTGCTGGCCGACAAGACGACCGGGCAGTGGATCGTGGTGGCCATCCTGGCCGCGGGCATCCTCGGCGGCATGGTGTGGGCGGGCATCGTCGCGTTGCTGCGCGACAAGTGCAACGCCAACGAGATCCTGGTGAGCCTGATGCTGGTCTACGTGGCCACGCTGCTGCTGGGCTACATGGTCTTCGGCCCGTGGAAGGACCCGAACGGCTACAACTTTCCGCAGACCAAGACCTTCGAGGCGGTCACGCAGATCCCGCGCCTGTTCAAGGGCTCACGGGTGAGCATCGGGCTGGTCATCGCGCTGGTCGGGGCCGGGGCGCTGTGGGTGTTCCTGTTCCGCACGCGCGCGGGCTTTGCGCAGCAGGTCGGCGGGCTGGCGCCGGCGGCCTCGCGCTATGCGGGCTTCTCGGCCCGCCGCGCGGTGTGGATCGCGCTGCTGACCTCGGGCGGCGCGGCCGGCCTGGCCGGCGCGCTCGAAGTGGCCGGCCCGCTCGGGCAGCTCACGCCGTACGTGCCGGCGGGCTACGGCTTCGCTGCCATCATCGTGGCCTTCGTCGGGCGGCTGCACCCGGTGGGCATGATCTTCTCGGCCATCCTCATGAGCATGTTCTACATCGGCGGCGAACTGGCGCAGTCGCGCCTGGGCCTGCCGAAGTCGCTCACCGGCGTGTTCCAGGGCCTGCTGTTGTTCACGCTGCTGGCCTGCGACACGCTCATCGCCTACCGCATCCGCCGCAAGGCGGCCGCCAAGGCCGCCTCCGGCATGACCACCGCCTCGCTGCAGGCCAGCACACCCATCACCGCGCCCGTCGCGCGCCCGAACGAGGGAGCCCTCTGACATGGAAAGCTACGCACTCCTGCTCGGCTCCACTTTGAGCGCGGGCACCGTGCTCGCCATCGCGGCGCTGGGCCTGCTCATCAACGAGAAGGCCGGCATCGTCAACCTCGGAGCCGAGGGCATGATGCTGTGCGCCGCCATCGCGGGCTTCGCGACGGTCGTCACCACGCACAACCCATGGCTCGGCTTCCTGGCCGGCATGGCGGCGGGGGCCCTGCTTGCCGCCTTCTTCGGCGTGCTGGTGATCTGGCTTAACACCAACCAGTACGCGACCGGGCTCGCGCTGAGCCTGTTCGGCGTGGGCTTCTCGGCCTTCGCCGGCATCAACTTCGTGCAGGCCAAGCTGCCGGAAAGCGCGTCCTACGCGATTCCCGTGCTGAGCGACCTTCCCCTCGTCGGCCCGGCGCTGTTTCGCCATCACCCGATGGTGTATGCCGCGATGGCGCTGACCGCCGGGCTGATCTGGTTCCTGTACCGCACGCGCGCCGGCCTGGTGCTGCGCTCGGTCGGCGAATCGCCCGAGTCGGCGCATGCGCTGGGCTACCCGGTGCGGCGCATCCGCTTCCTGGCGGTGATCGCGGGCGGTGCGCTGTGCGGGCTGGCGGGCGCGTACCTCTCGACGGTGTACACGCCGCTGTGGGTCGAGGGCATGGTAGCGGGCCGCGGCTGGATCGCGCTGGCGCTCACCACCTTCGCGACCTGGCGGCCGGTGCGCGTGCTGCTGGGCGCGTACCTGTTCGGCGGAGTCTCGATGCTGGGCTTCCACCTGCAGAGCAGCGGCGTCGACGTGCCCGCGCAGTTCCTCAGCATGCTGCAGTACATCGCGCCGATCGTGGTGCTGGCGCTGATCTCGCGCAACCCCGCGTTCATCCGCGCCAACATGCCGGCGTCCATCGGGAAACCGTTCTACCCCGGCTCATAATCGCGTTTTCGTTTTTCCGCCAACCTGTCCTTTTTTGAGGATTTCCGACAATGAATGATCTGAACAAGCGCTCCCTGCTCAAGCTGGCTGCCTTCACCGCGGTCGCTTCGGCCGCCCTGATCGGCTGCGGCAAGAAAGAAGAAGCCGCAGCACCGGCCGCCGCACCCGCGGCCCCGGCTCCCGTGGCGGCCGCCCCGGCGCCGGCACCGGCAGCGCCGCTGAACATCGCGTTCGCCTATGTCGGTCCGGTGGGCGACGGCGGCTGGTCGTTCGCGCACGACAACGCCCGCAAGGCGCTCGAGAAGGAATTCGGCGACAAGATCAAGACCACCTTCGTTGAAAGCGTGCCCGAAGGCGCGGACGCCGAGCGCGTGTTCCGCGACTTCGTGAGCCAGGGCAACAAACTGATCTTCGGCACCACCTTCGGCTACATGGAGCCCATGCTCAAGGTCGCGGCCGACAGCAAGGACGTGAAGTTCGAGCACGCCACCGGCTACAAGACGTCGGAAAACATGCGCACCTACGACAGCCGCACGTACGAAGGCGCGTACATGGCCGGCGTCATCGCCGGTGCCATGACCAAGAGCAACACCCTGGGCGTGGTCGGCTCGGTGCCGATTCCCGAAGTGCTGCGCAACATCAACAGCTTCACGCTGGGCGCGCAGTCGGTGAACCCGAAGATCACGACCAAGGTCGTGTGGGTGAACGAGTGGTTCAGCCCGCCGAAGGAAACCGAAGCCGCCACCGCGCTGATCAACGGCGGCGCCGACGTGCTGTTCCAGAACACCGACTCGCCGGCCGTGCTCAAGACCGCGCAGGAAAAGGGCAAGCGCGCGTTCGGCTGGGACTCCGACATGACCGCCTACGGTCCCAAGGCCCACCTGGCCTCCGCCGTCATCAACTGGACCCCGTACTACGTGAAGGCCACCCAGGAAGCGCTGGACGGCAAGTGGACCACCGGCCAGTCGTGGTGGGGCGTGAAGGAAGGCGCCATCGACCTCGTGTCGATCGCCGAGGACGTGCCGGCCGAAGCCAAGGCCAAGGTCGATGAAGTCAAGAAGGGCCTGAAGGACGGCAGCTTCGTGATCTGGAAGGGGCCGATCCTCGGCCAGGACGGCAAGGAACTGGTCGCCAAGGACGCCGTGGCCGACGACAAATTCCTCTCTGGCATCAACTTCTACGTCAAGGGCGTGGAAGGCAAGGTGCCGGGCGGCGACAAGAAGTAACGCAGCAGCGCGCTGACGGATTCACGGGCCACCCCTGGAAAAGGGTGGCCCGTTGTCGTATGTGGACCGGCTCGGCGGGGGACGACTCGCTCGAACAGCGATGCCGCCGGCAAATAAAAAGTAAATCCGTTAAGAAGTGAGCGCTTATGTGTTACAAAATGAGACCTAACTCCTGAATTGTTATCTGCCTGCCACTGCCTGGATCTTCTTTCACGCCAATCCGTGAGGAAAATCCTTGCCTTCAGCTAGAGTAACAATCGGTGTCGCAGCACCGGTCTGCTGAAAGGCCGATCGGGCGCCAAGCGCCTTCAGGAGGACCGCCAAAGATCCACAGACGAGGCTGAAATGCAGGATGCCGTCACCAACCCCACTCAAGCAGCAGCGTCCCAACCCGCGCCGATTCCGCTGGACATTCCCGGCTATGAACTTCTGGAGGCATTGGGCGCCGGCGGCTACGGCACGGTGTACCGCGCGCGCCAGCAGAGCACTGGCGCACAGGTCGCGATCAAGGTCGTGAAGCTGCAGGCGGGCAACCGGCGCGTGGCCCGCTTCCATCGCGAGACGCGGCTGTGCGCCGCGCTGCATCACCCGCACATCGTCCAGTTGCTCGACAAGGGCGAGCAGGGCGATTGCGTCTACGGCGTCTTCGAATACGTGCCGGGCGAAACGCTCACCAGCCTCATCCGCCGCCAGGGCGCGCTGACGGCGTCCGAGACCGGCCGCCTCATGGCCGAAGTGCTGGACGCACTCGACTGCGCGCATGCGGCCGGCATCGTCCATCGCGACCTCAAGCCCGACAACGTGATGGTGACGCTCACCGGCGCCGTGCCGCACGCGAAGGTGCTCGACTTCGGCATCGGCACCGTCATTCCCCAGCGCACCGGCCTGCAGTTCCCCGCGCTCACGATGACGGAGGAGAGCCTGGGTACGCCGGCCTACAGCGCGCCCGAGCAACTGCGCGGCGAGCCGCCGAGCATCCGCACCGACCTCTACGCCTGGGGCCTGATGTTCCTCGAATGCCTGACCGGCGCACCCGCCGTGCAGGGGGCCTCGGCGGCGGAAATCCTGCACCGGCAATTGAGCCCGCAAGAGATTCCGCTGCCGCCCGAGATCGTGGAGCACCCTGTGGCCGCGCTGCTGCGCAAGGCGCTCAGGAAGAAGGCCGCGGAGCGCGCCGATTCCGCTGCCACGCTGCTGGCCGAACTCACGCGCCTGCGGCTCGAGGACCTCGTCGGCGTGCTGCGCTCGACCCGCCAGGCCCAGCATGAAACGCTCACGCGCACCGTGGCCACCACGCGCGTGTTCTCCGAGAAGCGGCAGCTCACCGTGCTGTGCTGCAGCGTCTCGGTTTGGCCCGACACCGATGCGGACGGCGCCGAGACGCACGACGCGCTGCCCTCCGACATCGAGGACATCGAACTGCTGCAGCGCGACGAGCTCGCGCTGTTCGCGGAGACCGCCACCCGCCGCGGCGGCCTGCTCGCCGGCACGCTCGGCGACCGCATGATCGTGCTGTTCGGCTATCCGCATGCCAGCGACACCGACGCACGGCAGGCCAGCATGACGGCGTTGGAGCTCATGGCGCTGAGCCGCCGCCGCGCCGCCGCCGTCGCGCAGGCGCACGGCGTGCACCTGGGCATCCGCATGGGCATGCACACCGGCATGGCCGTGGTGGCCAACGGCGAGGTGCCTTCGGGCCATGCCGTCAACGTGGCGATGCGGCTCGAAGCCGTGGCCGAGACAGGCACCCTGCTCGCGAGCGAAAGCAGCCACCGCCTGCTGGGCCGCTACGCGCACTTCGACAAGGTCGCCAACGTGAGCCTGCCGGGCCAGTCCGCGGGCATCCAGACCTACCAGCTCAACGTCGACCGGCAGGCGCCGCTGCTGCCCGACCCGTCGCCGGACGCCGCGGCGCAGGCCGTGTGCGTCGGCCGCGAGGCCGAACTGGAGCGACTGCGCGCCGCATGGAGCCGGGCGCGGCAGGACCACGGCAGCGCCGTGTGGATTCGCGGCGAGCCGGGCATCGGCAAGTCCTGCCTGGCCGACACCTTGCGCGCGCATGTGCTGGCCGAAGGCCTGCGCACCGTCGGCGCGCAGTGCCAGCCGGAAAACCGCAACAACGCGCTCACGCCGTTCCTGAACCTGCTGCGCCAGCGGCTCGACGCGGCCCCCGACACCTCGCCGGACGGCCGCCGCGAATGGCTGCGCGAGATCCTGCGCGGCGCCGGCTGCGACGAGGACGCGGTGCTGCCCATCTTCTGCGCGTGGCTCTCGCTGCCGCTGGGCAACTGCGAGCCCAGCCGCATTTCTCCTCCGATGCAGAAGGCACTGCTGCTGTCGTCGATGGCGCAGTGGCTGCTGCACATGGCCGAGTCCGCGCCGCTGCTGCTCGTGCTCGAGGACGTGCACTGGGCCGACCCCACGAGCATCGAGTTCGTCGAACAGCTCAGCGCGCAACTGCCGCACCGCCGCGTGCTGCTGGTGCTCACGGCGCGGCCCGAATGGACGCCGCCGCAGGCGCTCGAGGCCGAGTGCATCGACGTGCGCCGGCTCGAGGACGCGCAGGCCGCGGAGCTGGCGCGGCGGGCGCTGGCGCCGCGCGTGGTCACCGCCGGCGTGATCCGCAACGTGGTGGAGCGCACCGATGGCGTGCCGCTGTTCGTGCAGGAAATGGCGCGCATGCTGCTCGACGCCTACCTGGTCGAGAGCGACGGCGTCTGGGGCTTTCGCGACACGATGCAGCCGGCCGCGATTCCGGTCACGCTGCGCGACTCGCTGGTCAGCCGCTTCGACCGGCTCGGCCCGCTCAAGAACCTGCTGCAGCTCGCGGCCACCATCGGCCGCCAGTTCGAGATCGACCTGCTGTGCGCCTGCTCGGGCCGCGCGCGCGACGCGGTGGACGCCGACATGGCCGTGCTGCGCGAGGCGGAGCTGGTCATGCCCGACGACCGCGCGGGCGCGGGCGCCTACATGTTCCGCCACGCGTTGATCCGCGACACGGCCTACGAATGCATGCTGGTGGCGCAGCGCCGCCAGCAGCACCGCGACGTGGCGCAGACGCTGATGCAGCGCTATCCGCAGCGCGTGGCCGCCGAGCCCGGCGGCGTGGCGCAGCACTGGGCCGATGCCGGCGACCATGCGCAGGCCATCGCGCATGCGGTGCAGCAACTGCGCATCACCCAAGTGCGCTCGCTGAACGATGAAACCATCGCCTACGCCCGGCACATCGACAGCTGGATGGCGCAGCTCGGCGGCACCGCCCAGCGCGAGGCCCGGCTCGACGTGAACAGCTACGTCACGCAGGCGATGATGAACAAGTACGGCTGGGCCCACGAGCAGGTGGTGGAGCGCATCGCGCTGTCGCAGGACCTGCTGGACGACACCGTCGCGCGCGACAAGCAGGTGCAGCACCTGTGGGCCCTCATCACCTACCACCACGTCGCGAGCAACCGCGGCGAAGTGCACCGCCTGAGCCACCGGCTGCTCGACCATGCGACGCAGCAGCAGGACCAGGGCGTGCTCGTCGCGGCGCAGACCTACCTCGGGCTCTCGCACTATTCCGAAGGTCGCTTCGACCTGGCCGAACAGGCGCTGAGCGATGCCATCGAGCGCTACGACCCCGTCGCCCACGCGCACCACGCGGCCGAGTTCGGTTTCGACACGCGGGTGTGGGCCACCACCGGGCGCGCGCTGGTGCGCTGGTTCGCGGGCCACGACGAGGCCGCGCGCAACGACGCGACCACCGCCGTGCGCCTGGCGCGCGAGATGTCGCACATTCCTTCGCTGAGCATGGCGCTGCTCTACCAGAGCCTGGGCCACCAGGCCCGCGGCGACCGGGCCAGGGCGCTCGCGAGCACCGGCGAGCTGCTCGACATCACGGCGCGCTACGGCCTGCCGGCGTTCACCGGCTACGCGGAAATCATCCGCTGCTGGGCCAGCGGCGAGGCGAGCGACATCGCGCGCGCCGATGGCGCCGTGGAGGCGCTGTGGGGCATGGGCTGCCGCTACTGCCAGAGCTACTACCGCGCCTTCGCCGCGGAGACGCTGGCGGCCAACCAGCGCTGGGCCGAGGCGGCCGAGCGCATCGACGAGTGCCTGCGCCTGGTGGACGTGCTCGAAGAGCGGCTCTACAGCGCCGAGCTGCACCTGAAGAAAGCCCGCTACCTGCAGGCCGCGGGTGCCGACAGCGCCACCGTGCAGGCGTGTTTCTCGCAGGCGGCGCTGGTCGCGCGCGTGAGCGGGAAACACCGAACCGAAGCCGAAGCCCTGGTGGCGTTGCAGGCACTGGCACCCGCCGTGCACGACGTTGCCGGACGCTTGAAGGAGCTGGCCGCCCTGCGGCCGGAACTGTCCGTGCGCACGCCCGTGCATGCGCACATCACTTGAACCCAAGGATTGAAGTCACCATGACCCTCCAGCGCCAGAACGCCGACCCGTTGCTCGAATTCCGCCTCGCCTACCTGCGCGGCATCGCCCGATCGTGGCAGGACGACGCCTACCGCCGCGAACTGCTCGAGCAGCGCGACATCCAGCCGCTGCTGCACCGCGATTTCGGCCTGCCGACGCTGTGGCCGCAGCTCGACATCTCGCTCTACCAGAGCGCCGACCCGCACCAGCGCGCCGAGTGGAAGCCCATGCTCACGGCCGGGTGGATCGGCCCCGATGACGCCTTCGTCATCGTGCTGCCGCAGGCGCCGGCGTCGAACGCCTCCGAGGCCCTGGCTGCCTACTACCAGCAGTTCCCCAACTTCATGGGCTCCTCCGCCCAGTTCGAAGCGTCCGAAGTGACACCGGGCCTGCTCGGCGGCGGCCTGCCTACGGGCCTGGGCATTCCCGGCGGCGGCCCCGATTCGCTGCTGGCCTTCGGCGGCGTGGTGCTGCGCGCCATCGCGCTCGCATGGCAGTCGCCCGAGTTCCACGCGGAACTCACCCGCGACGACGGCGCCGACAAGGCCAATGTGCTGAGCCAATGGCTGGGCTACAACAACCCGTTCAACTTCGAGATCCGCTTCGCGACCAACTCGGCGTTCACCTGGGACGCCGCCGCCGGCCAGTGGAACCAGACGAACCCGGACGGCTCGCCCATCAAGAACAGCATCCGGCTGAACTACCCGAGCGCGCCCGAAGAAAAGGACATGTGGGCGATCGCGCTGACCTCGTACAACAACACGGGCAGCGCCTATCCGTTCACCTGCTGAGCTTGCCGTCGCGCCGGTGCAGACGCAACCGCCGACCCAGGCGCTGCAGGGCGCCACGGCCACGCTGCTGCTGACGCTGGCCGCGCGTGCGCGCGCCGGCGGCATGGCGGACATGCCGGCGTTCGACGATCCGCAAGCGCGCCGCATTGCGGCGGCGCTGCCCCTCGACCTGTCGGGCTACGCGGCGGACACCGCCTTCGTGCGCGGCGTGGTGGTGCGCGCGCTGCTGTTCGACCGGTACGCGGCGGAGTTTCTCGCGGCCCATCCGACGGGCCTGTGCATCGCGCTGGGCGCGGGCCTGTGCACGCGCCGCAGCCGGCTGGCCGCGGTTGCCGGCGCCGCAGCAGCCGGCGCGCGCTGGCTGAACGTCGACCTGCCCGATGCCATTTCCCTGCGCGAGCAATACATGCCCCGCGCCGAGGAAGAAGACAACCTGGCCTGCTCGCTCCTCGATGCCGCATGGCTCGACACCGCAGGCCTGCCGGGCGACCGGCCGGTGCTGGTGATGCTGGAGGGCGTCTGCCCCTACCTGCCGCAGGCGCCGCTGGAGGCCGTGCTGCGCCGGTTGGCCGAGCGGTTCGCGCGCGGCGGCCCGCCGTGCTTCGTCGTGCTCGACCACGTGCATCCGGCGCTCGCGCGGCTTCCGATGCAGGTGGGCGGCATGCATCTGCCGGTGGTGTCGGGCTTCGAGGAGGCCGCCGGCCTTACGCGCATTCATCCGTCGATCCGGGTGATGTCCGAGGAACATCCTTATGCGCAGTTCTCGCAGCAGCACCTGCTGTTCGAGACCGCGTTCCATGCCACCACGGGCGCGCGGCCCTACGCCGTCGTCCGCCTCGCATTGGGCTCGCAAGACGATGCGTGACGCCGCCGCGCCCGACCTGTTCGGCGACGTCTTCCAGTGGCACGAGAAATACCTGCCGCCGGCGGTGCTGCGCGACCGCCTGCTGCTGCTGAGCGAGAACGAGCTGCTGGTGCTCGGCTCTCCCGGTGTGATGGCGCTCGAGCGCGTGCTGCGCGAAGGCGTGAGCCTGGCGACGCACTGCAGGGACGCGGGTGCCGGCGCGCTGCTCGCCGAGATGCTGCATGCGCTTGGCGCCTTGCTGCGGCAGGGCCTGGTGCGCCCGGTGATGCTGCGCGGCGGCGAGGCCTACCTGCTGCCCGATTTCTCGGCGCCGCACACGCCCATGGCGGTCGCGGTCCGTGTCGAGGCCATCTCGCTGACGGACGCGGTGGGCCGGGGCGCGGCGATGCGCTGGGGCCAGGCGCTGGCCGAGGCGCTCGATGGCGCGGGCGCCAGCATCAGCCCCGGCCTCACGATCGTGTACTGCGACGACTACCTCGACCCCCGGCTGGGCGCCATCGATGCCCGGCAGCGCGCAAAGGGACAGCCGTGGCTGCTGGTGAAACCGGCGGGCGAGCAGGCCATGGTCGGCCCGCTGTTCACGCCGCGTGCCGGCGTAAGCGAAGGCGAGGCGCCGGCCTGCTGGCATTGCCTTGCGCACCGCTGGCTGCGCAACCGGCCGGCGCGCGCCTGGTGGCGGGCGCGGCATGGCGACCTGGACAGCGGGCCGCCGGTGCGCGCGGGCGCCAGCCTGGTGGCCGAACGGCTGGACGGGCTGCTCGTCAAGGCGCGGCAGATGCTGGTCGCACCGCCCGGCGAGGCGCAGGCGGTATGGACGCTCGATCCGCTCGAAAGAAATCCCGTGGCCGCGCGCCCCCAATGCCCGCAGTGCGGAAACCCGGGGCTCATGGCGCTGCTGCAGCGCGAGCGCATCGCGCCGGCGCCCGGCGGACCTGTCGCCGGCGCCGACGGCGGCTGGCGCACCGTGCCGGCTTCGGCCACGGTCGAGCGCCTGTCACGCCATGTCGGGCCCCTGTGCGGCGTGATCGCGCGGGTGAGGTCCCTGAATGCAGAGTCCGACGACATGCTGACGGTCTACCGCAGCGAGATCTTCAAGACCCCGCAGACCTTCGGCGACCCGGCCCCCGGCGCCTGGATGCAGACCTGCCTGGGCAAGGGCATGTCGGCGGCGCAGTCACGTGCCAGCGCGTTGTGCGAGGCGGTGGAGCGCTACGCCGCTTTCTACCAGGGCGACGAAGCCACGGTCATCGCGCCCGCCGCGGACCTGGACGCGCGCTGCATTCCGCCGACCGCGCTGGCGCACTTCAGCGAGCACCAGAAGTCGCAATTCGGCACCGAGAAGCCGCCGCACGCCGTGGCTGCGGCCGACGCCGGACCGGAGCCGGCCTGGTGGGTGCCCGCGTGGTCGCTGACCGCCGATGCGCGCTGCTATCTGCCGCTGGCCTTCTGCCACGCCCATGCGCCCGCCGAAAGCCAGTACCACGTCACCTGGACATCGAACGGCTGCGCTGCCGGGAACACGCTCGAGGAGGCCATCCTGCAGGGCTTCCTCGAACTGGTGGAGCGCGATGCCGCCGCCATCTGGTGGTACGGCCGGGTCCGCCGGCCTGCCATCGACCTGGACGGCATGCCGGTCGCCACCCGCCTGCGCCTGTCGCGCACATGGGGGCTGCAGTGGGCGCACTGGGTGCTCGACATCACGCACGACTTCGGCATTCCGGTGGTCGCGGCGGTGGGGCGGCACCGGCAGACCGGCGAATGGGCCGTCGGCTTCGGCTGCAGTCCGGACCGCATGCTGGCCTGCGAGCGCGCGCTCACCGAAATGAGCCAGCTGATCGCGGCGGGCAAGACCTTCCCGGTGCCCGGCGCCGAGGGGGGGCAGGAGGCACCCGCCTTCCTCATGCCGATGGAAGAGGGCGGCGCCGTGCCGCTGCATCCGTCGCCCGACGCCGGTGCGCGGCGCGACATCGCCGGGGAGATTGCGCGGTGCGTGGGCATCGCCACCGGCCTGGGCCTGGAGACGATCGTGCTCGACCACTCGCGCCCGGACATTCCGCTGCGCACTGTCAAGGTCGTGGTGCCGGGCCTGTGCCACATCTGGCCCGAGCTGGGCAACCAGCGTCTCTATGGCGTGCCCGTGGCGATGGGGTGGCGCGACGCGCCCCTGCAGGAAGCCGATCTCAACCCCCAGGCGCTGTACGTCTGAGCGGGCGAGCGAAAATACAGGGTATGGCTCTCTTCAGGAACAAGCGAGACGGCCGCTCCATCGTGCTGCGCCCCGTCCATGCGTTCGGCCGCCGTCCGTCGGCCTGCCAGACCGTGCTCAAGGCGCCCGATGTGTCGCAGGTCCATGCATTGGTCCGCTGGAACAGCCTGGCCTGGGAAATCGTCGACCAGAGCCGCAACGGCACCACCCTGGACGGGGTACGCCTGCCGAACGGCCGCTGGACCGCCCTGAGCGTGGGCGCCGAGGTGCGCATGGGCCTGGGCGACGAATCGGCCTGGATCGTGCAGGACCTGACGCCGCCCGTCACCTGCCTGTTCCCGGGCCAGGGACACGGCTTGCCCGTGGCGCTCAACCCGCGCGAAACCTTGTTGCCCGACGCCCAGCAGCCCGAGGTGAACGTGTATTTCCACGAAGGGCGCTGGATGCTCGAGCACATCGACGGCATCGAGCACCTGAACGACGGCGCCATGGTCAGCACCTCGCGCGGCGCCTGGGAGTTCGTGCTGTGCGACGACCTGGAGTCGACATCGGAGAACGCCGTCGCCTCGTCGGCGCCGAAGACGGCGGATGTCGCGCTGCATTTCGACGTCAGCCAGGACGAGGAGCACACCAGCCTCAGCCTGCTGGCGGACGGCAAGTCGGTGTCGCTGGGCGAGCGCATCCACCACTACACCCTGGTCACGCTCGCGCGGGTGCGCCAGCAGGACGCGCAACGCGGCGTTCCACCGCAAAGCCAGGGCTGGATCGGGCTGGACGACCTCTCGCGCATGCTGGGCGTGGAGCCGTCGTACGTGAACATCCAGATCTTCCGCGCCAAGCACCAGATCCTCAATGCACTGCCGGCCAGCCTGGGCGAGCCGCCGCTGGTCGAGCGGCGGCGCGGCAACGTGCGCCTGGGCGACTACCCCTTCGAGATCCGGGGCGGCGCGCACCCCATGTAATCGGTTGTAATTTCATTTCTATCCCGCTCTCCCTAGAGTGACTTCCAGTGCAATGCCGCCCCTGCGGCGCGCATTGGCTGATTCAGTCACTTCTTCAGAGAGTCATGGGAAAGATCTATTCCGTCACGGTCGACAACCACGCAAGCCATTCGGCTTACTTCATGGTGTTCCAGAGCGACCCGACCCAGTGGGCGCCCAACGCCTTGTCGCTCGCCTGGTTCGCCAAGTATTCGAACCCCGGGCAGAACGCGCGGACCCGCTTCGAATGGACGACCGACACCGGTTTCTCCTGGGCTGAAACCGGCGAGCTGCAGCCCGGCATCCAGTTCGCTCCGGCCGAAACCTGCGAGCCGAGCGGCGGCAGCAACAGGATCTCGCTGGACTGCGAGGACGGCATCTACCGGTTCGCCAACCCCAGCTGGGGCGCCGATCCCGCGCGCTTCTACCTCGCCGAGACCGCCAACATCCCGGCCCGCTCACAGGCCTGCGTCGGCGTGACCATGTCCGGCAGCACGGTCTATGCGGTGCAGGCCCGTCCGAACCAGAACCTGGCCTTCTCGCCACGCCCCCGGTACTTCATTGCCTACGGCGACTACCAGCAAGGCGATGTCATCGATGTCAGCACAATCAACAACCCGCTGGAGCTGTCGTTTCCGGCCGGCGTCCATGCGCTGACGACCACGCTGCATGCCGACGGCAGCTGGACCCGGCCGATCTCCCTTGCCCGGGCCAACGAGCAGCGCCTGCGGCTGCTGTCCATTTGAGTGAGGAGGAAAGCGAAATGCATATCGCCAGCGCCAACGTTTCGAGGCCGACACCGGATTTCGCGGAGGACGACCGTGAAAAGAACACCGCGTTCTTCAATGCGCGGCGCCACGCCGACGACCCGCCTGCCCGGCGCGCCGGGGAGGGCGCGATGAGCATGGACGTGCGGCGCGTGCTGCTCGTGCCCCCGGGCGCTCGCCTCGAGGATCCGCGGGTGACCTGCCTGCCGATGGAAGAGCGTGTCTGGGAGAGCGGCTACACGCTGGTCATCGACGAAGTCAAGCGCGGGCTGCTGCAGGACTTCTGGAAGCACTACTACGGCTCGTCCGCCGAGATGGACGTCTCGGGCGTGCAGCTGATGGAGTTCCGCAAGGACATCATGGCGGTGACGCCGGAGTGCGTGGGCCAGCCGGCGGTGCTGCGCTTTCTCGTCGAACTGGGGCGGATGTGCGTGCAGGCCTACCGCCAGGACGCCAGCCTGCGCGTGGTGACCAACCACGCGGCCTGAGATCCGATTGCTGCTGGAGGACATATTCGATGGGATGCCTGGCTCCTCAGAACATGAGGCAAATTTTCCCGAGGTGCCCCGGGCCCAGGGACCTGTACAGCCCTGATGCCACGACCGGGCAGGCCATGGCTCCCGTCTGCCCCTGGTGCCGCAAGGAGGATCGCAACACGCATTTCGATCCTGCCCGGCTTCAGGTGCGCGCCGTCCAGGTGGAATCGCACAGTCCGGTATTGCAGCGCCCGGAAACCGCGGAGCCTGCCCAGGCGCGGTCGGTGATGACCCGATGGTTCCTGGCCTCGCTCTATGTCGACGCGATCGGCAGGCCGCCGAGCCCGGATTCGCTCGCGTTCTGCGTGGCCGGTTCCCTGGCCCGCCTGGATGCGGCCCCGGTGTCCGACATCGAATGCTTCGTCATCCTGAAGGACCCGTCCGCCGCCGTGCGGATGAAGGCTGTGGGGAGGGTGTTCAGGAAAAAGCTGCTGGCCACGGTGCCGCACGATCCGGCGGGGAGGGCGGGCGATCCCGCCGGCATCGACCCGGTCACGCTCTGCGATGGACCCGCGGAGATCCGCAACCTCATCGTGCAGAGGAACATGGACCGGCTGATTCATCCGCTGCTGAATGCGCAGGTGGCCTTCGGCAACCGCGAACTCCTCGCGGAGCTGGGCGATCTCCTGAAGAACGCGGCGTCACCAGACCTCAGAGCCCAGGGCCTGTCGGACCTGAAGGCGTGTTTTCATGACTGCCAGCCATCGAGGCTGCCGGGAAGCTTCGGCGGCCTGGTGGCGATGGACCTCGAAAGAGACCTCGCCCGGCCGCTGGCGCTGTGCGTGAACGGCCTCGCCAGATACAACGGCATCGATGCCATTGGCGTGCGCGCCCAGGCCCACGAACTCCGGACAGCCAAGGTCATATCCGCCCCTGTGCACGAGATGATCATTGCCTGCTCCGAGGCGCTGGAGCGAATCTGCGCGGCCTCGCAGCTGGCATGCCTGGGCCATCACGCGGACACGCTCGACGTCAGCAGCGAGGCCGAGGTTCCCGGCGAGTTGATGAAGGTCGCCTCCCAGGTCAATTGCCTGCAGCACATCGCGTCCAGGTATCTTGAATGGCTCGACTCCGGCACGCCGGTCATCTTCGGCAACGAGAGCCCCTTCCTGAGCAAGTCTCCCGCGACCTACTACGGGGTGTGACCGGCGCGGCCGGTTCGTTCAGGCCTGCGCCGCCTGCAGCTGCGCGCCCATCTTCTGGTGGATCAGGTTCACCGCCTTCAGCGGTCGCAGCATCACCTTGAACTCGGTGATCCGGCCGGCGTCGTTCCACTTGATCATGTCGACGCCGTTGACCTGGATGCCGTCCAGCTCCAGCGTGAACTCGAGCACCGCGTCGTTCGCGGACTGGAGCTCGCGCACGTAGCGGAAGCTCTCGTTGAAGAACACCTGGAACGCCGCGGCCAGGTATTTCTGCGTGATGGCCTTGCCCACCTGGGGCTTGTGCACCACCGGCGAATGAAAGACGGCCTCGTCGTCGAGCAGGGCGTCGAGCCCCGCCGCGTCGCGTTCCTTGACGAGGCGGTGCCAGGTGGCGAGTGTGTCGATCGGCATGGGTCTCCTGGGGCTGTTGTGGTTGACGCCCGCCATTTGACGCACGCACGCGCCGCATGGCAAGGCGGCACGCGCGCGTAGGCGACTCGCCTTCAGGCCAGCCGGTCGAGCAGGCTGTACCAGGCCACCCCGCCCGCCACGTAGAAGCGTTGCAGACCGTGCAGCGGAATCGGCCGGATCGGCGTCACCGGGTACGGGAAGTCCGCACCCGCGTCGATGAGCCGGGCAGCCAGGTGCTTGCCCATGCTCGTGGCCAGTGCAATGCCCCGCCCGTTGTAGCCCAGCGCGATCGTCACGCCCGGCGCCGGGGTGTGCACATGCGGCATGAAATCGCGCGTGACCGCGATGCGCCCGGCCCAGCGGTACTCGTAGCGCAGCAGCCCCAGTTGGGGAAACAGCAGTTCGAGCGAACGTTCGAGGTGCGCGAAATCCGCGGGCCCGGCCGGGTCGGCGAAGTGGCCGCGACCGCCCATCAGCAGACGGCCCTGCGCGTCCTTGCGGAAGTAGAGCAGCAGTCGCTGCGAGGTCGATGCGGTTTCGCCGCCGGGCAGGATGGCGTCGGCCGCGGCGCCCTTGAGCGGTTCGGTGGCAACGATGAAGCTGTTGGCGGCCAGCACGGTGCGCGACAGCATCGGCCACAGCGCGCCGGTGTAGCCGTTGGTGGCCATCAGCACCTGGTCGGCGGTGATGCTGGCGCCGGTCGACGTGCTCGCATGCCAGTGCGTGCCGCGGCGCTCCAGCGCCGTGACCTCGGTGCCGCCGTGCACGCGGGCACCTGCGGCCTGTGCGGCACGCACCAGCCCGCGCGTGTACGCCAGCGGCTGGATGCTGCCGGCGCGGCCGTCGAGCCAGCCGCCCGCAAAGGCTTTGGTGCCGAGCCGCGCGCTGACGGCGGCGCGGTCGAGCTGCTGGGTGTTGACGCCGCGCCTGGCCCACTGCGCGGCGCGCGCATGCAGCGCGGCCACGTCCTTCTGCGCGTACGCCACCTGCAGCCAGCCGTTGCGCACCGGCTGGCAGTCGATGCCGTGGCGTGCGATGAGGTCGAACACGAGGTCGGCCGATGACGAGACCGCATCGATCAGCCGTGCGGCGCGCTCCTGGCCATGGATGCGCACCAGCTCGTCGGGGTCGTGCTTGAGCGAGGGATTGACCTGCCCGCCGTTGCGCCCCGACGCACCCCAGCCGGGCTCGTGCGCCTCGAGCACGCAGGCCTGCACGCCGGCCTCGGCCAGATGCAGCGCAGCCGAGAGGCCGGTGAAGCCGCCGCCGACGATCAGCACGTCGGTCTTGCGCGATTCGGCCAGCGGCGGCGTCGGCGCAGCGGGCGGCGCGGTGTCGGCCCAGAGTGAAGGAGGCAACGCGCGAGCGCTCATGCGCGCACCTCGGTGGCCCCGATGGCACCAGACGGATGCAGCACGCGGCGCAGGAAGTCTTGCGTGCGCGCCTGGCGTGGCGCGCCCAGCACCTGCGCGGACGGGCCCTCCTCGACGATGCTGCCGCTGTGCAGGAAGCACACGCGGTCGGCCACTTCGCGCGCAAAGCCCATCTCGTGCGTGACGACGATCATCGTCATGCCCTCGTCGGCCAGCGCGCGCATCACGCCGAGCACGTCGCCGACCAGTTCGGGGTCGAGCGCCGAGGTGGGCTCGTCGAACAGCATGGCCTCGGGCTTCATGGCCAGTGCGCGGGCGATGGCCACGCGCTGCTGCTGGCCGCCCGAGAGCTGCGCCGGATACGCCTGCGCCTTCTCGGCCAGCCCCACCTTGGCCAGCAGCGCCAGCGCTTCTTCGCGCGCCTGCGCCGCGTTCTGGCGCAGCACGTGGACCGGGCCTTCCATCACGTTCTCCAGCACCGTGCGGTGCGGGAACAGGTTGAAGCGCTGGAACACCATGCCCATGCGGCTGCGCAGCCGGTGGATGGTGGGCGCGGTGCGGTCCACGCGCTCGCCGAAGGCGCGCACCACGCCGCCCTCGTACGACTCGAGGCCGTTGATGCAGCGAAGCACGGTCGACTTGCCCGAGCCCGAAGGGCCAATGAGGCAGACCACCTCGCCCTTGTCCACATGCAGGCTCACGCCCTGCAGCACGCGGTGCGTGCCGAAGCGTTTTTCGAGTCCCTCGACGTGGATCATGGTTGTTTTCTCCCGGCGGCGAAGCGCTTCTCGAGCCGGCGCAGGCCGTACACCAGCGGCAGGCTCATGAGCAGGTAGAGCAGGGCGACCAGCGTGTAGACCGTCATGTTCTGGAAGGTCGACGAAGCGATGAGCTGGCCGGCGCGCGTCATCTCGGCCACCGTGATGGTCGAGACCAGCGAGGAATCCTTGAGCATCATCACCAGCGTGTTGCCGTAGGGCGGCAGCGCGATGCGAAAGGCCTGCGGCAATATCACGCGCCGCATGATCAGCGCCGAGCGCATGCCCATGGCCTGCGCGGCCTCGCGCTGGCCGGGGTCGACCGCCTCGATGCCGGCGCGGAAGTTCTCGGCCTGGTAGGCCGAGTAGGCGATGCCCAGGCCGATCACGCCGGCCTGGAAGGCCGTGAGCTGCACGCCGAACTCCGGCAGCACGAAGTAGATGTAGAAGAGCTGCACGATGATCGGCAGCCCGCGGATCACGTTGACGATCACCGAGCCCGCCCAGGACAGCGCGCGCACCGGCGACAACTTCATCAGCGCGAGCGCAAGGCCGAGCGCGCTGCTCAGCAGGAAGGCCAGCACCGTGACTTGCACGGTGACCACGGCGCCCTGCAGCAGGATCGGCAGGAAGTCCTGCGCGTTCTGGAGAAAGGTGGGAGCAGCCATGGGTCAGCGCGCTCTCAGATGCCCCACTTCTGCACGATCCTGGCGAGCGTGCCGTCGGCCTTCACGGCGGCAATGGCCTTGTTGAGGCGAGCCAGCGTCTCGGTGTCGCCCTTGCGCACCACCAGGCACACGTCACCCACGTTCACCGGCTTGTAGCTCTCGACCAGCCTCACGCCCGGAAAGGTGTTCTGGCGGATCTGGTAGGCCATGATGGGCTGGTCGCCCAGCCCTGCCTTGATGCGGCCTAGGGAGAGGTCGCGCGTCATGTCGGCCACCGAGTCGTAGCTGCGCACCTCCTTGAAGATGCCCTTCTTGTTCAGCATGTCGAGAAAGACGGTGCCGACCTGCGCGCCCACCACCTCGCCCTTGAGCTCGTCGAGCGAGACATACGCACGGGCGTCGTCGGCCTTGACGATCAGGCCCTCGCCGTACGAGTACACCGGATCGCTGAAGTCGACCACCTCCTGGCGCGCCGGCGTCTTCAGCATGGCGGCCGAGACGATGTCGATCTTGCGGGCGGTGAGCGAGGGGATCAGCGCCGAGAACACCGTCTGCTGCACGTTGACGTTGAAGCCGCCGGCCTTGCCCACGGCGGTGACGGTGTCGACCATCATTCCCTGGATGCTGTTGGTCTTCACGTCCAGGAAGGTGAAGGGCACGCCGGTGGCGGTGGCGCCCACGTTGTAGGTCGGCGCGGCGCCCTGCGCCACGGCCAGCGAGGCGCCGCCCACGATGCAGAGACCCAGGGCCAGGCGGTGAAGGCGGCGAACGATGCGATTCATGGATGCACTCCTTGAAGGACAGAAGTTGGAAAAGTGGACGGAAAGGATGGGTGCCTTTCGCGATGCAACATGCGTGCCAATAATCGATTCTTTTGAATCTCTTATCAATAAATGAAAACCACTAGTCGATCTTTAAGTATCGATATTCGATATTTATGGCGAGCGTGGATATACTCGAATCCATGGAAGCCACACCCGACGCAGCCCCCGAAGACGGCCAGAGCCTGCTTTTCAACCAATCGCTGGAGAAGGGCCTGGCCGTGCTGCGCGCCTTCAGCGCCCGGCGCCGCACCATGACGCTGGCGGACGTGGCCGCGGCCACCGACATCACCAAGAGCTCCGCCCAGCGCATGGTCTTCACGCTCGAGAAGCTGGGCTACGTGCGCAAGCACGCGAAGACACGGCGCTACCAGCTCACGCCGCGCGTGATGGAAATCGGCTTCAACTACCTCGCGGCCAATTCGCTGATCGACGTGGCCAATCCCTTCCTGTCGGAGCTGACCAAGGTGACGACGGAAACCTCCTGCCTCACCGAGCCGGACGGACTCGACATGGTCTACGTGGCGCGCTTCGTCAGCGCGCAGTTCGTGCCGGTGCACATGCCCATCGGCAGCCGCATCCCCATGTATTGCACGGCCTCGGGCCGCGCCTTCCTGAGCGCCTTGCCGGAAGACGAGGCGCGCGCGCTCATCGAGGCGTCCGACCGCACGGCCCACACCATGCACACGCTGACCGACGTCGACGCCATCCTCGATGCGCTGCGGCAGGCGCGGCTGCAGGGCTTTGCCACCAATGCCGAGGAGCTGTTCCTCGGCGACATGACGATCGCCGCGCCCGTGCTGGGCAGCCAGGGGCGGCCGGTCGCGTCGGTGCACGTGGTGGCGCCGACCAGCCGCTGGACCATCGACGAAGCCGTGCGCAAGCTGGCGCCCACGCTGCTGCTGTGCGCACGCTCGCTGACGAGTTCCGCACGCAGCATCGACTGACGCCCATACGGTTTCGGGCATCGCCCGGGCGGCGGCTGGCTTTATGCTTTGCAGGATCACAACGCAGCAGCAGTCCCCCACCATGACCGATTTCCGCCCCGCCTACGACCAGAACTTCGACCGCATCGGCACCGACCGCCTGCCAGAGCTGCTGCGCGCCATGCCCAAGGCCGAGCTGCACATGCACATCGAAGGCTCGCTCGAGCCCGAGCTCATCTTCGCGCTCGCGCAGCGCAACGGCGTGTCCATTCCCTACGCCAGCGTGGAAGAGCTGCGCCGCGCCTATGCCTTCACCAACCTGCAGAGCTTCCTGGACATCTACTACGCCGGCGCCAGCGTGCTGCTGAAGGAGCAGGACTTCTACGACATGGCCTGGGCCTACCTGGAGCGGGCCGCCGCCGACAACGTGGTGCACACCGAAATGTTCTTCGACCCGCAGACGCACACCGCGCGCGGCGTGCCGATGGAAACGGTGGTCAACGGCCTGCACCGCGCCTGCGTCGATGCCCAGGCCAAGCTGGGCGTGAGCGCGCTGCTCATCATGTGCTTCCTGCGCCACCTGAGCGAGGAAGAAGCCTTCGAGACGCTGGAGCAGGCGCTGCCGTATCGCGACAAGTTCGTCGGTGTCGGCCTGGACTCGAGCGAAGTGGGCCATCCGCCCGAGAAGTTCGCGCGCGTGTTCGCACGCTGCCGCGAGCTGGGCCTGCACCTCGTCGCGCATGCCGGCGAGGAAGGCCCGCCGGCCTACGTGTGGAGCGCGCTCGACGTGCTGAAGGTGGAGCGCGTCGACCACGGCGTGCAAAGCGCCAAGGACCCGGCGCTGATGCAGCGGCTCGCGCAGGACCGCATTCCGCTGACCGTGTGCCCGCTGTCGAACCTCAAGCTCTGCGTGTTCCCCGACCTTGCGCAGCACAACCTGGGCACGCTGCTGGACGCGGGGCTCGTGGCGACTGTCAATTCCGACGATCCGGCCTACTTCGGCGGCTACATGAACCAGAACTTCACGCAGACCTTCGAGGCCACGGGGCTCGGCGTGCGGCACGCCTGGCAGCTCGCGGCCAACAGCTTCGAGGGCAGCTTCATCGATGACACGGCCAAGCGCGCCTACGTCGACCGGCTGAACGCGGTCTTCGCGGCGTTCTGATCCGGCGCCGCACCGGTCTCGGTCCGGGGCACCAGGAGCGGCATCGCCACCAGCGCGCAGGCGCTCGCGGCCAGCCACACCAGCGGCCAGCCCTGCAGCGCCATCAGGTGCGGAATGGAGAAGGGCGTGACGAAGCACACCAGGAACACGCTGGTGTTGGCCATGCCCAGGGCCGTGCCCGCGCGCGCCGCGCCGGCCAGCGTGGCCAGTTCGGTGTAGGCCACGCCGTGCCAGGCCGAGACGCACACGCCGCTCGCGGCCAGCAGCGCGACCAGCGCGACGCGCAGCGCCGATGAATCCGCGGCATGCGCGCCGCCGAGCAGCACCAGCAGCGCCAGGCCGGCGAACAGCAGCACGCTGAGGCCGCTGCAGGCGCGCAGGTAGGCCGGGCGATTGCGGCGGCGATCGGTCCAGCGGCCGCTCCACACGCGCATCACCATCGCGCCGATCTGCACGAACACCATGGTGGCGGTGATCGCCGCGAAGCTGGCATGGCCGAAGTCGTGCAGGAACACCGTGCCGAAGGAAAGCACCGCGAACTGCGGCGCGCAGAGGATGCCGATGCCCGCCACGATGCGCCACACGCGCGCGTCGCGCAGCGGACCGCTCCGGGGCGCGGGCGGCTCGGAAGCGCCCGGCTTGCCGCGCGGCGCAACGGGCGGCTCGTGCACCCAGGCCCAGCTCATCGCGGCGCTCAGCGCGCACAGCAGGGCCAGCAGACCGTACAGCGCGGCGAAGCCGAAATGCAGCGCCACGAAGGGCAGCACCAGCGCGCCGATGCCGCCGCCCAGCGGCACGGCGGTCTGCCGGATGCTCATCGCCAGACCGCGCTCGCCGGCGCTGAACCATGTCATCACCGCGCGGCCGCTGGCGCCGTTCACGCTGCCGCCGAGCAGCCCGACCAGCAGCAGCCCGGCGCCGAGCCAGCCCAGGCCGGGCACATGGCCCCCGGCAGGCGCGGCCCACAGCGCCATCGCCACCAGCGCGAGGGCGGTGCTGCCCAGGCCCGTGAGCAGCACCGGGCGGTCGCCCCAGCGGTCGGTCAGCAGGCCCCAGGGCAGCTCGCTCACGGCGATGCCCAGCCCCATGAGGCCGAGCACCAGCCCGAGCGTGGCGTTGTCGAGCCGGTAGCCGGTGCGCATGAGCACCGCGGTCATCGGGATGCCGCTGAAGGCGACCGAGAAGGCCGCATTGGCGGCCACGCCGGCGGACAGCACTTTCCAGCGGTGGCGGGGCGGGAATGCGGGGGAGGAGGAAGTCGTGGGGCTCATGTTGCGGTGCAGTGTCCGCCGTTGCCAAGGTTTTGAAAATCAGAAAATACTCGGCTAATCGTCCCAAAAAACAGGATGATTGAAATCGCAGGAAAAAAGGAAGACCCATGGCCCAGGTGATGTTCGATCTCGACGTGCTGCGCAGCTTCTCCACCGGCGTCGCGCTCGGCAGCTACGCACGCGCGGCCGAGAAGCTGGGGCGCTCGACCTCGGCCGTGAGCGCGCAGCTCAAGAAGCTGGAGGCGCAGGCGGGCACCGTGCTTTTCCGCAAGGTGGGGCGCGGGCTCGAGCTCACCGATGCCGGCGAGACGCTGCTCGCTTATGCCCACCGCATGCTCGAACTCAACGACGAAGCCAGCGCCGCCATGCGCGGCGTCGACCTGCAGGGCGCGGTGCGGCTGGGCCTGCAGGAAGACTTCGGCGAGACGCTTCTGCCCGCCGTGCTGGGACGCTTCGCGCGGGCCCATCCCAAGGTGCGCATCGAGGCCTGCGTGGCTCGCAGCGCCGACCTGCGCGAGCGGCTCGAACTCGGCCAGCTCGACCTGGCGCTGGCGTGGGACGCGGGTGACCAGCCCCTGTCGCCCTATGCCGAGCGCGTGGCGCGGCTGCCGCTGCTGTGGATCGGCCCCAGGTCGCCCGACCGGATCGATGCCGCCTGGTGGACCGAGCGCGAGCGCCGCGGCCCGGGCGCGCGCAAGAGCCGGGAGCCGTTGCCGCTGATCATGCTCGACGCGCCGTGCCCGTTGCGCGAGATCGTCATCGCCGCGCTGGACCGCGCCGGCGTGCCGTGGCGCCGCGCGTTCGCCAGTGCCAGCCTGTCGGCGCTGTGGGCTGCCGCTTCGGCCGGGCTGGGCCTCACGGTGCGCACCCCTTTCGGGCTGCCCGCGCATGTGCGCACCATCGACCGGGCGGTGCTGTCGCTGCCGGCACTGCCGCAGATATCGCTGGTGCTCTACCGCGCGCAGGCCCGGGCCGAGGCCCCGGCGAGCCGGCTCGCTTCGCTGCTGCTAGAGGCGGTGCGCCAGCATGTGCAGACCGATGCATCGTCCGCCGCACACTGAAGGACTGCTGCCGGCGGCTGGGCACGATGCCTGGCCGGGCCGCCGTGGCAATGCGTGAGAATCCGCCGCTGGAGACAAACCAAAAGTGAGACGGCATGGCCTCGCAGAATTTCTTGCACCTGTGGGATGACAGGTTCCTCTACATCACGCCCGCCATCCAGTCGGGCCTCACGGCCCGCTCTTCGGCCACGCTGCTGGCGTCGGTCAGCGGTCATCCCTTCACGCTGGAGGCGGTAGACGGCACGCGCACGCGCTGCACCGCCGCGCTGGTCGCGCCGCACGTCGCGCGCCGGCTCGACGTCGACGGCTGCGGGCTGCTGTCGCTCAACCTCGACCCCGCTTCCAGCGCCTACCGCATGCTTGCCAAGCGCATGGGAGGCCACGGCATCGTGCCGATCGACGCACGCCGCTTCGGCCGCCTGCGCGACGACTTCGACCCCGCCCAGTGCGGCGAGCTCTGCAAGGAACGGCTGCAGGCGCTCAGCGTGAAGCTGGTCGAGGCCATCACTGAATTCCCCGAGATCGGGATGACCATCGATCGCCGTATCGACCGCGTGCTGCAGGCCATCCGTGCGCATGCCGGGAAGATCCAGCTGCGCGAGCTTTCGGCCGTGGCCTGCCTGTCGCCCGACCGCCTCACGCACCTGTTCGCCGAGCAGGTGGGCGTGTCGGTCAAGCGCTATGCGCTGTGGACCAAGGTGCGCCGCACGGTGCAGCAATTCACCGCGCAGCGGCCGCTGACCGACGTGGCGCTGGTCAGCGGCTTCACCGACGCGGCCCACATGAGCCGAACCTTCCAGCGCTACTTCGGCCTGCCGCCGTCGTTCCTGGCGAGCCAGGTGAGGGTGACGGCGGACGAGCAGGCGTCGCACGCCTGGGGGCATTAGGGGGCGCAGACAAGGTGCGCTGGGCATCGCGCCGCGTGTGCGGAACGCCAGTGAACCTTGGCGGCTAAAAACTCCGGGCCCTCGTTTGCTGCACTGCTGGCGTCATCCGGTCTTCGCGCGGCGCGCCGTTGAATAGTCGCAAATTTCGATTTGCCGCCGTTGGATCCGCGCGTGTGTGCCGCTTTCGCACCGATCTGGGCTTGCTAACGGCTGCTTTGGGCGACATCCGATGTCTCAAATGGGCCCGAAGCGGCTGTTGCGGTTGCTCCAGAGCGGTCGTCTAAACCGTTAACTGAACTCACTAGTCCACGCCGTGCCGTGCCCTAGCTCTTCGCCGAGCAAGGCTGCACGAAGAAGTACGTATTCGCGCGGCTTCTTATTTTTCAAAGCGTTCCTTAAGGCTGAAATCCCGCTGCCTTCTAATGTCAAGGCACCATGGTGTCCCGCAGGGATGACTTCGAGCGGGCTTCGGAAGAACTTATTTTCGACGTTCACCAAACGCAGGTTTACCGTCTCAATCACACCCAGGTCCGCGGTGAATGAGCGGGGTGGTTTACCAACAACCCGCTGCAAGATCATCTCTTTGTAGACCGTGCCCAGTGGCACGTTGACGTAGTCGTTCGAACCGTACACCGTGCCGTCGTCAGCAATCTGGTCTACGAGAAAGGTAACGGGTCGCATGCGTGAGTGTCGTGTGGATCGTCCGCTTCTGGCCGTCCGCGGTCACAGAGGCACTTCACTCGCTGAAGAGATGACAGTGACACTTCCCGATTCGCACATTTCGACAAGGCCGGGCGGAAGTTCGGCCGTGATTTCTGTTCGCGCGAGAACGTAGCTGCAATCCAACTCGTAGTAGCACATGCCTGGAAGGGCGAGCAGTTCGAATACGAGCGAAGCTAGACGACCGCCGGAAGCCGGTCGCTCGAAGCTGACCGAGTCGATGCCCTCGACTTCGCTGCCGCCGACGAATCCAACTTCGCAAAGGTCATCGCCGGCGGGCGTGAATTCCAGGCGACCGCCGGCATCACCGACATCACCGACATCACCGTACCTTTGCAAGATTGAAACCACCGAGGCGAAAGGAATCGCGCTCGGCGCTCCGCCGGCAAACTTCTGCACAAACACTGTGTAGCTCATGTTGGTCGATTGTTGACGCGCCTTCAGTTGGTGTGCACGCGCTTCAGCGCAAGGGTCTTCAACCGAACAGACACTGTTGTGAGCGCGCCGCGAACGTCAGCTTTCAAGCGAACTGGGCGTCGTCAGTGAATGTCGGGTTCTGGCCGCGCAGCGATCTTCGTTAGTCGCTACCAGTTCAATGGCTCGTCATCAACGTCGGTCATCAAAGATGCGTTCAGTGCGCGTGCGACCGCCGCCAGCTTGCTGCGAACTTCGTTTCCTGGCTCCTCGAACTCGGGCCTGTACTTGGTGACCAGCTTGCCGCGAACGAGGCGCAGAAACGGTTGCCAATCACCGCCACTAAAGAACTCCGAGTCGGCCTCCCCTGCTTGCAGGCGAATCTGGTCGCCCGCCATGGGGTTGACCGCAACGTGCGCGTCAGTGCGAAAACGAAGTTCTGGCTCCTGCGAAACGACTCGCCTCCAATCTTCGAGGGAGATTGACCGCTCAGCCCCGATGACGCGCTCGACGAATAGGCTAATGCTCAAGTTTGGTCCTTGTTGGCGCAACCGCGAAGGTCAGCTTTTGCGCAAATTCTGCGCCGCTAGCACGCGACCGGTTCTGGCCAACTGTAGCCTGTCGCGGCATCCGAGCTTCGGACCCAAAGCCGACTTTCAGTTTCCTCAAAAGCAGACGTCCAATCACACGGCAGAGATCGGCGTTTACGCGATGCTGGTGCGCAAGGTTCAACGGTCTTTGCCGACTGTAGCCGGTCGCACCGCTGTCGTGAACGGGCCTTGAGCAATCTTGCGACTCGCTTGAGAGCAGACATTCTCCCAATCGGAAACCACGTCCGCAGCTAAGGGCAACGCAAAACCACCGACGCACCAATAGCCTCAAGGGCCTCAGCGATAGGTCGGAGCTCCGCGTCTACTGGCCACCCTGCTTTGATCCTGAAATTGCCGTTTTCGAGCAACGCCTTAACTTCACTCGGGCTGCGGCCTGTGACTCGACGAATGATGTTGAACACCCTTGATCGATTTTGGCCAATGGATGTCAGCCAGAGTTCTGGATCTGGACATGGACCATAAGAGAGAGGAGGTTCGAATGCACCGTACTCCTGCTTCAAGCAAGTCATGGCGTCACTCAACGGCTTAGATGCCAAAGCCCGTGCCGCTGGCAGGTGGACAGGGCAAAACCATTCCATGGATCGAGGGTACCCAGCTGCGCCTTCAGGAAGAGGCAAGTAATCTGAGAACCTTACGTAGCCACCTCCAGCTTGGAAGTACCACGACTCGCAGCGGCAATCCTTGTGGCAGAGGTGACAGTACTGGGTCTTCATATGGGCTTCGTCCGCAGTTGCACGCAAAAGTCCGAATTTGGCCGAGGTTTGGCGGACGCTGCGAACGGCTGGTTGTGGCCGCATTCTGCCTTCTACGGTCGGACTACCTTCCGCATCGCGGTCATCGTCGCGCACGCTCCATGGCAGTCGACGAGGCGCTGAACCCCAACTTTGCAAAGAATTCTGCAGCACCCGTTCTTCCGGCCCGGAGCATCCAGGTGATGCCCGGTTCAGACCCGATAAGGTCTTTGACAAGTGCCTGTCCAATGCCTCGTCGTCGATGCTGCTCTGCGACGACGACCATGGACACGTACCCGTTGGAAATTCCGTCGGTTATCGCCCGCGCGAAGCCAACGATTTCGTCGTCTGCCATCGCAACCACAGCACGTTGCGACGCCGAAATCAGTCGGACGAGGTCTTCTAAATCACCGACCCGATGGGCCCACCCGCTCGTCACGAGCAGGTGATGTACGGCTTGGAAATCGGAAGTGGTAACGCTGCGAACCTGCATGCCTGCTCCTCCTGAAGTTCATGCGTTTCTGCCGGCAATGGGAACGTCTGGTTCTGGCCGACTCCGGCCTGTCGCATTTTGCCGTCGTCGTAAGGCACGACTGCGCAATGCCGCGGGGCGGCTCCGGGTGCCGCGTATCTCATCCACAAAGATTCGACGTCGCACCGGGCGCAAGACCAGTGTTGTTCCTAAGCGCGTTCCTCTGCTTGCCTTCTGGGATTCCATTTTCCGGCAGCAATTTTTACAATCGGTTGCGTTCCGTTTCACCTGCGCGGCGCCATGGCGCGTCTTCGTCCATTCATCGCCTCTGCCTATGTCTTCGTCCACACTCGCCTACCGCCGCATCTTTCGCAATGCCCGTCTCGCCGCAGCGCTGGCCGGGTCTCTCGCACTGTTCGCCTGCGGCGGAGGCGGAGGTGGCTCGGGCAACGTTGCGAACCTCTTCCCCGCCGCGCAGCAGCCCGCCGCGCCTGCGCCCGCCGGCACATCCGGCGAATCCACGGTGCTGATGCGCGTCAAGCCGGAGGCGGTCGGCGTCAACTGCACCTTGGGCGGCGCACGCGTCGAGGCCGGCCTGGACGCGGACAGCAATCGCGTGCTCGCGGACAGCGAAGTCACGTCCACGCAGTACATCTGCAACGCCACCGCCGGGGTGGATGGCCTCAGCACGCTGGTGCGCATGCGGGCCGAACCCCCCGGAAGCCACTGCGCGCAGGGCGGCTCGCAGGTGCTGGCCGGCAAGGACCTGAACCGCAATGACGTGCTCGAGGACGCGGAGGTGACCAGTTCGGCCTACGTCTGCGGCGGCGCGCCGGGTGCGACGGGCGCTGCGGGGTCGAGCGGCCGGGACAGCCTGCTCGCATTCGCCGCCGAAGCACCGGGCGGCACCTGCGCCTATGGCGGCCAACGCGTGCAATCCGGGCTGGACCTGAACGCCAACGGCGTGCTCGACGCCGCAGAGGTCACGGCCACGGCCTTCGTGTGCGCGGCCGCGCCGGCCGACACGCGCTGGGTCAACGTCACGGCCTCGAGTTTCCAGACCGAGTCGAACACCGGCTATCAGGCGAATTCGACCACGGGCGTCACGCTCACCCTGCCCGCCGCGCCCACGGTGGGCGATTGGATCAAGGTGGTGGGGGTCGGCAGCGGCGGGTGGACCATCGCGCAGAACGCGGGGCAGCGCATCGACACGCGCGGCCTGCCCGGCGGAACGGACTTCGACTGGCGCTCGGTGGCGCCCACCAGCAACTGGAGCAGCCTGGCCTCGTCCGCTGATGCCACCCGCCTGGCGGCGGCATCCGGCAGCGGCGATCTGTACACATCGAGCGATTCCGGTGCGACCTGGAGCCTGCGCCTCACGGGACAGACCTGGAGCGGCGTCGCTTTTTCCAGCGATGGCCTCGCGCTGCTCGCCTCGACCAACGGCGGTGCGCTCTTTCGCTCGACCGACGGCGGCAACTCGTGGTCCAACGACGGATCGTCCCGAGCCTGGAGCGCGGTGGCCAGTTCCGCCGACGGCTCGCGCCTGGTCGCGACCGCCTACCTGGGGCAGATCTGGACCTCCTCGGACGGCGGCAGCAGCTGGACGGCGCGTGAGTCGGACCGGCCCTGGCGTGCCGTGGCCTCTTCGGCCGATGGCCGGGTCCTGGTGGCGGCCACCAATGGCGCCCAGCTGTATGTCTCGACCGACTACGGTGTGAGCTGGACCGCGCGCGCGAGCAGCCAGTTCTGGTGGTCGGCGGCGGCGTCTGCCGACGGCAGCATCCTGTACGCCACCGTCGACACGGGCGCCGTCTGGGTGTCCACCGATTCGGGGACCACGTGGGATGCGCAGACCGTCAGCCGGGACTGGCGAGGCATCGCCACGTCCGCCGACGGCCGCTATGCCGTGGCCGCGACCAGCGGCGGCCGCATTTACGAGTCCAGCGACATCGGCCGGACCTGGCGCGTGACCAGCGACGCCGGTGCCTGGACCGCGGTCGCGAGCAGCGCCGACGGCATGAAGGTGGCCGCCGCCAAGTCGGGCTCTACCATCCAGCTCGGCACGCGTCGCGCTTCGACCACTCTCGGCACGGCCGGGTCGGTTTCCGGGGGGCAACAGGACGCGCTTGAGCTGCAATACGCGGGAGGAGGGGTGTTCATGCCCGTCGGCTACGTGTTGGCCAACCTGGCGTTCGTCATTCGCTGAATCCGCTTCGCGGCAATCCAGGACCTGCAGGCCGGAACGTGTGAGAGGACAGCCAGACGCCGGTCGAGGCGGCCTCGCCCCCCCCAAGCCGGCCTGCCGGGCCTCGAAGCGGCGCCCGTCAACCTACTTGTCGTTGTGCAGGTAGGTCGCCTGCTTCGGCAGCAGCAGGCTCACCAGGAATGCCAGGGCCATCATGCCGGTCACGTACCAGTAGAAGTACGACTCGTGGCCGATCGACTTCAGTCCGAGCGCCACGTATTCGGCGCTGCCGCCGAAGATGGCATTGCCCACCGCGTACGACAGGCCCACGCCCAGCGCGCGCACTTCGGGCGGGAACATCTCGGCCTTCACGATGCCGCTGATCGAGGTGTAGAAGCTCACCACCGCCAGCGCCAGGGTGATGAGCACGCCGGCCATCAGCGGGCTGCTCACGCTCTGCAGGCTGGTCAGCACCGGCACCGTCATCAGCACGCCCAGGGCGCCGAAGAGCAGCATGTTGCTGCGGCGTCCGATGCGGTCCGACAGCGCGCCGAACAGCGGCTGCATGCACATGTAGATGAACAGGCAGGCCGTCATGATGTTGCTGGCGGTCTTGATCGACATGCCGGCCGAGTTCACCAGGTACTTCTGCATGTAGGTGGTGAAGGTGTAGAAGATCAGCGAGCCGCCGGCCGTGTAGCCCAGCACCACGAAGAAGGCGCGCTTGTGGTGCTTGAACAGTTCGGCCACGCTGCCGGCGCCCTTGGCGGCGCGGGTCTTGGTGCTGGCTGTCTCGGTCAGCGTGCGGCGCAGCATCAGGGCCACGATGGCGGCCACGGCGCCCAGCACGAAGGGAATGCGCCAGCCCCAGCTGCGCAGTTCGGCTTCGTCCAGCACCTGCTGCAGCACGACCACCACGACCACGGCCAGCAACTGGCCGCCGATCAGCGTGACGTACTGGAAGGACGAGAAGAAGCCGCGCTGTCCGCGCATCGCCACTTCGCTCATGTAGGTGGCGGTGGTGCCGTACTCGCCGCCGACCGACAGGCCCTGCAGCAGCCGCGCGAGCAGCAGCAGCGCGGGCGCCGCCGCGCCGATCTGCGCGTAGGTGGGCAGGCAGGCGATCACCAGCGAGCCCACGCACATCATGACCACCGAGGTCACCATCGAGGTCTTGCGGCCCTTGCGGTCGGCCAGCCGGCCGAAGAGCCAGCCGCCGATCGGGCGCATCAGGAAGCCGGCGGCGAACACGCCGGCCGTGTTCAGCAGCTGCACCGTCGGGTCGGACTTGGGGAAGAAGGCCGGCGCGAAATAGATGGCGCAGAAGGCGTAGACGTAGAAGTCGAACCACTCCACCAGGTTGCCGGACGAGGCGGCGAAGATGGCGAAGATGCGCTTGCGCTTTTCTTCGAAGGTGTAGGGGGTGTTGTTGTCGGCGATGGCGTCGGGGCTGGAGGCGCCGGCGGTCGCGCTGCTTGCGAAGGCGGTCATGGAAAGGGGTCCTTGTCTCTGGCTGCGGCCCGCCGCGAAGCCGCGCGAGGCCGTTGCGGCGAGTCTGTCCGGCCGCCGCGGCGCTGTCGTCCGTAGCCGCCCGGCGGGTGTCTACGTATCGGTACGCAAGGGTAAATACCTAGATTCCTGCGGGATTCCACCAAGCCCGCGCGTGCGCAGGCGCGGCGCATACTCGCGAAAAAGCCACTCGCCGGCTCCTCCGGGGCTCCAGGCGACAGCCAGGAGATATGCGTTGCAGCGAACGAATATTGCCGACCCGACCTATTTCCACAAAGTCGTCGATTGCCAGTACGCCTGCCCGGCGCACACGCCCGTCCCCGAATACATACGCATGATCGCGCAGCGCCGCTACGGCGACGCTTACATGATCAACTGGGCCTCCAACGTCTTTCCCGGCATCCTGGGGCGCACCTGCGACCGGCCCTGCGAGCCGGCTTGCCGGCGCGGCCGGGTGGAAGAAAGCAACGCCGAGGCGCCGGAGCCGGTGGCGATCTGCCGGCTCAAGCGCGTGGCGGCCGACATGAAGGACGACGTCCGCGCGCGCATGCCCCAGCCCGTGCCGAAGAACGGCAAGCGTGTCGCCTGCATCGGCGCCGGGCCGGCCTCGCTCACCGTCGCGCGCGACCTGGCACCGCTGGGCTACGAGGTGACGGTGTTCGACGGCGAGGCCAAGGCCGGCGGCTTCATCCGCACGCAGATTCCGCGCTTTCGCCTGCCCGAGTCGGTCATCGACGAAGAGACGGGCTACGTGCTGGACCTGGGCGTGGAGTTTTGCGGCGGCGAGCGCATCGCGTCGATGAAGGCGCTGATGGCGCAGGACTGGGATGCGATCTTCGTCGGCTGCGGCGCCCCGCGCGGGCGCGACCTCGACGTGCCGGGGCGGCAGGAAGCCGCGGCCGGCATCCACATCGGCATCGACTGGCTGAACTCCGTGTCCTTCGGCCACGTCAGCAGCATTGGCCGGCGCGTGATCGTGCTGGGCGGCGGCAACACGGCCATGGACTGCTGCCGGTCGGCGCGCCGCCTGGGCGGCACCGACGTGAAGGTCATCGTGCGCAGCGGCTTCGAGGAGATGAAGGCCTCGCCCTGGGAGAAGGAAGACGCCGCGCACGAGGGCATCCCGATCATCAACTTCCATGTGCCCAAGGCCTTCGTGCACGAGGACGGCAAGCTCATGGGCATGCGCTTCGAGATCGTGCGCGCCGAGTACGACGCCGAGGGCCGGCGCTCGCTGGTGCCCACCGGCGAGCCGGAGGCGTACTTCGAATGCGACGACGTGCTGGTGGCGGTGGGCCAGCAAAACGCATTCCCCTGGATCGAGCGCGATTGCGGCATCGACTTCGACAAGTGGGGCCTGCCGGTGCTCGACAAGAACACCTTCCAGTCCTCGGTGCCGAACGTGTTCTTCGGCGGCGATGCGGCCTTCGGGCCGAAGAACATCATCACGGCCGTCGCCCACGGCCACGAGGCGGCGGTGTCCATCGACAAGCTGCTGCGCGCCGAGCCGGTCTACGTGCGGCCGGCACCCATGACCAACCTGGTGTCGCAGAAGATGGGCATCCACGAGTGGAGCTACGACAACGACACCTCCAACGACCTGCGCTACAAGGTGCCGTGGGCCAAGGCCGAGACGGCGCTGGCCAGCATCCGCGTGGAGGTGGAACTGGGCTTCGACGCCGCCACCGCCTTCAAGGAGGCCGAGCGCTGCCTGAACTGCGACGTGCAGACCGTGTTCACAGAGGCTGCCTGCATCGAGTGCGATGCCTGCGTCGACATCTGCCCGATGGACTGCATCAACTTCGTCGACAACGCGGAAGAAGACGAACTCAGGCCCCGGCTCAAGGCACCAGCGCTGAACCTGGCGCAGGACCTGTACGTGTCGGGCGGGCTCAAGACGGGGCGCGTCATGGTCAAGGACGAAGACGTCTGCCTGCATTGCGGCCTGTGCGCCGAGCGCTGCCCCACGGGCGCATGGGACATGCAGAAGTTCCTGCTGAAGATGACGCCGGCGGGGCAGGGGGTGGCCGCATGACGCAACAGCAGATCGAGGCGGTCAACGACTTCGTCATCAAGTTCGCCAACGTCAACGGCTCGGGCTCGGCTTCGGCCAACGAGCTGTTCGCCAAGGCCATCCTGCGCATGGGCGTGCCGGTGAGCCCGCGCAACATCTTCCCGAGCAACATCCAGGGCCTGCCGACCTGGTACGAGGTGCGCGTGACCGAAGACGGGCACCTGGGTCGGCGCGGCGGCACCGACATGATGGTGGCGATGAACCCGCAGACCTGGGACGCCGACGTGGCCGAGCTGGCGACGGGCGGCTACCTTTTCTACGACAGCACCCGGCCGCTGCCGCCTTCCAGGTTTCGCGACGACATCCGCGTGATCGGCATGCCGCTCACCGAAATCTGCAACGCCGTCTATCAAGACCCGCGCCAGCGCCAGCTGTTCAAGAACATCGTCTATGTGGGCGCGTTGGCCGTCCTGCTGGGCATCGAGCCCGAGGTGGTCGAGAAGCTGTTCGGCGAGCAGTACAAGGGCAAGGAAAAGCTGCTGGCCTCCAACGTGCAGGCGCTGCACCTGGGCTGCGACTTCGCGCGGGAGAACCTGCGCGAGCCGGTGGGGCTGCAGGTGCGGCGCGCCGACCGGGTGGGCGGGCGCATCTTCGTGGACGGCAACAGCGCCGCGGCGCTGGGCTGCGTGTATGGCGGCGCCACGGTCGCGGCCTGGTACCCGATCACGCCGTCTTCCTCGGTGGCCGAGGCCTTCCAGAAGTACTGCAGCAAGTTCCGGGTGGACCCGGCCACCGGCCAGCACCGCTTCGCCATCGTGCAGGCGGAGGACGAGCTGGCCTCGATCGGCATGGTGGTCGGCGCGGGCTGGAACGGCGCGCGCGCCTTCACCGCGACCTCGGGGCCCGGCATTTCGCTGATGGCCGAATTCATCGGCCTGGCCTACTTCGCGGAGATTCCGATCACCTTGATCAACGTGCAGCGCGGCGGGCCCTCCACCGGCATGCCCACGCGCACGCAGCAGGCCGACATCCTGGCTTGCGCCTATGCCTCGCACGGCGACACCAAGCACGTGCTGCTGTTTCCCGAGGACCCGCACGAGTGCTTCGCACACGCGGCGGCGGCGCTGGACCTGGCCGACCGGCTGCAGACTCCCGTGTTCCTGATGACCGACCTGGACATCGGCATGAACCAGCGCCTGTGCGAGCCCTTTGCCTGGGACGACAGCCAGGCCTACGACCGCGGCAAGGTCATGAGCGCCGATGAGCTGGAGGCGGGCCGCGACTTCGGCCGCTACAAGGACGTGGACGGCGACGGCATTCCCTGGCGCACGCTGCCGGGCACGCACCCGACCAAGGGCAGCTATTTCACGCGCGGCACCACGCGCGACGCCTACGCCCGGTATTCGGAGCGCGGGCCGGACTACATCTACAACATGGAGCGGCTGCTGAAGAAGTTCGCGACCGCGGCCACGCTGGTGCCGCAGCCGGTGCTGCGGCCCGCGGCCCGCAAGACCGCGCTGGGCGTGATCTATTTCGGCTCGACCAGCCCGTCGATGCACGAGGCGCTGGATGCGCTCGAAGCGCAGGGCATCCACCTCGACGCCATGCGGCTGCGCGCCTTTCCCTTTCCCGAGAGCGTGGCGCAGTTCGTGGCGCAGCACGAGAAGGTGTTCGTGGTCGAGCAGAACCGCGACGCGCAGATGCGCAGCCTGCTTGTCAACGAGCTAAATGCCGATCCGGCGCGGCTGATCCGGGTGCTGCATTTCGACGGCACGCCGATCACCGCGCGCTTCATCGTACATGCCATCGCCACGCATGTTCATCCGACGAAGGAGGCGGCATGACCTACCTCGCCAAGCCCAGGCTGCGCCATCCGACGCTGGCCGTCAACAAGGTGGGCTACACGCGGCGCGACTACGAAGGAAAGATCTCCACGCTGTGCGCCGGCTGCGGCCACGACTCGATCTCGGCCGCCATCATCGAGGCCTGCTGGGAGCTGGACATCGAGCCGCATCGCGTGGCCAAGCTCTCGGGCATCGGCTGCAGTTCCAAGACGCCGGACTACTTCCTGGGGGCCTCGCACGGCTTCAACACAGTGCACGGCCGCATGCCCAGCGTGCTGACCGGCGCCAACCTCGCCAACCGCGACCTGCTGTACCTGGGCGTTTCCGGAGACGGCGACTCGGCCTCCATCGGCCTGGGCCAGTTCGCCCACGCCATGCGGCGCGGCGTGCGCATGGCCTACATCGTGGAGAACAACGGCGTCTACGGCCTGACCAAGGGCCAGTTCTCGGCCACGGCCGACCAGGGCTCCAAGAGCAAGAAGGGCGTGGTCAACACCGACAGCCCGGTCGACCTGGTGGCCATGGCGCTGCAGCTGGGCGCCAGCTACGTGGGGCGCGGCTTCTCGGGCAACAAGGCGCAGCTGGTACCGCTCATCAAGGGCGCGATCAGCCACGGCGGTTCGGCGTTCATCGACGTGATCAGCCCTTGCGTGGCCTTCAACAACCATCCCGGCAGCACCAAGAGCTACGACTACGTGCGCGAGCACAACGAAGCGGTGAGCCGCATCGACTTCATCAGCGGGCGGGACGAGATTTCCGTCGACATCGAGCCGGGCGAGGTGATGGACGTGCGCCAGCACGACGGCACGCTGCTGCGCCTGCGCAGCCTGCACCCCGACTACACGCCCGGCGACCGCCACGCCGCCATGGCCTACATGCAGCGCCACCAGGAAATGGGCGAGGTGGTCACCGGACTGCTGTATGTCGATCCGCTGGCCACCGACCTGCACACCGCCCTCAACACCAGCGGCCGGCCGCTCAATGCGCTGGGGCCGGCCGAACTGTGCCCGGGCGCCGCGGCGCTCGAGCGGCTGAACGCCTCCTTGCGCTGATCGGCGGCCCGGGGCACCATTGGCCCTCTTTCAGGAGGGCGCACCATGGCCGAGCGCACCGTTTTCCAATCCATCTCCCGCACGCACCTGATCAGCCTCGCTCCGCAGGCCAGCGTGCGCGACGCCGCCTGCGTGATGACGCGCGCCAACTGCGGCAGCGTGCTCGTCATGGAGCTGCCGGACGTCCTGGTGGGCATCCTGACCGAGCGCGACCTGATGACCCGCGTGCTGGCGCGGGGGCTCGACCCCGATCGCACGCCGGTGCGCGAAGTCATGACGCCCAACCCGATCTGCGTGCCGCCGGAGACGCCCGTGTCCGACGCGGTGGTGCTTATGCTCGAACGGGGCTTTCGCCATCTGCCGCTGGTGGCGGGCACGAAGGTCGTCGGCGTATTCTCGGTGCGCGATGCGCTGCCGCGCGAGATCGGCGCGGCCGTGAGCCTGACCGAGTTCCGCGAACAACTGAACGACGCGCTGGGCTGACAAGGAAACCAATGCCTCTTTCCACTCAAAAACCGCAGGTGCTGGTGCTCATGGGCGTCTCGGGCTGCGGCAAGACGACCGTGGCCGCCATCCTCGCGGGCCGCCTGTCCTGGCCCTTCGAGGAGGGCGATGCACTCCATCCGCCTGCGAACATCGCCAAGATGGAAGCGGGACATCCGCTCACCGACGAAGACCGCGCACCCTGGCTGCGCAAGGTGGCGGACTGGGTGGACGAGCGCATCGCCGCTGGCGAGCATGGGCTCATCACCTGCTCGGCGCTCAAGCGCTCCTACCGCGAGGTGATCAACCGGCGCGGCGCGGGCGTGGTGTTCGTCTACCTCCACGGCTCGCGCGAGACCATCGCCTCGCGCCTGATGGCCCGCCACGGCCACTTCATGCCGCCCAGCCTGCTCGACAGCCAGTTCGCCGACCTGGAAGAGCCCGCGGAGGACGAGCCCGCGATTCGCGTCGACATCGGCCCCGCGCCCTCCGCGCTGGCCCAGACCATCATCGAAACCCTGGGCCTGAAATAAATGGACGCTTCCACCGCGCTGAACGCGCACGACATCCAGGTGCTGGCCGTCGCGGCCATCGGCATCGCGCTGCTGGTCGTGCTGATCGTGTGGCTGAAGCTGCATGCCTTCCTGGCCCTGACCATCGGCGCGCTCTTCGTCGGCGTCGGTTCGGGCATTCCGCTGGACAAGGTGACGGCGTCCTATGAAAACGGCGTCGGCGGCGTGCTGGGCTACGTGGGCGTGCTCATCGCATTGGGCGCGATGCTGGGCAAGCTGCTGGCGGATTCCGGCGGCGCCGACAGGCTGGTCGAGACGCTGCTGCGCGGGCGCCCCGCCACGCTGCCCTGGAAGATGGCGCTGGTCGCCAGCATCATCGGCATACCGATGTTCTTCGAGATCGGGCTCGTGCTGCTGATTCCCGTGGTCATGCTCGCGGTACACCGCTCCAAGGGCCCCGCCATGCGGCTCGGCATTCCGGCGCTGGCCGGCCTGTCGGTGCTGCACGGGTTCATTCCGCCGCACCCTGGGCCGCTCGCCGCCATTGCCATCCTGCATGCGAACGTCGGCGTGACCCTGGCGCTCGGGCTGCTGATCGCGATTCCGACGGTGGCCGTGGCCGGGCCGCTCTTCGGCCTGCTGGCGGCCCGGCTGGTCCCGATCGGCGCGGCCGGCGCGGGGCTGGCGGTCACGGCCTCGGGGTCGGCAGGCAATGCAGGCGACCAGAAGCCGAGCGCAAGCCCCACGTTCGCATGGACCCTGGTCACCCTGCTGTCTCCCCTGGTGCTGATGCTGCTGAAGGCGGCGGCCGACATCTGGCTGGACAAGTCGGCCCCGCTGCGGCCGGTGCTCGACTTCATTGGCGACCCCGTCTTCGCCCTGCTGGTGGCCGTGTTGCTGGCCATGGTGACCTTCGGCACCGCCGTGGGCTTCACGCTGCCCGTGCTGGCCAGGAAGATCGCCGACAGCCTGCTGCCGGTGGTGGGCGTCATGCTCATCGTGGGCGCTGGCGGCGGCTTCAAGCAGGCGCTCGTCGATGGCGGTACCGGCAATGCCATCGCCAAGATCGCGCTCGCGGCGGGCCTGTCGACGCTGGTGCTGGGCTGGATCGTGGCGGTGCTGATTCGCCTGGCGACCGGCTCCGCGACGGTGGCGACCGTCACCGCGGCGGGCATCATCGCGCCGCTGGCCGGCGGGCTGTCGACCAACCACCTGTCGCTCGTGGTGCTGGCCATCGGTGCCGGCTCGCTGTTCTTCTCCCATGTGAACGACGCGGGCTTCTGGCTGGTGAAGGAATACTTCGGCCTCACGGTAGGGCAGACGATCAAGACCTGGTCGGTGATGGAGACGGTGATTTCCGTGATGGGGCTGCTGCTGACGCTCGCGCTGTCGGCCGTTTTCTGAGGGCCGGGTGCCAATCGGCTTGCGCCGGCCCGGCCGATCCCGTACGCTGGCCTGGCGTCCGTGCGCAGCACCCGAGCCCCTGCGGGCCGCCGGGTCGGCCTTCCGGATGCGAAGGAGTGCAGCCATGCCAAGCCGATCGAACGGCCTCGCGGCCGAAATGGGAGCGGTGCGAACACTGGCGCTCGTCGGCGCCGCCGCCGCCGGCAAGACCTCCCTCGCCGAGGCCCTGTTGTTCAAGGCGGGTGCCATCAAGGCATGCGGCAGCGTCGAGCGCGGCAGCACCGTCAGCGACCATGACCCCCTGGAGCGCCGCCTGCAACACTCGCTCAATGCATCGGTGCTGCACCTCACGCATGCCGGCACGCGCATCCACTTCATCGACACGCCCGGCGGCCCCGACTTCCTCGGCCAGAGCCTGCCGGCGCTGGAGGCGGTCGAAACGGCGGCGGTGGTCATCAACGCCGCCACCGGCATCGAGCCGATGACGGTGCGCATGATGGCGTACGCGGCCTCGCGCCATCTCGCGCGCATGATCATCGTCAACAAGATCGACTCGCAGGGCATCTCGCTGGCGGGCCTGCTGGCCGACATCCAGGCCACCTTCGGCCGCGAATGCCTGCCGCTGAACCTGCCCGACGGGGTCGGCAGGCAGGTGGTGGACTGCTTCTTCAACCGCTTCGGGCAGTCCGACTTCGGCCCCGTCGAGGCGGCGCACCGCGCGCTGGTGGAGCAGGTGGTCGAGGTCGACGCGGCCTTCGTCGAGCGCTACCTCGAGGAGGGCGACGTGAATCCGGCCGAGCTGCACGCACCGCTCGAGCAGGCGCTGCGCGAAGGCCACCTGATTCCGGTGTGCTTCGTCTCGTCGCGCAGCGGCGCCGGCGTGGCCGAACTGCTGGACGTGATCGTCAAGCTCCTGCCCGACCCGAGCGAGGCCAACCCGCCGGACTTCATCGTCGGCGAGGGCGCGCAGGCCAAGCCCATGCAGGCCAGGCCCGACCCGTCGCTGCACGTGCTGGCGCACGTGTTCAAGGTCACCATCGACCCCTACGTCGGCAAGATGGGCATCTTTCGCGTGCACCAGGGCACGCTCACGCGCGACAGCCAGCTCTACATCGGCGATGGCCGCAAGCCCTTCAAGGTGGGTCACCTGTTCATGCTGCAGGGCAAGGACCATGTCGAAGTGTCGCACGCGGTGCCGGGCGACATCGTGGCGGTGGCCAAGGTCGACGAGATCCACTTCGATGCCGTGCTGCACGATGCGGCCGAGGACAGCCATGTGCATCTCGCGCCGCTGGCGTTTCCGGTGCCGGTGCACGGCCTGGCCGTGGAGCCCAAGCGCCATGGCGACGAGCAGCGCGCCTGGGAGATCCTTGGCAAGCTCGCGGCCGAGGACCCCTGCCTGCGCATCGAGCACGTGATGGCGACCAACGAGACGGTGCTCTACGGCCTGAGCGAGCTTCACCTGCGCATCGTGCTCGACCGCCTGCGCGAGGTGTACCGCTTCGAGGTGCAGACGCGGCCGCCGCGCATTGCCTACCGCGAGACCGTGACCGCGCCGGCCGATGGCCATCACCGCCACAAGAAGCAGACCGGCGGCGCCGGCCAGTTCGGTGAAGTCTTCCTGCGCATCGAGCCGCTGGCACGCGGCGGCGGCTTCGAGTTTGCCGACGAGGTTCGCGGCGGCGCGATTCCGGGGCATTTCATCCCTGCGGTCGAGAAGGGCGTGCGCGAAGTGCTGGCGTGCGGTGCGATCGCCGGCTATCCGGTGGTCGACGTGCGCGTGGTGGTGCACGACGGCAAGCACCACAGCGTCGACAGCAAGGACATCGCCTTCGCCACCGCCGGCCGCAAGGCCTTCATGGCGGCCATCCGCGAGGCACGGCCGGTGGTGCTCGAGCCGATCGTCGAAATCGAGATCGCCGTGCCCGAACAGTCGGTCGGTGATGTCACCGGCGATCTTTCAACCCGCCGGGGCCTGGTCACCGGCACGTCGGCTGCAGGCGCAGGCACCGTGGTCGTTCGCGGCCAGGTGCCGATGGCCGAACTGGCCAGCTACCAGTCGCGCCTCAATGCGATGACCAGCGGGCAGGGGCGCTACACCATCGCGCTGTCGCACTACGAGGCGGTGCCACTGGCGACGCAGCAGATGCTGATGGGGCAGTACCGGGGGCATGAGGAAGACTGAGACTGCGGGGTTTGTGGCGGCCTACCGATTCAGCTGTGCGCACGCCAGGCGGCCCAGGCGACGCACGCCGGCTTCGATGCGGTCGTCCCATGTGTGGCCGGCGCTCAGGCGCAGGCAGTTGCCATAGCGGCGGCTTGCCGAGAACACGTTTCCTGGCGCGAAGCAGATGCCGTGCTCGAGCGCTTCGTCGAACAACGCGCGCGAGTCGAAATGCTTGGGAAGCTCCAGCCAGAGCATGAAGCCGCCGGCGGGGCGACTCACCTTCGTCTCTGCGGGAAAGCTGGCTTCGATGGCCCGGACCATGCGCGCCAGGTTCTCCTCCAGCACGCGCCGAATGCGGCGCAGGTGCACGTCATAGGCGTTGCCCTCGAGGAACTCCGCGATCGCGAGTTGTGGCAGCACCGGGCTGCTCAGGCTGAATGCCAGCTTGCGCTCCATCACGCGCTGCGCGTATGCGCCCGGTGCGATCCAGCCGATGCGGTACCCGGGTGCAAGGCTCTTCGAGAAGGAGCAGCAGTAGATGATCTTGTTCTCGCCCCGGTCCAGCGCAATGAATGGCTTGGGACGCTCGCGGCCGAAGTGGATGTCGCCGTACACGTCGTCTTCGATCAGCGGTATGGCGTGCTTCGAAAGGAGCGAGAGAAGCGATCTTTTATCGCTCTCGGCCATCACGTATCCCAGCGGGTTGCTGAAGCCGGACGAGAGCACGCAGGCCGCTATCGGTTCCTTGTCGAGCAGGCGCGCCAGCGCGGCCACATCGACGCCGCGCACGGGGTCGGTGGCAAGTTCCAGGGCCTTCAGTCCCAGCACCTCCAGCGTGTGCAGCAGACCGAAGTAGGTGGGGGACTCGACCGCGATGGTGTCGCCGGGCCTGGCCACCGCGCCCAGCGCGAGCGTCAGCGCTTCGGTGCAGCCGCTGGTGATGAGGATGTCGTCAGGCGACAGGGCATGGCCCGTGCGCATCGACCGCCTGGCGATCTCGCGGCGCAGGGCCGCCTCGCCCCGTGGGGGGCTGTAGACGTTGTGACGGGCACCGTGCTGGCGCGCCACGCGTGCGAGCATGAGATCGAGCCGCTTCGACTGCAGCAGCCCCACATCGGGCACCGCGCATCCCAGCGGGACCAGGGACATGTTCGACGCATGCTCGAGCAACGCGGCGACGGCGCCGCTGATCGACACGGTCGAAGCCTTCGTGCGAGGACGGGAGGTGGAAGGAAGCGCAAACGTCGCATGGCGGGCGTTCGAAACATAGAAGCCCGACTGCGGTCTTGACACGAGGATTCCGCGATCCTCCAGCATGCGGTAGGCCTGCAGCGCTGTCGCGATGCTGAGCTGATGCTGCTCGCTTACGGCACGCACCGACGGAACGCGCATGCCTGGGGACAAGGCACCTTTGTCGATCATGCCGACGATGAGGTCGGCCAGCTGTTCGTATCGATAGGGTGCGTGCGCTTCCATGATGGCGCTCATTCTCGGCCAGCCCGGTGCGGCGCGACAAGCAAACTGTGATGGTCGAAAAATCGAAAAACTGTGGCTGTTGCGGTTTGCCCCTGCTCGCTACGATGCCTCGGCTGAACTACTGAACCGGCAGGTTCGAGGCGAAACGATGAGAGCTATTCAAGAGATTCCTTCCCCGGAAAGAAGCGACGACGTGCGCGATGCGGCCTCCCCGCAGTGGCGCGGAAGGTTTCCCTACAACGAGATCATTTCGCTTCTCGATGTGAACCGGCCGTTCAATCTGGCGGAGAGCACCTCGCAGGATCTGACGCTTGGCGAGCTTCTTGATTTTCCGGGTGTGGAGAACATCCGCAACCTGAAGCTGGGCTACAGCAAGTCCGCCGGTTCGCTTGCGCTGCGGCAGGCGATTGCGGATGCCTGCAAGGTCCCGGCGGAATACGTCCTCACGACGCAGGGCACGGCATTGGGTCTCTTCCTTCTGGCTTTCGAGGTTTGCCGCGCAGGTGACGAAGCCGTTCTTGCGACGCCGTGCTTCCCCCCAAGCCGTGACAGCCTCCTGGGAGCAGGTGCGAGCGTGCGGGAGGTCAAGCTCTCCTTCGAGAACGGCTATGCCCTGGATTTCGGGCAGTTCGAGGCATGCCTCAACTCGAAGACGAAGCTGGTGAGCATCGCTTCGCCGCAGAACCCCAGCGGCGTCCGCACCTCGCGCGCCGACATCGAGAGACTGCTCGAACTGATGGGCAGGCTGTCGCCTGGTGCGCTGCTCTTCGTCGACGAGACCTACCGCGAGGCTTCCTACGGAGATGACCCGATGGTCGAGAGCTTCGCAAGCCTCGATCCACGCATCGTCACGGGCGCATCCGTCTCCAAGGCATTGGGCGCACCGGGGCTGCGAACCGGTTGGCTCACGGTGCCTGACGCGGACCTCCGCTTGAGGCTCACCGTGGCGAAGATGAACACCGTGATCTCCGGCTCGGTGCTCGACGAAACGCTGGCCGCGGCACTGTTGCGCAACAGCGAGCGAGTGTTGGCGCCTCGGCGTCGTCTGCTTGCGGCTGCCCTGCAGGAACTGTCGGACTGGTGCGAAGCCGAACGCGGCCGCATCGAATGGATCAGGCCCGATGGCGGTGCCCTGAGTTGCCTGCGGCTGCGCGCCGATGTGTTCGACGATGCCGCGGTCTCTCGCTTCTGGGCTCTGTTGCCGGACCATGACCTGCAGCTCGCATCGGGGCGGTGGTTCGGCGAGTCCGACCGCGTGTTCAGGCTCGGCTTCGGATACCTGCCGGCGGCAAAGCTGAAGCCTGCGCTGGCTGCTCTTTCGGCCAGCCTGGACAGGTCACTGTCGCCGCGTTGACGGCGATAGCCCACTTGTCGAGACGGTCATGCGCATCCGGAGGTGAGTTCGTCGACATGCTGTTGAGATTCACGAGGCGCGGAATCCTCATCCCATTTGGAGTCAACCACTTACGGGCGGATCAATCATTGAGGATGGAACCGCTGTTTCACTAAAGATGGAATTCCTGGGGTTTTGTCTCACCAACTTTGGAATTTAGCGGCTAAATTGCGGCGTCAGATGGCGCGCGTCGTTGCCGCGCGGCGGCGAATGGCCGCCAGGAACAGACATTCAGGCAAGGCTTCCCATGTCATCAGCACTCGCCTTCGACGGCCACATTTGTTGGGGAACCAGCACCGCAATTCACGACATCCTCGCGAGGGCGGCTTCGATTGCGTCTGAGCGCTATCGGGCTAGCAATCCGGCGGCGAAGTTACTTGCACGAGAGCTAGCAGAGTATTGGGGAGGCAAGGTCATCACGTTGAGTGAAGCCGATCTGTCTGCCGATCAGCTTTTTGAAGTTCTCACCGCAGCGCGCAATCAAGCTCTTGCGAGTGGTGAATTCACTGAGCTGGGCCAGAGGTGGCTCGCTGAAGCAATGGCGACGTTCTGCAAGGAAGGGGAAGCGGCTACCAAGCTATCAGGACGAACTGGGCCTCAGTAATCCGGTGCCATATGGCTCCGGACGCACTTTTTGCCTTCGCAACCATGGCAAGATTCGGACCAGAAGCGGCATTCAAGACGCCCTGATGGTTGCCGAGCCCCGCGCTCCCAGGCGAGCTACGGCTTCGCCTTGCGCACGGTCGCCGTGCAGTCTCCGAAGCCGATGCGCCGGCGTCCCGGGCGCTCGCAGTAGCCCCGCAGCGTCACTGTGTCGTCATCGTTCAGGAACAGACGTTCCTCGCCATTTGACAGTCGCAGTGGATGCCTGCCACCTTGTGTGATTTCCAGCAGACACGCCGCCTGTCCGGCGCGCTCGCCAGACAGCGTCCCCGTTCCAAGCAGATCGCCCGACATCAGGTTGCACCCATTGATGGTGTGATGCGTCACAAGTTGGGCCACCGTCCAGTACGCAGCCTGGGCGAAGCCCGTTCGAACGATGCATTCGCCACCCTGCCCGTGAGCCCGCATCTGTGGCGTCTGGAGCCAGACCTCGAGCGTCACATCAATCGCACCGAGTTCACGGCCCGATCGGACTTCCAAGTACGGCAGCGGCTGCGGTTCATCGGGTGACCGAACGAAGGGCTCGCGGAATGGCGCAAGAGCCTCCAGCGTCACGATCCAGGGCGACAGTGTCGTAGCGAAACTCTTGGCCAGAAACGGCCCAAGTGGCTGCGCTTCCCAAGCCTGGAGATCACGCGCACTCCAGTCGTTCAGGAGCGTCAGGCCTGCAATGTGCTCCTCGGCCTCGTCGATGGGGATCGGATCGCCTTGCTCGTTGCCGCGACCGATGACGATGCCCATCTCCAACTCAAAATCCAGCCGGGCGCTGGGCTGCATCGACGGCACCTCGGCACCTGCGGGCTTGACTTGGCCCTTGGGCCGCGCGAAATCGCGCTCGCTGACTTGTATGGATGACGCGCGTCCGTGGTAGCCGATGGGCACCCAGCGATAGTTGGGAAGCAGCGGCGTGTCGGGTCGAGAGAGGCGACCCGTGTTGTACGCATGGTGAATGCCGATGAAGAAGTCGCTGTAGTTGCGGATGTCGCACGGCAGGCCCAACTCGACCCCCGTCATTGGCACCAGCCAGGGCTTGATGCGCGCTCGATTGTCGTTGCCGTGCTTCAGGGCCAGCGAGATCGCCTGCCGCTGCGCCTGTCGCTCGGAACGACACAACGTCAGCCAGTTGCCCATCTCCGAACTGTGGGCAAGCCCGGCGCCATGAACATCCAAGACCTGGTCTCCAATGGCCACACCGATCAACCACGGAGCAGATGCATCTCGCCTGAACCTGCCGTAGGGAAGGTTTTGGATCGGGAAAGGGGTTTCGGGCGCGTTGGCGCTCTCAACCCAACTCACGAGGTCTGGCGAATTTGTGTCGAACGGGACGGTCAAGGTGGATCCTTCGTGGTCAAAAGTGCTGGTGGCTCGCGAGCCGACGCCCAGGTCACCCCGCGGGGAAGTGACTGGGAACGCGCTTCAGTCGCTGCGACAGGGGATCAGCGGCAGCATCAGGTGCGAGTCGTAGGCCCCCCCTGTGAGGATGGTGTTCTCGCCGTTGAAGAGATCAGGCTTGCGATCGAGCGGGTCGGTATGCAGGAACGGCCCTGACCCCTTGCGTGGCCCTGTTGCGCCTTCACGTTCGAAGTCCTGCGCGTCGATGCGCACCGCAAGCCGATACCCTCGTGGAAGCACGATGGACGTTGGCCAGATTTCCACCTCCACCCGATAGTCTTCGCCCGGTATCAATGGCTCGACTTCCTTATGCGTGTGAAATGGCTGCCATGGACACGATCGCGCGGGGTCAGTCTTGCGGTGCGACGCTCGTAGCCATCCTTGTGCGACCGGCACCTGTGGATCCGTAGCGCCTCGGAAGAGCACTTCACCGCCATCGGGGTCATACGCCCGGACAGTGACGAAAAGATCCATGTCTTCGGTGCTTGAGCGAATCCACGCGACCAGTGACAGCGGTCCGGTGAACTCTGTCGTAGCCTCCATCGGCGCGCTCCGGAACTCGACACCGCGACCGGGCGCACGGTACGAAGCGGTAGAGGTCGAATCAACGGCCTCAGCAGCCAGCTTGCCTGTTTGGGCATCGAGGTAGAGCTTGGCCCACTGCGTTCGAGCGATCGGCCATTCGTGTTCGAAGCGCTTCTCGAAGCGGTCCGGATGGCGCACCTCTAGCATGACAGGAGGTTGCTCTTCCCATCCGTTGGGCTCGTCCTTCAGGAACCTATCGAAGAAGCGCTTCTGCATCTGCACATACTCGGGCAGATAGAAGGATTCCCAGTGGGTGCCGCCGTGCATCTGCAGCCACTTCTTCTGCGAACCCGCACCGAGGAAGCCCTGCACATTGCCACGAAGGTGCAATCCCATGCCTCCCCAGTTGCCTGCGGACAGGACCGGCACCTCGATGTCGGCGAGTTTCGGTGACCTTGCGGCATACCAGTCGTCCATCAGCGGGTGTGACCGGAACTCCTCGATGACATCCACCCGGTTCGCGCGCAGAGCATCGGCGTCTAGCGCCGCGCCGGTGCTAGTCATGCCCGTTTCGCGGTCGATGTAGGGACTGTCGGCCTTTCCGTTCTGCACCGAGAGGATCTGCTTCGGGAACCAGAGTTCGAAGAAGAAATTGCCGAAGATCCCGCCGTGGTGACTGGCGTCACGGTACATGTCGCTGGCCCCTTCCCAAGGACAGATCGCCGCCAGATGCGCAGGCCGGCGTGCGGCGACCTGCCACTGGTTCATCGCGTAGTACGAGATGCCGAGAAGGCCGACCTTGCCGCTGGACCATCCCTGCACGCCGGCCCATTCGATGCAGTCTGCGTAGTCGTCTACCTCCTGCGGCGACCACACCCACAGCTTGCCGGGCGACTCGCCGGCGCCCCGACTGTCGACCACCACGATCGCGTAGCCCAAAGGAATCCAGCGTTCTGGATCGGCCACCTCCCAACGCAGGTACTTGCCGGAACTGCCTTCCGTGTCTATGCCCGGGTATAGACGTTTCAGTTCGTCCCATTGCGGCTTGAACGCATCCTCGAAATGCGCGTCTTTGCCGTAGGGGCCATGCGTCATGAGGACCGGCACGGGTGCATCCCCGTCCGGACGGAAAACGTTTGCCTTGAGGACCGCACCGTCGCGCAGGCGGATCGACACATTCTTTTCAAAGATCATGGTTCTTCCGATCCATGTCACTGGAACAGCGCTACCGCGCGCGTCCAGCCGGCCGAACCGCCGCGGATCTTGGCCGGAAAGCAGGAGAGGAAGAACCCGTCTGCGGGCAGCACTTCTAGGTTGTGCAACTTCTCAAGGTGGCAGTAGCCGATGTTGCGGCCGGCCTTGTGCCCCTCCCAGATCACTGCCGGGTCTTTGTCCTGCTTGTAGCGCTCGGCGGTGTACACGAAAGGTGCGTCCCAGCTCCACGCGTCTGTACCCGTCACGCGAACGCCCCGCTCGAGCAGGTACATCGTCGCGCCGTAGCCCATGCCGCACCCTGACTGCACGAAATCGGGCTTGCCGTAGCGGCTTCCCGCGCGGGTGTTGACGACCACGATCTCCAGCGGCTTCAGCGTGTGGCCGATCCGCTTCAACTCCGCCTCGACGTCCTCTGCTTGCACAACGTAGCCGTCCTCGAGATGACGGAAGTCAAGCTTCACTCCTGGTTGCAGGCACCATTCGAGAGGCACTTGGTCGATGGTGATCGCGGGCTCGCCATGGTTCATCGTGGAAGCAAAGTGCCACGGTGCATCGAGGTGCGTGCCGTTGTGGGTGCTGAGCTCAACTTTTTCCACCGCCCATGCTTCGCCGTCGGGTAGGTCTCCTGCCTTGAGCCCGGGGAAAAACTGCGCCAGTCGGCCAAAGCTTTCCGTATGGTTCATGTAGTGGATCTTGGGCGCGAACGCTGGCGGATCCGAGATCACATCGTTTTCTAGAAAGATGGAAAGGTCGACAATTTTTTTGAACATCACGAATCCATTTCGATGCCGAGTGGAGGAAGGATTCGCTGGTAGCGAGCGAACTCCTTTTCGAGGTAGGCCTTGAATCTGTCGGGCGGCATTCCCGAGACCTTGTTGCCGAAGGTGACCATCTTCTCCTTGAAGCCTGGGTCGGCCAGCGTCTTTGCAACGCCTTCGTAGAGCGCAGCCAGGACCTGCGGCGGCATTTTGGGCGGCGCGAGCATGCCGATCCACGCGGGAATGTCGATGTCGGGCATACCCATTTCGGCGAACGTAGGCACGGTCGGCAGCGTCTCTGCTCGCTGTGCCCCCGTGATAGCGAGAGCTTTGATCTTTTTGGCCTCGATGTACTGCATCACGGACGAAGGCGCGATGAACGAGACGTCCACCACACCACTGATCAGATCCGTGAGAGGCGTTCCTTTGTAGGGCACGTGGATCAGATCGAGGCCAGCCTGCTTGGCGAACAGGGCGCCGACCACATGTGTGGTGTTTCCGTTGCCGGCCGACGCATAGCTCAACTTGCCAGGCTGCTTCTTGGCTGCGGCGATGAATTCGGCCAGCGTGTTGAAGGGTCCATTCGCCCGATGCAGCAGCGCGAACCCGTAGGTCGAATACACCATCGACAACGGCGTGAATCCATCGATAGGGTGATAGGGCAGCTTCTTCATCAGAACCCCGTTGGTCAGGTGCCCACCGGTGGTCCAGAGCACCACGGAGCCATCGGGCTTTGCACGCGACACCTCCGACGCACCGATGGTGGTGGCCGCACCGGGCTTGTTGTCGACGATGCATTGGCGACCTGTCACCTTCTGATAGGTGTCCGCAAAGATGCGGGTCATCCCGTCAAGTGCGCCACCGGCAGGGAACGGCATCACGATCCTCATCATCTCGGGCAGGTCCGTCGTCGCCGCTTTCGACATGGGCGCTGCAAGCGCAACTGCAACGCCTGTGAGCGCTTCTCTTCGATTCAACATGGGCTTGCGTCTCCTATGGAACCGGCCGGCGCTGACTACGCCGGAAGCCGATAACGAGCGCATTCTAGGCAAATAAAACGCATGTTTCAATCGAACGTTTATACGAATCTTGCGAGCTGCCTCGTTGATTGAAACAAGTGATTGACTGGTTGATGCAGAATGCCCCATGACCGTGGCGACTCGTCATGCGGTCGCACCCATATACCCCACTCTTTTACCCCCTGCGGACATGCAAGGACGACCCCCCCCTTCCTCCGATCGCCTCACCCGGCAGAAGATTCTCGATTCCGCCTTGGCCCTGTACGCCGAGAAAGGAATCGACGGGGTACCTGTGCGAGCGCTGACCAGTCATGCGGGTGTCAACGTCGCGGCGATCCATTACCACTTCGGAAGCACTGAAGCGCTGGCCGAGGCGGTTTTTGATGAGCTATCGGCGCGTGTCAACAAGCGCCGAACGCTTGCCCTAAAAGAGATCACCGCGGCAGCTGCCTCAGAAGGCGCGCGACCCGAAGTGACGGCGATCGTGACTGCGTTCGTCGCTCCGTACGTTGGGGAGGGCGCGGCAACCGAGGGCCAGTTGCTCGCGCAGTTGATACTGAAGCACCGCCTTTCACCTTCACCGATGACGGAGCGGGTCATCAAAAAGCACTTCGACCCGATGGCGAAGCGGTTCGTAGCAGCACTGCACGACGCAGTGCCCGAGATTCCGCTGAGCCTTATGTACCTGCGTTACATGCTGATGGTCAGCACCGTGGTGCTCTTTCTGACTGACAGGGGTCGACCCAATCGACTCCATCGCCTCTCGGGCACGAAGGCCGGAACAACGGAGGCGAAGGACACAGCTAGAGCGCTTGTTGATTTCGTCGTTGGAGGGATCCGAGTGAGCGCGTCTTAATAGGGACGTCCCAACATGGGAAGTTGTTTTGTGAGGGCCGCAATAGGCAGTCAACCCGTGAATGGCATCGCGACGGTCTGGTCCCGGACGCTGAAGCGCAGCACCGAACGACCGCTTTTCGGGGTTAACCAACTTCGGCTTTGGGCCCGTTACGGTCGTTGAGCTGCGCGACGCGAATGACCGCTTCAGAGACAAGCGGTCGTTTGGCTCGCGATGCCTCGATGACCGCGCTCGCTACACAACGGAATTCACCACCGGTCGGCATTTCGATGGCAATTGCGGGTTGGGCTTAGCGAAAGCGGTCGTTCAATCCTCAACGTGATCGAGCTGGAAAGCTCTTGCCAAGCGATCACTCGAGTATCTCTTGCGCACTCGCCACTTCGCCACTTCGCCCTTCAAGCGTGTCAAGTCCGCTCTGTAAAGGGCTAGGGTCGTCCTTAGGTGCATTGACCTCTCGCGCCAAGCAGAGACACGCCCAGGAACTAGCCAGTTCGCGCTGCTCGAGTTGCAGGCGACTTTGCGTGGGTCTTGGCGGCGGACTTGTCTTCCTCCAGTCGCGCAGGAAAGACCTCGAGCAACCAGTCGATGAAAACTCGCAACCTATGGGTGACATGCCGGGTCTGCGGATAGACAGCGTGAAACGGGTATGGCGCGGGACGCCACGCTTTCAGGATCTCCACCAATGAGCCGTCGCGAAGCGCCGATGCGGCGGCGTAGGTAAAGGTCTGGACGATGCCCAGGCCCGCCACGCAGGCCGCGAGATGCGCGTTGCTCTCGTTGACGCCTACACGGTGCTCGACCTTGATCTCGGTCTTCTCGCCGCGCCGCTCGAAGCGGAACGGCGCGGCGCGGCCGGTCTGGCTCGACACATAGCTCACCAGCCGGTGGCCATTCTTCAACTCGTCCGGGTAGGCCGGGGTGCCGTACTGCTTGAGATAGCCCGGAGTGGCGCAGGTGAGCAGCGCCGCGTTGCCCAATTGGCGAGCCACGAGCGATGAACTGTCCAGTGGACCGCCGCGTATGACGCAGTCGACGTTGTCGCCGATCAGGTCCACCGGCCGGTCGGACACGCCCAGGTCGATGCGGATGTCCGGGTAGCGCGCCACGAAATCCGGCAGCAGCGGGATGAGTACATCGCGCGCAGTGGAGCCGCCGACATCGATCCGCAGATGGCCTCTTGGTTTGCCTCGCGCGAGATTGAACGAGGCGTCGATATCTTCCAGATCCCGCAGGATGCGCGTGCACTTGGTGTAGTAGTCCTGGCCCTCCGGCGTCACCGTCACGCGCCTGGTGGTTCGCTGCAGCAGCGACACGCCGAGATGGGCCTCCAGTTCCCGGACCAGTTTGCTGACCGTGGCGATGGGCATGTCGAGCGAATCGGCTGCTCGGGTGAATCCGCCCGCTTCCACCACGCGAGCGAAGGCGCGCATCGCCAGCAGCTGATCCATGGGTACTCCTCGCTGAATTACAAGCCGAGGATTATCTACGACCATGGATAGTGATTCCATTCAGCGCTCTTTTTCGCCCAATGAACGAAACCTACATTCCTCCCATGCCGCGATCGAAGTCGCATTCAGGCATCAATCTCATCCCCCCCCGAATCACGAAACGGAGCTCTCATCATGAACAAGCAACTCGAAGGCAAGATCGCGCTGGTCACCGGCGGCAGCAGCGGCATCGGCCTGGGTGCCGCGAAGGAACTGGCGGACCAGGGCGCACGGGTCTTCATCACCGGGCGGCGGCAAGCGGAATTGGACGCCGCGGTCACGCAGATCGGGCCGTCCGCCACGGCGCTGCGGGCCGATGCATCGGTGCTGTCGGACCTCGATGCCGTCTATGCCCACATCGCGAAGACGGCCGGGCGGCTGGACATCCTTTTCGCCAATGCCGGCGGCGGCGACATGATGCCGCTGGGCGCGATCACCGAAGAGCACTTCGACCGCATCTTCGGCACCAACGTACGGGGCGTGCTGTTCACGGTGCAGAAGGCGCTGCCCTTGCTGAGCAACGGGGCCTCGGTGATCCTCACCTCTTCCACCACCTCCATCCAGGGCACGGCCAGCTTCAGCGTCTACAGCGCGAGCAAGGCGGCGGTGCGCAACTTCGCGCGCTCCTGGGCCCTGGACCTCAAGGATCGCGGCATCCGCGTGAACGCCGTGAGCCCCGGCCCGGTCCGCACGCCCGGCCTGGGCGACCTCGTGCCCGAGGAGGCGCGCCAGGGGCTCTTCGACCACCTGGCGTCACAGGTGCCACTGGGCCGCCTGGGCGAGCCTGGCGAGATCGGCAGGGCCGTCGCCTTCCTCGCTTCCGACGCCGCGAGCTTCGTCAACGGCATCGAGCTGTTCGTCGACGGCGGCATGGCCCAAGTCTGACCTGCCCACGCCTCCAAGGAATTGCAAATGACCAAAGTGACCACCGCAACTGACCTCCTCAATGCTTATCTGAACAGCGTCTCGAATCCCGAGGCAGCCGGTGCACTCTTTGCGGAAGACGGCATCCTGGAATTGCCGACCGTCAACGCGCGAGCCCAGGGGCCGGCCGCTGTTGCCGATTTGCTGACCGGGCTACTGAAGAAGGTTCCAGACTTCGCTTTTCAAGAGCCCACGTTCTGGATCCAGACGCCCGAACGAGTGTTTGCCGAGTACAGGGTCGAGGCACTGGTTCCGGGCACCGGCAAGATCTACCGACAAGTTTACGCAGGAGTTCTGATCGCAGAGGACGGTCGGATCAAGCTGTTGCGGGAGGCGCTTGATACAGCTGAGGCGGCTCGCGCGTTCAAAAAGGATTGACTTGTCAAAAGCAAAGAGCGCCCCTGAGAGGGCGCCTTCATTCCGAACTCGGAAGTCCGCTCCGCCAGTGAGCGGGAGACGCAGGGCATCGATGGCCGGCGATCGACCATCGCATGCGGCAACTCAGTCGATTGCTTCTTCGGCCTGAAACAGGTTGAAGAAGCCACAACGCTCCTGTGCCAAGCTCGCTATGGCCTTGACCGGCGTGCTGCGCGGCGAGGGGCGACACATCACGACGCACGATATTTCTGGCGCAGAAAGCGCGGCCTTCATGACACGGCATTCATGGTGAGAACCCGATCCCAAGGACTGGATGATGACAAATTGCCCTGACGGAGCTCAACAAGTGCGCTTGCTGATTTGCGACATGAGCCCACTGATTTCTTTGGGAATTGAAGCGGCTGTCGCCACCAATCCGAATTTTGAGACGCAGCGCTCCACGGCGGAAAAGATTCTCAGGGGCGAGCATGGGACGCCTCCTGCCTTCGACGTAATCGTCACGGAGAGAGAGACTGCTATGCGTCTGGTCACCCAGCGCGCGCGACACGCGCAGCGGGGGGCGCTCAGCCTCCCCCGGATCTTCGTTATCCACCAGAGCACGGGAGAGCAGGACATCCGGGGTGCGCTTGAGGCGGGCATCCAGGGCTACGCCTCGCAGGCTTTGACACTCGAGGAGTTCCAAGATGGCGCGCGCATGGTCGCTCTCGGGATGCGCTACCTGTGTCCTCGGTCAGCACAGCGTCTGGCAGACAGCATGACCAGGGAGCCATTGACCTCGCGCGAAACAATCGTGCTGCGCGAACTAGCGCACGGCCAATGCAACAAGGCCATAGCGCAGGAGCTTGGGATGGCCCTTGGCACGGTCAAAGCTCACGTCAAGGCGCTGATGTCCAAGCTGGACGCGAAGACACGCACTCAAGTCGTCACGGCCGCGATCACGAGAGGGCTGGTCAAACTGGATGGTAGCGACGACATCTTAGGTGGCGGCGATGTTCGTTCTCTGGAGGCTCACCGCACCAGGAGGCCGAAACTGCACCTTGCCGCTTAGCGCGGAGTCGTCGAGCCATTCGATGGCCAGCCATGCCACGGTTCTGTCGACCATGAAGTCGCGGATGCGGCAAGGATCGAGCTGTTGGAGCTGATGCGCCCGGGAGGAGGCTAGCCCAAAGCGTCCCCCAAATGGCCATTCGGACTAGCTGCCGATGGACTCCTGCCGGATTGAAGCCGCCCCTTGCAGGTGGTCTGATCCGAATGCTGTGCATCAATGATCGAAACCGATCGAAGCTCCGGCAACCCGATCCACCCCTTTTTGACACAAGAGCCACCGTCACCGGCTCGTGCAAACCTCGGAGACTTAGCGTGAACTTCATGCGTTTGGCCTGCATGGCCCTGATACTTGCCGCAAGCACCTGTCTCGCTCAGAGCACTGTCATACCCGATCAGCCAGCCGCCGGCACCACCGACGAAGAGTTGGTGCGATTGCTCCCAGGGTTCGAAAACCAGACTGCTGAAGTAAACGGGGTGCGATTGCACTACGTCATCGGCGGAAAGGGACCCTTGGTCATTCTGTTGCCGGGCTGGCCGCAAAACTGGTGGGAATACCACAAGGTGATGCCTACGCTTGCCGCGAATTATCGGGTCGCTTCGGTCGACTTCCGTGGCATGGGCACGTCCTCCAAACCGGCAGATGGATATGACAAGAAGAACATGGCGCACGACATCGCCGAGCTGATTCGGCATATCGGCTCCGAGAAGGCGTACGTGGTCGGGCACGATATCGGAGCCTAGGTCGCATTCGCTGTTGCGGCGAACCACCCCGACGTGACCCGCAAGTTGGTTCTGATAGACGTGGCGCACCCCGATGCGGGGCTGATGAGCTGGCCGCTCCTGCCAGCAGTGGGGCAAATCCAGGACAAGGTCGGTGACGGCAGCCACGCGTACCTGTGGTGGTTTGCTTTCCATCAGGTCAAGGACCTTCCGGAGAGGCTCATGGCCGACGGCCGCGCTCGCATCGAGCAGGACTGGTTCTTCCGCTATTTGACGGCAGACGAAAGCTCGATCGACCCGCTGAGCCGCGATGTCTACGCGCGGTCTTACTGGAATGCTGATGCCATTCGCGCGGGCAACGCGTGGTACCAAGCCTTTCCCCAAGACATCATCGATGAGGGGAAGTACGCCAAGGTAAATATGCCCGTCATGGGGATCGCGGCACCAGGCTACGAGTGGGTGAAGCTACGACTTGCCGCCAAAGCGACGACGTTCGAGATGGTCAAGGTTCAGAATTCCGGTCACTTCATTCCCGAAGAACAGCCGCAGGTTCTCATCGACAACCTCCGGCGGTTTCTGCGCTAGAGCTTCTCGCGCTGCGCGCGCCGCTGGCATATCCCGCAGCGAGCCGCACGAGCGGCGCCGCTGTTCAAACCTTCGGCGAGTTGCGTATGCGACTTTCGGCCATTTGTTGCTCGCCGTTGGAGAGGTGCGCATCTTCGGTGCATTTCAGATACTGCTCGCGGATCCAAACCAAGTCTTCAACATCCTGCTGCATCGCAGGCAATCTCAGCAAGGACCTCAGGTGTCAGACACCGACTCTCGCTCTTTGGTCAGGCTCAACCGGCGGCAGGTCGTGTTGGCCGGTGCCGCCACTATCGCCGGGGGCGTGGCCCCTCTCCTCGTCTCCGCCAGCCCCGCTGGCGACAACTCCTCCTCAACCATTGAAGGGCACCACCAAATGGCTTTCGTTTCTACCAAAGACGGCACGCAGATCTTCTACAAGGACTGGGGCCCTAAGACCGCCACCCCCATCGTCTTCTCGCATGGCTGGCCGCTGAGCAGCGACGATTGGGATACCCACATGCTGTATTTCCTCGCCAAGGGCTATCGCGTCATCGCGCACGACCGTCGCGGCCATGGTCGCTCGACGCAGACCGATACCGGCAACGACATGGATACCTACGCTGCCGACTTGGCGACGCTGACCGACCATCTTGACCTGAAGGGCGCTGTCCACATCGGCCACTCCACCGGCGGCGGCGAAGTCGCACGCTACGTCAGCCGCGCCAAGCCTGGCCGCGTCTCAAAGGCCGTGCTTGTCAGTGCCGTGCCGCCGATCATGGTGAAGACGGCCGCGAACCCGGGTGGTACTCCCCTTGAGGTGTTTGACGGCTTTCGCGCCGCGCTGACCGCCAACCGGGCTCAGTTCTTCCTGGATGTTCCGAGCGGTCCGTTCTACGGCTTCAGCCGCCCGGGCGCAAAGATCAGCCAGGGCATCATCCAGAATTGGTGGCGCCAGGGGATGATGGGTGGTGCCAAGGCGCACTACGACTGCATCAAGGCTTTCTCAGAAACCGACCAGACCGAAGATCTCAAGAGGATCAGCGTGCCCACCCTGGTGATGCACGGCGATGACGATCAGGTGGTGCCCATTGCAAACTCCGGCTTGCTGTCGGCCAAGCTGCTCAAACACGGCTCGCTCAAGATCTACCAGGGCTTCTCCCACGGGATGCTGACGGTCAATGCGGACGTTATCAATCCGGACCTGCTGGCCTTCATCAAGGGCTGACGATCTGAAGGTTAGCCCCCGACTGCGCCTGGCGGCGACACGCGAGCCGGGCACTGCGCTGGCGACCATCGTCGGCTGGGGCGCGGCCTTCGGGTTTGTTTCGCCCTGGATTCAGATCGGGCTGTACCGCGCCGACCCCGAGTTGTTCGAAGCAAGCTCTGCGGTCATGGTCACCGTCTTCCAGATTGCGCTGGGGTCCGGCCTATGGGTCGGCGGTATGGCGATCGACCGCACGGACTTGCAAGTCCCGGTGCTCGCAGGCGGCTGTCTCGCCGCGGTCGGCGTAGCTGCGATGCGTGCCTGCCGCACGCCGATGCCCGACGAGACGCCGATGCAGAACTCACAAGTCGAGCCCTGACGAACTCACCGCGTCGGGCATTGGCCGAATGGCCTGCAAAGTGTGGTCGTGCGGAAGTATCGAGCCGAGCGATCGCTGTCTACGATGCCAGCGATGCTTTCCATTCAAACAAGGAATATGCGATGTCTGAAATACCCAATTGGCTGTCTGCGGACGCAATCTCCCGGCGCGACGCCATAGTGGGCCTGGCACGAGGCGCCTCGGTCGCGGCGCTGGGCTCCAGCTTCGTCGCACAGGCTGTCGCAGCAGCAACGGGTTCGGACACGTACGCCCCCGACAGTGCCCTTGTGCCCTTCCGCGTCTCGGTTCCGCAGAGCCGCATCGACGACCTCAAGCGACGCCTGGCCGCCACGCGTTGGCCTGATCGCGAGACGGTCAGCGACTGGTCGCAGGGCGTTCCGCTGGGTTCGGCCAAGCGACTCGTTGCCTACTGGCACGACCGTTACGACTGGCGCAAGTTCGAGCGCAAGATCAACGCATATCCGCAGTTCCGCACGCACATCGACGGGCTGGGCATCCACTTCATCCATGTGAAGTCCAGGCACGTGAATGCGCTGCCGATCATCCTTACGCACGGTTGGCCGGGCTCGGTCGTCGAGTTCCTCAAGGTCATCGGCCCGCTCACCGATCCCACCGCACACGGTGGCAGCGCCGACGACGCCTTCCACGTAGTGATCCCGTCGCAACCGGGATTCGGCTGGTCGGATAAGCCGGCCGAGACCGGCTGGAACGTGGTGCGCACAGCCAAGGCGTGGGGCGTTCTGATGGCCCGCCTTGGGTACAAGCGGTGGGTCGCCCAAGGCGGCGACTGGGGTTCCGGCGTGACGCATGCGCTCGGCCACATCCGACCCGACGGCCTTGTGGCGGCACACGTCAACTGGCCGCTGGTCATCCCGGCGAAGCCTTCCGAGAACCTGTCCCCCGAGGAGAAATCTGCACTCGAAGCTGCAGGCAAGTTCCTCAGCGACGGTTTCGGCTACTTCGCCGAGCAGGCAACGCGCCCGCAAACCGTCGGCTACGCGCTCGAGGACTCCGCAGTCGGACAAGCGACCTGGATCTACGAGAAATTCCAGGCCTGGACCGACAACAAGGGCCGTGTCGAGGATGTACTGTCCTTTGAGGAAATGCTGGACGACATCTCCGTCTACTGGTTCACCGACTCGGCTACGTCGTCCGCCCGCATCTACTGGGAGAACACGCGCCAGGGCGGCGGATTCGATGCCGGCAAGATCGACCTGCCCATGGCCGCCACGATCTTCCCAAAAGAAATCTACCGCGCGCCGAAGTCGTGGGCGCAAGAGCGCTGGCCCAACCTCATCTACTGGAACGAGGTCGACCGCGGCGGCCACTTTGCTGCATTCGAGCAACCGCAACTCTTCGCCGAGGAGATGCGCAAGGCCTTCCGCTCCGTTCGCACCTGACGTGGACTGTCCTGCACGCAAGCACACGAACAACGTCGAACAGTTTCGGAGAGCCAAATGGCACACGCAACCTCATCCGTAGCATCCATCACCCCTTTTCGCGCGAACATTCTGCCCAACGCAGTCGCCGACCTGCATCAGCGCCTGAACCGCACTCGGCTGGCGGAGAAGGAGACCGTGAACGACTGGTCGCAAGGCGCTCCCCTGTCCAACGTCCACGCACTCGTGGACTACTGGAGCAAGGGCTACGACATGCAGCGCCTGGCCAAGCGCCTCAACCAGTATTCGCAGTTCCACACGGCGATCGACGGCCTGGGCATCCACTTCATTCACGTCAAGTCCACGCATGCCGATGCGATGCCGCTCATCCTGTCGCATGGCTGGCCGGGCTCGGTGGTCGAGTTCCTCGACGTCATCGGCCCGTTGACCGCTCCCACGGCGCACGGCGGCTCTGCCAACGACGCGTTCCATGTGGTCATCCCATCGCTCCCCGGCTTCGGCTACTCGGAGAAGCCCAAGGGCAAGGGGTGGGGGCTGCCCCGCATCGCAAGGGCCTGGGGCATGCTTATGAAGCGCCTGGGCTATGACTGGTACGCAGCCCAGGGCGGTGACTGGGGCGCCGGTGTCGCGACTTGGATGGCCAAGGAGCATGTGCCGGGCCTGGCGGGCGTGCACCTGAACCTGCCCATCCTCTTCCCGCCTCCATTGCAAGGCGACCTGAACGACGAGGAGAAGGGATCGCTTGCACAGTTGATCGCCTACAGCGTGGACAAGGCCGGCTACGCGAAGCTGCACAGCACGCGCCCGCAGACCTTCGGCTATGCCCTGGCGGATTCGCCCGTCGGTCAGGCCTCTTGGATCTACGAGAAGTTCGGGGAATGGAGCGACTCGAACCACCGGCCCGAGAAGGTGTTGTCGATGGATCGCATGCTCGACAACATCATGATGTACTGGATGACCGACACCGGCGCATCGTCGGCTCGCCTGTATTCGGAGAGCTTCCTCACCGACTTCTCGCCGCAGAAGCTCGACCTGCCCGTGGCCGTCAGCGTGTTCCCCGGCGAGCTGTTCCGGGCGCCGCGCATCTGGGGCGACCGCATGTACTCGAACATCATCTATTGGGGTGAGGCGAGTCGCGGCGGGCACTTCGCGGCGTTCGAACAGCCCGAGATCTTCACTGAAGAGGTGCGCAAGGGCCTTCGTCCCCTGCGCGGCTGAACATGTGTCGCTGCGATCACCGGATCCTGTGCGGTCCAGTTGCGGACTGACACGTACTAGCTCAACTTTCCCATCCCCTGGAACGCCCAGCTTGAGCTGGTCGTTCTGCCGTCCCAGAAGTCTTGATACAGGAGAACCCATGTCTACAAGTGATGTTGCCAAGCTCAACGAGAAGGTCATTCGCGAACTCTACGAGTCCGCGGAAGTCCGCGACGTCGATCGCTTCGTTTCGCTATTCGCCGAGGGCGGCTACTTCTGGGACGTCTCCGCCGGCGCGAAATACTTCGGCGCCGACATCGGAAAGACGGTGGAGATCTACGCGGCGGCCTTCCCCGACATGCATCGCGAGCTCGAGAAGTTCTACGTCCTGGGCGACGTCATCATCGTGGAGCTCTCCCTCAACGGAACCCATCGCGGCCCTCTCGCACTGCCCGGCGGCACCATCCCCGCAACCGGCAAGGAGATGCATGCTCCGTGCTGCGACGTGTTCCACCTGAAGGACGGCAAAGTTACCTCATTCCACTGCTACACGGCGGCGACCATTCTGCTCGGCCAAATCGGCGTCCTCGGCAACCTCGGGGCGGCATTCGTTTCGACGCAGGCCTGATCCTGGCGCGTGAAGCTCCCCGTCCGCAGCCAGAACCGGCCAGCGCGAGCTCAGCGCGCAATGTTTATCAGCACCAGCTTGCGCGTCGCGCGCGCTGTTAACCTGAGATGACTGCTCTTGAGCAAATTCTGCAGTGGTCGCGAAGGTCCGGCAGTCGCCGGTTGCTTCAGCTAGACAAGCTCACGCAGATGTCCGCAGCGGGCACGTACCGGCGGAAGGGGATTTCCCTTTCCGACGACCGCTGTGTGGCGGTCACCGGACGTTGAGGCCATTTATGCGAGCGGCCGCTTGTGGCCGAGTGCGGCCCTCGGAGAGCAATCTGCCCCGCTCGAGCCGGGCCCTGTCTGGCCCGTCTGCCCCAGCCTGGTAAACACTCGACGATTGCAACTGGCAACTGGAATGCTCAACTTCCGCAAGGCTTCAAGCTACGCCTTGCGATCCGGCGGGGAAGAGGAGTGCCGCCATGGATCACGATGAGCGCAGGTAGCGACGCGCGACGCTGGCGCCCTTGCGCGCGCCGACATGGCCCGCCGAGCAAATCCTGACGTTAGGGGTCAAATTTGGCGAGGTGGGCGGCGGCCAGGACCGAAACACACCTCTAAGTCGTTGATTTCATAAAAATCACGGTTCCATTCCCAGTGAAAAAATTCCATCCTCAATGGAGATCGACACATTCTGTGGACATGAATAGGTCGAATAGACAAGAACACCTGCTGCATGCCGCTGACCGCCATGTTGATCATGCGAGCCCTTCGACCCATTGCTGGCGCCAGGCCGGAGCTTCGAAAGGGTCTGCAAAGTACTGGGTCTCGCGCGCGACCTTTCCGTCCCGGAATTCCATGATGCTCACCGTGAAGGCGCTCTTGCCTTCGTAATCGATCGCATATTCGGTCACCCAGAGATTCCCCTCGCCGACGATCCGCCGAACGACAAACCCTGATGGCTTGCCTGGGTGATGGCTTCGAAGCGCTTGCAGGTTCTGTCGCCCATGGATGACCTCGCCCGACTGCGGATAGATGCACACTGTGTCGTCGTGATAGATCTCGTGCTCGGTGACCTGGTCGCCCGCAGCGGATGCGGCCCAATGTCGATTGATAGCTGCTCGAACAGTCTGCTCTTCCATCATCGATCTCCATTGGGGTTGGCTTGGTTCCTACCAGACACGCCACCAGGGCTTGCTCCGGGCATCTTTCGCCACCGGTGCTTCCTGAAGCAGCATCTGGCCGTCCGCGCCGTAGAGTTCCGACTCTTCTCCCTGCACCTTGGCCGAAACGGCCTGAGCCAGTTGCCACATCTTGCGCCGGATTTCCTCGTCGGGGTTCTTCGCGACGATGTTGCCTTGGTGATGCCAGATCCAGGCCATGTTCCCGTCGACGCCATGCTGGGAGTATTCGAGCCATACGGCCATGCTCTGGTCATTGACGCGAAGCACGTCGCCATCGGTTGTCGCTGCTTCGGCATATCCGTCGAGCCGCATTTCCTTGTCGGCATGAACGAGGTCGATCCACTCCTGCAGGGAGATCTCAGGCCCGTCTTCGCTGAACCAGTCTTCGCGGCGCGTGATGTAGATGTTGTAGCTCATGTCAAAGCGCATGCTCCCGCAGAAACCGATCGAGCTGGTGACTGTTCGACAACCCCAGCTTCGCAAACACATGCGCGCGGTGTGTCTCCACCGTGCGCTGCTCCAGCGGGGCGAGTTCCAGCGCGATCTGCTTGTTGGGCTTGCCTTCGGCCACGAGGCGGGCCACCTGCATCTCGCGCGGCGTGAGCTTGTCCCACAGCGCCTGCGCTGCTTGCCGTGCCTGCCGGCGCACGGCGTTCTCGCCAGCCTGCCGCAGCGCGCGGGCGATGTTGTCGAGCAGTTGTTCGTCGCTGCAGGGTTTCTCCAGCCAGCCGAAGGCGCCGTTCTGCACGGCCTCCACCGCCATGGGGATGTCGCCGTGGCCGGACAGGAAGATCACCACCAGCGGGCTTTCCTGTGCACGCAGCGCGTCGAACACCTGCAGGCCGCTCATGCCTTCCATGCGCAGGTCCAGGATGGCGCAGCCCGCGCGCTGGAGGTCGGCGCCTTCGAGGAAAGCCTCGCCGGAGGCGAAGGTCTGCACCGCATAGCCGCGCGACAGCAGCAGCAGGCCCAGCGAGCGGCGCACGGCCTCGTCGTCGTCCACGATGCACAGGTTGTTGGCAAGAGCGTTCATGGCGGTGAGATTTCCAGCGCAAGGGTAAAGACTGTGCCACCGCCGGGCCGGTCGGCAAAGGAAAGGCGGCCGCGGTGAGCTTCGACGATGGTGCGGCAGATGTTGAGCCCCAGGCCCAGGCCGCCGGCCTTGGTGGTGAAGAAGGGCGCGAACACCTGTTCTGCCAGGCTGGCATCGATGCCCGGGCCGTGGTCGGCGATGCGGATGCGCATGCGCCCGTCGAGCACCTCGGCGTCGATTTCCACCACGCGTTGGTCCTGCGGCGTGGCCTGCATGGCCTGCAGGCTGTTGGAGAGCAGGTTGAGCAGCACCTGCTCGAGCAGCACGCGGTCGCCGCGCACCGGTGGCAGCGTGGCGGGCACGCGCACTTCGGCGCGCACCTGGCGTTGGCGCATCTCGCCCTGCAGCAGCGCGAGCACGTTCGTCACCAGCGCCGCCACGGCGCAGTCTTCGGTGCCGACGGTGCGCTGGCGAACGAAGCCGCGGATGCGCCGGACGATCTCGGCGCTGCGCTGGGCCTGCGCCATGGTCTCGTCGAGGCTGCTCACCAGCAGCGCCTGGTTGCCCTGCTCGGCAAAGGCCTTGGCCGCGCTCGCGAAGTTGCTCAGCGCCATCAGCGGCTGGTTGAGCTCGTGGGCCAGGGTGGATGCCATTTCGCCGAGGCTGGCAAGGCGCTGGGCGTGCTGCAGCTGCTCGTCGTTCTGGCGCTGGCGCAGCTCGGCGCGCTTCTGCTCGGTGATGTCGACCACCGAGCTCATCCACCCGCTGTGCCGGCCGTCGGCGTCGATCAGCGGCGCGGTGTAGACCATGGTGATCACCTCGCGCCCGTCGCGGTGCCGCAGGCGCGACTCGAAGCCCGAGCGCGCGGGCTGGCCGCTCATCATGGCGTCGTAGTGGTGCCAGTGCCGGGGCACGTCGTCGGGGTGCCAGTACGGGTAGGGCGGCAGCCGGCCGAGCAGCTCGTCGGCGCCATAGCCCGTCATCTCGCAGAAGGCCGGATTGACGTAGGTGATTCGGCCTTCGAGGTCGCGCGCGCGCATGCCGACAAGCAGCGAGTCTTCCATTGCCTTGCGGAAGGCGTGGGCTTCGTCCAGAGCGTGGGTGCGTTCGCGCACCCGCAGCTCCAGGTCGCGGCGTGCGTCGCGTTGCTCGGCGAAGCGGCGTTCGCGCAGCTGCCAGTACAGGCCGCCGAGCAGCAGCACGCCCGCGACCAGCAGGCCCAGCATCCAGGTGCGTTCGCGCGCGCGGTCGACTTCGGCATGGTCGGCCATCACCGTCAGCGTCCAGCCAAGGTCGGGCAGAGGCTCGTCGACCGCGAGAAAGCGGCGTGTCTTGCCGCCGATGCTGGTGCGCACCAGGTAGCCGGGCTGGTCGCCGCCGCGCTCGAGCTGCCACGGCAGCAGCGGGAAATCGGTGCGCGCGCCGTACTGCTGGTCGCGCCGAATGCCTTCCACGTCGGTGGGCGACAAGGTGCGCGTGGCCCGGTACATCCACGTCGGCACCGAGCTCAGGAACACGATCCCGCGCGCGTCGGTCAGCAGGATCGGGTCGCGCACGAAGGTCCAGGCCTCCTGCAGCTGGCGCAGGCTGACCTTGACCGTCACCACGCCCAGCACCGCGCCGCCGTCCGGCCGCACCGGTGCCGAGATGAACAGGCCGGGTTCGCCGGTCGTCTGGCCGAGGCCGTAGAACAGGCCGCTGCGGCCGGCGCGCGCATCGCGGAAGTAGGGCCGGTTGGCATAGGACTCGCCGACGAAGCTCTGCGGCGTGTTCCAGTTGCTCGCGGCCAGCGTGAGGCCTTGCAGGTCGCTCAGGTACAGCGCGTCGGAGCCCGCCTGGCGGTTCACTTCCTCGATGTAGAGATTGGCGCGCTGCTTCACGGCGGCGTCCTGCGGGTGGGCGAGCGCGGCCAGCACTTCGGGGTGCAGGCCGGTGGTGAAGGGCAGGTAGCTGTATTTGCCGGCGGAGTCGCGCAGGCCGAGCACATGCACTTCCATGGCGCGGCGGATCGAGTCGGCCTGGAAGTTCGCCTCGCGCACGGCGGCCCATTGGCCGGCCAGGCCGATAAGTAAGAGCGCCACGGCCACGGTCGCGACCCAGGCGTACAGCGTGTGGCGGCTGGGGCGGGGCCTGGAGACCGGAGGTTCCGGCAGGGCGGGCAAGGTGGGCGGCATGGGGAAAAACAGGGCCGACCGGCGCGGCGACCGAGATTTTGCCCTGATCGTGCCGGTGCCCTCATTAGTAATGGATGCCGTAGGGCAAAGAGGGTGGGCGCTACACCTCCTGCGCTATGCCAACAGAGTCAGATGAAAGCCAACAATGGGCGAGATGACGGCGATGGAGAACGGTGGCGCTGGTGCAGTCTGCCCAATCGATCTATATGACGGCTTCAAACTGAACAAGGGCACTACGGACTGGAGGCACGCTCTTCAGGGTGCGGATCAGGTCGACAGTCCAATCCTGTCGACCTCGATCACGAATTGGCCCTTTGAACTGAAGGTTGGAGTATTCCTAAGCGCCAAGCAAAGAACATCGTATGCATAGGCCGTAAAGACCGTGAGCAACTCGTCCTCGCCACGGCTTTGCGCCGTCAGTTGTGGCTGATCCTGCAGCCAATAGATTTGACGAACGGTCTGCTTAATAGCGTCGCGTTCGGCCTCGTGGTGAGCGAGTAGGAAGCTCATCCGATTGGAGACGCTATGCGCTCGTGGTTCCATCTCGTGCCTGAGTAGAACGCCCTCCAGGGAAAACACACAGCTTCGCAGACGATCCAGTGGGTCCGCCGAGGTGGTGCCTTTGCTGTAGGTTATGAGACTTGCCCGTACTGACAGTGCGAACTCGCTCAGGCTCTCTGGTACTACGAGCGAAGCGGCGACGTCTAGGAGGTCGGACTTGAGTGCGGATATTTGCTGTATCGATAGGCGCCAGTGCCCCACCGATCTCGGCAAAGTATCTTGGCTAAAGATGAAACCTTCTTCGGGTAGAACAATCAGCTTTGATGTCGGAATGCAGTCCGCACCCATAAGAGCTACTGGACTAAACATGAACGATCGTGACGCCGCTGGTGAGAAAAATCTTAGTAGGCTCAAGGCGTCTTGAGCGATCTGCAGCGCACGTTTCTGAGCGGCTAGGGGTTCTGCCTCCATCGATACCACCATGGCTGCGTATCCTTGGAAATCCTGTCTCAATTTTTCGAATAGCTGGCCAACTTGCTTCTCCTGCTCAGGTCGAGTGACAGGTACCCTTTTACGGAGATGCTCCATTGCGGCAGCGGTAATGGATTCGACGCGAACGGGGCCGAAATAGAATCCCTGCTCCACTTCCATGTTCGCGATCGGGGCCCAAACCTCGACCTTCTTGACGCTTCCTCGTGCTGAGGCAGCTAATGCCTTTGAGAAAGGTTCCCCGTCCGCAGAAAAAAGTTGTCTTGCCCAATCGCAGAAGGTTGTCTTGACAAACTCACGGCTCAAGCCGTCGCGAGCCCAAGCTGATTTCATGACAGCGGCAATCAAACCGTCAAGGGCCTCATAGTCTCTCTCCCGCAGTCCGTAGTATTTTTCTTCATGGCGGATGAACATGAAGGCTGTCTCTCCGCCAACCTCCTTTCCCCAGAGCGAGACCGGCCCCATCGTCTCGCGGTCCGTAATCGTGGTGGTTGGCCTTTCAGTATCAAATCCCTTGGGAATTTTTTGGAAGTGAAGCTCACGAATTTTGCTTAGCAGAGTAGTTGAAATCTGATCGAGTTCAGTCGCCTGTATCGCAGTGAATTCAAAGAGCCCAATGGTGCCGGAATTGGGTTGTTCAGCGGGCTTGGCGGAGGATACCCGTCTCGCCGATTCAATCGAATGAAACTGTGCCTGGATCTGGTCGAGCTCTTCAAGGTCTGACTGATGATGTGCCGCGAGAGTGGCATCCAGCCATCCGTGGAATTGATTAACGAGCGTCAGATACTCCTGTACAAATTCGTGAAGATCCAAATGCTCCCCAGCCCTTTCTAAATAAACACGCGCTACTGGCTTCCAGTCCTTCCAATCTAAGAGCGATGCGGTGCCGTAGCGCACACCGGTTCGCGCCGATCCAGAACCATCCTTTGCGCCTGGATTGGCCGTGAAGTTCATAAACATGCTGGAGTTGGGAAGGCCTCTGTGCAGCATGTAGTTGCGAAGGCCCTGGACAAACTGCGCCACAGCGGACTCAGCGAAACTCGCTTTCGCTTGCTCTTCATAGGTCGCCAGAAGCTCCGTGCCGGCGTAGTGTTTTCTCATGAAGACCCGCGTGTGCTCAACCAAGGTCAAGGCGGATGAAACGAAGTTATGGACGTAACGATTCAGCTCGCGGTGGGCTTGACGTCCGGCTTCTTGATTCTTTTCCATCATCAGAGCTATAGCCTGATCGGGGTCTCTGATCCTCTGAACCGCCCCCATGAGTTCCACAGCATTCATCTGGAACACGTTCAGCGAGAAGCTGCGTTGGTAGGCACGATTGAGATACCGCGTGCCCGCCGAGTCCGAAATCTGTTGCAGAAGATCGGTGGCCATGTTGGACTCCCTCATTGTGATGCTGAGGCCTCAAAGCGCCTCTTCTTGGAAACTGAACGAAAAGCGACGGAACAGGTCCGGCGCGCTTCAGTATGCCGTTAGTGAGGTTCAGGAGTGAATAGCCCATGAACGGCCAATCAACAGAATATCGAAGGTCCGCTCTGGATTGAGATGTAGAGTCCAAATAGGTCTTTCAACTGACCGCTATCACTGCGAAGCAGAAGTGTGGGACGAAAGCCCGTACTGCGGCAAGCTGCCCCAAAGCACTGATATGACCCCGCCGGAACTTCTCGCCTTTCGCATGTGTTGCAAAGATTGCTTGTCTCAGGCTTCATGGCGAGATCGCGTCGACTGACTTCACGGCCGGAGTCTTCGGCCTTGTTGGCCGCTCAGCACATCGGCGTCGGTAAACTTTAGTCACTCCTGCGTACTGCCGCCTAGACGGCCAACTGTCCCCGGATGTCAAACAACTCCACCCTTGCCGCCTTCGACTTCGACGGCACCATCACCACTTGCGACAGCCTGCAGGAATTCGTGCGAGGCGTGGCCGGCCGCGGGCGATTCGCCGCCGGCGTGGTGCGCTCCGCCCCGTGGCTGCTCGGCGCATGGACCGGGGCCTGCGACCGCGGCGTGGCCAAGGCGCATTTCCTCGCGTCCACACTTGGCGGCATGGGGCGTCATGAACTGGAAGACGCCGCGCGGCATTTCGCGTCCAGCGAGCTGCCGGCGCTGGTTCGCCCGGAGATGCTCGAAAGAGTCCAGGCGCACAAGCGGCTGGGGCACCGGCTGGTGCTGATCAGCGCATCGCCGTCGCTCTATCTGCGGCCCTGGGCGGCGCAGGCCGGCTTCGACGCCGTGCTGGCGACCGAACTCGAATTTGCCGGTGACCGCTTTTCCGGCCGGCTGGCTTCGGCCAACTGCTGGGGTCCAGAGAAGACACGGCGCCTGCGGGAGTGGCTGGCCGGCGAGCAGCCCGCCAGGCTCTATGCCTATGGCGACAGCCGGGGCGACCGCGAGCTGCTCGCGCTGGCCGACCGGCCGTGGCTGCGGGGCGACGGCGAATTGCCCGTGCTCCCCGCCGTTCCAACAGCAGCCACGGCCCTACCGTCATGAAGCGGCGGCGCTAAGTTCCCTCTCGCGTTGCGGCGCAGCCTCCAACTGTTTCGCCAGCGCCTGCCAGCGCACCCGCGCGGCCACCACGCTCTCTTCCTTCACATGCCCGAAGCCGCGGATCTGCTCCGGCAGCCGCGCCAGCGCGAGCGCGCTGTCGAAGTCGATGCGGTCGAAGCGCTCCAGAATGTCTTCGACCATGGCCCGGTAGTCCTCGATCAGCTGGCGCTCCATGCGCCGCTCGGCCGTGCGGCCGAACACGTCGATCGCCGTGCCGCGCAGGCCACGCAGCTTCGCGAGCACGCGGAACGCGCGCATCATCCACGGGCCGAAACTGGTCTTCACCGCACGGCCTTCGGCATCGCGGCGGCTGAGCACCGGCGGCGCAAGGTTGAAGCGCAGCACGGGCTTGCCTTCGAACTGCTCGTTGAGCTTTTCCATGAAGCGCGGATCGGTGTAGAGCCGCGCGACCTCGTACTCGTCCTTGTAGGCCATGAGCTTGAACAGCCCCGAGGCCACGGCCTTCGCCAGCACGGTGCCGCCGCGCTCGCGCTGTTCGAGCACGCGCACGCGCTCGACCAGTTCCGCATAGCGCTGCGCATAGGCGGCGTTCTGGTACGACGCGAGAAATGCGGTGCGGCCTTTCACCAGGGCCTCGAAGCTCTGCGGCCGCTGCAGCGCCACGACCTTTTGCGGCGAGGCCTCGCGCGTCACCGCCGCGAGGTCGAGCGCCGCCTTGCGGCCCCAGCGGAATGCCGCCTGGTTCGCCTTCACGGCCACGCCGTTGATCTCGATGGCCTTGCCCAGCGCCTGCGCCGACAGCGGCACGAAGCCCTTCTGGAACGCGAAGCCCAGCAGGAACAGGTTGGCCGCGATGGCATCGCCCATGAGCCGCGTCGCCAGTTGCGTCGCGTCGACGAAGTCGGCGCGGCCCTCCACCGACTCCTCGATGAGTGCGCGCACCTGCGCGGCCGGAAACTGCCAGTCGGGCTGCTGCGCGAAATGCCCGGTCGGCTGCTCGAAGGTGTTGACCAGCGCATAGGTGCGCCCCGGCCGCATGCGCGCGATGGCGTCGGGCGCGCCGGCCGTGAGCATGTCGCAGCCCAGGATCAGGTCGGCTTCGCCGGTAGGGATGCGCTGCGCCTTCAGTTGCGCCGCGTCGCGCGCGATGCGCACGTGCGAGGTCACCGAGCCGTTCTTCTGCGACATGCCCGTCATGTCGAGCACGCTCACGCCCTTGCCCTCGAGATGCGCCGCCATGCCGATCAGCGCGCCGATGGTGATGACGCCTGTGCCGCCGATGCCGGTGATCAGGATGTTGTGCATGCCGTCGAGCGCGGTCTGCTTCGGCTCTGGCATCGGTGCTTCCTCGGCCGCGGACTTCGCGGTCACGGGCGCCTGTTTGCGCGGCTTCACGCCTTCCACGGTCACGAAGCTCGGGCAGAAGCCGTTGATGCAGGATTCGTCGGCGTTGCAGGCGCTCTGGTCCACGCTTCGCTTGAGGCCCAGGTCGGTCTGCTTCGGCAGCAGCGCCGTGCAGTTCGACTGCTCACCGCAGTCGCCGCAGCCTTCGCACACCGCGTCGTTGATGAACACGCGGCGCGCGGCCTGCGGGAACTCGCCCTTCTTGCGCCGGCGGCGCTTTTCGGCCGCGCAGACCTGGTCGTAGATGAGCACCGACACGCCCTCGAACTCGCGCAGCTCGCGCTGCACCGTGTCCATCTGGTCGCGGTGGTGCACGGTGAGCACGAAGCCGTCGCGCTCGGGCGGCAGCAAGCTGCGATCGGCCCAGCGCGTCGGGTCCTCGGCCACCAGCGCCAGGCGCTTCACGCCTTCGGCCGCCATCTGGTGTGCGATGCGCGGCACGGTGATCGGGCCGTCGACCGGCTGGCCGCCCGTCATGGCCACCGCGTCGTTGTAGAGGATCTTGTAGGTGATGTTCACGCCCGCCGCCACGGCCGCGCGGATGGCGAGCGAACCCGAGTGGTAGTAGGTGCCGTCGCCCAGGTTCGCGAACACGTGCCTGCGCTTCGAGAACCATGCCTGCCCCAGCCAGGGCGCGCCTTCGCCGCCCATGTGCGTGGTGGTCTTGTTGTGCTCGGGGTAGATGGCGGTGGCCATCACATGGCAGCCGATGCCCGCGAGCGCGAGGCTGCCTTCGGGCACCTTGGTCGATGTGTTGTGCGGGCAGCCCGAGCAGTACCAGGCCGGTCGCGAAGGCGTGGCCACGGCCTTGCCGAGCACCACGTCCTTCGCGTCGAGGATGGCCAGCCGCATGCGGATGCGGTCGCTGGTGTGGAAGCGCGCCACGCGAGCAGCAATGACGCGCGCGATCTGCGCCACCGAGAAGTCGGCCGTGGCCGGCAGCAGCCACTTGCCGCGTGGATGCGCGCCCCATTCGCCCTGTTCGTCGAACTTGCCGATCACGCGCGGGCGCACGTCCTCGCGCCAGTTGTAGAGATGCTCCTTGAGCTGGTATTCGACGATCTGGCGCTTTTCCTCCACCACCAGGATCTCTTCGAGCCCGTCGGCAAACTCGCGGATCGAGTCGGGCTCCAGCGGCCAGGGCATCGACACCTTGAAGAGGCGAATGCCGATGCGCGCGGCTTCGTCCGCGTCGATGCCCAGCTCTTCCAGCGCCTCCAGCACGTCGCGGTACGACTTGCCCGAGGCCACGATGCCCAGGCGTGCCTTGGGTGAATCGATGGTCACGCGGTTCAGCCGGTTCTCGCGCGCATAGGCGATGGCGGCGTAGATCTTGTAGTCCTGCATCAGCGCTTCCTGCTTTCGCGCCTGCACGCCGAGCGTGTCGGTCGACAGGCGCGCATGCACGCCGCCTGGCGGGAAGACGAAGTCCGAGGGCAGCCGCGTGTGCACGTCGAGCGCACCGGCGGCGATGGAGCCCGACGACTCGACCGTGTCCGCCAGCGCCTTGAAGCCGACCGGCAGGCCGGCAAAGCGCGACATCGCAAAGCCGTGCAGGCCCAGTTCGATGTATTCCTCCACGCTCTGCGGATAGAGCATCGGGATCATCGAGGCCGCGAACAGGTGGTCGCTCTGGTTGGGCAGCGTGGAAGAAGAAGCGCCGTGGTCGTCGCCCGCCACCAGCAGGACCCCGCCGTTGGGCGAGGTGCCCGCGTGGCTCATGTGCTTGAACACGTCGCCGCAGCGGTCGACGCCGGGCGCCTTGCCGTACCACATGGCGAACACCCCGTCGACCGCGCTCTCGCCGGTCAGGTGCACCTGCTGCGTGCCCCAGACGGCGGTGGCCGCCAGCTCCTCGTTCACGCCGGGCAGGAACTTCACCGCGTTGGCTTCCAGCTGCGGCTGTGCCTTCCAGAGCGCCTCGTCCAGGCCGCCGAGCGGCGAGCCGCGGTAGCCCGAGACGAAGCCCGCGGTGTTCAGACCCGCCTTCTGGTCGCGCCATTTCTGCACGAGCATGAGGCGCACCAGTGCCTGGATGCCGCTGAGGTAGATCCGGCCTTCGGTGGCCGTGTATTTGTCGTCCAGCGCAACGCTGGCCAGTTCGTGGGATGCCATGACAGAAAAAGACTCCGGGTAGGACTCGTGGAATGCGGGCATGGCCCCGGTAGGGTGCCGGCCCGCGAAACGCCCCGCCGGGGTAGGCGGCGAGGCAGCAACGATTCTTCCGCCGCGCACGCGGAAAGTGCTTCTTCGTTTTGGCCGGCTGGCAGGGTTTGCGGAAGATCTGTCTTTTTCTACGGCATCCGGCCGAAAGGATTTCGTCGGCGCTCCGGCGCCGCGCCGGCCGCACAATGGCGGCCCCGCAGAACGACGAGAACCCGATGAGACCCGACCTCGATTCGCTGGCGCTTTTCCTTCGCGCCATTGAGCACGGCAGCCTGTCGAAGGCCGCCGCCGAGAGCCACATGGTGCTGTCGGCCGCGAGCCGCCGCCTGGCCATTCTCGAGGGGCACCTGGGCGTGGCGCTGCTGAACCGCACGTCGAAGGGCGTGACGCCCACCGGCGCTGGCGAGTCGCTGGCCATGCATGCGCGCCAGATCCTGCGCGACGTCGATCGCATGCGCGCCGACCTGTCCGACTACGCGCAGGGCGCCACCGGCCGCGTGCGCCTGCATGCCAATGCCTCGGCCATGGGCCAGTTCCTGCCCGACGACGTGGCGAGCTTCCGCGTGCGCTACCCCGAGATCCGCGTGAGCGTGGAGGAGCACCGCAGCGTCTACATCGTGCAGGCCATCCGCGACCGGCAGGCCGACGTGGGCGTCATCACCAGCGAGGCGGTCGACCCCGCGCTCAACTTCATTCCCTACCGCACCGACCGGCTGGTGGCCATCGTGCGGCAGAAGCATCCGTGGCGCGGGCGCGAGGTGTCCTTCGAGGAACTGCTCGACTTCGATTTCGTCGGGCTGGAGGACGACTCGGCCATCTCCCGCACGATGGAAGACGCCGCCATGAGCGCGCGCAAGGTGCTGCGACTGCGTGTGCGGGTGAAGAGCTTCGAGGCCGTGTGCCGGATGATCGAGGCGGGCATGGGCGTGGGCATCCTGCCCGAGGGCGCCGCCGTGGCCTACCGCAAGGAGATGAAGCTGCGCTTCATCAATCTCAGCGACGCATGGGCCTCGCGCCGCATGTACCTGTGCACGCGGCAGGAGGCGCTGACGTTTCCGCAGCGCCGCCTGGTCGATCACCTGCTGGCGCGCGGCATTCCCTAGCGCACGGCGGTCAGCCCGGCGGCTGCCGGCGCTTCGCGAGCCAGTTCCACCCGGCGCCCGCGGCCATCAGCACGCAGGTGCCGAGGAACACGGCGCGCATGCCCACGTGCCCGCCCACGAAGCCGCCGAGCAGCGGCCCCGCGACCTGGCCGGTGTACTGCGCCGAGGTCGAGTAGCCGAGCATGTTGCCGGCCACGCGCTCGGGCACGTTGTGGCGGATCACGCTCGCGATGCACGGCAGCAGCCCGCCGAGCGACAGCCCCATCAGGAAGCGCAGCACCACCAGCTGCCAACCCGAGGTGACGAAGGCCTGCGGCACCAGCAGCACCGCCGACACCGCGAGGCAGCCGACGATCACGTTCCAGTGGCCCACCCGGTCGGCCAGCTTGCCGAGGCGCGAGGCCGAGAGGATGCTGCCCAGCGCGGCCGCGGACATCACGAGGCCGGCGACCATCGTCACGCGGTTCGGGTCCTCGACCAGCGTGGCCACGTACACCGTGATGATCGGCTCGATCGACATGTTCGCCAGCATCAGCAGCATGCCGGTGAAGAGCATCGCGACCAGCGGCCGCTTGTCGGGCACCGCGGCCCAGCCGGCTTCGGCCGCGCCGCGCTGCTTCGACGCGGCGGGAGTTCTCTTTTCCTCGCGGATCAGGAAGGCGGTGGCCAGGAAAGCCACGAAGATCATCGCGCCCGCCGCGAAGAAGGTCGCGCGGATGCCGATCAGCGGCGGCAGCAAGCCGCCCACCAGCGGGCCCACGAGGTTGCCCGCCATGATGGCCGACGACATGGTGCCCAGCGCCCAGCCGGTGCGCGCCTTGGGCGTCTGCGTGGCCACGAGCACCATCGAGCCCGAGGCATAGCCGCCCAGCAGACCGGCCAGCAGCCGCAGGCCGACGAGCTGCCACACGTTGCCCGCGATGCCGATGAGCGCCATCGCCACCGACATGCCCAGGCTCGCGCGGATCAGCATCGGCTTGCGGCCATAGCGGTCGGCCAGCCGGCCCCACAGCGGCGCCACCAGCGCGGCGCTGAAGAAGGTCGCGCCGTAGGCCGCGCCCGACCATTGCACGATGGCCGCATGGTCCTTCACGCCCAGCTGCTCGACGTACAGCGGCAGGAACGGCAGCAGCAGCGTCATCGCGATGATGGTGGTGAAGGAGCCGAACATGCACACGGCGAGGTTGCGCTGCCAGTGGGTGTCGGTGGCGGTGTCCGCTGCTTCTTTTGCGGCGGCGTCTGTGGTCGTCGGATTCGTCATGGGGCGGGCCCATTGTGTGACGGCGCGGGCGATGGCGCGCCTGCCGATTGGCGGCGGGGCCCATCGCCGTGCGGGAAGGGCGCGCAGCGGCGTCCCGCTCAGGTCAAAGCGGCCGGACCTGCCATGCCGAGTCAGGCCCGAACAGTGCCTGGCACTTGGGGCATTCCTCGGAGAAGAACGGAATCGTCGCCTTGCAAGATGGGCACACGCCCATGCGCACGGGGGCCTCGAAATCGCCCGCCATGGCCGTGCCGGCGAACGGGCCGAACGGTGCCGGTGGTGGCGCGAGCGGCACCAGGGAAGTGAGCAGTCGTTCCTTCAGCGCGGTGCGCGTCTGCTCGTCGAGCCCCTCGCGATCGACGTAGGCATCGACGGACTTGCGCCGCTTCTCGAGCCAGTCCGGCTGGTTCTGGCGCCAGACGGTGAACGCCTCCGCCAGCAACATGCGCAACACGGCCGGCGACAGGCCCGTGAAGAGCAGGTGCAGCTCGCCGACGTGCGTGACCAGCGAGATGAAGGTCTGGGCGCTCGGCTGCGTGGTCGAGCTGGTGACCTCCTTGTTGGTGGAGCCGCCGGACAGCAGGCCACCGAACAGGCCGAAGTCCGGGTAGGTGTGCCCCGTCGTCGTGATCGCGTGATTGCCGAGCGAGAGTTCGGCCAGTTCGAAGTAGGGCACCGCCACGGGGTCCCGGCTTTCCACTGCCACGGCCACGCAGGTCGTGCCGAAGGCCAGCGCGACCTTCTCGTCTCTGAAGAAGGCATAGCCCGCCGCGCTCACGACCGTGCATTTCGGCAGCGTGGGCGTGTTCGGCAGCGGCGCGAAATCGAAGTCGAGGCGCAGGGGTGACGTCATGGCGGCTGTGGCCGGGGAGTTTCAGCGGGTCTTGACCTGAGAGCGCACGAACTCGAACACCGAAGTCTTCTCGCTCGCCGTCACCTCGAGGCGGATCACGTCGTCGGGCCTGGGTGTCGGGTCGCAGCAGTTCTTCAGGACCAGGTCGCCCGTCACCATCTGCAGCGGCTCCACCGTGTTCAGCTGCAGGATAGAGTTGGCCGACTGCTCCTGGCTCTCCGCGTTGTATTCGATCTGCCGGATGCCCAGCACCGTGGCGCCGCCCACGGCCGCGCCGGCCAGCATGCCGGCCACGGGGTCGTACACGCGCACCGTGTTCGTGCCGGCGAAGCTCGTGATGCCGTGGCGGCCGACCACCGAGCCCGAGTAGTTCTGGCGGTAGGTCTGGCGCGACGCACCATAGGCCGCCGCGCCGGCGGCCAGTCCGCCGATGATGGCCAGCGCCACCTGCTTGGCCTGTTTCTCCGACTGGATCTCGGCAATGCGCTCGCTGTAGGTGTAGATCTGCACCGGCGCCCCGCGGAAATAGGCCTTGACGTTGTCGGTGCTGAAGTTCACGGGCGCGGCCGTGTTGTTCGCATAACCCAGCGTGAAAGTCGGCTGGGTCGGGCCCTGCATCTTGAAGCGCGAGTAGACGAAGAGCTCGCGCGATTCGTCCTTCTCGGTCAGCGTACCCACCCCGTCGGTGTACTTGATTGTCTGCGCGGTGTCCTGGCCGGGGCGCGGTGTGTAGGTGATGTTGGCCGTGGCGCAGCCGCTGACGAACACCGAAATGGCGACGACGCAGCAGAGGGTACGCATGGAAGAGCCGCTGCGGGACTCGGGCCGGACAGGGGAGGATTCGAATTTGCGCTGCAATGCGCCGCTGACAGCAATCACCGGGACTCCGTTCGTTGTGCTGGGGGAAGACTTGGCCCGGTGGCCGAACTGACCAGGGCCTGACCGCACAATCGTAACTTAACGTATCTAAATGTCAGAGGATCGTTACTGACAGCAGTGTGGCTGCGCGGGTCGAGGTGGAAGCTTCTGTGAATTTGTTCACGAATTGCCGACGTCAGGGTGCCACAGGCTGCCCCATGCGCCGACCAGCGCGATGAGCCCGCCTGCCATGACCACGGTGACAGCCGCCCCGAGCCCGCCGAACAGCAGCGCGCCGAGCCCCGCGCCGGCCATCATGGCCGCGGCCGTCAGCGCGAGGCGCAGGCGGATGATGCTGGCGAGTTCGGCGCCTTCGAGCCGTGTCTGCAGGAAGGTCATCATGGGAATGAAGAACGTCGGCCCGCCCAGGCCCGACACGAAGGCCGCGGCCATCATCGACGGCAGCCATGCGGCCTGCGGCAGCAGCCAGAACGGCAGTGGCACCAGCGCCAGCGCACCGCCGAGGACGACGTAGCCGTTGAACATGAAGCGGCCGAGCCGCGCCGGCCGGTAGGCAGCCACCCAGAAATTCGACAGGAAGTCGCCCGCGCCATATGCGGCCGCAAGGGCCGCCACCGCGCCGAGGCCGCTCAGGCCAAGGCCCGACAACCCTGTCTGCACGACCAGGAACGGAAGGCCGAGGCTCACGCCGATGGTCCAGGCTGCAAGCACTGCGGTGTTGGCCAGCAGCAGGAGGCGGATGTCCTTGTGCCGGACCATGAGCGTGGCACCCTGCATCAGGCGCCGGGAGACCGGCACCGGCGGGGCGGGCGCGGCGGGCCTCTCTCCGAGCTTGCCGAGCTTGCCCATCGCGGCCACGGCCCATGCGGAAGCGAGAAAGCTCACGGCGTTCACGGTCAGGAAGTGCAGCACCGGCAGCACCGCGGCCAGCAGGCCGGCGGCGAAGGGACCGGTCAGCCGCGACAGCCGCGTCGTGGCGTCCAGCAACGCATTGACGCCCTGGACCCGCTCCTTCGTTCCCGCCACATGTGGAATGCTGGACAGCAGCGCCGGCTGGAACAGCGCGCTCAACGCCGCCAGCGCCATCGCCGACGCGACGAGGCTCCAGAGCGTCAGCCCGTAGATGCCCGCGAGCACCACGGGCAGCACCGCGACGAGCGCCGACACCAGGTCGGTGCCGATCATCGTGGCCCTTGGCGAGAGGCGGTGCGCGAAGAGCCCGGCACCCAGGCTCACAACCAGCACCACCGCGTGCTGTGCCAGCGGCAGGAGGCTGGCGCTGGAGCCGGCAACTTCGATGGCGAGCCACAGTACGGCCATGCGGTTGAGCTCGCTGCCGAAGCCGGAGAAGGCGAGGCCGGCCCACAGGCATGCGGTGCGGCGTTCGCGCAGCAGTTCGATGAACGGGTGCATGGCGCGATTGTGCGCATTCGTCCCGCAGCGATCTCGCCACCCGCTTGCCGCCCGCATGATGGTCACGGCCTGTATGGCGGCGGCCGTATGATCATCCGAGACCATGCGCAACTCACTCGACTTCAGTTCCTGGCAGGGCCTTCTGACAACGCTGCTGGGCCTCGTCGTGGTGTCCTTGGTGGCGGTCGGCATCCGCCTCGTCGTGATGCACGGCGTGCAGCAGCGGCGCGAGCGGCAGAACCGCCAGATCAACGAACGGCTCAAGACGCTGATCGCAGCCTACAAGGTGCTTGGCGGTTCTTTCACGGGAGACCTGTCGGTGGATCCCAGCCATCTGCGCGAACTGCGCGCGCGTGAAGGCGTGGAGACGTCAGCGCTCACCGCCTCCGATCGGCGCCGGCGCATCCGCGATGCGGTGGAGGCTGCGCTGTCGGACGTCATCCTGCTGGGCACCGAAGAACAGGTGCGCCTCGCGGCGCAGGCTGCCAACGACATGGTGGCAGGGCGGCCGGTGGAAACGGCGGAATTGGTGGTGTCGCTGCGGCTTTTCATCCGCGACGTGCTCGACCTCGATCCGATTTCGCCGCATCTCGGCATCCCCAAGCAAGGCCCGGTGCGGGCCAAGGGTGCTGGCCCGCGCGAGGGCGGAGGAGGGAAGGGCAGCGGGGGTTCAGAAAGAGGCGGTGGCGCGGGGGGCGGCGGTGGCCTGGGCCTTGGCGCGGGCCTGCCCGGCGAGACCGCGCACGACCCCGCCTCGTCCTAGCGCAATCGTCGTTGCGGTCAGATGCGGTGCGTGCGGCGGGCGTACAACATCGCCAGCGCCAGCCCCGTGACAGCCGCGCCGCCCCATGCAAAGGCCGGGCTGCGAAGCGCGCGTTGCAGGCGTGCGCGGCGCCCCTGCTCCGGGGCTACGCCGGTTGCGGCCTGCTCCTTGGGCGAGAGCGGGCGCGCGACGTTCGGGTTTTCTTCGCCCTCCAGCACGGCTTGCGAAATATCGAGCGGGGTCAGCGAGTCGTTGACGGTGGATGCGGTCATGGTGGCTGGCCTTTCTTTCTTCTCTCGGTGATGAAACTGTGGCCCTAGGCTCGCGCAGCCCGGCGCCGCGGCCCTAAGGCGAAGCGCCGACATTGAAGTAGGCCAATGCCCCGGCCGCGTCGTGGGCGGCGCCCCGGCTTAAAATGCCGCTCCCCTCGCAGCCGGGCGTCCCGGCCGGCTGCGGGGTTTTGCATTTCCGGGGCCATGTAGAGGAACACCATGTACAAAAACCTCGCGGGCCGCGCCGTTCTGGCGTGGGCAGCCGCCTGTTTTTTATCTCCCGCCTTTTCGCAGCCGCAGCAGCAGCCCCCCAAGGCCCCGCTGAAGATCGGCTTCGTCTATGTCACGCCCGTCACCGACGCCGGCTGGGTGCGCCAGCATGAAGAGGGCCGCAGGGCCGTCGAGGCGGCGCTCGGCGACAAGGTCAGGACCACTTATGTCGAGAACGTGGCCGAAGGCGCCGATGCCGAGCGCGTGATCCGCGACCTCGCGCAGCAGGGCAACCGGCTCATCTTCACGCCGAGCTTCGGCTACATGGAGCCGACGCTGAAGGTGGCGAAGGACTTCCCCGACGTGAAGTTCGAGTCCATCACCGGCTACAAGGCCGCGCCCAACGTGGCGACGGCCAACGCGCGCTACTACGAGGGGCGCTACCTCGCGGGCATCGCGGCCGGCCGCATGACGAAGACCAACGTGGCAGGCTACGTCGCGGGCTTTCCGATTCCCGAGGTGCTGCAGGGCATCAACGCCTTCACGCTCGGCATGCGCTCGGTGAACCCGGGTGCCAAGGTGCACGTCGTGTGGCTCAACGAGTGGTTCGATCCGCCGAAGGAGCGCGACGCGGCGATGGCGCTGTTCAACCAGAACGCCGACGTGGTGGCCTTCCACACCGGCTCCACGGCCGTGATGTCCGCGGCGCAGGAGCGCGGCAAGCTGGCCATTGCGTACCACTCCGACATGCGCAAGATCGCGCCCGACGCGCAGATCGTCGCGGTCACGCACCAGTGGGGCGGCTACTACACGCAGCGTGCGAAAGCCGTGCTCGACGGCAACTGGAAAAGCGGCAACCTCTGGGGCGGCGTGAAGGAAGGAATGATCCGCGTGGGCGACTTCGGCACCAAGGTGCCCAAGTCCGTGCAGGACGAAGTGCTGGCGCGCCAGAACGACATCGCCGCGGGCAGGCTGCAGCCGTTCCGTGCGGTGGCGGCCGATGTGCGCGACAACGAGGGCCACGTCGTGATCGCCAAGGGCGCTCAGCTGGGCGACGAGCAGATCCTGAAGATGAACTGGCTGGTGGAGGGCGTGCAGGGGCGGGTGGGGCGCTGAAACACGTCGGCCCGGTGGCGCGACCACCGGTGGCCGCCGGTGCTGGATCGCACCATCATTCCCAACGGCGCAGCACCTGGTCCAGGCCTTGGGCCTGCGACGGCGCCGGTCCTTGAATGTTCGATGGTGTCCGCGAAAAACGCGGCGCTGGTGCGGGGTGTGCCACGCCGTCCACATCGACGAACGCATCGCGCGCGACCTGATGCGGGTGAGCGCGCGCCTCGCCGAGTGCGAGCACCGGCGCGAAGCAGGCGTCGCTTCCTTCCAGCAACGCAGTCCATTCGTCGCGCGTACGGCTCAGGAAGATGCGCTCCAGCTCCGCGCGCAATGCGGGCCAGCGCGCCCGGTCGTTCTGCGCATCGCGCAGGGCGGGGTCAACGCCGAGGCGTTCGCACAGGTCCGCAAAGAACTGGGGCTCGATGGGGCCTATGCACACATGCTGCGCGTCGGCCGTCGCGTAGGTGCCGTAGTACGGTGCCCCGCCGTCCAGCGTGTTGCGGCCGCGCTGCTCGACGAAGGTCCCGCGCAGTGCGCTGCTGGCGAACAGGCTCATCAGCGAGTTCACTCCGTCGGTGATGGCCGCATCGACCACCTGCCCCCGTCCCGAGCGCTTCGTCTCGTGCAGCGCCGCCAGGATGCCCACGACCAGATACAGGCTGCCGCCCCCGTAGTCCCCGACCAGATTGAGCGGCGGCACCGGCGCGCCACCCGGGGCGCCGATGGCGTGCAGGGCTCCGGTCAGCGCGATGTAGTTGATGTCGTGGCCGGCCGACTGCGCCAGCGGTCCGTATTGGCCCCAGCCGGTCATGCGGCCGTAGACCAGGCGCGGGTTGCGCGCCGCGATCACGTCGGGTCCCAGGCCCAGGCGCTCCATCACCCCGGGGCGAAAGCCTTCGACCAGCACGTCCGCGCGGTCCACGAGTTGCAGCACCTGCGCGCGGGCCTCGGGGCTCTTCAGGTCGGCGAGCACCACGCTGCGGCCCCGGCCGGTGATGTCGCTGCGGTCGCCGAGCTTGCGGCCCGGCCGGTCGATGGTGACCACGTCGGCGCCCATGTCGCTCAGCAGCATGCAAGCGAAAGGACCGGGTCCGAGCCCTGCGAACTCGACCACCTTCAAGCCTTCGAGAGGCCCGCTCATGACGCACCCCTCAGCCGCCATTGGAGCAACGAGAACGCCGGTTGCGCTTGCGGGTGATGCTCGTACACACCCTCGACCTCGGCGCCCATGGCCACTGTCTGCATCGGGTCGCCCAGCAGGTTGCCGACCATTCGCACATGGCCGGCGTCGGGCAGCTCGACGAGCACCACCAGGTAGGCGCCCCGCCCTTTCAGGGCCGCATGCGCCGGGTGCCATACACGCTCCCAGCTGAAGATGCGCCCGCGCGGCGCCACCTCTTCCCAGGCCGGGTCGAATGCGTGGCAGCGGTGGCACAGCCACTCGGGGCCGAATTGCCAGGTGCTGCATGCGGCGCAATGCTGCACGCGCAACCGGCCCTCGCGAAGGCCCGACCAATAAGGCGCCGAGAGGCCGTCGGGCTCCGGCACCGGAACCGGCAAGCCGGGCGGCAGGTAGTGCGTGGTCGTCGTGTCGTTCACAGCACGTTCTCCGATGCCAGCAGCAGGTCGCTCACGGGCGTGACCATCGGCCCGCCGATCACCAGGGCCACGTCGCTGCGCCGGGCCTGGCTGGTGGAGGTGCCGCGCACCTGACGCACGGCCTCCAGCACCAGCTCGAAGCCGTGCATGTAGCACTCCGCCAGGTTGCCGCCGCTGGTGTTCAGCGGCAGCCGGCCCGCGGGCGCGAGCAGGTTGTCGAGCGTGAGGAATTCGTTCGCCTCGTCGGGGCGGAAGAATCCGTGTTCGGCCAGCGCCATCGCCACGCCACCGGTGAAGTTCTCGTAGCTTTGCACCACGCCGACATCGGCGGGCGTGATGCCGGCCATGGCGTACAGCTCGGGTGCCACCGTGGTGAAGCTCGCGCTCGCGTAGTCCGGCGCATTGTGGGGAATGGCGCCTGCGCGGTAGCCCGAGCCGGTCGCCGCGCCGAGCAGGTAGGCAGGCTTGCACGCGAAGTCTTTTGCGCGCTCGGCGGCCACCAGCACGATGGCTGCGGCGCCGTCGTTTTCCATGCAGCAGTCGTACAGGTGGAAGGGCTCGCAGATCCAGCGGGAGGCGTCGTAGGTGGCTGCGTCCAGCGGCTTGCCGTGCATCACGGCACGTGGGTTGGCTTGCGCATGATGGTAGGAGGCCATGGCGATGGCGCGCATCGCTTCCTGCCGCACACCGTGCTCGTGCATGAAGCGTTGCACGCGCATGGCGAAGCGTTGCGGCGGCGAGAGCACGCCGTAGGGCATCAGGTAGGCCTTCTCGCCGGAGATGGTGTCCACGCCCTGCACCTGGCCGAAGCGGCCGTTCTGCCCTTGTGCCAGCGCGCGGAACACCACCACGCAATCGGCCAGCCCGGCGGCAATGGCTGCCGCGCCGTTGGCCACGGCCGCGCAGCACCCGCCGCCGCCGCCGCCCCATTGCATGGTCGCGCTGCGCAGGCGGTGTGTGCCCAGCGCTGCCGCCAGGCGCGATGCGTCGCTGCGGTCGTCGCTGTACGAGGCGAAGCCGTCAATGTCCCTCGGGTCGATGCCCGCGTCCGCGCAGGCCGCGATGATCGCCTTCAGCGCGAGCTTGAACTCGGCGTCGGGCGACTGCCCGTGCTTGTAGTAGGGCGTCTCGCCGATGCCGACGATGGCGACACGGCCGCGCAGCGACCTTGGCGTCATGCTGGCGCGCCAGCGGTCTCGTGCCGCACGGCTGGTGGACCGAAGGCGCCGGCCTGGGCCAGCCCTGCCAGCCGGACATCGTCGTAGCCGAGCGCCTCGCGCAGCACTTCATGCGTGTGCTGCCCGACGGTGGGAGCGGCCACCGGGTCGGCGATGGGCGTGCGGCCAAAGCGAATGGGCAGCGCCATGTTGGGCACCCAGCCGACGCCCGGGTGCGGAATGCGCGTGACCAGCCGCCGCTCGCGCGCTTCCGGAGAGCGAATCGCCTCGCCCACCGAGCGCACCTCTCCGCACGGCACGCCGGCCGCGCGCATGCGCGCCTGCCAGTGCGACCACGGCTGCAGCGCAAAGGCTTCGCCCAGGAGCGCAAAAAGTTCTTCGCGCCGCGCGGAGCGCTCGCGTCCGTTGGCGAAGCGCGGGTCGTCGGCCACGTCGGGCCGCTCGATCACTTGTGTCATCAGCCGCTGGAAGATCTTGTTGTTGCCGCAGTTGATGTAGAACGAACGGTCTTGCGCTTCGAACACGCCCGAAGGGCAGGTGTCGGGGCTGGTGTTGCCATGGCGCTGGGGCTCGGCGCCGCTGAACACATGCTGCAGCGTGGCGTAGCCCGTCATCAGCACGGCGTTGTCGAACAGCGCCACTTCCATCGACTGGCCGCGTCCGGTGCGCTCGCGCGCCACCAGTGCGCCGAGTATGGCGTTGGACGCCATCATCGCGGTGCTGATGTCCATCACCGGTGACAACGCGCGCACGCCCTGCCGGTCGGCATAGCCGTTCATCGACACGAAGCCGCTCTCGGCCTGGGCAATGGGGTCGAAGCCCAGGCGGTCGGCAAAGGCACCTTCGCGTCCATAGGCCGAGACCGAGCAATAGACCACCTCCGGGTTGGTCCTGCGGATGCTCTCGTAGTCCAGGCCGAAGCGCTCCATCACGCCGGTGGAGAAATTCTCGACCACCACATCGGCCGTGGCCACCAGCGCGCGCGCCACTTCCAGCCCTTCGGGTGTCTTCAGGTCGAGCGCCACGCTGCGCTTGTTGCGGTTCGACCAGAGAAAGGGCGCGCCCTGGGCGAGCTCGGGGTGTACCGGCGGGTATTGGCGAAAGTCGTCGCCCCGCCCGGGGGCCTCGATCTTCAACACGTCCGCGCCCATGTCGGCCAGCATCATGGTGGCGAACGGGCCCGCGATGAAGTGCGTGAAGTCGACCACCTTGATGCCTTCGAGCGCCTGCGGCGCGCCCGCGGGGCGGGGCGTGTGTTCGGGGAAATCGGTTTCGAGGTTTTCAAGCATGAAGGTGGTTCTCACATCTGTATGTTGGCTTTGCGCACGACCGGGCCCCACTGCGCCATTTCGTCGCGGATGAGCTTCTCGAGTTCCTGCGGCGTGCTGCTGCGCGCCTCGACGTTGCGCTCGGAGAACATCTTTCGCACTTCGGGTCGCGCGACAGCGGTGCTTACCGCGGCCTGCAGCCTGGCGATGACGTCCTGGGGGGTGTCCTTGGGCGCGAGCACGCCGAACCATGCCGAGCTCCTGAAGCCTGGCAGGTCGTCCGCGATGGCCGGCAGGCCCGGCACCGTTTCGGTGGGCTTGAGCGTGCCCACCGCGAGGTAGCGCACCTTGCCCGAATTGACGAGCGTGGCGCCGTCCAGGCCGGTGACGAAGGCGGCCTGAAGCTGGCCGCCGGCAAAGGCCGTCATCATCGGCGCGCCGCCGTTGTACGGAATGTGCTGCAGCTTCAGGCCCGCGGCCTCGTTGAAGTATTCGGCCGTGAGGTGCGACAGCGAACCGTTGCCGACCGAGCCGATGTTCAAGGACGTGCCGTTCTTCTTCGCGTACGCGAGGAACTCCTTCATCGTCCTGGCGGGGCTGTCGGCGGGCACGGCCAGGATCATCGGCGTGATGGCCACGGTGGAGACGGGCCGCAGGTCCTTCAGCTCGTCGTACGGCACCTTGCGCATCAGCCCGACCACGGCGTTGGGGCCGGTGTTGCCGAACACCAGCGTGTAGCCGTCGGCCGGGGCCTTCGCGACGTAGTCCACCCCGATGGTGCCCCCCGCCCCGGGTTTGTTCTCGACGATGACGGTCTGGCCCAGCGTCTCGCTCATCGACTGCTGGATGGTGCGCGCGAGCTGGTCGGTGCTGCCGCCGGCGGCATACGGCACGATCATGCGAATCGGCTTGCTCGGGTAGTTGCCTTGGGCGAATGCGGGCGACACGCCGGCCGCGAGCCACATGCACGCGGTGCACAGCAGGGTGCGTCGGGGGAGGAATGCGGGTTTCATGGTGAGGTCTCCTTGTTTTCGTGAATGCGTGGGCCGTTCGGGTCAGATCGATTCAGTTGCCGAGCACGGTCGACCAATAGCTGCGGGCGCGGCCCATGTGCTGCAGGATGAGCAGCTGCGCTTTGGCCGAATCTCTTGCGCGGATGTGCTCGAACAGCCGGCGGTGGTCGCGCAGCGAGGCCTTGCCTTGTGCCGTGTCCTCGAACATGGCCTGGCGGCGCTCGCCCGTGAACCGGTAGAAGGCATGCAGTACACGCACCAGCACCGAGTTGTGCGTGGCGTCGACCAGCGCGATATGGAACTCGGTGTCGGCGGCGGCGATGTTTCCGTGTTGCAACAGCACTTCTTCGGTACGTCGCAGCACGGCTTCCATGCACTCCAGGTCGGCGTCGGTGCGGCGCTGGCAGGCGAGGCCGGCGGCCAGCACTTCCAGGTGACCGCGCACTTCCATCGTCTCCGCCACCTCCACCGGTGTGGGCGTGCCGCCCATGTCGGTGAGCATCACCAGCGCTTCGAAGCTGGCTTCGCGCTCCACGTGCCGCAGATAGATGCCCGAGTTGGGCCGCGACTCGACGATGCGCAGCGTGACCAGCGTGGCGAGCGCCTCGCGCACGGCGTTGCGGCCCACGCCCAGGCGCTCGGCCAGGTCGCGCTCCGAGGGCAGCCGGTCGCCGGGTTGCAGGCGGCGGTCGCGCAGGTACGCCAGGATGCCGGCAATGGCGCCCTGGCCGGCGTGGCTGCCGGCAGGTTCCTGCGCATCGGCGGAGTGGGCGAGCTTGGTGGCCATGGTGTGCCTGCCGCTCAAAGGTCGAGCACCAGCGTCTTCGAGCGCGCGCCGGAGCAGCAGATCATGATGCTGTCGTTGGCCTGCTTTTCCTCGGCGCTCAGGAAGTCGTCGCGATGGTCGGGCTCGCCCGCGATCACCTTGGTGCGGCAGGTGCCGCACACGCCGGCGGTGCAGGCGTACGGAACGTCGACGGCGTGGTCGAGCAGCGTGTCGAGAATGGTCTTGCCCGGCGCCACGGCAAGGCGCTGGCCGCTGCGCTCCAGCACCACGTCATAGCCGCCTTCGGTGGCCGCCTCGCTGGCGGCGGCGAAGCGCTCGAAGTGCACCGTGGCCGCGGGCCGCGAACCACAGGCTGCGAGGAAGGCGTCGATCATGCGCGCCGGGCCGCAGCAGTACAGGTGCGTGCCCTGTGGCGCCTCGCGCACGATGGCGGCGATGTCGAGCCGGTCAGTGCGCGAAGAGCCGAAGCAGAAATCGACCTCGCGTCCGTCGCCCGCCATGGCGCGCAGTGCGTCGGCGTAGGCGGTCTCGCGCGGCGAGCGGCTCGCGTAGTGCAGGCGCCACGGCCGGCCGAGTTCGCGCAGCCGGCGCAGCATCGACATGATCGGGGTGATGCCGATGCCGCCCGCGATGAACACGGAATGCGCCGCGTCTTCCACCAGGGCGAAGTCGTTGCTCGGCGGCGTGGCGCGCAGGCGGTCGCCCACGCGCGGCGTGGCGTGCATCCACGCAGAGCCGCCCTGGCCTTCGGCGTCGCGCTGCACCGCCACCACGTAGCGGCCGCCGTCGGAGGGTGCGTTGACCAGCGAATAGCTGCGCACCATGCCGTGCGGCAGGTGCAGGTCGATGTGCGCGCCGGCGGTGAAGGCGGGCAGCGCGCAGTCGTTGGCCGAAACGAACTCGTACGACGCGATGCCCTCCGCCTCCAGCCGGATCTGGCGCAGGCGCAGGTCGATGGGAGCGGGCATGTTCATGGCGTGTAGCCGAAGTCGGCGCCCAGCCGCGCGGTCATTGCCTCGCGCCCCGAATCGTTCCACGACTCGCTGGCAGGCAGTGTGAGAGACACCGCGCGCACCATCGGCAGGTCGGGGTCTTCGATGCGCGGCGGGCGCTGCTGGCGCACCGAGAGGTTGCGCACGGTTTCCAGCAGCAGCCGGCGCGTCATGGCGATGCCGGTGTCGCTCATGCCCAGGTGCTCTTTCGATCGGTCGTAGATCGGCGCGACGCCCGACTGGCAGGCCGCGTCCTGCACCCACAACCCGGGCAGGCCGGAGAACCACGTCTTGGTCTGCGCGTCGTAGTTGAAGAGGAACGCGCTCTGCAGGTTGAATTTGGTCCAGTACTTCGCGTAGGGCTCGGTGGGCGGGCGCGGCGCATAGGCGTTGACGCTCGGGTGGCCGGTCTCCCGGCCCGCGTGGCCGTTGTCGAAGATCTTGCGGGTCTTCTCGTAGAACGGCTGCGTCGGGTGGTACGAGAACATGATGCACAGCGTGTGGTGATCGTCCAGCGGCACCCAGGCGTGGCCGCTGAGCTCGGGGTACTGCGACTGCGGCGGTACCAGCGTGTAGAAGGGCAGAAGGAACTGGTTCACGCGCCAGTAGTGCGTGCGCTCGTCGAGCACGCGCTTCGAAGCCACGCTCATGCCGAAGTCCTGCCGCTTGCATTCGAAGGTGGGACGCAGGTCTTTCTTGGCGGTCCAGTCGCTGATGGCGCCCTGCTGGTCGATGCGCCCGTGCAGGATGGGGGCGTGCGCCGAGTCGATCTCGCCTTCCACCGCCTGCAGCCAGTTGCACTCCTGCACGCGGAAGCTCACGTACACGTTCTCCTCAGGCACCAGGTTCCACTCCAGGTTGGGCAGCGGCGGCAGGTTGTCGCGGTCGGGCCCCATGTAGGTCCAGGCGATGCCGTTGCGCTCGCGGCAGGGGTAGTTCTTGATCTGGACCGTGTCCTTCAACCGGCTCTGCGCGGGCTCGGCCGGCGTATCGAGCACATGGCCGTCCACGCCGAACTTCCAGCCGTGGTAGATGCAGCGCACGCCGCAGTCTTCGTTGCGCCCGAAGACCAGCGGCGCGCCGCGGTGCGGGCAGGCATGGTCGATCAGGCCGACGCGGCCTTCGCTGTCGCGAAACGCCAGCAGCTCTTCGCCCAGCAGGCGCACGCGCTGGGGCTGCCCGTCGGCCTGGAGATCGCGGCTGGGCAGGAAGGGAATCCAGTAGAGGCGCATCAGTTGCCCCATCGGGGTGCCGGCGCCGACGCGGACCAGGGTTTCGTTGTCTTCGTGGGAGAGCATGGAAGCAGATTCCTTATGGAGCAGGTGCGGGGCGGACACGGGCCCTGGTTCTGGTGTGTCCACTTTGGAGAACCAAATTGGTAGAACCAATGCTAGCTTTCGGCAACGGGGCCTGTAAAGCTGGAAGATCAATAACCTTTAGAATGGATCAACCATAGGAGTTTTTATCGATGGACCCTGAGACAAGGAATGCGCACGACGCCGCCAATGCCGCGCAGGCCGCCGCCTTCGACGCCGTGCTCGACGCCCGCTACAGCTGCCGCGGCTATCTCGCGGAGCCTGTGCCGCGCGAGGTGATCGACGCCATCCTGCGGGCCGCGCAGCGCACCGCCTCGTGGTGCAACTCGCAGCCCTGGCAGATCGCGGTGACCAGCGCGGCCGCCACCGAGCGCTTGCGCCTGGCCATGGCCACCCCGGAGGCATCGGCCGACCCGTCCTTCGACATCGCGCCCCCCGCCGAATACCGCGGCGTGTACCGCGACCGGCGGCGGGAATGCGGCTTCCAGCTGTACGAAAGCGTGGGCATCGCGCATGGCGACCGCGAAGCCTCGGCACGGCAGGCTGCGTTGAACTTCGGCTTCTTCGGTGCGCCGCACATGGCGCTGGTCACCACCGAGGCGGTTCTGGGCACCTACGGCGTGCTCGACTGCGGCGCATACGTGAGCAACTTCATGCTGGCAGCCCGCGCGCGGGGCGTCGCGAGCATTGCGCAGGCGGCCATCGCTTCGCGCGCGAAGTTCCTGCACCGCTGGTTCGACGTTCCGGAAGATCGCCAGGTGGTCTGCGGAATTTCTTTCGGCTACGAAGATGCGGCACACCCCGCGAACCAGTTCCGCACCTCGCGCGCCACCCTCGGCGAAGCGAGCCGCTGGGTCGACTGAGCGAGGCGGTGGCCCGGCGGCGCGGGCTCTGGAATGACGCTCAGAGCTTGATGCGACCGGAAGCCACCAGCTTCTTGGTCAGCTCCAGCTGCTCGGCGAGAAAGGCCGAGAGCTTGGCCGGGCCCCACCCTGCGGGCTCGAAGCCCAGTTCGAGCAGCTTGGGAGCCACGTCAGGCAACTTGACGATGCGCGCCATCTCGGTCGAGAGCTTGTCGATGATCGCCTTCGGTGTGCCCGCCGGTGCAAACAGCGCGCCGAAACCCGGCATCACGACCTCGGGGTATCCGGCCTCCGCGAAGGTCGGCACGTCGGGATACAGCGGAAACCGGCTCGGGCTTGCGACTGCCAGCGCACGGATTTTTCCGGGGTAGCGGGAAACGCCCCCCAGCGACACGACTGCCGTGTCGATCTGGCCGCCGATGAGGTCCTGCAGCGCGGGCGCTTCACCCTTGTAGGGCACATGCACCGTCTCGATGCCCGCCGTCATGTTGAGCAACTCGCCGACGAAGTTGCCGCCCGATCCGGGTCCGTACGAGCCGTAGGAAATCTTGCCGGGCTTGCTCCTGGCGAGGTCCACCAGTTGCTTCAGCGTCTTGATGTTCAGCGATTCGCGTACCCCGATGGCAATGGGCGTGAGCGCCAGCATGCTGATGGGCGCGAGCTCCGACATTTTGTAGGTCTGGGTGGGTTGGAGCACCAGGTTGCTGATCAGCGCGCTGTAGTTGACCAGCAGCGTGTAGCCGTCGGGTGTGGCACGTGCCACGGTGGCGGCCGCAATGGCACCGCTCGCGCCGGCCCTCGATTCGACGATGCTCGGCTGGCCCCAGGCCTCGGTGAGCTTCTGCCCGATGACCCGCATCATGGTGTCGTGCCCCCCGCCGGCCGCCGTCGGGATGATGAACTTGATGACGTTGTTCGGATAGGCCGGGTCGGCCCAGGCGAACGAGGGCAGGGAGGCGGCCCCCGCGATGGCGAGGCCGGTGGCGAGGGTATGGCGGCGCGCTGGGTTCATCGGATGTCTCCTGGTTTGTCTTTGATTTGCATTGGTTGAACCATAATTAGTTCTGCGACAATGGTCAATCCGCACCTGCCCGGGCAGGCACACTGTCGGCTCCGAGCCCAGCGCTTTCATCGTTCGTGACCTAGAGGAGGAAAAAGCCATGTCGGAAACCACCCCCGTTTTTGCGCCCGTGCGCATGCGCCGCGCATTCGAAGCCATCTGCGACCAGATCCGCCAGCAGCTGGCGGACGGCCAGCTCGCCGCGGGTGACAGGCTGCCCAGCGAAAAGGAACTGTCGGAGCAGTTCGGCGTGAGCCGCAGCGGCGTGCGCGAGGCATTGCGAAGCCTCGAGATGGCGGGCATGGTGGAGGCGCTGACCGGCATCAACGGCGGCTTCTACATCAAGCAATCGCATCCCGACGGCATCACGCAGGCGGTGCGCGACATGGTGGCCCTCAACCAGGTTCCGGTGTCCGACGTGACCGAGGCGCGCATCCTGCTGTGCGACCTGGCGATCAAGCTGGCCTGCGAGCGCGCCACCGACGAAGATTTCGCGGCCATCGAGGCCGACATCGACCGCTTCGCGGAGCTGGTCAGGCAAGGCAAGCCGGTGCGCGACAGCGCGCTGATCACCGAGTTCTACCGGCTCATCGGCCGCGCGACGCACAACGAGGTGATCGTGATGCTGATCGACGCGCTGTCGGAGATATTGCGCGGGCTCATCGCGCAGCTGCAGGCGCCGCACAGCAACGTGGTGCAGGTGCGCCGCAAGGTGCTGCGCCTCATGCGCGATCGCGATGCGGCCAAGGCCAGCGCGGCGTTGGCCAAGCACCTGACTGCGCTGCACCTCCTGCTGGAAGACATGGAGCGCAAGAAGGCGCAGCGCTGAGCCGGTTCAGCGGGGCAGGCCGAGCCCGCGCTGGGCGATCAAGGTTCGCTGGATCTCGTTGGTGCCGATGCTGATCACCCACATCAGCGAATGGCGCAGGTTCTGCTCGATGCGGCCCTGGAGCAGGGCGCCGGGACTGCCTTCCGACAAGGTGCCTTCCATGCCGAGAATGTCGAGTGCCACCTCGCCGAAGCGCTCCATCAGTTCACCCGAGTACACCTTGCTGGCGGCCGCGTCGTGCAACGGTGTTTCGCCGGCGTCCACACGCTCGGCGCAATGCATCATCATCTGGCGCCCCACCTCGATCTGCGACGCCAGTTTGCCGATCTGTTCCCGTACCAGCGGATCCAGCCGCATCGCACGCCCATCCAGCTGCGCGCCGCGGATGTAGTCGCACAGCAGCTCGAAGGCGTGCGCAACCTTCATCACGATGCCCCCGCCGATGAAGCCGCGCTCCGTGGCCAGAGCACCCACCAGCACCTTCCAGCCGCCGTTCAGCTCGCCGACCATCGCGTCGGCGGGAACGCGCACGTTGTCGTAGAACACGTTGGCGAAACTGCCGCCGTACATGGTGGTCGAGGTCTTGACGGTGATGCCGGGCGTGTCCATCGGCACGATGAACAGGCTCAGCCCGGCGTGCGGTGGGCTGGCGTCGGGGTCGGTGCGGGTGGCCAGCAGCATGTATTCGCCCCAATAGGTGGTGGTCCAGATCTTCTGGCCATTGATGACGTAGTGATCGCCGTCGCGCACGGCGCGCGTGCGCATGGAGGCAAGGTCGGAGCCTGAGTCGGGTTCGCTGTATCCCATGCCGTAGATGGCCTCGCCGCGCAGGATCTGCGGGAGGTAGCGCTCCTGCTGCGCCGGCGTGCCGTGCACCTGCAGCATGGCCGCCTGCACGGGGGCGCCGGCACGCGGCGCTTCGGCGCGCTCCATTTCCTCGACGAACGCGAGCTGTTCGAACGCACCCCGCGCCTGGCCGCCGAAGCGCTCGGGCCAGCCCAGTCCGATCCAGCCGGTCTTCCCCAGGTCGCGCGCGAAGTCGCGGTCGTACTCTCGCTGCTTGAATCCCAGGCGGTCGTGCGCTGCCTTGCGTTCACCCGACCAATGCACCTTCAGCCATGCGCGCACCTCTTCGCGGAAGGCGTTGCCCTGGACCCCGAGGTCGTATTCGGGCAGCGCGTGGGGCACCTCGCCCAGGAAGTAGTCGGCAAGGTCCTCCTTGGCACGGCGCATGCCGCCGTGGCGCAGGACGTCGAGATGGACCTGCTTGAAATGCCGCGGCGCTTCGTGCTCTTCGCTGTAGCCGATGGCTCCGAAAGTGTGCTGGGTCTCGAGCGCCACCTGGCGAAGGGTGTCGCCGGCGACGGCGCAGGCGGCGTGCGCGAAGACGCGCCAGTTGCCGGTGCCCAGATCGTGCTGCCGCGCGGCATTGGCCAGCGTGAGCTGCGCGCCCATCAGCGCGATCTGGTTGTTCGCGAGCTTGTGCTGGATGGCCTGGAAGCTCCCGATCGGGCGGCCGAACTGCTTGCGCTCGCCGGCATACGCAACCGCCATCTCGAAGGCGCGCGCGGCGGCGCCCTCGGCGCGCGCGCACAGCGCCAGGCGGCTCATGAGCTGGAGGTCGTCCAGCGCCTGGGCCGATACGGGGAGCAGCGTGGCCGGCACGTCGCGCAGCGTGACGCGGCACATGCCGCTGGCGCCCATGGCCGGCGTGGCGTCGATTCGCACGCCAGGGGCGCCGGCGTCGACCAGCGCGAGGCCCGCGGCGGCCGCCGTGCCCGAGACAGCGACTGCGAAATGGGTGGCGCTGTCCGCCGCCTCCAGGAAAGAAAGCTCGCCGGTCACGCTGCTGCCGGCCAGGGTGGCGCTGCCCGCGCTGCGGTCGCCGTCGAAGGCGCCGAGTGCCAGTACCACGCGCGCCTGCCCGGTGCGCGCCGCTTCGAGCAGCGCGTGCTCGTCGCCAGCCGCGGTGCGCAGGGCGGCCAGATGGAGCAGTGCGATGTGATGCAGCGGCACCGGGCAGGCGGCGCGGCCCATCTCCTCCATCGTGATCACGATCTCTCGCAGGCCGCCCTCGCTGCGATCGCTGCCGAGCGCGGTCAGGCCCTGGTCGGCGAGCTGGCGCCACGCCTCTTTCACGCGTCCGGGGTCCCTCGCCCATTCCACGGCGTTGGCGCAGGGCCAGTGCCTGGACAGGAAGCCTCGCACCGAATCGCGCAGCATGGCGCGTTCTTCGTCACTGGGCATGTCGTGCTGCATCGTAGGATTCTCCTGAAATTCATCAATGGTACAACCATTGTTAATCTATAGGACGGGGGAGTGGACGCTCGGCGGTGCGAGTCCGCGCATTTATCATTGGCTCAAAGGTCCAACTTTTTATGGGTTCTCCGGGAGAAACAACATGAACGCCAAAGAATCGCAAACCACGCAGCCGCAGGCCGCAGCGCCGGTGTCGGCCGCGAGGTTCCAGGTCATCCGCTCGGCGCGAGCCTTCGAGGAAATAGCCCAGCAGATACGCACCGAGCTGGCGCAGGGGCGGCTCAAGGTCGGCACTCGGCTGCCGTCGGAGCGCGCGCTGTCCGAGCAGTTCGGCGTGTCGCGCAACACGCTGCGCGAGGCGCTTCGCTCGCTGGAGCACGCCGGGCTCATCCGGCTGCAGAAGGGGGCTACCGGCGGCGCCTTCATCAGCGGGCGCAGTGGCGACGCGATCGCCACAGGCCTGATGGACATGTATCACATGGGGGCCATCCAGCCCGAGCAACTGACCGAGGCGCGCATCTGGCTCGAGTCGATCCTGGTGCGCGAGGCCTGCGCGCGCGCCACGCCGGCCGACATCGAGGCGCTGAGCAGCAACATCGACGCGGCCGAGGAGGCCACGCGCAACGACGACTTTCCCGCGCGCGCCGCCACCAATCTCGAGTTCCACCGCATCCTGGCGCGAATGACGGGTAACCCGATCATGGTGATCGTGATGAACGGCGTGCTCAACGTGCTGGCGGAGTTCATCGGCCAGGTCGGCCACTACGAGAACGCCTACGTGCTGCCCTCTCGCCGCCGTTTCCTGAAGCACCTTGCCGCACGGGATTCGGACGCCGCGGTGGCGGAGATGGAATCCATCCTCAAGCGACTGCAGCGCAGCTACTTGTCGAAGATCGAGGGCGGCGATGCGCAGGAGGCCGAGGCAGCGCCGGCCGCCGCGAAGACGCGCGCCAGGCCGGCCGCCAAATCCACCGCCAAGCCGGCATCCAAGCCCGCAGCCAAGCCAGCCGCGAAGACGCCGCGCTAGCTGTTCCAGCAGCCCATCGCCAACCGCTCGCCGAAATGCGAGCGGTTTTTTTTGTCCGACCCGAGGCCAATCCCGCTTGACAGCGCGCGACCGAATTTCTAGCATTTAGCAATGGTTCAACCAAAAATAGGTTCTATGACGCAAGACAACGACAAGCCTTCGACGGGAGAGTTGCTCGCCGTGTTGCTGGCGCGTGATTTCGAGGACGGCGAAAAAGTCATCATCGGAACCAACTCCGATATCCAGCTGGCCGCCTGCAACCTCGCGCGAAAAATGCAGGCGCCGCGGCTGTGGTGGATATCGGGCCCCGGCGGCATGGTCAACCCGGTGCGCAACCACCTGCTGTCCACCGCCGACTCGGAGAACATCGAGTCTTCCGAGGCCTGGATGGACCTTCCGAACATGATCGACTTCATCGACTGGAAGATCCACTTCTTCGACTTCGCGATCCTGTCGGCGCTGCAGGTCGACCGTTTCGGCAACATCAACACGGTGGTGGTCGGCGACCAGGCAAAGCCGAAAGTGCGCGGCCCCGGCACGGTCGGCATCAGCGCACTGTGCGGGCTGGCCAAGCGCTTCTACGTGGCGCTCACGCGCCATGACAAGAGCGCCTTCGTGCCCCGCGTGGACTTTCTCTGCGGCCCCGGTCACATGGAAGGCGGCAACTCCCGCGAAGAGGCCGGCCTGCCCGCGGGCGGCCCGAAGCTGGTGGTGTCGCCGCTGGGCGTGTTCGACTTCGAGCCGGTTTCCAAGGCCATGCGCGTGCGCTCGGTGCATCCGGGCGTGACGCTCGAACAGATCCATGCCGCCACAGGTTTCGAGATGCGGGTCGACGGCACGCCGCCCGTCACCGCGATGCCATCCGCAGAAGAGCTCCATCTCCTGCGCACCCACGTCGACACCCGCGGCACCCTTCGCCGCAAATTTCCCTGACAAGGCGCCTCATGAGCAACAAGAGCAAACTGATTTCGCTGGACGAGGCCGTGGCGGTCGTCAAGGACGGGGACCGGGTGGGCCTGGGCGGCTGGATCTTCAATGCACAGCCGATGGCGCTGGTGCGTGCACTCATCCGCAAGGGCGTGCGCAACCTCGACCTGGTCCCCGCGCCCGGCTCCATCGCCCCCGACATGCTGATTGGCGCCGGTTGCGCGCGCAGCACCGCCTGCGTGTTCATCAGCTTCGAGCAGTTCGGCCTGGCCCCGCACTTTCGCCGCCAGGCCGAGGCCGGCACGCTGAAGGTGTACGAACTCGACGGCCCTGGCATTGCCGGCGGCCTGCGCGCCGGCATCTGCGACATGCCGTGGACCGCCATTCCGGACCTGGGCACCGACCTGCCGCGCCACACGCCCGAGCACTATTGGCCCCTGCCGTCGAAACCCGGCGAGCGCAGGATGCTGGCCGCCGCCGCCATCAAGCCGGACGTGTGCCTGCTGCATGCCCAGCAAGCCGACGAATACGGCAACGTGCAGTACCTGGCGACGCCGTTCTTCGACGCCATGCTCGCGCAGGCTTCGCGCCACGTGATCGTCTCGGTCGACCGCATCGTGTCGAGCGACACCATCCGCCGCTCGAACCACCTGACCAAGCTGCCGAGCGTGATGGTCGATGCCGTGGTGGAGGCGCTCTACGGCGCGCATCCCACGTCGTCGCCCTCGCTGTATCGCGCGGACGAGCGCCACCTGAAGGAGTACGTGAAGGCCAGCGTGAGCGACGAAGCCTTCGCCGCGTACCTGAAGCGATACGCCCGCGATGCGGGCACCCACGGTGACTACCTCGATACGCTCGGCGCGTCCCGCCTCGCGGGGCTTGCCGTGTCCGAGTCGAACCTCGCCTGAAAGCCACCCGATGAGCAACACCCCAGCCGCCAAGCCCGGCATCCTGGACGGCGTGCGCGTCCTCGACTTCACCGCGATGATGTCCGGCCCGTACTGCACGCGGCTCATGGCCGACCTCGGTGCCGAGGTCATCAAGGTCGAACCGCCCGAGGGCGACTACATCCGCCTGCGCGCCCCGCGCCGGGAAGGCAGAAGCACCTACTTCGCGCAACTCAACGCCGGCAAGAAGAGCCTGGCGCTCGACCTCAAGAAGCCCGAAGCCATCGCGCTGATCCGCGAGATGGTGTCGAAGTGCGACGTGGTCGTCGAGAACTACCGTCCCGGCGTCATGAAGCGGCTCGGGCTCGACTACGCCTCGCTCTCCGCGCTGAACCCGAAGCTGGTGTACTGCTCGATCTCGGGCTTCGGCCAGGAAGGCGACTGGGCGGGCCGAAGCGCCTACGCGCCGGTGTTGCATGCGGCCAGCGGCTACGACATGGCCAACCTCGACTACCAGGAAGGCGATGTGGAGCGGCCGTTGAAGAACGGCATCTTCGTGGCCGACGTGCTGGGCGGCTCGCTGGCGTTCGGGGCAGTGCAGAGCGCGCTGTTTCGCGCCGCGCGCACGGGCGAGGGCGACCACGTCGACCTGTCGCTGATGGATGCGATGCTCGGCATGCTGGTGTACGAATGCCAGGAGGCGCAGTTTCCGGCCGAGCGGCGCCGGCCGCTGTACCGCCCCACGAAGGCCAGGGACGGTTTCCTGCTGATCGCGCCGGTGAGCCAGAACAACTTCGAGGCGCTGGCGCGCGGCACCGGGCACCCGGAGTGGATCACCGATCCGCGCTTTGCCATCAGCCAGGACCGCGAGCACCACTGGGGCGAGCTGATGCAACTTCTGGACGACTGGGCCGGCCCGCAAAGCGCGGCCGAATGCGAGGCGGCCATGAACGCGGCCGGCGTGCCGTGTTCGCGCTACTTCACCGTGCGCGAGGCGATGCAACTGCCGCCGCTGCAGGAGCGCCAGGCATTCCAGACCATCGACGACGGCTCGGGGCCTTTCCAGGTTCCGAACCCCGCCTTTCGCTTTGCCCGGACCGCCGCGCATGCGCGCAACAGCGTGCCGGCGCTGGGCGGCGACGGCCCCGCGTTGCTCGGCAGCCTGCTGGGCCTGAGCGACGAGCGCGTTGCCGCACTGCGGGAAAGCCGCACGCTGCACGTGCATGGGTGACAAGGGCTTTTTTCGTGAACAAGAACAGGAGACAAGCATGCCGACGATCGAATGGAAGCGTCTTTTCAGACCAAGGGTGAACGCAAAGGCGAAGGCCAGGCTGCTGTGGACCGCGCTGCTGGCCGCGGGCGCGATGGCGTTGCCGCAGGCCGGCATCGCGCAAGCGTCGAGCTTTCCCAACAAGCCGATCACCATCATCGTGCCGTACCCGCCGGGCGGCACCACCGACGTGCTGGCGCGGGTGCTGCAGGAGCCGATGCAGCGCTTCCTCAAGCAGCCGGTGATCATCGAGAACAAGGCGGGTGCCTCCGCGGTGCTGGGCACCAAGTTCGTGGCGAAGTCGCCACCCAATGGCTACACACTGCTCTTCCCCAACAACGGCCTCGTGATCTCGCCGCAGGTGTCGAAGGATGCCGACTATGCGCCGCTGAAAGACTTCGCGCCCATCTCGCTGGTCTCGCTGCAGCCGATGATCCTGGTGGTGAACCCGGCGGTGCCCGCCAAGTCGGTGCAGGAGCTCATCGACTACGCCAAGGCCAACCCCGGAAAGCTCGACTTCGCAACCGCCGGGCCGGCCTCGTTCGGCCACCTGGCGACCGAACTGTTCAGCCGCAGGGCTGGCATCCGGATGACGCACATCCCCTACAAGGGGCAGGCGCCGACCACGCAGGCGATCCTCACCGGCGAATCGAAGGTGCTGCTGAGCACGAGTTCGTCGCAGATGAATGCGTTCATCAAGGACGGCAAGGTGCGGCTGCTCGGTGTTTCTTCACTGCAGCCGTCGCCGTTGGCGCCGGGCGCGCCGCCCATTGCGAACACGCTGGCCGGCTTCAATCCCGAAGTGTGGTTTGGGCTGTTCGCACCCGCCGGTACGCCGCGCGATGTGGTGGCCAAGCTCAACGAGGCCATCGTCAAGTCGCTGGCATTGCCTGAAGTCAAGGAGAAGTTCGAAACCGCCGGCGCCTTTGCGACCGGCAGCACGCCCGAGCAGCTCGGCGCGCGCATCGCCGAGGAATACGGCACCTGGACGACGGTGATACGCGAGGCGGACATCAAGTCCGAATAGGCACCTCGCTTCTTGCACCGGCAAGCAACAAGGGCCGCGACAATCGCGGCCCTTTTGTCGTCCGCGCCCGCTCAGGCAGGCTTGAACATCGGGATCGCGAAGCCGCCTTCTGCCGGCTTGAAGCTGACCTCGACCCGGTCACCGATGCGCAGCGCATCGAGGTCGCAGTCGACGATGTTGGTGAGCATGGTCAGGCCCTCGTCCAGCGTCACGTAGGCGAGCGCATAGGGAATGGGCCCGGCCCGCCGCGTCACGCTCACGCTGTAGATCGTGCCCTTGCCCGACGCGTCCACCCATTCGGTGTCGCCCAGGCAGTAGGGGCACAGCGCGCGCGGATACCAGTGCAGCTTCGCACAGGCGGTGCAGCGCTTGATGCGCAGCACGCCTTCCTTCGCGGCGCTCCAGTAGGCCTCGGTGGCCGCATCGACAATCGGCGCGCCCAACGGGCGCTCTTGGTACATCGTGGTCATTTCAGCTTCTCTCCATGATCAATGTGGCGCTGCCGTGGCGTGAGCCCAGCAGGCCGCCGGTGCCTTGGGCCAGCGCAAGGCGGCAGTCGGGCACCTGCACCTTGGGGTGCGCTTCGCCGCGCAACTGGCGAACCGCCTCGATCACCTTGGTGATGCCGCCGCGGTTGGCCGGATGGTTGTTGCACAGGCCGCCGCCGTCGGTGTTGAACGGGAGCTTGCCGATGCCGGAGATGAGGTTGCCGTCCATCACGAACTTGCCGCCTTCGCCTTTCTTGCAGAAGCCCAGGTCTTCCAGCTGCATCAGCACGGTGATGGTGAAGCTGTCGTAGATCGACGCGTATTGGATGTCCGCCGGCGTCACGCCCGCCTCCGCGAATGCGATGGGGCCCGACACGGCCGCGCCCGAGTAGGTGAGGTCGACCTGCCCGTTGGCCTGGCCCTTCACGGTTTCGCCCGCGCCGAGCACGGTGACGATGGGGCGCTTCAGCGCGCGCGCGATTTCGGGGCGCACCACCAGCAGCGCGCCGCCGCCGTCGCTCACCACGCAGCAGTCGAGCTTGTGCAGCGGGTCGGAGATCATGGGCGAAGCCAGCACCTCTTCCACCGTGACCGGTTCGCGCAGCATCGCATTCGGGTTGTGCTGCGCATGCGCCGCGGCCGCGACCTTGATCCATGCGAGCTGCTCGCTGGTGGTGCCGAACTCGTGCATGTGACGCGCCGCGGCCAGCGCGTACATGTTGACGGTGACGGGCGCATAGGGCATCTCCCAGGGCACGTCCGGCGTGGCCGCGGTCACGTTGCGCGGACCCGTGCCCACGGTGCTGGCCTCGCTGCGCGGGCGGCCGGCCAGCGTGATCAGCGCTACGTTGCACTTGCCCGCGGCAATCGCCTGCGCCGCATGGGAGACCTGGATCAGGTAGGCGGAGCCGCCCGTGTCGGTGGTGTCGACATGGCGCACCTTCAGCCCGAGGTAGTCGACCATGCTGAGCGGCCCGAGGCCGGGCGCGTCGCCAGCGCAGAAGTAGCCGTCGACGTCCTGCAGCGACAGGCCGGCGTCGGCCAGCGCGCCGCGCGCGCATTCGGCGTGCAGCTGCGCCACGGTCTTGTCGGGTGCCTTGCGCGTGGGGTGTTCGAAAGCGCCCGCGATGCAGGCCTGTCGTTTGATGCTCATTGATTGCTCCGTGTTCTTCCCCGTGCGGGGCCATGAAATCGACCGGATCCAGCGTCTCGCAAGGCTTGACGGTGTTTCGGTCTCTTCATTATCATTGGTTCAACCAAAATAAATCAAGACGCAAACGCGTTCAGCGATGAACCAGAACCTCTACGCGCAGTTCGAGCAGCGCTTTCCGCACGACGACGGCGCCCCCGCCATGGTGTTGCCGGGCGGGCGCCTCTACACCTACGGCCACTTGAAGAGCGAAAGCGCGCGCTACGCGCGGCTTCTCACGTCGCTGGGCGCGCAGCCCGGCGACCGCATCGCGGTGCAGGTGGAAAAGTCGGCGTCGGCCGTCTTCCTGTACCTGGGCGCGCTGCGCGCCGGTTGCGTCTTCGTGCCGATGAATCCCGCCTACCAAAGCGGTGAACTGGCCCACTTGCTGAGGGACGCGCGGCCGCATGTGTTCGTGGTCCGGCCGCAGGCCGCGGCCCAGGGGCGCGTGCTGGCCGCGGCGGCCGGCGTGCTCCATGTACTTGAACTGGGCGATGACGGGGAAGGCGAAATTGCGCAGGCGGCGGCCCGGCAGGTGCCGCGCTCGGCCATCGCGCAGCGCAGCGCTGACGACCTGGCGGCAATCCTGTACACGTCCGGCACGACGGGGCGGCCCAAAGGCGCCATGCTGACACACCGCAACCTGGGCGTGGGCGTGAGCACGCTGCATCGGTTCTGGGCGTTCGAGCCCGGCGACGTGCTGCTGCACATCCTGCCGATCTATCACTTTCACGGCCTGTTCGTTGCGTTGCACTGTGCGTTGTGGAACGGCAGCGCGACGCGGTTCGAGCCGCGATTCGATGCCGCGCGCGCCGTCGCGCTGCTCTCGTCGAGCACCGTGTGCATGGGCGTGCCGACGCATTACGTCCGCATGCTCGGCGAACCCGGGCTCGACGTCGCCGCATGCCGCGGCATGCGGCTGTTCGTCTCGGGCTCGGCGCCCTTGCTGGCGGACACCTTCAACGCGTTCCGGCGACGCAGCGGCCACGCCATCCTCGAGCGCTACGGCATGACGGAGGGCGGCATGTTCGCGTCCAACCCCTACCTCGGGGAGCGCCGCTGCGGCACGGTGGGCCGTGCGCTGCCCGGTGTATCGCTGCGCGTGGTCGATGCCGGGGGCGCGCCGGCGGCGCCGGGAGAGACGGGGCAGATCCAGGTGAGGGGCGCCAACGTCTTCGCAGGTTACTGGCGGCTGCCGGAGAAGACCTCCGAAGAGCACACGGCCGACGGCTTCTTCAAGACCGGCGACCTGGGCCGGTTGAGCGAAGACGGCTACCTCACCATCGTGGGGCGCGACAAGGACCTCGTCATTTCGGGCGGACTCAACGTCTACCCCAAGGAAATCGAGGAGGTCATCGACGCGTTGCCGGGCGTGCGAGAGTCGGCCGTCATCGGGCTGGCGCATCCGGACTTCGGCGAAGCGGTGGTTGCCGTGGTGGTGCGCGACACGTCGATCGACTGCACCGCGGTCCCGCAGGCCGCGGACGTTGTCGGTGCGGTGAAGGCCAGCCTGGCGGCGTTCAAGGTGCCCAAGACCGTTCATTTCGTCGAGGAACTGCCCCGCAACGCGATGGGCAAGGTGCAGAAGAACCTGCTGCGCGAACGCTTTTCTCCCGGCCCGGGTGCGAGTGCAGCAAAGAACACCAGAAAGAAGAGACAACATGACCCCGCATGAGCTCAGCACGTGGCCGCACAGCTTGCCGCGCGACATCGATATCCCACCCACCAACCTGTGTGCAAACCTCCTGGTGTCGGCCATGCGCTACCCCGACAGGGCCGTGCTGGTCGACGACTTCGGCAGCCTCGGCTACGCCGAGCTGGTCGATCAGGTCGAGTGCATCGCAGCCTTCCTGCAGAACGAACTGGGTGTGCAGCGCGGCGACCGGGTGCTGATCTACCTGCAGAACGGACGCGGCTGGATCGCGGCCTTCTTCGCCATCCTGCGCATCAATGCGGTCGTGGTGCCGGTGAATCCGATGAACAGGCGCGACGAGCTGCCGCACTACCTCAGCGACACGGGCGCTGTGGCTGCCTTCTGCAGCGCAGACAACGTGGCGGAACTGCTTGCCGCGCCTGCGGCCCAGCAACTGCGCCGCGTGATCGTGGTGGGCAACCCGGGGCCGGCCGAGATGCAGCCCGAATCCGCGCAAGGTCCGTCGCGCACGACCGGCCTGCGCCGCGTGCTCGCCGCGGCCTCCGGCGAGTTGCAGCCGCTGGAGCATCTGCCGGACGCGCTGGCCCTCATTCTCTACAGCTCGGGCTCCACCGGTGCGCCCAAGGGCTGCATGCACACCCACCGCACGCTCATGGCCAGCACCGTGATCGTCGCGCACTGGATGGGGCTTGTGCCGCACTCGGTCCAGCTGGTGGCGCTGCCTTACTTCCACATCACGGGCATGCAGAACCTGATGAACGCGCCCATCTACGGCGGCGGCACGCTGGTGCTGATGAAGCGCTGGAACCGCGACGAAGCTGCGGAGCTCATCGCGCGCCACCGCGTGAGCCATTGGACGGCGATGCCGACGATGGTGATCGACTTTCTCTCAAGCCCGCGCCTGGCGGAATACGACCTGAGCTCCGTGCGGCGCATCGGCGGCGGCGGAGCAGGCATGCCCGAGGCCGTGGGCGAACGCCTGAAGGCGCTGACGGGGCTGGACTTCCTGGAAGGCTACGGCCTCTCGGAAACCGCGCACGTGTCGGGCAATCCGCCTGCCGCGTTCAAGCGGCAGTGCCTGGGCGTGCCGCTGTTCAACACGGACCTGCGCATCGTCGACCCCGACACGCTGGCCGAGCTGCCGCCCGGCGAGGTGGGTGAGATCGTGATGGCGGGGCCGCAGGTGTTCGTCGGCTACTGGCGCAACGAGGAGGCCACGCGCACCGCCACGCTGGAGATGGACGGCAAGCGCTTCGTGCGCAGCGGCGACCTGGGCCGGCGCGACGAGCAGGGCTACTTCTTCATCGTCGACCGCCTCAAGCGCATGGTCAACGCGTCTGGCTACAAGGTCTGGCCGGCGGAGGTGGAGGCGATGCTTCACGAGCACCCGGCCATCGCCGAGGCATGCGTGATCGCGGCCGTCGACGCCTATCGCGGGGAGACGGTGAAGGCGGTGGTCGTGCTGCGCGATGCGCAGGCCGGCTTGCGAGAGGCCGACATCATCGAGTGGGCCCGCAACAAGATGGCCGCCTACAAGTACCCGCGCCTGGTCGAGTTCGTCGCGGAACTGCCGAAGTCGCCTACCGGAAAGATCGCCTGGCGCCAGCTGCAGGACGCCGAGCGCGCGAAAACCCTGCGTGCCGCGGCTTGATGCCGGCGCCCAATCCAAATATTATTGGTTCAACCAAAACGAAGCAACAGGATTTCCATGCAGAATCTAGTCACTCTCGAAGGCCGCACGATCGTCGTCACCGGCGCGGGGCAGGGCATTGGCAAGGCCATTGCTGAGCTGGTCGTCGACCTGGGCGGCAACGTGGTTGCCGTCGACCTGAATCCCGATACGCTCAAGTCCGCGATGGCCGAGCTTCCTTCGGCGCGCGTGCAGCAGGTGGTCGGCAGCGTCACCGACGCGGCGCTGGCGGCCAGCGCGATCGAGGAAGCGGTGGCCCGCTTCGGCGGCGTGCACGGCCTGGTCAACAACGCGGGCATCACACGCCCCGCCATGATCGAGAAGATGACGGCCCAGCAGTGGCAGGACGTGATCGATGTGCACCTGACCGGCACCTTCTTCTGGCTCCAGGCCGTGGGCCGCCACATGGTGTCGCGGGCCAAGAGCGGAGACACCAGCGGCGGCGCCATCGTCAACATTTCCTCGGATGCGGGCCGCAAGGGCTCCATCGGCCAGGTCAACTACGCAGCCGCCAAGGCCGGCATGCTCGGCGTCACCATGACGGCGGCGCGCGAATGGGGAAAGTACAACATCCGCACCAACTCGATCTGCTTCGGCGTGGTCGAGACGCCAATGACCGAGGTGGTGCGCGGCGAGAAATTCCGTGACGGCATGCTGGCGCAGATTCCGCTGGGTCGCTGGTCGACGCCGCAGGAAGTGGTGAAGACGGTGTGCTTCCTGATGTCCGATGCCGCCTCGTACATCACCGGGCAGCACCTGGGGGTGAACGGCGGCTTCCACATCAGCCTGTAGGCGCCCGACCGTGAAGACGCGCCTCACCGAACTGCTCGGTATCCGCTATCCGATCGTGCAGGGCGGCATGCAGTGGGTCGGCCGCGCCGAGATGGCCTCGGCCGTATCGAACGCTGGCGGCTTGGGCATGCTCACGGCGCTCACGCAGCCCACGCCCGAGGACCTGGCGCGCGAAATAGAGCGCTGCCGCGGCATGACGGACAAGCCTTTCGGCGTGAACGTGACCATGCTGCGCAGCGTGAACCCGCCTCCCTACGAGCGCATCTTCGCCACCATCGTCGAGAGCGGCGTGAAGGTCGTCGAGACCGCAGGCAACGTGCCCGCCGAGGTGGTCGCCCTGCTCAAGCGCAGCGGCATCGCCGTGCTGCACAAGTGCACCTCGGTGCGCCACGCGGTGGCCGCGGAGAAGCGCGGCGTGGATGTCATCAGCATCGACGGCTTCGAATGTGCCGGCCATCCGGGCGAGGACGATGTGCCGGGGCTGGTGCTGATCCCGGCCGCCACGCGTGCGCTCGAAATTCCCGTCATCGCCTCGGGCGGCATTGCCGATGGACGCGGCATGGCTGCCGCGCTGGTGCTGGGCGCCGAGGGCGTGAACATGGGCACGCGCTTCGTCTGCACGCAGGAGGCGCCTGTGCACGACGCCATCAAGCAGGCGCTGGTGAATGGCAGCGAGCGCGACACGCGTCTGATTTTCCGCAGCATGGGCAACACCGCGCGCGTTTTCGCGAACGCGGTTGCGAACGAGGTCATCGCCAGCGAGCGGCGCCCCGGCGGCTGCGCCTTCGAAGACGTTCGCGCGCTGGTGTCCGGCGCGCGCGGCAAGGCTGCGCTCGAATCCGGCGAGGTGGACGCCGGTCCCGTCTGGGCTGGCCAGGTGATCGGATTGATCGACGACGTGCCGACGTGCGCAGCGTTGCTGGAGCGCATGGTGGCCGAGTGCCGCCAGCAACTGGCACGCGCGGCTGCATTCTTCTAGGGCCGCCGACTCGCATGCGAGATCTTGGCACCGAAGCGCTCGCAGGCTTTATCCGCGCGCACGGCCGATGTTCACAGGGGCGGTGCCGTGCCCGGATGCATTTCGCTCCAAGGACCAGACCATGTTCATGCCCCCCGACAGCAGACTGCATCTCGATCCGCAGGACGAGTACACCCACGCGCCCGAAGCGGCCGGCAACTACAACGAGAGCATGTACTTCAACGCCTTCGACACGGCGCGAGGCATCGGCGCGTGGATGCGCCTGGGCAACCGGCCCAACGAAGGCCATGCCGAGATGACATGCTGCGTGTACCTGCCCGACGGACGCGTCGGCTTCATGTACGGGCGCCCGCCCATCTCCCACAACGAGGCCATGGACGCGGGCGGCCTGCGCTTCGAGGTGCTGGAGCCCTTCAAGCGCCTGCGCGTGAGTTACGAGGGCGAGCTGCTGATCATGGACGACCCGCATGCCATGGCCGACCCCGGCAGTGCTTTCAAAAGATATCCAAAGCGGTCCGCCACCATCTCGCTCGACTACGAGGGCATCTCGCCGATGCACGGTGGGGAAATCGTGGCGCTCGACGGCAGCCGGCTCGAGCTCCATCCCGAGCACTCGGTCTACCGCGGCCATACCGAGCAGAACATGGCGGTGCGCGGCCACATCACCGTGGACGGCGTGCGCCACGAGATCGACGGCTTCGGGTACCGCGACAAGTCGTGGGGGCCGCGCCACTGGCACAGCTTCTATTGGTACAAGTGGCTCCCCGTCACATTCGATCGCGACTTCGGCGTGCTGCTGTCCGTCAAGGGATGCAAGGGCGGCCTGCCCAACAACGTGAGCGGCAACGTGCTGCGCAACGGCCGCTACGAACCGGTGCTCGAAGGCCGCATCGCGACCGTCTACGACGACAAGTACTACCCGGTGCGCTTCACCGCGCTGGTTCGCACAGCGGAGCGCAGCTACACGCTCGAAGGCGAGGTCGGCGCGCTGGTGCCGCTGCGCCACAAGAGCGCCGGCGGGGAGCCGGGCGCCTACACCCGCATCACCGAAGGCATCACCACCTACCTGTGCGAGGGACGCACCGCGCTGGGCATGTCGGAGTATTGCGACGTGATGGTCAATGGCACGCCGATCTCGGTGCTGGAGGAGCCTGCATGAACACGCTGGTCTACGCCCTGGAAGACGGCGTCGCGACGCTGACGCTGAACCGGCCCGAATCGAAGAACGCGATCAGCCCCGAGATGGCCGACGAATTGGGCGAGCTGCTGGCACGCATTCGCGCGGACGAAGCGGTGCGTGTGCTCGTCGTCACGGGTGCGGCCGGCGCCTTCTGCGCCGGTGGCGACGTCAAGGCGATGGGCGAGGGCGGCCCGCGCACGCCCGAACAGCGGCGTGCCGGCATGGCGCGCTACACGCGCATCTGCACCGAGCTGATGGCGCTCGACCGGCCGGTGATCGCGGCGGTCGACGGCGTGGCCTTCGGCGCGGGTTTCAGCATCGCGCTGATGTGCGACATCGTGCTGCTGAGCGATCGCGCGCGGCTGTGCATGGTGTTCCAGCGCATCGGCCTGGTGCCGGACATGGGGGCCTACTACACGCTGCCGCGCGTGGTGGGCCTGCAGCGTGCGAAGGAGCTGATTTTCTCCGCGCGGGAGATCGACGCGGCCGAGGCGCGGCAGCTGGGCATCGCGATGGAGGTGCTGCCCGCCGAGAACCTGATGCCGCGCGCACTTGCCATTGCGCGCAGCTTTGCCGGGGCCTCGCCCGTGGCCATGAGCGTCTCCAAGCGGGCGCTCCAAAGCTCGCTCGGCAGCGACCTGCCGACCATGCTGGAGATCGAAGCCGCGGGCCAGGCGCTGGCTTCCAACAGCGAGTACGCCAAGGAAGCGGTGCGCCGCTTTGCCTCGCGCGAGCCCGCCCAGTTCCGCTGGCCGGCGGCAGGCTCGTGAACATCACATCGCTCCACACTGAAACACAAGGAACAGCAGATGCTCGACTATCGCAAGGCACGTGACTGGCACTCAGGCGACGTGCAGCACGTGTACACCCCCAAGGACACGATGCTCTACGCGCTGGGGCTCGGCCTGGGCGCCGACCCGCTCGACGAGAGGCAGCTGCGCTTCGTCTACGAAAAGGAACTGGTGGCGCTGCCGACCATGGCTGCCGTGCTGGCCTCGCCAGGTTTCTGGATGCGCGAGCGCAAGGAGATCGGCATCGACTTCATGAAGCTCGTGCACGGCGAGCAGTCGGTGCGCCTGCATGCGCCGCTGCCGCCGTCAGGCACTGTGGTCGGGCGCACGCGCGTGACTCGGGTGGTCGACAAGGGCGAAGGCAAGGGTGCGATCCTGCATGTGGAAAAGGAACTCGTCGGTGCCGCGCAACAGCCGCTGGCCACGGTCGAGAGCGTCTACTTCCTGCGCGGCGACGGCGGCTTCTCCAGTGCGGACGGCCAGGCCGACGAGCCCGCGCCCGCTGCGGCAGCCATGCCCGAGTCGGCGCCCGAACTCGTGCTCGACCTGCCCACGCGCGCTGACCAGGCCTTGCTCTACCGCCTGTCGGGCGACATCAACCCGCTGCATGCCGAGCCTGCCTTCGCGGCCAAGGCCGGTTTTGCACGGCCCATTCTTCACGGGCTTGCGACCTGGGGCATCGCCGGGCGCGGCTTGATCGCCGCGTTCGCGGATTTCGACGCGACGCGCCTGTCGGCCATGCGCGCGCGGCTGTCGGCACCGGTCTATCCCGGCGAAACCATCCGTCTGGAAGGCTGGCGCGACGGCGGCGAGATCGCCTTCCGCGCGCGTGTGGTGGAGCGCGATGTGCTGGTACTCACGAACGGCCGGGCCCAACTGCGAGGCACGTCGCGTTGAGAGCCTGGCTGGTCGAAGAACTGAGCGATCCGGGCCGGATGCGGCTGGCCGAGCTGCCGGTGCCCACGCCGGCGCACGACCAGTACCTGGTGAAAGTGGAAGCAGCGGGCCTCAATTTTCTGGACACGCTTGCCATCAAGGGCCGGTACCAGACCAAGCCGGCCCTGCCGTTCACGCCCGGCGTGGAGGTGGTAGGCACCATCGTCAGCGGCGAAGGTGCCGGCACGCGCGTGGCCTGCGCCACGCCGGCGGGCATGTTCGGCGGCTTCGCTGAATATGCGCTGGTGCCGCGTGCCGAGGCGATGCCCGTCGCGTCCGACGTGGCGCCCGGTGCCGCCCTGGCGCTGCGCGGCAACTACCCGACCTCGCTCTACGCCCTGCGGCATGCCGCGCGCCTGCGAGCAGGGGAAACCTTGCTGGTGCATGCCGGCGCCGGCGGTGTCGGCAGCGCGGCTGTGCAACTCGGCAAGCTGATGGGCGCGCGCGTGATCGCCACCGCGGGGCGTGCCGCCAAGCGCGACGCCTGCCTGGCGCTCGGCGCGGACGCGACCATCGACTACACCGACGCGAGGTGGGTCGACGAGGTGCGCAAGCTTGCACCGCAGGGTGTGGACGTGATCTACGACCCGGTCGGCGGCGACATCGGCGCGCAAAGCGTGCGCTGCCTGGCCTTTGGCGCGCGGCTGCTGGTGATCGGCTTCGCCAGCGGCGCGTTGACGCCGTTGCCCGCCAACCGCCTGCTGCTGGCCAATGCCTCGGCCGTCGGTGTGTTGTGGGGCGAGGTGCGCAAGCGCGAACCGGCGCTGGCGCGGCAACTGGGCGAAGAGATCCAGGGCTGGTACCTGTCGGGGCGGATTCGGCCGCTCGAGGCCTCGGTGTTCGACTTCGAGGATGCGCCGGCGGCGCTCGCGGCGCTGGAACGGCGGCAGACCTCGGGAAAGGCGATTCTTCTGTTGCGCCGCTGAGGCGTGCGTTCCCCCCGCGCCTGCGTCATAATCAATGGTTCTACCAAAGGAGATATCATGGATTTTGACCTGCCCCCCGAAGCGGAAGAAATGCGCGTGGCCACGCGTGACGCCGTCGATGCGTTGCTCAAGCTCGAAACGCGCTACCAGGAAACCGGCGAAGTGCCCGAGCAGGTGGAGGCCACGCTGCGCGAGATGGGCTTCTACGGCATGTCGATTCCCGAGGCCTATGGCGGCATGCCTGTCGACCACCTCACCAGCGTGGCGGTGCAGCTGGAGCTGGCGCGGCTGCCGCCGCAGTTCTGGCCCTTCGTGCGCTCCGCGCTCGGGCCTGGCGTGCACATCATCGTGGACCATGGCTCGGAAGCGATCAAGAAGAAGTGGCTGCCCGAGATTGCATCGGGACGTTCGCGCAACTGCATTGCCATCACCGAGCCGCACGCCGGCTCCGACGCCGCGAAGATGACGACCACGGCGCGCCGCGACGGCGACCACTACGTGCTCGACGGCGTGAAGACCTTCATCTCGAACGCCAACCATGCGCATTCGATCACCGTGCTCGCCTCCACCGACCGTTCGGCCGGCAAGAAGGGCATTTCGGCCTTTCTGCTGGACACGACCACGCCCGGCTTCAAGGTCACGCGGACCATGCCCACCATGGGCTGGATGGACGACAGCCTGTGCGAAATTTCTTTTACCGACTGCCGCGTTCCGGTGGAGAACCTGCTGGGCGAAGAGGGGCGCGGTCTTTCGTACGCGATGTCTGGGCTCAACGAAGGCCGGCTGAATGTCGGTTGCCAGGCGCTCGGGCCGGCCCAGATTGCGCTCGACGAAACCATCGAGCATGCCAAGACGCGTGTCACCTTCGGCCAGGCGCTGGGTGAGCACCAGGCCATTCAGCACATGATCGCCGACATGGCCATGGATCTGCATGCGGCGCGCATGGTGCTGTTCGAGGCCGTGTGGCGCGCCGCGCGCGGCGAAGACGCACGCATGAAGGCGTCGATGGTGAAGGTGATCTGCACCGAGGCCGCATGCCGCATCGCCGACAAGGCGCTGCAGATCTTCGGCGGCTCGGGCTATTGCCGCGGCACCATCGTGGAGCGGGTATACCGCGACCTGCGCGTGCTTCGCATCTATGAGGGCGCGTCGGAAATCCACCGCAACATGATCGCCAGGCAGCTGCTCGCCTGAACGTGGCGCCGTCCGTGCCCGGCGCGCTGCCGGGCGCGGGCCTCAGGCCGTCAACGCATCAGCTCGCGTGCGATCACCACGCGCTGGATCTGGTTCGTGCCCTCGAAGATCTGGTTGAGCTTGGCGTCGCGCATCATCTTTTCCACGGGGTAGTCCTTCACGTAGCCGTAGCCGCCGAAGACCTGCACCGCGTCGGTGGTCACCTTCATGGCCACGTCGCTCGCGAAGCATTTGGCCATGCTCGCGAACTTGGGCAACTGGTTCCAGTCGCCGATGTCGGCGAGCCGCGCGGTTTCGTACACCAGGCAGCGCGCGGCCTCGATCTGCATGGCCATGTCGGCCAGCATGAACTGGATGCCCTGGAACTCGATGATCGCCCGCTTGAACTGCTTGCGCTGTTTGGCGTAGCCCAGCGCCGCATCGAGCGCGCCCTGGGCCAGGCCGACCGACGCGGCGGCGATGGCAGGGCGATTGAGGTCCAGCGCGCGCATGGCCGAGCGGAAGCCCTTGCCTTCCTCGCCCAGGCGGTTTTCCGCCGGCACGCGCACGTTGTCCAGGTACACCGGCACGTTGATCGTGCCCTTCATTCCCATCTTGCGTTCGTTGCGGCCGAAGGTGAGGCCCTTGCTGTTCTTCACGTCCACGATGAAGGGGCTGATATCGTCGGCGCCGCCGCGCTCACCGGTCTTGGCGAACACCAGGATGTAGTCGGCGCGGCTGCCGAAGGTGCACCACTGCTTCTGCCCGGTGAGCACGTAGCTCTCGCCGTCGCGCACGGCGCGCGTGCGCATGCCGCCGACGTCGCTGCCGCAGTCGGGCTCCGAGATGGCGATGGCGGTCACGGTGCGGCCTTCGGCCAGCAGCGGCAGAAAGCGCTGCTTCTGATCCTCGGTGCCGAAGTGCATGATCGGCAGCGCGAACATGGTGTTCATGCCCGCCATGAGCGCGCACGACTCCGACACGCGTGAGATTTCTTCCCGCGCGATGCACACCATCGTCAGGTTCGCGCCCGGGCCGCCGTATTCCTCCGGCACCCAGAGCTGCAGCAGGCCCATGTCGCCGTAGACCGGAATCAGCTCCTCGGGAAAGCGGTCGTTCTCGTCGATCTCCGCGGCGATGGGCGCGACGTGGCGCTCGACCATGCGGCGCACGCCGTCGCGGAATGAAATCTGTTCTTCGGTGAAGTTCATGCAGGTCTTTCGGTATGTGGCCACTTCGGGTTGTTGATGGCGAGCGCCTCGCCCAGGCCTTGGCGCAGCTGCGCGGCCAGGTCGGCGTCGATGGGTATCTCGCCTGCGCGGATGGCGTCGGCCAGCTCGCGGCTCACGGCCGTGGAGGCTTCATCGTGCGGCTGACCGAGGCGCAGTTCGCGCTCCACGATGCGCAGCACGTTCACCGTCACGCGCGCCTGGAAGCGGTGATAGCCGTCCAGCGTGGGCAGCAGTTCGTCTTCGAGGTAGCGGGCGGCGGCCAGCAGCAGGGTGCCGGCGGGAGGTACGGAGTTCGGCATGGTGGGGTCAGGCCTCGATGAGTTGGAAGAAGTCCCACAGCGGCTCTTCCATGCGCCGGCCGACCGCGCACAGTTCCAGGCTTGCGGGGCTGCCGTCGGCTCGCACCGAAAGCCCGCGCCGCACGCAGCCGATGGCCCACTTGAGGTTGGAAAAGGCCTCCCAGAAGCGCACGCGCAGCGGGTCCGCCGGCTTGCCGCTCGCGCGCTCGTAGGCCGCGTACAGGTCTTCGCGCGCCCCGAAACCGCCCGCCTCGCCCGCGCCGCCGAAGCGCCAGGTGCGCATGCACAGCACGCCCAGGTCCTGCATCGGGTCGCCGACCCGGGCGATCTCCCAGTCGAGCACGCAGCGGATGCCTTCGCTGCCGACGATCAGGTTGCCCGTGCGAAAGTCGGAATGCACGAGTGCGTCGGGCCAATCGACCGGCAGGTTCTTGCGCACCCATTGCACCGCGTACTCGAGCGCCGGATGGCTGAAGCCCGTGCGCGCCAGCAGGCCGGCGTACACCTCGAGCTCCCGCGCGGGCGAGAGCCGCTGCAGAAAGGGAAGCTCGGCGACCGGCATCGAGTGGATCGCCGCGAGGATGGTCCCGGCCTGGGCGGCCATCGCGCGACGGGCCCCGGCATAGGCCGGGTCGGACACGAGCTTTCGGCCCAGCGTCTCGCCCTCGACGCGTTCGGTAACGTAGCCGCGCTCGAGGCCGTCGTGCACGTCGAGCACGGCGAGCACCGCGGGTGCCGGCACGCCGTGTGCGCGCGCCGCGATCATCACGCGCGCGTCTTCGGCCGCGTCGAGCTTGGGCGCAGCGAGGCCGGGGGATGCCGATGCCGACGCGGTCATTGTGGGCATCTGCTGCAGGATCATCGGGCGGCGCCCGTCAGCCGTGAGCAGGTCGAACGACCAGGTCGTCTTGGTCGCGCCGCCGGTGAGCCGGCGCAATTCCTCGACGCTGCCATGCAGGCCCGCATGGCGCTGGAGCGCGAGGGTGAGGCGGCGCGCGATGTGCGGGGCGTCCACGTCAGATCTTCCGGCCCGCGGCCTGCCAGAACGGGTCGCGCAGCCGGCGCTTGAAGATCTTGCCGCTGTCCTCTCGCGGCAGCGCGGCATGGAAGTCGAAGCGGCGCGGCACCTTGTACCTGGCGATGCGGTCCTCCAGAAAGGCGCGCAGCGCATCGGCGTCGGGCGCGGTGCCGGGCATCGGCTCGACGGCCGCGGCCAGCGATTCGCCCATTTCCTCGTCGGGTATGCCGAAGACGGCGCAGTCGCGCACGAGCGGACACTGCAGCAACACGGCCTCGATCTCGGCCGGATAAATGTTCACGCCGGCCGAAATCACCATGTCGGAGCGGCGGTCGCACAGGTAGAGGTGGTCGTCCTTCACGTAGCCGACGTCGCCGCAGCTGATGAGGCCGTCGCGCTCCACCTCTTTCCGCTTCTCGGGATGGTTGTGGTACGTGAAGTCGGCATAGGCCGGCACGCGCACGAAGATCTCGCCGACCTCGCCGGGCGCCACCGGCTGGCCGTCTTCTCCGTAGAGCACCATGCGCGCATCGGGGTTGAGCCGGCCCACGCTGCCGGGGAAGGCGAGCCAGTCTTCGGGCGTGCTGAGCGTGGCGGTGCCGACCTCGGTGCCGCCGTAGGTCTCGTAGACCACCGGGCCCCACCAGTCCATGAGGGCGCGCTTGGTCTCGGCCGAGCAGGGCGCGCCGGTGTGCGTCACCCACTTCAGGGAACTCACGTCGTAGCGCTCGCGCACGTCTTCGGGCAGCTTGAGCATGCGCACGAACATGGTGGGCACGGCCACCATGTGGCTGATGCGGTGCCGCTCGATGGCGGCGAGCACGGCCTCGGCGTCGAACCGGGTCTGCATCACCAGCAGGTCGCAGATCGGCAAGGCCTGGCGTGCGTAGGCGTTGGGCGAGGAGTGGTACAGCGGGCCGCCGATGAGCGCACGCACGCCCGGCTGCAGGCCGTAAACGCGGCGCATCAGTTGCACGTAGGCGGCAGCCTGCTCCGGCGTGGCCGCGTCGCGTTTCACGCCCTTGGCCCGGCCGGTGGTGCCCGAGGTGTAGATCATGGTCGCGCGGCTGCGCCGCGGCGGGCCGTCCCATGGCGCGAAGGCTCCGAGCCAGGCGTTCCATTCCGCCGCATCGGCCGGCACTTGCGTCGCGGCTTCGGCCGGCGAGAAGGCGCGGACCGCCTCGGGCGGCGTGGGCACGGTGATGACCACGGTGCCAGCGGGAAGGTGTTCGCGCACCGGCGCGAGAAGGTCGGCATGCCCGACCAGCACCTTCGGCGCCACATCGTTCAGTATGTAGAGCACCTCTTCGGGTTTGCCGTGCCAGTTGATGGGCACCGCGTAGGCGCCGAGCGCGGCGGCCGCCTGCTGCGCTTCGAAGAAGGCGAAGTCGTTGCGCAGCAGCAGCGCGATGGCATCGCCTTCTCGCACGCGCCCGCCGTATCGAAGCCGCGCGCGGCGCGCAGCGCGCGCTGCATCAGGGCGTCGCGCGCCATGCTGCGCTGGTCGAGGAACACCTGGCTCATGTCTTCGTGTCTCCGTGGTCTGCGATCGAAGAAGCGGAAAAGGCCGGGTCCGTCCACCACGGATAGAAGTCGGGCATGCCGGTGCTCACCTTGTCCGGGAACCTGGCGGGCCGCCTCTCCTTGAACGAGGTCACGCCCTCCGCGCTGTCGGCGGAGCCGCCGCGCGATTCGAGCGCCGCGCTCTCCAGCCGGTGCGCTTCCATGGGGTGGCTGGCGCCCAGCATGCGCCACATCAGTTGCCGCGTGAGGGCCACGGACACCGGCGCGGCGTTCTCCGCGATGTCCAGTGCCTTTGCCTGCGCGCGCGCAAGCAGTTCGCCCGGTTCGCACACCTGGCTCACGAGCCCGCCGGCCAGTGCCTCGGCCGCATCGAACACCGTGCCGCCCAGACTCCACTCGAGCGCCTTCGAAATGCCCGCCACGCGCGGCAGGAACCAGCTGGCGCACGCGTCGGGCACGACGCCCCGGCGCGCGAACACGAAGCCGAAGCGCGCGTCGCTGGACGCGATACGCACGTCCATCGGCAGCAGCATCGATGCGCCGATGCCCACGGCCGCGCCGTTGATCGCACCGATCAGCGGTTTGGTGCAGGCAAACAGGCGCAGCGCGAGCACGCCGCCACCGTCGCGGCCGGGCTCCTCCCCCGGCTCGGGCGCGCGTGCCGGCGACGACGTATCGAAAGCCCGCGCGCCTTCCGACAGGTCGAACCCCGCGCAGAAGGCGCGGCCCGCGCCGGTGACGACGATGGCGCGCACGGCGTCGTCGGCGTCGGCCAGGTCGAGCGCCCGGCACAACTCGCGACGCATCAGGCGCGTCATGGCGTTGAGCTTCTCGGGGCGGTACAGCGTGAGCGTGAGGACCGGCCCGGAAAGATCCCGGCGAATGGTTTCGAACACTGCCTCGCTCATTGCATCTCCGCCAGCCGCGTCGCCTGGGCCTCGACGTCGCCGAAGAGCTGGTCGATCAGCGTCACGCGGCGCAGGCAGTGGCCCACGGCGTATTCCTCGGTCATGCCGATGCCGCCGTGAAGCTGAATGGCTGCGTGGCAGAGGCTGCGGCCATGCCGGCCGATCATCAGCTTGGCGCGCGCGAGGTCGGCGCGTGCATCGTGCGCATCGAGGCCGTCCGCTGCAATGGCCGCGGCCATCGCCATGCTGCGGCACATCTCGAGGCTGACCAGCATCTCCGCCGCCCGATGGCGCAGCGCCTGGTTCTCGCCGATCAGGCGGCCGAACTGCTTGCGTGTGTTCAGGTAGTCGATGGCGAGCCGGTAGGCCGATTCCATGGCGCCCACGGCGTCGGCGCAAACCGCTGCGGTGCCAGCCGCCAGGGTGCCCTCGATGGCCTTCAGCGCAGCGGCGCCGTCGCGCGGATCGCCGAGCGGCAAGGCCGCTGCCGCGCTGAAATGGAGTTCACCGCACGGCGTGTCGTCCACCAAGCGGTGGGGGCGGCAATCCACGCCTTGGGCGGAGGCGTCGACCAGGAAGAGGGCGAGGCCGTTCGCATCGCCCGGGGCGCCCGCGGTGCGCGCGCTGACCACGAACCGGTGCGCGGCCGTGGCGTGCAACACATTGCACTTGGCGCCGTCGAGGCGCCATTGGCCGCCGTCCTGCCGTGCCGTGGTCTCCACCCACAGTGCAGCCGGGTGCCCGCCGGCTTCGTCGTGCGCCCAGGCCAGGCGAACCTCGCCGCTGGCCACATCGGGCAGCAACTGCGCCTGCACGGCGTCGTTTCCGGCCAGCCGCAGTGCGGTGCCGCCGAGCACGATCGATGCGAGAAAGGGCTCCAGCGACAGCGCGCGGCCCAGCTCCTGCATCACCGGCAGCAGGTCGACCGCGCCGCCGCCGAAGCCGCCGTGCGCCTGCGGCAACGGAAGGGCGGTGAGCCCGAGCTCGCCGAGTTGCCGCCACACGGGCTGGCTCCAGCCGGCGGGCGTGGCGGCGATGGCGCGGCGCTGCTCGAAACCGTAGACGTCGCCCAGCAGGCGGGCCAGGCTGCCCTGCAGCGCTTGCTGCTCTTCGTTGAGTTCGAAGTTCATCGTGACCTACCCCAGGATCGTCTTGGAAAGAATGTCCTTCTGGACCTCGCTCGTACCGCCGTAGATGCTGGCCGCGCGGCTGTAGAAATAGCGCATGGCCAGCGGGCCCGCCCAATGCCCGGCGCCCTCGCCGTCGTGCGGGCGGCGCTCCATGGCCGCGGGCCCCGCGATGCGTTGCAGCAGCTGGGCGATGTCCTGCTGCAGCTCGGTGCCCTTCAGCTTCAGCACGGAAGCGAAGCCGGGTACCTTCTGCGCGGTGTCGGGCGACAGCAGAAAGCGCCAGTTGGTGATTTCGAGCGCGCGGATCTCGGCGTCGAGCATGGCGATTTCGCTGCGCAGCCTGGGGCTGTCGAGCAGCGGCTTGCCGGCCTGGGTGCGCTTGCCCGCGAGTTCGCGGGCATAGTCCAGCCGTTCCCTGCACAGACCCACGTTGGCGATGCCCGTGCGCTCGTTCATCAGCAGGTATTTGGCGCAGTCCCAGCCGCGGCCTTCCTCGCCGACCAGGTTGTCGAGCGGCACGCGAACCTCGTCGAAGAAGACCTCGTTCAGGTGATGCTGGCCGTCGATCGACGTGATCGGTCGAATGGTGATTCCCGGCGTGCGCAGGTCGATCAGCAGGAACGAGATGCCGTGCTGCTTCCTGCCCTCGCTGTCCGTGCGCACCAGCGCGAACACCCAGTCGGCCAGGTGCGCCGTGGTGGTCCAGATCTTCTGGCCGTTGACGACGTACTCGTTGCCTTCGCGCCTGGCGGAGGTGCGCAGCGAGGCCAGGTCGGACCCCGAGCCCGGCTCGGAGAAGCCCTGGCAGAACCAGATGTCGAGGTTCGCGAGCTTCGGCATGAAGAAGCGCTTCTGCGCCTCGGTGCCGAACTTCAGCAGCACCGGCCCGAGCATGCCGACATTGAACACCTGCGGCAATGGCGCGGGTGCGCGAAACAGCTCGTCGAGCAGGATCAGCCGCTCGGCCTGGCCGAGCTCGGCGCCGCCGAACTCGCGCGGCCAATGCGGCGCCGCCCAGCCTTTCTCGTTGAGGATGCGCTGCCAGGTCACGGTGTCCTGTTTGCGCGGCGGATGGCCCAGGCGCAGGCGCTCGCGAATGTCTGCGGGGAGCCGGTCTTTCACGAACTGGCGTACTTCGTCGCGGAACGCGGCTTGGTCGGGGGTGAGGTCTAGATCCATCGAGCGGGTGGCTGTGCCTGAGAGTTGCCTCGAAGGATCATAGCCGAGGACTCGTCATTGGATCAACCATTTGAGGATGTGGTGGCGGATGGGCTCCGCATTCGGCAATGCCGGGAGTGCGTTCGGCATATAGCACTCATATGCGCATGGAAATTGCGGTTGTCCGGGGCTGCATTACCCTCCGCAACCACGATGAAAAAAGCCTACCGCGCCTCCCTCCTGCGATTCGACGCCCACGGCCAGCCTGTTTTCGATGAAGACGGCCTGCTGGTCGTCGCCCCCGACAGCACCGGCCGCCAGCGCGTGCTCGATGCGGGCAGCCATGCCGCCGTCGCGCCGCGCCACCCGGACGCCCACACGACCCACCTGCCCGGGCGCATCCTCGCGCCGGGCTTCGTGGACATGCACATCCACTTCCCGCAGACGGACATCATCGGCTCGCCCTCGCCGGGGCTGCTGCCCTGGCTCGAGAACTACACCTTCCCCGAGGAAAGCCGGTTCGCCGACCCCGCGCACTCGAACGAAGTGGCCGACGTGTTCTTCGACGAGCTGCTGCGCAACGGCGTCACCACCTCGCTGACCTTCGCGACCTCGCACGTGGCCTCGGTGGATGCCTTCTTCGAGGGCGCCCGGCGCCGCGGCCTGCGCATGATCACGGGCAAGGTGCTGCAGGACCGCAACTCGCCCGACGGCGTGCGCGACCAGACCGAGCAGAGCCTGATCGACAGCGAGGCGCTGATCCGCAAGTGGCACAACACCGACCGGCTGGGCTATGCCATCACGCCGCGTTTCGCGCCCGCGAGCACCGATGCGCAGATGCGCGGCGCGGGCGAACTGGCGGCCAGGTACGCCGACACCTGGATCCAGTCGCACGTGGCGGAGAACCGCGACGAAGTGAGCTGGGTGCGCGAGCTCTACCCGAAGGCGCGCTCCTACCTCGACGTGTACGCCGGCTTCGGCCTGATGCGCGAGCGTGCGGTGTACGCGCACTGCATCTACCTCGACGACACCGACCGCGCCCTGCTGCGCGACACGAAGACGGCCGCCGCGGTGAGCCCGACCAGCAACCTGTTCCTGGGCAGCGGCTTCTTCGACTTCGGCGCGGCCGACCGCGTGGGCTACCCCTACGGACTGGCCAGCGACGTGGGCGGCGGCACCAGCTTCAGCCCGTTCCACACCATGATGGCCGCCTACTACGTGGGCCGCGAGGGCCAGACCAAGACCGGCCTGAGCATCGCGCCATCGGAGCTCTGGTGGCGCCACACCGGCGGCGCCGCGCGCGCTCTGGGGCTCGACGGCGTCATCGGCAACCTGCAGCCCGGCTGCGAAGCCGACTTCCTGGTGCTCGACCCGGCGGCCACGCCGCTGCTGGCGCGCAAGACGAAACGCGCCGACACCCTGGAGGAAATGCTCTTCGCGATGATCGTGCTCGGCGACGACAGGCTGGTCGAGCGCACGGTGATCTCGCAGGCTGGCTGAGGCTCGAAAGGGCGAGCCCACCCATGCCACAATCGCCGACCCAGCGAGCGCGGCGCAACCTCTTCCAGGAACACCGCGGAACCGGCTTTGCCGGGCCGCTGGTGTTGCCCCTTGAGGGGTTGGCGTAGCGACACGAAGTGCGCGAAGACTGGGGTGTTTTTCAATGTCTATCAAGAGCGACAAATGGATCCGGCGCATGGCCGAGAACGAAGGAATGATCGAGCCCTTCGAACCGGGCCAGGTGCGCGAGTCCTCTGGCCACAAGATCATCAGCTACGGCACCTCGAGCTACGGCTACGACATCCGGTGCGCGCCCGAGTTCAAGGTCTTCACCAACATCCACAGCACCGTGGTCGACCCCAAGAATTTCGACGAGAAGAGCTTCGTCGACATGCATGGCGACTACTGCATCATCCCGCCCAACAGCTTCGCGCTGGCGCGCACCGTCGAGTACTTCCGTATCCCGCGCAACGTGCTCACCATCTGCCTGGGCAAGAGCACCTACGCGCGCTGCGGCATCATCGTCAACGTCACGCCCTTCGAGCCCGAATGGGAAGGCTACGTGACGCTCGAATTCAGCAACACCACGCCGCTGCCCGCGAAGATCTACGCAGGCGAAGGCTGCGCGCAGGTGCTGTTCTTCGAGAGCGACGAGGTCTGCGAGACCAGCTACAAGGACCGGGGCGGCAAGTACCAGGGCCAGCGCGGCGTGACTCTGCCGAAAACCTGACCCGCCGCCGCGCCTTTCGCTGACGGCCGGTTACCCCGGTGGCCGCCGGGCCAAGTACCATCCTCCGGTCACCGGCGACAACTCCTGCAAAAGGCCGGTAAGGAGCGTGCGATGAGATGGGAAGGCAACGAACAATCGGACAACGTCGAGGACCGCCGCGGTGAAGGCGGCGGTGGTGGCGGCGGCTTCATCGGCGGGCGCAGCATCGGCATCGGCACCGTCGCGGTCGCGCTGATCGCCGGCTGGGTCTTCGGCATCAACCCGCTCACCGTGCTGAGCCTGCTCAGCGGCGGTGGAGGGCCTGCGCAGGTGCAGCAGCAGCCCCAGCAGGGGCCGGCACCAAAGCCGCCGGCGAACGACCGCGAAGCGGCCTTCGTCTCGACCGTGCTGCGCAACACCGAGGTGGTCTGGACCGACATCTTCAAGCAGAACGGCGGCACGTACCACGCGCCGCGCCTCGTGCTGTTCCGCAATGCCACGCCCACGGCCTGCGGCACGGGCCAATCGGCGATGGGGCCGTTCTACTGCCCCGGCGACCAGAAGGTCTACATCGACCTCGGTTTCTACGACACCCTGAAGAACCAGCTCGGCGCACCGGGCGAGTTCGCGCAGGCCTACGTCATCGCGCACGAGGTCGGCCACCATGTGCAGGACGAACTCGGCATCACCGCCAAGGTCGACGGCATGCGCAATCGCCTGAGCCAGACCCAGAACAATGCCATGAGCGTGCGCGTGGAGCTGCAGGCCGACTGCTTTGCGGGCGTGTGGGCCCACCATTCGCAGGAGTCGAAGAAGTGGCTCGACCCGGGCGACATCGAGTCCGCCATGAACGCCGCGCAGAAGATCGGCGACGACGCCCTGCAGCGCTCCGCGGGCCGTGCGGTGGTGCCCGACAGCTTCACCCACGGCACCAGCGCACAGCGCCAAAGATGGTTCGGCGCGGGCTACCAGAGCGGCGACATCAAGGCCTGCGACACCTTCAACGCGCGCAGCCTTTGAGATCGACGGGCCCACACGGCCCGCGCCTGCTGTCTTGTTTGCTATGAAATAAATAGCAATTCCGCCGGCACGGACGTTGTCACGGCGCGGTCACTGCTGTTTTTTGCGGCAGTGCGACAATAGAGGGCTCAATGACAAGTTCCTTCTCCAATCTATCGCTGGCGGAACCGCTGGCGCGCGCCGTGGCCGAAATGGGCTACGAGACCATGACACCGATCCAGGAGCAGGCCATTCCGGTCGTGCTTTCCGGGCAGGATGTGATGGGCGCCGCCCAGACCGGCACCGGCAAGACCGCGGCGTTCTCGCTGCCGTTGCTGCAGCGCATGCTCAAGCATGAAAACGCCTCGACCTCGCCCGCGCGGCATCCGGTCCGGGCCCTGGTGCTGCTGCCCACGCGCGAACTGGCCGACCAGGTCGCGCAACAGGTCAAGCTGTACGCCAAGTACACCAACCTGCGCAGCACCGTCGTGTTCGGCGGCATCGACATGAAGCCGCAGACGCTGGAGCTGAAGAAGGGCGTCGAAGTCCTGGTGGCCACGCCGGGCCGGCTGCTCGATCACATCGAGGCCAAGAACGCGGTGCTCAACCAGGTCGAATACGTGGTCCTCGACGAAGCCGACCGCATGCTCGACATCGGCTTCCTGCCCGACCTGCAGCGCATCCTGAGCTACCTGCCCAAGCAGCGCACCACGCTGCTGTTCTCGGCCACGTTCTCCCCCGAAATCAAGCGGCTGGCCGGCAGCTACCTGCAGAACCCGGTCACCATCGAGGTGGCGCGCCCCAACGAGACAGCTTCCACCGTCGAGCAGCACTTCTATAGCGTGAGCGACGACGACAAGCGGCGCGCGCTCAAGCAGATCGTGCGCCAGCGCGGCATCACGCAGGCGTTCGTGTTCGTCAACAGCAAGCTCGGTTGCGCGCGCCTCGCACGCTCGCTGGAGCGCGACGGTCTGCGCACCACCGCGCTGCACGGCGACAAGAGCCAGGACGAACGCCTGAAGGCGCTGGCCTCGTTCAAGGCCGGCGAGGTCGACCTGCTGGTGTGCACCGACGTCGCGGCCCGCGGCCTCGACATCAAGGACGTGCCCGCCGTCTTCAACTTCGACATTCCGTTCAACGCCGAAGACTACGTGCACCGCATCGGCCGCACGGGCCGCGCCGGCGCTTCGGGGCTGGCCGTGAGCTTTGCCAGCGGCGGCAACGACGTGCGCCTGGTGGCCGACATCGAGAAGCTGATCAAGAAGAAAATCGATCTCGAGCCCGTCGAGTTCGAGGAAGACCGCCCGCGCGGCCGCATCAACGACGGACGCCGCCACTGGCGCGAGGAAGGCGAAGCGGGCGACGCACGCGACGTGCTCGACCAGCCGCGCGAACGCGCCAGCCTGGGCGGTGATGCTCGCCGCGGCGGCGGACGCCCGCACCGTGCGCCCGCGGCGCCGCGTGACCCGTTCTTCGACAAGCCCTACGAGCCGGGCGAACCCGACGCGACGCCGGCCTGGGAAGCCGCCGCCAAGGCCACTCCCGCGCGCGGCATCTCGAGCAACATCAAGAGCAAGCGCAAGGTTGCTGCGCTGTTCAAGAGCGCCGAGCCGAGCTGACCGGGCGGGTTCCACGTAAAAAAAGCGGCGCTCTCGAGCGCCGCTTTGCATTTCGGCTCAACGCCAGCCGCGGTGCCAGCCGTACTGCGGGTGGTGCCAGCCCCAGCCGTAGCGCGGGTGATAGGCCCAGACAAAGCCGACGCCCGGCGAGACATACGTCGGCGCCACGTAGGCCACGCCTGGAGGCGCCGAGTAGACGGGGGCGGCCGGGGCGACCACGCAGCCGGTCAGGACTGCTGCGGCCAGCGTGGCGGCGGACAGGGCAAGGATCGGGACTCTCATGGCGAAGCTCCTTTGATGAGTTGTTGTGCGCTATGCACAACCAACGCTTCGGCCTTTTGCCGGATGACGGCCCTGGCCGCCTTTACCCGGCCTACACAGTGTCACCGCCGTGTTGTGATCCTTTCAAAACGCTTGCACTTCGAGCACGCTGAAATGATGGGTTCCATCGCGTTCCAGCTGCGCCACCAGGCCGTACTCCCAATCGAGATAGGCCTGCATCGCCTCCGCGGGCGCATCGGTGCCTTCGTAGGGCCGGCGGTAGCGGTCGGTGCGCGGTGTCGCAAGGCGTGTTTCGCCGCTCTCGGCTTCGAGGCCCGCGGCAAACCAGGCGGCGTTGCCGCCCGCCAGCACCAGCACTTCGACATCGGCCTTGCCCCGTGCATCGAGCAGGGCGCGGACATCGGCCGCCGCATAGCGCGCGAGCAGGCTGCTGCCGCAGGTCAGCACGTAGCGGCGCGACGCGGGAATGACCGCGTCCAGCGCATGCGCCAGCTGCGCACGGATCGCGTACCACGCGCCCGGGATGTGGCGCCGGACATAGTTGGCGCTCGTGGTCACGTCGATCACTGCCGTGGCGGACGAAGTCTGCCCAAGCAGCGCGGAGAGTTCGCCAGGCGTGATCTCCGCCACCACAGCCGCGACGGGCGGGTAGGCGGGCGCGGGGAGCTCCTTCTCGCTGAACGCAGCGGCCTCGGGCACGGCGTGCGGCACATAGGCCTCCCATCCCATCTGTGCGAGCCACGAGGCGCTCATCGATGCGCGCACTCCGTCGTCGTCCACCAGCACGATGCGTGCGCCGCGTACCGGCACCTGGTGATCGGTCTCCTGCACCAGCTGGCCGCCGGGCGCGTTCGCAAAGCCCGGCAGATGGCCCGCGGCGTATTCCTCGGGCGTGCGCACGTCGAAGCGGTACACGGTGCGTCCTGGCGCCTCCAGGGTCTGCAGCGCGGCCAGGTCGATGCGCCGCACGCCGGCCGCATCGGCCACGCGGCGCGCATCGGCCTGCGCCTGAGCGCGATGCGCGTCGGACACCGTGGCGGGCGCCTGCCGGCCGGCGCCGTGGTCCAGCACCTGGCCCGCCAGCTTCCAGCCGATCGTGCCGTTGCGCAGGGCCGCCACCGGGTTCGGAATGCCGGCGTTCACCAGCGACTGCGTGCCGATGATGCTGCGCGTGCGGCCCGCGCAATTCACGATCACCCGCGTGGCCGGGTCGGGCGCCAGCTCGCGCACCCGCAGCACCAGTTCCGCCCCGGGCACGCTGGTGGCCGACGGAATGCTCATCGTCTGGTATTCGTCGAAGCGGCGCGCGTCGAGCACCACCACGTCGGCCCGGGCATCGATCAGCGCCTTCACCTCGGGTGCCGACAGGGACGGCGTCTGCCGCTCGTGCTCGACCAGTTCGCCGAAGGACTTGCTCGGCACGTTCACGTCGCGGAACAGTTCGCCGCCCGCCTTGCGCCAGCCCTCGAGGCCGCCGTCGAGCAGATGGACCTGGGTGTAGCCCAGCGCGGCGAATGCCTTGGCGGCCAGCGGCGCGAGATCGGTGCCGCCGTGTTCGCCGTACAGCACGATCAGCGTGTCGCGCCGCGGAATGCGCCGCCACGCCTCGATCTCGATGCGCGAGAGCGGCAGGTTCGCGGCCCACAGCGGGTGTTCCTGCGCGAACGGGTCTTCCTCGCGCACGTCGAGCAGCGCGGTTTCTTCGCGGGACAGCAGGCGCTCGCGCACGGCGGCGAAGGACAGGAGGGGAAAGGAAGCAGTCGTCATGCGGCGGTCGGCGAGGATCTGAGTTCGGCGCTGCGGTCCCACAGGTTGGGCAGCAGCGTGTTGGAGTATCCGGAGACGAAGGGCTTGCGTCCGCCCTCCGGCGGGTAAGTATGACGCCGCACGGCGCCGATGTTCGCGCCGTAGACGTGGATGCTGATCGACACCCGGTCCGCATGCGCGTTGTGCACGCGGTGCAGGTCGCCGACGGTGGGCGACACCGCTTCCACGTCGCCGGCATCGAGCCGCACCGCCTCGCCCTTCGGCTGTGCACGGCCTTGCGCATCGAGCGCATGGCCCTGGCTGTACTCGGCACCGCGCAGCATGCCGATCAGTCCCCACACCGTGTGGTCGTGCACCGGCGTGGCCTGCCCCGGCCCCCACACGAAGCTCACGACCGAGAAGCGCTCGGTGCTGTCCGCATGCAGCAGGAACTGCTGGTAGCGCGTCGGGTCGGGTTGCGCGAAGGCCTCGGGCAGCCAGTCGTCGCGCGCCACCAGCGTGCGCAGCAGCGCGCCGCCCTCCGAAAGAATGCGGGGCTCGTCGGGTGCGCCGTCGAGCAGCCGGCCGAAGGCGCCGACGAATTCGCGAAGCGGCGCGATCATGTGGCGCGCTTCCAGAGCTGCGTGTCGGTGATCGCGCGCACGTCCACCCGCACCGGCAGGATGCCGTCGCGCGCCGAGCGGTCGGCCACGACCTGCAGCGCGGCGATGTCCGCCTCGCTCACCGGCCGCCCCGCCACCGACGCCCGCGCGGTGATGATGCGGGAAGCCTCGATCGGCAGCCGCGTGAGCTGGCTGTAAGCCTGTGCATAGGCCTCGGGGTTGGCCAGCGCCCAGTCGCCCGCGCGGCCCAGCCGGTCGAGGAACTGCACGATGGCCGCGCGCCGGGCCGGTTCGGCCAGCGAATGTTCGCTCGCGGTGATGAAGCCCAGCGCGGTGTTGATGCCGCGCCCGTCGCGCAGGATGCGCCCGCCCTGCTGCACCGCGATGGTGTAGTACGGATCGAAGATGGCCCAGGCGTCGATCTGCCTCGATGCGAAGGCGGCGGCGGCATCGGTCGGCAGCACGAACTTCACCGTCACCTCGTCGCGCTTCACGCCGGCCTCCTCGAGCGCGCCGTACAGCTGGTACTGCGAGATGCTGCCACGCGCCGACGACACGATCACCGTCTTGCCGCGCAGGTCCGCCACGCTGCGCACCGGCGAATTGGCCTGCACCACGATGCCCAGCGAATCGGCCTTGCCGACGCGGGTGGCGACGATCTTCAGCGGCGTCTTGCCGACGGCGGCGGCCAGCACCGGCAGGTCGCCGGCCATGGCCGTGTCGACCGCCGCGCCGCGCTGCGCCTCGAACAGCGGCGCGGCGCCCTGGAAGTTGGCCCAGCGATAGGCGAACGGCGCGCCTTCGAGCGCGCGCGAGGCCTCGAACAGCGAGCGCAGGCCGCCGGCCTGGTCGCCCAGCACCAGCGTGGCCTGCGGCGGCGTTTGCGCAAATGCACGCAGCGAACCGGTGGCGGCCAGCGACAGCGCGGCGCCTTGTTTGAGCCAGCCGCGGCGCGAGGCGCTGGAGAAGAGCAGGGACGTCATGCGGCGCCTCCCGAAGGCAGCAGCGCGCGCTTGCCCGCTGCAACCAGGATCGCGTCGTTCTGCGGCGTATGGATGCGGCTGCACAGCACGTCGCGGTAGTGCCGCTCCAGCGGGTTGTGCCTTGTCAGGCCATGGTTGCCGCTGAGCTGCAGCGCGAGTTCGACCGCACGCACCGCATTGCCCGTCACCGTGTATTTCAGCAGGCCGCTGTCGGCCGCGGGTTGGGCATGGCCGTCGTCGACGGCGGCGGTGGCGTCGTCGAGCAGCACGCGGTTGGTTCGCAGCAGCGCTTCGATCTCGCCCACGTGCTCCTGCACGCGCGGCAGGCTCGCGAGCGGCGCGCCGAGACTGCCGGGCGCGCGCTCGTTCAGGAAGCCGACCAGCCAGTCGCGCGCGGCCGTGGCCACGCCGTCGTAGAGGGTGCCGAGCAGCACGGTCATCCAGGCCTGCTGCGTGGCGTGGGCGTCGATGTCGGTCTGGCTGCCGGCGTCGGGCGCCCAGTCGGACGGCGCGCGCAGGTCGACCGCGTGGTCCGCGCCGACGGCGACGTTCTCGAACACCACCTCGTGGCTGCCCGATGCCCGCAGGCCCAGGTGGTCCCAGCTGGCGATCACCCGCACGCCGGGGGCCTGGCGCGGCACCAGGAACACGCCGGTGCGCGGTGCGGGCTCGTCGGTGCGGGCCCACACCGCGAGCCACGAGAGGCCCTCGATGCCGGTGGTGTAGAGCTTGTGGCCGTCGATCTTCCAGCCTTCGACATCGCGCCGCGCCACGGTGGCCGGCAGGCCGCCGCGCGCGGGGGAGCCCAGCGCGGGCTCCACGCGCAGCGCGTTGATCAGCGCGCCGTGCTCCACCGCGTCGCGCGCCACGCGTTCGCGCAGGTGCGGCGGCCAGCGGCTGTCGCCGCGCGTCAGCGCATGGTGCTGCAGATAGGTCATGGTGAGGATCAGCGCGGTGGCCGGCTCGCCGCGCGACACGGCCGCGATCACGCGCCGCGCCGTGGCCAGCGTGGCGCCGCCGCCACCGTAGGCGGCGGGCGCCACCAGGCCGATCAGGCCGTGCGCCTGCAGCGCGTCGAAGTTCTCGCGCGGGAAAGCGCCGCTGTGGTCGTGATCGGCCGCGGTGGCGGCGAATCGGGCCGACAGCTGCGCCAGCAGCGCGGGCGCGGCCAGGCCGCCCGGGGGCGTGGATGGATGTTCCCCGGCCGTGGCCGAGGGGCGTCGCAAAGGGAGTGCACTCATGGTTGCGGACGGTAGCCGGCCGGCCGGCGCCGTAAAACGATGCATCCCGCATATGCAAACTCGTTTTTCTGTGTTTGCATCAGTGCCGCCTCTGGGTACGGTCCGGTGCATGAAACCAGATCTCTCGTTGGAACGGCGCCGCCTGCTGCAGGCAGCCGCCGCATGGGGCGCGGCGGCTTCGGCCGGCTGGGCCCGGGCCGCCGCGCCGTCGGCCGACCTGTCGGGCGTCACGCTGCGCGTGGGCACGTACAAGGGGCTCTGGCGGCCGCTGCTGGCGGCATCCGGCCAGGCCAACACGCCCTACAGGATCGACTGGCGCGAGCTCAACAACGGCGTGCTGCACATCGAGGCCATCAACGGCGACGCGCTCGACCTGGGCTCGGGCAGCGAGATCCCGCCGGTGTTCGCGGCGCGGCAGAAGTCCAGCGTGCGGCTGGTGGCCGTGACGCACGAAGACCTGAACAACCAGGCCACGCTGGCGCGCAAGGACGCGCCGATCCGCACCATCGCAGATTTCAAGGGCAAGCGCGTGGGCTATGTGCGCGCCACCACCTCGCACTACTACCTTGCCAAGCAGCTGGCCGAGGCGGGCCTGTCGTTCAGCGACATCCAGGCCGTGAGCCTCACGCCGTCGGACGGCCTCTCGGCCTTCGCGCGGGGCGATCTGGATGCCTGGGCCATCTACGGCTACAACGGCCAGCTTGCGCGCACGCAGTACGGCGCGCGCACCATCAAGACCGGCGTGGGCTACCTGTCGGGCAACTTTCCCATCTACGCCAACCCGCGCGCGCTGGGCGACGCACCGCGCCGTGCCGCGCTGGCCGACCTGCTGCAGCGCCTGCAGCGGGCCTTCGCGTGGAGCAACGGCAACTTCCTGGCGTACGCCCGCGCGCAGTCGGCCGAGACGCGCGTGCCGGTGGGCGACATCGTCGAGCTCTTCAACGGCCGCAGCGGCGACTACAGCCTGGGCCCCGTCAGCGACGCCGTGGTGCGCAGCCACCAGGACGTGGCCGACACCTTCCTGAAGATCGGCGTGCTCGACGGCCCGGCCGACGTGAAGCCCCTGTGGGACCGCAGCTTCGAGAACCTGCTGCGCCTGCCCGCCGCCTGATTTCCCTCTCCCAACCCAGACAAGGACAACGACATGAGCCAGCCACAGCAAGACGGTGCCGTCGAATTCATCGGCATGATCCAGGGCCAGAAGGTCTCTGAAATCCACGCGGCAAAGGGCCCGGCGCTCGACCGCGACTACGTGCGCGCCTTCGCGCAGGCGCACGAGACCGCCGGCTTCGACCGCGTGCTGGTGCCGCATCACTCGACCAGCCCTGACGCCACGCTCACGGTGGCGCATGCCGCCTCGGTGACCGAGCGCATCCACTTCATGCTCGCGCATCGCCCCGGCTTCGTCGCGCCCACGCTGGCGGCGCGGCAGTTCGCCTCGCTCGACCAGTTCAGCGGCGGCCGGCTCGGCGTGCACTACATCTCCGGCGGCTCCGACGAGGAACAGCGCCGCGACGGCGACTGGCTCGACCACGACCAGCGCTATGCCCGCACCGACGAATACCTCGAAGTGCTGCACAAGGTGTGGACGGCCGAGAAGCCCTTCGACCACGAAGGCGCGCACTACCGCTTCCAGAACGCGTTCTCCGAAGTCAAGCCGCTGCAGACGCGCAACGGCAAGCCGCACGTGCCGGTGTATTTCGGCGGGGCCTCGGAGGCCGCGATTCCGGTGGCAGGCAAGTACGCCGACGTGTATGCGCTGTGGGGCGAGTCGCTCGACCAGGCGCGCGAGCTGACCACGCGCGTGCGCGCCGAAGCGGCGAAGCACGGTCGCAGCGTGCGTTTCTCGGTGTCGTTCCGCCCGATCCTGGCGCAGACCGAAGAGGCTGCATGGGCCCGCGCGGAGAACATCCTGGCCGAGACCAGGCGCCTGCGCGTGGTGCAGGGCTACAACCGCGGCGGCCCGCAGCAAAGCGAAGGCGCCAGGCGCCTGCTGGCCGCGGCCGAGAAGGGTTCCCGGCTCGACAAGCGCCTGTGGACGGCCGTGGCGCAGGAGATCGGCGGGCGCTCGAACAGCACCGCGCTGGTCGGCACGCCCGAGCAGGTGGCCGATGCGCTGCTCGACTACTACGACCTGGGCGTGACGACCTTCCTGATCCGCGGCTTCGATCCGCTGGAGGATGCGCTGGACTACGGGCGCGAGCTGATTCCGTGCACGCGCGAACTGGTGGCGCAGCGCGCCGCGTCCATCCGCAAAGCCGCCTGATCTGACTTTCTCCCTCCCCCTCTGGGGGAGGGCAGGGGTGGGGGCAGGCGGCGTCGAACGCCGTCATGGCGTTGAAGCTGTCGAGCCCCCATCCCAACCTTCCCCCAGAGGGGGAAGGAGCCAAAACCGAACACGTAGGAAACCCCATGAGCGCCGTTCTCTCCATCGACCGCAACGCCCCCCAGCCGCTGAAGCTCAACCCGAACCCGCAGCAGAAGTACTGGTTCGATCCCGTGCCCCCGCGTCCCACCGTGCAGGCCGAGCGCCGCCATCGGCAGGAGCGCCTGGCCGGTGCCTTCCGCCTGTTCGCGCGCTTCGGCTTCGCGCAGGGGCTGGCCGGCCACATCACCGCGCGCGACCCCGAGCTGACCGACCACTTCTGGGTCAACCCGCTGGGCATCCATTTCTCGCGCATCCGGGTGTCCGACCTGCTGCTCGTCAATTCGAAGGGCGAGACCGTCATCGGCGATCGCCCGCTCAACAAGGCCGCCTTCGCCATCCATGCGGCCATTCACGAGCACAACCCGAAGATCATCGCCGCGGCCCACACCCACTCGACCTACGGCAAGGCCTGGTCCACGCTGGGCCGCAAGCTCGACACCCTCACGCAGGACAGCTGCGTGTTCCACGACGACGTGGCGCTGTTCGACGACTTCACCGGCATGGTGGTCGACACCAGCGAGGGCGAGCGCATCGCGCATGCGCTGGGCGACAGGAAGGGCGCGATCCTCAAGAACCACGGCATCCTGACGGCCGGCCCCACGGTGGAGGCCGCCGCGTGGTGGTACATCGCGCTGGACAACGCCTGCCACACGCAACTGCTGGCCGAGGCCGCCGGCAAGCCGCAGCCTATCGACGAGGCGACCGCGCGCCACACGCACAGCCAGATCGGCGGCCCCGAAGGCGCGATCCACTCCTTCGACAGCCTCTACGAAGGCCTGGTCGAGGCCGAGCCGGAGCTGCTGCTGTGAAGACGAACGCCACCCTTTCCCGCCGCGGCATGCTGCGCGCCGGCGGTGCGGCCGCAGTGGTCGCATCGGGCGGCCTGATCGCCTCGCAAGCCTTCTCGCAGTCTTCGCGCAAGCTGACCTTCGCATGGAACGCTGCCGCTTTCTGCCTGTCGCCCGTGGTCGTGGCGCAGGAGCGCGGCTACTTCGAGCGCAACGGCCTGCAGGTCGAGCTCATCAATTACACGGGCTCCACCGACCAGTTGCTGGAGTCGCTGGCCACCGCCAAGGCCGATGCGGCCGTGGGCATGATCCACCGCTGGCTGAAGCCGCTCGAGGCGGGCTTCGACGTGAAGATCGTCGGCAGCTCGCACGGCGGCTGCGTGCGGCTGGTGGGCGCGAAGAGCGCGGGCGTCACCAATCTTGCGAGCCTCAAGGGCAAGGTCATCGGCGTGTCCGACATCGCGAGCCCGGGCAAGAACTTCTTCTCGATCCTGCTCACGAAGAACGGCATCGATGCCGACAAGGACGTCACCTGGCGCCAGTACCCGGCCGACCTGCTCGACGTGGCGGTGAAGAAGGGCGAGATCCAGGCCATTGCCGACGGCGACCCCAACATCTACCTGATCGAGAAGCGCAACCAGGGCGCCTACGTCGAGGTGGCGAGCAATCTTTCGGGCGAGTACAAGGACAAGGTGTGCTGCATCGTCGGCGCGCGCGGCGAGCTCGTGCGCAAGGACAAGGCGACCGTCGCCTCGCTGGTGCGCGCGATCGCCCAGGCTTCCGACTACGTGGCCGAGAACCCGAACGAGTCGGCCAGGCTTTTTGCCAAGTACTCGCCCAACGTGGCGGTGGAAGACCTGCGTGCGCTGCTGGGCACGCTCACGCACCAGCACCATCCGCTGGGCCGCAGGCTGCGCGACGAGGTCGAGTTCTACGCGCGCGATTTCCGCGGCGTGGGTGTGCTCAAGAAGAGCACTGACCCGGTGCGCTTTGCCGACCATGTTTCCTTCGATCCGCTCGCATGAGCAACAACAGCACGTTCATGACTCTCCATAGTTCACGCCGCCGGTTTCTCGTCCAGGGCGCATCGGCGGCCGCCGCCGTCGCCGCTGCGCCCGCCCTGGTTCACGCACAGGGCCGGCCGGTGCTCAAGGCCGGCGACCAGAAGGGCGGCCTGCGCGCGCTGCTCGAAGCGGCGGGCGGGCTGGAAGGGCTGGGCTACGACATCCAGTGGTCGGAGTTCCCGGCCGCCGCGCCGCTGGCCGAGGCGCTCAACGCGGCCGCGGTCGATTCGGGCCCCATCGGCGACGCACCGCTGATCTTCGCGCTGGCAGCCGGCACGCGCGTGAAGGCCATCGGTGCGAACCGCTCCGACTCCTACGGCACGGCGGTGCTGGTGCGTCCCGATTCGCCGCTGAAGACCGCCGCCGACCTCAAGGGCAGGAGCGTCGCGACCAACCGCGGATCCATCGGCCACTACGTCACGCTCAAGGCCATCACTTCGGCTGGCCTGAAGCCCGAGGACGTGAACATCCGTTTCCTCGCGCCCGCCGACGCGAAGCTTGCGCTGACGCAGGGCTCGGTCGATGCCTGGGCCACCTGGGAGCCGTACACGGCGCTGGCCGAGGTCAGCAACCATGCGCGGGTGCTCGTCAGCGGGCGCGGGCTGCTGCCGGGCCTGAGCTATCTCGCGGCCACCGACAGCGCCATCGCCGCCAAGCGCCCGGTGCTGCAAGACTTCCTGCAGCGCGTGGTGAAGGCACAGCTCTGGTCGTACCGCAACGTCGACGCCTATTCGGCCGCGCTGGCGCGGATCATCGGCATTCCGCCCGAGGCGGCAAAGCTGCAGTTCGAACGCCGCCAGCAGAAGTGGGTGGCCATCGACGCGCAGGTCATTGCGGACCAGCAAGGGACGGCGGACTTCTACCGGCGGGTCGGCCTCATCAAGCAGCCGCTTGATGTGAAGGGGACGTTCGATACGGGCTTCGGGGTGGCTGGCTAGCTTGCTGCCCCGCGTCGAGCGAGCACCACGCGGGCCCCGTCTTGTCCGCTTCGAGCGAACACCATGCCGCCGCGGGCTTGCCCGCCTCCAGGGAGCACCACGCGGCCGCGTTCGTGGCCGCCGGCTCGCCGAATTCCTCGACGCACAGGCGCTGCATCTCCTGGTAGGCCGCCTGCAGGGCCTTGGCGTCTTCCTCTCCGCGCAGGCCAAGGTACGGGAAGTGGTGCAGGAAGTAGCCGAAAGTGGCCTCGCAGTCGGCCGCGTACTTTCTCGTGTCGAGAATGTGCATGTGCCAGAACCGGTCCACGTCCTGCTCCGGCGCGAGCGTCAGTTCGGGGTGCCTGGCGTGCAGCATCAGGTAGTGCTTGTAGGCCACTTCCATCCGGTCCGCGTAAGCCGCCGGCCAGCCGTAGCCGTCTTCCTTGCGGCAGGCCTTGAACTTGATCAGCGTGAGGTCGAGCGCCTCGATCGCGGCGATCGTCTGCGCCAGAGTCCTGGCTTGGGTGGAATGAGTCATGAATGCTCCTGTTGAGTGACTGGAAGGTCCGGGCGAACGTGCCCGGGGACGATTGCTCCGAAGATCCGGCCGTCAGGCCGCCACCGACGGAACAAACTGGTTGCGCAGGTGACGCGCCATGAAATCGCGCACCTCGTCGCAGGTCACGGGCTTGCACAGCCAGTAGCCCTGGGCCTCGTCGCATTCGTGGCTGCGCAGGTAGTCGAGCTGGGCCATGGTCTCGATGCCCTCGGCCACCACCTTCATCCGCAAGCCGTGGGCCAGGGTGATGATGCCGTCGATGAGCGCTCGCGCGTCGGCGTCGCGCGTCAGGTCGTTGATGAATGAGCGATCGATCTTCACCGTCGACAGCGGGAAATGCTTCAGGTAGGAAAGCGAGGAGTAACCCGTTCCGAAATCGTCGATGGCCAGGCCGATGCCCATGTCCCGGATGGTGCGCAGCAGCTTCGTCGCATGCTCGGGGTTCGCCATCACCGCGCCTTCGGTGATCTCCAGCTCCAGCAGCGCTGGCTCCAGGCCCGAGGCTTCCAGGGCGGCCCGTATGTCGGCGATGAGCGTGCGGCTTTCGAATTGGCGCGGCGACAGATTGACGCTCACGAGCACCGCAGGCAAGCCGAATTGCTGCCACGAACGCGAATCGGCGCATGCCTGCTCCAGCGCCCACTTCCCCATGGACACGATCAGGCCGGTCTCTTCGGCGATCGGGATGAACTGTGTCGGCGAAATCGTGCCCAGAAGCGGGTGGTGCCAGCGCATCAGGGCCTCGACACCGGAGATGTGCTGGCTCTGCAGGTTCATCTTCGGCTGGTAGTACATCTCCAGCTCGCCACGCTCCTGGGCATGGCGCAGCGCGCTTTCGAGCATCAGCTGTTCGGTGCTCCGTGCATTCATCTTCGCCGCGTAGAACCGGTAGGTGTTGCGGCCCTTTTCCTTGGCGCGGTACATCGCGGTGTCGGCGTTTTTCAGCAGCGCCTCGGCGTCGTTGCCGTTCTCCGGATAGAGACTCACACCGACGCTGGCACTGACGTGCAGTTCGCGTCCCTCGATGACGAACGGCGCTGCGCAGCAGGCCAGTACTTTCTCGGCAAGCACCTCGGCATCCTTCGTGGCGGACAGGTTCTCCAGCAGCAGCACGAATTCGTCGCCGCCAAAACGCGCCACGACGTCGGTGTCGCGCAGCAGCGCCGTCAGGCGCTCGCCGCAGATCCTGATCATCTGGTCGCCCACGCCGTGGCCCAGCGTGTCGTTGATGTGCTTGAAGCGATCCAGATCGACGAACATCACCGCGAACGGCTTCTGCTGGCGGTTGCTGCGCCTGATGGCGTGGGCGAGCTCGTGCTGCAGCGCGGCGCGATTGAGCAGCCCGGTCAGCTCGTCGTGGCTGGCGATGAAGCGAAGGCTCCGCTCGGCCAGCTTGCGCTGCTTGTACTGGGCGATCTGCAAGGTGATCACGCGCAGGGATTCCAGCGTCTCGGCGTCGGCCACCTGCGGATTGGAGCCGAAGAGCTCCAGCGCCGCGGTCGTGTCGGCGGTGGTGATCGGCACGATGAGGCCGGCGGCCAGTCCGGCCTGGCGGGCCATTGCATCGCGCGCGAAATGGCCCGGAGCCGCCAGCGTGTCGATGCGCACGACGCCGCCGATTCCCCATGCGCGACCCAGCGAACCTTCGCTTGGCCGGTAGGTGAGCGTGCGGCTGGCGTCGACGAATTGCCGCAGCGCCGGGTCGTCGCCGGCGTGCCAGGCTGCCGCACAGCGAGCTTGGCCGTCTTCGCCGACGCTCCACAACGCGCCGCAGTCCCAGCGCAGGTCGGTGCATACCGCCTCCAGCGCCAGCGCGATCACCGTCTCGGTCCTGCCGTCGCCGGCGAGCAGCCGTGCGATCCTGTATTCGAGCTTCTGGCGCAATGCGTCCTTGCGCAGCCGCGTGGCGTCGCGCACGGTGCCGCGCACCCATCGCCTGCCTTCATCTTCGGCCGACTGGGCGATGACATGGAGCCAGCGTTCGGTGCCGTCGGGCAGGCACAGGCGGTGCTCGAATTCGCTGCGTTCCGTGGACTGGGAGGCCCAGGCGATCCGCTGTTCCACCTCAGGGCGTTCCGTGGCTGGAACGCGCGAGAGCAGCGCGTGCAGGTCCGGCTGCGAGGCTTCGGTCTCGAAGCCCAGGATGCGCCGGGCTTCTTCGGAGCACTGCAGCTCTCCGGTCTCGGGATCGAGGATCCAGCTTCCCAGGCTTGCCAAGTGCTGGGCTTCCTCCAGCTGCCGCTCGCTCCTGCGAAGGTGGTGGGTCATCTCGTTCGCCAGGACTTGGGCCCGGCTGCGCGAGGCGGTCAGCGAGAGGACGATGCCGGCAAGCAGCATGCTGGTGGCCAGGCCGCCGAGGACGATGAGCCACGGGATGGCCTTGTCGAGCGGGCCGAAGACCTGGGTCTCGTCCTGTTCGACTTCCACCAGCCAGGAGCGGCCGCCCAGCTCGAAGCCGAGCATCCGCTCGAGGCCGTGCTCCGCAGCGGCGGCGGGCTTCGCCGAGGCCGCGCTGTCGAACAGCAGTTGCCGCTCGCCGAACGAGGTCGGCGTCACGAACCGGGTCTCGACGCGCGTTCCGATCGCACCCCGGCCCGGCCCGGCATCGATCAGGCGCAGGCGGGGCGCCCTGGCGGGGTCGGCCCCGGCCACGTCGCCCAGCATGCCCGCGACGCTGAAACCCGCGCCGACCGAACCGGCATAGGCACTGCGCCGCTGCTCGAGCGTGTCGAGCGGTCGTCCTGCGCGATAGACCGGCAGCCGCATCGCCATTCCGATGTCGGACTCGCGGCCCGGGATGCGCACCTTGCGGCCCGACATGACGAGCCCGCCGGTGTCGCGCCCCTGCTCGAGCGCGTCTCCCCTGTCGGGCATCGCACCCAGGTCGTTGCCGAGCAGCTTCTCGTTGCCGGCCTGCGGCTCGATGTAGATCAGCGGGTAGTAGGTGGCGCGCTCTCCGGGCGGCTTGATGGCGAAGCCGGCGGCCACGCCGGCGTCCAGGCTCGCATCGCCGCGGACCTGTTCCTCGAATGACTGCCTTTCGCCGGCCGCGACCAGAGGCGCGTAGTTGACAGCCTGGAAGCCCGGGTAGGCGCGCGCCAGGTTCAATCCCGCGACGTAGTCCCTGAAGTCGCTCCGGGTCACGGGATCGGAGGTATTGAACCGCGCGCGCAGGCCGATCAGGACGGCGATGTAGTCATCGAAGCGGGCTTCGACCTTGCGTGCCAGATCGAGGGCGGCGGCATCGAAGTGCGCCTGCGCGCTGCGCGCGATTTCCTGGCGGGCGGACACGCCGAGGGCGATCGAGAGCGCCGTGCCGACCACGAAGATCGATACCGGCAAACGGATCCTGACCCACACGGACAATGACATCGGACTTGATCCTGTCGTTGACACAGGCCGCTCAGCTCTGCGTGCAGCAGCGTGCATCGTTGGCGCAATGTATCTGGCTGGCGCAAGAGCGTCACGCTATTTGTCTCGGCGCAAGCCGGGCCGTGCACCGGCGGCATATTTGAATGCTTAAGAATTAATTGTGTTGCGCAGACTTGCGTCGAGCGACGAAACGTAGCCAAGTCCAAGACTCGCGTAGATGCGTCCCCCGGGGGCGCGGTGCCGCTGGATAGAGTCGTTGCATGACTTCCGCCACCGACACCCTCTACGCCATCGTCCCCGCGCCCGTCCACTCGCTGCCCATCCAGGGCGAGCGCGCGCGCTTCCCGGTCAACCGCATCTTCTGCGTGGGCCGCAACTACTCCGAACATGCCCGCGAGATGGGCCACAACCCCGACCGCGAGCCGCCGTTCTTCTTCATGAAGCCGGCCAGCGCCATCGTCGCGGACGGCGGCGAGTTCGCCTACCCCACGCTGTCGAAGGACGTGCACCACGAGATCGAACTGGTGGTCGCGCTCAAGACCGGTGGATCGGACATCGCCGCTTCGGACGCGCTCGCCCACGTTTACGGCTATGCCGTCGGCCTCGACATGACCCGCCGCGACCTGCAGTCCGAGGCCAAGAAAATGGGCCGCCCCTGGGACACCGGCAAGGCCTTCGACGGCTCCGCGCCCTGCGGCGAACTGGTGCCCGTGTCCAAGGCCGGCCATCCCGCGGCGGGCGAGATCCGCCTCGAAGTGAACGGCGCCCAGCGCCAGGTCGGCGACCTGGGCGACATGATCTGGAACGTGCCCGACACCATCGCCTACCTGTCGACCCTGTTCACCCTGCAGCCCGGCGACCTGATCTTCACCGGCACGCCCGCCGGCGTGGCGGCCGTGCAGCGCGGCGACCGCATGCGCGGCACCGTGGCTGGCGTCGGCGCGCTGGAGGTCGTGGTCGTCTGAGCTTGAAGACAGCCCGCGCGCCGGGCTGGAAGTTGGCGTACCCTCGCGGCCAGAAGCCTGCCGCCACGCCAGCCCCGATGCGCCCCTCTCATCCCACGTCCGTCCGAACCTACGGCATGCACGAGCGTGCCGACAACCTCGACTTCGACATCCGCTTCCAGGGCGCGCGCAACGAACTCACGCTGCCGCACCGGCATGCCTACTTCCAGATCCAGATCGGCATCGAAGGGCATTCGCAGCAGGCCATCGGCGGCGAGGTGCGCCCCTTCGGTCCGCGCCACCTGAGCTTCGTGCTGCCGTACCGCGTGCACGTGATTCCGCATCCGCCCGAGGCGCTGTACTGCATCGTCAACTTCGACCAGCGCTTCCTGTGGCCCGAGCTCGACGTCGACGCGCTCGACCTCGACGATGTGCCGCTCTCGCGCTACCCCGACCTCGCGCCCTTCCTGTTTCAGGAGTACGTCGACTTCGCCTTCGACGAGGCCGACTTCGCACGCATCCGCGGCTGGCTCGACGAGCTGCATGCGCTGAATGCGGGCCGCAGCTTCGGCGCCAAGATCGCCATGCGCGGCATCGTGCAGCAGATCATCGCGCTGGCCTGCATGCGGCAGGAGCAGGCGCTGATGCGGCTTTCGCTGCAACATGACGGCAAGACCTCGCAGCACGACGCATTGCAGCGCGTGGTGCGCTACGTGCGCGACAACCTCGACAAGCCCCTCTCGCTCACCGATGCGGCCGCGGCGGCATTCCTGTCGCCCAACTACCTGGCCAACCTGCTGCGCAAGGAGACCGACCGCACCTTCACCGACCTGGTGACCGAGCGGCGCATCGAGCGCGCGAAGGAACTGCTGTCGTCCACCTCGCTGCTGGTGCGGGAGATCGCGCACCAGTGCGGCTTCGCGGACGAGGCGTACTTCAACCGGCGCTTCCGGCAGTGGGTGGGCGTCACGCCGCGCAGTTTCCGGCGCGAGCATGTGGTGAACGCGCGCTAGCTGGCTTTCTGGCCGGCGACATCCGCCGCCCGCGCCAGCATCGACAACCGCTTGACCAGCGGTTCGAACAATTCCGCCGGCGTATTGCCATACCCCAGCACCAGCCCGTTGTCCGAAGGCTGCGGCTGCATGGCAAAGGCCGACAGCGGGGAGGGCGCGATGCGGTGCCGCAGCGCCTCGGCGGCGATCCTGCGGTCTTCGAAGCGTGCTGGCAGCCGCACCGTGAGATGCAGGCCGCAGTAGCCGCCCTCGATCTCGTGGGGCACCTGCAGGTGCCTTTGCAGCGCGAGTCGCAGCGCATGCTGCCTGTCGCGGTACAGCCGGCGCATGCGGCCAAGGTGCCGGCTGAACTGTCCGCTCTCGATGAAGTCGGCCATGGCCAGCTGCTCGTGGCGATGGCCGCCGCGCAGCATTTCTTCCATGGACGCCTGCACGGCCGGCATCAGTTGTGTCGGCACGACCAGGAAGCCGAGCCGCAGCGACGGGAACATGGTCTTGCTGAAGGTGCCGACGTAGAGCACGGGCGCCTCTTCCACCAGCCCCTGCATCGCGCCGATCGGCTCGCCGGTGTGGCGGAACTCGCTGTCGTAGTCGTCCTCGATGATCCAGGCGCCGTGCGCGCGTGCCTGCGCAATCAGCGCGAGCCGGCGCGAGATACCGAGCACCGCGCCGCCGGGATACTGGTGCGAAGGCGTGGTGTAGATCAGCCGTGGCGGGTGTCTCAACCAGTCGCGCTCGCTCACGCACAGGCCCTCGGAATCGACCCGCAGCGGCACGATGCGCATGTCGCCCGCGTGCATGGCGGCTTTCACGCCGCGGTAGCCGGGGTCTTCGACCCAGCCGGTCTCGCCGGGGTTCGACAGCAGCCGCACGCACAGCGAGATGGCCTCCTGCGCGCCTTCGCAGATGACCACCTGGTGCGGCTCGCAGCGCACGCCGCGCGCGATCGACAGGTGCCGCGCGATGGCCGCGCGCAGCGGCGGCTCGCCCAGCGGGTCCCCATAGCCCAGGGCCGCGGGGCCGGCGGCGCGGATCGCGCGGTCGAGCGCGCGCCGCCATGCAGCCGCCGGAAAGTGCGACAGCGCGGGCACGCCCGGCCGCAGCGCCATGTCGGCGTCGGCGCGCGAGACGGCAGGCTTGATCTTCGAGAGGCGCAAGGCGGTTCCCGGCACGGCGCCTGCCTTGCCGGCGCGCCTGGGCGGCAGGGCAGGCGAGGAGAGCTCGATCACGCGCGTGCCCTGGCGGTCGGGCTGCACATAGCCTTCGGCGGCAAGGTGCTCGTAGGTCGCGGTAACGGTGTTGCGCGAAATCGCGAGGGACTCGGCCAGGGCGCGCGAGCCGGGCAGCCGGCTGCCGGGTGCGAGGCTGCCGTCGAGGATGGCGCGCTTGAGCCGGTCGTACAGCTGGCGCTGCATCGAACCCGCCTCGCGGCCCTTGGCGAGCGGGGTGTCCAGCAGGGCAGCAGGTGAGAGAGAAGGCCGTGGCACCATGAAATGATAAGAACGTGGAGCTTTTGCTGGAGCCAGCATGCGGGTACTTTACATACCCCGACCCGGTGGTCGTTCCTGTTTTTTTCCGAAAGACGCCTCATGCTTGCCCGCCACAACGACTTCGGCCAGTCCATCGGCCCCGAACTGCCCGGCTGGACGCCACGTCCCCTGCCGCCGCGCCGCGCCCTCGAGGGCCGCTTCTGCACGCTCGAGCCGCTCGATGCCGCCAGGCATGCCGACGACCTGCACGCGGCCTACGCGCTGGCGCCCGACGGCCGCGACTGGACCTACCTGGGCATCGAGCGCCCCGCCGACGTCGGCACCACCCGGGCCTACGTCGAGCGCATTGCCAGCAGCACCGACCCGATGCATTTCGCCGTGATCGACAGGCAAAGCGGCCGTGCCGTCGGTTCGCTGGCGCTGATGCGCATCGACCCCGCCAATGGCGCCATCGAGGTCGGCACGGTCAACTTCTCGCCGTTGCTCAAGAAGACGCCGATGGCCACCGAGGCCCAGTACCTGCTGATGAAGCTCGTCTTCGATGAACTCGGCTATCGGCGCCACGAATGGAAGTGCGACGACTTCAACGAACCCTCGAAGCGCGCGGCCTTGCGGCTGGGCTTCCAGTACGAAGGCCGTTTCCGCCAGGCGGTGGTCTACAAGGGCCGCGGCCGCGACACGGCCTGGTTCTCGATGATCGACAGCGAATGGCCGGCGCTGCGCACCGCGTTCGAGCGCTGGCTTGCGCCCGGGAACTTCGACGCGCAGGGACGCCAGCGCATGTCGCTCGACAGGTTCCGGCTGCCTTCCTGAGGTTCAGGACGCGCAGGCCTGGCGCTACTTGCCCGGCTTTTGCGACTGCTCGCAATCGACCTGGATCAACTCGCGCTCGTCCAGCGTCGCGCCGATGCGCACCGCGCTCAGGCAGCCGCCCCACACGCAGCCGGTGTCGGTCGAGAGCAGATCGGGACGCGAGAGCCAGCCCAGCGTCGACCAGTGGCCGAAGGCGATCGTTGCCCTGGCGGTCTTGCGGCCGGGCACGTCGAACCACGGCATGTAGCCTTCGGGCGCGGTGGCGGCACTGTCCTTGGCCTCGAACTCCATCACGCCGTCGGCCGTGCAGAAGCGCAGCCGCGTCAGCGCATTGACGATGGCGCGCAGGCGGGCGCTGCCGGTGAGCGTGTCTTGCCATTGCGCCGGCTCGTTGCCGTACATCGACAGCAGGAATTCGCCCAGCGCCGGGCCGCGCAGCACCGATTCCACCTCCGCGGCCAGCGCCAGCGTTTCGCCCACTGTCCACTGCGGCAGTACGCCCGCATGCACCATCAGCAGGTCGCCGCCGCCGATGCGCATGTGCAGCGCCATGTGCTGGCGGCGCACCCAGTCGAGCAGCGCTTCGCTGTCGGGTGCCGCCAGCAGTTCGGCCAGGGTGTCCTTGCGGCCGGCCTTGCGCGCACCGTGCGACACGCCCAGCAGATGCAGGTCGTGGTTGCCCAGCAGGCTCAGCGCCGAAGCTCCGTAGCCCTGCACGCGGCGCAGCACGGCGAGCGAGTCGGGCCCCCGGTTCACCAGGTCGCCGAGCAGCACGATGGTGTCGCGGCTAGGGGAGAAATCGATCTTCTGCAGCAGCCGCCCGAGGGGGGCGTCGCAGCCTTGCAGGTCGCCAATCAAGTAAAGTGACATTCCCTCATTCTCCCCCTCAGTTCATGGATGTCTTCCTGCTGGCCTTGCTGACGACGCTCAACGCGGCGTTCGCAATGTCCGAAATGGCCCTTTCCACCAGCCGCCGCGCACGCCTCGCGGCCTTGGCCGAAACGGGAGACGCCGGCGCCGAGGCGGCGCTCAAGCTGATGGAGTCGCCGACGCAGTTCCTGTCCACGGTGCAGATCGGCATCACCTCCATCGGCATGCTGAGCGGTATCGTCGGCGAGGCGGCCTTCGCGGCGCCGCTCGCGGTGTGGATGGAATCGGTCGGCATGGGCGCCGGCACCGCCAGCGTGGTGTCCACCGCCGTGGTCGTCACCTGCATCACCTTCTTCACCATCATCTTCGGCGAGCTGGTGCCCAAGCGCATCGGCCAGCTCTACCCCGAGCCGGTAGCGCGCTTCGTGGCGCGCCCCATGCGCGGGCTGGCCAAGGCGGCCAAGCCCTTCGTGTGGCTGCTGGCCGGCGCTACGGCCGCCACGCTGAGGCTGCTGCGCATCGACGCCAATGCGGCCCGCTCGGTCACCGAGGAAGAAATCTCGGCCAGCCTCGAAGAGGGCGTGGACGCCGGCGTCATCGAGCAGCATGAGCACCAGATGGTGCGCAATGTGTTTCACCTCGATGACAGGCGCCTGTCGTCGCTCATGATTCCGCGCGCCGACATCGAATGGCTCGATGCCTCGTTCACCGTGCGGCAGGCGCTGCAGAAGGTGGCGGACGCGGCTGCGCTCAACCTCGTGCATTCCTGGTATCCGGTGTGCCGCAATTCGCTCGACGACGTGGTGGGCGTGATCAGCGTGGCCCACCTGCTGCGGCTGGGCGCCGCGCACACCGGCGTGCTGGGCCAGGAAGCCACGCCGGCAGTGTTCGTGCCCGAGACCCTCACCGGCATGGAACTGCTCGAGCAGTTCCGCGAGCGCGCCGGGCGCCTCGTGTTCGTGGTCGACGAATACGGCGTGGTGCAGGGCCTCATGACCCCGCGCGATCTGCTCGAAGCCATCACCGGCGAACTGCAGCCCGGCATGCAGACCGACGCATGGGCGCGCGAGCGGCCCGACGGCGTGTGGGAACTCGACGGCCTCATGCCGGTGTCCGAATTGCGTGCGCGCCTTGGCATCCGCGAGCTGCCCGATGAAGAGCGGGGCCGCTACAACACCGTGGCCGGCCTGCTCATGTCCGTGTCCGGCCACCTGCCGGAGGTCGGCGAGCACATCGATTGCGCCGGCTGGTGCTTCCAGATCGTCGCGCTCGAAGGCCGCCGTATCGACCGCGTGCTGGCATCGCCCGATCCGGCGGTGGCGCCCGAGGCCGAGTAGGGCGCGGCTCATGCTGTCGCTGCTTGCTCTCAGCTGTCCGCAATGCTCTGCGCCGCTGCCGCGGGCTGCGCGCTGGCGCACCGTCGATTGCAGCTATTGCGGCGCCACCATCGTGCGCGGCGAGGAAATCGTCGAGCGCGAGAGCTTCCGCGCCGCGTTGCGCAGGGCGAATGCCGATGTGCCCGGCGGGCGCGTCCTTGCATGGCGCGGCGCGCGTTATCGCGTACTGGCCCCGCTGGCCACCGGCGAGCACAGCGAGGTGCTGCTCGCGGAGCGCCTGGGCGCGCTACCCGAACGCGTGACCATGAAGCTGGCCCGCGACAGCGCAGCCAACGGCGTGCTGCTGCGCGAAGCCTCGGTGCTCCAGGCCTTGCAGGACCTGTCGGTTCCGGGCGCCGCCTACTTCACGCGCCGGCTGCCGCAACCGGTGGGCACGGGCATCGCCGAAGGGCTGGGTGACGGCGCCCGCCAGGCGTTGGTGCTGCGCCACCCCACCGGCTTCTGGGGCAGCCTGCAGGACGTGGAACAGGCCAATCCGAAGGGCATCGACCCGCGCCATGCCGTATGGATCTGGCGCCGCATGCTGGAGGTGCTGGCCTTCGTGCATGGCGCCGGCTGGACGCACCGCGGCCTGTCGCCCGCGCATGCGCTCGTGCATCCGCGCGACCACGGCGTGCTGCTCATCGGCTGGTCGCGTGCACAGCATGCCGCCGGTTCGGCCCATGCGGCCGCGGCTGCGCGCGACCTCATGCAGGCCGCGTGGACCGTGCGTGCCTTGCTGCACGGCGGCGAGGGTGATGCGGCCGACGCCCCAGGTTTCGGCGCGCGCACCCCCTCGCCGCTTGCGGCGCTGCTGCGCCAGTGCAGTGACGACTTCACCGCCTGCGAACGGCTCGGCGCGCAAGGCATCGAGCAGGCGCTCTCGGCGGCCTCGCGCGAAGCTTTCGGCGCGCCGCAGTTCGTCCATTTCGACCCCGCGCCGCGCCGCGGCGCCTGACCCCCTTCATCTTCCTTCCGCATCAAGGAGTCACTACATGGGCTACGGAAACTACTCGCATGCCGCCCACACGGCACTCATCGCCGACCGCCCCGCCAAGCCCGGCGCCGAGGTCTTCACCCAGCGCTCCACCCATCCGCTGATGAACCCGCAGGGGCTCAAGGTGCGCGAGTCGCGCGACAACGCCGACCACCCCAACTCGCTGGGCATCGTCTTCGCGCTCGACGTCACCGGTTCCATGGGCGACATCCCGCAGACCCTGGCGCGCAAGGAGCTGCCCACCTTCATGAAGCTGCTCACCGACTGCGGCGTGGCCGACCCCCAGCTCATGTTCATGGCCATCGGCGACGCCACCTCGGACCACGCGCCGCTGCAGGTGGGGCAGTTCGAATCGACCGCCAACCTCATGGACCAGTGGCTCACCTGGAGCTACCTCGAAGGCGGCGGGGGCGGCTCCGGCGAGGAAAGCTACGAGCTGGCCTTCTATGTCATGGCCCAGCACACCGACATGGACTGCTGGGTCAAGCGCAAGAAGCGCGGCTATCTGTTCGTCACCGGCGACGAGCTGCCGTACCCCGCCGTGTCGCGCCATCAGGTGGAAGGGCTGATCGGCGAGAAGCTCGACGAGGACATCCCCATCGAGGAGGTCATTGCCGCAGCGGCCGAGACCACCAACCTGTTCTTTCTGATCCCCGACGCGCAGCGCCGCCGCCGCTGCGAAGGCCGCTGGCGCGAACTGCTGGGCGATCACGTCATCTGCATGGATTCGCCCGACGACGCCTGCGCCGTGGCCGCCGGCATCGTCGCGCTCACCGAGAAGGCCGTCCCCAGCCTCGAGGCACTGGCCGGCGTCATGAGCGGCACCGGCATGGCCAAGGAACGCGTGGGCGGCGTGCTGCACGCACTCGACGGCTACGCCGCGCTGCTCGATCCGGCGGCATCGCGCCGCGCGCCACCGGCCGTGGCCACCGCCGCGGCCGGCCCGCGCTCGTCGTGGTGGAAGCGGCTCTTCGGCTGATCGCAGGGTGAGCGCCGCAGCCTTCATGGCCACGCGCTACGTCTCGCTGCTCGGCCTCGGCTTCGGAGACTGCGGCAAGGGGCTGTTCACCGATCATCTGAGCGGCGCTCTGGGGGCGCACACGGTCGTGCGGTTCAACGGCGGCGCGCAGGCGGGCCACAACGTGGTGCTGGCCGACGGACGCCACCACACCTTCTCCCAGTTCGGCGCCGGCAGCTTTCATGCGGGAGTCGGCACGGTGCTGGCGAGCCCGGTGGTCGTGCACCCGACCGCGCTGCGTGTCGAGGAAGAGGCGCTGCGGCGCGCGGGCGTGAACGACGCCTTCTCGCGCCTGCTGGTCGATGCGCGTTGCCGCGTGACGACGCCGTTCCACCAGGCGGCCGGGCGGTTGCGTGAATGGGCGCGCGGGTCTGACGCGCACGGCAGTTGCGGCGTGGGAGTCGGTGAAACCGTTCGGCATGCGCTGGCCGCGCCGGACGAGGCCTTGCGCTACGGCGACCTGCCGTTCCCGGCCCGCGCGCTCGAAAAGCTGCAGGCCTCGCGCACCGCGCTGCTTCGCGAATTCGCGCACACGGCCTTCTCGCATGCCGGCGCCGCGCAGGAACTGTCTGTGCTGCAGGACGAATCGCTGGCACGGCGCTGGCTCGATGCCGTTGCGCCATGCCTGGCGCAATCGCCCCCCGCCAGCGCGGACCGCATCGCCGAGCGCCTCGCGCGGGCCGGAACCGTGATCTTCGAAGGCGCGCAGGGCGTGCTGCTCGACGAGTGGCGCGGTTTCCATCCGCACACCACGTGGAGCACGATCTCTGCGGCGGCGGTCGAGGCCGTGCTGCGCGACGCGGGCATCGACGCACCGGTGCAGCACCTGGGCGTGCTGCGCAGCTATCTCACGCGGCACGGCCCGGGCCCGCTGCCGACGCACGACCGCGCGCTCGACGCGCGCCTGCGCGAGCCGCACAACGCGGATGAAGGCTGGCAGGGCGTGTTCCGCAGGGGCCATCCCGATGCGGTGCTGCTGCGCTACGCACTCGACGCGGTCGGCGCGCTCGACGGACTGGTGGTGAGCCACCTCGACGCCGTCGATGGTGCCGGACTGCGCTGGTGCGCCGGCTACCGCACGGAGGACGCAGGCCGCCTCACCGCGCTGCCGGCCGGCGGTGTGCGGGACCTTGCGCACCAGCACGCCCTGACGCGGTTGCTGCAGGGCGCCGAACCCATCTACGAAGCGCACCCCATCGCCACGGCGCACGCATGGGTCGCGCATGCCGAGGCGCTGAGCGGCTTGCCCGTGCGCTTCGGCGCTTTCGGCCCGACGCGCGAGACCGTGCGCGACCGCAAGCATCTTCCTTGATCAGAGCCTTCGTGAGCGAGTGGAACATTCCACTTGTCGTCGGTGCCGGTCTGAGCGCCATCGCGGCACTGCTGCTGCCGGACCTGGATCATTCAAGCGGGTCGATGATTTGCATGGCCATCATGGCGGCGACCTGGTGCTGCAGGCTTTTGCAAAGCGAGTGCAGGCGAGGCTGCGATCGGCGGACGTGTTCGCCCGATTGGGCGGCGAGGAATTCGCGGTGCTGCTGCCAGACACCGATGGAATGCGTGCAGATCAGGCGCGCTACCAGGCCAAGTGGCAAGCCGCAATCGGGTGGTGGTATGGGAGAGCGAGACATTGGCACGGGCAGAAGCCGCCGCCGCGTGACCAATTCATGGGAGGCGAAAAGTATTCATTCGACGCAAACTCGCCGCCTCCAGTTTCAAGGTGGCGCACATGCCGAAGTTGTCCGAATACATCCGTGAGAAGTTTCCCGTCGACCTCGTCCTGGGCAAGGTCCGCCATGCGATCCAGTTTGCCGAGGGCGGCGGCATCAAGGCCCTGGGCCTGGACATGACGGCCCAGGAATGCCAGGCGATGGTCGACAAAGTGGTGCTGACCCCCGCCGCCGGCAATCACCGCCATGTGCGCTTCATCGGATTCGACCAGGAGCGCGTCAACGGACTGGGCGCCGGGCTCGACATCGCGCTGCGGATGCTCGAGGAAGCGAAGCGCAACGTCGGCCTTCACACATGGCCAGGCAAGACGCACTTCGAAAGCATCTTCGGCTCGCGTGCATGGCATGGCAGCAGCGCCACCCGCAAGGCGGGGGCGGCCGCCGGCAACGCCAACGCCGAATCCGGGTTCGCGTCGCGCGCGAGCTATGTGCGCGCCAAGATCGACCAGATGATGGACGACCTGCGCGATCCGCGCTGGATTCTGTACAAGAGCAACGAAGCGGGCGATGCCGCGGCCCTGAAGGGCGGCCGGGGCGGCTATCTCATGGCGATCGGCCCGGCATTTCCGCGCGGAGCGGTCGGGCACTTCCATGCCGGCGTGCTGATCCACGAGGTGGGCCACAACCTCGGGCTCGCCGATGTCTGCGGCGAATGCCAGCAGCATCGCCAACTGCTCGACGCCACCCACTATGCGCCGCGGTCGGACGCCAACATCCCGCAGTGCACCGGCAACACCCCTCACGGCGCGATGGCCGCCTCGGGGAAGGGCCACTTCATCGGCTCGAAGCAGGTGAAACGTCTGGCGGACGCGCACAAGAACGCCACCATCTACAACACCGACTCCTACCGCTGGTACTGCTATGCCTTCTTCAAGAACGAGGTGGATGCGGGCATCTCGGCGCACAAGGCGCTGTTGGAGCCGGCTTGAGCCGAGCCTCTGAAGATCTGAGGCATAGAGTTACATTTGTCTCCCAGGAGGCACGACATGACTGGATTCTGGCGTAGGAGCAAGGCTGATTCGGAAGAGGAGAAGCGGGCGATAACTGAAGTACTTGGCAGAGGCGGAGCAAAGCCAGAGCCCCAGGCAAAGTGGTCGCCCGGAGTATTCGACGACATCGAGTGGCGTCGCTTCGAGGCTTTATGTGAAGCTCTATTCGCGCAAGCAGGCGTTCGTACCGAAAGCCAGTCACACGGGGCCGACGGCGGAATCGACATCTGGCTTTATTCGGCCAATAGCCCGAAACCGATGATCGTGCAATGCAAGCACTGGAGAAGCAAGCCCGTGGGTGTGCAGCAGATGCGTGAATTTTTCGGAGTTCTCAAGGCACACGATCTGCAATACGGCACATTCGCGACCAGCTCGACATGTACCTCCGACGCACTGGAATTCGCTAGGAGCAATGGCATAAATGCACAAGACCGCGCGGGGTTGCTGCAACTGATTTCGCGACGCACAGCCGATCAACAAGCTTCACTTCTGAAGGTTGCCTACGATGGCGAGTTCTGGCGACCAACCTGCGTCAAGTGCGGAGTGAAGATGGTGGAACGCCAGCCCAAAGACGGGGGAGTCCCGTTCTGGGGTTGCGCCAACTTCGCAAAGCTGCGCTGCATGAACAGAATGCAAATGGCGGGCAAGCGCTAATTGCCGCTATCCGCGGTTGCCGCGAGCCGCGGCAATCAACCTGCATTTTTTTGCCGCCTGCCCTGCGTTGAGCTGTGACAGCCCATGAATCAACTGACGCCTTATGCCGTGGTGCGCGTCAAATGTCTTGTGGCAACGGGCAATGACTACGACGGCTGGTGCGTGAACAAACGCCCGCCTGCGATAGATGATGTCGGGACATTGCTCGAAGTCCTTGCAGCGCCGGACCTGCCCTATAGATAAGTGGTGGAAAGCTGCGCCGCTGATCGCATGACGGTCTGGCCGGGAGACTTCCTCGCTGAAGAATCGGAGCCTTTCGAAGGTCAGCGGCGCCCCCTCACCAGGCCACCCCATCCCCCAGCAACTCCCGCCGCGCCAGCAGGAACGCGGCCGCATTCCAGCTCTGTCCCGCCATTCCCATCGGCGCCAGCGTGCGCCCGTGAAACCACTCGGTGAATCGCCAGTCGTCCTGCGCGTTGGCCTGTGCCAGCCGCGCGAGTTCGGTCCATGCCTGCTCATGCAGCCCCAGCCGTGCCAGCGCCATCACCCAGAAGCCGCCGACGAACGGCCAGATGCCTCCGTTGTGGTACTGGTGCACGATGTTCTGCTGGTGCCGGCCCATGTATGCCCGCCACAGCTCATGCTGCTGAGACAGCGGATGCAGCACCACGCGCACCGGGTAAGGCTGCGATGCGTTCGCCGCCTCGATGGTCTGCGCGATGCGCTGCGCCATCGCGGCGTCGGCCAGGCCGCTCTGAATGGCCAGCACGTTGCCGAACACGTCGCCTTCATCCCCGACGACCGCCAGATTGACGAAGCTCAGGTACAGGCCCGGATCGCGCCGGCCACGCCGCGCGTAGTGGCGCAGCAACCGCGCGCGGTGGTACTCGGGCAGGTCTCGCTGGAACGGATTGAACAGGTGGTTGAAGTGGTGCCGGGTTTCTTCCGCATGCTGCAGCGCGAAACGGCGCTTGACGTCGAACCACAGCGCGTTGGTGTAGAGCACATAGCCGGAGCGCGGCATGATGTCGGCCCAGTCGCTGGCCTCGTTCTGCTGCAGCAGGCGGAAGTGCTGGTGCTCCTGCGCGAGCAGCCAGTGGATCGCGCGTTCCACCTCGGCCTGCCAATGCGTGGCTTCCACGTTGCCATGCCTGCGCACGTGGTCCACTGCAATGAGCCACCACAGGGTAGCGTCGATGCAGCCCAGGTACCAGAAGTCGGCGTCCTGGCCCTCGGGGTCGACGTACTTGGGAATCTGCCCGTTCGGGGCCTGTTGCGAAGCGAGCGCGTCGAGGCTGGCCACGGCGCCTTGTTCCAGCGCCGGTACGCCGGTGCCGCACATGGCCATGACGCAGATGGCGGCGTCGCGGCCAAAGATGCGCGTGTAGCGCCGCGCCACGGCGGCCTCGGTGCGGCTGGCGGCCAGGATGCCGTGCGGCGTGAGGTTGTCCTGCAGCAGTTCGAGGGACGCCCGTGCGCAGGTGTCGATGAGCGCGAGCGCGGGAGCGTCGAGGTTGTGGGCGGGGGTGGTCGTCATGGGGCTTTCTTTAGCTCAAGGCATTGACGTCACGAAGAAGCGGACAGGTTCAGGTCGTCGACAGTGTGTGCGGGTCAAGTATTGCAGTGTTTGCATTCGCGCTATGGATTTCGGGGGCATCGCTGCCGCTGGCCCTGCAGCAGGGACGCGCTTCGGCGTATGTTCGCCTGCTGGATTCGCCAGGAGAGACTGCAGCCCCGGCCTTTCCGGCCGGCGCCTTTCCTCTCGTCCTACAGACTGGCCGCGAGGCATGGGCCAGCATGCGCGCATGAAGAGCAAACCGATCCTTGCAGGCCTCGCCGTGGCCGTTTGCTTTGCGGCTGGCCTGGCTGCCGCCGAACCCGTGAAGCTGCCCGTGGACAACGACGACAAGGGCACCGTGTATGTGGCGCCCAACGTCAACCCCACCGAAACCTCGGCCTACACCACCGGTGCGACCGTGGGCGTCGAGCGGCGCGACGGCAGCGGCGCCTACATCGGCACCGACACCTCCACCCCCCGGCCGACCTATTCGCTCGGCGCGAGCACCGGCGGCAATGTGTCGCTCACCGGCGGTGTGTCGTCGGACGGCAAGGCCAACAACGGCGTGAAGGCCGGCGTGACCATCAAGTACTGACCGGCAGCAGCCTCAGACAAGCGTGCCGTAGACGATGAACCCGTCGTGCGACGCGACCTTGTCGTACAGCGTGCGGCCTGCGGCGTTCGTCACATGGGTCTGCCAGTACACCCGGTGGCCGCCTGCCTGCTTCACACGTTCATACACGCCTTGAATCAGCTGGCGCCCGACGCCGCGGCCGCGCTCCGATGGCAGCGTGAACAGGTCCTGCAGGTAGCAGGTCGGCTCGATGCGGGTGGTGCTGCGGTGAAACAGGTAGTGCGTGAGGCCGACGAGCTGGCCGTCACGCTCCGCGACCAGCGCATGCACCGGCTCGTAGGCGTCGAAGAAGCGCTGCCACGTCACCTGCGTGATCTCGTCGGCCAGGGCCGTGGGGCCCTCGCGTCCGTAGAAGGCGTTGTAGCCGTCCCACAGTGGCTTCCACGCCGAATGATCTTCCGCCACGGGAGGACGGATCAGGAGAGAAGAAGAGCTTGTCATGAGGCTGCGGCTGCCTTGCCTTGGTGGAAAACGGACAAGCCCGCGATTGAAACATGACTGGGCTCAGGGCAGGAAAAAAGCCTTGAGCAATTCTTCAGGCAACTGGCCGCGCAGGCCGATAGCGACGACTCCCGCGCGCGCTTCGCCGGCCGGTGGCGCGGTCTTGCGCAGCGTGCCGTGGCGGCCGGCGAACTGCACCTCCGACCATTCATCGCCCGCGTCCCCTTGGCCGGTGCGCAGCACGCCCTTCAGGCGCAGCACGCCGGGCGGCATGTCGCGCAGCCAGGCACGCAGCCTGGCGACGGGAATCACCGCTTCGGGCTGTGCATTCCACGTCTGGAACAACCCGCCGTGATCGGGTGCGTCGTGCGCGTGATGATGGTCGTGGCAGCCAGGCCCGCAGGCATGGGGCAGCGTGTGCGCCGCATGCGGCAATCCCGACAGCAGAACCAGCGGCACGGCCGACTCCACGGTCTGGATGCACGGCGTGCCTGGCGCGGTCGCCGCGACCCAGGCATCGGCGCCCGCCAGCGCATCGGCGGATGCGATGTCCGCCTTGTTCACCACCACCAGGTCGGCCGACTTCACCTGCCGTGCCAGCGTGTCCGCCAGCAGCGGGTCGCGAGACTGCTGTGCCGCCGCGCTCGCATCGACCAGCACGATGACGCTTTCGAGGCTCAGCTCCGGCGCCGCCATGCCGATCTGCGCGATGCGCCACGGGTCCGACACGCCGCTGGCCTCGATCACCACCGCGTCGAACGGCGTCTGGGCCTCGATCACTTCCACCAATGCCCGCCCCAGGTCGTCGCCGATCTGGCAGCACACGCAGCCGTTGGTCAGCGCGGTGGTGTCGCCGTGCGTGGCGGCGATGAGATCGGCGTCGATGTTGAGCGCGCCGAAGTCGTTCACCAGCACCGCCAGGCGCAGTCCATTCGCCTCGCGCAGCCAGCGGTTGAGCAGCGTGGTCTTGCCCGCGCCCAGGAAGCCGCCGATGACCGTGAGCGGCAGGCGCTTCCGTCTCGGGTTTGTCGATGCGGTCACGCGGTCTTCAGCCCCGCTGCGCCTGGAACACGCGGCCCGACAGCACGGTGCCCCAGACGCGCGCGTCCTTCAGCGCCATCGGGTCCATCTCCAGCGGGTCGTCTTCCAGCACGCAGAAGTCGGCGCGCTTGCCGCATTCGATGCTGCCGATCTCGCCGTCGAGCTTGAGCGTCCAGGCCGCGCCGAGCGTGATGGCGCGCAGCGCCTGCGGCACGGTGATGCGCTCGGCCTCGCCCAGCAGGCGGCCCTTGGGGGTGATGCGGTTCACGGCGCACCACGCGGTGAACAGCGGGCCCAGCGGCGTGACCGGTGCGTCGGAGTGGATGGCCAGCGGCACGCCCGCGGCGAGCGCGCTGCCGCAGGCATCGAGGCGGTTGGCGCGGTCGGGGCCCATGGTCATTTCATAGTGCTGGTCGCCCCAGTACCAGATGTGGTTGGCGAACAGGTTGGCGCACAGGCCCAGCGAGGCCATGCGGCGGAACAGCGGCGCATCGATCATCTGGCCGTGCTGCAGCGTGTGGCGGTGGTCGGGACGCGGCGCGCGCGTGAGCACGCGGCCGATGGCGTCGATGGCCACTTCGCTGGCCTCGTCGCCGTTGGTGTGCGTGTGGATGGTGAGGCCGGCGCGGTGGTAGGTCTCGAAGTCGGCCTCGTACTGCGCGGGCGCCGTCACCCAGATGCCGTTGGGCGCGCCGTTGAAATGCCCCGGCCAGCGCAGCCGTGCGGAGAAGCCCTGGATCGAGCCGTCCAGCATCATCTTCACCAGGCCGTAGCGCAGGCGGTCGGTGTTGCGCGGCACCAGCGACTTCACATGTTCCGCGCCCTGTGCGGCGCCGTGCGTGCCATGGAAGGCCTGGAATGCGGGCAGGATGCGCACCGCGAAGTCCTCGTCGCGCGTCACTTTCTCGAGCACGCCGCAGTCGTCCGCGGCGAGCTTGTTGACCAGGTCGGTCGCGGTGGTCACGCCCTGCAGGCAGGCCAGCCTGGCGAACGAGCGCACGCCGGCCTCGGTCATCGGCGCGAGCAGGCCGGCGTTGCCGATCTTGCGCAGCACCAGGAACATGGCGGCCGGCTCCTGCAGCTCGCCCGTGGGTTCGCCTTCGTCCGCGCCTTCGGCGAACTTGACCACGCCCTCGACCTCGTTGTCGCGCGTGATCTCGGCGATGCGCAGCATGGCACTGTTGACGTTCATCAGGTGCCCGTTGGCATGGCCGATGACGATGGGCCGCGTGGCGCTCGCGCGGTCGACGTGATGCACCGTCATGCGTTCTCCGCCGAAGTAGATGGGGTCGAAGCCCCAGGCAACCAGCGGCTCGGTGTCGGGCACGCCGTCCGCCGTCATCTTTGCGGCGACTTCCGCCAGGCGCGAGACCACCTCGTCCATCGAGCGCAGGCCGCTCCAGACCTTGCCTTCGGGGTCCCGGCGGTCGAACCAGCCCAGGTACGTCCAGTCCCACATGCTGCCTTCCTTGAGGTGGCAGTGGCCTTCGACGAGGCCGGGCATCAGAACCTTGGCCGCGAAGCGCTCGTCCAGCGCGAAGGCGCCCCATGCCTGCATGTCCGCCAGCGAGCCGACGGCCAGCACGCGGCCGTCGCGCACCGCCACGTGGGTGGCATGCGGCTGCATCGGGTTCATGGTGATGATCTTGCGGGCGGGGTAGACGGTGGTTGTCGTTGCTTGGCTCATGGCGACTCTGGAATCGAAAGAGGAGGGTGCGGCAGGCCGTCGACGACGTCGACACGCCGGCAGCGTACCCAGTGATCGGGCGCGACTTCGCGCAAGGGCGGCAGCTCGGCCGCGCAGGCCGGCTCCGCCACCGGGCAGCGCCCGGCGAAGCGGCAGCCGGCGGGCGGGTTGATGGGGCTCGGCGGATCGCCGCTCAGCTTGATGCGGTGGGCCGCGCGCCGGCGCCCGCCGCTCACCGTGGGCACCGCCGACATCAGCGCCGCGCTGTACGGATGCAACGGCCGCGCGAAGAAGCTGCGCCGCGGCGCGCGCTCGACGATCTGGCCGAGGTACATCACGGCGATGTCGTCGCAGATGTGCTCCACCACCGCCATGTCGTGCGAGATGAAGAGGTAGGTCAGCCCCAGCTCGCGCTGCAGCCGCGACAGCAGGTTCAGTATCTGCGCGCGGATCGCGATGTCCAGCGCCGACACCGGCTCGTCGCACACCACCAGTTCCGGGTTGGTGGCCAGCGCCCGCGCGATGTTGATGCGCTGGCGCTGCCCGCCGGAGAACTGGTGCGGAAACAGGTGCTGCTGCTCGGGCCGCAGGCCGACCGCCTCGAACAGCTCCGCCACGCGGCGCGTGCGCTCGTCAGGCGTGCCGACCCGCATCAGGTCCAGCGGCGCGCGCACCGCGGCGCCCGCGCGCTCGCGCGGGTTCAGCGAGGAAAACGGGTCCTGGAAGATGATCTGCATGCGCGTGCGCGCCTGCCGCAGCGCCTCGCCGCGCAGTGCGGCCAGGTCGGTGTCGCCGAGCTGCATGCGCCCCGAAGTGACGGGCGACAGCCGCATCACCGCGAGCGCGGTCGTGGTCTTGCCGGAACCTGATTCGCCCACCACCGCGAGCGTGGTGCCGCGCCGGATCTCGAAGGACACGCCGTCCACCGCCTTCACCACCTCGGGCGCGCGGCCCCAGCCGGCCTTGCCGCGCGGAAAGTGCACCTTCAGGTCATCGATTGATAGCAGCGTGTCGGTCTTGCCGATGAATGTCATGCGGCCTCCCGTTGGCGCTGGTCGAGGGTCTGCGCATGCAGCCAGCAGGCCGCGCCGTGCGGGATGCCGGGCGCGATGTCGCCGTGCACCGCGAACATGGGCGGCACTTCCGTCGCGCAGCGCGCCAGCGCGCGCGGGCAGCGTTCGCGGAAGGCGCAGCCCGTGCCCAGCTCCCAGATCGACGGCACCACGCCCGCGATCTCGGCCAGGTCCTCGCGTGCGCCGTCGCCGTATGCCGCGCTGCTGCCCAGCTCCGGCAGGCAGTCGATCAGCCCGCGCGTGTAAGGGTGGCCGGGTTCCGACAGCACCTGTTCGGTCGTACCCTGTTCGATGACGCGGCCGGCGTACATCACCATCACGCGGTCGGCCATCTCGGCCACCGCGCCCATGTCGTGGGTGATGAGCATGATGGCCGTGCCCTTGTCGCGCTGCAGCTCGCGCAGCAGGTCGAAGATCTGCGCCTGCACCGTCACGTCGAGCGCTGTCGTTGGCTCGTCGGCAATGAGGATGTCGGGCCGGCAGGCCAGCGCCATCGCGATCATCACGCGCTGGCGCATGCCGCCGGAGAGCTGGTGCGGGTACTCGTCCACGCGCCGCTCCGGCGCCGGAATGCCCACCTGCCGCAGCATCTCGATGGCACGCTCGCGCGCCGCGTGCGCGTTCATGCCCGCGTGCAGCCGCAGCGACTCGCCGATCTGGTCGCCCACGCTGAACACCGGGTTCAGCGAGGTCATAGGCTCCTGGAAGATCATCGAGATGCGGTTGCCCCGCACTTCGCGCATGCGGGCATCGCTGGCCTGCACCAGGTCTTCGCCCTGGAACAGCACCTGCCCGCTGCGGATGCGCCCGGGCGGCGAAGGAATGAGCCGCAGCAGTGCCAGCGCCGTCATGCTCTTGCCGCAGCCCGACTCGCCGACCACGCACAGCGTTTCGCCGGCGCGGATCTCGAAGTCGACCCCGTTGAGCACCAGCGCCTGGCCGCGCCGCGTCTTGAACTCGACGTGCAGGTCCTGCACGCGCAGCAGTGCGTCGTCTTGCGTGGCCATCAGCGTTCCCTCAGCTTGGGGTTGAGGGCGTCGTTCAGGCCGTCGCCAATGAGGCTCACGGCCAGCACGGTGATGAAGATCGCAGCGCCGGGGAAGGCCACGGCCCACCAGCAGGACAGAACATACTGCCGGCTGGAGCCGATCATCAGCCCCCAGCTCATCTGGTTGGGGTCGCCCAATCCGAGGAAGGAAAGGCCCGCCTCGAACAGTATGGCGGCGCCGATCGCCAGCGTGGCCGACACCACCAGCGGCGGCAGCGCGTTGGGAAGAATGACCTTCCAGATGATGCGCGCGTCGCCGGCGCCGATGGCCCTTTCGGCCCGCACGAACTCCAGTCCGCGGTACTTCATGAACTCGGCGCGTGTGAGCCGCGCCGTGCCGGTCCAGCTCACGATGCCGATAGCCAGCGTCACCGTCACCAGCGTGGGCGAGAACAGCGTGACCACCACCATCGCGAACAGCAGCGCGGGCAGCACCTGGAAGAACTCGGTGAGCTTCATCAGCGCTGCATCGATCTTGCCGCCGTAGTAGCCGGCGAAGGCGCCGAGCGTGATGCCGATCAGCACCGACAGCAGCGCGGCCACCGCGCCCACCAGCAGCGTGGCGCGCCCGCCGTAGATCAGCGCGGTGAGCACGTCGCGGCCCAGGTAGTCGCTGCCGAGCCAGGCGTCCTCGCTGAACGGCGGGGTGAGCGGCGCGGCCCTGATCTCGAACGGGTCGGCCGGGTAGAGCCACGGCCCGGCGACGGCCACCACCAGCACGATCAGCAGCATGGCCATGCCGGCAATGGCGGCGGGGTTGCGCAGGAACATGCGCATCGCCTCCATGCCGGGGTGCTCTACGCGCACTGGCGGCGTGGCGGCGGGTTGGGAAGCGGAAGCAACAGGAGGCATCGCGATGACCTTGCTCATGAGGTCTTGATCCGTGGGTCGATGAAGCGGTAGCACAGGTCGGTGAGCTGGTTCATCACCACCACCACGACGGAAGAGAACAGCAGCACGCCCAGGATGGTCGGGTAGTCGCGCCGCAGCACCGACTCGAAGGCCAGCCGGCCGAGGCCCGGCCAGTTGAACACCGTCTCCACCAGGATGGCTCCGGCCAGCACGTTGCCGAACTGCAGCCCCAGCACCGTGACCACCGGCAGCAGCGCATTGCGCAGCGCATGCTTGTAGAGCACCACGCGGTCGGCCAGCCCCTTGGCGCGGGCGGTGCGAATGAAGTCCGAGCCCAGCACGTCGAGCATCGACGAGCGCGCGAGCCGGCTGTACTGCGCGAGATACACCAGGCTCAGCGTGAGCGTGGGCAGCACCAGGTGCTGCGCCACGTCGAGCATGTCCGCGAAGCCGCCGGTGCCCGTCGAGTCGATGGACCGCATGCCCGCCACAGGAAGAATCGGAAACACCGAGGCCAGCAGGATCACCAGCATGATCCCCAGCCAGAACACCGGCGCCGCAAAGCCCACCAGCGACAGCACGGTGATGAACTGCGACAGCCACCCGTTGGGCTTGCGTGACGAAAGCACGCCGAGCGCGGTGCCCGCGAAGAACGCCAGCAGCACCGAACTCAGCACCAGCAGGAGGGTGGCGGGAACGCGCTCGGCGATCATCTGCGTGACCGGCAGGTTGAAGAAGTACGAGTAGCCCAGGTCGCCGCGCGCCACCTTGCCCAGGTACACGGCCAGCTGCACCGGCAGCGACTTGTCGAGCCCGTACTGCGTGCGCAGCTGCGCCATCAGCTCGGGCGACATGCCGCCGCTGGCGCCGGCAATGGTTTCCACCGGGTCGCCCGGCGCGGCGTGCACCAGCACGAAGTTGAGCACCACCACCGCGATCACCAGGCCCAGGGCCTGGAGAAGTCGCGAGGCGGCATGGCGCAGAAACGGCAGCATGCCCATGACCCGTCCGCCTTACTTGAAGTACACCTCGTCCAGCGGCGACAACGGCCCCCAGATGGTGACCGGCACGTTGCCCAACTTCCTGCTGGCGACGGTGTGATACGGCACCTGGTTGATGAATTCGATCGGCAATTCGTCGGTCACGATCTTCTGGAAGGTGGCGTAGTAGGCCTTGCGCTGCGTCGGGTCGATCAGGCCGCCGGCGGTGTTGAGCAACTCGTCGACCTTCGGGTTGGCATACGACTGGGTGTTGGTCCAGACGATGGGCTTGATGTTGGTCGAGAGGTAGGTGCGGTGCACGCCGATGATCGGGTCGCCCCAGTTGAACACCGTGTCCATCGACATGTCGAAGTCGTGCGAGGCCAGCCGCTTGGCCCAGGCCGGGAAGTCGGCCGAGGCGCGCACCTCCACCGTGATGCCCACCTTCTTGAGCTGGCCGCGGATGTACTCGGCCACGTTCTTCTGCTGGTCGTCCACGCCGGGCAGGTAGTCGATGGTGAGCTTGAAGCGCTCGCCGCCCGCGCCCGCCTTGTAGCCCGCGGCGTCGAGCATCTCGCCGGCCTTCTTCAGGTCGAGCGGGTAGCGCACCAGGTCGGGCACGGCGAACGGGCTGCTGGCCACCAGCGGGCCGTCGGACACGGTGGCAAAGCCGCCCATCAGCGCCTTGGTGATGAAGTTCTTGTCGATGGCGGTGGCGATGGCCTTGCGCACCTGCACGTCCGACAGCGGCTTCTTCGCCGTGTTGAATGCCAGCCAGTTGAGCGCGCCGATGCCGTCGTAGCCCTTGGGCGTGAGCGACATCTTCGGGTCATTGGCCAGGCGCTTCAGGTCGGTGGGCAGCGTGGCGAAGGGCACCATCTGGATGTCGCCGCGCTCCAGGCCGAGCATCAGGCTCGCCGAGTCGGGCGTGATGTTGATGATGACCTTGTCGAGGTAGGGACGCCCCGGAATGAAGAACTTGTCGAAGCGTTCCAGCACCACGCGCTGGGCGGGCTTAAACTCGGCCACGCGGAACGGGCCCGAGCCGATCACGTCGGTGGTGTTGCGCGGGTGGTTCTTCAGGTCTTGTCCGTCGCCGTAGATGTGCTTCGGAAGAATCGGGCACAGCGCGGGCGACATCGCCAGCACGATGGCGGGGTGCGGCACGCTCATGCGCACGACGGCGGTGTAGGGGTCGGGCGTGTCCACCTTCTCGACCGGGCCCATCATGGTGGTGAAGGGGTGGTTGGCCTTGATGGCCAGGATGGAGAAGGCCACGTCGGCTGATGTAACGGGCTTGCCGTCGTGGAACAGCGCGTCCTTGCGCAGCTTGAGCGTGAGCGACTTGCCGTCGTCCGCCAGCTTCCATGACTCGGCCAAATAGGGCTGCGGGGCCCACTTGTCGTCGAAGCGCAGCGGGCTGGCAAAGATCTGCGTCGACGGCATGGCGGTGGCGATGCCCGACTGCACCGCGCCGTTCAGGTGCCGGGGCGTCTGCGTGCTGCCGATCACCAGCGTGCCGCCGCGCCTGGGCTCGTCGGCCGCGAAGACGGACAGCGGCAGCAGGGTGCCTGCCGCCGCGAGGCTGGCGGACAGCAGGGTGGCTCGGCGCGAGAAAACTGGAAGCTCGGGAACGGGGATCGGCATGACAGGACCTCAGGGGAGTTCGACACAGGCAATCGGATTCGGCCCCGGTGAAGCGAAGGCCTTGGCGTCGAAGATAGGCGCTCGCCGCGTGGCGGCGAAGAGCCAACGCGGCGCGACTCGCAGGGCCAGAAGGGGCGGGTTTGCCCCGTTGTGCGGCAGGCTGGTGCATCGGCCTGCGCCACTTCGGGGAATGCGCGCCGGCGCCTACTTCTCGTCGCGCAGCCAGTACCACTTGTAGAGCATGCGCTGCCCGATGCGCCGGAACGGCGCGAACGCGCGCGACTCGACCAGCCCCAGCACATTGGGGAAGGGCAGCGGCGAGCGGTAGATGGGCAGCTCGAACACTTCCTTGCCCGTGTCCTTGCCCGCGACGCGCTCGGCCAGCCGCTTGCCGGCCCAGGTCGAGAACGACACGCCGTTGCCGCCGTAGCCCACCGCGTACCAGATCTTCTTGCCGGCGTCGGGCTGCGTGATGCGCGGCATCATGTCGTGGCTCATGTCGACCCAGCCCCACCACGAGTAGTCGATGCGGATGCCCGCCAGCGGCGGGAACTTGCGCGCGATGGCGTCGGTGAGCAGCTTCAGGTGCACCGGGTGTTCGGCGTCGGCGCCGCTCACTGAACTGCGGCTGCCGATCTGCAGCCGGTTGCCCTTGAGCAGGCGGTAGTAGAAGCGCAGCGTGCGCGTGTCGGTCAGGAAGGTCTGCGACCTGAAGTTGGTGGCCTGCAGTTCGGCGTCGGTGAGCGGGCGCGTGACCACCGAGTTCGACAGGATCGGCATGATCCGGTTCTTCAGCATCGGGTTCAGCGCCTGCCCGGTATAGCCGCCGGTGCACACCGCCACGCGGCGCGCGCGCACCACGCCCGCGGGCGTGCGCAGGTGGTGCACGCCGTCGACGGTGTGCCAGCCCTGCACCGGGCTCGAGGTGTGCACCGTCACGCCCAGCGCGCGAGCCCGCTGCATCAGTCCGAAGGTGAACTTCAAGGGGTGGATGCCGATGCCCTCGGCCTCATACATCGCACCGACCGTCTCGCGTTCGTCACAGTAGTCGCGGCGCACTTCCTCGGCGCTCATCATGCGGGTGGCGTAGCCGAACTGCTCGCGCATCAGGCGCGCCTCGGCGTCCAGGATCGGCAGCTTCTCGGGCCGGTGCGCCAGGTAGAGGTGGCCGCCGTCGAAGGCGTCGCAGTCGATCTGCGTGGTGAGATGGCGGAAGTTCTCGAAGCCGCCGCGGATCTCGGCGTCCAGCCGCCTGGCGGTGTCGATGCCCCAGCGCGCGATCCACTGCGAGCGCTTGAGGCGGCCGCTCGCGTTCTGGCCCTGGCCGCCGCTGCGGCTGGAGCAGCCCCACGCGGCCTGGTTGGCTTCGAGCACGGTGGCGCGAATACCGTGCTCCTGTGCCAGGTAGAGCGCGGTCGACATGCCGGTGGCGCCCGAGCCGATGATGGCCACGTCGACATCGATGTCGCGCACCAGCGGGCCGTCGTCTTCGGGCGGCGTGCCGGCGCTGGCCACCCACCAGGTCGGCGCGTAGGCGCGGCCGGCGCCGGGGTCGGGGGCGTGCAGCGGGTCGTACTGCGGGTCGTAGGGGCGAAACGGCGCCTGCGTCGGCTGCTGTTGCTGCTCGGGCGATGCGCCGTCGACGGTGGCGCTGGCGGTGGCGAACTGCGCCGTACCTGTCATGGTCATGAAGGGCTCCAGTAAGAGGAGGAAGGTCGGCTCACTTCGCGGCGGGCAGGTTGGGGCGGGCCTTGCGGAACACGTTCTTCAGGTGGATCTTTCCGTCCCTGAATGTGAAGACGTCGATGCCGTCGGTTTCGATGCGGCTGCCGTCGGCGGCGGTGCCGGTGAAGGTCCACTGCGAGGTGCCGAAGTCGCCGTGCACGAAGTGCTGGCCGTTGATCCATTGCGCGTCGGGCACGGTTGCCCAGGCGGCGGCGAAGGCCTTGCGCACCGCCTCGGTGCCCGTGTGGCGCGTGCCGCAGGCGTCGGGGCCGGCAGCGGTCTGGAAGATGCAGTCGGGCGTCATGAAGCCCATCAGCGCGTCGATGTCGTGTCGGTTCCAGGCGTCGCTGAATGCGGCGAGGGTGTCGGTGGTCACGGGGGAAGAAGAGGAAGAAGGCTGGGCGGTCACGCGGGAACTCCGGAAATTGATGCGGCAAGCGTAGGCAGCCGTCTGGCGCCGCGATAGGGCCAGTTCCGGGGATTCGACCGAGCCAGAACGCCGCCGGGGTGCCGCAAATTGCGGCGGCTGCCCTAAACTGCGGCGCACCATGCCCAACCCGCGAGCCACCCAGTGGGCGCAGCTATTCGCGCTGCCCGACCAGCCGGCATTGCCCCTGCAGGCCCGCTTGCGGGCCGCCGTGGTGCAGGCCATTCTTGAAGAGCACCTGAGCCCCGGCGCGCCGCTGCCGTCGTCGCGCGAGCTGGCCGCGCTGCTGGGGCTGAGCCGCAACACCGTCACGTCGGCGTACCTGCAGCTGATCGACGAAGGCTTTCTGGAAGCGCGTCCGCGCAGCGGCGTGTTCGTGGCGCGCAACGCGCGGCCGCTGTCCGCCGCGCACGCGGAGCCGCTGGTGGGCCGCAGCGGGCAGGCCAGCCAGCCGCCGGACTGGCAGGGGCGCGTGCTGCGCTCGCTGGTCGACAAGCCCACGCTGTCGAAGCCCGACCGCTGGCGCGACTACCCGTATCCCTTCGTCTACGGCAACTACGACCCGCAGCTGTTTCCCACCGAGGACTTCCGCGAATGCTGCGCGCGCAGCCTGGCGCGTTCACAGCTGCCGCACTGGACGCCGGACTTCGAGACCGACGACGTGCCCGACCTCATCGAGCAGATCCGCACGCGACTGTTACCCAAGCGCGGCGTGTTCGCGCTGAAGGAAGAGATCCTGGTGACCATGGGCGCCCAGCATGCCTACTACCTGCTGGCCGAGGCGCTGTTCGACGAGCAGACGCGCGTGGGGCTCGAGGAGCCGGGCCATCCGCATGCGCGCAACAGCTTTTCGTTGCGGCAGCCCAAGTGGGTGGAGGTCGATGTCGACGAGGAGGGGCTGGTCGTCGATGCGCTGCCCGCGGCCGACTACCTTTTCGTCACACCCTCGCACCAGAGCCCGACGACCGCGACCCTGAGCCTGGAGCGGCGCCAGTGGCTGCTGCGAAAGGCGGAGCTGCAGGACTTCGTGATCATCGAGGACGACTACGAGGCGGAGAACCTGTACGAAGGCACGCCGATGCCCGCGCTCAAGAGCCTGGACAAGACCGGACGGGTGATCTACGTGGGCTCTGTGTCCAAGAGCCTGTCGCCCGCGCTGCGGCTGGGGTTCATCGTGGCGCCGCGGGCGCTCATCAAGGAACTGCGGGTGATACGCCATGCGATGGTGCGGCATCCGAGTGCGTTCCTGCAGCATGCGTATGCGCTGTTTCTTTCGCTGGGGCACCACGAGTCGCATGCGCGCCGGGTCAACCAAGCGATGCAGGAGCGGCTCGCTCTGGCTGCCCAGGCGCTGCGCGACCATTTGCCCGACTTCGAGTTCCGGCTGCCTTCGGGTGGAGCCTCGATCTGGGTGCAGGCACCGACCTGGGTGGATGCCACGGAGCTGTCGCTGATGGCGCGCAACCACGGCGTGCTGATCGAGGCCGGCGATGTGTTCTTCGCGCGGCCGCCGTATCCGTGTCCGTTCTTCCGGCTGCGGCTTTCGTCCATTGCGGCCTCGCAGATTCCGGCGGGCATCCGGGCCTTGGGGATGGCCGTGGAGGAACTGGCTCTGGCGCGAGGCGAGAAGAGGCCTGCCGGCGCGCGGACGCACTGAGCCCTTGTCGATGGGGCCCAGGCTCGCGCGCACCGGTGGCGTGCGCGGCGCACCAGAACGAGGGTAAGTCCCGATCCACTGGCTCTATGCCGACTGCCGCGCTGGTACTTCCTGGCGGCGGGCGATCGGTGCAAAGTCCGCTTCGATTCACCTTCAGGAGAAACAGAGATGACCTTGTCCCGACGTCTTTCCCTCCAGTGCGCAGCGGCCCTCGCGACCGCGTTCACGCTCAGCGGCGCGGTGTTCGCGCAAACCAAGGAAGTCACCTTCGCCCACCAGGACATGTTGGTGCCGCTGCGGCTGGTGATGGAATCCGGCGAGGTCGAGAAGGCCACGGGCTACAAGATCAACTGGCGCATGTTCGCGGGCGGCGGCGACGTGATCCGCGCGATGGCTTCGGGCGACGTGCAGATGGGCGAAACCGGCTCCAGCCCGCTCACGGCGGCGGCCAGCCAGGGCCAGGACATCAAGCTGTTCTGGATCTCCGCCGACATCGCGAATGCGGAAGCATTGGTGGCGCGCAACGGCACCAACATCAACAGCATCAAGGACCTGGCCGGCAAGAAGGTGGCCACGCCCTTCGTGTCGACAGCGCACTATCAGCTCATGGCCGGCATGAAGATGGACGGCGTCGACGCCAAGAGCGTGAACGTGATGAACATGCGCCCGCCCGAGATCGCGGCGGCCTGGGAGCGCGGCGACATCGACGCGACCTTCATCTGGGACCCGGTGCTGTCGAAGATCAAGGCCAACGGCAAGACCATCGCCACGTCGGGCAGCATCGGCAAGCGCGGCGCGCCGACCTTCGAGGGCATCGTGGTCAACGCCAAGTGGGCAGCGGCCAACGAGCCTTTCATGGTGGCCTTCGTGAAGGCGCTGAACCGCGCGAACGAGGAGTACAAGGCCACCGGCAAGAGCTGGACGCCCGATTCGCCGCAGACCAAGGCCATGGCCAAGTGGACCAAGGCCGACCCGAAGGATGTGGGGGCTGCGATGGCGCTGTACACCTTCCCGACGATGGCGGAGCAGGTTTCGCCGACCTGGCTGGGCGGCGGTGCCGCGAAGGCGATGGCCAACACGGCGGCTTTCCTGAAGGAACAGGGGCGGGTGCAGGAGGTGAAGCCCGACTACAGCGCGTTCGTGACCACTGCCTATGTCGACAAGGCGATGGGGAAGTAGTTTTTTGGGGCGCGCTCACGCCGACGGGGTACCTTGCTCCGCGAATGTCCCCCGGGGCTTCGCCCCTCCTCCTTTATTTCGCTGCGCAAGGCACCCCATCGGCGTGATCGTTCAGAGTACTTGTTGATCGGCCAGCACAAGAACCGCGTCCATCGTGCACAGGGCACCGGGTGCTCCCCGCAGCGAAATAAAGGAGGAGCCCGAAGGGCGGGGGACATTCGCGGAGGGGAGTACCCGGTGGCCTTTGCACGCACCCCGAAAGAAAGACAGCAACCGCATTGGAGAACTGAATGCCTACGCTAGACATCCGCGACCTCACGGTCAACTACGCCGTCAAGGGCGGCACGCTGCAGGCGCTGGCCCCCGTCAACCTCACGATGCACGACGGCGACTTCGTCGTCGCGCTCGGTGCCTCGGGCTGCGGCAAGACCACGCTGCTCAATAGCATCGCGGGCTTTCTGCCGCCGTCCACCGGCGAGATCCTGCTCGACGGCAAACCCGTGGCCGGCCCCGGTGCCGACCGTGGCGTGGTGTTCCAGAAACATGCGCTGATGCCCTGGCTCAACGTGCGCGACAACGTGGCGCTGGGCCTTCGCCTGAGCGGTGTGGGAAAGGCCGAGCGCGACCGCATCGCCGAAGAAAAACTCGGCCTCGTCGGCCTGCAGAAATACGCCGACCGCGCCGTGTATGAACTGTCGGGCGGCATGCAGCAACGCGTGGGCATTGCGCGTGCACTGGCCAGCGACCCGGCCGTGCTGCTCATGGACGAGCCCATGGGTGCGCTCGATGCGTTCACGCGCGAGCAGGTACAGGAAATTCTTCTGCAGGCCTGGTCCAAGTCGAACAAGATGGTTTTCTTCATCACCCACTCGGTGGAAGAGGCGCTGTTCCTGGCCACGCGGCTCATCGTGATGAGCCCGAGCCCGGGGCGCATCTCGCACGTCTACGACGACGTGCCGTTCTCCCGCCAGTACCTGTCGCACGGCGATTCGCGCAAGGTGAAGTCGGAACCCGAGTTCATCCGCATGCGCGAAGAAGTGCTGTCCATCATCCATCACCGCGAGGCCGCCCATGCATGAGGTCGTCACCGTTGCATCGCCCAGCGCCGTCATGACGCAACCGCCACCGTCCAAGCCTGCCGCGCCGCCCGCTCCCGCGGCAGCAGGCGCCAAGCTCAAGACCAGCGCCTTCAAGGTGCCGGGCGAGGGCTCGAGCGTGACCATCAGCGTGGTCACGGTCGTGGCGCTGGTGGCGCTGTGGTTCATCGTCACCAACATGGGCTGGGTCAAGCCGCTCTTCCTGCCCACGCCGCAGGCCGTGTTCCAGCAGTTCTACGAATACCTCACCGGACAGGCCAACGACAAGCCGCTGTGGCAGCACTTCCTGGCGAGCATGTTCCGCGTGTTCTCGGCCTTCTTCCTGGCCTGCGCCACGGCCATTCCCGTGGGCATCGCGATGGGCATGAGCCGCTTCTGGCGCGGCATCTTCGATCCCCCGCTGGAGTTCTACAGGCCGTTGCCGCCGCTGGCCTACCTGCCGCTCATCATCATCTGGTTCGGCATCGACGAACTGCCGAAGGTGCTGCTGATCTTCCTGAGCTGCTTCGCGCCGCTGGCACTCGCCGCGCGCTCGGGCATGCGCAGCGCCTCGCAGGAGCAGATCAACGCTGCGTACTCGATGGGTGCGAGCTACATGCAGGTCATCCGCCACGTCATCTTGCCCTCGGCGCTGCCCGACATCCTGGTGGGCATGCGCATTGCCATCGGCTTCGGCTGGACGACGCTGGTGGCGGCCGAGATGGTGGCCGCCAACATGGGGCTGGGTCAGATGGTGCTGAACGCGTCGAACTTCCTGCGCACCGACATCGTCATCATGGGCATCATCGTCATCGGCGTGGTGGCCTATCTGTTCGACTTGCTGATGCGGTGGCTCGAGCGACGCCTTGTGCCCTGGAAAGGGCGCATGTAGGCGGCGACACCGGCGACGGCGCGGGCATGGGCGGCAGCACCGGGTCACTGTCTTCGGTGACCATCGACTGTTCGAGGAAATCCAGCATCGCCCGCATCGCCGCGCTGTTGTGGCGGCGCTGCGAATACGCCGCGTACAGCCAGTGATCGCGCGGCATGTGCTCGCGCAGCACCGGCACCAGCGCACCGCGCTCCAGGTGCGACTGCGCCAGCGGCTCCGGCACGTAGGCCACGCCCACGCCGCGCAACGCCAGCTCGATCAGCGCCACAGCATCGTTGGCCTCCATGCGGCTGTGCACCGCCACCTCGTGCGCCTTCCCGTCGGTCTCGAAGGGCAGGTGCGTGGTCGGCATCGAGGCATAGCTCAGCACGTCGTGCCGGCCCATGTCTTCCGGCACCTGGGGAATTCCGCGCTGTGCCCAGTAGGCGGGCGAGGCGCACACCACCATGTCGAACTGCACCAGCCGGCGGACGATGAGGTTCATGTCGTCGATGCGCCCGCCGGTCAAGTGAATGTCGATGCCTTCGCCGATCAGGTCGACCTCGCCGTTGGTGAAGACCAGGCTCACATACACATCGGGGTAGAGCTTGATGAACTCGGCGATCACGTCGGACATCCACCCCGCGATCAGCCCGTGCGGCGCGCTCATGCGCAGCCGTCCGCGCGGATGCGAGCCGTGCGCCTGCAGGTCGTTGAGGGTGTTCTCGGCCATCGTCACCAGTTCGGTGCTGCGGTCGAGCAACACCTGGCCGGCGTCGGTGAGGCTCAGGGAGCGGGTGGAGCGGTTCAGCAGGCGCACGCCGCTGCGGGTTTCGAGTTCCGCGACGTAGCGGCTGACCGTGGCTTTCGACATGCCCAGAGAAATCGCCGCGCGGGAAAAGCTGCGCCGAAACGCAACTTCGCGAAATGTTTTGATGAGATCGAGGCCGTCCATGGTGGGCGGATTGTTCCAGCTTCCTGATCCGGGGTTTTTCGCGGGGGCATCGTCTGGCTGGGGCTCGCGGCGGCGCTTGTCTGCCTGCGGCACGGATGCAACTGCCATGTGCGTCTTGTGGTCCGGAGCTTCCCAGATCGCCGGGGCCGGCGAACTGCCATCGGATGTCGCGCCGTACGTATAGCCCAGGCTGGTGCCCATGGACGCCTTCCTGCCCGGCATCGGCAGATGGCAGAACGTCTGGCTCCTGCGCGATCTCTGGCATTTCCATTTCCACGGCAAGACGCCGCTGGCGCTCGTGAGCGAGCGAGAACGCATCTACTTCGAGCATTTCTGGAACGACTTTGCGGCCGACCCGAATCACTCGGTGCCCGAAGCCGATCGCCGGTTCTATGCCAAGGCCTTCGAGCAGGACGCCGCCGAGTTTGCGGAAATGGGCAAGACGCCGCTGCCCATGCCGATGCTGGTCCTCTCCGGCGAAAAGGCCGGCGGGACTTTTCTTGTCGAACAGGGCAAGATGGTCGCGACCAACGTGCAGGGCGTGATCGTCAAAGGGTCCGGGCACTGGCTCATGGAAGAGGCGCCGGACCAGGTCATACCGGCATTGATCACCTTCCTCGGCTAGCCCGAGGGCTCGAACAGTGGAACTCAACGGGCACAAACGTCGAATCGACAAAGGAGAATCAACATGGACCTTCAACTCAACGGCAAGCTCGCACTGGTGAGCGGCAGCACCGCCGGAATCGGTTACGCCATTGCGCGCACGCTGGCCCAGGAGGGCGCAAGCGTGATCGTGAACGGCAGATCGCAGGCGGCGGTCGACGAAGCGGTGGAGCGCATCCGCTCGGAAACGCAAGGCACGGTGCTCGGCCATGCCGGCGACCTCAGCCGGGCCGACGCCGCCGAGGAGGCGGTGCGCCGTCACCCCGGCATCGGCATCCTCGTGAACAACCTGGGCATCTTCGAGGCCAAGGCCTTCGAAGATATTCCGGATGAAGATTGGCAGCGCTTCTTCGACGTGAACGTGCTGAGCGGCGTGCGCCTTGCACGCCTGGTGCTGCCGGAGATGAAGCGAGCGAACTGGGGAAGGATCATCTTCATCTCGAGCGAGAGCGCAGTGCAGATACCGACCGAGATGATTCACTACGGCATGACCAAGACCGCGCAGCTTGCGGTTTCGCGTGGGCTTGCGGAATCGGTCGCCGGCACGAACATCACGGTCAACAGCGTGCTTCCGGGCCCGACGAAATCGCGCGGCGTCGGCGACTTCGTGGAAGGCATGGCGCGATCGAGCGACAAGAGCTTCGAGCAGGTCGAAGCAGAGTTCTTCGATCACGTCCGCCCGACATCGCTGATCAAGCGCTTCGCTTCGCCGCAGGAGGTGGCCTCGCTGGTGGCCTACGTGGCAAGCCCGCTCGCTTCAGCAACCACGGGCGCGGCGCTTCGCGTCGACGGCGGTGTGGTCAAGAGTGCCTTCTGACCCGAGGCGTTTGCGACGGCGATCGGAAACTGTCCGAGCGCACAGCGCGCAACAAGGAGACTTATTGGGCGTTTCGCGAGTCTGATTCGCAGAGATGAAATGAAATCTTCATAAGAATAAGAGGCCACCATCAATTGGTGGCTTTTTATTAATGGGAGAGATCATGAAAAGAGCAAACGTTAACGATATGCCGCGAACGCGGCTTCTCGCCATCGCAGTCGCCACGGCTGCGATTTCCGCATGTGGAGGGGGCAGCGGCAGTGGGAGCGGTGTAGGCGGACTATCAGCATTGCCGATCTCGGCTGAACAGGCGCCGCCACCCGCCGTGCCTCCAATAACCGTCTCGGAGAATTCGGCTCCGTGCTTCAACGAGGCTGACTTTCGCGAAGGCACGCTCCTGGAATTTGACGCGGCCAAGTTGGGGACTGATCCGGCAACCGCTACTTTCCACAGAAAAAGCGTGACAGAGGGGCGCGAGACGTTCGGCGGAGCAAATCCCATTGCCTTCAATGTCGGCTCGGAGACGGTGACCTCTTCCTACGCCGAGCACACCACCATTCAAAAGGAATACAAGGACCTTGTCGGGGGCAGCATCATGCTCTATGGAAAGTCAACGCTCTCCAAGACCAAGTACGACTCGAAGTGGCTTGCTTCGCTTCCCACCGGTTATCCGAAAGAGCAGGCGATGTCCGACACCCAGGTATTTGCGCCTCCGGTCTCGTTTCCAGTCGATATGAAGCCGGGGCAGGTTGTGAGTCAGCGCACCTCTGTCGCTAAAACCAGTACCTTCAACGGTGTCAGCGGCTCCACGACTTCCGTGCCGGCGAATGCCGAGCTCACGTACCACGGACGGGAGACATTGACAACGCCGCTGGGAACATTCAACGTGTGCAAAATTACGTTGAAGATCACGCTTGGCGCTTCGGGAATCACGAAAGTCAGCACGAAGGAATTCTGGCTGGCTTCCGACGGCCCTTATCGAGGCCAATCGCTCAAGGGAATCGATCCTAAATCGCCGATGGTCGTGACGAAGATGACCTACTCGCCCAAGTAGTATCGGAGGCTGGTCTCCAGCGAGCGCCTGATCTGACCGCAGCCAGGCTTGGCAACAAGCCTGCGCGACAGGCCCCGTGCGCTCGCGGGAGTGTTGCCAATCCGCTCCCCGACGGGAGAGCGTCAGTCATGGCGCAGCCGACGAAATGCGACAAGTCATCTACTACTTGCTGATGCTCCTGCTAGGCTTCTTCTGGTACCGCTATGGGCAGAAGCTTCTTCGCCAGGGGCCTCGAGACGAGAACGACGAACTCGCCAAGGGGCCATTGGGTCCCGTGGGCCTGCTGATGTCCGCCGGCATTGCCTGCACCCTGTTTTTCTTCATGATGCGCGGCTTGATCCGCCGCGAGATCCCGTGTGTTGGAAAAGGCTGCCAGAGCCAGCTTTACACCCTGGCTGCGAATGCGGCCGACTACTGGGCCAACATGTTCTTCCTGCTTTGGATGGTGCTCGGCCTCGGCTATGCGGTGTACGTGACGCTCAGGATCTGGTACCGGTCGTGACGCCTTGCGATCAAGACCTCAGAGGCCCGGCGAGCTTGCAGGTATGGAGGATGACGCCGGACTGCAGTGCTTTCGTGTCGATGAGTTCGAAAGAACGCGGCGGGGTGCCTTCGGCAAAGAGGCGCTTCCCGGTGCCCAGCAGAACCGGGTAGACGATCAGCGTGATTTCATCTGCAAGCCCATGCTCGAACAGCGTTGAGGTCAGCGTGGAACTGCCCCAGAGGATCAGGTTCGGTCCCGCCTGCGACTTGATGCGGCGAATGTCCTCGACGGTGTCCGGTCCAAGTCCTTCGAAGGGGCCCCATGCCAGGCTTTCCGGGCGATGGGTCACGACATATTTGGTGGCCGCATTGAGACTGTCTGCCATGGGACTGGCTGGTGCCTGCGGCCAGAAGCCCGACCACAGGTCGTAGGTGCGCCGGCCGAGCAGCAGATCGAAGCGTCCGCCGTGCGCAGCGAAGACTTCGTCCCGGCCCGCGGGCGTCCGATAAGGCGCGGTCCAGTCACCGTAAGGGAAATGGTCATCGCCGGATGTCTGGATCACGCCGTCCAGCGACATGTGCTCCATGATCTTGAGCTTTCTCATTCGGGTCTCCTTGCGTGCAAGCGTAGCCGTCGGTCCAGTGTTGCGCAACCGCATGGTGCGTGCGTCAGGCGGCCGAACTCCTCGCTGGCAGCAACGCCTCCAGCACGAAACGCGTCGGGCCGCTGGTGTCCCTGTCACTGACTGCCAGGCCCAGTTGCCGCCACAGCGCCGGGCTCAGCGGGCGAACGGCGATGCGCGGATCACGCGCGGGCTCGTGTGATTCCTCGGGCAGCAAGGCCGCCCCGTAGCCGGCGGCGACCAGTGTCCTGATCGCGTCGTTGTAGTTGAGCTCGATGCGCGGGCGGCAGTGGACGCCGGCCGCGGAGAACCATTCCGCGGTCAGGCGGTAGAGGCGGGTGGAGGCGTCGTTCATGATCAGCGGGCGCTGGGCCAGCCACTGCGGTGTCAGCCGCCTGGGTGCTTTCCAATCCGCCGGCAGAAAGGCGACCACGGCCTCGCGCCGCAGAGGCGTGACATGGACACCGCGCACAGGCGGCTGGGGCAGGGCGACGACCGCCAGGTCCAGGCTGCCCGCGGCGAGCCGGGCCATGCTGTCGTTGGAAGTCAGCACCTGCACGTTCACTTCGATGCCCGGATGGTTGCGCGCAAGGCGTTCGAGCGCGGGCGGCAGCAGGTGCGCGATGGCACCGGTCGAAGCGCCTACGCGCACGCGGCCGGTCTGGCCGGCGAGCTGGCGTCGAACGTCTTCCACCGCATCGTCCGCGTCCGCCAGAAGCCTTCGGGCGCGCGCAATGAACCGCTCCCCCAACGCGGTCGCTTGCGCAGGCCCGCGCCCGCGAACGAGCAATTGGCCACCCAGGCGCGACTCCAGCTCCGCGATCTGCACGGTGACGGTGGGGGCCGCCAGGTGCAGTGCGCGGGCGGCATTGGCCAGGGAGCCGAGGTCGGCAATGGCGACCAGGGTGCGCAGATGGTCAAGGCTCAGTTCCCGCATGTTGCAGATTCAACTTTTCTTAATTTGAGGTTGCATATATTTAGCTGGAGCTATCTTGGGCGCATACCTACGATCGCGCTCCATGGACCTCAATATTTTCATCGACGGCGATCAAGGCACCACCGGCCTCGATCTGCAGAACCGGCTGCGGGGTGGGGAATTTCTCATCCGCACACTGCCGACGGACTTGCGCAAGGATGCAGCGGCGCGCAGGGCTGCGCTCAACGAATGCGACATCGCGATCCTCTGCCTGCCCGATGCCGCGGCCCGGGATGCGGTGACGATGATCGACAACCCGGCAGTGCGTGTCATCGACGCCAGCTCGGCGCACCGCACCAGCCCGGGTTGGGTCTACGGCCTTCCGGAGCTCGATGCGGGGCAAGGCGAACGCATCGCGTCGGCATCGCGGGTCACGAATCCGGGCTGCTATCCCACCGCCGCTGTCGCGCTGCTGCGGCCGTTGACGGATGCGGGTCTGCTGCCGGCCGACTATCCGCTCGTCATCCACGCCGTGTCAGGTTATTCGGGCCAGGGGCGGGCGGGCGCGGAAGCGTACGAGGCCGGGACGGGTGCGCATTCGTTGAAGGTCTACGGGCTTGGCTTGGAGCACAAGCATGTGCCGGAGATCGAGACCTATGCCGGCTTGGCGCAGCGGCCCATCTTCGTGCCGGCCTATGGCAGCTACCGGCAGGGCATAGTGCTCACCATCGGACTGCACACGCGGATGCTTGCCGCAGACGCCTCCGGCGCGCGCATCCACGAATGCCTGATGGAGCGATACCGCGATGCGGCGCATGTGCGTGTGGTGCCGATGTCTCCGGAAGCGCCAATGACGGAGCTGGACCCGCAAGTCCACAATGGCACGAACGACATGAGCCTGGCGGTTGCCTGCAATGAACGCACGGGACAGATTGTCTTGAGCGCGGTTCTCGACAACCTGGGCAAGGGCGCGGCAGGCGCGGCCGTGCAGAACCTGCGCCTGATGGCCGGGGTCAGACCCCTTCGATGATCCGCAGATCGCGCTCGGCGCCGTCTCCCAGCGCGTCAAGCGCGGCCTTGTATTCGGGGCTGTCGTGCGTGGCCGTCGCCTGTTCCAGGCTGTCGAACTCGATCAGCACGGTGCGCTCGGACAAGCCGTGTTCGTAGACCTTTGCGGGAAGGCCGCGCGCCAGAAATCGCCCGCCGCCGGCGGAGATCGCCGGACCTGCCAGCTTCGCGTAGGCCGCAAGCTTGTCGGCGTCCTTGACGGCACGGTATGCACTGACCCAATAGGCTTTTGCCATGGTGATTGCTCTTTGGTTGATCAGCAGGAAATATAGCGTGGCGGCGCGGGCGATGCAGGCACAGCCGGTGTTCAGGCCTCCAGCGCCAGCACGGCAAAGCTGGCCAGCCAGTGTTCGCCCATGTAGTCGCCGGCCACATGGGGCAGGCCCAGTGCGAGATGTTCGTCGGCGGCCTGCAGCGCGGCAATGCGGCGCGCATCGCCCTCGGGCAGCGAAGAAGCGATGCTGCGCCAGCACCAGGCGCGGCTGAGGTTCAGGCCGTCGAGGTGTGCGATCTTGCCGTCGGTGCGGTCCGATACCGACGCCGGGTGAAACAGCGTGGCCGGTTCGCGCGATGCGATGCGCGGCAGGAAACGATCGAGCCACGACACGAACTCGTCTGGCGGCAGCAGGCGCCGCATGCATTCGGCTTCGATCAGCGCGGAAGACTGGAAGTCGTCGCCGCTGGGTTCGCCCCAGGCCGGGCAGTCGGTGTCGTCGCCGTACCAGCGGCTGGCGGTGGAAAGCAGCAACTCGGCCAGCGCGGTGTCCGATGTCGCCTGCGCATAGTCGGCTGCCATCCGAAGGCCGAAAGCCGTATTGAAATGGGTGCCGACGCGCACGGGGTAGGTGGCCAGCGGAAGGAAGTCGCGGTAGCGCTGCGCGAAGGCTTCGGCCAGCGGTGCCATCGCGTTCGACCAGCGTGCGTCACTGTGCTGCGCGAGCTCCGACGCCAGCTTGAGCAGCCAGCCCCAACCGTACGGCCGCTTGAAGCCGCGGGCGGTGGGCTGCGCGAGGTAGGCGCATTCGGCGGCGATCTTGGCCGGCACGTAGTGTTCGTCGAAGAGCTGTTCGATCCTCGCGGCCGGCGCGATGCCGGGGAAGCGGCGCAGCAGGTACGCCAGCATCCAGTGGCTGTGCACGCAGGAGTGCCAGTCGTAGCTGCCGTAGAACACCGGATGCAACTCGCTCGGCGTGCGTGCGTCCTGCGGGCCGGCCAGCACGTGGTCGGGCTTGTTGGGGTATTCGCGCGTGACATGGCCCAGTGCGATGTCGGCAAAGCGCGCGGCCAGATCTTCGGTGAGGGTCGGTTGCATCCGCGGATGTTGGCATATCGCTCGTCGCGGACGAAGAAGAAGCCGCGCGCTATGCGGACCGGATGAGCAACAGCTGCCAGTTCAGTCCACAGGCCTGCGGCGGCCGGTCATTGGGGATCGACGACATCGAACTCGAACTGCACCGGCGCGGAGTCTTCTACGTAAGCGGTGATCAGGTAGTGGCCGGCAGGATCGCCCTGGGCCACGTCCCAAGACTTCGAAATGGTGCCGTCGTAGACGTTCAGGGTCACGTCCATCGAGATGGTCTTGCGATCCGCCGACATGCCGTGAGGCTGGCCACCGGTGCCCCATGTCTTCGGGGTTTCCGGCAATGTCATGCGTTCGAGAACGCGGACCTTGCCGGACTTCTGGTTGAGTTTCAGGATCCAGCCGTAGTTCTGGTTGACCGTTCGAGGAACGGTGTTCGAAGCCCTGAATTCCAGCACGTTGTTGTTGGGTGCGAGCTTGAAGAGGCCGAAGACCGCGTCGAGGGGACACGCGCCATTCGTTTTCGGCGCGGCGGCGCAGGCTTTGAACACGGCGGCATTGGATTCGGCCATGGACAAATGCGACGTTGTGCCTATCGTTTGAGCGCCGATGTGTATCGACGTGAGCGCGGCGGAAAGAGCAACAAGGTGGCGGAAATGGTTCATGGCAAATGAGGTCCTTCAAGCGGCTGTCGAACGGTCAAGCCCAAGCGTCCGCTTTCGAGAACGTCTGATGGCCGATTCGGGGCTGGTCTCGTAGGCGGTGCTTCGACCAAAGCTGGCCAACAGCCGTCGTTGGCAAGGCGCTTGCGACTTAGACCGCCGCCGGGTGGTCCTCGAGCGGCACGAAGGAATTGCCGGAGGGTGCCAGGGCCACGATGGAGCCGGACTCGATGTCGTACACCCATCCGTGTAGCGTCAGCTTTCCTTGCGCCAGCGCGAGCGCCACGGAAGGATGGGTGCGCAGGTTGTTCAACTGTGCGATGACGTTCTCACGCACCATGCTGTCGATGCGCGCTCGCTCGGTGTCGTGGTGCTTCGACTCGTTGATCATGCGGGCCGCGTCCGCATACCGAAGCCAGTTCTTCACCGCCGGCATGTGGTCCAGGCACGCGCAGGTGGCAACGGCAGTCATCGCACCGCAGTCGGAGTGGCCGCATATGACGATGTCCGTGACCTTTAAGGCGGCGACCGCGTATTCGACCGTTGCCGACACGCCCCCAGGTTCAGGACCGAAGGAGGGAACGATGTTGCCGGCGTTGCGGATGACGAACAAGTCGCCGGGCTCGCGCTGTGTCACCAGCTCAGGGACCATGCGGCTGTCCGAGCAGGAAATGAACAGCGTCGTCGGCTCCTGCTTGTTTGCGAGCTTCTGGAAGAGTTCTCTGCGAGCGGGAAACACCTCTCGCTGGAACCGCAGGAATCCGTCTACAACGTCACGCATCAAATCTCCAACTGATGATGAATTTTACCAATGAGCGGGTGCGGCCCGGCAAGGCGCTGTTTCAGGGAGACCGGGCAGGCTCCTTCGCGATGAAATCGACTGGTTGGACTTCGTCGCCGGAGCAGGTGTGCCCGTGGCCAGCATGCTTCTCGTGCTTCCGGCCTCTTCCAAGTCTTGGCCTCGGGACCACCGCGCCATCCGGTCAGAATGGGAGACTATGCCGATGCCTATGCAGCCCCTGTTCGACGCAATCGCTTCAATGTCCGCACCGGTGGATGCGCAGCGCATCTTCCACGGCCGCGGCGGGCTTCATCCCGAGTGCGCTCACTTGTCGCTGGACTTCTTCCCGCCGGTTTGGCTGTTGACCAGCTTCAAGCCTGCGACCGACGACGAACTGGCTGCAATCGGCGCCGCGCTGGAGCGCCGCTGGTCGCAGTTGGCACCGGGTGAAACGCTGCAATGGGTGTTTCAGTGCCGGCATGAAGGACAGAGCAGCACGCAACTCATGAGCGGTTCGCTGCCCGACCCGCATTGGGTCACCGAGGAGGGTGTTCGCTATCGCGTCAACGTGGCCCGGGGCCAGAACCACGGGCTGTTTCTCGACATGGCCGAAGGGCGGCGCTGGGTTCGTGCGTTTGTGAAGGCGCGCCCCGACGCCCGGTCGCGCGTCAAGGTGCTCAACCTGTTTGCCTACACCTGCGCGTTCTCGGTGGTCGCATTGCAGGCAGGAGCCCGCCACGTCACCAACCTGGACATGAGCAAGGGCGCACTGGCCGTGGGGCAGCAGAACCACCGCGCCAACGGCGTGCTCGAAGGCGCGAGCTTCCTCCCCCATGACCTTTTCAGTTCGTGGGGAAAAATCACGCGCGCAGGCCCTTACGGGCTGGTCATCGTCGACCCACCGAGCTATCAAAAGGGAAGTTTCATCGCGACCAAGGACTACGCCCGGCTGATCAAGCGCTTGCCTGACCTGCTCGCGCCCGATGGCCATGTCCTGCTATGCCTCAATGCGCCAGAACTGGGACCCAAATTCCTGCAGGAGCAAATGGGCGAACTGGCGTCGGAACTTGATTTCGTGGAGAGACTGGCGAATCCGAGCACCTTTCCCGACGTGTCCGACGAGCGGTCACTGAAGGTGCTGGTGTACCGGGCGCCGCCGGATGTCCGGACCTGAGGTCTGAAGCGACCGGCCTGCTTTTCCTTCCCTTTCTTCCCTCGCTCTTAGTGCCACCTGATGGCGATGAACATGCCCGTGCCGGACATGATCGCGCTGGTGCGAACCGGCGTCGCTGCTCGGCGGTGATGCACTGGAAATTACAAAGCACCTTTTCATGCCTTGATGCATGCCGCGAAGCGTGCGCTCCTAAACTGGGAAAAAAAGCATTCCGCATCCCATTCAGGAGACATCCCATGCCAGTCCGGAAGCGCCTTGGCGGCTTTCTGCTCGGTCTCGTCCTCGCCGTCGGTGGGGCGCAGGCCCAACAACCCTTGCGCATCGTCGTTCCCTTCGCGGCCGGCGGCGGAACCGATCAGTACGCGCGGCTGCTGGCCTCCGAACTCACCAGCCGCGGCACCCAGACGATCGTGGAGAACAAGCCGGGCGCCAGCGGCATCGTGGCGGCGGGCAACGTGGCGCGTTCCAAGCCCGACGGCACCACGTTGCTGATGAGTTCGCTGAGCATCCTGGCCAGCCACACCGTGATGTACGACAAGCTGCCCTACGACCCGGTGACCAGCTTCACGCCGGTCACGCAGATCGCCTACCAGCCGACCATCATCGTGGGGCGCTCGGACCTGCCCTACAAGAACATCAAGGAAATGGTGGCCTATGCCAAGGCGCATCCGGACAAGATCAACCGCGGCTCGCCGGGCGCATCCATCCTGACCAACCTGGCGCCGCTGGCCTTCGAGAGCATGGCGGGCATCCGCACGATGCACATTCCCTTCAATGGTGATTCGCCCGGCCTGCAGGCCATGCTCGGCAGCCAGATCGACATCCAGGGAACCTCCATCACCGGCCCGCTGCAGCATGTCAAGGCGGGCAAGATGCGCGTGCTGGGCGTGATGGACGTCAAGCGTCTGCCCCAGGTGCCCGATGCGCCCACCTTCAAGGAGCAGGGCTACGACATCGAGGCGCTGCTGTGGTACGCGCTTTCCGCACCCGCCGCCACGCCCAAGGACATCGTCGACAAGCTCAACCGCGCGGTCAACCAGGTGCTGGTCGATCCCGCCTTCATCGCGCGCGCGCAGGCCATAGGGATGGAGCCGCGAGGCGGCACGCCGCAGGCGCTGGCCGACTACGTGAAGGCCGAGACGCAGCGCTGGATCCCGCTGCTGCAGCGCCTGGACCTGCCCAAGCAGGGGCACTGAATGAGCCCCTTGTTCGACGACACCGTGGCCCTGGTCAGCGGTGCGAGCCAGGGCATCGGCTTCGCGATTGCCACCCGCCTGCTCGAGGCGGGCTGCCGTGTGGCACTGACAGACCTCGACGCCGACAGCACCCGGGAAGCGGCCCGTCGCACAGGCCACGCGGCGGACCGCGTCCGGCCCTATGCGCTGGACGTGCGCGATGCCGTGCAATGCGAAGCCGTGGTCGCCGATCTGCAGGAAGCCTGGGGCCCCGTGGGCGTGCTCGTGAACAACGCGGGGGTGAGCGGCCGCAGCGCCGTCTTCGAGGCACAGGCACTCTCGCAGGACATCGACCACGTGATGGCGGTGAACGTCAAGGGCGTGCTCAACCTGTCCGTGGCCTGCACACGGGGCCTGCACCGGACCCGTGGCGCCATCGTCAACGTGGCATCCATCACCTCGCTGGTGGCGACCTCGGCGCACATCGCCTACGGCGCCTCCAAGGGGGCCGTCGCCCAGCTGACCAAGTTCCTGGCGCGAGACTTCGGGCCGCACGGCGTGCGCGTCAACGCCGTCGCACCCGGACTGGTGATGACGCCCATGACCGCCCACATCGCGGATGACGCCGAACGCCGCGAGCGGATGGTGCGTCGTACATATCTGCGCCGCGCGGCGGATCCGCAGGACATCGCGGGGCCCGTGGTGTTCCTGGCTTCGGAGCAGGCGCGCTACGTCACCGGCACCATCCTGCCGGTGGATGGCGGCTACACAGCCAACTGATGCCTTCATTGCGGGAAGAACACATGATCCGAGATCCCTCTGCATTCGACGAAACCCTGGCCGCCTTGCGGCGCTATGTGCGGGAGCAGCTGATTCCACGCGAGGCGGAGGTCGAGCAGCGGGACGAGGTTCCGGCCGACCTCGTCGACGACATGGCGGCGCGCGGCTTCTTCGGCTGGTCCATTCCGCAGGAATGGAACGGCGCCGGAATGACGACCGAAGAACTGGTGCTTGCCGCGATGGAGCTGTCCCAGGCCTCGGTCGCGTTCCGGGCGCGGGTGGGCACGAACACCGGCATCGGCTCCGAGGCGCTGGTGGCCGACGGCACGCAGCAGCAGAAGGCCCGCTACCTGCCGCTGCTGGCCAGCGGCGCCTTGACCGGCGCGTTCGCATTGACGGAGCCCGATGCCGGCTCGGATGCGACCGCGCTGAAGACGAGCGCCGCACGCGACGGCGAGCACTACGTGCTCAACGGAACCAAGTGCTTCATCACCAATGCGCCGATCGCGGGGCTGTTCACCGTGCTGGCGCGCACCGATCCGCAGGACCGCTCCGCCCGTGGCATCTCGGCCTTCCTGGTCGAGCGCGGCACGCCCGGGCTTTCGACGGGAGAGGCCTACCGCAAGATGGGGCAGGCCGGATCGCCCGTGTCCGAGGTGCTTCTGAGCGACTGCCGCGTGCCGGCCGACCGCCTCATCGGCGGCGTGGAGGGCATGGGTTTCAAGACGGCGATGAAGGTGCTCAACAAGCAGCGCATCCACCTGGCGGCGCTGTGCACGGGCCCGGCCATCCGCATGCTGGATGAAGCCGTCGCCTGGACCTGCGAGCGCCGCCAGTTCGGCCAGCCGGTGGCCGGCTTCCAGCTGGTGCAGGCCCTGATCGCCGACTGCCAGACCGAAATCCAGGCGGCGCGCGCGCTGATCCTGCAGACCGCGCGCCAGCGCGACGCCGGCGAGGACGTGACCATGCAGGCGTCGATCTGCAAGTACTTCGCCTCGGAGATGTGCGGGCGCGTGGCGGACCGCTGCGTGCAGATGCTGGGCGGCACGGGCTTCATCCAGGGCCATCCGGTCGAGCGCTTCTACCGCGACGTCCGGCTGTTCCGCCTCTACGAAGGCACGAGCCAGATCCATCAACTGAACATTGCCAGGCGCACCATCGCGGCGGCGGGCTACCGCCTGGGCGACTGAGCGAGCGGTATCAAAAAAGCAAGATCCGGGAATATCGAATGAACCACTCTTCTTCCATGCAGCCGCTTGCCGGCGTGCGTGTGCTGGACCTCTCCAGGGTCATGGCGGGCCCGCTGTGCGGCATGGCGCTGGCCGACCTGGGCGCCGACGTGATCAAGGTCGAGCACCCGGAGCGCGGCGACGACACGCGGGACTGGGGCGTGCGCATCGGCAGCCACAACACGTCCTACTTCAACAGCTGCAACCGCAACAAGCGCTCGATCTGCGTGGACCTGCAGGACAAGGACGGGCAGGAACTCGTGCGCAAGCTCGCGGCGCAGTGCGACGTGGTCATCCAGAACTTCAAGTACGGCGGCGCGCAGAAGATGGGGCTGGGCTATGAAGACCTGCGCAGCATCAACCCGGAGATCATCTACTGCTCGATTTCGGGCTATTCGGTGCTGAGCGACGAGAAGGCGCGCCCGGGCTACGACCTCGTGATCCAGGGCGAGACCGGCTTGATGGCCATGAATGGCGAAGAAGGGCAGGGGCCGCTGAAGTTCGGCATTGCCGCGGTTGACATGTTCACCGGCATGTACTCGGCCCAGGCCATCCTGGCCGTGCTGTACGAGCGCACGCGCACCGGCCAAGGCCGCCACATCCAGATGTCGCTGTACGACAGCGGGATGATGATCACGTCCTACTACGGGCTGACCGCCTGGCTCAACCGGGGGGATCCGGCGAAGTTCGGCAACTCGCATCCGTCGATCGTGCCGTACGGCGTGTTCGAGGCCGCGGACGGACCGCTGGTGATAGCGGTCGGAAACAACGGCCAGTTCAAAAAGTTCTGCGACGAGGTGATCTTCTGCCCGGAACTGCCTGTCGATCCGAAGTTCGCCACCAACACCGAACGCTCCAGGCACCGGCACGAACTGCTGCCCATACTGCTCGGCAAGATCGGGCGGTTCTCGCGCGCCGATCTCATCGGCCGCATGAACAAGGCCGGCATTCCCTGCGGCGAGGTGCTCGGCCTCTACGAGGCGTTGCAGTCGGAGCGCACGGCGCAGACGCAGGTCTGGCACAGCTTCGAGGACACGCAGGCGGGAGCGCAGGCCGTCCACGCGCCGCCCTACATCATCGACGGCGCGCGCGCCGGTGTGCGCCATCCGCCGCCGCACCTGGGGGAGCACACGGCCGAAGTGCTGCGCGAGCTGCTCGACATGGGCGAGGCGCAGCTCGAAGCCCTGGGCAGCAGGAGCATCATCAAGTAAGCGGGCAGGGCCCGAGGGCCCTGCCGCTTACTGCGCCTGCTTGGGCAGGTTGAGGCTTTGCAGCAGCGGAACCCAGCGGTCCGCCTCGGCCTTGATGAACTTGCCCAGTTCTTCGGGTGTGCCGCCCTGGGGCTCCATGCCGATCGCATGGGCCCGGGCCACGAACTCGGGGTCGGCGATCACCTTGTTCACGGCCTTGTTCAGGCGGTCGATCGCCGGCTTGGGCGTGCCGGCAGGCACCGAAAGGGAATACCAGAGCCTGGCTTCCATGTCGAAGCCCTGCTCCTTGAAGGTGGGCGCATCGGGCACCTGCGGCAGGCGCTGCGAGTCCATCACGCCCAGCACGCGCAACTTGCCCGACTTCACATAGGGCAGCGATCCGGTGATGGAGGTGCCGTGGATGTCGATCTGGTTGCCCAGCAGGGCCTGGAGCGCAGGGGCGTCGCCGTTGAACGGAATGTGCAGGGTGCTGAAGCCCTGTTCCTTCTCGAAGGCGAGGGGAGCCAGGTTCGTCAGGATCGCCGCCCCCGGCGAACCGCGGTTGATCTTGCCCGGGTTCTGCTTGGCGTAGGCCACCATTTCCTTGATGTTCTTGTACGGCAGGTCGGTGCGGCCCACGACGATGGCGGGTTGGTAGGCGATCTGCGTGACCGGCGAGAAATCCTTCGCGGGGTCGTAGGGCAACTTGTCGTAGAGAACGCTGTTGTTCGCGAGCGTGCCGAGCGAGGACACGAGCACCGTCTGTCCGTCCGGCTTCGCGCGGGCGACGTAGTCGGCCGCGAGGATGCCGCTGGCGCCGGGCTTGTTCTCGATGATGACGTTGAGCCCCTGCTTGTTGAGCTCCTGGGCCAGGATGCGGCAGTACTGGTCGGTGCCGCCGCCGGCTGCGAAGGGCACGACGATGCGGGTCACCTGCTGTGCGAGGGCCAGGGTGGGGGCGATGGCGCAGGCACACAGTGCCAGCCCCATGACGAGTTTGCGATAGCTCATTTTGTCTCCAGCTTCGGTCCGGATCCGGACTCTCGAATCAGTCTAGATGGCCGCCCGGCGTGTTGATCGGCAGGGAATGAAAAGCAGCTTTGCGTGATCCGCAGCCGGGAGCCCCCGGCCCGCCCACACACTTGGCCGATGACCGTGAAGATCACCAGAGTCGGGACGACCAAGGATCAATTGGGCGAGAGCCCCTGCTGGGATGCCGACGCCCAGGCCCTGACCTGGATCGACGCACTGCCCGGCACGCTCTGGAGGCTGCCCCTGGAGGCCGTGCAGGCCGAACGTCACCAGCTGCCCGCGCCCGTGGGCTCGATCGCGCCTTGCCGCAGCGCGGCCGTCGTGGTGGCGCTGCGCAAAAGCTTCGCGCGCTATGACTTCGCCACGCGCAGGCTGGAGCACCTGGCCGGCATTCCCGTGGACCATCCGAAGGTACGCTTCAACGACGGCAAATGCGATGCGGCCGGCAACTTCCTGGCGGGCACCATGCACATCGACCGCCAGGCCGGCGAGCCCGTGCTGGGCGGGCTCTACCGGCTGCGCACCGACTGCCGCGTGGAACAACTGGCCGACGACATCGGCTTTGCCAACGGGCCTTGCTTCAGCCCTGACGGCGCCGTGCTGTACCTGGCCGACAGCCTGGAGCGGATCATCTGGGCCTACGACTACGACCCGGACGGTCCCCTGCGCAACAAGCGCGTCTTTGCTCGCACGCAGGCCTTCGACTCCGGTCCCGACGGCGCAACGACCGATTCGCAAGGGTTTCTCTGGACCGTGCTGACCCGCGCCGCCAGGCTGGCGCGCTATGCGCCGGACGGCGAACTGGACCGCGTGATCGAGCTGCCGGTGAGCTATCCGACGAGCATCTGCTTTGGCGGACCGCGCCTCGAACACCTGTACCTCACGAGCATTTCGCGCAGCACGCGGCTGGAGGGCACGCTGGCGCAGGACGGCGGCCTGTTCCAGCTCGAGGGTCTTCCCGCGGCGGGACGACTGCCCCATCACTTCGGAGATTGCTAGCCGGTCTCGCTTCTCATCGCGTCCGCCACGTAGTCCACGAAGGCCCGCACCTTCAGCGGAAGCACACGGCTTTGCCGGAAGACGGCGAAGATGCCGTTCGAGAAGGCCCGCACCGCGAATCGGTATTCGGGCAGCAGCCGCACCAGGGCGCCTTCGCGCAAGTCGTCCCGAACGGTGGCCTCGGACAGCAGCGCCACGCCCATGCCGCCGATGGCGGCCAGCCGCAGCACCTCGCCGTTGTTGGCGCTCAGCACGCCCTGGATGAGCAGCTCCTGCTGCTCTCCGGCCTGGTCGATGTACTTCCAGGTGGTGATCTCGCGGTCGCGCCGATAGGTGAGGCAGCGCACCTGCGGCAAGTCGGAGGGATGCCGGATGCGGGAGTAGGTCTTCAGGAAGGCCGGGCTGGCCACCAGCACCTCGTCGCTCGACAGCAGCCGCTTGATGACGAATCCCGAATCGTTGGACTCACCGGTGCGGATGTCGACATCGAAGTCCTGGTCCACCAGGTTGATCGGATGCTCCGAGAGTTCCAGCTCGACTCGGATGTCCGGATAGAGCTCCGCGAAACGCGGCAGCAGCGGTGCCAGCACCCGCAGGGCGATGTGTGTCCGGGAGTGCACGCGCAGGCGGCCTTCCGGCCGTTCGCGCGCGCTGTGCACGGCCTGCTCGGCCTCGTTCATGAGCTCCAGCATCGCCTCGGCCCGTTCCAGGAAGGCCTGGCCCGCTTCGGTCACCTTGAGGTTGCGGCTGGTGCGGTCCACCAGCTGCACGCCCAGTTCTTCTTCCATCGCACTGATGCGCCGCGAGATGGTCGCCGGCGAAAGACTGAGGCTGCGGGCCGCGGCCGAGAGGCTCCCCTTGCGCTGGGTGGCGACAAAGATGCGCAGCGAATCGAGCGCTTTCATTTCGAAAGACGCAAAGAAGCTGTGCATGCGCTGGTGATCCAGCGAGGGCTCGTGTTCCTACGATTGGCCTCGATCAGAACCAGCCAACCAGGAGCAACAGCGATGGACTTCGGAATCTTCATTTTGATGCAGCAACGGAACAAGCATAAGACGTCCCACCAGATTCTGCGCGACGCCGTCGAGCAGACGCGCCTGGCGGACGAACTGGGCTTCGGTGCCGCTTGGTACGCCGAGCACCACTTCAGCAACTACGGCATGTGCTCGTCGCCGCTGACCATGATCGCGCACTGCGCCGCGGTCACGCGCAACATCCGCCTGGGGACGGGCATTGTCGTCGCTCCGCTGTACACGCCGGCGCGCCTGATCGCGGACGTGGCGATGGTCGACCAGCTGTCCAACGGCCGCCTGAACCTGGGCATCGGCTCTGGCTACCAGCACTTCGAGTTCGAGCGCTTCGGCGTGTCGCTGGAGTCGGCCAAGGGCCGCACCTTCGAGATGCTCGACATGCTCGAAGCCGGCCTGCGGCAGCCCAAGTTCAGCTATGACGGCGAGTACTACCAGCAGCCCATGAGCGCGATCAGCCAGCGCGCGGTGCAGCGGCCGATGCCGCCGATGTGGATCACCAGCGTCGACCCGGCCTTCCTGTCGCGCGCCGTGAAGTCCGGTCACCACGTGTTCGTCTCCGGCGGCGACGGCGGGCTGGAGAAGCTGGCGAGCACCCGTGGCCTCATCGACAAGGTGGCCGCGGCCGAGGGCAAGGACCCCGCGGGCGTGCAGGTCGGCCTGCTGCGCGCGGCCTTTGCGAGCAACGACAAGGCCGAGGTGGAAAGCTACCTCGAGTGCGCGCGCTACCAGCGCCGCATCGCCGTCAGCCTGAAGCGCCGCACCGCGCAGATCGCCGACGACTACCAGGTCGAGGAAGGCATCGTCGAAGGCGAACCCTCGCTGGACGAGATGCGCGCGCTGCTGCCCGTGGGCGACATCGACACCGTGATCGAACGCGTGGTCAACGAGATCCGCACGCTCAAGCCGGTGCACTACTGCTTCCAGACCCAGATGGGCGACTTCGACCACCCGACCATGCTGCGCCAGCTCGAGGTGTGGGGCAAGGTCATCATTCCGACGGTGCAGCAGGAGATCGCCAACGATCCGCCGCACCGGCCGGCGGCCAAGGCCGAACTCGCAGCGGCCTGAGCCCGCGTGCCTGGAGACGCCATGTCCGAAGCCGCCGAAGGCATCCGCTCCCTCATCGAGCCTGCCCAGTTCCGCCAGCTGCTCGGTTGCTTTCCGACCGGCGTGGCCGTCATCACCACGCGCGCACCCGACGGGCAGCCCGCGGGCCTGACCTGCAACTCGTTCAGCTCGGTGTCGCTGGATCCGCCGCTGGTGCTGTTCAGCCTGCGCAATGCCAGCCGCCTGCTGTCCACCTTCCAGGCTGCGGACGGCTTTGCCATCAACATCCTGTCCGAGCAGCAGGACGCGCTGTCGGGCCGCTTCGCGTCGAGCAAGATCGAGGACAAGTTCGACGGCGTGCCCTGGCGCGCCGGCTCGCTGGGCATGCCGTTGATCGACGACTGCCTGGTGGGCTTCGAGTGCAGCGTGCATGCCGCGCACGAGGCGGGCGACCACACCATCTTCATCGGCGAGGTGCGCCACCTGAGCGCCGGGGCGTCCGAGCAGGCGCTGGTGTTCTACAAGGGCGCCTACATGAAGCTGGCTGAGTCGCTGCGCAAGCTGGTCGTGGAAGGGCGGCTGGGAGACGCCGACATCGACGAGGCCTACCGCACGCTCTACGGCACGCTGCTGCGCCTGGCCAGCGAACGCGCCACCGAGGCCGAGCTGGACGCGGTGCACGAGGCCGCCGACACCATCGAGGCGCACCCCGACGACGCACCGCTGAAGGAGCGCATTGCCTCCGCCAGCGCGTTCTTCGCCTCGATCGCGGCCGCAGGCCACAACGAGGCGCTGACGCTGATGGCGCAGACCATGACCAGCGTGCTGCGCGAGCGCATGACGCACGTGCTCTCGGTGCGTCCGCGACCCGACCTTTTTCCGCTGCGCCGCAAGGTGGCGCACAACCTGCGCCGGCGCGATGCCGACGGCGCCGCGGCCGCCCTGGACGAGCTGATCACGCAGTTGCGCAGGGGCTGAGCCTTTCCGTCATTCCACAGGAGACAAGATGTCCATCGACTACGCCGGCTTCCGGCGCGAACTCGAATCGTTCGCGCGCGATGCCTGCCCACCCGAGATCCGCGCCGTCGTCGCGGCCGGGCAGAAGATCACCAAGCGCGAGTACCAGGCCTGGCAGAAGATCCTCGCCACCCGTGGCTGGGGCGCGCCGAGCTGGCCGGTCGAAGCCGGCGGCACCGGATGGGACATCCGCCAGCGCCTCATCTTCGAGGAGGTGATGGCCGAGAACGACTGTCCGCCTCTCTATCACCACGGGCTGGGCCACATCGGCCCGGTGATCATCCGTTTCGGCACGCCCGAGCAGAAAGCCCGGTTCCTGCCGCGCATCCTCGACGGCTCGGACTGGTGGTGCCAGGGCTATTCGGAGCCGGGCTCGGGCTCCGACCTGGCCTCGCTGTCGACCAGTGCGCGGCTCGACGGCGGCGAGTGGGTCGTCAACGGCCAGAAGATCTGGACCTCGCATGCGCACGAGGCCAGCATGATCTACATGCTGGTTCGCACCTCGAAGGAGGCGAAGAAGCAGGAAGGCATCTCGCTGCTGCTGGTGCCCATGGACAGCCCGGGAATCACCGTGCGCCCCATCAAGACCATCGACGGCTGGCACCACCTGAATGAGGTGTTCTTCGACGAAGTGCGCGTGCGGGCCGACAACCTCGTGGGCGAGGTCGGCAAGGGCTGGACCTGCGCGAAGTTCCTGCTCGAGCGCGAACGCCTGCCGCCGGCCAACGTGGCGCGGCTGGAGCTCATGCGCCGCCAGGTCACGCAACTGGTCGAGGAGGCGAGCCGCGCCGCCGCGGGCCGGCGCGACTTCGGCGGGCTGCACCACAAGCTGTTGCTGTGCGAGGCCGACGTGAAAGGCGCGCGCGTGATGATGGCGCAGGCCACCGACGACCTGATCCACCAGCGCCCGCTGGGCGTGCAGCCCTCCGTCATCAAGATGACCTGCGCCGACGTCGCGCAGCGGCTGACGACCATCGCGCTGGACGCGGTCGGCCCCGATGCGGCCCATCGCTTCCTTGCCGATGCGGGGGATGACGTGCCCGACGCCACCTGGATACAGAACTACATGTTCACGCGCGCCCGCACCATCGCCGGCGGCACCTCCGAGGTGCAGCGCAACGTCGTCGCCAACGAACTGCTGGGAGCCTGAGCCATGTCCACATCCTTCCCATCGCTCTTTCCCGGCATGCTGCTGGATTCGGCGAGCCGCTATGCCCAGGATCACGCGGACCGGGCGCTGCAGGGCGACCCCGTGCGCGAACTGGGCTGGACGGCCACCCTCGTGCCCGAGGAGGCCGGCGGCGTCGGCGGCAGCCTGAGCGATCTCGCGTCCATCGTCGAGGGGCTGGCCACGCATGGCCTGCAGCTTCCGGTGGTCGAGACCTGCGCCGTCGTGCCGCTGCTGCTGCAGGCCGCGGGTGCAGAGACGGCCGGGCGCTGGCTGGAGGCCGTGGCCGAGGGCAGCGCGCAGGTGGCGCCGCTGACCGCGCTGTCCGGCATGCCCGACGACACCGCCCTGGCGGCCCGGCACCTGGACATCGGCTACGAGCTGAGCGGCACGGTGCAGGGCGTCGACGTCACGCTGCCTGCCTCGCACTACCTCGTGCCCGCGCGGGTCGATGGCGAGGACGCCATCTTCCTGGTCGACGCCGAGCGCGTCGGCGCACCGAAGGCCCGCTACAGGACCATGGAGGGCCGCGAGGGCGCGGACTTCGTGCTGCAGGGGCTCGCCGTGCCCGAGGGCGCGTGCATCGCGCGTGGCGCTGCCGCCCGCGAGGCGCTGGAGAAAGCCACCGATGCCGCCTTGCTGCTGACCGCCGCCGACACGGTGGCCGCGATGGCCACGCTCATCCGCCAGACCGTCAGTCACCTGAAGGAGCGGCGCCAGTTCGGCGTGGCGCTTTCCACTTTCCAGGTGCTGCGCCATCGCGTGGCCGACATGTACGTGAAGTACCTGGGCGCCAAGGGCCTGGTGATCCATTGCTTCCACGAACACGAGCAGCACGCGGCCGGCCTGCGCCGCACGCTGCGCCTGGCCAAGGTGTCGCTGGCCGAGTCGGCGCGCGCCTGCGCCGAATCGGCCATCCAGATGCACGGCGGCATGGGCGTGAGCGAGGAGGTGCTGGCCACCCGCACCGCGCAGCGCCTCATCGCCTCGGAGTTCCGCTACGGCGACCGGCTCCTGCATGTCGCCCGGTTGCTGGCGCCGCAGGCGTGCGCCACGCCGACTGCTTCTCTTTCCAACCAAACCGGGAGTGTGCGATGAGCATCAATCTGGAAGTTTCCGACCACATCGCCGTCATCCGGCTAGACAAGCCGCCGGTCAATGCGCTCGACCGCGCCACCCGCCGCCGCCTGATCGAGATCTTCGACGAGGTGTCCGAGCGCGCCGACGTGCGCGTGGCGATCCTCACGGGCACCGGCAAGTTCTTCTGCTCCGGCGCGGACCTCAAGGACCGCCCCGACGCCGGGAAGGCGGGCGACTTTCTCGACCACAACCGCTGGACGCGCGAGACCGGCAACGCCATCCGCGAATGCGCCAAGCCGGTGATCGCCGCGGTCAACGGTCCCGCGCTGGGGGCGGGCTTCGGCCTCATGGCCGCCTGCGACATCTTCCTGGCGAGCGACGACGCCACTTTCGCCATGCCGGAGATCAACGTGGGGCTCGCGGGCGGTGTCTCGATGCTCAGGACCATGTTCGGGCGTTCGTTCACGCGCCGCATGTTCTTCACCGGCATGAAGGTGTCCGCGGCCGAGCTGTACCGCCGTGGCGTGCTCGACGAGGTGGTGCCCGCCGGGGAGCTGATGCCGCTGGCCATGGAGATCGCGCAGGAGATCGCCTCCAAGGCACCGATGGCCGTGGCCTATGCCAAGCAGGCCGCCAACATGATGGACCTGATGCCGCAGCGCGACGGCTACCGCTTCGAGCAGAACATCACCATGGCCCTGTCGCGGACCGAGGATGCGCAGGAGGCCCGCAAGGCCTTCCTGGAGAAGCGCAAGCCTGTCTACAAGGGGCGCTGAGATGCAGGCCGTGGAAGTGGGGCGCGGCATGGACGCGCTGTTCAGCCCGCGCTCGATCGCCATCTTCGGTGCGTCGGACGACGTCACCAAGATCGGCGGCCGTCCGCTGCAGTTCCTGCAGAAGTATGGCTACGCGGGCGGCATCTACCCGATCAACCGCAAGGGCGGCCTGGTGCAGTCCCTGCCGGCCTATGCGAGCGTGGACGACGTGCCTGAAGTACCCGAGCTGGCCGTGGTCGCCGTGCCGCCCGCGGGCGTGCTCGACGTGGTGCGCGGGTGTGCCCGGCGCGGCGTGAAGGCCGCGGTGATCCTGTCCGCCGGATTCTCCGAGATGGGCGACGAGGGCCGCCAACTGCAGGAGCAGATCGGCGAGGTGGCCCGCGCCGCCGGCATGCGCGTGGTCGGCCCGAACTGCCTGGGCGCGATCGGCGTGCCCGACAGGAGCATCGCCACCTTCTCGGTGGCGCTGGAGTCGTCGTTTCCCGTGGCCGGCTCCGTGGGCATCGTCTCGCAGAGCGGCAACCTGGGCAGCTTCACGCTGCGCCTGGCCGGCGAGCGCGGCCTGGGCGTCAGCCGCATGCTGACCACTGGCAACGAATGCGACGTGGACATCGCCGACGCCATCGCGTCTCTGGCGGGCGACCCCGGCACCCGCGTGATCCTGTGCTGCATGGAAACCTGCCGCGACGGCGACAAGCTGATCCGGGCCATGGCCATGGCCCGCGAGGCCGGCAAGCCGCTGGTGGTGCTGAAGGTCGGGGTCTCCGAGGCAGGCAGCGAGGCCGCGGCCTCGCACACCGGCGCGCTGGCCTGCTCCGACGCCGTGTTCGACGCCGTGCTGCGCAAGGGCGGCGCCATTCGCGTGCCCAGCATCGAGCAGTTGCTCGAAGTGGGCCACGCGCTGTCCGTCGTCGGGCCGGCGCATGTGCCGGGCGGCAACCGCGTGGCCGTGCTCACCGCCTCGGGCGGCTTCGGCGTGCTGCTGGCCGATGCGGCCAGCGCGCAGGGCCTGGCTTTGCCCAAGCTGGCCGCGCACACGCAGGAGCGCATCCTGTCGGTGGTGCCCTTCGCCTCGCCCTCCAATCCGGTGGACATGACGGCGCAGGTGTCGAGCCGGCCCGAAGTGCTGGCGCAGATGCTCGATGCCGTGGCGCGGGATGCCAGTTGCGACGCGCTGATCCTGCAGTCGGCCAACGCCTTCCACCTGCCCCGTCTGCGCGATGTGTTTCTTTCCGCGCTGGAGCAGGTGCGCAGGGACCATCCCTCGCGCCTGATCCTGCTGTGTGCCCGCGCGCCCCAGGAGGTGCGGGCCACGCTCAACGGCATGGGCTTCCCCGTGGTGGAGGGCATCGATGCCGCTTGCGCGACTCTGGCTGCGCTGTTGCGCTTCGGCGCGCGAGGCACCACGGAGACCGCCGCGGCGGCCATCGAGCGCATGCCGCTGGCAGCGGAAGCCTTCGCCACAGAGGCAAGCGCCAAGGCCGTCCTGTCGCAGGCCGGCCTGCCCGTGCCGCAGGAGGTGATCGCAGCCAACCGTGACGAGGCGCTGGCCGCGGCTCGTGCGCTGGGCTTTCCCCTGGTGCTGAAGATCGTCTCGCCCGACATCGCCCACAAGACCGAGGTCGGCGGCGTGTTCGTCGGCGTGCGGTCCGAGGCGCAACTGATCGAGGAATACGCGAACCTGCTGGCGCGCGTGGCGCAGAAGGCGCCCGAAGCCCGCATCGCCGGCGTGCTGGTCGCGCAGATGGTGCAGGGGGGTGTCGAGCTGATCCTGGGCACCAAGAAAGACCCGGTGTTCGGTCCGATGGTGATGGTCGGGCTGGGCGGCATCTTCGCCGAGATCTTCAAGGACGTGGCGCTGCAGCCGGCGCCCGTCGACGAGGCGCAGGCCACCGCCATGCTGCGCTCGCTCAAGGCCTTCGCGCTGCTCGACGGCGCGCGCGGGCGGCCCCGGGCCGACGTGCAGTCGGCCGCCAAGGCCGTCGCGGCGCTGTCGCGATTCGCCATGCGCCATGCCCAGGACGTGTCGGAGATCGATATCAACCCCTTGATGGTGCTGGAGCAGGGACGCGGCGCCCATGCGCTGGATGCGCTGCTGGTGCCCGAGGAACAAACCATGAAAGCCAAGCCATGAACATGTCTCTTTCAGGCCGTGCGGCCTTCATCAGCGGCGCCGGCCACGGCATCGGCCGCGCCACCGCGCGGGCCATGGCGCGCCTGGGCGCGACCGTCGGCATCAACGACCTGAAGCCGGAATTCGTGGAAGAGGCCGTGGCCGAGATCCGCGCCCTGGGCGGCCAGGCCATCGGGCTGCCGTGCGACGTGTCGACGCGCGAAGGGATGCGCGAGGCGGTGGCGCAGTTCGCCAGCGACGCGGGACGGCTGGACATCATGGTCAACAACGCGGCCTGGGTGCGCTACCAGCCGCTCGCCGAAATCACCCCGGAGGTGATGGACCGCATGGTGGAGATCGGCTTCAAGTCGGTGATCTGGGGCATACAGGCCGCGGCGGAGGCGATGGACCCGCAGCGCGGCGGCTCCATCGTCAACGTGGCATCCATCGCGGCTTTCAAGTCGCCCATGCGCTCGGTGGTCTACAGCGGCATCAAGGCCGGCGTCCTGGGCATTACCCGGGCTTCGGCCGCCGACCTGGGCGCCCGCAACATCCGCGTGAACGCGGTGGCGCCCGGCGCCATCCCCACCGAGGGCACGGCCAAGCATCGCAATGCGGAGCTCGACGCCAAGCGCATCGGCCGCACGCCGCTGGGCCGCCTGGGCACGGTGGAAGACATTGCGGACGCGATCTGCTTCCTGGCCGGCGACGAATCGCGCTTCTTCAATGCGGACGTGCTGCGCCTGGACGGCGGCGCCTCGGAGACCTCGCTGTGAGCGGCGCGGTGCGACCGCCCAAGCGGGTGCAGAACGTGTTCGTCGCGGCAAGGGATCCCGCCAGCCTGCACGGCTTCTATGAAGGCGCGCTCGGCCTGCCGATGAAGTTCCGCGATGGCGACCGCTGGATCCAGTACGGCGCGGGCAATACCAACGTGGCGCTGGCCTGCCTCGAAGAGGCCGCGCCTGCCACCGGCGGCCTGGTGATGGTGCTGGAGGTGGATGACTTCGAGGGGGCGCCGGAGCGCATTGCGGCCGCCGGCGGCCAGGTGCTGGGCCTGCGCGACATGGGTGCCCACGGCGCCGTGCTGTCGCTGCGCGACCCGGAAGGCAACCTGCTGCAGCTGTTCCGGCGCGCCGCGCCCGCCGCTGCATGAGCGAGCCGCAGACCGTGCCGGCAGCCTTGCAGTCGCTGCTGGACCGGGAAGCGATCCGCGACTGCCTGCTGCGCTATTGCCGGGGCATCGACCGCTGCGACGAAGACGCATTGCGTTCGGCCTACTGGGAGGACGCCACCGATTGCCACGGGGCCTGGAACGGCAGCGCCGCCGGCTTCATCGCGCAGGCGCTGCCCAGGCTGCGGCAGGGCGGGCGCCGCGTCCACCAGATCACCAATGTGCTGATCGAACTGCACGGCGACTTGGCTGCCGTGGAAAGCAGCTTTATTGCATTGCAGTCCACGGCCGCGCAGCCGGATCGCGAGACCTTTCTTTGCGGCCGCTATGCGGATCGCTTCGAGCGTCGCGGCGGCGAATGGCGCGTGGCCGCGCGAACCGTGGTCTATGACTGGATCGAGGAGCGCACGCGGCCCGAGCTGGCGCAGGACGACGCGGCCCTGTTCGGTGCGCGCCAGCCCGTCGGCGGCCGTGCACCGCACGATGCGGTGTATGCGCTGCTGCACAACGTGCGAGGCGGCTGATGGCTGAATCTCGCAGCGTGCTGATCACCGGCGCAGGCGCCGGCATCGGCCGCGCCGCGGCGCTGGGCCTGGCGCGCGCGGGATGGCGCTGCGTGATGGTCGACGCCGACGCGGCCGCATTGGAACGCACCGAAGCGCTCTGGCCGGCCGGAGCCCAGAGGCCGCTGGGCCTGGTGGCAGACCTGACGGACGCGGCCCGCATCGAACGCCTGCGCCTGGAGGTTCCGCCGCTCGATGCGCTGGTCAACAACGCGGGCATGTCGGCCGGCGGCGCCGAGGCGACATCCGGCCATGACGACGGCGGCGCGGCGCGCCTGCTGGCGCTCAACCTGGCGGCACCGGCGCGCGTGGTGCAGGCGTGCGCCCCGCATTTGCGGCCGGGGGCGCGCATCGTCAACGTGGCTTCCGGGGCGGGCCTGCGAGCCATTCCCTGGCGCGGCCTCTACAGCCCGAGCAAGGCCGGATTGATCGGGCAGGGCCGCGCGCTGGCGCACGCCAGGCCCGACTGGACGGTGACCACGCTCGCACCGGGTTTCGTGAGAACCGAACTCGTGCAACGCCTGATCGACGGTGGACGGCTGGACCCCGCGCAGGCGGCGTCGAAGATTCCCATGGGCCGCATGGCCGAGCCCGAGGAGATGGCCGACGCCTTGTGCTTCCTGGCCAGTCCGGGCGCGCGCGTGCTCACCGGCCGGCTGCTGGTGCTGGACGGCGGCTCGTCCGTGTGCGGAGGCAGCCAGCCGTTGCCGCCTTGCGAACGTCCGCCCCTGGCGTTCGATGCGCCCTTGCGCCCGAGTTGCGAGGCGGTGCGCGAACCGCTGTGGCGCGCCGCCCTGGACAAATGGGTTCGCTCTCATGCGAGCCATGCGAGCCATGCGAGCCATGCGGGCTCCACGGGCTACGCGGGTGTTGCCGATGCGCGCGCGCTGGATGCGCCGCCGGGCTCTCGGCTCGATGCGGTGCTCGATGCGGCGCGCTGCTTCCGCGCGCGCCATGCGGCGCACGCCAGCCTCACGCTGCTGATGCCTGCGCCCGAACCGGGGCTCGACTGGCAGATGGCCGGCGATGCCGATGCGGCACGGATGCTGGTCGCCACGCTGGCCGCCGAATGGGGCTCGCACGCGCTGCGCATCAACGCGCTGGAGCTGCCGCGCGATCTCGCACCCGACGCCTGCCTGCCGCTGCTCGACTACATGGCCGGCCCCCGGGCGCAGTTCCTGACCGGCCAGGTGCTTCGCCTCGGCGCCGCCGCGGCCCGAGATCACAACAAGGAGACTTTTGCATGATTCCACCGACCATTTCACGCCGCCGCCTGCTGGCGGGCGCGGGGCTGCTCGCCCTTCAGGGCCAAACATGGGCCAGCGAAGCCGGCGCCTGGCCGGCGCGCCCGATCCGCCTGGTGGTGCCCGGCCCTCCGGGTGCCGGCTCGGACATCTTCGCGCGCCTGCTGTCCGTGCCGCTGCAGCAGGCCCTCGGGCAGCCGGTGGTCGTGGACAACAAGCCCGGCGCGAACGGCCTGATCGGCAATGACACCGTCGCCAAGGCGGCGCCCGATGGCTACACCATCCTGCTGTCGCCGTCCTCGGCGATTGCGATCAACCCGGTCATCCAGCCGAAGATGCCCTACGACACGCAGAAAGACCTTCTGCCCATCGCGCAGGTCGGCGCCGCCGGCATCCTGCTGGTGGCGAACCCGTCGACGGGTATCCGCTCGCTGGCAGACCTCGTTCGCCAGGCCAAGGCCAACCCCGACAAGCTGGCCTGCGGTTCCTGGGGCAACGGCTCGACCGGCCACCTGGTGCTGGAGGGCATCAAGGCCCAGTACGGCATCAGCATCGCGCATGTGCCCTACAAGGGCGTCTCGCCGCTGGTGACCGACCTGCTGGGCAACATCATCGGCGTGGGCTTCGTCGACATCGCATCGCCGGTTCCGCACATCCGCAGCGGCAGGCTGATCGCACTCGGCAGCACCGGCTCCGCCCGCGGACCCGCGCTGCCGGAAGTGCCCACGCTGACCGAGCAGGGCTACCGCTCCGACGTGGACGGCTGGTACGGCATCTTTGCGCCGGCGGCCACGCCGCGCGAGGTGGTCGCGCGCCTGAACCAGGAGATCAACCGCATCCTGTCGACCGAAGAGATCATCCAGAAGTTCGCCGCGCAGAACATGCCGCGCCCGCCGATCAAGAACGCGGAGCAGTTCGGCGCCACCGTCCACCGGGACCTCGCGGTCTGGCAGTCGCTGGCGAAAGTCGCCAGGTTGCGGGTGGAGTGACGAACGCGGCCGGCTTCACTGATGGCTAGTGAAAGAACAGGGCGATCAGGATGATGACCGGGATCGGCACGCCGAGAAACAAGAGCAGAAGCGAACGCATGATGAGGATCTCCTAGGAAGTGTGTTCACGCAGGCCGGTCGTTCAGAGGTCGCGCCGGCGCCCGCCGTAGGTCGCGGCGAAGCTGGCGACGAAGGCGCCGATCAGCATCGAGACCACCAGCCACAAGGCGGCATACGCCGATGCCTTGCGGGCCGCGTCGGCGGCTTCCCGGGCCTTGGCCTGCGCGTCGCGCAGCGTGGCCTGTGCCTTTGCATAGGTGTCGTTCACGCGCTTCTCGGCGTCCTGCTGGCTCAACCCCGTGCGCTGCGCCACGACCTGGCCGACATACCGCGCATCCTCCGGCGGCAGCGCACCGGTGCGGATGCTGTTCAGGAAGATGCGGCTGACTTCGGCGTTGGCCGCGGCCGTGCCGCGTTCCGGCATGGCGGGCTGCCCGGTGCCCGCGTCGCCGGTCGCGGCGGCAGGAGCGCTGGCGTCGCGACGGAACAGTGAATCGATGAAGTAGTTCATCGGGCCGGTGCCGCCGTCCTGTGCCGACTGCGATGCGGCAGCGCCTGCGCCAGCCCCCGCCATGCCCACAGCCGTGGCCGCGCCGCTCGCGACAGTGGCACCAGCCTGCGCACCCGCGCCCACGATCGAACCCACCACGGAACTGAGCAGCGCGGCGGTCAGCAACGTCGCGACAGACCAGGCCAGGAAGCCATGGGCCGTGTCGCGGAAGTAGACCTCGTCCGTATGCACGCCGGCCCACTTGGTGCGCAGCCGGCCCGCCAGATAACCGCCCATGCCCGACGCGGCGATCTGGGTGAAGCTCAGCCACAGGATCGTCGCGACGCCGATGGCGCCCGCACTGGCGCCCTGATGGGTCCAAGGGCTGACGGAGGACATGCCGAGGCCGGTGCCTAGCACCAGCAGGATCAGCGACAAGGATGCGGCGCCGGCCGCGCCCGCGAAGATCGCGCCCCATGAGACACCGCTTCGGCTGCCCTCCGCGGCGAGCACGCCGGGGGGTGGTGTATTGACGCCATATGAGCTCATGGTCGCTCCTTGTCTGCTTGTTGTGGAGCTCGCACTTTTTGGCTTGCGTCGCGGCGCTTCGGTCGGTGGCCGGCGCTAGCGGGGGTAGGCAATGAGCCCGAGCGGGGCATCGCTTTGTCGCAGCAATGCGCGGCCATCAATTCAAGAGCTCATTGATTTGCGAATCAATTTGTGGAAATTTTGATCGCGTGGCGGGCTTGGCAATTGACTAAAAAAGAATTGGAGATCCGGTGATTTTCCAAATCCGGATGCCCAGACGAATTGGTTTTTTGCCTGGATCAATTGATTTTTGGATTGGAATGTCCGGCTTGGGAAGCGCTGCGTTACATGCCGGACGTGCTCTGCGCGTCGCCCTTGTAATCCACGTCTAACTAATTGCTAACTCTCACCTAATTTTGAAGTCAGCTTCTGGTCAGTCGATAGCGCCGCCGGAAATTCGGATGAAAAAAACGCGCGTGAGATTCGAGGATGTATTGCGGTTTGACACACAAATGTCACCCGCGATTTCTACATTTCTCCTCGATGCGGCATTTGTTAATACAAAAGCAGCTGCCTCTGTTGCCGCTTGCAGGCCGGAAAAAACCATCCATAACTCTCAGCCCCAAGATTCATATGAACATTCTCAATAGAAAAGCCCTGTTCACGTCCTTGACGACGGTCGCGGCTTGCGTGCTCGCCGCTTGCGGGGGAGGCAACGGCGGGCCCGGCGCCATCGTCTTCCCGGTCGGAACGACGCCCGCCGCCAGCCCCACCACCTACAGCGGCGTGGTCGCCGCCAGCGGCTTCGTGCCGGGCAGCGCCACGGGCAACCCGACCCTCAAGGCCGGCTACTACCAGAAGGCCACGGTCTTCGTGGACACCAATGGCAACGGCGTGCTCGACAGCGGCGAAGTGTCGGCAGTCACGGACGCCACCGGCAAGTTCACGCTGACCACGACCCAGACCGGCCCGCTGGTGGCGGACATCGGCACGGGTGCGATCAACACCGCCACCGGCACTCCGGTGGCCAGCCACCTGATCCTGCGCGCTTCGGCCGACCAGATCGCGGACCAGGGCGCGGGCAAGGTCGTCATCAGCCCGCTGTCGAGCGAAGCGCAACGCCTGGTGGAAGCCAACGGCAGCAGCTACGCGGCAGAGAAAGCCAACCTCGTCGCGCGCCTCAACGGACCGGCGTTCAATCTCGGCACGGCCACGGTCGCCGACCCGCTGGCGGACGTCAACACACTGAGCGGCGCCAGCCAGTACGCGGTGCTGTACGAAGACAACCAGCTGACCAACCGCTACACCTATGCGACGACCAAGCTCGACCGCAAGGACATGTTCCCCGACAACCTGGCCGTCGCGGGCGGCGACCCGCGCCTGGTGGGCCTGTCGAGCGTGACCATCACCAACAGGGACGGCAGCAAGGTCACGCTGTCGGTGCCGACGCAGAAGCAGGCGCCCATCACCTTCGCGCAGGCGCAGCAGGCGGCCTTCAACGTGGAAGGCGTGCCGGCCTACGACAACATCTTCGTGGTCGTCGAGGAGAACAAGTCGACCGATGTGATCGTCGGCAACTCGCGGGCCGTGAACATCAACTACATCCTGAACAAGTACAACCAGCTGACGACGTACTATTCGACCGGCAATCCGTCCGAGCCGAACTACACCGCGCTCGGCGGCGGCGACGACTTCGGCATCAACGACGACAACTGGTTCGGATGCGGCGTGATCGCCGGCAGCGCCAACGCCATCACCGACGTCGCATTCACCGGCGGCACGGCCTCCGACGGCCAGCCGCTGCCAGGTCAAGGCCCGCTGCCGCCCGCCGGCAGCGCCACGCGCGCCGGCTACAGCGCGGCCAGCACCACCTGCGGCGACAACCCGACCAGCGGCACCGTACACAACGTCCTCGGCGACAACCTGTTCACGCTGATGTCCAGGACGGGCCGCACCATCCGCACCTACAGCGAATCGATGAACCCCGGCCAGGACGTTCGCGCCGACAGCATCGCCGACGCGTCCGTCACCGCCACCTACGACGCAGGCAACCGCCTGAACGGCTTCACCAATCTCGACGGCTCCACCCCCAGCCTTACCGGCACCGCCAACTTCGGCGTGGTGAACGGCCTGTACAAGGTCAAGCACGGCCCGTCGATCGCCTACCAGAGCGCGCGCAACCTGCCCGAGTTCGTGGCCACCAACCGCACCATCTTCGGCACCCAGTACCAGGAAGCGGATTGGCTCAAGTCCTCGGCCTACCCGATTCCGAACGGCTGGGTCTATGACCAGTTCAGCAAGGACCTGGCCACGGGCGACGTGGGCAACATCAACTTCATCGTTCCGGACCAGTGCGACGACATGCACGGCGTCGGCAGCGACACCAGCTGCGTGAGCAACAACAACGGCCAGGCCAACGGCGTCATGCGCGCCGACATCTACCTCGGCATGGTGGTGAAGAAGATCCAGAACTCCGCGCTGTGGAAGAACCCGCAGAAGCGCGTCGCGATCGTCGTGATGTACGACGAAGGCGAAGGCGGCAGCAACGGCTCGTGCTGCGGCTGGAACGCCGGCGGCAAGAACTCGGGCGCCGCACCGGTGACCGTGGATGCGAACGGCAAGGCGACGGCCACCACCGCACCGGTCAACTACAGCTCGGGCAACTTCGGCCACGGCAACTCGATCTTCGGGATCATCTCCAACCAGCAGGACGTGGGCACGGCGAAGACGAAGATCGCGGACAGCGACTCCTACAGCCACTTCTCGTTCGTGCGCACGCTGCAGGACATGTTCCAGATCGCCGACCCGGCCGTGGATGCGACTTACCTGAACCGCGCCAAATACACCGAAGCCTTCATCACGGCCAACATCACGGCGCTGCCGGAATTCGCGGGCAGCGTGGACACGCACTTCGACTCGGTGCGGCCCATCAACCATGCCTACGTGATCCCGGGCAACTACACGCAGAAGCTGTATGCGGCCGACATCGTCGGCCAGGTCGACACGCTCACGGGCAAGCTGGAAGGCCAGATCACCCCGCAAACGGGCCCCGACGCAAGCCAGGCCAACGTCTGGGCAATCAAGTAAGCCGAAGGCCGCCCCGGGGAAACCGGGGCGGTGTTCCAGGCGGAACCCGTTGCGGGGCCGCCTGGAACAGCTTTTTCCAGCCTTCGAGCAACGGTGAATGATGAATCTGGTAACGGAAAAGACGCTCCCCCTCGTCGTGGCGCTCTCGGTGGCGCTTCTGGCTTTGGCGGGCTGCGATGGCAAGGGCACGGCGATGGCGGCAAGCGCCGGCCCGCGCGCGCCGGCCCTGAGCCCGGGCGCCCAGGTCGGGCAGATGTTGTTCTTCGACAAGAACCTGTCGAGCGGCAAGAACATGTCGTGCGCGAGCTGCCACGACCCGCAATACGCCTACGGGCCGCCGAACAGCATCTCGGTGCAACTGGGCTCCGACATCACGCAGGCCGGCGCGCGCGCCGTGCCCTCGCTGCGCTACAAGGAATCGACACCCGCCTTCGACGACGACGCGCCGAACCCGGACGGCGTGACCTCCAACTCGCCCGGCGGCGGCTTCATGGCGGATGGCCGCGCGGCGACGCTGGCGGCGCAGGCCGCGCTGCCGCTGCTCAATCCGCTGGAGATGAACAATCCCTCGAAGGAAGAGGTCGTGAAGGCGGTGCGCAACGCCGCCTATGCCGGCCTGTTCAGGCAAGCCTTCGGCGCCGACGTCTTCAACGACACCGACAAGGCCTTCGACGCCATCGGCACCGCGATCCAGGCGCTGGAGACGGAGGACCTGAGCTTCCACCCGTACAGCAGCAAGTACGACCTCTATGTCTTCAACAAGGCAGGCGGCACGCTGACGCCGGCCGAACGGCGCGGCGAGGTCGTGTTCCACAGCAGCGGTGTTGCCAACTGCTCCGGCTGCCACTACACGGGCGCCAACTTCAACGGCAACTCCGGCCTGATGACGGACTTCACCTACCAGGCCCTGGGCGCGCCGCGCAACGACAGGTCGATCCCGAACAATCCGGATCCGATTCCCGCCAACGACGATCCGAAGTACTTCGACATGGGGTTGTGCGGCCCCTACCGCACCGACCACATGCCCGCCACGCCGCAGACCCCCAACCCCTACTGCGGCATGTTCAAGGTTCCGGTGCTGCGCAACGTGGCGACGCGAGGCGCCTTCTTCCACAACGGCGTGCTCCATTCGCTGGAGCAGGTCGTCAACTTCTACAACACGCGCGACACCAACCCGGAGTACTGGTATCCGGCCGACAAGGACGCCACCGGCGCGCCGCAGGCCAACCCGGCCTGGGCGCTGCAACCCACCCATGTGCCGGGGGCGACGGTCCGCAAGTACAACGACCTGCCGCCTGCGCAGCAGGGCAGCATCGACGAGGAAGTGCCGATGGGCACAGGCGAGGGCGGCGACAAGACGCTGGCCAGCGGCACCAGGCCGCGCGCGCCCGGCTCCCCGCCGGCCATGACGCCGCAGCAGGTCGACGACCTGGTCTGCTTCCTGGGTGTCCTGAGCGACGGCTATCAGCCTGCCGCCAAGCCACCGGCCACCGGCAAATGCGTGAACTGAAGACGGCTCGTTGATTCGATGACGCAAACAACCTCATTCCTCGCACGCCGCGTCGGCGGCATCGGCTTTCTTCTGGCGCTGCTGGCCTTGCTGGCCGGCTGCGACAACGAACAGGCGCGCTTTCCGGACCGCGACAACTTCACGGCGACGGTCAATGACTATCTCGCGCAGCGCGGCCATGTCTGCCTGGCCAAGTACACATGGCCGATCACGGTGGCGGCCGGATCGCACGAACCCGATGCGCAGCAGATGCCGTTGCTCGAGAAGCTGGGCCTGGTGACGGGCAGGGATGTCGCGGCCAGCCAAGCGAACGCGCCGGCCCGCGAATACGCGCTGACCGACGCGGGCCGCAAGTACTACCTGCAGGTGCCCGTGGTGATTCGCACCACGACGCAGACCGTGACACACCCGGGCGACTTCTGCGCGGCCACCCTGAGCCTGGACCGCCTGGTCGGCTGGGATCCGCCGCAGACGCGCGACGGCCGCACCGCGACCTCCTTGCTCTTCACCTACCGCATCGCGCCCGACCAGTGGGCCGGCACGCCTGAAGTGCAACAGGCCTTTCCGCTGCTGGCGCGCGCCATCCAGCGCGAAGGAACCATGCAGGTGCGCCTGGGCGTGCACCTCACGCGGCGCGGCTGGGTCGCGGACGAGCTGGACATGCACTGAGTCCGCGATCGCCCTTGCTCCTGAAAACAACCACAGATCCCATGAATCTCTTTTCCATCTGCCCGAGCCGGGGCCCCCTGGCCTCGATCAAGACTCTGACGGGCATTGCGCTGATCTGCGCACTGGCCGCATGCAGCGCGAGCCACGACCCCAAGGCCCCCACCGCGGAGAACCTCGCGCCCGCACTGGATGAGCATCTGGCCCAGCGCGGCGACATCTGCCTGGCCATGTTCGACTGGCCCATCGATCTGACCGAGGCCGAGGCCGGCTCCGGCGCGCGCCATGCCGTCCAGTTCCCGGTGATGGAACAGCTGGGCCTGGTGCACAGCACCATCGTGGCCGTGCCGAAGAGCAGCGAGAACCCGGACGGCGCCGTCAAGCGGTTCGAGCTGACGGATGCCGGGCGCAAGTTCTACAAGCCGCATCCCTACCTCACCCGTGGCGCCGAGCACGCCAACGACTTTTGCGTGGCGCATCTCAAGCGCGAGAAGATCGTCGACGTCAAGGTCGACACCTCCGACGCGAAGCATCCGATGGCGGTGGTGAGCTACACCTACCAGATCGACACGGCGCCGTGGATGCAGAACGCCGACGCGCAGCGCGTGTTCCCGATGATCACGCGCATCGCCAACGGCGCGGGCGGGCAGCTGCAGCTGCGCCAGGGCTTCACGCTCGGCGACAAGGGCTGGGTCGCGCGGCTGGGGCCCGTGTGAACCCATGAGCACCGTCGTCCGCTTCTCGCCCGATCTGGGCCGCTGGCTCACGCACAACCTGAATGCCGGGCGGGCGCCGCAGGCACTGGTCTCCACCATGCTCGGGCAGGGGATGAACGAGCGCTCGGCGCGGGCCATCGTGTCGGCTTACGTCGATGCACGGCAGCGCGGTACCGCGATGCCTGCCGATGCCATCGAAATACCGGACGAGTCCCCCGGCAGGCCCTTGGCGCGGCTCGCATCGGGCACGCGGATCTCGACCACCGATCGCGAGGTCGTCGTGCATTCGCGCGGCGACGATCCGGTCTACGCCGCGCTCGGCAATGTCGTGGATGCGCACGAGTGCAAGGCCGTGATCGAGATGGCGCGTCCGCGCCTGAAGCCTTCCACGCTGGTCGATCCGATGAGCGGGCGCGACGTGGTGAGCGACAAGCGCACCAGCTGGGGCATGTTCTTTCGGTTGGGCGAGAACGAGCTGATCGCGCGTCTCGACCGGCGCCTGTCCGCGCTGATGAACCTGCCAATGGAAAACGGCGAGGGGCTGCAGGTGCTGCACTACCCCGCCGGCGCGGGCAGCGAGCCTCACCACGACTACCTGGCGCCCACCAACGCCGCCAACCGCGAATCCATCGCGCGAAGCGGACAGCGCGTGAGCACCCTGGTGACTTATCTCAACGACGTGCCGGACGGCGGCCAGACCGTCTTCCCGCAACTCGGCCTGGCGTTCTCGCCGATCCGGGGCAACGCCTGCTACTTCGAATACGGCGACGACAGCGGGCGCGTCGATGCGCGTTGCCTGCACGCCAGCGCGACCGTGGACCGCGGCGAGAAGTGGGTCATGACCAAGTGGATGCGCGAGCGCCGGTTCGTGGCGGCTAGGTGACGGCAGCGAGCAGGCTGGCCACGCCCAGTCCCACCGCGGCCAATGCGTCGCCGGCGATCAGGCCGCCGCCGAACAGGGAGGCGCTGCTCATGTCCTGTGGCGCATCTCCGCGCGCGGGTGCGCGGGCGGCCCACTGGCTGCCGGCCACGCCGCCCGCTGCGAACCACAGCGACGCCGACAGCGGCACGAAGCCGCCGAACGACAGCGCATACGGCGACGGCAGCACGATCGCGTCGAGCACGAAGCCGCGCGGCCGGATCCACTTGCGCAGGCCCTCGATCACGAGGCCCGCGGCGATTCCTATGCCGATCGCCGTGCGCTGGTAAGGCACGTCGTCGGTGAGGCTGCGCAGCACGCCGACGAACTTGTAGGTCATGGCCGAGGTCCAGCCGCCCGGCTGCTGATCGGCCTTCAGCACTGTCTGGTCCTGCAGCAGCACCGGGTAGGCCGCCATGAACAGGCGCGCGAACACCACCGCGAGCACGGCGCCCACCACGATGCCCATCACCTGGTAGCGGAACTGCAGCGTGCGCGAACTGCCGAGCCTCCAGCCCGTGGAGCGGTCCTGCTGCATGTCGCAGGCCACGCCGGTGGCCATGAGCAGCACCGCGCCGGCCATCAGGCCCACCGTGGGGTCGCGCAGTCCGAGCGCGGCGAGGATGACGACGGTCACGACGAAGGCCGACGAGATCGGGTTCGAATCGCTCACGCCCACCGAGATGCCGTTGACCAGCGCGAAGACGAACACCAGCGCCACGGCCACCACCAGATAGAACACCGGCTGCGCCAGCAGCCAATGACCGCAGGCCACGGTGGCGGCGCCCCAGAACAGCACCCAGAGCGCGAGACCGCGCGTGACCCCGGGCCTGGGCATCTCGTCGTGCGCTGCGGCCTGCCGCCGTGCGCCCGGCAGTGCCCGCTTGAAGATCAGCGCCATGTCCAGGATCGCCGCGCCCATGATCGTGCCCAGCGCGATGAGGAACATCACCTTGCGCGGCGCGTCGTCCGCCTGCAGCCAACCGGCCGAGACGAACCACGGCTTGAGCGCCAGTCCGATGAGGCCTCCGGTCAGCGCCGGGACGCCGATGCGCGCGCCCACCACCAGCCCCGCGCCCAGGGTCGATGCCGACATGCCGATGGCGCCCAGCACCGCCAGCCGTGCGGTGGCCAGCCCCGCCACCAGCCCGATGCCCATGCCGCCGCCGAGTTGCTTCACCGAGCGCCGCAGCAACGCCGGATCGGTCAGCGCGCGCAGGATGTTGGCCACGGCCAGCCCCGACGGATAGGTCAGCCGCATGCGTTCCACCAGCACCGGCGTATAGAGCATGCCCACGCCCGCGCCCAGCATGCCGATGCAGCCCAGGTACAGCATCAGCTGCCATGCCGGCGGCTGCGGCATTCCCATCCACGCCATGGCCTGCAGCAGCACGCCCAGTCCGCTCATGGCGGCCACCGAGGCGGCCGCCGTCTGGATGTAGTTGGCGCCGTGCCGTCCGCTCGCGCCGTAGCCCGCCGTCACGGCCGATCCCAGCAGGCCGGCGAGCACCTGGCCGCCGACGAAAAAGCCGAGCGAGAAGTTCATGTAGGCCGCCGTCACGCCGGCTAGCGGCCCCAGCACGAGGGCACCCGCGGCCACCAGCAGCAGGTGGTAGCGCCAGCTGCCCTCGGCCGGCAACCAGCGCCGGCGGGCTCGCGGGGAGGCTTGCGAGGGCGGCATCAGGCGGCCGTGTCGAATTCGAGTTCGCGTTCGTAGAGGTGCAGCGGCTGGGGCCGTCCGAACAGGTAGCCCTGGCACACGCGGCAGCCGTGGCGCTCGAGGAAGTCGCGCTGCGCCTGTGTTTCCACGCCCTCGGCCACGATCTGGAGCTCGAGGTTGCGCGCCATGCCGATGATCGTCTGGATGATCAGCTCCACCTTCGGGTTCAGGCCGATGCTGTGCACGAAGAACTTGTCGATCTTGATCTGGCTCAGCGGCAGCTGCGTCATGTACGACAGCGACGAATAGCCCGTGCCGAAATCGTCCATCGAGAACTGGATGCCGAGCGCCGCCAGCGCGTTCATCTTGCCGATGGCGTCGACCACTTTTTCGTGCAGCAGGCTTTCGGTGAGCTCCAGCTTGAGCTTGCGCGGGTCGGCGCCGGTGCGCTGCAGCACCCGGCTCACCTGGTCGACGAAGTCCGCCTCGCGGAATTGCCGCGCGCTCACGTTCACCGACAGCTGCAGGTGGCCCAGGCGCGGGTCGTCCCGCCAGGCCACCAGCTGCAGGCAGGCGGCCTCCAGCACCCACAGGCCGAGCGGGATGATGAGCCCCGTGTCTTCCGCCACGTCGATGAATTCGTGCGGCAGCAGCAGGCCGCGCACCGGGTGGCGCCAGCGCACCAGCACCTCCGCGCCCGTGACCTTGTTCTCGTCGGTGACCTGGCTCTGGTAGTACAAGACGAACTGCCGGGCGGCGATGGCCGCGTGCAGCTCGCTCTCCAGCGTGGCGCGCGCGGTGATGGTGGTCTGCATGCCGGCCTCGAAGAAGCGCAGCGCGTTGCCGCCGTCGGTCTTGGCGTAGTACATCGCGATGTCCGCCTGCTTGAGCACTTCCTCCATCGATGCGTTCCCCGCATCGAAAAGCGCGGCGCCGATGCTGCAGGTGCTGTGGTGCTGCTGCAGGCCGAGCTGGTAGGGCTGGCTCAGCCGCGCGAGGATGGCCGCGCCCATGGTCTCGGTCTGCGAGGTGGCGACGACGTTCTGCGTGTCCAGGTCTTCGAGGATCACGACGAACTCGTCCCCGCCCAGGCGCGCCACCATGTCGCCTTCGCGCAGGCATTCCTTCAGCCGCTGCGCCACCTGCTTGAGCATGACGTCGCCGATGTCGTGGCCGAGCGCGTCGTTCAGCGTCTTGAAGTTGTCGAGGTCGAGAAACAGCAGCGCGCAGCGGCGCGAGCCCCGCGCATTGGAGCCCATGGCCCGCTTGAGCCGGTCCAGCAGCAGGCGGCGATTGGGCAGGCCGGTGAGCGTGTCGTAGAAGGCAAGGTGCTCGATCTCCCGCGCCGCGCGCTTGCTCTCGGTGATGTTGCGCAGGATGACGATGAAGCGCGCGTCCCGGCCATCACCTATCGATTTGCGCGAGGCCGAGATCTCGAACCAGTCCTTGTCCCCCGCGTGGCGCAGCTCGAACTGCCGGCCGGCCGAATGGCCCTTGGCGTCGGCGTCGTGCAGCGCGCCCATGACTTCGGCGGTCGCCTCGGCGGGCAGCAGTTCGGACAGCAGGTGGCCGACCGGGTCCGCGATCTCGATGGCCGGGAACGGCACGCGCGGCGAGTGGCAGCCGTGGCAGCGGCCGTCCAGGCCGACCTCCAGCAGCAGGTCGGGCAGCGCATCCAGCGTGGCCTGCAACTGTGCCTTGCTCTCGATGATGGCGGCCATGTGGCGGCGCTTCTCGGTGATGTCCTGGTAGACGCAGACGATGCCGCCGTCGGGCGTGCGGCTGCGCGCCGCGCGGATCACCTGGCCGCTCTCCAGCAGTGCCTCCTGCTCGGAGTAAGGCTGATCCATCTGCGGCGTGTTCAGCGCCGTCCAGCCGGCCGGGCCCTGGTCGTGCACCACATGCCGGGCGGTCTCGTCCATGATCTGGCGAAACGGCAACTGGGGCGCGATCATCGGCGCAACCCACGGGAACATCGCGACGAAGCCGCGGTTCCAGGTGAGCACGCGGTTGTCCGAGTCGAGCAGGATGAAGCCGTCGATCATCGACTCCAGGGCCTGGTCGAGCGTGAACTTGGAACGCAGCAGCTCCATCTGCGCGAGCCACTGCCTTCGCAGCTGGATGTGCGTGAAGCAGGCCACCGCCAGGATCATCAGCCCGATGGCGACGGCCGTCCAGGCGATCAGGTCGCGCTCGCGGCGCCATTCGCGCAGCGCCGCGGTCAGAGGAATGCTCGCGACGATCAGCAGGTTGCGGTGCAGGGTCGGGCGGGCCACCACGATGGCCGGCAGCCCGCTCAGGCGCGCTGCCATGCGCGATGGCTTGCCGTCGCTCGTCCTCTCGTGCAGGGCGGGCTCGATCTGCCGGCCGTCGAGATCGTCGCGCGGCGGCAGGCTCGCCAGCAGCGGGCCGCCGTCGCGCTCCAGCGTGACTTCGAGCCCGTAGATGCCGGCGCCCTGGGTCATGATGGTGGCCAGCAGCGAGAGCTGCACCTCGGCCACCGCCACCATGCGCGAGCCGTCGGCCAGCGTCGTGGCGCGCGCGAAGAACAACACCCTCTGCGAGGTGACCAGGCTGGTGGCCGGCTGGCTGATGGCCAGGGTGGACACCGGGTTGGCCAGCACGCTGTCGATGAAGCCGGCGGGCAGCACCAGCGGCAGCTGTGCGCCGCGCCGGTCGGAAGATGCCACCACGGCGCCGCGTGCGTCGACGAAGGCGACGTGGCGCACCAGCAGGTTCTGCCGCACCACGGTGTCCAGCAGCCGGTGGTCCTCGAAGCGACCCATGTCGTTGCCGGCGCTGCCGACGGTGGAGCTGCGCAGCAGTTCGTTGGCGCCCGCCAGCAGCATGTCGACGCTCAGCAGCGAGCGGTTGAGCGCCGCCTCGGAGCCGCTGACGAATCGCACGGCCAGGTTCTCGTGGTCGCTGATCGCCTTCTGGCGCCCATCCCAGACGATGAGGCTTGCCACGGTCACCACCGTGGCGAGAAAAAGCACGGCCACGCCGAAGACGATGGCGGTGACGCGGCGCGGGAAATGCGGCTTCACTGAACTGAAGGAGCGCGCAGCCCCACCACCGGCGCCAGCGTGTCGTTCCAGGCCTTGGCGCACTCCGGGCCGCAACGCCGCACCCAGCCGGGCAGCACGCGGTTCGCGAAGATCTCGCGGCGGCGCGCTTCGTCCTGTGGCGACGGCCGGACGGCCGTCATGCGGCCCTTGGTGGGCTTGGTGCAACCCGCCGCACCGGTGTTGCAGGCGATGCCCTCGTCGGTTTCCCGCTCCGACTGGGTCCATACCGCGTTTTCCAGCTTGGGCAGTTCCTTGCGCAGCAATGCCTGAAGATCGGCCGGCAGCGCGTTGAAACTTTCGCGGTTGGCCGCGAACACCGCGACGCCCCAGCTCAGCGGCAAGGTGTAGATGGTGCTGGTCACCTCGTGCAGGCCCAGCGTGTGGCCCGACATGGTGCCGGTGACCGCGCAGTCGGTGTTGCCGGACCTCATGTTCGCCATGATCTGCGAAAACTCGGTGTAGACCGGCGTGCCGCCCACCGCGGCGATGAAATCCGCCTGCGTCGAGCTCGACACCCGCGTGCGGCGGCCCGCCAGGTCCGACAGCTGCTGCAGCGGCTTGTTGCAGAACACCTCCTGGGCCGGGTAGATGTACACGGCCAGCAGTTCGGCGCCGTAGCGTTCGCGCAGCGCGGCGGCCAGGTAGGGGCGAAATGCGCCGACCGTGCGCCGCAGCGTGGACACGTCGGGGTTCAGCCCCGCCATGTCGGCGGCGCCCAGCTCCGGATACTGCGTCGAGACCTGGCTCAGCAGCGCCGTGCCGAAAGGCACCACGCCCAGCTGCATGAGGTTGAGCATCTCCTGTCCCGGCACGCCGGCACGGTCGAAGGGCACGATGCTGGCGGTGTAGCGGCCGCCCGACAGCGTGGCCAGATCCCGGGTCCAGAACTGCTCTTCGTGGCCGGTGTACTGCGTGACTCCTCCCAGGCCGCCGACGATGCGCAGCCGTTGCTCGGGCGCCGTCTGCGCGTGGCAGAGCAGCGAGGCGAAAAACATCAGGAGTCCGGCGAGGTAAACCAACATAGGCCCTAAGCGAGAAGGGTTTCAAATCATTACACAGGTTTCACGGGCAGCGATGAGTGAACGCCCTCGGATGTTGTAACGGGCTCGGGGCCGGCCGGGACGGCTTGGTGTCCAATGCGCTGCACATCGTCGTCACTCATCACCGTCTCGCATGGAATTCTCAGCATGAAGCTTGGCAAGATCGTTCTCGGGGGGCTCGCCGTGCTGGCCATCACCGGGGCGGCGGGCTGGTACAGCCTGGACAAGGAAACGCGCGGGCTGCTCTCCACGCTGCCCACCAACAGCGATGTGCTGTTCTGGAGCCAGCGCCAGCGCGATGCGGGCTTCCGGGCCCTCGACCGCTTGCCGGTGCTGGCCAAGGCGCACGTCGTGGCCGCCGGTGCCGCGCCGTCGGCCTTGCCGCCGGGGCCGCCGTTGGCGCTGTCCCTGGACGTCGATGCATACATGGCGCAGCAACGCAGCGCCGCGCTCGTGATCCTGCAAGACGGGAAGCTGCGCCTGGAGCGCTACGGCCTGGGCTTCGACCGCGAAGGGCGCTGGACCAGCTTCTCGGTGGCGAAATCCATCACTTCCACCTTGCTCGGTGCCGCCGTGCGGGACGGCCACATTCGCAGCCTCGACGACAAGGTCAGCGACTACATCGTGGAGATGAAGGGCTCGGCATATGACGCTGTCAGCATCCGCCAGCTCCTGACGATGACCTCCGGCGTGCGCTGGAACGAAAACTACGGCGATCCGCAGTCGGACGTGGCGCGCTTCAACAACCATCGGCCGGAGCCGGGTGCCGACGCGCTGGTGAGCTACCTGCGCCAGCTCCCCCGGGCGGCACCGGCGGGCACCCGCTGGAACTACAGCACGGGCGAGACCAATCTGGTGGGGGTGCTGGTGGCACGGGCTACGAGCAAGCCGCTGGCTACCTATCTGTCGGAGAAGATCTGGCGGCCCGCGGGCATGGAGCAGCAGGCCACCTGGATCCTGAACCGCTCGGGGCAGGAGATCAGCGGTTGCTGCATCCAGGCGGCCACGCGCGACTTTGCCCGCTTCGGGCAGTTCGTGCTCGACGGCGCACGCATCGGCGGCCAGCCGATCGTGCCGGACGGCTGGCTGGCCGAGGCCACCACGCGGCGCACGGACATCGGCCAGCCGGGCCGCGGCTACGGCTATCAATGGTGGACCTACGACGACGGCAGCTTCGCGGCGCGCGGCATCTTCGGCCAGGGCATCTTCATCGACCCGAAGCGCAGGCTGGTCATCGCCTCGAACGGCAACTGGGCGGGTGGGGCGTCGAACCGCGCCGACAGCGCGGCGCGGGAGAGTTTCTACAGGGCGGTGCAAAAGGCCATCGACGACGAAGGCCTGGGGAAGCCCGGCGGCTGATCCGCCGGCGCGCAAGAGACGCCAGGTGCGCAGAGCCAAAGACCGACATCGTTTTTGCAGGCTCACGCCTCGAAAGAGAAAACCGGACTAGGTCCGTTGCCTGGGTGCCCCGCGATTCGTCTTCGGCTTGGGCGCCTGCGTACGTCTGGAGCGCAACGATGGGCCGTAGAGCTTCGTCTCCATGTCGCGCCACTCGTCGGTCGCATCGTTGAACAGATCGGAGCATTGTTTGCGCAGCCATCGGTTGCGGGCGTCGTGCTGCACGAGCCGGTGCCAATGCGCGTGCACCGGAAACGTCGGCGGCTGGAACGGTAGACCGAGCAACTGCACCACGCCGAGTTGCGCGAAGCGCGCACCCGTTGCCAAGGGCACGGTGGCCAGCAGGTCGGTCGCCTCGATGATCGCCGGCAGGCTCATGTGGTGCTGCGTGCTCAGGACGATGCGGCGTTGCAGGCCGCGCCGGGCGAGGAATCTGTGGAAGAGCTCGTTGCTGCGCGCCGGCGACGCGACGTCGGCGTGTCCATAGTGCAGGTACGCTTTCTGCGTGAGGCGGCTGCCTTCCAGCGGATGGCCCTTGCGGACCATGCATGCATAGGTGTGGACATAGAGCCGTTGTCTGAAGAACGACTGGGCGCTCAGATCCGGAAAGTACCCCAGCGCGAGGTCGATCTCGCCCGCTGCCATGGCTTGCTGGAGCGGGCCGTTCGGCAGCGTGACACAGACCACGCGCGCATGCGGCGCATGCACCTGGAAGTGCCGCAGCAGGCGGGGAAGGAACACGATCCCGGCGACGTCCGCCATGGCCAGCCTGAACTCCGTGCGGGTGGTGGCGGCATCGAATTCCGGTTGGCCGAGGACGCCCTCGGCCACCTGCGCGAGCACCGAGCGAGCCGTCTCGACCATGCGCTCGGCGCGCGGCGTGGGAGACATGCCGTCGGCCGTACGCACGAACAGCGGGTCGCCGCACAGCTGCCGCAACCGCGCGAGCGCGCTGCTGAAACCGGACTGGCTCATGCCGAGGGCGCTTGCGGCATGCGTGACGCTGCGGGTGTTGCCGAGCGTCACCAAGACACGCAGCAGGTTCAGGTCGAACGCGGTGTCCAGGGTCTTGTCCATCGTTTCCACAGATAGTGATTCTCCGGTTCAGCGCGTTGCGCGATAGAGGGCCACTACCTAGAGTCGGCCTGGCATTGACCGAGAAACAGGCGGAACCATCCGCCGGACTGGAGACGACACGATGTTTGTGAAGAACTGCTGGTACGTGGCCGCCTGGGACCACGAGGTGCTGGCCGATACGCTGCTTGCGCGCACCATCCTCGATCAGCCCGTGCTGGTGTATCGACGCGCCGACGGCACGGCCGTGGCCATAGACAACCGCTGCGCGCATCGGGGCGCGCCGCTGTCGATGGGCCGGCGCGAAGGCGACGCCATCCGCTGCATGTACCACGGCCTGAAGTTCGGCGCCGACGGCCGCTGCACCGAAGTGCCGGGCCAGGACAACGTGCCGGCCAGGCTGTGCGTGCGCAGCTACCCCGTGGCCGAGCGCGGGCGATGGATCTGGATCTGGATGGGCGACCCGCAACGCGCCGATGTCGCACTCATTCCCGATGCCTTCTCGCTCAAGCATCCGGACTGGCGCTACAAGCCGGGCTATCTGCACTATGACACCGACTACCTGCTGATCTGCGACAACCTGCTGGACTTCTCGCATCTTTCCTACGTGCACGAGAAGACGCTGGGCGGGTCACCCAACATCGCGCAATCGCGGCCCGTGGTGACACCGCTGCCGCGCGGCCTGAACGTCACGCGCGACGTGCGCGGCACCGTGCCGGCGCCGTACCACGCGCGCCTGGGCGGCTTCCAGGGAAAGGTCGATCGTCGCTTCAACTACGACTTCCTGCTGCCGGGCGTGCTGCTGATGCATGCCCATGTCAAACCCGCCGACACGCCCGATGAAGACATGACCGGTGCGTTGCAGTTCCACAGCTGCCAGGCGCTGACGCCGGAGACGGCCCACAGCACGCACTACTTCTTCATGCAGGCCCACCGGTTCCGGCTGGACGACGCAACCATCACCGAGTCGATCTACCAGAGCCTGTGCGCGGCATTCGAGGAAGACCGCCAGATCATCATGGCGCAGAGCCGCATGCTCGACGCCACGCCCGGTGGCCAGATGCATCCCATCGCGGCCGACCTTGCCTTGGCCCGGTTCCGCCGGCTGGTGCAGGAATTCTCTGAGGCCGAGCGCGAGGATTCGATGCCGCTGCCGGCGGCGATCCATCGGCCCGTGCACGCACCCATCGCCTGAAGAAGAAGAGGAGACGACCATGAACATCCAACGACGCATGGCCATGCTGGCCGCTGCCGCACTTGCCGCCTTTTCCGCGCACGCCGAGATCGTCATCAGCGCCAGCTTCTCCATCACCGGACCGGCCGCGGCGCTGGGCATCGCACCGCGCAACACGATGCAGCTGTTCCCCGAGCAGATCGGCGGAGAGAAGCTTCGCATCGTCGTGCTGGACGACGCCACCGATTCGACCGCCGGGGCCAGGAATGCGCAGCGGCTCATCACGGAGGAGAAGGCAGATCTGATCATCGGATCGACGGCGAGCCCGCCCGCACTGGGCATTGCCGAGGTCGCGCTCCTGTCGCAGACGGTTCAACTGGCTGCCGCGCCGATAGAGCTGGCTGAAGGCCGCGACAGCTTCACTTTCCGCCTGCCGCAGGGCATCGCGCTGATGGCCGAAGGAACGGTCGAGCAGATGAAGAAGTCGGGCGTGAAGACCTTCGCCTTCATGGGCTACTCAGACGCATATGGCGAGAGCTGGTTGCGTGAAATGAAGCGCCACGCCGACAAGGCGGGCGTCCGACTCGTGGGGACCGAACGGTTCTCGCGCACCGACATGACCGTGGTGTCGCAGGCGCTCAAGGTGATGGCCGCCAACCCCGACGCCGTGCTCGTTGTCGCATCGGGCAGCGGTGCCGTCATGCCGCAGAAGGCACTCGTGGAGCGCGGATACCGGGGCAAGGTCTACCAGACCTACAGCGCCGTTGCGCCCGACCTGCTGCGCATGGGCGGCAAGGACGTGGAAGGCACGCTGGGACTGTCGGGTCCCGCTGTCGCGGCCGACCAGTTGCCGGACACGCATCCGTCGAAGAAGGTGGCCCTTGATTTCATCAAGCTCTATGAATCGAAATTCGGCGCCGGCACCTACAACCAGTTCGCGGCCAACATCTGGGGCGCGAAGCTGCTGCTCGACAAGGCGATTCCGATCGCGCTCAAGCAGGCCAGGCCGGGGACGCCGGCGTTCCGTCTCGCCCTGAAGGACGCGCTGGAAACGATGGGGGAGGTTGTCGTGCCGCAAGGCGTGCTTCGGTACTCGGCAAGCGATCACTACGGCTATGACGGCCGTGCCCGGTTCGTCCTCAGTGCCCAGGGCGGCGTCTGGCGCGGGATCGACTAGATGCACCGTGATGTTCATCGCGAGCAGCCTCAGCCCACGCGCATGGACAGTTCCACGTCGGCGGCGAAGGGGACCGACAGGTATCCGCCGTCGGACGCACGCACGCGTGCGAGGTACGCCGGGCTGTGGTCGGCGTTGTCCGCCACGATCAGCGCACCCGGCCGCAGGCGGCTCTCGACCAGCGCCAGGATGTCGGGGTAGAGCGCCTTCGCGCCGTCCAGCAGCACCAGGTCGATGGTCTGGGGCAGGTCGACGGCCAGCGTCTTCAGCGCATCGCCTTCGCGGATTTCGACCAGGTCGCTCACGCCCCCTTCAGTCAGGTGCTCGCGGGCCTTGGCGATCTTCGATGGCTCGAACTCGCTGCTGATGAGCCTGCCGCCGCCGTTGTCGCGCAGCGCGGCGGCCATGTAGAGCGTCGACAGGCCGAACGAAGTGCCGAACTCCACGATGTTGCGCGCGTTCATGCTGCGTGCCAGCTGGTAGAGCAGCACGCCGGTCTCGCGCGACACCGGCAGCCAAAGATCCTTCATCCGGCCATAGAGGTCGAGGTACTCGGTCTTGCTGTGCATCAGCCGTTCGCGTTCCTCGCGGCTGATGCTGGCAATGGCAGGGCTGGTTGCCGCGGCGGCCTGCAGGAACAGGCGGTCGAGCAAAGGGGCGAGGGGAGGGGAGGTCAGGGTCGTCACCGGGTTCTTTCGTGTGAAAAAGCAGATGCGAAATAATATGAAGAACCCTTCACGTTTTCCATTCGCGTTACGGATACTGCCCATGACCGACCGCCCGAGTGCGTCCATCTCCTCTCGCCGAAAGCCCAAGCAGGCGCGCTCGGCCGACCTTCTCCAGGCCATTCTTCAGGCAGCTATTCAGGTTTTGGCGAAGGAAGGGGTGAGCCGCTTCACCACCACGCGCGTTGCCGAGAGGGCCGGGGTCAGCGTCGGTTCGGTCTATCAGTACTTTCCGAACAAGGCGTCGATCCTGTTTCGTCTGCAGAGCGACGAATGGCAGCAGACCACGGAAATGATGCGCGGCATTCTGGGGGACATGCAGCGGCCCGTGCTCGAACGCCTGCGCATGCTCACGCACGGCTTCATTCGCTCCGAGTGCGACGAGGCGCAGGTGCGAACGGCGCTCGGCGACGCCGCGCCGTTCTACCGTGACGCGCCCGAGGCCCGGGAAGTGCGCGCCGCCGGCGGCGAGATCGTGAGGGTGTTCATGAAGCAAGCCCTGCCCGCGGCTTCCGATGCCACACGTGAAATGGCGGGCGACCTGATCGTGAGGACGCTCAGCACGGTGGGCAAGGATTTTTCGGAGAGCCCCCGGACCGCCGCCGAGATCGAGGCCTGGGCGGACGCGATGGCCGACATGCTCTGCGCCTACCTGGAAAGCCTCGCATCGCGCTGAGCCCGGCGCCCGGAATCCACACCGTTCTACCCGTTCTCGGGGATGGCTTCGGAAAGCCTCCTTCGATAGCCTGCGCGTTCGTCAAAAAAACGCCTCACTCGCCGACCATCCCGATGACGCTGCATTCCGCCTTTTCGCGCCGCGCTGGCTACGCCCTTGCCGCGGCCCTCACCCTCGTGCTTGTTGCCTGCGGCGGCGGAGGAGGGGGCGGGGAGGGCGGCTTCGTCCCGGTCATCCCTGCATCTTCATCGACGCCACCCGCGTCAACGCCTGAGCCCTCGCCGCCGCCGGCGGCACCGACTTACGCCGTGAGCGGCACGGTCACCGGGCTGCTGGGCACGGGACTCGTGTTGCAGAACAACGCCGGCGACGACCTGCCCATCGCCGCCAATGGCCGCTTCAGTTTTGCGACACAGCTTGCCGGCGGTACGCGCTATGCGTGTCGATCAAGTCACAGTCGAAGATCCTGACGCGCGTGTGCACCGTCGCCAACGGCAGCGGAACCATCGCAGCGGCCGCGGTGGACGACGTGCAGGTCGTCTGCACCGAGCCTCCTTCGCGCTTTGCCTATGTGTCGAACGGCGGCAGCAACAGCGTGTCTGCGTACACCGTCGATGCGTCGACAGGAGCGCTGCGCGCCGCGACGACGCTGTCGGTGCCGAGTCCGTACGCGCTGACCGTCGATCCATCGGGCCGCTTCGTCTACGTTTCGAGCACGTCGGGCGCCGGCGTGTCGGCGTATTCCATCGATCGTGTGACAGGTGACTTGACTGCCATCGGCGCGTTATCCGTGGCAGCCGGTGGCACCTCGGCAGGGATGGCGGTGGACCCCACCGGCCGCTTCGCCTACTTCGTGAACCTGGCGGGCGACCGCGTGCTGGCTTTCGACGTCGATGCGAATACGGGCGCACTGAGTCCGATGGCGGTGTCGTCCGTAAAGACCGGCGGATCGCCTTACGGTATAGCCGTGGACCCCACGGGCCGCTTCGCCTATGTGGCGAATACCGGCGACGGTACCGTGTCGGCCTACAACCTCGATGCCACGTCCGGAGCGTTGAGCCCGATGGCGATTCCCACCGTGACGGCCGGATCCGGGGCTCGCGACATTGCCGTGGATCCCTCGGGCCGCTTCGCCTATGTTTTGAACCAGGGCGACATGACCGTCATGGCTTACGGCATCGATGCCGTGACGGGCGCGCTGACGGAGCTAAAAGCAAAGCCGCCCAAGACAGAAGGGGGTCCATTCAGCATCACCGTGGACCCGAAGGGACGCTTTGCCTACGTGGCAAACCTGGACGGTCACAACGTGTCGGCCTATACCTTGAACGCCTCGACCGGCGTGCCGACGCCTGCGGTGACGCCGACGATTTCCACCGGCAATCGTCCCGCCTCCGTGGCGATAGACGCGAGCGGCAAGTTCGCCTACGTGGCGGACAACACGGACGGCAAGGTGTCGATCTACACCATCGATGCGGCGTCGGGTGTGCTGGATCCGCAGGCGGCGCTGACGGTCAATGCCGGACAGGCGCCGAACAGGATTGTCTTGTCGAGGTGAGCTCAGGCACGAAGCGCCCCGGCTGGCGCCGCCGCTCGCGCCATGCGCCGCAAGGCCTGCGGCGGTTGGCCATACACGCGCACGAACGCGCGCCGCATGCGCTCCGGGTCCTCGAAACCGGTGAGCCGCGCAACCGCTTCGATGCTGCTGTCGCCGCCTTCGATGTGCGTGCGTGCAACTTCGGCACGGATGCGCTCCACGGCCTTGGCGGGCGTCTGTCCCGTCTCTGCCTTGAAGGTGCGCATGAACTGGCGCGGGCTCACGCAGGCCACTTCGGCGAGCCGGTCGATGTCGAGGTCGGCCGTGAGGTTCTCGCCGATGTGTGCGAGCACGGCGCGCATGCGTTCGCTCTGCGGCGCGAGGTCCTGCAGCGCGGAGAACTGCGACTGGCCGCCCGTGCGCCGGTGGTAGACGACCATCTCGCGCGCCACCGCGCCCGCGATGTCGGCGCCGAGATCCGCCTCGACGAGCGCCAGTGCGAGATCGATGCCGGCCGCGATGCCCGCCGAACTCCACACATGGCCGTCGCGCACGAAGATCCGATCGGCATCGACGGTGATGGCGGGATAGTTGCGTTGCAGCAGCGCGGCCTGGCGCCAGTGCGTGGTGGCACGGCGCCCGTCTAGCAGGCCCGCCTCGGCCAGCAGGAACGCGCCGGTGCACACGCTGGCCACGCGCCGCTTCGCCGCCAGCGCGGCGCGCAGGTATTGCACCAGCGCGGGCGTGGCCGCGCCGGGCTTTCGTGCGCCCTGGCCGCCAGGAACGATGACGGTGCCGGCCTGCGAATCGCGCCACGAGCGCGTCTGCATTTCGAGTCCGGCCGAACACGCCACGCGACCCCCGCGTTCGGAAAGCACCGCTATTTCGTAGGCCGGGCCACGCCGGCTGCGTCCGATTTCGGCGGCCACCTGAAACACCGACAGCGGGCCCGCCATGTCGAACAGTTGGAACTCCGGAACGAGCAAGAAGGAGACGGAGCGGGTCATGTCGTTTAACGAGGGAAGTATGTCATTCGTGCCGGAGTGTCGTTGCCTAGAGTTCAGGCTGTCAAACCCGCTCTTTCGCTTTCATGACCGACACCGCCACCATCTCCACCGGCCGCCGCGATGCGCGGGTGCTCGCGATCTGCCAGGGTCTCTACACGGCGGCCGTTTCGATCGACCTCACGCTCACCGCGCTCACGGGCCACATGCTTGCGCCCGACAAGTCGCTGGCGACGCTGCCCTTTGCGCTCATCACGGTAGCGGGGGCGGTGGTGACGTGGTTCGCGTCGCTGCTGATGCAGCGCATCGGGCGGCGTGGCGGGTTCGCACTGGGCGCGCTCGCGGGCACGGCGGGCGGCCTCGTGTCGGTGTGGGCTGTCTTTCACGGCAGCTTCTGGGTGTTCTGCGCCGGCACGGCATTGGTGGGCGTCTACCAGGCCTTCGCGCAGTTCTACCGGCTGGCCGCGGCCGACGGCGTGGCGGTCGCCGACAAGAGCCGCGCCGTGTCGACGGTGCTGGCCGGCGGCGTGATCGCGGCTGTCGCGGGGCCGGCGCTCGCGGCCTGGAGCAAGGACCTCTTTCCGCCAGCTCTGTTCGCGGGGGCCTACCTGATGGTGGCGGTGCTGGGTGCAATCTCGGTCGTCTTGATCGTGGCTCTTTACCGCGACACGCAGATGCAGGCCGCGGCGAGCGGGCCTGTCGACACTCGGCCAGCCCGCCCGCTGGGCGAGATCGCAAGGCAGCCCATCTTCATCGCCGCGCTGGCCAACAACGTGGTGGGTTCGGTGTCGATGATGTTCGTGATGACGGCCGCGCCGCTCGCGGCCGTGGCCTGCAACCACTCCATCGACGACGGCGCGGGGATCATGCAGTGGCACCTGGTGGGCATGTATGCGCCGGCGCTGTTCGCGGGCGCGCTCATCCAGCGCTGGGGCTTGCCGCGTGTGGTGAGCCTGGGCATGTTGCTCAATGTCGTGTGTTCGGTCGTCGCGATGAGTTCGACCACGCTGCCTTCCTTCTACGCGGCACTGTTCTGCCTGGGCGTGGGCTGGAACTTCATGTTCGTCGGCGGCACCACGCTGCTGGCGCAGTCATATCGCCCGCAGGAGCGCGGCCGTGCGCAGGGCGCCGCGGAGTTGCTGCGCAACGTGTGCACGGCTTTCGCGACGCTCGCCGCCGGCCCCGCGCTCGATCACTTCGGCTGGGCGCCGCTCAATGCAGCGATGCTGCCGGTGGTGCTGCTCGCTGCCGCCATGACGTTCGTCTGGGCGCGTTCCACGCGCGCTGAACGGCTGCCGAGCCTTCGCGGGTGAGCCGTTTTCATGGCGTTAGGGCGATCGGTGACGTCAGAAATCCATGCAATGTATCTTATGTTAACTTTGACTGCTCGCAAAGGAGAGTTGCGGTTAGAAGCAAAGCACGAATTACGAATTTTCCTGCGTACAAGAAAATTCGTATGGTTGGAAAACGTAGCGTGCAAATCGCGACGAGGTTATCGAAAACTTCCAATAACTACATGGTCAGGTCCAAACCCATCCTTTTGCAAAATTCAAGGGTAAGGAACAACATAAGGAAAGACGAAGCGACGAATGCCAATCCCACCTTGATGGACGTGAGCAACACGGCAGCCGTCTTTTGATTCTTGTATTTCTGTCCTCGAACGTAATGCCACTTCACGGCCAAATACATGCCGACGCTGAGCACGAGGATCTTGAAAATAACAAAAGAAACAGGAATCGAATTCATGATTTAAACGAAATGAAAAGCCAATCTGGTAAAGCTACCGACTGGCACCACAGAAGCACTTTCAACGTGTTGTCGAGTGTTCACTTTTCAGACTGATACGTACAGAACCAGATCGGCTCCAGATTTGCATATCAGATGCCGGGCGGCCGGTAGTCGCGCCGGCGCATGCCGACGTCTGATACGAAAATCTGTGAAGCGGTCCCGAATGACCGTATCAGGAGGAATGCCCATGAACCGCTACGAGAAGCTCGCCGACAACATCGCTCAGCGCATTCGCGCCGGCAGGCTGAAGGCGAACGATCGCCTTCCCTCGGTGCGCGAACTGAAGTCGCAGATGGGCATCAGTGCGTCCACCGTGTTCTCTGCTTACTACCTGCTGGAGGCGCAAGGGCTCGTCGAAGCGCGGCAGCGGTCGGGATACTTCGTTCGAGCGGGCGCGGAAACGACGGCCAACGAACTCGCCGCCAGCGCGCCTGTCCTCCGGTCCATGTCAGTCGACGTCTCGTCGCTCGTCTTTCAGGTCCTTGCACAGGCGCGCGAGCGCGACATGGTCCCGCTCGGTTCGGCCTTTCCGTCGCCAGAGCTGTTTCCCTTCGAGCAACTCGCCGCCGGCCTGACGCGAGCGCTCAAGCGGATGGATCCTTGGCAGACCGTCGAGGACCTGTCACCCGGAAACGCGCTTCTACGCCATCAGATCTCCCTGCGTTACGGCAGCGTCGGAATGGATGTTCCCGCGTCGGAACTGGTCATCACCAGCGGGGCGATGGAAGCACTCAATCTCGCGCTCGAATCGGTGACGCAGCCGGGCGACGTCGTGGCGATCGAAACACCGACCTTCTATGGTGCGTTGCAGGCACTGGAGCGGCGCGGTCTTCGCGCGGTCGAGGTCGAGACCCACCCGCGTACAGGTGTAGATCTCGACTCGCTTGCGCGCGTGATCGACCAGCATCCGGTGAAGGCCTGCTGGTTCATGCCGACCTTCCAGAATCCGATGGGCTGCACCATGAGCGACACAGCCAAGGAGCAACTGGTCGGCATGCTCGCCACCCGTTCCATACCGCTGATCGAAGACGACGTGTACGGCGAGCTCGCGCATGGCGCTCGTAGACCGCCACCAGCCAAGGCCTGGGACCGGGACGGCTGGGTGCTGCACTGCAGTTCTTTCTCGAAATCCCTGGCACCCGGATATCGCATCGGTTGGGTAGCGGGTGGCCGCTTTGCAGCCACTTTGAGCCGGAACAAGTTGATGAGCTCGCTGGCGACGGCCCTCCCCTCCCAACTGGCGTTGCAGGAGTACCTGCAACACAAGAGTTTCGATCGTCACCTGCGCGTACTGCGGCATTCGCTCAGCCGCCAGCAGGCTGTATGCTTGCGACTTGTCGATCGATACTTTCCGGCTGGCACGCGGGTCACGCGCCCCGAGGGTGGCTATTTCCTGTGGCTCGCGCTGCCGGAAGGTGTCGACTCCCTCGCACTGCACCAGGACGCTCTTCGGCTCGGCATAGGCGTAGCGCCGGGGCATTTGTTTTCAGCCGACCGCCGGTACACCCGGCACCTGCGCATCAACTACGGGTATCCCAGCGATCCGCGCCTGGAAGGGGCGATCAGGAGTCTTGGAGATCTCGCCAACGAGCAGCTCGAATCTAAAACCGGAAAATCGGGGTGATCAGGCTCGGCAACCGCCGGCGTCAGTGCTGGAGGATCTTCGAGAGAAACTGCTGCGCCCGGTCGGAGCGGGCCGACGGGTCGCCGAAGAACTCGTCCTTGGCGCAGTCTTCCACGATGCAGCCGCGGTCCATGAAGATCACCCGGTTCGCCACTTTGCGCGCGAACCCCATCTCGTGCGTGACGCACATCATGGTCATGCCCTCGCGGGCCAGGCCGACCATCACGTCGAGCACTTCGTTGACCATCTCGGGGTCGAGCGCCGAAGTGGGCTCGTCGAACAGCATGGCGATGGGGTCCATGGCCAGCGCGCGTGCAATGGCCACGCGCTGCTGCTGCCCGCCCGACAGCTGGCTCGGGAACTTGTGGGCATGCGCACGCATGCCCACGCGCTGCAGCAGCGCCATGGAAGCGGCGCGGGCTTCGGAAGCCGAGCGCTTGAGCACCTTGACCTGCGCGATCGACAGGTTGTCCTCGATCGACAGATGGGGAAACAGCTCGAAGTGCTGGAACACCATGCCGACGCGCGCGCGAAGCTTGTTCAGGTCGGTCTTGGGGTCGCCGACGGACACGCCGTCGACCGTGATGCGCCCCTGCTGGAAAGGCTCCAGCGCGTTGACGCACTTGATGAGCGTGGACTTGCCCGAGCCCGAGGGCCCGCAGACCACCACCACTTCGCCCTTGCGAATGTGGGCGGTGCAGTCGGTCAGCACCTGGAAGGCGCCGTAGCTTTTGTTGACGTGGCTGATTTCGATCATGGCTCGGCTCCTTGGCGCTTCAGCGCGTCAACAGGTGGTGCAGCGTGTTGGCGACCACGCGGGTGGCCTTGCGCAGTTCGTCCAGCGGCACACGCTCGTCGGCACGGTGGCCGTTGGCTTCGAGCAGCGATTCCGGGCCGGCGCCATACATCACGGTGGGAATGCCCGCTTCGCTGTACAGGCGCGCGTCGGTGTAGAGCGGCACGCCGATTGGCGTGACCGGCTTGCCCATGACATCGCTGGCCTCGCGGCACACCAGGGCGGCCAATTCGTCGGCCCCGGGCGCCGGCGCGAACGGGCGTGCCAGCAGGATCTGGCGGATCTCCACCGAAATGCCGGGCAGCGCGCGGCAGGCCGATTCGATCACTTCGCGCAACTCGGCCTCCACCGCCTCGGGCGATTCCTCGGGCACGATGCGCCGGTCGATTCGCAGGCTCAGTGCGTCGGCCACCACGTTGGTGTTGATGCCGCCGGCAATGAGGCCGACCACCATGGTCGGATGGGTGATGCCTGGCGTGCGCGAGGGCCGGTCGGCCAGGCCGTCGCGGTAGCGGTACAGCGCAGGCAGCAACGTGGCGGCGGCCTCGATCGCGTCATGGCCGGTGTCGGGCCGCGCTGCGTGTGCCGAGGTGCCGCGCACCGACACCTCCAGGTGCAGGCAGCCGTTGTGCGCGACCACCACGTGGTGCGAGAAAGCGGCGGAGAGCACGAAGTCGGGCCGGCTCAGGCCCTTCGACAGGATCCATCCGGGGCCGGTCACGCCGCCGGTTTCCTCGTCGTAGGTCAGGTGCAGCTCGACCGTGCCGGCCAGCGGCGTGCCCGATGCGGCCAGGTGCTTGAGCGCGCGCATCGCGAACGCGTAGGTCGTGAAGTCGGATTTCGACACCGCAGCGCCGCGGCCGTACAGCCAGCCGTCGCGCACCTCGCCGCCATAGGGGTCGACGCTCCAGCCGGCGCCCGGGGGCACCACGTCGCCGTGGGCGTTGAGCGCGATGACAGGGCCTTCGCCGAAGCGCTCGCGAACGATCAGGTTGGTCACGCTGCGCATGCCGTGCGCGGCGGCGTACTCGGGAGGCACTGCATGGCGCTCGACCTCGAAGCCCATGGCTTCGAGCAGGCGGGCGGTGAGTTCGGCATGCGGCGCGCAGTCGCCGGGCGGGTTGTCGGAGGGGCAGCGCACCAGTTCGGCGAGCGTGCTCACCTGCTCGTCGAAGTGGGCGTCGATGAACTGGCGCAGCGAATCGCGCGCAAGGGTGAAGGCGGGGGCGTGGTCGGTCATGTCGATCATGGCGGTCAGAGAAAGCGTTCGATGCGAAAAGGCGTGATGTCGAAGTCGGTGCGCCCGCGCACGATCAGCTCGGTGACGAGTTGTGCGGTGACGGGCGCGAGCGTGTAGCCGTTGGAAGTCACGGCGTTGAAGAAACCAGGGCATCCCGGCACCTCGCCGAGGATCGGAGCGCCGTCGATGTTGACGTTCATGCCGGCCCAGCAGCGCACCATGTGCAGGCCGCGCACCGCGGGCAGCACGCGGCGCGCGACCCACAGGTTGCCCTCGATGCTGTCGCGCACGGCGCGGTTCAGGCGCATGTCTTCGTTGAAGGCGGCGGTCCAGCCGCCGCCGACGATGAGCCCGCCGCTGGCGGCCTGCTTCAGGCTCAGGTGCCGGTCGGCATGCGCGACCAGGTGATTGACCAGCGGCGGCGCGGGCTCGGTCACGATCATCTGCAGCGGCGCGCCCTTCACCGGGATGGTGACGCCCAGCATGCGGCCGATGGCGCTCGACCAGGCGCCGCTCGCGTTGACCACGCGCCCCGCATGGATGACGCCGCGCGACGTGCGCACGACGTAGCCGGCGCCGTCGCCCGGCAGCCGCTCGATGGCCTGCACGTCGCAACCGCGCAGCACGCGCGCGCCCTGCTGCTGCGCGCGCCGTGCCACGGCGTAGGTCGCCCGCAGCGGGTTGATCTTGCCTTCCATGGGGCACAGCTCGGCGCCGAGCAGCTCGCCCGAGAGCGCGGGCGACAGGCGGCGCAGGTCGGCGCCGTCGATCACCTGCGCATCGATGCCGTGGCGCCGCTCCAGCGCGGCCTTGGCCTCGAGGAAGCGCATGCCGGCTTCGCTGTCGGCGACCATGAGGCCGCCGGTGATCTTGATCTCGAGGTCTTCGCCGCAGTCGGACTCGATCTCCTGCCACAGGCGCACCGACATCGGCCCCAGCGGCAGCGTGGCCGCGGCGGGGCCACCGCCCTCCTGGGCCTTGGCGCCGAAGTCGAAGGACAGCAACTGCACGTGCAGGCTGCCCGCATTGGCGCCCGAGGCCTGCAGGTTGAGGTCGTCGCGGTCCACCACCGTGACGTCCCGGCCCGCCTTCGACAGGAAGTAGCCCAGGCATGCGCCGAGCACGCCCGCGCCGATGACCAGCACGTCGGTGCGCAGCGGCTCGAAGGGCGCGTGCTCGACCGGCCGTGCGAGGTTGGGCGTGATGGCGGGCTTGTGGCCGCCCCATTCGGGCTTCTCGAAACCGAGCGCGCCGGCGGGCACCGGCTTGGCGGGCGGACGCGGCGCGAAGTACTGCTCGACCTCCGGCGGCCGGCCGGTGAGCTCGGCCACCAGCCGCCCGGCGGTGACGGCGCAATAGCGTGCCTGGCAGCGCCCCATGCCAAGGCGCGTGTTTCGCTTGATGGCGGCCAGGGTGTCGGCACCGGCACGGATCTGCTCGCGCACCGAGCCGAAGCTGACTTCCTCGCAGCGGCACAGCAGGGTGTCGTCGGGCACAGCGGCCAGCGTGACGGGCGGCGGGGTGTAGATCGACCACAGTGCCTGCTGGAAGCACTCGGCGCGGTGCAGGCGGGCCGGTGCGTCGGCCAGCGCCGCCGACGCTTTCGCCCGTAGGCCCAGGTTGTGCGCGGCCGCGGCGCCGGCCAGCGTGCCGCGCGCCAACGCCACGCGTGAGCCGCCCAGGTCGGCACCGTCGCCCACCACGTAGACGCCGGGCACGCTGGTGGCGCCGTCTTCCTGTGTGATGGTGGCCAGGTGTCCCAAGTGCCGGTCGGCGAGCCGGTGCGCGCAGCCGAGCATGCGCGCGAGCTCGGTCGAGGGGATGAAGCCATAGCCCAGGCAGAGCGTGTCGGCCTCCAGCGCGCGCTGGGTTGCCGGCACCGCGCGGCCTTGGGCGTCCACGCGTGCGATCTCCACGCGGCGAAGGCCGCTCGTGGCGTCGGCATCGCCCTGCGCCTCGACCACGGCGTGCCCCCACAGCACCGGTACGCCGGCGGCGCGCAGCCGCCGCAGATAGCGCCAGCCGTCGACCACCAGGTCGGGCGCGGTGCGGGCGGCGGCCAGCAACTGGCGCCAGTGGCGCAGCGACGGGCGCGGCGCCGACTCCAGCACGGCAACCACTTCAGCGCCGCCAGCCAGCAACTCCGCGGCCAGTTGAAGGTTGAGCGGGCCGTTGCCCGCGATGACCACCCGGCGGCCCGGCGAGACACGGTAGGCGCGAGCCAGCGTCTGGCCCGCGCCGGTCGTCATCACGCCGGGCAAGGTCCAGCCGGGGAACGGCACCGGACGCTCATAGGCGCCGGGCGCGATCACGAGCTGGCGGCATTCGATGACCGTGGCGCGCCCGTCGATGAGCGCCGCGACCTCCGTCGGCGAGAAGGCGGCCCAGACCTGGGCGCCCTGGATGACCGTGACGCCGGCGGCGCGCACGTCCTGCGCCAGCGCCAGCGCCTGGGCGAACTGGCGGTCTGCCGGCGTGGCTGCGCGATGGGACGGTGCGAGCGGTTTGTAGAACTGCCCGCCTGATTCCAGGCGTTCGTCGAGCACGAGGACCTCGGCGCCAGCCTGGCGCGCGGCCAGCGCCGCCGAGAACCCGGCCGGGCCGGCGCCCACGACCAGTACATCGACCTGCCGCCGGGCGGGCTCGGCGCCGGCGTCGGGCGTGAGCGGCTGCAGCGGGTCGTCCGGCGTGCCGGCCGGCAAGGTGGAGCGCACCTGCTGGCCGTCGGCCACCTTGGTCAGGCAGGCGCGCTGGCTGGCCTGGCCGTCCACCGTGACCAGGCAATCGAAACACGCGCCCATGCCGCAGTAAAGGCCGCGGCGCTCGCCGCCGCGGGTATGCCGCATTGCCTTGATGCCACTGGCCGCGAGCGAGGCCGCAATGGTCTCGCCTTCGAGGCCGTCCACCGGCTGGCCGTCGTACCAGAAGCGCACGGGACGTCCGGCCGTGGCGATCGAGGGGTGGTTCAGTCTGGCGCTCATGGGCAGGTGCGAGGAAAAAACGGAATCCGCGTTGACGCGTTTGAATGTATACGTATACTACACGTATACGTATACTTCGTCATCCGATTTTCCAAGGACTGCCCCATGACAGCGTTCCGCGGCACCTATACGGTGCTCATCACCCCTATGACCGACGACGGCCTGCACGTGGACGTGCCGGCACTGAAGAAGCTGGTCAATTGGCAAATCGAGGAGGGAATCCACGGGCTGATCCCCTTGGGCAGCACCGGAGAGTTCCTGTCGCTGACGCCCGATGAGCGCCAGCTGGTGATCGAAACCTGCGTGAGCACTGCAGCAAAACGCGTGCCGGTGCTGATCGGCACCGGCGCGGAGTGGACCGACGAATGCGTGCGGCTGAGCCGCGAGGCGCAGAGCATGGGTGCCGACGGCGTCATGATCATTCCGCCCTTCTACAGCACGCCCACCGACGACGAGTTGTTCGCGCACTACCGCAAGGTGGCCGAGTCGATCGACATTCCGATCATGGTCTACAACAACCCGGCCACCGCCAACGTCGACCTCAAGCCGGAACTGGTGGCCCGCCTCTCGCGCATCGACAACTGCAAATACATCAAGGAGTCGACGCTCGAGGTGACCCGTGTGCGCGACATCATCGAGCTGTGCGGCGACCGCATGACCGTGTTCGCCGGCATCCTCGGCTACGAGTCGTTCTGGCTCGGCGCGCAGGGCTGGGTGGCCGTGTGTTCCAACCTGATCCCGAAGATGTCCGCGCGCCTGTTCGAGCTGGTGGCCGACGAGCGCGACATGCCCGCCGCACTCGCCCTCTACAAGCAGATGCTGCCCATCGTGCGCTGGGTGGGCGGCCACCGGTACGTCGCCGCCTCCAAGGACGGGCTCACGATGATGGGCCTGCCGGTCGGCAAGCCGCGCGCGCCCCGCCTGCCCCTGCCCGAGGCCGACGCCGCTGACTTGCGCAGCGCCCTCGCGCGCCTCGACCTGCTGGATTCGATCCACGCCTGAGCGCCCGCCCTCTTACCAGTTCACCTCGTCGCCTCGTTCGTTCATTCCTCAAGGACACTCCCATGAAACTGCTCTCCGCTCTCGCGTCGGCAACGGCACTCTTCGTCTTCTGCGCGGGCGCCGCGAACGCGCAGGCCTGCAAGTCGCCCGTGCCCGACTCGGCGCTCGTCAAGAAGGGCACGCTGACCATGTCGGTCAACCCCACCCTGCCGCCGATGCAGTTCGTCGACCAGACGGGCGCGCTCAAGGGCATGCGCGTGGAACTCGGCGAGGCCATCGCCAAGCGCCTGTGCCTCACGCCCGAATACGTCCGCATCGAGTTCTCCGCCATGATCCCGGGACTGCAGGCGGGCCGCTGGGACGTCATCAACACCGGCATCTTCTACACGGAAGAGCGCGCCAAGCTGATGCAGATGCTCATCTACGAAGACCAGGCCATCAGCATCAGCACCGCCAAGGGCAACCCGCTGAAGATCACCAAGCCGGACGACCTGTCGGGCAAGAGCATCGGCGTGGAGCTCGGCGGCTTTGAGGAGCGCAAGGCGCGCGAGCTCGACAAGCAGCTCACCGACAAGGGCATGAAGGGCATGACCATCCGCACCTTCGAGAACTTCGCCATGGCGTTCCAGGCGCTGCGCGCGGGGCAGGTCGAGGTGGCCCTGTCGATCGACTCGACGGGTGCCGAGTACCAGAAGCGCGGCGACTTCGAACGCGTGCTGCATGGCCTGTTCCCCACGCCCGTCGCGCTGGCCGCGCGCAACAAGGACCTGGCCGCCGCGATGGCCAAGGTCATGAACGACATGAAGTCCGACGGCAGCTTCCAAAAGCTGTTCGACCAGTACGGCGTCAAGGCCGTCGACGGCGCGGTGAGCGTCAAGGGGCCGGCGGGCTGAGCCCCGCCGCCATCGCCATCGAGCACACCAAGGAACACTCATGGGACAAGGCTGGAGCTGGTCGGGGTTCGTCGACTACCTGTTCAATCCGTACATCCTCAGCGGCGCGGTGACCACGCTGTGGCTCACGCTCGCGGCCATCGCGGGCGGGCTGGTCGTGGGCTGCGCGCTCGCGCTGGCCCGGCTGTCGAGCCGCCGGTGGATCGCGGGGCCCGCGCACTTCTACATCTGGGTGTTCCGCGGCACGCCGCTGCTGGTGCAGCTGATCATCATCTACACCGGGCTGCCGCAGCTGGGTCTGAAACTGTCGGTCATCGAGTCGGCGCTTCTGGGGCTGATCCTCAACGAGGCCGCCTACCTGGCGGAGATCGTGCGCGGCGGCATCCAGTCGATTTCCGCCGGCCAGACGAACGCCGCGCGCGCGGTCGGCTTCAGCAGCGCGCAGACCATGCGCTACATCGTGATGCCGCAGGCCATGCGACTGATCGTGCCGACGCTGGGCAACAGCATCAACGGCCTGCTCAAGACCACCTCGATCACCTCCGTGATCTCCATGGAAGAGCTGCTGCGCCGCACGCAGGTGTTGATTCAGGAGAAGTTCATGGTGCTGGAGCTGTTCGTGGTCGCAGCCATCTACTACCTGCTGATGACCACCGCGTGGGACTTCGTCCAGCGGCGCATCGAGCGCCACTACGGCCGTGCCTACGGCAACGCGAGCGCGCCGGCGGTGCCCGCCGAACCGGCGCTCGAGCAGCGCTAGAAAGAAAGCCTCCGGAGCACGCCTCATGACCACTTACGACCTGATCCTGCGCAACGCCGACATCGCCACCGCGGGTGACCGCTACACCGCCGACATCGGCGTGCGCGACGGGCGCATCTGCGCCATTGCGCAAGGCCTCGACGCACGCGCCGGCCACGAGATCGACGCGCGCGGCCGGCTGGTGACGCCCGGCGGCGTGGACGGCCACTGCCACTTCGACCAGCCGACCAGCGACGGCTCGCGCTTCGCGGACGACTTTCTCACCGGCACGCGCTCCGCGGCCTGCGGCGGCACCACCACCGTGCTGCCCTTCGCCGCGCAGCAGAAGGGCCACAGCATCCAGGAGGCGGTGGACGACTACCACCGCCGCGCCGACGGCAAGGCCGTGATCGACTACGCCTTCCACCTGATCGTGGCCGACGCCACGCGCGACGTGACGCAGCGCGAGCTGCCCGCATTGATCGAGAAGGGCTACACCTCCTTCAAGATCTACATGACCTACGACGACCTCAAGCTGGACGACCGCCAGATCATCGAAGTGCTGGCCACCGCGCGAAAGCACGGTGCCATGACCATGATCCACGCGGAGAACAGCGACTGCATCGCCTGGCTTACCGAGCAGCTGCTCGACGCGGGGCTCACCGCGCCGCGCTACCACAGCAGCTCGCGGCCCATGGCGGTGGAGCGCGAGGCCACGCACCGCGCCATCGCACTGGCCGAGCTGGTCGACACGCCGATCCTGATCGTGCACGTGTCCGGCCGCGAGGCGGTCGAGCAGATCCACTGGGCGCGCGGACGCGGCCTGCCGATCCATGCGGAGACCTGCCCGCAGTACCTGTTCCTGAGCGCCGAGGACCTGGGCATCGACCCCGACGATCCGATGCATGGCGCGCGCTGCATCTGCAGCCCGCCGCCGCGCGACAAAGCCAACCAGCAGTTCATCTGGAACGGGTTGTCGAGCGGGCTGTTCACCATCTTCTCGTCCGACCACGCGCCCTTCAACATGGGCGGCAGCGACGGCAAGCGCGTGGCCGGCGACGACGCGTCCTTCGACCGCATTCCCAACGGCATTCCGGGCGTGGAAACCCGCTTGCCGCTGCTGATGAGCGAGGGCGTGCTCAAGGGGCGCATCGACATTCACCGCTTCGTCGAACTCACGGCCACCAATCCGGCGCGGCTGTACGGCCTCTACCCCCGCAAGGGGACCATCGCGGTCGGCAGCGACGCCGATTTCGTCGTGTGGGACGTGTTCGCCCAGGGGCAGGAGAAGCTGCTCACCAACAGCATGCTCCACCACGCGGTCGACTACACGCCCTATGAAGGCATGCAGCTTCGGGCGTGGCCGGGCGTCACCGTCTCGCGCGGACGCGTGGTGTGGCAGGACGGCGAGTTCCTGGCCGAACCGGGGTCGGGGCAGTTCCTGCCCTGCCTGCGGCCGCGCGTGCCGAACGACGGCAATCCGCTGGACAAATGGCTTTGACGCAACCGGGCCGCACCGCGATGCGGCCCTGCTAAGCTCTCCCGCCCCCACCGGCCTGCTTCGCGGCCTCCATCGTGGCCTTTGTTCCTTTTCGCATGCCCAGCCTTCCAAGCCCCACGCAGCCTGCCACCATCACGATCGCTCCGCTGGAGGTGCGGTCCGCCAGCCTTGCCGAGCAGGCGTACGAGCGGCTGCGCACGCTCATCCTGGACCGCCAGATCTCCGCCGGTAGCCCGTTGCAGGAAGCCCGGCTCGCGGAAGACCTGCGCATCTCGCGCACGCCGATGCGCGAGGCCCTCGTGCGGCTGGCGGGCGAGGGCTTGCTGGTGCGGCGCGACGCACGCTCCTATGCGGTGCGCGCACTGGGCACCAAGGAATACTTCGACTGCATGCGTGCGCGCGAAGTCATCGAAGGCGAAGCGATCGCCATGGCAGTCGGCAAGATCACCGACGCGGAGATCGATGCGCTGGAAGCCGACATCCAGTCGCTGAACGCCGGCGAACACAGCGAGACCGAGCACTGGCATTTCGATGACCGGTTCCACCTGCTCATCGCCAGGGCCAGCGGCAACGTGGTGTTTCCGCGCCTGGTGGAAGAGCTGCGCGTCAATGCCCGGCTCTTTCGCCTGCACAGCCCGCTGCACAGGCAGCCGGAGAACCACGACGAGCACGGCGCGATCATTCGTGCCTTGCGCGCAAGGGATCCGGAAAGCGCGCGCGTGGCCATGCGCGATCACCTGCGAAGCCTGCAGGAAGACGTCAAGCGTGCGCTGACCGAGTAGGCCAGGGTAACGGCGCGCCTTCTATTTCCCCTTTCCAGCCGCGCTCGCGGTGTCCGCGTTCGTCGAGCTGCGGCTGCCCTTGAGATAGAGCTCCACATCGGCCGCCTTGTCGCCGACCTTGGCAATGGCCTGGGCCAGCTGTTCGTCGGTCACGTCGAATTCGCGCGTCCAGCGCGCGACCTGCGCTGCGTCGCTCTTGTCGATGCGGGGTGTCGTGGAATCGCCTGAATTGGCCATGAGATGTCCTGTGCGAAGTGGGTGGGGAAGTGGGTGGGTTGAGAGAAATCCGTTCGAAGCGGCTGTCCAAAAATTAGGCCGCGTGCCCTGCCCTTCTTGTAGGAGCACAAGCCCTCGCCTTGCGCGTGCGTGCCGTGGACCGGGCTTCGACCGCGCGGCTGCCCGAGCCCCCCTTCAGTTCTCTTCCACGCCCTCGTCCGAGGCCGCCGTGGCCGAGCCTGCGGTGCCCAGCATGGACGCCTCGATCTTGCGCACCTCGCGTCGCAGCTCTCGCGCCATGTCCTCGCGACGATCCGCGCCCAGCCGCCCGGAGATGGCCGCGATGCTGATCGCGCCGACGGGGTTGCCCTTCGGGAACGCCATGCCGATGGCGCCGGTACCCGGTGTCACCGCGCTGTCGAGGAACGCGTAGCCCTGTGCCCTGCCCCGTGCCACCGCCTCGCGCAGGAAGTCCGCGGTGAACGAGGCGAACTTCTCGTAGCGGTGGCCGTTGGCCTGGATGATGGCCTCGGCCTCCGCCTCGGGCATGGCGCACAGCATCGACAGGCCGCCCGCGCCCACGCCCAGCGGCCGGCGGATGCCGATGTCCAGCGGCATCGCCTTGATGGGAAAGTCGCCGAGCGCGCGGTTGGTGCACACGGCCTCCATGCCGCTGCGCTCGCTGAGATAGAGCGTGTCCTGCGTGACGTCGGCCAGCCGGTGCAGTGCACCGTCGCACAGGTCGCTCAGCCGGTAGCGCGGCCGCGCGAGCAGGCCCAGCTCATGCAGCAGCGGACCGAGAAAGTATTTGCGCGTGGCCACGTCGCGGTCGACCAGGCCTTCGATCTCCAGCCGCGCCAGCATGCGCGCGCAGGTCGATTGCGGCAGGCCGCTGGTGGCCGCGATCTCGCCGATGCGCATGCCGCGCCGCCCGCGCGACGCCACAACGCGGAGCATGCCGACCACGCGCTCGATGCTCTGCGTGCCGGTGCGAGTGCTCTCACCTTGTGGCGATTGTTTGTCCGCCATGTCTGGCCTCCTGCTTTTGTCACCTGGGTGTCGCTTTATATTGCATCCACATTGTGGATATTTAAGGGTTAACCTCATCCGGAGCCATACCGCTGCTCATCTGTAATTCATGGAAGACGGCAATACATGCCGCCACATTGTGGATATCCAAGGAATGCAGATGCCCCAGACGATGACCGAAAAGATCCTGGCCCGCGCGGCCGGGCTTGCCAGCGTTCGCGCCGGCGACGAAGTGCTGGCCCGCCCCGACTTCGTGATCGCCTACGACTTCCCCGGCTACACCGACGTGTTCTTCAAGGAGGCGCGTGAAGAGTTCGGCGTGGACAAGGTGCCCAGCCCCGAACGCTTCGTGCTCTTCATCGACCACATGGTCCCGGCCACCGCGCCCAAGGAAGAAGAGCTGCACAAGGTCACGCGCGCCTGGGGCAAGGAACAGGGCGTGCCGGTGCACGAGCGCGAAGGCATCGGCCACCAGGTGTCGGCCGAGCTCGGCTACGCCACGCCAGGCGCCTTCGCGGTGCACTTCGACGGCCACGTGAGCCAGCTCGGCGCCTTCGGCACGCTGGCGATGGGCGCGCGCAAGAGCGTGCTTGAAACCTTCGTGAGCGAGACCATGGCGCTGACCGTGCCCGGCACGGTGAAGATCGAAATCACGGGCACGCTGCAGCCTGGCGTGATGGCGCGCGACGTGTTCCACCACATGGTGCGCGTGCTCGGCCCGTCGTCCTGCCGCTTCAAGGTGGTGGAGCTGTGCGGCCCGGTGATCGACGCGATGAGCATCGAGGGCCGCCAGACCATCTGCGGCCAGGCCATGTTCCTCGGCGCGACCACCATGCTGATCGCACCCGACGCGAAGACGCTGGCCTACGCCGAGGGCCGCTCGAAGATCGCGCTCGCGCCGGTGTACCCGGACGCCGGCGCCGTGTACGACCGCGAGGTCAGCATCGACGTGAGCGACCTCACGCCCATCGTGGTGGCGCCGCCGAGCCCCGCGAACACGCGCGACCTGAGCGAGTACGCGGGCCTGGAGGTGCACACGGGCTACCTCGGCTCCTGCGCCAGCGGCCGGCTGGAGGACCTGCGCGCCGCGGCCGACGTGCTGCGCGGGCGCCGCATCAAGCCCGGCTTCCAGCTGCACGTGGTTCCGACGTCGCAGGCGATCATGTCGCAGGCCGCCAGGGAGGGGCTCATCGCGACGCTGGTGGATGCCGGCGCGTTCATCAGCTCGTCGAGCTGCGACTACTGCTACGGCCGCATCGCGACCATGACCGACGGCCAGCGGGCGGTTTCCACCGGCACGCTCAACACGCCCGGGCGCATGGGCAGCGCCGACTCGGAGATCTTCATCTGCAACGCGGCGGTGGTCGCGGCTTCGGCGCTCGAGGGCTGCATCGCCGACCCCCGGCCCTACCTGGCGCAGGCTGCGCAGGCCCGCGCCCTCGAAGGGAGCGCCGCATGAGCATGCCGAACCTGCAAGGCCGCGCGGCCTGGATCTTCGAGGAAGACGACTTCGACATCGACCTGATCGTCGGCATCAAGAACATCAAGATCACCGACATCCACGAGCTCGCCGCCGTCACCATGACGAGCTACGACCCCGCCTTTGCCGCCTCGGTGAAGAAGGGCGACCTGCTGGTGGGCGGCCACAACTTCGGCTACGGCCATCCGCACTATCCGGCGATGCGCGCGATGCGCCACCTGGGCGTGGCGGGCGTGATTGCCGAGTCTTTCTCGCCGGGTTTCTTCCGCGGCGAGATCAGCATGGGTTTTCCGCTCGTCACCTGCCCCGGCATCCGCGAGATCACCAGCCGCTGGGACGAACTGAAGGTCGACTGGGACGCCAGCACGGTGACCCATGTGGCCAGCGGCAGGTCGCTGCCCTTCGAGCGGCTGTCCTCCGTGGAGCGCGGCACGCTCGAAGCCGGCGGCTTCATCCCGTACCTGAAGGCACGGCTCGCGCGGCAGGGCGAAACCCCTGCGGCCGCCTGAGCCCGGAGCGCAACGCATGCTGCAGATGATCGTGAGCGGCGTCGCCCTGGGCGCCATCTACGGGCTCATCGCCCTGGGCATCGTGATGGTGTTCAAGGCGACGGGCATCCTCAACTTCGCGCACGGCGAGGCGGCCATGCTGTCGGCGTTCACCGCGTACACGCTGGTGCGGCTGGGCCTGCCGATGTGGGCCGTGGTGCCCATCGTGCTGCTGTTCGGCGCGGCACTGGGCATGCTGATCGAGCGCTTCATCATCCGGCGCTTCATCGGCAAGGCGCTGCTGTCGTCGGCCATCTGCACGCTGGGCCTGTTCCTGATCTTCGGCGACCTCGCCATCTGGATCTGGGGCAAGGACACGCAGGAGCTGCCGAGCGTGTTTCCCGCCGCGCCCATCGACGTGGGCGGCGTGATCGTCTCGGGCATCGACCTGGGCATCGTGGGCGTGTGCGCCGCGCTGGCCGCAGCGCTGTTCGCGTTCTTCCGCTTCACACGGCTGGGCATCGCGATGCAGGCGACCATGGAGAACCCGACGGCCGCGCGGCTCATGGGCATTCCCATCAAGCGCATCTACTCGCTGGCGTGGGCGCTGTCGCACGTGATCGCGGCGGCCGCCGGGCTGCTGATCGCGCCGCTGACCTTCGTTCATTTCTCGATGATGCAGAGCGCCCTGCACTTCGCCTTTGCAGCGGCCGTGCTCGGCGGCATCGGCAGCATGCCGGGCGCGCTGCTGGGCGGCGTGATCATCGGCGTGACTTCCAACCTCACCGGCGCCTACCTGTCCTCCGAATGGAAGGACGCGGTGCCTTTCATCGTGATGCTGGCCATCCTGATCCTGCGCCCGCACGGGCTGCTGGCGCGGCGCCAGGTCAAGAAAGTCTGAGCAGGCACATCCCATGACACGCATCTTCGACTCGCGGCCCTGGCTGGCACCGCTGGTGTTCATCGCGCTCTTCGTGCTCGCGCCGCTCATCCCCGGCGGCTATGTGCTCTACATCTTCACGCTGGTGCTGATCTACACGCTCGCGTCCTTCGGCACCAACATCCTCACCGGCTACACCAACCTGATCTCGATGGCCGGCGCGGTGTTCTTCGGCATCGGTGCCTATGGCAGCGCCATTCTCACGACCCACTTCGGCGTGCCGCTGGTGCTCTCGATGCTCATCGCCGCGGCGATCGCCACCGTGGTGGGCGTGCTGCTGGCGCTGCCGGTGCTGCGCCTGGAAGAGGTGTTCCTGGCGATCGCGACGCTGGGCTTCGTGATGATCTCGGTGGAGATCGCCAAGTCCGGCGGCGAGCTCACGGGTGGCGAGAACGGCATGGGCGCGCCCGGGCCCACGCTGTTCGGCTTCGCGCTCGGCGAGCGGGCCTACCACCTGTTCGTGGCGGTGGTGCTGGGCGCGGCGCTGTGGGTGGCGCGCAACCTGTCGCAGAGCCATTTCGGACGCGGCTTTCTCGCGCTCAAGGGCAGTGAAACGGCTTCGCGCGCGCTAGGGCTCAACGCGACCAGGCTCAAGCTCATCGCCTTCGGCGTGTGCGCCTTCTACACGGGACTTTCGGGCGCGCTGTATGCGCCGGTGGTGCGCTTCATCGACCCGTCGCTGTTCAACATCATGGTGTCGATCAGCTTCGTGTCGATGGTGATCGTGGGCGGGCTGGGCTCGATCATGGGCTCGGTGCTGGGGGCGGTGTTCGTCATCGGCGCGCCGCAGCTGCTCACCTATTTCGGCTTCGACCAGTTCCAGCGCGCGCTGTACGGCGTGGCGATGATCCTGGCGCTGATGTTCCTGCCCGACGGGCTGGCCAGCCTGCTCAAGCGCAGGAAGCTGCCGGGCGCGGAGGTGCCGCGATGAGGGCACTGATCGAAGGCACGCCCGTCGCGACCCGGGCCCGGCCGGTCCCCGGCACCGCGCCCCTGCTGCGCCTGTCCGACGTGCGCATGAGCTTCGGCGGCATCGTCGCCGTGCAGGATGTCGGCTTCGACGTGATGCCCGGCACCGTGCATGCGCTGATCGGCCCGAACGGCGCCGGCAAGACCACGATGCTCAATTGCATCAGCCGCTTCTACACCCCGCAGAAGGGCACGATGCGCCTGCGCACGCCCACCGGCGAACACGACCTGCTCAAGTGCAAGGCACACCAGATCTCGCGCCTGGGCATCGCGCGCACCTTCCAGAACCTGGAGCTGTTCTCGGAACTCACGGTATTCGACAACGTGCTCATCGCGCGCTCCGGCGCCATGCGCTGCACGCTGGCCGAGGCGCTGCTGCGGCTGCCGCGCCAGCGCCGCGAGGAGCGCGAGCAACGCGAACGCACGCAGCAGATCATCGACAGCCTGGCACTGGGCGCTCACGCCCACACGCTGGTGCGCGACCTGCCCTACGGCACGCAGAAGCTGGTGGAGCTGGCACGCGCCATGGCGCTGGAGCCGGTGCTGATGCTGCTCGACGAACCGGCCGCCGGCATGAACAACCGTGAGATCGATGCGCTGGGCGACACGCTGCGCCGGCTGCAGCAGGCCACGGGCGCGACGCTGCTGCTCATCGAGCACAGCATGCCGCTGGTGATGTCGATCTCCGACACCATCACCGTGATGCACAACGGCGCCTTCCTGGCGCAGGGCTCGCCGCGCGAGATCGAGCAGAACCCGGCCGTGGTCGAGGCCTATCTCGGAGGAGGCAAGAGTGGCAAACGCCGTTGAATCCCCCAAGCGCGCAGGCACGCTGCTGCGCGTGGACAACCTGAGCGCCGCCTACGGCAAGATCCGCGCGCTGCACGGCGTGTCGATCGATGTGCCGGCCGCGGGCATCGTGTGCGTGCTGGGTGCCAACGGCGCGGGCAAGACCACGCTGATGCGTGCGCTCTCCGGCCTGCTGCCGGTGGCCGGCGGCACCGCCGTCTTCGACGGACAAAGCATCGCCAACGTGCCGGCGGAACAGCTGGTGCGCCGCGGCGTGGTGCACGTGCCTCAGGGCCGCATGGTGTTCGCGCAGCTGTCGGTGAAGGAAAACCTGGTGCTCGGCGGCTACACCCGACCGGCCGCCGAGGTGCGCGAGGACATCGACCGCGTGCTCGGCTACTTCCCGCGTCTGAAGGAGCGCATCACCTCGCGCGCGGGCACGCTGTCGGGCGGCGAGCAGCAAATGCTGGCCATTGCGCGCGGCCTGCTGGCCAAGCCGCGCCTCCTGATGCTCGACGAGCCCTCGATGGGCGTGGCGCCCATCATGAAGGACGCCATCTTCTCCACGCTGCGCGACATCCGCGATCGCGAGCGGCTCACGCTGCTGATCGTGGAGCAGGACGCCGACATCGCGCTGGACATATCCGACGAAGGCTACGTGATCGAGACCGGCCGCGTCGTCATGCACGGGCCGGCGGCCGAGCTGGCCGGCAACGAGGACATCCGCCGCGCCTATCTGGGCGGCTGAGACGCACCTATTTCCCCCCATCAACGACAGGAGACACACCCGATGAAACACATTGCTTCGCGCCGCACGGTGCTCGCCACCACCGCCGCGCTGCTGGGCGTCGCCGCGCTGCCCACGCTCGCCCTTGCGTTCGAGAACAAGGCCGAAGGCGTTCTCGACAAGGAGATCGTGCTGGGCTCGTCGCAGCCGATGTCGGGCACGCTGGCCTACATGGGCAAGGCGGTGGACGAAGGCATCCGCACCTACTTCGACATGGTGAACGAGCAAGGCGGCGTGAACGGCCGCAAGATCAAGCTCATCACCTATGACGACGAGCTCAAGCCCGCGAAGTCGGTGGCCAACGCCAAGCTGCTGGTCGAGCGCGACAACGTGCTTGCGATGGTGGGCAACATCGGCCACGCCACCAACATCAGCGCCTACGAATACAGCGCCACGCGCAAGGTGCCGACCATCGGCGCGCTGAGCATCTCGGACCTCACGAGCACGCCGCCGCGCGAATTGCTCTACGTGCTGCCTTCGCCGCAATCGACGGAGACTGCTGCCTACATCGACTACGCGGTGGAGAAGCTGAAGGCGAAGAAGATCGCGATGCTCTACCAGAACGACGGCTGGGGCAAGCCGGCCTACGACATCGCCATCAAGCAGCTCGACAAGCATGGGCTGAAGCTGGTGGAGGCGCAAAGCTTCGAGCGCTTCGCCACCGACATCACCTCGCAGGTGTTCAAGCTCAAGCAGGCCGAGCCCGACGTGGTGATCGTCTATGCGCTGGGCCAGGAGGCGGTGCTGTTCTTCCGCGGGGCCGAAAAGCTCGGCTGGAAGCCGACCGTGTTCGGCGCGGGCGGGCTGAACGACCCCAAGTTCGTCGAGCTGCTGGGCAAGAGCCCGGCCAAGCTGTACGTGGCCTCCTACTACGACGCGGTGGAAGGCGACAACCCCGCCATCAAGGACTTCTTTGCGCGCTACACCAAGCTGTACCCCAAGTCGGCCCCCTCCTCCACGGCGCTGATGGGCTACTCGGCCGCGGCCGTGACCGTCGAGGCGCTCAAGCGCGCGGGCAACGAGCCCAGCCGCGCCAAGGTGGTGGCTGCGCTGGACGGGCTGTCGGGCTTCGACCAGAAGATCGGGCCGAAGATTTCTTTCCAGCCCATCAGCGCTGGCGGCTATGCGCGGCGCGGCCAGACCGGCGTGGCGCTGATGGAGCTCAAGGACCAGAAATTCGTTTCGCTCGGCGGCTACATCGATCCCGTCAAGCGTTGATTCCCGCCCGCAACAACCGCAAGGAGCGACTCTTTCAATGACCTCAGTTCGCAAGACGATGCGTGCGCGCATCACCTCCGGCCCCACCTTCTGGATGGCCGGCGCGCAGGACGCGCTGTCGGCCCTGCTCGTCGACCAGTCGGGCTTCGACGGCATCTTCACCACCGGCTTCGGTATCTCCGCGTCGCTGCTGGGCCAGCCCGATGTCGAGCTCTACACGCTCACCGAGAACGTGGGCGTGGTCAACCGCATCGCCAACATCGTGCGCAAGCCGATATTCGCCGACGCCGACACCGGCTACGGCAACGTGATCAACGTGGCGCGCACGGTGCGCGAGTTCGAGAAAACGGGCGTGGTGGCCATCTCCATCGAAGACCAGTTCAGCCCCAAGCGCTGCCCCGCGGCGGCCAGCACCATGCCGCTGGTGCCGGTGCGCGACGCGGTGGCGAAGATCCGCGCGGCGGTGGACGCGCGCCAGGACCCCGACTTCCTGATCGTGGCGCGCACCGACGCCATCGACCCGGCGGAGGCGACCGACCGTGCCTGCCAGTACGCCGAAGCCGGCGCCGACCTGATCCAGCCGATCTCGCGCACCTTCAAGGGCTTCGACGACCTGGTGAAGCTCAAGGAGGCCACCGGCCGGCGCCTCTCGCTGCAGCTGATGCAGGGCCTGTGGATGGCCAGCCTGAGCCGCGCGCAGATCGAGTCGGTGGCCGCCTTCGCGACCTATCCCATCGTCACGCTCATGAGCACGGTGCATGCGCTGCAGGCCAACCTGGAGGTGCTGTCGCAGCGCCGCACCGGCGACGTTGATGGCCTGCCCGGCGGCCAGACGACGATGCCGGCGTTCAAGGAAATCATCGGCTGGAACGCGGTGGAGGAACGCCAGGCGTACTACGAGGTGGATGCGCCGGCGCACAAGCGCGCGGCCTGAGGGGCTCGCCGTGCGGGCTCGCGCGCGTCAGTCCATGCGCGGGCGCGATCCCTGTTCCCTTTCCACGAGAAAGTCGATCAGCGTCCGCACGGCCTGCGTCTGGTACCTGCTCGGCACGTAGAGCAGAAACTTCTGCGTCGACAGGAAGTCCAGGTCTTCTTCCTGCAACGCCAGCGCCTGCATTTCTCCGCGCGCAATGGGCGCCTGCACCATGTAGTCCGGCAGCAGCCCCACACCCAGGCCCTGCGCGATCGCGTCGCACAGAAAATGAAAGTTGGCCGAAATCAGCCGAGGCCGGGTCTGCAATGAACGGTGGCCGCCGGCCTGCCCGCCGGCCATGCTCAGGCGCTCGCTGGTCTGCTGCGAGGTGATGAGCGGCAGCCGCTTGAGTTCTTCCAGGCTCGTCGGCATTCCATGCCTTGCGATGAACGACGCAGTCGCACACGCCACGTACCGCACGCGCCCCAGCTCGCGGGCAATCAACTGCGCCGGTGGCTCGGCCATGACGCGCACCGCGAAATCGACCGAGCCCTTCACCAGCTCCTCGATGTCGTTGTCGAAGATCACGTGCAGCGTGATCTCCGGATGCCGCTCCATGAACTCCGCCAGCCACCCCGACATGCGCAGCTGCCCGTAGCCGCTGGGCACGCTCAGGCGGATCATTCCCTGAAGGCCCTTGCCGAGGCTGCTCACGGCTTCGGCCGCGGCCTTCACCTCGTGGCGTACGGCACGCCCGTGCTCGTACAGCTTCATGCCCAGCTCGGTGGGTTCCAGCTGGCGCGTGGTCCGTCGCAGCAGCTGCGCACCGAGTTCACGCTCGAAGCGATTGATCCGCTGGCTCACGTTGGCCCGGCTCATGCCCAGCATGGTGGCGGCCTTGCTCAGGTTGCCGGCTTCGATGATGTCGACCAGCAGGCCCAGGGCTTGAACATCCATTGTCAATTTCAGATTTACATCAACGTCAAAAAACCGAACGATTGTAAATTTTCAGGCGGCGGCAAATAATCCGTGCATTCCCTGCCAGCCGCCCGCACGCATCGCAAGGCCCGTCCTGCGGTCGCCGTCCGTCTTCGCTCGTTCTCGTTCGCCTTCGCCCGTCCGTCCCCCATGCCTCAAGCCGCTCCCGTCCAGCCCCTGGCTGGCCTACGTGTTCTCGACCTGTCCCGCGTGCTCGCGGGCCCGATGTGCGCCATGGCGCTGGCCGACCTGGGCGCCGACGTCATCAAGGTCGAGCACCCCAGCCGCGGCGACGACACGCGCGACTGGGGCGTGCGCGTGGGCACCCGCAACACCTCGTATTTCAACAGCGCCAACCGCAACAAGCGCTCCGTCACCATCGACCTGCAGTCCGCCGCGGGCGTGCAGATCGCGCGCGAACTCGCCGCGAAATCTGACGTGGTCATCGAGAACTTCAAGGTCGGCGGCGCCGACAAGCTGGGCCTGGGCTACGAGCAGCTCAGCGCGTCGAACCCGCGCCTGGTCTACTGCTCCATCTCCGGCTATGCGCGAAGCACGTCGGAGGCACAGCGCCCGGGCTACGACCTGCTGGTGCAGGGCGAGGCCGGCATCATGGCCATGAACGGCGAAGCGGGCCAGGGGCCGCTGAAGTTCGGCGTGGCCGCGGTCGACATGTTCACCGGCATGTACGCGGGCCAGGCCATCCTCGCCGCGCTGTACGAGCGGCACGCCACGGGACGCGGGCGCCATGTGCAGATGGCGCTCTACGACTGCGGCCTGATGATCACCTCTTACTACGGCATGGAGGCCCTGCTGAAGGCGGGCGATCCGCCCAAGTTCGGCAACGCGCATCCTTCGATCGTTCCCTACGGCGTCTTCGATGCCGCGGACGGCCCGGTGGTCATCACCGTGGGCAACAACGGCCAGTTCGTGCGCTTCTGCGAGCAGGTCGTCGGCCGGCCCGAGTGGGCCGCCGACCCCCGCTTCGCCACCAACACCGAGCGCTCGGCCAACCGCGAGATCCTGCTGCCGCTGGTGCGCGAAGCCCTGCGCGGGTTGAGCCGCCGCGAGTTGCTCGCCAGCCTGGCGGCGGCCGGCATCCCCTGCGGCGAAGTGCTGGGCATGTACGAGGCGCTGACCTCGCCGCGCACCGCCCAGGCCAACCTGCTGCACCACTTCGACGACGCGGAAGCCGGGCCGCAGAGCGTGCTCGCGCCCCCCTACGTGATGGACGGCGAGCGCACGCCCGTGCGCCGGCCGCCACCCCACCTGGGTCAGCACACCGACGAGGTGCTTCGCGAAGTGCTGGCCATGGACGACCAGGCCATTGCCGCGGCGCGCGCGCAGCAGGCGATCTGACCCGCCGCGGCCGCACGCCAGGACACCCTTTCATCTTTCAGAAAGAACAGACATGAACCAAACTCACATCATCAGCCGCCGCCACCTGCTGGCCACCGGCGCCGCAGGCGCACTTTCCACCCTGGGCCTGCCGTCGTTCGCGGCAGACGCCGAATGGCCGGGCAAGATCGTCAAGATGGTCGTGGCCTTCCCCGCTGGCGGCCCGACCGACACGGCCGCGCGCATCACTTCGCAGAAGCTCGGCGAACGCCTGGGCACCTCGATCATGGTGGACAACCGCCCCGGCGCGTCCGGCTCCATCGGCACGGCCCAGTTCATCAAGTCGCCGGCCGACGGCAACACGCTGTCGATGTTCGGCATGCCGGCACTGCTGGCACCGCTGCTGTACAAGAACGGCGCCTACGACGTGGAGAAGGACTTCATGTGCGTGGCGACCGTGTACGACCTGCCCATGGCCATCGTCGTCAACCCGACGCTGATGCCGGGCGTGGACTCGCTGCAAAGCCTCATCGCCCATGCCAAGGCCGCGAAGACGCCGCTGAACTACACCAGCTCGGGCGCGGGCAGCTTCGGCCACCTGGCCATGGAGCAGCTGAAGGACCTGGGCGGCTTCGACATGCAGCACGTGCCCTACCGCGGCAGCGCGCCGGCCGTGACCGACCTGCTGGGCGGCCAGCTCGGCGTGATGTTCGCGGACGTGGTCGCGGCCCTGCCGCACATCAAGTCGGGCAAGCTGCGCGCCGTTGCCGTGAGCTCGCCGCGCGGCAACGTGCTGCTGCCCGGCGTGAAGACGGTCTCGGCCCAGGGCTTCCCCAACTTCGACTTCGATTCGTGGGGCGGCCTCATCGCACCGCTGGGTACGCCCGCATCGGTGGTGGCACGCATCAACAAGGAGCTCTCCGACATCCTGTCCAAGGACAAGGACGTGCAGGACAAGCTGGTCCACGCCGGCGCCATCGCCGCGTACCAACCCGCCGCGGCCATGCGCAAGCGGCTGTCCGCGGATGCCGCGCGCTGGACCAAGGTGGCCAAGGACAAGAACATCAGCGCCGTCTGAGTCTTCGCGGCCCGACTGAGCTTCCGGAAATGCCGGAGACCGTGTCCGGCATCCGCTTCGGGGGCCTCGCACCGGGCATCAACCGGCGAATCCCGCGAGCAGCGCATTGAACTTCCCCGCGTTCTCGATGAACATGAAGTGCGAGCCCGCTTCCCCTTCTTCGAAGATCTCCACCCTGGCGCCGGGCACCTGGGTCGCCTCCCACCGCATGCAGCTGTGCGGCACCAGGCTGCCCTCGCCGCCGATGAAGAGCGTCGGCCGGTCGATGCGCGGGAGCACCTCGCGCCAGTCCTGGTGGCAGTGGTTGTAGAGCAGGTCGGCCGCCGCGGCGCGTGGCATCTTCAAGTTCATGTCGACGATCCACTGGAAGGCCTCGGCGGGCATGTCGGCCGTGACCATGGAGCGCAGGAAGCCGACCGTGGCCTCCACCCCGCCCGCGCCTCGCAGTGCATTGGCGGTCTCGACCACGCTGTCGGCCGTGAAAATGGGGCCGTAGTCGGCGACCTGCTGGTCGGTCCACTCGGGGTTGCGCGTGAGGCATGTCGCCTGGTCGCAGAACACGTACCGGCCGATACGCCCGGCTGCGAACAGGTCGAAGTGGCACCAGAGCACCGAGCAGCCCATCGAGTGGCCGACGATGGTCACGTCCCGCAGGTCGAGCGCGACCAGCGCATTCTGCAGGTCGGCCGCAAGGCGCGGGATGCGGTAGCCTCGCCCGGGCTTGTCCGAATCGCCATGGCCGCGCAGGTCGAACGCGATCACGCGATACCGGTCCGCCAGGCCTTCGAGTTGGTACCTGTACTGTTCGGCCGTTTGCGACCAGCCAGGGATGAGCACCAGGGGAGCCCCGTTGCCGGCCTCCAGGTAGCTCAACCGGACGTCGCCGTCCACGGCGACTGTCTTGCGGGCGATGCCTGTCCTTGTTTCCATGCTTTTCTCCTTGGTGTGCGCAAACGGATGAATCTCATAGGAACCCGATGGAAAGCCACGGAATGGCCGCCACGGCCGTGGTGCCGACGAGCAGGGCCAGCATGTAGCCGACGATGGGCCTGATGCCCTCGTCGGGCCGCACGCGGCCGATGGCGCAGGCAGCGTAGTAGCCCACGCCCAGGGGCGGCGCGAACAGGCCCAGCCCCATCGACAACACGACGACCATGGCGTAGTGCACTTCGTGGATGCCCAGTTGCCGCGCGATCGGAAACAGCAGCGGACCGAACAGCACGATGGCCGGTATGCCCTCGAGCACGGAGCCCAGCACCACGAAGGCGACGAGCGATACCGCCAGGAACATCGGCGCGCCGCCGGGCAGGCTGCCCATGACCTCCGCCAGCCAGCGCGAGAAGCCCGATTGCGTCAGCCCCCAGGCCATGGCGGTGGCCGTGCCGATGATCAGCAGGATCGCGCCCGACAGCGAAGCGGTGGCCACGAGCATCGGGCCCAGCCGCCGCCAGTCGAACTGCCGGTACACCACGAGCCCGGCGACGACGGCATAGACGATGCCGATGGTCGACACCTCTGTCGCCGTGGCCACGCCTTCGACGACCGCCGCCCGGATCACGAAAGGCAATGCCAGTGCGGGCAGCGCCACCAGGCCCAGCTTCAGCACCTGCCGCACCTCGGGCCGCGCGATACCGCTCAGGTCCTCGTGCCGATTGCGCATGTACACCACCACGCACAGCATCAGGCCCAGGACGACGGCCGGCAGCAGCCCGCCCGTGAACAGCGCCGCGATAGACACGCCCGTGACCGAGCCGATGGTGATGAGCACGAGGCTGGGCGGCACGGTCTCGGTTTGCGCGCCGGTGGCCGCGAGCAGCGCCACCAGTTCGCCCTCGGCGGCGCCGCGCTTCTTCATCTCGGGGAACAGCGCGGGCGCGATGGCAGCCATGTCGGCCGCCTTGGAGCCCGAAATTCCCGACACCAGGTACATCGCCCCCACCAGCACATAGGAAAGGCCGCCCCTCACATGCCCCAGCAGGCTGGCAAGGAACGAGACCATCGCCTTCGCCATGCCCGTCATCTCGATGAGCAGGCCCAGAAAGACGAACAACGGCACCGCCAGCAGAATGAGGTGCGACATGCCTTCGTCCATGCGCCCGACGATCACTGGCAGCGCGGTGTCGGTGGTCAGCGCGAGGTAGCCGAAGGTACCGAGGCCGAAAGCGAACGCGATGGGAATGCCGCACAGCACGCAGGCCAGCACCACGCCGACGAAGAAAACCAGCAGGTTGAGCCGGCCCAGGTCTTCGAACACCGCGCGGCCCAGGGTGAATGCCGCGATGAGAGTCACGACGATCGCCAGGGCCTGCAACGACGTCTTCCAGTCGAAGTCGCGCAACAGCCGCAGCGCCGCGAACATGGCCATGAGCGCCACGCCCACCGGCAGCGCGGCGGCGCGCCAGGCGTTGGAGATGTCCAGCGCCGGCGTGGTGATGAAGCGCTCTTCCGACGCGTATTCCCACGCAGGCCACACCACCATCGCCAGGAAAGCGAGGGCTGCGTAGAGCGACACGGCCTCGGAGAAGCGGCGCCGCGTCGGCGGCAGTTTCGACACCAGCGCGGTCATGCGCATGTGCTCGCCGCGCCGCAGCGCCACCACCGCGCCCAGCATGGCGAGCCAGATGAAGAGCATCGAAGCGAGTTCGTCCGACCAGATCAGCGGCTGGTGCAGCACGAAGCGCGCGACCACGCCCGCCAGCAGCACCACCACGTCGGCCAGCACCAGGGCGCCGGCCGCGCCGTCCACCAGCGCGCCGAGCAGCCGCTCGATGCGCGAGGTCAACGAGGTCAACGAGCTTGGGTCGGCCTCGTTGGCCGCGTCGCCGTGGCCGTGGCCGTGCGCGCCGGCCGGGTCTTCCACTGCCGAGGAACCCGCGTGATGCTCGGGCGGCCGCGCCGCCGGGCGCGGCGCGTTCATGCGAGCTTGCCCGCGCTGCGCTCCAGCAGCGCCCATGCTTCGTCGCCGTACTTGGCTTTCCACTCCGCATAGAAGCCGGCCTTGCGCAACTGGTCGCGGAAGGCGCCGGGGTCGGGCTGGCTGACCTGCATGCCCTTGGCCGCGAGCTCCTTCTGCAGGTTGGCGTTGAGCTCGGCGACGTCGGTTCGCTCCTTCAGCGCCGCCGCGTTGATGTGCTTCGCGACGATGGCCTGCAGCGCGGGCGGCAGCTTGTCCCATGCACGCTTGTTGGCCAGGAACCAGAAGCCGTCCCACATGTGGTTGCTCATCGAGCAGAACTTCTGCACTTCGTAGAGCTTGGCGGTCGAGATGATCGCAAGCGGGTTCTCCTGCCCGTCGACGATCTTCGTCTGCAGCGCGGAATACACCTCGGCGAAGTTGATCGACGTGGGCGCGGCATCCAGCGCCTTGAACATCGAGGTCCACAGCGGCGACACCGGCACGCGGATCTTGAAACCCTTCAGGTCGGCCGGCGACGCAATGGCCTTGTTCGACGACGTGATCTGCCTGAACCCGTTGTCCCAGATCCTGTCCATGGCCACGATGTTGGACTTGGCGATCTGCATGCGGATATGGCTGCCCAGGTCCCCGTCCATGGCCTTCCATACGCTCGCGTAGTCGGGAAATGCAAAGCCCACGCCGCTGATGGAGGCCGCGGGCACCAGCGTCGACAGGATGAGTCCCGACAGCGTGAAGAACTCGACGCCGCCTGCGCGCAACTGGCTCAGCACGTCGGTGTCCGAGCCCAGCTGGTTGTTCGGGAAGATCTGGATGTCGACCTGGCCGCTGGTCTCCGCGCGGATCGCGTCGGCCATCTCCTTGGCCCGGATGTTCATCGGGTGCGAGACCGGCAGGTTGTTGGCGTACTTGTAGTTGAAGACGTTCTTCTGCGCGAAGGCGTGGCGCAGGGGCATGGCGAGGCTGGAAGCAGCGGCGGCGGTGCGCAGCACGGTACGGCGGTTGATGTTCATCTGTTGTCTCTATGTTCTGGTTGGTCTTGAATCCGATCGTCCGGGAAGAAAAGGCAGGCTCAGTGGGTTGTGGCCTCCCCGATCTCTCCGCGCTCCGAAAGGAGCCGGCGTATTTCGTTCTTGGTGACCTTGCCGTAGCCTGACTTGGGCAGCGACTCCCAGAAGAAGACGCGCCGCGGCCAGCGGTACCTGGCGCAGCGGCCGTCGAGGTGGCCCAGGATGTCTTCGGCCGTCACGCCTTCGCGATCGCACACCAGCACGGCCACGCCCACCTCGCCCCACTTGGCGTCGGGCAGGCCCAGCACGGCGGCCTCGCGCACGGCGGGATGCGTCAGCAGGATCTCCTCGACCTCGCGCGGGTAGACGTTGGAGCCGCCCGAGATGTACATGTCCGACTCTCGGCCCGTGATGTAGAGCAGGCCCTGCGCGTCCATGCGCCCCAGGTCGCCCGTGTGGAACCAGCCGCCGCGCACGGCCTTGGCCGTGGCCTCCGGGTTGTTGAAATATCCCGCGAACACGGCCGGTCCGCGGCAGCAGATTTCTCCGACGGCGCCGGCCGGCAGCCTTTGCATCTGCTCGTCGAGGATCGCGACTTCCATGCCGGTGCGCGGCCGCCCGCATGAGCCGATGTGCGCGTTGGCATCCGCGTCGTCGGCCGAGTGCATCGTCGGCGGCAGCACAGTGATGCAACCCGTCACCTCGCCGAGGCCGAAGTACTGCACGAGCACCGGCCCCAGCTTCTGCAACGCGCGCTTCTGGTCGGCGCGGTACATCGGGGCGCCGGCGTAGATCACGTAGCGCAGCGAGCGGTGGTCGAACTCGTCGACCGACGGGTCTTCGACCAGCATCTTGACGATGGTCGGCACTGTGAAGAGGTTGCTGACCTTGTGGCGCTCGACCAGCGACCAGAATGCGCGCGGCTCCAGCCGGTCCGACGACGGCAGCACCGTGGCCGCGCCGCGCGCGACGTTCAGCAACGCATGAATGCCCGCGCCGTGCGACAGCGGCGCCACGGCGATGGAGCAGTCGTTTTCGGTCGTGCCGGGAATCAGGTCGGCGAGATGGTTGGCGACGACGAAGGCGAGCTGGCCGTGCGTCAGCACGGCCGCTTTCGGTTTGCCGGTCGTGCCCGAGGTGTAGAAGTACCACAGCGGCGTGCCGGGCTCGACATCGGCAACGGACTTTTGCGCGCCCGCATTGGCGGCGATCAGCGCCTCGTAGCCCTGTTCGCCCTGGCGCGGCGCCCCGATGGTGACGACGTGGCGCAAATGCGCGCTGGCACCGCGCACTGCGTCGACGTGCGCGGCAAAGCCGTCTTCGGCCAGCATCACCGTCGCCTCGCTCGAGCTGCCCAGGTACGCCACTTCGGGCGGCGTGAGCCGGAAGTTGACCGGCACCCACACCGCACCCATGCGGAATGCGGCCCAGCAACTCTCGAACAGCGCGAGGTTGTTGCGCGACTGCACGAGCAGCTTGTGGCCGGGCTGCATGCCCAGCGCGCGCAGCCCCTGCACGAGCGCATCGACGCGCGAGTCGATCTCGTGCCAGGTCCAGCTGCGGTCCTCGAGGATCAGGCCGGCGCGCGCGGGAAACAGCGCCGCCGTCTGCGACAGCAGCACCGACAGGTTCGCGGCGTGCGCCTGGCTCATGCCGCCTCCAGCACGCTGAGGTAGTTGGCGACGGCGGCGCCGCCCATGTTGAACACGGCGCCGGGCTTGCCCGTGCCCACCTGCATGTCGCCGGCCGTGCCGGTCAACTGCATCGCGGCCATCACATGCTGCGACACGCCCGTCGCGCCGATGGGATGGCCGCGCGACTTCAGGCCGCCAGAGGGGTTCACGGGCAGCCGGCCGTCCTTGCGCGTCACGCCGTCGAGAATCGCGCGTGCGCCCTGCCCGTGCGGCGCCAGGCCCATGGCCTCGTACTCCAGCAATTCGGCGATCGTGAAGCAGTCGTGCGTCTCGACGAAGCCAAGATCGTCGAGCGTGAGCCGTGCCGTTTCCAGGCCGCGCCGCCACGCCAACGCCGCACCTTCGAAGCGCGTCGGGTCGCGCCGCGACAGCGGCAGGTAGTCGTTGACCTGCGTGTGCGAGCGCCAGCGCACCGCCGGCACCTTGGCCGACCCGACGGGCGTCGACGAAATGACCAGCGCCGCCGCGCCGTCGGACACCAGCGAGCAGTCGGAGCGCTTGAGCGGTCCCGCGACGAAGGGGTTCTTGTCCGACGGATTGCGGCAGAAGTCGAACCCCAGGTCGCGCCGCATGTGCGCATGGGGGTTGTGCACACCGTTGGCGTGGTTCTTGGCCGCGATGGCCGCGAGCGCGTCGCTCTGGTCGCCGAAGCGCTCGAAGTAGCCGCCCGCGATGTGGCCGAACACGCCCGCGAAGCCCGCCGGCGTCGTGCCTTCCTCCTTCACATAGGAACAGCGCAGCAGCGTCTGCGCGATGACCGGGCCGGGCACGGCGTTCATGATCTCGAAACCCACCACCAGCGCGTGGCGCACGCGGCCGCTCTTCACTGCGTCCAGCGCGGCCCAGATGGCGGCCGAACCCGTGGCGCATGCGTTCTCCAGCCGCACGGCCGGCACGTGGCGCAGGCCGGGCACGGCCAGCGCGACCAGCGACGCGCTGAAGTCCTGCGGCACGAAGCCGCTGTTGAAGTGGCCGACGAAGATGCCGTCGATGTCCGCGGCCTCGAGCCCGGCTGTCTGCAGCGCGGGCTCGACGGCGTCGCGGATCAGTTGCTCGCCGTCGGCCGCGTCGAGCTTGCCGAAGGGCGTGTGGCCCCAGCCGATGATGTAGCTGTCGTTGCTCATGGGATTCGCTCCTCAGGCGTGGTCGGCCTGCGCGTTGGCCGCGCCCCGGCGCAGCGTCGGCAGGCCGACGCCGGCGGCGTCGAAGCCGCCGTCCACCGCAATCACCTGGCCATTGATGAAGCTCGCCGCATCGCTGCACAGGAAGCCCACCGCGTTGGCCATTTCCTCGACGCTGCCGTAGCGGCCCAGGGGAATGGCGTCGACGTAGTCGGAGCGGATCGCCACGCTGTGCACCAGCTTGGCCATTTCGGTCTCGACCGGGCCGGGCGCGATCACGTTCACGCGCACGCCCGCGTTGCCCAGCTCCACTGCGTACTGCTTCGTGAGGTGGATGAGCGCTGCCTTGCTGGTGCCATAGGCCACGCGCAGCGTGCTGGCGCGCAAGCCCGAGATCGACGCCACGTTCACCACCGCACCCCTGCCGGCTTCGACCATCGAAGGGCTGAATGCCTGCGTGCAGAGGAAGGCGCCATCGAGGTTCGTGCCCATCACCGAACGCCAGTCGGCGAAAGAGGTGTCCGCGATGCGCTTGAACACCGCGACGCCAGCGTTGTTGACCAGCGCGTCGACGCGCCCGAAGCGGCCGGCGACGGCCTTGGCCGCGGCGGCTACCTGCGCCGCGTCGGACACGTCGCAGTGCACGCCCAGCACGCGATCGGGCAAGGCGAGTTCGGCGACGGCCGCATCGAGCGTGGCATGGTCGTTGTCGAGCAGCGCGACGTGGTAGCCGTGGGCCAGGAACCACTGTCCGATGGCAAGGCCTATGCCGCGCGCGCCTCCGGTGACGACGGCGACGCGGGGAAGGAAGGGGGTGTCTGTCATGGTTGCCTTGGGGTTTTCGAAATCAGGAATCTTCGGAAGGAAGCCACTCTTCGAGCGTGATCTCGAAGGTGACGCAAACAGCGTTGGCGCCGGCCACGAACGGACCGCCATGGACCCGGCCTTCGGTGTCGGCGACCACGCCCGTGAGGGCCGCGCGCAGCGTGCCGTCGGGCTGCAGGCGCACCTCGCCGGCCAGGCTCACGATTTCCACGGCGGGGCCGCGGACCACCTGGCACGCGCCGTCGGGCCGCTCCAGGCATGCGTCGATCAGGCTGCCGAGCGCACCGCGCACGAAGGCATGGCGCATGCCCTGGGCCACGCAGAGTTTTTCCACGCTCTGCACCAGGTCTTCATTGGGGCCGATGCGCGCGTAGGCCACGCGGCCCATGCGGCCGCGCTCCACCAGGCGAACGTCAGCCATGGGCCACCGCCCGCGCCTGGGGGCGCATCAGCGGCATGCGCGTTTCTTCGTCGTAGGCCACGCGCAACTCGAAGCTGTCCAGCGCGGTCACCACGACGGTGACGGGACTCCGGCCGACCAACGTGCGTTCGGCCAGGATGTGCCCGCCGCGCACGCGCCCGTCGACTTCGCGGAACACACCATGGCAATGGACGATGGGGCCGCCGTCGGCGCGGCGGCCCATCGTGGCGTTGCCGAAGATCAGGCGCGCTCCGCGCAGCGCCTCGGGCGCGCCGTAGGTCGCGAGCACACGGCCGGCGGGATCGGGCAGCGCCGTGCAGAAGCTCAGGTGTTCAAGTTCGCCGTCGATGAGCGTCATCGAAGCGCTGGCCACGTCTTCGGCGGCCAGCGCCTGCACCAGGCTGTCGTGCAGCGTGCGGCCCGCGGGGAGCGACAGCCGGAAGTGCCTTCCCTTGTCGGCATGCATGTGGGCGATCCGCACAGGACCGTAGGGGCCAGGGTGAACCACGGTCCGTGCTCGTGGCAGGGCCGTCGCTTTTTCGGTCATCTCTTTGTCTCCTTGGGGTGCGGCAGCGGGTAGCGCCGGCGTCCTCGGAGCAAAGTCTAGGATCGGACATCCATAGCAACAAATCTACAATTCATATCGATCAATACAGGATTCAGATCGATGGAACTGCGTCACCTCCGCTGCCTCGTCGCCGTGGCCGAAGAGCTTCACTTCGGCCGTGCCGCGCAACGCCTGCACCTGTCGCAGCCGCCGGTGAGCCTGGCCATCAAGGAGCTGGAAGACGAGCTGGGCGTGGCGCTTTTCGAGCGCACGTCGCGTCGCATCGCGATCACGCGCGCGGGCGAAGACGCGCTGCACGACGCGCGCGCCGTTCTCGCTGGCATGGAAACCATGCGCCGCCGCGCGCAGGACGGCGCGGCCGGCATCATGGGTTCGATCGCCGTCGGCTTCATCAGCCTTCCTGCCTATTCGTTCCTGCCGCCGACGCTGCGGCGTTTCAACGAGGCGCACCCCCGGGCCAGTGTGGCGCTGCGCGAAGGCATCACCGAGCAGATCGTCTCGGACGTCGAGGCCGGCCACCTCGACGTCGGCATGGTGCTGCAGCCGTCCGACATGCCGGCCACGCTCGGCTCGCGGCTGGTGCAGAAGGACACGTTGATCCTCGCCCTGCCCGAGGCCCACCCGCTCGCGGGCACGGGGCCGGTGGCCCTGGAGAAGTTCTCGAGCGAACGCTTCCTGGGCTTCGAGCGCCACATCGGCCCGCAGATGTTCGATGCCATCGTCGCGACTTGCATGCGGCGCGGCTTCAGCCCGCTGATGTTCCCTGCGCGGCAGATGAATACCATCGTGAGCCTGGTGTCGGGCGGCGTCGGCATTGCGCTGGTGCCGGCATGCGTGAAGGCGCTGCACCGTGAAGGCGTGGTGTACCGGTCGCTCAAGGGCGAGAAAACCTACGTCGACACGCTGGTGGTCTGGCGCAAGTCGGACGAGTCGCCGTTGGTGAAAGCCTTGCTGGCCTTGCTGCCGGACGAAGGCGCGAGCCGGCGCGCAAGGGCGGTTCCTGCGGAGACGAAGGGCAGGCTCTGAACATCGCCAGGGGCGTCATCTTGTCCAGGAGCCCTGTCGCCCGGGTCGCCGGTCACCGCTGGACCGGCGCCGGCTGACGCTGACGCTCGCCGTCGGCCTTCGATGCGCGCAGTGCCGCGCTTCGCTGCGCGAACAAGGCGGCCCATTCCTGTGCGGGCATGAAGCTCGGGTCCGAGCGCACCATGCGCTCGGTCTGCGCCCAGATCGCTTCGTCGGTCTCGTCGAGGTCCAACGGATCGCCGTGCGGCTGGCTGACGTACCAGGGTGTGTCGAGGTAGACCTCGACCGTGTTGTCCTCCGGGTCCATGCAGTAGATGGACAGCGCGTTGCCATGGTTGAGGCCGCGCATCTTCGTCGCGCCCAGCGACAGCGCGCGCCGGCGCGCTTCGCGCAGGTGGTCGATGGTGTGGATCTTGAACGAGAGCTGCATCACGGTGCTCGGCGCATCCGCGCCGCGGCCGCCCGCCAGCACCAGTTGGTGGTGCTGGTCGTCGCGTCCGCTGAGGAACACCAGCTCGTAGCGGAAGGTGCCGCCGACACCGCGGTCGGTTTCCTGCATGTCGAACACGCCGGTGTAGAAGCGCTTCATCACCGCGAGGTCGCGGCAGAAGATGCCGCAGTGCGACAGGTTGGGAATGTAGGGTGTGCTCAAGTCGGTCTCCGCCGGTTTCGGGTTCGTCGGTTGGGGGTTCACGGAACGAGGACAAGCTTGCCGAGCGCGCCGCCGCGGTCGAGCAACTCGTGCGCATGCCGCGCCTCGGCCAATGGCAGGCGGGTGGCGCGCGGCGCGCGCACCCGGCCCGCGACCATCAGCGCGATGGCTTCCTCCATCAGGCCGCGCCGATGCGCGATGTCGCTGTCGACGGTGTGGATGGAGAAGGTGCGGATCGCCAGGCTCTTGCCAAGCAGCTTGCGCAGTTCGTCGAACACATCGCCCGCGGGCGGGCCCGCGAGGATGTTGTAGGAGACCGCCATGCCGAAAGGCGCGAGGGAGCGCAGGCAGGCGATGAAGAGCGCGCCGCCCACGTGGTCGAAGGCCAGGTCGGCGCCGCGCCCGCCGGTGAGCGCCATCACGCGTTCGGGCAGCGTGGCAGGGTCGCCGTCGATGACCTCGCTGGCGCCGTTGTCCAGCGCGAAGGCGCGCTTCTCGTCGGACGAGGCGGTGCCGATCACGCGCAGCCCGCGCGCGCGGGCCACCTGCGCCACCGCGGTGGCCACGCCGCCCGCCGCGCCCGGCAGCAGCACGGTCTGCGCGGGCAGGTTGCCGTTGCTCGCCAGCAAGGCGATGGCCAGCTGGAAGTTGCCCAGGCTCACGGCGTCGTCGAAGCCCAGCGCCGGCGGCAGCACGAAGGGCGCAGCCTCGCTCACGCAGATGCATTCGGCGTAGCAGCCGCCGCGCTGCGCGAGTTCGCGCGCGCTCACGAGCACGCGCTGGCCCACCGACAGCCGCGTGACGCCGGCGCCGACCGCGTCGACCGTGCCCGCCATCTCGTTGCCCGGAATGGCCGGCAGCGGCGGCATCCACTTGTAGGTGCCGTTGCGGATGAGCACGTCGGGCCCGCCCGCGCCGATGGCGGCCGCCCGAACCCGCACCTGCCCCGGGCCGGGCTCGGGCAGCGGCAGGTCCACCAGCCGCAGGACTTCGGGGCCGCCCGTTTCGGACAACTGCACGGCGCGCATGGTTTGCGTCGCCATGCTCAGCGCTGCCCGTCGTTCACGCTGACCTGCTCCTTGGCGAGGCCGCCCAGGCGCGAATGGATGCGCCCGCCGTCGGCCATCACCAGCGCGAAGAGGATCTCGTCGGGCCGGGGAGCGTCCTGGATGCCGACCTCGACCGTGTTGAAGTGGCTGCGCACGTAGGCTGCGTGGATGTAGTGCAGCGGCACCATCAGCCGGTAGCCGGTGGCGGCTACCGCCTTGGCCGCGGGCACGATGGCCTTGGGCTCGCCCAGCACCTGGCGCATGGCCCAGCCGCCGGCCTCGTGCCAGACAGCGCCGTGCTCGAGTTCCCCGTTGACGCCGACGATCGCCGCCTTGCTGTAGGCCTCGACGTTCTCCTTGCCCAGCGTGGCCACCAGCTCTTCGGCCAGCGCGGTGCCAAGGCTGCGCAGTTCCGCCATGAAGGGCAGCAGGTCGGGCTCGTAGCGGCCGGCATAGGGGTTGCGGATGACGGCGCACGCGGCGGCGATACGCAGCGGCTTGTCGGGCGGCGGCCCGCCTTCATGGAAAACGGTCTCGACGGTGAGGCTTCGCTTGCGCAGCGCGATCAGTGACATGGCATTGCTCTTTCGTTCATTTCATTGCCTGGGAATCTTTGCATCGGCGACCACCTGGGTCCACTTCTCGAGTTCGCGCGCGACCAGCGCCTTCATTTCCTCGGGCGTGCTGCCGCGCGCCTCGCCGCCCATGTCTTCCAGGCGCTGGCGCACCGACGCGGCCTGCAGCGCATGCAGGGTCTCGGCGTTGAGCCGGTCGACGATGGGGCGCGGCGTGCCCGCGGGCGCCAGCACGCCGGCCCACGAACGCACGTCATACCCCGGCACGCCCTGCTCCGCAACCGTCGGCACCTTCGGCAGGCCCGGCCAGCGTTGCGGCCCGGTGGCGGCCACCGCGCGCAGCCTGCCGGCCTGGATGTTGGGAACCACCGCCGTCGGCGGCGCGATGATGAACGGCACCTCGCCGCCGAGCAGCGCGGTGAGCGCGGCCGCGTCGCCGCGGTAGGGCACGTGCATCATCGACACGCCGGCCATCTTGGTGAGCAGCTCGCCCGCCAGGTGGTGCGTCGAGCCGATGCCGGCGGTGCCGTAGGCGACCGTGCCCGGCGCGGCCTTGGCCGACGCGAGGATCTCCGCGAGGCCCTGCACTTTGGAGCTGGCGTTGACCACGATCAGGAACGGAAAGTAGGTGACGGTGGACACCGCCTCGAAGTCGGCCACCGTCTTGTAGGGCAGCGTGTTGTACAGCGCCCCCGCCACCGCGTGGCCGCCGGTGGCCAGCAGCAGCGTGTAGCCGTCGGGCCTGGCGCGCGCCACGGTGGCCGCGGCGATGGTGCCGCCCGCGCCGGCCTGGGCCTCGACCACGACCGGCTGGCCGAGGGTCTTGCCCATCTCGACGCCGATGGCCCGGGCGATCGCGTCGGCGTTGCCGCCCGGCGCGAAGCCCTGGTAGAGCTTCACTGGACGTTCCGGGTAGCCCTGCGCGAAGGCACGGGCGGCCGGCCATGCGGCGGCCGTCGCCGCGCACGCGGCGAGAAGGGTTCTTCGTTTCAAGTGTGTCTCCTGAGGCGGCGCCCTTTGCGGGCGTCTCGCACGATTGCGGTGGGGCGTTGCGCGGCGATGCGGCCGTTGCAGGCGGGTTGCGTCAGCCCTGCGCGACCACGGGGTTGCGCAGGAGGCCCACGGCCTCGATCTCGACTTCGACCACGTCGCCCGGCTTCATGAAGCGCGGCGGCTTCTTGCTCCAGCCCACGCCGGCCGGCGTGCCGGTGATGACGACGTCGCCGGGCACCAGCGTGAAGATGGTCGACGCGTAGGCGATGAGCCGCGGAATCGAGAAGATCATGTGGCCCGTGTGGCTGGACTGAACGACCTCGCCGTTGAGGCGCGTCTCGAGCCTGAGCTCGCGGCCCGGCGCAATCTCGTCGGCCGTCACCATCCACGGACCGAAGCCGCCGGTGGACTCGAAGTTCTTGCCCGAGGCAATCTGCTTGGCGTGGAACTGCCACTCGCGCACGCTCCCGTCGTTGTAGCAGCTGTAGCCGGCCACGTGCTTCCACGCGTCGGCCTCGGCGATGTCGCGTCCGCCCTCGCCGATGATCACCGCGAGCTCCCCTTCCCAGTCGAGCGACTCGGACACGCGCGGACGAACGATCGGACCTTCGTGCGGTGTCTGCGAGCGCCAGACGCGCAGGAAGATCGGCGGCTGCTCCGACAGCTCGCGCTGCATGCCGGCGGCCAGCACCTCCTGGTGGTGGTCCATGTAGTTGCGCACGGCGCACACGATCTTCTCGGGCTTGGGAATCACCGGCAGGTAGCGCACGTCGGACAGCGGCGTGTCGGCCGCGAGCCCCTCGACCAGCGCGTCGCGGCGCGCGAAGTCGGCGCTGGCGATGAAGTCGGCCAGCGTCGCGTGGCCGGTACGCGCGGCCAGATCGACCACGCCGCCTTCGACGACGGCACCCCAGGTTTCGCGGCCCGCGAGCGAGTAGGACATCAGTTTCATGCGTTGCTTCTTTCGGATGGGTACGTTGCACATCGGGCCGCCGTCGACCCGTCGAATGCACAGATTAATGCATGAAGATATTTTTGTGCATAAAACAAGATTGATGCATAGTGGTTTTTACCGACGACCTGGCGAGCGCGCGCGGCCTCGCGCCGCGTGCCGGGAACGCGGGACGCGAGGCTGAGAGAAACGGAAAGAAGCAGATTGGGGGATGGCGTCAAGCCACCGGCGAACGCGCGCGCCGCACGGGGGCGTCGCGTTCTCTGCGCGTGCAGGCGGCTGCACGCGGGCGATCCTGGCGCGGCGGCGCGCTAGTTCTTGTCGGCGCGCTCGGCGGCGCCCAGCACCGCCATCACATTGCGCTCGGTGCTGAGGATGTGTTCTTCGAGCAGTGCGCAGGCCGTCTTTGCGTCGCGGCGCAAGGTGGCGTCCATGATCTTGCGGTGCTCGTTCGACTTGCGACGCGCCGTCTTGCGAAAGCGCGCGGAATAGCGGCGGTAGCGCTCCGCCTGGTCGAACAGGCTCGCGCTCCAGGTGCGCAAGCGCTCCGAAGGGCAGGCCGCCAGCAGCGCGGCGTGGAAGGCCGAGTGCAGCTGGGTCCAGTCATCGTCCAGCACCACGGGCCCGTCGCCGAGGCGGCCTTCGATCTTCTCGAGCCGGTGGTAGGCACCGACCACCGACGCCTCCCAGGCGTCGTCGCCGTTCGCGATGGACTCGCGCAGCGCCTGCACGTCGAGCATGACGCGCATGCGGGTGATGTCCGCGAGGTCTTCGGGCGAGATGTCGGCCACGCGGAAGCCGCGGCGTTCGTCGGCACGGATCAGCCCCTCCTGCGCCAGCCGGCTGAGCGCCTCGCGCAGCGGGCTGCTCGAAAAGCCGTAGGCCGTCTGCAGCTCGTCGAGCTTGAGCTTTGCCCCGGCGCCGTAGGTGCCCGAGAGCACGTCCTGGCGCAGCCGGATGAAGGCCTGGTCGACGAGTGGGAGCGCGCGCTCGGCAGTCGATTCTTTTTTGTACATGTTTTCAATTTTATGCATAAACTCCCGCCGCTTGAAACAGAGGAACACCCCGCTTTGAACGACACCACCCACTCCACCACGCGACTCGTCGCCATCTCCGGCAGCATTCGCCGGGCCTCGAACTGCACGGCCGTGCTGCGCAGCCTGCAGCCGCTGCTGCCACCGCATGTGGCGCTGGAGATCGTGCCGCTGGACGACATTCCCATCTACAACGCCGACCTCGACGGCGACACGCCGCCCGCGCCCGTGGCACGCCTGAAGAGCGCCATTGCGGGCGCCGACGGGCTCGTGCTGTGCTCGCCCGAATACAACTACGGCATGCCGGGCGTGCTGAAGAACGCCATCGACTGGGCCTCGCGGCCCGGCTTCGCGTCGCCTCTGAAAGGCAAGCCGGCGCTGGTGATGACGGCGTCGCCCGGCACCGCAGGCGGCGTGCGCGCGCAGGCGCAGATCCGCGATGCGCTGGCCGCCACGCTGGCCCGCCCGCTGGTGCGCCCGCACGTGGCCATTGCCAATGTGGCCACGCGCATCCAGGACGGCCGGCTGGTCGACGCGGCCACGCTGGACTTCATCGGGGCGGCGCTGGCCGAGCTGCTCGAGGAGATCGCGCTGCTCGCCGGCGCACGCCGATAGTCACGCCGGCTCCTGCCCGGGCGTGCTTCCGGTCAGGTAGTAGATTTGATCAACAACCTGTCCGCGACATATAAACGCGCGATGGCGCCCCCTGTGGCGCCGGTCTCCCTGGTCAGGCATCGCCGCGCATTTCCGCCAAGGTCCTGCACGGCAGCCATCGACAAAAAAAGCGTCATGCCCCCGCGTCCCTGCTCACAGAGACTTGCCACCTTGGCAGGTCATCACCCTTTGATCGTCGGTGGGCTGGGGACGCTCCTGACACTGGTCGTGCTGTCCATCAGCGTCCTCACGCTGTGGGCGGACCGGGAAACGGCCGTCGAACATGCGCACGGGATGTCGAAGAACGTCGCAGCCGTTCTGGCGAGCAACATCTCTCGGACCGTCGAATCGGCGGATCAGTCGCTGCTCATGCTGATCGCCTCCTTGGACAAACCCATCGTCCGCAGCCTGAGTCCGGAGGTGCGGCACGAATTGCTGTTCGGCTCGACCGTCTCCGCCCGCTATGTCACCGGCATGGGCGTCACGGACGACAAGGGCCAGCTCATCGACGGTTGCTGCTCCAGCACGCATCGTTGGGATTTCAGTGACCGCGACTACTTCACCGCGCATCGCGATGCCACGAACCTCGGCCTCTATGTCTCGTCGGCCTATCGGGCACGCGCGCGCGAAGGCGTTGAGGCCATCGCGCTGAGCCGAAGAATCAACCGCCCGGACGGGACTTTCGGGGGCACCGCGCTCGTCGCCATCGACCTCGATTACTTCAAGCACTTGCTGGACGACCTGGAAATCGGCCCGCGCGGCGTGGCGGCGATCGTTCGCACGGATGGCACCCTGGTTGCCAGAAACCCCGCTCCGGGCAAGGCGCTCACCCACGACCTGAAAGGGTCGCCGACGTTTCCGCGCATGGTGAATCGGGAGTCCGGCTTCTATGCGGCGTCCTCGGTCATCGATGGAACGATTCGCCTGTACACCTTCCAGCGCGTGCCCGGAACGCCGTTCATTGCGGTGATTGCCCCGGCCTTGGACGATGCCCTGGCGCCCTGGAAACGGCTGTCGTGGATCGTCGGCCTTTCGTCGCTGCTGGTCAGCAGTGCCTTCTGCGCCGGCGTGTGGCTGCTCGCGTTTGCGCTGCGAGGCCGGGTGATCGCGGAGCAGCACCTGAGGGAGCTGACCCAGACCGATTCCCTCACGGGCCTGAAGAACCGGCGCGCGCTCGACCTGGCGCTGGAGAGCGAATGGGACCGCCTGCAGCGCGGCGACGGTTGCCTGTCCGTGCTCTTCGTGGATGCGGACAATTTCAAACGCTACAACGACGCGCATGGGCATGCCCATGGCGACGTCGCGCTCCAGCATCTCGCCAACTGCATTGCAAGGCACGTGCGGCGACGCGGCGATGTTGCGGCACGGTATGGCGGAGAGGAGTTCATGGCCGTTCTGCCCGACACGGACGAAACAGGGGCCATGCGGGTCGCCGAGGCCATCCGCGCCGAAGCCGAGGGCTCCCGCCCCAACGATGGCGCGCAAGACCTGGCGCCTCTCACCGTGAGCGTCGGCTGTGCCACGGCACGGCGATCGAACTCCGCGTCGCTCGAGGCATTGACGAAAGCAGCGGACACCGCGCTCTACCAGGCCAAGCGAAGCGGCAAGAACTGCATCGTCTGGACGTCGGTCGAGGCGACATCCCCGACTCGCACATAGTGATGGAGATGGCGCGGCCTACGGATGCCAGGTCGAGACGACGGCCGGCGTCTGCGCCGTGGGGCGGCCGGCCAACGCATAGGACAACTCGTTCGCCGCTTTCATGATCGTCTTCGCGTGGCCGATGAGCTTGGCTTTCGGCAAGCGGTCCGCCGGCCCGGAAATGCATACCGACCCGAGCAAGGCCCAGCGCAGGCCGAAGACCGGCGCCGACACCGTCGCCACGTTCTTCTCGCGCTCGCCGATGGAAAAGTGATAGCCCTTCTTGCGGATGTCCTCGTACAGCGTTCCCTGCTCCCCGGAAAACGCGAGGATCACCCGCCCCGGCGACCCCAGCTCCAGCGGAAGCATCGCGCCCATGCGCGCGTGATGGCGGATCGGCTGCGGTCCCTCCACGCGCGCGAGGCAGGTGCGCGAATTGCCTTCGCGCACGTAGAAGGCCGCGCTCTCGCCCGTGGCCTGCGATAGCGCAAGGAGCATCGGCTCCACCACGTTGTTGGCGTCGAAGCTGGCCTGGTAGCGCGCGCCGAGCCAGCCAGCGGCAGGCCCGAGCCGCCATTCGCCGTCGTCGCGCTGCACCACATAGCCGGCCAGCGCCAGCGTGCGAAGCAGCCGCAGGATGGTGGTCTTGTGCATGCCGGTGCGCCGTGTCAGCTCGGCCAGCGAAAGCCGCTCGTCCTGCATGCCGAAGGTGTCGAGCAGTTGCAGGGCGCGGGTGACCGCGGTCACGCCGCCTGTCGTCTCGAGATCGGCTTCGCGCGGGACCTCGACGACTTCGGTCGGTCGCCTGCGCCTTGCCGCCCCGGCGTTTTTCTCAGTGGTCATTTTGTTTCACTGGATGGTCCATGGTCCGCCTCATGAACCACCATTGTATGGCGCGAAACGCAAAACCAAAATCGCTGCATGCCCTGGAGCCCGTCTGCCAGGCACTCATCGAACGATTCGGAGACACCTACATGCGTAACTCAAGCCATAGCTCAATTTCCCGCCGTGCAGCGCTCGGCGCCGCCCTCCTGCTCACCTGCGGCATGGCCCTGGCGCAGGCCTATCCCTCGCGTCCGATCCGCCTGATCGTGCCCTTCCCGCCCGGCGGCGGCACGGACATCATTGCCCGCGAAGTCGCCAACAAGGTCGCGACATCCGAAGGCTGGACCATCGTCATCGACAACAAGCCGGGCTCCGGCGGCAACATCGGCGTCGATGCCGCGGTCAAGGCCAGCCCGGACGGCTACACGCTGGTGCTGGGCCAGACGAGCAACCTCGCGATCAACCCGTCGCTGTACGCGAAGCTGCCCTACGACCCGGTGAAGGACCTGGCGGCGGTGGGGCTTGTCGCGTCGGCGCCCCTGGTCGTGGTGGTGTCCGCCGCATCGCCCTACAAGAAGCTCGCGGACGTGGTCGCCGCCGCCAAGGCCAAGCCCACTTCGCTCAACTATGCGAGCTCGGGCAACGGCACCGTGGCCCACCTGGCCACGGAGCAGTTCCAGAAGGCCGCCGGCGTGCAGTTCACGCACGTCCCGTACAAGGGCGCCTCGCAGGGCCTGACGGACCTCGTCGGCGGCCAGATCCAGATGTACGTCTCGTCGGTGCCGACACTGATCGCCCAGATCAAGAGCGGCCAGTTGCGCGCGCTTGCGGTGACTTCGCTGCAGCGCAACAGCGACCTGCCCGACGTGCCCACCGTTGCCGAGTCGGGCTACAAGGACTTCGAGGCCGTGACGTGGTTCGGCGTCGCCGGACCCGCTGCCATGCCGAAGGACGCCATCGCCAAGCTGAACGCCGCATTCAACAAGGCCCTGGCGACGGACGAGGTGAAGAAGAAGCTGGTCGCGCAAGGCGCAGAAGTGATGACCGGCACGCCCGAGAAGTTCGCCTCGCTGATCCGCACCGACGGCGTGCGCTGGAGCGCGATCGTCAAGTCGTCCGGCGCCAAGATGGACTGACTCCGCATGGCTGCGATCGATGCTTCGTGCGCGGATGCGCTCGTCGCTCCGTTCTCCGCGGGGCGCGGCCGCACGCCCGTCGACGTTCCGCCCGGTGCCTGCGACTGCCACGTGCATCTGTACGACGCGCGCTATCCCGCGGCGCCCGCTGCCACGCTGCGGCCGCCGGACGCCAGCGCGGCGGACTACCGCCGGCTGCAGCGGCGCACGGGAACGCAGCGGGTCGTGTTCGTGACGCCTTCGACCTACGGTACCGACAACGGGCCGCTGTGCGACGCACTTGCCGCCTTCGGAGCGCAGGCGCGCGGCGTGGCCGTGGTCGACGAACGGGTCAGCGATTCCGAACTGGAGGCGCTGCACGCCCGCGGGGTGCGGGGCATCCGCCTGAATCTGTCGCTGGGTGTCGTGAATTCCGCCTCGCAGATCGAACCGCTCGCACGCCGTGTCGCGCCACTGGGCTGGCACCTGCAGCTGCTTGCACCCGCGCACGCGTGGAGTGACCTCGCAGGCGTGCTGGGGGACTTGCCGGCGCCGGTCGTGTTCGACCATTTCGGCCGGCTCGCGCCCGCCATGGCCGGCAGGCACGCGTCGCATGCGCTGATCCTTCGCTTGCTCGAAGAGCGCCGCGCCTGGGTCAAGCTGTCCGGCGCCTACATCGTCAGCGAGCGGGGCGCGCCGGGGTACGAAGACGTGGCCGCACTGGCACGCGGCTTCCTGGAAGCCGCGCCGGATCGCGTGCTCTGGGGCAGCGACTGGCCGCACGCATCTGCCAGCGCCGGCCACCAGACGAGGCCGGACGACGCACAGCTGATGGCGCTGCTCGCCGGCTGGACCGGCACGCGTCAGGCGCTGCACCGCGTGCTCGTCGACAACCCGGTCGCGCTCTACGGCTTCGACCGCCCCACCACAACTCTGGAGACTCCATGATCCGCATTCATCGGCGCCGGTTCGGCGCGCTGGGCCTGGCCGCGCTCGCCGCCGTGTCGTTGCCCGTTCTCGCCCAAGGCCAGTGGCCGACCGGCAAGCCCATCACCTGGGTGGTGCCGTACCCGCCGGGCGGCACCACCGACATCCTCGGGCGTGCCATCGCGCTGCGCCTGGGTACCGCCCTCGGCGCCACGGTGATCGTGGACAACAAGGCAGGCGCCACGGGCACGATCGGCTCGGCCTTCGTCGCGCGTGCGGCACCCGATGGCTACACGCTGCTGGGCACATCGATCGGCCCGCAGGCGATCGTGCCCAACCTGCTGCCGAAGATGCAGTACGACCCGGTCAAGGCCTTCGCGCCGGTGTCGCTCATCGGGACCATCCCGCATGTGCTCATCGTCGGTGCGAACCAGCCGTTCCGGACGGTCGCGGACCTTGTCGTGCAGGCGAAGGCGCGCCCCGACGAGATCTCCTTCGCCTCCGGCGGCAACGGCACCGTGCTGCAGATGCAGGGCGAACTGCTGCGGCTGCAGACGGGCGCGAAGCTGACGCACGTTCCCTACAAGGGCGACACGCCGGCCATCCAGGACGTCCTGGCGGGCCATGCCACCTTCATGTTCGCGCCGGTGGCCGCCGCGCTGCCGCACATCCAGAGCGGTCACCTCAAGGCGCTGGCCGTCACTTCGGCGGCACGCCTGAAGGCCCTGCCCGATGTACCGACCATGGGGCAGGCCGGCTTCAAGGACTTCGTGGTGGAGCAGTGGCAGGCCGTCTACGCGCCGGCCGGCACACCCGCGCCGGTGGTCCAGCGCCTGCACGACGAAATCGTGCGCCAGCTGAAGGACCCCGAGGTCGTCGCGATGGCCGACAAGCTCGGCGTCACGCTGGTGGGCAGCACGCCGCAGCAGCTCGCCGACACCCAGAAAGCCGACCTGTCCAAGTGGGCCAAGGTCATCAAGGACGCCGGCGTCAAGCCCGACTGAACTTCATTCCATTCCTCTTCCTTTCCTGAAAGCACTCCCATGTCCTCGACCCTTCCCGACATCATTCGCAACTTCGAGCGCGTGCCCGCGAACATCGTGGCGCAGGCCGCAGAGTTCCAGCCGGCCATCCTCGCCGACGTGGCCGGCCGCCGCGGCGCGCTCGACGGGCGCATCAAGGCCCTGCGCCCGCGCATGAAGCTGGCCGGCACCGCCCTCACGGTGGAAGTGCGTCCCGGCGACAACCTCATGATCCATGCAGCCATCGCCATGGCGAAGCCCGGCGACGTGCTCGTGATCGACGGCAAGGGCGACCTGACCTCGGCGCTGATGGGCACGATCATGATGACGGCCTGCAAGAAACTCGGCATCGCCGGCGTGGTGATGGACGGGGCCTGCCGCGACAGCCTCGAGATCGACGAGATGGACTTCCCCGTCTTCAGCGTGGGCACCAACCCGAACGGTCCGACGAAGAACATCGGCGGGCGCATCGGGCACCCGGTGTCCATCGGCGGCGTGACGGTGCGTCCCGGCGACTTCGTGATCGGCGACGGCGACGGCGTGGTCGTGGTCGAGCGCGAGAAGATCGAATCGCTGCTGCCGCTGGCTGCCAAGAAGGTCCGCGACGAGGCCGCGCGCATCGCCGCCATCAAGGAAGGCGACACCGCGGCCAAGTGGCTGGACTCCGCGCTGCGCGCGGCCGGCGTGCTGAAGGAAGGCGAGACGCTGTGACCGCGACCAACGCAAGCTCGATCCTCGTGACCGGTGCCGACTTGGCGCCGCAGGCACTCGCGCTGCTCGAAGGCCATGACATCGTCTACGCCGGCAAGGCGCCGACCGAGGACGACCTGGTCGCCCTTTGCCGCGCGCATGATCCCGTGGCCATCATCGTGCGCTACGGCAAGGTGGGCGCCGCCGTGATGGACGCGGCACCTTCGCTGAAGGTGATCTCCAAACACGGCAGCGGAACCGACACGATCGACAAGAGCGCGGCGCAGCAGCGCGGCATCGAGGTGGTGGCGGCCGTGGGCGCCAATGCGGCCGCGGTGGCCGAGCAGGCGCTCGCCCTGCTGCTGGCCTGCGCCAAATCGGTGGTGGCGCTCGACGCGCGCATGCATGCCGGCCACTGGGACAAGGCGACGCACAAGAGCCTGGAGCTCGGCGGGCGCACCATCGGCCTCATCGGCCTGGGCGCCATCGGCCTTCGCTTCGCGCGCATGGCCGACGCGCTGGGCATGCGGGTGCTGGGCTACGACCCCTACGCCAAGAACCTTCCGGCCTATGTGCAACCCGCGGACCTGGCAACCCTCTGGGCAGAGTCCGACGCCGTGTCGTTGCACTGCCCGCTGACCGACGACAACCGCGGGCTGCTCAATGCCCGCACACTGGCGCAATGCAAGCGCGGCGTGATCATCGTCAACACGGCCCGTGGCGGGCTGATCGACGAAGACGCGTTGCTGGCGGCCGTGCGTTCGGGCCAGGTCGCCATGGCCGGGCTGGACAGCTTCGCGGTCGAGCCGATGACGCCCGGCCATCCGTTCCAGGGCGAAAAAAACATCGTGCTCAGCCCCCACATCGGCGGCGTGACCAGCGATGCTTACGTGAACATGGGCGTCGGTGCGGCAAGGAACCTGCTGCAGGTGCTTTCGCGCCAGGCGGCGACCACCTGAGGCATGGCCGCCGCCGCTCAAAAGAAAAAGGAGACAGGAATGAAGAGAAACAGAAGCATCCGTGGCGTTGCGGCTGCCGTGGGGCTGCTGACGGTGCTGGCTGCACAAGTGCACGCACAGGCATGGCCCGCCAAGCCGGTGCGCGTGCTCGTGGGCTTTTCCGCGGGCGGCCCGACCGATGTGGTGGCGCGTGCCTTCGCCGACCACGCATCGCGTGCGCTGGGCCGGCCGTTCATCGTGGACAACAAGCCCGGCGCGAACACGATCCTGGCGGCCGAGGCCGTCGCGGCGGCGCCGGCGGACGGCTACACGCTGCTGCTGGGTGCGACCAACTACACGATGATTCCCGCGCTCTACAGCCAGCGGGTCAAGTTCGATGCGGTGCGCTCGTTCGCGCCGGTGTGTTCGCTCGCCGTAAGTCCCACGGTGCTGGTCGTCGGCCCGTCGATGCCGGTCACCTCCTTCGGGGCGTTCCTGCAGGCGGTGAAGGCGGAACCCGGCAAGCGCACGTATGCCACGCCGGGCTCCGGCAGCTCCGGGCATTTCGCGAGCGCGCACTTCACGCAGCTCACGGGCACGTCGATGAACCACATCCCGTACAAGGGTGCGGCGCAGGCGACCACCGACCTCATGGGCGGGCAGGTCGACAGCTCCTTCGCCACGCTGGGGTCGGTGCTCACGCAGGTGCAGTCCGGCAAGCTGACGGCCCTGGCGGTGGCATCGCCCAAGCGCTCGGCGCTGCTGCCGAACGTGCCGACCTTCGAGGAAGTAGGCGTCAAGGGCTACACGGCCGACGCCTGGTACGGCCTGCTGGCGCCCGCGAAGACGCCGCCGGAGGTGGTGGCCGTCCTGCGCCGTGTCGCCACCGAATTCGCACAGTCGCCGGCCACGCGGGAGAAATTGCGCTCGCTCGGCATGGAGGCGCAGAACACCTGCGGCGATGCCTTCGGCGCGCAACTGGCGCGCGAGGTCAAGCTGTACGGCGAGCTGGCCCGCTCGCTCGACCTCAAGACCGAATGAAAACGCTGCGCCCTGCCCGCAGCCGCCACGCCATATTGGAGACAACATGAAATTTCTCGTCCGGGGCATGTTCGCCCTGTGCCTGTGCGCCGCCGCGCTCGCCCACGCCGCCTATCCCGAGCGCCCCATCACCCTTGTCGTGCCGTATGCGCCCGGCGGCTCGGCCGATGCGCTGGCCCGTGTGCTCGCGGTGCGCGTCGGCCAGAAGCTCGGCACCAGCGTGATCGTCGACAACCGGCCCGGCGCCAGCGGCACCATTGGCGCGGCCTTTGCCGCCAAGGCCGCGCCCGACGGCTACACCGTGCTGTACGACGCCACGCCGTACTCGATCAACCCACACCTGTTCCCCCGCATGCCGTATGCGAGCAATGCGCTGCAGCCCCTGGCGCTCGTGGCACTGGCGCCGAACATCGTGATCGTGCGCGCGGAATCGCCGCTCAAGAGCATCAAGGATCTCGTGGACAAGGCCAAGGCCGAGCCGGGCAAGATGAACTACGCATCGGGCGGCAGCGGCACCGTGCAGCGGCTGGCGGCGGAACTGCTGCGACAGCGGCTCGGGCTGGACATGGTCCACGTGGGTTACAAGAGCGGCGGCCCCGCCATCGTCGACGTGATGGGCGGCCAGGTCGACTTCATGTTCAGCACCATCGCCGCCTCGTACCCGCTGGTGTCGTCGGGCAAGCTGCGCGCGCTGGCGGTGTCGTCGCCGCAGCGCTCGGCGCGCCTGCCGGAGGTGCCGACCCTGGGCGAGACGGTGGTCCCCGGCTACGAGGCCTACGAATGGAACGGCCTGCTGCTGCCCGCCGGCACGCCCGCCTCCATTGCCGACAAGCTCCACAAGACGGTCGTCGAAGTGCTGAAGGAAGACGATGTGAAGCGTCGCTTCGTGGACGTCGGCGTGCAACCGGTGGGCTCCACGTCGGCCGAGTTCGCCGACTTCCTGAAGAAGGAAGATGCGAAATGGGCGGACGTGATCCGCAAGGGCAACATCAAGCTCGACTGAAGACGCCATGAACAACGTGCCGGACTCTCGACCGGTTCCCCATTCCGTCGGCATCGACCGGCCCGCGCATGACTTGCCGCCGGATGCCTGCGACAGCCACATGCACATCTTCGATCCGCGGTTCGCGCCGTCGCCGCACTGGACGCGCCAGCCGCCGCACGCCGATGTGGCGGCCTATCGCCGGTTGCAGCAGCGGCTGGGGACCTCGCGCACGGTGGTGGTCAATCCCTCGACGTACGGCACGGACAACGCCTGCACGCTCGACGCACTCGCGCAACTGGGCGAGCGTGCACGCGGCGTGGCCGTCGTCGGCCATCAGGTGGCCGACAGCGAGCTCGATGCGCTCGCGGCGCAGCGCGTGTGCGGCCTGCGCGTGAACTTCGTCACTCCGCAGTCCTGGGGAACGACCACGCCGGAGATGCTGACCACGCTGGCCCGCAAGGTGGCCCGCCTGGGCTGGCACGTCCAGGTCTTCGTTCAGCCGGAGCAGCTGGTGGCGCTGGCCCCGGTGCTCGCCGCACTCCCGGTGCCGCTGGTCATCGACCACATGGCCCGCATCGACCCGGCGGAAGGCGTCAAGGGCGAGGCCTATGCGGTCGCGCGCCGGCTGCTGGACGGCGGCAACACATGGATGAAGCTGTCGGGCGTGTACATGCGATCGCGCGACGGGGCGCCCGCCTACGGCGACGCATTCGCGCTCGGCCGCGCGCTGGTCACCGCCGCGCCGGAGCGCCTGGTGTGGGGCAGCGACTGGCCCCACACCACCGAGGCGCCGGACACCGTCAACGATGCCGACCTGGCCGACGTTCTCGCGGCCTGGTGCGACAGTACCGCGGTGCGCGACCGCATCCTGGTGGACAACCCGGCGAAGCTCTACGGCTTTACGGCCGCCTAAGCCGCAGCACCGCCTTCCCAGGAGACCGACATGTACTTTCTGCAAGCGCCCCAGGTGCTGGAACTGCAGACCTTCACGACCATGCCCGCGTCGCTGCGCCGGCCGCAGCGCAGTGTCTGGGCCGACGCCAACCGCGGCGGGCAGCCGACCGACTCGTTCCTTGAAGGGCCGGTGTTCGACGACGCAGGCAACCTCTACGTCTGCGACATTCCCTTCGGCCGGATCTTCCGGATCGACCCGGCCGGCACCTGGACGCAGGTGGCCGAGTACGACGGCGAACCCAACGGCATGAAGTTCATCGACGCCCACACCCTGCTCGTCACCGACTACAAGAACGGCCTGATGCGCGTGGACGTGCAGACCGGGCAGATCACGCCGCACCTGCAGCGGCGCAATACCGAGAGCTTCAAGGGCGTGAACGACCTCGTGCTCGACGCCCAGGGCAACATCTACTTCACGGACCAGGGGCAAAGCGGGCTGCACGATCCATCGGGCCGGCTCTACCGGCTGCGCCCTAACGGCCAGCTCGACCTGCTCCTGTCGAACGTGCCCAGCCCCAACGGCGTGGCCCTTTCGCCGGACGGCAAGGTGCTCTACCTGGCGGTGACGCGGGGCAACTGCGTCTGGCGCGTGCCGCTGCTGGCCGACGGGAGCGTGGCCAAGGTGAGCCAGTTCTTCACCTCCTACGGGCCCAGCGGCCCCGACGGGCTCGCGGTCGACACGCAGGGCCGGGTGCTGGTTGCGAACCCCGGGCTGGGCTACGTCTGGGTGCTCAACACGCGCGCGGAGCCCGTCATGGTGCTGCGCGGTCCTGCCGGTGCCTCGACCACCAACATCGCCTTCGGCGGTCCGAACCGGTCCACGCTGTTCGTGACCGACTCCACGCATGGGAATGTGCTGACGCATTCCCTCGACACTCCGGGCGTCGAGCTGCACCCTTCCCGCCTGAAGAAGGGGCAGCCTGTCGGCTAGATCAACGGGAGGTCATGCGTCGAAGCGCACGACGAGCTGCGTGCCCGTGTAGGTCGGCGTGACCTTGAAGCCCGGTGCGTTGATGGCCGAGAAGCGGCCGGTCAGGGTGCTGCTGCTGATGACGGTAAGCGTATCGCCCGCGCTGGGCGCAAAGCCTGGCTTGAAGCTCAGGTTCAGCGTTCCGTCGAGGGCGGCCACACCCGCCACGCTCAGGCGGCCCGCGCCGTTGCCGCCCAGGTTCAGCTGCAGCGTCGTGCCCGCCAGCTGCGTGTAGGCGCCCGCCATCGTGACCGTCGAAGCGGCGTTGCAGACGAGCGTGCCGCCACCGACGTAGACGTTGCCCTTGCCGAAGGCCGCGGCAGCGTCCGCCTGCAGCGAGCCTTCCATCAGCTGCGTGCCGCCCGTGTAGCTGTTGCTGCCGCCCAGCGCGAGCGTGCCGCTGCCCTTCTTGGTGAGCTTGCCGGCGCCGGAGATGTTGTTGCGCCAGTTGTCCAGCGCATTGAAGCCGCCCCGGCTGGCGTCCATGGTCACGACCACGTCGCCGTTGAAGACGCCGTAGCCGTCGGCCGCGTCGAACAGGTTGAGGCGGCCCCAGCCTTCGGGGTCGTCCATCACCGGATAGCCCGAAGCGACGGCCGTGGTCTTGAGCACCACGCGGCGCTGCGTGGCATCGAGGTACGGCAGGCGCGTTTCGAGCAGCACTTCGGCGCCCTTGGGCACCACGGCGGGCTTGGTCGTATCTGCCACCGGCTTGAAGCCGAAGGTCAGGCGGCGCAGGTAGTCGGCCTTGCTCGCGGCATGGTCGGCAAAGCGGTCGGCCGCGGCGCCCTGCGAATGGGCGAAGTTGTTGAAGGCGGCGGCATCGCTGGCGCCCACCGCGGTCATCAGCACGCTCTGCGCCTGGGCATAGGCCGCGCTCTTGCGCGCGGCGTTGGCGCCGGTGGAAAGACTGGCGGTTGCCACGGCCTGGCCGTGCAGTCGTCCGCCGACCACGTCCAGCGGCGAATGCATGCCGGCCAGGATGCGGTTCTCGCCGAGCTCGAGGCCGCGCGCCACCATTTCCTGGAAGCGCTGCGGCACGACGTAGGCGGATGCGATGGCATCGCGCACCGCCTCGGCCGTGTGGCCGCTCACGAAGCCGCCGTCGGTGGCCGGCGTGCCGCTCTTGGCGGGTTCCAGCGCGGGCACCACCTTCACGCTGCTGCTCCAGCGCCAGGGACGCGCGTACTTGTAGAAGCGCTTGGCGGGCTCGGTGGAACCGTTCTCGCCGATGTTCTTGAGCAGGTCGACCACGGTGCCGAAGGCCGGGTTCGAGGCACCGCCCACGCCCACGTCGTTGCCGCCGTCGTTGTAGAGCACCGTGGTGGCATCCGGTGCGATGCCGGTGATGGTGGTGACCTGCTGCGTGGCCGCGCGCCAGGCGCTGGTGAGCGGGCCCATGCCGTCGCTGATGCTGTAACCCTTGCCGCGGCGGTCGTCCAGGTAGGCGGCCAGCTCCTGCGCGCTGGTGCGTGCGTTGGTGGCGTCGACGACGTACTGGATGTTGCTGTTCAGCACCCCGCTGTTGAGGATCTTGCCGTCGGAGGCGTCGCCCGGAATGCCGCTCCACGTGGACTGAACGACCGCCGGAAAGCTCCCCTGCGCCGGCGCCGACACGCCCGCGTCGACCAGCAGCGTGCTGGGCTGCCAGAAGTCGAGGAAGCCGGCCACCACGCGCACGCCGGCATTGGTTTCCTTGGTCGCGTAGCGCGCATCGCCACGCTGGTTGGTCGCGACGTTGTCGACGAAGGGCGGAATCGCGGCCGTGTCGGGCACGGGCGCGGTGTCCGTGAAGCCCAGGTCCTTCGGAGGCCCGGCCACCACGACGGCGGTCGGATTCGTGGTGGCCGGCGTGCCCGAGATGGGAAACGAGACACCGTCGTTGCTGCCGCCGCCGCAGGCCGAGAGGCACAGGGCCGCGACGAGAGTGATGGCGAAAGGGCGGGCGTAGGGAAAGAGATGCGGCATGAGGAAGTGAATGGAGGTAGGAAGGCGCGGGGCTCGGCATGTCGGCCCTCTGCGCCCACGCGCAATCTAGGGGGGCAAGAAGTCATTGCCGTGAACGGCAGGTCCATATCGCACGGCTGTGATGAAGCTGCGACAGCCCCGTGATCCGGACGTCCGTCGGGTCAGGCGCCGGTCAGGGTCGATTCCTGCCATCCATTGGCAGTTGAATTGAAAAAAGCGATTGCCAGGAGGCGTGCCTGCCTGCCGTCCTCACTCGGCAGGCCGGCCCTCCGCGGCGTATCCGCCAAGAAACACCTGCACGGCGCGCCGCGTCGCCTCGCGCAGCTCCTTGCGTGTCAGCGGTCCCTGGATGCCGATCAGGCTCGGCTTGACGGTCTCCGAATCCAGAAGGCTCATCAGGTGGTGTGCCGCCACGACAGGGTCGGCTGTTCGCAGCCGGCCCTTTTGCATCTGCCGGGCCAGGAAGTCCGCCATTGCGGTCACGCCCTTCCTGGGCCCGCCCTCATAGAAGAGCCGGCCTATGTCGCTGCGGCCGGATTCGGCGATCACCGCCCTCTGCGCCTGGATGACCTCTTGCGAGCACACCACGGCCAGGATCTTCTCGCCGAAACGCTGCAGCACCTGCGCGAGGTCGTCCTCGCCCTCCTGCGCCAGCGCCGTGAAGATCGGATCGAAGTGCTTGCTTGCGGAGGCGTGGATCACCGCAACGAACAGTTCTTCCTTCGAGCTGAAGTAGCCGTACAGGGTCGCTCTGGAGCCCCCCACGCGGGCAGCGATCTCCACCATCGAGGCGCCCTCGAACCCCAGCTCCCTGAAAACTTCCGATGCCACCTGGACGATGGCGTCGCGCTTGGCTTCTGTCTTGACCCGCATACCGTGTGCCTCCTTATTTTTGTACACGTCTGACTATTTTAATTGACACCCTCCTGAAGTCAAAATACATTTCAGTACAGCACTGTCTATTTATGAGTCGGCGAGACAAAGCAACGTCCCGTCGTTTTTCCCAGGAGAATCGCGATGCGCCCCCCTCTGACCTACGGCCTGACATTCCTCGCGGCCGTCATGTCCACCTGCATGCTCGTGGCCTGCGGCAAGCCGCCGGGCGGCCCGCCTCCGGCGGCCGGCACCCCTGAAGTCGGCGTGGTCACGGTGCAGCCGCAGCGCGTGGCCATCACGACCGAGCTGCCTGGGCGCACCGTGCCCTTTCTCATCGCCGACGTGCGCCCGCAGGTCGGCGGCATCGTCAAGACCCGCCAGTTCCGCGAGGGCAGCGACGTGAAGGCCGGCGAGGCGCTCTACCAGATCGATCCCGCCACCTACAAGGCGACCTACGACAGCAACGTCGCCGCGCTCGCCAAGGCGCAGGCCAGCCTGGTGACCACGCGGCTCAAGGCCGAGCGCTACAGGGAGCTGGTGGCCATCAAGGCCGTGAGCGAGCAGGACTACGACGACGCCGCCGCTTCGCTGCAGCAAGGCGAGGCCGACGTCGCCTCGGCCAAGGCCAACGTCGAAACGAGCCGCATTAACCTCGCCTACGCACGCATCGACGCGCCGATCTCGGGGCGCATCGGCAAGTCGTCGGTCACGCCGGGCGCATTGGTCACGGCCAGCCAGTCGACCGCGCTGGCGACCATCCAGCAGCTCAACCCGATCTACGTCGACGTGACCCAGCCCAGCGCCGCGATGCTCCAGCTCAAGCAGGCGATGGCGCGCGGCGACCTGCAGAAGAGCGGCGCCAATGCTGCGAAAGTGCGGCTGCTGCTGGAAGACGGCAGCACCTACCCGCTCGAGGGCAAGCTCGAGTTCTCCGACGTCACCGTGGACCAGAACACCGGCGCGATCACGTTGCGCGCGGTGTTCCCCAACCCCGACGCGGATCTGCTGCCCGGCATGTACGTGCGCGCGGTGCTGCAGGAAGGCGTGAAGGATCAGGCGCTCATGGTGCCGCAGCAGGCGGTGTCGCGCGACGGTGCCGGCAAGCCCGTGGCCTATGTGGTGGACGCCCAGCACAAGCTGCAGCGGCGCGCACTCGAGACCGAGCGCGCCATCGGCGACCAGTGGCTGGTGCGCAGCGGCCTGAAGGCCGGCGACCAGCTGGTGGTGGACGGCCAGCAGCGCGCGGCGCCGGGCGTCGAGGTGAAGACGGTGCAATGGAGCCCCAAGTCCGGGCCAGGCACCGAGACCGCCAAGGCAGCTCCGTCCGAGCCTGCCGGCGCGGCCAACTGATCGCGAAAGACCGTCATGGCACGTTTTTTCATCGACCGCCCCATCTTCGCGTGGGTGCTCGCCATCATCGTGATGCTGGGCGGCGCAATGGCAATCGCCACGCTGCCGATCGCGCAGTACCCGAGCATCGCGCCGCCCGCCGTCGCCATCACCGCCAACTACCCCGGCGCTTCCGCCAAGACGCTGGAGGACACCGTCACCCAGGTCATCGAACAGAAGATGAAGGGGCTGGACCGGCTCAGCTACATGGCCTCGACCAGCGAATCGTCCGGCTCGGTCACCATCACCCTCACCTTCGAGAACGGCACCGACCCCGACACCGCGCAGGTGCAGGTGCAGAACAAGCTCTCGCTGGCCACGCCGCTGCTGCCGCAGGAGGTGCAACAGCAGGGCGTGACCGTCACCAAGTCGGCCACCAACTTCCTGAACGTGCTGGCCTTCACCTCCGAAGACGGCAGCATGAACGGCTCCGACCTGTCGGACTACGTGGCCGCGAACGTGCAGGAAGCACTCAGCCGCGTGGAGGGTGTCGGCGACACCACGCTCTTCGGCTCGCAGTACGCCATGCGCATCTGGCTCGACCCGAACAAACTCGCCAACTTCAGCCTCACGCCGCTGGACGTGAAGACCGCGATCCAGGCGCAGAACGCGCAGGTGTCGGCCGGCCAGCTCGGCGGCATGCCGGCGGCCGCCAACCAGCAGATCAACGCGACCATCACCTCGCAGACGCGCCTGAAGACCGCGCAGGAGTTCGAGGACATCCTGCTGCGCACGCAGACCAACGGCGCCCAGGTGCGCCTGCGCGACGTCGCCCGCATCGAGCTCGGCAGCGAGTCGTACAACACGGTCGGGCGCTACAACGGCAAGCCGGCCGCCGGCCTGGCCATCAAGCTGGCCGCGGGCGCCAATGCACTCGATACGGTCAAGGCCATCGACGCGCGGGTGGCGGAGCTCGAGAAGTTCTTTCCGCAAGGCATGAAGGTGCAGAAGCCCTACGACACCACGCCCTTCGTGCGGATCTCCATCGAGGAGGTCATCAAGACGCTGGTCGAGGCCGTGGTTCTGGTGTTCCTGGTGATGTACCTGTTCCTGCAGAACTTCCGCGCCACGCTGATCCCGACCATCGCGGTTCCGGTGGTGCTGCTGGGCACCTTCGGCGTGCTCGCGGCCTTCGGCTTCACCATCAACACGTTGACGATGTTCGCGATGGTGCTGGCCATCGGCCTGCTGGTGGACGATGCGATCGTGGTGGTCGAGAACGTCGAGCGCGTGATGACCGAAGAGGGCCTGTCGCCCAAGGAGGCCACGCGCAAGTCCATGGGCCAGATCACCGGCGCGCTGGTGGGCGTGGCCCTGGTGCTGGCGGCGGTGTTCGTGCCGATGGCCTTCTTCGGCGGCTCCACGGGCGTGATCTACCGGCAGTTCTCGATCACCATCGTCTCGGCGATGACGCTGTCGGTACTGGTGGCGATGGTGCTCACGCCGGCGCTGTGCGCGACGCTGCTCAAGCCGGTGCACAAGGGCCACGCGATGGCGACCACCGGCTTCTTCGGCTGGTTCAACCGCAGCTTCGACCGTGGCAACGGGCGCTACCAGGGCATCGTGCGGCACATGGTGGCCAAGGGCTGGCGCTACATGGCCGTGTACGTGGTGCTGCTGGCGGTGGTGGTGGTCGGCTTCATGAAGCTGCCGGTGGGCTTCCTGCCCGACGAAGACCAGGGCACGATGTTCGCGCTGGTGCAACTGCCGCCGGGCGCGACCAACGCGCGCACGGAAGAAGTGATCCGCCAGGTGGAGCATCACTTCCTGGTCGACCAGAAAGATGCCGTCTCGGGCATCTTCACCGTGGCCGGCTTCAGCTTTGCGGGCAGCGGGCAGAACACCGGCTTCGCCTTCATCAAGCTCAGGCCGTGGGACGAGCGCAAGGGCGAGGCCCTGAGCGTGACCGGCGTGGCGGCGAAGGCCGGCGCCTTCTTCAACACGATCCGCGACGCCAAGGTGTTTGCCTTCGCGCCGCCGGCCGTGGCCGAGCTCGGCAACGCGACCGGCTTCGACCTGATGCTGCAGGACCGCGCCAACCTCGGGCACGCGGCCCTGATGCAGGCGCGCAACCAGTTGCTCGGCACGCTGTCCAAGGACAAGCGCCTGGTGGCCGTGCGCCCCAACGGCCTGGAGGACACACCCGAATTCAGGCTCGAGATCGATCCGCACAAGGCGCAGGCCCAGGGCCTTTCGATGTCGGACATCAACGACACCTTCTCGGCCGCCTGGGGCAGCAGCTACGTCAACGACTTCATCGACAAGGGGCGCGTGAAGAAGGTGATGCTGCAGGCCGATGCCCGCTACCGCATGCTGCCCGAGGACATCGACCGCTGGTACGTGCGCAACAGCGCCGGAACGATGGTGCCCTTCACCTCCTTCGCCAAGGCCGGCTGGAGCTCGGGTTCGCCGCGCCTGGAGCGCTACAACGGGGTGCCCTCGGTCGAAATTTTGGGCATGGCGATGCCGGGGAGCGCATCGAGCGGCGAGGCGCTCGCCATCGTGGAAGCGGCGGTTGCGCAGCTGCCGGCGGGCATCGGCTACGAATGGACCGGCCTGTCGCGCCAGGAGAAGGCATCGAGCGGCCAGACCGGCCTGCTGTACGGGCTGTCGATCCTGATCGTGTTCCTTTGCCTTGCCGCGCTCTACGAGAGCTGGTCCATCCCGTTCTCGGTGATCCTGGTGGTGCCGCTCGGTGTGCTGGGCGCACTGGTCGGAGCGATCCTGACCTGGAAGATGAACGACGTGTACTTCCAGGTGGGCCTGCTCACCACGATCGGGCTCGCTTCGAAGAACGCCATCCTGATCGTCGAGTTCGCGAAAGACCTGCATGCGCAGGGCAAGGGACTGGTCGAGTCGGCGCTGGAGGCGGCACGCCTGCGCCTGCGGCCCATCCTGATGACTTCGCTGGCCTTCATTCTCGGCGTGCTGCCGCTGGTGCTGGGCAGCGGCGCCGGGGCCGGCGCACAGCACGCGCTGGGCACGGCGGTGATCGGCGGCATGCTGTCAGGCACGCTGCTCGCGATCTTCTTCGTGCCGCTTTTCTTCGTGCTGGTGCGCGGTCTCTTCAAGGGCGGTTCGGCCACTCCCGCTGCTCCCGTCGCCCCCCACGCACAACCGGCCGCGGCCGCATCCTGAGGCATCCGCCATGAAACCATTCCGTCTAGCGCCCCTCGCGCTCGCAGTCCTGATGGCCGGCTGCAGCCTGATGCCTGCCTACCAGCAGCCCGCCGCCCCCGTGGCCGGCAAATTCGCCGGCGACACGGGTCCCGCCGACCCGGCATCCACGCCAGTGTCCGATCTTGGCTGGCGCGACGTCTTCACCGATCCATCGCTGCAGCGCGTGATCGAGATGAGTCTTGCCAACAACCGCGACCTGCGCGTGGCGGTGCTGAACATCGAGAAAGCGCGTGCCCAGTACCGCGTGCAGGACGCGGCGCTCTTTCCCACCGTCAATGCCAGCGCTGGCGGCAGCGGCAGCCGCACCCCTGCCGACCTGTCGTCCACCGGCGAGGCGCTCACTGCGCGCCAGTACAGCGCGTCGCTCGGATTCAGCGCCTATGAGATCGACCTCTTCGGTCGTGTGCGCAGCCTGAGCGCGCAGGCGCTGCAGCAGTTCCTCTCCACGGCCGAGGCGCGCCGCAGCACGCAGATCAGCCTGGTGGCCGAGGTGGCGACCGCCTATCTCACCCTCGCCGCCGACCAGGACCGGCTGGCACTCGCGCGCGACACGCTGCGCAGCCAGGGCGACTCCTACCGGCTCAACCAGCGCAGCTTCGAACTGGGTGCGGCTTCGGCCCTCACGCTGAGCCAGGCACAGACCAGCGTGGACAGCGCGCGCGTGGATGTCGAACGCTACACCTCGCAGGTCGCGCAGGACCGCAATGCGCTGGTGCTGCTCGTCGGCGCGGAAGTGCCCGACGAACTCCTGCCGCGCGCGCTCCCCGACGGGGCGACGGCCGAGGCCAGCCCGCTGGCTTCCATTCCGCCGGGGCTGCCTTCGGACCTGCTGCAGCGCCGGCCCGACATCCTGCAGGCCGAGCGCGACCTCAAGGCGGCCAATGCCTACATCGGCGCGGCGCGCGCAGCCTTCTATCCGCGCATCAGTCTCACGGCCTCGGCGGGCACGTCGAGCAGCGAGCTGTCGGGCCTGTTCAAGGGCGGCTCGGGCAGCTGGAGCTTCGCGCCGCAGATCACGCTGCCGATCTTCGACGGCGGCACCAACCGCGCCAACCTCAAGATCGCCACGGTGAGCCGCGACATCTCGGTGGCGCAATACGAGAAGGCGATCCAGACGGCATTCCGCGAAGTGTCGGACGCCTTGGCGCAACGCAACACGCTCGGGCGCCAGCTCGATGCACAGCAGTCGCTGGTGAACGCGACGGCGAACAGCTATCGCCTGTCTCAGGCGCGCTTCAGCCGCGGCGTGGACAGCTACCTGAGCGTGCTCGATTCGCAGCGCTCGCTCTATACCGCCCAGCAGGACCTGATCGGCACGCGCCTGTCGCGCTTCACCAACCTGGTGACTTTCTACAAGACGCTGGGCGGCGGATGGGTCGAGACCACCAACACGCCCGTGGCCGCGAAGCCTTCGGACAACGCCTCCTGAGTCGACGCGCCTGGAATCTCCGCGCATCCATCGCATGGCGCGGCACATCCCCTGCCGCTTCAGCTGCTGACCGGCACGGAGTCTCCATTTTTTCTCCTTCTTTGGCCCCTAGCCTCAGGGAATGCCTGATCTCATCCACGTTCCGCCTCGGCGAGCCGGCCGGTTCGGAACGATCGCCCGCATCTTGGGCATGGCGCTGGCCACCGGTTGCGCGCAAGCCCCCGTGGTCCCCTCGGAAGACCACGTCAAGAGCAGCGGCGTGTCGCTGGCAAGCCGCGCCGTGGCGCGTGCTGCGGCGCCCCAAGGCGCATGCAGTGTCGAGCTCTATGGCGACTCCATCCTTCATGGCGGTTTCCTGGGCGACCGGCGGCTCGATGAAAGCCCGGCGGCCGCTCTGCGCCGGATGCGTCCCAGATACCGGGTGATCGATCATTCCGTGAGCGGGGAAACAGCCAGCGCACGGTCGGCGGCATTCGCAAGCGAAGCACGTTCGAGCCGCATCGTGGTCATCCAGCATGGGCTCAATGACGCGATGCAGAACTTGCCCCTGGAGCCGGCGCTGCGCGCCATGGTCAACCAATCCAGGGCCGAGGGGCGCGATGTGGTCTTGACGGGCCTGTCGCAAACGCTCGCCGGTGCCGACGTGCGTGCACGAGGCGACGCGACGGTTCGGCGACTGGCGGGGGATCTCGCAGTGCCGTTTGCCGACTGGGGCAGCGTGCCGATGCGTCGCGGCGAGATGGCGGACATTCTCCATCCCTCGCAGATCTACTCGACTCGGCTCGTCGAGCGCCTGGTCAAGGTGCTGGACCACCTGGCTCCCGAATGCGTGTGAGGCGCAACGCGCACTTCAGCGCGGCAGTTCGATCCTGATGCGCAGGCCGCCGTTGTCGGCGAGCGATGCCTCGATCGTGCCGTCATGGGCCAGCACCGCGCTGCGCGCGATGGCCAGGCCCAGCCCGACACCACGATCGACCTCGCGGCGGTCGATCCGCACGAAGGGCACGAAGATCGCCTCGAGCATGTGCGGCGGCACGCCCGGCCCGTGGTCGCTGATCACCACCTCCAGCAAGCTGCCCTCCGTGCGCAGGCTCGCGCGCACCTCCACCGTGCTTCCCTGCGCCGTGTGCTTCACGGCATTGCGAATCACGTTCTCGAAGGCGCGGTAGATCAGCTCGCCGTCCACCTGGGCGACGAAGTGCTCGGGCGCCTCGATGCTCACCGAGCGGTTCGTCGCGCGCCCCTCGAAGTCTGCGTCGGCCACGATGTCGTGCAGCAGCTCGATCACATCGACCGCGCTGCGCGAGACGGGGGCCGATGCCGTCAGCCGATGCAGCGTGAGCATTTCGTCGATCAGCGCGTCCAGGCGCCGGGTCTCGCGCTCGACGCGTTCGACCATGGCACCCACCTGCGAGGAATCCTGCTCGAGCAGCCCGATGGCCGCCTGGATGCGCGACAGCGGTGAACGCAGCTCATGCGAGATGTCGTGCAGCAGGCGGTCGCGCGCGGCGATCAGCGCCTGCAGCTGCGCCGCCATGCCGTCGATGTCGTGCGCCAGATCGGTGATCTCGTCGCGGCGCCCTTTCATGAGCGGTTCGACGCGCGTATCGAGATGCCCTTGCGCCATGCGCTGGAGCCCCCAGCGCAGGTGCTGGAGCGGCCGGGAGAGATACCAGGCCAGGAAGCCGCCGAAGACCAGGCTGGCCAGGACGGCGATCATCGCGGGAACAACGGGAATCCCGCTCACCTTGGGCACCGGATCGCTGGGCGGCGGCACCGCTCCGATGAGCCACAGATAGAGCGCCGTCAACCCGATGCTCGAGATCATGCAGCTCGACAGCACCAGCAGCAGCTTGCGGAACAGGCGCATGGGCCGGGCCATGGCCGTTCAGTCCTTGAGCAACTGGTAGCCGAGGCCGCGCACGCTCTGTATCCACGACCGGCCGTCGTCGCGCGTGCCCATCTTCTGGCGGATGCTGCTGATGTGCACGTCGATGCGGCGATCGAATCGCGTGAGCGGCCGGTCGAAGGCGGCCAGGGAGATGTCCTGCTTGCTGATCAGCTGCCCCGCATGGCGCACCAGGACTTCCAGCAGGTTGAATTCGGTGCCCGTCAGCTCCAGCGGCGCACCCTGCCAGGCGGCCTGGCGCGTGCCGGGCCAGAGCGTGAGTGCGCCGGCCGTCAGCATCAGCGCGGCGTTCGCGCCCTCGGGCCGGTTGCGGCTTTCGGTGCGCCGCAGGATCGCGTGGATGCGCGCCACCAGTTCGCCGGGCGTGCATGGCTTGGGAACGTAGTCGTCCGCGCCCATGTTGAGGCCGACGATCTTGTCGACGTTGTCGCCGCGCGCCGTGAGCATGAGCACCGGCACGTTGCTCGTGGAGCGGATCCGGCGCAGCGCTTCGATGCCGGACAGGCGCGGCATCATGATGTCCAGCACCACGAGCGCATAGCTGCCGCGCAGCGCCTCGCTCACGCCGGCCTCGCCGTCATGGACCACACGCACATCGAAACCCTCGCGGGAGATGTAGAGCGACAACATCGATGTGAGGTCGACGTCGTCGTCGACAAGCAGAACCCTGTGCATGGGCGGAGTATGGCGCCGATCCGGCAGAGGCTCGTCAGGCAGGCGCCGATATTTACCCAGCTTAACGCTGGTTGACCGCAGCCAACAGGGGGCGCTTCTAACCTCGGTGGAGGAAGAAGATCTGATGACCACACCGCTGCGCTCCCTGTTCGTCACCCCGCTGGCCGTCTGCCTGGCCTGGGGCCTGACCGCCTGCGCCACAGGCCATCTCGAAGGCCCGCCACAACCGCAGGCACCGCCTTCATGGCAGTCCGAATTGCCGCACGGCGGGCGCACCGGCGACCTGCGGCAATGGTGGCAGCAGTTCGACGACACACGTGTCGCCCGCCTGGTCGAGATGGCCGAGCGAGACAGCCCCTCGCTCACGACGGCCTGGGCCAACATCGAGAAGGCACGCGCCACCTTGCGCAGCACGCGTGCGCAAGCCCGGCCCAGCGTGACTGGCAGCGCATCGGCTTCGCGCAGCAACCAGTTGCAGTCGGGCGAGTCCACGGCCACCGGCACCTCCCGCAGCGCCGGCGTCGATGCCTCATGGGAGCTGGACCTGTTCGGCAAGGTCCGCCGCAACACGGAAGCGTCCGAGGCGCGCGTCGAGGCACGCGCCGCCGACTGGCACGATGCGCGTGTCTCGCTCGCGGCGGAAGTGGCCGATACCTATGTGCAGTACCGCGCATGCGTGTTGCTTGCGGATGCGTACCAGCGCGAGGCCGCCTCGACGGCCGCCACCGAGAAGGCGACGGAGGCCGCAGTACAGGCCGGCTTCACCGCGCCGTCTGACGGCGCCCTGGCGCGTGCGAGCCTTGCAAGCGCGCAGTCGAGCCTTGTGCAGCAGCGCACGCAATGCGACATCCTCGTCAAGTCGCTGGTGTATCTCACCGGCAGCGACGAGCCGTCGCTGCGGCGGTTGATCACAGGCGGGGGCGACCCCGTGCCGCGGCCGGCCGACCTGCAGGTGCAGGCGGTGCCCGCGCAGGTGCTGCTGCAGCGCCCCGACCTGGCCTCGCTCGAGCGCGAGGTGGCCGCCACCGGCGCGGAGATCGGCGCGGCGCAGGCGGATCTGTATCCGAGCCTGTCGCTCAGCGGATCGGTCAGCGTGTCCGCGAGCAGCCTGACCTCGCCGGCCACGCTCTGGTCGTTCGGACCGTCGCTCTCGATACCGCTGTTCGACGGCGGCAAGCTCGATGCCGCAGTCGATACGGCGCGCGCCAGCTATACGTCGGCACTCGCCGCCTATCGGCAAGGTGTGCGCACCGTGGTGCGGGACGTGGAAGAAGCCCTCACGAACCTCGAAGGCGCCGCCCTGCGGGCGGAGCAGGCGGAGAAGGCCGCGCGCGAGTACCGCAGCTACTTCCTGTCTTCCGAGACCAACTGGCGCGCCGGGCGCACCAGCCTTCTCTCGCTGGAGGAGGCCCGGCGCTCGGCGCTGTCGGCGGAGATCACCGAGATCACGCTGCAGCAGAACCGCGTCCAGTACTGGATCGCCCTCTACAAGGCCGTCGGCGGCGGATGGCAGCCCGGCACGCCGGCCGTGTCGCCCGAAGCGCTGGCCGATGAAAAAACGAGAACGCCATGAACATCACATCGAAACCCAAGCTTCGCCGCGGCGCCGCCGTCGCCGTGGTCCTTCTCCTGGCTGTCGGCGGCGCGATGCTGCTTCTGCGGCCGCCGACCCGGGCGCTTGCGCCGAGCGCGCCGGCCAGCGCGATGACGGTCGAGGTCGTGACGCCGAACAACCGGGACTGGCCCCGAAGCCTGCAGGGCAGCGGCCCGGTGACGGCATGGCAGGAGATCATCGTGAGCCCCGAGACCGGCGGCTACCGCATCGCCGAGTTGATGGTGGATGTCGGTGCCACCGTCCGGCGCGGCCAGGTGCTCGCGCGTCTTGCGGACGAAGGCCTGCGGGTCGACCTGCGCAAGCAGGAAGCGGTGGTCGCGCAGTCGCGCAGCAGCCTCGAACAGGCCAGCGCGAATGTGCGGCGGGCGAAGGTCGTCGGCACGACGGGGTCGCTGTCCGCGCAGCAGATCGAGGAGTACCGCATCACGGAGGACTCGGCGCGCGCAACCCTGCAGTCGTCGCAGGCAGACCTCGACAGCGTGAAGCTCAAGCTCGCGCAGACGCGCGTGCTGGCTGCCGATGACGGCGTGGTGTCGTCGAAAACCGGCGTGGTCGGCAATGTGGTGAGCGCCGGCACCGAACTCTTCCGCCTCGTGCGGCAGGGCCGGCTTGAGTGGCGGCCCGAACTCGATGCCCGCGAGCTCGCCTCGGTGCAAGCCGGCCAGAAGGCCGAGCTGACGCTGCTCAACGGAGAGCGCGTCGAGGGCACCGTGCGCATGGCGGCGCCCACCTTGTCGACGACCACCGGGCGCGCCACGGTGTACGTCAGCCTGAACGGCGGCAGCACTGCGCGCGCAGGCATGTTCGCCAGCGGCCTGGTCAGGCTGGGCAATGCGCCGGCCGTGACGCTTCCGCAATCGGCGATCGTGATGCGCGACGGGCGTGCCTATGTCTATCTCGTGGATGGGAGCAGCAAGGTCTCCGCGCAGGCCGTGACGACGGGCCGCCGCCAGGATGACCGGGTCGAGCTGCTGTCGAAACTGCCCGCTGACGCGCAAGTGGTTGCCAGCGGCGGCGCATTCCTGTCCGACGGTGTGCAGGTGACGGTGAAGCAACCGGAGGCCAAGCGATGAATATCTCGTCCTGGTCGATCCGCAATCCGGTCCCCGCGATCCTGACCTTCATCCTGCTCACGGTGCTGGGGCTGATCGGCTTCAGGACGCTGCAGATCCAGGATTTTCCCGACACCGACCTGCCGACCATCCAGGTCTCCGCTTCGCTCGAAGGCGCCGCGCCGGCACAGCTCGAGACGGAGGTTGCGCGCAAGATCGAGGACAAGCTCGCGTCGCTGAGCCGGCTTGACCACATCACCACGACCATCACCGACGGCCTGGTGAGCATCAGCGTCAGCTTCGAGATCGACAAGAACTCGGAGGAAGCGCTCAATGAAGTCCGCAACGCGGTCGACAGCGCCAAGGCCGACCTTCCGGCCAACATGGCGTCGCCTACGGTCTCCAAGCTGACCACGGCCAGCAGCGCGCTGCTCACCTACACCATCGAATCGAAGACGATGGATGAGAAAGACCTGTCCTGGTTCGTCGACAACCAGGTCACCAAGAGCCTGCTGGCCGTCAAGGGCGTCGGTTCCGTGTCGCGGGTGGGGGGCGTCAGCCGCGAAGTCCACGTCGATCTCGATTCGCGGTTGATGGCGGGCCTGGGCGTCACGCCTTCCGATGTGTCCACGAGGCTCAAGGCGACGCAGAAGGAAGCCTCGGGCGGGGAAACCTTCGTGGGCGGCCAGAAGCAGTCGAGCCGCACCCTGGCCACGGTGGGGTCGGCCGCCGAAGTCGCGGCCATCACGCTGTCGCTGGGCGACGGCCGCTATGTGCGGCTCGACCAGATTGCGCGCATCAGCGATGCGAATGCCGAGCGCACGACCATGGCGTTTCGCGACGGCAAGAAGGTAATCGGGTTCCAGGTCACGCGTTCCAGGGGATTCTCGGACGTCGGCGTCGCCAACGATATCCGCGAGGCGCTGAAGAAGTTTTCCGCCGCGCATCCCGAGGCAAGGGTCGTCGAGGCCAGCAATACCGTCACGCCGATCCAGGAGAACTACCAGGGCTCCATGGAGCTGCTGCTCGAAGGCGCCGTGCTCGCGGTTCTTGTGGTGGGATGGTTCCTGCGCGACATGCGCGCGACCTGGATCGCGGCGGCCGCGCTTCCGTTGTCCATCGCGCCGGCCTTCGCTTTCATGGCGCTGGCGGGCTATTCGCTCAACACCGTCACGCTCCTCTCGCTTTCGCTGGTCATCGGCGTGCTGGTGGACGATGCGATCGTGGAGATCGAGAACATCGAGCGGCATCTGCTGATGGGAAAGACGCCCTACCAGGCGGCGATGGAGGCCGCGGACGAGATCGGCCTGGCCGTGATCGCCACGACGTTCACGCTGGTGGCGGTGTTCCTGCCGACGGCCTTCATGGGCGGCATTCCGGGCAAGTTCTTCCGGCAGTTCGGCGTGACCGCCTCGGTCGCGGTGCTCGCATCGCTGCTGGTGGCGCGCCTGCTCACGCCGATGATGGCCGCCTACCTGCTCAAGCCCAAGGCCGCCCATCTGCACAACGCATCGACGGACGAGCCCACGATGACGCGCTACCTGGCGTGGGTACGCGGCGTCCTTCAGCATCGCAAATCCACCGCCGCGGCCGCACTGCTCTTCCTGGTGCTTTCGATCGGGCTGGCGCTGTCGATCCCGACCGCCTTCATGCCGGCGCAGGACAAGGCGCAGAGCACGGTGACACTCAAGCTCGGCCCCGACGCCACGCTGGAGCAGACCGTCGCCGTCAGCCGGCAGGCGCAGCAGATGCTCGGCGAGATACCCGAGGTGCGCTCCGTCTTCGTCGCCGCCGGGACGGCCAGCACCGGAAGCGGCATGGGCGCGACGGCCACGACCGACGTCACCAGTTCCACACTCACGGTGGACCTGGTGGACCGCGGGGACCGCACGCTCAAGCAGTCCCAGGTCGAGTCGAAGATCCGCGACCGGTTGAAGACCATTCCCGGCGTGCGTGTGACCGTCAGCGGCAGCAGCAACGGATCGACGCTGGAGATCACGCTCGCTGGCGACGATGCCGACACGCTCGACAAGGCCGCCAAGCAGGCGGAGCAGCAGCTCCGTACCCTGAGGAATGTCGGCAACGTGACGTCGAGCGCGGCGTTGCAGCGCCCGGAGGTTCAGTTGCGCCCGGACTATGCGCGCGCCGCCGCCCTGGGCGTCACGTCCGAGGCGCTCGCGGACGCCGTGCGGCTGGCGACCTACGGCGACTACTCGACGGCGCTGCCCAAGCTGAATCTGCCCGAGCGCCAGATCGCGATTCGCGTGCGCATGGATGCCTCGGTGCGCGCCGACATGGATGCGATCGCCCAGCTGCGCGTCAAGGGAGACGACGGCGCGGTCAGCCTCGGCTCGGTGGCGGACGTGTCCATGGGCAGCGGCCCTTCGCAGATCGACCGCCTGGACCGTTCCCGCAACGTGACCCTGAGCGTGGAGCTCAACGGGCGTGCGCTCGGCGAAGTGCAGCAAGAGGCCATGGCCCTGCCGGCCTTCAAGTCGCTGCCCGCGGGCGTGCGCGTCGTGGAGCAAGGCGAGTTGCAGCGCATGGCCGAGCTGTTCACGAGCTTCGGCACGGCGATGGCGATCGGGGTGTTCTGCATCTATGCGGTGCTCGTGCTGCTGTTTCACGACTTCATGCAACCCGCCACCATTCTCTGCGCGCTGCCGCTCGCCCTGGGCGGCGCGTTCGGCGCGCTGTGGCTCACGAACCAGTCGTTCTCGATGCCGGTGGTCATCGGCGTGCTGATGCTCATGGGCATCGTGACCAAGAACTCGATCCTGCTGGTCGAGTACGCGATCCTCGCGAGGCGGCAGCGCGGAATGACACGGCTGGAGGCGGTGATCGACGCTTGCCACAAGCGGGCGCGCCCGATCGTCATGACGACCATCGCCATGGGCGCCGGCATGCTGCCCAACGCCCTCGGCCTCGGCGCTGAGCCCAGTTTCCGGCAGCCGATGGCGATCGTGGTCATCGGCGGGCTGATCACCTCGACCGTGCTGAGCCTTCTGGTGGTCCCCGTGGTGTTCACCTATGTGGACGACCTGCTGCAGTCGCTGCGCCGTCGGCTGCCGCAAAGGCAATCGGCCGCGTAGACCACCGATGGGCGATGCGCCCTGGCCGCGCGCGTGTCAGTCGCGCGGTGGAAACACCGGCTCGCCGAGGTTGAGCATCAGCCGGTTGGCCCACGCGAAGATCGCCACCGCGTGGATGGTGTCCAGGATCTCGAGATCGGTGAGGCCGGCGGCGCGCACGGCGCGCAGTTGCTCCGCACCGAAGCCGGCCGGGCTGCGCGTGAGCTCGATCGACAGGTTCACGATGGCGCGCTCGCGCGGCGTGGTGCCCGCGCCCTGCGGGTCGGTGAAGACCTGTGCGATCACGTCGTTGCGCTTGGCCAGCTGCTCGAAGCGCTGCGCGTGCACCGAGGCGCAGTACACGCAGCCGTTGATGCGCGACACCACCGCGCTCGCCAGTTCGCGCTCCGCGCGCGACAGGCCGCCGGGCGCGTACATGATGGCGTTGAACACCGTGGCGCGCTCCTGCAGGATGCGCGGCTGGTGCACCAGCAGCAGGTAGTAGTCGGAGCTGCGCGCCTTCGGGTGGCTGGCGTCCAGCACCTGCACCTGTTCGGCGGAGGCCTGCGTCAGGTCGATCACCGGCAGCCAGGCCTTCCAGCCCAGCGTCTCGCTGGTGTAGCCGTTGATGCGCAGCGGCTCGCCCGGCGGCGGCAGGTTGGCCGGGTGGACGAAGGGGGCCGTGTTCTCTTCCACGGCCGCTGCGGCGCTGTCGCCGCCGAGCGCGGCCAGCGCCTGCAGGCCGGCGACCACGCGAACCTGGTAGGCGACGAAGGCGATCAGCTGCGCCAGCGCCACGACCTCGGGCGTCGCCAAGCCGGCGGCCGGCAGCTTGAGCAGGGCCTCGCGATCGCCCTCGACCGGGTGATCGGTCAGCGTGCGCGTGAACGCGAGCACGGCCTGCAGCCGCGCATCCGCGCCGAGCGATTCGACCGGGGCGCCATCGGCGGCGGCCTGCTGCGTCGCGCTCAGCGGCGCCAGCGCATCGAGCCGCGCGCGGTAGTGCGCCTGCAGCGCGACGCTGCCCGCGCTGCGCGCGATGGCATGGGCCGCAAGCAGGCGCTCGACCAGCGGCGGGCCCGACAGTGCCGGATCGAACAGGGCCTCGTAGCTGCCCTGGGTGGCGGCGGCCACCTTGTCGCGCTGGTGGCGTACCGCATGCACGGCGCTGCCCTCGGCGAGCGGCACGCAAGCGTCGACGAGGTCGGGGGAAATCTGTGAGTCAGTCATGGGTGGTGTCTCCGGAAGATGTGGTGCGCGCGGCCACGGCCTGCTGCAGGAAGCGCAGCACGCCCTGCCAGGAAGCCTCGTCCGCATGCGCGTTGTTCGCAGGCGTGCCGCCCGAGGTGCTGCGCCGGCCCGACACCGGATGCGCATAGCCGAGCTGCGTGGTCGGCACATAGGGGAATAGGATCGAATGGCCCGCGCCTTCGAAATCGAGATGAGCCACCGCGTGCGGATGCCCGAACTGCGCGAGGCGCTCGGTCACCATGCGGCTGTAGAGGCTCGACGGCCAAGAGCCGTCGTCCGTCGCGGACAGCAGCATCACCGGGCCGCGGATGCGCTCGACCCGGATGCGCGCGCGCTCGACCGCCTCGGGGTCTTGCAGCGCGGTCAGCAGCGCGTCGGCATGGCGGCGCGGTTCGGGGCCTTCGTCCCAGGGCGCCCAGGTCGCGGTGCGGTTGTTTTCCCACACATGCGGCAGCGGCTGCCCGCGCAGGAGCCATGCGGGCCCTTCGCGTCCGAGCGATGGATCGCAAGCGTTCTGCGCGCAGTGCACCACGGCGCCGGGCACATAGCCGATCACCGCCGAGACCGATTCGGGAAACAGCGTGCCCAGCAGCAGCACCAGTTCTCCGCCGCGCGACTGGCCGCTGAGCGCGACGAAGCCGTGCGCCGGGCGCACCGTGCGGTGCAGCCAGGCCAGCGCTGTCTCGAAGTATTCGAGCCGGGTGTTCGAGATGTAGTCCGAGAGGCCCGGCGCCTTGAAGTAGGCGAGCGCGAAGGCCGCGTAGCCGTGCGATGCGTACAGCGCTGCGCGCGGCTCGTTGATGCCGCCGCCGGAGCCGTTGAGGATCATCACGGCCGGATGCGGACCCGGCCCCGCAGGCATGTAGAGCGTGCCGACCAGGCCCTCTTCGCGCACATCGCGGCGCGTCACGCCCTCGCCGGCCAGGCGCTGCACGAAGCTGCCATGCAGCTCGGCCGCATCGCCGCCCCGGCGCACGCCGATGTCGGTGCGCAGCGCCGCGCCCGGCACGGCGCCGAACTGCTCGCGCGCACCGGGCGTGTCCGGCACCTGGGACCAGATGAGGCCCATCGCCGACACGCCTTGGTAGCTGCTGCCGGCGATCGGCGCGTCGCGCTGCAGGTCGACCGTGCCCGCGGCGTCGGCCACGAAGCGCGCCGACGCGCGCCACGGCACGCCGGCGCCGCGCTGCGTGCAGCTGGCGACCTCGATCTGCTCGCCCGGCGCCAGGCCATCGACCGCGATGCGCCGGGACACATCGATGAGCGCGTCCTCGGGCGTGATGCTCAACATGCGCGCGCCCTCACTTGACCGGCGTGACCTGCATCGCCGTCGTGCGGTCGCTCAGCAGCGGCACCACCTTCAGGCCCTTCTTCGCGGCCCAGATGTTCTGGTAGTGGTAGAGCGGGATCTGGCCGACGTCGTCGGTCACCAGCTTGGCGGCGTGGCGGAAGATGGCTTCGCGGCGCTTGGCATCGAACTCGACGGTGGCGGCGTCCAGCGCCTTGTCGACCGACTCGTTGCTGTAGCGGCCCCAGTTGTTGGAGCCGCGGCCGCGCTTGGCGTCGGGCGTGGTCAGCGTCTGCAGCAGCCCGTAGCCTGCTTCGCCCGTGCCGTTGCCCCAGGCGATCACGCTGACCGCATATTCGTTCTTGTTGGCGCGGCTCGAGTACACGGCCCACGGCACCACCTCGACCTTGGTCTTCACGCCGATGCGGCTCCAGAACTGCGCCACGGCCTGCACCGTCTCGGGCGCCTGCGGGTAGCGGTCGCCGGGCACGTGGATCGCGATCTGGAAGCCCTGCGGGAAGCCGGCTTCTGCCAGCAGCTTCTTCGCCTGCTCGGGGTTGTAGGCGATGTCCTTGACTTCGGGGTTGTAGCCGAAGCTGCCCTTGGGCATCCACTGGTTGGCCTCGGTCACGGTGCCCTGCAGCACGCGGTCGACGATGGCCTTGCGGTTGATCGAGAGCGACAGCGCCTGTCGCACCTTCACGTCGAGCAGCGGGTTCTTCTCGAGCGGCTTGCCTGCGTTGTCGGTGATGAACTCGTTCGGGCCGGGCTTGAAGGTGGGTTGCAGCAGCAGCACGCGCAGGCCCGGGTAGGTGTACACGCTGACCTTCGGGTCCTTGCGCAGCTTCTCCACGTCGGTCACGGCGACCTTGTCGATCACGTCCACGTCGCCGGCCAGCAACGCGGCCGTGCGCGCCGCGCCGTTGTTGATGAAGCGGTAGTTGACCTTCTCCCACAGCGGCTTCGGGCCGTAGTAGCTGGGGTTGCGCTCGAACACCGTGCGGTCGCCAGGCACATAGGAGATGAACTTGTAGGGGCCGGTGCCGACCACGGCGCGGCCCGCGTTGTAGTCCTCGGTCTTCGACTTCTCGCCGACGTGCTTGCTCACGATGTAGATCGATGCGATCTCCAGCGGCAGCATCGGGTTGGGCGTGGTGGTCTTGACGATCAGCGTGGCCGGGTCCTTGGCGGTGGCGGACTCCACCGAGCGCAGCGCGCCCGAATACGAGGCCACGCTGCCCGGCACGTTGCGCGCGCGCTGGAAGGAGAACACGATGTCGTCGGCCGTGAAGGGCGTGCCGTCCTGCCACTTGATGTCGGTGCGCAGCTTGAATTCCCAGGTCTTGTCGTCCAGCGTCTTCCAGCTCGACGCGAGCGCGGGCTCCAGCTTGCCGCCGTCGCGCGAATTGATGATCGAGTCCCAGAAATGCAGCGCAAGCGATCGGTCGCCCGCGTGGTTGTTGAGCTCGGGGTCGACCGATGAGATCGGGTCGGCGAAGCCGATGGACAGCGTCTGGGCGGAGGCCGATACGGAGGCCAGCGCGCCGGCGGCGAGCAGTGCGGCGGCGGCGATGGGGAGCAGGCGGTTCATGAAGATCCTTTGGCGAAGACAGTGAATCGGGAGGTCAGTTGGTGTCGTAAAGGTGGCAGGCCGTGGCATGCCGGATCGCGATGCCGCGCAGCTGCGGCACCTCGGTGCGGCAGCGCGGCATCGCCTTGGGACACCGCGGATGAAAGTGGCAGCCCGAGGGCGGCGCGATCGGGCTCGGGATCTCGCCGCGGATCGCGCTGAAGGTGGTGCGCCGCGCGTCGATGCTCGGAATCTCGGCCAGCAGCGCCTGCGTGTACGGATGGGCCGGCCGCGCGAACAGCTCGGCCACCGGCGCGCTTTCGACCACGCGGCCGAGGTACATCACGACCACGCGGTCGCACAGATGCTCGATCACGCCCAGGTCGTGGCTGATGAAGAGGTACGCCAGCCCGAGCTGGTCGCGCAGGTCCATGAAGAGGTTGAGGATCTGCGCCTGGATCGACACGTCCAGCGCCGCCACCGCCTCGTCGCACACCAGCATCGAAGGCTGCACCGCGAGCGCCCGCGCAATGCCGATGCGCTGGCGCTGGCCGCCGCTGAACTGGTGCGGGTAGCGATGGCGCAGCGCGGGGTCGAGCCCGGCGCGTTGCAGCTGGGCGCTCACGTAGTCGTCCTGCCCCGCCGCATCGGTCAGCCCGCGGAGCAGCGCCGCCTCGCCCACGATGCGCGAGACGCGCAGGCGCGGGTTCAGGCTCGCATACGGGTCCTGGAACACCATCTGGATGCGCAGGCGCGCCGCCAGCTGCTCTTCGGCCGAAAGGCTCGCCACCGGCTTGCCGCCGACGATCACTTGCCCCTCCGTCGGTGTCAGCAGGCCCGCGGCGATGCGGCCCAGCGTCGACTTGCCGCAGCCGGATTCGCCGACCAGGCCGACCACCTCGCCGGGCCGCACGGACAGGTCGACTACATCGACCGCGTGCGTGACCACCGGCGGCTTGCTCATGCCCACGCTGCGCAACGCACGGCCGACAGCACCGGGCGGCGGCGTGACGCCGAAGCGCTGCGCGACCTGGCGCAGTTCGATCAGCGGCACATCGTTTTCCTGCGCAGGCGCGCGCGCGGCGGCCGGCAGCGCGGCCGGCAACGTGCGCACGGGCTTGTCGCGCTGCGGATGAAAGCAGCGCACCTCGTGCCAGGGCGCGTCATGCCGCGGGCGCGAAACCCCGGGCCGCGTTTCGCAGGCCGCATCCGCATGCGGGCAGCGCGGCGCGAAGGCGCAGCCGGCCGGCATGCCGAGCAGGCTCGGCGTCATGCCCGGGATCTGGCGCAGCCGCGCCCCGCGCTCGTTGGCACTCGGCAGGCTGTCGATCAGCCCGCGCGTGTACGGATGCTGCGGATGGTCGAGTACGTCGGCCACCGTGCCGTGCTCGACGATGCGACCGGCATACATCACGGCGATCTCGTCGGCCAGGCTCGCCACCACCGAGAGGTCGTGGCTGATCCAGATCAGAGAGGTGCCGGTGTCGCGCACCAGCTTCTGCACTTCGGAGAGGATCTGCGCCTGGATCGTCACGTCCAGCGCGGTGGTCGGCTCGTCCGCAATGATCAGGTCGGGGCCGTGCAGCATCGCGATGGCGATCGCCACGCGCTGGCGCATGCCGCCCGAGAGCTGGTGCGGGTAGGCGCGCAGGCGCTCTTCTGGGCTCGGGATGCCCATCAGCCCCAGCGTGTCGCGCGCATGGCGGCGTGCCTCTTCGGTGGAGACGCGCTTGTGCGCCTTCACCGCCTCGATCATCTGGGTGTCGACCCGCAGCACCGGGTTGAGCGTGGCCATCGGATCCTGGAAGATCATCGCGATGCGGTTGCCGCGCAGCTCGCGCCGCTCGGTTGCCGCCAGCTGCGTGAGTTCGCGGCCCTGGAACAGCACCTGCCCGCCCTCGACCTTTCCTGGCGGATCGACCAGGCCCATGATCGAGAAGCCGGTGACCGACTTGCCCGAGCCCGACTCGCCCACCAGGCCCAGCACCTTGCCGCGCCCCAGCGTGAAGGACACGCCGTCGACCACCGGCAGCACGCCGGCGCGCGTGTGGAAGCGCGTCTGCAGGTTGCGCACCTCAAGCGTCGGCACCTCGAGGTCTTGCACGGGAACGGCGCTCATTTCTGCAGCCTCGGGTTGAGCACGTCGCGCAGCTGGTCACCGACCAGGTTGATCGCGACGATGGCGGCCAGCAAGGCGACGCCGGGGAAGAAGCTGATCCAGTATTCGTTGGACAGCAGGTATTGGTAGCCGTTGGAGATCAGCAGCCCCAGCGACGGCTCGGTGATCGGCACGCCCAGCCCCAGGAAGGACAGCGTGGCCTCCAGCGTGATGGCGCGCGCGATCTGCAGCGCGCCGATCACCAGCAGCGGCGGCAGGCAGTTCGGCAGGATGTGGCCGGTGACGATGCGCCAGCGCGGAATGCCCTGCCCCTGCGCCGCGTCCACGTACTCGCGCCGCGCCTCGACCAGCGCCTGGCCGCGGGCGGTGCGCGCGTAGTAGGCCCACTCCAGCAGCACCAGCGTGAGCATCACGTTGCCCACGCCCTTGCCGACGTAGGCCAGGATCATCAGCGCCATCAGGATGGTCGGAAACGACAGCAGCAGGTCGACCAGCCGCATCAGCAGCGCGTCGACCTTGCCGCCGGCATAGGCGGCAATGAGGCCGACCAGCGTGCCGACCACCGCGGCGATCAGCGCCGAGCCCACGCCCACCGTCAGGCTGATGCGCAGCCCGTAGACGATGGCCGAGTACAGGTCGCGGCCCTGCCCGTCGGTGCCGAGCCAGTAGGTGTAGCCGCCCTCGCTGCTGTGCGAGCCCGGCGGCAGGCGCGCGTCGAGCACGTCGAGCTGCAGCAGGTCGTAGGGGTTCTGCGGCGTGATCCACGGCGCGAGCAGCGCGGCCAGCACCACGATGCCCAGCACCACCAGCCCGCCGACGGCGATGCGCGAATGCAGGAAGTCGGCGGCCACGCGCCACCAGATGGAGCGCTCGTCGTAGCTTTTCACTGCGCTCATTTCGCGCCCTCCAGCCGCACGCGCGGGTCGAGCAGCTTGTAGAGCAGGTCGACGATGAGGTTCAGCGTCACGAAGATCACGACCACCACCATCAGGTAGGCCACCACCACCGGGCGGTCGAGCGAGTTGATGCTGTCGAGGATCAGCTTGCCGGCGCCCGGCCAGGCGAAGATGCTCTCGGTGACCACCGCATAGGCGATGGTCGCGCCCAGTTCCAGCCCCAGCACCGTGACCAGCGGGATCATGGTGTTGCGCATCACGTGCATCAGCACCACGCGCGTGGGCGTGAGGCCCTTGGCGCGCGCGAACTTCACGTAGTCCTGCGGCAGCACCTCGCGCACGCCGGCGCGCGTGAGCCGCAGCACCAGCGAGATCTTGAAAAGCGCCAGGTTGAAGGCCGGCAGCAGCAGGTGCTGCCAGCCGTCGAGCGTGAGCCAGGACCACTGCACGCCGAACAGCTCGCGCGTGGCGCCGCGTCCGCTCGCGGGGAGCCAGCCGAGCTGCACGCTGAACACCATGATCAGCATCAGCGCGACCCAGAAGGCCGGCAGCGAGAAGCCGACGATGCTGGTGGCCATCAGCGTGCGCGACACCGGATGCTCGGGCTTCATGCCCGCGAACAGCCCCAGCGGCACGCCCACCATGATGGCCATGAGCAGCGCCGCGAAGGCCAGCTCCATCGTGGCCGGCAGGCGCTGCAGGATCAGGCGAACGGCGTCTTCCTGGTAGACGAAGCTGCGCCCCAGGCTGCCGTGCAGCGCGCCGTCGACGAAGGCCAGGTACTGGCGCCACAGCGGCTGGTCGAGCCCGAGCCGCGCGATGGCGGCCAGGCGCTCCTGCTGGTTCATGTCCTCGCCGATGAGGATGTCGATCGGGTTGCCGATGGCATGCAGGCCGATGAAGACGATCACCGTCATCGCCACCACGACGCCCAGCGCCTGCAGCACGCGGCGCAGGAGCCAGCCAGTCATGGCGACACCTCGCGGTCGCCGGCTTCGATGTACGGCGGCAGCTCCGAGGGCGTCCATTCGTCGCCGTCGAGCTCGGGCTCGGCGTAGCGCTGCATGGCGGCGAAGTGCTGGCCGGCATCCTCGCCCAGCAGCCTGGCCGCGAGGCCGCGTGCCAGGCGCTGCGCGCCGTCGGTGATCTGCGGGATGTCGCCGGCCGCGGCGCCGTGCGAGAGCGAGGCGGCATAGTTGAAGCAGTGCACGCGCTCCAGCCCGGGGCAGGCGCCGGGCGTCTTCTCCTGGAACTCGAACAGCGGCCCGAGGTCGGGAGATTCGGCGAGCTCGCTGTCGGCCATGCCTTCGGGCGGCGCGAAGCGGTCCTGCCAGACGCGCACCTGCGAAGAGAACGCGGCGAACTCGGGCCGCAGCGCCCAGTCGGTGCGAAAACCCGTGCTGAACACGACGAAGTCGGCCGCCAGCGGGCCCTTGGCCGTGTCCAGCCGCAGAGCGCCGTCGGGCCGCTGCGCGGCACCGAGCACCGGCGTGCCGAGCTGGAAATGCGCGTTCGCATGGCGCGACACACGCAGCGTGCTGCCGTGCGGCGGCGGCACCTGCTGCACGTTGATGTAGTGGCGGATGCGCCACTTCCATTCGTCGGGCAGTTGCCAGAAGCCGTGGACCATGCCCGGACTGCCCGCGCCCTTGCCCTTGTTGACGCGCGGCAGGTCGGCGCGGCGGATCAGCAGGTCGACGCGCGCGGCACCGGCTTCGAGCGCGCTCGCGGCGGCGTCCATCGCCGAGGCGCCGCCGCCGACCACGGCGACACGCTTGCCGCGCAGGCTTTGGGCGTCCCAGCGTTCGGACGAATGGGCCCAGCGATCGCGCGGCAGCGAAGCCGCCCAGTCGGGCACCCAGGCACCGCCGAGGCCGTCGCGGCCGGTCGCGAGCACGACGTGGCGCGCCTGCACGCTGTAGTGCCCGCCGCCCGCGGCGAGATCGGCCAGGTCGAGCTGCACCACGCCGTCGGCGCGCGGCAGCACCGCCCTCACCTGCTGCTCGTTGCGCACGTCGAGGTCGAGCACGCGGCGGTACCAGCGCAGGTACTCGGCCCATTGCAGGCGCGGGATCTTGTCGAGCGCGTCCCAGGCCGCCAGGCCCCACTGCGCCTCGAACCAGGCGCGGAAGGTCAGCGCCGGCAGGCCCAGCGCGGGGCCGGTGAGCTCCTTGGGCGAGCGCAGCGTTTCCATGCGCGCGGTGGTGGCCCAGGGGCCTTCGAATCCGGCCGGCGAGCGGTCGTAGATGCGGGCGTGCACGCCCAGGTGCTTGAGCGTCGCGAGCAGCGCGAGGCCCGCCATGCCGCCGCCGACGATGGCGACGTCCAGCAGCGCATCGCCGTGCGCCGGGTTGGGGGGCACCCAGCGTTTTGCGGGCAGGCCGAGCCACGACAGGTCTTGCCGCAGGCGCGCTTCGAGCGCGGGAAGGCCGAGGGGTACGTTCGTCACAGGGGCTTTCAGGAAATGCTTTCTTCGTCCGCGGCGGCATCGCCGCCGCCGTACAGGGTGCGCAGCAGCGCCGCGTGCGCCGACACGTCGTGCTGCACGAAATGCGGCAGCTCGCTGGCGGCGGCCAGCAGCGCATCGATCAGCGCGCGCACCGGCGCCGTGATCGGCTTGGCCTGCGGCGTGACCACGCCAAAGACGAAGGGAATGTCGGTATCCAGCGGCCGCACGGCCAGGCCTTCGAGCGGCGCGCCGCAAGCGGTCAGCGGCTCCAGCACGGCCACGCCGAGCCCGGCGCGCGCCAGCGCCTGGGCGTTGACCGAAGAATTGGTCTCGATCAGCGCGTCGCGCCGCGCCGGCGAATGGCCGGCGCGCGCCAGCGTGGCGTCGAGCCGGTGGCGCAGGCGGAACGGGTTGCTCATCGTGATGATGCGGCGCTGCGCCAGCGCCTCCAGCGGCACGACGTCGAGCGCCGCCAGCGGATCGTCCTGCGGCAGCACGGCCACGCAGGGCATCTGTCCGATCCAGTGCACTTCCAGCCCGCGGTGCTCCAGCGGCAGGCTGCTCGCGCCGAGCTGCGCCGCGCCGCTGAGCACCGCGTGCACGACCTGTTCGGCCGAGGCACTGCGCAGCTGGATGGGCATGGTGCCGGCCTGCGCCTCCATTTGCCGCAATGCCCGCGGCAGCAGCCCGAGCGCCAGCGCGGAGGTGGCGGCCAGCAGCAGCGGCTGGGCATTGCCGCGCGCGATCTCGGCCGCGCGCAAGTGGATCTGCTGCAGGCTGCCGAGGGCGCGGTCTACATCTTCATAGAGCAGGAAACCCTGCTCCGTCGGCGCCACCCGGGGTCCGTGGCGGGTGAACAACGCATAGCCGATCTCGGCTTCGAGTTCCTGCACCAGGCGCGACACCGCCGGCTGCGAGCGCGCCAGCAGCCGGGCGGCGCCCGTGACGCTGCCGGTCGACATGACGGCGGCGAAGGCTTCAAGCTGCCGGAGTTCCATGGGATTCAGTATCCATTTTCATCATCATGAAGCATTTAGCATGTGAATTGCAAATACTTCATCCGCATGAGCTTAGATGCGGGGTTTCTAAGCGGCGGATTCGAAAGTGCCTCATCGAGACGGTGCGTGACTTCGTGAGCGAGCCTGTTTTCCGAAATCTGGTGTCGGTTGGCGATGAATCGTTTCGCGCAGCGTAAAGATCCGACGCGGTCCTTAATTGATTCCGGGACTTCGTGCCGGTAACTTTGATTCCCAGACACGGCGTTCTTTCTCCCCCCTTTTTTGCGGGCGCCGTCATTCGGAAAGCAAAGCGCATGACCCCCCACCACACTCCGTTGACGGCCGCCACGGCCGACACTTTCGGCTCCGGTAGCTCCAGAGTTTCGATTCCGCGCGAACGGAAGGCTCCCCAATGACAACCTGGGACACCGCGAAACGCGCACGAGAAGGGCGGCTGCAAGCCGGCGCGCCCTATGCCAAAGGCAAGCACGTCGCGGCCAGCGACGCCACGGCGCTGCTGGAGGCCGTGCTGCAGCCGGGCGACCGCGTCTGCCTGGAAGGCGACAACCAGAAGCAGGCCGAGCTGCTGGCGGCCGCGCTGGCAGCCGTCGACAGCGCCAAGGTCCACGGCTTGCACATGGTGCAGTCCGGCGTGGTGCTGCCCGAACACCTCGACGTGTTCGAGCGCGGCATCGCCAAGCGGCTGGACTACGCCTATTCGGGCCCACAGTCGCAGCGCATCGCCAGGATGCTGTTCGGCGGAAAGATCGAGCTCGGCGCGGTGCACACCTACCTGGAGCTGTTCGCGCGCTACTTCATCGACCTCACGCCGCAGGTGGCGCTGATCGCCGCCGTGAGCGCCGACCGCGAGGGCAACCTCTATACCGGCCCCAACACCGAAGACACGCCCACCGTGGTGGAGGCCACCGCCTTCAAGGACGGCGTGGTCATCGCGCAGGTCAACGAGATCGTCGACAAGCTGCCGCGCATCGACATTCCGGCCGACTGGGTGCACTTCGTGGTGGAGAGCGGCAAGCCCTTCTACGTGGAGCCGCTGTTCACCCGCGACCCTGCCGCCATCACCGAGACGCAGATCCTCACCGCCATGCTGGCGATCAAGGGCATCTACGCACCCTACGGCGTCAAGCGCCTGAACCACGGCATCGGCTTCAACACGGCGGCCATCGAGCTGCTGCTGCCGACCTACGGCGAGCGCCTGGGCCTGAAGGGCAAGGTGGCCAGCCACTGGGCGCTCAACCCGCATCCGACCATGATCCCGGCGATCGAATCGGGCTGGGTCGAGCAGATCCACAGCTTCGGCTCCGAGGTCGGCATGGACGACTACATCCGCGCGCGCCCCGACATCTATTTCACCGGCCCCGACGGCTCGCTGCGCTCGAACCGCGCCTTCTGCCAGACCGCGGGCCTGTATGCCTGCGACATGTTCATCGGCTCCACGCTGCAGATCGACCTGCAGGGCAACTCCTCGACGGTGACCACCGAGCGCGTGGCCGGCTTCGGCGGCGCGCCCAACATGGGCAGCGATGCGCGCGGCCGGCGCCACCCCAGCGCCCCCTGGCTGCAGGCCGGCAAGGAGGCCGACCCCGACAGCCCGCCCGCGCTGCGCCGCGGCCGCAAGCTGGTGGTGCAGATCGGCGAGACCTTCGGCGACAAGAACGTACCGCTCTTCGTGGAGCACCTCGACGCCCTGCGCCTGGCTGAGAAGCTCGACCTGGACCTGGCGCCGGTGATGGTCTACAGCGACGACGTGACGCACATCGTGACCGAGGAAGGCATCGCGAACCTGCTGCTGTGCCGCGACCGCGACGAGCGCGAACAGGCCATCCGCGGCGTGGCCGGCTACACCGAGATCGGCCGCCGGCGCGACGCGAAGATGGTCCAGCGCCTGCGCGAGCGCGGCGTCATCCGCCGCCCGGAAGACCTGGGCATCGACCCGATGGACGCCGACCGCCGCATGCTGGCCGCGCGCTCCATCAAGGATCTTGTGAAGTGGTCCGGCGGCCTTTATGCGCCCCCCTCCAAGTTCAGAAACTGGTAAGGAAACACATCGATGGAACAACTCAATTTTCGGCACGCGGCGCGCCAGCGCGCGGCGGGGTCCATGCGCCAGGCCATCGTGGGCGTGGTCGCCTCCGGCAACCTGGAAGTGCTGGTGGAGCGGCTGCTGCCCGACGGCGAATGCGAGGTCGACATCCGCACCGCGGCCGAAGGCTTTGGCGAGGTCTGGCAGGCCGTGGTCCAGGATTTCGTCGAACGCCGTTCGCCGGGAGGGCTGAAGCTGTCCGTGAACGATGGCGGTGCCCGTCCCGACACCGTCGCGCTTCGGCTGGCACAGGCGGTGCGCGCCGTGGAAGGAGACCCCGCATGAACGCCCTCGTGCACCACGACGACCAGCGGCTTGCGGCCAGCTGGTACGAAGCGTCCGCGCGCCAACGCGTGGACGGCCTGCTCGACGCCGGCAGCTTCGAGGAGTTCATCGGCCCGGAACTTCGCGAGACCAGCCCGCACCTGCCGTTGTTCGATCTGCCGCAGCAGTTCGACGACGGCATGGTCGTGGGCCGCGGCCGACTCGACGGCGCACCGGTGCTGGTGGCCGCGCAGGAGGGCCGCTTCATGGGCGGTGCCTTCGGCGAGGTGCATGGCGCCAAGCTCACGGGCCTGCTGCGCGCCGCGCGCGACATCGGCACCGTGCCGGTGCTGATCCTGTTCGACACCGGCGGTGTGCGGCTGCAGGAAGCCAACGCGGGCGAACTCGCGATCGCGGAAATCATCCGCGCCCTGCTGGACGCGCGCCTGGCCGGCGTGCCGGTGGTGGGCCTCATCGGCGGGCGCGCCGGCTGCTATGGCGGCGGCGGCCTGATCGCGGGGTGCTGCTCGGCGCTGGCCGTTTCCGAGCAGGGCCGCATCAGCGTGTCCGGCCCCGAAGTCATCGAGACCAACCGCGGCGTGGAAGAGTTCGACGCCAAGGACCGCGCGCTGGTGTGGCGCACCATGGGCGGCAAGCACAGGCGGCTGATCGGCGGTGCCGAGCGGTTCGTGGACGACACCGTGGCCAGCTTTCGCGCGGCGGCGGTCGACCTGGTCCGCGGCACTTCGACACCGGACGAGGCCACCCTCGAGGCCGAGCAGGCCCGCCTGGCGCGGCGCATCGAACGCTTCGGCGAATGCCGCGACGCACTGGACGTCTGGCAGGCGCTGGGCGCCGACCACCCCGACGCCATTCCCGGCATGCCCTTCGAGGCATTCGTCGCCCTGGCCCAACGACTGGAGGCGCCTCGCCATGACGCTCGCTGAAATTCTTGCTTCGCTCTTTCCGAAGGGCCACCAGGTGGTGATCGAGGACGGCCTGCTGTCGGGCCAGGGCCCGCGCGCCGACGGCACGGAGATGGCCGTCATAGGTGTCGACGGCCGCAAGGCCATCGGCATCGACGAGGCGGCCTGGCTCGCGCGCAAGGTGCTGGACACGCTCAGAGCGGGGGGCACGACACCGATCCTGGTGCTGATCGACAGCGACAGCCAGCGCATGAGCAAGCGCGACGAGATGCTGGGGCTCAGCGAATACCTTGCGCACCTTGCCAAGTGCCTGAACCTCGCGGACGCGCGCGGCCACGCAACCGTCGGCCTGCTCTACGGCCACACGGCCGCGGGGGCCTTCATCGCCACCGCGCTGTCGACCCGCACGCTGGTGGCGTTGCCGGGGGCGGAGCCGATGGTGATGGACCTGCCGTCCATGTCGCGCGTGACCAAGCTGCCCATCGAGGTGCTGCAGGAGAAGGCCAGGTCCACCCCGGTGTTCGCGCCCGGCCTGGACAACCTGATGCAGACCGGTGCGGTGGCGTCCGTGCTGGACCCCGAGCGCCCTCTCGACCTGCAGATCGACGAGGTGCTCAAGTCCCTGCCCCGGCAGGGAGCGCATGCGCCGGACCTGCGAGACCAGCTCGGCAAGGAACGCCATGGCCGCCCGAAGGCCGCTGACATTGCGAGGCGCGTGTATGAGCTTGCCCGCCCTGCCCTCTGACTCGTGCCTGCCGCGGCACCAGCTGGTGCGGGCCGCGCCGCCGGCCTGGGCCGCGCTGATGGCTTCGCGCCAGGACCTGGCCGATGAGCCGCTGCTCGAAGGCTGGGCGCACCGTGGTTGGCCGCTCGTCGTGCGGCGTCGCCTGCCGGGAGAATCTGGCGGCGCGTCATGGTTGCCGGTGGGCCTGCCGCTGCCCCCGAAGGCCGGCAAGCGGCGCATCGCCTTGCAGGTGCAACTCGACCACATCGTCTCGGTTTCGGGCTTGCCGCAGCTGCACGAAGTGGTCGCCTCGGCGCCGCGGGCCTGGCAACCCGCCCTGCGGCAGCTCCTGGCCGTCGGTGAACACTTCGGCGTGCAGACCCGCGTGTTCGGCAGCCTCGCCTGGCAATGGCTGACCGGGCTGGAGTACCTGAGCCAGGGCTCGGACATCGACCTGACCTGGACGCTGCCCCCCAGCGACCGCACCGAGGAATTCCTGGTGGCCTTGGCCGGCATCGACGCCGCCGCGCCGATGCGGGTGGACGGCGAGCTGCTTCGGCCCGACGGGTCGGGCGTCAACTGGCGCGAACTTCATTCGCGCAGCGCCGAAGTGCTGCTCAAGACGGCAACCGACCCGCTCCTGTGCGCCCGCTCGCAGTTCCTGGAGCCGGTCGCATGAACGCGGCAGCGCCGGCATGGATCGCATCGGCCTCGGTTCGCCACGACCGAGCACGCGCCTGCGCGGAACACCTGAGTGCGCTGGCCGAGCGCAGCCTTCGGCTGGAGGTGCGCACCTGGCCGAAGCCGGGGCTGGTCAGCCACGTCGACTCTGGCAGCCACACGGACATGGACGCAGGCACCTTCCACCGCAGCGCGGCGGCACTCCGGCCCTACTTCGCGGAACTGGCCGAGGCCGGCATGCAGGACGCCGACATGCCCGTGCTGCGGAAGATCGGCCTGCGCGCCGAGTGCGCCATGACGGCGGCGACCGGCGGCGTGAACACCCATCGCGGCGCCATCTTCGGGCTCGGCCTGCTGTGCGCCGCGGCCGGACTGCAGGCGCGACGCGGCATCGAGGGCGGCCCCTCGCAGTCACTGGGCGACACCGTCTCGCGCCGCTGGGGCACCGACATTCTTGCCGGCCCGCGGCCGAGCGACAGCCACGGCGAAGCCGTGAAGCGCCGCTACGGCGCAGGCGGCGCCCGGCAGGAAGCCGCGCTGGGCTTTCCGAGCGTCTACGACATCGGCCTGCCCGCCCTTCGCCATGCCGCGCAACTGGCACCGCGCGATGCACAGGCCGCAAGGGTGCAGGCATGCTTTGCGCTCATCGCCGAGCTGGAGGACACCAACCTGCTGCACCGCGGCGGAGCCGCCGGCCTGCGCTTCGCCCAGCGAAGCGCGCGCGCCTTCCTGGCCGCCGGCGGCGTCGGGCGGCCCGGCTGGCGTCGCGCCGCCGAGAAAATCCATCTCGCCTTCGTGGCGCGCTGGCTGAGCCCGGGCGGCGCGGCCGACCTGCTGGCGATGAGCCTGTTCGCGATGGCGATCGAACACGAACACGAGCCCGCGCCGTGATCGCGATCATCCTGCTCGCGCTGGTGCCGATCTACTTCGTGCTTCTGCTGGGCTACACCGCCGGCAAACGGGGTGTGATCAACAACACGCACGTCGGCGAGCTCAACACCGTCGTCATGACCTATGCGCTGCCCGCCTCGCTGTTTGCCGCCACCGCCGCCACGCCGCGCGACACCCTGCTTTCACAGTGGCCGCTGCTCGTCATCCTGGGGGGCGCCATGATGCTGGTCTACCCGCTGTGGTACGGGCTGCAGCGCCGGTTGATGCGGCGCAGCGCCAGCGAGGCTGCGCTGCAGTCGCTCACTGTGGCGCTGCCGAACTATGCGGCGGCGGGCCTGCCCATCGTCGTGGCGCTTCTGGGGCCGACGCACACGGTGCCCGTGGCCGTCGCCATCGCGGCGGGCTCGCTGCTGCCCTCGCCCGTCACCTTGGCGCTGCTGGAGCTCTCTGCAGCGCGGCCGGGCGAAACGGCGACAGCCGGCGCCAAGGCCGTGCGGTTTGCACGTGCCATGGGACATGCGCTGGTAAAACCCATCGTGCTCGCTCCGATCACCGGCACGGCGATCGCCCTGCTCCAATGGAAGCTGCCGCCTGTCGCCGCTGCGTCGCTGGGACAGATCGGACAGGCCGCGGGCGGCATGGCGCTGTTCGTGACCGGGTTGATCCTTTCGGCCCAACGTTTCCGCTTGAGCTGGAACACCACGCTGGCGACCGTCACGGTCACCGTCGCCCAGCCGCTGCTGGCGCTGGGCATCGCCAAGGCCATGGGCGCACCCGCGGACATCACGCGAATCGCGGTGCTGATGGCGGCGCTGCCCTCGGGCTTCTTCGGTGTGCTCTTCGGCGCCAACGCCGGCGTGAAGTCGGAGGAATCAGGCTCCACCGTGATCGCCAGCACGCTGACCGCCATGCTCACCGTGGCCGTGACCATCGCATGGCTCTATGGGCCGGGCGGCATGCCATGACGCTCGCCATCCTGTGCCCCGGGCAGGGCAGCCAGAACGCCGGCATGTTCTCGCTGACGGGCCCCGCCGCCGAAGCGCAAGGGCTTTTCGCCCACGCCACCCGGCTGCTGGGACACGACCCGCGCACGTGGGTGCGCGAAGCCGCCACCGACGCACTGCACGAGAACCGCTCGGCGCAGTTGCTGTGCACGCTGCAGGCCCTCTGCGCCTGGGCCGTGCTGTCGGACGCGTTCGCGCCGCGCCGCTGCATCGCGGGCTACAGCGTGGGCGAGATGGCGGCATGGCACATCGCAGGCTTGACGACAGCAACGGACACGCTCGACCTCGTCGCCGCGCGCGCCGAGGCCATGGATGCCGCCCAACGAGCCAGGCCGGGCGAGCAAGGCCTTCTGTTCGTGCGCGGCCTCGAACGGGCCGGCATCGACCAGCTGTGCGCACACCGTGAAGCCGCCGTCGCCATCGTCAACCCCGGCGACGCTTGGGTGCTGGGCGGCATGCGCGACGCGCTCGCGGACATCGCGCCGCAGGCGCTGGCGCAGGGCGCGACGAGGGTCGTGCCGGTCGAGGTGAAGGTGGCCTCGCACACCTTCCTCATGGGCGATGCCACGACCTCCTTCCGGAACACCCTGGCCGGCGCCACCATCGCACGCGCTCCCCTGTCGGGCGCGCGCTTGTTCAGCGGCATCGACGGCGAAGTGGTGCTGAGCGCCGCGCAAGGCACGCAGAAGCTGGCCCTGCAGATTTCCCGGACGGTGCAGTGGGCGTCCTGCCTGGAAGCCTGCGTCGAAGCCGGCGCCACGGCCTTCTTCGAACTCGGCCCGGGCCGCGCACTCAGCGAGATGGTCTCCGGCGCGTATGCGGGCGTCGACGCGCGCAGCCTCGACGATTTCAAGACCCTGCAAGGGGCGCGAGACTGGCTGGTGCGCGCGCAGTCACGCACCTAGCAACGGCGGGCCAGGCGCCCCCGTTGGTCCAGCGGGACGACCACGCCGGCAAACATCAGGACGAACGCGAACACGAAGCACGTTCGCACAGCCAGCCATCAGGGCGTACAGGATCCAGCCTGCGCATGGGCCTCAGGACAGCTCGGCCTTCGCGCCGCGGCACACCGCCAGCAGCGCAAGCAGGTTCGGGTCACGTTCTCGCGTGCGCAGGAAGCTGACGCCCAGGGTTTGGCGCATCAGGTACTTGGGCTGTACGGGAATCAGCTGCACGTTCTTCGAGAACACGTCTCGTACGCGCCCCGGCAGCAGCGTGCAGCCGATGCCGCCGCTCACCAGATTCATCAGCGAGAAGATGTCGCCGGTCTGCATCACCACGTTGGGCGTGAACCCGGCTACGCGGAACGCTTCCACAAAGCCGTTGTATGTGGCAAAACCTTCCTTCAGGCTGACGAAGTTCTCGTCGGCGCAGGTGCTCAGGTCCACACGCTTGTGTCGCGCATAGCGCGAGCCCACGGGTGCGGCGAAATGGATTTCGTCATCGAACAGCGGCTCCGACACCAGGTCGGCCTCGTCTTCGGGGAGCGCCATCAGGGCCGCGTCAATGGCGCCGTCGCGCAGCTTCTGCAGCAGGTCGGCATTGGAGCCGAGTACGAGCTCGGTCTCCAGCGCCGGCTTGCGCACCTTCATGTGGATGAGCACCGTCGGCACCGTGCGGATGGTGAGCGAATAGAGCGACCCGATGCGGATACGGTCGGCCGAATAGCCTGCGATCTCCCGCGTGGCTCGTACGCCCTGCGCCAGCGTCTGCAGCACCTCGCGTGCCACCTCGGCCAGCGTTTGCGCTGCCTCGGTCGGATGCAGGTTGCGGCCCTCGTGCCGGAACAGCGCGCAGCGCACCCCCGACTCGAGCGAGTGCAGCGCGCGATGCACGCTCACGGGGCTCACGTCCAGCCGCTCGGCGGCGCGCGCCAGGTTGCCCGTTTCCATGAACGCGATCAGCGTTTCGAGCTTGCGGAAGGTGATTTCTTCATCAATGCGAGGTTGCATGCTGGGCCCGGAAGTGAATGGTGCATCGTAGCGATTCGAGTTGTCTTTGACTGTCGAAGGCCAAGAATGATTCGCTGCGTACGCACTCGGCGGCTCGCACAATCGCTCAGGGCAGATGCCTCACCGATCCGGCTTGCCAACCTTGCGTCGAGCCGCGGGCAAAGTCCGCCCAGATCCGGCGCATCTCCATGCCGAGCTGCTCTATGTCCGCCCAGCGGGCCTTGCCAAGTTCCGGCGCCGCCGACCACGCTTGCGCGCTGCCGAGCAGGAATGGCAGATCGATGCAATGGCAGGCACCGAATCCGGTATCCGGTGATTGCCAATCGAATCGAAACAGGTAGGCATTGCAGCCCTTCGCAGCCACCTCTTGAACCAGGCTGCGGGCCCCACCTTCAAAGAGCACATTCATCCGTGCCGTCTCGGCGGCGTAGCGCACTTGCGTACCGGGTGTTGCAGCGACGTGGTTGTTCAGGAGAACAAAGGGCAGCGCGTCATCCTTGCACCATCCAGCGATGGTGTCGACGGCAGATCCCGACGGAGTGTCGGGTGAGACAGGGGCCCAGACAATCAGTTGATTCAGGCTTTTGGCGAGTCGACTCTGAGCGGCAATGAGGTCGTCGACGCTCGCGACGCGAGGATCCTGTCCAAGTTCGTCGATAAACATCGACGATACCCTGTCTGCCTCGTCCCGCGTGCGGGCGGCACCGTTGGCTCCACTGTGCAGGATGGCACGCTGAAACAAGGTGCCTCCGTGGCCCCAAGCAAGCATTGCCACGATCGAGAACCCGCCAGCCGACTGTCCGAACACCGTCACGTTGTCCGGATCGCCACCGAACCGCGAAATATGCGTCTTGACCCATTGCAGCGCCGCGACTTGGTCGGCCATCGCAGGGCTGGGTCCGGTGCTCGACGGAAACTGCAGGTAACCGAACACTCCGAGACGGTAGGTCACCGACACCACGACGACGTCCTGCTCTGCCGCCAGCTTGTCCCCGTCGTGCCATGGCAACTCGCCGCCGCCGGTGACGAAGCCACCGCCATGGATGAACACCATCACCGGGCGCCGGCCCACGGTGCCCGGCGTGAACACCGACAGCACCTGGCAGTGCTCGTCGACGTCCATGGGTGCCAACGGTCCTTGCACGACCTCCAGGCGAGAAGGCGCCTGCGGACAGATCGGGCCGCGCTCGGTGTGATGCTTGCCATCCCAGGCCAGGGCCTCGGGTTGCTCGAAACGCTCGGCCCGTGCATATCGGATGTTGCGAAAAACTTCGACTTCGGTGGTCATTGCTCTTCCTTTCAAGATCGTTGAGGTTCGGAAAAAGCCGTCGACAGCGCGCAGCTTTCTGTCCCTGAACACGATCGTGCCGGCCCGGCGCAATGCCATCAATCAACGTAAGGGATGAAAAGTTAGCCTGAGCGAAACGGTTCGGCCGGCCGCGCGCGCGAGATTGCCGATTTCCATGAAGCAGACGGTTCGGGGACATCGCACATGCACGACGATGTCCGTCAGCATGGTTACCCGGCGAACAATCTCTTCAACCAACCCTGCTTGATCTGGCCGCCAGCCCTTCCCTGCGCCAGTTCCTTGCTTGCCTGCGCCTTGACGATCCTTTCAGCCGTCGACCCGGTGACCTCCAGATGCGCTTTCACGGCAGGGACATAGGCACCGTCCTCGTGACGAATGTGGTTGAAAAGCCAGCGCGAAAGCATGTCGTGGAGCTCGGCCAGCACATCCTCGCCACGCTCGAAACGGGTCCGAAACTCGACCACGCGGCGCACGAAGATCTCATGCACCTTCCTGTGCGGGCCCACGAACGAGTAGCCGGCGTCTTCGATCATGGCTTCCTCGAAGGCGAAGTGCGACGCGGTGTAGTCAATCGCCTCGTCGATGATCTTGCCGACGGCCCTTTGATCGTCCGTCAGCTTCGCATCGCCCAGCGCATTGATGTACTGGACGATGCGTTGGTGCTGGGTATCGATCTCGCGGATTCCTGTGTCGAGTTCGGTCTTCCATACGAGATGCGCCATGACTTCCAAAGATGAATTGCAGTTTGAACGATCAGTATCCGTGCGGCCAGCCTGCACACCGTTGATCCAGATCAAGCGCGTTCGATCGCGTGGGCGATGAAATCGGCCTTCCTGAAGTGCCCCGAATTCATCGCATTGCGGGGCACGAGACCGGCATGACCCATGAGCACGTACACGAGGAAAACCATGGCACGTCACTTCCGCCTGCCCGACATCACTGTGCGAATTCCCTTCGGGACCACGGAATCGGAACGCGTCGCCCTGTTATGTGCCGCTGGTGTGCCGTTGGACGCGCAAGGTGATGTTGCCTGTGGCTTCCTGCATGAGCGCACGCCCTTGCGGTTCGGCGGCGACACCATCTGCCGCTGGCTCTGCGCCGGTGATGCGACGTCTCCTGGATCCGAAGCCGGAGGCCAGTCCGGGGCCTCGATGCCTGCACGCGCGAGCTGCGCTAGTTCCGGGGCGCGTTGCTCTGCTTGACGAGCTGTTCGAATTGCGCACTGCTTTGCGCGACGAATGCGCCGAACGCCTGCGGATTCGCCGGATCGGAAATCTTGACGCCCAGTTCCGCGAAGCGTGACTTGACCTTCTGTTCCTTCAGCACCTCGGCGAAGGCGAGGTTGAGTTTGTTGACGATGGGGGCAGGCGTCCCCTTCGGCGCGAAGAGACCGGTCCAGAAGAAGAAATCAGCGCCTTTGAGCTCGGGCGTTTCGCCTGCGGACGGCAGGTCCTTGTTGCCCAGGTCGCGGGCCTTGCTCAGCACGCCGACGCCGGAGAGCCGGTTGCCCTTGATGTGCTCCAGCAGCGCGGGCAGCCCGGAGACGCCCACGTCGAGGTGGCCGCCCATGACATCCACCGCGATCTTCGAGGCGCTCGCGTAGGGAATGAAGTTCATGTCCACCTTCGCGCGCCTCTTGAAGTCCTCCATGGCCAGCGCGGGCAGCTTCCTGGCCGACCTGGTGTCGTCCGCCCTTCGTGACGCATGATTGAGGCGTCGCCGGTCCACCCTGAATCAGGCTTTCCTGGACCAGGCGCTGCACCAGCCTTTCGCGTGGACCGGCTTGCCCGCGAACAGCGCGCAGTTGCCCATGGCGTCGGTGGGTTTGGACTGCCACAGCGCGCAGCCGTTGCAGACCTGCGTGTTGTCGTGCTTCGGGTACTTCCTGGCATCGGCCTTCGTCGTGTCGGCGACGTAGCCGAGGGCCACGGCCTGCGGATCCTTTTCATCGAGCGCGGCCTGGGAGAAGGCCTCGGTCACTGACATCAGTCCACCGGTTGCGACAAGGGTCAAAAGAAAGGTGCGGCGATGTGAGGGCATTGTCGTTCTCGCATTGAGAGGAAAAAAAGCGGATCTACTCCGCCGCGCGGGCGGCGGTCCGTGCCTTCATTCTTGTGCGATGAAGTCCTGGTGACCTTGCGCGGGATCAACATCGGTGTGCCGCTGTTTCAGCGCCTGCAGTTGCGCCAGGATCGCCTTCAGCGAAAGTGCTCGCGTCAGCACGGCGACCAGGCTCTTCGCGCACCATTGCGGCAATTCGTCGAACCCCGCCCACCGGTAGGCATCCATCTCCGGCTGCGGCCGGCCGCGGCGGTCGACGAACTGGCTGGCGCATGTGCACGCATGCGCGTCGAAGTTGCTCGTCAGGACCGCGTAGAGCTGCAGGTCCTTCCCCGCTCGATAGGCGAAGCATCCCAGCGGCAGGAGGTCTTCGGGTGCCAGTCGCAGGCCGCATTCCTCGAAGGTCTCCCGCACAGCCGTCTGCCGGCCGGTTTCCGTCAGCGTGCCGCCGCCCTTGGGAATGTCCCAGTACGGGCTGCCGGTGGCGTGGCAGAGCAGCAGTTGCGCGTCGCCATTGAAGATCAGGACGCCGTGGCTGATCGATTTCATCGCCGGTTGTCAGTTGGCCGATGCAGGCCCGGCGGCATCCAGCCGGCGCGCCGCCGACACTGCGCCCGACCTGCGCGGCGCGATGGGCACGAAGGCTCTGGCGTTGCCTCGCATGATGAGCAATGCGACGGTCTCGTCGTCGCCGATGGATTTGATCGCCGCATCGAACTCGGCCTGTCCCGAGACGCTCACGTCGTTGACCGCGAGCACCATGTCGCCGAACCTCAGTCCCGCCCGCTGCGCCGAGCCCGTGACGGACTTGACGTAGAGCCCGGGGTCGAGCAACCCGACGCCCGGCGGACCCTTGCGCTCCGCGAGTTCGAGGCCGAACCGGACCTCGTGCATGTCGGTTCGCCGCGCGACCTGCGGCACGGCGTCCGCCACGCCCTGGGCCACCGCCACCTGCACCGGCAACGCGGATCTGTGGCGCCAGACGTTCAATGCCAGCCGGCTGCCGGGACGGGCCGAGGACACGCGGTTCTGGATGTCTTCATAGGACATCGGCTGCGCCGCGTCGACGGAAAGGATCACATCCCCGCTGCGAAGGCCCGCGATCTCCGCCGGGCTTGCCGCATCGACACGCACGATCAGGGCCCCTGTCGCCGCCGCCAGGCCGAAGGCCGGGGCGAGTTCGTCCGTCAGCGGCTGCGTCCTGGCACCGATCTGTCCCCGCGTGACCTTCCCCGTCGCGCGAAGTTCTTCGGCGATGCGCATGACCGTATCGATCGGGAGGCTGAACGACAGGCCGATGTAGCTGCCGCCAACGGCGTAGATCATCGAGTTCATTCCCACGACCTCGCCTCGTTCGTCGAACAGCGGACCGCCCGAATTGCCCGGGTTGAGCGCGACGTCCGTCTGTATGAGCGGCACGCCGCCGCCGCCCGGCATGTAGCGCGGATTCGCGCTGACCACGCCCGCCGTCACGCTGCGCTCGAATCCGAAGGGCGCGCCCATGGCGGCGACCCATTCGCCCGGGCAGAGCTTGCCTGTCCGGTCAACGGCCACCGTCGGGAGGTTGCCGCCCGGTATCTTGAGCAGCGCGACATCGGTGCGCCGGTCGAGCCCGACGATCACGGCGTCGAAGCGATGCCTGTCGGCCGTGGACACGACGACCTGCTGGGCGCCGAGCACGGCATGCGAACTGGTGAGGACATAACCGTCGCGGCTGAAGATGAACCCCGAGGCCAGGCCACGGCCCGGGGCCTGATCGAACGGTGCCGACACGCGCGCCGAGGTGTCGACGGTCGGCCAGTCGTCGCGCTGCCCGATCACGCTCACGCCGACGACGGCCGGTGCCTGGCGAGCCGCCGCGGCGGCGAAGTCCACGCCCTGCGACGACGGCTGGGTCCGCTGCGCGCACGCCTGGTCTTGCGACCATGCGACATGGGGCCCGAGCAGCGCGAGCATGCCCAAGACGATTGCGGCGGCGCGGCCGGCCGGCCCGCGCTTCGCGTGGTCGCCACCATCGAAGGCAGGCGGAATCTTCATGACGGTTCTTTCGACGGGGACATTCCCGATGGCCGGATGGTCGCCGCGACCCCTTCGCACCGCCTTGCGCCACATCAAGCCGGCCACGGGCCGCGAGGCCTAAATTGCTCTCCATGAATGCAGCAGCAGAGGCCAGCATGAACAACGTCCTTGTGATCGTCTATTCCTACACCGGCACCTGCCGCCGTCTTGCCCAGCTTCTTTGCAGCCAGCAGGGCTGGGAGATGGCAGAGATCCACGACCTGCACCCGAGAAGCGGCGCACTCGGCAACTGGCGCTGCCTGATCGACTCGTTCTTCCGGCGGATGCCCGCCATCCGCTACGACGGGCCGCCGCCCGGCGACTACAAGGCCGTGGTGCTGATCTCGCCGATCTGGGGCCTCCGGCTGGCCGGCCCGATGCGCACGTTCGTGGACCGCAAGGGTGCCCGCCTGCCCGACGTGGCACTGATCTCCGTCATGGGCGGACGCGGCGGCCCCAACGCCGTGGCGGAAGTCGGCAAGCGGCTCGGCCGCGCGCCCATCCTGAGTACCGCATTCACCATGCACGAGGTCGACGACGGCAGTTGTGCCGCCCGGCTGCAGGCATTCGGCACCGCGGTGCAGAGCGCGGAGGATTCGCGCGCCGTGGTGCGCCCCGCCACCTTGTCGCCCCAGGCGGTCTGACGCATGCGCTCGCCCGGCGCCATCCGCACGGCGGCCCTGCTGGCCTGCGGCTGTTTCCTGAGTGCCTGCACGAGCGGGCCGACGGTGGCGCAGCCCCATGCGTCGACCGCGACAGCGGCAGGCCCTGCCACCGCGCCGGCCGTTCTCGATTTCGCGTCCCTCGTGGCCAGTCGCAGGGCGTGGGTAGTCGACATCAGCACGCTGCGCGTCGGGCGCGACGAAAACTCGCAAGACATCGAACTCGAAATCGCGCCGGAGCGCGACTTCGCCGATCGCCTGGCCTGGCCGCTGCCGACGAGCGCCCGGATCAGCCAGATCCGCGACCTCGCCTCGGGCCTGATCATCGGCAGCGACGGGCTGATTCTCACGAGCGCCCACGTGGTCGCGAACATCGACGAAGCACAGGTCCAGCTGGATGACGGGCGCCGCTTCACGGCAAAGGTGGTCGGCGTCGACAAGCGCACCGACGTCGGGCTCCTGAAGATCGATGCGCACGCGTTGCCCGTGGCCGTGATCGGTGACTCCGCGTCGCTGGCCGCTGGCGACTGGGTCGCCGCGATCAGCTCGCCCTTCGGGTTCCACGGCAGCGTCACGGCCGGTGTCGTCAGCGCCGTGGAACGCGTCATGGGCGGCGCAGGCGAGATTCCCTTCATCCAGACCGATGTCGCCATCAATCCGGGCAGCTCGGGCAGCCCTCTGCTCAACAGCCGTGGCGAAGTGGTCGGCATCAACTCGCTGATCTACAGCGGCAGCGGCGGCTACATGGGCCTGTCCTTCGCGGTGCCGATCAACCTGGCGATGCAGGTTGCGCAGCAGTTGCGCGCGCATGGCGTGGTCCGGCGTGCCTATCTGGGCGCCGAGTTCCAGGAGGTGACGCCAGCGCTGGCCCAGTCCTTCGGCCTGCCTGCGACCACCGGCGCGCTGGTGGTGCGGGTCGAGAAAGGCAGCCCCGCGGACGCGTCCGGCCTCGCGCAGGGAGATGCAGTGCTGGAGTTCGACGGCAAGCCTCTGGCGCATGTCATCGATCTGCCGCAGCAGATCGCGCAACGCAAGCCGGGCAGCCGCATGCAGCTGGAGGTGTGGCGCAACGGCAAGAGCCGCCTGCTCCAGGTGTCCCTGGCGGCGCAGCCCGGGACGCCGGAGACATCTCTCACGAGCGCGGCCCCTGAATGGAACGACGGATTGGGCCTGAGCCTGGGTGATCTCTCGCCTGCGCAGCGGCTGCAGCTGCGCATCGACAGCGGCCTGATCGTGAGGGAGGCGGACGGTATTGCACGCAGCGGAGGGATTCGCGGGGGCGACGTGATCGTCGCGCTGAATACCGTGAAGCTCCATCGCCTGGAGGATTTCAGGCAAGGCCTGTCGCAGCAGCCTGCCGGGGGCATGGTCGCGCTGCTGGTGCTGCGCGACCGGCGCCTCGCTTACCTGGCGGTGCGCATGCCGGCATCGCGCGGGCGCCCCTGACCCGGCCCGAGCGGAATCTCGGCGGTCTTCTATTCACTTTTTCGCAAGGACACACCATGAGACATCTGGACGCAAGCGATCGCCTCGCGATTCGCCAGCAACTCGACCTGCTGAAGGAGCAGGTGCTCGAAGAACTCCGTGCATCGGCGCCTTCGGCGCACCTCATTTCCGCCGAGGACGCGCACGAAGTGAAGACACATGCCGACGAGGCCGAAGCGGAGCGTGCCGCCGACGTGTACATGGCCGAGGTGGAGGTCGACTACACCAGGCTCGAAGAAATCGAGCAGGCGCTCGCGCGCATGGAGGACGGACGCTACGGCATCTGCGAGCACTGCGGCGTGGAAATTCCGCGCGCGCGATTGCTCGCGCAGCCCACCGCCGTTCGCTGCACTGCATGCCAGACGGCGGCCGAGGCGCGGCATCGGACCTGAAGAAGCGAGGCCGCCCTCATTCGTGATCGTCCTTGCGGCGATCCTTCGCCTTCTTCGCTCTCTTTGCCTTCTTGTCCTTTTTCTTTCCGTCGGACGCATGCACTTCGTCCGCGACCTGCTGGCGGCCGGCGCCATGGAGCAACGACTTCTTGACATTGCCTGTCGCGGCTTCGTCTCGCGCGTAGCTCACGACGCGGTACACGGAGCGGTTGGCGCCGCCGCAGCCGAGGTTGCAGATGACCGTGTCGTTCCTGCTCGCGCTGTCGTTCTCGAAATCGGGGGCCTCGTCTTCGAGCCAGCCGTGGTTCTCGATCGTCGTCTCGATGCGGCACTCGCGTGGCACCACGATGCCGAGCCTGCGCAGGAATTCGCGCGGCCGTCCCAGGTAGGCGCGGAACTCGGCGGGCGTGCAGGCCCAGAAATGCGCGTTGAAAGGTTCGGCCCGAATGACTTCGGACCGGGCGGAAAAATCGACGACTCTGGTTGGCATGGGCGGCTCCGGTGGGTGGCCTAGGGGGCGTTCGGCACAGCGTAGGGGGCAGCTGCCGGCGGCGCATTGACGCCGGTCAAGGCAATTGGCGTGTGCGCCCCGCAGACTCGGCGCGGATGCCCGCAGACCATGCGTGGCGAATTTCCCAAGGACACCAGTGATCCAGGACCACAACGAACTCGACCGGGCCCTCCATGCGGCCTGGGCCGGACTCATCGGCAGCATGTCGCCGGCGGCGCTGCTGCTGGCGTGGTCCGACTGGGCCATCCATTTCGCGACGCAGCCCGGGCGAAGCTCCGGGGTCCTCTGGCCCCGGCCCGCTCCCGCCGGGCAGCCGCCCGCGCACGATCCGCGGCTCGGCGCCGAGGACTGGACGCCATGGCCCTTCGGCACGTACCGCGAAGCCTTCGAAACCACAGGACGCCGCCTGCTCGACCTGGTCCGCGGTGTGCCGGGCGTGGACCGGCACCATGAGCAGCTGGTGGCCTTCGCCGTGCGGCAGTGGCTGGAGATGATGTCGCCCGCCAACATCGCCGCGACCAATCCTCAGGTGCTGCAACGAACCGCCGCCACGGGCGGCGCGAACCTGCTCGCCGGCACCGCCCACTGGCTGGAAGACTTCTGGCGCGGCGCCCTCGGGCAACCACCGGCAGGCGCGGAGGCGTTCAGGCCCGGTCATGAGGTCGCGGTCACGCCCGGCAAGGTCATCCTGCGCAACGAACTCATCGAGCTCATCCAGTACGCGCCTGCGACAGCGACGGTGCACGCCGAGCCGGTGCTCGTCGTGAGTGCGTGGATCATGAAGTACTACGTGCTCGACCTTTCTCCGCGCAACTCGCTGATCCGCTACCTGGTCGACCACGGCCACACGGTGTTCGCGGTCTCCTGGAAGAACCCCGACGCGTCGGATGCACAACTCGGCATGGCCGACTATCTCCGGCTCGGCATCCGCGCCAGTCTCGACGCCATCGAAGCCGTGCTGCCCCGGCGCCGGGTGCACGCGCTCGGTTATTGCCTGGGCGGCACGCTGATGGCCATTGCCGCGGCGGCAATGGCCCGCGACCGCAGCGACCGCCTCGCCTCGCTCACGCTGCTGGCCGCCCAGACCGATTTCACCGAACCCGGGGAGATCGGCCTGTTCATCGACGAGAGCCAACTCGCGTTCCTAGAGGACGTCATGTCGCGCCAAGGTTTCCTGAGTTCGGCGCAGATGGCGGCCGCGTTCCAGGCGCTGCGCTCCGGCGACCTGCTCTGGGCGCCCATGGTGCGCAACTATTTGCTGGGGGAGCGCGTTCCGATGACCGACCTGATGGCATGGAACGCCGACGGCACGCGCATGCCCTACCGCATGCACGCCGACTACCTGCGCGGCCTCTTCCTGGAGAACTCGCTGGCCGAAGGCCACTACCTCGTCGACGGAAAGCCGGTGTCGCTGAACGACATCGACGTGCCGGTCTTCCTGCTCGGCACCCGCACCGACCACGTGGCGCCGTGGCGCTCGGTCTACAAGTTCAACCTGCTGTGCGATGCGGACGCGAGCTTCGTCCTGACTTCGGGCGGACACAACGCGGGCATTCTGAGCGAGCCCGGACACGCGCAGCGCAGCCATCGAATGCTGCATCGAAGGAGGAACGGTGCCTATGTTTCGCCCGACGATTTCCTTCGGGTGTCGAAGGAAATCGACGGCTCATGGTGGCCGGCCTTCCAGCAGTGGCTGGTTTCGCACTCGGGGCCTCGGCGGCGTCCGCCCGGCATGGGAGCGCCGAGGCAGGGCCTGCCGCCCCTGTGCGATGCACCGGGCACCTATGTCGCAGCGCGCTGACGAAAACGTTTGACGCCGGTCCGGATGTCGATTCAGCCTAGTGCTTGTGGCTGCCCGGTGGCGGCGCGGACGATGCCAGGCCTGCCCCGTCCATCAGCACGCCGAAATCGGTCACCGCCGCCTCGCCGGACACGTAGACCGCCTCGTTGTCCCGGCGCACGAGGCCCCGGCTCTCCATGTCGCGCATGGTCTTGTTGACCACCTCTCTCGAGAGGCCCGCGTAAGACGCGATCACCGACTGCGAAATCCGCTTGTCGAAGCCGCCGGTGCCGGAAAAAGGCGCCAGATCCGTGAGCTGGTGCAACACGCGGTGCACCACGGCTTCGGGCGGCAGCGAGGAGATGCGGCGCATCTGGGTGCGCAACATGCTCGTGCGCTTCATTGCCAGCCCCAGCAGACCGAAGACCACCTCGGGGTGACGTGCGCAAACTTCGCGCATCGCGGCTATCGGCACGAAGTAGACCGCCGAAGGAAGCGCGGCGACCAGCTTGTGCTTGGAGAGGTAGCTGTCCTCCCGGATCGACAGGTCGAAGAAGAAGTCCTGGCGTGCGACGAATTCGGTCGTCACATCGAAGCCATCGTCGCGTGCCGGCGTGACGACCCGCAGCAGGCCGCTTGCAACGTAATAGACCTGATCGGTCGACTCTCCCACATCCAGCAAGGTTTCGTTGCGCTTGTATTCGCGAAGCTCGCTGCACTTGATGAGCGCCTCGCGCTCTGCGGCCGGCAGGCCCGCAGTCAGGGGATTCAGGTACATGGACTGATCATGAACGCCCTGTGGCTGAACATCAATCACCCGGATATGGGATTTTCAGCGGCGCGCGCACGCGCATGTACAGGGCCTACAGCTCCGGCCCCAGGCCGATGGGCGCAGGCACGATGTTCACGATGCGCGTGAAGAGCGCGTTGTATTCAAGATCCGCCACGTGCCCGGTCAACGGATCCCGGTTCTGCGAGAAGGCCTCGTCCAGGTCGCGCCAGTCGTTCTCGGTCAGCACGCGCTCGGCCAGGGGCAGGATCTCCCGCTCCTCCAGGGCCATGTGGTTCAGGTAGAAGTCCACATAGTCGTTCACCGCGCTTTCGAAGGCCTCGCGCCGCGGCTCGCCCAGCATCTCGAACGCCAGCAGCGCATGCTCGACGTTGCGGATCCGGCGCTCGCCCCAGGCATGGTCGCTGTCGAGGCGGTCCATCAGCTCGCGCGACATCGGCGTCCTGGCGCGCAGCTTGGGGAAAAGCAGGTCGGTTTCCTTGCGGTGATGCCGCTTCTCGGGAAACTCGTCGACGTAGAAGAGCATGGCCCGCAGTGCCGCGAAATCGGGCAGCGTGCCTTTCTTGCGGTGCTGCTCGAGCAGCATGACGATGGAGCGAAGCATGGCCGCAAGCGCGGCATGCTCCTGGCGAATGATGCGGGTGGTGGCGTGGATCATGGGGGGCTTCCTGTGCATGCCCGCAGGGTCGCGCGTTCGGCAGTCCGCGGGGTTGCTCCAGATCAAGGACGGGCCCTGGGCGGGCCTCGCGCTTGATGCATGTCAATCCGCGCGGCAGCTCCGTCCGGATACTGGGCCGATCCCATCAGCCCACCGGAGTCTTGCCATGTACCAGAAAATTCTTGTTCCCATCGACGGCAGTTCCACGTCCGCCCGGGGCCTGGCCGAAGCCATCCGCCTCGCGAAGCTCACCGGCGGACGCCTGCGCTTCGTCCACGTCATCGACGAGCTGTCGTTCGCACTGGCCATGGATGCCTATTCCGGCTACGCCGGCAACTGGCTCGAGGAACTGCGCAAGGATGCCAGGAAGCTGCTCGAGGACGCGCGCGCCGAAGCCGCCGCGGCAAGTGTCGCGTCCGACGCCGTGCTGCTCGACAGCTTCAGGGGTGCCGTGCATGACCAGGTGATCGCCGAAGCGGTGTCGTCGAAGGCCGATCTGATCGTGATCGGGACGCACGGCCGGCGTGGAATCGGCCGCTGGGTCATGGGCAGCAGCGCGGAACACATCCTGCGCATGTCGCCGGTGCCGGTGTTGCTGGTCCGCGCGCCCGAGAGCGCGAAGGCCGAATCCGAAGACTTCAGGCTGCCGAGCGGGATGCTTGCCAGCCAGTGATTCGTCGTCAGCGGGCCGTCGCGCGCTCAGCCACACGGGAGCGCAGCGTGGCGTGCGCGGCGCGGCCAACTGCGCCGGCAGGCCCACGCCGGGCGGTTCAATGCGCGATGAGGACCGGCACGGTCATCTGCGCGAGTATCTGCCGCGTCACGCCACCCAGCACTCGCTCGCGCAGGCGCGAATGACCGTAGCCGCCCATCACGAGCAGGTCGGCACCCAGGTCCGAAAGCCGCGACAGGAGCGCATCGGCGATGTCGATCTCGGTCACCTCGGATTCGGCACGCGCCTGCACGCCGTGGCGCAGCAGGAACTGGATCATGTCCGACAGCAGCAGCCGTTGCGTGTTGTCTTCGTCATGCGGGTGGCGCAGCGAAATGAGCGTGACGCGCGCCGCCTGGCGCAGCGCCGGCAACGCCGAGCGAAGCGCGACGGCGGATTCGCGCGAGCCGTCCCACGCCGCGACGATGGTCCTTGGGCGGCCCTCGAAGCCACCGGCCGAAGGCACGACCAGCACCGGCCGCCCCACCTCCATCAGCACGTACTCGGCAAGTCCGCGGGTCGTGGTGTCGCCCCGGTTCGACGCGTCGCTTTGACCGAGCACTACCAGGTCGCTCGCGCGCCCGTACCGCACCACGGCGTCGGCCGCCACGTCGTCGACCATGCGCACCTCGTACGACAGCGGCCCCGATCTGGCGATGTCCGTCCTGAATTCCCGGGCAACGGCCTCGGCGCGCCGTCGCAGATAGTCGCTGGATTCCGCGATGTAGTCGGTCATGCCGGTGGCGATGGCACCGGCGGGAATGATGCCGTCGTACAGCCCCGAAGGCAGGAGCCCGACAAGATGGCTCTCGTGCGCCCGCGCCCAACGGGCGGCCATGGCGGCGCGCACGGGACTCCTGAGCGAGTGATCCAGGTGAACGAGGATGGTCTTGAAATTCATGCGTGCCCCGCGGAATGGCGCACCGCAAGCGGCGCAGTGGATGGACGGCAGGGCTGATGTTCATGCCGTGAAAGGAACGCGGCATTGACGGCGATCAAGCCGGCGTCATCTCGGTTGCGGCTCGCGCGGCCGCGAAGCCGCGAGGCTCACGCCTGCACGCCGAACAGGGCTCCCACGCCGGCGGTGACTCCCATGGCCAGCGTGCCCCAGAAGGCCACGCGCCAGACGCTTCGCGCGATCGGCGTGCCCCCGATCCTGGCGGCCGCAGCCCCCAGCAAAGCGAGGAATGCGATCGCGGTGCACACGGTCCAGGGCAGGAGCGCGCCGGAAGGCGCACATGCGACCACCACGAGGGGCAGTGCGGCGCCCACGGAAAAACTCGCCGCCGAGGCCAGCGCGGCCTGCAACGGCCGTGCGCTGAGCGTTTCCGAGATGCCGAGTTCGTCACGCGCGTGCGCCCCGAGCGCGTCGTGGGCCATGAGCTGCGCGGCGACCTGCTGCGCGAGCTTGTACTCGAGACCGCGCCGCACGTAGATCGCCGTGAGCTCCCGGTGCTCCGCGTCCGGCTCCGTGGCGAGCTCGATGCGTTCGCGCTCGAGGTCGGCCTTCTCGGTGTCGGCCTGCGAATGCACCGACACGAACTCGCCGGCGGCCATCGACATCGCGCCCGCGACCAGCCCCGCGATGGCGGTCGTCAGGATGGCCTCATGGCTGGCGTGGGCGGCGGTCACGCCCACGACAAGGCTGGCGGTGGAGATGATGCCGTCGTTGGCGCCCAGCACGGCGGCGCGCAGCCAGCCGATGTGTTCGGTGCGATGGCGCTCGGCGTGCGCGCGGTAGTGGAATGATTTCATGGGAATTGGCAGTCAGCGTGCAGAGCGCCCGGGCAGCATGCGAAAGCCGGGCTCGTCCTACCACCATCATGGCGAACAGCAGCCACCACACGACTGCGCCGAGGGTAAGCAGGTTGAGCGCAGGAGCAAAGAAGCGCGTCGCAATGTGCCCGGGATGCCAAAGAGAATCAGTCTTCTTATTGCCTTCCGGAGCGGCAGCCGCGCGGGCCTACACCTCGATGATCACTTTCAGCGCATGCGTCTCGGCCGCGCGACCGAAGGTGTCGTAGGCCTCCAGGACCTGGTCGAGCCTGAACCTGTGGGTGATCAGCAACTTCGGGTCCACCTTGCGCGACTGCACCGTCTTCAGCAGCATCGGTGTCGACACCGTGTCGACCAGCCGCGTGGTGATCGCGATGTTCTGCGACCACAGCCGCTCCAGATGAAGTTCCGCCGGATGCCCGTGAACACCGATATTCGCGATGGTGCCGCCGGGCGCCACGATGTCCTGGCAAAGCACGAAGGTGGCCGGTATGCCAACCGCCTCGATCGACACGTCGACGCCACGCCCGCCCGTGAGCGCGAGCACGGCCTTGGCCGCCATGCCGTCGGCGCTGTTGATCGTGTGCGTCGCGCCGAAGCGGCGCGCGACCTCGAGACGGCCGTCGTCCAGGTCGATCAGGATGATCTGCGAAGGCGAATAGAACCGGGCGGTGAGCAGCGTGGCCAGCCCGATCGGGCCCGCCCCCACGATCGCCACCGTGCTGCCGGGCGCGACCTTGCCGTTGAGCACGCCGCACTCGAAGCCGGTCGGCAGGATGTCGCTGAGCATCACCAGCGCCTCCTCGTCCGCGCCCGGCGGTATCGGATAGAGGCTGGTGTCCGCATGCGGGATGCGCACGTACTCGGCCTGCGTGCCGTCGATGGTATTGCCCAGGATCCAGCCGCCGGTTGCGCAGTGCGAGTACATGCCGCGCCGGCAGTACTCGCACTTGCCGCACGACGAGATGCACGAGATCAGCACGTGATCGCCCGGATGGAAGGCCGTCACGCCGTCGCCGACGGCTTCCACGACACCCACCCCCTCGTGCCCGAGGATGCGGCCCGGCGTGCAGGTCGCCACGTCACCCTTGAGGATGTGCAGGTCGGTGCCGCAGATGGTCGTCTTGAGGATCCGCACGATGGCGTCGCCCGCTGCCTGGATCTGCGGCTTGGGACGGTCTTCGAGCGACTTGAGGCCGGGGCCTTGGTATACGAGTGCTTTCATGGCCCTACGTTAGGTGCTTCCGAGCGCGCATTCCTTGAGATAGCGCAAGGAAAGCCGTTCACGGGCCGTCTATCAGACCGCGGCCTCGCCTGTGCGAGTTTTCCGAATTCGAACCGCGTCCGAGGATCGACCACCCCTGCGGCGTGATGCCGAGAACGGTCGCCGGATCCTGGCGCATGCAGTCGTCGCAATCGACATGCGGAGGCGGAATGAAGGCGCGAACGTATCCCGCCGCATCTAGCTTCCTGAGGTTCTCGATCTGCCGCCGGTCCGCCACGTTGACCGGAAACCTTGCAAGGGACAGCCGATAGAGTGTTTCAAACATGGTGGATGCCTCCATGGAGCGTGCCTGCCGGAACGTGAGCGATCCTGCGGCGGCCTGAACCAGGCACTCATCGTAGGCATGCCGCCGAGCCGGTGCGTTGCGCTGCATCAAGCGGTAGCTCGGGGCTCGGCCCAGGACGCGCTTGCGAATGGCAAGGTTTCCAGCGCGCTCGCCGCGCGGCGCACAGGGCGCAGAGCAACGGCACGGGCTTCATTCGCACCTCCCGGGATTCAGCTTCGTTCAGGCATAGGAGCGCAGGCGTCGGGAGAAGTCCGCCAGGGGGGCGATGCCGCTCGCCTCGGCGCGCTGGCACCAGTCCTGCAGTTGCCTTGCGAGCTGTTCGCCGGTGGCGGCGGATCGGCTCCACAAGGCGGTCAACTCCCCGCGCATCGCATACATCGTGGCCAGCACCTGCGATGCGCTCAACGCCTGCATCACCTGCTGTTGCCGTGACGGGCCCAGCACCCCCTGGTCCTTGCCGAGCAGCGGCTTGACCGTCTTCAGGGCGCGCGCGGCCTCCGGCGACATGCGGCGCAGGCGCTCGAGTTCGGCGACGCAGGCCTTCTTCAGCGAGCGCGTGTAGTTCGACAGCACGTCGTAGTGGCAGCGAATGACGGCCTGCACGGTGGCAAGGTCGATGTCGGCCTTGGGCGCCACGAGGCGCGGGCTCGGCGCCACATGTTTCACTTTCGCCAGGCCCAGGGCCTGCAGCACGCGGATGTAGAGCCAGCCGATGTCGAACTCGAACCACTTGCTCGACAGCTTGGCCGAGGAAGGAAAGGCATGGTGGTTGTTGTGCAGTTCCTCCCCGCCGATCAGGATGCCGATCGGCGAGATGTTGGTGCTGGCGTCCGTCGCCGGCCAGTTGCGGTAGCCCCAGTAGTGGCCGATGCCGTTGACCACGCCGGCCGCCCAGAACGGGATCCAAGCGATCTGCGTGAGCAGAATGAGGGCGCCCGGTACCGCGCCGAACAGCGCCATGTCCACTGCGCCCATCAGCACGATGCCGAGGATCTTGTATCTCGAATAGAGGCGCCGTTCGATCCAGTCGTCGGGCGTTCCGTGCCCATAGCGCTCGAGTGTTTCGGCATGCGCCGCCTCGCGCACATAGAGGAACACACCGCCCCACAGCACCCGGTTGAGGCCGTACACCTGCGGACTGTGCGGGTCTTCGGGGGTCTCGCACTTGGCGTGGTGCTTGCGGTGCACGGCGGCCCATTCCTTGGTCACCATGCCGGTGGTCAGCCACAGCCAGAAGCGGAAGAAATGGCTGGCCACGGGGTGCAGTTCGAGCGCGCGATGCGCCTGATGGCGGTGCAGGAAGATGGTGACCGACGCGATGGTGACGTGGGTGAGCGCCAGCGCGACCAGCACCGCACCCCACCAGGGAAGATCAAACACACCGGAATAGAGCAAGGATTGCATTCGTACCTCATGGACAGTGCGCAGCATTCTGCGGACCGCGCCCGGCCGGGACCTTGACGCAGGTCAAGGCAGCGGGAGTGCATTCAATGGGATGCGAAGGTAGGAGACGCCGTTGTCGTCGGCGGGAGGAAAGCGCCCGCCGCGCACATTCACCTGGATCGACGGAAGAATGAGCGTCGGCACCTCCAGAGTCGCATCACGGGCCGTGCGCATCGCCACGAACTCGTCGACACCGATGCCGTCGCGCACATGGATGTTGTGCGCGCGCTGCTTCGCCACCGTGGTCTGCCAGCAGGCCTGCCGCGACGCGGGCGGGTAGTCGTGGCAGACGTACATGACGGTGTCGGGCGGCAGGTCCAGCAGCCTGCGCATCGACGCGTGGAGCTGCCGGGCGTCACCGCCGGGAAAGTCGGCGCGGGCGCTGCCGACATCGGGCATGAAAAGCGTGTCGCCGACGAAGACGGCACCGTCCACCAGATACGCCATGTCGGCCGGCGTGTGGCCCGGCACCGCCAGCGCGGTGATCTCGACCTCGCCGATCCTGAAGACCTCGCCGTCCTGGAACAGGTGATCGAACTGGCTGCCGTCCGGCAAGAACCCCTGCTCGAAGTTGAAGAGCTTCTTGAAAGTCGACTGGACGACACGGATGTGCTCGCCGATGGCGATTCGTCCTCCCACCTGCGCCTGGACGTGGCGGGCGCCGGACAGGTGATCGGCGTGTGCATGGGTCTCCAGGATCCAGTCGACCTGCAGGCCGTGGTCCCTGACGTGGGCGAGCAGCCTGTCGGCCGACACTGTGCGCGTGTGCCCGGACTTGAAGTCGTAGTCCAGCACCGGGTCGATGACGGCGGCGTGCCTCGTTGCGTGTTCCCACACGACATAGGAAATCGTCCATGTCGCGGGATCGAAGAAACCTTGGGTCGTCGTGCGGGTTGTCATGGCGCTCCATCCATGGATGTCCGGTGGGGTCGAAAACAATATATATTTAAATATAATATATCGGCAGAAAGCGAAATCGGAAAGCCATGAATCCCTCCTCCCCCATGACCATCGATCCCGAAGCGCTGCGCGGTGCCGCCGGCCGTGCGGTCGCAGCGCTCAAGCTCCTGGCCAACGAAGACCGCCTGCTGCTGCTGTGCCAGCTGTCCCAGGGCGAGATGTGCGTGAGCGACCTGGAGCAGAAGCTGGGCATTCACCAGCCCACGCTGTCGCAGCAGCTGGGCGTGCTGCGCAACGAAGGCGTGGTCGACACACGTCGCGAGGGCAAGAACATCTTCTACAGCGTGGCCGACCCGGCGATGCTGGAAATCCTCGCGGTTCTCTACCGCCTCTACTGTCCCAAGGAGGAATGATGTCCATCGACTGGGCCCATTTCACGCCGCTCGCCGCGCTCGCCGGGGGTGCTCTCATCGGCCTCGCCGCGGCGATGTTCGTGCTTCTGAACGGGCGCATCGCCGGTATCAGCGGCGTGCTTGGCGGCCTGCTCAGGCCGTCCCGTGGCGACGTCGCCTGGCGTGTCGCCTTCTTGCTCGGACTGGTCGGCGCGCCGTGCGTCCATCTGCTTTTCGCGGCGCTGCCGAGGGTTCGCATCGATGCGGACTACGGCGCTCTGATCCTGGCCGGATTGCTGGTGGGCGTGGGCACCCGCTACGGGGCGGGCTGCACCAGCGGCCACGGGGTCTGCGGCCTGTCCCGCCTGTCGTCTCGCTCGCTCGTGGCCACGGCGGCGTTCATGGGCGCCGGCTTTGCGACGGTGTTCGTGGCGCGCCATCTGTTCGGCGCCTGAGGAGATTGCCATGATCGCTCTCGCTTCGTTGCTCGCCGGCCTGGTCTTCGGCCTCGGGCTGATCGTCTCCGGGATGGCCAATCCGGCCAAGGTGCTGGGCTTCCTCGACCTGGCCGGCGCATGGGATCCCTCGCTCGCCTTCGTGATGGCCGGTGCCATCGCCGTCGCCATGGCCGGTTTCCTGGCGGCCCGGCGCCGCACGCTGTCGATCCTGGGCGCGCAGATGCGCGTGCCCTCCGCGCGGCGCATCGATCGCCGCCTTGTCCTGGGCAGCCTGCTCTTCGGCGTGGGCTGGGGCGTTGCCGGCTTCTGCCCCGGGCCCGGGCTTGTCGCCCTCGGAATGGGCGAGCCCAAGGCCCTGGTCTTCGTGGCCGCGATGCTGGCCGGCATGGGCATCTTCGAACTGCTCAAGCGTCGGGTGCGGCCGGCAGGATCGCACAGCACCTGAAACGGGCTGCCCCAGCGCCTTGCGACGGCTCAGGCCTTGGCCGCGACGCGGGAGGCCGCCGGTGCGACGGCTTCCGCGCGCGGCGCACGCACCAGCAGCACGGGTACCGGGGCGCTGCGCAGGATCTGTTTCGCGCACCCTTTCGTGCCCGCTTGACGCGCATCAAGCCGCCGGTAAGTTCGAGCGATGTTGACGTGGCGCAAGCCCGCTTTGTCCGCACGGCCGAAGAATGCACCTGCCCGTCGCGCCAGGGCCGGCGGCAGGCAAGTGTTCCACGCGGCCCCAAGGAGAAAACGCCATGTCCCTGTACGCGCACATCCTGGTCCCGGTGGACGGAAGCCCCACGGCCGACCGCGGCCTGCGGGAGGCCATCCGCCTGGCTTCCGCGCTCGGGAGCAAGCTGCGCCTGCTGCATGTCATCGACGACTTCCCGATGCTCGTGGAGCTGTCGACGATCTCCAGCTTCGAGGCCGGCATGCAGCAGATGCGCCAGTACGGCGAATCGGTGCTGACGAAAGCCTTGTCGGAGGCCACGGCGGCCGATGTGCAGGCGCAGACCGTGCTGCGCGAGATCACGCAGGGCCGCGTGGCCGATGCCGTGATCGACGAGGCCGCCAAGACCGCCTGCGACCTGATCGTGATGGGCACCCATGGCCGCCGTGGCCTGGGCCGGCTGGCGCTGGGCAGCGACGCGGAGCGCGTCGTCAGGGGCAGTGCCGTGCCGGTGCTGCTGGTGCGCATGGAAGCGGCCGATTGAGCATTCCCCGGACCGCTCCCCTCCAACCTTCATTCAAGCGAGACCCCCATGACAAGCACCCACCCGCTTCGCACCTTGCTGGCGCCGATCGCCATCGCGCTCAGCGCCACGGCTTTCGCAGCCGACTACACGGCCCCCGCCCAACTGACTCCGCCCGAAAGCGCGATGCAGAAAAAGACCCGTGATGCCGCCCACAGGGCCGCACAGGATGCGGAACGGGCGGCCCGCAAGGCCGCCGACGCCGCCAGGGACGCGGCGGAGAAAGGCAAGGTCGGTGCGGGCAAGGTGTCGCGTGCCGTGGCCGAGGGCATCCGCCGCGCCGCGCAAAAGGCCGCGCAGGCCGCCACCCGGGTGGAGGAAAAGACCGCCGCCGCGAGCGCCCGCGCGCTCGATGAAAGCAAGGACGCCGCGCGCGCCGCCCAGGAAGAAGGCCGCAAGGCCGCCGCCGCGACCAGTGAAGCGCTTGCCAGGGCCGAGGAGTCGGTCGCACGCTCCGCGCAGGCGAGCAAGGAAGAGGCCGAGAAGGCCGCGCGTGCGACGCGCGAGGCGCTCGACAAGGCCGAGGAAGCCACCCGCGCCGCCGCCAAGGCCGCTGCGGACGCCTCTGCCCGCACGCTCGAAGCCATGAAGCGTGCCACCCGCCCCGCGGGTGCCGACAAGACCTGATCTCGTTCGCCTGCTTTTTCCGAAAGGATCGCCATGAACCCGGACATTCAACTCAGGCACGACGTCTTCGCCCAGCTCAACTGGGACCCTGCCGTCAACGCATGCGACGTCGACGTGTGCGTGGAGAACGGCGTCGTGACCTTGCGCGGCGAGGTCGCAGACGAAGCCCAGCGGCAGGCCGCCGAACGTGCCGCGCGCCGCACCGAGGGCCTGACCACGCTGCAAAACAAGCTCATCGTGCGTGACTCCGCTGGCCTGCACACGCTGACTCAACGCACCGCTTGACGCGGGTCAAGGCGCGTCCGAAGGCACGCCCGAAGAATGAAATCCGCAGCAAGACAGAGGGAGGTTGATCTTGGATGCGTTCCAGTCCGGCACATCTGCTCAAGAACTCGTGGTTCCAGAACTTCACGCAGGCGGTGCTGCAGGTCGTCAATGGCGGCGCGGCCGTATCGCCGAACGTGGTGCGGCACTTTCTCATGCGGCTGCGGCGATCCATGCCCGATGAGATGAGCCAGGCCGGCAGCACGCCTCCAAAGGCCCTGTCGATGCGCGAGCGCGAAGTGCTGCTACTCGTCGCCAAGGGCTGCCTCACGCGCGACATCGCGACGGAGCTTTCGATCAGCGCACAAACCGTATGCGCGCATGTGAAGAGCATCTGCCACAAGCTGCAGGTGCGCACGCGCGCGCATGCGGTGACTGCCGCCGTCAGCCGCGGTTTGATCTAGGGCCCGTTCGCCTCAGTGGGCGATCAGGACAGGCACCGTGGCACGCGCCAGCAGGTCGCGTGTCACGCCGCCCAGCATGCGCTCGCGCATCCGGGCGTGACCGTAGCCGCCCATCACGAGCAGGTCGCTTTCCAGCGCGGCGGCGCTGTCCAGCAGGGCATCGGAGAAACGCCAGGAGGTCTCGACCTGCTCGATGTCTGCCTGGATGCCGTGCCGCAGCAGCCAGTTGTTCATCTCGCCGGGGCACAGCGCGCGCTCGGCACTGGCGTCGCCTTCCCGAAGAAACGAAATCAGGGTGACTTTGGCTGCCTTGCGCAGCAGCGGCAGTGCATGGTGCACGGAGATCGCGGCCTCCCTGCTGCCGTCCCAGGCCACCAGGACCCTGTCCAGCGCACCGTCGAAGCGGCCGGCGCGCGGAACGATGAGCACGGGCCGTCCCGCCTGCAGCATCACCTCTTCGGGGAGCTGACGCACCGCGTGGTCGACAACGGCGCATTCGTCGGCCTGGCCCACGACGACGAGGTCGCTGGCGCGGCCAAGGCCGATCACGGCGCCCACAGGCTCGCCATCGACCAGCCGGGTGTCGAAGGACGCCAGTGTCGGCTCCGCGATACGGCAGCGGAACACATGCGCGACGGTTTCGGCTCTCCTGCGCAGGTGAAGCGACGCGCCGGCGATGCAGTCCTCCAGCTCGGCGTGCGCCGGCATGGGTGCCGGGATGCCCTCGATGCCGGTGGTGACGATGCCCACGAGATGGCTGGAATGCCGCCTGGCGAGCCGTGCCGCCAGAAGGGTGCGGACCTCGCAACGCTCGGTGTGGTCCAGGTGAACGGCGATGGTCGGGAGCGTCATGCCTTTCCTCGCGCCGCGGCCACAGGGGCCCTGGGCCTGGATCGGCGCGGCGCCGATCCCGCAGCCAGCGCCGTGTGAAGGGTGCGCAGCGCGTCGTGCACCACGTCGTTACGGGAGGCCGGGGCATCTGCCGCATGCGCCTGAGCGCCCTTGTTTTCCGGCGCTGCGCTCAAGGCCGGTTCCTGACGTGTTCCGACGGCGGCATCGGGCCAGAACGCGTGCAGCGGCGCCAGGGCCAGCGCTTGCCAGTCCTCGGCGCGCATGACCGCATCCGTCCCGGCGCGGGTCTCCTCGATGCCACGCTGCAGCGCGCTGGCACCGATGGTCTCCAGCATTTCGAGCGCATGCAGCCAGATGCTCCACTGCGCCTTGCACAGTGCCAGCGGAAATGTGATCTCGGTGCTCATGGTGTGTCCTCTCGGCCAAGGCCTGCAGGAACGAATGCTGAAGCCGCGGCGGCGCGACGGGCTTGCGCGGGATCAACATTGACCGAGCGCAAGCCGATGCACGGCCGGCTCCGCATACTGTGGCGCTCTTCCATCAAGAAAGCGGCCCGACATGGTCTCCTCATCCACACCGGCGGTCCCGAGCGAATTCCGGCTGCTCGATGCCTGGTGGCGCGCCGCCAACTACCTCTCGGCCGGCCAGATCTACCTCATGGACAACCCGCTGCTGCGCGAGAAGCTCACGCTCTCGCACATCAAGCCGCGCCTGCTGGGGCACTGGGGCACCACCCCTGGCCTGAACTTCATCTACGCGCACATGAACCGCGCCATCAATGCCCGCGATCTCGACGCGATTTTCATCGCGGGCCCGGGCCATGGCGGACCGGGCGTGGTCGCCAACACCTACCTCGAGGGTACTTACAGCGAGGTGTATCCGGCCATCGGGCAGGACGCCATCGGCCTGCGCCGGCTGTTCACCCAGTTCTCCTTTCCGGGCGGCATTCCGAGCCATGTCTCGCCGGAAACACCCGGTTCGATCCACGAAGGCGGGGAGCTGGGCTATTCGCTGCTCCACGCCTATGGCGCGGTGTTCGACAACCCCTCGCTGCTGGCCTGCTGCGTGATCGGCGACGGCGAGGCCGAGACCGGCGCGCTCGCGGCGAGCTGGCACTCCAACAAATTCCTGAACCCCGCGCGCGACGGCGCGGTGCTGCCGATCCTGCACCTCAACGGCTACAAGATCGCCGGCCCCACGGTGCTTGCGCGCATCGGCGACGAGGAGCTGGTCCAGCTGCTGCGCGGCTACGGACACGAGCCGTACTTCGTGGTGGGCGACGATCCGGCGCTGATGCATCCGCTGATGGCGCAGGTGCTCGACAGCGCGCTCGACCGGATCCGGTCGATCCAGGCGCAGGCGCGCGAGAGCGGCTTTCGCGAGCGGCCGCGCTGGCCGATGATCGTGCTGCGCTCGCCCAAGGGGTGGAGCGGACCGCGCCGGGTCGACGGCGTGCAGATCGAAGGCACTTTCCGTGCGCACCAGGTGCCGCTGGCCGACTTCCGCGGCAAGCCCGAGCACATCGGCCTGCTGGAGGACTGGCTGCGCAGCTACCGCCCCGAGGAACTGTTCGACGCGGCCGGCACCCTGCGTGCGGAGATCGCCGCACTCGCGCCGCGGGGCGCCCGCCGCATGAGCGCCAACCCGCACGCCAACGGCGGCCTGCTGCTGAAGGATCTGGCGATGCCGCCTTACCGCGCGCATGCCGTGGCGCTCGATGCACCCGGCGCCACCGACGCCGAGGCCACGCGCGTGGCCGGCGAGTTCCTGCGCGAGGTGATGCGGCTGAACGCGGATGCGGGCAACTTCCGGGTCATGGGGCCGGACGAGACCGCATCGAACCGGCTCGGCGCGCTGTTCGAGGTGACGCAGCGCACCACCAGCGCGCAGATTCTTCCGGCAGACGACCATCTCTCGCCCGACGGCCGCGTGATGGAGGTGCTGAGCGAACATCTCTGCCAAGGCTGGCTCGAAGGCTACCTGCTGACCGGCCGGCACGGCTTCTTCTCCTGCTACGAGGCCTTCATCCACATCATCGACTCGATGTTCAACCAGCATGCCAAGTGGCTGAAGGTGTCGCGCGGCATCGGCTGGCGCCGGCCCATCGCCTCGCTGAACTACCTGCTGACCAGCCACGTCTGGCGGCAGGACCACAACGGCTTCAGCCACCAGGACCCGGGCTTCCTGGACCACGTGGTCAGCAAGAAGGCCGAGGTCGTGCGCGTGTACCTGCCGCCGGACGCCAACACCCTGCTCTCGGTGACCGACCACTGCCTGCGCAGCCGCGACTACGTGAATGTGATCGTGGCCGGCAAGCAGCCTTCGCCGCAGTGGCTGGACATCGACGCCGCGACGCGCCACTGCGCCGCGGGCCTCGGCATCTGGGACTGGGCGAGCAACGACGAAGGTGGCACGCCCGACGTGGTGATGGCCTGCGCCGGCGACGTGCCCACGCTGGAGACGATGGCGGCCGTCGACCTGCTGCGCGACGAAGTGCCGCAGTTGAAGGTGCGGGTGGTGAACGTGGTCGACCTGATGGCGCTGCAGTCGCCCTCGGCGCATCCCCACGGCATCGCGGACGAGGAGTTCGACGCCATCTTCACCACCGACAGGCCCGTGATCTTCGCGTTCCACGGCTACCCTGCGCTGGTCCACCGGCTGATCTACAAGCGGCGCAACCACCCCGGCTTCCACGTTCACGGCTATTGCGAGGAAGGCACCACCACCACGCCCTTCGACATGACGGTGCTCAACCGGCTGGACCGGTTCCACCTGGCGGCCGATGCCATCTCGCGCACGCCCAGGCTTTGCGACAGCACGGGTCATGTGCAGCAGCACCTGCGCGACAGGCTTCTGGAGCACCGGGCCTACATCACCCGCCATGGCCGCGACATGCCCGAGATCGAGACGTGGCGCTGGAAGGGCTAGCCGGCGCCCGGCCCGCCACTGCTACCACTGATAGCCGGCTTGCACCCGTCCCCCGACCTGCGCGCCGGAGCCGGTGGCGACGGACAGGCCGCCGCCGATCTGCCAGTGCTCGTCGAACTGGTACGCGAAGCCCACACCGACCGCGCTCTGGCCCGCGTAGTTCGCGGCCGCCGCACCCACCCACCGGCGGCCGGCCTGCAGCATCGGCACCGAGGGCATGGCCATGGCCTGCGCGATGCCGCGCGCCGCGAACTCGCGCACGGACTGCACCTGGGCGCCGAGCTGTGCGCTCGAGCGTTCCAGCTGCGAGAGGTTGACGGCGTCCGTGGGCAGGGTGCCCGGGGCCACGTTGGCGACCTGGCGCGGCGCGCCCGCGCTGCCCACGCTTACTGTGGAGGGCCGGTCGGCCACCGAGCCCTGGCCGAGCGCCACCGACTCGGGCGCCAGTGCCTGCGCGTTCGCGCCCAGCGCCACCGCGTTGACCCCGTTGGCCAGCGAACCCGAGCCGACGGCGACGGTCGGGTCGGCCAGCGCCCGCGCGCCGTCGCCGATGGCCAGCGAACCCGCATGGAGCGCCTGCGCATTGCGCCCGATCGCTTGCGCCCCGTCGCCCTGCGCCGAGGCACCGATGCCCACCGCGACGGCGCCCATCCCGGTGGCGGTGGCAGCGGCCTGCCCGGCCACCGAACAGCGCAGCGCGCCACCGTCCACGGTGCACACGCCCAGCTGGCCGTTCACCACTGCCTGCAGCTGCACCGACTGCGCCTGGATCTGCGTGGTGTGCGCCTGCAGCTGCTGCGTCATGTCGATCACCTGCGAGCCCTGCGTGGTCGCGAGGGTCAGGGCCTGTTCGGCAGTGGTGCGCACGCCATGGAGCTGAGCGCCGTTGACGGCATCGGTGGATGTGGCGCTGACATCGCCCGCGGTGACGCCGCCGATGCGCCCTGCATTGGCGATGCCCGCGCCGCGGTTGTCGATGCCGCCCTGGGTGACCAGCCGCCCGCTCACCACCGCGCCCCCGCTGACGGACAGCGAGCCGGCGCTGACCTGGCCGCTGGCCTCGACGCCCGCGACGTTGGTCAGCGTGCGCCCGCTGCCCGGGCTGCCGAACGACACCACGTCGCTGCGGCCGCCGTCGCTGCTCTGGGCGCCGATGGCCACCGAGTTCTGCCCCCGCGCCTCGCTGAGCGCCCCCAGGGCCATGGAACCCAGGCCGCTGGCCAATGCACTGCGGCCCATCGCCAGCGCGCCGTCGGCATTGGCGAAGCTGGCATAGCCCAGCGCCAGGGCGCCGTAGCCGGACGCGCGCGCCGCCGAACCCAGCACCGCGCTGCCGTAGCCGCTGGCATCGCTGTCGGCGCCGACGGCCACGCTGCGTTCGTCGCGGGCCTTGCTGTTGACGCCCAAGGCGCTGGCGCGAACGCCGCTCGCCTGGCTGTCGTTGCCCACCGCGACCGCCCTCTCCGCGCTGGCCGCGCTGTCCGCGCCGATCGACACCGCCTCCACGGCCGACGCCGCGCTGCGGTAGCCCAGGGCGACCGATGACTCCCCGCTGGCCTTGGCGACGTTGCCCACCGCCAGGGCCGAGCCGGCACTGGCCTCGGTGAAGGAGCCGATCGCGGTGGCCGAATTCGCGCTGGCTTTGCTGGAGAGGCCTATTGCGGTCGCGCCGTTGGCCGCCGCCTGGGCACGGATCCCGTAGGCCGAAGCCGAGCCGCCGCTGGCCGTGGCCGATCGCCCGATCGCGGTGTTGCCCGACGTCAGGTCGATGCCGGCCTGCGACTCGGCGCCGCCGGCGATGTTGCTCTGGCAGTCGGCCTGCACCACGTCGCGGGCCGTGCTGAAGCCGGAGTAGGCGCCTTCGTCCCGGCTGCTGTAGAGCGTGCCGCCCGGGCACACGTTGGGATTGAGCACCTGCGCCTGCGCGTTCGGCGTGCAAAGGTGCAGCGCGCATAGCGCCGATGCCGCAGTCAGCAGGCGCGGTGATGGATGACGTTGCATGATGGTTTCTCCTCGCTGAAGCGGCTCCGTGGGCCAACACGGCGATGCTGCGTGCGCGAAGCGCCTGGCCCCTACCACGCTTTGTGGTAGCCTGCGGCGCCCCCGCCTGCCCGGCCCCTGCCCGGCCCTTGTGCACAGCCCGCGCGCCATGCCTCCACGGACGTCACCCTCCGATCCAGCCGCCCTGACCTCTTCCGGCGCCGAGCCGCTGCCGCTGCTGCGGATGGCACGCACCACCGGCAGCGAACGCTTCCAGCATGAGCTGCTGCGCCGCTTGCTGGACGAATTCCGTGCCGACCATGGCGCCATCAACACCTGGCATCCGCGCAGCTTCGTCTCGTCGGTGGGCATCGGCTACGACCTGGCCGCGATGAGCGAGCAATGGAACCGCATCAACGGTGCGGAGCTGGACTTCATCACCTTCGCCATGCGCGCGCAGCCCGAGCAGGCCGCATTCGCCAACGACGACGACCCGCGCTGGAAGCAGACGCCACCGGCATGGCGCGAATTCCTGTCGCGCCACGGCATCGTCCACCAGATGGGCGTGGCGATTCCCTTCGAGGGCAGCGACACCTTCGTGCACCTCTACCTCAACCGTGGCCCGGGTTCACCGGCGCACACCGAGCGCGATGCGCGCGCGCTGACCGCACTCACACCGCAGATCCGCGAGGCCATGCTGGTCAACCGGCTGTACGCGCATGCCCGCCAGGGCCTGGACGAGGAGGCGCAGCCGCTGGCCCTCACCGACTCGCAGGGCTGGGTGCTGTTCGCCAACCGCGCCTTCTGCGCAGCCTGGCCTGCGCTCGCGGAACTGGCGGGCGCGACCTCGCCGCGCCTGCCCGATGCCTGGCTGTCGGGCAGGCGCGGGGCGCTGCGGCGGCTGGAGGCCGCCGGCTGGTCGATCGAGGTCGGCCGCGACGACAGCGGCCTGCGCGTCGCGCTGCGCCGTCGCCCCTCGCGCGACGGCGTCGCCACCCTCACGCCGCGGCAGGCCGAGATCGCGCGGCTGTATTGCGCGGGGCATTCCAGCAAGGATGTGGCCCTGCGGCTCGGCCTGTCGCCGGCCACGGTGCGGGTGCACCTGCGCAACGCCTACGACCGCGCGGGCGTGGGCAGCCGCGCGGCGCTGCGGGCCTGGCTGGCCATCTGAGGTACCCATCCCGGGGGTGCCGCGGCGCGGCATGCGTGCTACGCTCCCGGCGATACAGGATGCCCACGGCATCCGCATTCCATTTCCCTCCTGCCATCGCATGAAACAAGCCTCCCACATCGCGGTGCTCGACGATGAAGTCGACATCACGCTGCTGCTGGCCAACTACCTTCAAGGCCACGGCTTCCGGGTCACCCAGGTCCACGACGGCCGCTCGCTGACGACGCTCATGGGCACGGACCCGGCGGACCTCGTGCTGCTCGACCTGGGCCTGCCCGGCGAAGACGGCTTCTCCATTGCCCGCCGCATCCGCGAAAACTGGCGCTGCGGCCTCGTCATCGTCACAGGCCGCGGCGACGCCGTGGACAAGATCGTGGGCCTGGAAGTCGGTGCGGACGACTACGTCACCAAGCCCTTCGACCTGCGCGAACTGGTCGCGCGGGTCAAGGCGGTGCTGCGGCGCCTGACGCCGGAGGCGCCCGCCGCGCCGGCCGCGGCCGCCATCGCCTCCCCCGACCGGTTGCGCTTCGCCGGCTGGCGGCTGGACACCGCCGCGCGCAGCCTGCACAGCCCGCAGGGCGAAGAGGTGCCGCTCACGGGCGGCGAGTTCGATCTCCTGTGCGCCTTCGCCCGGCACCCCGGCCGCGTGCTGTCGCGCGATTTCCTGCTCGAGCAGACACGCGGCCGCGAGGCCGCTCCCTTCGACCGCACGATCGACGTGCAGGTCGGCCGGCTGCGCAAGAAGATCGAGGCCGATGTGGACGACCCGCAGCTCATCAAGTCGGTGCGCGGCGCGGGCTACATCCTGGTACCGCCCGTTTCCAATGACTGATTCCGGAAACACCCCGCCTTTGCGGCCCGGCCGGCTGCCCATCCCGGGTCTGCCGTCGGGCATCGAGGAAGGCAGCGTGTTCCGCTCGCTTTTCATCGCCTATCCGGATTCGCTGCTGCTGGTGGACCAATCGGGCCACATCATGCTGGCCAACCCCTCGGCCGCCGCGCTGATGGGCTACACCGTCGACGAACTGGTCGGGCTGAACGTGGACGTGCTGGTGCCCGACAGCATCCGTCCGCGACATGCGTCCTACCGTGAGGCGTATGGCCGCGCCCCGCGTCCGCGTCCCATGGGCACGCACATGGAGCTGGTGGCCAAGCGCAAGGACGGCAGCGAGGTCATGGTCGAGATCGCGCTGAGTCCGCTGCAGGACCACGGGCTGCCGTTCGTGGTGGCGGCCATCCGCGACATCGGCGCCTATCCCCGCGTGAAGCAGGCACTGCAGCGCGCCCGGTACAGCGAGCATCTCGCCCAGTTGGGGCGCCTCGCCGTCGACACGCGCGACTTGCAGGTGGTGCTCAAGCATGTGCCGGAGATCATCACCACGGCGCTGCAGGTCGAAGTGGCGGTGGTCTGGCTGCTCGACAACAACCGTCTTGAATTCCGCGTGGCCAGCGGCGTCGGCCTGATCGCGGGCGAGGAGGTCGGGATGCGGCTGGCCAACCGGCCCGACACGCCCCCTGGCTTCGTGCTCTCACAGGGCCGGCCTGTCGTGGTGCCCGACTACCGCACCGAGCAGCGCTTCGCGGTGCCCCAGGCCTACCTCGACGCCGGCCTGACCAGCGCGCTGGCGGTGCCGTTGTCCGATCGGGGACGAGTGATCGGCATGCTGTCGGTGCGCTCGAAGGAGGCCAAGCGCTTCGGCGACGAGGAGCTGCGCTTCCTGGAGTCGCTGTCCAGCCTGCTCGCCACCAGCCTGCAGCGCGTGCAGACCGAGGAGGCGCTCAACCATGCGCAGCGGCTCGAAAGCGTCGGCCAGCTCACCGGCGGCATCGCGCACGACTTCAACAATCTGCTGACCGTGATCCAGGGCAACCTGCAGGTGCTGGGGGAACTGCCCGCGCTGGCGCAGGACGCCTACGCGCAGCAATTGGTGAACGCCGCCACGCGCGCCTCGCGGCGCGGCGCCGAACTCACGGGCAAGCTGCTGGCGTTTTCCAGGCGGCAGGTGCTGCAGCCGATGGCGGTGGACACCCATGTGTTGCTGCATTCGCTGGCCGACATGCTGCGCCGCACGCTCGATCAGCGCATCGGGATCGAGATCGATACCGCCCCCGGCTGCCCGCCGGTGCTGGCGGACCCCGGACAACTGGAGTCGGCGCTGCTGAACATCGCGATCAATGCGCGCGACGCCATGCCAGAAGGCGGCATCCTCCGGTTCCGTACCGAGATGTGCGATGCGCTGCCGGCCGTCCTGCACAGCGCTCACAGCGATTTGCAGAACCCTGCCCACGGACGCTTCGTGGCGATATCCGTCGCCGACAACGGCACCGGCATGGACGAAGAAGTGAAGGAGCGCGCCTTCGAGCCCTTCTTCACCACCAAGGAGGCCGGACGCGGCACGGGCCTGGGCCTGAGCACGGTCTATGGCTTCGTCAAGCAGTCCAGGGGAGGAATCGTCATCGACAGCAAGCCGGGCCAGGGCACGACGGTGAGGCTGTATCTGCCGCTGCTCGAAGCGGCTGACCCGCCCGGCGTCGAGGATGAGGAGCGCCCCGACGAGACCATCCCGCCAGGCCTGCGCGTGATGCTGGTGGAGGACGACGCCGAGGTCCGCAACGTGGTGCACACCTTCCTGACAACGCTGGGCTGCGAAATCACCACGGCCGCCACGGGCGAGCAGGCACTCATGGCGATGGACGCCGGCGGTGTCGCCTTCGACCTGCTCCTGAGCGACATCGCGCTCGGCCCGGGCATGCGCGGCACGCGGCTGGGCGCCGAGGCACGACAGCGCTTTCCACAGATGGCGGTGCTGCTGATGTCGGGCTTTTCGTCCGAGTTGCTGGATGCGGACCGCGAGGTCCCGCAGGATTGGGAGTTGCTGCGCAAGCCCTACACGCGCTCCGAACTCGCGCGGGCGATTTGCAGGGTGATGGCCGGCCGCGCTTGAGCGCGGCGGCTGCGCCCGTTCATTGCAGCATCGCGGGTGCCGGCGCCAGGCAGCGCTGCACGAAGGCCGACAGCGCCTCCACGTCGGGAATCTGGACGTCGCGGCGGCCCTTCTCGGCAAAGCCGATGACGTTGTCGCGCGCCAGCCGCGACAGTGCCCGGCTCACGGTTTCCAGCGTCATGCCCAGGTAGTTGCCGATCTCCGCGCGGGTCATGCGCAAGGTGATCTGGTCGGTGCGCATGCCGCGCTCGGCCAGCGATTCGGCCCAATAACGCAGGAAGTCGGCCACGCGCGCATCGGCTGGCAGTGTGCAGACCGACATCAGTGAATCGCGGTCGTGGGCGATCTCGCGGCTCATCGCTGTGTGCAGCACCTGCAGCAGGGCAGGATGCGAGACGCAGGCGCGCATCAGTGCTTCGTAGGAAACCATCCAGATCTCGCCCGTGTCCATCGCCACCGCGTCGCAGGAATAGCTGCCATCGGCGATGCCGTCGAAGCCAAGCCAGTCGCCGCGGAACTTCAGGCCGACCACCTGTTCGCGGCCGTCCGCCGTGAGGTTCACGATCTTGAAGAAACCCGAGTTCAGGATGTAGAGATTGCCGAAGCGTTCGCCGGCCTGGTAGATCACATCGCCTGTATGCACGACACGCCGCTGCGGCTTCAGCTGCTCGGCCAACAGCCTGAGGTTGTCGGACGTCTGCTGGCCCGTCATGGCCGTTGCTGTCTTCTCGTTGGTGGCAATCGTGAGCATCTGGAACTCCTGGGTTGTCTGTCGCGTGTCTTTCGATGGATGGATGCTAGGAAGCCGACGGCAATACAGAGACAACGCTCGGAATCGGTGCGTAACGCTCGGTGAACCGAATGTGTCCGGCGTGTATCAGCGCCCCGCCCTTGACCTGCATCAAGTTCGGTGCGAGCAGTCTGACTAGCCTCGACGGGTCACATACCGATCATTCCCATGCGCCTTCCGAACCGACTCCGCGAGCCCGAGGCCGGGCCCCAGCTTTCCCCGCTGGACGTGGCGAGCCTGCTGTGCCGGGCGCGCATGCTGCAGCGCGCCGCGTTGGAGGGAACCACGCCCAAACCGCTGCGCGGCAAGAATCTGGGGCTGCTGTACGAAACCCCCTGCGATGCGGCGCATGCGCTGTTCTGCGATGCCGCGGAGCGGTTGGGAGCGCGCGTTGCCACGATGCGCTCGAGCCTGTCGCTCGACACCCCGCCGCAGGAGGTACGGCATACCGCCCGCATGCTCGGGCGTCTCTACGAGGCCGTGGAGTGCCAGGACATGGACCCGGCCCTGGTGCGGCAGATCGGCGAACACGCGGGCATTCCGGTGTTCGACGGCGCCGCCATGGAAGACCATCCGGCCGTCCGGCTTGCCGAACTGCTCGGCGACGGGACTTCCCTGGCCGACAACCGGCGTTTCATGGTGCAGGCCCTGCTGCTGGAGCACATCGGCTGAGCCGCCTGGCGCATTCCGCGCCGGCCTTGATCCAGCGCAATGCGCCCGGGCGGGCTGCTTCCTACAGTGGATTGCACGGCCGTTTCGATGACAGCGCGACGCGCCGACTTTCCAACCACTGATCGCAAGGAATTCCCATGAAGACCGATACCCAATTGCGCGACGATGTCGAGGCCGAACTGAGCTGGGACCCGGCTTTCAAGGCCTCCGACATCGGCGTGATCGTCAAGGACGGCGTGGTGACCCTCACCGGCCACCTTTCCAGCCACGCGGAGAAGTACGCCGCGGAGCGCGCCGTGCAGCGCGTGCACGGCGTGAAGGCGGTGGCCGTCGAGATGACGGTGAAGCTGCCGTTCGGCAATGAGCGCACCGACGCCGACATCGCCATGGCGGCCGAGCGCGCGCTCGAATGGAACGTGCTGGTGCCGGACGGCAGGATCCGCCCCATGGTCGAAAAGGGCTGGCTCACGCTCCAGGGCGAAGTCGAGTGGGGCTACCAGCGCAGCGCCGCCGAAGGCGCGGTGCGCGACCTCATGGGCGTGACAGGCGTGTCCAATCTCGTGAAAGTCAAGCCGAAGTTGAGCCCCGCCGACGTGGAAAAGAAGATCCACGACGCGCTTTCCCGCCAGGCCGACCGCGACGCGGTGCAAGGCGCCGCGTGGGCCACGCCCGGCGTCTCGGTCGTGGTGAACGACCTGCTCGTGGACGCCTGAGCATGCGCGTCGCGCTCGTGAGCGCCTGAACATCATGCGTGCAATGGTGCTCGGCGCGGCGTGGCTTCCCCTCGAACTGGAGTGCCGCGCGACTCCGCAGCCCGGTCCCGGCGAACTGCGCCTGCGCGTGCTGGCCTGCGCGGTCTGCCGTACCGACCTGCACATCGTCGACGGCGAATTGCCGCTGCCCGTGCTTCCGATCGTGCCGGGGCATGAAATCGTCGGGGTGGTGGATGCGCTTGGAGCGGGCGTCGAGGGCTTTGCCATCGGCGAGCGGGTGGGCGTGCCCTGGCTGGGCCACAGCTGCGGCTGCTGCGCCTTCTGCCTGGACGCGCACGAGAACCTGTGCGATGCGCCGCGCTTCACCGGCTACCACCGCGACGGCGGCTTCGCGAGCCACGTGATCGCGGAGGCGGCGTTCTGCCTGCCGCTGAAGCTGCCTGAAACCGACGCAGCGCGCATCGCTCCCTTGCTTTGCGCGGGCCTGATCGGCTGGCGCAGCCTCAAGGCCGCGGGCGAGGTCGCGCATGCGCGCCGGCTGGGCCTCTACGGATTCGGCGCCGCCGCGCATCTCATGACGCAGGTGGCCGTCGCCCAGGGGCGCGAGGTGTACGCCTTCTCGCGGCCCGGCGACCATGCCACCCAGGCCTTTGCGCGCAGCCTGGGTGCGGCATGGGCTGGCGGCTCGGACCAGCGCCCGCCCGAACCGCTGGATGCGGCCATCCTGTTCGCGCCTGCCGGCGAGCTCGTGCCGGCCGCATTGCGCGCCGTGCGCAAGGGCGGCCGGGTCGTCTGCGGCGGCATCCACATGAGCGACATCCCGTCCTTCGCCTACCGCTTGCTCTGGGAAGAGCGCAGCGTGGCCTCCGTGGCGAACCTGACGCGCGCCGATGCGCGCGAGTTCCTGGATTTCGCCCAGTCCCACCCGCTGCGCGTGCACGTGAAGACCTATGCGCTCACCCAGGCCAACGAGGCCCTGGCCGATCTGCGCGCGGGGCGGATCGAGGGCGCGGCGGTGCTGGTGCCGTAAGCCGGCACGGCACCGGCCGTGCCTGCCTTCGCGCTCAATGCGACATCAGCACCGGCAGCGTCATCCACTGAAGGATCGACAGCGTCGTCCCGCCCATCACCCATTCGCGTGCCCGGCTGTGGCCGTAGCAGCCCATGACCAGCAGGTCCGCGCTCAGGTCGGCCGCGAAGGACAGCAGCTTGTTGCCGGCGTCGTCCTCCTTGTTGCCGCCCGGGTGCAGGGTGGCATTGGCGACACCCTGGGCCCGCAGGTACTCCTGCAGGCGCTGCAGGGCGCCCTCGGCGTCCTCGCCATAGGTGACCACGTGCACGCGAGCTGCGGTGCGCAGCCATGGCAGCGCCGCGGTCACCGCGCGCGCGGCTTCGCGGGTCTCCTTCCATGCCACCAGCACGTTGCGGCCGATGGGGCCGATGGGCCCCGCATAGGGCAGCACCAGCGCCGGCCGGCCGCTTTGCACCAGCACGCTGGGCAGGAAGTCGCCGGGCAGCTCGCCGTCCATCGGGTCGTCGCGGTCGCGCTGGCCCAGGATCATCAGGTCCGCATAGAGCGCGCGCCGCGCGAACCCCCAGGGCCCGTCGCTTTCGGGCTCCGCCCAATGAAGGCGCTGCGAGCCCGCGGTGTTGGCCATGAACGTGGCGTGCATCTTGTCGCGCGCCGCCTTGTCGATCTCCTGCATGATCGCGACGGCTTCGGCCGCACCCTCGATGGCGTACGGATAGCGCATGAGCGCGGACAGGGTGCACGGGCGGGCCGTGACCTCGGCATCGAAGGTCTCGGCCAGCTGGCGCGCCAGCTTGATGCGCTCCACCGTGCGGGCGGAGCCGTCGAGGTGAAGCAGGATGGATCCGGGCGTTTGCATGAAAGCTCCTTTGGTCGGCGGCCTGTGATGCGCAGACCTTAGGCCGTGGCTCGCGGTGCGGCATTGCGCTGCATCAACCGCGCGCTCAGGCGTGACCGCGGTGTTGCTTGATCGGGCGCAAACCCGCACCGTGGACTCCAGCCTAGCCTCGGGCGAGTGCCCGGCTTGGCCTCGAAGCCGCATCCGGATATCGCGCTTGCCGTGGCGCCGCCGGTATCACCAAAGGAACGACGAAATGACCTCCTTCCAACAAGCCTGCATCGTGGGTAGCGGCATCGGCGCGCTGTCCGCTGCGGTTCTGCTGATCCGCGATGCCGGCATGCCGGGCTCGCACATCCGCATCCTCGAGGAGTCCACGCTGCCCGGCGGCGCGCTCGACGGCGGCGGCGATGCGCGCCAGGGTTACGTGACGCGCGGCGGGCGCATGTTCACCGACGAGACCTACACCTGCCTGTGGAATGTGCTGGAGAGCATTCCCTCGCCCGGCACGCCGAACCGCACGGTGCGCGACGAGATCATGGCCTTCAACGCACTGTGGCGCTCCGATGCGCATGCCCGGCTGATCGACCGCAACCGCCGCATACTCGATGCCAGCGACCTGGGTTTCAACTTCCAGGACCGGCTGGAGCTCATGCGCCTGCTCGCCACACCCGAGCGCGCCCTGGGAACGAAGCGCATCGAGGAGTGCTTTTCCACGCACTTCCTGGACACCCATTTCTGGGCGATGTGGCGCACCACCTTCGCGTTCCAGAACTGGCACAGCGCGGTCGAGCTCAAGCGCTACATGCTGCGCTTCCTGCAGGAGCTGCCGCGCATCCATACGCTGGGCGGCGTGCGGCGCACCGAGTTCAACCAGTACGACGCCATCGTGCGCCCGATGGTGAAGTGGCTGCTGGAACACGGCGTGCGCTTCGACTACGGAACGCGCGTGTCCGATGCGGACTTCACCGCCGGCGCGCAGGGCCTGCGGCTCGACACGCTGCATTGCCTGCGGGAGGGACGCCCGTTCACCTACAGCCTGGGCGCGCACGAGTGCGCCTTGATCACCATCGGTTCGATGGTGGCCGACTCGCGCAACGGCAACGATCACCAGGCACCGGAGCTGGTACGCGACCAGCGCGACGGCGCCTGGACCCTGTGGCGGAACATGGCGCGCAAGGCACCGTGCTTCGGCCGGCCCGAGGTTTTCTGCTGCAATGTCGACGAGAGCAAGTGGGAGTCGTTCACCCTCACGATGCGCAGCCCTCTGCTGATCCGGCGCATCCAGGCCTTCTCAGGCAACGCCCCCGGCACCGGCGGGCTCATGACCTTCAAGGACTCGAGCTGGCTGATGTCGATCGTGGTGCCGCACGCCCCGCATTTCGAGGACCAGCCTGAAAGCGTCTTCACCTTGTGGGGCTACGGCCTGCTGCTGGACACGCAGGGCAACTACATCGAGAAGACGATGTCCCAAGCCGGCGGCCAGGACATATTGACGGAGCTCATGCACCACCTGGGCTTCGAGGACATCCTCGAAGAAGTCCGGCGCACCACGACCGTGGTGCCGGTGATGATGCCCTACATCACCAGCGAGTTCGAATGCAGGAGCGCGTCGGACCGGCCTTCGGTCATACCCGCCGGCGCACGCAACTTCGCCTTGCTGGGCCAGTACGTGGAAATTCCCGAGGACGTGGTCTTCACCGTCGAGTATTCGGTGCGCGGCGCGATGCACGGTGTCTACGGACTCATGGGCCTGGACACGGAGGTGCCCGCCATCTACCACGGGATCGCCGACCCGAAGGTGGCGTTGGCCAGCCTGCGCACGCTGATGGGCTGACGCTGGGGACGGCACGCGTCGGCGCGCGAAGATTGATCTATCTCAAGCGCTTGGCCGTGCGACCGCGCAAGATGTTTCTTCATCTGGCTCAACGAGAAACTCCCATGGCCTTCTTCTTCTGGCTACGCATTGCGCTCTGCATTGCACTGGGCGCGGCCATCCTGTGGTGGGCATTGCGGCTGCTCATCATTCGGCTCACGCTCGACTGAGCCCTGCGCGGAGAAACGCTCATGTGCATGGCCTTGCTGAGGAAGCTCGCCAGCGTGCGGCTTCCCTGCACCGAAGCCGATCCCGCGATGGTCGACAGGCTGCGTGTGCTCGAGGCCGCCGGCCATATCAGGGTGCTGATCCCGCCCGTGCATGTGGACCGCGATCACTGCATGCGCCAGCCCCCGGCGACCGTGCTCGAGATCACGCCTCAGGGGCGCAGGGTCCTGAGCACGGGGACGATCGAAGAGGAAACGCCATTGCCCGCCATGCACAGGCGGCATGCCTTGACCGCCCGGTCAGGAGACTGAGGCCGGGCTCATCGCCGCGCCCCCCGCGAAACTACTGGATGCTGGAGGCGAACCATCGAAAGGTGTTCTTCCGGTTCTGCGAGTTTCCTCCCGTCCGGATGAACAGGAAGCCGAACTGCGCATTGCCCAGCGAGTCGACTGGAATGCCTGCGGCGCGCAAGGCCGCGATTTCATCGCGCAGGCTCAGGTCGAGCGGCAGTTTCAGTGTGATGGTCGCACTGTGGATCGTCTGCTTTTGCATGGTTCACTTCCCTTGCGTATCCCCGATGAATCCAACCGTTCCCTTACGAAGGTCCGGCAGCCAGGAGCCTTGCGCGCAGCATGCCTTCGCGCAACGCATCGACAACATCGGCAGGCATGCCGCCCGCTTGTCGAAAGTCGAAGGTCGTTGTCTCGCCCTCATCCGATCGCACGACGATGACGTCGCTCTCGGCGTTCGGTGAAACATCCCCGATGGCTTGATGCGCATCGACCGGCATCTCGGTCGCTCGCCGCAGGTACAGGTCGAAGCGTCCATGAAAACCGAGCGGCAGCAATTCACCCTGCCCCCCGCGGACGACTTGCCGATGACGCGGTCCGGGATAGAAAGCGGACGTCCAGCGAATGCGCGCCTTCGTGTCGTCGACGGAGGTCACGCGGGCTCCGATGAAAACCGCGCCGGGCGCGAACATGCGGAACTCCCCGAGTGCCTCGAAATACCGGAACTGACGGTCGACACGGTCCTGAACCCAGGCGATCCCGTACCCGTTGGACTTCCACGCACGAGAGGCCAGGCAGGCGGCCCTCACGCGCTCGCCGAGCGTTCTGCCCGCAGCGAACTCGCTCACGGTTGCCAGGCGCAGATAGCGGTACATGGCCGTCAGTGGACGCGCACGGCGCCACTGACCAGACGATGCAACAACGGCATTGGCATGGGATTCCCTCAAGAACCGCCGGCAGCGAATGATTTTTTGGGGGCCGGCGCGAGTTCATCCTAAGACTGCGAAAGGACTAAAGCCAGGATAGAAATTTCGTCTGGTGGACACAAGACTATCCGCGTCGGATGGGTGGGGTGCCTCACGAGTCGGAGCGACTCATCTGGTCACATGAACCATCGCCGATAGCCCCTGTCCAGGTGATGGAAGAGCTATCATCGATTTTCTTTCTATCTGAAACAGCGCCTACCCTAGGGCTGTGAATAGCCGTCAACTAATTCGCGAAGGACGCAAGCGCCTCCAGATGAGCGAGCAGCAATTTGCTGATGCGCTGGGGGTTAGCCGTGGCGCAGTACAGCAATGGGAAAAGCAAGGCGGCACAGCTCCGAAGCGGGCCAATCAGGCACGCGTGGCGAAGCTGCTCGGGATTTCCGTCGCCGAACTGGTCTCGGGTGTGTCGGCGGGCGCACGAGGGGTCGACGTGCGTGCTGAGGTTCCCCTGGTCTCCGAGGTCGAGGCGGGCAACTACACCGTCATCGACAACTTCAAGCCGACGACGCAATTCGACGCCATCCCTGTGAGCGTGCCGGTCAAGCGGCACACCTACGCACTGCGGGTTCATGGCGACAGCATGGTCAGCGAAAGCGGTGACTCCTTTCCCGCCGGATCCATCCTGATCGTCGAGCCCGAGATGGAGGCCCTCCCCGGCGACTATGTCATCGCGGTGAACCATGCCAGCGAGACCACGTTCAAGCAGCTCGTGAAAGACGGCGGAGACCTGTACCTCAAGCCGTTGAACAGCCGATATCCCATCAAGCTGCTCGGCAATGCGCGGGTCATCGGCGTCGTGCGCGAATTCACCAAGCGTTTTCGGTAGCGGGCGCAAAAAAATCGCAAGTATGTAGATAGATTTTCTACAAAGCGATACATTTTCCATCCTGGCGCGGCAATCGCCTGGCTCATTCGGGCAAGACGGCTGCGGTGGAAAGGATCGAACATGGATCCTCCGCAGCGGGTCAACCCCGGCGCGAGTTTTCGATGGCCGAAAGAACCGGTCGAAAACCATGGATTCCGCAATCCTGGCGGAAGCAGGCGGCAATGAAGCTGATCCTGCCGCCACAGTACCGGGACCGGTTCGAATTCGTGTTCCACGTTGACCAGAGCTTCGATAGCGGGACAGTCGTGTGCAGGGCCGAGATCTTCGAGCATTCCGTCCTCAAAGCCGTCCTGCAGATCGTGGACACGAAGCGCACGCGGCTCGAAGTCGTCGATGCGGTCCTGGTTCGCTGCATCCGCTGGGCGGACCTCCGGATTCAGGACGAAGCGGGCGTCTGATTCGTCTCTCTGCCTTAGCGGCACCAGGCGTCGATCTGGCGAACGAGGTCCGACCACAGCGCCTGCACAGCCACTGCGGCCAGCAGCACGCCAGCCAACCTCGCGCCCCAGGCCTGGCGCGTCCTGCCGCCAGCCAGCCGCAAACGCTGCCAGAGCCACGGCCCGGCCAGCAGCGAGATGCCGCTGCCGGCAGCAAACAATGCCATCAGCGCCGCGCCCTCCAGCGCGCCGTTGGCCAGGCCTGCCAGCATCAATGCCGAGTACAGCAGCCCGCAAGGCAGCGCCACCCACAGCAGCCCGGTTGCAAGCACGCCCAGCCACGTGCCGCCGGCATGCGAGCGAAGACGCGATTCGAGCGAGCGGCCGATGCGCTGCGCCCACAGCGGCTGCCGGCCCGTGGCGGCCAGCATCGCGCCCCAGGCGAACACGAACACATGCAGCAGCACCCACAACGGCCGCAGCGCGGCAATCTGTGTGCTCGCCAGTGCGAGGCTGTCGACGCTGGCGGCGGCGACGGCGCCTGCCGCCGCGTAGCTCGCGAAGCGCCCCAGGTGGAATGCGCCAGGTGCTGCGAACGTCGCCATTGCGCCGTGCTGCGCCGTGGGCGCGATCGGCACGATGCGAATGACCGCCGACGAAGCCGCACCGCACATCGCCACGCAGTGCGGACCGCCGGCAAGGCCCATGACGAACGCGGCACCGGCGAGCGCGACCTGCATGTTCAGACCACGCGCGAAAAGCGCGTGCGGTTCGCGCGGGCGTAGCGGTCGAACACCATCGCGATGGCACGCACCAGGAACCAGCCTTGTTCGGTGACCGTGATGTCGTGATCGCTCAACCGCACCATGCCGCAGGCGACCAACGGCCCGAGCGCCGCGAATTCGGTGGGGAAGTAGTGCCGGAAATCGACGGCGTGGGCCTCGCCCATGGCATCGAAGTCGACCCTGCCGCGGCACATCAGCGCCATGATCACCGCGCGGCGCAGCAAGTCGTCGCGCGACAGCACGAGGCCGCGCACCACTGGCAGATGCCCTCGATCGAGAAGGTCGTAGTACTCGTCGAGCGTCTTGGCGTTCTGGCTGTAGGTGGCCCCCACGCGTCCGATGGCGGAGACGCCCAGCGCGATGAGGTCGCCATCGGGCCGCGTGCCGTAGCCCTGGAAGTCGCGCTGCAGCGTTCCGTGCCGCTTCGCGACGGCAAGCGGATCGTCTGGCAACGCGAAATGATCCATGCCGATGTACACGTAGCCGGCTGCCGTGAGCACGTCGATCGCCCGCGCGAGCATGCGCACACGCCCGGCCGCATCCGGCAGTTCCTCGGCCAGGATGCGACGCTGCGGCTTGAAGCGCTCCGGCAGGTGCGCGTAGGCGTACAGCGCGATGCGGTCGGGCCGCAGTTCGCGGATCTGCGACAGCGTGCGTTCGAAGGAGGCATCGTTCTGCCGCGGCAACCCGTAGATCAGGTCCACGTTGATCGACTCGAACCCCAGTGCACGTGCGGCCGCCATCAGAGAGAAGACCTGCGACGCCGGCTGAACGCGGTGCACGGCTTGCTGCACCGCGGGGTCGAAGTCCTGCACGCCGAAACTCAGGCGGTTGAACCCCAGCGCTGCCAGGTTCGACAGCCGCTGCGCGTCGACGGTGCGCGGATCGATCTCTATCGAGCGCTCGCCGCCGCGCTCGAAGGAGAAGGAGCGGTGCAGCAGCGCGGCCAGCTCGGCCAGTTCCTGGTCGTCCAGGAAGGTCGGCGAGCCGCCGCCCAGGTGCAGCTGGCTCACGGTCGCGCCGCGCCCCAGCCGCGCCGCCTGCAGCTCGATCTCGCGCGCCAGGTAGGCGAGGTACTGGCGCCCCCGCTCCTTGTGACGCGTGACGACCTTGTTGCAGGCGCAGTAGTAGCACAGCGATTCGCAGAACGGGATGTGCACGTAGAGCGACAACGGCGCCGCTTGCGCGCCGGCGTCGCGTCGCTCGCGCAGGGCCTGCAGATAGTCGTCTTCGCCGAAGGCCTCGACGAAACGGTCGGCGGTGGGATACGAGGTGTAGCGCGGCCCGGGAACGTCGAACTGCCGCAGCAGTTCGATCGGCAAGGCGGGCGCGGGAACGTCGAGGACAGCTGCTGAGGACATGTTCATCCCGAAAATGTTTGAGGCGGCGCGCCTCGGCGCTCGGCCGCCGGCGGCCTGGCGAGCAGCACGGTGCAGGCGCTCGATGCCGCCGCCATCAGCCAGAAGATGAAGAACGCCGCCGTGTACAGGCTCTGGCGGGACATCCGCAGCGCATCGGCACCGCAGAAGGTGTTGAGCGGATCGAACAGCGCGAACACCAGCACCTCCATGCCGCAAGCCACCAGGAAGGAGGGCCAGAGGATGGTCGCCAGCTGGCGCCACCCGTTCATGACCCGGGCCTCCCCGACGGCGGCGGCACATCCTCGGCGGGAGTGAGCGCATGGTTTCGCCCTGCGAGCGCGGGCATGAGTTTCCTGTCGCCCAGCGTCTTGTTGATCTCGATGCCCTCGCGGTAGTAGTCCTCGGACACCAGTGCTTCGGGGCGGGAGAGCGCGAGCCAGAGCGTCACGAAGCCCGCGACCACCACCACCGCGGGCCCCGCGATCACCATCCAGAGCATCGGGTAGCGCCACCATGCGAGCGCCGCGGGTTCGGGTGTTGTTGCCATCGTGTTCATATCGACCTTTCAGCGCGGCACCAGGAAGACCGCTTTTTCGGAGACCTGCACCGCGCCACCCTCTTCCCGGAGGTCGAAGTGCACCGTGTGGGAGCCGGCCGGCGCTGCGCCGTAAGGCACCTGCAGCCGCACCGCGACCCAGCGCGACTGGGCCGGCTCGACCGCAACCGCTTCGTCCGGCGAGACACTGAGGCCCTCGATGCCGTGCGCGGCGATCCGGTAGCGCTGCGGCTGCTCGGTGGCGTTCATGATCTGGAGCCGGTAGACGTTCTCCAGGCGCCCGCCTTCCACGATGCGCGCGAGCGAGGCGCGGTCGCGCACCACGTCCACCTTCAGCGGCGTGCGCGTGACGAGGCTGGCCAGCAAACCGGTCACCAGCAGCGCGAGGATCGACGCGTAGACCAGCACGCGCGGGCGCAGCACGCGGCGCAGCAGCTGGCGGCGGCTCCAGCGGCCTTCCATGCCGTTGTGCGTGTCGTAGCGGATCAGCCGCGGCGGGTAGCCCATCTTCGTCATGACGGTGTCGCAGGCATCCACGCACAGGCCGCAGCCGATGCATTCGTACTGCAGGCCTTCGCGGATGTCGATGCCGGTCGGGCATACCTGGACGCACAGGCCGCAGTCGATGCAGTCGCCCAGCGCCAGCGTGCGCGGATCCGGCCCCTTGCGGCGCGGCGCGCGCGGCTCGCCGCGTGCGGGGTCGTAGGTGACGATGAGCGTGTCGCGGTCGAACATGGCGCTCTGGAACCGCGCATAGGGACACATGTACTTGCAGACCTGCTCGCGCATGAAGCCGGCGTTGCCGTAGGTGGCCAGGCCATAGAAGAAGACCCAGAACACTTCCCAGGAGCCCATCTGCGTCTGCAGGAAGGCCATGCCCAGCTCGCGGATGGGCGTGAAGTACCCCACGAAGGTGAACCCGGTCCACAGCGCGATGCCGATCCAGATGATGTGCTTGGTCCACTTCTTCACCAGCTTCTCGAGCGACATCGGTTCGGCGTCCAGCCGCATGCGCGCGGTGCGGTTGCCCTCGATCCTGTGCTCCACCCACATGAAGATCTCCGTGTAGACCGTCTGCGGGCAGGCGTAGCCGCACCACAGGCGGCCCGCCACCGCGGTGAACAGGAACAGCGACAGCGCGCTGATGACCAGCAGGCCCGACAGATAGATCAGGTCCTGCGGGTACAGCACCAAGCCGAAGATGAAGAAGCGGCGCGCGGCCAGGTCGAACAGCACCACCTGCCGCCCGCCCCACTCCACCCAGGGCATGCCGTAGAACACGAGCTGGGTCAGGAACACCATGGCCCAGCGCCAGCGCGCGAACACGCCGCGCACGGTGCGGGGATAGATCTTCTTCGAAGCCTCGTAGAGGCCGACCTCCTCGGCTGCCGGCGCGCTGGCAATGGGAATGATCTTGCGCGGCATGGACGCGCGGCCTCAGGGTCCGGCCGCCGCGGGCGCGGCGGCGGTGGCGTTCGTGTTCGAGAAGCCCCACACATACGAGGCCAGCAGCTTGATCTGGGCCTCGGTGAGCCGGCCCTGCTGCGCCGGCATCTCGTTGCGCTTGCCCTCGTTGATCATCTGGATGATGGCGGCCTCGCCGTAGCCATGCAGCCAGATCTTGTCGCTGAGGTTGGGTGCCCCCAGCGCCTGGTTGCCGACGCCGCCGATCCCATGGCAGGCCGCGCAGGCCGTGAACTTCGACTTGCCAAGGCCGGCGCGCACCGAATCATGCGGCTCACCCGACAGGCTCAGCACGTAGTTGGCCAGGTTCTTCACGTCCTCCGTCGTCCCGACCGCCGCGGCCATGGGCGGCATGACGCCGATGCGCCCGTTGGTGATGGTCTCGACGATCTTGTCGGGCGTGCCGCCGTGCAGCCAGTCCTTGTCGGTGAGATTGGGAAATCCCTTGCTCCCGCGCGCATCGGAGCCATGGCACTGGGCGCAGTTGTTCATGAACAGGCGCTCGCCGATGCCCCTGGCCTGCGGGTCGCGCGCCACCTCTTCGACAGGCATGGGCGTGAAGCGGGCATAGACCGGGGCGAGGGCCTGCGTGGCCTGGGCGACCTCGGCGTCATAGGCGCTGCGCGAGCTCCAGCCGGACTGCCCCCCGAAGCTCCCCAGGCCGGGGAAGACAGCCAGATAGCCCAGGCCGAAAACGATGGTCAGCACGAAGAGCCCGATCCACCACATGGGGAGCGGGTTGTTGGCTTCGCGCAGGTCTTCGTCCCAGACATGGCCGGTGGTGTTGTCGGCGCTGGCCGGCACGCGCTTTCGCGCCGTCAGCCACAGCAGCAGCACGCAGCCGAGGATGCTCAGCAGCGACGCCACGGCAACGTAGTTCGACCAGAAATGGCTGATGAAATCGCTCATGTGGGGTCTCCTTCAGTCCTGCTCGAACGGCAGGCGGGCCGCTTCCTGGAAGTCGCGCGCATTGCGCCGCGAGTACGCCCAGATCACGATGCCTATGAAAAGCACGAAGCAGACGACGGTGGCGGCGACGCGCAAGGTGGTGATGTCGATCATGGTTTCGCTCCTTCGCTGCCTACTTGAGCGCCAGGCCCAGCGACTGCAGGTAGGCCACGGTGGCCTCCATCTCGGTCTTTCCCGTGACCTCTTCGCGGGCCTTGGCGATCTCCGCGTCGGTGTAGGGCACGCCGGCGACGCGCAGCGCGCGCATGTGGGCCGGCAGGGACTCTGCGTCGACCAGGCTCTTTTCAAGCCATGTGTAGGCCGGCATGTTCGACTCGGGCACGAGGTCGCGCGGATTGTTCAGGTGGATGCGATGCCATTCGTCGCTGTACTTGCCGCCCACGCGCTGCAGGTCGGGCCCGGTGCGCTTGCTGCCCCACTGGAACGGGTGGTCGTAGACGAACTCTCCGGCCACGGAGTAGTGGCCATAGCGCAGCGTCTCCGAGCGGAAGGGGCGGATCATCTGCGAGTGGCAGTTGTAGCAACCCTCGCGCAGGTAGATGTCGCGTCCGGCGAGCTGCAGCGGCGTGAGCGGCTTGACGCCCTGCACCGCTTCGGTGGTGGACTTCTGGAAGAACAGCGGCACGATCTCGACGAGGCCGCCGATGGCCACGACCACCAGGATCAGGACGATCATCAACAGGTTGTTGGTCTCGATCTTCTCGTGGGAGAAGCCGGTGGACGCGGGTGTCTTGGGATTGTTCATGGATGTCCTCAGGCGTGGGCGATGGCGGGCGGAACACTGGCGCGCACCGAGAAGCCCGAGATGACGGTCATCCAGACGTTCCAGGCCATCACCAGCATCCCGCTCAGGTAGAGCAGGCCGCCGATCAGGCGCACCACGTAGAACGGGAAGGTGGCCTTCACGCTCTCCACGAAGGTATAGGTGAGCGTGCCGTCGGGGTTGATGGCGCGCCACATCAGGCCCTGCATCACGCCGGCGATCCACATGGCCGCGATGTACAGCACGATGCCGATGGTGGCGATCCAGAAATGCGCCTCGATGGCCTTCACGCTGTACATGGTGGTGCGGCCGTACATGCGCGGGATCAGGTAGTACAGCGAGCCCATGCTGATGAAGCCCACCCAGCCGAGCGCTCCGGAGTGCACATGGCCGACGGTCCAGTCGGTGTAGTGGCTCAGGGCGTTGACCGTCTTGATGGACATCATCGGTCCTTCGAAGGTCGACATGCCGTAGAACGACAGCGCCACGATCAGGAAGCGCAGGATCGGATCGGTGCGCAGCTTGTGCCAGGCGCCCGAGAGCGTCATCACGCCGTTGATCATGCCGCCCCAGCTCGGCGCCAGCAGGATCAGCGAGAACACCATGCCCAGCGACTGGGTCCAGTCGGGCAGCGCGGTGTAGTGCAGGTGGTGGGGCCCCGCCCACATGTAGGTGAAGATCAGCGCCCAGAAATGCACGATGGACAGCCGGTACGAATACACCGGGCGGCCCGCCTGCTTGGGGATGTAGTAGTACATCATCCCCAGGAAGCCGGCCGTGAGGAAGAAGCCGACGGCGTTGTGGCCGTACCACCACTGCACCATCGCATCCTGCACGCCCGCATAGGCCGAGTAGCTCTTCATCCAGCCGGCGGGAACCACCGCGCCGTTCACGATGTGCAGCAGCGCCACCGCGATGATGAACGCGCCGTAGAACCAGTTGGCCACGTAGATGTGGCGGACCTTGCGCCTGCCGATGGTGCCGAAGAACACGATCGCATAGGCCACCCAGACCACGGCGATCAGGATGCCGATGGGCCATTCGAGCTCGGCGTATTCCTTGCCTCGGGTGTAGCCCAGCGGCAGGCTGATGGCGGCCGCCACGATCACCAGCTGCCAACCCCAGAACACGAAGGAAGCGAGCGCGGGCGCGAACAGCCGGACCTGGCAGGTGCGCTGCACCACGTGGAAGCTCGTGGCCATCAGCGCGCAGCCGCCGAACGCGAAGATCACCGCGTTGGTATGCAGCGGCCGCAGCCGCCCGTAGCTGAGCCATGGAATGCCGAGGTTGAGTTCGGGCCATGTCAGCTGGGAGGCGATGATCACGCCGACCAGCATGCCGACCACCCCCCAGACCACGGACATGAGAGCGAACTGCCGCACGACCGTGTCGTCGTATGTCGCGGCGGGTGGGTGCGTTGCTTGCATCGTCGGGCCTCTTGTTGGATGACGCGAAGTCTCTCCGGGGCCCCACTCGCGAGCCTTGATGCAAATCAATCGTTGTGCAGGATGCGGTCGCCCTCGACCTCGATGTCCTCGAACTGGCCGCGTTCGATGGCCCACCAGAGCCCGCCGAGGATCGCGAGCACCAGCACCACGGACAGCGGGATGAGCAGGAAGAGGATGTCCATCAGCGCACCGCCGGGCCGGCGGCGGCGAGCCGCGCCGCGTTGAGGACCACCACGAGCGAGCTCGCGGCCATGCCGAGGCCCGCGAGCCACGCCGGCAGCCAGCCGGCGACGGCGAGCGGCACGCACAGCGCGTTGTAGCCCGCGGCCCACGCGAGGTTCTGGCGCACCACGCGCACGGTCCGGCGTGCCTGCGCGATTGCCTGCGGAATGGCGCACAGCAGGTCCCCCAGCACGACGAAATCGGCGCGCGCCCGCGACAGCGGCACGGCGCGGCCGAAGGCGAAGGAGGCGTCCGCGCGTGCCAGCGAAGGGCCGTCGTTCAGCCCGTCGCCCACCATCGCGATTCGCCGGCCCTCGGCCTGCAGCCGCCACAGCACGTCGAGCTTGTCCTCCGGCGTGCAGTCGCCCTGCGCGAAGGCAATGCCGGCCTGCGCGCCGACGTCCTTCGCCGCGCTGTCGCGGTCGCCCGACAGCAGCCGCACCGTCACGCCCTGCGCACGCAGGGCCGCCACGGCCGCACCGGCATCCGCGCGCAGTTCCTCGGCCAGCACGAAGCTGGCGACCCATCCCTGTGCGTCGCGCAGATGGACCTGCGCCGATTCCACCTGCAGCGGTGGCACGCCGCAGAACGCGGCCGACCCGAGGCGCACGTGCCGCGGAGCGCCCGAGCGATCGCGCACGCGCTGCATCAGACCTTCGAGCCCGAGGCCGGCGGTCTCGCCGGCATGCGCCACGTTCCAGCCGGGCGGGGTGCGGAACTGCGCATGCCATGCCTTCACCAGTGCCTGCGCGACCGGATGCAGCGATTGCGCCGCGAGCGCGGCCGCCATCTCCAGCGCATCGCCGGGTCGCAGGCCCTGCCGGCAATAGATGCGCTCCAGGCGCGGCACGTCGCCGGTCAAGGTGCCGGTCTTGTCGAACACCACGGTGTCGACGGATGCCAGGGCCTCCAGCGCCTGCAGCTTGGACGTGAGCACCCCGCCGCGCGCCAGCGCGCCGGCGCTCGCGAGCATGGCGGCCGGCGCCGCCAGCGAAAGCGCGCACGGGCAAGTCACGATCAGCACCGCCACCGCCACCATCAACGCCCGGCCCGGGTCCACCCGCCACCAGAGCGCCGCGGCGCCCACCGCGCAGGCCAGCACCACGACGAGGAATGGCCGCGCCACCCGGTCCGCCAGCAGCGCCAGGCGCGGCTTGTTCAGCGCCGCGCTTTCCATCAGTCGCGCGATCTGGGCAAAGCGCGTGCCCTCGCCCACCGATTCGATGCGCACCTGGACCACCGCCGACAGGTTGTGGCTGCCGGCCAGTACCCGGTCGCCGCAAGGACGCGGCACTGGGCGTGATTCGCCGGTGAGCAGGGCCTCGTCCGCGCTGGTGTCGCCGTCGATCACCACGCCATCGGCCGGGAACACCTCGCCGGGGCGCACCCGGATCACGTCGCCGGCGGTGAGCCCGCGCGCGGCCACGCGGACCCAGCTGCCGTCGCGGGCCAATCGCTCCACGCTGTCGGGAAGCCGGTGCATCAGGGCCTCAAGCGATCCGGCGGTGCGCTCGCGCAGGCGCGCCTCCAGCCAGCGGCCGGTCAGAAGGAAGAAGACGAACATCGTCAGCGAGTCGAAATAGACCTCGTGGCCCAGCGGGCCGCCGCTGTCGAAAGTGGCGGCGCTGCTGACGGCGAAGGTCGTGAGCACACCGAAGGCCACGGGCAGGTCCATGCCGATGCGCCCCGCGCGCAGGTCGCGCCAGGCGCTGCGAAAGAATGGACCGCAGGAGAACAGCAAGACGGGCAGCGTGAGCACCCAGGAGGCCCAGCGCAGCAGCTGCGCCGCGTCGGCCGTCATGTCGCCAGGCCTGGCAATGTAGGCCGGGTAGGCGTACATCATGACCTGCATCATGCAGAAGCCCGAGACCAGCCAGCGCCAGAGCGCCATGCGCAGTTCACGCGCGCGCTGCCGGCTCGCCGGCTGGCTGTCGGCGGGAAGCAGCGGGTAGCCGGCCGCGGCCGCGGCCTCGAACCAGCGCGAGGGCCGCGTGGCCGCGGCAGACCACACCACGCGCGCGCGCCTGCTCGCGGCGTTGACCTGCGCGTCGACCACGCCCGGCACTTTCCGCAGCGCATCTTCGACGGTGAAGGCGCAGGCGGCGCAGTGCATGCCCTCGACCGCCACCTGCGAGGCCCATCGGCCCGTGGCCGCATCCCCCTGCTCCAGCTGGCTGAAGGCCGGCCACTCCAGCGGGTCGTCGAGCAGCCGCCAGCTCTCGGCTGCGGCCGTTGCAGCGGGTGCGGAGGATGGATGCGGAGAGAACGAGGCGAGCGCGGCTTGCATCGCAGCGAGGCTAAGGCCGGACTCAGTTGCGCTTGTTGATCTGCATCAACGCGCGGGGCGCGGGCCTGCCTAAGCTCGCGCAACACCTTCCCCGGAGACCCCCCATGTTCAAACGCATCCTCGTTGCCACCGACGGCTCCACGCTCTCGAAGAAGGCCGTGACGAGCGCGATCGCACTCGCCGCCCGGAACGACGCCGACCTCGTGGCGCTCAACGTGATTCCGCGCTATCCCAGGAGCTACCTGGAGGGCGCCATGACTTTTTCGGCGGAAGACATCGGGCGCATCGAGAAACAGTGGGCCGAGAAGGCACAGGCAATGCTCGACACCGTGAGCGCGCGCGCCAAGGAAAGCGGCGTGCGGATCAAGACGACGACGGCCAACTCCGATCTGGTGGCGGAATCGATCATCGCGGCGGCGAAGAAATACAAGAGCGACCTGATCGTGATGGCCTCGCACGGACGCAAGGGCATCAAGCGCCTGCTGCTGGGCAGCGAAACGCAGCACGTGCTGGCGCACTCGACGCTGCCCGTGCTGGTGCTTCGCTAGTGCGTTTCCGAAGATAGAGAGTCAGGGAGTCGCGCGTCCGCGCGATGTCCCGAACCTGCCTCCCCCGCTCATCTGGCCGCGGGGATTGCCCGCGACCGTTCCGGCCGTCCGGCAGCCTGACCTTCCGACTCATCTGAAGCGGCGGTTTTCGCTCGTTTTCGAAATAGGAAGGGATTTCCATAATGGAAATTATTTCCACAAAATTCCTATGATCGCCCCCGGCCGACTCCGTGACAGCGGAGCAGCCGGCCAGCACCAGCAGAGCGCTCGCACCTCTGCGCCATCGATCAGAACGAGGAGACTCCCTTGGAATTTGGCAAATCTTTGACTTTCAGGCTTGCATCGACCGCGGCCCTGGCACTGGCCGTGACCGCATGCGGAGGAGGAGACGGCGGTGGCGGCGGCATCCCCTTCACGGCCCTGCCCGCTTCGCCGGCCGCACCCAGCAGCCCGGCGGCTCCCGTCCAGGAGGCGCCGCCCGCGCCGGCGGACCCGGTTGCGGAGGCGCCCGACGACAGCTTCGACACCTACTACAACGTCTGCAGAGGCACGAACCCCAAGTGCTACAACGACTGGGGCGCCTTTGCCACCACGCCTGACCGGGTGCTCGTTTATTCGCGTACGGCGGGCCCGCGCCATGCGGTGCTGGGCACGCCGATGGCGGCCGGCCTGAACCCCGTGATGAACCCGGACAACGTGATGCAGGCGGGCCTGGTGCGCATGCTGTCGGCCGAGGGCATCACCGTCGACTGGACGGAAGACGTCGCGATCCTCAGCGGCCGCATCAACAACTACAAGGCGATCATCTTCGCGAGCTCGAACCGGGACACCTTGTGGAACGGCGCGGTCAGCACGAGCCAGGACGCGGCGCGCACCGCGCTGCGCAACTACATGCGCCGCGGAGGCGGCTTCGTCGGGCTGCACAACGCCTTCGGCGCGGAATACAACTGGCCCTACTACGAAGGCCTGCTCGGCAATGCGAACTTCTACAACCACGGTCCGAACCGCGGCGGCGATGTCGAAATCGTCTCGGACGACCCGTCTACGAAGGACGTGCCCAAGCGCTTCTCCTTCCAGGACGAGTGGTACAACCTGATGCCCTTCCCCACCAAGGTGAAGTTCCTGGCCAAGGTCGATACCTCGACGCTGAAACCACTCACCTCGGCGCCGCACCCGGGCCACGCCGACTTCCATCCGGTCGCCTGGTGCCAGTACTACGACGGCGGCCGCGCATGGCTCACGACCCTCGGCCACAACGCCCACTCGTTCACCGCCGACCTGCAGGGCGTCGGTGCCATCGAGTTCCAGAAGCTCGTCGTCCAGGGCGTCAAGTCGGCCATGGGCCTCACGCCTTTCTGCACCGAGTAATGCCCGGCAACCGTTCACGGGACAGACATCCATGAAGCAAAAATCATTGGTCACGTTGCTGATTTCCTGCGGCGTGCTCGCATCGCCATTGCTGATCACTGCCTGCGGCGGCTCGAGCGGCGACGGCGCACCCTTCCTGCCGGTAGCGCCGGCTCCCGCGCCGCCACCGTCATCCAGCGCGCCGCCGCCGCCAGCACCGCCGCCGGCGGCCGGCGCGCCCGCGGCCGACCTGTCGGACTGCTGCACCGCCGGCGACAAGGACTTTCCCAAGGTGGGAGGCAATCTCGGCAACCAGAACTACTCCAGCCTGCGCAAGATCGACAAGAGCGCGATCGGCCGATTGGGTGGCGCCTGGGTCAACCAGATCGAAGGCGGCATGACCACCGGCAACAACCAGAGCACGACGGTGGTGGTCGATGGCGTCATCTACATCGAGTCCGCCCTCGGCAACGTGATCGCGGTGGACGGCAAGACCGGCCTCACCAAATGGAAATGGACCACGCCCTACGGCGGCATCACCCGCCGCGGCGTGGCCGTCGCAAAGGACCTGGGCCTGGTGTTCACCGTGGCCACCGGCAACCGCCTGGTGGCCCTGCGCACCGACACGGGCGCCATCGCCTGGATCAAGCAGTATCCGAGCAGCACCACCGACCCCGACTATCAGGGCGCCCTGCAGAAGGTGGCTCTTGTCTATCACGACAAGCGCCTCTACCTGGGCACCAACGACGGCAATCGCGGTGCCGCCTTCTCCGCCGATGCACTGACCGGCAAGGTGCTGACGTCGTTCTGGGGCGTGCCGCGCGCGGGCGAGATCGGCTACGACACCTGGGGAGGTGCCGCCGAGTCCGATCGCACGGGCGCGACACCCTGGATCCATCCAGCCGTGGACCCGGAGCTGGGCCTCGTCTACTGGACCTTCGGCAACGTGCGCGGCGGCTCGTCGCAGAACGGTTCCGCACGTCCCGGACTGAACCTGTTCGCCAACTCGATCGTCGCCCTCGACCTCAAGACCGGCGAGTACAAGTGGCACTTCCAGTCCGTCCACCACGACATCTGGGACATGGACAACGTGATGTCGCCGGTGCTCGCGGACGTGAAGATCGACGGGCGTGATCGCAAGGTCGTGATCTACGGCAGCAAGACCGGCATGTACTACATCCTCGACCGAAAGGACGGCAGCGCGCCGCTGGGCATCGACGAAGTGCCGGTCAAGCAGGATGCCCGCCAGGCCAGCTGGCCCACGCAGCCCATGCCGCGCCAGGGCGCCTGGACCGAGACCTGCATCGTGGACCAGCCGCTGGGCACGGCGATTCCGGGCGACCCCAACCGCGCGGTGCCGAACTATGTGAAGGGTTGCCTGTACGACGCGCATTGGGACGTGCCCATCCTCTCCATTCCGGGGCACGGGGGCGGTGCCAACTGGAACCACCAGTCGTACAGCCAGCGCACCGGCCTGGTCTACACGGGCATGGGCTACGTGTCCGCCGCGCACTCGCTGACCGAGGCGAGCAACGGCCTGCGCCCGCCGGGCACCTACATGACGGGCGCCGTGGTGGCCGTCGATCCGGGCACCAACCTCGTCAAGTGGAAGAAGCAGATGCCGTACTCCCTTGCGCACGGCAACGGCATCCTGACCACGGCGTCCAACCTCCTCTTCATCGGCCAGCCCGACGGCAACCTGCTGGCCATGGATGCCAACGACGGCAGCGAGCTGTGGCGCTTCCAGACCGGCGCCGCGATCAGCGCCAGCCCGATCACCTACGAGATCGACGGCGAGCAGTATGTCGCCGTGTTCTCTGGCGGTACGAGCATTCCGTATGGCGACTCGGCCCCTCGCGGCGACCGCCTCTGGGCGTTCAAGGTCGGTGGCACGGTGCAGCCGCCAGCAACGCCGATTCCGCCTGTCGTGCGTCGCCCGGTGTCGGGGTCGGCCGTGGAAGGCGCGGCGCTGCCCACACCCAACACGGTGTTCCTGGCACGTGTGCAGACCGCCGGGAATGCGCCCGGGGCTGCCGAGTCGACGGCGGTCAACGCCATGACCCCGACCTTCATGCGCGTGCCGGTGAACACCACCGTGACCTTCACCAACCCGGCCGACAACGCCAACACGCATTGCGCCACTCAGTTCTTCGAGGGTCGCTTCAACTTCAGGCTGGCGCCTGGACAGTCCGCGAACCACACCTTCGACGCGCCCGGCGAGTACTTCTACAACGACTGCCACAGTCCGCGCCCCACGGGCAAGATCGTCGTGTACTGAGCTGCGCCGTTCGCAGGCTCCATGCAAAAAAACACCGGCATTTGCCGGTGTTTTTTTTGGAGCAGCGCAGTGCGATCAGCGCAACCGCTGCTCGAGCGGGTCTCCGACCAATGCGACCCGGCCATCGGGACGGCGGATCCACAGGCGCTCGTTGCCATGGCCGTCATCGGCCACGAAGAGCACCGCATCCGCGAGCGCGCGAAAGCCCAGCGGCATCGAATTGCGCGGACCCGCCGCGACATCGGCCACGGCGCGGGTCCCGGCCGACGAACCGTCGCTCGTCCAGGGCTCGACGCCGCGCGCGGCTCCGCCGTTCGCCGAGAACCACAGCCGCGAGCCGATGGCGGCGAAGCGTGCCGGAGAGCCGCTTTCGGCGCCCGGTGCGATGTCCTTGACGAGTGCGGTCCCCTTTGCCGTGCCGTCGCTGCGCCAAAGTTCGGCACCGGACAAACCGTCCGTCGCGGCGAAATAGAGCCGCCCGCCCATCGTCGACAACGGGCTCGCAATGGCACCCTCGGCGCCCGGACGGATGTCCGCCACAAGCGTCGTGCCGGCCGTGGTGCCGTCGCTCCTCCACAGTTCGGTGCCATGGACGCCGTCGTTGGCGGCAAAGTACAGCATGCGGTCGAGTGCGACCAGATGCGCGGGGCGCGAGGACGCTTCGCCCGGGCGGATGTCCTTCACCATTCGCGTGCCCTGGTCGGTGCCGTCGCTCTTCCACAGCTCGGCCCCGTGCACACCGTCGTTCGCGGTGAAGTAGACGCTGTCGCCCACGGCGGTCAGGCCTTGAATGTCCGCATCCTCGATGCCCGGGCGGATGTCCTTCACCAGGCGTGTGCTCTGCGGCGTTCCCTCGCTGACCCAAAGCTCATGGCCATGCTCGCGCGTGGTCGCGGTGAAGAACAGGCGCTTGCCGGCCACCGTGAGCTGGCGTGCGACTGCCCGGGGGCCGGTGTTGATCGAGGACACGCGCGTGGTGGTTGTCGCGTTGCCCGACGTCTTCCACACCTGGAAGCCGGTGCTGCCGTCGTTGGCGACAAAGTACAGCGCATCGCCGAACACCGTCAGCTCGCTGGGCATGGAGCCTTCCTCGCCTGGGCGCAGGTCGATCACCGGCGAAGTGCCTGCAGCCGTTCCATCGGTGCGCCAGAGTTCGAGGCCGCGCTCGCCGTCCGTGGCCGTGAAGTACACACGGCCACGGAACGGCGTCTGCCAGACGGGGAAAGATCCCCGGAAGCCGGGGCGGATGTCCTTGAGCATCTTCGTGCCCGCGGCGCTGCCGTCCGTGATCCAAAGCTCCTGGCCCGAGCTCGCGTGGAAGGCGGAAAAAAGCATCCGCGCGCCCAGCGGCGTCAGTCCGGTGGGAGAGACGAAGGCCAGCCGCTGGCGCTGCTCGGGAACAACTTCGCGCTCGGGATCCTGCGCGAACGCGGCCGATTGGGCGAGGAGCGCCAGCGCGGCGAACCACGCGGGGCGCGCGAAGCGCATCGCAGCCTTGGCCATCTCAGCCCCCGAACCACCGGGCCGGCACCGTCACCAGTTGCGGGAACAGCACCATGACGAACATGATGGCGAACTCGGCCGCCATGAACGGCAGCACGCCGCGGGTGACGTCGTCCATCTTCATCTTCCCGACACCTGCAACGACGTTCAGCACCACCCCCACGGGCGGGGTGATGAGCCCGATGGAGTTGTTGATGATGAACATCACGCCGAAGTAGACCGGATCGATGCCCGCGGCAATGACGACAGGCATCAACACCGGTGTCAGGATCAGGATGGTGGGCGTCATGTCCATGGCCGTGCCCACGGCCATGACCAGCACCATGATCGTGATCATCAAAAGGATCTTGTTCCCCATGAAGGGCTGGAGCAGTCCCACCACCTTGGACGGCAGGTCCGCCACCGTGATCAGCCAGGCGCTGACCATGGCCGCGGCAATCAGGAACATGACCACGGCGCTCGTCTTCGCGGCGCTCACGAACACCTTGTAGAGCTCGCCGAAGCTCAGCTCGCGATAGATGAATGTGGCGACGAAGAACGCGTAGACGGCCGCGACCACGGCAGCTTCCGTCGGCGTGAAGACACCCATGCGCAGGCCGACCAGGATGATGACGGGCAGCATCAATGCCCAGCCCGCGTCCCGCGCGGCCTTCATGACTTCGCGTGCCGGCTTGCGCGGCGGCGGCTGGATCTTCTCGTGCCGCACGAGCCATGCCCAGGTGACCCACAGCGCGCCGCCGATCAGCAAGCCCGGCACGATGGCGGCCAGGAACAGCTTGGAGATCGACACATTCGCGGCGACGCCGAAGATCACCAGGCCGATGCTGGGCGGAATCACGGGGCCGATGATCCCCGTGGCGGCGATGAGGCCGCCTGCCCGCGCCTTGTCATGGCCCGCCCTCACCATCATCGGCAGCAACAATGCGGTCAGTGCGGCGGCGTCCGCGACGGCCGAACCCGAGAGCGCCGAGAGCAGGCAGCCGGCCATGATGGTCACGTAGCCCAGGCCTCCTCGCACATGCCCGACCAGTGCCAGCGCAAGGTCGACGATGCGCTTGGACAGGCCACCGGCATTCATGATCTCGCCGGCCAGCATGAAGAACGGCACCGCCAGCAGCGGAAAACTGTCGGCACCGCCGATCACGTTCTGCGCGAGGATCTGCGCGTCGAACAGATCGAGGTGCCACATCAGCGCCACGCCGCATGCGAGCAGCGAGAACGCGATGGGAATGCCCATCGCCATGGCCAGCAGCAGGGAGCCCACGAAGACGAGTATGGTCATTTGCGTGCTCCTGGAGCCTCATCTTTCGATCCGAGGATCTGCTTGAGCTGGACGGCCTCTTCCGACTCCTGGATCATCACGAGCTCGTCATCGGCGATGCGCCCCGTGAGCAGTCGAAGCAGATCGAGCGCCAGGATGAACCCGGCCAACACCGAGAACACCACGCCGGAGGCATAGACGATGGCCATCGAAGCGCCGGTGACCGGTGCAGTGACGTCCCAGTTGATGCGCGCCTGCGCCACGCTGCCCTGGAACAGGAGCCAGACGATGTAGAGCATGACCACGTGGCCTACCGCGAGGCAGATCTTCTTGCCGAGGGGCGGCAGCTTCTGGACCACCATGTCCACGCCCAGGTGGCCGTGCTCCTTGAGCGCGACCACCGCGCCAAGGAAGGTCATCCAGATGAAGAGCCAGCGCGACACCTCTTCGGACATGGTGATGCCCGAATTGAAACCGTATCGCAGCACCACGTTGCCGAACACCAGCACCACCATGACCGCGAGCGCGGCGGCGATCAGTGCCTCGATGCCGGCACAGCACCGATCGATCCATTGATTCATCTTGTTTTCTCTCTGGCGGTCCGTCCTCGCCGGACAGCACGGTGTTTCAGGAGGCGGCCACCTGCTTTTGCATGTCGACCAGTGCGCGCAACGCCGCCAGGTAGGAATGCGGCCCCAGTCCCTGCACCGTGCCTTTCACCGCCGGCGAGATGATCGAGTGCGCACGCCAGGTCTCGCGTGCGGCGATGTTCGACATGTGCACCTCGATGGTCGGAAATGGCATGGCCTTGATCGCGTCATGCAGCGGCACGCCGTGCTGGGTCAGCCCTGCGGGGTTGACCAGCGCGCCTTGGGCATCGTCGATGTGGGCATGCAGGAAGTCGATGAGATCGCCTTCGTGGTTCGACTGGATCGTCTCCAGTGCCACGCCGAGTTCGCTTGCCAGCGCTTGCAGCTGGGCATTGATTTCCGCGAGCGTGGTCTTGCCGTAGATGTGCGGTTCGCGGCGCCCGAACAGGTTGAGGTTCGGGCCGTGGAGAACGAGGATTTTCATGAGGGAAGCCGAGCGGGCGGTCATTGTTTGCGGATGCGGGCGAGCTCGTCGTTGTAGAGCTTGACGATGGCGGGGTCGTACTGCGCCGCGAACTTGTCGATCGCCGGCTTGGCGATCTCGCGCATGCGCACTTGTTCTGCCGCGCTCACTTCGTTGAACTGCGCGCCCTTGGCTTGCAGGTCGCCGATCGCCTTCTGAGCAGCGGCACGGCTGACCTGGCGCTGATAGCCGCGCGCCTCGTTGGCGGCCTCATTCATCATCTTCTGCTCGGCGGCGCTCAGCGAGTCCCAGAACTTCTTGCTGACCAGCACGATGTTGGCCGCATACACGTGGTTCGTGGCGCTCACGAACTTCTGCACCTCGAAGAACTTGTTCGACAGGATCACCGAATACGGGTTCTCCTGGCCGTCGACCGCTTTCGACTCGAGCGCGCCATAGAGCTCGGCGAAGGGCATCGGCACCGGATTGGCCTTGAACGACTTGAACGTCTCCAGGAACACCGGGTTGGGAATGACCCGGATCTTCAGTCCCTCGAGATCCTCCGGCTTGGCAATGGGGCGCTTGCTGTTCGTCACGTTGCGAAAGCCCAGGTCCCAGTAGCCCAGCGCCACGAGGCCCTTCTCCGGCAGCTTGGTGATCAGTGCCTGTCCCAGCGGGCCGTCGAGCAACGCATCGGCCTGCGCGAAGTTGTTCACCGAGAACGGGAAATCGACCAGGCCGAACTCCTTGACGATCCCCGCCAGCGAGGTGGTGGCCGGTGCCGACATCTGCTGCACGCCGCCCTGCAGGGCGGACTGCTGCTGCATCTCGTTGCCGAGCTGGGAGGCCGGGTACTCCTGCACCTTCATCTTGCCGCCGCTCTTGGCGGCGAGCAGTTCGGCGAAGCGCTTCACGCCGAAGCTCACCGGATGGTCCGCATTGTTGAGATGGCCGAAGCGGATCACCCGCTCCTGCTGGGCCAAGGTCGGGGCGACAAGGCCGATGCACAGGCCGGCGACGGCAAGCGTTCGAAGAAGTTTCACAGGTATCTCCAAAAGGGTGCAGAAAAGTCTGACTGGCCCGATTCTGAGTTTTTCGGAAAAACTTTCCATAATGGAAATCCCTTCCCGTGATCTGATAGAGTGACGATGTCGCAACGCCACGCAACCGGAGACACGAAATGAGCGAAATGCTGGGACGCAGCTTCAAGGTCTTGGAATACCTGGCGGAGCATCCGCACGGCGTTGCACTGTCTACCGTGGCCAGTCAACTGCAGATCCCGTTGAGCGCATCGCACCGATTGCTGACGGAACTGATTCGCTGCGGCTACGTGCGCCAGGACATTGCCGACGGCCACTACGTGCTGACCATCAAGCTCGTCTCCGTCGGTCTGTCGTTCCTGAGCAATTCGGGCATCGTGGACGTGGCGCAGCCACTGCTCGACCAGCTTGCCGCGACCTCCGGCGAACTGGTGCGCCTGGCGGTGGTCGACGGTGAAGACCTGACCTTCGTGGCCAAGGCGCAAGGGGCAACGCACGGACTTCGCTACGACCCGGACATGGGGCTGTCGGTCACCCTGTCGTGCAGCGCGGCCGGGCATGCGTGGCTTTCGACCATGAGCGAGGACGATGCGGTGGCGCTGGTGGCCAAGAAGGGCCTGGGCAAGCCCGAAGACTACGGCCCGAAGGCGCCCACCACGCTCAAGGCGGTGATGACCTACGTGAAGGCGGCCCGCCAGCGTGGCTTCAGCATGATCAACGAGGTCTTCGCACCGGGAATGACCGCCATGGCCGCGCCGGTCTTCGCTTCCGGCGGTTCGGTCATCGGTGTCATCACCATCGCGGGGCCCGCCGTCAGGCTGACGCAGCAACGCATGGAGGCACTGGGACCCGCGCTGCTCGCCACGGTCGAGGAAGTGGCGCGTGCCAGCGGTGCTTCGGCGCTGTTCAAGAAAAGAGCATGAATGACACAACGAGGAGACAAACGCCATGAGGAAGAACTTGATTCACAGGCTGCTGGCAGCCGCTGTTGCCGCCACGGCCTTGCTTGCGGCATCGGGTGCGGCTGCGCAGGTCAAGGAGCGCACGCTGAAATTCGCGTTCCAGAACCAGGCGGGTCATCCGCAGGCGCTGGGCGCGCAGAAATTCGCTGACCTCGTGGCCGCCAAGTCCGGCGGCAAGATCGCGGTGAAGCTGTTTGCCGGCGGCGTGCTGGGCGGCGACCTGCAAACCGTGTCGGCCCTGCAGGGCGGAACCATCGAGCTCACGGTGCTGAACGCGGGCATCCTCTCGGCGCAGGTGAAGGAATTCGCGGCTTACGACTTGCCGTTCCTCTTCAACAGCGCCAAGGAGGCTGATGCGGTCACCGATGGCCCCTTCGGCCAGAAGCTCATGGCCAAGCTGGAAGACAAGGGCCTGCACGGCCTGGGCTACTGGGACCTGGGTTTTCGCAATCTCACCAACAGCAAGCGGCCGATCACGAAGGCGGATGACATTGCGGGCCTGAAGATCCGCGTGATCCAGTCGCCGATCTACATCGACCTGTTCACTGCACTGGGCGCAAACGCCACGCCGCTGCCGTTTCCCGAGCTCTACCCTGCGCTCGACCAGAAGGCCGTCGATGGGCAGGAGAACCCGAACACGACCATCCTGTCGTCGAAGTTTTCCGAAGTGCAGAAGTACATCACCCAGACCCGGCACATCTACAACCCGCAGGCGCTGCTGATCAGCAAGAAGACCTGGGACGGCATGAGCGCGGACGAGAAAAAGATCATTGCGCAGGCGTCGGCGGAATCCACGCTGTTCCAGCGTGCAGCCTCTCGCGGCGCCGCGGATGGCGCACTCGACGCCCTGAAGAAGGCTGGCATGGTCGTTTCCGAGATTCCGCCGCAAGAGACCGCGAAGCTGCGTGCCAAGGTCCAGCCGGTGATCGACAAATATTCAGCGTCCGTGGGCGAAGCCACCGTCGCGGAGTTGATGGCCGAAGTCGAGAAGGCGCGGAAGTAGCGCGAGCTTCAGCTCTGGCCGACGCAGCTTCGCACGCAGCAAGGCCCTTCACGGCCTGGGCCCTACTGGGCCGTCGAGAGCGTCTTCAGCCGCGTCAGCAAGGCGCCGACGATGTCGCCCCATGGCCGACGCTCGGCCGGTGCGACCCACAGCCCGAATGCGACGCGGAAGACCGCGATGCCCGACTCCGCCAGCAGGCTCGCGTCGGGCTCGGCGAATCCTCTGGTGCGCAAAGCCTCGGCCAGCGCCGTGGACAGCCTTGCGAGCTTGATCAGCTCTCGCTCGCGCAGTTCGCCGTTGGCTGCGATCACCGCAGCGCGCAAGCGGGCGAAGCCGCGGCGGTCCTCGTCGAAGAAATCGGCCGGCGCCTGCAGCGCGAAGGCAATGGCGTCCATGGCCGTTGCATCCGTCGGAGCGCTGTGCAGCGCGGCCACCATCGATTCCTGCAAGACCTCCGATCCGCTGAACAGCACCTCGCGCTTGTCGGCGAAATAGCGGAAGAACGTTCTTGAAGTCAGGCCCGCGCGCTCGGCGATGGCGGCGACGGTGGTCTGCTCATAGCCGATCTCCGCGAACAACTCCATGGCCGCCATGCGCAGGCGCCCTTCCCCATCCGGCTCCCAGCGACCCATCGCATCCTCACAGTGTTGACACAGAGTGACATCATAGGCCTACAATGATGTCACTCAATGACATCAAAGGAGCGCACATGCGAATTCTCGTCACCGGAGCCTCGGGCTGGATCGGATCGGCCAGCGTCGTCGAGCTGATCTCCGCGGGACACCAGGTGCTCGGCCTCGCCCGCAACGAAGAGGCCGCGGCCAAGATCCGAAAGCTCGGCGCTGAAGCGGTGAAGGGCTCGCTCGACGATGTGGCCAGCCTGCGCGCCGCCGCCGAACGCGCCGAGGGCGTGGTGCATCTCGGATACAACCACGACTTCTCGCAGATGGCCGATGCGGCGCGCACCGACCGGGCGGCCATCGACGCCTTCGCCGATGTCCTCCACGGCACCGGCGGCCCGCTGCTGATTGCGTCGGGCACGCTCGGCCTCGCGCCCGGACGAGTCGGCACCGAGAGCGACATGCCGAATCCGGCGGTGCACCCGCGCGTGGCCAACGCGGCATACACGCTCGGCCTGGCCGAGCGCGGCATTCGCTCGCTCGTGGTGCGATTTGCCCCGACAGTGCACGGCGCCGGAGGCGACCACGGCTTCGTCGCCACGCTCGCGAAGATCGCCCGCGCGAAAGGTGTGTCGGCCTACCTCGGCGCGGGCCGCAACCGCTGGTCCGCCGTCAACCGGCTGGACGCAGCCAGGCTCGTGCGGCTCGCGGTAGACAAGGCGCCGCCCGCGACCGTGCTGCATGCGGTGGCCGAGGAAGCCATCGCCACGCGCGACATTGCCGAGGCCCTCGGCCGATCGATTCAGGTGCCTGTGGAGTCGGTTCCGGTCGATCGCGCGGCTGCGCACTTCGACTGGATCGGCCCGTTCTTCGGCGCCGACGCGCCTGCATCCAACGCCAGGACGCGCGAGCTCCTGGACTGGGAGCCGAGCCACGCGACGCTGCTGGAAGACATCGCCGCCGGGCACTACCCCGGCCGCTGAAGCCGCTGCCGAGTCGTAGCGCGCATTCGATTTCTTCCTCGCTAGCACGGTCGTAGGAATCTACCTACGTCAAAAGACGCAGCTTGGCGCTTCTTGCGGCGCGTTCTGGCGGTTTCCCAAAGGTAGGATCGTCCATAGTGAAACTTCACGCCAGCAGCTCAACTGCATGGCGCATGCGTTCGGGCAGGGGCGCTGCCGTTTCACCGGACGACTCCAAAAACATCCGATGAGGAACTCATGAGAGAAGAATTCGAAGCGCTGCTCGCCACCGTGCGGGAAGAAGAAAAAGACGTCGTCGATGCCTGGCTGACCGAGGCAAGGCTGACGGACACCGGCGCGAGGCGCGCAGCCGAGACCGAGGCCCGCGACATCCTGAGCCAGCTGCGCCAGGCGCTGGAAAACGGCGGCGACCCCTCCCGTCTGGACACCGCCGCATGGGCGCCGTTGCGCGAGGTGCTGGGCGACCTGTCGAAAACCCGCGCGGCCAAAGGCCAGTCGGCGGCGGACACCAGCATGTTCCTGCTCGCTCTCAAGAAGCCCCTCTTCTCTTCGTTGCAGCGCCGCCTTGCCGCCAACCCCGAAGCCATGGCGGCGTCGCTCTGGTCGCTCTCGACGACCGTCGACAAGCTCGCGCAACACACGGTGGGCATCTACCAGCAGGCGCGGGAAGAAATCATCCGCCGCCAGCAGGAAGAGCTGCTCGAGCTGTCCACGCCCGTGGTCAAACTGTGGGACGGCGTGCTCGCCGTGCCGATGATCGGCGTGCTCGACAGCAGCCGCACGCAGATGGTGATGGAGGCCCTGTTGCAAAAGATCGTGGAAACCGGCTCCGAGCTGGCCATCATCGACATCACCGGGGTGCCCACGGTCGACACGCTGGTAGCGCAGCACCTGCTCAAGACGGTCACGGCCATTCGCCTGATGGGCGCCGACTGCATCATCAGCGGCATCCGTCCGCAGATCGCGCAGACCATCGTGCACCTGGGCATCGACCTGCAGGGGGTGCGCACCAAGGCCACGCTCGCCGATGCGCTCGCGCTCGCGCTTCAGCAGACCGGCTGGCGCGTCTCGCGCGACAAGTGAGCAGCAGGCCTCATGGACCGCATCCCAATTCTTCGCATGGGTGACACGCTGCTGGTCACCATCCAGGTCGACATGCAGGACCAGACAGCGCTGACGCTGCAGGACGATCTCTCCAACCAGATTGCCAAGACCGGCGCATCGGGCGTCATGATCGACATCTCCGCGCTCGAGATCGTCGACTCCTTCGTCGGCCGCATGCTCACCAGCATCTCGGGCATCGCCCGCATCCTCTCGGCCACGACCGTCGTCGTCGGCATGCAGCCGGCGGTGGCGATCACGCTGGTCGAGCTCGGGCTGTCGCTCGACGGTGTGCGGACCGCGCTGAATGTCGAGCGCGGCATGGAGCTCCTGCGGCGTTCCCGTCAGGAGAACGCCTTTGGCCACTGAACAATCCGGCACGTTGCCGTTGCTCAGCGAGCAGAACATCGTCGCGAGCCGGCAGTTGGTGCGCACGCTCTGCCAGGAGCTGAAGCTGTCCCTGGTCGACCAGACCAAGATGATCACCGCGGCCAGCGAGCTTTCGCGCAACACGCTCATCCACGGCGGCGGTGGCCAGATGCGATGGGAATTCGTGGAGCGCAACGGTCGCCGAGGCCTGATGCTGCACTTCGAGGACGAGGGTCCGGGCATCGCGGATCTCGCGCTCGCCCTGACTGACGGCTGGACCAGCGGCAGCGGCATGGGCCTGGGCCTGCCCGGGAGCAAGCGGCTCGTGAACGAGTTCGACATCGCATCGGCGTCGGGACAGGGCACCCGAGTGAGCATCACCAAGTGGAAATAGTCACCGGCTGGACCCACAAGGCCTTCCCCATGAGCGACGCCAGTTGCGTCGGCGAGGCACGGCGCCACGCCGCGCAGGCAGTCGCGAACATGGGCTGGAACGAGGTCGATGCGGGTCGACTGGCACTGGTGGTGACGGAGCTGGGCACCAACCTGCACCGGCACGCAATGAACGGGCGGCTGTTGATCGCGTCGCACCGGGAGACGGGCGAAGCCGGCGAGGTCGAGGTCATCTCGATCGATGACGGACCCGGCATCGCGGACCTTTCCCTTGCGATGCAGGATGGCCACTCCTCGGGCAGCACGCCGGGTACCGGGCTGGGCGCGGTGCGCCGCCTGGCCAGCGAATTCGACATCCACTCCAGCATGCCGGGCGGCACGGTGAGCGTGGCGCGCGTGCGTCCCGCCGTGTCTTCCGCCGAGGGGACATGGCATGTTGCCGACAGACAGATCGGCGCGATCTGCCTGCCCGCGCCGCACGAAGCCGTCTGCGGCGACGGCTGGGCGGCCGCGATCCATGACGAGCGGACCACCGTACTGCTGGCCGACGGGCTGGGGCACGGCCCGGAAGCCGCCAAGGCCTCGCAGGCCGCCACGGCCGCCTTTGCCTCTTGCTGCGAAGGAGATCTGCGCGAGACCGTGCAGAAGGTGCACCGCGAACTTCAGACCACCCGGGGCGCCGCGGTCTGCGCCCTGCGCATCGACACGGCCGACGCCACCGTCACCTACACCGGCGCCGGCAATATCGTGGGCCGGGTACTGTCGGGTGTGTTCGACAAGTCGCTCGTCACCCAGCATGGCACCGCGGGCATGCAGATCCGCAAGCCGGAGACCGCCTCGCTGGCGCTGCCTGCGCACGCGCTGGTGATCCTGCACAGCGACGGCATCGAGACGCGCTGGAACGTCGATCGCATCCGGCCACTGCTGCAAAAGGACCCAACGCTGGTGGCCGCGGTTCTTTTGCGCGACCATACACGTCACCGCGACGACGCCACCGTCGTGGTGATCCGTCAAAAGGAATAACCGATGAACAGCACCGGCCTGGCCGACTGCGACGACTCGCAAGCAGCGCTGGCAGCCAGCCGACGCGAAGTCGATGAACTGCGCGCGGAACTCGAGGAAACCAACCGCGGCGTGGTGGCGCTGTATGCAGAGCTCGATGCGCAGGCCGAGCAACTCAAGAAGGCCACCGAACTCAAGAGCCGTTTCCTGGCCTACATGAGCCATGAGTTCCGCACCCCGATCAGTGCGATCCGCAGCATCGCTCGCCTGCTCAGCGACCGCCTGGACGGACCGCTGACGCCGGAGCAGGAAAAGCAGGTCGGCTTCATCGACGGCACCGCGACGGAACTGGCCGAGATGGTCGACGACCTGCTGGATTTGGCCAAGATCGAGGCGGGCCGCGTCGACATCTCGCCGGCCTGGTTCGAGATGGTCGACCTGTTCTCCGCGCTGCGGGGCATGTTTCGCCCGGTGCTGCACAACCCCGCCACCGCCCTGATCTTCGAAGAGCCTGAGGGCTTGCCCAAGCTCTACACGGACGACCGCAAGCTTTCGCAGATCCTGCGCAACTTCATCTCGAACGCGCTCAAGTTCACGCCACAGGGCGAGGTTCGGGTGAACGTCATTCGCGTGGGCGAGGACGCCCTGAAGTTTTCGGTCGCCGACACCGGCATCGGCATTGCGCCCGAACACCACGCCGCGGTGTTCGACGATTTCTCGCAGGTCGATTCCCCCGTGCAGAAGCGCCTGCGCGGCACCGGACTGGGCCTGTCCCTCAGCCGGCAGCTCGCTGTGCTGCTCGGGGGACATGTCGAGGTGGCGAGCGAGCTGGGCAAGGGTTCGGTGTTTTCGGTGACGGTCCCCGTGCAGTGGCCCCGCCAGGCATCCGCGCCACAGGAATAGGCATGCCGAGCGGACCCCTGATCAACACCACGATCGACCGGTCGCGCCATACGGTGCTGGTGGTCGACGACAACCCCACGACGCGCTACGCGACCGCGCGCACGATCCGCGCGGCGGGTTTCCAGACCCGTGAAGCAGGCACTGGCGGCGAGGCGCTGGAACTCGCATCCCGGCAGATTGCGGCCGTGGTGCTCGATGTGCATCTCCCGGATTTCAGCGGCTTCGAGGTATGCCGCGAGCTGAGGGTGCAGCCATCGACCGCCACCCTGCCCGTGGTGCACCTGTCGGCCACCTTCGTGCGCAACGAGGACAAGGTGGCAGGCCTCAACGCCGGCGCCGACGCCTATCTGGTGCACCCGGTCGAGCCACCGGTGCTCATCGCCACGCTGCAGGCCCTCATCCGTGCCCGCATGGCAGAGGAGAAACAGCGCAACAGCGAGGCGCGCTTCCGTGCGATCCATGACCATGCGCCCACCGGCATCGCACTGATCGATGCCGAGGGGCGCTTTGCCGACGTGAATCCGGCGCTGGTCGCCATGCTAGGACAGCCGCGCGACGTCCTGGTCGGCCAGCCGGTCAGCGCCTTTGCCCCCGGCGAGTGGACCGCATTCGTGAACGCCCACACCCAGGGGGCGCAGCTTCCCTCGGCGCCATGGAAAGGCGAATTCCCGCTGTTGCGGCTCGACGGCTCCTGGATACGGCTCGAATGGACCATGTCCGGCCACATCGAGCCCGGCTTGCGCGTGGGCATCGCGCTCGATGTATCGGAGCGCTTCGAGCTGGAGGCGCGCCGCCGCGAAGTGCTGGAGCGCGAGCAGGCGGCGCGCGTTGCCGCCGAGCGGCTGAGCCGGACCAAGGACGACTTCGTGGCGGTGCTCTCGCACGAATTGCGCAACCCGCTCAACGCGATCAGCGGGTGGGTGCATGTGCTCAAGGTCGGCGGGCGAACCCCCGAGCAGATGGAAAAAGGGCTTGCCGCCATCGATCGCAGCGTCAAGGCGCAGACGCGGCTCATCGCCGACATCCTGGACGTCTCACGCATCAGTTCCGGAAAACTGCGGCTTCACCGCGAGTGGGCGGACCCACGCGCCCTGGTGAGCGCGGCGATCGAGGCGCTGGCCGCCCCGGTGGCGGCCAAGCGGCTGGACATCGTGTTCGACCGGCAGGAGGCCGATGCGCCCGCCTGGCTCGACGCCACGCGGTTCCAGCAGATCGTCTGGAACCTGCTTTCGAATGCCATCAAGTTCTCCGGCGAGGGCGGGCGCATCCTGATCGAGCTGCAACGGCAGGACCACATGTTGCATCTGTCGGTGCGGGACTTCGGCCGCGGCATCCGCGCGGACTTCCTGGAGCACCTGTTCGACCGCTTTTCCCAGAGCGACTCCCCCGACAACCGATTTCATGGCGGGCTCGGTTTGGGGCTGTCCATCGTGAAGAACCTCGCCGAGCTGCATGGTGGCGGCGTGTCGGCCCACAGCGAGGGCGAAGGCCACGGCGCAACGCTGCGCGTGACGCTCGGCGTCGTTCCTTCGGACGAAGCGTCGATCCTGCTTCTGGATACGCCGGATTCGCAGGCGGGCAGGCCGGCCCCTGCCATGAGCGGCGCGCTTCATGGCCTCGATGTGCTGGTGGTCGAGGACAACGCGGATGCGAGCGAGATCATCACCGTGGTGCTGGCCGACGCCGGCGCCAGTGTCCGGCTGGGCGTCGATGTCGAAAGCGCGCTGCAGCTGTTCGACCAGAAATGGCCCGATGTGCTGATCAGCGACATCGGCCTGCCGGGCCGCGACGGCTATGACCTGATCCGCGAAGTGCGCGAGCGCGAGCGCCTGCTCGGCAAGCCCAGGCTGTTCTCGGTTGCCCACACGGCTTTCACCCGTCCGCAAGACCTGGCGAAGACCACGGAGACAGGCTTCGATGCACACCTCGGCAAGCCATTGCAGCCGCATGCGCTGGTCGCGCTGGTGGCCAGCCGCGCCACGGCGGGCTGACGCTACTGCGTGAAATTGTCTTTGAGCAGATCGATGACGTCTGACGAGCGTCCGCTCAGGACGGCCTTGGCCGAATACAGCATGGTGCCGGCGACCTGGGCGAATTCCACCTTCGGCGGCATCACCAGTTCGGTCCGGTTGACGCTCACGTCCAGCAAAGCGGGGCCGGGATGCGCGAGGAACGCGCGCACCGCATCGGGCAGATCCTCCGCGCGCTCGACCTTCTGCCCGTAGAAGCCGATCACCTCTGCCAGCCGGGCGAAGTCGGGGTTGAGCAGGTCGGTGTAGTTGTCGAGCAGGCCTTCGACTTTCTGCTCCAGCTCGACGAAGTTGAGGCTCGCGTTGTTGTAGACCACCACCTTGATCGGCAGCTTCTCCTGCACGGCGGTCATCAGGTCGCCGAGCAGCATCGCGATGCCGCCGTCGCCCGAAAGTGAAATGACCTGGCGCCCGGGATAGGCCTTCTGCGCGCCAAGAGCCTGAGGCATGGCATTGGCCATGGTGCCGTGTAGCAGGCTCACCAGGGTGCGCCGGCGTCCGTTCATCGTCAGGTGGCGCAGCGACCAAACCATCGGGCTGCCGCCGTCCGCCGTGAAGATCGCATCGTCGGCGGCCATCTCGTCGATGACGCGCGTCAGGTGCTGCGGATGAATCAGGCCTTCCTTGCCCGGACGCTCGTCGCGGCGCAGCGTTTGCACCGCCTCTTTCCTGTGGCGCAGGCAATCATCGAGAAAGCTTCGGTCGCTGCGCTCTTCCAGCAGCGGAATGAGCGCCTCGATGGTGGCGGCCACGTCGCCGACCAGCCCCAGCGCCACGGGATGGCGCCGCCCGAGGTGGCTGCCGTCGATATCGATCTGCGCGATGGTGGCCTTGGCCGGGTAGAACTGGCTCCACGCGAAGTCGGCGCCGAGCAGCAGCAAGGTGTCGCACTCCTGCAAGGCGCGGTAGCCCGACTCGACACCGAAGATGCCGGTCATGCCCATGTTGAAGGGGTTGTCGTACTCCACGAAATCCTTGGCGCGGGAGGTGTGCGCGATCGGTGCCTTCAGGCATTGCCCCAGCGCGAGCAGCATCTCGTGCGCGCCTTCGCAGCCGTGGCCGGCGTAGATCGCGATCTTGTGTCCCTTGCCGAGCAGCGCGGCCAGCTGCGACAGCTCCGCATCGTTCGGCCGCAGCACCGGCCTGGCGCGGTGCACCGCGTACGTCAGGCCTTCTTTCACCTCGGTCTGCGCGATGTCGCTCGGCAGGATGATCACCGCCACGCCCTTGCGCGAGAGGGCCGCCTGTGCCGCGAGCGCAGTGAGCCGCTGCGCCTGTCCGGCCGAGTACACCTGTTCGCAGAACACGGTACAGCTCGCGTAGAGCGACTTGAAGTCGACCTCCTGGGGGAATTCCATGCCCAGCTCGGTCGTGACGACCTGGCTGGCGATCAACACCACAGGCGCGCGATTGCGGTTTGCCTCGAACACGCCGTTGATGAAATGCAGGCCGCCCGGGCCGCATGAGCCGGCACAGGCCGTGAGCTCGCCAGTCAGGTAGGACTCGGCGCCGGCGGCGAATGCGGCCGCCTCTTCATGCCGCACGTGGACCCATTCGATGTCACTGCGGTGGATGGCATCGGTGACATGGTTCAGCGTGTCGCCGACGATGCCGTAGCAGCGCTTGACGCCCGCATGCTGAAGAGTTTCGACGACGAGTTCGGCGACTTTGCGTTGAGCCATGGAGAGGGTCCTGGGGGGCGTTGTCTCAGGCATATGCCTGATCCCAGGAGGCTATGGCCACGGCGCGAAGACATCGTCGGCAGGCGTCGGCAGCACCGGTAGGATGGCGCCGCACCGGCCTGCTAAGGCCGATGCTGCGCCACATCAGTTCACTTCGCCTCGATGGCGACTCCTCTCTTGCGCGCCTGGAAGACGAACGAGACGACCTGCCAGGCCACGAAGACCGCGATCAGGCTCAGCAGCGTGCCGCTGATGGGGCGGGTCACGAAGGCGCCGAAGCTGCCGCGGCTCAGCAGCATCGCGCGGCGGAAGTTTTCCTCCAGCATCGGGCCGAGGATGAAGCCGAGCATCAGCGGCGCCGCATCGAGCTCCAGGCGCATGAACATGTAGCCCATGAAGCCGAAGGCGGCCGTGATGAAGACGTCTTCCAGGTTGTTGTTCACGCTGTAGGTGCCGATGCAGCAGAAGAACAGGATCGATGGAAACAGCACGGCGTACGGGATCTTGAACACCGACAGCCAGTACCGCACCAGCGGCACGTTCAGCACGAGCAGGAAGACATTGCCGATCCACATGCTGGCGACCAGGCCCCAGAACAGGTCGGGATGGCTGCCGATCATGTTCGGCCCCGGCTGGATGCCCTTGATGATGAAGGCGGCCAGCATCAGCGCCATCACGGCGTTCTCCGGAATGCCGATGCTCATCAGCGGAATGAAGCTCGTGCGTGCGGCGGCTTCGTCGGCAGCGGCCTGTCCGGCCACGCCTTCGATGCAGCCGGAGCCGATCTCGTGCTTGTACTTGCTGACCTTCTTGTCGATCGCGTAGGCCGCGAACTGCGCGATGGTGGGGCCGCCGCCGGGCAGGATGCCCAGGAAGGAGCCGATCACGCTGCCACGCAGCGCGCTGGGGATGATCCGCATGAACTCGGCCCGGGTCGGGATGAGATTGATCTTGCCGTTGAAAGGCGAGCGCTCTTCACGCGAATCGAGGTTCTTCGTGATCTCGGCGATGCCGAAGCAGCCCAGCGCAATGCTCACGATGCCGACGCCGTCCACCAGGAAAGGCAGGTCCATGGTGAAGCGCTGTGCGCCGCTGTTGACGTCGGTGCCGATCGTTCCCAGCAGCACGCCGATCATGCACATGGCCAGGCCGTTGAGCAGGCTGCCCGTGGTGACGAAGCTCACGCACACGAAACCCACCAGCATCATCGCGACGTAGTCGGCGGGGCCGAACAGGAAGGCGACCTCGCCGAGCACCGGAGCCAGGAAGGTCAGCACCAGGATGGCGACCGTGCCGCCGATGAAACTGGAGAAGCCCGCGGTGAAAAGCGCCAGCCCCGTCTGCCCCTTGAGCGTCATCGCGTACCCGTCGATACAGGCCACGATGCTGCTGGCGTGCGGGATCTTCATCGTGATGGCACTCACGCTGTCGCCGTACTGCGCGCCGTAGTAGATGCCGGCCAGCATGATGAGCGCGCCGGTCGTGGGAATGGAGTACGTCAGCGGCAGCAGCAGGCTGATGGTCGCCAGCGGCCCGAGGCCGGGCAGCAGGCCCACCAGCGTACCCACGGTGCAGCCGATGGCGCAGAACATCAGGTTCTGCCACGTCAGGGCATGCGAAAAGCCGAATGCGAGATTGTTCAGGACTTCCATGATCGTCGCCTCAGAAGAGTGGCAGGTTCAGGCCGAGGAGCTTCTGCAGCGCCAGCGCCATCACGATCAGGCCGGCCGAGACCTTGACGTTGCGCACCCACGAGTACGAGCTGCCTGCGAATGCCGAGCAGAACACCATGAAGACGATGCCCGCGATCATGTTCAGGAAGGTGGAAATCAGCGCGAACCCGCAGAGGCTTCCGAGGATGAGCGAGATGTTCTTGAAGTTGAAGTCGAGCTTCACCGGCGCGACGAAGAACGACCGGATCACGGTCGACACGCCGATCACCAGCAGCATCGCACTGACCATGGCCGGGAACAATCCCGGTCCTGCGCGACTCAAGTCTCCAATGGGGTAGCGAAGCGCCGTGAGGCCGAAGGCCAGCGCAATTGCCATGAGGAAGAGTCCTCTGACAAGGTTTCTGTTTTTCATAGTTCCCGATTTACTGGGTTGTCCAAAGTCACCGGCGCGGACAACTCCGCCCCGGCCCCGTCTCCATCCGGGTGGAACCCGGACGAACGGATGCTCTCGGGCGTACCTGAGCGTTGTCTGACGCCGCGGTAAGGGGAACTACGTATCTCTCAGGGAGCAGAAAACCAGGGCGGGCTTGCGGCCGGCCGTGCCGGTGCGTGGCGGACGGGCCTGCGTCTGTGTGCCTGCAGGTTGCCCAGGTCCACCTGCATGCCCGTGCTTTCCTGCTGTTCATGCAGCCACTGCACCAGACGCTCGGCACGCGTGACACCGATGCCTCGCACCGGATACCACCAGGTCGTTCCGGTGTCGTTGATCCGTTGCACCAGTTGCCCGAGCGTGCCGAAGCCGGCCTGCTCAAGCCGTTCGGACAACAGCGGGTCGAACCACGCGGCCACGCTGTCGTGTGCCTGAGGTACGTTGTCGAGCGATTGAAGCGTGTCCATGCGATGTCCCTGCGCGATGTGTGACAGCCCCCGGGGCGCGGGTGTGATGGTTGGTGACCTGCGCGACCAGGGGATCGCATGCTTCTTTGCATGGCCCGTGCCAGACGCCGAAACGTTGATTCACAAGGACATTTCTTGCGAGACGCTGGGCGTGTGTCGTTGATTCAGACAAATAGCGTGATCAATATTTGGACACATGCATGTCGAACACGCAGGGTTTACCAGCGTGCGCTGGGCGGGCGGGCGGTTGACTGGCGCGCCGCCGGCCGCTCTGAGCCGGGTTGAGATCGGGCGCCATGCCCCGATCTCTTGAGCCAGGACCTGCCGCATTTGCGCTCGCTGGGCGCCTGCCGTAGCCTTTCTTCCCGTGCCCCTGCATTCATTCCATCCCGCCGTTGCCCGTTGGTTCCTGAGAACCTTTCCCGGGCCCACGCCCGCCCAGGCCGAGGCTTGGCCGGCGATCAGCGCCGGGCGTGACACGCTGGTGGCAGCACCCACCGGCTCCGGCAAGACGCTGACCGCTTTTCTCGCCGCGCTGGACGATCTCGTGCGCCGGGGCCTCGAACCCGGCGGCCTGCCCGACGAGACGGCGGTCGTCTACGTGTCGCCGCTGAAGGCGCTGTCGAACGACATCCGCCTGAACCTGGAAGCGCCGCTCGCGGGCATCCGCGCCGAACTGGCGGCGCTCGGGCTGGCGGATGTCGACATCCGCACTGCCGTGCGTACCGGCGACACGCCGCAGCGCGAGCGCCAGCAGAGCCTGCGCCGGCCGCCGCACGTGCTGGTGACCACGCCGGAGTCGCTCTACGTGCTGCTGGGTTCGGCGTCCGGACGGCGGATGCTCGCAACGGTGCGCAGTGTGATCGTCGACGAGATCCATGCCGTCGCGGCCAGCAAGCGTGGCAGTCACCTGGCGCTGTCGCTGGAGCGATTGCAGGCGCTGTGCGCGGCACATTCGGGCGCGCGACCGGTGCGCATCGGCCTGTCGGCCACGCAAAAGCCCATCGACGAGGTGGCGCGCTTCCTGGTGGGCGCGGGCGCACTGTGCGCGGACGGCGCGGATGGCACGGCCGACTGCGCGGTCGTCGACATCGGCTATGCCAGGCAGCGCGATCTGGCGCTCGAACTGCCGCCGACGCCTCTGGAAGCCGTCATGTCCGGCGACCAATGGACGCAGGTGTACGCGCGCGTGGCCGAGCTGGTGTGGCTGCACAAGACCACGCTGGTGTTCGTCAACACGCGCCGCATGGCCGAGCGGGCAGCGCGGCACCTGGGCGACATTCTCGGCAAGGAAGCGGTGGCCGCGCACCACGGCAGCCTGTCGAAGGAAACGCGGCTCGACGCCGAGCAGCGCCTCAAGCGCGGCGCGCTGAAGGTGCTGGTGGCCACGGCCTCGCTGGAGCTGGGCCTGGACATCGGCGACGTCGACCTGGTCTGCCAGATCGGCTCGCCGCGTGCCATTGCCACCTTCCTGCAGCGCGCGGGGCGCTCGGGCCATGCGGTGGGCGGGGTGCCGAAGGCGCGGCTCTTCCCGCAGTCGCGCGACGAACTGGTCGAATGCGCCGCCCTGCTCGACTGCATACGCCGTGGCGAGCTCGACGCCTTGCGCATACTGCCTGCGCCGCTGGACGTGCTGGCCCAGCAGATCGTCGCCGAGACCGCTTGCCGCGAGTGGGACGAGGACGCGCTCTTCGCGCTGGTGCGCCGCGCCTGGCCTTACGCGCGGCTCACGCGCGAGAGCTACATGCAGGTGGTGTGCATGGTGAGCGAAGGCTTCACCACGCGCCAGGGCCAGCGTGCCGGCCATGTGCACCGTGACGCGGTGAACCACCTGCTTCGCGAACGCAAGGGTGCGCGCATGACCGCGCTGACTTCCGGCGGCACGATTCCGGAGACCGGCGACTACACGGTGGTGCTGGAGCCGCAGGCCGACAAGATCGGCACGGTCAACGAGGACTTCGCGATCGAGAGCCTGGCGGGCGACGTGTTCCAGCTCGGCAACACCAGCTACCGCATCCTGAAGATCGAGCCGGGGCGCGTGCGGGTGGAAGACGCGCACGGGGTTGCGCCCAACATTCCGTTCTGGCTCGGCGAGGCACCGGGGCGCAGCGACGAGCTGTCGTCCGGTGTGTCGCGCCTGCGCGAGGAGGTGGCGCGGGCCCTGGAAGCCGGCGGCCGCGACAGCGCCATGCGACTGCTGACGCAGACCCTCGGCCTCGACGCAGAAGCGGCGCGCCAGATCGTCGAACACCTGGCGCATGCACACGCGGTGCTCGGCGCGCTGCCGACGCAACGCACGCTGGTCATGGAACGTTTCTTCGACGCCTCGGGCGGCATGCAGCTGGTGATTCATTCGCCTTTCGGCAGCAGGCTCAACCGTGCGTGGGGTCTGGCGTTGCGCAAGCGCTTTTGCCGCACCTTCAACTTCGAGCTGCAGGCCGCGGCCACGGAAGACGCCATCGTGCTGTCGCTGTCCGCCAGCCACAGCTTTCCGCTCGACGAGGTCGCGCGCTATCTGCATTCGGCCTCGGCGCTGCACGTGCTGGTACAGGCATTGCTCGACGCGCCGCTGTTCAACGTGCGCTGGCGCTGGAACGCGACCACGGCGCTGGCGCTGCCGCGTTTCAGCGGCGGGCGCAAGGTGGCGCCGCAGCTGCAGCGCATGCGCTCCGAAGACCTCCTGGCGGCCGTGTTCCCGGACCAGGTCGCATGCGCGGAGAACATCGTCGGCGAGCGCGAAGTGCCCGCGCATCCGCTGGTCACGCAGACCCTCGACGACTGCCTGCACGACGCGATGGATGCCGACGGCTGGCTTGCGTTGCTGCGCCGGATGGAGTCGGGCGAGGTGAAGGTGATTGCGCGCGACCTGCCGGCACCCTCGCCGCTTGCGATGGAAGCGTTGAACGCGCGTCCCTATGCCTTCCTCGACGACGCCCCGCTGGAGGAGCGCCGTACGCAAGCCGTGCAGAACCGCCGCTACAGCGACCCCGAAAGCGCAGACGATGTCGGCCAGCTCGACGCCGATGCCATCGCCAGCGTGCGCGAGGAAGCATGGCCGCAACCGCGCAACGCCGACGAGATGCATGAGGCGCTGGGCATGCTCGGCGCGGTGGGCGACGACGAAGTGGCCCGGCAGGCGGACTGGAAGCCCTGGCTCGCGACGCTCGCCAAGGCAGGCCGCGCCACGCGCCTGCTGTGCGAAGGCAAGGGGCGTGCCGCGCGCGGGCTGTGGGTGACGGCCGAACGGCTGCGGCTGCTGCAGGCCGTGGCGCCCGATGCACCGCTGCAACCCGCCATCACCCCGCCCGCCGATGGCGAACAACCCCCGGACCGCGATGCCGCCTTGCGCGAGCTGCTGCGTTCACGCCTCGGCGGCCTTGGGCCGGTGACGGTAGAACAGTTGGCCCGACCGTTGTTCCTGCAGCCTGCCGATATCGAAGGTGCGCTGCTAGCGCTGCAAGCCGAGGGCAGCGTGTTGCAGGGCCGCTTCACACCGGGCACGACGGCCCTCGAGTGGTGCGAGCGGCATCTTCTGGCGCGGATCCATCGCTACACGCTCAAGCGCCTGCGCCGCGAAATCGAACCGGTGGAGCCGCGCGACTTCGTGCGCTTTCTCTTCGAGTGGCAGCACGTCGGCGCTTCCGCGCGGGTGCGCGGTCCGGAGGCGCTCTCGGGCATCCTGTCGCAGCTCGAAGGCTACGAAGCGCCTGCGCCGCTGTGGGAGGCCGAGCTGCTTCCCGCGCGCGTGGCCGATTACGCCGGCGCATGGCTCGACGACCTGTGCACCGCCGGACGAGTGTTGTGGACACGGCTGCGGCCCAGCGCCACGGAGAGCCGCAAGGGTGCGGGCAGTCTGTCGCTGCGCGCCACGCCGGTCGTGCTGCTGCCGCGTCGCAGCGCCGCGTTGTGGACCACGCTGGCACCCGCGCCGGCCGACGACGAACACCTGGGCTCGCGGGCCGCGCGCGTGGCCGCGCACCTTGCGCAGCACGGTGCCTGCTTCTTCGACGAGATCGCGGCCGGTACCCGGCTGCTGCCGGTCGAGATCGAGGAGGCGCTGGCCGAACTGGTCGCCAAGGGCCGTGTGCGCTGCGACAGCTACGCCGGCCTGCGCGCCTTGCTGGTGCCGGCGTCGAAGCGTGCGTCAGCCGACACACGGCGGCGCCGTCGCGCGCCGCTCTTCAGCATCGAGGATGCGGGCCGATGGACGCTGGTGCGCCCGCCGGCTGCTGAAGCCTTGCCGACCGGTTCCACGGAGGCCATCGAGCAGGTCGTGCGCGTGCTGCTGCGCCGCTATGGCGTGATCTGCTGGCGCCTGCTGGAGCGCGAGGCTGCATGGCTTGCGCCGTGGCGCGATCTGGTGCGCGTGTGCCGGCGGCTGGAAGCGCGCGGCGAGATCCGAGGCGGGCGCTTCATCGCCGGTGTATCGGGCGAGCAGTTCGCGTTGCCTGAAGCCATCGCGTCGATGCGGCAGGTGCGCCGCCAGCCGGACACTGGCGAGCTGGTCGCACTGGCGGCCAGCGACCCGGCCAACCTGCTGGGCACGCTGGTGCCCGGGCCGAAGGTGCCCCGCGTGGCGGGATCGCGCGTGGTGTACCTCGACGGCGTGCCGGTCGCCACCAGCGTGGCCGGGGAAGTCACGATGCTGGTGGCGCTCGATGCCGCGCAGAAGCAGTCCGCCCTGCGCGCGTTGTCGCTGGACGCGCCGCTGCGGTTCTCGGAGCTGGCTGCGCTGCAGCCTGGATGATCCGCAGGCTCAGCTGACCTCGGTGCCATGGCCGCCGCCACGGGTCGTGACCTCGACGGAGCGCACGCCAGGCTGCTGCTGCAGGCGCTGCACGAAGCGGTCGATGTCGGCCGACGACACGCGCACCAGCTGAACCGTGATGTCGTCCATCTGACCGCCCGGCTGCACCGCCACCAGGAAGCGCCGCAGCCGCGCAGGCTGGATGCCCAGGCCGCGTTCCAGCGTCTCGGGGCTCACCGCGCCGTGGTCCGCGACCACGCCCAGGCGGCAGCTCTGGCTGCGGGCACGATAGGCCTCTTCGAGCGGTTTGATCCCCGCCAGGATCACGAGGATGATCACCGTCGAGGCAGCGGCCGGAAAGTAGAGCCCGCCGCCCACCGCGAGTCCGATCGCTGCCACCGTCCAGATGCTGGCTGCCGTAGTGAGCCCACGCACGATCTCTCCACGCGCCAGGATCGCGCCCGCGCCCAGAAAGCCGATGCCCGACACCACCTGGGCGGCAGCGCGCGACGGGTCGAGCACCACATGCTCGCCGCGCAGGCTGTCCGCAAAGCCGTATGCCGATACCAGCATGAACAGACAGGCGCCGACACTCACGAGCATGTGCGTACGGATGCCCGCGGCCCAAAGCAATCGCTCGCGCTCCAGACCGACGAGGCTGCCTAGGGCAGCAGCGACGAGAAGACGCAGCAGCGTTTCACCATGGGGGATAAGGACAGAGGTTTGCATGGCACAACTGTGCGGGCGGCCATGCACCTGGTGCATCGGAATGCCGCTTCATCGGCCGTCAGAGTGCGCCGCGAAAGCTGTGGTCCGTCAACGCCGGGACCCCCCCGCTTCCATCAGCAGCGTCTTGGGCTCCAGATAGGCGTTCACTCCCCATCGCCCCATCTCGCGCCCGAGCCCCGAGTGCTTGAAGCCGCCGAACGGCGCGCGCGGCTCATGGGACAGCGTGTTGACGAGGACCCGGCCCGCATCGATCTGCCGCGCCACCCGTTCGCAGCGCGCGGAGTCCTTGCCGAGCACGAGGGCGCTCAGTCCGTAGCGCGTGTCGTTGGCGATGGCAATGGCGTCGGCCTCGTCTTCATAGGGGATCACGGTCAGCACGGGGCCGAAGATTTCCTCGCGCGCAATGCGCATCTGGTTGGTTGCGCCGGTGAAGATCGTCGGCTTCACGAACCAGCCCCTGTGCAGTCCCTCGGGCCGCCCTTCACCGCCGACGAGCAGCTTCGCGCCTTCGGCTTGGCCAAGGCGGATGTAGCTCTGCACGCGCTCCCATTGCTTTGCACTCACCATGGGGCCGATGTCGGTGTCGGCTTTGCTCGGGTCGCCCGACTTGATGTGCGACACCGCTTCCCTTGCGATCTGCTCGAACTCGGCCAGCCGCGCCCGCGGCACGAGAATGCGCGTCCCCGCGATGCAAGCTTGTCCGCTGTTGGCGAAGCCTGCCTGGAGCACGAGAGGCATGACGCTCGCGAAGTCGGCGTCCTCCAGCACCACCGTTGGCGACTTGCCGCCCAACTCCAGCGTCACGCGCTTCATCGTGGCCGCACCGGCGGTCACCAAATGCTCGCCGACGGCGGACGATCCGGTGAACGATATCTTGGCGATGTCGGGATGGCGTGCGATTTCCTCGCCGACGACATCGCCCCGGCCATTGACGATGTTGAACACGCCGGGAGGCAGGCCGGCGTCATGCAGCGCCTCGGCAATGACCTGCGTTTGCAGCGCGCTCATCTCGCTGGGCTTGATGACGACGGTGCAGCCTGCCGCAAGCGCCGTGGCGAGCTTGTTGCAGATGAAGCCCGCATTGCTGTTCCAGGGGGTGATCAGGCCAGCGACGCCCACGGGCGTCTGGATCACCCGCGCGGTTCCCGCCTGCTCCTCGAACGCGAAGGATTCCAGCACTTCGACGGCCTGCTCGATGACGGCGGCCGGATAGGTCGCCATCCAGCGCCCGCGCACCGAAGGCGCGCCGTATTCCTCCAGGATGGCTTCCATCAACCGGTCTTCGCGTGCGACGACGGCCCGGTGCATGCGCTTGAGCGCCGCCACGCGTTTCTCGCGCGTGGTGCGCGACCAGGCGGGGAACGCGGCCTTGGCAGCCGCGATTGCGCGCCTTGCATCGTGCGCATCGCCAAGCAGCACCTGGCCGATGACTTCCTCGGTGCTCGGATTGTGAAGATCGAACCATTCCTGGCCGTGCGGTGCGACGAATTCGCCGTCGATGTAGATGCGTTCAATGCGGTGCATGGTGACTCCTTGGAAATGACTCGCGGCCTTCGGCGCCAGGGAAGGAACGGGGCTCGAATCCGCGGTGACATGGAAGTCTAGGAATGGTTTATTGTTCTGATAAGCCGCCTTTTCGTGGATGGCATATCCGGATAATCAGGACAATTCATGCATCGCACAGGAATGACCGAGCTCGAAGTGGTGCTGGCCGTGGCACGCCGCAACAGCTTTCGCGCCGCGGCGCTGGAACTCGGCATGTCGACCACTGCAGTGAGCAGCGCCGTGGCCGGGCTGGAAGCGCGGCTGAAGGTGCGCCTGTTCAACCGTTCTACGCGCAGCGTGGCACTCACCGATGCCGGCCAGCGCTATGTGGAGCGCATCGCGCCGGCGCTTGCCGAGATCCGCAGCGCGGGTGAAGAGGCCGGCACCGGCTCAAGCGTGCCCAGCGGCACGCTGCGGATCAATGCGCCGCAAGGGGCAGCTTTTCTGCTGCTGGAGCCTCTCTTCAGCACGTACGCGCAACGCTATCCGCAGGTGCGGATCGACATCTTGAGCGAGTCGCGCATGGTCGACATCGTGGCCGGTGGCTTCGATGCGGGCATCCGCCTGGCCGAGTCCGTGCCGCAGGACATGATCGCGGTCGCGCTCTCGCGCGACATACGCATGCTCGTGGTGGCAACGCCGGCGTACCTGGCGCGCCACGGAACACCCAGGCATCCGCGCGACCTGCTCAAGCATCAGAGCATCGGCATGCGCATGTCGCACGGCGGCATCTATCACTGGGAGCTGGAGCGCAACGGCCAGAAGCTGCAGATGGACCTGCCCGTGCGCCTGGCGCTCAACGAGATGCCAGCCATCAAGCAGGCGGTGCTGCTCGGCCTGGGCATCGGCTTCATCTCCGAATGGTTCATCGAGGAAGAACTCGCGTCCGGCGCGCTGAAGCCTCTGCTGGTTCCGTGGTGCCCGCCGTTCGGTGGCCTGAGGCTCTACTACCCAGGCCGTCGCTTCGTGCCCGCGCGGCTGCGGGCGCTCATCGACCTGATCCATGAGCTGCGCCTGGCCGCGAACTGAAGGTCGCCACTGCCAGCAAGCCGCCGGACGCAAGGCACTATATTCCCCTGGTGCCCACCACCACTGCCCCCACCCCGTTCGACTACGCCCGCTTCGTCGAGGACCTGAAACAGCGCATCGATGGCGCGCGGCTGTCGGCCGCGCGGGCCGTCAACCGCGAACTGGTGGCGCTGTACTGGGACATCGGGCAGGCCATTCATGAGCAGCAGGCGCGCCGCGGATGGGGCGACGCGGTGGTCGACCGGCTGGCGCGCGATCTCAAGACCTTCTTTCCCGGGACGGCCGGTTTTTCGGCGGCGAGCCTCTGGCGCATGCGGCAGTTCCACGCGCTCTACACCGCGCCGGAATTTCTCGCACAGCTTGTGCGAGAAAACGAGCGCGATGCCAAGCGCCCGCGGGCGTCCAAGGCGCTTGCGGTGACCGGCGATCGGCAACTCGCACAGGCTGTGCGAGACATGGTGGAGGCCGTGCCCTGGGGCCATCATGTCAACCTGCTGTCCAAGCTCGACGACGCCGGCCAGCGGCTTTTCTACCTCAAGGCCACCGCGCGCTTCGGCTGGAGCCGCAACGTGCTGCTCAACCAGATCAAGGCGCAGGCCTACGAACGGTCGCTGGCCGAGGGCAAGGCGCACAACTTCGCGCTGGCGCTGCCAGAGCACCTCGCCGAGCAGGCCGAGGAAGCCCTCAAGAGCAGCTACAACCTGGAGTTCCTCGGCATCCGGCGAGAGATCAGGGAGCGCGAGCTGGAAGACCACCTGATCGACAGGCTGCGCGACTTCATCCTCGAGCTGGGCTACGGCTTCTGCTTCGTCGGGCGCCAGTACCGGCTCACGCTCGGGCGCAAGGAGTACTTCATCGACCTGCTCTTCTACCATCGCTTTCTCAAGGCGCTGGTGGCCATCGAACTGAAGATCGGCGCCTTCGAGCCGGAATTCGCGGGCAAGATGGACTTCTATCTCAACCTTCTCAACGAGAAGGAGCGTGCGCCGGACGATGCACCGTCCATCGGGATCATCCTGTGCGCCGAGAAGGACAACCTCGAGGTGGAGTTCGCGCTCAAGAGCAAGTCGAACCCGATCGGCGTGGCCGAGTACCACCTCCAGGGCCGGCTGCCGGCGGAGATGAAGGGCAAGCTGCCCTCCCCGCGCCAGCTGCAGGAGGTGGTGCGGGCCAGCTATCCCGGGCTGGCTTCGCGGGATCGGAGTTCCAGATAGTTCGGCCGACGCAGGCACGCGGGCGCAGCAGGCGGGTGTACGCCCCGAGCCTTTCCGGCACCTGAGCGGCCGCGGAGGCCGATCAGCGCGCCTGGTCGGCCACCGGCCGCACGGCGTAGGTGGATTCGGCGTCCTCGTTGAGGCCGATCCACGCATTGCCGAAGTTCACGGCGTAGAAATGCTGCTCGGCTTCGCTGCCGGAGCCCGACCAGAACTTGACGGCTGGCGTGTCGGGAAAGCGCGCCGTGTCGATCGTGGGGATGCGGGTCTCGCCTGCGCACCATCGGGGCAAGGTCACGGGGGCCTGCTCGGGGCCCAGTGCAAGCGTGAAGCTCTCTTCCACCAGTCCATGGTCGCATCGCCGCAGGGCTGCCAGTTCCGTGATGGTCGGCAGCCGCCACTGGTCGATGCCTTCGTGGCCCTGGGCATTGAGCGCCTGAACGCGCGCCTGGGCATCCATCAGGCCCAGTGCCTCGGCGTTGCCCACGCAGCGTTCTTCCTTCCAGGTCTGGCCCACGGCGCATCGCAGCCATCGCAACCCGGTGGTGGGATCGGTCATGACAGCCGCTGTCGTCGGACCGGGTGAAGATGAAGCAGGCTGCTCGTTGCAGCCGACCAGCAGAGACAGCGCCATCAAGGCGACCACGGCCCGCCTCAGCGACCAAGGCTTCGCATTGCGCACTCAAATCCTCCATCGGCGGTAGCCGTCATTCGTTTGTCATGGATACGAAACGTTAAAAACATAACATAAGTACACATATATCAGCAGGCGCCGTTTCCATGCCCGAAACCTCCGAGTACTTGAGCGATTTCCGGCCGCGTTTTCGCCAGCCCAGTGCGGCGGATCTCTGCACGGAAGTGCCGTGCATGACGACCGAGGAAACGAACGAGAAAGTGCTGGAAGTCTTCAACCGGCACCGCGACCTCGTCAGCCTGCCGGTGGTGGAGGGAAACCAGCCGATCGGCCTGATCAACCGGAACATCTTTCTCTCGCAGATGAGCAAGCCGTTTCGCGTGGAACTGTACGGCCGCAAGAGTTGCATCGCCTTCATGGACAAGGACCCGCTGATCGTCGATGCGGCGCTGGACCTGGAAGCGCTGACCCTCAAGACCGTGGCGCACGGCGAGAAGGCCCTGTCCGACGGCTTCATCATCACGCGCGAAGGCGAATTCGCCGGTGTGGGCAATGGCCTGCAGCTCATGCGCCTGGTGGCGGACCTGCAGGTGTCGCGCAACCGCCAGATCATGCACAGCATCGAATACGCCAGCGTGATCCAGCGCTCCACCTTGCGCAGCTCGCTCGATGCCTTGGCACGCGCGTGCCCGCAGGCGCACCTGGTGTGGGAGCCGCGCGACGTGGTCGGCGGCGATTTCTACCAGTTCAGCACCGCGCCGGACGGCTGGTTCGCCACCGTGGCCGACTGCACGGGGCACGGCGTTCCCGGCGCCTTCATGACGCTGATCGCCTCCACCAACCTGAACCGCGCCATCGAGCAGCACGGCCCGCGCGACCCCGCTCGGCTGCTGGGCAACGTGAATCGCAGTATCAAACATATGCTGGGCCAGATGGACGGGCAGGACGCGACGCCCGGCTCGGACGACGGCATGGACGCCGCATGTTTCTGGTTCGAACCCGCGCAAGGCCGCCTGGTGTTTGCCGGCGCACGGCTGTCGCTGTTCCTGCTGCGTCCCGATGCCGATGCCGTGGAGCTGGTCGAAGGACGGCGCAAGGGCGTGGGCTACATGGACACCGAGTTCGACTTCAGCTGGAGCAACCAGGAACTGCTGTTGCCCCCGGGCAGCCTCGTCTTCGTCAGCACCGACGGGCTGATCGACCAGGTCGGCGGTCCCCGCGCCATCGCGCTGGGCAAACGGCGTGTGCGCGAACTGCTGCTCGAGCAGCGCGGGCGCACGGCCGCGCAAGTCAACCAGGCCGTGCTGGACGCCCTGCAGGCCTGGCAGGGCGAGCACCATCGCCGCGACGACCTGACATTTTTCTGCTTCCGCACCTGACACGGAATCACTCATGCCCTTCCCTCAGATCGCCGACAAGTACGGCTCCTTCTTCAACGTGGCGCGCCAACACCAGGTCATCTTCTATTACGTCGGCTACTTCTCCCAGCACATCGTGGCCGCCATGTCCGACGCCGTGAAGCTGCAGCTCGAGGTGGCCGGCGTCGCCGGCCCGACCCGGCGAAGGCTGTTCTCCTCGTTCGTGGAGATGGCGCAGAACATCATTCACTACTCTGCCGACACGCTCACTGCCGCGAGCACGCACAGCGGCGAGCTGCGCCACGGCTCGGTCTGCATCCGCCGCGAAAGCGATGGCGGCTTCCTGCTGCTGTGCGCCAATCCCGTGGAGCCCGAGATCGCCGATGCGCTGCGCGCGAAACTGGAAACCCTGCGCAGCATGACGCTGGAAGAGATCAAGCAGGCCTACCGCCAGACGCTGCGCGAGGAGACACCCGAAGGCAGCAAAGGCGCGGGCATGGGGCTTCTCACGGTCGCTCGCGACGCCCGCGAACCGCTGGAGTTCGATTTCGACGCCGCGGACAGCGATGGCGGCGCCCCGGTGTTCTACCTGAAGGCGGCGATCTGACACGCCCAAGCCCGGCAACGAATCGAGATTACAGATGGAAAACCTCTACATCGCCCCGACGCCCAGTTCACCCCAGGTGGACTTCAAGTTCGACACTCGGACACTCAGCCTGCGGGGCGAGTCCTACCCCGAGAACGCAGCCGCCTTCTACGGCGAGGTGATCTCGCGGCTCAAGGACTACCTGGCCCAGCAGAACGGCACCCAGATCGAGGTCAATATCGCGTTGGCCTACTTCAACAGTTCCAGCACCAAGATGCTGTTCAACCTGATCGCGGCGCTCAACGACGCCGTGGAGGCCGGCAACCGCGTCACCCTGAACTGGTACCACGACGAGGACGACGACACCATCCTCGAATTCGGCCAGGAGCTCAGCGAAGACTTCCCCGCGATCGATTTCGCGAGCCATCCCGTGAAGTCGAGCTGAATGGACACCGCCGCACCACCGGACCTGTTCGACGCCGAGAGCCGGGCGCTGCAGGCCGCGCGCGCAGCCTACGACACTTGTGCCGCGACGCAGCCCGCACCCTGCCACCGGGCGTTGGGCGAACTGCTTACCGCCTACGAGCGGCTCCTGCGCGAAACGCGCCGGCTGGTGCGGCGCAGCGATCGCGCCGAGCTCGAGATGAATCAGCTGAACCTGCGCCTGCAGGATCTGGCCGCCGAACTCGAATACCGCGCCACGCACGACCCCCTGACCGGCGTGCTCAACCGGGCGGCCGTCATCGAGCTCGTGAACAGCCATTTCGCGGACGGCGACATCGCGCTGATCGTGCTGGACATCGACCACTTCAAGCGCATCAACGACAGCTTCGGCCATCCTGCGGGCGACCGGGTCATCCAGGCCGTGGTGACCTGTCTGCAGGCGCAGGTGCCGGCGACTGCGCACATCGGCCGTGTCGGCGGCGAGGAGTTCACCGTGGTGCTGCCAGGGCAGCGCGGCGATACCTGCGGGCAGGTCGCACAGACGCTGCGAAGCGCCATCGAGGCGTACGCCTTCGACTTGCCCGACGGCAGCGGCGTCACGGCCAGCTTCGGCGTTTGCTGGCTTCCACGCGGCAGCAACTTCGACATCGCCTACGGGCTGGCTGACGAAGCCTTGTACGTTGCCAAGCGCGGCGGCCGCAACCAGGTCGCGCTCGCATCCGGCCACGTGCATGTGCAGCCCGCATGAGGCGCGCGGCTGAGCCGGGGCGGCCGGCCCACGCAAGGCGCCGGACGCCCGACTGGCGCGTGCTCGTGGTGGACCAGGACGCCGATGTGCATGCCGCAGCGCGCGCCGCGCTGCAGGGCCTCACGCTGTTCGAGCGGCCATTGGTGTTCGTGCATGCGTATTCCGGCGAGGAGGCACGCGCGCTGGTGCTGCGCGAGCACGACCTGGCCGTTGTGATCCTGGACGTGGTGACCGAAAGCACGAAAGCCGGCCTGGACCTGGTCGACTTCATCCGCCACACGGCCGGCCTGCGCAACACACGCATCGTGCTGCGCACAGGCGGCCCCGGCCATGTGCCGGCGCTCGACACGCTGCTGCGCTACGACATCAACGACTACCGGACCAAGGCCGAACTCACCCAGGACCGCCTGCTGGCCATGGTCGTCACGGCCGTGCGTTCCTACAAGCAGCTGTGCGCCATCGAGGCCAACAGCCGCAGCCTCGAACTCATCGTGCGCTCCAGCGCCTCCTTGCTGGAGGAGACCGACCTGCGCGCGTTTGCCCGCAGCATCATCACGCAGCTCGCCGCGCTGCTGGGCGCGGCCGGCGACGGCCTGGTCTGTGCACCCGGCATGCAGCAGGACAGTCCGTACCGCGTGATGGCGGCGGCTGGCCGGTTCTCAGGCCTCGTCGATCTGCCGCTGGATGCGGTGCCGCAGCTGCCCGAGTTGTCCGGCCTGCACCTGCTGCGCCGCGCGCTGGCGCTCGGCTGCAATGTCTACGGCGAGGAAGGCGGGGTGGCCCTGCACATCGGACGCAAGGACGAGCAGGACATGGCCGTCTTCATCGACACGACCGGGGTGCGCGGCACCATCGACCGGCAACTGCTGGACGTCTTCTGCGTCAACCTCAGCACGCTGCTGCACAGCCGGGGACTGCTGGAGCGGCTGCATGAATATGCCTACTACGATCCCCTGGTGCGCCTGCCCAACCGCACCCACTTCGTCGAGGAGGTCGACGCCTGCGCACGGCAAGGCAGGCGGGACCACATCCTGGCGCTGGTCGACATCGACGATTTCAGCGCCACCAACGATGTCATGGGCCACCGATTCGGCGACCGCCTGCTGGAGACCGTGGCCCGGCGCCTGGCCGACGCATTGCCGGCCGGCATCATGCTGGCCCGCCTGGGCGCCGACACGTTCGGCGTGCTCGGCCCGGTGGGCCAGGTGTCGCCGCCGCAACTGCTGGAGTGCGTGCGCCAGCCGCTGGCGGTCGACGGCGTGCCGCACAAGGTCTCGCTGACCTGCGGCTACGTATTGCTTCCGGAAGATGCGCAGGCCGGCGTCGACCTGGTCAAGGACGCCACCATTGCCCTGAAGCGGGCCAAACGGGACCACCGCGGCCAGCACCTGCAGTACTCCGGCCACATGGGCACCGAGGCGCGCGCCCGCGCTTTGTTGCTGTCCAACCTGCGTGCCGCGATCGACAACCGGCAGCTGTTCCTGGTCTATCAGCCGCAGATCGACCTGGGCACCTGCGCGCTGGTGGGCCTGGAGGCACTGCTGCGCTGGCGCGCCGAGGACGGCAATCTGGTGCCGCCGGACCGGTTCATTCCGGTGGCCGAGCACTCGGGGCTGATCGTGGCGCTCGGGCAATGGGTGTTGTCCACGGCCTGCATGACCATGCGCGAACTGCTGGACGCGGGGCGCGCGCCGCTGCGCATGGCGGTCAACGTCTCGACCGTTCAGTTGCAGGACCCCGGCTTCTTCGAGAGCGTGTGCGCGGCGCTGGCGCACAGCCGGCTCCAGGGCCATCACCTGGAGCTGGAGATCACCGAATCGGTGGCTGCGCTGCCCACGCAACTGCTCGAATCCACCCTCACCGCCTTGCGCGCCCAAGGCATCTCCATCGCCATCGACGACTTCGGCACCGGCTATTCGTCGTTGAGTTACCTGGAGCGGCTGCCGCTGGACCGCATCAAGATCGACGGCACTTTCGTACGCCAGCTCAGCGAGACACAGGGGGCGCGCATCGCGGAGATGGTCGTGCAACTGGGCCGCAAGCTCGGCCTGCACGTGCTGGCCGAAGGCATCGAGGACGCCGCGGCCTGGCAGGCGCTGCTGGCCATGGACTGCAACGAAGGCCAGGGCTACTGCATCGCAGCGCCCATGGACAAGGAGGCTTTGTCCTGCTGGCTGCAGGAGCGGGCAGAGAAAACCCCCTGCCCGGCAGCTTGCTGATGGTCGGCGACGCGCCTTCCTGTTCAGAGGTCTTCGCTTCCCAGCAACATCTCGTTGATGCCCTTGCCGACCTCCACCACGGGGAAAACGTTCTCCGTCGGATCGATGCGGAAATCGAGAAGCACGGTACGGTCGCGCATGGCCCGGGCTTCTCGCAGCGCACCTTCGATATCGGCCGGGCGTTCGATCAGCATGCCGACGTGGCCGTAGGCTTGCGCGAGCTTCACGAAGTCGGGCAAGGCGTCGAGATAGCTTTGGCTGTATCGGCCCTCATGGCTGATCTGCTGCTGTTGCCGGACCATCCCGAGATAGCGGTTGTTCAGAAGAACGATCTTGATCGGCGTGTCGTACTGCAGGCAGGTCGACAGCTCCTTGGTGCTCATCTGCACCGATCCGTCGCCGACGATGCAATAGACCTCGCTGTCGGGCCTGCCCATCTTCACCCCCATCGCGAAGGGGATGCTCACGCCCATGGTGCCAAGCCCACCTGAATTGATCCAGCGCCGCGGCTTCTCGAAGCGGAAGTACTGCGCGGCCCACATCTGGTGCTGCCCGACATCCGATGCGATGTAGACATCTTCATTGCGGGTGATGTCGCACAACGTCTCGATGACGCGCTGCGGCTTGATGACGTATGTGTTGCCGCGATCGTAGTCAAGGCAACGCCGGGCGCGCCACGTCCCGATCGCCGACCACCATTGCGCCATGTCCTGCGGCGCGGGCCGAACGTCCGAAGCATCGAGCAGCGACAGCATTTCCACGAGAACAGTCTTGACGTCCCCGACGATGGGAACGTCCACCTTCACGCGCTTGGCAATGCTCGAGGGATCGATATCGATGTGAATGATCTTGCGCTTGCCTTGCGCAAAGTGCTTCACATTGCCGATGACCCGGTCGTCGAAGCGAGCCCCGATGGCCAGCAGCACGTCGCAGTCCTGCATGGCGTTGTTGGCCTCCCAGGTGCCGTGCATCCCCAGCATCCCGAGAAACTTGGGATCCGACGCCGGGTAGGCGCCCAATCCCATGAGCGTGCTGGTGACCGGGAAACCCAGCCGGTCGACCAGCGTGCGCAGTTCGTCGCAAGCACCGCTGAGGATCACGCCCCCACCTGTGTAGATACAGGGACGACTGGCGGTCAGAAGCAGTTGCAGCGCCTTTCGGATCTGTCCGCCGTGTCCCTGCAGCGTGGGTTTGTACGTCCGCATTTCCAGCGTTTGCGGGTAGCCCGCATAGATGATCCTGCTTGCCGACACGTCCTTCGGAAAGTCCACCACCACGGGGCCTGGACGCCCGCTGCGCGCGATGTGGAAAGCCTTCTTCATGGTCTGCACGATGTCGCGCGGATCCTTGATCAGAAAGTTGTGCTTCACGATCGGACGCGTGATGCCGACCGTGTCGCACTCCTGGAACGCGTCCTGCCCAATGTCGCGGGTCGGCACCTGGCCGCTGATGACGACCATCGGGATCGAGTCCATGTAGGCCGTCGCAATGCCGGTCACGGCATTGGTCAGGCCCGGGCCGGATGTGACGAGCGCCACGCCGACATGGCCCGTGGCACGCGCATAGCCGTCGGCCGCATGTACGGCCGATTGCTCATGCCGGACCAGCACATGCTGGATCTGCTGCTGCCTGTGCAGGGCGTCGTACACATGAAGAACGGCACCGCCGGGGTAGCCCCACAGGCAGGCGACACCTTCTGCCTGAAGGCATCGGACGAGGATTTCAGAGCCTGTGAGCTCTTCGCTGGATGCGTCGTGTGAAGCCGGCGCGGCGGATGTTTCGCGCGGCAATGCCGCGGCTTCCGGGATGTGCCCGGCGGGGAAGTTTTGCATGGTCTACCTTTGTGAATTTCTCTGACGAAATACCTCGGGTGCCCCTTCTCCCGACCCTTGTGAGGTGGTGTTGGGACCTTGGACCCAGCGGCCATGGACGCAATGCTTGCTGCGCCGGACCGGGATCTGTTTGCCGTTGAAGTGCAGCGGGGATTATTCCGCATCGTGGCCGAAGCGGTGGAGCTCGCGCCAAGCCTGCGTCGGAAGACTTCGTGAATACCGACTTGAAGCCGCGACCGTGGATAGCGCCCCTCAGTGCCGCCCGTTGCGCTGGATGCGATGGCGCAGTTGGCTTGAAAGCGTGTCCGCGATGATCACCATGAGGGTGATGACGATGATGCAGGTGGCGGTCTCGGGGTAACGAAAGAGCTTGAGGCTGCTGACGAGTTCGAATCCGAGTCCGCCGGCGCCCACCATGCCCAGCACCGTCGCCGAACGCAGGTTCACCTCGAAGCGATAGAGCACGACCGCGATCCAGGCGGTGACGACCTGCGGGAGCACGCCGAAGACGATGACCTGCAACGGCCGCGCGCCGGTCGCCCGCAGGGCTTCGAGCGGCCCCTGGTCGATCTCCTCGATGGCATCGGCGAAGAACTTGCCCAGCATGCCAGCACCGTGAAGCGCCAGCGCCAGCACGCCGGGGAACGGTCCGAGGCCGACGGCGGAGACAAACACCAGCGCCAGGATCAGCTCGTTGATGCTGCGCACCACGTTCAATGCCTGTCGGGTGCTCTGGTACACCCATCGGTTGCTCTGGAGGTTTCTCGCGGCCAGGAACGAAAGAGGAATGGCGGGCAGCACGGCCAGCAAGGTTCCCCAGACGGCGATCTGCACGGTTTCGAGCGCGGGAGCGAGCAACCGGCCAAGGATGTGCGTGTCGGGCGGCAGCGTCCGGCCCAGGAAATCGATGATCTGCGGCAGGCCCGCGGCAAGCTCCGACCAGCTGAGCTGGGCGCCGCTGGCGCTCCATTGCAGCGCCCAGCCGACGACGCAGATACCGACGAGCAGGTTGAACCAGCTTCGACGCCCCTCGGGGCGCGGCCCGGTCCAGGCGTATTGGGTAGACGGGTTCTTCATGTTCCTGTTCCGGTGCTTGCCATCAGCGGCATCGACAGCGCGAGGGGGCTGGCCGCGTCCTTCCTGTCGGACGCGGGTTGCGGCATGTAGATGCGATCGATGTCGTCCTGCCCCATGGCCTGGGGCGTGCCGTCGAACACGACGCGGCCTTGCGCGAGCCCGACGATGCGGTCGGCGAACTCGCGCGCGTAGTCGACCTGGTGCAGGTTGCACAGCACGGTGATGCCCAGGTCGCGCGAGGCGTCGTGCAGGTACTGCAGCACCTTGCGCGAGGTCTGCGGGTCGAGGCTTGCGACAGGCTCGTCCGCAAGGATGAGCCGGGGGCGCTGCGCGAGCGCGCGGGCAATGCCCACGCGCTGCATCTGCCCGCCCGACAACGAATCGGTCCGCTCGTGCGCCTTGTGCGCCAGGCCCACACGGCCCAGGCATTCGTGCGCCAGATCGATGTCCGCGCGGCTGAAGAAGTGCATGATCGAAGCAAGGGTCGACACGGCGCCGAGGCGGCCGGTCAGCACATTCTTCAATGCGCTCAGCCGAGGCACCACGTTGTGGTGCTGGAAGATCATCGCGACGCGCTGGCGCAGCGCGCGCGTGTCCGCGCACTTCACCGCATCCATGCCGTCGACCTTCAGTTCGCCACCATCTGCCACGGCCAACCGGTTCACGCATCGCAGAAGTGTCGACTTGCCGGCACCCGATTCGCCGAGAACCACCACGAATTCGCCCGCGGCGGCGTCCAGATCCACACCGCGCAGCACGGCGTTGCCGCCATACCGCTTGGTGAGTTGCCGGATGCGGATCACTTCATGCTCCGCAGGTCCAGCTTGAGCACCTTGGCGGTGTCGCGAACCACGTTGTAGGCCGCATCGTTGGTCGGCTGGAAGCCGTTGAGCACGCCCTGGTCGCCCCATGGCAAGTCCTTGACGTTGGCCAGGGCCTTGGCGATTTTCGCCTTCAGCGCCGGATCGAGATCCTTGCGCCAGACCATCGGCGATTCGGGAATCGGATTCGACGACCAGACGATCTCGAGCTCGTCCTGCTTCACTTGGCCCTTGGCGATGGCGCTGGCGAGGATGCGGTCCGCCACGGATGCGGCATCGACCTTCTTGTTGGCCACGGCCAGGATGCTCGCGTCGTGCGAGCCCGAGAAGATGACGCGGCCGAAGAAGGTCTCGGGGTCGTAGCCGGCCTGCAGCAGGCCCGACTTGGGGAACAGGTGGCCGGACGCGGAGGTCGGATCGACGAAGGCGAAAGTGCGGCCCTTCAGGTCGGCGGTCTTGGCGATGCCGCTGTCCTTGCGCGTGATGATCACGCTCTTGTAGGAGCTCTGGCCGGTCTTCTTGGTGACTGCAACCGCGAAGGCTTCCACGTCCGCGACCTGGTTGGCCAGCACATACGAGAACGGGCCGAGGTAGGCCACGTCGAGCTTCTTCGACCGCAGCGCTTCGATGACGCCGTTGTAGTCGGTCGCCACGAAGGGCTTGACCGGCATGCCCAGCTGCTGCTGGAGGCTGTCGAGGACCTGCCGGCTGCTCTCGATCATGGCCTGCGAGTCTTCGGCGGGAATCAGGCCGATGGTGAGCGGCTGCACGGCCAGGGCGGGCACGGCGGCGCCCGCGGAAAGTACCAGGGCAATCAGGCGGCGGCGCAGGCGAAAGAGGGTTTTCATGATGAGTGGTACTCGTGTATGGGAATGGGAGGTTGCTCGGGAATACCTCAAGGCTAAGAACGCCGTATGACACCCGCATATCAAATCAATCACGGATTTGTCATGGTTCTATCGACACAATCTATGGATGTCCGCAGCCAGACTCCGCGCCTTTCTCGCCGTGGCCCAGCATGGAAGCTTCAGTGCGGCGGCGCGCGCCGTGGGCTTGAGCCAACCGACGCTGACCACCCAGGTACAGGCCCTGGAGCGCCAGCACAACGTGGTGCTCTTTCATCGGCAGGGCCACCGCATCGAGCTGACGGATGTCGGCGAGCGCCTTCTTCCCATTGCGCGCCAGATCGCGTCGCTGGAACTGGATTCCTACAACCTGCTGCACGACAGCGGCGACCTGCAGTCCGGCGAACTCAAGCTCGGAGCGGTCGGTCCCTTCCATGTGATCGAGATGGTCGATGCCTACCGCAAGCGCTACCCGCGCCTCGATGTTTCGATCCGCATGGGCAATTCGGCCTCCGTGTTCAAGGACCTTGAGGAATACGCGGTCGACATCGGCGTGCTTGCCCGGTTCCACGAGGCTCCGGGCTTCAGTGCGACGCCGTATGCGCGGCATGCGCTGATACTGTTCGTTCATCACGAGCATCCGTTCGCCAACCGCGGCCAGATCCGGCTGGAAGAGCTGCATGGGCAACCGCTGCTGCAGCGAGAGAGCGGCTCGAGCACCCGGCGCGTGCTCGACGAGGTGCTTCAGCGCGCGGGTATCCGGCCGAAGCTCGCCATGGAAATCGGAAGCCGCGAAGCGATCCGGGAGGCGGCCGCGCGCGGCATCGGCATCGGTGCAGTCTCCGAAGCGGAGTTCATTCCCGACGCTCGCCTGCGTATCGTCCGCATCGAGGGCGATCCTGCCGTGACGCAGACCTATCTCTACTGCCTCCAGATCCGGCGCGAAAGCCGTGTGCTGGCGTCCTTCTTCGACGTGGCGCTCAAGCTTCGCAAGGGCGTGTTCGATACGAAGCCATGACCCGGCAAGGCAGCATCAGCCGCGCAGCGGGCGGGCCTCGATGGCCTCGAAGAACGACGAGATGAGACGGCTGTCCCGTCGCTCGCGCAGGCAGCAAACGTGGATGTGCGTGGAGACGACATCGCCCTCTATGCGCACGGGTCTCAGGCGCGGATCGGGCACGTATTCGGACTGCGAAACCGTGCCGACGCCCAGGCCCCTGGCGACCGCTTCGCGTAGCGCTTCGCGACTCCCGATCTCCATCGCGATCTGAACGGCCACGCGCTGCCTGGCGAGCGCCTCTTCGAGCGCCTTGCGGGTGGTCGAGCCAGGCTCGCGCATCAGCATTGGTTGCCCCGACAGCTCTTTCAGCGCGATGGATTCGCGCCTCGCGAACGGATGGTCGACATGCACGAACACGATCACCGGGTAGCGCGCATAAAGCTGTATGTGGTAGCGCTCGTCAGGAAGCCAACTCGCCACCACCGCCACATCGCTCACGTATTTGTCGAGCGCGCTCAGCACGAACTCGGAATTGCCGAGCGTGACGGAGAGCTTGATGCGGGGATGGAGCGCGTGATAGGCCTCGATCATCTCGGTGACATGAAAGGGGCCCACCGCTCCCACTTTCAACGACCCGCGGTGCAGCTTGCCGCTCTCGTCCATCAGCGAGCTCATGTCGCCTTCGAGCGCGATCATCCGCCTGGCCAGGGGCAACATCTCCAGCCCCAGCGCGGACAACTCCACGCGCCGGCCGCGGCGATAGAACAGTTCGGCCCCGTATTCGCGCTCCAGCATCTGGATCTGCGAATTGAGCGTGCTGTGGCTCATGCCCAGCGTGCGCGCGGCGGCGGTGAAGCCGCCGTCGTGCGCGACTGCGATGAATGCGCGTATCTGGTTGAGCGTCACTGCAAGGTCTCCCGGGGCTTCTGGTCGCCTGAAGTCAAAGCACGCGATGATGCCCACCGATCATGATGGCCATGTGTAAGCCCCCTGCCCGCGCCGCGCGCTACACGGTGGCGACGCCCATGGCCGGATCGCTCACGCCGTCCTTGCCGGTCTCCAGGCGTCCAGCGAAACGCCGCTCGAAGCTGTCGCCCATGGTCAGCGTGAAGTCGTACCAGCTGTTGGTGCCCGCGAGCTTCCACGATGGCTCCATCTGCATGCCGGGCGCCACGGTGTAGGTCCACGGCCCGTCGGTGCGGTAGGCGTTGGAGCTCACCGTCACGGCCGCCGGCGCGTTGCCCATGTTCATGATCGTCAGGCGGATCTCATTGCCGTCGTGGTCGTAGCACACACGCACCTCCGGATTCGGTCCGCTCGACAGGGTGCTCAGGTCGCCCTTGAAATGCCGGTGGTAGCCGTTCGGCCCGAGCACCCAGAGGCTGTACTTGCCCGCGTTGTCCGCCACAGCCGCCCATGCATCGGAGATCATCTTTCCCGCTTCCACCGTGTAGCGGCGGGGATAGCGCGAGAGGTTCAGCTCGTCGTACACATGGAACACCGCACCTTGGGTGCCTGTGTTGCTGAACGTGAGCCATGCCTGTCCGTTGGCCAAGTCGACGTTGGCGCTCGTATGCAGGTGATACGGCAATGCACGCGAGGGCCGCGCGGCGCGTGCCTGCGAAGGCAGCGGCACCGAGCCCGCGGCGGGAACGGGCACGCCGGGCGACGCCACCTGCTGCGTGTACGTGGCGTCCGCCTGCGCCTTGGTCGGCGCCGTCACCAGAGCGGGCTTGGCCGCGTTCGGATTGCGGAAGTCGAAGCACGACATCAGGTCCCCGAAAACGGTGCGGCGCCACGGGCTGATGTTGGTCTCGCGCACGCCGAAGCGCTGCTCCAGGAAGCGCAGCGTCGAGGTGTGGTCGAACACCTGTGAGTTGACCCAGCCGCCCACGCTCCACGGCGAGATCACGAGCATCGGCAGCCGCACGCCGGCGCCGAAGGGCTTGCCGTCGGGCGTGCGCTGGCTCGAATCGCCGGGCGGCGCCGGCATCGTGTAGTACTCCTTGCCGATGTCCACCGTCGACTTGCCCTGATAGGTGCCGTCCGCATTGCGCCAGGGCGGTGCCGGCGGCGGCATGTGGTCGAAGAAGCAGTCGTTCTCGTCGAAGTTGACGATGAGCACGGTCTTGCTCCAGACATCCGGATTCGCGGTGAGCATGTCCAGCAGCGTCTGGATGTACCAGGCGCCCTGCTGCGGGACCGACATGCTCGGATGCTCGCTGTAGGCACCCGGCGCGACGATCCAGCTGACCTGCGGCAGCGTACCCGCGGCGATGTCGTCGGCCACGGCCTGCAGGTAGCCGCCGTCCGGCATGGTGTTGCCGAAGCCCTTGTACAGCGGCGACTGCGCCTCGAGCGCCGGCGAGTACGCCACGTTCGGCGAACCCTGCGCGCGCAGTTTCTCATCGACGGCGCGGTAGGAGGCGAATGCGACCAGCTGGTTGTTGTTGCTGTTGTTGCCAGGCCTGTTGTAGACCTTCCAGCTCACGCCGGCTGCCTGCAGGCGCTCCGGGTAGGTCGTCCACGTCAGGCCGTCTGTCGAGGGCCCCAGGCCGCCCCAGTTGGCGTTGGTGACGCAGGCCTGGCCCGCGACGTTCGCGCCGTTGGTGCCGCTCCACAGGAACATGCGGTTGGTGAAAGTGCCCGTGTGGATCGAGGTGTGGTACGCGTCGCAGATCGTGAATGCGTTGGCGAGCGCCCAATGGAACGGCAGGTCGGACTGCTGCAGATAGCCCATCGAGATCTTGGTGTTCTTGGCTTTAGGCCACGCCGCCATGCGTCCGCCGTCCCATGCCGATTGTTGATCGCCCCAGTCATGCGCGCCGCCGACGCGCAGCGCATTGCCTTTGGTGGCGTCGAGATAGAACGGCTGCACCGCGTCGGCCGTGCCCTGCTGGATCCACACTGGCTTGCCCGTAGCCATCGGGATGGTGAAGCGGTCGCTGAAGCCACGAACGCCGGGCATGGTGCCGTAGTAGTGGTCGAAGGAGCGGTTCTCCTGCATCAGGATGATGACGTGCTCCACGTCGTTGATGGTGCCCGTCGCGTTGTTGGCCGGAATGGCCAGTGCGCGCTGGATGGCGGGCGGGAACGGACCGAGTGCGGCGCTGGCCGCGGCGGCGCGCAGGAAGGTGCGGCGATTGAATGGCGTCATGGTTCTTGTGTTCGGCGGTGTGGGGTGACCGGCTGCATTCGCGCGGTCAAGGTGCGCAGTCGAGCTTCGAGTTCGGGCGCGGCGCGTCGCCCCCTGCTTGCGCGCAGTCGCCGGGCATGGGCGCCGCGACGATCGGCGCCTGCTTGGTCGCGGCGCCGTCGCCGGACGCGGCGGGAGCGACCGGCAACATCGCGGCCAGGGCCGGGCTGCCATCGCCACCACCGCCGCATCCGGCGATGAGAAGGCATGCGGCGCAGGCCGCGCCTGCTGCCCTCACGGCGCCAGGCAATCCGCTGAAGGAGAAGCTGGATGTCATCGTGTGTCCCCTCTCAGTTGATCGGCAGCGTGGACAGCGGCTTGTTCGACAGGAAGATCGACTGCAGCTCGGCATCGGTCAGCACGCGGTTCCACATCGCCAGGTCGCCGAAGTGGTGCTGGTACGTCGGTGCGGTTGCGCACTTTCCGGCGAAATACGGCGGTGTGACCGTGCCGTTGCACTTGTTCATCAGGAAGGTGCCGGTGCCGTCGTCGCCGATGCCCCATTGCGGATACGGGGAGAGCTTCGAGAGGTCGACGGTGCCCGTCGACTTGCCCACGGCCACGCGGTTGGTCGTGCTCGTCACCGGATCGAACACGTACATGTTCATGGTCTTGGCCACGCCGTCGACCGAGAAGGCGATGTACACCCAGCGGTTGACGGTGATCTGCGTGTAAGGGCTGGTCGGTCCGTCCGCACGCACGCCCCCGCCGGAACCGATGTTGAATGCCACGCCGCACTGGTTGCCCGAGCTGGCGAACAGGCCGATCGCGACGCCGGCGTTGCCGCCGCTGACGTAGCTCTTGTTCGAGATGATCGTCACGTTGTTCGTGGCCACGCACGAAGGCGTCTTGAACCAGAGCCCGATCGTGAACTGCGGCGCGGTGCCCGTGGAGATGTCGAAACCGCTGGCCGGCGTGAGCCTGTAACCCTCGAGGCCATTGGTGTTGACGAAGTTCGTGTCCACCAGCAGGCCGTTGCTGCCAGCGAACGGCCCCGGCACGACGAGGCCGGCCGCGGCCGGAAGATCGCTGGCGGCCGGTCCCATCGTGCTGTGCGCCATCGCATCGACCGGCGGCAGCGTGGCGCTGAACGGGTAATAGGAGACCAGCCCGTTCTTCAGCGTCGATGCCAGCGGCACCGGCGGAACATACGACACGGGCGGCGAAAGCGTGGCCTTGGACACGGCAGCCGCGCCTTCGCCGGCTTGCACCGTGTAGCTCAGCTGGTACGTGCCCTTGGCGCTCAGGACCTGCGAAAGCTGGTTGTCGGTGTACGACGTGGTGCCGGCCGGCAGCTTCGACGCGATGACCTGCCCGTCACGCAGCACGGTGATCTTGCCGGTCGAGGGCGCCACCCAGTTCAGCACCACGTTCGCGTCGGCGGAGTTGTTGTTGCCGACGATCGCGGTCAACTGCGATACGGGCTGCGCACCGATGAGCGAGCCGCCCTCCATCAAGGAGGTCTTCGCGTCCGGCAGCGCGCCCAGGTAGCCGAGCACGGTCGGCGTCACGTCGGCGATGCTGGCGTAGGCATACAGGTCGGCCAGCTTCGCGGGCAACGGGGCGCCCACGCCTTGGGCTGCGATGTTGGCGGCCTGGTTGAGGCCGATGAAAGTGCTCGACTCGGGCACCAGCGGCAGCCCGTCGTCCTGGCTGTTCGCGCTGAGGCCATGGTTGCCGGTCACCACGATAAGCCAGCGGCTGTTTCCGCGCTTGGCGGTGGCGGCGACGAGGATGCCGACCGCCTTGTCCAGCTTGGCCAGCGTGCCAGCGTACTGGGTGGAGCCGAGCCCGAAGTCGAGCGCGGCGTCTTTCGTCGAGCGGTACTGCGCCAGCACCGTGGCGTAGTCGCCGCCGATCAGTTGCACGGCCTGCGTGGTCACGCAATCGGTGGCGGCCGCAGCCTTCGAACAGTCGGTGAGGGAGTCGAGGTAGCCGCTCTCGTGGTCCGATGACAGCAGCTGGGCCAGGCCGGCGGAAGCGACGGCGGCGCCGTTCGACCCGGTGTTCTTCTGGCGGGCCATCTGGAACACCGAAGGCATTCGCAGTGCCTGCTTGGGCGCTTCGGACATCACCTGGTGGCGGTTGGCCCAGGTGCCGGTCAGCAGCGTGGCCCAGCCGGGCGTGTCCAGCGTGGGTTGCTGGCTCGGCGCGCCGGCAACGCCGCCGCTGTAGGCCAGCCGCACTTCGAGCTTGGCGAGGTTAGGCAGCGTGCCGGCGGCGATGCCGTTCTGCACGGCGCTATAGGTAGCACCGTCGAGGTCGATGACCAGCGTGCGGTTGGCTGCCGGGGCGGACGGTGCGCTGGGCGCGGCGCCTTCAGGCGACGACGGGACTGGCAAGGCCAGGGCCGCGCCGCCTCCGCCGCTGCCGCCACCGCAGCCGCTCAGCGCCGCGACCAGCGTTGCAGCGAGCGCAACGACACGCGTCCATGCAGCGGTGCGTTGCCGCGGACCTCGGGGGCCCGAGGCATTGCAGATGGTCGCAGGCTCCTGCCGATGAAGCGTCCGCACGGCGGCGCCTGAAAAGCGATGGGAAGAGAGTTGCTCGACTGACATTTTTTTCGACGACCTCTGGTGTGGGAGTGGTCGAATTACAGAAGAGGGAGGTGACGTCAGAGCGACGAAAGCCCATGGGTATTTCGGCAGTTCTGTCGGTTTTTTCGTCAGATCGGACGCCCTCTCCCTGGCCCTCGCTATTACCAGGGCAGCGAATAGGTCTTGCAGTTGGTGAAGCTTTTCATGGCCTCGAGGACGCCTTCCTTGTAGCCCAGGCCCGAGTCCTTGATGCCGCCGAAGGGTGTGAGCTCCAGCCGGTAGCCCGGCACCTCGCGCACATTGACGCTGCCCACGTTCAGCTCGCGGATGAAGCGCGTGATGTAGTCCATGCGGTTGGTGCACACCGCCGAGGACAGGCCATAGGCCGTGCCGTTGGAGATGCGGATCGCCTCCTCGATGTTCTTGAACCGGATCACCGGCGACACCGGCCCGAAGGTCTCGTGCTTGGCCACCGTCATCTGCGGGTCCACATGGTCGAGCACCGTGGGCGAGTAGAGCGCGCCGCGGCGCTCGTTGCCGCACAGCAGCCTCGCGCCCGCCTTGATGGCCTCGTTGACCACCGACTCGAACTGGATCGCCGCCGCCTCGTCGATCACCGTGCCCATGTCGGTGGCCGGATCAATCGGGTCGCCGTACTTCAGGGCCCTGGTCTTGGCCACCAGCAGTTCGACGAACCGGTCGGCCACCGCCTCATGCACCAGCATGCGCTTGATGGCGGTGCAGCGCTGGCCCGAATTCTTGTAGGAGCCGCTGGCCGCCAGCGTCGCGGCCTCCTCGATGTCGGCGTCTTCCATCACGATGATCGGATCGTTGCCGCCCAGCTCCAGGATCTGCCGCTTGTAGACCGCCTTGCCCGCGATGTACTTGCCGATGGCCACGCCGCCGGTGAAGGTGACGAGGTCGACGTCGTCGCTCGTGAGCATCTCGTCGGCGATCTCGCGCGGGTCGCCGGTGATCACCGACAGCATCTGCGGCGGCAGTCCCGCCTCGTACAGGATGTCGGCCAGGATGAAGGCGGTGAGCGGGGTCTTCTCGCTGGGCTTGAGCACCATGCGGTTGTTGGTGGCGACGGACGGCGCCACCTTGTGGATCACCTGGTTCAACGGATGGTTGAACGGCGTGATGGCGGTGATCGCGCCCTGCAGCGGCTCACGCAGCGTGTAGACCTTGCGGCTCTTGCCGTGGTGCGTGAGGTCGCAGGAGAACACCTGGCCGTCGTCCACCAGGGCCTGGTTGGCCGCGAACAGCAGCACATCGGAGGCACGGCCCACCTCGTACAGCGAGTCCTTGCGGCACAGGCCCGACTCCATGGTGATGACGCGCGAGATCTCATCCAGGCGCGAGGCGATGATCTCCCCCGCGCGCATCAGGATCTTGTAGCGCTCGTAGCGCGTGAGGGTGGGCTTGTAGTCGCGCGCGATCCTGTAGGCCACCCGCAGGTCCTCGAGCGAGGCCTTGGGCACGGTGGCGATCACTTCGCCGGTGTAGGGGTAGGTGACTTCGATCGTGCGATCGCGATAGACCTTTTCCCCGGCGATGCGCAGCGCTTCCTTGTGAATGGTGCCTGGCTTCAGCATGGCTTGGCTCATGAGGTTCTCCGCAGTTACTGTGCGTGGTTCAAGGCGAGGTCGAGCGCATCGAAGTTGCGCAGCCGGCGCCCGGCGGCGATCCCGGTGACCGGTCGGTTGCAGATCAGCGGCACGCGCTGCTCCGAGACGCCGCCGTGCGAGCGCAGCGGCACTTCGAGGGCCGACAGGTCGTGCCGGCTGGCCGAGGTGCCGATGACCGTGCTCTGCTCGCTGACGACCACGATGTCGCCGATGCGGTCCGGCGGCAGCTCGAATCGCTCGGCGGCTTCCTTGCGCGAGAGCACCAGCTCCATGCCGGGAATGCCCTTGATGCGCTCGATCCAGCCGGGCACGCTTGCCTGCGCAGGCACGTACACGGTGGCGAATGAGCCGAGCGCACCGTGGTGCACCACGTAGGGGTCGGTGATCGGGAGGATGACCCTTGCCTCGTCCTGGCCGTACCAGCCGTCGAGCACGTCCTGCAGGTAGATGACCTTGGGCGCGCCTTGCGCGTCGTGCTTGTCGTTCATGCCGTGGTCGGCGGTGACCACGATGGTGGCGCCCATTGCATCGAGCTGCGACAGGTAGCCGTCCATCATGGCGTAGAAGGCATTGGCCGCCGGACTGCCCGGTGCGGCCTTGTGCTGCACGTAGTCGGTGGTCGAGAGGTACATCAGGTCGGGGCGGCGCGACGCCATCAGCTTCACGCCGGCGGCGAACACGAACTCCGACAGTTCGGCGCTGTAGACCGAGGGCACGGGCATGCCGACCATGTCGAGCACGTTGTCGATGCCATTCTCCTCCATCGTGACCTGGTCGGACTTCTCGGAGGAAAAGCAGATGCCCTTCATGCGGTGGCCCAGGAGCTTGCGCAGCTTGTCCTTGGCGGTGACCACGGCGACCTTGGCGCCTGCGTCGGCAAAGGCGGCGAGCACGGTGCCCGCGCGCAGGTACTTGGGGTCGTTCATCATGACTTCCTGGCCGAGTTCGCGGTCGAAGAAGTAGTTGCCGCAGATGCCGTGCACCGCCGGCGGCGCGCCGGTCACGATGGACAGGTTGTTCGGGTTGGTGAACGAGGGCACCACGCAGTCGGCCAGCAGGTCGGCGCCGGACTTCCTCATGCGGTCGAAATACGGTGCCACGCCCGCGGCGATGGCCGCGTCCAGGTACGCCGGCTCGCAGCCGTCCACGCACACCACGACGACCGGGCGCGACATCCAGCGGTAGCTGCGGGCGTTGACTTCGAGTGATTCAGGCTTCATTGGGAAAGGGCTCCTCAAGGGAAAAATGAGTAAAGAACGAACGCAAGGGGGTCCTCAGCGACGAATGAACAGCGCGATGAAAGCGCTGATGAGGCAACTCGTGGCCACGATCGGGAAGACCATCGAGGTGTTGCCCGAGTGATCCAGCAACCTTCCGATCAGCGGTTCGCCGAGGCCCGCCAGCAGGTACGAGAAGAAGTTCATGACGCCGGTGGCAGTTCCCGACCGCTTGGCCCCGACGAGGTCGGGGCACAGGGCCCAGAACGAAGAGGCGGGGCCGTAGACGAAGAAGCCGGCCAGGAAAAGCAGCGCCAGGCCGCCGACGCTGGTGGGCAGCACATACATGCCGACGGAGGCGGCAGCGCCGAGCAGCATGTAGAGCACGATGGCCTTGTAGCGCTTGGAGCCGAAGACACGATCCGAGATCCATCCGTTGGTGAGCGCACCGAAGGCCATGCCCACTGGCAGCGCGACGGAGATCCACACGGGATCGATCATCCCGCCGGACATCTTGCTCCAGTCCTTGCCGAGGAAATGCACCGGCACCCAGACGATCAGCCCGTACCGCGCGGCATTCTGGAAACCGATGGAAAGCGCCGCGATGAGCAGCTTCGGGTTGCCGATGACCGCCTTGTAGCGCGACCAGGAGCTTTCTTCGGACGTGCTCTGCAGGCCCGCCGCCTTCGCGTCCTGTGCATTGGCGATACCCGTGTCGGGCGACTTGAAGCCGAGGTCCTCGGGGCGCTCCCGTGCAATCAGGTAGAACGCGATGCCGCCGACGAGCATCAGCAGCACGGGCAGCCTGAAGATCCATCGCCAATCCAGTTGCAGCACGTTCACCACCACGATGGACGTGACAAAGGACAGGACCGATGCACAGCCGGCGGCGAAGGTGTAGCAGCCGAACACCTTGCCCCGCTCTGCGGCACCCCACCAGTTCGACAGCAGGCGGCTGCCCGGCGCCCAGCCGAGCGCCTGGAAGTAGCCGTTGACGCCCCAGGGAATCGCCAGGCTCTTGAAGCCGACGGCGAAGCTCACCACCCAGTTCGCCGCGCACGACAGGACGGCGCCGGCCGTCATCACGCGGCGCCCGCCGAACTTGTCGGCAAGGTTGCCATTGATGGCCTGGCCGATGGCATAGCACCAGAGAAGGCTGGCCGATGCCCAGCCGAGCACCTCCTTCGACAGTCCGAACTCCTTCTGCAGCCCCGGGATGGCGAAACCGAATGTCTGTCGGCCCGTATAGAAGAAGAAATAGCAGAACATGGCGGCCAGCAGCATTCGCCACTGCGCGCGCCGGAATGAATGTTCCAGAGGCTGCGCATACGCGCCGGCCTGCAAGCCTTGATTTGCCAATTCCATTTTTGTCTCCTGTTCTTGACGGACGTGGGTCCGTGGGACCGGCTTCGATGCCGGCATTTTTTCTCGACGCTCTGCTCGCTCTACTGCTTCGACCGGCTAGGCGGAAACCGCCCCGATGAAGTTCTTTCCGCGCGCCCCGTCCATCGCGCGCGCGATCATGGCAGCGGCTTCGCTGTCCGCCACGCCGTAGTCCGCGAACTCGGTCTTCACGCCGAGTCCCTGCAGGAAGCCGCGCAGACGCCGGGCGGCGATGCGAAGGTCCGGCCCGAAGAGGCGCCGCAGCGTGCGGTCCCGATCGGGGGATCGTGCCCATGCCTTCTCGAGAACCAGCGGCAGCGTGAACGAACAGGCAATGCCGTGCGCCAATCCGTGCCGCAGCGTCATTTCATATGAGATGGAGTGGGCCAGGGCCGTCTTTGTGTTGGAGAACGCAAGCCCGGCCTTGAGCGCAGCCAGCGCCATGCGCTCGCGCAATTCGATGTTGCGAAGGTCGGAAGCCAGTGCCGGCAGGCACTCGAAAATGTCTTCGACGGCGGAGATGGCCAAGGCGTCTGAGATCGGGTTCGCGTTCACGTTCCACACCGACTCCAGCGCGTGGGACAGCGCATCGAGCCCCGTCGAAATGGTGGTGCCCGCCGGCACCGAGAGCATCAGGTCGGGGTCGACGATGGCCGCCTCCGGCCAGGTGGCGTCCAGGTGCAGCGAATACTTCTTCTGGTTCGCGGCATCCCAGATCGTGGCCCAGGGCGTCACCTCGCTGCCGGTGCCCGCCGTGGTCGGCACGGCTATCAGCGGCTTGACGCTGGCCGGCACGAAGGGCTTGCCGGCCGCAAGCAGACCCACCAGTTCGTCGAAACGGCCGCTGGCCGTGCCGACCATCAACGCCTTGGCGGTGTCGATCGCGCTGCCGCCGCCCACGGCGACGACGGCGTCGCAGGCCTCGGCCGACTCCCAGAATCGGTTGTAGAGGGCCGACAGGCGCGCCACATCGGGGTTCGGGCGCACGTCGTCGATGACTCCGAGCAACGAGTCTTTCAGGAGGTCGCGCAGCTGTGCGACCAGCCCAAGCTCGCGCGCTTCCGGAAACGTGACGACCACCACACGCCGACCGGCAAGGATGCCCGGAAGCTGCCCGAGGCTGCCTTGGCCGCAGTGAATGGAAACTGGGTTGTGAAATGCGTGAAGCATCTGGGCTTTCTCCTGAAATGGCCGTTTTGTGCATCGCGCCATGTCGCGCGTTCTGCTTGGGTGGGCAGTGTCGAAGCCGGCCACCATCGCGTCCAATCGCATTTCCGATGGCCGCATCGTCGAAAATCGATGGATCCAGCCACCAGGCCCTAGCCTCCCGCGAGGATCGCCTCCATGTTTCACCAGTACTACAAATCAATTCGTTGCTTCCATGCCGTGGCAAAGACAGGCGGCTTCACCTCGGCGGCGCACTATCTGCACATCGGCCAGCCCACGGTGACGGACCAGGTCAAGGCGCTGGAAACACGTTTCGGGGTCGAACTCTTCCTTCGCACCGGCCGCAGCGTCCGGCTCACCGCCGTGGGAGAACGGCTCTATGCGATCACCCAGGGGCTGTTCGGACAGGAGGAGGAAGCAATCCAGTTCCTGCAGAGCGCGCACAAGCTCAAGGCCGGCGTGGTCCGTGTGGGTGCGGTGTCTCCGCCGATCGCGCTGGAACTCGCGCACAACTTCCGGCAGGCGCATCCCTCACTGGAACTGACCGTCTCGATCGGCTCCGAAGACGCCACACTGCGGGGCCTGCAGGACTTCGACATCGACGTCGGCATCATGGTGGAGCCGGCGGCGATCGAGGGGCTGCATATTGCCCCCTATCGCGACGAGCGGATCGTCGCCGTTGTGCCCGAGAACCATCCATGGATGGCACGCCCCTCGATCGGCACCGGTGACATCGCGGGAGAGGCGGTCATCCTGCGCGAGGCCGGATCGAAGACCCGCCATCGCGTCGAACGCGCATGCCAGAAAAAGAACGTGCACCTGAACTGCGTCATGGAAATCAACAGCCGCGAGGCCATCCTTCACGCGGTCGCCAACGGCATGGGCATTGGCTTTGTCACCCAGGTGGAGTTCATTCCCCTGCCCGGCCTCGCCGCGGTCCAGATCGACGACAGCGAGCTGTCGATCAGCTACTCGCTATGCTGCTTGGCGGTGCGCAAGGACCGGCCGTTGATTCGCTCCCTGTTCGAAGTGGCGCTTCAATGAGCACCGCGTTGCGCCGCGAACGAGGCCGGCCCCGCGTCTCAACGAACGCATTCCGCCCGCGCGCAGGCGAGCTGCACCGTGAAGGGCCCGCCTGCCGGCATGCCATGCGCCTGCGCCGCGCGCAGCAGGCCCTCGTGCAATGCCTCGTCGACCACCTCGACGCTCGCGTTGCAGCCCCCGCAGCGCAGGCGCACCGTGCTTTCTGGCGTTTGCGTGCGCCGCAGCCGGTGCACCGCGCGCGCGCCACCCAGGCCGCGCTCCCATTCGCGCTGCACGAGCCTGGCTTTTTCCAGCTCCTTGATCACGCGGTAGACGCTCGCCAGGCCGGTGGCCGTGCCGCGCTTGAGCATGCGGCGAAACACTTCCTCGCCACCGAGCCATTGCGAATCGCTTTCCGCCAGCGTCTGCAGCACGCACAGACGAATGACGGTGGGCCGAATACCCAGGCTGCGCAGTTGCTCTGAAAAGCCACTGCTCGCCGGCACCTGCGCCCCGTGCGTGCCTGACACTGCCGTCGACTTGCGCACCTTCCGCTGCCGCCCGTGTTGCCGTGCGTTCAGGCCGCAAGGCCTGGCGCCGGCGCCTTGGTGTCCTGCGCGATGCGCCCGGCCTTCATGTGGACGATGCGGTCGGCCACGTGGAAGTAGCGGTCGTCGTGCGAGATGACCACCAGCGAATGCCCTTTGGCGCGCAGCTCGGGCAACAGCTCGGTGTAGAAAAGATGGCGGAAGGTCGGGTCCTGGTCGGCGGCCCATTCGTCGAACACCAGCACGGGGCGGCCTTCCAGGTAGGCGTGCACCAGCGCGAGCCGCTTGCGCTGGCCCGTGGACAGATCGGTGGTGCTGAACGCGCCGTCCTTCACAGACACCTTGTGCGCGATCTCCAGCCGCTGCAGGTAGGGCAGCGCGGTCTCGGGCAGCGCCTGGTGGCCGCCCTCCTCGCCGGCAACGAGATCCTCGAACAGATAGAAGTCGGAGAACACGGTGGTGAACAGCTGGCGGTAGTCGTCGCGCGTCTCGGGTGTGATGGGCTTTCCGTCGAGCACGACCTCGCCCTGCTGCGGCACGTAGAGCCCGAGCAGCAGCTTGATGAGCGTGGTCTTGCCCGAGCCGTTGTCGCCCACGACGAAGACGATCTCGCTGCGCCCGATCTGCAGGTCGACCGGCCCCAGCGAGAAGGCCTCGCTGCCCTCTGGCGTGTCGAACGCGTAGCGCACGCCGCGCAGCTCGATGGCGTTGCGCAGCGGCGGTGAAGTCGGCGGGGAGCCGAGGTGCAGGTGCGGCTCCGGCGTGGCGAAGCGGGCCGACAGGTCGGCGATGCGCTCGAACGCCACCCTGGCGCGGCCCAGGTGCGGCAGGGCACCGACGATCTGGTCGATCGGCCCCTTGATGAACAGCAGCACGAGCACGAAGCCGCTGAGCACCACCGGGTCGGTCGTGCGCCAGGCGGCCCAGCCGAGGATCAGCGCGATCAGCAGAAAAAAAAGTGCCGAGCCGAAGGACGTGGCCAGCACGAAGATGTTGATCGCGCGGCGGTTGATGTCGCGGATGTTGTCGACGGTGCGGGCGATCTGCTCCTCGTACACCCTGGCGCGGCGGGCACGATGCATGCGCAGTTCCTTGGCGCCTTCGCTGATGCCGCGGTAGGCCTTGTGCAGCAGCTCTTCCTGTTCGCGCGACTGGAAGAAGCCCGCGATGCCACGACCGTGGGCCCAGGTCTGGACTGCCACGCCGATCAGCATCGCCACCACCAGCAGGCCGAACAGCGGCAGCGACAGCCACGCGAGGTAGCCCAGGCAGCCCAGCGCGATGGCCAGGGAAATCATGGTGGCGGCCAGCATGAAGGCCACGTCGCTGATCATGTCCACGTCCTGCGTGAGCACGGGCATCAGCCGGTGCATGCGGTAGCGCTCCAGCGCATCGATGGGCGCCGCGAGAATTTTCTGGGCCAGGTCCTTGCGCACCTGCGCGACCAGCCGCTGGCCCACGACGTTGTTCGAGATGTCGGACACCGCGCGGCCGACGAGCGCCAGGGCGCACAGCGCGACGAAGGTCAGCAGCAGGCCGCCGGCCATGCCGCCGGGTCGGCTGAGCACCTCGTTGATGGTTGCCAGCAGCGCCACGGTGGCCACGCCCGCTCCGATGCCGGTGACGGACGAGAGCGCGATCCAGGGAGTGAAGGGTTGCAGCAGCCGAAGAAGGTCGGACGCCTTGGCGCTGGCGGGTTGGGTTTGCATGACGGGTAAGACGGTCCGGCGGCCGGAATGTTTAGCGCGCGCCGGTGCCGCTATTGCAGCGTCGATTCGTGCCTGGATTCTTCGCCGGACGCGGAGCCGACCATTGCCGCACCGGCCAGCGCCCAGAGCGTCAGCGCCTCGTCGAAAGCACGCACATGCTTCGCATCGCGCCCCAGCCACAGGACCAGCTTTTGCGCGCGGTCGAGCGACGGCGCGTCGTGCAGCGCGCGAAAAAGCCGCCAGGCCTCGCTGAAAGCCGGATCGGAAGGAGCCTGGTGTCGGGAGTTCATCGCATTCTGGAGGCCGGACTGCTGTGGATGCGTGGATAGACGCGACCCGCCGCCGTATGTTTAGCGCGTGTCATCCGCGCGTCGCAATTTCGTGGACCAGTGCGCCGCACTAAACCCGGGGGCGCCCGATCCGTCTCCATCAGCGATGAGCTTCATTTGCGCGGCTGCGCCTTTTCGATGATTCCCCTGCTGGTGCCGATCTTCCAGGGCGAATGGGCGGCCTACGGCGAGGCGCTGGCATGTGCGCCGCAGCCACCGGCCGGCGCGCTGCGGGTGGCCGACCTCGTCGCCGATCCCGCGCTGCTCGCCGGGCTGCTGCAGGCGCACGCGCGCCACCTGCGGGTGCGCAAGCCCGACCTGCGCCCGGTGGCCTCGGCCTGGAGCATGCATTACCTGAATGCCCTGCTGCCACCGGTGACGGCGGCGGCCAGCCTGCTGCAGCACGTCTTTCCGATGGCGCCGGCGCAGGTCTGGCTTTCATTGGCCGAAGGGGCCGTGCCGCAACGTTTTCACATTCCGCACGAAGGGCAGCCGTTTCCGGGCGCCGACACGGCGGCGCGCTACGCGGGACTGCTCGGTGAGCACCTGGCCCCGCTCTTCGAGCAACTGACACGTCTCACGCGCATTGCGCCGAAGATTCTGTGGGGCAACGCGGCGCGCTACCTGGAGCCCGTGCTCGAACAAGGACTGGCATTGAGCGGGCATGCGCCATCCATCGCGAAAGACCTCCAGTACCTGCTGCATCAGCCGCGCTGGGACGGCGAGGAGAATCCGATGTTCGCGGTGCAACGCAAGGTCGTGCGGATGCACTCGGGCATGCCCGAGCATCTCTCGCTGCACCGGCAGTGCTGTCTCTACTACCTGCTGCCCGAAGAAGGCTATTGCGGCGCATGTCCGCTGGCGCCGGAATTCCGCAAGACGGCTGCTTAAACAAACGCACTGGCCGCGCGTCATTTGCGGTTAAGCATCCATTCATCGGTGCCACTGCGATTCCCCATGCCACTGCATCCCGATCTCGAAGCCTTCCTCGAACTGGCCACTCTCGCCGAAGAAGACGGGCGCCCGCCGATGTGCGAGATGTCGCCCGCGCAGGCCCGCGAGAGCTACGACCAGTCGACCTTGGCGCTGGACGGCGTCGGCCCCGACCTGCCGGTCGAGGACATCGCCTTTCAGGCGCGCGACGGCGCGACGCTGCGGGCCAGGCTCTACCGGGGCGTCGCTACAGCGGCGCCGCTGCCGACGCTGCTGTATTTTCACGGCGGCGGTTACGTGGTCGGCGGCCTCGACTCGCACGACGCACTGTGCCGCGCGATCGCGCTGCGCACGCCCTGCGCGGTGCTGGCGGTCGACTATCGGCTCGCGCCGGAGCACAAGTTTCCGACTGCGTTCCACGACGCCGAGGACGCCGCGGCGTGGCTCCTGGCGCACGGCGGCTCGCACGGCCTCGACACCGCGCGCGTGGCCTTCGGCGGCGACAGCGTCGGCGGCACGCTGGCTACCGCCTTGACACTGGCCGCGCGTGAAGCCGGCCGCCCGCAACCTCTGCTGCAACTGCTGCTCTATCCATGCACCAGCATCCGACAGGACAGCGCCTCGCACCAGCGTTACGCGCGCGGGCATCTGCTCGAACAGCGCACGCTGCAGTGGATGTTCGACCACTACCTGCGCAGCGACGAGGATCGGCAGGACTGGCGCTTCGCGCCGCTGGCCGCACAAGACCTGTCGGGCCTGGCGCCCGCGCACATCGTGATGGCGGAGTACGACCCGCTGGTGGACGAGGGCAAGGCCTATGCGCAGCGACTTCAGGCCGCCGGCGTGCGCACACAGCTGGACGTGCACGAGGGCATGGTCCACGACTTCGCGCGCCTGAGCCAGGTGGTGGAGGAAGCCGACACGCTGCGCACCGCGATCGCGCGGACACTGGCCGACGCGTTCTGTCCTCCGGCCGTCTCCGCAGCGCCGATCACGCCGGCCTCGATCGGAGCCTGGGTGTTCCATGCGCATCCCGATGGCCATCCGCTCGAAGTGCGGCTCGACGGGGCGAGGCTGACCGTCGGACCGCAGGCGAGCAAGGAAGGCGCGAGCCAATGGGCGGTGCGCGAGCAAGCCGATTCGCTGCGTCTGGAATGGCCGGGCGGCAGCGTCACGGAGCCCGAGGAGCCTCATCTGCTGGCAGCGATCGAGGCGGCCTTCGTGCGTCACCCCGGGCATGGCCTGCTCTTGCTGCAGGTGCCTGCGTCGCGCATCGCACGGTTGGTGGACGCGGGTGCGGCAAGCGAGGCTTCCGGTTCGCGGCCGGCGATCGTCTCGCGCGAAGCCTTCTGGCAATTGCCTCGCGTGTGGCAGCGCAACCCGCGCGAGCCCTTCGCGCAGCGCTACACCATGAGCCAGGGCAAGCGCCATCCGTTGCGCCCGGCCAAGCCATCGGGCACCGTCTACCAGCGCCACATTCCGTGGCTGTCGCAGACGCTGACACTGGACGCCGTCGACATCGAGCGCGACCTCCCAGCCTTCAACCGCTGGATGAACGACCCGGTGGTGGCCCACTTCTGGGAGGAACAGGGCGACCTCGCCAGGCACCGCGCCTACCTCGAGGCCATTGCCGCCGATCCGCGCGTCACCGGGCTCGTCGGCCGGCTCGACGGCGAGGCATTCGGCTACTTCGAGGTGTACTGGGCCAAGGAAGACCGCATTGCGCCCTTCTGCGACGCCGGTGACCACGACCGCGGCTGGCATGCGCTGATCGGCGAGCCGCGCCTTCGTGGCAAGCCGTTCCTCACGGCGTGGATGCCTTCCGTGTCGCACTACCTGTTCCTGGACGACTGCCGCACGCAGCGCATCGTGATCGAGCCGCGCGCGGACAACCACAAGATGATCAAGAGCCTGGGCCGCTGCGGCTATGCCCACGTCAAGGAGTTCGACTTTCCGCACAAGCGGGCCATGCTCGGCGTGCTGCTGCGCGAACGCTTCTTCGGCGAGGCCCTCTGGATTCCCCAAGGGGAGTCGACCATTTCGCCAACTTCGGCCAAGGGCGCCGAACTTCCCATCGAGGACACCCCATGCAAATCCATGACCTGATCGGCGTCGGCTTCGGCCCGTCCAACATCGCCCTGGCGATCGCCCTCGACGAGAAACGCCACCACGGCCAGTTCGTGGATGCGCTGTTCATCGAGAAGCAGCCGGGCTTCGTCTGGCACAAGAACATGCTGCTGGACAACGCGCACATGCAGATCTCCTTCATCAAGGACCTGGCGACACTGCGCAACCCCGCGAGCCGCTTCACGTTCCTGAACTACCTGCATGAGAAGCAGCGCCTGCAGGACTTCGTCAACCTCAAGACTTTCTTCCCGAGCCGCCACGAGTTCAACGACTACCTGGGCTGGGCCGCCGCGCAGTTCGAGGACCGCTGCGCCTACGGCGAGGCGGTGTTCGAGGTGCTTCCGGAGATGCGCGGCACGGATGTGCAACTGCTGCGGGTGCGCTCGCGCGAAGCGGGCGGCGCCGTGCGCGAACGGCTGGCGCGCAACCTGGTGGTGAGCGTGGGTGGTGTACCGAACGTTCCCACGCGCTTCCTGCCCTTCAGGGACGACGCGCGCGTCTTCCATTCGAGCAGCTACCTCGAGGCGATTGCCCGGCATCCGGATGCCAAGCGCATCGCCATCGTCGGCGCGGGGCAGAGCGCTGCCGAACTCTTCATGGACCTGCAGAGCCACCCGAACAAGCCCGCCGTCGACCTGATCATGCGGGCCCGCTCGATCAAGCCGTCGGATGACAGTCCGTTCGTCAACGAGATCTTCAATGCCGACTTCACCGACTTCGTGTTCAACCGCTCGGAGCCCGAGCGTGCCGAGCTGCTGGAGGAGTTCTGGCACACCAACTATGCCGCGCCCGACCTGGAATTGATCCAGCAGATCTTCAACGTGTTCTATCGCCAGCGCGTGGCCGGCGTGGCGCGCCACAGCTTCCTGCGCCGCCACGAGGTGTCGGCGGTGCGCGCGGCCGCCGACGGCATCCACCTGGCGCTGCACGACATGAACACCGGCCAGCGCGGCAGCCAGGCTTACGACGTGGTGATCCTCGCGACCGGCTACAAGCGCGACGGCCACAAGGCGCTGCTCGATCCGATCGCGCCGTACCTGGGCGACTTCACGGTCGACCGCCACTACCGGCTGCAAGCCGCACCGGAACTGAAGCCGGCCATCTTCCTGCAAGGCGCCTGCGAGATGAGCCACGGCCTGAGCGACACGCTGCTCTCGGTCACGGCGATCCGCTCCGACGAGATCGGACAGGCGCTGCTGAATGCGAATCCGCGGCCGGCGGCTCAAGCGGCAGAACGCGCGCCTCAGGCGGCAGCCGTTCTTTGAGATTTGCTGTTCCTCGGACGCGGCTCGGTGATACACTCAATAAGAATAGTTCTTATTAACACCCGTCCCCGGGTTCACCGAAGCGCAATGTCGGCACCGCCAGCATGATCGACGCCCGGTATCCGGGGCTTATCGTCGATGCTTGCGAGAAGGCGGCCGGATGCGCGACCTCGTCCAGGAACTTGTAGCTCACTATGCGGACTTGCGCCGGCAGCTGACTCGCGACCTGAGGGATCCCCACTACGCGGCCGACATCGCGCAGTCGAGCTTCGAGCGGGTGTACGCACAGGCCACGAAGCCGCGCGGTGCCGCGTGCGACGACGCGAACGGCGGCATCGAATCGCCGCGCGCCCTGCTCTTTCGGGTGGCCCGCAACCTGTGCATCGACGAGGCGCGCCGCCGCAAGGTGGCGCAGGAATGGGTCGGCACGCACGCCACGCTCGGCACCCACCTCGTGGCACCTTCCAGTGAATTCATCCTGGCGCAGCAACGCGTGCTTGCGCGCGTGGTCGACACCATGGAAAAGCTCCCGCCGCGGCGACGCGAGGTCTTTCTGCTGTTCCGTGCCTACGGCCACACCCGCGCCGAGATCGCCCAGCGCCTGAACATCACCGAGATGGCGGTGGCCAAGCACCTGCTGCGCGCCACCATCGATTGCTCTCGGGTGTTCGCCGAACTGCGCGCCGAACTGATCGAGCCGCAGCACGTGCACAACCACGCAGGCTTCGACACTGCGCTCGCCGAAGACTTCTCGTGAGCGGCGGCATGGCGATCGGCGCTCCGCGCGAACGGCTGATCGAGCGTGCGCTCGCGTTGATCGTCGAAGGCGAGATCGCGCCGGGCGAGGCCGCGCAGCGCGCCCGCGCGGCCATGAACCAATGGCGCAGCAAGTCGCCGGAGCATGCGGCTGCCTTGCTGGAGGCGCGGCATCGCTGGGACGCGCTCGGCGGTATGGCAGGCGAACTGCGTGCGCACTTCGACGAACCGGCGGCGGGCATGGCGGCTGCGGCGGCGCAATCCGGCCGGCGGTCGCAGCGCCGCAAGATCCTGCTTTCCATCGCAGGGTTGCTTGGCGGCGGTTTGGTCGCGGGCCGCGGCGTGCAGTGGTATTGGCAGCAGCCAGTTTTTCAAGCGGCCTACAGCACCCGCACCGCCCAGATGCTGAAAGTCACGCTCGCGGACGGCGGCGGCAACGCGGCGGGCAGCCAGCTCGACATCGCGCCGCAAAGCGCCGTCGACGTCACGCTGTACCGGCAGCGCCGCATCGTCGACATGTCTCGCGGCGAGGTGCGCTTCGAAGTCGCGCACGACACGCAGCGCCCCTTCCTGGTCCGCACGCGTGCAGCCGTGATCGAGGTGGTCGGTACGGTGTTCACTGTGCGCGACCGTGGCGGGCCCGTCACCGTGGGTGTGGAACAGGGCCATGTGCGCGTGCAGGTCCATGCCCGCCAGGGCGATGGAGCGTCCGCTCGGAACGCGCCGCAAGCCATCGACCTGCGCGGGGGTGAACTCGTGGAGGTGCAGGATGGCCATGCCGACGCGGTGCGGCAGGCCGATATCCGGGCCATGTCGGCCTGGCGCGAGGGCTGGCTGGTTTTCGACAACACGCCGCTGGGCGAAGCGCTGGCGGTGGTCAACAGCTACCGCGCCAGTCCGATCGTCAGCGCCAGCGAGCGCATCGACGCGCTGCGCCTGTCGGGCCGCTTCCGCGCCAACGACTCGGCCGCCTTGGTGGCGGTGCTGCCGACGATTCTTCCAGTGACGGCCGTCTCCCGGGCGGGTGGCGGCGTGGAACTGCAGCCCCGCTGACAACGAACCGCGCCGGGCCTCTGGCGCGTCGTGCCTGAAACAGGCTGTCTCTGTTTGACGAGTTCAAACGTCTTACTTTGAGAAGCGCCAGGGACCCGATCAATTCGGGGGCTCTGCCGCCCAAAAGTACGAATACGTCGCATTTATCTGACCTGGAGCCCTGACCCATGCGTTCTTCGCCTCGCCACCGCCTTCTGAGTGCCGCGCTTGCCGCTGCCTTTGGAACCACATTCGTCAGCTGGAGCGGCATCGCTGCCGCCCAAGCACCCGGGCAGGCGGCCACGCCGACATTCGATATCAATGTCGGGCCGCAGCCGCTGGCGGCGGCCCTGAACGAACTCTCGCGCCAGACCAGCGCTCAGGTGCTCGCAGCGGGTGACGTGGTGACGGGCATCAACGCGCCCGCCGTGTCGGGGCGGCTCACGCTGCAGCAGGCGCTGGACCGGCTCCTGGTGGGCAGCGGCCTGGTTGCCGTTCGCAACGGATCGTCGCAAGTCACGATCCAGCGTGCCTCGGCCGCCGCCGCAGGCTCATCGCTGCCGACGGTGACCGTCCAGGCCGACTCCGACGGCACCACCGAAGGCACCGGCTCCTACACCACGCGCTCCACGGCGACGGCCACGCGGCTGGACCTGTCCCAGCGCGAGACGCCCCAGTCCGTGAGCGTGATCGGCCGCCAGCAGATCGAGGACCAGAACCTCGTGACGCTCGACGACGTGCTGCGCCAGACGCCCGGCATCGTGTCCGACCGGCTGGACGAGCGGGTCAAATTCACCTCGCGCGGCTTCGAGCTGGGCACCATGATCGACGGCGTCCCCACGCTGTCATTCAGCTCCGTGGCGGGCGAGGCCAGCATGCTGAGCACCGCCATCTACGACCGCGTGGAAGTCATCCGCGGCTCTGCCGGCCTGCTCAGCGGCTCGGGCTCGCCGGGTGGCGTGGTGAACCTGGTTCGCAAGCGGCCCACCACCGAGTTCGCGGGTCACGTGACCGGGGGCTTCGGCTCGTGGAACCGGTACAACGCCGAGGTCGACGTGGGCGGTCCGCTGAACGCGGCAGGCACACTGCGCGGCAGGTTCGTGGCTTCGCGTACCGAAGGCAAGAGCTTCATCGAATCGAAGAAGACCGCGGAGGACGTGCTGTACGGCATCCTCGAGGCGGATCTCTCTCCCACTACGACGCTTTCCCTCGGCGTCGAGCACCAGAAGACCGCCACCGACGGCGCCAACTTCGGCCAGGCCCCGCTCTTCTTCAGCGACGGCACGCGCACGAACCTGCCGCGCTCCTTCAACTCCAGCGCGCCATGGAGCTACTGGAACATGTATTCGGACAAGGTCTTCGCGAGCCTCGACCAGCAACTGGGCAGCGGCTGGCGCCTCAAGCTCGATGCGAGCTACACGAAGACCAAGCGCAAGCGGGCCTCCGGCGACCTCAACACCTACTACCCCGTCGACGGCGTGACGGGCGACTCCACCATCGATATCCGGGACAACCCCGCGAACGGGAAAAACACCTCGTTCGACGCCTACCTCCGCGGGCCCTTCGAAGCCTTCGGCCGCCAGCACGAGGCAGTCCTCGGGCTGAGCTACAACAACTACGACTACGCCATCGACACCAACCTGGCAACCTCCACGGCCTTCGACACCCGGCCGCTGAACTTTTACACGCTGCAATCCTTCCCCGCGGTCACGTCCTTCCCTTACAAGTCGTACACCCTGTCGGGCCAGGTGACCCAGAAGGCAATCTATGCGTCGACGCGGCTGCGTCTTGCCGATCCGCTTTCGGTCATCGTGGGCGCACGGGGGACCTGGTACACGGACAGCTCCCTGAACCGCAACCAGGTCGCTGGCACGCTGACCCGGAACCCGGGCTCGCACGAGAGCGGCGTCATCACGCCCTATGCCGGCATCGTGTACGACCTGAGCAAGGAGTTCTCGATCTACGGCAGCTACACCGACATCTTCCTTCCGAACTCCCAGCGCGACAGCAACAACAGGCTGATCGCGCCGCAGCGCGGCAAGAACTACGAGGTCGGCATCAAGGGTGAACATTTCGGCGGCAAGCTCAACACCAGCCTCGCGGTATTCCGCACCAAGCAGACCAACGTTCCGGTGGAAGACACCAGCGCAGGCCTGCTGCCAGACGGCAGCATCCCCTATCGCGCCGTCCCGGGTGCGCACAGCAAGGGCTTCGAGTTGACCGCCTCCGGCGAACTCGCGCCCGGCTGGCAGGTACTGGCGGGCTACACCTACTACGCCAAGCGCGACAAGGATGGCGCGCTCCTGGAACCTACCATCCCCAACCGCCTGTTCCGCGTCAGTACGAGCTACCGCCTGCCGGGCGAATGGAGCAAGCTCACCATCGGCGGCAGCGTGAACTACCAGAGCGGCATCTACTACGACGAGTACTCCGGCCTGGGCCGCGCGAGCCAAGGTGGGCTGACGGTGATCGGCCTGATGGCGCGCTACGAGTTCAGCAAGAAGCTGAGCGCGTCCCTCAACATCGAAAACCTGGCCGACAAGCGCTACTACAGCGGTCTTGGCGGCTACAACGGCTACACCTACGGCCGTCCGCGCAACGCCTGGCTGAAGCTGACCTACAAGCTCTGACGCTCCGCGCAACAGCGTACGAAAAAAACATGGCCGGTCCCGAAAGGGGCCGGCCTTTTTTTACCCCTCGCCGGTGCCTACCCGCGGGCCCGCTGCGCCACCTCGACGCAGTGGTCCACGATCTCCTCCAGCGCTTCGCGGTAGAAGCCGATGAGTTGCTGGACGGTTGCCTCGTCGTACATGGCCCGGCTGAAGATCCAGCTCATCGAGAGCTGCCCCTCGTACACGTTGCCTGCAATCTCCAGCCAGTTGGCCAGCGGCGCCTCCTCGTCGTGCACCGGCCCGGGATGCTCCTCGGCCGGCTTGAACATGGCGTCGTCTCCCCCCAGGCTGCGGTCGAACTGCCCCAGGTAGTTGAAGGTGATGCGCGGCTGGGCTTTGCCAAGCGTGGCGCCGTGAGGCCGGAGGTACTTCAGCACGCCATGGCCGACGCCGCGGCGCGGCACGTCCTGCCGCTGCTGCCTGGCGGAAAGAATCAGCGCTTCGACCGGCGAGTTGCCCTCGCGCAGCCGTACCGGATACACGCTGGTGAACCAGCCCAGCGTGCGGCTCAGGTCGAGCCCGGCGGCATCGCCCTCCCGCCCGTGGCCTTCCAACTGCACCAGCGTCTCGGACTCGCCGCACCAGCGCCAGACGGTTCTCGACAGGGCCGCCAGCAGCAGGTCGTCGATAGACGTACCGTAGGCCGACGGCGCCACGCGCAGCAGCTGGGCCGTGCGCTCGCTGTCCAGGCGCAGGCGTTGTGTCACCGCATCGCGATCCAGCAGCGCATCGACCGGGCGGTCGCGTGGAATATCGGTCACCGGCTGCATCTGCGCCTGCCAGTACGCGATTTCGCTGTCGAGCTCGCCGCTCTGCGCCAGGCTTTGAAGATGCTCGGCCCACGCTTTGAAGGACGCACTCTTGCCGGGCAACTGCACCGCGCGGCCGTTGCTCAGCTGGCCGTAGACCGCTTGAAGGTCTTCCAGCAGCACGCGCCAGGACACACCGTCGACCACCAGGTGATGCACCACAAGCAACAACCTCGCGCTGCCGTCCGCATGCCGCATGTGCACTGTGCGCCAGACAGGGCCTTCGCTCAGGTCGAGGCTGCGCTGTGCGGCGTCGGCCACGCGCACGATCTCTTCGGCATCGGCAACCTCGCGGCTCCAGAGCAAGTCGCGCGGCTCGGCCTGCGCGCTATAGCGCTGCTCCCAGCTTCCGTCGGCCCGCGGCGCATAGCGCAGCCGCAGCGCATCGTGATGCGCCGCCAGCGCATCCAGCGCTTGCAACAGCAGCGATTCGTCCAGCGGCTGCGCGGTCTGCAGCATCAGCGCCTGGTTGAAATGATGACGCCGCGGAATGGCCGTGTCGAAGAACCAGGCCTGGATCGGAATGAGCGGCAGCGTGCCCTCAGCCTCGGCCTCGGCGGTGGCTGGCACCGGCTGTGCGGGCGCAGCGTCGGCGAACTGTTCCAACAGCGTCTCGATGGTCGGGTGGCGCATCAGGTCGCGAAGGCGCAACTGGAAGCCGATCCCGGCTTGGCGCACCTTCGAGATCACCTGCAGGCTCAGGATCGAGTCGCCGCCCAGCTCGAAGAAGTTGTCCGAGATGCCCACCGAATCTACGCCCAGCACGCCGGCCCAGATGGCCGCGAGCTGGCGTTCCGTGTCGTTGCGCGGCGCCTTGATTTCGCGTTGCGCGTCTATGTCGGGTTCGGGCAGCGCGTGACGGTCCAGCTTGCCGCTGATCAGCCGTGGCAGCGCCTCCAGCACGATCAGGTGCGCGGGAACCATGTGCTCGGGCAGGCGCCGGCGCAGTTGCTGCAGGGCCTGTTTCGACAACTGCGCGCGCGGTCCGTTCGGCATGGGCACGATGTAGCCGACCAGCTGCCGCCCTGCCGCGCCTTCGTGCAGTTGCACCGCAGCTTCGAGGACGCCCGGCACCTCGCGCAGTTGCGCCTCGACTTCGCCCAGCTCGATGCGAAAGCCGCGGATCTTGACCTGCTGGTCGGCACGCCCGATGTAGGCAACGTTGCCGTCCTCGCGCCACCGCACCAGGTCGCCCGTGCGGTACAGGCGGCCACCGCCGCCGCCGAACGGATCGGCAACGAAGCGTTCGGCCGTCAACGCGCTGCGCCCCAGATAGCCGCGGGCCAGGCCATAGCCGCCGATGTACAGCTCGCCGACGCTGCCCCGGGCCACCGGCCGCAGTTCGGCGTCGAGCACGTGGACCGTGCGTTCGCCGACCGGGCGGCCGATGGGTGCATAGGCTTCGTCGAAACCGCGGTCCGCGCTGGTCTTCCAGATGAGGGGCGTCACGACGGTCTCCGTCGGCCCGTAGCCGTTGATCAGCGTGCGCGGGCGCAGCGACTGGCAGACCTTGTCGTAGGCGGCGCGCGGCATCGCCTCGCCGCCGAACACGTAGAGCTCCACCGGCGGGGCCTCGCCGCGCGCATGGGCCCAGTCGGCCAACTGGCTCAGGTAGGCCGGCGGGAAGGCGGCGTTGGTGACGCCGTAGCGGTACAACGCGTCGCAGGTCTGCTCCGCCGTCCAGAGTTCGTTGTCGCGCAGCGCCAGGCTGGCGCCCACCGTGAGCGCGGTCAACCAGCGTTCGTGGGCCCCGTCGAAGGAGAAGGACATGAAGTGCAGTTCGCACGAGCGCGCCACCATGCCGTAGATCTCCGCCGTGGCCTGGCAATGCATGCTGAGCGGCCCGTGCGACACCGCCACGCCCTTGGGCTGGCCGGTGGAGCCCGAGGTGTAGATCACGTAGGCCAGTTGGTCCACGTGAACCTCGGTCCCGGGATCATGGTCGGGCCAGCAGCAGAGATCCGTTTCGTCCAGCACGAGCGTGTCGTCCATCGAAGGCAGGCGCGGCAGCACCGCGCGCTGTGTGAGCATCAGCCGCGCGCCGCTGTCCTTGCACATGAAGTGCAGGCGGTCTTGCGGATAGTCCGGGTCCAGTGGCAGATAGGCGGCGCCGGCCTTGAGCACCGCGAGCAGCGCGACGATGGTCTCCAGCGAGCGCTGCAGCGACACCGCGACCACCGCATTGCCGTGCACGCCCCGGTCGATCAGCGCATGGGCGAGCCGGTTGGCGCGTGCGTTGAGGTCGGCATAGTTCAGCTCGGCATCTCCCATCAGCAGGGCAATGGCCTCGGGCTGCAGCTGCGCCTGCTGCGCGATCAACTGGTGCACCGGCGTGCGCAGGAAGCCGTGGCGTCCGCTGCGTCCCAGCCGCGCGATCTCGGTCTGCTGCGTGGGCGTCAGCGTGTCCAGGTCGCGCAGCGCCTTCGAGCCGTCCTCGCGCATCCGCTCCATCAGGCCGAACAGCTGCTGCGAAAGCGCCTGCACGTCGGCTTCCTTGAAGCGTTCGCGCAGGTACTTGAGCTTGATCGTCAGCACTTCGCCGAGATGGACTTCCACGTCCATCGGGTAATGGGTCACGTCGACCGACTCTGCCTGCTCGAATTTCAGCCCCTGGTCGGCGCGGCCGGCGAGCGTCTGGTCGATCGGGTAGTTCTCGAACACCACGATGCTGTCAAACAGCCCCTGCCCGCCGCCCTGCCCGGCCCAGCGCTGGATGTCGTGCAGCGGCGTGTATTCGTGCTCTCGCGATGCCAGGTTCTGCGCCTGCAGTTCGCGCAGCCAGTCGCCCAACTGTTGCGCCGACGTGGCGTCGACGATCACCGGCAGCGTGTTGATGAACAGGCCCAGCATCCGGTCCGCGCCCACCAGTCCCGCGGGTCGGCCCGCCACTGTGGCGCCGAAAACGACCGTGTCCTGCGCGGTGTAGCGCGCGAGCAGCAGCGACCAGGCGCCCTGCACGAGAGTGTTCAGCGTCACGCGCTCGCGCCGGGCGAAGGCCTGCAGCGCCTGCGTTCCCGCGACATCGAGCGCGGCCCCGACTTCGCCGTGGCCCTCCCCGGTGGCCGGCGGCTCCAGCGCCGTGCCGAGCAGCGTCGGCGCATCCACCTGCCGCAGCCTGCCGCGCCAGTAGGCTTCCCCGTCCTTTGCAGGACGCGCGGCCAGCCATGCGATGTAGTCGCGATAGTTGCATGCCGGCTCCTCGACCGCCACGCCGTCGTAGGCCTGCAGCACCTCGCCAAACAGGCGCGACATGCTCCAGCCGTCCAGCAGCAGGTGATGGCAGCTCCAGATGAAACGATGGCGCTTGTCGTCGATACGGATTGTTGCGAGCCGCATGAGCGGTGGTGCCGCCAGGTCGAAGGCCGCCTGTTGTTCCAGCGCCAGCGCCTCGGTGGCCTGCGCCTGGTCGGTGCGCCCGCGCCAGTCGTGCTCGACAAACGGCAGCACCACCTGGCGGGCGACCCACTGCATCGGAGGCTGGGCCATGCTCAGGAAGCCTGTTCGCAGCACGTCATGGCGCTGCACCACCTGCTGCCAGGCGTGCCTGAAGCGCTCCACCTGCAGTCCCTGCACTTCGATGCGCAGCTGCGTCACATAGGCGGTGCCGCCCCCGTCGTACACGCTGTGGAACAGCATGCCCTGCTGCATCGGCGACAGCGGGTATAGGTCTTGCACTTTCTGTGCTTCCAGCGGCAAGGCGTCCAGCTGCGCCTGCGTCAGCGCGGCCAATGCGAAGTCCGAGGGCGTCACGCCTGCGGCACCGCCCGTGCAGTGCGCCACCAGCGCCTGCAGCTCCTCGCGCAGTCGGGTGGTCCACGCCCGCACGTCTTCTTCCCGATGGCGCTCGCGCCCGTAGCTCACCGCCAGGCTCAGCTCGCCCTCGTAGACCCGCGCGTTGATCGCGAACTCGTGCGCCTGCGGCGCGTCCGCGCCCATCGCCTGGCCGCCGCCTCGCGCCGCCGGGCGCCACGGTGCCTGCTCGTCGAAGCTGCCGTCGAACTGGCCCAGGTAGTTGAAGACCACCTGCGCCTTCGGCAGTGCCGCGATGGCCTGCCTCTGCGCATCGCTGCCCAGGTGCTGGAACACGCCGTGGCCCAGCCCCTTGCGGGGAACCTGGCGCAGTTGCTCCTTCACGCGCTTGAGCGCTTCGCCGATCTCGCCCTGCGGCGCCAGCGCCACCGGGTACACGCTGGTGAACCAACCCACGGTGCGGCTGAGGTCCAGGCCTTCGAAGATGTCTTCGCGCCCGTGGCCTTCGAGGTCGATGAGCACGCCAGGCTGGTCGCTCCAGCCGCACAGGGCGCGTGCCAGCGCGGTCAGCAGCAAGTCGTTGACCTGGGTGCGGTAGGCGGCGGGGGCGTCCTTGAGCAGGCGCTGGGTGGTGGCCGCGTCCAGGGTGATGGTCACGCTGGCCTGGTCGCTGGCGCGGCGGCTGCCTTGCGGGTTGGCAAGCGGCAGCGAGGCGGGCGCATCGCCCAATGCCTGTTGCCAGTAGTCCAGCTCGTCAGAGTGGACCTGGGCGTAGCCCTGCAGGGCCTGCGCCCAGTCGCCGTAGCTGCTGCTGCGCGCGGGCAGCTCGACGCCCTGGCCCTCGACGCGGGCGCGGTAGATGCTCTGCATGTCTTCGAGCAGGATGCGCCAGGACACGCCGTCGACCACCAGGTGGTGGATGGTCAGCAGCAAGAGCCAGCGGCCGTCGGCCACCTCGATGGCCAGGGCGCGGATCAGCGGACCGCGCTGCAGGTCCAGGCTGCGCTGGGCTTCGTCGCACAGGGCCTCGATGCCGGCGTCGTCCTTCGCCTTGCGCACCCACAGCAGTTCCTGCAGTTCGGGCTCGGCAACGGGTTCGTAGCGTTGGGTCCACGTACCTTGTGCCTGGGTGTAGCGCAGGCGTAATGCGTCGTGGTGCTGCACCAGCACGGCCAGCGCCTGGCGCAAGGCCTTCACATCCAGCGGTTCGCGGCTTTGCAGCAGCACCGACTGGTTCCAGTGATGGCGAGCCGCCATCTGCATGCCGAAGAACTCGGCCTGGATCGGCAGCAGCGGCACCTCGCCTTCGGCCGGTGCGCGCACCTGCGCCGCAGCCGCCTGATGGTCCAGTTCCTGCACCACGCCGGCGAGCTGGGCGATGCTCTGGCGCTCGAACATCTGTCGCGGGGTGAGCTGCCAGCCAGCGCGCCGCGCCTGCGCGACGATCTGCAGGCTGAGGATGGAGTCGCCGCCCAGCTCGAAGAAGTTGTCGTGGCGCCCGACCTGGGGCAGGCCCAGCACCTGGGCCCACACCTGCGCGAGCGCCTGTTCCACTTCGCCCTGCGGTGCCTCGTAGTCCTGCGCCGTGGCGTACCCGGGTTCGGGCAGCGCCTTGCGGTCGACCTTGCCGTTGGCGTTCAGCGGCAGCGCATCGAGCACCACGATCGCTGCGGGCACCATGTACTCGGGCAGCACCGCGCCGAGCTGCTCGCGCAGCGCGGAAGCTTCCAGCGCCACCCGGCCCTCGTGGCCGCAGACGTAGCCGACCAGGCGCGCCCCGCTGGGGCCCTCCTGCGCCACGACCACCGCCTCGCGCACGCCGGGCCGGGCCAGCAGCTGCGCCTCGATCTCGCCGAGCTCGATGCGAAAGCCCCGCACCTTGACCTGGTGGTCCAGCCGGCCCAGGTACTCCAGCTGGCCGTCCTCGCGCCAGCGCACCAGGTCGCCCGTGCGGTACAGCCGGCCGCCACCCTCTTCGAACGGGTCGGCGATGAAGCGCTGCGCCGTCAGGCCCGCGCGGTTCAAGTAGCCGCGCGCAAGACCCGCACCCGACACATACAACTCGCCCGCGACACCGTGAGGGACCCGATGCAGATCAGAATCCAGCACATGCATGCTCAGGTCCGGAATGTTCACGCCGACCGGGCTGCGCGGCACCTCGAGATCGAGTGCCGTGATGGGCCGGTAGGTCACGTGGACGGTGGTCTCGGTGATGCCGTACATGTTGATCAGCCTTGGCTGCGCATCGCCGAAGCATTCGATCCACGGCCTCAGGCTTTGCGGCTCCAGCGCTTCACCACCGAAGATCACGTGGCGCAACGACAGGCTGCCCTCCTCGTACAGCCCGCGCGCGGTCATCAACTGGCGGAAGGCGGACGGCGTCTGGTTCAGCACCGTGACGCGCCGCTCGCGCAGCAGCGCCAAAAAGTCGTCGGGTGAGCGGCTGATCCAGAAAGGCACCACCACGAGCTGGCCACCGTGGCACAGGGCACCGAAGATTTCCCAGACCGAGAAGTCGAAGGCATAGGAGTGGAACAAGGTCCACACATCGTCCGCGCCGAAATGGAACCAGTCCTGCGTCGCGCTCAGCAGCCGCACCACCTGTCGATGGCACAACTGGGCGCCCTTGGGCTTGCCGGTGGAACCCGAGGTGTAGATCACATAGGCCAGCTGGTCCGCATGCTGCGGCACGGCCGGATCGTGCGCCGGCCCAGACTGCAGATCGAGCGTGTCCAGCGCGAGCACGCGCACGTCGGGACCGCTGGGCGGCAGGTCAGACTGCACCTCGCTGTGCGTGAGCAGCAACGCGATGCCGCTGTCTTCCATCATGTGGGCCAGGCGATCGGACGGATAGGCCGGGTCCAGCGGCACATAGGCGGCACCAGCCTTCAGGATGGCCAGCAGCGCGACCACCATCTCGATGCCACGCTCCACCGCCAGGCCGACGCGATCCTCGGGCCGCACGCCGAGTGCGACGAGGCGATGCGCCAGGCGGTTCGCCTGCGCATTGAGCTCCGCGTAGCTGAGTCGGTGCTCCCCGTACACCAACGCCGTGGCCTGCGGCCGCGTGCGGGTCTGCTGCTCGAACAGACCGTGCAGCGAAGCGCTGGAAGCCATCGCCGACTGTGCCTGTTCGGCCCCCCAGGCCTGCACGGTGTTGCGTGACGCCACGTCCAGCAGCTCGAGCCCATCCAGGCATGTCGCCTTCGCCTCGACCAGCTGCAGCAGCAATTGCCGCATCCGATCCCCGATCGCCGAGGCGGTCTGCTCGTCGAAACTGTCGCGCATGAACCCGAACTGCAGCCCCAGCGTGTCGGCCTGCCGCACAACCAGGGTCATCGGGTAGTTGCTTTCCTCGCTGTGCGCGATGTCACCAAAGCGCAGTCCGCCGGGTGAATTTGCCTTCAGCGCCTGGTCGACCGGATAGTTCTCGAACACGACGATGCTGTCGAACAAGCCCTGCCCGCCACCCTGCCCGGCCCAGCGCTGGATCTCGTGCAGCGGCGTGTGCTCGTGTTCGCGCGATGCCAGGTTCTGTGCCTGCAGCATTCGCAGCCAGTCGCCCACGGGCCGGCCTGGCTCGATGCCGACGATCATCGGCAGGGTGTTGATGAACAGGCCCAGCACCTGGTCGGCGCCGCGCAGCTCGGTAGGGCGCCCCGCCACCGTGACGCCGAAGCTCACGGTGCGCTGTCCGGTGTGGCGGGCCAGCAGCAACGACCAGGCGGCCTGCACCAGCGTATTCACGGTCACGCGCTCGGCCCGCGCGAAGGCCAGCAGGCGCTGTGTTTCCGAGAGGTTCAGCGTGCGGATGCAGCGGCCGTGTCCCGGCCCCATTTGCGCCGGCTTGGGCAAGGCCTGGCTCAGGTGCGTGGGCACGTCGAGGCGCGCGAGCTGGCCGCGCCAGTAGGCCTCATGTACAGCGGCATCCTGCGCTTGCAGCCATGCAATGTAGTCGCGATAGCGGCCGGGCTGCGGCGGCAGGGCAGCGCCCGCATAGGCGCTCAATACCTCACCCATCAGCCGAGAAAGGCTCCAGCCGTCCAGCAGCAAGTGGTGGGCGGTCCAGACCAGGTGATGGCTGTCCTGCCCGGTGCGGATCGCCAGCAGTCGGGCCAGGGGCGGTTGCGCGAGGTCGAAACCGCGTGCGAGGTCTTCGCTCGCCCAGTCGTCCAGCGCCTGCCGCGGGTTCGCCTCGGCCCGCGCATCGCGCTCCAGCCAGGGCGTCTCCACCTGGCGGGCGACCCACTGCATCGGAGGCTGGGCCATGCTCAGGAAGCCTGTTCGCAGCACGTCATGGCGCTGCACCACCTGCTGCCAGGCGTGCCTGAAGCGCTCCACCTGCAGTCCCTGCACTTCGATGCGCAGCTGCGTCACATAGGCGGTGCCGCCCCCGTCGTACACGCTGTGGAACAGCATGCCCTGCTGCATCGGCGACAGCGGGTATAGGTCTTGCACTTTCTGTGCTTCCAGCGGCAAGGCGTCCAGCTGCGCCTGCGTCAGCGCGGCCAATGCGAAGTCCGAGGGCGTCACGCCTGCGGCACCGCCCGTGCAGTGCGCCACCAGCGCCTGCAGCTCCTCGCGCAGTCGGGTGGTCCACGCCCGCACGTCTTCTTCCCGATGGCGCTCGCGCCCGTAGCTCACCGCCAGGCTCAGCTCGCCCTCGTAGACCCGCGCGTTGATCGCGAACTCGTGCGCCTGCGGCGCGTCCGCGCCCATCGCCTGGCCGCCGCCTCGCGCCGCCGGGCGCCACGGTGCCTGCTCGTCGAAGCTGCCGTCGAACTGGCCCAGGTAGTTGAAGACCACCTGCGCCTTCGGCAGTGCCGCGATGGCCTGCCTCTGCGCATCGCTGCCCAGGTGCTGGAACACGCCGTGGCCCAGCCCCTTGCGGGGAACCTGGCGCAGTTGCTCCTTCACGCGCTTGAGCGCTTCGCCGATCTCGCCCTGCGGCGCCAGCGCCACCGGGTACACGCTGGTGAACCAACCCACGGTGCGGCTGAGGTCCAGGCCTTCGAAGATGTCTTCGCGCCCGTGGCCTTCGAGGTCGATGAGCACGCCAGGCTGGTCGCTCCAGCCGCACAGGGCGCGTGCCAGCGCGGTCAGCAGCAAGTCGTTGACCTGGGTGCGGTAGGCGGCGGGGGCGTCCTTGAGCAGGCGCTGGGTGGTGGCCGCGTCCAGGGTGATGGTCACGCTGGCCTGGTCGCTGGCGCGGCGGCTGCCTTGCGGGTTGGCAAGCGGCAGCGAGGCGGGCGCATCGCCCAATGCCTGTTGCCAGTAGTCCAGCTCGTCAGAGTGGACCTGGGCGTAGCCCTGCAGGGCCTGCGCCCAGTCGCCGTAGCTGCTGCTGCGCGCGGGCAGCTCGACGCCCTGGCCCTCGACGCGGGCGCGGTAGATGCTCTGCATGTCTTCGAGCAGGATGCGCCAGGACACGCCGTCGACCACCAGGTGGTGGATGGTCAGCAGCAAGAGCCAGCGGCCGTCGGCCACCTCGATGGCCAGGGCGCGGATCAGCGGACCGCGCTGCAGGTCCAGGCTGCGCTGGGCTTCGTCGCACAGGGCCTCGATGCCGGCGTCGTCCTTCGCCTTGCGCACCCACAGCAGTTCCTGCAGTTCGGGCTCGGCAACGGGTTCGTAGCGTTGGGTCCACGTACCTTGTGCCTGGGTGTAGCGCAGGCGTAATGCGTCGTGGTGCTGCACCAGCACGGCCAGCGCCTGGCGCAAGGCCTTCACATCCAGCGGTTCGCGGCTTTGCAGCAGCACCGACTGGTTCCAGTGATGGCGAGCCGCCATCTGCATGCCGAAGAACTCGGCCTGGATCGGCAGCAGCGGCACCTCGCCTTCGGCCGGTGCGCGCACCTGCGCCGCAGCCGCCTGATGGTCCAGTTCCTGCACCACGCCGGCGAGCTGGGCGATGCTCTGGCGCTCGAACATCTGTCGCGGGGTGAGCTGCCAGCCAGCGCGCCGCGCCTGCGCGACGATCTGCAGGCTGAGGATGGAGTCGCCGCCCAGCTCGAAGAAGTTGTCGTGGCGCCCGACCTGGGGCAGGCCCAGCACCTGGGCCCACACCTGCGCGAGCGCCTGTTCCACTTCGCCCTGCGGTGCCTCGTAGTCCTGCGCCGTGGCGTACCCGGGTTCGGGCAGCGCCTTGCGGTCGACCTTGCCGTTGGCGTTCAGCGGCAGCGCATCGAGCACCACGATCGCTGCGGGCACCATGTACTCGGGCAGCACCGCGCCGAGCTGCTCGCGCAGCGCGGAAGCTTCCAGCGCCACCCGGCCCTCGTGGCCGCAGACGTAGCCGACCAGGCGCGCCCCGCTGGGGCCCTCCTGCGCCACGACCACCGCCTCGCGCACGCCGGGCCGGGCCAGCAGCTGCGCCTCGATCTCGCCGAGCTCGATGCGAAAGCCCCGCACCTTGACCTGGTGGTCCAGCCGGCCCAGGTACTCCAGCTGGCCGTCCTCGCGCCAGCGCACCAGGTCGCCCGTGCGGTACAGCCGGCCGCCACCCTCTTCGAACGGGTCGGCGATGAAGCGCTGCGCCGTCAGGCCCGCGCGGTTCAGGTAGCCGCGCGCAAGACCGGCACCACCCAGATACAGTTCGCCGGCCATGCCGGCCGGCACCAGGTTCAGCTCGCTGTCGAGGACGACCGCCGTGCGGTCGCCGACCGGTGAGCCGATCGGCATGTAGGCCGCGTCGAAGCCCTCACCCGCGTGCGCCTTGGCGATGGTCGGCGTGATCACCGTTTCCGTCGGCCCGTAGCCGTTGATGACGCGCGGCGGGCGCAGGTTCGACATCACGCGATCGAAGGCGGTACGCGAAGTCGCCTCTCCGCCCACCGTGTAGGAACGCAGCGAGGGAACATGGCCCTCCTCGCCCATGCCCTCGGCCAGTTGCTGCAGATAACTCGGCGTGAAGCAGGCGATCGTGATGCCGTGGCGGCGCATTTCCTCGTGGCTGCGCTGCACCGACCACAGCTCTTCGCTGCGCGGCATCAGCACCGAGCCGAAGGCCAGCGGCGTCCAGATGCGTTCGTGCGCACCATCGAAATTGATGGAGGCGAACTGCAGCTCCCGATCCTGCGGCGTCATGCCATAGACCTTGCCCACGGCCAGGATGTGCATGCCTAGCGGTCCGTGCGCGACGGCGACGCCCTTGGGCTGCCCGGTCGAGCCGGAGGTGTAGATGACATAGGCCAGGTGCTCGCCGTTCAGCGCGACCTCGGGGTTGTCCGTGCGTCCCGTCCCCAGCACCCCTGCATCCACCAACAGCACGGGGAGTTCGCGCATCCTGGCCGGCAGGCGATCGCGCACACGGGCTTGCGAGAGCAGCAGGCAGATGCCGCTGTCCGCTGCCATGAACTCCAAGCGTTCGGCGGGATAGCCGGGGTCGAGCGGCACATAGGCGCCGCCCGCCTTGAGCACGCCGAGCAGCGCCACGATCATCTCGATGGAGCGCTCCACCGCCAGGCCCACGCGGCTCTCCGGGCGCACGCCCAGGGCGATCAGGCGATGAGCCAGCCGGTTGGCGCGGGCGTTGAGTTCGCCATAGCTGAGCTCGACGTCGCCCATGATCAGCGCGGTGGCGTCCGGCCGCGCGTGTGCCTGCTGTTCCACCAGGCGATGGACCAGCGCGACTTCTTCTCGAGAATCACGCTCTCCCGTTCCCCAGCGCTGCAGTTGCACGCGCTCTGCTTGGTCGAGCAACTCGACCTCGCGCAGCGTCTGCCCGGGCCGGCTCACCATCTGCTGCAACATTGCAAGGTAATGCGCCGCCAGCCGCTCGATGGTCCGCGGCTCGAACACAGCCTTGGCGTATGTGACGACGAAGCTGAACCCGCCGCCGGACTCTTCCAGCGTGTCGAGCGCCAGTTCGAGCGGCGCGGCCTGCTCCTCGATTTCATACGGTTCCAGCGCGAGGCCGGGCAGTTGCGCGATCGCGTTCAGGTCCTGCTGTTGATGATTGAAGATCACCTGGAACAGCGGCGGCTGACTCAGGCTGCGCTGCGGCGCCAGGGCATCGACCAGCTGCTCGAAGGGCAGGTCCTGGTGGGCCTGCGCATCCAGGGCGGCCTGGCGCGCCTGCGCTAGCACCTGGGCCAGTGTCATGTGGCCGGCCAGCGTGCTGCGCAGCACCTGCGTGTTGACGAACATGCCCACCACGCCGGCCACCTCGGGCCGGTCCCGGTTGGCGACCGGCACGCCGAGGCGGATGTCCGTCTGGCCGCTGTAGCGATGAAGCAGGCCCTGGAAAGCGGCCATCAGCAGCATGAACGGCGTGGCCTTGTGCGCCGTGGCGCTGCGTCGCAGTTCGCGGGCCAGCGCCAGCGGCAATGCGGCACGGTGGCGCGCCACCCGGTAGGGCCCTTGCGCGGGGCGCGGATGGTCGCCGGGCAATTGCAGCAAGGGCTGCTCGGTGCCAAGCTGCGCTTTCCAGTAGCCGAGCTGTCTGTCGCGTTCGCCGGCATCGAGCCAGTTGCGCTGCCATGCGGCGTAGTCGGCATAGCGCAGCCTCGGCTCGGCGAGCGCTGGCGCCTGTCCCGCCGCATGCGCCTGGTAGAGCCGGCCGAACTCGTCGATGAGGATCTGCATCGACCATCCGTCGGCCACGATGTGATGCATCACCAGCACGAGGATCTGCTCTTGCTCGTCCAGCCGGATCAGGCCGACGCGCAGCAACGGACCGGCGCCCAGGTCGAAGGCCTCGCCGGCCATGCGGCTTGCTTCTTCCTGTGCCCGGGCTGCGCGGGCACCTGCAGGCAGGGGCCTCAGATCGACCTGCCGCAGGTCGGGCATCGCCTCGGCGCGAACGACCTGTTCGGCCACGCCATCGGCGTCGGCCCTGAAGTTGGTTCGCAGGGATTCGTGCCGGGCCACCAATGCGGCCAGGCTGGCTTCGAGCGCATGTTGGTCCAGATGGCCCTTCAGCGTCAGTGCGGCCGTGATGTGATGCGCCGCGCTGACGGGCTCCATCAGCCACACGAACCACTGGCGTGCCTGTGCATAGGACAGCGGCAATGCCGCTCCACTGGGCTGCGGCACGATGGGAAGCCGGCCGAAGTCGATGCCCTGCTGTCGCAACGCCGCGATGAATTCCTTCTGCTTGGCCGGCGGCAGCTCGGCAAAGCGTTGTGCGATCAATGTGCTGCGTGCGTTCACTTAGGCTCCCAGACTTTCCAACAATGCATCCATGCGATCCAGCTCCGAGCCGTCCTGCGCAGCCTGTGCACGGCCTTCGGCCGCCACCACTTGCGCGCAGGCCGCGAGGCTCGGGCATTCGAAATAGCGCTGCAGCGGCAGGTCGACGTCCAGGCGCGCCTTGACCAGCTGCCGCAGCCTCAGTGCGGCCAGCGAATGGCCCCCCAGTTCGAAGAAGTTGTCGTGGCGCCCGACCTGGGGCAGGCCCAGCACCTGGGCCCACACCTGCGCGAGCGCCTGCTCCACTTCGCCCTGCGGTGCCTCGTAGTCCTGCGCCGCGGCGTACCCGGGTTCGGGCAGCGCCTTGCGGTCGACCTTGCCGTTGGCGTTCAGCGGCAGCGCATCGAGCACCACGATCGCTGCGGGCACCATGTACTCGGGCAGCACCGCGCCGAGCTGCTCGCGCAGCGCGGAAGCTTCCAGCGCCACCCGGCCCTCGTGGCCGCAGACGTAGCCGACCAGGCGCGCCCCGCTGGGGCCCTCCTGCGCCACGACCACCGCCTCGCGCACGCCGGGCCGGGCCAGCAGCTGCGCCTCGATCTCGCCGAGCTCGATGCGAAAGCCCCGCACCTTGACCTGGTGGTCCAGCCGGCCCAGGTACTCCAGCTGGCCGTCCTCGCGCCAGCGCACCAGGTCGCCCGTGCGGTACAGCCGGCCGCCACCCTCTTCGAACGGGTCGGCGATGAAGCGCTGCGCCGTCAGGCCCGCGCGGTTCAGGTAGCCGCGCGCGAGCACTTCGTCGCCGACATACAGTTCGCCGGCAACGCCCACGGTGGCTTTCCGCAGGCAGCTGTCCAGCACCAGAAGGCGCGCGCTGGAGGCCGGCCGCCCGATGGGCGGCAGCCCTTCGCCACCGGCAAGTTCGACGCCGAACTCGCTGACCACATGGGTCTCGGTGGGGCCGTACTGGTTGAGGAGCCGGCATTGCGGCTCGCGCTGCAGCCACGCGATCAGGGCCGGCGTGAGCTTGAGCTGTTCGCCGGCCGTGATGATTTCCCGCAGCGCCGGCAGCCGCGTGTCCTGGGCCAGCGAAGACTCGGCCAGATGCTGCAGCACGGAAAAGGTCAGGAACACGCGCTCCACCGCCTGCTCTCGCATCAGCGTCTCGAGTTCGACCAGATCGAGCCGTTGCGCTTCAGCGCTCTGCACGAGGCAGCCGCCCGACGCCAGGCCGCTGATCATCTCCTGGAAGGCGACGTCGAAGCACGGCGATGCGTACAGCAGCGTGCGGCGCGCGGCCGGCGCGCTCGCCAGCTGCCATGCGATCAGTCGCGCGACTGCGCCATGCCGCATCGCGACGCCCTTGGGGCGGCCGGTGGACCCGGAGGTGTAAAGCACGTACGCCAGATGGTCGCCATGGATCGGCACCATCGGGGCGTCTTCAGCTTCGTCGCTCACATCGGCGGCGTCGAAGGACAGCAGGCGCACGCCGGGCCGCGACGGCATCCTTTGCGCGAGCGCATCGCGCGTGAGCACCCAGGCCACGCCGCTGTCCTCCACCATGTAGGCGAGGCGTTCGGCCGGGAAGGCCGGGTCCAGCGGCACATAGGCCGCGCCGGCCTTCAGCACCGCCAGCAGACCCACCACGGTCTCGACGGAACGGTCGACCGCGATCGCCACGCGATCCTCGGGCCGCACGCCGAGCCGGATCAGGCGATGGGCCCAACGATTGGCGAGCCGGTCGAGCTCAGCGTGGCTGAGCTGGCGTTCGCCGACGACCAGTGCAGGCGCATCAGGTGTCGCCCGCGCCTGCCGCTCGACCAGCCGGTGCACGGGCTCGGGCGCGTTCGCCGCGAAGTCGCCTCGCTCGAAGCGCGCAAGAAGCGCCTGCTCCCGCGCATCGGCCAGCGTCAGCTGCGCAAGCGGCTTCTCGCTGTCTTCTGCCAGGGCGAGCAACAGAGCTTGCAATTGGGCCGCCAGACGCACGATGACGGCCTCGTCGCACAGTTCCTGCGCATAGAGCCAGTCCAGCTCCAGCGTGTTGCCCTGGTGGATCAGCAAGCTCAACGGATAGGAGGTATCCGCCTGCGTGCGCACCGCCGAGAACACCAGGCCGCCCGGTGCCGACTCTCGCAACACCTGGTCCACCGGGTAGTTCTCGAAGACGAGCAGGCTGTCGAACAGTCCCTGGCCCGCGCCGCCGGCCCAGGCCTGGATCTCGTGCAGCGGCGTGTGCTCGTGTTCGCGCGCCGCCACCTGGCTGGCCTGCAGCGCGCGCAGCCACTCGCCCACTCGCTGCCCGGGCCGCAGCGGCACGACCACCGGCAGTGTGTTGATGAACAGCCCCAGCATCTGCTCGGCACCGCGCAACTCGGCCGGCCGCGTGGCGGCGGTGGCGCCGAACACGACCGTGTCCTGCCCCGTGTGTCGCCCCAGCAGCAGCGCCCAGCCCGCCTGCATGAGGGTGTTGAAGGTCACGCGCTCGCGCCGCGCGACATGCTGCAGGCGCGCCGTCCCGGAAACATCCAGCGCGCTGCGGTGGCGTGCTTTCCCCGTGCCTGGCTGGACTGGCGGGCGCAATGCGGAGAACAACCGAGTCGGCGCTTCCAGCGTGCCCATGACCGTGCGCCAGTAGCGTTCGCCGGCCTGCGGGTCGCGCGCCGCCATCCAGGCGATGTAGTCGCGGTAGCGGCCGGGCGTCGGCACCGGCGGCTGTCCGTCGTAGCGGCGCAGCACTTCGGCCATCAACTGCGCGGCACTCCAGCCGTCCAGCAGCAGATGGTGGTGCGTCCAGATCAGCCGATGGCGTCGTTTGCCGATACGCGCAAGCAGCATGCGCATCAGCGGCGGGCGGGCCAGGTCGAATCCTTGTGCCTGCTGTTCACGGGCCAGCGCCTCCAGCGCGGCGTCGGGGTCGGCGCTGTCGCGCAGGTCCTGCTCGATCCAGGGCATCGCGGCGCTCGCGGCGACCCATTGCAGGGGTGTGTCGCCGTGCACCAGGAAGCCGCTGCGCAGGATGGCGCTGCGCTGCAGTGCTGCATCCCATGCGGCGCGCAGGCGCATCGGGTCCAGGTGTTCCACATCCACGGCCAGCTGGTTGACGTAGCTGCCGTCATGCGGCTCGAGCAGGCCATGGAACAGCATGCCCTGTTGCATGGGCGACAGCGGGTAGAGGTCTTCCAGCGCGGCGACCGGCACCGGCAGGGCGTCGAGCTCCGCCTGGCCGAGACCGGCCAGCGGAAAGTCCGACGGCGTCACGCCGCGTGCGCCGGCGGCGCAATGTGCGATCAGCGCATCGAGTTCTTCCTCGAAGCGCCGCACCCATGCCTGCACCGTCTGCCGTTCGTGGCGGGCATGGCTGTAGCTCACCGTGAGGCTCAGCTCGCCCTCGAGCACCTGCCCGTTGACGATGAACTCATGCATCAGCGGCGCGGCTTCGTGGATCGCCGCGCCCGGATTCTCGTCGGCCAGCCGCCAGGGCGCTTGCGCGTCGAAGCCGCTGTCGACTTGCCCGAGGTAGTTGAAGACGAGTTGCGGACTGGGCAGCGCGCGCAGTACCTGCCGCTGGGCTTCGCTGCCCAGGTGCTTCAGCGCGCCATGGCCGAGCCCTTTGGCGGGAATGTTTCGCAGGCTTTCCTTGATGCGCTTGAGCGCATCGACCGGTGAGCCCGACGGGTCGAGCAGCACCGGGAACAGGCTGGTGAACCACCCGGTGGTGCGCGAGAGATCGACGCCTGCGGGCAGCAGATCTTCGCGCCCGTGTCCTTCCAGCATGACCAGCAGCCGCTCGTGGCCGCTCCAGGCGCACAGCGCCCGGCCAAGGGCCGTGAGCAACACGTCGTTGACCTGCGTGCGGTAGGCCGCCGGCACCTTTTTGAGCAGCGCGTGCGTCCTGGCGCGGTCGAGGCGCAGTTCGACGCTGACGCGCTCGGCCTGCGTGTTCGCGCCTTCCGGATGCTCGCAGGGCAGCTCCGCGGATGCCCGGGTCAGCGTGCGCCAGAAAGCGAGTTCCTCGTCACCGTGCGCGGCGGCATGGGCCTGCAGTGCCAGCGCCCAATCCTTGACGCTGCCGGTCTTGGCGGGCAGCACAACAGGCTCGCCTGCGCGCAGCCTTGCATAGGCGTGCCCCAGGTCCTCCAGCAGGATGCGCCACGACACGCCGTCGATGACGAGATGATGGATTGCGAGCAACAGGCGCCAGCTGCCGTCGGCCAGCTTGATCGCCAGCGGCCGCAGCAGCGGACCCTGCTCCAGGTCCAGGCTGCGCTGAGCTTCGTCGCACAGGGCCTCCACCCCGGCCGCATCCTTGGACTGGCTTACCCACAGCAGGCCCTGATGCCAGTTTTCAGGCAGCGGTTCGCAGGCCTGGCGCCATGCGCCGTCGGCGTCCTGGCCGAAGCGCAGCCTGAAGGCGTCGTGGTGTTCCATCACAGCCACCAGGGCGCTTTCGAGCGCGGGCAGGTCCAGTGGCTCGCGGCTGTGCAGCAGCAGGGCCTGGTTCCAGTGATTGCGCCTTGGCATCCCGGTCTCGAAGAACTCGGCCTGGAACGGCAGCAGCGGCACCATGCCCTCGACCGTGCCCCCCACTCCCGCCTGCGCTGTTACCGCATCCTCGGGCTCGGCCACCTCCGCGAGTTCGGCGATGGTCTGCTGGTCGAACATCTGCCGGGGCGTCAGCTTCCATCCGGCCGCGCGAAGCCGGGAGACGATCTGCAGGCTGAGGATGGAATCGCCGCCGAGTTCGAAGAAGTTGTCGTGCCGCCCGACCGATGCCACGCGGAGCACCGCAGCCCAGATGCCGGCCAGAACCTGTTCGACGCCCTCGGCGGGTACCTCGTACGCGCCGGTCGCACCCCATTCCGGCTTCGGCAACGCCTTGCGGTCGATCTTGCCGTTGGCGTTCAGCGGCAGTGCATCGAGCATCACCAGTGCCGAAGGGATCATGTAGTCGGGCAGCACCGTGGCCAGACGCGTCTTCAGCGCCGCCGGCTCCAGAGGCTGGCTCGACTTCAACGACACATACCCCACCAGCCGCGCGCCGCCGGGACCGTCGTCGGCGATGACCACCGCCTCGTGCACCTCGGGCTGTGCCAGCAGCTGCGCCTCGATCTCGCCCAGCTCGATCCGGAAGCCCCGGATCTTCACCTGGTGGTCGATGCGCCCCAGGTACTCCAGCTGGCCGTCCTCGCGCCAGCGCACCAGGTCGCCCGTGCGGTACAGCCGCTCGCCCGTGTCGCCGAACGGATCGGCCACGAAGCGCTCCGACGTGAGAGCGCTCTTGTCCAGATAGCCGCGCGCCAGCCCGATACCGCCCAGGTACAGCTCCCCACCCACGCCCTGCGGCACGAGGTTCAGGCCCGCGTCCAGCACGTAGGTCTTCGTGCCCGCGATCGGACGGCCGATGGCCACGTGGTTGCGCCCGTCCGCCTGGCAGGTCCAGTGCGTCACGTCGATGGCCGCTTCGGTCGGGCCATAGAGGTTGTACAGGCCCGCGCCCGGCAGGCGCTCGAACACCCTGGCCTGCGCCTCGGCGGGCAGTGCCTCGCCGCTGCACACGATGCGCTTGAGGCTCGTGCAGGCCTCGATGCCTTCATGGGCCACGAAGGCCTGCAGCATCGAGGGCACGAAGTGGATGGTGGTGACGCAGTGGCGGCGGATGAGCTCGACCAGCCTGCCCGGCTCGCGGTGATCGCCCGGCTGCGCGACCACCAGACGTGCGCCCTGCATCAGCGGCCAGAAGAACTCCCACACCGACACATCGAAGCTGAAGGGCGTCTTCTGCAGCACCGTATCCGTCTCATCGAGCGAATACGCGTCCTGCATCCAGGCCAGGCGGTTGTAGAGCGAGCGGTGGCGGTTGGCCGCCCCCTTGGGCCGGCCGGTGGAGCCAGAGGTGTAGATCACATAGGCCAGGTGTTCGCTGTGCAGGGGCACGTCGGGGTCGACGCTCGGACCCGTCTCCAGGTCCAGCAAGTCCAGTTCGATCGTCTGCACGTCCTCGCGCACCGGGATCGCACGCGCGATGTGGCTCTGGGTGAGCAGCAACGAGACGCCGCTGTCCTCGAGCATGTAGATGATGCGGTCTTGTGGGTACTCGGGGTCGATGGGCACGTAGGCGCCACCGGCCTTCAGGATCGCCAGCAGCCCCACCACCATCTCCACGCTGCGTTCCGTGGCAATGCCCACTTTCGTGTCGGGCCGCACGCCGAGCGCGATCAGGCGGTGCGCCAGGCGGTTCGCGCGTGCTTCGAGCTGCGCGTAGCTCAGCGACACATGCCCGAACACCAGCGCCACCGCTTCCGGCGTGCGCCTGGCCTGCTGGCCGATCAGGCGGTGCACGGGATCGGCGCAGGCGCGATGCGGCAGGTTCTCGCTCTGACGCATCAGTTGCGCTTGCTCGCCCTCGCTGGTCAGCACGAGGTTGGCGAGCACGCTGTCGGGCTCGGTCGCGAGGGCTTCGAGCACCCGCAGATAGCGCGCCACCAGACGTTGCGCGGTGCTTTCCTCGAACAGGTCGGTGTTGTATTCGAGGCGGCCGCGAACGCCCCGCGCATCGACATAGAAGTCGAGCGACAGGTCGAATTTGGCACCCGCGTCGTCGAACTCCTCGATTTCCGCGCGCACGCCCTCGAGATCGAATGCCACCGTCTCGCCAGCCATCTGCACGCCGAACATCACCTGGAACAGCGGGCTGCGCGCCGGGTCGCGCCGGTCCGTGCGGCTCGCGAGCAGCACCTCGAAGGGCAGCTCGGCATTGTCGAGCGCCGCCAGCGCGTCGGCGCGCACCTGCCGGCAGATCTCGCGCAGGCTCTGGCGCGGCGACAGCCGCGCGCGGAACACCTGGGTGGTCACGAAGAAGCCGAGCAGCTCGCTCACTTCCTCGTGCTGGCGTCCGGCGTTGGGCACGCCGACGGCAAAGTCGTTCTGGCCGCTGGAACGGGCAAGCAGCACCTGCCATGCCGCGAACAAGGCGACGAAAGGCGTGCATTTCTCGGCGCGGCAGAACTTCTGCACGGCGAGCGCGAGCGCTGGCGGCACATCGAAGCCGAGCGCGGTTCCAGCGAAGCTCTTGCGCGAGGGCCGCGCGCGGTCGGTCGGCAGGTCGAGCACCGGAACCTCCGGACCCAGATGCCGGTTCCAGTGCGCAAGCTGGCGCTCCAGCGCGCCGCCCTCTACGTTCGCGCGCTGCCACACCGCATAGTCGGCGTACTGCACGGCAAGCGGCGGCAGCCTGACCGGGCCGGCGCTGTGCAAGGCAAGGCGGTAGGCCTCGGCCAGATCGCGCGCGAGGATCGGGTTCGACCAGGCGTCGGACACGATGTGGTGCAAGCAGACGGCAAGCACATGCCGTTCGTCTCCGAGCTTCACGAGGCATGCGACCATCGCGGGCGCCACGCCCAGGTCGAACACATGCCCGGCCGTGCGGCGCACGGCTTCGTCCAGCGGTGCCTTCTGCGCTTCGACGTCCAGGCTCGACAGGTCGATGCGCTCCACCGCGAACGGCGCGTCGGCCTGCATGCTCTGCATCGGCACACCGTCCTGCTCGAAGAAGCGGGTTCGCAATACGGAATGGCGCGCGATCAGTGCCTGGAAGGCACGCTCCAGCGCGCCCGCATCGAGCCGGCCGGCCAGCCGAAAGACGCGAGGCAGGTTGTAGGCCGTGAGCCCCGGTTCGAGCTTCTGCAGAAAGCACAGCTGCTCCTGCGCATAGGACAGGGCCACGGCGTCGCCCTCGGACACGGTGCGGGCGATGGTGGGCTGAATCAGGGAATGGGTCATGCGGTCTCGCTCATGTGTTCTTCGGGCCGCCTGTGGGCCTGCGCACGCTGCTCGAGTTGTGCGGCGTCTTCGCTGCCTTCACGCAGCGCCGCCGCCAACGCCGCCGGCGTCGGATGGTCGAACACCACGCCCGCCGCCACCTCGACCTGAAGCAGCTTGCGGATGCGCGCGACCAGCTTGATGACCTGCAGCGAGTGCCCGCCGAGTTCGAAGAAGTCGTCTTCCACGCCGATGGGGCCGCTGCCCAGCAGCGAGGCCATGCCGTCGGCGATTACCGCTTCGAGCGCGTCGCGCGGCTCGATGCGGGCCTTGTCTGCGCGGGCGGCAGGCGCGATCGCAGACAGCGCCAGCCGGTCGATCTTTCCGTTGGGCAGCCGGGCAAAGGCATCCGTGGCCACGAAGGTCGCCGGCACCATGTGCGCGGGCAGCAGCTCGGCCAGCCGTTCGCGCAAGGCGCGGCCATCGGCGAGCGCCGCATCGGCGACGAAGAAGGCGGACAACGTGGTCGCACCTGCGGCATCCGGCACCGCAAGCACCACCGCCTGGCGCACGCCCGGCTGCGACAGCAGCACCGCCTCGACCTCGGCCGGCTCCACGCGGAAACCGTGGATCTTCACCTGGTGGTCCGCACGCCCCGCGAGGCGGATGCCGCCTTCGGCCAGCACATACGCCAGGTCGCCTGTGCGATACAGGCGCTGGCCCGGGTTGAAGGGGTCGGGCACGAAGGCGTCGCCCGCCGCACGATTCAGGTAGCCGCGGCACAGCTGCGCGCCACCGACATAGACCTCGCCCAGCGCGCCAGCTGGCACGAGGGCCAGCGCCCCGTCGAGCACGTGCACGCGGTTGTTCGCGAGCACCCGCGACAGCGGCAGCTGCTCGGGCACCTGCCCGTCGGCGGGCACCGCGTGAACCATCACGCCGACCGTGGTCTCGGTCGGGCCGTAGTGGTTGTACACGGCGCACTGCGGCGCAAGCCGCGCGATGCGCTCGACAAGCGCGCGCGGCGCGGCCTCTCCGCCCAGCACCAGCGTGCGCGGCAGGCAAGGCGATGCGCATTCGAGCAGCGCCTCCAGGTGCGAAGGCACGATCTTGATCGCGTCGATTTCGTTGTCGGCCATGAAGCGGGCGAAGGCGTCTGCGTCCTTCACCTCGTCTTCGGCCGCCACCACCAGGCAGGCGCCGTTGAAGAAGGCGGCGAACAGCGCCGTGTTGCCCAGGTCGGCGACGACCGAACTGGTGAGCGCCCAGCGGCGGCAGTTGCCGAGCTTCATCGCAGCCGAGGCGGCGGCCACATAGTTCAGCAGATGCCCTTGCTCGATGACGACGCCCTTGGGCTTGCCTGTGGAACCGGAGGTGTAGAGCACGTACGCCAGGTCCTTCAGGGCGATGCGATGTGCAGGCGCCGCATCCGTCGTGCCGTCGAGGGCAGGCAGCATGGCCGCATCGAGCACGATTGCCGGCTGCGCGTCCGCGAGCACGGCCGCACGGCGCGCCTCGGGCCATTCGGGCTCCAGCGGCAAGTAGGCGGCACCCGCGCGCCAGGCGGCGAAGATCGCCACCGGCAGTTCGACCGAGCGCGGCAGGTTGAGCGCGACGATGGAACCGGGCGTCACGCCCTGTGCAGTGAGCCAGTGTGCGAGCCGGTCGATGCGGGCATCGAGTTCGCGGTAGCTCAGGCGCTGGCCGCCCGCTTCGAGCGCGGGGGCATCCGGCGTGGCCTGCGCCCAATGTGCGATGCGGTCGGCCACGGTCTGCATGCCCGCATCGATGCGTTCGCCGCAGCCCTGCGCGAGCAACAACTCACGTTCTTTCGGCCCGACCAGCGACAGCGCTTCAACCGGCGCATCGGGCTGCGCGGCAACGGCATCGAGCAGCGTGACGAACTGCAGCAACAGGCGTTCCAGGACCGCCCGACCGTAGCGGGAGGCATCCGCATGCAGCGACAGCACCGCGCCTTCCGCCTGCCATGCGGCCTGTAGCGCGAGTTCGAAACAGGGCATCGGTCCGGGCAGCCCGATGAGGTGCCACCGCGCATCGGTGCCGTGAGGCGGCGTCACCACGTGCGAGGCAAAGCCGACGACGGTGTGCGTCGAGATGGGCGGCGCATCGACAGGCCAGTATTCCTGCGCATCGACATGCGCCGCCAGCGCGGCGTCGAGCCTGCCGGTCCAGCCTGCGAAGGACTCGCCCGGCGCCACGTCGATCACCACCGGCAGCACCTTGTCGAACACGCCGACCGCGCCTTGCATGGGTTCGTAGTCTCGCCGGCAGTCGTGCTGCCAGCCGCCGATGAAACGGCCGGTACCGCTCGACCTGGCAAGCAGCAGCCACCACGCCGCGTGCAGCAGGGTCTCGGGCTGCGCGCCGAGCGCATCGGCACACGCGGCCACGCGGCCTGCGAGCGCTGCGTCCATCGCAATGGAAACACGATGGCGCGGGGCCTCTTCCTGCGCAGCATGGAGCCGCTCTTGCAGGCGCGGCGGCGGGAGGGCCGAGGCGTCGGCCACGAACCGCTGCCAGTAGGCACGTCCCTGCGCCGCATCTTCGCCTTCGAGCAGGTCCTGCCGCCATTCGACGAAGCGCGCGTACTGGAAGACCTCCGCCGGGTCGAAGCCGCCTTCGCCCGAGCAGGCCGTGGCGATCTGGCCGAAGAGGTTCTGAAGGCTTTCCCTGTCCGCCACCAGCGGGCTGACCGAAAGGGCCAGCATGTGTCGGGTCTCGCCCGTGCGCACAAGGGCGGCGCTGACGAGTTCCCCGCGCTCAGTGGCGAGCGGCTCGGCGTTGAAGGCGTCGAACCAGGCGTCCAATGCGCCGTCGTCCGCCTCGCTGAGGTCGGCCAGCTGCCATTTCAGCGGCGGCACCGCTTCGAGAGACTGTTGCCGCAGGCCCCTGTAGCCCGGCACCGGGCGGATGGCCATGCACAGCGCACCGTGCGCGCGCAGCACACGCTCCACGGCGAGGCGCAGGCGCCCCGTGTCCAGCGGGCCTTCGATGCAGGCTCGCAGGAGCAGGCGCTGTGCGCCGGCGGGCACCGCGCGCTGTTCGGGAGAAAGGGGGAACGTGGCTTCGAGACTGTCGGTCATCGCGTTCATCGCGTTCATTGCGTTCAGGCCCCCTGCTCGTCGGCCAGGCGCGCATCGGCGGCGACCTGCGGCGCGCCTTCGAGCGCGGCACGGTCGAACATCGCGCCCATCGCCACCACGATCTTGCGCGGCCCCTCGTACGGATCGCGCGCATGGGCCGCGAGCATGTTGTCGAGCATGACGATGTCGCCCTGCTGCCAGTCGAAGCGCACGGCGCATTCCTCGTACACCCGCCCGACGATGGCCATGGTTTCGTCGGCGATGGGCGAGCCGTCGCCGTACATCACGTGGCGCGGCAGGCGGTCGATGCCGCCCATGGCGAGCAGGTCCTCGCGCACCTGCGCCTCCAGGCAGGCCACGTGGTGCAGCTGGATCTGGTTGAAGAAAACCTTTTCGCCCGTCAGCGGATGGCGGATCACCGCCGGGCAGCGCGTGCGCGTCTGCAGCGTGTCGTTGTCGAGCCAGCGCCAGGCGATGCCGGCGGCGGCCAGGCGGGCCTCCACCTCTTCGCGGCGCTCGGTCTTGTAGAAGTCGCGCCAGCTCACGTCCAGGCCCGGCGTGAAGGTACGCACGTACAGCAGTTCCTTGCGTTCGAACTCGGCCACCATGTCGGCGGGCAGGCGGCGCAGCATCTCGCGGCAATCGACGATGGGCGTGGCGCCGCCCACGGGCGAAGGCAGCTCGCAGAAGAACCACTGCTTGCGCGGCCAGCGGTCGAGGTGCGAGCTTTCGTTGTGGAACAGGATCATCTGCCGCTCCGGGTACGGCGTGGAGCGGTAGGTCTTCTTGCCGCCTTCCTTCTTCGGCAGGTCGCCGTAGCTGCCGTACAGCTCCGGCTCGATGGCCTCGGCAAAGGCCTCGAAGTCCTGCGGTGTCTTCAGGCCGAAGTTGCGAAACAGGATGCCGCCGTGCCTTGCAACCAGCATCTCGATGTAGTCGGCCTGGCTCCTGGCCCAGGCCACGGTGTCGAGGTCGTCGGTGGTGGCCTGCAGCACGATGGGGAATTCGGCGCCGGGCTGGAGGAAAGAGGTCTGCACGACGGGGCGCGCCGCGGCGCGCGTCGCTTCGCGGCCCGGTCCTGCCTTGCCCAGTTTGTCCAACTTGCCGAGCTTGTCCAGCTTGCCGGCGGCGCCGGTGGATTTCGCGGTGTTCATGTTGATTCGCTCCTGCGTTTGCGAGGGGGCCAGTGCCTCGATAGCCTGGCCCGGTGTTGCGACGATCCGCTCCAGCAGCGCATGCCACGAAGCGGTGAACTCTTCGACGGTCTTCCGCCGGTACAGGTCCGTGGCGTACACCCACTCGACGGTGAGCGCGCCGGCCTGTTCCCTGGCGAACACCGCCAGGTCGAACTTGGATTCGTTCATCTGCTGGGGCAGCACCTCGACCTCGGCGCCTTCGATGGCGAACCGGATCTCTGGCGTGTTCTGCAGGACGAAGAGCACCTGCACCAGCGGGTTGCGGTCACGCGCGCGCCGTGCGCCCGACAGCTCGACGATCTGGTCGAAGGGCGCGTCCTGGTGGTCCATGGCGGCAAGCGTCTGCTGCCTGGCCTGCGCAAGCCATTGCCGGAAGTCCATCCGCCGGTCGTCCAGGCGCGAGCGCAGCGGCACCACGTTGACGAAGAAGCCGAGCAACTGTTCGAGGTCCGGGTGGCCGCGGCCAGCCACGTCGGTACCGATCACGATGTCGTCCGCGCCCGAGGCCTGGTGGAAGAACAGGAAGAAGGAGGACAGCAGCAGCGTGAACAGCGAGGTGTCGCATTCGCGCGCCAGCGCGGCCAGCGCCTGCGACAAGGCCGGCGGCAGTTCGAGCACCACCGAATCGCCCGCATGCGAGGCCGTGCCCGGACGCTGGTGGTCGGGCTGCAGTGTCGAGACCTCCGGCGCGTTGCGCAGGCAGGTGCGCCAGAACTCGGCCTTGGGCGCGAATGCCTCGCAGGCGAGCGTGCGGGCGTACCACGCGGCGTAGTCCACGTACTGCACCGGCAGCGGCGCAAGCGCCAGCGGCTGCCCGCGCAGCGCCCGTTCGTAGAACTCGCCGAGCTCGCGCGCGAACACCGCGATCGACCAGCCGTCGAAGACGATGTGGTGCACCACGAGCACCAGCACATGCTCGCGCTCGCCCATGCGCACGATGGTGGCCTTGATGAGCGGGCCTTCAGCCAGCGAAAAAGGCGTGCGTACGAGCTCGTCGAACAGGGTCGCGTAGCGGCGCTCGCGCGCGTCCTTGTCGGCTTCGTCGATATCGACGAGCGGAATGTCCAGGCGCGCGCCGGCACCGATCACCGACACCGGTTCGCCCTCGTCGTCCTCGGCGAACACGGTACGCAGCACCTCGTGCCGCGCGACGATGGCGTCGATGGCCGCGCGCAGCACATCGACATTCAGTTCGCCGTGCAGAGCCAGTCCGGCCGACATGTTGTAGGCCGCGCGGCCCGTCACATTGCGGTCGTCGGTGAGCCGGTCGACGAGCCAGAGGCGGCGCTGCATGGGCGACAGCGGCAGCGCACCCGTGCGCGGAATGGGCGCGATCTCCATCGCGGCGGCCGGCGTCGGCCAGGTCGCCGTGCCGTTCGCCGGAATGTGCGCGATCAGTCCGGCGATGGTCGGCGCCTTGAAGAACTCGCTGGGATGCAGCTCGACCGCGTAGGCCTTGCGCACGCGCGACAGCAGCTGGATGGCCACCAGCGAATCGCCGCCCAGCTCGAACAGGTTGTCGTCCATGCCGATGGGCGCGATGCCCAGGCGCTCGGTCCACAGCGCGGCCAGGGCATTGGCGAGTTCGCCCTCGGGCGCGACGAAGGGCGTCTGCAGCGCGGGGCGCGGATGGCTGCCGCCGCTCGCCGCGGGCTGTGCGTCCTCGGCCGCGAGCATGTCGAGCATGCCGTTGTCCAGCGGGCCGAGGCGCTGGGCGAGGTCGGTGGTCGAGATCACGGTCTGCGGCCGCAGCGGGCCGTTGACGATGCGCTCGAAGGTGCGCGCGCCTTCCGGCCCGTCCATGCCGATGCCGTCGGGCACCTCCATGTGCTCGGCCATGCCCAGGCCGCGCCAGGCGTCCCAGTTGACCGAGAAGACCGGGAACTTGCCGACGCGCGCATGGGCGATGGCCACGGCGTCGAGGTACGCATTGGCCGCGGCGTAGTCGCTCATGCCCAGCCCGCCGGCCACGCTGGAGATGGAAGAGCAGAACTGCACGAAGTCGAGCGGCCGGCCGCGCACCGCGTCCAGCAGCACGCGGGTGCCGCGCACCTTGGTCGCGAAGACGGTGTCGACCTGGGCGCGCGTGCGCTGCGCCATCATGCCGCCGCCCGCGTCGCCTGCCGCGTGGACGATGCCGTGCAGCCCGCCGAAGCGCGCGTCCGCCCGTTCGAGTGCGGCGTGCAATTGGGCGGCGTCGGACACGTCGGCCGCGACGGTCAGCACTTCTGCGCCCAACGATTCGAGTTCGAGCAACTGGCGCAGCCTGTTCTTCAGCGCGGCGGGCTGCGCTTCGTCCTCGGCCAGCGAGGCCCATGCCGCGCGCTCCGGCATCGCGGTGCGGCCGAGCAGCACCAGCTTGGCCTGCCAGTGCTGTGCCAGATGCTTCGCAATGGCGAGGCCGACGCCGCCGAGGCCGCCGGTGATCAGGTACACGCCCTGCTTGCGCAGGCGCTGCGCGGTGGCTGGAAGCGGCGCGGGCTCGTAGACCTTCGCCCAGCGGTGCGCACCGCGATAGGCCAGCAGCGGCTCGCCGGGCTCGGCCCGCAGCGCGGCGGATTCCGCGGCGATCTGCTCGACCAGCAAGGTTTCGGCATCGCTCTCGGGCGCGGGCAGCATGACGTCGATCACGCGGCAATGGATCCGCAGGCATTCCTGCCCGATCACCTTGGCCATGCCCGGCAGCATGGCCTTCTCGGGACACAGCGGCTCGGTGCCGGTGACATCTTCGATCTGGTTGGCGACGACGGTGATCGGCAGCTTGCCGGCCAAGGCAGCCGAGGTGCGCGTGTCGAGCGCCTGCACGAGCGCCAGCAGGCTGAAGAAGCTGCGCTCCAGCAGCTCGGGCTGCGGCTGCGAGGCCGGCACTTCGTCGAGGCACCACAGGTGGTGGATGGCCGTGACCGCGCCGAAGTCGGCTTCGACCTCGCGCAGCAACTGCGCATGGTCGTCGCGCTCGCCGGCGCGCAGGGCCCAGTCATCGCGGCCGGTACGCGCGAAGGCCGGGCCGCGCTGGGCGACGACCACCGCATGGCCCAGTGAACGCAGATGCCGGGCGAGATGGCCGGTGAGGCTGCGGCCATCGCCGAACACGAGCACGCAGCCTGCATCGGCCGTGTTCCCGGGCGCGGCGGACAGCAGCGGCTCGATCCGCTTCCACGACGGGACGTAGAACGCATCCGAAGGTGCCTTGCGTGCGGACTTCGCCGACGTGGCATCGGGCGCGTCGACCCAGTAGCGGCGGCGCTGGAACGGATAGGCCGGCAGCGGCACGCGGCGCCGCGCCTGTCCCGCATGGCAGGCGGCCCAGTCGATGTCCACGCCCGCAAGCCACAAGCTGGCGAGCGCATGGGCGATCTGCTGCGCGTTGCGCGTGCGTTGCTGCGGATGTGCCTGGCTGGCCTGCACGGCGGCGGCCGAGGCGGCCATCGGGTGCTGGCGCGCCAGGCCGGCGAGCGTTTCGCCGGGGCCGACTTCGAGCACCACCCGCCCCGGCACCTCGAAGAGCGTGCGCAGTCCGGCGGTGAACTGCACCGTGCCGCGCAGGTGTCGCGCCCAGTAGGCCGGGCTGACCGCCTGCTCGGCCGTGATGAGCCGGCCGGTGACGTTGGAGATGAACGGAATCTTCGGCGCCTGCCGCGGCACCGAAGCGATGAGCTGCTCCAGCTGCGCGAGCAGCGGCTGCGTCATCGAGGAATGCGAGGCGATGGACACGTGCAGCCGCCGCGGCAGGTGGCCCTGTGCGCGCAGCTTCTCTTCGGTGGCCTCGATGGCGTCGAGCGGACCGGAGATCACGCACAGCTGCTCGCCGTTGTCGGCTCCCAGGTCGCAGCCGTGGGTCAGGAAAGGCGCGAGTTCTGCCTGCGACAGCGGCACAGCGGTCATTGCGCCGGGAGGCATGGATTGCAGCAGGCGACCGCGCACGGCGGCGAGGCGCAGCGCGTCTTCCAGCCGGAACACGCCCGCCAGGCAGGCCGCCACGTATTCGCCGAGGCTGTGGCCGAGCATCACGGTGGGGCGCACGCCGCGCCGCATCCACCAATGCGCCATTGCATATTCGACGACGAATAAAGCAGGCTGCGCGAAGGCGATGTCGAACAGGCGCGCGTCGGCCCCGGCCTCCGCTTCCGTCGCGGTAAACAGCAGTTCGCGCAGGTCGAGACCGAGCTCGGGGCGCAGCAGTTCGCAGCAGCGGTCGATGTCCTCGCGGAACGGCGCATCGTCGCGATAGAGCGCGAGGCCCATGTTGGCGTGCTGCGTGCCGCCGCCAGGGAACAGGAAGGCCACTTCCGGCGGCTGCTCGGGTACCGGGGCGGAAGCCGTGATGACACCTTCTCCCGAAGCGAGCATGCGCGCGGCGGCCTGCGACTCGTCGGCGACCACGGCGCAGCGATGGGCGAAGGGCCTGCGGCCAGTCTGCAGCGTGTATGCGGCGTCGGCCAACGCGGCATGGGGCTGTTCCGCGAGGTGCGCGCCGAGCCGCTGCGCGGCCTGCCGCACGGCGGTGGCGCTCATGGCCGACAGCGGCAGCACCTGCCAGCCGCCCTGCCCTTGCGGCGACGCGGCGACGGCCGGCGCTTCGGGCGCCTCTTCGAGCACGACGTGCACGTTGGTGCCGCCGATGCCGAAGGCGCTGACGCCCGCGCGGCGCGGCGCATCGCCCTTGGGCCACGGCCGGGCCTCGGTGTTCACATAGAACGGGCTGTTCTCAAAGTCGATCTGCGGATTGGGTTGCTCGAAATGCAGGCTGGGCGGCAGCGTCCTGTGCCGCAGCGCCATCGTCGCCTTGATGAGCCCGGCCACGCCGGCGGCCGCATCGAGGTGGCCGATGTTGGTCTTGACCGAGCCGATGGCGCACCGGCCTCCAGCCGCCGCCCCGCCGCTCGCAAAGGCCTGCGTCAGCGCGGCCATCTCGATCGGGTCGCCGAGCGTGGTGCCGGTGCCGTGCGCTTCCACATAGCCGATGGTGTGCGCGGGCACGTCGGCCATCATCTGCGCCGCGCGGATCACGCCGGCTTGCCCCTGCACGCTGGGCGCGGTGAAGCCGATCTTGTCCGCACCGTCGTTGTTGGCGGCGCTGCCCTTGATGATTGCGTGGATGGTGTCGCCGTCGCGCAGCGCCTCCTGCAGCCGCTTGAGCACGACGATGCCCGCGCCGCTGCCGATGACGGTGCCCGCCGCCTTGGCGTCGAAGGCGCGGCAGTGGCCATCGGGCGAGAGGATGGCGCCGCTCTGGTAGCGGTAGCCGCCCTCCTGCAGCAAATTGAGCCACACGCCGCCGGCCAGCGCCATGTCGCAGTCGTGGCTCAGCAGGGCCTGGCAGGCCATGTGCACCGCCACCAGCGACGTCGAGCATTCGGTCTGCACGCTGACGGCAGGGCCGCGCAGGTCGAGCTTGTAGGCCACGCGTGTGCACAGCGAGCCGGCGGAGTTGCCGCTCATCAGGCCCAGCATGTCGGCGATGCCCGTGCCGGCGTCGACGCCGAAGGCGGGCAGCAGGTGCCGCATCAAGTAGAGGTTGGGTCCGTCGCCCGCGTAGACGCCGACCGACGCGGGGTTCTTCCTGGCCTGCCAGCCCGCGTGCTCCAGCGCCTCCCAGGCGCATTCGAGGAAGATGCGCTGCTGCGGATCGAGGTGCTCGGCCTCGCGCGGGGAATAGCCGAAGAAGCCGGCGTCGAACTGGTCGAAGCCTTCGAACAGCACGCCGGCCTTCACATAGTCGGGGTCGGCCAGCGTGCGCTCGGGCACGCCGCGCGCGCGCAGTTGCTCGTCGCTGAAAACGGTGACCGATTCGACGCCGTCGCGGATGTTGCGCCAGAAGGTGTCGACATCGGGCGCGCCCGGAAATCGCCCGGCCATGCCGACGATGGCGATCTCGATGCCCGTGAGTCCGGACGGCGCTGTGTCTTGGTCTTGCATCAGAAGCTTCTTTCGGTGGGACGGCGGCGCTGCAGCAGGGCGGCACGCTGGCGCTGGGCGCGCGCCTGTTCGCTGTCGCCGTCGTCATTGCGGGCGGCCTGCGCCGCGCCGCGTCCCTGCTCGATGCGGCGCGCCAGCGCGCCGACGGTGGGAAACTTGAAGAGATCGACCACGGTCAGGCCCGGACTGAGCCGGTCTTCCATCAGCCGGTGCATGCGGATCACCAGCAGCGAGTTGCCGCCGAGATCGAAGAAGTTGTCGTGCATGCCCACCTTCTCGACCTTGAGCAGTTCGGTCCAGATCGAGGCCAGCGCCTGGGCGATGTCACCCTGCGGTGCCTCGTAGTCCTGGCGGTCGGGCAAGGCGGGTGCGGGCAGCGCGCGGCGGTCGACCTTGCCGCCTGCGGTGAGAGGGAAGCTGTCGAGCGCCACGATGGCCGAGGGCACCATGTAGTCGGGCAGGACGCGGCCCAGTTGCTCCCGCAACGCCGCTGTGTCGATCTGCGCGGCGGGTGCGGGCGATACATAGGCCACCAGCGAGGCGCCGGCTGCGCCGTCGTGCACGAGCACCAATGCCTCGCGAACCGCCGCGTGCTCGCGCAGGCGCGCTTCGATTTCGGCAAGCTCGATGCGAAAGCCCCGGACTTTCACCTGGTGGTCGAGACGGCCCAGGTATTCGAGCTGGCCGTCGCCGCGCCAGCGCACGAGGTCGCCGGTGCGGTAGAGCCTGCCGCCCGCGGCATCGAAGGGATCGGCGACGAAGCGTTCGGCCGTGGGGGCCGCGCGGCCGAGGTAGCCGCGCGCCAGCCCTTCGCCGCCGAGGTACAGCTCGCCGGGAACGCCCTGGGGAAGCGGCTGCAGGTTCGCGTCGAGCACATGCGCGGTGCGACGGCCCACGGGACGGCCGATGGGCACGTAGCCCTGCGGCGCCTGCTCCGCGTCATCCGCCGTGCCGTGCCAGGCGGTGGGCGTGATGACGGCTTCGGTCGGGCCGTAGGCGTTGACGATCTGCCCCGGGCGCAGCACGCGCCGGATCAGTGCGATGTCTTCGCCGGTCCAGGCCTCGCCGCCGAAGAGCGCAAGGCGCACGGCATGCGCGAACGGTGCCTGGCCCTGCATCAGTTGGCGTGCATAGGCCGGCGGGAGGTCGACCACGCTCACGCGGTGGCGCTGCAGCAGGGCGTCGAGTTCACCGGCAAGAGAACACCACTGCGGCTGCACCACGAGCGCCGCACCCGCAACCAGTGGCAGCAGGCATTGCTCGATGGATGCGTCGACATGCGGCAGCGCGAATTGCAGCGACCGGTCTTCCGCGCGCATGCCGCAGGCCCGCGCCATTGCCTGGACGTGCATCGACAGCGCGCCGTGTGCCACGGCCACGCCCTTGGGCCGCCCCGTGGTGCCGGAGGTGTAGACGACGTAGGCGAGGTGGGCGTCGTGCAGCGCGATGTCTGGATCGGCGGCCGGCTCGGTGCCTTGGGCCGGCGCCTCATTGAGCACGACCCTGGCGACGCCGCCCGCATCGAGCGAATCGGCGTTGGCGCTGTCGGTGAGCAGCACGCGCGCGCCGCTGTCTTCCAGCAACTGCGCAAGCCTTTGCGGAGGATGCGAAGGGTCCAGCGGCAGGTAGGTGCCTCCGGCCTTCAGCACGCCGAGGAGGCCAATCACGCGATCGGCCGGTGCTTGGATGGCCACCGCGACAGTGCGGTCGGGCACCACCCCCTGGCGGACCAGCCGGTGCGCGAGTCGGTTGGCACGCGCGTTCAGAACCGCGTAGCTGAGTTGGGTGTCGCCGTCGATCAGGGCAATGGCCCCGGGCGTGGCTCGCGCCTGCGCCTCGAACAGGCGGTGCACGGGCTGCGCGTGCGGCGCTTGCGGCTCGCCGGCCGACCATTCGCGCAGCCGATGCCGCTCGGTGGCAGCGAGCCACTGCACGTCGCCCAGCGCCTGCGCGGGATCGGCCGCCAGCGCTTCCAGCAGCGCGCGGTAGTGCGTGGCCATGCGCGCGATGGTGGTTGGCTCGAACAGTTCGGCCGCATAGGTGAGCACCGCACCGGTGCTTCCGTCGGCATGTTCGCGGATGTCGAGCACGAGTTCGAACTGCGCGGCGCTGTCGGCGATGCGGTGCTCGCGCGCCTCCAGGCCGGGCAGCAAGCGCAGCATGCCCGTGTCTTCACGCAGGTGGTTGAACATCACCTGGAACAGAGGGCTGTGGCTCAGGCTGCGCTGCGGCTGCAGGGCCTCGACGATCTGTTCGAACGGCAGGTCCTGGTGCGCCTGCGCGCCGAGCGCGGCTTCCGGTGTCTGCGCCAGCAGTTGCGCAAGGCTCATGCGGCCCTGCAGCGTGCTGCGAAGCACCTGGGTGTTGACGAAGAAGCCGATCAGCCCGGCGGTTTCCGGCCGCTGGCGGTTGGCGACAGGCACGCCGACACGCACATCCTGCTGGCCCGTGTAGCGGTGCAGCAGCGCCTGGAAGCCGGCAAGCAGCGCCATGAAGAATGTCGCGCCGTGCGCCTGCGCGGTGGCGCGCAGGCGCCGGGTGAGCGCGGCGTCGAACTCGAAGGCATGGCCGGCCGCGCGGTAGGCTGCGACCGCATGCCGGGGATGGTCCGTGGGCAGAGCCAGCACGGGATGGTCGGCGCCCAGCTGTTCGCGCCAATACGCGAGCTGGCGCTCAGCCTCGCCGGCGGCGAGCCAGTCGCGCTGCCAGAGGGCGTAGTCGGCATACTGGACGGGCAGCGGCTTGAACAGCGGTGCCGCGCCTTTCGCACGGGCGGCATAGGCGGCGCCGAGTTCCTCGACCAGCACCTGCATCGAAGCGCCATCGGACACGATGTGATGCATGACGACGACCAGCAGGTGCCGGGCCTCGTCGATGCGGATCAGCGCCGCGCGCAGCAGCGGGCCTTCGCCGAGGTCGAAGGGCTCGGCGTGGCACTGGCTGGCATGCTCGGCGGCAGCGGCCTCCCGCGCTTCGGCGGGCCATGCGCCGAGGTCGATACGCCGCAGCGCGAGCCGCAGCGCCGGCGCAATGACCTGGGCAACCGTGCCGTCCGCCGCCGCGCGAAACACGGTGCGCAGGCTCTCGTGGCGATCGACCAGGTCGCCGAGCGCTGCGTCCAGCGCATCGGCGTCCAGGACGCCGGCCAAATCCAGCGCCACGCTCACGTGGTAGGCGGTGCTTTTCGGGTCGAGCTGCCACAGGAACCACTGGCGCTCCTGCGCGTGCGACAGCGCGAGCGGCCTCGCACGATGCTCGGCCGGCATCACGGGGATCACGCTGCGCGGCTTGCGCGGGCCGGTCGCGAGCACGCGTCGCACATGCGCGGCCAGCGCGCCGAGGCGCGGCTGCTCGAACAGCGCGCGCACCGGAAACTCGATCTCCCATCGATCGGCGATGCGGGCCGCCACCTGCGTCGCGGCGAGCGAGTTGCCGCCGTGGATGAAGAAGTGCGTGTCGCGCGGTAGCGCGGTCTGTGCGTCGCGGCGCAGCACTTCGCTCCAGATCGCGGCGACGGCCTGCTCCACTTCATCGAGCGGCCGCTCGGTGGCGGGTGCGGGCGCCGCGGCGGAACCGCCGAGAACGAACGCACCGTGCGCATACATCGCATAGGCGTCGGCCGTGCCGTCGATCCAGCCCTGGCGGCAGGCACCGCGCTGCAGCTTGCCGCTCGTGGTCTTGGGCATGCCGCCGGGGTTCAGCAGCATGACGACGGACAGCGGCTCGCCGAACTGCTCGCTCACCGCGGCGCTGAGCGTCTCGACCAGCGCTTCGGGCTTCACCAGCTTCTGCGTGCTGCGCGATATCTCGGCGGCCAGCCCGATGCCCTCCCCCTCGGGGCCGTCGACGGCGAAGGCGGCCACACGGCCCTTGCGCACGATGTCGACCTCGAGTTCGATCATGCGCTCGATGTCCTGCGGGTACAGGTTGTGGCCGCGCACGATGATCATGTCCTTGATGCGCCCCGCCACATAGAGCTGCCCGTCGTGCAGGAAGCCGAGGTCGCCGGTGCGCAGCCAGATCGCGCCGTCGTGCGCGACGAAGGTCTCCCGCGACACCTGCGGCTTGTTCCAGTAGCCGCTGCCGATGCTGGGGCCGCTGGCCCAGATTTCGCCGACATGGCCCGCATCGCGCACCGCCAGCGTGACGGGATCGACGATGCGCACGGCATGACCCGTGACGGTGCGGCCGCAGCCAACGAGCGTGGCACTTTCTTCGGTGCCGGTTTCGACGATGCCGCGGGCCAAGCCGCTGCTGGAGAAGTCGCGCGCCACCATGCCGGCGCCGCGCTCGCCGCCCGTCACGAACAGCGTGGACTCGGCCAGGCCATAGCAGGGGTACACCGCGCCGGCGGCAAATCCTGCGGGTGCGAACTGCTTCCTGAACTCGCGCAGCGTGTCGGCGCGCACGGGCTCGGCACCGGAAAACGCCAGGCCCCAGCTCGACAGGTCGAGCTTCTGCAACTGCGCTTCGGACACGCGGTCGAGGCACAGGCGATAGGCGAAGTCGGGGCCGCCGCTGATGGTCGCGCGGTGGCGCGAGATGGCTTCGAGCCAGCGCACGGGCCGCTCCAGGAAATAGCGTGGCGACATCAGTGCGACGGGAATGCCGCGATGCAGCGGCTGCAGCAGGCCGCCGATCAGCCCCATGTCGTGGTTCAGCGGCAGCCAGGTCGCGAAGATGTCGTCGAGTCCGACCGAGAGCCCTTCTTCGATCGCACGCATGTTCGCCATGAGGTTGGCATGCGTGACCATGACGCCCTTGGGCGCCGAGGTGGAGCCGGAGGTGTATTGCAGGAAGGCGATGTCAGTGGCAGAGGGGGTGTGCGGCGTCCAGCGCTCGGCGTCCTCGGCACCGATCCCGTCCACGGGGATCAGCGGCACGTCGACGAAGGCCCCGCCCACGCCGGCGATCGCCGCTTGGATGGTGGCGTGGGTCAGCACGCAGCAGGCGCCGGCGTCGGCCGCAATGCCTTCGAGCTTGCCGAGATGCCGTTTGCGCGTGGATTCCGGCGGAAACACGGGCACGGCGATGAGGCCGGCATAGAGGCAGGCGAAGAAGCTCACGACGTAGTCGTCGCCGTTGTCCAGCATGATCAGCGCGCGTTCGCCGCAACCAAAGTTCTGTTGCAGATACGCCGCGAGGCCGCGCACGCGCGTGTCGAGCCGGCGATAGGAGATGGGCGTATCCAGGGCGGCGCCGTCGCGGTCGGTCACGGCGATGAGCGCGGTGTCGTCGGGCCGCCGTGCAGCCAGGTCGCGCAGGTGGCTCACGAAGTCCACGGGATGCATCGGATTCACATCGGTTCCTTGATTGGCCGGGCCGGCAGGACGGCGGGACCCGGCAACGGCGGCTCAGGCCAAGGCACGGGGCGCATGGACGCCTCCCGCCGCGGACTGGGCCAGGCGCTGCGCCAGTACGGCCAGCACCGGTGTCTCGTGCTGCCGGATGAAGAAATGGCCGCCCTCGAACCAGTCCAGCGTGAAACCGGGGCAGGCGGTCTCGCCGCGCCAGGCTTCCATGCGCCAGGGCTCGACGTCGTCCTGCCGGCCGGCGAAGGCATGCAGCGCAACGGGCAGCGGCGCGTTGCCGGGGTGTTCGAAGCTCTGGCACACGCGATAGTCGGCGGCCAGCGTGTCGAGCGTCATGCGCAGCAGTTCGGGGCTGGCGAAGAGTTCCTCGGGCGTTCCACCCTGCTTGCGCAGATCACCGATGAGGGCATCGTCATCGTCCATGTCGACGAAACGGTCCGGATCGCGCTGCGAAGGCGCGGCGCTGCCCGACACGAGCAGCGCCCGCGGCAGCGCCTTGCCGCTGGCGCGAAGGCGCTGTGCAATGCCCCAGGCCAGCAAGGCGCCCATGCTGTGGCCGAAGAGCGCGAAATTGCCGCGCAGCGCGGCGTCCTGCTCGGCGCACAGCCGCGCGACCAAAGAATCGAAATCTTCGACGAAATCCTCGCCCAGGCGCTGCCCACGACCGGGCAGCTCGACCGGCACGACCTCGATCCAGCGCGGCAGCAGGCGGCGCCAGCGCAGGTACATGGTGGCGCTGGCGCCCGCACAGGGCAGGCACAGCAGGGAAAGGGGCGCCTGCATTCGCTCAGGCGGCGGCCGATGCGCTCTTGCTGCTGTCCTGCTGCGCCATCCAGTCGCGCAGAGACTTCGGACGCATGTCGGTCCAGGTTTTCTCGACGTACTCGAGCACGGTCTTCTTGTCGCCCTGGACGCCGTCGACAGCCTTCCATCCGCCGGGCACGGCCTTCCATTGCGGCCAGATCGAATATTGCTCTTCGTGGTTGACCAGGACGATGAAGGTTTCGTCTTCGCGGTCGAAGCAGCTGGTAGACATGTGCGGTCCTCTTGGGGTTGTTGAGACGACAGGCAAGAGGCGGTGCACACCCCTTCCCTTTGCGATACATGACGGGGCGGGAGGCCGGGTGTTTAGGGGGTGTGAACCCATTTCCCGCAGCGGCATGCGCGGGCACGGCTGCGCCGCGGCATGGCCGCTGGAAATCGGGCGCAAACGGGAATGCGGAGGTCAGCGGCCGCAGCTAGCGGCCGGCGATGCCGTCGGGTGAATGGTCCGGCGGAGGGACGTCGTTGGCGGGCGGCACCAGGCCCACGAGCAGCCAGAGGCGGGCCGCCTCCTCATGGGTCTTGCGGTGAAGGGGATCTGCGGCGAGCCACTGCATGAACTCGTCGCGCGTCGCGCCGTCGAGGCTGCCGCGCTGCTCGTGCTGGCGACGCACCCAGGCCCATGCGGCCTGCCAGACCGGGTCGTGATCCTTGTCCTTTGTCATCGGCGCATCGTATCGCCGATGGGCGATGCGGGGTCAGCCGCCCTGCACCAGGTACCGGCAGCTTTCGAGGGCCGCATCGGCGTCCTTGATCATGAAGTTCACGAGCGTGGCGGAGCAGCCGAGGCGCACGCCGATCTCCCGTTGAGTCATGCCGCTCAGGCGGTTGAGCTCGAAGGCCAGGCGGGTGCGCGCGGGCAGCGCGTCGAGCACGCGGTCGATCGCGGCCAGCGCCTGGCGCCCGTCCAGCAGGCGCTCGGGCGCGTCGTTGCTCGGGGGGCTGACAAGCTCCACGTCCTCGCAGTACGTGCGGTAGCTGGCTTCGACGGAATGATGGCGGTGGTAGTCGAAGGCCACGTTGCGCACCACCTGGCAGCAGTAGCCGAGCGGCTTGCGCACCTCGCGCAGGGAGGCGCCGTCGGCCAGCTTGAGATAGGCGTCCTGCAGCACTTCGTCGGCCAGGTCCGCCGTGCGGACGATTTTTTGCGCGACGCGCTGGAGCTGGGCGCGGTTGGCGACGAAGACTTCCGCCAACGTGAGTTCGGCTGGCTGCAGCGACATGTCCATGGGTACTCCTGAAGTATTCACTGTAGACAATACAAATGAGAACTATTACTATCTTGTGACGGAAGAAGGCCCGGATTTCCGAGCTGCTCCCTGTCTCTTAACCTAAAGACGTTTGAACCGCCCAAAGCGAGACAGGCGGACGATTGCGCCGGCGCCGACTCAGGGACGCACTGTCACGCGCCGCAGTTGTGGATCGCGCGCGATGTCTTCCTCGCGGAACGGAAAGCGCAGCCAGTCCTTGCGCGCATAGCGCGCCACCGGTCCGAGCCCACTGCCGCCGGTCACTGCGGTTTCGCATTCACCGTGTGCCAGCAGCGTGCGCGCCTGCACACCGCGCCGGTCGAAGTACACGACCTGGAGGTAGGTGTTGCCATGCGAGCGATCGTCCGTGGCGTAGTCGCCGTCGTTGGCGCAAGCGACCGTGAAATAGCCTTCCGCGTCGCAGCCGCCGAAGAGGGGTAGCTTCCTGCCCTCGCTGCGGGCGAAGCGCTGCTGGCCCAGCGGCGCATCCAGCGCCCAGCCCTTGCGCGCCATGTCCTGCACCGCGCCGGCCAGCGCGGAGGCCACGCGCGGGTCCGCCGCTTGAATCGCCGACGGTGTCTGCAACGGCGCCGATGCCGAGAACGGCTGCGCATAGAGCTCATTGGCCGGAATTTCCTGGACCCGGGTCCAGAAGGCATCCCAGAGCAGCGCGCCCCGGTCGTGCGCATCCGCGCGATTGGACCAGCGCCGCAGCACGTCGCATGCCCGCCGTATATCCGCCTGGTTCTTCGCACAGGCGCCCCCGAGCAGCGCTGCCTTGAACCGGTCCGCGGTCGATGCGCGGGCCTCCAATGCCTTGCGCATGACGCGGTCCGCCAACGCGTTGGCCGAGCTCGAGCCGGCACTGGCGAGTTCACTCGCGATGCGATGCCCTTCCCACCCCCGCATCGACAGCGGCTGGCCTTCCCCTCCGAGGATCGATGCGAACCCCGACAACGGCCACGCCGGGTTCGTGAGCCAGTAGCTGTCGTTCATGTTGGCGACGTAGTCCTCGCGCAGCAGGCTGGGCATGCGGTCGGCGGCCATGGCGCCGGGCTGCACTCCGTTCTTCGCGGACCGCCATTCGCAGGCCGACCGGCTGCCATCGAGCACCGGCATGGCGGGGTCGAGCGCGGCAAGCGCCTTCGACAGCGGCGTCGCGCAGGCCGCGCGAAGGTCGTCGGGCACGCCGGGTACCGCCCCGATGTCGGCATACCAGGCCCGACCGTCGCCGCGCCCGATGGCCGCCGTATTGACCCATGGCATGGCCGTCTCTTCCCGCTGGATGGCCATGAACTCTTCGAGCGAGCGCGCCTGGTTCCAGCGGAAGAAGTTGCGGAAGATGCGCAGGTTGTCGGCATTGATGTCGCGCATCGCGAGCGCCTTGCGCGCGCCCCATGCCAGCGCCGGGTTGCGCGCCCCCAGGTCGACCACCGGGCCGAAGCGCGTGCGATAGAGCGTGCGGCGCACCAGGTCCACCGAGCCGTCGGACCGGCGCACCGCCACGGCAAGCGTCTGGGCCTGCATGGGTTCGGAGCGGCCGTCGACCATGTAGCGCGTGGGGTCGGCCGGATCCAGCGTCAGGTCGAACAGTCCGAAGCGTCGCGCGGCGGAGACCGTGTGGCTCCAGGCCACATCGTTGTTGAAGCCGATCATGATGACCGGAATGCCGAGGAAGGACACGCCCGCCACGTCGAGCTTGCCCGGCAACGTGAGGTGCGCCTGGTAGAAGCGGTCGGGCCCGCCCCAGTACCAGTGCGGATTGCCGAACAGAACGCCGCCGCGTTCACCGGTCGCCGCCTGGCCGAATGCGAGCACGTTGCTGCCGATGCCGCGCGCGTCGCCCACCGGGACGTCGAGCCGCGAAGACAGCGAGAGCTTGTCCGCCGGCACGGGCGGCGCGGCGGCCGCGGGCTTCGCATTCACGATCTCCGAAACGAAACGCGTGTACCCACCGGCCAGCCCCGCGGCGATCATGCGGCGGTAGACATCCTCGGGCCCGATGGCTCGCACCCACGGCGCGCCGGCACACGCATGCGACGGCGCGCCGCGTCCGGGCTTGCGTGACTGCAGCGTGCGCAGATGGCGGTTGTAGCCCTCCGCGTAGCCGGCAATGAGTTCGTTGAGGTCGGCCGGCTGTTCACGCTTGAGCGCCTCGACCGCCTCGGGACCTGCGAATGCCCGGAAGAAGAAATCCAGGTCGAGATTGTCGGCCTCGCCGAACGTAGAGCGCGTCCGGGGCTTTCCCTCGGCGCCAAAGTACAGCGAACGCTGCCCGCCGTAAGTGACGAAAGCCTCGGCGAGCGTGCACAACGCGTCTTCGGCCTGCGCCTGCCCGTAGCCGAGGCCCAGCCCGCGCCAGCTGTTGGCGCGCACATGCGGAATGCCGTCGGTGGTGCGCCGGATCTCTATGGAGTCGGTTGGTGCCCCGCCGCGAGCCGACGCCGGGGCGGGACCGAAGACGGCAAAGGAGATTCCCAGGGCGGCCACGCACAGGCCCCGCGCGGGCACGCGAAAAAAAGAGAGTAGGTCCACGTCGTCGTTCGCTGGTGGCATGAATGGATGCCGCGACGCCAGCACAACGCCGCTTCCTGCATAGACGGTTCGGCGCGCGCGTTGTTTACGCCGAGCGGTGAAACACGAGCGGCTGCGTCCTCAGCCCGGGATGTCCGGCTCCACCAGTTGCGCCAGGGCGACGAGCGATTCTTGCCAGCCCAGGTAGCACATCTCCACGGGAATCACGTCGGGGATGCCTTCCTGCACGACCGATAGTTCCGTGCCGCAGGACACCGCGGTCAGCGTCACCGTCGTCTTCATGGTGCCTGGAAGATTGGCATCGTCGAAGGTCGCGTCGTAGGCAATGCGCTTGTGCGGGACGATTTCCAGGTACTTCCCGCCGAACGAATGGCTGTGCCCGGTGCCGAAGTTGGTGAAGGACATGCGCCAGGCGCCCCCGACCACTGGCTCCATGGCGTGGATCTTGCCGGTGAATCCGAACGGCGGCAGCCAGCGTTCGAACGCGCCAGGCTCCACGAAGGCCCGGTAAAGGCGCTCCGGCGAGGTGCGCAGCACGCGATGAAGACGGACGGTATTGGTGGCCATGGTTGTTGCTCCTGAAAAATGAGGAAGACCCTCGATGGATACGTCGGCCGAGCCTCGTCAAGATCGACATGCCGAAGGACTGGGGCCCGCGGCTTCGGGACGGCCCCGCAACTTCATAATCCACGCCTCTCCAACAAAGCCGAACGAATCGAAACACCCGTGAGTGCTGCAGATTTTCTCCTGTCCCCCGCCGTGCAAAAGATCATGCAGGTCCTGTATGCGGCCCCCGACCAACCGTTCTCGGTGGACGAGCTGGCCCGGCAAACCAGGCAGGAGCCGGGCGAGGCCGGCCAGACGATCGAGCACCTCGTCGAGAGCGGCATCCTCGCCAGGCAGAAGGCGGCGGCAGAGCAACCCGACACCGTCAAGCTGGACCGCTCGTTCGTCTTCTATGGCGAACTGCGCAGCATCGCCCTGAAGTCGTTCGCCGCGGCCGAGCCGGTCCGCGCCATGCTGCGCTCGAAGTTCAAGGACTCGGTCGTGCGTGCCTTCGTGCTGGGAGAGGATGCCGACAACGTCATCGAACTGCTGATCGTGCATGGCGCCGTGACGCCTGACGAGACCGCCATGACGGCGGCCTGCAAGAAGCTCTCCAAAGCCCTTCATCGGCATTTGCAGGTGCACGTGATCTCTGTCGCCAGATTCAATGGCCTTGCCGATCACGACACGCTCGCGGCCAAACTGGCGAGCGCTTCGGCGTTCGAGATCATCGCGCCGGGCGACACCAAGGCGCAGTTGCCGGCCGAGCGGCTCGGGCTGCTGCAAAGTGCGAAAAAGAAGCTGGCCGCGTTGTCGCTGGCCCAGCACCGGCGCGAGTCGCGATAAGGCGCACTACCGCTTCGCGCCCTGCCTCGTCGTGCCCGGCCTCACGCCGTCGGCGCTCCTGTGCCGCGGAATCCAGTACGCCAGCGTCCCGGCCGCGGCAAAGGCGATCAGCCCGGTCACGGCGATGCCCGCAGCCAACGACAGCCCGCCGGCCAGGAGGGACAGCAGCGCCGGACCGCACGAGGAGCCGATGTCGGACATCAGGCGCCAGATGCCGAGGAAGTGTGCGCGCCCGTGGCGCGGAGACTGGTCTGCGCCGAGGGTCATGATCATCCCGGACCCGATGCCGTTTCCGAAACCGATGGCCAATGAGGCGAGCAACAGCGTCAGGGCGCCGGACGTCAAGGGCATCAGCAGCATGGCCAGGCCCATGATCAGCATCGACGGCACGGCGACCCAGCGCCTGCCTTTCCTGTCCATCACCTTGCCGGCCGGATAGAACACCAGCATGTCGATAGCGCCCGCAAGACCGTAGATCAGCGAAGCCACCGAAGGGGCCAGCAGCAGGTGGTCGGCCCACAGGGGAATCACGGCCTGGCGCGAAGCCCGCACCGCGCTGACGAGGACCACGCCGATGCCGAGCGTGAGGAACACATGGCGGTGATCCCGCAGCGTGGAAACGACGGAGGTCGAAGCGGGTGCCGCCTGCCCGGGCGGGACCGGTGGCACCGCGAGGTCGGGGATGCGGGCGCCTATCGCGGCGGCCCCCATCACCGCCACGATGCCGACCACATAGGCGGCCTGCAGGCCGAATGCATGCACCGCCGCCGCCGCCAGGAAAGGCCCGGCAAACATGCCGATGCGCATGACGCCGCCCAGCGTCGACAGTGCCCGGGCCCGGTATTCGACAGGCACGGCTTCGGTCATGTAGCTCTGGCGCGCCAGGTTGTAGACCGCCTGCGACATCCCCACCATGAAGCATCCCGTGGCGAACAGGCCCAGATGGGTCGTCAGCACGCACAGGAGCATGCCGAGACCGCTCCACACACCCGCCGCGACGATGGCCCAGCGTTCGCCCCAGCGCATCGTGATCATCGAGGCGGGAATGTTGTTGAGCAGCGAGCCGATGCCGATCATCGCAATCACCAGCGCCGCCATGGGCACGGAAGCCCCCAGGCCACGCGCCGTCAGCGGCACGATCGGCAGGATGGCGCCCTCGCCCAATCCGAACAACAGCGAGGGCGCAAAGGCCGGCACGGCGATGCGCCACAGGGAGAACGAAGTCGCGGGCGAAGAGGTCGAATCGGCGGGCGGGGATGACATGCGCAGAGGGGTTCGGGTAGTGGCCGTCGCCCGCCTGGCGGACAAGACAGCGTGATTGTCTCGCCGCCGAGGAATTCCTGCAGCGCCCTGGCACCCGGTCGATCACGCGCATGCGCCCTGCGTTGCAGGGCGAGTGGCGTGCAACAGGACACTTGGTATCGTTTCACGCAACCCGCGCACAAACTTCACCCTGACTTCACCTGCCCCGAGCACACTGCCCTTCGACAGTGGTTCGGCGCTGGTAGAGGCCAGGGAGAAAAAAGCCGCTCAGGGAAACCGCCTCGATGCCGGCCACTGTCACTCTCTCGGCCGCTGATCTTGCCGCACCACGATCGCGGCAGTGACCGCTCAGAAGGTGACCCACTCCCTGTCGTTCTCGCGTTGGCCGCCTTTCGGATGGCCAAGCACCGGCACGGCTGATGCACCGTTGGAAATGCGCTGCGCCCGAGCGGGGGCCGCGGCGCTTTTTTCTTTGGCACGCCGTTCCCCGCCGTGCGCCGCGCGGGAGGACAGCTCCGTCTCGGCGCGCTCCGCGCGCCAGCCCGTCCCCAACTGGAAGAACTCGACGAGCGAAGACAGCCGCACCGCCTGGCTTTTGAGGCTTTCCGCGGCGGCAGCCGATTCTTCGACCAGCGCAGAGTTCTCCTGGGTCATCTGGTCCAGCTGCGTCACCACCGAGTTGATCTGGTCGATCCCGGCCGCCTGCTCGACCGCTCCGGCACTGATTTCGCTGACGGTGTGGGAGACGCGTTGAATGCTCTCGACGATCTTGCCCATCGTCGCGCCCGCATCGTTGACCAGTTGGGTGCCCGACCCCACCTTGTCGACCGATGCTTCGATCAGCGTCTTGATTTCCTTGGCCGCGACCGCGCTGCGTTGCGCGAGGTTGCGGACCTCGCTCGCCACCACGGCGAAGCCCCGTCCCTGTTCGCCCGCCCTGGCGGCTTCCACGGCCGCGTTCAGTGCCAGGATGTTGGTCTGGAAAGCGATGCCGTCGATCGTGCCGATGATGGCGGCGATCTTCTGCGAACTCCCGTGGATGTCACGCATCGTCTCCACCACTTCCGAGATGACTTCCCCGCCGTGCACCGCGACCTGCGATGCGGCCTGTGCCAGCTGGTTCGCCTGCTGCGCGGCTTCGGACGCCGTCTTGACGGTGGTCGTGAGTTCTTCCATCGATGCCGCGGTCTGCTGAAGGCTGCCGGCCGTCTGCTCCGTGCGGCTGGAAAGGTCGACGTTGCCCGAGGCGATCTGGGCGCTTGCCGTGGCCACGGAATCGCTGCTCTCGCGCATGCCGGTCAGGGTCTTGATCAGGTTGTCGCGCATCGCCGCGAGCGCCCTGAGCAAGTCGCCCACCTCGTCCTTGCTGCTGGCGCTCAGGCTGCGGGTGAGATCACCGCGCGCGACGGCCTCCGCCAGGCCGACGGCCTCCTTCAGCGGAATCACGATGCCCCTTGCCACGCTCCACGACAACAGCACGGCCAGCAAGATGGCAACGCCGGTGCCCGAAGCGATGAGGAAGAATCCGGTGGTGAACGTCTGGTTGCTCTCTTCGGCCTCGGCCTTGGCGCGATCCTCGTTGTGCTTGACCAGCTGAGTCAGCGGCTCCTTCAAGGCCAGGAAGGTCTCCCGCGCCTCGCCATTGAGCAGCTCGACGGCTTCGGCCCGCCGCTCTTCCTGGACCAGCCGTTCCACCTTGGCGTGCGACGCGGTCCATGCCGGATACTGGGCCTTCACCCGGTCGTAGATGGCCTGCTCGGTCGCATCGCCGATCGACGCCGGATAGGCCTTGTCGATGTCTTCGTAGGCCTTGGAGGTCTCGGCGATGGACTGCCGGACGGCCGCGGCTTCGGCCGCCGGCATCGTCGCCAGGCGGAATTCGAGCAGGCGCACCCGGTTCGCGATCTCGCTCATCTGGCCCGCATCGCGAACGCTCGCCATGCGCGCCGTCACCATGAAGTTGGTCTGATCGTTGAGGCGATCGAGGCGGTGGATCGAAATCACGGCCATCACGATCATCAGCAACACGATGCTGAGAAAGGCAAGTGCCAGCTTGGTGGAGATTCTGAGATTTCTGAAAAGCGTCATGGCGGTTGGGTCCAGGTTGCGGGGCGGGGCCGGTACCGTGCGTGGCGCCGCGCCCATGTCTATTGCTGCCTCCTGTCTATCGGCAGCGGTGACCCACAACGCATCTGACATATGTCATGCCCGGCGTCCTAGCGGGATTTCATCGATCCCTCGGGCTGCCCCTGCTAGAGTGCATAGGGCTCGCGTCGTTCGTCGCGAGACGCGTGTCCAGCGTGACCAGGCTGGCGGTGAGTTCGGTGACCCGGGGGCAACGGCGATGGCGTCGAGGATGATGGAAAACGGAAACTTCGACGCAGCAACAACGGCCGACGTGCTGATCGTCGAAGATCAGGCGCTCGTGAGCGCCGGCATGCGCTCCCTTCTGCAGAAGGCCGCGCCGCATTACCGGGTGCACGAGGAATCCTCGTACCAGGGGGCGATTGCTCGCCTGGCGGCCAACTCGTTCCAGTTCGTCTTCATCGACATCCACCTCGGCTCGGAGGCCTCCGGCCTGGACGTCCTGCGTTTCGTGCGCGAACGCGAAATGCCCTGCCACGCCATCATGCTGTCGGGCGACGACGACCGTGCGCTGGTTCTCTCCTGCATCGCGCAGGGCGCGTCTGGCTACATCACGAAGGCCACCGGAGACGGTGGCGTCTTCTCGGCCGCCATCCAGACGGTTCTCGACAACGGGATCTATCTTCCGGAATCGATCCTCGAGCGCGCTCCCAGGAGCGAGACCGCCGCGGGCGCCTATGGCTGCACCGCCGCATCGCTGGGGCTGGCGCCCAGGCAGCGCGAGGTTCTCTATTACCTGTGCCAGGGCCTGCCCAACAAGGCCATCGCCAACCGCATGGGCATCAGCGAAGGGACGGTCCGAAAAAGCTATGTCTCGGAACTGCTGCGATTCTTCGGCGTGGCCCGGCGCACGGAACTGCTGATCGAGGTGTCTCGCCGGCGCATACGGATTGCCGTGCCGGGCTCGGAGGGTTCATGAAGGCCGCGAAGGCCGCGAACGCCGCTCACGTCGCGATTGCGGGCCTTCTTCGAATCGTCTTCTGCTGCGCGTTGGTGCTTGCCTGCCATGTCGCCTCGGCCGATGCCGGTCACAGGGTGCTGCAGGTGGATTACCTGGTCGAAGACGGCACGCCGCTTTCGTTGTCCGAGGTCACCGCGCTTCCCGAAAAAGCCTGGAAACGCCGGCCCTGGTCATCGGCCAGCTATGGCTTCGCAACAGCGCCCCACTGGTTCAGAAGCGATCCGCTCACCGCGAGCCCCGGCGACGCGGGCACCCTGATGGTGGAGGTGGGCTACCCCCTGCTCGATCATCTCGACCTGTACGTCAAAGCCGGCGCAGCCACGTCCTGGACGCGGTGGAGCCTGGGCGACCGGCTGGCTTTCGCGCAGCGTCCCTACAACGCGCGAAGCTTCGTCGTGCCGGTGTCCGTGCAGCCCGGCGACAAGGTGGAGATTCTTGCGAGGGTGCAGACCGAAGGCGCGATGCGCTTTCCTCTGGGCATCTGGCAACCGCGGGAATTCGAGAAGGCCGAACACACGGCGCTGCTGGCCAACGGCATCTATGTCGGGCTGATGGGCGGGCTCTTCTTCTGCCACCTCATCATCTTCCTAATCGTGCGCGAGCGCATCTATCTCTACTACGTCGGATGGATCCTGATGACCGCGGGATTCGTCCTCAGCTACAACGGCATCGCGTTCCAGTACCTCTGGCCCGAGGCCACGGCATGGAACGACTGGTCGCGGATCGTTTTTCTCCTGCTCGCGGCCGGGCTCTTCACGTCCTTCACGATTCAATTCGTCAGCAATGCCGCAACCGCGGTGCGGCGGTGGCACTGGGCGCCGGTGCTGCTGGCGGTCGCCCTGGCCATGGGCGCGAGCGGGCTGCCCTTTCCCCAGGCCGTTCGGATGGCGTTCCTGGTGCAGTTCGTGGCCATGGTGGTGTGCTTCGGTCTCGCGCTCTGCAAGGTCCGGGCCGGCCATGCCCACGTCCGTGTCTTCCTGGTGACGTTCTCGGGCGTCCTGATCGGCGCCGTCCTCAACACGCTGGATATGTTGGGAATCACCGCACGTTTCGGGAGCTCCATCGACTTCGAGGTGGCGCCACAGGTGGGCTCGGCACTCGCGGTGCTTCTGTTCTCGGCGGCGTTGGCCCACAGGCTGCTCGAAGAGCGCCGCCAGCGCGCCATCGCGGCGGAGCTTGCGCGGACCAACGCGACACTGGCCGACTCCATGCGCGTGCAGCAGGAGCGCTCCGAGCTCCTGCTGAAAATCAAGGACCGTCTGCGCACCGATGCCGAGCGCAGGGACCAGCGAAAATCCCGCTTCCTGGCCGATGCCATCCACGATTTGCGCCAGCCGCTGCAGGTGATCGGGAACGCACTCGAACCCATCGGTGAAGCGATTCAGGCGGGTCGCACGGCCGACGCTCTTGGCCTCGCCGGTATGGCGAGCCGCGCAGCCGGCAACATGCGCGCCCAGCTGGCCGCCATCATGGATCTCTCGCGGCTGGAGTCGGGCTTCGTGAAGGCGGAGCTGTCCGACTTCGACCTGGTGGCGCTGCTCAGGGACACGGTCGAGCAGACCAAGGCCATCGCCCACGAAAGCAGTACCTGCGTCGAATTCGATGCGCCGCCGGGGAAGCCGGTGTTCGTGAGGAGCGACCGCCACTTCCTCCAGCGCATTCTCTTGAATCTCGTCAGCAACGGCATCAAGTACCGGTCCGCGGAAGGGGGACGCCGCAGCCACGTGCGCCTGCTCCTGACGGCGCACGGCGAGCTCACGCGCCTGGCCATTCAGGACAACGGCCTCGGAATAGCCGAGGAAGCCCTGCGCAGCGACATCATCTTCCGCCCCTTCGTCCAGCTGAACAATCGGCATGCGCAGGCGGCCGACAAGGGCGTGGGCCTGGGGCTGTCGATCGTCTCGGCCATGCTGAAACTGCTCGAGGGCCATCAGCTTTCCATCCAGTCCGAGGTGGGCGTGGGAAGCACATTCACGCTGGAGATTCCGGCATCCGTGATCGCACCGGCCTTCGACGGCATTGCGCTCGACGACTTCATGGCCGGCGGCGTCGAAGCGAGCCGCGGCAAGTACGTCGTGCTGATCGAGGACGACGAGCTGGTCAGGCGGTCGCTCGCTGCGGTATTCGATGCGCACGGCGTGTTGCACGAAGCGTGGGGGTCGATCGAGGAGATGCGGCGAGAACTGCCGCTGACCGAGCGGGCGCCGGATGTCCTGCTCAGCGACTATCGTTTGCCGGACGGGAAAACCGCCCTCGATGCGATCGAACTGATGCGCGCGCACTGGGGCGATGTGCCCACCCTCATCGTGACCGGCGAGTCGCTGAACTCCTATGCGCTCACGTCCTTGCGCGGGATCCCGATCTGCTACAAGCCCGTGGCGCCTCTGGACCTGCTGCGCCGGATTGCCGCCAGCGCGAGGCGCGCGGCCGAGCCGCCGGGTTCTGCCGGCGACGACGATCAATCGCCGTAGCTTTTCCCGACCCGCATCAGTTCCGGCGTACCGATCACCTCGTTGAGTGCGTCGAAATCCAGCATCTGCGAGCGCCAGGGCTGCGTGGTGCGGTGCCGGTGCAGGCTTGCGTAGTAGCCCTGAAGGGTGTGCACCACCGCACGGGCGGTGCCGCCAGGGAAGATGGCGATGCGAAAACCGTGCCTTTGCAGCGCGTCTGCATCCTGGATCGGCGTCTTGCCGCCTTCGACCATGTTGGCCAGCAGCGGCACCCGGTGCGCGAAGCGGCTGCAGGCCGCATCCATCTGCTCGGGCGAACGCAATGCCTCGATGAAGAGCGCGTCCACACCGCATGCGAGGTACGCTTCGGCCCGCTCCAGTGCGGCGTCCAGGCCCTCCACCGCCACCGCGTCGGTACGGGCCAGGATCAGCGTGTCGCTCGACGCACGCGCGTCGAGCGCGGCCTTGAGCTTTCCGACCATCTCGCGCTCGGGCACCACGGCCTTGCCGTCGAGGTGCCCGCAGCGCTTGGGGAAGGTCTGGTCCTCGATCTGGATCATGGCCGCGCCCGCGCGTTCGAAACCGCGCACGGTGCGCTGTGTGTTCAGCGCATTGCCGAAGCCGGTGTCGGCATCGACGATCACCGGCAGGCGCACGCGCTCGGTGATGTGCGCAAGCGTGTCGGCCACCTCGGTGAAGGTCGTCAGGCCGATGTCGGACCGGCCGAGCCGCGTGTAGGCGATGGATGCGCCCGATAGGTACAGCGCCTCGAAGCCCGCCTGCTCGGCCACCAGCGCGCTCAACGCGTCGTACACGCCGGGGGCCAGCACCACGTCGGGCTTCGCCAAGCGGGTCTTGAGGGTGTGATTCGTCATGCCGACGTCTCCTTGGATCGAATGAGCGCGGCGGCCGTGCGCGCCGCGATGAAACCACCGGCCACGGCGCTCAGCAGTCCGTTGCCGGAGAGGTAGCCCCACACCGCGTCGCCGGAAACGCCACCGGCCGCGCCGCCTGCGGCCAGCAGGTTGGGCAAGGGGGTACCGTCCTCGCGCAGCACGCGCGTGTCGGCGGCAATGTCGAGGCCACCCTGGGTGTGGAAGAGCGCGCCCGTCACCTTGACCGCGAAATACGGGGCGTCGAGACCGCGTACGAACACGCGTCCATCGGGTGCCGGCGCACCGCCTCGCAGCGTGTCGAGCGTTTCCTGCAGCACGGCGTCGTCGCAGCCGATGCAGGCGGCCAGTTCGTGCACCGACCCGCATCGGCGCAACGCGCCGGCCGCTTCGGCATCGCAGAAATCCGGAAAGCCCCGTGCTAGCGCAAGCAGCGGCGTGTCGAACACGTTCCATGCCACGCCGCCGGGCTGCGCCAGCACATGCACCGCAGCCTCCGAGTAGCCCTGCGTCTCGTCGTGAAAGCGCCGACCCTCGCGGTTGATCTGCACCCCGCCTTCCATCATCACGGCCCACGACATCAGCGCGCCCTGCGGCGTGACCCAGGAGCCGTGCCCCTGGTAGCCGCCCAGGTCGCGCAGCCGCGTGCCCAGCGCCTGGCCCCAGAGGATGGCGCTGCCGTCGTTGCCCACATGGCCGCCGAATGCGGCCTCGGCCATCTCGGGCAGCAGCGCGCGCACCATCTGCGCATTGCCTCCGAAACCATTGCAGGCCAGCAGCAGCGCGTCGCAGCCGAGCATCTCGCGCCGGCCGTCGGGCCGCAGGTAGTCGATGCCGATCACGCGGTCGTCGGCGTCGAGCACCAGCGTCTCGGCCACGGCCTGCGTCAGCACCGGAATGCCCGCGGCTTCGGCCGCCGCCTGGAGCCTTGCCATCAGCGCGGCGCCGGTCTTCTGGGGCAGCGTGTGCATGCGGTGCACGCTGTGGCCGGGGTAGAGAAAGCCGTCGAGCAGCGTCCAGTCGAAGCCGTGGCGCGCCTGCAGCGCATCGAGCGCCGGGCCGATGGCGGCGGCATACGCATCGACCAGCACCGGCGCGGCGCGGCCGTGCGCCTTGGCCTGGATGTCGGCGGCGAATCGCGCGGCGCTGTCGTCGACGCCGTGCGCGCGTTGCACGCGCGTGCCCGGCGCGGGAATGAAGCCCGAGGACAGTGCCGTCGAGCCGCCCGGCTGCGCATCGCGTTCGAGCACCACGCAATCGACGCCTGCGTCCGCCAGCATCAACGCCGCCGTGAGACCGCAGGCACCGCCCCCGACAACGGCCACCGACACATGCGCTTCGGCCGGAAGCGACGCCGCACGGCGGACGGTTCGCACGGGCGCCGTCGTCATGCCAGCGAATCCGCGAAGGGTTGGCACGCCGTGACCTCGGCCACATTGCGCATGTCGGCCAGCGCTGTCTGGTGGCGCTCCTCGCCGAAGGCCGCGCAGCCGTCCGCCAGCACCAGCGTGCGGTAGTCGCGCATGTGGGCGTCGCGCACGGTGCTCGCCACACCGCCGTTGGTCACGATGCCGCACACGGCCACCGTGTCGATGCCCGCGCGGCGCAGCACCCAGTCGAGCTGCGTGTTGAAGAATGCCGAGTACGCGACCTTGCTGACCGTCACGTCGATCAGACCGGTTAACGCATCCACGTTCGCCTGCCCCCAGCTGCCGGGGGCAAAGTCGCCCTTCTTCAGGTATGGGCGCAGGGCCTTGAGATGCGGCGACACCATCGGCTCTCCGCTCGCATCGGGCCACAGCGTGAACTGGCTCGCGACAACCAGTCCACCGGCCGCCTTCAGCGCGCGTGCCACGGCTGCCACGCGCTCGGGCAGCAGCAAGGCGGGCGGATTGGTGTCGCCGCCGCGTGCGTAAGCGCCCTTCGCGTCCAGGAAGTCGTTCTGCAGATCGATGATGACCAGCCCCGTATTGGCCGCGACGATGCGTTGCCCTTCGCTCATGACGGCCTCACCAGCAGGTTGCCGTACGCATCGACCTCGGCATGGAAGCCCGGCTCCAGCCAGACAGTGGTGTCGGCCTGCTCCAGGATGGCGGGGCCGTCGATGCGCGCACCCACCGGCAGTTCGAGGCGGGCGTAGCGCGCGGCGTCGTGCCACTGGCCCTGATGGAACACGCGCTGCGTGCCCAGCGGCGCAATGCTGCCCTCGCCTTCGGGCGCCAGCACGGCCAGGTCGAACTTGGGCCGCACGCCGATGCGCGCATAGCGCAGGTTCATCACGCGGATCGCGATGCCGTCGAGCACGCGGCCGAAGGCGGCGCTGTAAGCGGCTTCGAAGGCGGCGCGGACCGATGCGGCGGTCAGCGGCGTCTTGCCGGTGTCGGCCAGCGTCACCGGCAGCGTGTGCGTCTGGCCCGCGTAGAGCATGTCCAGCGCCACCACCTCGCGCACTTCGTCGAAGCGCACGCCCGACGAATCCAGCCGCTGCTGGCAGCTGGCGGCCAGTTCGTCGATGCGGCGCCGCAGGTCGGCCACGTCGAGATCGGCCAGCGGCGTGTTGAGGGTCTGCACCGCGTCATGCCGCATGTCGGCGATCACGCAGCCCAGCGCCGAGGTGACACCGGGATAGCGCGGCACGATGCCGGTGGCCACGCCCACTTCACGCATCATCGCGCACACGTGCAGCGCCCCGCCGCCGCCAAAGGGCATGTAGGCGAAGCGGCGCGGGTCGTGCCCGCGCTCGATGGAGACCAGACGGATCGCGCCGGCCATGCGTGCATTGGCCACGGTCAGGATCGCCTCGGCCGCCGCATGCACGTCGAGCCCCAGCGGGCGCGCCACGTGCACTTCGATGGCCTCGCGCGACTTCTGCGCATCCAGCGCCGCGAGCAAACCGCCACCCAGCGGCCGGTCGGCGGCGATGCGCCCGAGCAGCACGTTGGCATCGGTCACCGTAGGGCGCATGTTGCCGCGTCCGTAGCATGCCGGCCCGGGCACGCTGCCCGCCGACTCCGGCCCGACCTGGAGCATGCCGCTGGCGTCGACGGACGCGATGGAGCCGCCGCCGGCGCCGATGGTCTCGATCTGGATCATCGGCGAGCGGATCACCATGCCGAACTCGATGGCGGTCTGCGCCGCCAGCGCGGCCTCTCCGTTGGCCACCAGCGACACGTCGAACGACGTGCCGCCCATGTCGCCCGTGATGGCGTTCGGAAAGCCCGCCGCACGCGCGATCGCCGCACAGGCGATGACGCCCGCCGCCGGGCCCGAGAGCGCGGTGCGCACCGGCAGGTCGCTCGCGGTCTGGCGCGACATCACGCCGCCGTTGCTTTGCACCACCAGCAGTTCGCCCGCGAAGCCTTGCGCACGCAGGTCGCTCTCCAGGCGCCCGAGGTAGCTGCCCACCACCGGCTGCAGCGCCGCGTTGAGCGTGGCGGTCGAGCAGCGCTCGAACTCGCGGATCTCGGGCAACACCTCGCTGGCCGAGGTGACGTGCGGGTTCGGCCAGATCTCGCGCACCGCCGCCACCGCGAGGCGCTCGTTCTCGGGGTTGGCGTAGGTGTTGATGAAGAACACGCAAACCGCCTCGCAGCCGGCTTCGAGCAGCGAACGCGCTTCGGCGCGCACCTGCGCCAGGTCGACTGCCGTGTGCAGCGTGCCGTCGGCCAGCACGCGCTCGTCGACCTCGCGGCGCAGGTCCCGCGGCACCACCGGCAGGAAGCTGCCGCGCAGGCCCCAGGTCTGCGGGCGGTCGCGGCGGCGCATCTCGAGCACGTCGCGAAAGCCGCGCGTGGTGATGATGCCGGTGCGCGCCACCTTGCGCTCGAGCAGCGCATTGGTGCCGACCGTGGTGCCGTGCACGATGGTGGCGATGGCCGCGGCCGAATCGGCCACGCGCGCCACGCCGTTCATGAAGCCGCGCGCTTCCTCGCCACGCGTCGAAGGCACCTTGACGATGCGCGCGGTGCCGTTGGCTTCGTCGAGCACGAAGAGGTCGGTGAAGGTGCCGCCGACATCGACGCCGACGACCAGGGATTTGCCAGGGGAACTCATTGGGACGCTTTCTTGTCGTTGCTGCCGTTGGTCACATAGCCCATGGCGACATCGGCTGCTCGCTGTTCGAGGGGCCGCTCCGCGGCGTAGCCCCAGCCGCCGCCGCCGGGGGTTTCGAGGCGCACGCGCTCGCCGCGTGCCAGCGTGATGCCACGCATCTTCGACACCATGGGCGGCGTATGCCATTCGCCGGCGTTCTCGTAGCGGAACACGTTGACGGCACCGCTGCCGCCGCCCGCGATGCCCTTGGGCGGCGAAGTGCCGCGCTCGCCGAAGACGAACACTTCCGCATCCTTCTCGAGCAGTTCGATTTCGTAGACGGCCCCCAGGCCGCCCCGATGCTGGCCATCGCCGCCGGAGTCGGCGCGCAGCGACCATTCGGTGAATCGCACGGGATACGCCGCCTCCAGAATCTCCAGCGGCGGAATCGTTGCCGTGGAGATCGGCGCATTGCCGTGCGCCAGGCCGTCGCCGCCCGAATGGCCGCCATGGCCACCGCCGAAGAAGCTGAACATCACCCAGCGCTGGCCCTCGCGGCCCTTGTCGCTGCGGTGCCCGGCAATCGACAGCGCATTGATGGTGCCGTAGGCCTGCGCCACGGCGCACGTGGGATCGGCCTGCGCGGCGGCGCTGAAGATCACGTCGATCATGCGCAGGATGGTCTCGGTGTAGCCGCCGACCGGGCGCGGGCGCTCGCAGCTGATCACCAGCTTGTCGGGAATGACGAAGTCCACCGCGTCGAGCACGCCCGCGTTCGCGGGCACGTCGGGAAACAGGTGCTTGAGCGCGACGTAGCAGGCAGCCACCGCGGTCGCGCGCGAGATGTTCACCGGCCCCGCGCATTGCGGCGACGTGCGCGAGAAATCGAGTGTGAGCCGGTCGCCCGCCACGGTCATGTCCAGTGCGATGGTCAGCGGCTCGTTGACGATGCCGTCGTTGTCCAGCACATCCTCGAAGCTGTAGCGCCCGTCGGGCAGCGAGGCGATGTGCGAGCGCATCAGGCGCAGCGCGCGGCCGCGCAGTTCGCCCAGCGCGTTCATCACCAGGTCGTCGCCGTACTCGTCGAGCAGGCCGTTCAGCCGCCTGGCGCCGAGTTCCAGCGCGGCGAGCTGGCCGTTCAGGTCGCCCCAGAGGCTGTCGGGCAGGCGCGTGTTGGCCTGCAGGATGGAGAGCACATCGGCGTCGAGTTCGCCATTGCGCACGATGCGCACGGGCGGGATCTGCACCGCCTCCTGCCAGCATTCGGTGGCGGCGGGGTTGTAGTTGCCGGGTACCGCGCCGCCGACGTCGTGCCAGTGGGCCGCCGAGGCCATGTGGCAATACAGCTTGCCGTTGCGGAAGAAGGGCTTGACCAGCTTGAAGTCGTTGGCGTGCGTGCCGCCGTCGTAGGCGTCATTGCTGATCCAGACGTCGCCGTCCTTCATCCCGCCGCGGGCGTCGGCGGCCTTGGCCGTGGCCCGCACGGCGAAGGCCATGGCGCCCACGAACACCGGCAGGCCCGACTTGCCCTGCACCAGGGTGTCGCCGGTGACGGCGTCGTACAGGCCGTGGCAGGCGTCGTGCGCCTCGGCAATGATGGGATTGAACGCGCTTCGATAGAGCGTGGCATCCATTTCGTCGGCCACCTGTTCGAGGCGGCCGCGCAGCACGGCGAGCGTGACGGGGTCGAGGGTCGGGGCACAGGAGAGATCAGGCATCGGGGGCTTTCGTGAAGGCGGTTCGGGCAGCGCGCTGGCGCAGCTGGTTCAACAATCCGCCGGCGCGGACCATGTCCATGAGAAATCCGGGCACCGGCTCGCAAGCCAGGCGCCGTGCGCCGGGCGCGACGATCTCCGGCGAGCCCGTGTCGAGGGTGATCTGATCGCCCTCGCTCAGCGTCTCGGCCTCGGCGCAGGTCAGCAGCAGCAGCCCCACGTTGAAGGCATTGCGAAAGTAGAGGCCGCTGTACGAGGGCGCGATGACCGCCGCCACGCCCAGTTGCACCAGCACGGCGGCGGCCTGCTCGCGCGAGGAACCGATGCCGAAGTTGGGCCCGGCCACCAGCACGTCGCCGGGCGCCACGCCCGAGGCGAAGTCGGGGCGGATGGCCTCCAGGCAGTGCTTCGCGATCACGTCGATGCCGTGCTTCATGGCATGGCCCGGCGCGAGCAGGTCGGTGTCGATGTCGGCGCCCAGGCGCCAGACGCGATGGGTGGCCCGGGTGACGCTCATGCCAGCACCTCGCGCGGATCGGTCACGCAGCCGCGCAGTGCCGCGGCGGCCACCGTGTAGGGTGAGCCCAGGTACACCTGCGCGGTCGGCGAGCCCATGCGTCCCTTGAAGTTGCGCGCCGTGGTCGAGATGACGGTGATGTCGTCGCCCATCGGGTCACCGTAGCCCGAGCAGGCTCCGCACGCGGTCGGAAACAGCTCAGCGCCCGCGTCCATCAACGCCTGCAGAACGCCCTCGGCGCGCGCCTGCTCCTGGTCCTGGATGCTGGCGGGCGCGACGATCAGGCGTATGCCGGGCGCCACCTTGTGCCCGCGCAGCACCTGCGCCGCGGCGCGCAGGTCGTCGAGCTTCGCGCCGGTGCAGGCGCCGATGTAGGCCACGTCCACGCGCGTGCCCGCATAGCGGCTCACGCCGTGCGAGTTGGCCGGGCTGTGCGGCGCGGCGATGTGCGGCTCCAGCAAGGCGGCGTCGAAGCGGTGGCGCGTGAAGTCCGCGTCTTCGTCGGTGAACCAGCGCGCCATGTCGGCGCGCGGTGCGCCCGCGCCTTCGAGGAAGGCGGCCGTGGTTTCGTCTGGCGCGATCAGCCCGGCCTGCGCGCCCAGCTCGGCGCTCATGTTCGACAGCGTCATGCGCTCCTGCATCGACAGCGCGGCCACCGCCGGCCCCGCGAACTCCACCGCCTGGTAGCGTCCACCGTTCATGCCGAAGCGCCCGATCATGTGCAGCATCATGTCCTTGGCGGTCACCCCGGCGGGCAGCGCGCCGTCCCACCACATGCGGATGGTCTCGGGCACGCGCAGCCATATCTCGCCGGTGACGACCACGCCCAGCATCTCCGTGCTGCCCACGCCGAACATGTAGGCACCGAATGCCCCGCCGGTGGGCGAGTGCGAGTCGCCGCCCACGCACAGCATGCCGGGACGGATGTGGCCGTGCTGCGGCACCACCACATGGCAGATGCCCTGGCTGTCGTACACGTGCGGCAGCTGCTGGTCGCGCGCCCAGTCGCGCGCGATGCGCACGATGCGGCGCGAGTCGTCGTCGCGCTCGGGCACGTAGTGGTCCATCACCAGCACGATGCGCGAGCGGTCCCAGATCTGTGCGCCCAGTTCCTCGAGCATGGGTTTCAGGCGGCGCGGACCCGAGGAGTCATGGAACATGGCGAGGTCGACGCCGCAGGTCACGATCTCGCCCACCGCCACGTGCGCCCGGCCGCTCGCGCGCGCGATGAGCTTCTGCGCCAGTGTCTGCGGCGCTGTGCGGCTTGGCATTCGGGTTGCTGCGGAAGGGCTCATTCCGGCTTGGCTCCCGAGAACTTGACGACCTTGGCCCAGCGCGGAATCTCGCTTTGCACGAACGCGGCGAACTGCTCGGGCGAGTTGCCGACCGCCACGGCACCCTCGGTGTCCAGCCGCTTGAGCATGTCGGGCTGCTGCAGCGCATGGCGCGCCGCGTCGCTGAGCTTGCGCGCCACGTCGGCTGGCAGGCGAGCCGGGCCGAACAGCCCGAACCACGCGCTCGACTCGTAGCCCGGCAAGGCCTCCGCGATGGCCGGGACGTCGGGGAACGCGGGCAGGCGCTTCGCGGTGGTCACGCCCAGCGCCTTGAGCTTGCCGGCCTGGATGTGTGCCTTGACGTTGCCTACCGCCGCGAACATCAGCTGCACCTGGCCGGCGAGCAGATCCTGCACGGCGGGCGCGGTGCCTTTGTAGGGGATGTTCACGATGTCCACGCCCGACTGCATCTTGAAGGCCTCGCCGGCCATGTGCAGCGAGGAGCCCACCGCGCCGATGGCGAAATTGAGCTGTCCGGGCCTGGCCTTGGCCAGCGCGATGAGCTCGCGCACGTCCTTCACCGGCAGGCTGGGACTGGCCACGAGGATGGACGGCGAGGTGGCCACGCAGGTGAGCGCGGTGAAGTCCTTCACCGGGTCGAAAGGCAGCGTGGGGTACAGCGTGGCATTGATGGCGTGGCTGGTGAAGCTCAGCAGCAGCGTATTGCCGTCGGGCGCGGCCTTGGCGACCGCGTCGGCGGCGATGTTGCCGCCCGCGCCGGGCCTGTTCTCGACGATCACGGTGCGGCCCAGGGCGGGTCCCATGCTGACGGCCAGCGAGCGCGCGAGCGTGTCGGTCGAGCCGCCGGCGGGCGCACCGACGAGGATGCGCACGGGCGCGTTGCCGACCTGCGCACGGGCGCCGGCGGCAAAGGCCAGCGCGGCCAGTGCGGGGGGCGCGATGAGGATGTCACGGCGTTTCATCGGGAGGTCTCCTTGTATTTCTTGAAGGGCTCGGTGGGCTCACAGGCCCAGGTACGCACGCCGCAGCTCGTCGCTGCGCATCAGCGCATCGGGCTTGCCGGAGAAGCGCACGCTGCCGTTCTCCAGCACGTAGGCGCGGTCGGCGATCTCCAGCGACTGGCCCACGTTCTGCTCGACCAGCAGCACCGCGAGGCCGCCGTCGCGCAACTCGCGAATGAGCGTGAACATTTCTTCCACCAGCAGCGGCGACAGGCCGAGCGAGGGTTCGTCGAGGATCAGCAGCACGGGTTCGGCCATGAGCCCGCGCGCGATGGCCAGCATCTGCTGCTCGCCCCCGCTCATGGTGCCGGCGTGCTGCGCCATGCGTTCGCGCAGGCGCGGGAAGATGTGGAACATCTTCTCGACGTTGGCCGCGCGGCGTGCGCGTGCGCGCGTGAAGGAGCCGAGCTCCAGGTTCTCCAGCACGCTGAGGTTGGGAAACACCTTGCGCCCTTCGGGCACCTGGATGAGACCGGCCTTGACCACGTCGCGGTAGTGCGCACCGCTCAGGTCCTTGCCGTCGAAGCGCACGCTGCCGCTCCATGCGGGCACCAGGCCGCAGACCACCTTGTTCAGGGTCGACTTGCCCGCGCCGTTGCTGCCGAGCAGCGCGACCATCTCGCCGGCGTCGACCTGCAGGTCGACGCCGCGCAGCACCTCGACGCGGCCATAGCCGCCGCGCAGGCCCTGGATGTCGAGCAGCGCGCTCATGCGGATGCTCCCGCAGCGGCCTTGCGCAGCCGCGCCGCCGTGCCGTGCCCGAGGTACGCCTCGACGACCCGGTCGTCGGAAGTCACCTGCGCGGGGTTGCCCTCGGCGATGAGCCGGCCCTGCGCCAGCACCCACACGTGCTCGGCGAGGTTCATCACGGCCTGCATCACGTGTTCGATCATCAGCACGGTCACGCCGCTGTCGGCGATGCCGCGCACCACCGGCATCATCTCGGCGATCTCCTGCGGGTTGAGGCCTGCGAGCACTTCGTCGAGCAACAGCAGGCGCGGGCGCGTGGCAAGCGCGCGGGCGAGTTCCAGGCGCTTGCGGCCGGCCACGGTGAGGTCAGATGCGGCCTTGTCCAGCTGCGGCGCCAGGCCCACGCGCTGCGCGACCGCCTCGGCGTTGCGCAATGCCTCGGCGCGGTTGCGCACGTGCAGGTGCGCGCCCACGGCGATGTTCTCGCGCACGGTCTGCGCGGCGAAGGGCTTCACGATCTGGAAGGTGCGCGTCATGCCGAGCACCGCATTGCGGTGCGGCTCGTGGCCGGTGATGTCCTGCCCGGCGAAGCGCACGCTGCCGGTGTCGGGCTTCAGAAAGCCGGACATCAGCGCGAACAGCGTGGTCTTGCCCGCGCCATTGGGACCGATCAGCGCCGTGAGGCTGCCCTGCGTGACGGCCAGGCTCACGTCCTGCACGGCTTTCAGGCCGCCGAAGGAGCGCGAGATGCCGTCGAGTTTCAACAAGGGCTCAGTCATTGCGCTCTCCCTTTGCCTTCCACAACTGCCGCACCGACAGGCCCAGCCCCGCCACGCCGCGCGGCAGGAAGATCACGATCAGCACGAGCACCGTGCCGTAGATGACCATGTTGATGCCCGGCAGCTCGCCGAACAGGTTGCGCGTGAGGTCCGACAGCAGATGCAGCACGGCCGCGCCCAGCACCGGCCCCCACAGCGTGCCCATGCCGCCCACGATGGCCGCGACCAGCGCCTCCACCGAGGTGACGGAGCCGTAGGCGATGCCCGCGTCGATGTACTGGAACACCTGCACGTAGAACGCACCGGCCGCGCCCATGAAGGCGGCCGACAGGCCGATGGCCGCGAGCTTGACGCGAAACGGATTCACGCCCACGGCGCGCGCGGCGTCCTCGTTGTCGCGCACCGCCTGCAGGTAGGCCCCGAAGCGGCCGTTGCGCAGCCACCAGGTCACGAGCAGCGCCACGACCACCATTGCCAGCACCACCCACAGGTAGCCCGCGCGCGACGCGAACTGCATGTTGCCCACCGCTTCGCGCAGCGGCACCATGAGGCCGACGCCACCGCCGGTGAAGGGCACCGAAGTCGCGACGATGCGGAACACCTCGGCGAAGGCCAGCGTGACCAGCGCGAAGTAGGAGCCCTTCAGGCCATAGCGGAAGGTGAGCGCGCCGACGAAAAGGCCCACCACCGCGGCACCAGCCACCGCCAGCGGCAGCGCGACCCACGCGTTGATGCCGCCCTGCAGCTGTGCGATGGCCTGGATGTAGGCGCCGGTGCCGAAGAACAGTGCGTGCCCGAAGGAGAACTGCCCGCCAAAGCCGCCGAGGATGTTCCAGGCCTGCGCGATGAGCGTGGCGTAGAGCGCCATCATCACGAAGTTCAGCATGACGCCCGACTGGGTGACCAGAGGCACGCAGCCGACGACCACGGCAAAGAGCGCGATGGCCGCGAGCTGTCTGTATCCGGCGTTGATTCCCGCTTTCATGCCTTGGCTCCGAACATGCCCTGCGGGCGGAACAGCACCACGCCGATGAAGATGGCGAAGATGCCGATCTGCCCGAGCGACTCGCCCAGGTACAGGCCGCCGAGCGACTCGACCACGCCCACGAGGAAGCCGCCGATGAGCGCGCCCACGAAGCTGCCCATGCCGCCGAGCACGACGATCGTGAAGGCCACGAGCACGAAGCCGCTGCCGACCTGCGGGTTGACGTAGTACGCGGGCAGCAGGAAGCACGCGGCCGCGCCGAGGCAGGCCAGGCCGATGCCGAAGCTCATGGCGTACACGTGGTCGACGTCGATGCCCATGAGCTTGGCGCCCTCTTTCTCCTTGGCGACGGCGCGAATGGCACGGCCCAGGTCGGTGCGGCCCATGATCCAGAACAGGATGCCCGAGACCACCAGCGCGCCGGCAAAGGCGACCAGCTTGGGCACCGCGATCATGGCGGGGCCGATGGCCACGGTGCTCAGCGAATAGGCGGTCTCGATGCTGCGGGTGTCGGACTTGAAGAACAGCAGCGCGAGGTTCTCCATGACGATGGCGATGCCCAGCGTGGCGAGCAGGATGTTCTCGTCCTTGCCGTGGCCTGCCTTGTTGATGACGACGCGCTGCAGCGCATAGCCCAGCGCGAACATGCCGATGATGGCAATCGGCAAGGCCATGTAGGGGTCGATGCCCCAGCGCTCCTTCAGGAAGTACACGGCGTACAGGGCCAGCATCAGGCTTGCGCCATGGGCGAAGTTGATGATGTGCAACACGCCGTAGATGAGCGTGAGTCCCACGGCGATCAGGGCGTATACGGCGCCTGTCGTCAGTCCGTTGAGGACCGAGGGGAAAAGAATGTTGATGTCTGGCATGTGGCTGGCTGGTGCTTGGCTTCTTGTCTCTTCATGAAGGCCGCCCGCCATGCGGTGCCGGCCCTGCGGCTCAAGCCTTCAGCGGGAAGACGGGGTCCACTTCGCGGTAGTCGCGCGGGATGATCACCTTGATGTCGTTCTTCACCACCTGCGTCATCAGGGGCTGCGCGCCTTCGTTCTGTCCGTTGACGAACTTGGTGGGGCCGTACGGCATGATGTGATTCGAGAAGGTGCTCTTCTCCAGCGCGTCGATGATGGCGGCGCGCTCCGTCGACTTCGCGCGCTCGATGGCATCGGCCAGCAGCCACATCGAGGTGTAGGTCATGAAAACCTCGTAGCTGAAGAACTGGCCCTTGGCCTCCACGCGCTTGCGCAGTTCCTGCGAGCGCTTGTCCTTCGGGTTGAACCAATGGTTGCAGTCGATGATGCCGTTGGCCGCGTCCGGAAACTCCTTGACGAACTTGTAGCTCGACGCGGCGCCGCCCAGCACCGAGAAGATCGCCTTGGGCACGACCTTCTGTTGCTGCATGGTGCGCACCAGCAGTGCGTATTCGTTGTAGTAGTTGGCGGGGATCACGATGTCGGGGTTGACCGACTTCATGCGCAGCACGATGTTGTTGAAGTCGCGCGTGGGGTTGGCATGCTTGACCACCTCCTTCACCTCGAAGCCGTAGCCCGGGAGCTCGCGCGACAGCAGCTGCGCGGTGCCAGCGCCGAACAGCGACTCCTCGTGGATGATCATCACGGTCTTGGCGGGGCTGCCCGCGGCCTTGTTGAGCACCAGCAGGTTGGCCATGGCCACCTCGGTCGACTTCCTGTAGCCGGGACCGAAGCGGAAGGTGTTCTTCAGGCCGCGCTCGACGATCTGGTCGGCCACGCCCACATCCACCACATGCGGCAGGTTGTACTTGGCGGCGGCCTGCGTGGTGGCCAGGCAGATGGCCGAGGCGAAGGCGCCCACGATGGCCGAGACACCGGCTTCGTTCATCTTCTCGACCTCGGCCGCGCCGGCCTGCGGCTGCGACTGCGCATCGCCCAGCAGCGCCTCGAGCTTCGCGCCGCCGAGCGACTTGATGCCTCCCGCGGCGTTGATGTCCTCGATGGCCATGAGCGCACCCAGGCGGCACTGCTGGCCGGAATAGGCGAGCGCACCGGTGACCGGATGCAGCACACCGACCTTGACGGTCTTGGGCTGCGCGCCGGCCACGAGCGGGAAGGCGACGGCAGTGGCCAGGGCGGCGGACTGCGAAACGAAACTGCGGCGGTTCTGCATGGGGCTTTCCTTCTTCTTCAGTTGAACTGGGCTGACACGTCTTTGCTGACCCACACCTTCGCGTCGATGCTGCCCACGCGGGAGAGCTGCATCTCGTAGGTGTAGCGGTCGGGGCGATAGAGGCCGTGCAGCCACTGCACGGGCCGCTCGTCTTCGTCGTAGATCAGGCGGCGCACCGCGAGCAGCGCGGAGCCGACGGACACATCCAGGTGCTGTGCGAGCACGTTGTCCGCCAACCGCGCCGAAATGGTCTGGTGCGCGCGCCCCACCTTGACGCCGGACTCTTCCAGCAGCACGAGAATGGGCTTCTTCGACAGCTCGCGCCGGCCGAAGCGGCGTGCGATGGAGTCGGGCACATAGGTCGTGATGTGCGAGAGCGGCCCTTCCTTGGTGGAGCGCACGCGCACGGCCTTCTGAACCGGATCGCCGAGGTCCAGTTGCAGAGCCTGGGCGACCTGCGTGGACGCGGTGATGGTCGCCACCTCGATCACCTTGACGGAGGTATGAAGGCCCATGGTCACCAGGTTCTCGAGCAGGCCGCGCAGATTGGCACGCTCCATGCTCTTGCCCTCAGGCCCGTCGCCCGCGACGGGCGGCGCCAGTGCGCGCGTGCGGCGCCCCGGGTTGCGCGCGATCAGGCCCTCCGAGGCCAGCTGTTCCAGCGCGCGCCGGACCGTGACACGCGCGACATTGAACTGCGCCATCAGCGCAAGTTCGCCCGGCAGGCCTTCCGCGAAACGCCCCTCGTGCAACTGCTCACGCAGGACCAGATAGATCTGGTGGTATTTCGGCAAAGGCATTTGCGACATGCCTTTGATGTTTTTGCAGTTTCAATGTTCTGTCAATGGGACATTTAAAACGCCAACGCTTTCCGGACTAGTCGCACGGTCACCCTAAAGTTTTCCTATTTGTTACCGATATGTGAAACCGTGGGCGTTCAGCGTCCGGCAGGCGCAGTCCGCGTGGGCAAGGCGATGGCGGAGCGCTGACGCACATGCGACGCGACCGGCGAGGTCGATGCGCTTCGTTTCGGCCCCAGTCCCGGACGGATTGGCTCGGCGCCAGACACCGCGTAAGGGGCTCTCACAACCATCAGAGGAAAAGACAAGTGACTATTCGGACTTACTACAGGCCACTGGCTGCGGTGAGCGCTGCCGCGCTGCTGCTGCTTTCAGCATGTGGCGGTGGTAGCAATGGGGGAGGCTCGTTCTTCGCGGGCGTCGGTGCAAACGGGAACACCAGCAGCAGCGGCAACAGCGGCAATCCGCCTACCAGCGGCGAGACCACAACCAACACCGACTCGACCGCCAAATTCACGATCGGCGGCACCATCTCGGGCTTGAGCGCCGAAGGGCTGGCACTTCAGAACAACGGTGCGGACTCGCTTTCAGTGGCCAGCGGTGCCACGAGCTTCAAGTTCTCAAGGGCACTGACGTCCGGCGCCTCGTACAGCGTTGGTGTCGCGGGCCATCCCTTCGGCGAAGTCTGTTTCGTCAACGGTCCGTCTGGTACCGCGACCGCGGACGTGGTGTCGATTGCCATCGTATGCGGTGACTGGGTCGCGGTCTCGGCGAAAGTCGATGTGTTCTCGGGCGCCACGACGCCGGGCGTCGCGGACGGGGCCGGTTCCAGCGCACGCTTCAAGGGACCCTATGGGCTCGCCTTCGGTCCTGACGGAACCATGTACGTTGCGGACACCGCTAACAACACGATCCGCAGTATCACGCCCGCAGGCGTCGTTTCGACGCTCGCCGGCGATTCCAGCCTGCCAAGCGGGGGGCACGACGACGGAGCCGGAACGGCAGCGAGCTTCAAGGGACCCAGAGGTGCCGCCGTCGGTGCGGACGGCACCATCTATGTGGCCGACTATGAGAATCACATGATCCGCAAGATCACGCCCCAAGGTGCCGTGAGCGTCTTTGCGGGCAGTACGGCTGCGGGCAACGCCGATGGCTCGGGCACCAGCGCGCAATTCCAGTATCCATGGGGCATCGTGGTGGACGCCGGCGGCAATCTCTTTGTCGCGGACCAAGGCAATCATCTGATCCGCAAGATCACGCCCGCGGGTGTCGTTTCGACCTTCGCTGGCTCGGGCGCGCCGGGATTCGTGAATGCCAACGGGACGAGCGCGCAGTTCCACTACCCCACCGGACTGGCCATCGATGCCGCGGGCAACCTCTATGTGGGAGACCAGAACAACAACGTGATTCGCCAGATCACCCCCCTGGGGACAGTGTCGACATACGCCGGCAGTGGGGTGTCGGCTTCCATCGACGGCACAGGCTCGTCGGCGGCGTTCAATCTCCCGATCGGCGTCGCGATAGATGCCGGCGGCAACGTCTACGTGACGGAGTTGCTCAGCAACAGCATCCGCAAGATCTCGCCGGCGCAGAAGGTGACGACGCTGGCCGGTGGCAGCTCTCTCGGCGCATACGTGGATGGTCCCGGTAACGACGCGCGCTTCAGCGACCCGATGGGTGTTGCCGTCGATCGCAACGGCGATGTGTTCGTTGCGGATCGCTCGAACAACATGATCCGCAGGATCACGCGCACCCACTGACCCTGTCCTTCCCACGAAGCCGACGGGCGCATCCTGTATGCGGAAGCGCCTGGCGGCTGGTGCGCAAGAAGATCGTCGAGCGTGCTGGCCATTCGCTTGGCGCCTTGGCAGCCGTCAGCAGCATGCGGAGAGTGCATGAGCCGCGAACTCGCCAGCAAATGCAACCCCGACGGTCCTGACCCGCAGAGCCACGACCGAACCAAGGCGCTACTTGAAATCGTCCGCCAGGATGTCGAACTTGCGCAGCTTGTCGTGCAGCGTCTGCCGCGCGATGGCCAGCGCGGCGGCCGTGGCGGGCTGGTCGCCCTTGTGCTTGCGCAGCGCCTCGACGATCACCGCGCGCTCGAAAGCCTCGACTTGCTGCGGCAGCGCACGCGGCAATGCCGGCAGGCCGTCGCCGCTGGCGCGCGTCTGCGTGAGGCGCTCGCCGAGCAGGCCCAGCACGAAGCGGTCCGCCACGTTGCGCAGTTCGCGTACGTTGCCTGGCCACGCATAGGCCATCAGGTCGGCCAACTGCGCGTTGGTCAGCGCTGGCGCCGGGCGCTCGTAGCGGTTCGCGGCCAGCAGCGTGAAGTGCTCGAACAGCAGCGGAATATCTTCGCGCCTCTCGCGCAGCGGCGGCAGTTCGATGAAGGCCACGCCGAGCCGGTAGTACAGGTCGGCCCGGAATTTCTGGCGGTCGCTCATTTCCTTCAGGTCCTCCTTGCTCGCGGCCACCACGCGGCAGTCGAAGGGAATGGCCTTGTTGGAGCCGATGCGCTCGATGCTGCGCTCCTGAAGCGCGCGAAGCAGCTTGATCTGCACCGGCATCGGCATGCTCTCGATCTCGTCGAGGAACAGCGTGCCGCCGTTGGCGTATTCGAACTTGCCCACCCGCGCGCGGTTGGCGCTGGTGAAGGCGCCGGCTTCGTGGCCGAACAGCTCGCTCTCGGCCAATGCCTCCGGCAGGCCGCCGCAGTTGAGGGGCACGAAATGCTGGCGGCGGCGCTCGCTGTGCGCATGCAGGCATTGGGCGACGAGTTCCTTGCCGGTGCCGGTTTCGCCGTAGACCAGCACGTCGGCCGAGGTCTCGGCCAGCGTCATCACGGTGCGGCGCACGTGCTGCATCTGGGCCGAGCGGCCGAGCAGCACCGACTGGATGCCGTTCCAGTTGTCCAGCGCGTCGCGCAGCTTGCGCACCTGCAGCGTGAGCTCGCGTCGTTCGATGGCGTGGCGCACGATGGCCACCAGTCGCTCGGAGCTGAAGGGTTTCTCGATGAAGTCGTAGGCACCCTCTCGCATCGCCTGCACAGCCATCGCGATGTGTCCGTGCCCCGTGACCAGGATGACTGGAAGCTCCGCGTCGGCCGTGTGCAGTTCGTTCAGCCATTCGGTGCCGCTCATGCCCGGCAGGCGCACGTCGCTGATCACGATCGCCGGAACGCCGAAACTGATGTGCGCCCGGGCGCGCTCGACACTGGCGAAGGCTTCGACCTCGAAGCCCGCCAGGGCCAGCACCTGGGCCGTGCTCAGGCGGACGTCTTCGTCGTCCTCCACCAGCAGCACACGGATGGCAGGGTTGTCGCTCACTTGGGCATCACTCCTGTGCATTGGAATCAAGGGAATTGGAAGGAAAGGAACCGGGCGGGTTGTGGATCACGGCAATGGCAGCAGGCAAGTCGACCACGAAGCAGGCACCGCCCTGCGGCAGGTTGGCTGCGCGCAGCGTGCCGTCCATCGCGCGCACCAATTGTGCCGAGATCACGAGGCCCAGGCCCAGACCGGCACCCGCCGGCTTGCTGGTGACAAAAGGTTCGAACAGCCGCGGCAGGATGTCGGGATGGATGCCGGTGCCGGTATCGCTCACACGAAGGATCACACGGCCCTCCTCCAGTCGCGCTGCGAGCCTGAGTGTGCGCACGGGCGCCTCCTGCATGGCGTCGACGGCATTGCGCATCAGGTTGGCCAGCACGCTGCCCAGCGCCGCCTCCTCGGCCATGACGCTCAGCGTGGCGGGCTGCACATCGACCTCGATGCCGATGCGGTGCTTCCTCGCGGCCTCGGCCACCATCGCCTGTGCATCGGCTATGGCCTGCGACAACGGCAGCGGCACCAATGGCAGGTCGCTGCGGTGCGCGAATGTCTTCAATTGCGAGGTCAGGCGCGCGAGCCGGTCGACCATGCCGCAGATGCGCTGCAGGTTGCCGCGCACGTCGTCTAACCGATTCCTGTCGAGCAGGATGCCGGCGCTCTCGGAGAGAGTGCGCATGGCCGTGAGTGGCTGGTTGAGTTCGTGCGCCACGCCGACCGACATCTGGCCCAAAGCGGCCAACTTGCCCGCATGCACCAGTTCGCCCTGGGCCGCGCGCAGCTGCGCGGTTCGAGCCACCACGGTCGATTCGAGCGTGTCATGCGCCGCCTGCAGCGCCGCCTGGTTGGCGAGCTTCTGGTGCACCGCGCGTCGGCGCTGCAAGAGCGCGACGGCCACCAGCAACAGCACCGCCATGGCCAGGCTCGCGGTGATGGCCGTGTTGCGCGCCGCCACCCGAACCGGCGCCAGATTGTCGAGCACCATCAGTTGCCAGGGGGCATCACGCAAAGGCCTGGCCGAGGCGAGCTGATCGGTACCGTCCAGCGCGATCACCTGGACGTTGCGGTCCAGCGCCTGCTTCTGCGTCCACTGCAGCGGCTGCAACGTGGCGTTGCCGTAGGGACGCGAGCGCAAGACCTCGGCGCGTTGCAGGGCGTCGAGCGGCAGCAGTGGACGGAATTTGAGGTCTTCGCGCGTGGAGAGGATCACCACGCCGCGCTGGTCGATCAGCGCCACGTCGCCCGGCAGCTTGCGCCAGGCGCGCTCGGCCTCCTCGAGGTTGACCTTGACGGCCACCACGCCACGCGTGGGCTGGCCACGCCGAAGCGCGTAGGACAGGTAGTAGCCTGGCCGGTTGCTGGTGATGCCCACGCCATAGAAGCGGCCGCGACCCTGGCTCAGCGCGTCGATCACGTAGGGTCGGAACGACAGGTCTTGTCCCAGGGTGGTACCGGGCTTGTTCCAGTCGGACGCCGCCTGCGAGATGCCGGAGCGGTCGAGCACGTAGAGCATCTCCGCGCCCGCGGTGGCGTTGACGCCGTCGAGGTAGCGGTTGACCGCGTCGCGCAGGTGTGTGTCTGACGGCGTTTCGAGCAGCGCGGGGACGATCGGGGTCATCTCCAGTAGCGCAGGCAGGTACTCGAAGCGGGCCAGGTCGGCGTCCAGGCCCGTCGCGAGCATGTCGAGGCGATGGTCCGCAGCTTCGCGCAGCCGCGCCAGGCCGGCCTGCATGGCGAACTGGTGGCCCGCGAAGGCGGCCATTGCCACCAGCGCCAGCGCGCCGCACCAGCGCGCCAGGCCGCGCCATCGTCTGGAATCGTCGAAAGGCAAATCGAAGCGCCGGGCCGGCTCCCTTGAAGTCAAGGAAGCGTTATTGCACAAGGCCGTGGGGCGCGCATCGGTGCCTGCCCGGTGACGGGCGGGCAGTAAGTGAAAGATGAGGTGGGCCGCGGACCGCATACCACCGAGTATCGGGGCGGACGGCCGCCTGATCTTGCTGTCGCGCGCCTCCTCGCCGCTTGCGAGACAGCGACGGCGCTCAGCGCACCGAGCCGGCGGGCATGTGTGCCTCGGTGGCGTCGAGCACGCGCTCGGGCTCGTCGGCTTCCAGCGGACTTTCCTGGTTCAGGTGCTGGTGCATGCGCACGGTGTCGAGGTCCCCAGTCCACTTGGCGACCACGATGGTGGCCACGCCGTTGCCGATCAGGTTGGTGAGCGCGCGGGCTTCCGACATGAAGCGGTCGATGCCCAGGATGAGCGCGAGCCCCGCCACCGGCACGTGGCCTACGGCCGACAGCGTGGCCGCCAGCACGATGAAGCCGCTCCCGGTAACGCCGGCGGCCCCCTTCGAGGTGAGCAGCAGCACAGCCAGCAGCGTGAGTTGCTGCGTGAGCGTCATGTCGGTGTTGGTGGCCTGCGCGATGAACACGGCCGCCATCGTCAGGTAGATCGACGTGCCGTCGAGGTTGAACGAGTAGCCCGTGGGCACCACCAGGCCGACCACAGACTTCTTCGCGCCCAGGTTCTCGAGCTTGGCCATCATGCGCGGCAGAACCGATTCGCTGGACGACGTGCCCAGCACGATCAGCAGTTCTTCCTTGATGTACTTGATGAACTTCCAGATGCTGAACCCGTGGGCCCTGGCGATGCCCCCGAGCATCACGAAAATGAACAGCAGGCAGGTCGCGTAGAAAGTGGCCATCAGCTGGCCCAGTTGCAGCAGTGAGCTCACGCCGTACTTGCCGATGGTGAAGGCCATCGCGCCAAAGGCGCCGATGGGCGCGACCTTCATGATGTAGCCCACGATCACGAAGAGCACGTGCGAGCCCTTCTCGATCACGTCGAACACCAGCGTGCCGCGCCCGCCGAAGCGGTGCAGCGCGAAGCCGAACAGCACGGCAATCAGCAGAACCTGCAGGATCTCGCCCTTGGCGAAGGCGTCGACCAGCGTGTTGGGGATGATGTTCAGGATGAAATCGGTGGTGCTCTGCATCTTTCCCGGGCCCGTGTAGGCCGCGATGCTCTTGGTGTCGAGCTGGCTCACGTCCACGTTCATGCCAGCACCGGGCCGCACGATGTTGATGATGACCAGGCCCACCACCAGCGCGATGCTGGAGACGATCTCAAAGTACAGCAGCGCTAGGCCGCCGGTCTTGCCGACCTTCTTCATGTCCTCCATGCCGGCGATGCCGACCACCACCGTGCAGAAGATGATCGGCGCGATGATCATCTTGATGAGCTTGATGAAGCCGTCGCCCAGGGGCTTCATCGACGCGCCGGTGTCCGGGTAGAAATGCCCCAGCAGCACACCGAGCACGATGGCGGTGATGACCTGGAAGTACAGGGACTTGTAGAGGGGTTTGGCTGTAGTTTTGGCTGGGTGGTCCACGGGTTGGTCTCCTGGAAATTTTCGGGTGCCTGCGGCGATGGCGTGGCGCAGGTGCACCTTGCCCGGCGGGCAAATCGGTTGTCTCCTGTGTCATGGCCGGGCATCGCAGCAGACGTGCGGCAGGCCAGGATGCTCAGCAATCGACATGCCACTGGCGCGGAGCTCGGCGAAGTGCGCTAAGTGGTTGATTTGGCTGGAGGTACCGCAGCCGCTGGACTCATGCAGAGCCGCCTATCCGGACGAAGTGCGGCAGACGCGTCCGGGCTTCCGGATCGAGACGTAGGTGGAAACCCGAAGGGACAGGCGAAGTGTTGCGAGCGGAACTGGCGCTCAGGGGCTTGTCCTTTTCGCATAGATTTGCCAGGAATGAAAATACACTAACGGCACAGGTTTCTTGGACAACCGGACGCAAAATTCAGCAAACAGATAGCGCGTGCCGTTAGTATGTTTATGATCTGTGCCATGCCTGTGGACACGCCTGCTCCCGACGTCGCCGCCCCCTCCAGCCCACCCGGCCCCGTCGCCACATTCGCCCAAGCTTTCGAAACGTGGCTTGCCGACCAGCGAGGCTTGGGCCTGCTGAGCCAGGACGGCTCCGTTGCCGTCTACCAGGACATGTGGCGGGCTTTCATGGCGTGGTGCCTGGGGCAGTCGCCGGCGGTGAACCTGTTCAACCTGGAGCTGGAAGACCTGCAGGCCTTCAAGGCGGCGCGCTTCGGACGCAAGACTTCCGATCTATCGCTCACTCCCCGCTACGCATTGCGGCTGATGCGACTGATCGACCGCGTGCTGCGCCATCATGCAGCGCGCACCGATGCCCCGGTCAACAAAGCCGCGGCGAACTGGCTGGCAGCCAATCCCGACATTCGCTATGCAGATGCCTCGCATGCCGACCCGCTGCCGGACTACCTCTCGACAGACGAAGCGGCGCAGCTCATTGCCTATCTCTCAGAGGCTGGGCCACAGGCAGAACTTTCCTGGCAGGAGGTGCGCAACCGCGCCTCCGTGGCCTTGCAGCTCGGTGCCGGGCTCACGCCGGGCGACGTGCGCGCACTGACGCTGGCCTCCGTCATCAAGCAGGACGGCCATGCGCGCGAGCGGCCATGGAAGCTCCACGTCCCTGGAAACGGCAACTCGCCGGCACGCGAAACACCGGTCGCGCCCTGGGCGGCAGAGTTGCTGCGCCACTGGCTCACCGTGCGGGCCGACTCGGGATTGGAGGGGCAGTACCTGTTCCCTTCCACGCGCACCGGCAAGCAATGGCAAAAGCCATCCCAATACGAGCGTGCAAGACAGGTGCTCGAGGCGGCCGGCATGAACTCCGGCGAAGGCGGCTCGTTCCGCCTGCGGCACACCTTTGCCCTCAGGCAATTGCAGCGAGGCACATCGCCTGAAGAAGTGGCCCGGTGGCTGGGCATCGAGCCGGCGAAGATGAAACGCTACGAGCGCGTGCTGCCGCCTGTGATCGACGTGGTCTGAGCAGCGCGCCACCTCCAACGGTGTCGATCACTCCGCCGTGATGTTCGCCGACTTGATGATCTGCGCCCACTTGCGCGTCTCGCTGGCGATGAACGCGCTGAACTCGGCGCTGGTGCTGCCGCGCAATTGCAGTCCCGCTGCCTCGGCCTTGCGGCGGACCTCCGGGTCGGCCACCGCGGCGTTGATCTCGGCATTGAGCCGCGCCACGATGGCAGCCGGCGTTCCGGCCGGCGCGAGCATGCCGTACCAGCCGTAGCCCACGACGGACGGCAGCCCCTGCTCGCGCAAGGTCGGCGCATCCGGGTAGAGCGGCGTGCGCTCTTCGTTGGCGACGCCCAGGACCCGCAGCTTCCCGGCCTGGATATGCGGCACGGCGGTCGAGATGGCTGTCAGCGTCGCGTCGAGCCGCCCGGCGAGCAGATCGGTGTAGGCGGGCGCATCGCCGCGGTACTGCACGACGACGCCTTTCGCCTCAGCGGCGCGCAGCAGCAGCTCGGCCGTCAGGTGCGGCGCCGAGCCGGCGCCGGGCGAGCCGAAGCTCACGCCCTTGGCATGCGCCTTCGCATACTTGATGAATTCCGCAAGCGTCTTGTAAGGCGCATCGGCATTGACCACCAGGAACAGGGGTGCGATCGCCGTGCTGGCGATCGAAGCGAAGCTCTTGTGCACGTCGTACGGCAGGTCCTTGTAGAGCGCCTCGCCGATGGCGATCGGGGCGGCCGCATGCAGCAGCGTGTAGCCGTCGGCCGGTGCCTTGGCCACGAAGTCGTTCGCGATGCGCGTGCCTGCGCCGGCCTTGTTGTCCACCACGATGGCCTGCCCCAGCCTGCGCCCGAGGAAGTCGCCGAGCACGCGCGTGAGGATGTCGTTCGAGCCGCCCGCGCCGTAGGGCGAGACCATGCGGATCGGCCTTGCCGGCCAGGCCTGCGCCTGGCTCGGCAGACACCAGGGCATCGCCAGGCCCGCCGCGGCTGCGGTGAGAAGTTGTCTGCGGGTCGTTGTCATGTGTTCTTGTCTCCGTGGGTTTTCTTGGGATGTCAGACCGGCTCGATGGGCGGATAGTCGAACCGCAATTCCAGGTGATCGGCATGCGGCTGGTAGAGGCGCAGCACGACGTAGAACGGCTCGCCCGCGGGTGCCGGAAGCCAGTTGGCGCCGGGTCCCGGGTCGTCGGCCTGCAGCCGGATGACCAGGCCGCCGTCGGGATCGTGCCTCAGGCCCGGGGTGCGGTCGCCGATCGAATACCGATCGATCGGATTCGCCACGAACAGGCAGTCGCTGCGACGGTACATCGTGAGCGACCAGAAGGCCCCCACCTTGAGCCCCTTGCCCGGTGCGAAGCGCAGCGCGTAGCGCCGCGATCCGTCCAGCGGCGCGCCGCGCGCGTCCACCTCGGCGGTGGGATACATCGCCTCCTCCACGCCCAGCGCGCCGATGAAGTTGCGGGCGATGCGCGCGCGCGTGAGGTGGTCGTCGCCCCAGTGCGTCTTCACCATGACCGGGATCGCCCAGCCGCCGCCCAGGTCGTGGGGCTGGTTGCCGGTGCGCAGCCGCTCGTACACGGCGGGCAGCGCGGTCGCGAGCTCGGCCTCCATGGGCGGCCATGCCAGGGTTTCTCCGGCCGGCACCGGATTGCGCCGCAGCGCGGCGCTCACGATGGCCAGGTACGGCGCTGACGCTGGCGCACCGGTGTCGCGTGCGTCGAGCCATGTGTCCACGCGCATGGCGGCATCGCTGCCGTCCGGTCGCACGAGTCTCATCGCGCGTTGCGCGTCGCGCACGCGGGCGGCGTCCTCGCCGTCGTCCTCCACGAGGTGGCGCCCGATCAGCCACACGTCGTCGCCGGGGGCGGCCACGGTCTGCGTGATGCCGGACGGCACCGCGCCGCGCCAGCCGGGGCCATGCACCAGCGTGCGCTGGGGCCGGTTGCCGGTCGTGCGCCGCCCGACGTAGGCGAACGGGTTGGTCCACGCATCCAGCAGCCCCAGCGTCCAGTAGCGCTCGCCCATGTCCGGCGTCTCGATGACGACGGGTCCTTCACAGAGGTCCAGCCAGGCGTTGCTGTAGACCGTGTCGTTGTTCGGGCTGACGACCTCCCTGTCCTGCGGGCCGAGCCGGCGATGGGTGTGCGTGAACTGGTTGACCCAGCGCATGGCCGATGCGGGATCCGGCGCCGCGAAACCGAGGACCGGATGGCGGCGCGCGGTGGTCGCGGCGCGCATGCGCATCATCTCGAACAGCGGCAGCGTCTGGATCACCACGTCTTCGCAGCCGCGGGGGATGGCGGCGTTCGTCATGCGACAGCTCCGGCGCGGCGAAGGCCTGCGATCTCGTCCGCCGAGAGGCCGAGCTCGGCCAGCAGCCGGTCGGTGTCGGCTCCGCACGCAGGCGCGGCCGGCGGATTGGCGCGCGGCGCATCGCCCAGCCGGTAGGGCAGCGCCAGCGAGGGATAGCGCCGGCCGTCGGCGCCAGGCGCATCGACCAGCAGCCCGCTCGCCTGCACGTCCGCGCTCTGCAGCACCTGCGCGTAGCTGCGAACGAAGCCGACGACGATCTGGTTGCGGCTCAGCAGCGCCACGCATTCCTCGCTGGTGTACGAAGACAGGCATTCGCGCAGCACCACGCGAAGCTCGCCGCGGTGCTGCACGCGCAGGGCGTTGGTGCAAAACCGCGGATCGCTCGCGAGCGACGCGCGCCCCACCACGCGGCAAAAGCGCGCCCAATGCTCGTCCGCGTAGGCCGACAGCACGATGTGCCCGTCGCGCGTGGCCACGACCTCCGCCGCCGGCGCATTGTTGGGCTGGCCGTCGCCGATGCGCGTCGGCTCCGGGGCGCCGCCCAGGTAGTCGCACCAGGTGGTGGCCTGCAGATGCAGTGCCACCTCCAGCAGCGAGGTGCGCAGCGTCTCACCCACGCCGGTCTGCGCGCGGCCATAGAGCGCGGCCAGCACCGCCTGCGCGCCCAGGTGCGCGGCGGCCGCGTCGATGATAGGCACGCCCACCTTCTGCGGCAGGCGGTCGGGTTCGCCCGTGACCGACATCAGCCCGCTCTCGGCCTGCGCCGCGATGTCGTAGCCGGGGCGCGCGCTCGACGGGCCCTGGTCGCCGAAGCCGGAGATCGACAGGTAGATGACCTTCGGAAACCGCGCGCGCACCTCGGCCGGGCCGAGGCCCAGGGCCTCCACGGCCCCGGGGCGCAGGTTCTGGATCACGACGTCGCAGCCGCCGATCAGGCGCCACGCGATGTCGCGCCCGGCCTCGCTCTTGAGGTCCAGCGCGATCGACTGCTTGCCGCGGCTGTATGCGCGGATCATCGACTCGCCGTAGCGGCCGATGTGCCGGGCCTGGTCGCCCGCCAGCGGTTCGATCTTGATCACCTGCGCGCCCAGCTCGGCCAGCACCATGGCCGCGCCGGGCCCGGCGATGTACTGCCCCATGTCGATCACGCGCACGTTCTTCAGGGGCACGGCGGGCCCGGATGTCTCTTGGGTCGTTGCATTCATCGGAGGCAACGTTATCGCCTTCCCCGATTCTTGAAAATTCGATAATCGTGAGGGAGTGATCACGAACAGCTATGCCACCGGATGCGACATGCACACCAAGACTGACCGCCTGATCCGCACATTGCGCCTGCGCCACCTAGAGCTTCTCGCCGTGCTTTCCGAAGCCCGCACCATGCGCGGCGCGGCCACGCGGCTGCACCTGAGCCAGCCCGCGATCAGCAAGATGCTCGGCGAGATCGAGGGCTGCTTCGGCGCGCGGCTGTTCGAGCGCAGCCACCAGGGCATCCATGCGAATGCGCTGGGCGCCAGCGCGGCCTTCAGGGCGCGCGCGGTGCTCAACGAGCTGGCCCGCGCGACCGAGGACGTCGACGCGATGCAAAGCGGGATCACCGCGGTGCTGCGCGTGGGCGCACCCTCGGTGACCGCGGCCGTTCCGGCGGCCATCGTCGAGCTGCGCCGGCGCATGCCCGGCGCCGCCGTGCAGCTGCGCGAGGGCCGCGTGCATGAGCTCATCCACCGCCTGCTCGACGGCGAGCTCGACTGCGTCTTCGGCGCCATCACGCCCGAGCTCGTCGCCAGCGACCTGATTCCCATGCTCGAGCCCGTGGTGCTGCTGGAAGACGAACTCTGCGTTCTGGCCTCCTGCGCGAACGAGGGCGTGGCCGGCCGCCGGCTGCGCTGGACCGATCTGCAGGCCGGCCCCTGGGTGCTGCCGCCGAAGGAAACCCTCGTGCGGCAGGCCTTCATGACCGCCTTTCTCAACAGCGGCGCGACGCCGCCCGTGCCCGTCATCGAGGCGCTCTCGTCGGTGACGATCGGCACCGTGCTTCGCAAGGACCCTTCGCTGCTGTGCGCGGTGCGCCTGGAGCACGCCGCGGACGAGGTCGCCCGCGGCGGCGTTCAACGGCTGAAGGTCCTGCCGAAGATGGTCCTGCCGTCATTCGGCCTGTTCTTCCGGCGCGACGGGATGGAGAGGCCGCCGGTCCTGGGTGCGTTCGCCGAGGCCATCCGGCGTGTCAGCGGTTCCCTGAAGAAAACGGGCGCGAGGCCGTAGCCCGCCACCGCGCTTGCGGCCTCAAGGATCTCCAGCTGGCATCGAGCGGACAAGCGATGCCTCGACCTGAAAGCCGAGGCATCCTCATGCCCCGGTGCAGGCCGTCAGTTCAGCGGCAACCGCAGGTAGGTGCCGCGCAGCGCCTCCTGGCTCACGCCAGGCTTGCTCCAGTCGCACACGCCGCTCGGGAAGATTGTCTGCAGCCGCGCGAGATCGGCCCCGGCAATCGTCACTGAGTAGTCGGCGGGGTTGACCGGCTTGAGCTGGCACTTGAGCACGTCGTTCACCAGCGGCGAGCCGGCCTGGATGCGCGGCGTGGTGAAGCGCGGGTACACGACGTTGCAACTGGCCGCCGCATCGAGCGACGCGGGCTCGTCGATGCGCTTGCCGGTCTTGTCCCAGCAGGCATCGTTGGCGCCGGCGGGCTTGTTGCGCACCACCTTGTCGATCGAAGCGGGCGACGGGTCGGCCGCCATGTTGTCCAGCCATTTGTTCAGGAGATCGATCGAGCCGCTCATGTAGTCGTAGCCTGAGGTGGAGCCGAGCGTCCAGATGATCTGGTTGTCGCTGCGGCCGTTGGCGCGTTGCAGCCGGGCTCTGATGATCAGGTCCTGCGTCGTGTCGTGGATGTCGCCCACGGCATCGGCGTTGCCGCGCTGCGTGATGATCGGGATGTTCGCAAGGCCCGCGCCCCTGAAGCCGTTCTTGAAGCCGCCGGCGTAGCTGAGCCTGAGCGCATCCGGATCGGCTTCGGAGCGCGCGGGCTGCGGGTTGCCGTCGCCGTCGTAGCCGCCCACCTTCTCGTTCAGGTCGAGGAACTCCTTCACCGAGATCGTGCCGGCATTGAGCGCCCCCAGGCCGTACTGCACGCCGATGTTGTCCAGCGGCCGGCGCGCCTCCTGCGTGCCGGGCCGCTTGCCCAGCAGATTCACGTTGGTCTGGAACAGGTCGCAGCGGATGCCGCCCGGGTTGGTCGCGCGGTTGAAGACGTTCGCCACGTTGGCCGGCTCGATGAGCCCGCAGCCCGCCGCGTTGTCCGACTTGATGATGCTCGCGAACGACAGGTCCCACGCGGTGCAGGTGTTGGTGTTGAAGCCGTTCACCGCATTCTGCTTGGCCGTCGTCCAGGTGGCGGTGTCGAGCTTGTAGACGTTGTTCAGCAGGCGGCACTCCATCACCTCGGGCATCAGCGTCTCGGGGAAGGAGACGATCGGTTGGATGCCGTCCAGGAGCCCCGGATAGAGCTGCGCGATCAGGTACTGCTGGATCGCACCGCCCGAGCCGCCGAAGCCGGCCGTCCACTTCGGCACTTCGCCGAATTCCTCGATCACGTGCTCCTTCAGCATCATCAGCGTCTCGCCCTGCAGGTGCGGATTGGCGTGCTGGTTGTTCCAGAGTTCGGTCGAGTTCATGAAGGCGAAGCCGCGCGAGAGCTGGATGTGGCCCACGTCGCCGAGGATCGACTCGATCGGGTGCACGCCCTGGTTGTACTGCGCCGAACCGCAGCAGTCGAAGTAGGCCACGAGCTTCCTGTTCCAGCCCGGGCCGGGCTTCCATGCGGCGGGCGAATCCTTGGTCGGGTTGTCGAGCACCGCGAGCCGGTACACGCCGCGGTTGATGGTGCCCGACTCCACGCGCACGATGTAGGGCACCGTGGTGCCGTCGTTCGTGGTGGTCGTAGCAAGATCGGCCGGGCGCGTTCCCTTGGGGTCTGCGAGCGGCTTGAAGACGTTGGTGTTGGTGCGGTAGTACCAGACCACCTGCGTCGCGGCCGAGCAGTCGGCATCGAGCGCGGCACCCAGGCCGTTTTGCACCGTGCGGCATTCGTAGGGCGAAATGTGCGGGCCCGACAGGATCGGGCCGGTGATCGGATAGTTGACCAGCCGGGTCTCGGTGCGCTGCGCCGCAACATCGGCATTGCTCACCACCAGCGTGTTGACGCTGCCGGTGGTGCTGGCCTTGTCGGTGGTGAGGCCGGTGACAAGTCCGCGCAGCACGCGGGCGGTGCTGTTGACGACGGGCACCTGGGCGGTCACGTCCTTGCCGTTGAGGCTCACGCGCACCTTGTCGAGTGCAACGCCCACGGGCGCGGTGATTTCGATCAGCGTGTCGCCTCCGCTGATCATGTCGGGCGCGGAAGAGAGCGTCCTGATCTGGAACGCGGCCGGCGTCTGCACGACGGGCGGGGGACTGGCGCCCGGAATGAACGAGAACCCCGAACCGTCCGACCCTCCGCCGCAACCCGCGGCGAGCAGTGCGCCGGCCATCGCGAGCCCGGCTGCGGCGGCCTGCGGCCGGATCCGGAGCCACGGAAAAACCCGCTTGCGCGGACGGCGAGGTGTAGCGAGCATGGAAGTCTCCTTCTGTTGTGTGTTCTGGAAGATTAAGGATGGACGTTCCACGCTGCGGTCGTCGCGACGACACATGAGGCGCCAATCGCTAGAGGTAATCCCTGATTCCGTCCGGGCCCCGGCCGCGCCTCAGCTGGAAGACATGGTGCGGCGCTCGCGGTGGGCGGCAGGTCTCGCGCCCGCGGATGTGGAGCACGTGCTGGGCAGCATGCAGGAGAGGCAGTTCGCGCGCGGCGCCTGCATTGCGCGGGCGGGGCAACAGGTCGAGCACTGGATGGGGCTCGTCGATGGTTTCGCCAAGATGTCGGTGGCCTCGCAGGAGGGGCGGATATCGACGCTCACCGGCGTCTCGGCCGGTGTGTGGTTCGGCGAGGGATCGCTCTTCAAGCACGAGGCGCGCCGCTACGACGTGTTCGCGCTGCGGCCGACGCGGATCGCGCTGATGCCGCGCCGCACCTTCGAATGGCTGCGCGGCACCAGCGTGCCGTTCAACCATTACCTGCAGGAGCTGTTGAACGCGCGGCTGAGCCTGTTCATCGGCGCGCTCGCGCACGAGCGGCTGCTCGACACCGACGCGCGCGTCGCGAACTGCCTGGCGAGCCTGTTCAACCCTGATCTGTATCCGGACGCGCCGCGCTTCCTGGAAGTCGGGCAGGTCGAGATCGGGCTGCTGGCAAACGTATCAAGGCAGCGCGTGAACGTGGCACTGCGGCGCTTTCAGGCGCTTGGACTCATCCGCCTCGAAAAGCGCGGACTGACCGTGCTCGACCTGGGCGGGTTGCGTGGTTACCAGCAAGGCGCCGTGCCGCTGAGCCTGGGTGGGTGAAGGCGGCGATCGCCATTGGGTGGAATTTCCGTGCTGTTCCAAATGAAAGGGGAATGTCCTACCATGCGCCTTTGGACGCCAAGGAGACATCGTCTTGCTGGCCCGACTGATCTATCGCAGCATGTCCAGGGGACCATCGGCGGGCGACGTCGAAAGCATCCTGCGCGCCTCGCGCCGCAACAACCGGGAAGTAGGCGTCACCGGCGCACTGTGCCACTTCCAGTGCAACTACATGCAATACCTCGAAGGCGACGAGGCCGCCATCGAATGCGTGATGGCCAACATCGCAGAGGACCCGCGGCATGCGAACCTGACCGTGCTGGAGTACCGGTTCATCGCGGCGCGCGCGTTCCCGCGGTGGTCGATGGCGCTGCTGGTGTGGGACGAGCAGGTTCGAGAAGTCCTCGGCCCTCTGGCGGACATGGGCCTGAACGGTATCCAACCCTCGGAAGCGGCGCCAGTCTTTCGTGCGCTCACGAGAACGCCGCAATGGGTGAGCCTGCACTAGGTGCACCGGCTAAGGAAGGTTCTCCCGAAAAATCACCTGGCTGCGCGTCGTTTCCACGCCGCTGAGCGCCTCGCGCTTGTCGCGCAGGTTGGTGAAGATGCGCACGCAGCTCATCAGCGTGGTGTGCGGGCTCTGCGTGATCACCGCATCCATGCTGCCGTCGATCAGCAAGGCGCGCGTGTCGGGCGTCAGGCCGTGGCCGATGAAGACCACCTTCTGCTCGCGCCCCGCTTCCTTCAGGGCGCGCGCCACACCGTCGGACGCTCCGCCGATGTTGTAGATGCCGCCCATGTCCGGGTGCTGCTCCAGCAGCGCGCGCGTCTGGCGGTAGTTCTTGTCCGCGTCGTCCTGCCCTTCGCGCAGGCCCACCACTTCGAGCCGCGGAAACATCTCTTCGATGACATGCAGGAAGCCCGCCTCGCGTTCCTCGTGCGCCTTGTAGCTCAGGCTGCCTGCGATGAGCGCGACCTGGGCCGCGCGCGTGCCGATGAACCGGCCGATGAGGTAGCCCGCCGTGCGCCCCGCGGCCCGGTTGTCGAGCCCCACGAACGCGGCGCGCTCCGAGTTCGACAGGTCCGAGATCAGCGTCACCACCGGCAGCCCGCGTGCGGCGAGCGCAGCCACCGCCTCGCGCACCGCCGGATGCTCGAGCGCCATCATCGCGATGCCGTCGCAGCGCTGGCCGTGCCGGTGCAGCGCGTTCGCCAGCTCATGCGGATTGAAGCTCTCGATGAACACCGTGCGGCACTGCACGTTGAACGGCGCCCAGTGCTCCTGCGCGTAGCCCACCATGTCGCCCAGCATGCGGATGAACCGGTTGGTGCCCGCCGGCAGCAGGAACACCAGCCGCAGCGGCGGCGGCGTCAGCGCCGCATACAGCGCCGGCCCGGGCAGGTAGTCGAGCTCGCCCGCAGCCTTGAGCACGCGCTGCACCGTCGCATCGCGCACGCCCGGGCGCCGGTTGAGCACGCGGTCGACGGTGGCGGTCGACACCTGCGCCGCGCGAGCGATGTCCACCACGCGGGCGCGGCGCGCTTCCAGAGGTGAAGCAGACGAGTCGGGAAGCGTTGAAGGGTTATCCCTCATACATCAAAAACCATCAGAGCCAAGTTTGACCGGGATCATGCATCCTTTTATCTTCCCTCTGGCCTGAATTCAATGATGCATCAGATTGCATCAACCGCAGTCCGCAAGAACTGGACGATCACGGAGACAAAATCATGACCTCGCTGACCCGCAGGCGCGCCCTGCGCACCCTTTCCGCCCTCCCCGCTGCTGGCATCGTCACGGCGCTGCCGCGCATCGCACGCGCCGCCGAGTTCTCGTACAAGTACGGCAACAACCTGCCGCTGACGCACCCGCTGAACATCCGCGCGCAGGAGGCGGCCGAGCGCATCGCCAAGGAGACCAAGGGCCGCGTCGAGATCAAGATCTTCCCCAACAACCAGCTCGGCGGCGACACCGACATGCTGGCGCAGGTGCGCTCGGGCGGCATCGAGTTCTTCACGCCCTCGGCGCTGGTCATCGCCACGCTGGTGCCGGTGGCGGCCATCAATGCCGTGGGCTTTGCCTTCAACGATTACGCCCAGGTGTGGGCCGCGATGGACGGCAAGCTCGGCGCACATGTGCGCGGCGCCATCGCCAAGTCGCGCCTCTATGCTTTCGAGAAAATGTGGGACAACGGCTTTCGCCAGACCACCAGCAGCAAGGCCGCGGTAGCCACCGCCAAGGACATGGACGGCCTGAAGATCCGCGTGCCAGTGAGCCCGCTGTCGATCTCGATGTTCAAGGGCCTGGGCGCCGCGCCGGCCAGCCTGCAGTTCAGCGAGGTCTACTCGGCGCTGCAGACGAAGATCGTCGATGCGCAGGAGAACCCGCTGCCCATCATCCAGGTCGCCAAGCTGTTCGAGGTACAGAAGTTCTGCTCCCTCACCAACCACATCTGGGACGGCTACTGGTTCATCGCCAACGGCCGCGCCTGGGAAGCACTGCCCGACGACCTGAAGACCATCGTCGCCCGCGCCATCAACGATGCCGGCATGCAGCAGCGCGACGACATCCGCAAGCTCAACGAATCGGTGGTCGGCGACCTGCAGGCCAAGGGCCTGAGCATCAACCGTCCCGCCGCCGAGAGCTTTCGCGCGAAGCTGCGCGAGTCGGGCTTCTACGGCGAATGGAAAGGCCGCTTCGGCCCCGAGGCCTGGGCGCTGCTCGAGGGCGCGGTCGGCAAGCTGGCCTGACCACCCATGGCGCATGAATCGACCTTCGAGGCGGCCGCCTTTGCCGGCGCCTCGGCCAACCCGCTGAGCGGCATGGCGTCGCGCATCGACCGCGTGTTCGGCGCGGCGGTCGAGGCCGTGGCCGCGCTGCTGGTGCTCGCCGAGATCTGCGTGCTGTTCGCCGGCGTGGTGTCGCGCTACCTGTTCCACGCGCCGCTGGTGTGGTCCGACGAGCTCGCGTCCATCCTCTTCCTGTGGCTGTCCATGCTCGGCGCCGTGGTGGCGCTGCGCCGCGGCGAGCACATGCGCATGACCGCGCTGGTGCAGAAGGTGCGCCCGCAGACGCGCGCCATCCTTGATGCCTTCGCGATCGCCGCCTCGGTCGCGTTCCTCGTCCTGATCATCTGGCCGTCGATCGACTACGCCCACGAAGAGTCGTTCATCGTCACGCCGGCGCTGGAGGTCAGCAACGCGTGGCGCGCCGCGGCCATTCCGGCGGGCATCGGCATCATGCTGGTGATGGCACTGCTGCGCCTGCTGCGCGTGTGCACCGGCCGGCAGATCGCGCTCGCGCTCGTCGGCACGGCCGCGCTGGTGGGCGCCTTCTGGCTTGCCGCACCGGTGTTCGCCGGCCTCGGCAAGTTCAACCTGGTGATCTTCTTCGTGGTCATCGTGGCGGCCACGGTGCTCTCCGGCGTGCCCATCGCGTTCTCGTTCGCGCTGGCGACCTTCGGCTACCTGGCGCTCACCACGCGCACGCCGCTGCTGGTGATGGTGGGCCGCCTCGACGAGGGCATGTCGCACCTGATCCTGCTGGCGGTGCCGCTGTTCATCTTCCTGGGCGCGCTCATCGAGATGACCGGCATGGCGCGCGCCATGATCCAGTTCCTCGCCAGCCTGCTGGGCCATGTGCGCGGCGGCCTCTCGTACGTGCTGATCGGCGCGATGTACCTGGTGTCGGGCATCTCGGGCTCCAAGATCGCCGACATGGCGGCCATCGCGCCCGTGCTCTTCCCCGAGATGACCAAGCGCGGCGCCAAGCCCGGCGACCTGGTGGCGCTGCTGTCGGCCACCGGCGCGCAGACCGAGACCATTCCGCCGTCGATCGTGCTGATCACCATCGGCTCGGTCACCGGCATCTCGATCGCGGCGCTGTTCACGGGCGGCCTGCTGCCGGCCGTGGTGCTGGGCGCCGCGCTGTGCGCGGTGGTGTGGTGGCGCTACCGCCGCGAAGACCTCAGCGGCGTGCAGCGCTACAGCAAGCGCGAGATCGGCAAGCTGCTGCTGGTGGCGCTGCCGGCCGTGCTGCTGCCCTTCGTGATCCGCGCCGCCGTGGTCGAGGGCGTGGCCACGGCCACCGAAGTGTCGACCATCGGCATCGTCTACGCGGCCATCGTGGGCCTGGTGGTGTACCGCCAGTTCGACTGGAAGCGGCTCAAGCCGATGCTCGTCGACACGGCCTCGCTCTCGGGCGCGATCATCTTCATCGTCGGCTGCGCCACGGCCATGGCCTGGGGCCTCACGCAGTCGGGTTTCTCGCAAGACCTGGCGCGGGTCATGGGCACGCTGCCCGGCGGGGCCTACGGCTTTCTGGCCGTGTCGATCGTCGCCTTCATCGTGCTGGGCAGCGTGCTCGAGGGCATTCCGGCCATCGTGCTGTTCGGGCCGCTGCTGTTTCCCATCGCCAAGGCGGCTGGCGTGCACGAGGTGCACTACGCCATGGTCGTCATCTTCTCCATGGGCATCGGCCTGTTCGCGCCGCCCTTCGGCGTGGGCTACTACGGCGCGTGCGCTGTGAGCAAGGTCAACCCCGACGAAGGCATACGCTACATCTGGGGCTACATCGGCGCGATGCTGGTCGGCCTGGCGATCGTGGCCGTGGTCCCGTGGTTTTCGACCGGCTTCCTGAAATTCTGATGCACACCACAACAACACACTCACATCCACGGAGCCAAACGCAATGAGTCGATTCCTCGGCGAGATCCGCCAACTGGGCTATGTCGTGCACGACATCGAAGCCGCCATGGACTACTGGAGCACGAAGCTGGGCGTGGGCCCCTGGTTCTACAACCCCCGCGTGCCCATCAGGAACTACCGCTACAACGGCGAGGCGCACGAGCCGCACAACTCGGTGGCGCTCGCCAACTCGGGCTACGTGCAGGTGGAGCTCATCCAGACGCGCAACGACGTGCCATCGATGTACCGCGACTTCCTGCGGGCCGGCCGCACGGGACTGCAGCACGTGGCCTACTGGACCGCCGACTACGACGCCGACCTCGCGCGCCTCACGGCGCAGGGTTTCAAGCCAGTGATGAGCGGGGAAGTGGGCGAGCGCGGACGCTTCATCTACTTCGACACCGAATACCACCCGGGCACCGTCATCGAGCTGTCGGAAGTCGCGGGCCCCAAGGGCAAGATGTTCGAGCTGATCCGCAACGCGTCGCAGGGCTGGGACGGCAGCGAGCCGGTGCGGCCCTTTCCCGACCTGAGCAAGCTGTGAGCGCGATGGCACCCGAGCGCGTTCGCGCGCGCTACCTGGTCGAGACGCCGCATGACGTGGCGGCCGTCGCGCAGGTGATGGCCGGCGAGCAATCGTGCGGCACCTTCACGCGCGTCGAAGGCGAGACCGACGCGCTGCGCGAGCGCGCGCGCGCCACGGTGGAGGCGATCACCGAGCTGGCGCCGGCCGGGGCGCCGAGCCTGCCGAACGCCCTGCTCGAGCGCCAAGGCGCGCGGGGCCCGTGGCGGCGCGCGCACGTCGACATTTCGTTTCCGGTGGCCAACATCGGCGCCAACCTGCCGACCCTGGCCGCGACGGTGTCAGGCAACCTGTATGACCTGGGCGAGGTGACGGGGCTGCGGCTCGAATCGCTGCAGGTGCCCGCGGCCTACCGCGCGCGCTTCGAGATGCCGCGCGCCGGCATCGCCGGCACGCGGCGCGCGACCGGCGTGGCCAGCGGCGCGCTGGTCGGCACCATCATCAAGCCGAACGTCGGCCTGTCCGCGGCGCAGACGGCCGAGCTCGTCGGCCGTCTGTGCGCCGCGGGCGTCGACTTCATCAAGGACGACGAGGTGTGCGCCGATCCCGCGCATGCGCCGCTGGCCGAGCGCGTGCCGGCCGTGATGGCCGTCGTGCGCGCGCATCAGGCGCGCACCGGCAAGCATGTGATGGTGGCGTTCAACATCACCGACGAGACCGACGCGATGAAGCGGCATGCCGACCTCGTCGAACGCGAAGGCGGCTCGTGCGTGATGGCCAGCCTGAACTGGTGCGGGCACTCGGGCATCCAGACGCTGCGGCGGCACACGGGGCTCGCGCTGCATGGGCATCGCAACGGCTACGGCGCACTGTCGCGGCATCCGCTGCTGGGCATCTCTTTCCAGGCATACCAGACGCTGTGGCGCCTGGCGGGGGTGGACCACATGCACGTGCACGGGCTGCAGGGCAAGTTCTCGCAGCCGGACGGCGAAGTCATCGCGTCGGCGCAGGACTGCTTCACCCCCCTGACCGATGCGGCGGACGATCGCGTGATGCCGGCCTTTTCCTCTGGCCAATGGGCCGGCACCGTGCCGGCGACGTGGAAGGCCATCGGCAGCGACGACCTTCTGTTCATGGCCGGCGGCGGCATCCTCGCGCACCCCGACGGCGCGGCGGCCGGCGTGACGAGCATCCGCCAGGCATGGTCGGCCGCGCGCGCGGGCGTGCCGCTGGCGGACGCCGCCAAGGACCAGCCCGAGCTCGCCCGCGCCCTCGCCTTCTTCGGCAAGCCATGAGGCCGCGTCCGTCGATCGTCTACTACGGCGACGATTTCACCGGCGCGACTGACACGCTCGGCACCGCGGCGCGCGCGGGGCTGCGCGCGCTGCTGTTCCTCCAAGTGCCCGACGCCGCGCGCCTCGATCGCGCGGGGCCGCTCGACGTGCTGGGCATCGCGGGCGCGGCGCGCGCCATGACGCCCGAGGAAATGCGCACCGAGCTTCGCCCGGTGGCCGCCCTGTTCCGCTCACTGGACGCGCGCGTGCTGCACTACAAGACCTGCTCCACCTTCGACAGCGCGCCGCACATCGGCTCGATCGGCGCAGCCGTGCGCGCGTTGCGCGCGGCGGTGGAGCAGCCATGGACCGCCATCATCGGCGGGCAGCCGAACCTGGGGCGCTACTGCCTGTTCGCCAACCTGTTCGCAGCCGCGGGAAGCGGCGCGCAGGTGCACCGCATCGACCGGCATCCGACGATGAGCTGCCATCCGGTGACGCCGATGGACGAGCCGGATCTGCGGCTGCATCTGGCGAAGCAGGGGCTCGCGGATGTGCGTTCCATGCCGTTCACCGCGGCGTCGCGCGGCAGCGATGCGCTGGATGCCGCCTTGCGCCAGGCACTGCACTCGCCGCCAGCGGACGCGGTGCTCTTCGACGTGGCCGATGCGATGCAGTTGCGCGCCATCGGCCAGGTGCTGTGGACCAGGGCGCAAGCCGCCACGCTGCTGGCCGCGGGGCCGAGCAGCGTGGTGGATGCGCTGTCGATGGCGATGGGCGCGTCACACCGGGACGGCGGCAGTCCACCGATGGCGCGTGACGGCGTTCCACCCGCCCAGGGCCCGGTGCTGGTGCTCGCGGGCAGCCTCTCGCCCGTCACCGCGCGGCAGGTGGCGGCCGCGAAATCGTTCGACATCGTGTGGCTCGACGCACAGAAGCTGGCGCAACGCGGCGAAGCCGCCGTGGCCGAGCAGGCCGAACTGGTCATCGGCAGCCTCGCGCGCGGGCGCCACGTGCTGGCCTGCACGCGCGCGCCCGGCGCAAAGCCATCGGGCGGCGGCCTGGACGCCCAGGCGCTGGCACGCGCGGGCGGCGACATGTTGGCCAAGGTGCTGGCGAGCGTGCCGCTCAGACGCATCGGCGTGGCCGGCGGCGACACCTCCAGCCACGGCGTTCAGGCGCTCGACGCGTGGGGCCTGTCCTATGTCGCCGACATGGGCGCCGGCACCTCGCTGTGCCGCGTGCACAGCGACGACGCCGCGCTCGACGGGCTGGAGATCATGCTCAAGGGCGGCCAGATGGGCGCGGAGGACGTGTTCGAGCGACTGGTGCACGGCTTCGCCTAGAAGAGTGCGGCCTTCACGGGCGTCCGACGGACATCACGGTGCGTCAATGCCCTCGGGCGTTCAACCCCCGGGCAGATGGCACACCGCCTCCACGTTGTGGCCATCGGGCGCGACGACGAAGGCCGCGTAGTAGTGAGGGTGGTAGTGCGCGCGCAGCCCCGGCGGCCCGTTGTCCCTGCCGCCTGCCTCGATCGCCGCACGATGGAACGCATCGACCTGGCCGCGGTCCTGCGCCGTGAACGCAAGATGCAGCGCCACCGGGCGCTCGTCGCTCTCGTAGATCCAGAGCGAGGGCTTGCCGTTCTTTCCCAGGCCCACCCCGTGGGGCCCCTTCATCGCAACGCTCACGCCCAGCGGGGCCAGCGCGCGCAGGAAGAAGGCTTCGCTGGCCTCGCGGTCGCTCGCGCGGATACCGATGTGATCGAACATGAGAACGCCTTTGTCGAGGATATGAAGGTCTGCCTTGACGTTGTAGCCGCTGCCGTCCGGACCCGCTTTGCGATGGATCAAGCCGCACTGTGCGCCGTGCCGCCGACCGCCTGCGGCGTCAACGCGCGCGCCGCACACGAACCGGCACCGACTTGTACGACGGCGTGCCGCTGCGCGGATCACGGTGCGACAGCGCGATCAGCACGTTGGCCTCGGGGTAGTAGGCTCCGGCCGATCCCCTGGGAATGTCGTAGGCCACCGCGGTGAGGTTCCTGAGCACGGCGCCGGGCGAGGCCGCCTCGCCTTCGAAGGGCACGGCTTTCAGGTCCACGCGGTCGCCCGGCGCCAGGCCTTGCGCGGCCAGGTCGTCGGGGTTCAGGAACACCACGTCCCGGCGCCCGAAGATGCCGCGGTAGCGATCGTCGAAGCCGTAGATGGTGGTGTTGTACTGGTCATGGCTCCTGAGCGTGGCCAGGGTCAGCACCGCCGCGCCTGCCGCGCGCGGGTCCTCCTGGATGCCCGGCATGACCATGAACTGCGCCTTGCCCGAGGGGGTGTGCCAGATGCGCTGCGCAGGTCCGATCGGCAGCCGGAAGCCGCCCGGCTGCCGGATGCGCAGGTTGTAGTCGGCGAACCCAGCCAAGACACCCTCAATGCCGTCGCGGATGCGGCCGTAGTCGGCCACCAGGGCATCCCAGTCGATGCCGTGCCGGTCGCCCAGCACCGCCTTGGCGATGCCCGCGACGATGGCCGGCTCCGAACGCACCTGGTCCGACGGCGGCGGCAGGCGCCCGGTGGAGGCGTGCACCATCGACATGGAATCTTCCACGGTGATCGATTGCGCGCCGCCCGCCTGCAGGTCGAGTTCGGTGCGCCCGAGGCAGGGCAGCAGCAGGCTTTGCCTGGCGGTGAGCAGGTGCGATCGGTTGGGCTTGGTCGCGATGTGCACGACCATTTCCAGGCCGCGCATGGCCGCAAAGGTGCGCTGCGGGTCGGGCATGGCCACGGCCAGGTTGCCGCCCAGGCACATGAGGAATCTCGAGCGGCCCGCTTCGATGGCTTCGACGGCTTCGGCGGCGTCGTGCCCGGGCCGCGCGGGCGGCGTGAAGCCGTAGACCCGCTCGATGCCCTGGCGCAGCGCCAGCGGCGCCTTCTCGTCGATGCCCACCGTGCGGTTGCCCTGCACATTGGAGTGTCCGCGCACCGGGCAGATGCCCGCGCCGGGGCGCCCGTAGTTGCCGCGCAGCATCAGCAGGTTCGAGATCTGCTGCACGTTGTCGGTGCCCAGCCGATGCTGGGTGATGCCCATGCCGAAGGCGATGATGGTGGCCTTGGCTTTGCAGTAGAGCCTTGCCACATGCTCGAGCGACGCGCGGCTCAGGCCCGAGGCGCGCTCCACATCGGCCCATTCGGTGGCGCGCAGGTCATCGGCCAGCGCGTCGAAGCCCTGGGTGTGCGCGGCGATGAAATCGCGGTCGAGCAGGCCCGCGCCGCCGGCGGCCAGGTCGTCGTCATCGAGGGCCAGCACGGCCTTCATGACGCCCTTGAGCGCGGCGGCGTCCCCCCCGACCTTCACCTGCAGGTAGTCGCTGGCGATGTCGGTCGCGCTGAAGGTGGCCATCTCCAGCGGGTCCTGCGGCGCCGCGAAGCGTTCCAGCGCGCGCTCGCGCAGCGGGTTGAACACCACGATCGGTGCGCCGCGCCGTGCGGCCGCATGCAGCGTGGTCATCATGCGCGGATGGTTCGTGCCGGGGTTGTGCCCCATGGAGATGATCAGGTCGGCATGGTCGAAGTCTTCCAGCGACACCGTGCCCTTGCCGATGCCGATCGACTGCGGCAGGCCCACGCTGGTGGCTTCGTGGCACATGTTCGAGCAGTCGGGAAAATTGTTGGTGCCGTAGGCGCGCGCGAACAGCTGGTAGAGGAACGCCGCTTCATTCGACGCGCGGCCCGAGGTGTAGAACTCCGCCATGTCGGGCGAGGGAAGCGCGTTCAGCACCTTCGCGATGCGCGCGCAGGCCTCGTCCCATCCGATCTGCACGTAGCGGTCTGTGGCCGCGTCGTAGGCCATCGGGTGCGTGAGGCGGCCCAGGTCCTCGATGTCGTGGTCGCGCCAGCCCAGCAGCTCGCTCACGGTGTGGCGCTGGAACACCTCGGGCGTGGCGCGCTTGCGCGTGGCTTCCCAGGTCACGGCCTTGGCGCCGTTCTCGCAGAACTCGAAGGCCGAGGTGTGCTTCGGGTCGGGCCACGCGCAGCCGGGGCAGTCGAAGCCGTCGGGCTGGTTGTTGCGCAGCATGATGCGCGTGCCCGAGACGGCGCTCATCTGGCCGTGGATGGCCTTGGCAACCGCGCCCAGCGCGTCCCAGCCTCCGGCGGGGTGTTCGTACTGGCGGATGCCTGCGTCGGTGGAGCGGGTCATGACGTTGTCCTTGGGCGGATTGAAGTGTTCAGTTGCTGCACACGATGCGAAGCGTGCGCGCGGGAAGTCGGTGGAGACCATGTGCCATCGTGCGGGTTGCCGCTTGCAGCGCGGTTTCATGAAGGCGGCGACATGTTTCATCTGTAGCGCGGCGCGAGATTCGCCACGTGCACGGCAGGACGGAATTGCATCTGCAACATGGCCGCCTGAAATGAAATGACCCGGCAACCGGCCCGTCGCAAAGTGCATCCATGGGCCACCGGCCAAGCATCAGCCGGCGGTCCATCCACCCTCTCCGATGCGACCGATACAACCTGCAGGCACTTCCATGTCCATGACACCTGAATCCACCATCGCCCGCCGCCAGGCGCCCTTGCACACGCCGACCGCGCTTGGCGCCGAGGCCCGGCGCGACATCGGCGGCGGCCTTGCCGCCCTGCTGGCGGACAGCTTCGCGCTGTACCTGAAGACCAAGAACTTCCACTGGCACATGTCGGGCCCGCACTTTCGCGACTACCACCTGATGCTGGACGAGCAGTCGGACCAGATCTTCGCCATGACCGACCCCATCGCCGAGCGCGCCCGCAAGCTGGGAGGCACCACGCTGCGCTCGATCGGCGACATCACGCGCCACCAGCGCCTGTCGGACAACGATGCGCCGTTCGTCACCCCGGCCGACATGCTGGCCGAGCTGCGCGAGGACAACCTGCGCCTGGTCGACTTCATGCGCGCCACGCACGGCATGTGCGACGGTTACGGCGACGTGGCCACGGCCAGCCTGCTGGAGGTCTGGATCGACGAGACCGAGCGCCGTGCATGGTTCCTGTTCGAGAGCGGCCGCCAGGGCTGAACGGACGATGGCACCGGGACGCAAGGGCCCGGTGCGCGCCGCCTCAGTGCAGCACCTGCACCTGCGGCTCGAACACGTAGCCTGCCCCGCGCTCGGTGCGGATCATCTTCGGCGCCGAGGCATCGATCTCGATCTTGCGGCGCAGCCGCAGGATCTGCACGTCGATGGAGCGGTCGTACACCTCGGCGCCATGCAGGCGCGACAGCTCCAGCAGCTGGTCGCGCGAAAGCACGCGCTGGGGCTGCTCGCACAGCGCCAGCAGCAGGTTGAACTCGCCGTTGCTCAGTTCCACGCGCTGCCCCTCGGGCGAGGTCAGCCGGCGCGCCAGCAGGTTCAGCTCCCAGCCCGCGAAGCGGTAGGCCCGGCGCTTGGTGCTGCGCCCGGCCGGCGCCGCCTCGGTGCGCGCCTGATAGCGGCGCAGCACGGCGCGGATGCGCGCGAGCATTTCCCGGTTGCTGAAGGGCTTGGTGACGTAGTCGTCGGCGGCGATCTCCAGGCCCATGACACGGTCGGCCTCGTCCTGCTTGCCGGTGACGATGATCACCGGCAGCTCGCTGGTGTCGCGCAGGCCGCGCGCCAGCTGCATGCCATCCTCCCCGCCCAGGCGCAGGTCGAGCAGCACCAGGTCGATGACCGTCTCCTGCAGCACCGCGGTCATCTCGGCGCCGCTGGCCACGGCCGTCACCTGGAATTCGTTCTCCGTCAGGTACGCGGACATCAGCTCGCGCAGTGCCGGGTCGTCGTCGACCACGAGGATGTGGGGTGCAGCAGTGTTCATGGCGCCCGAAGCGTAATTCAATTGGTCCTACGGGCGCCTACCGGCACATTACAAATGAAATGAAGCGCCGCCGATCTGACATCGCCCCGGCACCTGCGTCGGCGCCAATACGTTCCTGGGGCGCTGGAGCGCCGGCACGAACAGGGACTGATTTCATGTCGAACATCATGGTTTTCGAGGAAGATGGCGCGATGCGCGTGCTGATCTCCGAATGGCTGGGCAGCGAGGGACACCGGGTCCGCTCGCTGCCGCGGCATGGCGCCGCGCTCGACGCCGCGGCCGACCCCACGGTCGACCTCGTCGTGCTCGACCTGCCGCATCCGCGCTCGCGCAGCGGCGACGCCTTGCGCGCCGTGCAGGCGGTGCACGCCGCGTATCCGCGCTCGGCGGTCGTCGGCATCTCCGCGCAGGTGGCGCGCAGCCTGGGCGACACCTCGGAGGTCACCCGGGCGCTGGGGGTCAGCCGACTGCTCGCCAAGCCCTGCTCCCGGGAAGAGCTGCTGGGCGCCGTCGCGGCCGCCATCGCCGCATGACGTCGAGCGAGCGGCTGCGACAGCGGATCATCGCGGCGGGCGTGGTGCTGGTGGCGGCATTCGCCGGCTCGGCGGTCTATGACGGCTGGCGCCTGCACCAGCAGATCACCTTCGCGACCGAACGCGAGCTCGGCAACCTCGCCAAGGCCCTGGCCGAGCAGGGCGCCCGCAACCTCCAGGCCGTCGACCTGCTGCTGCGCGACACCGGAGAGTGGTGGGAGACCACCGGCCGTGCGCTGGCGCCCGAAGCCGTCGCGGAGGCGCTCGCCTCGCGCGTGGTGGGCGTGTCGCAGGTCAGCGTGCTGACGGTGGTCGACGCCCAGGGCCGGCAGCGGCACCGCTCGCGCGTCACGGGCGAACCGCTGGCCGACGTCTCGGACCGGCCGTACTTCCAGCATCAGCGCCAGGGCTCCGCGGACGGCCTGTTCATCAACGAGCCGGTCGTCACGCGCACCGACGGGCGCCCCGCACTGGTGGTGTCACGCCGGCTCACGGCGCCGGGGGGCGGCTTCGACGGGGTCGTCACCGCCATCGTCACCTTGCAGGAACTGCAGGCCGCCTATTCGGCCCTGGCGCTGGGGGAAGGCAGCGCGCTGCTGCTCACGCTGGACGACGGCACGCTGGTGGTGCGCCAGCCGGAGGAGCCCGGCATGCCCAGCGGCCAGCGCTTTCCGGAACTCACGGCGCTGCGGGGCGCCCCGCTGATCGACCGCTCGGTGAGCCCCGTCGACGGCAGGGCCAAGCTGGTCGCCGCCGTGGGCCTGGGCAAGCGGCCGCTGACCCTGACCATCACGCGCGACGAACACCATGCGCTGCGCCCCTGGCACGACGAGATGCGAAGCGCCATCGTGCGCACGCTGCTGCTCGCGACGCTGGTGGTGCTCACGATCGCCGGGCTGTTGCGCCAGCTGCGGCGCCTGGAAGCCGGCGAGGCCGAGAAGGCGGCCCTGCAGGCGCGGCTGCAGAAGGCCCAGCGGCTGGAGTCGCTGGGCACGCTGGCCGGCGGCATCGCCCACGACTTCAACAACATCCTGGGCGCGATCCTCGGTTTCGGCGAGATGGCCCAGCAGCATGCCGAGCCCGGCAGCGACATGCGCCGCTACATCGACCGCGTGATGCAGGCCGGCGCGCGCGCGCGCGTGCTGGTGCGCCGCATTCTCGAGTTCAGCCGCAGCGGCGTGGCCGAGCGCCTGCCGGTGAACATCCAGGCCGTGGTGGAAGAGGCCCTGGCGATGCTGCGCCCGACATTGCCCGAGGCCATCCGCATCGACACGCGGCTGGAGGCCGGCACGGCCGCCGTGCTGGGCGACGGCACGCAACTGCACCAGGTGGTGATGAATCTGTGCACCAACGCCGCCCAGGCGCTGGGCGACGCCGGCAGCATCGCGGTCGGGCTGGATCGCACCGCCTCCAGCGTGGCGCAGCCGATGCTGCATGGCGAACTGGCTCCCGGCACCTATGTGCGGCTGGTGGTCGCCGACACCGGCGCGGGCATGCCGCCCGAGGTGCTGCAGCGCGCCTTCGATCCCTTCTTCACCACCAAGAAGCTGGGCGAAGGCACGGGCCTGGGGCTGTCGATGGTGCACGGCATCGTCACCGACCTGGGCGGCGCCATCGACATCGAGTCCGAGCCCGGCCACGGCACGCGCGCGACGGTGTGGCTGCCCGTGTGCGGCGAGTCCGAGGCGCCGCCCGCGCGCCCCGACCCGGCCTGGCCGCGCGGCAACGGGCAGGTCGTGATGGTGGTGGACGACGAGCGGCCGCTGGTCGAGCTGGCCGAGGAACTGCTGGCCGAGCTGGGCTACGAGCCGGTCGGCTTCGATTCGAGCGAACGCGCGCTGGAGGCCTTCCTGGCCGACCCGCAGCGCTTCGATGCGGTGCTCACCGACGAGATGCTCCCCAGCATGGCAGGCAGCGAGCTCGCCGCCAGGGTGCTCGCCCTGCGCCCCGGCCTGCCGGTGATCCTGGCCAGCGGCAATGTCGGTGCGGCGCTCGAGCAGCGTGCGCGCGACGCCGGCGTGGTCGCGCTGCTGCGCAAGCCGCTGGGGTTGCAGGAGCTCGCGGAAAGCCTTGCGCACGCGCTGGACGCACGCTGACGGCGCGCGATGGACTGAGAGCTTGCAGGGCGCATTACGGCTGAAACAGGCACACCGCCCGCTGCAATGCCCGCGCAACACGCGGCGTCGACAGTGAGGGCTCCATTCACCCACAGGAGTTCTTCATGAGCAGCATCACCACCGCCGACGGCACCGAGATCTACTACAAGGACTGGGGCAGTGGCCAGCCCGTCGTGTTCAGCCACGGCTGGCCCTTGTCTTCCGACGCCTTCGAGGACCAGATGTTCGCGCTGGCCTCGCAAGGCTTTCGCTGCATCGCGCACGACCGCCGCGGCCACGGCCGTTCCAGCCAGCCCTGGCAGGGCAACGACATGGACACGTACGCCGACGACCTGGCCGAACTGGTGAAGAAGCTCGACCTCAGGGACGCCATTCACGTCGGCCACTCGACTGGCGGTGGCGAGGTCGCGCGCTACATCGGCCGCCACGGCACCGCGCGCGTGGCCAAGGCCGTGCTCATCGGCGCCGTGCCGCCGCTGATGGTCAAGACGCCCGCCAACCCGGGCGGCACACCGCTGGCGGCCTTCGACCAGATCCGCACCGCCGTGCTGGCCGACCGCTCGCAGTTCTGGAAGGACCTGAGCATGCCCTTCTACGGCTTCAACCGCGCGGGCGCGAAGGTGTCCGAAGGGGTGCGCGAATCGTTCTGGCAGCAGGGCATGGCCGCAGGCATGCCGGCCTCGTATTTCTGCGTGAAAGCGTTCTCGGAAACCGACCTCAGCGAGGACCTGAAGAAGTTCGATGTGCCCACCCTCATCCTCCACGGCGACGACGACCAGATCGTGCCCATCGCCGACTCGGCGCTGCTGTCGGCGAATCTGGTGAAGGGTGCGGTGCTGAAGGTCTACCAAGGCGCGCCGCACGGCATGTGCACCACGCGCAAGGACGACGTCAACAGCGATCTGCTGGCGTTCGCGCAGGGCTGAACGCGGCGCGAGGTGGCCGCAGGGGCATCCCGTCGCGGGCGCTGCCCCAGGTCCTGGCAGCTGCCGCGGCGCGGCATGCATGACCTGCGATGTCATGAATACTGATAAATATTGTCCTTTCTAGACATGGTGAAGACGCCGAAGATTCGGTCGAACGCGTACCGGAGCTCTCCGGCGCAAGCATCCGCATCCAACGATCGCCACCATTCTGGAAGGACCTCGAATTGATCCATTTCGACCATCTTTGCCTCGCTACGCCCAACGTCTACGAATCCACCTTCAGACTCAGCCAGGAGACGGGCCTGGGCAACTACGACGGAGGCTTTTTTCCGCTCTACGGCGTCGGCCATCGCGTGGTGCCCTTGGCGCCGGACGTGTACATCGAGCTTGAAAGCATCGTGGACCAGCGAAAGCTGCGAGACGGCGTTCCCTTCACGGCCTTCATGGCGCGCCAGACGCAGGCGGGCGAACGCTTCATCGGCTGGTGCCTTCGCGCGGACACCCGCGAAGAACTCGACGCGTTCGCCGCGCACCATCGCACCACGGTGGACGAGCGCACGACCGGCAAGGACGCCGGGCGCCAGATGATGAACGGGACGCGCGGCTTCGCGCTGCAGACACCCAGCGCGCTCACGGCATGGCCGTCGGGCAAGCCCAACCTGTATTTCAAGCCCGACGCGGGCACGCATGCGGCGAGCCTGCCGGTCGTTCCGGGATCGGGTACCACCCACGGGCGCGGCATCGCGTGGATCGAGATCGGCGAGTCCGAGACGGCGCTGGCCGCATGGCTGGGCGATGTGGCCTCGCCGCGCGGCTTTCCCTTCGAGATCCGCTACAACGGCGGCCCCGCGGGCTTCTACGCCGTCGGCGTGGACACGGACGAAGGCGTCAAGGAAATCCGGCGCGCCGCCGTGCAACTGGAGGCCCCATGAAGGCGCTGCTTCGCGCCCGCGGCGTGCTGGCGCTGGCGGCGGCGCTGTTCGCGGCGGGCCTCGCACAGGCCCAGGTGGCCTACCCGAGCCGTCCCGTCTCGATCGTCATCGGCTACCCGGCGGGCGGCAGCGTCGACGCCGTGGGGCGCGCCGTGGCCGACGGCCTCGCCAGGCAGCTGGCCGCCCCCGTCGTGGTCGAGAACCTGGGCGGTGCCGCCGGGGCCATCGGCGTGCAGCGTGTCGTCAACGCCGCGCCCGACGGCCACACGCTGGTCTTCGGCTCCAGCAGCGAATTCGTCGCCACGCAGCTGCTCAATCCGGCCCAGAAATACGACGCCTCGAAAGACCTGGTGCCCGTGGGCTACGTGGGTGCCATTCCGCTGGTGCTGGTCGCATCCACGCCAAGCGGCGTGAAGACGCTCGAGCAGTTCGTCTCGGCCGTGAAGGCGAACCCGGGCAAGTACAGCTACGGGACCTCGGGCATCGGCTCGATGCTGCACTTCTCGGGTGAGCTCGTGAAGAAGCAGGCAGGGCTGTCGATCACGCACATTCCCTATCGCGGCGCGAGCAACATCGGCAGCGACCTGGCCGGCGGCTCGATCGAGTTCGCATTCCTCGGGCCTGGGGCCGCCAAGCCCTTCATCGACAGCGGTCGCATCGTGCCGGTCGCGGTGACCAGCGCGCAGCGCATCGCCCTGCTGCCCGCCGTGCCCGCGCTGGGCGAACATCCCGCGCTCAAGGGCTACGACCTGGTGGCCTGGTATGCACTGATGGCGCCGCGCAAGACACCGCCGGACATCGTCGCCAAGCTCCAGGCCGCCTTGAAGGACACCCTGCGCGAACCGGCCGTGCGCCAGCGCCTGGAGCTGATCGGCGTCGTGGTCGGCCGCGGCGACGAGAACCTTGCGCAGATCATGACGAAGGACGCGGGCCAGTATCGGCGCATCGTCGAGTTCGCGGGCATGCGCCAGTAGGACGCGGGCCTCGCGCGGCTCGAGCCCCGCGCGACGCTTCAACCGCCGTTGCGGGCAGCAGCGAAGATGGCCGCCCTCGACTGCGAGACCCTCTGCGCGGTGCGGCCCGCGTCATGGTTCAGCAGCCGCCCGCCGGACAGCAGCGCCTGTCCGTCCACGAACACCGTGTCGATCTCCCGCGCGCTGGTCTGCAGCAGGAGGTGGGCGCACAGATCGTCCGCAATCGAATCGCCGAACAGGCCCTTTCGAACGAGCACGATGTCCGCGCGCTTGCCTGCCTTGAGCGAGCCGATCCGGTCGGCCATGCCCAGGACCTGCGCACAGCCGATGGTCGCGCGGCGGATCAGGTCGGCGGGCCGCAGCAGGGGCATGCCGGGACGCACCGCAGGCCGGCGGCCGGTGACTTCCTCGCGGGCACGCGCCGTCAGGCCGTCGATGAAACCCTGCACGGCGTACATCACGCGCAGCTGCATCATGGGGTCCGAGGCCACGTGGCATGGGACGTCGCAGCCGAACACCACCGGCACACCGTGCTCGGCGGCGCGTCGCACCACGTCGGCGGGCGTGCCCTGCACGTCCGCCGAAGGCGTGAAGCACAGCGGCATCGCGCTGCGCGCCATGCGCCGCAGCTCCTCGTCGGTGAGCAGGTTGCCGTGGATGCCCAGAAGATCGGGCCCCAGCAGGCCCTGGTTGTCCAGCGCCGCGACGTCGCCCCAGGCGTTCAGGTGAATGCAGCTCGCCGCACCCAGCGCGCGAGCGAACGCGAGCTGGCCGGCCACGTTCGCCGTCCCGATCGATTCGATGCCGAAGTTCACCGTGGTGCGGCTGCCCGGATCGTCGAAGCGCTCGAACACCCGCCGCGCATCCGCGAAGCGCGCGGCCTCGCTGTCGAAGGCGTCGGGCAATTCGCTCATGAACGAGTAGGTGAAGACGTGCCGGATGCCGGATTCGCGCAGCCCCTCGATCGCGGCGTCGGCATAGCCGGGCGCGCGGATGTTGTGGCAGTAGTCGACCACCGTCGTCGTGCCATAGGAAAGCATCTCGTGGCCGCCGACACAGCCTGAATTGAAGTTGTCGACCGGCTGAAAGTAACGCCGCAGCGGCAACAGCCGGGTGAAGTAGTTGCCCGTCCACAGGTCGGGCACATAGCCGCGAAGCACCGTCTGCCACATGCAGTTGTGCGCATCGATGAGGCCCGGCAGCGCGATCATGCCGCTCGCTTCCACCACCGCCGCGCCCTCGCAGCTCGGCCCATGGCTGGACGCGATGTCCGGCGCGACCCGCACGATGGTGCCGTTGTCGATCAGGATGTCGCATCCCCGGATCTCGCCGCACGCATCTTCCATGGTGATGACGTCGGCGTTGCGGATCAAGGTCCTCTGGTTCATGGGATCATTTCCGTCGCGTGGCGCTCGCCTTGACGCGTCAGGCGCCTTTGTTTATCGTCCGATCACTTTGAAGCGGGCGAGCTAATTTGTCAATCGATCAATAAACCAGGGACATCCCGACCCACATGGCCACCAGCAAGCCCCCCGGGGTCCAAGACAGCGCGGCGCCGCCGGCGCGAAGGCGCCTCGCGCCAGAGGACCGCGAACACCAGATCGTGCAGGCGGCGACCGCGTTCTTCGCGCGCAAGGGCTTCGATGCCAGCACCCGCGAACTGGCCGGCGAGCTCGGCATCACGCAGCCCCTGCTCTACCGCTACTTTCCCACCAAGGAGGCGCTGGTCGACCGCGTCTACGAGGACGTGTTCGTGCGGCGCTGGAACCCGGAATGGGAAGAATGGCTGGCGGACCGCTCGGTGCCGCTGCCCGAGCGGCTCAAGCGCTACCTGAAGGACTACGCGCGCTTCGTGCTGCGCGGGGAATGGGTGCGCATCTTCATCTATGCGGGCCTCAGCCGCGGCGGCATCAACCAGAAGTACCTCGCGCGCCTGCGCGAGCGGCACTTCGTGGTGATTGCCCGCGAGCTGCGTCACAGCCACGGCATTCCCGAACCGCGCAACGCCCAGGAAGAAGACGAGGAGGTCGAGCTCGTCTGGGCCATGCATTCGAGCGTCTTCTACATCGGCGTGCGCAAGTGGATCTACGAATTGCCCACGCCCAGGAATCTCGAGCGTCTCATCGACATGCGTGTCGATGCCTTCATTGCCGGCGTGCCGGTGGTGCTGAAGGCGCAACGGTCCTGAGCGCGACTGCAGGCCGTGCGGCCGCGCACCGCGCGCTCAGCGCTTGGAGGCACGGCCTCGCGCGCCCTCGCCGCGCCCGCGCACCGGCCGCGCCACGCTGTGCTTCGGCGCCGCCGCGCGGCGCACGCGCGCAGGGTGCGGCACGTGCGGCAGCGCATCGAGAAAGCGCTGCGCCGCGGGCGACACGGCCTCCGGCCGCCAGACGATCCGGTACTCGGTCTGCATCTCCAGCAGCGGCAGCGGCCGCGCGACGATCATTTCGCCAGCGAACTGCACCAGGCTTTCCTGCGCCGCGCACAGCCCGAACTCGTTGGCCACCAGCGCGAGCGCCGAGACGATGTCGCCCGCCACGCAAGCCACGCGCGGCTCGAATCCCAGCCGGCGGCAGGCCGTCATGAATTTCGCGCGCAGCGAGGGCCCGCTGCGTTCGGGCGTCACCACCCACTGCGCGTCGACGAGCATCTGCAAGGGGATATCGGCCACCGCGACGAGCGGGTGCCGCTTGGGCATGAGCAGCACGTAGTTCTCGGTGCTGTACAGGCGCGACGCCAGCGAGGGATCGGTCACCTCCTGCGTCTGCACGGCGAAGTCGAGCCGGCCGCGGCGCAGGGCCTCGAGCTGCTGAAGCTCCTCCGCGCCCTCGAACTGGAAGGCGATCGAGGGATGGGCGAGCTGCACCTGCCGCGCCGTGCCGGGGATGATGCCGTTGTAGAGCGCGCCGGCCATGTGGCCGATCACCACCGTGCCGCCGATGCCGTCGGCCCTGCGCTGCAGGTCGCGCATCAGGGTCTCGTTGCTTCGCAGCAGCTCGCGTGCATTCGCCAGCAGCTCGCGACCGGCGTTGTTCAGGCGCAGCGAGCGGCCCACCCGTTCGAACAGCGCGAAGCCCACGCGCGCCTCGAGCTGCAGGATGGTGCGGCTCAGGGGCGACGCCGAAATGTGCAGGGCCTCGGCCGCACGGGAGATGCTTTCGTGCTCGGCCACGCTGACGAATTGGCGGAGCATCCGAAGTTCGATCAGATGCATGGGGGTGGTCTTGGGGCGGTCCAGCGGGAAGGCCGAATTCTAGGCACGGGCCTCATGTTCCGCCCGTGGCGGGGGTGATGGGAGTGACGGGTGTGGCGGTGTCCAGCGCCACGGGCACCGACTGGCGAACGAGCTCGAGGAACTGGCGCAGCTTGGCGGGATAGAAGCGTGCGGGCGGGTATGTGAGAAACACGGGCAGCGGCGGTGCCTGCCAGTCGGGCACCACCTCGACGAGCTCGCCGCGCGCCAGGTCGTCCTTGAAGAGCCAGCTGGACCCGACGCACACGCCCAGGCCGTTGAGCGCCGCGCTGCGCAGCGCGAACAGGCTGTCGGTGATCATGCGCGGGGCGATCGCCAGCTGCTGCCGCTCGCCGGTGGACGTGTGCACCAGCATCAGCTCGTTGCGGTAGAAGGTGCGCAGCGCCAGCCAGGGCCAGTCCGCCAGCATGCCGGCATGCGTGGGGGTGGGCCGCCCGGCCAGCACGCTCGGGGCCGCCACTGCGATGCGCGGCACTTCGGAGAGCTTGCGCGCCACAACCATCGGATCGGTCACCTCCCCGACATGGATGGCGCAATCGACGCCCTCGGCAACGAAGTCGGGCTGCCTGTCGTGGAGCAGCCATTCGACGGACACCCGCGGGTAGCGGCGCAGGTATTCGGCCAGCGGACGCACCAGCAGCGCCTGTCCGAAGGCGTGCGGCACGACCACGCGCAAAGTCCCTTCGGGTTCGTTGTCGACGCCGCGCATTTCGGCGTCGAACGCGTGCCAGTCGGCCAGCATCGCCTTGGCCCGCTCGAAACACCGCTCCCCGTCCTCGGTGAGCTTCATCGCGTGGGTCGACCGCTGCAGCAGTTTCACGCCGAGCCAGAGTTCCAGGGCCTGCAGCCGGCGGCTCACCGTCGGCTGGGTCGAGCCCAGCTGCACGGCCGCCGCGGAAAGGCTGCCAGCCTGCACGATGTGGACGAAGGTCTGCAGCAGCTCCACGCGGTCGCTGCTGGAAGCGGTGATGTGATCGGGCCGCGTGGATGCCATGAATCCCTCTTTTATACGTCGCGCGAATAAACGTTGTTCGCTCCACGATGCTACCAATCGCCTGCAAGCGGCGTCAGACTTGCGGCATCGAAACGTTTAAGGGTTAACACCATGTCCCACATTCAAGATGTGCATGCATCGGCCGCTCCGGGGGTCCGGCCGGCCGAACCGGCAGGACTCGCGCCCTCGCTCACCTGGATGCTGGCGGCCGGCGCCGGCCTGTCGGTGGCGTCGCTCTACTACAGCCAACCCATGCTGGGCGTGCTGGGCGCGGACATCGGCGCCTCGACGCAGGCCGTGGGCCTGCTGCCGACGCTCACCCAGTTCGGCTACGCGATGGGCATCCTGCTGCTGGCGCCGCTGGGCGACCGCCGCGACAGGCGCACCATCATCCTGATCAAGGCCGCCGTGCTCTGCGCCGCGCTGTTCATGGCCGCGCTCTCGCCTTCCATCTCCACGCTCTTCGTCGCCAGCCTGGTGATCGGCCTGGCCGCCACGATGGCGCAGGACATCGTCCCGGCAGCGGCCACGCTCGCGCCGGAAACGCATCGCGGCAAGGTCGTCGGCACGGTCATGACAGGGCTGCTGTCCGGCATCCTGCTCTCGCGCGTGGTCAGCGGGTTCGTCGCCGAGCACTGGGGATGGCGCGCGATGTTCGCGGTGGCCGGCGTGAGCATCGCCGTGGTCGGCCTGGTCGCCTGGAACCGGCTTCCGCGCTTCAAGGCGACCACGCACCTGTCGTACCTCGCGCTGCTGCGCTCGCTCGGCGCGCTGTGGCACCGGCATGCCGAACTGCGTCGTGCGACTTGGTCGCAAGGCCTGTTGTCCGTCGGGTTCAGCGCCTTCTGGTCGACCTTGGCAGTCATGCTGCACGCGGCGCCCTTCAACCTCGGCGCCGCAGCAGCGGGCGCTTTCGGCCTGGCGGGTGCCGCCGGCGCGCTGATCGCACCGGTGGCAGGGCGCGTCGCGGACCGCCGCGGTCCGGCACTCGTCACCCGGCTGGGCGCAGCGCTGGTCGTCGGGTCGTTCGCGGTCATGGGACTGTCGTTGTTCATGGCGCCGGGTGCGCAGCTCTGGGTGCTCGTCGCGAGCACCGTCGGCTTCGACCTCGGCATCCAGGCCGTGTTGATCGCTCACCAGTCGATCGTCTACGGCATCGATCCGGGCGCACGGAGCCGGCTCAACGCGGTGCTGTTCACCGGCATGTTCATCGGCATGGCCATCGGATCCGCGCTGGCGGCGGTGCTGTTCGCGCATTTCGGGTGGATGGCGGTCACGGCCCTGGCCACGGCCTCCGCACTCGCGGCCCTCGTCCTGCGCATGGCGCGCTGAGGGCTCGCATGTCAGGCCCGCTCGATGCGCGCGGCGGCGCGCCGGTCGCTGGCACCCAGCAGCCCCGCGCGGCGCATCCCGCGACTCGCGACGAAAACCAGCGCGGCGCCCAGCAGTGCCGCGATGGCGAGGAACAGCAGCCCCGCGTCGTAGGAACCCGTGCGGTCCTTGAGGTAGCCGATGAAGTACGGGCTGAACATGGAGCCGACGATGCCGAAGGAGTTGACGTAGGCGAAGACGACGGCCGCCGTCTTGCCCCTGACACCGATCGCGGTCAGCTGCCAGATGCAGATCGGGCCGCTGACCAGGCCGGCCGTCAGCAGCGACAGCCCGAGGATCGACGCGTAGAGATTGCGCACGCTCACAAGGACGGCAATGCCCACCGCGGCCGTGACGAAAGAGGCAATCGCGTGCCAGACGCGTTCGTTCGTCTTGTCGGAATGCGCGACCCAGAACCAGTACAGCGTCATTCCGATGATGCTCGGTATGGCGGACAGCAAGCCGACCTGCACGGTCGACAGCGTGGTGCCGAAGAGGCGCCCGAATTCCTGCACGATCTGCGGCGTGAAGATCAGGCTTGCGTAGAAGCCCATCTGCGCCGTCGCATAGGCGAGCGACAGCAGGACGAGGTGCGGTTGCAGCAGCGTTGCGGGCAAGGGCTTGTCGGCATGCGCAGACACGGCGGCGCCATCAGACTCCCTGGCCGCGATGACCTCGCGCTTTTCCGCGTCCGTGAGCCAGTCCGCATCTTCGGGCCTGGAGGTCAGGTAGCGGGCGGAGTAAAAGCCCAGCAGCACAGGCAGCAGACCCTCGACGAACAGCATGATCCGCCAGCCCGAGAAGCCCATGAGGCCGTCGGCGTACTGCACGATGGCTGCCGACATCGGCGTGCCGACGATCACCGCCCAGGGCAGGACCAGGATCACGAGCATGCGCCCGCGCATGCTCGGCGGAAACCACAGTGCCAGGCAATAGATCAGCCCCGGGAAAAGTCCCGCCTCCGCGAAGCCCAGGAGCATGCGCACCGCGACGAGTTGCCAGCCGTTCTGCACGAAGGCGGTGCAGGCCGAGATCAGCCCCCAAGTGACCATGATCCGCGTGAGCCAGACGCGCGCGCCGATCCTGTGCAGGATGATGTTGCTGGGAATCTCCAGCAGCAGGTAGCCGATGAAGAACAGGCCGGCGGCCAGGCCGAAGACCTGCTGGGAAATGCCCAGCTCCGCATTCATGCGCAGCGCGGCCGTGCCGATGTTGATGCGGTCCAGGTAGGCCATGGTGTACATCAGCATCAGGATCGGGACGATGCGCCGGATCACCTTTCGCTGGACGGACGCGGAAAGAGTAGCAGTCATTTCGTAAGCCAATAACGTCGGGAAGTTGGCGAGCGAGGCTCGCATTCGAGGTCCGCCGGTCCTGTCCGAAGCGCGGCGTTGATCAAATGATCAATGTCGCCTTGACGTCCGAAAAGGACAATATTTCTCTGCATGTCGGACTTTTCGAGTCTGATCCGAGCGCGCTCCGAATCCGGGCACATCCGTGCACGCCGAGGCTCCGCGCCCTGGGCACAGCCACGCGTCGCAAGCTATCGACCGATCACCAAGGAAGCGCGGGCCACGCACCGCCGATCCGGGAAAACCCGTCCTCTCCGGCCTCGATTCGGTCTTGCCGCAGTGCCTTTCAGCGAATACTATTGATCAATCGATCATTAACAAGACACTGACGATCGACGCAGGACGAGTTCCACCCCCACAGATCGGAGACACCATGACCATCGACCGCAGGCGCTTCATCGCCACCGCCGCCACTGCCGGCGCCACGCTCGGCCTGCCCGTGCTGGCGCGCGCCCAGGGCGCAGCCGAACCCTTGCGCCTGGGGCTGCTGACGGCCAAGACCGGCCCGTTCGCCTCGGGCGGCCTCGACATGGAGCGCGGGCTGCAGGCCTACCTCGCCGCCAACGGGCAGATGCTGGGCGGGCGCAAGGTCGAGCTGATCGTCGCCGACACCGGCGGCGTGCCGTCGACGGCACGCACCAAGACACAGGAACTCGTCGAGCGCGAACGCGCGCAGGTGTTGATGGGCCCGCTGGCCGCGTTCGAGGCGCTGGCCACCGACGACTACATGCGCGCCCGGAAGATCCCGGTGTTCCCGGTGGCCGCGGCCGAAGACATGACGCAGCGCAAGGCCAGCCCCTGGCTGTTTCGCGCAAGCTCGACGTCGGCGCAATGCGCCCATCCGCTGGCCGACTACTGCGCGAAGAAGCTCAAATACAAGCGCATGGTGCTCGTGGCGGACGACATCGCGTACGGACACGAAATGACCGCGGGTTTTCAGCGGGTCTTCGAGGAGGCGGGCGGCAAGGTCGTGCAGAAGCTCTTCCCGCCCCTGACCGCGCCCGACTACGGCACCTTCCTCGCGCAGCTCAGCCGCGAGGCCGACGCGGTGTTCCTCGGCTTCGCCGGCTCCAACGGGTTTCGCTTCATCCGCCAGTTCAACGAGTACGGCCTGCGGGGCAAGCTCGCGCTGGTCGGCGGCATGACCGCACTCGACGAGGCCGTGCTTCGCAACATGGGCGACGAAGCACTGGGCATCGTCACGGTGAACTGGTACTCGGCCGAACTCGCCAACCCGGTCAACGCTGCGTTCGTCGCGTCTTTCCGCAAGGCCTACAGCTACGACCCCGGTTTCTATGCGGCCTGCACACACGTCAGCGCCTCGGTGCTCGATGCGGCACTGGCGCCCATGAAGGGCAAGGCCTTCGACAAGGAGCAGCTGCGCGCGTCGCTGCAGCAGACCCAGGCGATGACGGCACGCGGCCCGGTGAAGTTCGACAGCTACGGCAACGTGGTGGGCAACGTCTATGTGCGAAAGGTCGAGCGCAAGGAAGGCCGGCTGGTCAACAGCATCGTCGATACCTACGACAACGTGAGCCAGTTCTGGACCTACGACCCGAAGAAGTTCCTGGCCGAACCGGTCTATTCGCGCGACTGGCCGCCTGCGCGCAATCTGGTCGGCTGAGCGCGCCGAAGCACCCCAGCGTACCGGCAGAACCATGCAATTCTGGTTGACCCAAACACTCAACAGCCTAGCCCTCGGCGGCCTGCTGCTGTTGCTCTCGTCGGGCTTCGCGCTCATCTTCGGATTGATGCGCATCGCCAATCTCACCCACGGCGCACTGTTCATGATGGGCGCCTACGTCGCGGCCCAGGTGGCGCGCGCAGGCTGGGGATTCGCCGCCGCGGTGGTGGCCGCGGCGCTCGCCACCGCGGCCATCGGCGGCCTCATCGAGCGGCTGGTGCTGCGACGCCTGACCGGCAATTCGCAGGCGCAGGTGCTCGCCACGCTGGGGCTGTCGTTCATTGCGGCGGACCTGTGCCTGGTGCTGTGGGGCGGCGACCCGATACCGGTCGCGCCGCCCTCCCTGCTGGCAGGGCCCGCCAGTGTCCTCGGCTTCAGCTTTCCAAGCTACCGGCTGGCGGTCATCGTCGTCGCGGTCGTGGCGGCGGCCGTGCTGTTCCTGCTGCTCGAGCGCACCCGGCTGGGCGCGCGCATCCGCGCCGGCGTCGACGACATGCCGATGGCGCGCGCCGTGGGCATCCGGGCCTCGGCGCTCTTCACGAGCGTGTTCTGCCTCGGCGCGGCGCTCGCCGGCCTGGGCGGGGCCGTGGGCGGACCGATGCTCTCGGCCTATCCGGGCCTGGACGCGGACATGCTGCCGCTGGCGTTGATCGTCGTCATCCTGGGCGGCGTCGGCAGCCTCGTGGGCACCTTCATCGCGAGCTTCATCATCGGGTTCATCTACACCTTCGGCACCGCGCTGGTTCCCGACCTGGCGTATGTGATCCTCTTCCTGCCGATGATCGTCGTGCTGGCCTTCCGCCCTGCCTGCCTGCTGGGGAGTGCACGCGCATGAAGAAGCTGGCATGTCTCCTGCTGCTGGCACTGCTGGCGCTGCTGCCGGCGGTGCTCGGCGAGTACTACGTCAACCTCGGCAGCCAGATCCTGATCGCCGTGATCTTCGCCACCAGCCTCAACCTGCTGGTCGGCTATGCCGGCCTGACCTCGCTGGGTCATGCGGCCTACCTCGGCCTGTCGGCGTACATCGCCGGCTGGCTGGCGCTGCACCTCGGCCTCGGGCACGCCATGGCGGCACCGCTCACGCTGCTGGCCACCACCGCCATCGGCGGCGTGTTCGGCTGGATCGCGCTGCGCGCCTCGGGCCTGAGTTTCCTGATGCTGACACTGGCGCTGTCGCAGGTCGTCTGGGGCGTGGCCTACCGGTGGACCGCCGTCACCAACGGCGACAACGGACTGTCCGGCCTCACGCGGCCCATGCCGTTGGGCATCGACATGGAGAACAGCAACGCCTACTACTGGTTCGTTCTCCTGATCACGGCCCTGGTGCTGGTGGTGGTCGCACGCCTGGTCGACTCTCCCTTCGGCGCGTCGCTGCGCGGCACGCGGGACCAGGCGCGGCGCATGAGCTCGCTCGGCTACAACGTCTGGGCGATCCGCTGGTGCGCCTTCGTGGGAGCCAGCTTCCTGGGCGCGGTGGCCGGCCTGCTGTACGTCTACTTCCACAAGTACGTGCATCCCAGCGTGCTGTCGGTCACCGCCTCGGCGGAGGTGCTGCTCAGCGTGATCGCGGGCGGCGCGGGCACGCTGGCCGGACCGGCCATCGGGGCGCTGCTGGTCGTGCTGCTGAAGAACTATGCCTCGGGCTATGTCGAGCGCTGGAACATGCTGCTGGGCGCGGTGTTCGTCTTCATCGTGCTGGTGATGCCGCACGGCATCGTGCCCGGGGTGCGCGCGCTGTTTGCCCGAGCCAAGGGAGACCGCGCATGACCGCCGCGCTCGAAGTCCGGGGACTGAAGAAGTCCTTCGGCGGCATTGCCGTGACCCAGAACGTCTCGCTGACCATGCAGCCGGGCGAGCGGCGGCTGATCATCGGACCCAACGGCGCGGGCAAGACCACGCTGTTCGGGTTGATCGCCGGCGAGATCCGGCCCGACGCGGGCTCGATCCGCATCTTCGGGACCGACGTGACACGCCTGCCGGTGCCCGCGCGCGCACGTTGCGGGCTGTCGCGCACCTACCAGATCATCACGCTGTTCCCCAGGGACACGCTCGCGCACAACGTGGTGCTGGGCTTGCTGGCACCGATGGCACTGCGGCACAACGCGGCCGTCGACCTGTCGAAGCGCACCGACCTGCATGACCACGCGGTCGAACTGCTCGAAGGCGTGGGCCTCGGGGCCAAGGCGCTGCAGCGGGCATGCGACGTGTCGTACGGCGAGCAGCGCCGGGTCGAGCTCGCCCTGGGCCTGGCGCAGCGCCCGCGCCTGCTGCTGCTCGACGAGCCGCTGGCGGGCCTGTCGCAGGACGAGCGCACCGTGGTGCAACGGCTCATCGCGAAGGTGTCGCGCGAGACCGCCATCCTGATGATCGAGCACGACATGGATGTCGCGCTCGAGTTCGCCGAACAGATCACTGTGCTGCACTACGGGCAGGTGATCGTCGAAGGGGACCGCCAGACGGTCGTGAACCATCCGAGAACCAAGGAGATCTATCTTGGTCACTGAAGCATTGCACGTGAACAAGCTCGACGTGTGCTACGGGCAGAGCCAGGTGGTGCACGGGCTGTCCCTGTCGCTGGGCGAAGGCCGGGTGCTGGCGCTGCTGGGGCGCAACGGCGCCGGCAAGAGCACGTCGCTGAACGCCTTTGCGGGGCTGCTGTCGCCGCGGGCCGGGACCATACGGCTCGGCAGCATGGCCGTGGAGCGCATGTCGCCCGAAGGCATCGCGCGCGCCGGCATGCGGCTGGTGCCCCAGGGGCGGCGGATCTTTCCGAGCCTCACGGTGCTCGAGAACCTGCAGGTTGCGCAACAGGCCGCCCCGCGCGCCACGCCGTGCGCGCAGGCCTGGACGCTCGAGCGTGTATACGCCACCTTCGCCCGCCTGCGGGAGCGCTCGCGCCAGCGGGCGGGCACCCTGTCGGGCGGCGAGCAGCAGATGCTCGCGATCGGCCGCGCGCTGATGGGCAACCCCCGCGTGCTCCTGCTCGACGAGCCCTCCGAAGGGCTGGCGCCCATGATCGTCGCGGAGGTGGCGCAGGCCATCAAGATGCTGAAAGCCGACCGGCTCTCCATCGTGCTGGTGGAGCAGAACTTCCACCTGGCGCTCGACGTCGCCGACGACGTGGTCGTGCTCAACACCGGCCGAGTCGTGCATGCCGGCACGGCCGAGGCGGTGCGGGCCGAGCCGACGCTGGCCACGCGCCACCTCGGCGTGTTCTGAATTTCTCACACCTCTTTCTTCGCTATCCACGGAACACCCCCATGCTCTACACCTGTTCGCCCCATTGCACCGACCCGACCCATGCGCACGGTGCCACCAACGCGCCGAGGCGTCGCGCGTCGGCGCTCTCCGCGCCGCGCGCGGCCAGTGCCTCCACGCCCGCGCGCGGCCAGCGCAACCCGGTGGTCGATGTCCATTGCCACTACCTCAACCCCGACGTGGTGAAGGCCAGCGCGGACCTCGACGTCGGCGCGCACGACCCCAGCGTGATCTACGCCAACGAGCTGACACGGCAGACGAACGTCGCACAGATGCGCGACCGCGCCCCCAAGCTCACGGGCATCGACCAGCGGCTCGAAGACATGGACCGCATGGGCATCGACATCCAGGCGGTCAGCCCGGCACCGTTCCACTACTTCTACTTTGCGCCGCCCGAGCGCGGCGCCAGACTGGCCCGCCAGGTGAACGAAGGCATTGCCGCGCTGGTGGCCGCCACGCCCGAGCGCTTCGTCGGCCTCGGCTCGGTGCCCCTGCAGAATGCCGAGCTCGCGATCCAGGAACTGGACCACGCCGTCGGCACCCTCGGCCTGCGCGGCATCGAGATCAACACCAACGTGAACGGACGCAACCTCACGGACGCGTCGCTCGGCCTGGAACCCTTCTTCGCGCGCGCCGACCAGCTCGGCGCCGTGCTGTTCCTGCACCCCGTCGGGTACTCCGACGGTGCGCGGCTGACCAACCACTACTTCAACAACGTCATCGGCAACCCACTGGACACCACGGTGGCCGTGAGCCATCTGATCTTCGACGGGGTGGTGGCCCGCTATCCGAACATCAAGTTCATCGCGGCGCACGGCGGCGGCTACGTGGCGCACTACTGGGCGCGCATGGACCATGCATGGCGCGCGCGCCCCGACTGCCGCACGGTGATCGACCGGGCGCCTTCGAGCTACCTCAAGACCTTCTACGTCGACACCATGGTCTTCGACCCCGAGATGCTGCGGCACCTGGTCGACACCTTCGGCGCCGACCGCGTCCTCATGGGCACCGACTACCCCTACGACATGGGCGAGGACCATCCGCGCGAACTCATCGCGCAGGTGAAGGACCTGAGTGCCGACGAGGTCGCCCGCATCGAAGGGCTGAATGCGGTGAAGCTGCTGAACATCACGCCGGTGCGTTGAGCACCCCGCGGAGCACACCCCCATGTCCCCTCTGTTCGAAGCGCTGCGCATCGGCGATGTGCATTTCCCCAACCGCATCGTCGTCTCGCCGATGTGCCAGTACTCGGCCATCGACGGCATGGCGAACACCTGGCATCTGCAGCACCTGATGCAGCTCGCCATGTCGGGCGCCGGCCTGGTCATGGTCGAGGCCACGGCGGTCGAAGCGCGCGGGCGCATCACCCACGGCTGCCTCGGCCTGTACAGCGACGAGGCCGAAGCGGCGTTGGGCCGGGTGCTGGATGCGGCACGCGCCGTGTCGGCGCCGGGCACGCGCTTCGGCATCCAGCTCGGGCATGCGGGCCGCAAGGGCTCGGCCCATGCGCCGTGGGAAGGCGGCGGGCCGCTGCGGCCGACGACCTCGCAGGCGCTCCCGTGGCAGTGCGTCGCACCATCCGCCGTGCCCTTCGCCGAAGGATGGGACACGCCGCAGGCGCTCGACGAGGCGGGCATCGACCGCCTCGTCGAGGCCTATGTCGACGCCGCGCGGCGGGCCGTGCGGCTGGGCTTCGACGTCATCGAGCTCCACTGTGCCCACGGCTACCTGCTGCACCAGTTCCAGTCGCCGCTGTCCAACCGCCGCAGCGACGCGTGGGGCGCCGATCAGGCGGGTCGTGACCGCCTGGCGCTGCGCATCGCACAGCGGCTGCGCGGTCTTGCCCCGGCGGGCCGCGTGCTCGGCGCGCGCATCACCGGCACGGACTGGGATGCGGGCGGGCTCGGCATCGACGATGCCGTGCGCCTCGCGCAGTCGCTGCAGGCCATCGGCTTCGGCTACGTGTGCGTCTCCAGCGGCTTCGTGGTGCCGGGCGCGCGCATTCCGTTCGGCCCGGGCTTCCAGGTCGGGCTGGCCCACGAGGTGCGCAAGCGCACCGGGATCGTCACGCGGGCGGTCGGCGGCATCGCCGAGCCCGCCCAGGCCGCCGCGATCATCGCGCAGGGCCAGGCCGACCAGGTCGCCCTGGCACGCCCCTTCCTGGCCGACCCGCGCTGGGTATGGCGCGCGGCGGAGACGCTGGGTGTCGAACCCTTCTATCCGCCGCCCTACCGGCGCGCGGCCGGCTTGCGCAAGCCGCCGGCGATGCCTGCGGCGTGACGCATGCCCGCTCCTTCCAACGCTCGAGTCCACCCATGACCCCTTCCATCGAACTCCAAGTGAACGGCGTGAGCCACCGCGTGCAGGCCGGCGACAACGACCTGCTCCTCTACGTGCTGCGCAACGACCTGGACTGCAAGGGCGTTCGCTTCGGCTGCGGCGCCGGCAACTGCGGGGCCTGCACGGTGTTGATGGACGGGCGGGCCGTGCAGTCGTGCGACATGCCGATGTGGGGCGTGGCCGGACGCTCGCTCTCGACCCCCGAACAGCTGGCCGGCGACCCGGTCGGCGCCGTGGTGCTCGACGCATTCCTGGAATTGCAGGCGGCCCAGTGCGGCTACTGCATCAACGGCATCATGATGTCGGTCACGGCACTGCTTCACCGCACCACCTCGCCCACGCCGGCGCAGCTGCAGGACACGCTGCACCGCCATCTTTGCCGCTGCGGCGCGCATGCGCGGATCCTGCGGGCCATCGAGGCCGCGGCCGCCCGCCTGCGTGAGGAGGCCTCGGCATGAGCCCCGGAGAGACCCCGCCACCCGCCATCCAGGCGCACCCGCTGCTGAACCAGTGGGTGCGGGTGGGTCCGGGACAACAGCTCACCGTGTTCACGGGCAAGGTCGAACTGGGCCAGGGCATCGCGACGGCCCTGGTCCAGATCGCCTGCGACGCGCTGGGCCTGGCACCGGCGCAGGTCACGCTGGTGGCAGGCGACACCCAACTGTCGCCCGACGAGGGCTACACGGCCGGCAGCCTGTCGGTGCAGTACGGCGGGGCCGCCGTGCGCTGGGCCTGCGCGCACGCCTTTGCCCTGTTCCGCGCAGAGGCTGCAAGACGCTGGAACGTCGCGCCCGCGCAGGTCCATGCCGACGCCGGATGCTTTCGCGATGCGGGCGGCGGACTACAGACGAGCTACTGGGCCCTCAGCGATGGCGTCAGCCTGGACGTGGGCATCCTGGCGCCGCCGCCGGCTCATCGCCGCACAGAGACGCCCTACGCCGGGCGGTCGCTGCCGCGGCTGGATTTCGCCGCCAAGCTCACCGGCGCGGCCTATCTGCAGGACCTCGTGATTCCGGGCATGCAGCATGCGCGCATGCTGCGCGGACGGCATCCCGCCCAACGCCTGAAGTCGCTGCCGTTGGCGCAGCTCCGGGCGCTCGACGGTGTCGCGCAGGTGGTGCGCTGCGGCGATTTCCTGGCCCTGGTGGGACCCCATGAAGGCGCGCTGGTCCGTGCGTTGCCCAAGGCCAGAAAGCTGCTCGAATTCACCGATGCGCCGCTGCCGCACGCCAGCGAGGACACCGTGTCGCTGCTGCAGCACATGCCCAGCCACGCGCAACGGGTGCATGAAGAGGGTTCGCCTGCCGCCTCCCGCCCAACCCACACCGCCACCTATTCGCGGCCGTATCTGGCCCATGCGTCGATCGGCCCGTCGTGCGCGGTGGCCGACCCGCGCGGCGACGTGCTGCGCGTCTGGTCGCACACGCAGGGCGTCTTTCCGCTGCGCGGCCAGATCGCCCGCGCGCTGGGGCGCGACGCCGGCACGGTCGAAGTCATCCATGCGCCGGGCGCGGGCTGCTATGGACACAACGGCGCCGACGACGTGGCCTTCGACGCGGCCTTCATCGCCACGCGCACCGGCCTGCCGGTGAGAGTCCAGTGGATGCGGGAAGACGAGATGTCCGTGGCACCTTTCGGCTCGGCGAGCGCGGTGCGGCTGCAGGCGGGCCTGGACGACACGGGGCGCATCGAGCGCTGGGAGATGGCCATCTGGAGCCACACCCACATGAACCGTCCCGGCTGGGGAGAAGGCGTCAACCTCCTGGGCGCCTGGGCGCTCGAGCCGCCACAACACCCTTCCGTGCCGCGCGACATGCCGCTGCCGATGGGCGGCGGCCACCGCAACGCGATCGCCATCTACGACCTGCCGCACCAGCAGGTCGACCATCACTTCATTGCGGATTCGCCCGTGCGGGTCTCCGCGCTGCGCTCGCTCGGCTCCTACGCCAACCTGTTCGCGATCGAGTGCTTCATGGACGAACTGGCCGCGCTGCGCGACGAGGACCCCGTCGCGTTCAGGCTGCGCCATCTGGCCGATCCCCGCGCCAGGGAAGTGCTACAGGCAGTGGCCGACATGGCCGGATGGTCGCAGCGCAACGAGGCGGGCTCGGGCAGCGGCCTGGGCATCGCACTGGGGCGCTACAAGAACCACGCCGCCTACTGCGCCGTGGTGACGCAGGTCAGCGTCGAGGAAAAGATCCGGGTCGAGAAGGCCTGGGTCGCCGTCGATGCGGGCGCGGCGATCAACCCCGACGGCCTCGTCAACCAGATCGAAGGCGGACTCATCCAGTCGCTGAGCTGGACGCTCAAGGAAAGCGTGACGTGGGACGCCACGGGCATCACGTCCTGCGACTGGGACCACTACCCGATCCTGGGTTTCGACGAGATCCCCGAACTCGCCGTGCATGTCATCGACAGACCGCACGAACCGAGCCTTGGCGTGGGCGAAGCGGCCGCCGGCCCGGCAGCCGCTTCGGTGGCCAATGCGGTGGCCCACGCGCTGGGCCTGCGTGCCCGCGACCTCCCGCTCACGGCCGAACGCCTGGCAGCGCTCATCTCCGCGGGCTGAGGCGCGCGGTTCTCTTCTTTTTTCCCCATTCGTCTTCATTGCCCAAAGGACACAATGACCATCCAGACCCTCGCGCACTATTCGGTTCGCACGACAAATCTCGACGCGTCGCGCCGCTTCTATGTCGACGTGCTCGGCCTGCAGGAAGGGTTTCGCCCGCCCTTCGACTTTCCGGGGCTGTGGCTCTACAAAGGGGGCGACGAGGCGCAGTTCGGTGTGGTGCACATCATCGGCATCGATGCCAGTTCGCCCGAAGGCCTGATCGCCTACCTCGGCGACAAGGCGCAGGCATCGCTGCATGGCAGTGCCGCTGTCGACCACCTGGCATTCCTGGCCAGCGATCTCCCGGATGTGCACCAGCGTCTGCGCGACGCCGGCCTGGCGTTTCGCGAGCGCACCGTTCCCAGCCTGGGGCTGCACCAGGTGTTCGTGGAAGACCCGTCAGGCGTGACGATCGAACTGAACTTCGCTGCGGAAGAGGCGCGGGCGCTCGCCGCGGGCACTGCGCCGGGAGCTGCGGCATGAGCGCGTCGTCTGCACCGGCTCGCAAGGCCCTGGTCATCGGCGGATCGCTCGGCGGGCTGTTCGCGGCCAACCTGCTGCTGCGCAGCGGCTGGGATGTGCATGTGTACGAACGCGTGGCCGATGATCTCGAAAGCCGCGGTGCGGGCGTCGTGACGCATCCGGAGCTCATGGAGGTACTGACGGCGGCCGGTGTCGACGTCGCGGACGGCATCGGCGTCGAGGTGCGCGAGCGGATCACGCTTGCGCGCGACGGCACGCGCGAAGATTCCAGGCCGCTGCCGCAGACGCTCACTGCCTGGGGGCGCCTCTACCAGGTGCTGCGCCGGGCCTTTCCGTCGGAGCGCTACCACAACGACAAGCAGCTGGTGTCGTTCGAGCAGGATGCGCAGGGCGTGCGCGTCGTGTTCTCCGACGGCAAGGTCGAGCGCGGCGATCTGCTGGTGGCCGCCGACGGCCTGCGCTCCACGGTTCGCAAGGTCCTGCTGCCGCAGGCGATGCCGCAGTACGCGGGCTACGTGGCGTGGCGCGGCCTGGTCGAAGAAGCCAGCCTCTCGCCCCGCACGCTGGAGGAACTCTTCCCGTTCTTCGCCTTCGGCCTGCCGCCACGCGAACAGATGATCGCCTACCCGGTCGCGGGACACGGCAACAGCGTGGCGCCGGGCAAACGTCGCTACAACTTCGTCTGGTACCGGCCCGCCGACCAGGCCACCACGCTGCGCGAGATGCTGACCGACGCGTCCGGCAAGACGTGGCCCGACGGCATTCCGCCGCCCTTGATTCGCCCCGAGGTCCTGGCCGCGGCAAGACAGGCCGCCCAGGACGTGCTCGCACCGCAGTTCGCCGAGGTCGTCGAGAAAACCGACAACCTCTTCTTCCAGCCAATTTTCGACCTGGAAAGCGAGCGCCTGGCCTTCGGGCGCGTCGCGCTCCTGGGCGACGCGGCATTCGTCGCCAGGCCCCACTGCGGCATGGGCGTCACCAAGGCCGGCAGCGATGCGGCCATGCTGGTGCGCGCACTCGACAGCCACGCGGATGTTGCCGACGCGTTGAAGGCCTACGAACGAAGCCGCCGGGAGGCGGGCAGCTTCATCGTGCACCACGCGCGCGCACTCGGCGCCTACATGCAGGCACAGCTCAGCACGCCGACCGAGCGCGCCATGGCCGAACGCTATCGCTCGACGGAAGCGGTGATGCGCGAGACCGCGGTCCCGCCGCTGCGGCCGCAAGGCACGGTACCGGCCGGCTGAGTTACACACGTAATCCGCGACCCCTGGCCTGAAATGAATGCGAAGCCGCGCGCTTGAAGAATCACGGCGTGGTGAGCGAACAGCGCATCACACATCCATTCACCGACAAGCACACAGAGGTCTCCAGATGAAAGCTATCTACACGCTCGCAGCCTTCGCACTCGCAGCCACTGCCGGCCTGGCCCACGCCCAGGCCGGCGGCGACGCATCGTCCACGCGTTCGCCGATCCTCGACAGCAAGCCGCAACTGCGCGCCGAAGCGAAGAAGGACGCGAGGACGCCCGGCAAGGTCAAGGCCGTGGGCGGCGACGAACTCAAGACGGCCGAGGACGACAGCATCGGCAGCGACAAGTCCGCCAAGTCGGGCCAGACGCGCGTCGCATCGCGCGAAGCGCGCCACCCCGACCGCAAGCCCGCACAGCAGGGCGGCACGCCGGACCTGCCCGGCGCGAAGTAAGCAACGCCCGGGTGCTCAGGCAGCCGCTCGGACGCGAAGTGCTCACGACCCGCGAGATTGCCCGCCCGCAGGTTCGGCCCCATGACCTGATGGTGGCCAATGCCTCGATCGGCGTCAACCGCGCCGACATGTCGCATCGCAAGGGGGCCTACGGGCGCGCCAACTTCGGTGACTCGGACATCATGGGCCTGGAAATCGTCGGAACGGGCTGCATCGCGATCCCGAGGCCGGTTGATTGCGACTGCCCCGAGGCGGCAGGCCGCCGGGCCATTCGCCCTTCGCGCAAGAAGATGCTGGAGGGCCGCCGACAACGACATCCTGTGCCGCGGCGCAACCCCAGTTCAGGACCGTGCTCCCGGTGGCGGACCTATGCTCGACGAAGCCATCCCACTTCCTTCCTGGAGCTGTTCCATGTCCCTGAAAGATTTCAAGGTCCTCACCTTCGACGTCGTCGGCACGCTGATCGATTTCGAGGGCGGCATGCTCGCCTATCTGCGCAGCGTGGCGCCCGATGCCCGGGTGAGCGACGACGACTTCCTCGCCGCCTACCGGCGCGCACGCGCCGACGGCAACGCCGGCTGGTATCCCGACGACCTGGCGCGCTGCTGGCACGCCGTTGCCCCCGCGCTGGGCCTGCCCGATGACGACGCCATTGCCCAGGGCCTGCGCGAGTCGGTCTCGCAATGGCCGGCCTTCCCCGATGCGGTGGAAGCGCTGAAGCGGCTCGGCAAGCGCTTCAAGCTGGTGACGATGACCAATGCGCAGGCCTGGGCACTGGCGCATTTCGACAAGACGCTGGGCTCGCCTTTCGACATGCTGCTGAGCTGCGACGACGCGCTGTGCGAGAAGCCCGATGCGCGCTACTTCGCCTATGCACGCGGCCGCTTCGAAGGCGCCTGGGGCTTCAGGCAGGCCGACAACCTGCACGTGGCACAGAGCCAGTACCACGACATCGGCATTTCAAAGCAGTTGGGCATCACGACCTGCTGGATCGAGCGCCGTCATGCGCAGAAAGGTTCGGGCGGCACCATCGAGTCGAAGCACACCGTGCCCGACTACCACTTCCACACGCTGGCCGAACTGGCCGATGCGGTCGAAGCCGGGCATTGAGCACCTAGGCCGTCGCCTGCATCGCTCAGGCGCCGGTCAGCGCTCGTGGGGAAAGAGCCGTTCGATCGGACAGTGCGTCTTGATGAACGGCGACTTGATGACGATGTAGCTGAAGTACTTCGCGATACCGATGTTGCGTTCGAGCAGCCCCTCGATCACTTCCTGGTAGTGGTTCACCCCACGGGTGAGGAAGCGCAGCAGGTAGTCGTAGCCGCCACTGACCAGATGGCATTCGAGCACCTCGTCGACCTCGCGGATCGCGGCCTCGAAGCGCACGAAATCCTCGCGGTGGTGGTCCGACAGGGTGACCTCGGTGAACACGGTCAGCGTGTCGCCGAGTTTTTCGAGCCGCAGGTGCGCGCCGTAGCCGGCGATGTAGCCGGCCTGCTCCAGTCGCTTCACCCGGATCAGGCAGGGGCTGGGCGACAACCCGACCGCGTCGGCCAGGTCGACGTTGGTCATGCGCCCGTTCTTCTGCAACTGGGCCAGGATGCGCAGGTCAAGTCGGTCGATCTTGAAAGCTTCAGACATGGCAATCCTGAAAAATGCGAAAGAGGCCTCGATTCTGCTTCGTCGGCGCGATGCCGGGGCAGTCCTTTCAAGTCGCCAGCGCAGCGCGGACGTCGGGCGCGTCGAGCACGTCGTCGAGCGTCTTCTTCAGGCGCGCGAACAGCTGCGCGAACTCGTCCTGCGTGAAGGTGAGCGCGGGCGCGAAGCCGAGGATGTGATCGCCGAAGGAGCGGAACACCAGCCCGTTGCGATAGCCGGCTGCAAAGATGCGGTCGGACAACCCGAGCGCCGCGTCGAAGCCGCGCTTGCTGGCCTTGTCGCTCACCAGCTCCAGCGCGCCCAGCAGGCCGCGGTGGCGCGCGTCGCCCACCAATGGATGCGCGCGCAGCGCATCGAGCCCGGCCGCGAAGTGCGCCGCGCCGCGCTGGCCGTTGGCCAGGATGCCGCCTTCCTCGTAGAGCCGCAGCACCTCGAGCGCAACGGCGGCGCCGACCGGGTGCGCCGAATAGGTCGCGCCGTGGCCGATGGATGCGCCCGCGGGCGCGCCGTCGGCGATGCCGGCGTAGACCTTCTCGGACATCATGGTCGCGCCCATCGGCACGTAGCCGGCCGTCAGGCCCTTGGCCATGGTCATCAGGTCGGGCTCCACGCCTTCGGCCTCGCAGGCGAACATGGGGCCGGTGCGGCCGAAGCCGGTGATTACCTCGTCGACCACGAAGAGGATGTCCAGCTCGCGCGCGGCCTCGCGCATGGCCTTGAGCCAGCCCTTGGGCGGCACGATGACGCCGCCCGAGCCCTGGATGGGCTCGCAGAAGAAGGCCGCCACGTTGTCCGCGCCCAGCTCGGCCACCTTGGCGCGCAGCGCCGCGACCGACGAGGCAATCAGTGCCTGCGGATCGGCGCCGTCGGCGTGGCGGTAGGCATAGGGCGACGCGATGTAGTGCTGCGTGGGCAGCGGCAGGTCGAAGCCGCGATGGAAGGCCGGCAGCGCCGTGAGGCCTGCGCCGGTGGACGACGAGCCGTGGTAGCCGCGCTCCAGCGAAATGAACTGCTTCTTCGACGGCCGGTCGGTCGCGTTGTAGTACTGCACGATGAAGCGCACCGCGGCATCGACCGCCTCGGAGCCGCCCAGCGTGAGGTACACGCGGGTCAGCGACGCGGGCGTGATCTGCACCAGCTTCTGCGCCAGGCGGATGGCCGGCTCGCTGCTGAAGTGGAAGTAGGCGGTCGCGTACGGCAGCTTGCGCATCTGCTCGGTGGCGGCCTGCACCACGCTCTCCTGCCCGTAGCCCACGTTCACGCACCACAGGCCGGCGAAGGCGTCGAGCAGTTGGTGGCCGTTGCCGTCGGTGAGCCAGGCGCCCTGGCCCGAGGCCAGCACGGTGGGCCCGCGCTGCTCGTGCACGCGCCAGGGCGAGACGGGGTGGATGAGGTGCGCGCGGTCGACGGCGTCGAGCGCGGCTTGTGGGGGCAGTGCGGTGGGGTGCGTCATGGGCTGTGAATAAGCGAGAGCGGAGGAAGCTTTCGATGCCCTCAGCTTAGGCGGCACGCCCTGCGAGGTGGTGCTGCTTTGGGGGTGCCGCACGCAGCAGCCTGCGGTTGTGCATGCGGCATGCAGCAGATCGTGCGGCGGCCTGCGATTCCTCCGCTCAGTACCCGCGCGCGCGGTCGACCAGCCCGACCATCGGCTTGCCTGCCTCGAAGCGCGCGAGGTTGTCGAGCACCACTTCCGCCGCGCTCAATGGCTGCGTCATGCTCGCGATGTGGGGCGTGAGCTGGATGCGCGGATGGCGCCAGAAGTCGTGCTCCGGCGGCAGCGGCTCGGGATCGGTCACGTCGAGCACTGCATCGCCGATCCGTCCGCTGGCGAGTGCGCCCAGGAGGTCGGCATCCACGAGTTGCGGCCCGCGCCCCGCATGCACCAGTCCGGCGCCCGGTGGCAGCAACGAGAACAGCCGCGCATCGAGAAAACCGCGCGTCGAATCGGTCAGCGGCAACAGGCACACGAGGATGTCGGTGCGCGCGAGGAATGCCGGCAGTTCGTCCGCGCCGGCATGGCATTGCACGCCATCGACGGCATGCCGTGAACGGCTCCAGCCCGCGCAATCGAAGCCCAGCGCAACGAGCTGTGCCAGCACGGCCTGCCCGAGCGAGCCCAGCCCGAGCACGCCGATGCGGCGTTCGCTCGCAGGGCGCACCGTCAGCGGCTTCCAGAGGCCCTCCTGCTGCTGGCGCCGGTATTGCGGCATGTCACGGTGCAGGCCGAGCACCGCATGCGTCACGTACTCGACCATGCCGCGCACGATGCCGGGCTCGACCATGCGCACCACGGGCAGCGCAGGCGGCAGCGAGGCGAAGTCGAACTGGTCGACGCCCGCGCCCGAAGAAAACAGCACCTGCAGATCGGGGAAGCGCGTCGCCAGGTCGTCCGGCGGCTCCCACGCCGCGAGAAAGCGCACCTGCGCCGGATCGCCGATGTCGGGCCAGATGCGGAAGTCGATGTCGGGCGCGCGTCGGCGGAACACGTCGGCCCACAGGCGGCCTCTTGCCGGGTCGGATTTGTAGAGGAAGGTGGTTTTCATGAGGAGATCAGCTCAGGCTGGTACCCGGTCGGCGCGCTCGCGCCCTGAACAGCACGCGCTCATCCCACGGCCTGGGTCACGACGGCGAAGAGCGAGGGCCCGCCGGGCGGCGTCACGAGAGGCGCACCACGCACCATCGTCGTGGGCGCATCCACGCGCAGCAGCCCGATGCTCTCCAGGCATTCGGCCAGCCCGCTGTCGAAGTCGATGTCGATGCGCGTGAAGTGCCCGGCATTCACGCTGGCGAGGTGCGCGATCAGCGCCTTGGCGCCATCGAGATCGGGCGCGACCACCGGCCCTATCGAATGACCGCGCCCGAAGCGGCGCAGCATCGCGAAGCCGCGCGGTTCGTTGTCCTGGTCGAGCACCACGCAGGCGTCGGCGCTGGCGAGCAGATCCTTGATCAGTGCATCGCGCGGCATGCCGCGCGCTGCGGCGTCCAGGGCCTGCAACGCGGCCGCCTCGTGGACACCGGCGGGCCGCAGTCGCCAGCCGGGCTGCAGGGCCACCAGCGGCGCGGGCTGCGCGATGCCCTGGTGCTGCCGCAGTTCGCCCGTGCGCACGAAGCCCAGGCGCTCGTAGAGGCCGCGCCCCTCGGCGGTGGCGTGCAGCAGCACCGTGCGCTCTTCCAGGCCGTCGAGCACCGCGCTCATCAGGCGATGCCCGATGCGGCGGCCCTGGCAGGCCGGCGTCACGACCACGAGGCCCAGGCTTGCGTGGCGCTCGCCCCAGAGCCAGCGCAGCGCGCAACCGACGATCTCGCCGTCACGCTCGGCCACCACGCCCTGCGCATGCGCGAACACCTGCTCCCAGTCCGCCAGCCGGTGCGGCCAGCGCAACTGGTCGGTCAGCGCCTGCGCGGACGGCAGGTCGGAGGGGGTCATCGGTCTGAGCACCACGCCGTCGCCGGCGGGTGCATTCGGGGTCTGGTCGGGCATTGAAGGGTCTCGCAGCAAAGGGATTTCCCTTCCATCTTGGACGACATCGGCGCGCGTTGCCAGACCGGAAGCGATCCGCGACGCAACTTGCAAGCTTCGGCTGCCCAGCGCCCGGGTTTTGCAATTCGCTGCGGTGGGGCGCCGCTGTACGCATACAAATGCTGCGCCAACCTGCCTAGCATGGACCGCCGCCCTTGCGCAGTCCCACCGATCACACGCCCATGCAAGCCTTCCAGACGCGACAAATCTTCCCGGCCGATGCCGGCCGCATCGCCGTGCATCGGCGGCGCACCGAGGTGCACGCCGCACCTGCGCAGGGCAGACCGCATGGCATGCCGTCGCCGGCCCTCCAAACCGCAGCTTCATCGCGGCGGGCAACGTATTTCCGTACAACTGCTGCCTTACTGCGTGCTGCAATCAATCCGTAATTTGCTTGTCGCAATTGCCGTCTGAAGAAGTGGCCAGCGACCGGTTCCAACAGGCCGACGAACTAACGACACACAGGACCAGAGACCATGACCTTCAAACCCAAGTACGTGACTTTCGACTGCTACGGAACGCTGACCCGCTTCCGCATGGCGGAGATGTCCCACGAGCTCTTTGCCGACCGCGTTCCGGCCGAGCGCATGGCGCAGTTCATCGCCGACTTCGCGGCCTACCGCTTCGACGAGGTGCTGGGCGCCTGGCAGCCCTACGAGGTGGTGCTGAAGAACGCTGTGCGACGCCTGTGCCGCAAATGGAAGATCCAGTACTTCGACATCGACGCGCAGAAAATCTACGACGCGGTGCCCACCTGGGGCCCGCACGACGACGTGCCCGCCGGCCTGGCCAAGGTGGCCAAGGAAATTCCGCTGGTGATCCTGTCGAACGCATCGGACGACCAGATCCAGAAGAACGTCGCGACGCTGGGCGCGCCCTTCCACCGCGTCTACACCGCGCAGCAGGCCCAGGCCTACAAGCCGCGCCTGACGGCCTTCGAGTACATGCTCGACTCGCTGGGCTGCAACCCTGAAGACGTGCTGCACGTCTCGTCCAGCCTGCGCTACGACCTGATGTCGGCGGACGACCTGGGCATCGTCAACAAGGTGTTCGTCAACCGCGGCCACGGGCCCGGCAATCCGGCGTACCGCTACACGGAAATCAAGGACATCGGCGGCCTGCCCGGCGTCGTGGGTCTCTGATCTTTCTTCTCCACCGCACCAGCCCCCAGCCATGAAGCTCGACTCTTACTGGACCGATTCGGCACCTGCCTTCGTGCCCGAAGCGCGAGAGCTGCCGGCGCAGGTCGACGTCGCCATCGTCGGCGGCGGCTTCACCGGCCTGTCGGCGGCGCTGGCGCTGGCCAGGCGGGGCGCGCGTGTCGCGGTGCTCGAAGCCGGCGCGCGGGTGGCGGCCGAAGCGTCGGGGCGCAACGGCGGGCACGTCAACAACGGGCTGGCGGTCGACTACGCCGATGTGGCCGCCAAGGTGGGCGTCGAACGCGCACGCGGCTGGTACCACGCGTACGACGCCGCGGTCGACACCGTGGCGCGGCTGGTGCGCGAGGAAGCCATCGACTGCGACTTCATGCGCCACGGCAAGCTCAAGCTCGCCACGCGGGCGAACCAGATGAGCGCGCTCGCGCACAGCGCGCGGCGCCTGCTCGACGATGGCGTGGACAGCGACATCGAGATCCTGGACGCGGCACGCGTGCGCGCCGAAGTGCAGAGCGATCGCTTCCACGGCGGCCTGCTCTACAGGCGCAGCGGCCAGATGCACATGGGCCGCTTCGCGCACGGGCTGGCGACGGCAGCGCAGCGCTGCGGCGCGCAGATCCACACCGGCACCGAGGTGCGCCGCATCGAACGGGTGGGCCAGGGCCACGCCCACCGGCTGCACACAGCGCGCGGCACGGTCGCCGCCGAGCAGGTGCTGCTGGCCACGGGCGCGACGCGCCATGGCGGGTACGGCAGCTTCGGCTGGCTGCGCCGGCGCATCGTGCCGATCGGCAGCTTCATCGTCGTCACCGAGCCGCTGGGCGCGGAGCGCGCGCATGCGCTGCTCGCGGGACAGCGCACCTACACGACCATCGCGAACATCCACCACTACTTCCGGCTCACGGCGGACCACCGGCTGGTGTTCGGCGGGCGCGCACGCTTCGCGGTCTCCAGCCCGCAGTCGGACGCCGCCAGCGGAGAGATCCTGCGCGCAGGGCTGGCCCAGACCTTTCCGCAGCTCGGCGAGGTGCGGCTCGACTATTGCTGGGGCGGACTGGTCGACATGACGCAGGACCGCCTGCCGCACGCCGGCGAACGCGACGGCCTCTACTACGCCATGGGCTACAGCGGCCACGGCACGCAGATGTCGGTGCACATGGGCGATCGCATGGCCGCCGTGATGAACGGCGATGCGGGCGCCAACCCGTGGCAGGGCCGCAACTGGCCCGCCATTCCCGGCCACTTCGGCCCGCCGTGGTTCCTTCCGGCGGTGGGCCTCTACTACCGGCTCAAGGACAGGCTGGCCTGAGGCTTGCCTTCGCCCCTTCTTTCTTTCGTTTCCGCTTTTTTCTTCCACCCACGGCCTCCCAGGAGCACCCACCATGAGCGACAGCAGCAACAAGAGCTTCGAAAACCTCGTCGGCCCCGATGAAAGCCTTCCTGTCATGGCATCGCTCAAGCGCGGCGCCTCCCGGCGCGACATCCTGGCGATGCTGATGGCCGGCGGCATGCAGGCCACGCTGGCCGGCAGCCTCGCGGGCATGGCGGTGTCGGCGCACGCGCAGACGCCGCGGCGCGGCGGCCGCATCCGGGTGGCGGGCGCCACGGCCGCCGCGACCGACACGCTCGACCCCGCCAAGCAGTCGAACCAGACCGACTACTCGCGCTGCAACATGCTCTACAACGGCCTGACTTCGCTGGACGGCAGCCTCGCGCCGCAGCCCGCGCTGGCCGAATCCTTCACCACGAAGGACGCGAAGACCTGGGTGTTCACGCTGCGCAAGGGTGTCGCCTTCCACGACGGCAAGGCGCTCGCGCCCGCCGACGTGGTCTTCTCGGTGATGCGCCACAAGGAGCCCGCCGTCGCCTCCAAGGCCAAGGTGCTGGCCGACCAGATCGAGAGCGTGAAGGCCACGGGCGCGAATGAAGTGACGATCGTGCTGAGCGCGCCCAACGCCGACCTGCCGGTGATCCTGGGCACCTTCCACTTCCAGATCGTCAAGGACGGCACCACCGACTTCAACGCCGGCATCGGCACCGGCCCCTACAAGCTCAAGGAGTTCAAGCCCGGCATCCGCTCGCTGGTGGTGCGCAACGAGGCCTACTGGAAGCCCGGCAAGCCGTACCTCGACGAGATCGAGTTCGTCGGCATCGGCGACGAGAGCGCGCGCGTCAATGCGCTGCTGTCGGGCGGCATGGACCTGGTGGCCTCGGTCAATCCGCGCTCGGTGGAGCGCGTCAAGGGCACGCCCGGCTTCGGCATCTTCGTGACCCAGTCGGGCCAGTACTCCGACCTGGTGATGCGCAAGGACGTGGGCCCCGGCGCCAACCCCGATTTCGTGCTCGGCATGAAGCACCTGTTCGACCGCGAACAGATGAAGAAGACCATCGCGCTCGACTACGCGGTGGTCGGCAACGACCAGCCGATCGACCCGACCAACCGCTTCCACTTCGCCGGCCTGCCGCAGCGCCCCTTCGACCTCGACAAGGCCAGGTTCCACCTGCAGAAATCGGGTGTCACCGGCAAGGTGTCGATGGTGGCCTCGCCCGCCGCGCTGTACTCGGTGGAAATGTCCTTGCTGCTGCAGCAGACCGCCCAGCGCGCCGGCCTGGAGATCGACATCAAGCGCATGCCGGCGGACGGCTACTGGTCGAACCACTGGCTCAACAGCCAGGTGGGCTTCGGCAACGTCAACCCGCGCCCGAGTGCGGACGTGCTGCTCACGCAGTTCTTCCAGTCGGGCGCTGCCTGGAACGAGTCGCGCTGGAAGAGCGACAAATTCGACCAGCTGCTGCTGGCCGCGCGCGCCGAGACCGACCTGGCCAAGCGCAAGCAGATGTACGCCGACATGCAGACCATGATCCACCAGGACGCGGGCATCGGCATTCCGCTGTTCCTCGCGAGCATCGACGGGCACAGCGCCAAGCTCAAGGGGCTGTCGCCGATTCCGCTGGGCGGCCTCATGGGCTACAACTTCGCCGAGAACGTCTGGCTTGAATCATGACTCTCCCCCAGGCTTCGCGCACTTCGTGTCGCTTCGCCAACCCCCTTCCGGGGGCAACACCTGCGGCCCGGCAAAGCCGGTTCCGCGGTGTTTCCCGAAGGGGCCTGGCTCCGCCGGCCGCGTCGGTGCGCTACTGCCTCCGGTGAAATGGGATTGCTGAGATGAATCGACTGATCCTCAAGCTCTTGGTGCAGCGCGTTGCGCTGGCGCTGCTGTCGCTTCTGGCGGTGTCGGTGATCGTGTTCTCGATCACGGCGGTGCTGCCGGGCGACGCGGCCGAGGAGCAACTCGGGCAGGACGCAACGCCGGAAGCCCTCGCCGCGCTGCGCGTGCAGATGGGCCTGGACGTTCCCGCGCCCAGGCGCTATGCGCAATGGCTGCTCGGCATGGCAAAGGGCGACCTGGGCCGCTCGGCGACCACGCAGATGCCGGTGTCGCAACTGGTGGCCAGCCGCCTGCCCAACTCGCTGCTGCTGGCCGCCGTCACCGCGCTGTTCTCGGTGCCCATCGCGCTCGCGCTGGGCATCGCCTCGGCGGTATGGCGCGGCTCGTGGTTCGACCGCGCGGCCTCCACCTCGGCGGTGGCGGTGGTGTCGGTGCCGGAGTTCCTGGTCGCCACGCTGGCGGTGCTGGTGTTCGCGGTGAAGCTGCGCTGGCTGCCGGCGCTGTCCTTCGTCAGCGACATCGATTCGCTCGGCCAGATGCTGCAGGCCTTCGCGATGCCGGTGCTCGTGCTGTGCTGCGTGATCGTCGCGCAGATGATGCGCATGACGCGCGCCGCCGTGATCGACCAGCTCGAGGCGCCCTACATCGAGATGGTGCGGCTCAAGGGCGCCTCGCCGATGCGCACGGTGCTGGCGCACGCGCTGCCGAACGCCGTGGGGCCGATCGCCAACGCGGTGGCGCTGAGCCTGTCGTACCTGCTGGGCGGCGTGATCATCGTCGAGACCATCTTCAACTACCCGGGCATCGCCAAGCTGATGGTGGACGGCGTCTCCCAGCGCGACATGCCGCTGGTGCAGACCTGCGCCATGATCTTCTGCAGCGCCTACCTGATCCTGGTGACCGCCGCCGACATCTGCGGCATCGTCGCCAACCCGCGGCTGCGGCACCGCTGAAGGAAGCGTCATGGAAACGTCCACAACTCCCGAGGCCGTGAACGCCGCGGCCTCCCTGGCGCCGGTGGCGCAAGAACGCCGGGGCGGCGCGAGGCGCTGGCTCGGCGCCTTTGGCGCCTCCGGCCTGCTCGGTCTCGCGGTGCTGCTGTTCTGGGTGCTCGCGGCGGCCTTCGGCCCCTGGCTGCTTTCGTTCGGCACGGCGGCGACGGGCACCTCGAACGTGTTCATGCCGATCAGCGCGGCGCATTGGCTCGGCACCGACTACCTGGGCCGCGACATGCTGGCGCTCGTGGTCCAGGGCGCGCGCTACACGGTCGGCGTGGCGCTGCTCGCCACGGTCGTGGCCAGCGGCATCGGCACCACGCTGGCGCTGCTGGCCGCCGCCAGCGGCCGCTGGCTCGACGCGACGCTCAGCCGCGGCCTGGACACGCTGACCGCGATCCCGAGCAAGATGTTCGCGCTCATCATGGTGGCGGGCTTCGGCTCCTCGGTGCCGATGCTGGTCGCCACCGCGGCCATCATCTACGTGCCGGGCGCCTTCCGCATCGCGCGCTCGCTGGCCGTCAACATCAACGCGCTCGACTACGTGACGGTGGCGCGCGCACGCGGCGAGGGCACGCTCTACATCATGCTGCGCGAGATCCTGCCCAACATCGTCGGCCCGATGCTGGCCGACCTGGGCCTGCGCTTCGTCTACATCGTGCTGCTGCTGGCGAGCCTGAGCTTCCTCGGCCTGGGCATCCAGCCGCCGGCGGCCGACTGGGGCTCGCTGGTGCGCGAGAACATCGGCGCGCTGGCCATGGGCGGGGCCTCGGTCATCGTGCCGGCGCTGGCCATCGCGAGCCTGACCATCTCGGTCAACCTGGTGATCGACAACCTGCCCGGCCGTGCCGCGCGCGAAATGGGGAAACGCTGATGGGAGCACCACTCACCGTCGAGGGCCTGAGCATCCGCGCGGGCGCGAGCACACTGGTCGACGACCTGAGCTTCTCGGTACAGCCCGGCGAGGTGCTGGCGCTGATCGGCGAGTCGGGTTCGGGCAAGACCACCACCGCGCTGGCGCTGATGGGCCATGCACGCCAGGGCTGCAGCATCTCGGCCGGCCGGGTGCGCATCGGCGACACGGAAGTGCTGTCGCTCGATGCCCGCGCCCAGCGCGCGCTGCGCGGGCGCACCGTCTCCTACATTGCGCAGAGCGCGGCCGCATCGTTCAACCCCTCGCGCACGATCATGGACCAGGTGATCGAGCCCACCGTGATCCACGGCCTGTGCAAGCGGGCCGAGGCGCAGGCCAAGGCCGTGGCGCTGTTCCGCGAGCTGGCGTTGCCCGACCCGGAAGGCATCGGCGCGCGCTATCCGCATCAGGTCTCGGGCGGCCAGCTGCAGCGGCTGATGGCTGCGATGGCGCTGATCGGCGACCCCGATCTCGTGATCCTCGACGAGCCGACCACGGCGCTGGACGTGACCACGCAGATCGAGGTGCTGCGCGCCTTCCGCCGCGTGGTGCGCGAGCGCCGCGCCACCGCCGTCTACGTGAGCCACGACCTGGCGGTGGTGGCGCAGATGGCCGACCACATCCTGGTGCTGCGCAACGGCCGCATGCGCGAGATGAACGCGACGGGGCAGATCCTCGCCGCGCCGGCCGACCACTACACGCGCAGCCTGCTGGCCGCGGCACGCCCGCAGACGCGCGCTGCGGCCGGTGCCACGGACGACGGCCGCGAACTGCTGCTCGAGGTGCGCCAGCTCTCGGCCGGCTACGGCCCGGCCGACGCGCAGGGCCGCCCGGCCAAGCCGATCCTGCAGGACATCGACCTGAAGCTCTACCGCGGCCAGGCGATCGGCGTGATCGGCGAATCGGGCTCGGGCAAGACCACGCTGGCACGCGCGGTGGCGGGCCTGCTGAAACCCAGCAGCGGCAGCGTGCTCTTCCACGGCCGCGAACTGAAGCCGACGCTGCAGCAGCGCGAACGCGACGAGCTGCGCCGCATCCAGATCGTGTTCCAGATGGCCGACACGGCGCTGAACCCGTCGCAGACCATCGAGCGCATCCTGGCGCGGCCGCTGGAGTTCTACAAGGGCCTGCGCGGGGAGCCGCTGCGCCGGCGCATCCGTGAACTGCTCGACCTGGTGAAGCTGCCGCAGACCGTCGCCGGGCGCCTGCCCGGCGGCCTCTCGGGCGGGCAGAAGCAGCGCGTGAACCTCGCGCGCGCACTGGCGGCCGAGCCCGACCTGATCCTCTGCGACGAAGTGACCTCCGCGCTCGACACGGTGGTCGGCGCCGCGGTGCTCGACCTGATCGCGGAGCTCAGGCGCGAGCTCGGCGTGTCCTATCTCTTCATCAGCCACGACCTGCACACGGTGCGCGCCGTGTGCGACGAGATCGTCGTGATGCAGCACGGCCGCAAGCTCGCGCAGGTGGCGCGCGCCGACTACGACCGCGGCCCGCACCACCCCTACTACGAGGTGCTGGCGCGCTCGGTGCCGGAGTTGCGCCAGGGCTGGCTCGACGACATGGACCGCATGGACCGCCCCCATGCCATCGCATCATGAGCAGGACCGAAATGACGCCCACCTTCCGCATCGCCGTGATCGCCGGCGACGGCATCGGCAAGGAAGTGATGCCCGAGGGCCTGCGCGTGGTGCAGGCCGCCGCGGAGCGCTTCGGCTTCGAACTCGACTGCCGCACCATCGACTGGGCGAGCGCCGACCACTACGCGGCGCACGGCCAGATGATGCCGGACGACTGGAAGGAGCAACTCAAGGGGGTGGACGCGCTGTACTTCGGCGCCGTCGGCTGGCCCGCGACGGTGCCCGACCATGTGTCGCTCTGGGGGTCGCTGCTGAAGTTCCGCCGCGAATTCGACCAGTACATCAACCTGCGTCCGGTGCGCCTCTTCGAGGGCGTGCCCTGCCCCCTGGCCGGCCGCAAGCCCGGCGACATCGACTACCTCGTGGTGCGCGAGAACACCGAGGGCGAGTACACCTCGCTCGGCGGCGTCATGTACGAAGGCACCGAGCGCGAGATCGTGATCCAGGAGTCGGTGTTCTCCCGGCACGGCACCGACCGCGTGCTGCGCTTTGCCTGCGAGACGGCGCGCGCGCGCCGGCGCAAGCACCTGACGGTGGCCACCAAGAGCAACGGCATCGCCATCAGCATGCCGTGGTGGGACAAGCGCGCCGATGCGGTCGGCCTCGACTACCCCGAGCTGACGATCGACAAGCAGCACATCGACATCCTGTCGGCGCGCTTCGTGCTGCAGCCCACGCGCTTCGACGTGGTGGTGGCGAGCAACCTGTTCGGCGACATCCTCTCCGACCTCGGGCCCGCGACCACCGGCACCATCGGCCTCGCGCCTTCGGCCAACCTGAATCCGGAGCGCAGGTTCCCGTCGCTGTTCGAGCCGGTGCACGGCTCCGCGCCCGACATCTACGGCCAGAACATCGCCAACCCGATCGCGATGATCTGGTCCGGCGCGCTGATGCTGGACTTCCTCACCCAGGGCCAAGGCGCGGGGCGGGCCGCGCACGACGCGATCCTGGAAGCCATCGAGGCGGTGCTGCGCGACGGCCCGCGCACGCGCGATCTCGGCGGTTCCGCGAGCACAACCGAAGTGGGCCTTGCGATCGCCGAGCGCGTCGCGGCGGCCTGAAACCAGGAAAGACTTTTAGACCATGACCACCGAACTCCAACCTGCAGACCTGATGCCCGGGCGGCATCTCATCGGCGCCGAGTGGCGCGAAGCCAGCGACGCGCGCCGCCTCGACGTCACCGACCCCGCGACCGACGGCGTCTTCGCAAGCGTGCCCGACGGCACGCCCGCCGATGCACGCGCGGCGGTCGATGCCGCGCATGCGGCCTTCCCCGCATGGCGCGCCGTGCCCGCCAAGCAGCGCGCGCAGATCCTCAAGCGCTGGAACGACCTCGTGATGGCCCGTCAGGAAGACCTGGGACGGCTGATCTCGCGCGAACAGGGCAAGCCGCTGGCCGAGGGCCGCGGCGAGGTGGCCTATGCGGCCAGCTACATCGAATGGTTCGCCGAAGAAGCGACGCGCGCCAACGGCGAGGTGATCCCGGCGCCGGTGACGGGCCGCCGCATGCTCGCGCTGAGGGAGCCCGTGGGCGTGGTCGCCGCGATCACGCCGTGGAACTTTCCGGCGGCCATGATCGCGCGCAAGATCGCGCCGGCGCTCGCCGCCGGGTGCACCGTGGTGTGCAAGCCGGCCGAAGACACGCCCCTGACCTCGCTCGCGCTCGTGAAGCTGGCACAGGAAGCGGGCGTGCCGCCGGGCGTGCTCAACATCGTGACCGCCTCGCGCGAACGCACGCCGGAAGTCGTCGACGCCTGGCTCGACGACTCGCGCGTGCGCAAGATCACGTTCACCGGTTCGACGCCCGTGGGCAAGCACCTCGCCCGCCGTTCGGCCGACACGCTGAAGAAACTGTCCCTCGAGCTCGGCGGCAACGCCCCCTTCATCGTGTTCGAAGACGCCGACCTCGACGCCGCGGTGGAAGGCCTGATGGCCGCGAAGTTCCGCAATGGCGGCCAGACCTGCGTGTGCCCGAACCGCGTGTTCGTGCAGGCTGCCGTGCACGATGCGTTCGTGGACAAGCTCGCGGCACGGGTCGGCGCGCTGCGCGTCGGGCCTGCCAGCGACGAGTCCTCGCAGATCGGTCCGATGATCAACGCGCGCGCCGTCGAGAAGATCGAGCGCCACGTGCACGATGCCGTCTCGCGGGGCGCGCGCATCGTCGTCGGCGGCAAGCGGCTGCGCGATGCGCGACGCGACGGCCCCAACTACTACGCGCCCACGGTACTGGTGAATGCCGACGCGACGATGGAGTGCAGCTGCGAGGAAACCTTCGGGCCCGTGGTGCCGGTCACGCGCTTCGAGAGCGAGGCCGACGTGATCGCCGCCGCCAACGACACGCCCTTCGGCCTCGCGGCGTACTTCTATTCGACCGACGTGCGGCGCATCTGGCGCGTGGCCGATGCGCTGGAGTCGGGCATCGTCGGCATCAACGAAGGGGCCCTGGCCGCCGAGGCGGCGCCCTTCGGCGGCGTGAAGGAATCGGGCTACGGCCGCGAAGGCTCGGTGCATGGCCTGGAGGACTACATGCACATCAAGTACGTATGCCAGGGGCAGCTGTCGACCTACCCGTGGAGCGAAACTCGATGACGGCATCCGACGACCGCAGCGGGGACGACGCCCGGTTCTATGTCGACGGACGCTGGGAAGAACGCAGCCACGCCGCGAGGATCGCGGTCGTCAATCCCTTTTCCGAAGAGATCGTCGGGCATGTCGCGGCCGGCTCGACGGCGGATGTGGACCTTGCCGTCGCTGCAGCCCGGCGGGCTTTCGAAACCTTCTCGCGAAGCACGGTCGACGAACGGCTGGCGCTGCTGGGCCGCGTCCTGGCGCTGCTGGAAGCGCGCGCGGAGTTGTTCGCGCAGGCCATCGTGACGGAGATGGGCGCGCCCATCGGGTTCGCGCGGTCCGCCCATGTGCCCTTCGCGATCGCGCATGTGCGCACCCAGATGGAAGTGCTGCGGCGCTACAAGTTTCTTTCCATCGAGGACGGCTTCGCCATCTCGAAGGAGCCGATCGGGGTGTGCGCGCTGATCACGCCCTGGAACTGGCCGCTGTACCAGATCACCGCCAAGGTCGCGCCCGCGATTGCCGCGGGGTGCACGGTGGTCCTGAAGCCCAGCGAGCTGTCCCCCTACAGCGCCCAGCTCTTTGCGCAGGTGATGCACGACGCCGGCGCGCCGGCCGGGGTCTTCAACCTGGTCGGCGGCACGGGCGAAGTGGTCGGCGCGGCATTGGCGGCGCACCCCGACGTCGACATGATCTCCATCACCGGCTCGACGCGCGCCGGCGTCCTCGTGGCGCAGGCGGCCGCGGTGACGGTCAAGCGCGTGGTGCAGGAACTGGGCGGCAAATCGCCGAACCTCTTTCTCGACGACGCCGATTTCGAACAGGGCGTCGCGAAGGGCGTACTGGCGGGCATGCGCAATGCAGGCCAGTCGTGCAGCGCGCCCACACGCATGCTGGTGCCCGAATCGAGGCTCGCCGAGGTGGAAGCCCTGGCACTTGCGGCGGTGTCCGGCATCACGCTCGGCGATCCGCGCAACGAAAAGACCTCGATGGGGCCGATTGCCAATGCCGCGCAATACGCCAGGGTCCAGGCAATGATCGCCAGCGGCATCGAGGACGGCGCCAGGCTGGTCTGCGGCGGTCCGGGCAGGCCCGATGGCCTGGGCCGGGGCTATTTCGCGCGCCCGACGGTGTTCTCCGATGTCACGCCCGCCATGCGCGTGGCGAGCGAGGAAATCTTCGGCCCGGTGCTGGTGGTCATGCCCTACCGCGACGAGGCGCAGGCCATCGCCATTGCCAACGACACGGTCTACGGGCTCGGTGCGAGCGTGCAGTCCGGCGACCGCGACCGCGCGCGCCGCGTGGCGGCCCGGCTGCGCGCGGGCCAGGTGCATATCAACTATCCGGCCTGGAACGGCCACGCGCCTTTCGGTGGCTACAAAAGGTCCGGCAACGGCCGCGAATACGGCGTCCACGGATTCGAGGAATACCTCGAGACCAAGGCTGTCGTCGGCTATTGATCCCGTCTTCAGCATCCGGCGACGAACGGCAAGCATGCCCGCAGTCTTTCACTGACCGCTCACGAATATTCCGAGAATGCCCGCACCACTATCTTCCGTAGCCTCCAGCCCGGACCTGCCGACGCACGCGGATGTCGTCGTGATCGGCGGCGGCATCATCGGCGTTTTCGCCGCCTACTACATGGCCAGGCGCGGCATGAAGGTCGCGCTGGTGGAAAAGGGCCGCGTCGGCGCCGAACAGTCGAGCCGCAACTGGGGCTGGTGCCGCCAGCAGAACCGGGACGCCCGCGAGTTGCCGATGGCCACCAAGAGCCTGGACCTGTGGGAGCAATTCACGGCGCAGACCGGTGAGGTCACCGGCTTTCAGCGATGCGGCCTGCTCTATCTAAGCAACAGCGAGCAGGAGCTGGCTGGCTGGGCCCGCTGGGGCGAGTTCGCGCGCACGGTCGACGTGAAGACCCAGATGCTGAGTGCGCAAGAAGCGGCGCAGCGCGGCCGCGCCACCGGCAAGCCTTGGAAGGGCGGCGTCTTTGCTCCCACCGACGGCACCGCGGACCCTTCGCGCGCGGCCCCGGCGGTGGCCCGGGCGCTCCTGAAACTCGGCGCAACGGTGCACCAGGGCTGCGCGGCGCGGGGCGTGGAGACAGAGGGCGGGCGGGTCTCGGCAGTGGTCACGGAGCACGGATCGATCCGCACACAGGTCGCGGTACTCGCCGGAGGTGCCTGGGCATCCTCGTTCTGCCGCCAGTACGGCATCCGGTTTCCCCAGGCTGCGATCCGGCAGACGGCGCTGTCGGTGTCCACGGGCGAAAAAGACATACCGGCCGCACTCCACACGAGCGGCGTTTCCATGACACGGCGCGTCGACGGGGGCTACACGCTGGCCGTCAGCGGCCGGGGACGGGTGGACCCTACACCGCAGCTTCTGCGTTTCGCACCGCAGTTCCTGCCCATGTTCCAGCGAAGGTGGCGCAACCTCGCGCCCGGCGGACTGGAGGGCGTGCGCTCGGGCCATGAAGGCTGGTCCCGCTGGCGGCTCGACAAGCCGACCCCGATGGAGCGGATGCGCATTCTGGATCCGAAGGCGGACGCGGCGGCGGTCGAGCTGACGTACAGGCGCGCGGTGGAACTCGTGCCGGCACTGGAGGGCAGTCCCGTCACGGCCGCCTGGGCGGGCTATGTGGACAGCACGCCCGACGGTGTCCCGGGAATCGGCGAGATGTCGAGCCTGCGCGGACTGGTGCTGGCGGCCGGCTTCAGTGGCCATGGCTTCGGCATCGGGCCCGGGGCGGGCCATCTGATCGCCGACATCGTCAGCGGCGCCGCGCCCCTCGTCGATCCACGGCCCTATCACCCGGACCGATTCCTGTCGTCGGCGTGGGGCAAGGTCGCGGACTTCTAGGGACGGCCATGACGCCCGAGCGCCGCGGCGGCCCGCACGCACCAGCCGACAAGATGATTGCGCGCCTGACCCCATTGCGCATCGATCACTTGCCGGACGCAGTCAGCCAATCCTGCGCACTGGGCTGGCCATACCGGGAAGACGACTGGCGCTTCGCCTTCGATCTCGGCAGCGGCTTCGCCGTCGAAGTCGATGGCCGCCTGGTGGGCACCGCGATGTGGTGGCCCTATGGCCAGACTCATGCCTCGGTCGGCATGATCATCGTGGACCCGGCCATGCGAGGACGAGGCCTGGGGCGTGCCTTGACGCAGAAGTTGCTCCACGAGGCGCGGGAGCGCACGGTGTTGCTGAACGCCACCCAGGAAGGGCTGCCTCTCTACGCACAGCTCGGGTTTGTCGCGCGCGCACACGTGTTCCAGCATCAGTCGGTGCTGCCGGCACAGGCGTTTCCTGCCACCACGCCGTCGAGCATCCGTGCCATGCATGCCGCGGACGACCAGCGGTTGCGCCAACTGGACCTGGCCGCCACGGGGATGGAGCGGACCGCATTGCTGGATGCTTTGTTCGCTGCCGGAACGACGATGGTTGCCGAACGGCGCGCTGGTGTGTCGGCGTACGCCTGCCTGAGGGAATTCGGGCACGGCGTGGTGATCGGGCCGGTGGTCGCCTCGGGCGAAGATGCCGCCGTCGATGCGATGGCCCTCATCGCCGCCCTCGCCCTGCGCGCTCGCGGCCGGTTCGTGCGCATCGACACGACCGAGGACAGCGGTCTCTCCACATGGCTGAGCGACATGGGGTTGCCCTGCGTCGGCCACGCCGTGCCGATGGTGCGCAACCCCCGGGCTCGCCCGATCGGCGCCGATGCGAACACCCGCCTGTTCGCCCTTGCCAACCAGTCCTTCGGCTGAGTCGCGCCATCCATGCAATGACATCCAAGAGATGACGAAAGTTCTTTCATGAAGCTGATGCCCTACTGGCTCGATACCTCTCCCAGGTTCACGGGAGGTCAGACGCAGGCGCCCGGCGGCAACGTCGATGTGGCGGTGGTGGGTGCGGGCTTTACCGGCTTGTCCGCGGCAATCGCGTTGGCGAAGAAAGGCGCCAGTGTGGCGGTGTTCGATGCCGCCACTGTGGCCAGTGCCGCTTCGGGCCGCAACGGCGGCATGTGCAACAACGGTTTCGCACAGGACTACTGTGCGCTGTCGGGCAAGCTCGGGCGAGAGCGCGCCAACATGCTCTATCGCGCTTTCGACGCGGGCGTGTGCAAGGTGGAGTCGCTGATCGCCGAGGAAGGCATCGACTGTGATTTCAAGCGTGTCGGAAAGCTCAAGCTGGCTGCCAAGCCGGAGCACTACGACAAGCTGGCCCGCGCGCAGGCGCTGATGGCCAAGGAGTGCGATCCCGACACCCACATGGTGACGCGTGCCGAACTGCACAGCGAGATCGGATCGGACCGGTATTTCGGGGGCCTGATCTTCGGCAAGAGCGCAGGCATGCACGTGGGCCGCTACGGCCACGGCCTCGCCATGGCCGCGGCCAAGCGCGGCGTGCGCATCTATGAAAACTCGCCGGTCATCGCGCTCAAGCGCCAAAGCGGTTCAATCCATCAGGTCGAAACGCCCAACGGCAGCGTTCGCGCCAGGCAGGTGCTGCTGGCGACCGGGACTTCGGCCGTAGGGCCATTGGCCTGGTTTCGCCGACGCATCGTGCCCGTCGGGGCGTTCATCATCGTGACCGAACCGCTGCCGGTCGACGTGCTCGACCGGTTGACGCCGCGGCGCCGGATGACGACGGACACGAAGAACTTCGTCAACTACTTCCGTGTCACGCCCGAAGACCGGCTGCTGTTCGGCGGGCGCGCGCGTTTCGCGACGACCAACCCGAAGTCGGACATGAAGAGCGGCGCCTTCCTGCAACGATCGCTCGCGGAGGTCTTTCCCGAGCTGGGAAACACCCGCATCGACTATTGCTGGGGCGGCATGGTCGACATGACGCGGGACCGTTTGCCGCGCGCCGGAGAGCGCAACGGGCTGTTCTACTCGATGGGTTACAGCGGCCACGGAACCCATATGTCGACCTACATGGGTGCGATCATGGCCGAGGTGCTGGATGGCCGCGCCGACCTGAACCCGTGGCGGGATTTCGACTGGCCGGCGATTCCCGGCCACTTCGGCAAGCCGTGGTTCCTTCCCGTGGTCGGCGCGTACTACCGCTTTCAGGATCTGGTGCGCTGAGACCGCTTGCCGGCTCCCCTGCGCCTCGAAGCCCAGGCCGTTCGCCATGACCTGGTGCTGCAGGAGCCGAGGTTCGGCTGATTCGCATGCCCTGGCACGGGGCCAACCATCGCCGCAGAGGATCAGGCTAGCCGCGCGCTTTCGATTTCCTGGCAAAGAGCCCCTCGCACAGCCCGCGCAGCCAGCGGTTCGCGGGGTCCTGGTTGTAGCGCGCATGCCAGTGCTGCTTGACGGTGAAGGGCGGCACCGGCACCGGGCAATCGAACACAGCGAGCCCGTTGGTGCGGGCCAGCGTCTCGCCGATCTGGCGGGGCACGGTGGCCACGAGGTCGGTGGTCGAGACGATCGCGGCCAAGCCCAGGAAGCCTGGCAGCTCCAGCAGGATGCGGCGCGCCACACGGTGCCGAAGCAGCGCCGCCTCCAGCAACTGCACGCCCGTGCCGCCGACGATGCCGATGTGCGCCTCGGCCTTGTAGTCGCGCAGGCCCATGCCCTTGGCGCCCACGCGCGGATGCCGTGCATTCACCAGGCACACCCAATCCTGCGGATAGAGCACCTGTTGGTAGAAGCCTGATTCGAGCCAGGGCACCAGTCCGATCGCAAGGTCGGCCTGGCCGGACTGCAGCGCCTGCCCGGTCTGCTCGTCGATGCGCGCGGCCTCCAGGCGAATGCCCGGGCCCACAGCGCGCACATGGGCCAGCAGTTGCGGCAGCAGCGTGATGTGGCTGGCGTCGGTCATGCAGATGCGAAAGCGCCGCGTCGCACTCGACGGATCGAACACTTCCTGCGGCGCGGCCACGCGGCGCAGCGCCGCCAGTGCCTCGCGCGCCGGAACGATCAGCTCGTCCGCGCGCGGCGTGGGCTGCATGCCCGCCGCGGTGCGCACGAACAGCTCGTCGCCCAGGTGCCGGCGCAGGCGGCCCAGCCAGTTGCTCACCGTCGGCTGGCTCTGGCCGAGCTGGTCGGCCGCGCGCGTCACGCTCTGCGTGGTGTAGATCAAGTCGAACAGGCGCAGCAGCTTGAGGCTGAGCAGGCCCGTGCCCGCATCGAGGTTGTCGTCGTCGGCGTTCATTTCAAAACGGAATGTAGACCATTCGTCCCATGTCATGGACGAGATGTTGCTCGCAACCTATCTTCAGCGCATTCCTTCGAGATATTCCTTGTGGAGACAGGCATGAAGATCTATTTCCTGGGCGCTGGCGCGCTCGGCTGCGCCATCGGCGGCACGCTCGCCGCCGGCGGGTCGGACGTCACGCTCATCGATCCTTTCCAGGCGCACGTCGACGCCATCAACCGCGACGGCCTCCTCATGAAGGAAGGCGACTCGGAACGCCGGGTCACGGTGCGCGCGGCGAACAGCGTCGAGGGCCTGCCGCCGGCCGACCTGGTGATCGTGCTGGTCAAGTCCTTCCACACGCGCTCGGCCATCGAAGGCGCGCTGTCGATCGTCGGCCCCGGCACCGCGCTGATGTCGCTGCAGAACGGCATGGGCCACGAGGAGATCCTGGCCGAAGTCGCCGGCCGCGCGCACGTGCTGGCCGGCAAGACCTACGTCGGCGGCGTTCTGCTCGGCCCGGGCAGCGTCATTGCCGGCACGCGCGGCAAGCGCACGGTGATCGGCGAACTCGACGGCAGCGTGAGCGAACGCGCCAGGGCCATCGCGGCCGAATTCGAGCGCGCCGCACTCCCCTGCGAGGTCAGCGACAACATCCTGGGCGTGATGTGGGACAAGCTGCTCATCAACGTCTCGACCGGCGCGCTCAGCGGCATCACGGGCCAGGTGTACGGCAGCCTCTACGCGGTGCCCGAGATCGAGGCCACGGCCGTCGCCGCGGTGGCCGAGGCCATGGCCGTCGCGCGGGCCAGCGGCGTGAAGCTGTCGATCCAGTCGCCGCGCGACGCATGGGTCATGGCCGCCGAAGGCCTGCCCTACGAATTCAAGACCTCGATGCTGCAAAGCCTGGAGAAAGGCTCCATCACCGAGATCGACTTCATCAACGGCGCGGTGGTGCGCGGCGGGCTGCAACATGACGTGCCGACGCCGGTCAACCAGACGCTGGTTGCGGCCATCAAGGGCATCGAACGCCGGCTGGAGGCGAAATGAGCACGCCGCGCGCCTATGTGGAGCACGTCGCCATCTGGGTGAAGGACATCCACTGGCACATCAGGTTCTTCCACGACGTCTGCGGCATGACGATGCGCGAAGTACAGGGCACGCTCGAAGAGCCGGTGCAGTACTGGACCCTCGGCGGCCTGCAATTCATGGCCAAGCCGGACTACGCAGGGCCTGAAGGCCGCCTCGGCCATCTCGGGGTGATGTGCGAAGACCTCGAAGCCGCACTCACCGCCGCGCAGGCCTTCGGCGTGACCGAAATGCCGCAGGGCCGCAACTGGCTGCGCCTGCCGGACGGCCTGGCCGTCGAGTTCATCCAGGCCAGCGCCGGCGCCGTGGCGCGCGTGCTCGCCATCGATCCCCGCGCCTGACGATCCGCCACCCATACAGAGAGAGACACACACCATGAGCGCCTTGACCATCGAAGACAAATACTGGGACGACGCCGTCGTCGGCCAGGAATGCATCAGCCCGCCCTATGAAGTGACGGAGGCGCGCGTGATGGCGTATGCCGACCTCACCGGCGACCACACCCCCGTTCACACCGACGAAGCCTATGCGCGCACCACGCCCTTCGGCACCCGCGTGGCGCACGGGCTGTTCGGCCTGTCGGTGGCCGACGGGCTCAAGACGAAGAGCGACATGCGCTTCATGCCGGGCATGTCGCTCGGCTGGGAATGGCGCTTCGTGGCCCCCATCAAGCTCGGCGACACGGTGCGCGTGAAATTCCACGTCGGCAGCAAGCGCGAATCGGCGAGCAAGCCGGGCTGGGGCATCCTCGTGCTGCCGTCCGAACTCATCAACCAGCGCGACGAGGTCGTGCAAAAGGGCGAGCACCGCGTGATGGTGCCGAGGAAGCCGGCATGAGCGCGTCACCGAAACAGGCGCTGCCGCTGGCCGGCCTGCGCGTCATCGACTACAGCCACTTCCTGGCCGGTCCCTATGTCGGGCGCTGCCTTGCCGCGCTCGGTGCGGAAGTCATCAAGGTCGAGCGTCCCGGCACGGGCGACGCAGGGCGCCAGCATGCGTGGTTCGTCGGCGACCACAGCGGCTATTTCCTGCAGCAGAACATGGGCAAGAAGGGCCTCAGCGTGAACACGAAGGACCCACGCGGCCGGGCGCTGATGAAGAAGCTGGTCGACAGCGCCGACGTGTTCGTCGAGAACTACCGCCCCGGCGCGCTCGACAAGCTGGGCCTGGGCTATGCCGAACTCGCCGAGACCAACCCCGGCCTGGTGTACTGCTCGATCTCGGCCTACGGCCACACCGGCCCCGACGCGCACCGCGCGGGCTTCGGCCTCATCGCGGAGGCCAAGAGCGGCATCATGCAGATGGTCGGCAATCCGGGCGAAGCACCACCGCTGCTGCGCATCTCGCTGGGCGACATGTACACCGGCATCCACGCGGTCGCCGCAATCAACGCCGCGCTGCTGGGGCGCGTGAAGTCCGGCCGCGGGCAGCACATCGACATGGCGCTGTACGACACGCTGGTGTCGATGCACGAGTACGCGGTGCAGTGCTACACGCTCTCCAATGGCCAGGAGGTGCCGGTGCAGACCGGGCACGACATGCCCAATTCCACGCTCTACGGCGTGTTCTGCGCGCAGGACGGCGATCTCGTGATCGCCGCGCAGGTGGACGACGCCTGGAAGCGCTTTGCCGCGCTGGTCGAACAGAACGGCGGCCCCGCGGGTTTCGGCGGCGACACGCGGCTGCACGCGTCGGCCGGGCGCAATGCCCATCGCACGGAAATTCTCGACGTGGTGAAGCCGTGGGTGGCGGCGCGGCCGGTCGCGCAGGTGCTGAAGCTGCTGGACGGCATCGACGTGCCGGCCGCCAAGGTCCAGCGCATCGACGAAGTGCTGGCCGATCCGCAGATCCATGCGCGCGGCATGGTGGTCGAGCAGGAGCATCCGGTGCTCGGAAAAATCCGCCTGCCGAACCTGCCCTTCCACATGTCGGGTTGCGACACCTCGATCACGCAGGTGGCCCCCGAGCTGGGCGAGCACAACGCGGAGATCGCGGCGAGCCTCGGTTTCGATGCCGCGCAGATCGCCGACATGCAGGCCGACGGCGTGCTCTACAGCAGGTAAGGAAACAGCCATGACCGCCAAGTACGCCGTGATCGGCAACCCGATTGGACACACCAAGTCGCCGATGATCCATGGCAGCTTCGCGCAGGCGACCGGCCAGGACATCGACTACAGCGCGATCGAAGGCTCGCTGGAGCGCTTCGCCGACGACGTGCACGCATTCCGCAAGGCGGGCGGGCGCGGAATGAATGTCACCGCCCCCTTCAAGCTGCAGGCCTTCGCACTGGCCACCGAGCGGCTCGAACGCGCCGAGCTCGCCGGCGCCACCAACGCGCTGAAGTTCGAAGGCGAACGCATCCTTGCCGACAACTTCGACGGCGTGGGCCTGACCAACGACATCCAGCGCAACCTGGGCTTTCCGCTCGAGGGCGCGCGCATGCTGGTGCTCGGCGCGGGCGGCGCGGTGCGTGGCGCACTGCAGCCGTTTCTGGCGCAACAACCGGGCGTGGTGGTGCTGGCGAACCGCACGCAGGCCAAGGCCGTCGACCTCGCGAAACAGTTTGCCGGGCATGGCCGCGTGCAAGGCTGCGGGTACGGCGATCTGGCGGGCGAACGATTCGACATCGTCATCAACGGCACCTCCGCCAGCCTCCGGGCCGAACTGCCGCCCCTGCCCGCACAGGCGCTGCAGGGCGCGAAGCTCGCCTACGAGCTCGCCTACGGCAAGGGCCTGACGCCCTTCCTGCGCCTGGCGCAGAACGCCGGCGTGCCGAAACTGGCCGACGGCGTCGGCATGCTGGTGGAACAGGCGGCGGAAGCCTTCCTGTGGTGGCGCGGCGTGCGGCCCGACACGCGCAGCCTCATCGACCGCATGACCATTCCCCTGGTCTGACCCGACGACCTGGAGACGACCTCATGAAGATCCTCATGCTGCACGGCATCAACCACGACATGTTCGGCAAGCGCGACCCGAAGCAGTACGGCACGGTGACGCTGGCCGAGATCGACGCGCAACTGCAGGCACTCGGCAAGGAGCTCGGCACCGAGGTCGAGAGCTTCCAGACCAATTGCGAAGGCGCGATGTGCGAGCGCATCCATCGCGCCTTCACCGAGGGCGTGGACGCGGTGCTCATCAACGCCGGTGCCTGGACGCACTACAGCTACGGCATTCGCGATGCGCTGGCGATCCTCACCGTGCCGGTCGTCGAGTTGCACATGTCGAACATCCATGCGCGCGAGACGTTTCGCCATCACTCGGTGTTCGCCGAGATCGTGAAGGGACAGATCTGCGGCTTCGGCGTGGACAGCTACCTGCTCGGCCTGCGTGCCGCGGCATCGGCCGCGGTGCGGGCGCACTGAGACCGCGCTGGTGCGTCAGATCATCGCGAAGCCGCCCGACGCTCCGACGGTCTGGCCCGTGATGAACAGCGCCCGGTCGGACGCGAGAAACGCCACCAGGCCGGACACGTCCTGCGGCCTGGACAGCCGCCCGACGCCCTTGGAGATCGGATAGATGTTCACCATCTTGGCGAGCAGTTCGTTGTTCTGCGGCGTCGCGTCGATGTGCAGCGGGCCGTCCTTGATGCCTTCATGCGACACCGCACCCAGCGCGATGGAATTGACGGTGATCGCATGGCGGCCGTGTTCGCGCGCCAGTGCCTTGGCGAAGCCGGCAATCGCGGCCTTGGCGCCGGAGTAGACGGCCATGTTGGCTTCCCCGATCCGGCCCGCCTCCGAGATGATGTTGACGATGCGTCCGCGCCTGGCCGCCACCATGCCGGGCAGCACCGCATGGCAGCAGTGGAAGGTGCCGTAGACGTTGAGGTTGACGATCTTGGCCCAATCGGCCACGGGCATGTCGACGAAGGCCGGTGTGCGCCCTCCTTTTTCGCGCCGCTCGGGAATGATGCCTGCGTTGTTCACCAGGATCTGCACGGGCGCATCGAAGTGCCGGTGCGCGGCGTCCACCATGCCTTGCACCTGATCGGCCTGCGTGATGTCCGCGGGCGCGGCCAGCGCTTGGCCTCCCTCGCTCTCGATCTCGCGCGCCACGGCCTGTGCGCGCTCGGCAAACAGGTCGTTGACGACCACGCGCGCGCCTTCGCGGGCGAGCTCGATGCAGATCTGGCGTCCGACGCCCTGCCCGCCTCCGGTCACCAGGGCCACCTGGGATTCCAAACCGAGTTTCATGTGTACTTTCCTTGCTGTTGGATGAATGAAGATGCGGGCGGCGCTCAGCGGCCCTGGAACACTGGTTTTCGCTTCTCGACGAAGGCCCGCATGCCCTCCTTGCGGTCCTCGCTGTCCACCAGGAGGGCCGCGGCATAGCGCTCGTACTCGAGGCCGCTGTCCAGGTCGGTCTGCATGCCGCGGTTGACCGCCCGCTTGACGAAGCGCACGGCCAGCGGCGGCATCTCGCCGATCTGCTGCGCCAGCGCGAGGGCGCCGGACATCAGTTCGGCGCCCGGCATCACCTGGGTGACCAGCCCGTAGTCCAGCGCGCGAGCCGCATCGATCTGGGCGGCCGTCAGCATCAGCGCCTTGGCGCGCGCCTCGCCGATCAGGCGCGGCAGCCTTTGCGTGCCACCGGCCGCGGGAATGACGCCCAGGCGGACTTCGGGCAGCCCCAGGCGGGCATGGTCCGCCGCGATCCGGATGTCGCAGCACAGCGCAAGTTCCAGCCCGCCGCCGAGTGCCACTCCGTTGATCGCCGCGATGGTGGGCTTCTCGAACTCCTCGATGCCGCGGAACAGGTCGTGCGTGGTCTTCTGCGCGACGAAGAAGTCGGTCGCGCAGATCTGATGGTCCGCGCGCTCCTTGATGTCGGCACCCGCGCAGAACGCGCGCTCGCCGGCGCCGGTGAGCACCACCGCGCGCACGCGCGCATCCGCGCGCGCCAGTTCGAAGAACGCGCGCGCGAGGTCCGGTTTCATCGTGCCGCCGAGCGTGTTCATGCGATCGGGCCGGTTGAGCGTCACGACGGCCACGTGGCCCTGGACGGCGTAGTCCAGCGTCGGGAGCTCGACGTGGTCAGGATGCGTGTTGTCGGTCATGGGTGTCTCCATTTCGTTCAGGCGGTGCCGCGCGAGAGCACGTGCGCGATCGCGACGGATCCCAGGCCGATCATGTGGGCCATGCCCCAGCTGGCGCCCTCGTGCTGCCGTCCGCTGGCTTCACCGCGAAGCTGCCGGGTGATTTCCGCGATCTGGCCGATGCCGGTGGGCCCCAGCGGATGCCCCATGCCGATCAGGCCGCCCGACGCATTGATCGCGCAGCGCCCGCCGATCTGCGAGTCGCCGCGCTGCAGGAAGGCCGCGCCCTCGCCCGGCTCACAGACACCCACGGCCTCGCTGTAGAGCAACTCTTCCACCGAGAACGCGTCATGCAGTTCCAGCAGATCCAGGCGTGACGCGGGAATGGCCGCCTGCGCGAGCGCGGCGCCTGCGCTGGCGCGCACCAGGTCGACGGCGGCGGCGCCGTAGCTGGTTTCCGGCGTCTCGCTGCACGCTGCCGAGGCGCGCACGCGCACACAGCGAGCGGCATCCAGGCCCAGGCGGCGCAGCGCGCGGCCCGACACCAGGATCGCGGCGGCCGCGCCTTCGCCGCGCGGGCAGCATTGCTGGACCGTCAGATCCCCCGCCACGCGCGGCGAGCCGAGCACCTGCTCGAGGGTGCGCGGCTTGCGGAACTGCGCATACGGATTGCGCGAGGCATTGCCGTGGTTCTTGACGGCAACCTTGGCCATCGCCTGCGCGTCGGCGCCACGCTCCCTCAGGTAGGTGCGCGCCATCATGGCGAACTTCACGGCGGGCACCGTGGCGGTGTCGCTCAGCCGTGCCAACCCTTCCTTGTCGGCGGCGCGCCGGCCGTCGCCGTGCTTGTCCACGCCGACGGCCAGCACCACGTCGCTCACGCCGCGCGCCACCTCCATGCATGCCTGGCGGAACGCGAACGACCCCGATGCGGACGCGTTCTCGACCTGCGTGACCGCCAGCCCCGTGGCGCCGAGGTGCCGGAACATCACGCGCCCCGCGGCCATGCCGATGGACGTGGTTCCGACATAGGCGCTCTGGACCTGCGGCCACGCCAGGCCCGCGTCTGCCAGCGCGCCCCGCACTGCGGCGAGCCCCAGGTGCGTGTAGGGCGTGTCGCTCGGGAACTGGTACGCATGCATGCCGATGCCGGCCACGTACACGCCGTCGTTGTCGTCGATCCAGTTGCTCATCGCGCCGCTCCTTCGGCCGGCACGAAGCGGCATGCAAAAGTCTCTCCGCCGGGCAACGCAACGGCGACGGCGCGAAGCGCCATGCCGACCCGCAGGCACGACTCGTCCGATCCGGCCATCACGCCCTCTTCGATGATTCCGTCCTCGATGAGGATGTCCGCCGCAATGCGCGGCACCTCCATGCCGGGCAGCAGCGGCACGTGCAGCGTCACGAACTCCAGCAGCTTGCCGCCGCCTGGTCGCGCGACCTTCCCGGCGTTGCTCAGCGGGTCGCCGCAATGGCTGCAGCCGGGCACGTTGGCGGGGAAGGCGAGCTTCCCGCAGGCCGGGCATTGCGCGAAGAGGAACTCCAGCGACGCACCGTCGGGCGCAAGCTGGTAGAGCGTTGGATGCTGTGGCTGAAGGCCACGCAATTCATTGGTCATGGAAGTGATTTCCTGGTTTTGCAAAAAAGGCGGGGGGCGGGCAGCGCGTGGCTACTCCAGCTTGGCGCCGGAGCTCTGCACCACGTCGCGCCAGCGCGTCATTTCCGACTTGACGAAAGCGTCCAGCTTCTCGCCTCGCATGCCGCGCATCGGCACGCTGCCGAACTTCTCGGTGGCGGCCAGCAGCTCTGGATTCACGATGGCTTCGGCCATGGCGTCGGCAAGTCGCTTGACGATGGGCGCCGGCGTCTTCGACGAGACGAACATCGCGCCCCACGCGCTCGACGCAGCGCCGGGATAGCCCAGTTCGCCCACGGTCGGCAGGTCAGGCGCGCTGGACAGCCGCGACTTGCCGGTGACCGCCAGCGCCTTCAGCTTGCCTGACTGCACGAAGGGCAGCACCACGGCTGCGTAGTCGAAGGCGAGGTCGAGGTTGCCGGCGATCAGGTCGGTCAACGCCGGGCTGCTGCCCTTGTAGGGCACGTGCGTCATCCGGATGCCCGCGGTCGTCTGGAAGAGCTCCGCCGTCAGGTGCGTGGCCGTGCCCGCGCCCGCCGAGCCGAAGTTGAGCTTGCCGGGGTTCTTCTTGGCGTACTCCACCAGCTCGGGCACCGTCTTGAACGGCTTGTTCGGATTGATGACCAGGATCAGCGGCGACTCCGACATGCCGTGCACGGCGGTGAAGTCCTTGACCGGGTCGTAGCGCACGTTCTTGTAGAGCGCCAGGTTGGCGGCGTGCGTGCCCTGGGTGCCGTAGATCAGGGTGTAGCCGTCCGCCGGCTGCCGCACCGCGGAATCCACCCCGATCGAGCCGCCCGCGCCGGGCCGGTTTTCCACGACCACGGGCTGCCCGAGCTTCTCGCCGAGCTTCTGCGCCAGCAGGCGCGAGGTGTTGTCGGTGATGCCTCCGGGCGGGAACGGCACGACGAAGGTCAGCGGCCTGGACGGCCAGCCGTCGGCCTCGCTGGCGGCGTGCCCGGGGGCGGAAAGAAGAAGTGCGCAGCCGAGAGCGGCAATGGCTTTGAGGAAGGTTTTCAAGGTTGTCTCCTGGTTTTGGAATTCGATTCGTTTGTGTTTTTTCTACGAATGGACGTAGACTACTTCAACCCTTCGTTGTTTGACAACCGTGTTTTCTGCCTTTTTTGATCGCCGCTCAGAATGCAAACTCCGTGAAAGTCGTGAATGTCGTCGCTATGATCGACAACTTCTACGACCTATCGGAGGATTCATGCCCACCATCGTTCCTGCGGCCACCCGCACGATGACCCTGCTCGAAGTCTTTGCGCGAGAAAAGCGCGAGCTGTCCAACTCGGACCTGGCCCGGCTCATGGACCTGCCCGAGAGCAGTTGCTCCGACCTGCTGCACACGCTGCACGAGTTGGGCTACCTGCTGCGCACCGCGCGCAGCCGGCGCTTCTATCCAACCGCGCGCCTGTTGACGGTGGCCAAGGAAATCTCGGCAAGCGACCCGCTCTACGCCGTGGGTGCCGAGGCGTGCGAACTGCTGCGCGACCGCACCGGCGAGACCGGGCTGTGCGGCAGGCTGGAGAGCGGCGTCGTGAAAGTCATCGCGCTGAGCGAGGGCCGCCATGCGCTGCGCTACATGCAGCACGTGGGCGACAAGCTGGCGCTGCACGTCTCCGCGCTGGGGAAGGCGATCCTCGCGATCGGCACGCCCGAAGAAGCGGCGCGCCAGTTGCGGCTGAAGCCGCTGCGCTCGCTGGCCTCCGGAACGATCACCGACCTGTCCGAGCTGGAGGCGCAGGTGGCGCGCGCGCGCGAACAGGGCTGGATCTGGGTCGAGAACGAAGGCAGCGAAGGCCTGACCGCCGTGGCGGTGGCCGGCCAGATCGGCGGCGAGACCCTGGCCCTGTCGGTGGCCGGCCTGACCCACCGCATGCGCGACCAGCGCGAGCGCTGCATCGAGGCGCTGCAGGAGGTCAAGGCCGTCGTCTTCCGCGAGCAGCAGCCGGTGCCATCGCCTGCCTCCTCCTCTTCTTCTTCCACATCTTCCCGCCGCGGCACCAAGGCCCCGCCTCCCGACGAGCCTTGAGCGCCGCTCAACTTCACCTTCAAAAACCAGGAGACCCCGTGTACACCCAGACTGCAGAACAAACCATGCTGCGCGACAGCATCCGCCGCTTCATGAAGAGCGAAGTCGCACCCGTCGTTGCCCGCCACGACCAGGAGCGCACCTTCCCCTTCGAGCTGCTCAAGCCCCTGGCGGAGTTCGGCTACCTGGGCGGCCGGCTGGCGGAAGAGGAAGGCGGCATGGGCCTGGACCAGCTCACCTGGGCCATGCTGATGGAGGAGGCAGGCTACGCATGGCTGTCCCTGCGCACGATGCTCAACATCACCAACGCGGCGATCAACAAGCTCGCGGCCGAAGCCACGCCCGCGCAGAAGGAGCGCTTCCTGCAGCCCCTGCTGGCCAACGAGCGCCGCTGCTTCAGCGCCATCAGCGAGCCCGGCACGGGCTCCAACATCGCGCAGGTGCAGACCCGCGCGGACCTGCAGGGCGACCACTACGTGCTCAACGGCCGCAAGCTGTGGATCACGAACGGCGCCTTCGGCGATTTCGGCATCGTCGTGGCGCGCACCTTCAGCCCGGACTGCCAGGGCCAGCTCTCCACGTTCCTCGTGGAGCGCGACGTGTCGCCCTACGAAATGCGCCGCGTGGACACCATGGTCCTGCGCAGCACGGGCACGGCGGAACTGGGCTTCGACAACGTCAAGGTGCCCAGGGAGAACCTGCTGGGCGAGGAAGGCGGCGCACTCAAGAAGATGCTGATCGGGCTGGACAGCGCGCGCGTGAACATCGCCATGGGTGCCGTGGGCGCCGCGCAGTCGGCGCTCGATCTTTCCATCGACTACGCGCGCACGCGCACGCAGTTCGGCAAGCCCATCGGCAGCTTCCAGCTGGTGCAGAAACTGATCGTCGACATGACGATCCGCGTCGAAGCCGCGCGGGCGCTGGGCCTGCGCGCGGCCGCCGCGCTGGACTCCGGCAGCGGCGCACGCACCGCCGCGTCGATCGCCAAGCTCTACGCCACCGAGGCCGCTCACGAAGTGGCCAGCATGGCCTTGCAGGTGCACGGTGGCCTGGGCTACGCCACGGACTACCCGATCGAGCGGATTTTCCGCGACACCCGCGGCGGCACCATCCCGGAAGGCACGACCGAAGTGCAGACCCTGATCGTCGGGCGCGAGATCCTGGGCATCTCCGCCATTGCCTGAACGTCGCCGGAGTTGCACAGCATGACCCATCCGACCTTCAGCACCGACCTGTCGCGCCTCATCCATCCACGCTCCATCGCCCTGGTCGGGGCGTCCGATCGGCCACAGAGCATCGGCGGGCGTACCCTCAGCAACCTGCTGGACCATTCGCAGATCGACGGCGAGCTCTACCTGGTCAATCCGACCAAGGCCGAATTGCGCGGCCGGCGCTGCTGGCCCAGCGTCGCGTCGCTGCCGCAGACGCCCGACGTCGCCGTCATCGCGGTGCCCGCATCGGGCGTGCTTGCCGTGATGGAGGAATGCGCGGCCAGGCGCGTGCCGTTCGCCATCATCCTCACCTCCGGCTTCGGCGAAGCCGGCGCCGAGGGAGAGCGGGCGCAGGCCCGCCTCAAGGAAATCGCCGATCAGGCCGGCATGCGCATCTACGGCCCCAACTGCCCCGGCCTCACCAACGTCAACCAGCGCCTGGGCATGACCTTCTCGCCCTCTTTTCCGCATGACCTGGTCAAGGGCCCGATCGGCCTGGCCACGCAAGGCGGCGGGCTGGGCCGCAACGTGATGCAGGCCATGGAGCGCGGCATCGGCATCGGGCTGTGGGCGTCCACCGGCAACGAGGTGGACCTGCAGGTGGCGGACTTCATCCAATACATGGCAACCGCGCCGGACATCAAGGTGATCGTGACCTTGCTGGAAGGCATCAAGGACGGCCCGCGTTTCCTGGCCGCGCTCCAGTGCGCCGCCGACAACGGCAAGCCGGTCATCGCGCTGAAGGTCGGCAAGTCCGCGTATGGCCAGCGCGCCGCGCAGTCGCACACCGCTTCGCTGACGGGCTCGGCCGAAGTCAACAGCGCGGTGTTCCGCCAGTACGGCGTAATCGAGGTGGACGACATCGACGAACTGGTGGACACCGCCTGGCTTTTCGCGCGCGCCATGCCGAGCGAGCGCGAGGCGATCGGCGTCTATTGCTCGTCCGGCGGCACCACCGCCCTGACCGCCGACGCGGTGGGACTGGCAGGACTGACCCTGGCGGAGTTCGCACCGCACACCACCGAGCTGCTTCGCAGCAAGCTGCCCGACTATGCGGCGGTCAACAACCCCGTCGACACGACAGCGGCCGTGCTCAGCGACGCCGACCTGATCGAAAGCACGCTGGGCGCAGTCGCCGCGGATCCCAACCTGGGCTGCGTGATTGCGCCCATTGCGCTGGACTACGGCGAAACCACCATCCGCATGGCGCAGACCATCATCGCCGCGCAGGCACGTGTGCAAAGTCCCATCGTCCCGATCTGGATGAGCGACCGGCTGGGCGAGGGCTACCGCATGCTGGTGGCGGCAGGCTTCGCGCCGCCGCGTTCGGTCGGCAAGGCGATCAGCGCCATCAAGCGTTGGACGCAATGGGGCCAGCGGCACCGCAGCATGGCAGGTCCATCCGATCGCCGTCGCCCCGTTTCCATGCCCCTGGCATCAGCACTCGCCGTTCGCAACCTGTCGGAACTGCAAGCCAAGACGCTGCTCGGGCAGGCCGGCATCCCGCTGCTGCCGGTTGCCGTGGCCCGCACCCGGGCCGAGGCGCGCCTGCTGGCCGATGGCATGGGCTACCCCGTGGTCGCGAAGATCGCCAGCCCCGACATCCTGCACAAGTCGGACATCGGCGGCGTCAAGGTCGGCATTTCGAATGGCCTGCAGGTGGAGCTGGCATGGGACGACATCATGGCCTCGGCCAGGCATCACAAGCCCGATGCCGCCATCGACGGGCTGCTGATCGAGAAAATGGCGCCAAGCGGCGGCGTCGAGCTGATGGCGGGCGTGACGCGCGACCCGGTGTTCGGGCATGTGATGACCTTCGGCCTGGGCGGGGTCTATGTGGAAATCCTGCGCGATGTCACCCGCCGCCTGCTGCCGCTGAGCGCCGCCGACGCCGCGTCCATGGTGCGCGAGATGCGCTGCTTCCCCGTGCTCGCCGGCGCGCGCGGGCGGCCGGTGGCCGACGTTGCCGCACTGGAGCGCTTGCTGATGGGCGTGTCCGAGTTCGTGATGGCCAACGCCGAACGCATCGAAGAGATGGACCTCAACCCGATCTGGGTCGGCGCCGAGGGCGAGGGCGCGCTGCCGCTGGATGCGGTGGTCGTCGAAAGGAGCGTGGCATGAGTGCCCCCGGCCCGCTCGCGGGCATCACCGTCCTCGACTTCAGCGAACTGCTGCCCGGACCGTTCTTCACGCAGAACCTGGCGCAGATGGGTGCGCGCGTCATCAAGATCGAGCGGCCGCCCGGCGGCGACAACGCGCGGCGCATGGGACCAGGCGGCTTCGAAGCCGTCAACCGCGGCAAGCTCAGCCTGCTGGTGGACCTGAAGGACGAGGCCCAGCGCGCCCGCGTGCGCGAGCTGGTGGCTCAGGCCGATGTGCTGGTGGAGTCCTACCGCCCCGGCGTGATGGCGCGCCTGGGCCTGGACTACGCCAGCTTGCGCGAGAGCTTCCCGCGCCTGGTCTACGTGTCGCTCAGCGGCTATGGGCAGGAAGGCCCCTGGGCTCATCTGCCCGGCCACGACATCAACTACCTGGCCGCGGCGGGGGCGCTGGCGGTCTCGGGCGAGCCCGGCGGGCCGCCGACGCAGAACTTCGGCCTGCCGGTGGCGGACCTGTGCGGCTCGATGTATGCGCTCTCGTCCACGCTGGCGGCGCTGCTGCAGCGCGACCGCACGGGCCGGGGCCAGCACCTGGACGTGGCGCTGGCCGACTGCGTGCTGCACTGGATGAACCCGCGCCTGGGCGCCTACCGCGCGGACGGCGCGACCAGCCTCGAAAGCCAGCGCGCCGCCACGCAGGTCAAGCCCGCGTACGGCAGCTTCCGTTGCCGTGACGGACAGTTCCTGAGTGTCGCGGCGCTGGAAGACCACTTCTGGGCACGCCTTTGCAGCGTGCTGGACATGGGCGACTTCGCGAACGAGGGCTGCCGGACGCTGGGTGCGCGCAAGAAGCAGGCGCAGGCCATCAACGAGCGCATCGCGCAGCAGCTCGCGCAGCGCGATTCGGCGGAGGCCTTCGAGACACTGGCGCGCAGCGACCTGCCCGTGGCACCGGTGGTGGCCCCCGGCGCGCTGGCCGCCTTGCCGCAGTTCGCGGGGCGCGGCCTGTTCAACGGCACGCAAGCGCTGTCGCTGGTGCGATTTCCGGTGCCGCTGGCAGGCGTCGATCCGGCGGCGCTGGCTGATGCGCCGGCCCTGGACAACGCACGGCAGCAGCTGTGAGCCAGCCGCCGCTGTCCACCCGCCTGACGCGGCTCTTCGGGCTCGCCTACCCGATCCTCGGCGGCGGGTTGATGTGGCTCTCGGACGCCCGCTACGTCGGCGCGCTGACCAACGCGGGGTGCATGGGCTTCATCACGCCACGCTCCTTCGACGGCGAGGATGCGCTGCGCGACCAGCTGCGGCGCTGCAGCGACCTGACGGGGGGGCGCCCCTACGGCGTCAACCTCACGCTGTCGGCGCGCCCGCAAGCGAACACGGGCGTGCACCGCGCGCTGGAGATCGCGCTGGCCCACGGCGTGCGCCACTTCGAGACTGCCGGCCATGCGCCGGATGCGCTGATCCGGGCCATCCACGCGGGCGGCGGCGTGGTGATTCACAAGGCATCGAGCGTGCGGCATGCCCTCGCCGCGCAGGCCGCCGGGGCCGACGCGGTGGCGCTGGTGGGCATGGAGGAAGGCGGGCATCCCGGTGCCAACGAGCTGCCCACCATGCTGATGGGCGCGCTGGCCACGGCACGCCAGCAGTTCCATGTCCCGCTGGTCCTGGGCGGCGGCATCGGCCATGGCGCCCAGCTGGCCGCTGCCCTGGCGCTGGGGGCCGACGGGGTGTTGATGGGCAGCCGCTTCCTCGTGAGCGAGGAGGTGTCCGCCCACGCCGCCTACAAGCAGCACCTGCTGGGCTGCGACGAACACAGCACCATGCGCCTGCTGCACACGCTGGGCAACACCTGGCGTGTGCTGCGCAACGACACGGCCCTCCAGGTCGACGCGATCGAGCGCGCCGGCGCGGCCGACCACGCCGCATTCGGCCGCCTGCTCGACAGCCGCGTGGCGCGCGAACGCTGCTACGGCGGCGGCGACTGGCACAGCGGCATGCTCTCCCTCGGGCCGGCCATCGGCTTTGCCACGCGCATACAGCCGCTGTCGGCGATCGTCGAAGAACTCATCCAGCAAACACGCGCCGCCCTGGGGCACCTGAGCGCATCGACTGCACTGCCATGACCCACGCCCTTTCCTTCCTCGACCGATTGGCCCTGCCCCTCATCGCGGCGCCCATGCTGCGGGTCTCCGGCATCGAACTGGTGTCCGCCGCTTGCGCCGCCGGCGTGATCGGCGCCTTTCCGACAGCCAACTGCCAGACGCTCGACGAGTTCGACGCCTGGCTCGCTCGCCTGGACGACGAGGCCGCCGGCGCGCCGGCACGCACGGCGCCCTATTGCCCCAACCTCATCATGCGGCGCGACCCTGCCAGGGTGATGGCCGAGGTCGAACTGATCGCCAGGCACCGCGCGCAAATGGTCATCACCAGCGTCGGCTCGCCCGCTGCCGTGGTGCCGCGCCTGCACGAGGCCGGCTGCCGCGTCTTCGCCGACGTGGCCTCGCTGCACCATGCCGTGCGCGCCATCGAGTCGGGCGTGGACGGACTGGTGCTGCTCACCGCGGGTGCCGGCGGACACACCGGCTGGGCCAACCCCTTCGCCTTCGTGCGCGCGGTCCGCGACGTGTTCGACGGCCCGATCGTGCTGGCCGGCGGCCTGTCGGACGGCGTGGCCCTGCGGGCCGCGAAGACGCTCGGCTGCGACCTCGGCATCATGGGCACCCGCTTCATTGCCACGCGGGAGAGCCTGGCGAGCGGGGAGTACCGTCAGATGCTGGTCGACAGTTCGATCGACGACGTGCTGCTCACGCGCGGCTTCACCGGCTTGCCCGCCAGCTTTCTCGCGCCGTCGGCGCGCAGGCTGGGCATCGATGTCTCCGCGCTCGACGAGAGCATCTCGGTGGAAGAAGCGAGGAGACGCTACGGCGGTGGCGCCAATGCGGCGCCGAGCCAGCGCTGGACCGACATCTGGAGCGCGGGCCATTCGGTGTCCGGCGTGCGCGCCGTGCCGACGGTCGCCGAACTGGTGGATGCGCTGGGCCGGGAATACCGCGGCAGCGCGCCGGCGTGACGGGCTCCTGAGGCCCGGCCTCAGCGCGAGGCTCGCGCGGGGGGCGCCACCGAATCGCGCTCCACGTAACGCAGCGCGATGCGGGCCTTGCGCTGGGGCAGCCCGTTCTCGGCGATACGGGTGAGCAGCAGGTCGACCAGGCAACGCGCGGTTTCGGCCTGGTCGATGTCGAGCACGCTCACCGCGGGTTCGTGCTCGGCCGCGAAGGGCGTGTCGCCGATGGCGACCACCGAGATGTCGCGCGGCACCTGCAGGCCCCGGGCGGAGATGGCCCGCAGTGCGCTGTTGAGCATGTGCGTGCCCTGCACGATGAGCGCGCTCGGTCGGTCGGGGCGACCGAGCAGTTCGGTGACCTCCGCGTTGACCGAGGCCGTGACGCTGCGCGCCTGCACCAGCAGGTCGGGCACGGGCAGGCCCGCAGCCTGGAACGCGGTGCGAAAGCCCTGCACGCGGCGCCGCACGGGCCGTGTGTCACCCTGCCAGAGAACGAGTGCGATGTCCCGGTGCCCCAGGCCCAGCAAGCGCTCGACCACGCGCCGCACACCGCCCGCGTGATCGATGAGCACGGCGTCGTGTGCGCCGCTGACTTCCCGGTCGAACACGACGGCCGGCATGGGCAACAGCCGCAACGCCTCCACCAGTTGCGCGTTGCGCTCGTTGCCGGGCGCGAGGATCACGCCGTCCATGCCGCGCTGCGTGAACGTTCCCAGTGCCTTCACTTCGCGCTCGGCGTCGTTGGCGCCGTTGGCCAGCAGCAGCAGGTAGTCGTGCCGAAGGAATTCGTCCTCCAGGGCGCGAAACACCTGTGCGTACAGCGGGTTCGAGATGTCGGGCAACAGGCAGCCGACGGTTCGGCTGAGCCGCGAACGCAGCACCCGCGCCGCATGGTTGGGACGGTAGCCCAGCGCCGCCGCGGCCTGGCTGACCTTTTCCTGCGTGGCCGCCGACGCACCCGCGCCGTTCATCGCCCGAGAAGCACTGCCCAGCGACACCCCCGCCAGCCGAGCCACGTCGCGCAGATCGATCTTCTGTTTTCCTGCATTCATTCGGAGGGACTTTCCCTTTGGGGCAAGAGCATGGGGTGCATCTTAGGTGACAGCCTGCAAGGGTTTCCACCATTTCGGAAACGTTTCCAAAAACCAACCATGGGCGCACCCAACGCGCAAAAGGAAACATGCATGACCTCGCCAGCCATCCAGCCCGGGCTCCAGCTCTTCGCAGAAGCACTCGGTGACCTCCGCCCCTCGGCCGGACGCCTCGAGCAACGCCGGATCCTCGTGGTGGGCGCGGGCCAACGCGACATCGACGACCCCGATCCGCCCGTGGGCAACGGACGCGCGATCTCCCTGCTGTTCGCCCACGAGGGCGCAACGCTGACCTGTGTGGACATCAATCCCGAGTCGCTGCAGCGCACCTGCGATCTGGTGCGCGCATCGGGCGCGACCGCCCATGCCGAGGTGGCCGACGTCGCGCAGCCGGATGCCGCCGCTTCGACCGTGGAGCGCGCGGTGCACAAGATGGGCGGACTGGACGGCCTGGTGATGGTGGTGGGCGTGGCGAGCGGACTCTCCCTGGACAACCAGAGCGCCGAAGCCTGGGACCGCGAGCACGCGACCAACGTGCGCTCCTGCATGCTGTTCGGGCAGCAGGCATTGCGGCACATGGCGCCCGGAGGCTCCATCGTGCTGCTGTCGTCGATCGCCGCGCTGCGCAATTCCAGCTTCAACCCGGCCTACGAAACGACCAAGGCCGCCCAGGTGTCGCTGGCGCGCTCGATCGCGATGGCGGGGCAGGCCAAGGGCGTGCGCTGCAACAGCATCCTGCCCGGCCTGATGGACACGCCCATCGGTCGTGCGGCGACGCGCCGCAGGTCCGACCGCCTCGCGATGCCGTTGCCTTTCGGGCGCCAGGGCACAGGCTGGGAAGTGGCCTATGCGGCGTTGTTCGTGATGTCGCACGAGGCCTCCTACGTGAACGGCCATGCACTCGTCGTGGACGGCGGCCTGACCGGCGGCATCGCCGCGCCGCGCGCCTGATGGCAGCCATGCAGACGCTCCAACGACGTCGCGTCCTCCAGGCGGCCGCCTGCGCCGTCGCGGCGCCGCACCTTGGCTTCGCCGTCGCGGGCCAGGCCGATGCCTATCCCAGCCGGCCCGTGCGCCTGGTCGTGGGCTTCCCGGCGGGCGGCTCGGCCGACCAGTCCTCGCGTCGACTGGCCGAGCAGCTGGCACGCCAGCTGGGCCAGCCGGTGCTCGTCGACAACAAGCCCGGCGCCTCCGGGAACATCGCGGCCGCGGTCGCGGCGCGCAGTGCGCCCGACGGCTACACGCTCTTCTACGGCACCAACGCGACCCACGCGATGAACGTCAGCCTGTATCCGAAGCTGGACTACGACCCGGTGAAGGATTTCGCGCCCATTGCGCTCGAAGGCAAGGTCTACAACGTGCTCTGCGTCAACCCGGCCTTCGAAGCGCGTGACCTGAAGAGCTTTCTCGCGCTGGCCCGCTCGGCCCCCGACCGGGTCGCCGTGGCCACGCCCGGAAACGCCACCAGCGGCCATCTGTCGCTGGTGCTGCTCAATCGCGCGGCCAAGGTGCAGCTCGCGCACATTCCGTACAAGGGCAGCGCTCCGGCCATCTCCGATGTGATGGGCGGGCAGTTGCCGGCGATCTTCGACAACGTGGCGGGCAACCTTGCCTACATCCGCAGCGAGAAGATTCGCCCGCTGGCCGTGACGTCGCGCAGCCGGCTGCCGCTGCTTGCGCAGGTGCCGACATTCGAGGAACTGGGCCTGCCCGATTGCGAACTCGCGGCCTGGGGCGGCCTGTGGGCGCCCAGCGGCACGCCGGCGCCGATCATCGAAAGGCTCAACCACGAAGTGAACCGGGCGCTGCAGACCGCGGCGGTGGCCGATCGCATGCGCGAACTGACGATCGAGCCCCAGGGCGGCACGCCCCAGGCCCTGGCCGAGTTCGCACGCAATGAAACCGCCAGGTGGCGCGAGGTGATTCGCACCGCCGGCATCCGACTGGATTGAAAAACCCATGGCTCGCATTCCCTACTTCGACCTGGCCGAGGCACCGCCGGAGCTCCACGCGCTGCTGGACGGGCGCCCTCCGCTCAACATCTACCGCATGGTCGCCCACGGCGGCGCCACCGCGCAGGGCTTCCTCGGCCTGGGCTCCAGCATCCTGCGGCATTCCTCGCTGCCCGCGAGGCTGCGCGAGCTGGTGATCCTGCGGGTCGGCGCGCTGTGCGGCTCCACCTACGAAGTGACCCAGCATCGGCGCGTGGCCGCGCAGGCGGGCGTGCCCGCCGCGCAGGTCGAAGCGGTGCTCGGCCATCCGCAAGGCAGCGCCGACAGGGAGCCATTCGACAGTCTCGAGCACCGCGTGCTCGACTTCACCGACGCCGTGGTGCGCCAGGTCAAGGCGCCGCCCGAGATGTTCGATGCGCTGGCCGCCCTGCTGCCGCCGCAGCAGCTGATGGAGGTCGTGATGACGATCGGCTACTACATGCTGGTGTGCCGGGTGCTGGAGAACTTCGAGGTCGAGCTGGAAGACGGCAACGTGCTCGACAGCCACGGCCGGTGGTCCGAAATACTGGGCAAGAACTGATCCGCCGGAGACACACGGATGACCATCAATCGCCGCCAATTTTCCGCCGCCGCCGGCCTGCTTTCCCTGTCGCCGATGCTGCGCGCGCAGGAGGCCTATCCGGCCAGGCCCATCACCCTCGTGGTGCCCTTCTCGGCGGGCAGCGTCGTCGACCAGCAGACACGGGTGATCGCGCGCGTGTTGAGCACCCGGCTCGGCCAGCCTTTCGTGATCGACAACAAGGTCGGCGTGAGCGGCTCGATCGGAGCCGAGTTCGTGTCCCGCGCCGCGCCCGACGGCTACACGCTGCTGGTGGGTACGCAGGGCACCCAGGGCACCAACAGCGCGCTCTACAAGACCATCCGCTACGACCCCGTGAAGGACTTCGTGGCCATTCATGGCCTGTCCGGCAATGCCAACGTGCTGGTGGTGAGCCCGCATCTGGGCATCGGCACGGTGGCCGAACTGGTGGCGTACGCCAGGAAGAACCCGGGCAAGCTCAACTTCGGATCCGGCGGCAACGGCACGTCCGGGCATCTGTGTCTCGAACTCCTGCAGAACTGCACCGGCACGCGGTTCACCCACGTTCCGTACAAGGCGAGTTCGGCCGCGCTGGTGGATCTCATCTCGGGCAACGTCGACGCGATGTTCGACTTCGTCCAGACCTCCGCGCCCCATATTCGCAACGGCAAGATCCGGGCGCTGGCCGTGACGCGCGGCCAGCGCATGCCGATGCTGCCTGACGTCCCGACCATGGCCGAAGCGGGTTACCCCGGCATCGAAGCCCTCAGCTGGGGTGGTCTCTTCGCACCGGCGAAGACGCCGGAGGCCATCGTCAAGCGCCTGTCCGCCGAGGTGACCGAGACGCTCCGGTCGCCCGAAATCAAGGGCTCGCTGGATGCGGTGGGCAGCTTCATCATCGACATGCCCCACGCGGAGTTCCAGGCGTACGTGGCACGCGAGGCCGCCAAGTGGACCGAAGTGCTGCGCACCGCCGGGGTGTCGCTCGAATGACCGGCCATCGCGTTGCCGCGATCACGGGCGCGGGCAGTGGCATCGGACGGGAACTGGCGCTGGCCTGTGCGCGCGAAGGCATGGCCCTCGCGCTGGCCGACATCGATATCGAGGGCCTCGCGGCCACCGAAGCGCTCGCGCGCACGCTGGGCGTGCCGACGTTCGCGCAGAAGTGCGACGTCGCTCGCGCCGGCGACGTCGAGGCTTTCGCCGCTTCCTGCGAGAAGGTCTTTGGTGGGGTCGACTGGCTGTTCAACAACGCGGGGGTCGCGGTGCTCGGGCCCGCCTGGACGGCCACCGACGCCGACTGGGAGTGGGTGCTGGGCGTCAACCTGCGCGGCGTCGCCAACGGCGTGCGCAGCTTCGTTCCTCGCATGCGGGCCCGCGGTGTTGCGGCCCATGTGATCAACACCGCATCGGCCGCCGGCCTGGCCACGCTCGCGGGCTCCGCCGTGTATTGCGCCAGCAAGCACGCCGTCGTCGCCTTTTCCGAATGCCTGGCGCGCGACCTCGAGCAGGCGGGCGATCCGATCGGCGTTTCCGTGCTGTGTCCTTCGCTGGTACCCACGCAGATTCATCAGGCGCAGCGCAGCCGGCCGGCTCATCTTTCAGACACCGTCGAGCCTGCCGCTGCATACAACGACCGGGTGCGCCTCGGAATGGCCGCTTCGCCCATCGACGCGGCCGACGTTGCCGCGGCCACGCTTGCAGCGGTTCACGCGGGACGCTTCTATGTGATCCCGCACGTTCAGACCGGCGGTTCGATCCGCCGGCGCATGGACGCGATGCTCGGTGACTTCGATGCGCAACACCCCGGTGTTCCATGACGCGCGCGCGCTCTGCCCGTCCACACGCCGCCTTCCCTGCCGGCACCTTTCCCGGAGCAACTTGAATGAATCCTGAGATCCAACTTTTCGCGCAACTCGAGGACCGGCTGGCGAGCCTGCAAGCGCGGGTCGACGAAATGGAAAGCCGCGACGCGATACGCACGCTGCGCGCCCGCTATCACGTCTTTGTCAACGAAGACGAAGGCCAGCGTCTCCACGAGCTGTTTTCGGAGGACGCAAGCGTGATCTACAACGGTCGCCCGGAGGTTTTCGGGCGCGAGGCGATCCGTGCGTTCTTTGCGAACTTCCCGGTGCAGTACGCGCGGCAGTTCATCCACCAGCACGAGGTCGAGGTGCGTGGAGACACCGCGATCGGCCACTGCTACCTGGACGGACGCCCCGTGCACGGGGACCGCAGCATGTACGTGGTCGGTCGTTTCGATGACGAGTACGTTCGCGTCGATGGCCGGTGGATGTTCAAGAAGGTCGTGCTCACCGTCCACTACATGGTGGAAGCGGCCGAGCACTGGGAGTCGAGCCTGCCCATGAAGAAGACGAGGCAGCCCGCATGAGCGTTCACCAACTTTTCGATCTCGGCGGACAGACCGCGCTGGTCACGGGCGCCGCCAGCGGGCTTGGATCGGCGATTGCCGAGGCTCTTCTCGCTGCGGGCGCGCGCACGCTGATGACCGACGTGGACGAAGACGCGCTGAACGCGCGCGTCGCGCTGCTGCGCAAGCACCATCCCCTGGCCGAAGGGGCGGTGCTGGATGTTGCCAACCCCGATGCGGTGGATGCGGTGGTGGATGACGCGGTGCGCCGCTACGGCCAGCTCGATTGCGTCTTCGCCAATGCCGGCATCAGCGCGGGCCGCGGCTTCGCAGTGGAGGCGGGCCAGCTCGAACACGTCGAGCGCCCTGCCTGGGACCGCGTCATGCGCATCAACCTGGACGGTGTCCTGGCAACGCTTCGCGCCTCGGTACGGCACATGAAGCCGCGGCGCCAGGGACGCATCATCGTCACCTCATCCATTGCCGGCATCCGCGCGGAGCCTCTTTCGGGCTACGCCTACGTCGCGTCCAAAGCGGCGGTGAACAACCTGGTTCGCCAGGCCGCGGTCGAGCTGGCACCCTTCAACGTGCTGGTCAACGCGATCGCGCCGGGCCCGTTCGCAACCGAGATCAACGGCGGACGCCTGAAGCTGCCCGAGTCCGCCGAACGCATGCGAACCTACATTCCGCTCGGGCGCGTCGCGCAACCGCACGAAATCCAGGGCCTGGCGCTGCTCCTTGCATCGCCCGCTTCGAGCTACATCACGGGTGCGGTCATTCCCATCGACGGCGGTGCTTCCGCCCGCTGAGGTCACGCAGGCCTGACCTTCCGGCCGACGGCAGGATCTGCCGTAGCGGCCCGCACAACGGCAGCCTGCCCTGCGCAGGGCCCTCATTGAAGCACCGGCACCAGCGGCTCGCAGCCTAAGCTCAGGGCTCACGGCTTTCACTGACGACATCGCGCAGGAACAATCAATGACCCAGGCCCTGGTACTGCATCGCGCCGACGGCGCGCCCGTTTCAACCGCCTTCCGCAGGGCCGCCTTCGGCAAGGACGATCCTTTTGCACGGCATCGCGAGATCGCGTGGGAAGGCCCGGGCGCGATGAGCGCGGGCCGCACCAGCTTCATCGGCGAGCTCGACATTGCAAGCTATCCCCACATCGAAACCATCGTCGTGGTCGAGGGGGAGCTGACGCTGACAGCGGACGGCGCGGCCCCGGTGGTGGTCGGCCCCAGGCGGGCGCCGTCATCGGATGCGGTACCTCGCTGCGCGTGCAGGCCGGGTCCCGCGCGCGATTCGTGTTCTGCGCCGCTGCTTGCGAGAAGCCGACCCGGCGCGGCCTTTTTCCCCTGAGCGCCGACGCCGACTTCAAGCCCTCCGCCACGCTGCCCGCGGACGTGCTGCTGGGCCCCTCGCCGGCGTGCCGCAGCGACAACGTCTTCATCGACGACGGTGCGCAATACAGCGCCGGCACGTGGGACTCGACGCCCTACCACCGGATCGTTCGCCCGCACCGCGTGAACGAGTTCATGCATCTCCTGGCAGGCAGCGTGCGCTTCGCCTCCCCCGACGGCAGCGTGCTGTCGGCGGACACGGGCGATGCGCTGTTCGTGCCCCAGGGGGCACCCATCGGATGGGAAAGCAGCGACCGCGTGGCGAAGTTCTACGTGGTCCAGAGCGTCCAGGGCTGAGGCGCCGCGCGCGCTGCGTCATGCTGCTTCCGCTGGACCGCATCGGCGCGGACGCGATCGGTGCCTCGCTGCGCCTGGTCGCGCAGGGCCGGTTGCAGACGCATGCGCTTTGGAAGCCCGGGCCCGCCGGTGCTCGAGCCACGGCGCGGATGGTGCCGCTGGAGCCGCGCAATGCCAGAACGGCCAATCGGCCGCAGGAGGCGTGCGTGTCGCCAACTAGCGCCACAAGAGAAGCGCTGGATCGATCTTGCGATCTTCGCGAAGCATCGTTTCGATTGCCGCTGCAGGAAGCGCCGCGCTGAACCAGTAACCCTGCATCTGATCGCACTGATGCGCCGCCAGCAGGGCCGCCTGGCCTTCGCTTTCGACGCCCTCGGCAAGCACCTTCATCTGCAGCTGGTGTGCCATCGTGATGATGGCGCGGGTGATCGACGCATCTTCTGCCAGCGCGGTGACGTCGGGTACCAGCGAACGGTCGATCTTGACGACGTCCACCGGCAGCCGGCGCAGGTAGCTCAGGCTCGAGTAGCCGGTGCCGAAGTCGTCGAGCGAGACTTCGACGCCCAGCGCGCGCAGCGCTTGCAGGTGCTGCACCGCCTGGTCGAAGTTGCCGATCAGCATGCTCTCGGTGACCTCAACGCCGAACAGCCGGGGATCGAGGCCTGCCGAGGCGAGCAGGCCTTCGATGCGGCGTGCCAGGTCCGGATGCAGCAACTGGCGCGCCGACAGGTTGACGGCCATGCGCAGCGGCGGCAGCCCGGCCTCCTGCCAGGCCGCGGCCTGCTCGATGGCGCGGCGCAGCACCCAGTCGCCGATGGCGACGATCAGGCCGGTCTCCTCGGCGATGGGGATGAAGCGATCCGGCGCGACGCGGCCCAGCGTCGGGTGCTGCCAGCGCAGCAATGCCTCCACGCCCACGATGCCGCCATGCGCAAGGTCGACTTGCGGCTGGTAGTGCAGATCGAGCTGCTCGTCGCGCAGCGCCTTGCGCAGCGCTGTCTCCAGCGCCAGCCGGTCGGGGTCGTCGTCGTGCGGTGCACCGGCGTAGATGCTGGCCTGGTTGCGTCCCAGCATCTTGGCCTGGTGCAGTGCGGCGCTGGCGCGGCGCAACAAGGTGTCCGCGTGGTCACCGTCGGCAGGTGCCGTGGCGATGCCGATGCTGCAGGTCATATGAACTTCCTGCCCCGCGATCGGCATCGGACGGGCAATGCTGTCGAGCAGCGCCTGCGCCGTGTGCAGCACCGGCACGGATGGCGCCGGCATCACGATCACGAACTCGTCCCCGCCGCGGCGCGCCACCAGATCGCCGCTGCGCACGGTGGCGCTGAGGCGCTGCGCCACTTCGCGCAGCACTGCGTCGCCGATGTCTGCGCCGAGACCGTCGTTGATACGCTTGAAACGGTCGAGCTCCAGCACCAGCACCACGGTCTGGAGGCTGGTCTGCGCCGTCGCGTTCAAGCGCTCCAGGAGCAGCTGGCGATTCGGCAGCCCGGTCAGTTCGTCGAACTGCAGCAGTTGCAGGATGCGCCGCTCGGTGGCACGGCGTTCGCGCAGGTCGTCGATGCAGACATGGGCGAAGGACGCCTGGCCGCTGGTCACCAGGCTGACGGAGACGTCGACCGGAATCTCATGCCCCGCCTGGTGGCGCACGGTGGTCTCGAAACGCAGCGAACCCCGGTCGCACAAGTCGCGCCAGCGCCGCGGCCACTGCGCCACATCGATCTGGGTTTCGATGTCGGGCACACGCAGCCGCAGCAGTTGCTCGCGGTCCAGGCCCAGCAGCCGGCAGGCCGCTGCGTTGGCATCGCGATAGGCACCATCGGGCCCGACCTGCAACAGCGCGTCGTTGGCCTGTTCGACGGCTTGTCGCGTGAGCTGCAACTGGTGCTGCGCCTGCTCACGTTCGCTCACGTCGCGCGCAGACGGGATCAACCACACCACGCGGCCAGCCTGGTCGTAAAGCGGCAGCAGCGAGAAGTCCATCGACAAGGTGGCGCCGCCGCTCGTGGCCACTCGCACGTCGAAGCGCGAGGCCTCGCCGCGCACCGCGCCGGCCAGCGCTTGCTGAAGCCGCTGTCGCGAGACCTCGCAGGCTTGCCACCAGGGGGTGGCGTCGAAACGCTGGCCGAGCACCTGCTCCGGCGCGCTGCCGATGGCCTGCAATGCCGCCTGGTTGGCATAGCGCAGCACGCCGTCGGGGTCGAGCAGCCCGGCGAAGATGGAGGGGCCCAGACGGTCCAGCACCTCCTGCAGGGTCATCTGCGGGCCCGCCGATGTGGGACTGGCCGCCATGCGCGTGAGCGCTGCACCGCGGCGCGGATCACCCCGCAGGGCGTGTTTCTTGGGCATGGCACCAGTTTGTCCCGCAGCCACTGCTGGCGGCGTGTGCAGCTGCGGGCCCGAACGACCGGATCAGATCGACGGTCGAGAAGCCGTCGCGTCGCGCGGTGCGTGGTCGACCAGCCTTGCCAGCGTGCGCATGGCGCGTTCCAGCGTTTCATTCCAGGGCTGGCCGCAGGTCAACCGGATGTGGTGCCGGAACTCCGCCCGCGCAGAGAACATCGGCCCCGGGGCCAGGCTGATGTGCTGCGCCAGCGCGGCGCCGTGCAAGGCGATCGCGTCGACGCCGCTGGGCAGCTCGACCCACACGAAATAGCCGCCCGCCGGCCGCACGACCCGCGTTCCGTCCGGAAAAAGCCGGTTCACCGCGTCGAACAGGCTGTTGCGCTGCGCCTGCAACGTCATTCGCAGGCCTCGCAAGTGCCGGTCGTAGCCACCTTCCTGGAGGTACGCTGCCAGCGCCGCCTGCACAGGAATCGAACCCGACAGGCTCGTCGACAACTTCAGCCGCTCGACCTCGCGTGTGAAACGGCCGGGCGCGGCCCAGCCCACGCGGTAGCCAGGAGCCAGGCACTTGGAAAACGACGAGCAGTGCAGCACCAGGCCGCGCCGGTCGAAGGCCTTGGCCGGCAGCGGGGCGACCTTGCCTTCGTAGAGCTCGGCATAGACGTCGTCTTCGATCAACGGCACATCGTGCCGGGCGAGCAGCGCGACGAGGTCGCGCTTCTTCGCTTCGGGCATCAGGCTGCCCAGGGGGTTCTGAAAGGTCGTCATCAGCCAGCAGGCCTTCGGACTGTGGAGCGCCATCACCTGCGCCAGACGACCGAGATCGATGCCCTCGCGCACATGGGTCGGCACTTCGATGGCGCGCAGGCCCAGCCGCTGCAGCGCCTGCAAGGCCACGTAGAAGGTGGGGGACTCCACCACCACAGCGTCGCCAGGCCGCGCCACCGCATTGAGGCACAGGTTCAATGCGTCCATCGCTCCGTGGGTGAGCACGATCTCGTCGGTGGCCACGGCAAAGCCTTGGCGCAGATAGCGTTTCGCGATCTCGCGTTTGAGCTGCTGATTGCCGGGCGGCAGGTCTTCGACCATGCGCCAGGGGTCGAGCCGCCGCATGCTGGAGACCAGGGCGCGCCGCAACCTGTCCAGCGGAAACAGCGTCGGGCTGAGGAACGCAGAACCCAGAGGCACGATGTTGCGCGCGCGCGCGGAGCCGAGGCACGCGTAGATCAGGTCGTTGATCTCGACAGGCTGCGATCCGGATCGCGGCTGCGAGATTTCCGGTTCCCGCAGCGACGTGCCGTCGGCGCGAGCCGTGACGAAGTAGCCCGACCGTGGCACCGCACGCACCAGGCCGCGCGATTCGAGCAGATAGTAGGCCTGGAACACCGTGCTCGCGCTCAAGCCCCGGCTGGAACAGGCCTGGCGCACGGAAGGCAGGCGATCGCCAGGGCGCAGCACGCCACCGGCAATCTGCTGCTCGAGCTCCAGAGCCAGAAGTTCGTACCGCGTCGAAGCAGCGTCCGGACGATGGGGCATGGTGTGGGCACCGCGCCTCGGTCGACTGCCGGCTGGGTGGGTGGGTTTCTGGCAGTCTATCGATTGCGCCCTGCGATGCAAGCAGCGTTCACGATGCCAGGCATCCAACGGCGCGGTGGCAAGCTCGCGTCTGCCGCGATCGACGCCCGGCAGCCAGCCGTTACTCAAGCCGCTGAATCAGCCGGCCCAGCTCCGCCATGTCCGTGCCGTTGAGCGCCGGACCCGGCCGACGCACATAGGCCGACCGGATCGCGCCTGCGTTCGAACGTACCGGGCCGTGACGCACCGCAAGCCGCGCGCTCGAGGAGAGTGGCGTGGGCGCTAAGCGCCAGGCGGCGCCTGCACCGGCACACCAGGCACGCCCCGCGCATGCGCCTTCAGGCAGGCGACGAAGTCCATGAGGGTGGCCGAGGCGTGCTCGCGGTTCCAGACCACGGTGATGGGGCCGAACCGGATGTTCGAATCGACCGCGACTTTCCTGAACAGCCCCAGCGAGGCCATGTAGTCCGCCATGGATTCCGAACACACGCCCACGTAGTCGCCCTTTTGCAGCAGCGCCTGCATCATGGCCAGCGAGGCGGTTTCCGCCTTGGGCACCAGCCACGAAGCCTGTTGCTCGATGAGGTAGGCATCCATCTGGATGCGCGTGAGGGTGCCGACGGGCGGCATCACCCACTTCTCGCGCAGCACGTCGGCGAAGTCCAGCACCCGGTTGCTGCCCCAGTGCCTGCTGCCCTGCCCGATGACGATGCTCACCCGGTCGTCGAACAGCACCTGGTGTGCCAGCTGCGGCTGGTGCGCCCGCGCATCCAGGACACCGATGACGGCATCCATGGCACGCGTCTCCAGGCCCTTGAGCAGGTTGTCGAACGGCCCGTCGTGGATGGACACGGCCACGTCGGCGTGCCGCTGCTGGAAAGCGGCCACCGCCTCGGGCAGGCCGCCGGCGATGCCTGCCCAGACGCTGCCCACGTTCAGGCGCGGCACGCGCCCCGCCGCCACCGCATGCATCTCGCGGCCCGTGCGGGCGACGTCGCCCAGCACCGTGAGCGCCAGCCGCCTGAGCAAATGCCCGGCCGGCGTGAGCTGCACCTTGCGCCCGCGCACCACCAGCGGCGTGCCCGCCACGCGTTCCAGCTCGGCCAGCCAGTGCGACATGGCCGACTGCGTCATGTGCAGCCGCGCGGCCGCCGCGGTCAGCGTGCCCGCTTCGTCCAGCACCAGGAACGACTCCAGGTGCCGCACCTTGATGCTTCGCGCCCAGGACGCGCCCTCCGATCGATCAATCATGAGTAAACTTTCATGCACCCATTGTGCATTTTCACTAGGAGAGCGACAGGGTCGTCATGAAAATACCTTCATCTTTCATGACAGCCCTCTGAGGAAGCCCCCGTGCCCCAACCCATCACGCACATCTCCAGGATCCTGATCGGTGCCGCGCTCGCGGCCGTCGCGGCCGCCACCGCGTACGCGCAGGCAAGCTACCCCAGCCGGCCGGTGCGCCTGGTCGTATCGCAAGCCCCGGGCGGCAGCAGCGACACCATCGCGCGCTTGTGGGCCGAACACGCCGGCAAGGCCATCGGCGCCACCATCGTGGTGGAGAACAAGCCCGGTGCGGGCGGCCTCATCGCCGCGCAGAACGCGCTGAATGCGCCCGCCGACGGCTACACCCTGCTGCTGGGCAGCGTCTCGCTGATGGTGCTCAACCAGTTCACCTACAAGCCGCTGCCCTACAACCCCGAGAAGGACTTCGTGGGCGTGTCCATGCTGACCACCGTGCCCTTCGTGCTGTCGGCCAACCCGGCCACGGGCATCAAGACGCTCAAGGATCTGACGGAAAAAGCCAAGGCGGCGCCCGGCAAGCTGAACTTCGCCTCCGCCGGACTGGGCAACTCCACGCACCTGGCCGTCGAACTGGTGGACAACGCCCTGGGCATTTCGATGACCCACATCCCCTACAAGGGCGAGGCCGACGGCGTGCTGGCCACCATCGGCGGGCAGACGGAGGTGATGGCGCCGGTGTATGGCACGGCCTTGCCCCACATCAAGAACCACAAGCTCAATCCGCTGGCCGTGCTGGCACCGCAGCGCACCCCTGAGCTGCCCGATGTGCCCACGCTGGGCGAACTGGGCGTGAAGGGTTTCGACAACATGGGCTGGAGCGCCGTGGTGGCGCGCGCCGGCACGCCGGCCGACATCGTGGAAAAGCTCAACAAGGCCACGCAAGCCTTCCACAAGAGCCCCGACGTGCAGGCCAAGCTCAAGAGCATGGGCGTGATCCCTCTGTCAGGCCCTTCGGCGCTGGTGATGGAGACGACGGTGCGTGACGCCAAGGCCTGGGGCCCCACGCTCGAAGCGCTGAACCTCAGCGCCAAATGAACCGGCATGCAACGCCCATGAAAAAAGAAGCCATGGTGGTCTGCCCGCAGCCGGAGGCCGCCGAATCGGGCATCGACATCCTGCGCGCGGGCGGAAACGCGGTCGATGCCGCCGTGGCCACCGCGCTGGCCCAGACGGTGGTCGATCCGCTGATGTGCGGCATCGCGGGTTTCGGCACCGCCGCCGTCTACCTGCCCGGCGCCCAGGTGCACGAATATTTCGACTTCCACTCGCCCGCGCCGCTGGCCGCCAGGGAGGACATGTGGGAGCACCTGCTGGAGGGCGAGACCCGGGACGGCTTCGGCTTCATCCTCCAGGGCCGTGTCAACGACATCGGCCCCCAGTCCATCGGCACGCCGGCCACGCTCAAGGGCCTGGAGGCGATGCACCAGGCGCACGGCCGCCTGCCGTGGCGCCAGGTGGTGGAGCCGGCGATCCGCTGGGCGGCGGACGGCTACTTCGTGCGCCCCGGCATGCACGCCTTCTGGATCGACGAGCCGGCCATGGGCCGCGTCGGCAACCTCGAACGCCTGCAATACAGCGACGAGGGCCGCCAGCTCTACTGCCGCCCCGACGGGCGCCCCAAGCCCATCGGCGCGCCGCTGCGCAACGACGGCATGGCCGCCGTGCTGCGCCAGATTGCCGAGGAAGGCGCGCGGCCGTTCTACGAAGGCGACCTGGCGCAGCGGATGGTGGCGCACCTGCAGTCGCTGGGCGCGCTGCTCACGCTCGACGACCTGGCCCGGTACCGGGTGCAGCGCAACCCGCCGCTGGTGGGCCGCTACCGCGACCGCACCGTCACCACCAACCAGCCGCCGGGCGGCGGCGCCATGCTGCTGGAGATGCTCAACATCCTCGAGCACTTCGACCTGGCGGGCATGGAGCACAACAGCCCCGGCTACCTGCAGCGGGTGTGCGAGGCCATGAAGAAGGCGACCATCGACAAGGACCGCTGCATCGGGGATCCGAAGTTCTTCGACGTGCCGCTGGAACAGCTGCTGTCCAAGGACATGGCGCGCGAAGTGGCCGAGCAGATCCGCACGGGCCACCGCTTCAACGTGGAGCGCGTGAACCCCGGCGCGCCGGTGCCCCGCGACACCACCCACCTGAGCGTGGTGGACGCCGACGGCAATGCGGTCTCGCTGACCCACTCGCTGGCCATGCCCTCGGGCATCATCACCCCGGGCATGGGCTTCCTGTACAACGGCTGCATGGGCGTGTTCGACCCGCGCCCGGGCCGCGCCGGCAGCATCCGGCCGGGCAAGAGCCGCTTCACATCGTCGTGCCCCACCATGACCTTCAAGGACGGCGCGCTCGACGTGGTGCTCGGCGCCCCCGGCGGCACGCAGATCGCCATGGGCGTGCTGCAGGTGCTGCTCAACGTGATCGACCACGGCATGGAGATGCAGGCCGCCGTGTCGGCGCCGCGCTTCTCGTCCACCAGCAATGCCATCGACGTGTGCAACCGCATTCCGCGTTCCACCACGCGCGCGCTCGAAGCACAGGGCTACGCCATCGGCCGCAACCCGTACAACTACACGATCGGCTGGGTGCACGGCGTGCAGGTGCAGGCCGACGGCCTGCATGGCGGCGCGGACCCCGGCCGCGATGGCGTGGCGTACCGGCTGCGCTGACGACCGCTCAGGCGCGGCTGTCCGCGGCCTCCAGCCGCGCCATCGCCTCGTGGACCGCGCCCAGGCGCACATCCTGGCTGCGCGAGGCGTCGACGATCGCCTCCATGATCCGGGAAGCCTGCTGAGCCGATTGCTGGATCTCCCGTATCACGCGGCCCGACGCCTGCACCTTCTCGTTGCCGGCCTGCACGCGGGCCGTCGAGGCGGAGACCAGCCCGCCGATCTCTCGCGCGGCGGCTGCACTGCGGTGCGCGAGGCTGCGCACCTCGCCCGCGACCACGGCAAACCCGCGGCCCTGTTCGCCCGCGCGCGCGGCCTCCACCGCCGCGTTGAGCGCGAGCATGTTGGTCTGGAAGGCGATGCCGTCGATCAGTCCCACGATGTCGGCGATGCGCTTGGAGTCGGCCTGGATCTGCTGCATGGCCGCCATGGCGTCCGCCGAGGCATCCGCGCCATCGAGCGCGACGCTGGCCACCTGGCGGGTGTGCGAATGGGCGTCGCCCGCCTGGCTGGCGCTGTGCCTGACCAGCTGCTTCAGTTCCTCGAACGCGCCTTGCACCATGCGCGTCGCTTCGAAGCGGGCGGTGATGTCGGTGGCGTACTTGACCACCTTGAACGGCTGGCCGGCCTGGTCGAGCACCGGGTTGTAGTTGGCCTCGATCCACACCGTGTTGCCCTCGCGGCCGACACGCTCGAACTGGCCCTGGTGGAACTGCCCGCGCGCCAGGTGCTGCCAGAAGGCCTTGTACGCGGCGCCCTGGCGTTCATCGGGGCGCACGAACATGCTGTGGTGCCGGCCGACGACATCGCTTTCGTGGCGGTAGCCCATCGCATCCAGGAAGTTGCGGTTGGCACGCAGGATGCGGCCCTGGAGGTCGAATTCGATCACGGCCTGCGCGCGCCCTACCGCGGCCAGCTGGCTTTGCGATTCCGCGTCGCGCAGCACCTGCCCGGAGATGTCCATGGCGTACTTGACGACCCGCACCACCTTGCCTGCGCCATCGAGCACGGGGCTGTAGTTGGCCTGCAACCAGACCTCGCCGCCGTTGCCGGCGATGCGCCTGCAGCGCCCGACGAAGGGCTCGCCGCTTTGCAGCCGGTTCCAGAACTGTGCGTAGTCGCCGGAATGCCGCTCGGCCGGGTCGACGAACATGCTGTGGTGCCGGCCCTTGATTGCGTCGAGCGAATAGCCCATCAGCGCCAGGAAGGGCTCATTGGCAAACACCACGTCACCCTGCGGCGTGAACTCGATCACGGCCTGGTTGCGGTAGAGCGACTGGAGCTGGCGCCGTGCGGAAACACGCCGGCCCGAAAGGAACGAAACCAGGGAGCGGAAGGAGGTCATGGTCGATCTGAGTACGATTTGATTAATCTACTCATCGACGGTTGGCCCGGGTGTAGGAAACGAGCGCAAAGGCTCGCGCCGCCCCCACGGCGGGCGCTCCTCGGGCCTAGCTCTGCGCCTGCTTCGACGCCACGAAGCATCCATGGTCGCGCGCCCAGAGCAGCGCTTCGCCCCGGCTGTGGACATCCAGCTTGGCGTAGATGGTCGCGACGTGATTGCGCACGGTGCTCAGCGCCACGCCGAGTTCTTTCGCGATCTCCTTGTCCGAATGCCCCCGGCACAGCGAATCGAAGACGTCGCGTTCACGCTTCGTCAAATCCCCGAGTTCTGCCGAGTTGCCGGCGCGCTTCACATTCGCCAGCTTCTCGATGAGCGATCGGCTGAACCAGGAGGCGTCCTGCATCACCGTCTCGATGGCGCTGACCAGTTCGAGTTCGGAGCGCTTGCGATCGGTGATGTCCAGCCACGCGAGAAGCACGCAATCCTGGCCGTTGATGGTGACCGTCTCGGCCGACACCAGCGCGTCGATCGCATCGCCCTCCTTGCGGCCGATCCTGAAATCGGCGTTCCTCACGCTGCCGCCCGGGGCGAGCCGCTGCGCGATCTTCGATGGGACTTCGCCCGGCCAGACCCCGGCCTCCTCGCCGGCCCGTCCCACGACGTCCTCGCTCGCGTAGCCTGTGGCGGCGCTGAACGCCTCGTTGATGTCCAGGAAGACCAGGTCCTCCGCCCTGAGCACCGCGCTGGGCACGGGCAGCATGCGAAACGCCTTCTGGAACCGTTCCTCGCTCTGGCGCAGGGTGCTCTCGGCCTTGCGCCGCGGTTCCAGGTCCATGAAGGTGAAGAGCATGCAGGCCTCTTCACCGATGTCGATCGGCTGGCCCGCCACCACCACCGGCTTGTGGCCGCCATCGGGGAGCCGCAGCTCGGCCTCCATCTGCGGGATGGTGCCGCCTTCACCGAGCCGCTCCACTGCCAGGTCGCGCCTGTCGGCATTCTCGAAAACATCGAGCTGGTACACCGAGCGCCCGATGACCTGCTCGCGCACGTAGCCGGTCATCTCCAGGAAGCCCTGGTTGACCTTGATGTAGCGCTGGTCGCTCAGCCGGCAGATCACGGCCGGCGCCGGGTTCGCATTGAAGGTCTTCTCGAAGCGGTTCTCGGCGCTGGCCCACTCGCTGGCGTCGTGCAGGATCAGCGCCAGGCAGTCGGGCTCGCCGTCGCTGTTGGTCAGCACCAGGCTGCGCACGCGGTGTACCCAGTTGACGCTGTCGTCGTGGGCCGGAAACACCTCCACGATCACGTCGCTGAAGCATTCGCCGGCGATCACGCGCTCGATGGGGTACTGGCCTTCCTGCAGCGGATGGTTGTTGCGATATCGCAGGCGAAACCGCTCGCGGTACTGCGTGACGTCGGCGCCCAGTTCGGCCACCTTGTCCACGCCGTGCATCTTCAGGGCGGCCTCGTTGGCCCAGACGATGCGCTGATCGGGCTCGATCAGCATCACACCCTCGGTGAGCCCGGTGATGATCTGCTGGAGCTGGCGCCTGTCGGTCTGGGTTTGTAGAACGCGATCGTTCATGGTGTAGGTCTTGATCGGCGGAAGTCCCGCATGCGCGCCATTACAACCCGGCTCGCGATGCGGGAGCTTGCGTTGCCTCGTGCGTCAGTCGCGCACGCTGCGCCGGCCCAGGAAGCCCGCGCCGCCCGACACCAGGACACCCAGCAACAGCGCGATCACGCCGGCCCAGGCCGCATGGCTCACGCCCTTGGCCGCGGCATCACCGGCCTCGCGGGCCTTCTGCTCGGCTTGCTGCTTGAAGGCGTCGTACTTCGCCACCGCCTGGTTGAAGCTCTGCTCGTAGTTGTCGGCGATCTGCTGGGCTTCGGCGCGGCTCTTGCCGGTGCGCGCCGCAATGATGTTCACCAGCGCGTCCTTGTCCGCCGCATCGAGGCCGGGCTGCGCCTTCTGGCGCAGGCGATCGAAGAAGGCCGCGAGGTCGTCCGCCGATGTCTGCGGCGCGGTGGCCGCGTCGGCGGCGGTCGCCTTGCCGTCGCTGGCCGCCGCGCGGGCGTCAGCCTTCAGCTTGTCAGGGTCCAGCGCGGGCTTGCCGGTCTGGCGCAGCAAGGTTTCCAGCTGGGCGCGGGCGTCCGACATGTCGAAGTTGATCCCGTTCTTCTGCAGCTGGTCCTTCACGCCCGAAGCCAGCGTGGGCGCGGCGGCCGCCACGCCCTGGCCGGCGAGCGACAGGCCGGTGCTCGCCACACCCGAGGCCGCACCGATGACGCCGCCTGCGAGCGTCGAGATGGCATAGACCGTGACCAGCGTCGTCACCGCCCAGCACAGCACGCCATGCAGGATGCCCTTGCCCGGTGCCGAGCGCCCTGCGAAGAAGGCGCCCACGGCCAGCGCGATGAGCGTGGAGGCGCCGACCCACAGGCCGGTTCCCATGCCGAAGCCCGCGAGCGGATTGCGCTCGCGCAGCGCGTCGATGGAGCCGGTGCCCACGGCCGTGCCGAGCACGCCCAGGAACAGGTAAGTCGCCAGCGCGAGGAACAGGCCGACGAAGACCGCGCCCCAGGACACGCGCCCCCGATAGACCTCGGCGGAATGCGGCAGGAGCACCGTTGCAGTTGTGGTTGTCATGTTCTTCTCTCCCGTGGAATGCACGCGTCTCAGCGCTTGGCCCAGAGGGCGCCCAGGACGAAGCTCACGCTGGCCACCACCGCGAGGGTCGCGACGGGGTTGACCACCGCCGACTCACGCACCTGGTCGAGCACGGCGCCATAGCCCTGTTGTGCCTTGCCGGCCACCTGCCTGGCCTTGCCTTCCAACTGGGTCGCGGTGTCGCCGGTGGCGGCGCCGAATGCGTCCTGGACGCGGCCTGCGATGTTCTGCATCGTTCCTTCAGCTTTTTCAAACATGTCTATTTCCTTCGTGGTGAGTTGATGTGAATGGGATATCGGCGAGCCACTGAACTACTTGCGCAGCTTGTCGGCGGCGTCCTTGGCCGCTTCCTGCGTCTTGCCGACGCCTTCCTGGGCCTTGCCGGCCAGCTTCTCGGCCGCGCCTTCGACTTCGAGGCGCTTGTTGCCGGTGACCTTGCCCAGCGCTTCCTTGACCGATCCCTTGACCTGCTTGAGATTGCCGTCGACCGTGTCCTTGTTCATCTCGTGATCTCCAAAGGTTGCCCGTGCGGAATTGCCCCAGGCGTTCGCATCAGCAGCGAATGGAGAAATCGTAGATTCGCGAAGGGCTTCGAAACACAGACAGATGCACTAGAAGACGTAGTGCATTTGCCCCGATTCGGGACGTGATTCTTCAGGGAGCGTAGGACGACCGGCAGCCCATGCGTGGGAGCCACGCCCACGGCCGGTTTTGATGGCCCTACTTCGTGAGCGCGACGTATTGGGGACTGGTGCCGCCCGACGGAAACTGGACCGGGCTCGACAAGGCGCCGGTGACCGGATCGATGTCGAAGACCGAAACCGTGCCGGATATCTGGTTGGCGGTGTAGACACGGCGGCCGGTGCGGTCCACGCTGATCGACGTCGGCCCCGACCCTCCGGTGGCGAAGGGACTGCCGGACAGCGGCGTCGGAACGCCGGTGCGCGCGTCGATGGCGAAAGCCGACACGTTCGCAGCGTTGACGTTCGCGACGTAGACGAATCGCCCTGTCGGATCGATGCCGAGGCCGCGTCCGGCCATTCCGGTGTCGGCCGACGCAACCTGCGTCAGCGTGCCCGCCCGCGGATCGATGGCATACGCGATGAGCCTGGAAGGCGCCGGGTTGGGGGCTGTTGCCGCCACGTAGGCGAACCGTCCGGAGGGTTCCAGCGCGACGTTGAATGCCTGCAGTCCGACCGGCAGGACGACGCTCTGCACGGGCCCGCTCAATGCGCCGGAGGTCGCATCGATGGCGAGCACGTCGACGCTGCCATCGAGGTGCGGAAGGTACGCGAACCGGCTATCGCCATCGATGGCCATCCAGAAGTCGTTGGGCGAGCCACCGGTGGCGAAGGAAGTTGCCGCGCCAAGCTGCCCCGTGGCGCTGTCGATCGCGAACTGCACGACACTGCGGTTGCCCAGCACATAGGCGAAACGGCCCTGCGGTTCGATGGCAATGAACCTGGCGCTGTTGACGAAGACAGTCTGCACAAGCAGCAGCGCGCCAGTGCCCGGGTCGATCGAGAACACGAAGACGGTGCTGCTCAGCAAGCCGGCGACATACGCGTAGCGCCCCGAGGGGTCCACCGTCATGTGCTGCGGCGAGCTGCCTGCGGCCACCGTCGTGGGCGCCGGCAGCGAGCCGCCAGCGCCGATCTCGAATGCGCTCGCGTTGTTCGAGTGTTCGTTGGGCGTGTAGGCGAAACGCGAAAGGCCGACGTCCGTGCAACGCACTTCGACGGACGTGACGTCGGACGCGCCCACGGTGCCGAACGCACCGTGCGCCACGCACGTCTGCGCCGCCGCGGGCTGCGTCTTCACGGTGACGCCATACCCGGCACCGCTGGCCACCGGCGTGGCGAAGCTGAAAGTGCCGTTGGCCGTGACCGTCAGGTCGTCGCCCGCATTGTTCTGCAGCACCACCCGGTCGCCGCCCGCAAGCTTCGTGACCTTGACACTCACGTTGAACGCGGCAGCCGAGCACACGACCGCGATGTCGCCCACGTCGGCCTCGCCCACCGTGCCCGCGCCGCGGTTGACCGTGCATGTCTGTGGCGGGTTGGCGGGTTGCTGCTTCACCGTGACTGCGTAGCTGGCGCCCTTGGCACGACGGTCCCCGAAAACGAAGCGGCCGTCCGCCGCGACCGCCACGTCGGCCGAGCCGGCTTGCTGCAGCACCAGCCCGCTGCCCAGGAGGCCGCTGACGTTGCCGCCCACGGCGTACGTGGACGCCTGCTCCGCGGGCGTGCCGCCACTGCCAGCGCCCCCGACCGGCAGCGGGAAGGCCGAAAACCCGGACCCTCCGCCACCGCCGCCGCCGCACGAGAGCACGGCGAGCGGCAACAGCAGCAGCGATGCCTTTTGCAAAAGGCGCAAAGAGGTGGCGGCGCGGATGCTGCTGGTCAAAGGCATGTCGACTTACTCTAAGAAACAATTGGCGCAACAATGTTACTTGAGTCCGCCGGCGCGCAGGCGCTGCGTCAGCCGGGTCCGGTGGTCGATGACGAACCGATGGTCCGGATGCTGGTCACCGAGGTGCTCCAGGATGACCAAGCCCTTTCCGGCCGAAGCCTTGGCGGCGCGGGTGCAGGAGATGCTGGCGCAGCCCTGAGGCGATCACTCGGACGCGCGCGGCGCGCTCAGGAAAACCAGGACCGAGCGGCCGGTGGCAAGATATTCCTCAAAGGTCTCGTTCGATGCACCGTTCGCGTCGTTGTTCGTTTCCATGGCCAGTGTCCAGGGCTCGCCGGGTGCGGGGGGAAGCTTGAAAGGCACCGCGTCCTGCCAGCCATTGAAGATGACGAGCGCGCTGGTGTCGTGCGCGGGCCGGTCGACCGCCGACACGGGCGCTCTGCCATCCAGAAGCAGCGCGAACGACCGCGTCTGCGTGTCTTCCCAGTGCGCGGGCGTCATCTCGTTGCCGTCGGGAGCGAACCAGGCAGCGTCCTTGGCGCCGCTCTCGCCTCCGAATGTCGCTCCCGTCAGGAAGCGATTGCGGCGCAGCACGGGGGTCTGCCTGCGAAGCGCCAGCAGCTTCTGCGTGAAGCCGCGCAGTGCGCGTGCAGCGTCCGTGCCTGCGGCCTCCCAGTCCACCCACGAAATATCGTCGTCCTGGCAGTACGCGTTGTTGTTGCCCTTTTGAGTTCGCCCGAACTCATCGCCGGCCAGCAGCATCGGCGTGCCTTGGGACAGGAACAGCGTGGCCAGCTGGTTTCGCTGCTGCCGCGCGCGCAGTGCAAGGATCTGGGGGTCGTCGGTGGGACCTTCGGCGCCGCAGTTCCAGCTGCGGTTGTCCGAATGGCCATCGCGGTTGTCTTCGCCGTTGGCTTCGTTGTGCCGCTCGTTGTAGCTCACGGTATCGGCCAGCGTGAACCCGTCGTGCGCGCTGATGAAGTTCACCGACGCCCAGGGGCGGCGGCCGCGGTTGTTGAAGCGGTCGGCACTGGCCGTGACGCAGGACGCCAATTTGGGCGCCATGGCTTCATCGCCCTTCCAGAATGCACGCACCGTGTCGCGGAACTGGTCGTTCCACTCGGCCCATCCCGGCGGAAAGCCGCCGACCTGGTAGCCGCCCGGGCCGATGTCCCACGGCTCCGCGATGAGCTTCACGCTGGAGAGCACCGGATCCTGCCGGCAGCTCTTCAGGAAGCCGCCGCCTTCGTCGAAGCCGTGCGGCTCGCGCGCCAGGATCGTGGCCAGGTCGAAGCGAAAGCCGTCCACGCGCATTTCGGTCACCCAGTACCGCAGGCTGTCCGTGACCATCTGCAGCACACGCGGATGGCTCAGGTTGACGGTGTTGCCGGTGCCGGTGTCGTTGATGTAGTAGCGCGGCTCGTTCGGCATCAGGCGGTAGTAGCTCGCGTTGTCGATGCCCTTGAAGGAAATGGTCGGGCCCAGTTCGTTGCCCTCGGGCGTGTGGTTGTAGACCACGTCGAGGATCACCTCGAGCCCCTGGCTGTGGAAACGGTCGACCATGTGCTTGAACTCGTCGATGTGCGGACCGTCCATGTAGCGCTGGTCCAGCGCGAAGAAGCCGATCGTGTCGTAGCCCCAGAAGTTGGTCAGTCCCTTGTCCGTCAGGAACGGCTGGTTCAGAAAATACTGGATCGGCAGCAGCTCGACGCTGGTAACGCCCAGCTCACGCATCCCGGCGATCACCGCATCCTGCGCCATGCCCGCGAAGGTGCCTCTGAGGTTCTCGGGCACGCCCGGGTGGCGCATCGTGAAGCCGCGCACATGGGTTTCATAGAACACCGTGTCGCTCCAGGGCACCATCGGTCCCTGGGGCTGCGACCACGCGAACTTCGAATCCACGACCACGCATTTCGGCATGAAGGGCGCGCTGTCGCGCTCGTCGAAGCTCAGGTCGCCGTCCGGGTGGCCCACGGTGTAGCCGAACAGCTCGGGGCCCCATTTGAGCTCGCCCATGTGGGCCTTGGCATAGGGATCGAGCAGGAGCTTGTGGTGATTGAAGCGGTGGCCCTTCTCCGGCTCATAGGGGCCATGAACACGCAGGCCATAGCGCGCGCCGGGCTGCAGGCCCGGGATGAAGCCGTGCCACACCTCGTCGGTGTATTCCGGCAGGGTGACACAGCCCAGTTCCTTTTCACCGGCCTCGTCGTAGATGCAGACGTCGACCCGGGTCGCATGCGCCGAAAAGACTGCGAAGTTGACCCCGTCGTCTCGGTACGTGGCCCCAAGCGGATAAGCATGGCCCTCCTCCGCAGAATATGTGGCGTTGGCGTCGGAAGCAGTGGACATGTCGGCGTACCCGAGTTTCAGAGGGTGAGAGCGTCACCGTACGGCCCGGCAACGGACATCGGATAGACCGCTGAGCAAACGTAGGACCACATGGATGCGGTCCAGTTAGTACAAAAGCCCGAGCCGGCACCCCCCGAAAATCAAGGTTTTCAACAAAAGGAAAGTCGATGAACAAACCCGCCCGAATGCTCATGCTTGCTGGCGCTGTCGCGCTGTTGATTGGCGCGTTCCTCGCCTTTGCCGGCGGGCCGCCCGGGGCGGATGCCGCGCTGGAAGCGAAATGCCGCGCGAACATGACGGCCCGCAACGCGGACGCCGCCTTGCTCGCCCAGTGCAAGGAAGCAGCCTTCGCGACCGCGATGACCGCGACCGACGCCAACGCGGCAGCCAGGGCGATCAGCGCGGCCAACAACAGCGAGATCGGCGGCAACGCCTTGGCCATGTTCCTCATGGGCTTTGGCGTTGTGCTGCTGCTGGTCGGGTTCGCGAAGGCGCGAAAGGGCCAGGACCGGCTTTCCTGATCGCCCGCGCCGATCAGGCCCGTGGCGGGTCGTTCTCGCGGCCGAACTGGCGTGGGCCGCCCACGGCCGTGATGAAAGCGGTGATGGCATCGTCCACACTGGCGGCGTCGGCCAGGATCAGCCCCGGGTCTGGCTCCCCCTCGGGCATCGTCAGCGGGATCTGTGCTTGAGCGAGCAGAGCTTCCGACGCGCCGAGCGCCAGGATGGTCTTGCAGTGCCAGTACTGGTCGCGCAGGAATTCGAGCGTGTGCGCGTCAGCGTCGAGCGCCTCCACGGCCTGCGCGCCATCGGGCAGCACGAGCGCGTCGAAGAGGAAGCCCGGGGAGTTTTCCATGGTCGCATCGACCGCGAACTTCTCTCCGCCGGCGCCCACGCAGGTGCCAAGCCGCGCACCCACGAGCCGCGGCACCGCACCCTCGGCCACCAGCGCTGCAATCACCTTCTCCAGCGACGCGCCTTCCACGCCGTTGGCCACCAGCACCGCCACCTTGCGCGTGCGGATGCCGCCGTCACCCGGGCGTGCCGTCAGCGACAGCGCGGGCGACTGTTCCACCTCAGGCGTGGCGGGCGTTTCCAGCGCCTTCGGCATCGGTGCCGGAAGCTCCATGCCGAGGTCCTGCGCCAGGCGCTGCGCCAGGTCGGGCGCGGCGTTCATCAGCATGGAGACCACCCGCTCACGAATGGCGGGCACCGTGACCTTCGACAGCTCGAAGCGGAACGCATTGCCGATGTGGGCCTGCTCCACTTCGGTCTGGCTCTCGAAGAACAGCCGCGCCTGCGTGTAGTGGTCCGCGAACTTCTCGGGCTTGATGCGCACCTTGTCCGCGCTCTCCTTGGCGTCGACGCGCCGTGCCACGCTCATGAAGCCCTGCGCCGCGCCGGCCTGGAACGGGCAGCCGCCGGCCAGCGAGTTGGGCTCGTAGGCCACGCGTCCGCGATGGATGGCCTGGCGGTGCATGCCGTCGCGCTGGTTGTTGTGCACCTGCGCGATCGGCGCATTGATCGGCAGCTCGTGGAAATTCGGGCCGCCCAGGCGGCTGATCTGCGTGTCCACGTAAGAGTGGATGCGCCCCGCCAGCAGCGGGTCGTTCGTGAAGTCGATGCCGGGGACGACGTGCGCCGTGCAGAAAGCCACCTGCTCGGTCTCCGCGAAGAAGTTGTCGGGGTTCCGGTTGAGCACCAGGCGCCCGACGATCTGCACCGGCACGAGCTCTTCGGGAATCAGCTTGGTGGCATCCAGGATGTCGAAGCTGAACTGCTCGGCCTGCTCCTCGGTGAAGATCTGCAGGCCGAGCTCCCACTCGGGATATTCGCCTGCGTCGATGGCCTCCCACAGGTCGCGCCGATGAAAGTCGGGATCGGCGCCGGAGATCTTCACGGCCTCCTCCCACACCAGCGAATGCGTGCCCAGCTTGGGCTGCCAGTGGAACTTCACCAGCACGCTCTCGCCGGCGTCGTTGACGAGGCGGAAGGTGTGCACCCCGAAGCCCTGCATCATGCGGTAGCTGCGCGGAATGGCGCGGTCGCTCATCTGCCACATGAGCATGTGCGTCGACTCGGGCATCAGCGAGACGAAGTCCCAGAAGGTGTCGTGCGCGCTCGCGGCCTGCGGCATCTGGTGGTGCGGCTCCGGCTTCACCGCGTGCACGAGGTCGGGGAACTTCATCGCATCCTGGATGAAGAACACCGGCATGTTGTTGCCGACCAGGTCCCAGTTGCCCTCGTCGGTGTAGAACTTCACGGCGAAGCCGCGCACGTCGCGCGCGGTGTCCTTGGAGCCGCGCTCGCCGGCCACCGTCGAGAAGCGCACGAACACCGGCGTGACCTTGCCCGCCTCCTTGAAGGGCGCGGCCTTGGTGTACTGCGTGAGCGGCTCGTAGCACTCGAAGAAGCCGTGCGCGCCGGAACCGCGTGCATGCACGATGCGCTCGGGAATGCGTTCGTGGTCGAAGTGCGTGAGCTTCTCGCGCAGGATGAAGTCTTCGAGCAGCACCGGCCCGCGCGCACCCGCCTTGAGCGAGTTCTGGTTGTCCGCGATGTGCACGCCCTGGTTGGTCGTGAGCACCTGGCCGCTCGAATCGACGCGCACGCGATCGAGCGTGCCGATGGTCGCGTTGAGCGCCTCCAGCGCGACGGCGCCGGTCTTGTCCGACGCATTGGCTTCGGACAGCGTGCTGGCGCCAGGCAGGCGCGAAGGCGGCGCCACTGTCACGCCTGCCGGTGTCGACTGCGCGTTGGCCTCGCCGTGCTCGAGCGGCTTGTTGGCGTTCGAGGTCATGCCGCTGGCCAGCGCCTGCGTGTCGATCGCGCGCTGCGCGGGCGCGTCGCCCTTGCCGGCGGCTGCGGGCGCCGGGCTCGCGGGCCCGCTGTCGGTGTTGCGTGCCGCGGCGCGTGCCGCGAGGATTTCGGCTGCGCTTGAAGCTGCCGCCTTGACTGGGGGTTTTTTGGACATGATTGGCTCGTGAAGTGAGCGGGCGATGCTGGGCGTGCATCCGAAGCCCCCATGTAGGAGGCCGCCGCACGGCGCGCGGTAAGCGCGCTGACGCGGTGCGCACGCGCCGTGTCTACGATGGATCGATGACCACGCCCGACGAGGAAGCACCTCCCACCCCAACTGCGAACGGTGCGCGGGCCACCGCGACGCCCGTCGATCCTGCACGGGCTGCGGTCCTGCTCTGGCAGCAGTCGCCGGACATCGCGTTCGTCCTGCTGGACCCGGCCGGCACGATCACCGCCTGGCAAGGTGCCGCTGCGGCGCTGTTCGGCTATGCCGAAGACGACATCGTGGGGCAGCCCATCGATGTGTTGTTCGTGGCCGAGGACCGCGCCCTGGGCCTGCCCATGCTCGAGCGCCAGGTCGCGGTTTCCGCGAACCGCTCGGAAGACGACCGCTGGCATCTGCGCAAGGACGGGGCGCGCATCTGGGTCACCGGCAGCATGGTCGCGCTGCGGGAACAGGGCGTGCATGTCGGGTTCGTGAAGGTGATGGCGGACCGCACCAACCTGCGCGCGCAGATCGAGACCACGGAGAACCGGCTGCAGGGCGCGCACGATGCGATCCATGGGCGCGACGCGTTCTTCGGCCGGCTGGTGCACGAAGTGCGCAACGCCCTCGGGCCGATGGGCATGGCCGCCGAGATCATGGCCAGGAAGGGGCTGGTGACCGATGAACTGGCCGGCCCGGCAGGCGTGGTCAATCACCAGATCATCCTGCTGGAGCGGATGATGAAAGACCTGGCCGAGGTGGTGCGCTTCGGCGCAGGCAAGCTCAGCCTGACCAAGACGCGCTTCGACCTCGGGGCGGAGATCGAGAAGATCGCGGCCGTCGTGCTCTCGGAGGCGAACAAGAAGCAGCACGTGGTCTCGGTGCTGGTGCCGCCCGTGCCCGTGCCGGTGGTGGCGGACCGGCAGCGGGTTCACCAGATCGTGTTCAACCTGCTTCACAACGCCATCAAGTACACCCCGCCGGGCGGCAGCATCTGGCTGCGCTGCACGGTCGAGATCGACCACGCGGTGATCAGGGTGGAGGACACCGGCATCGGCATCGATCCGTCCCTGCTGCCGGTGATCTTCGAGCTGTTCACCCAGGAGAATCCGCAGAACTCCGAAGGCGGCTTCGGCGTCGGGCTGTCGCTGGTCAGGGATCTGGTCCACGCGCATGGCGGCTTCGTGGACGTGCGCTGCGACGGCAAGGGCCATGGCAGCGAGTTCAGCGTTCGCCTTCCGCTGAACCCGGGCGACGACGCCTGATCGTCGTGTGTCCCGGGCCGTGCGGCACGTGCGGTCGGCGGCGCAACGAACTCCAATCTCATACATCCAGTGCTGAAGTGCGCCTACGCCGTGGCATCCCCGTGCGCTCGAATCTTCAGGCGTGCACGGCCCTCGGCCGCCCTTGGCCGGCACCTCTGAACACCAGCACACAGGAGAACGACATGAGCGATACCCCCGTCAGCGGTTCCGGCGACGGAACCCGCCCCGCCACCAGCGGCGGCGTCGACAACATGGGAGCGGGCAAGAGCTTCACCGGCAGAAAGACCGCCGCGGGCGAAGACGTGTCCGGTCCCGGTCCGACCGAGCGCATGCAGGACATGCGCAAGAACGTGGCCGCCACGAAGCAGGACGACTCCGCGGCGTTCGGCCTGACCGAGGACCTGACGCCGGCGCCCAATCGCGAGCCCGGTGCAGGCCAAGGCAACGCGCCGGATGACACGCCCGGCGAAGTCTCGCGCGAGGAAGCGATCCGCCGCGCCGCCTACGACGCCTACCAGCGGCGTGAGCGCGAAGGCGGCGGCGCCGGCAGCGAACAGCAGGACTGGCTGCAGGCCGAGCAGGAAATCGACCGGAAGGCGAACGCCTCCAACCCGACGCGAGGAACCTGACCATGGCGACCAGCAGCATCCTGGGCGGCGAGCGCCCGCCCCTCGACCCCAAGGGAACCGACGAAGAAAGCCTGGGCCCCAGCGACTCGAGCGACAGCGGCAGCGATGCCCTGGGCACGGGCGACCACGCGGCCAACGAAGGCGGCGAGGCCGGCTTCGAGGAAGCCACCAACGCGGACATCCTGCCCGACCGGGTGGGCGTCTTTCCCGATGACGCCTTCGAAGCGTCGACCTCCATCGACGACCCCGATGCGGCACGCGCCGACGAGCTTGCGGCCGAAGGCGAGCAGGACGCAGGGGATGAGGGGGACGACAGCGACGCCGAGGAAATCTGATGGCAGGCCATACGAAGGCGAAGGGCATCCACGGCAGCGTGCGGCAGGTATTGCACGGCGTCTTCGGCCACCGGGATCTGCGCCGCGGCCAGGCCGAGGTGATCGAGCGCGTCATGTCAGGCTTGCCGACACTCGCCGTGATGCCCACGGGCGCGGGCAAGTCGCTGTGCTACCAATTGCCCGCGCTGCTGCTCGAGGGCAAGACAGTGGTGGTGTCGCCGCTCATCGCGCTCATGAAAGACCAGTGTGACCGGATGCGGCAGCTGGGCATCCACGCGGTGCAGGTCAACAGCGCGCTCGGCGCCGAGGAAGTTGCGCAGGCCGAGCGCGACATCGCCGACGGCAGCGCGCGGATCGTGCTGACGACGCCCGAGCGGCTGGCGGAGCCCGATTTTCTCCGGCGCTTGGGTGCGCATCCGACGGCGCTGGTCGTCGTGGACGAGGCGCATTGCATTTCGCAATGGGGGCACGATTTTCGCCCCGCCTTCTTGGAGATCGGACCGTCCATCAAGGCGCTGCGCAGCCCGGCCGTGCTGGCGCTGACGGCCACGGCCGGCGAAGAGGTGGTTGCCGATGTGATGAAGCAGCTGGGCATTCCCCGCACGGGCCTGGTCGATACGGGCGCCTACCGCGACAACCTGCAGTTTGCGGTCGAGCAGCTGGCCGACGAGGACGAGCGTTTGCGCCGCACCGTCGAGCTGGTGGCGCAGGAGACAGGCAGCGGCATCGTGTATGCCGCGACGGTGAAGGCCGCCCAGCGCACCTTCGATGCGCTGAAGGCACGCGACGTGGCGGCGGCGCTCTATCACGGCAAGCTCGGTTCGCGCGAGCGCACCGCTGCGCAGGAGGCCTTCATGGCGGGCGAGGTACGGGTCATGGTGGCCACCAATGCGTTCGGCATGGGCATCGACAAACCCGACATCCGCTTCGTGCTGCATGGCCAGATGCCCTCGAGCCTGCACGCGTACTACCAGGAAGCCGGACGCGCCGGGCGCGACGGCGAGCGCGCGCGCTGCACCCTGCTCTTCCACGCCAAGGACCGGACGGTGCAGCAGTTCTTTCTTGCCGGCAAGTATCCGCAGCTCGAGGACCTCGACGCGATCCACCGGCAATTGCTGGCGTCACCGCCCGATCCCGCGGGCTGGACGGCCGCCCGCCTGCTCGACGCGCTGGAGCAGCCACGCACCCGGTTGCAGGCCGGCATCGCTCTGCTCAAGCAGGCACAGGTGCTCAGGGCCGACCGGCGCGCACGCCTGTCGGTGCGCAAGACCGAGATCACCGACGCCGACCTGCGCGCCTTGCTCGAGACCTACACGCAGCGGCGCGTGCAGGACCGCGAGACGCTCGAACGCATGGTGGCGTACGCGCAGTCCGGCCAGTGCCGATGGCAGATGCTGCTGGGCGATCTGGACGAGTCCGCGCGCATGCGGCGCTGCGGCACGTGCGACAACTGCCGGCGCATTGCGGCGCATGAGGCGGCCATGGCCCAACCCATCGTCGTGAGCGCCGGCAACGTGCAACAGGCCTCGCCGGCGCTGTCGGCCTTTTGCGCCGGCGACGCCGTGAAGGTCCGGCGCTTCGGCCGGGGCACGGTGGTGGCATCGGACGGCAGCTCGGTCACGGTGGGGTTCGACGATGGAAGCGAACGCTGCTTTCATCCGGACTATGTGACAGCGCTGCGCCGGTCCGTGGCGCGCGCCGCCGCCGTGCGGAAGTCGCTGTCGGCATGCGCGCAGGCGGCCTGACGCCGGCCACTTCACCAGGAGATCAGGGGTGAACGGTGCAGCCAGGCGTCGCTGTTCACCTGGTCCAGCGCGAAGCGCGCGGCGTCCGCCCTCGCGATGGTTCCCCCATGGAAGCCGGAGAGATCCGTGAAGGCACGCACCACCGGTCCGGAGGTCTTGTCGTTCAGCACTGACGGCCGCACCAGCACCCAGTCCAGACCGCTCTGCCGCACCAGCGCTTCCTGCCGGTTCTTGTCGTCGTAGACCTTGCGCAGCAGCGCGGGAAAGATCAGCCGGTCGAAGAAGAAGCCGCCGTGCCCGGCGCTGTCGCCGGCACCCATGCCGGTGATGCAGACGAGCCGGCTGACGCTTTCCGCGCGCATGGCGCCGACGAGGGCACGCGTTGCGGCGGAGAGCAGGGTCACCTCCCGCAGCGGGCTGGCCGGCGTGCCCAGCGCACTGACGACGGCATCCCTGCCCTCGAGGGCGGTGCGCAACGCCCGTTCGTCGCGGGCGTCCCCGAAAGTGAGCGTTGCGCCCTCCAGGCCGGTCGCCTTCTCGGGCGAGCGCACCAGCGCGTGGACGTCATGCCCGCGTGCCAGCGCCTGCTGGACGATCAGCCGGCCCGTGCCGCCGGTGGCGCCGAGCACCAGGACGCTCCGGCGGCGGCCCTGGTCCGCGGCATCGCGCATCGCCTGCTCGCGGCCAGGCACCGTCTCTGTGGCGGATGGATAGATCATGGTGGGATCCTTTCGTGTGCGTGGGTGGCCGGCGCGGCGCTCAGGCCGCCGCGCACACCTCGGATGCGAAATCGCGGTACGAGCGCAGGGGACGCCCCAGCAGCGCGGTGAGGCGCTCCACGTCGCCGGCCTCGGGGATCATTCCCTCCGACAGGAAGCGTTCGCTCATGAGGCGCATGTCGTAGGCCATCCAGCCCGGCATGAAGTTCAGCAGGTTCTTCTCGAAGGCGGCCGTGTCGTCGCCGCCGTAGGCAATCGGGCGACCCGACACGGCCGACCACAGGCCGGCGACATCGGCGCCCGTCAGCGTGTCGGGCCCCACCAGGTTGATGCGCTGCAGCGGCAGCGGTTGCGACGCGTCGCGCCGCAGCAGTTCGATGGCGGCGATCTGCGCGATGTCGCGCGTGTCGATCATCGCGAGCCCCTTGCCGCCGACCGGCATCGGATAGACGCCATGCCCGAGCACGACATCCTTGACCGTGAGGTCGTTCTGCATGAAGTAAGCCGGGCGCAGGATGGTGGCGCCGAAGCCCATCTGCTCGAGCATGCGCTCCACGCCGAACTTGCCCGCGAAATGGGGAACGTTGAGGTACTTGTCGCTGTGGATCACCGACAGGTAGACGACGCGCGCGATCCCCGCCTCGCGCGCCAGGTTGAGCGTGACGAGTGCCTGCGTGAATTCGTCGGGCACGACGCCGTTGAGCAGGAACAGAGTCGACACCCCCGCCAGGGCGCGCCGCGTTGCCTGCACGTCCAGCAGGTCGCCCTGCACGACCTCCACGCCGGCCGGAAAGGCGACTTTGGAAGGATCGCGCACGAGCGCACGCACCGCGGCACCGCGGTCGACGAGATGTTGGACGACCTGGCGGCCGATGGCGCCGCTGGCGCCGGTGATGAGGATGGTCATGGAAGAACTCCGGTTCGTTGAAGGAGCCTCGATCTTCAAAGTTCCATCAATGGACCGATAGCCCATATATTTGGACACCTCGTCTCACCGATGGAACACATGGACTTCCTCGCACTCACCGACTTCAACCTGGTGGCGCGTCACGGCGGCTTCGGGCGCGCGGCCCGGGAATCCGGGCGGCCCAAGGCGACCCTGTCGCGCCGCGTCGCCGACCTGGAAAGCGCGCTCGACCTGCGGCTGTTCGAGAGGGGCGCGCGCACCCTGAAGCTCACCGAGGAAGGCCGCGCCCTCTACGAGCGGACATCGGTATTGCTGACCGAACTCGACGAAACCGCGGCGCAGATCGCCTCTGGCGGCGGAGCGCCGCGCGGCAGGCTGAGGGTGAGCGCGCCGCTGCTTTTCTCGCAAGCCGCGATGGGCAAGCTCGCCGCCGGCTTCGCCCTGAAATACAGGGACGTGCACCTGGAGATCACCACCGAGGACCGGCCGGTCGACATGGTGGAAGAGGGTTACGACCTGGTGATCCGCGTGAACCCGGACCCTGATGCGCGGCTGGTGGGCCGTATCTTCCTGCGTGACCGGCTCGTGGTGGTGGCGAGCCCGGCGCTCGCCCGCCCGAAGGGCGCCGCGGCCGCCCCGGCCGTGGTGCGCGCGGGCGGAGCGGCGGCCTCGCATTCGAGCTGGGAGGTGGCCGCCGCGTCCGGCAGGCGGCGCATCGCCGTGGAACCTGTGCTGCGCCTGTCCTCGTTGTTCATGGTTCGCGACGCTGTCAGGGCGGGCGTGGGAACGGCGCAGCTGCCGCTGTCGCTGGTCGCTCACGACCTGAGCGCCGGCAGGCTGGTGCACTGGGGCGATGTCGAAGGGCCCGAGATCGCACTGTGGGTGCTCTATCCGTCGCGCAGGCTGCTGAGCCCGCGTGTTTCAGCATTCCTGGACTTCCTGAAAGAGGCATTTCCCGCCGGAACGCCCGACGAGCTGGCGTCCTTCATCGATTGAGGCCCCGGCACGGCGGCGTCGCGGCGCGACGAGAGGGTCAGACCTCCTTCAGCGACGAAAGCTTCACCGGTCCGTCCTGGCTGGCGAAGGTCGGAGCGCCGCCTTCGGCGTTCTGTTGCTGCTGGCTCACGCCTGTGATGCGGTGGCCCTCCGTGTCGTACTGCCTGACCGTGCCATTCTGTTTCACGACCAGCCGCCGCTGCTGCGCGAAGAAGGCGTAGCTCACGCCGTTCTGGCTGCCGGTGCTCGAGGGGTCGGACAGGCCGCCGGGCCACCAGCTGCTGTCCGGCGGCTCCATCGGCTTCATGGGGGCCATGTTCTTCATGGGCTTCATGGGCTTCATCGGTTCCATTTCGCTCTCCTGCTTCATGTCGACAACTTGTCGAGATGTCATTGGGCAGTTCGCAGCTCGCACCGTGTGTCGGGGCGCATGTGGAACGCCTGTAGGTGGGCCCGCTTCGGCGCCTCTTGCGGGCGGGCTGCATGAAGGCCGCCTACAGCCCCGCCGCTTGTCGCCTGACGCGGCCCCCTTGACCGTGAATCTATCTTGCGGATTCACACCGTCGATTCCACCAAAACAGCAACACCATTGAGGGCCCCACCATGATCGGCATCGTCATCCCGGCGCACAACGAAGAGCAGGTCATTCGCGATTGCCTGGCGGCCACGCGGCTGGCCGCGCGACATCCGGCACTCATGGGCGAGCCGGTGGAAACGATCGTGGTGCTCGACGACTGCACCGACGCGACCGGCGTGCTGGCCGCGAACGCCGGTGCCGCGACCGTGAGCGTTCGCGCGCGCAACGTGGGCCTGGCCCGCGCCGTGGGCGCGCAGGTCATGCTGTCGCGCGCGGCGAGATGGCTGGCCTTCACCGACGCGGACACCCTGGTTTCCGAAGAGTGGCTGGCCAGCCAGCTGTCGTTGCAGGCCGACGTGGTCTGCGGCACGGTGTGCGTGCAGGACTGGTCTCCCCACGGATGCCATGCCGATATGCTGCAGGCGCACTTCCAGCAGACGTATTTCGATCGCGAGGACCACCGCCATGTGCACGGCGCGAACCTCGGCGTGTCTGCCGAGGCCTACCGCAGCGTGGGCGGCTTCAGGCACCTGGCCTGCAGCGAAGACGCCGAGCTCGTCGACGCGCTGGTCAAGGCGGGTCGGCGCGTCGCATGGAGTTCGCGGCCTCGCGTGGTGACCAGCGCGCGCACCGATGCGCGGGCGCCGGGCGGATTCGCGGGCGCGTTGCTGAACGCCGTGGCGCAGCGCATCGCCGAGGTCACGACGGCTCCGTTGCTGGCGCCGCCTGCCGCGACCGTCTGAACGGCACCGTCGCGCACGGACCATGCCTGTCACTGCGTTCCTCGTCGAGGACAACCAAGTCATTCGAGACAACCTCATTCCGACCATCGAGAGCTTGTCCGCAGCCCGCGTGGCCGGCATTGCCGAGACCGAAGAAGAAGCGATGGCGTGGCTCGACGCACACGATGGGCACTGGGACGTCGCCGTCGTCGACCTCTTCCTGCGTGAAGGCTCGGGCCTCAACGTGGTCGACCGCTGCCGGGCACGGCTGCCGCACCAGCGGGTCGTCATCTTCTCGAACTATGCGACCGAGGAAGTCCGTCGCCGCGCGCTGCTGCTGGGAGCGGATGCGGTCTTCGACAAATCGACCGAGATCGACGGACTGCTGGATTTTCTCGAGCAGTTGAACAGGCTCTAGCGCTCGGCGCCCTCGCGCCCTTGCCGGCTTGAACGATGGCATGCTCGCTGCCCATGAGCCATACGGATCGAATTCTTTGCGCTTTGTTGGCTGTGTGCGCGCTGTCGGGCTGCGACGTGTCTACGGCACCGGCCGCACCGCCGGCGCTGAGCCCCGAAGCCGTCTTCACGCGTGACGCGCCCGCCGAGCAGGTGTTCCAAGGCCGCCTCGCCGGCGCGCCCGCGCATTTCCTGGTCCATGACTGCGAGGTGTTCCAGGTCGAATACCGCGCGGGCCGCGAGGTCCGTTGGACAAGCGTCCTCAAGCCCGACCCCTATCCGTTCTGGACCTCCTGCGAACGGCAGTCGCTGTCTTTCGACGGCACCGCATTGACCGCGACGCTCGGGCGCCGGGCCTTCGGTGCCGGTGGCTGCTGCGCCACAGGCGGCACCTATCGCACGGTCGACGGCCGCAGCTGGAAGAAAGTCTGAGCCGGTCCACCGTCACACCATCCCAAAAACATCCATAGACCATCCATATGGATGGTGCTAGGATGGCGCATGTCACTGACGACCTCGCCCAAACTCCCTCTCGCCAAAGCCCCCGAGTCCGAGAAGATCACCATCAACATGGGCTTCGTGGACCTCGGCCACATCGACCTGCTGGTGGCCGAGGGCTTCTACTCGAATCGCACGGATTTCATCCGCACGGCGATCCGCACCCACCTGGCGTCGCATGCCGACGCGCTGCGCCAGGCGGTGTCGAGAAAGACGCTGGTGCTGGGCTTGCAAAGCTTCTCGGCGGCGGATCTCGAGGCCGTGCGCGCCGCGGGCGAGATGCTGCAGATCCGCGTGCTCGGCCTGGCCGTGATCGCGCCGGACGTAACCCCCGCACTGGCCCTGGCGACCATCGAATCGCTGACCGTGCTCGGCGCATTCCACGCTCCACCCGCGGTGAAAGCCGCGCTGGCGGGACGTGTCCATTGACCTCACCGGTACCTCACGGGCCCACACCATGAATCCACTTTTCTCCGGCCTGATGAACGAAGCCGCCGAGCTCACGCGCACCGGGCAGCTGGCCAAGGCCACCGAAGCCATCCAGCGCGCGCTGCGCGGGGAAGCGAACGCGCGACCCGCAGCGCCAGCGACGGGGACCGACGACGCCGACGTGATCGATGTCGAGGCGCGAGTGATCGAGCGCGAGCGGCCTGCACACACCCCGCCGCCGCGCGAGGAGCAAGGCGAAGCGGACGTATGGACCCGAGCCTCTTTCGCACACAAAGGCCGAAGCATCGACTACATGCTCTTCGTGCCGAAGCGCGCCGCCGGCGAAGCCGCCACGCCGCGCCCGGTGGTGCTGATGCTGCACGGCTGCACGCAGTCGGCGGCCGACTTCGCAGCCGGCACGCGAATGAACGAGCACGCACGCGGCAGCGGCGCGATCGTGGTCTACGCCGAGCAGACGCAACGCGCGCACGGCCAGAAGTGCTGGAACTGGTTCAAGACACCGCACCAGCAGCGCGGGCGCGGCGAGCCGGAGCTGCTGGCCGCGCTCACGCAGCACATCGTCGCGCAGCAGGACGCGGACCGCCTGCGCGTGTACGTCGCCGGCCTGTCGGCGGGCGGTGCCATGGCCGACATCCTCGGGCATTGCTACCCGGACATCTATGCGGCCATCGGCGTGCACTCGGGCCTGCCGCATGGCGCGGCGCACGACATGATGAGCGCGCTGAACGCCATGCGCTCGGGGCCCGCGGCCAGCGGGTCCGGTCCCGACGTATCCTCGCCGCCGACCATTGTTTTTCATGGCGACGCCGACACCACGGTGCATGCGAGCAACGGCCTGGCCATCGTGGCGGGCGCGGCGCCCGGGGCGGTCGACGAAGGCCGTTCGCCGGCAGGCAGGCGCTACACCCGCACGCTCTACGCCGCATCGCCCGGTCGCGGACAGGCGGAGCATTGGCGCCTGCACGGCGCGGGCCACGCCTGGTCCGGGGGCAGTGCGCAAGGCAGCTACACGCAGCCCGACGGCGTCGATGCAAGCCGGGAGATGCTGCGCTTCTTCCTCGGCCAGCGGCTGGCGCGGTAAAAGCCACGGCAGAAAGACGCCAGACTGCCCATGAAAAATGCCCTCCGGGCTCAAGCCGGGAGGGCATTTTTCGGGGACCGCTGCAGGCTATTTACACAGCGTGCAGGCGAATCCCCGATGTCGCTGAATCAAATCAGCTCTTCATGGCCTTGATGTCGGCCTTGGCCTTGTCGTGATCGGCCTTGGCCTGGTTCACGCAAGCGCTCTTGGCATCGCCGGACTGGTCGTCGCACTTTTCCTTGGCCACTTCGTAGTTCATGGTGGCGGTCTCTTCGGCGACCTTCTTGGCGTGGCTGGCGCTCGGCTTGTAGTCCTGCTCCAGTTGGGCCTTGGCAACGTTTTCAGTGCCCTTGGCTTCCTTCATGCACACGTCCTTGGCGTTGTCCTTCAACGCGTCGCACTTGGCCTTGGCCACCTTGTAGTCGGCCGAGATCTTTTCCTTGGCGACCTTGTATTGATCCTTCGTCATGCCGTCGGCTGCGTTGGCAGCGGTCATGGCGAAGCAGGAAGAAGCGATGGCGAGAACGAGAAGATGTTTTTTCATGGGAATGTCCCTCACGGAGTTGATTGATCTGCGGAGTGCACTGTGCGTCTCCGGTGAAATCAATGTAGGAAATCGGAGAGACCTTCCGGGTAGGACGACGCCTTCAAGCGGGCTAGGTCGTTGCCATTCGCGCGCGCAGGCAGGAAGTGCACATGGGCCTGCCGCCATCTCCCGCAGCCTCAGATGAACGGCACGCCGCCCGTGACCGGTATGGTCGCGCCCGAGATGTAGCTCGCCTGGTCGGAGGCCAGCAGCACATACACGGCCTGCAGCTCCGCCGGCTGGCCGGGACGCTTCATCGGCGTCTGCTTGCCGAACTCCTTGACCTTCTCCGGCGGCATGGTGGAGGGAATCAGCGGCGTCCAGAAGGGCCCCGGCGCCACGCAATTCACGCGGATGCCTTTCTCCGCGAGCAACTGCGCCATGCCGCCCGACATGTTCTGGATGGCGCCCTTGGTCGCGGCGTAGGCGACGAGCGTGGCATTGGGCTTGTCCGCATTGACCGACGCGGTACTGATGATGGCGCTGCCCGGCCGCATGTGCGCCGAGGCAGCCTTGCAAAGGAAGAAGTTGGCGTAGACGTTGGTGCGGAAGGTGCGGTCGAACTCTTCGGCCGTGATCTCGCCCAGGTCCTTGTGGCTCATCTGGAACGCGGCGTTGTTCACGAGCACATCGAGCTTGCCGAAGCGCTCGATGGCGGTAGCGACGAGCCGGTTGCAATGCGCCTCCTCGCAGATATCGCCGGGCACGGCCACGCACACCCGGCCTTCGCGCTCGATGAGCTGCTTGCACACCTGCGCGTCGGATTCTTCGTCGGCCAGGTAAGAGATCAGCACGTCGGCGCCCTCCCGCGCGAAGGCAAGCGCCACGGCACGGCCGATGCCGCTGTCACCACCGGTGATCAGCGCAGCCTTGCCCTGAAGCTTGCCGCTGCCGACATAGGAAGACTCGCCGAAGTCGGGCCGCGGCTCCATCTTCGACTCGAGTCCGGGCGGAGATTGTTCGGGTGTGTGGAAAGGCGGTCGGGGACCGGCGTGCAGTGGATCCGTCATGGCGTGCTCCTTCGGGGGGTGTGAATCAGGCGTGTCTGCCGTTCAAATTACCCGCCGAGGAACACGCTGCCGTCGGACAAGCGCCCGACCTGATGCGCTCGATTCCGAGCGCCCGTCAGCCGCGCCCGGAAGCTGTCCAGCGCGCCAGATAGGGGGCGGTGCGGCCCTGCGTACTCGTTGCAACGTCGCCTGGCGTTCCGCTGGCGACGATGCGCCCCCCTTCCCCGCCGGCCCCGGGCCCCATGTCGATCACCCAGTCGCAGCCCGCGACCAGGCGCATCTCATGCTCGATCACGATCACGGTGTTGCCCGCATCCACGAGGCTGTTGAGCTGCGCGGTCAGCTTGTCGACGTCGGCGGGATGCAAGCCCGTGGTCGGCTCGTCCAGCACATAGAGCGCGTCGCCGCGTTGCGCCCGCTGCAGTTCGGTGGCGAGCTTGATGCGCTGCGCCTCGCCGCCCGACAATTCCGTGGCGGGCTGCCCCAGCCGCAGGTAGCCCAGTCCGATGGACCTCAGCAATTGCAGCGGCCGCTCGATGGCAGCGTCGGCTTCGAAGAAGGCGTGTGCCTCTTCCACCGTCATCGCCAGCACATCGGCAATGGTGCGACCGCGCAGGCGCACGCTCAATGTCTGCGCGTTGAAGCGCGAGCCGTGGCAGGCCGGGCAAGGCGCGTACACGCTGGGCATGAACAGCAGTTCGACGCTGACGAAGCCCTCGCCCTCGCAGGTCGGGCATCGGCCCTTGGCCACGTTGAACGAAAACCGCCCGGCGTCGAAACGACGCGCCTTCGCGGCGCGGGTGGCGGCAAACAGCTTGCGCACATGGTCGAAGAGCCCGGTGTAGGTCGCCAGGTTGGAACGCGGCGTGCGGCCGATGGGTTTCTGGTCGACGCGCACCAGCCGCCGGATTCCCTCCATGCCCTGCACGATGCGTCCACCCGTGCGGCCCGCGACCGCCGGTTCGTCCCCCTGCTCTTCTTCGGCCGGCGGCGGCTCATGGCCCAGATGCGCGGCCACCAGTTCGACCAGCGCCTGGCTGACCAGGCTGGATTTGCCGGAGCCCGACACGCCGGTCACGGCGCTCAGCACACCGAGCGGGAACGCCGCCGCCACGCCCGACAGGTTGTTGCGCGTGACGCCCTCCAGCTTCAGCCATCCCTTCGGCGTGCGCGACGCCCGCGCGGGCGCCGACTCCGCCGAGAACAGGTAACGGGCCGTGTGCGATTGCGCCACATGGCGAAGGCCCTCGGGCGGCCCGCTGTAGAGCACGACGCCGCCCTCTTCTCCCGCGCCCGGCCCCACATCCACCAGCCAGTCGGCGCGCCGCATCAGGTCGAGGTCGTGCTCGACCACGAAGAGCGAATTGCCCGATCGCTTGAGCGTGTCGAGTGCGAGCACCAGCGCCTCGCCGTCCGCGGGATGCAGGCCGGCCGAGGGCTCGTCGAGCACATACACGACGCCGAAGAGGTTGGAGCGGATCTGCGTGGCCAGCCGAAGGCGCTGCAGTTCGCCGGGCGAGAGCGTCGGCGTGCTGCGGTCGAGCGACAGGTAGCCCAGCCCCAGCTCGAGCAGCGTGGTCACGCGCTCGAGCATCTCGTGGGCGATGCGCTGTGCGGCGATGCGCTTTTCCTGCGACTGGTTGGGCGTGCGCCGCACGTCGGGGGCGCTCGCATGGCTGCCAGCACCCGCCGTGCTCTTGCGAAGCGCGGCGCGTGGGGCCGGCCCCGGGGCCGCGGCGCCGGCGGCGTCGCCGAGTGCCACGGGCCGCAGCACATCCGCGAAACGGGCCAGCGGCATGCGCGCGATCTCGCCGATGTCGTAACCCGCGAAGCGTACCGACAGGGCCTCCCGCTTGAGCCGCTTGCCATGGCACTGCGGGCAATCGCCACCCACCATGAAGCGCGCGACGCGGTTCTTCATCAACGCGCTGTGGGTGGTCGCGAAGGTGTGCAGCACATACTTTCGCGCCCCCATGAAGGTGCCCTGGTAGCTCGGCTCCATCTTGCTGCGCAGGGCGGCGCGCGTCTCGGCCGGCGTGAAGCCCGCATACACCGGCACCGTGGGCTGCTCCTCGGTGAAGAGGATCCAGTCGCGCGTCTTTTTCGGCAGCTCGCGCCAGGGCTTGTCGACGTCGATGCCCATCGTCACCAGAATGTCGCGCAGGTTCTGCCCGTGCCACGCGGGCGGCCAGGCGGCGATCGCGCGTTCGCGGATGGTGAGCGTGTCGTCGGGCACCATCGACTGCTCGGTGACCTCGAAGACACGGCCCAGGCCGTGGCAGGTCGGGCAGGCGCCTTGCGGCGTGTTCGGGGAGAAATCTTCCGCGTACAGCATGGGTTGCCGCGCGGGGTAGTCGCCCGCCCGCGAATACAGCATGCGCAGCAGGCTCGACAGCGTCGTGACGCTGCCCACCGACGAACGGGCGCCCGGCGTGCCGCGCTGCTGCTGCAGGGCCACCGCCGGCGGCAGGCCGTCGATGGCATCGACCGCGGGCACGCCGACCTGGTCGATCAGCCGGCGCGCATACGGTGCGACCGATTCGAAATAGCGCCGCTGCGCTTCGGCATAGAGCGTGCCGAAGGCGAGCGATGACTTGCCCGAGCCCGAGATGCCGCTGAAGACCACCAGCGCGTCGCGCGGGATGTCGACATCCACGTTGCGCAGATTGTGTTCACGCGCGCCGCGCACGCGAACGAACCGGTCAGGGGCGAATTTTGGATCCGGCATGGTTGCGCTTCAGGGCAGGCTGCGCGCCTGGCCCGGATGCCGCTTCGCGGCAGCCTCGCAGTAGCTCAGGAACTCGTTGATCTCGGCGGCCTTGTCGAAGACCGCGTCCGCACCGAGCCGCAGGCAGGCGGTGCGGTTGCCAGGCGACGCCGCATTGGTCAATGCCACCACCGCGCCCCTTCGCGCGCACTGCGCCAGTGCGGCGAGCACGCCGAGCCCCGATCCCTGCGTGAGGAACAGATCCACCACCAGCAGGTGCCAGCCGCCTTCGTTCGCCTGGAGCCAGGCCACGGCTTCGGCTTCGGAACGCGCCGCGCCGATGACCTCCGCGCGCAGGAAACCCTCGATCACGACCTTGAGGCTTTCCTGTATGACAGGCTCGTCCTCCACCAGGAAAACGGCGAATTTCATGATCGCTGCTCCGCAAGATTCTGCTCGTCGATCGAGTGGCGCTCCTTGCAGGCGACAGAGTTGCGCGCACGTGCTGCAAGCCGCACGTAGAACTCCGCGACCTCGCGCAGGTCCTGCTCGTCCAGGTCTTCGATGCCGATCATGCGATTGCTCGCGACCTTGCTCGCTGCCAGCAGTTCGTTGAGCTTGAGATGCAGCGCGACGCTGTCCTTGTTCTGGCTCTGCTGAATGAGGAAGACCATCAGGAAGGTCACGATGGTCGTGCCCGTGTTGATCACCAGCTGCCAGTTCTCCGAAAAGTGGAACAGCGGGCCGACGAGTGCCCACAACAGCACCGCCAAGAGCGCCATGCAGAACGCCAGCGGCGTGCCCGCCCAGCGCGTCACCCGGCTGGCGAAGTGGTCGAACGCGGACAACACGCGCGACCGATGGGCATACGAAGCGCTGGCGGTGTCGGGCATCGAGCCGACGGGATCGTCGGCGGACTGCCAATCTGATGAGGTCATGTCGGGCATACGTTCGGACTCCGGTCAACATGCGACAAAGCCGCCCGAAGGGCGGCTCGCTTTGCCGGCAAGGGAAGCGGGCAGGAAAAAGACGTCCCTCAGGCCATCACCGACATCTCGGCCATCAATTCCTCCTTGCGGGCGGCGAGTTCGTCGCGCATCGCCACCAGGTCGAGTTTGCGCGCCGCCCTCGCTTTCGGGAAGAGTTCGTTGCGTTCTTCCTTCACATGGTGGTCGATGTACTCGCCCAGGACCTTGACCTTCGCGTCGAACATGTCGTCCACCTCGCCTGCTTCCTGGATCTGGGCGATCAGGTCTTTCGCACCTGCGTGCTCGACCTCCGCTTCGTCCAGGAGATCCGTCTCCTTGATCGCCGCGCGAGCCGCGGGATAGAAGATTTCTTCCTCGATCTGCGCATGCACCGTGAGCTCCATGCAGATCTGCATCGCGAGGTCGCGGCGCTTGTCGCGCGCGGAAGCGGCCCTGGAATTGGTGAGCTCCTCATAGGCGGCGAACATCTTCTTGACGTTCCTGTGGTCTGCATCCAGCAGGGAGCATGCATCGGGTTGGGCGCGCTTGGTGGTCATGGGGGTCTCCGTGGGTTGGTTCATCGAACGATCGCGATGCGTTCAAAGCAGGCTCGTAGGACCTCTTCCCGATCCGGAGTCGGTCCCGCCGAAATAGTGCGCATCACTGCTGCGAGCGGCTGCACCTTCGTCAGGCATTCGCAGACGGGCTCAGCCGGATCGGAATGGCCTTGGAAGCGGGCACCTTGCTGTGCTCGGCGTGGTGCGCCAGCGGCACGAGCGGATTGCATTCGGGGTAGTAGCCGCCCGCGCAGCCCGCCGGGATGTCGTAGGGCGTGACGCGCAGCCCCCGGACGCTTCGCGCATGGCCGTCATCGACGGCGGTGTGCACGTCCACGCTGTCGCCTTCCGCGAAGCCGAGCCGCCGGATGTCGTCATGGTTCATCAGCAGCACGCGGCGCGTGCCGTAGACGCCGCGGAAGCGGTCGTCCAGGCTGTAGATCGTGGTGTTGAACTGGTCGTCGCTGCGCAGCGTCATGAGCCGCAGCACCTCGGGCCCGGTCTCGGGCGTGTCCGGATCGGCGCATAAGTTGCCATAGCCCTTGAAGCAGGCCTTGCCGTTGGGTGTCTTCCACACGCGCTCCTTGGCGGGCAGCGGGCGCGGGAAGCCCCCGGGCGCCTTCAGGCGCTCGTTGAAGTCGTGAAAGATCTCCGGGAAAGTCTGCGCGATGTGGTCGCGCACCAGGGCATAGTCCGCCACCCAGCCGTCCCACGGGACATTCGGGTTCGGTGGCAGGCTGGCCTTGGCAATGCCGGCGACGATGGCGGGTTCCGACAGCAGCGTGGCCGCCGCCGGCTCTGCAACGCCCCGGGAAGCGTGCATCACGCCGGTCGAATCCTCCATCGCCACGGTCTGCTCGCCGCTTTGCTGGCGGTCGACCTCGATGCGGCCCCGGCAAGGCAGGAGGTACGACACCTTCCCATGCACCAGGTGGCTGCGGTTGAGCTTGGTGGCCACCTGCACGGTCAGCTGCAGGTTGCGCCATGCCGGCTCCAGCCGGTCGGAATCGGGCACCGCGCGCACGAAGTTGCCGCCCAGCCCGATGAAGGCGCGAACCTGTCCCTTGAACACGCCCTCGCAGGTCTCCACGGTGTTCAGGCCCTTTTCGCGCGGCGGTTCGAAGCCGTACATCGTCGCCAGCCTGTCCAGGGGGGCCAGTTCCGGCTTCTCGGTGATGCCCACGGTCCTCTGCCCCTGCACGTTCGAATGGCCGCGCACGGGACAGATGCCGGCGCCCGGCCGACCGATGTGTCCGCCGAGCAGCAGCAGGTTGGAAACCATCTGCACGTTCTCCACGCCCTTGCGGTGCTGCGTGAGGCCCATGCCGTAGATGCCGATCACCGCCTTCGCGCCGGCGAAGGTGGCGGCCGCGGCTTCGAGCGCTTCGCGCGACAGCCCGGACTCCGACTCGATGTCGTCCCAGGACGCTTCGCGCAGGAAGGCCGCGAAAGTGTCGAAGCCGTCGGTGTGCTCGGCGATGAACGCCGCGTCCAGCACGCGCGCCCGGCCCGACGCCAGGGCGTCGTCGTCGGCCGCGACCAGCGCCTTGCACATGCCGGTGAGCGCGGCGAGATCGCCGCCGTTCTTCACCTGCAGATACTGGGTGCTGATCTGCGTGTTCGCCGGCGTGAGCATCTCGGTGGGCGACTGCGGGTTCACGAACTCCACGAGCCCCCGCTCGCGCAGCGGATTGAACGTGACGATCGGCACGCCACGCTTGCGCGCGTCCTGCAGCTGGTGGAGCATGCGCGGACTGCTCACGCCCGTGTTGTGGCCGAAGATGAAGATCGCATCGCACAGCTCGAAGTCGTCCAGCCGGACCGTGCCCACGGGCACGCCGATGGTCGCGGGCAAGGCCACCGAGGTGCTTTCATGGCACATGTTCGAGCTGTCGGGCAGGTTGTTGTTGCCGTACAGGCGCGCGAGCAACTGATACATGTAGCTGGCCTCCAGCGAGGCCCGGCCCGAGGCATAGAAAACCACCGATGCGGGATCCTGTGCATGCAGGGCACGCATCTCGGCGCCGATGCCTTCGAAGGCCTCCTGCCAGCCGATCTCCAGGTACCGGTCGGAGTCGGCATCCCATTTCATCGGCACCGTCAGGCGGCCCTGCGCTTCCAGGTCGTGGTCGCTCCATGCCAGCAGGCTGCTCACCGTGTGCTCGAGGAAGAACGACGCGGGCGCACGCTTGGCGGTGAGCTCCCACGCCGTGGCCTTGGCACCGTTCTCGCAGAATTCCGCCGGACGCGGATGCTCGGGCTTGGCCCACGCGCAACTCACGCAGGCGAACCCGCCGGGCTTGTTCTGCTTCCAGAGCGCTTCCGCGCCGACGATGGGAATTCGCTCGCGCAGCAGGTAGGTGCTCACGGCCTTCAGGGAACCCCAGCCGCCCGCTGAGTGGGTATAGGGTTCGAATCGCGTGCTGTCTGTCACTGGCGGTCCCGAGAACAAGAGTGCCGCAACCGTATACCGTTGCCGGCTGCTGCCTGTAGGCCGCCGCCGAGCGCGCCTGTGCGTCTAAAGGGGGTGTCGGCCAGCCCGCAGGTCCGCGCTGCAAGCGTTGTCACCGCCCGGGAGGATGCCTTGTCCCACGCACGTGCAACCGGCGCGGGATGAAGATCCGTTTTTTCTTCCCTGGGGGAGCGCCACGATGAAGATCGCCACTTTCAACGTCAACGGCATCGGAAGCCGCCTGGAACGCCTTCTGGAGTGGCTGGCGCAATCCCGGCCCGACGTCGCCTGCCTGCAGGAGCTCAAGTCGCCGAACGAGAAGCTGCCGCTGGAGGCGATCCGCAGCGCAGGCTACGGCGTGGTCGCCCATGGGCAGCGTGCGTGGAACGGCGTGGCCATCCTCGCGCGCGGATGCGAGCCGATCGAAACGGGACGCGGCCTGCCGGGCATGGACGACGATCCGCAAAGCCGCTATGTCGAAGCGGTGGTCCACGGCGTGGTGGTGGGCTGCCTCTACCTGCCCAATGGCAACCCGCAGCCCGGGCCGAAGTTCGACTACAAGCTGCAGTGGTTCGAGGCGTTCAACCGGCATGCGAAGAAGCTTTTCTCCAGCGGCATGCCCGTCGTGCTGGCGGGCGACTACAACGTGGTGCCCACCGATGCCGACATCTACAACCCCGCGTCCTGGCGCGAGGACGCGCTGCTGCAGCCGGAGAGCCGGCTGGCTTTCGCGCGGCTGATGAAGCAGGGATGGACGGACGCCATCCGCGCCTGCCACCCCGACCGCGTGCCCTACACGTTCTGGACGTACTGGCGCAACCGCTACCCAAGGGATGCCGGTCTGCGCATCGACCACCTGCTGCTGAACGCGGAACTGGCGCCCATGCTGCGCGCGGCCGGGGTCGACCGCGACGTGCGGGGACGTCCCGGCGCGAGCGACCACGCGCCCGCCTGGATCGAGCTCGACCTGCCTGCGGCCTGACTGCCGGGCCGAGGGCGCTGCGCCCCGGCGTGCTGAAGGAAATGGCTGACGCCACCGCCGGCTTGCGCGTGTTAAGAAATCAGTTCCCGCATCCGACGCGCGTCGTGCGCGTCGCGACAACTGTTTACAACACCTCTTCCCCACGAGGACGCACATGCCAATCACCATCAACGGGTCGACAGCCGAGTTGCCCGACGACCCACGGGTCTCGCTGCTGGATTTCCTGCGCGAGCACCAACATCTGTTCGGCGCCAAGAAGGGCTGCGACCAGGGTGCCTGCGGCGCCTGCACCGTGCTCGTCGACGGCGAACGCGTGCTGTCATGCCTGACGCTGGCGGTGCAGTGCCAGGGCAAGTCCGTCACCACCATCGAGGGCCTCGCGCCGCACGCAGGCATGCATCCGTTGCAGGAGGCCTTCGTCGCGCATGACGGCTTCCAGTGCGGCTACTGCACGCCCGGGCAGATCTGCTCGGCCGTGGGCATGGTGCAGGAACTCCGCCGCGGCGTTCCCAGCCACGTGACCGCCGATCTGCGCACGCCGGCCATTGCGCTCACCCACGACGAACTGCGCGAGCGCATGAGCGGCAACCTCTGCCGCTGTGGCGCGTACAACGGCATCGCCGCGGCGATCGCCGAAGAATTCGAGAGGGCGCCCACATGACCCCCTTCACCTATGGCCGGGCGCAGAACGTGGACGATGCGCTCGAGCTCGGCGCCCGGCCCGGCGCCAAGTACCTCGGCGGCGGCACGAACCTGGTCGACCTGATGCGCGAGACCATCGAGCGCCCCGTCGCGCTGGTCGATGTGACGCAGCTCGATCACGAGATCGAAGAGCGCGCCGACGGCAGCCTGCTGATCGGCGCAGCCACCCGCAACACCGCCCTCGCCTCGCACCCGGCGGTGAGAGCGCGCTACCCGGTGCTGGCACGGGCCATCACCGCCGGCGCATCCGCGCAGATCCGCAACATGGCGACGGTAGGCGGCAACATGCTGCAGCGCACGCGCTGCGCGTACTTCTACGACGACGACGGCGGCTCGCGCTGCAACAAGCGCCACCCCGGGCAGGGGTGCGACGCGGCGGAGGGCATCAACCGCTATCACGCCATCCTGGGAGCCTCGCCGAGCTGCGTCGCCACGCATCCGTCCGACATGTGCGTGGCGCTCGCAGCGCTGGGTGCCGTGGTGCACCTGCGCAACGCCGAAGGCGAACGCGCGCTGCCATTCACCGACCTGCATCGCCTGCCCGGCGACCAGCCCGAGCTCGAAACGCAGCTCTGGCCCGGTGAACTCATCACCGCCGTGGAGCTGCCCGCGCTGGCTTTCGGCGCTCGCTCGACCTACCGCAAGGTGCGCGACCGCGCCAGCTATGCCTTTGCGCTGGTGTCGGTGGCGGCAGCCCTGGAACTGGACGGCGACACCGTCAAGGACGTGCGCATCGCCCTCGGCGGTGTCGCGCACAAACCCTGGCGCGCCTGGAAGGCGGAAGACGCGCTGCGCGGGCAGCCAGCGACCGCCGAGGCATTCCGAGCCGCCGCGCAGGCGGAACTCGCCCAGGCGCAGCCCCTGCGCCACAACGGATTCAAGGTCGAACTCGCCCGGCGAACGATCGCGGCAGTGCTTGCCGAACTCAAGGAGATGAAAGCATGAGCATCATCCAGGAGACCGTCCAGGCGGTCATGAAGAAAGCCATCGAGGCCGCGCCCGACGCGTGGATGCCCGGCGGCACGCCGGACCCGCTGATCGCGCGCGCGCAAGGCCTGGTCGGTGCGCCGGTCTCGCGCCTGGACGGGCCGCTCAAGGTGCAGGGACAGGCGCGGTTCGCGGCCGAGTTCCCTCTGGAAGGGATGCTCTACGCCGCGCTGGTCCACAGCACGGTCGCGCGCGGGCGCATTGCCACGCTCGACACGGCCGCCGCCGAGGCGTCGCCCGGCGTGGAGCTCGTCATGAGCCACGGGAACGCACCGCGCATGAAGCCCATGCCGCTGTTCATGTCCAAGGACAAGGCCGCCGGCGGCGACGACCTGCCCATCCTGCAGGACGATCAGGTCCACTGGAACGGCCAGCCCATCGCCGTCGTGCTCGCCCGGACGCAGGAGCAAGCCGATCACGCCGCGTCGCTGGTGCACGTGGTCTATGACCGCGAGCCGGCCACGACCACGTTCGCGGCTGCGAAGGCCAAGGGGACGAAGCCCGGCACCTTCCAGGGCGAGCCGCTGAAGATGGAGATCGGCGACGCCGAGGCGGCGCTGGCTGCCGCCGCGCACCGGGTCGACGTCACGTACGCCACGCCGCGCCACAACCACAACGCCATCGAGCTGCACGCGGCGACCGTCGCCTGGAAGGGCGACGAACTGTTCATCCATGACGCGTCGCAGGCCGTGGCGCACATGGCGTGGTCCATGGCGGAGATCTTCGGGATCGACGAGAAGCAGGTGCACGTGACCTCGCAGTTCGTGGGCGGCGGCTTCGGCGGCAAGACCCTCTGGCGCCACCAGGTGCTGGCGGCGGCGGCTTCGAAGCTCGCCGGGCGGCCGGTGCGCATCATGCTCTCGCGCGAAGGGGTCTATCGCGTCGTGGGCGGGCGAACCAACACCGAGCAGCGCGTGGCCATCGGCGCACAGGCGGACGGACGCTTCGACGCGCTGATCCACACCGGCGTCGTGACCATGACCGAGCACAACAACATGCCGGAGCCGTTCGTGCTGCCGGCACGCTCGGCCTACGCGGCGGGCAGCTTCAAGCTCGACGTCGAGGTGGCCACGCTCGACATGCTGGCCAACACCTTCATGCGCGCGCCCGGCGAGGCGGTGGGCACCTTCGCGCTGGAAAGCGCCATCGACGAGCTGGCCCACGCCATGAAGATGGACCCGATCGAGCTGCGCATCCGCAACGAGCCCGAGAAGGATCCGACCACGGGCGTTCCCTTCTCGTCCCGGCACATCGTCGAGGCCTACCGCGCGGGCGCGCAGCGCTTCGGCTGGAACCGGCGCAACGCGACGCCGGCGGCACGCCGCGACGGCGAGTGGCTGATCGGCATGGGCTGCGCCACCGCCACGTATCCGTACTACCGCATGCCGGGCGGCGCGGCCCGCATCACGCTCTCGCGCGACGGCCACGCGACGGTGGAGATCGCCGCGCATGAAATGGGCATGGGCACCGCCACGGCGCAGACGCAGGTCACCGCCGAGCGGCTCGGGCTGTCCATGGATCAGGTCCGGTTCTGCCACGGCGACTCGGCCTTCCCCGGGGTGGTGCTTGCGGGCGGTTCGCAGCAGACCGCGTCGATCGGCAGCGCCGTCATGGCGGCGCAGCACGAACTGTTCGCCGCGCTGCTGAAGCTCTGCGGCAAGGAATCGCCCCTGCACGGCCTGCAGCCGGACGAGGTCATCGGGCGCGACGGGGGCCTGGCAAAGGCCGACGACCCTGCCCGGTTCGAGCGCTATGCGGCCATCCTGGCGCGCGCCGGCCGCGACACGCTGGCGGTCGAGGCCGACGCGCCCAGGCCGTTGGAGGTGCAGCACTGGTCGATGCATTCACACGGCGCCATGTTCTGCGAAGTGCGGGTGAACGAGGTGACGGGCGAGACGCGCGTGTCCCGCTTCCTGGGCTCGTTCGACTGCGGCCGCATCGTCAACGCCAAGACCGCGGCCAGCCAGTTCCGCGGCGGCATCGTCATGGGTCTGGGACTCGCGCTGATGGAAGAGACCCAGTTCGACGAACGCAACGGCCGCATCATGAATCCCAGCCTCAGCGACTACCACGTGCCGGTGCACATGGACGTGCCGCAGATCGATGTGATGTGGACCGACATCCCTGACCCGCACTCGCCCATGGGCGCGCGCGGCGTCGGCGAGATCGGCATCACCGGGGTCGGCGCCGCCGTGGCCAACGCGGTGTTCAACGCGTGCGGCAAGCGTGTCCGCACCCTGCCCATCACCCTGGACAAGCTGATGGGCTGAGGGTGCCAGCCCGCCCCGCCGAGAAGCCCCGCTCATGACCGCGGCGACCTGGGACCTGCTGGTCGGCGCCTTGCTGATCCTGATGGCGCTGTCCGGCACCTTGCTCAAGACGCTGCCCATCAGCGCGGCCGCGCTCTACATGGGCCTGGGCTTTGCGGTGGGGCCCGGCGGCTTCGACCTTTTGAAGCTGGGCATCAGGGCGGATGCGGCGCTGATCGAAACCATCACCGAAGTCGCGGTGCTGGTTTCGCTCTTCGCAGTCGGCCTTCGGCTGCGCATCCGCCTGCGGTTGTCGAGCTGGGTCCAGCCGGTCCTGCTCGCCAGCGTGGGCATGGTCGTCACGATCATGCTGATGACGCTCGCTGGGCTGGCACTGAAGCTGTCGCTGGGCGCCGCGCTGCTGCTCGCGGCCATCCTGGCTCCCACGGACCCGGTGCTGGCGTCCGACGTGCAGGTCAGGCATGAGAACGACCGGGACGACCTGCGATTCGGGCTCACCGCCGAAGGCGGCCTGAACGACGGCGCGGCCTTTCCGTTCGTGATGCTCGCGCTGGGGCTGAGCGGCGCGCACGACCTGGGAACTGCGGGGCTGCGCTGGCTCGGGCTGGATGTCCTGTGGGCGATCGGCGGGGGCCTGGCGCTGGGATGGACCTGCGGCGCCGCGTTCACCCGGCTCGTGCTGTTCCTCCAGACGGAAAAAAAGCAGGCGCTCGGCATGGAGAGCTTTCTTGCGCTGGGCCTCATCGCGCTGACCTACGGCATCGCCCTGCACGCCGCGGTCTACGGCTTCCTGGCCGTCTTCGTTGCCGGCCTGAGCATGCGCAATGTCGAGCGCCAGGTGGAAAGCGAGGCCGCGCTTGCCAGCCGGTCGAAGGCGCGTCCCCAGGAGAAGGTGGAAGCCGTCGCGCAGGCCAGGACGGCGGACGACATGACGCGCGACGTGCTCGAGTTCGCCAAGGAACTGGAGAAATTCGTGGAGCTCGCGGCCATGCTGGTGATCGGATGCCTGCTGCGGGTCGAGATGCTGACGGCGAGGAACCTGCTGATTGCCGGTGTGCTGATCGCGGTGGCCCGCCCGGTCGCCATCTACATCTCCACGGCCAAAGGCAGCTGGACGGCGTCGCAGCGACGGCTGGGCGCATGGTTCGGCATCCGCGGGGTGGGCTCCATCTATTACCTCGCCTATGCGTCGACGCACGGCGCACGCCTGTCGGAAATCGGCGCCATCGGCGAAGCCGTGCTGGTCACCGTGGCCGTGTCCGTGATCGTGCACGGCATATCGGCCACGCCGCTCATGAACCTCTATCAGGCGGCGACGCAACGCAGAGGCTGAGACGGCGACGTGCGGCACGCCATCTCGGCATCCCATCTCGGCATGTCTTCCGACAGAACTTGCGCGGGAGCGGATCTAAATTCTTCGCCGTTGCGTCGCCGTGCCTTGCGCCCGGACGAGCACGCCAGGACAGACGCAGGCCCGACCACAGACACATCCATGATTTCCGCCTATTTCCCGCCGCCCCCGACACGACCCGCGCTTCGCGCACACCGCGACAACGCCGCACCGCGCACGGCCGCCGCTACCGACGCGGCGTGCGCCGGTTCATTCAGCGAGTCGGAGCGCCACCCCGGCGGGTGGGAGTTCCGCTACCAGCTGGTGCCGTCGCTCGAGAAATTCACGGGCTCGGCGCAGATCCACTGCCAGGGCCAGTCGCATGGCGAACTCGCCATCTTCGAGCCCCAGGCCAACGCGCTCGCCTCGATGGACCTGCTGCGCGAGCAATGCCTGGCCTGGATCGAGGCTCGCGCAGCGGGCACCGCCGACCGCTAGGCGCCGGGCGCTACGCCGGGGCGCCATCGAAGGCCCCGTGCGCGTGCCACGCCGGCGGTGACGCCTGTTCGATCCAGCCCCCCAGCTTGCCAGGCGGCATCGGCCGGGCGATGAGAAAGCCCTGCAGCTCGTCGCAACGCGCGGCGCGCAGGCTGTCCGCTTCCTCGCGCCGCTCCACGCCCTCGGCCACGACGCGCAGTCCCAGGGCATGGCCCAGGCCGATGATCGCTCGCGCGATGGCCATGTCGGTGGGGTCGCCCAGCATCCTGTGGATGAAGGAGCGGTCGATCTTCAGCTTGTCGATGGGAAAGCGGTTGAGGTAGTTCAGGCTCGAATAGCCGGTGCCGAAGTCGTCGATCGACAACATCACGCCGAGCGACTTCAGCGCCTGCAGCTGCGACAGGGACTGCTCGGCCGCATCCATCAGCGTCGACTCGGTGAGCTCCAGCTCCAGATCGCCGGGCGACACGCCGTGCAGCGCGATGGCGCCGCGCAGCACCTCCAGCAAGCCGCCGTCGCGCAACTGCAGCGCCGACATGTTGATCGCCACCCGGATCGCGCCCAGCCCCTCGCGGCGCCAGGCGGCGTGCTGCGCGCAGGCCTGCTCGATCACCCAGGCGCCGATGGCCACGATCTGCCCCGACTCCTCGGCGATCGGGATGAACTGCGCAGGGGGCACCTGCCCCAGCTCCGCGCTCTGCCAGCGCAGCAGCGCCTCCACGCAGATCAGCGCGCCGGTGTGCGCATCGATGCGCGGCTGGTAGTGCAGGCTCAGCTCGCCGCGCTCGATCGCATGGCGCAGGCTCGACTCCAGCTGCAGGCGCTGCTGGGCGCGCTCGTTCATCTCGGGGGTGAAGAAGCGCGCGGTGTCGCGCCCGCTCGCCTTGCTCTGGTACATGGCGACGTCGGCATGGCGCATGAGCGCGTCGATGTCCTGCGCGTCGTCGGGGTACACCGCGATGCCCACGCTGCACGACACATGGATCTCGGCGCCGTCGATGTCGTGGGGCTGGCGGATCAGCGCGATGAGCCGGCGCTCGACCAGCGACAGGATCTCCTGGCCGTCGGCCACGTTGTTCAGCACCACGACGAACTCGTCGCCGCCCAGGCGGCTCACCGTGTCGCCGGGCCGCACGGCCTGGCTCATGCGCGCGGCCACCGAGCGCAGCAGCGCGTCGCCCACGTGGTGGCCCAGCGAGTCGTTGATGTTCTTGAAGCGGTCCAGGTCGATGAACAGCACCCCCACGCGCTGCCCCTTGCGCCGGGCCTGCTGCAACGCCAGCCCCAGGCGCTCGATGCACAGCGACCGGTTGGGCAGCTCGGTCAGCACGTCGTGATGGGCCAGGAAGCGGATGCGCGCCTCGCTGCGCTTGCGGTCGCTCACGTCGATGGACGTGAAGATGTAGTGCGAGATGCGATCCGGTCCGTCGCGCACCACGCTGGCGACCAGCCAGGCGGGGTAGCTGTCGCCGTTGCGCCGGCGCACGCTGACCTCGCCCTGCCAGGTGCCGCGCTGGTCGAGCACCGGCCACAGGTCGGCGAAATGCGCCGTGTCGTCGCGCATGAGCTGTTCGGGCGGCTCGCCCACCAGATCGCTCAGGTCGTGGCCGGTGAGGCGGCACAGCGCCCGGTTCGCCGTGAGGATGCGATGCTGCCCGTCGATGATCAGGATGCCCTCGGACGAGGCCTCGAACACCTTGGCCCAGAGCATCAGCCGCTGCTCCATCAGTTTGAGGTGGTTGATGGGCGTGAAGGCGGTGAGCAGCGCGTCCTGCCCCTGGTAGACCAGCCGCCGCGCCGACAGCACCGCCCACGACGGCTCGGCGCCCCCGAGCCAGCGCACCTCGAATTCGTCGACGGCGCCGCGGTCGGCCAGCTGCTGGAAGAAGCGCGAGCGCACGCCGGGCGCCAATCCCAGCGCCCACGGGTCGCGCGTGCCCCCGCCAAGCCACGCCAGCGCGCTGGGGTTGGCGTTGAGCACTTCGTGGTTCGGAATGGCCGTGACCATCAGCGGGATCGGAATGGCCGCGACCAGGTCGCGCTGCGCTTCGGCCGCGCGGGCGCTGGCCGCGAGCTCCTGCTGCGCCTGCCGCTGGCGGTCGAGCTGCGCGAGCATGTCGTTGAAGCCCAGCACCAGCAGGCCGATCTCGTCGCCGCTGTCCCAGTGCGCGCGCAGGCTGTGGTCGCCGGTGCGGCGCACGGTGTCGACCACGCCGGACAGCCGGCGCAGCGGCAGCGAGATCTGGCGCGCCACGTAGAACACCGCCGTGAGGATCATCAGCAGCAGGAACAATGCCGTGCCCAGGTGCATCCACATGCGTGCGAAGAAGCCGTGCTCGCGCGAGGTGAGCATGGCGTCGAGCTCGCCGATGGCGCCCGACCACGCGCCGTCGAGCTCGGCAAACAGCGTCTGCTGGGCCGCGTCGAACGCCGCGAGACCGCGGTGGCTCGCGCCGGCGTCGGTGCTGTCGCTCGATTCCAGCACGCTGCGCGAAGCACGCCTGAACCCCTCGATGCTGGCCAGCAGGCGCGCACGCGACGGATCGAGCCGCGCCTGCAACGGCCCCTTGGCGGCGGCGAAAGCCTCCGCATAGTCGCTGCGGATGCTGGCCGCGATGGCATCGATGCGCCCTTCGAGGATGAAGTACTGCGTGCGCGCCTCGGTCGCGGCGAGGCCGCTGGCACCAGGGGCGTGCAGCCGCGCGGCCATGTCGGCGCCGAGTTCGAGCAACTCCGGAAAGCGCAGCAGCACCAGCGACATCGTGTAGTAGCTGTCGAGGTCCGGGTCGAGGATCAGGTTCGACTGGTTGCCGATGCGCGTCACCAGTGCGCGCCCCTGCTCGAGCGCCGCGCGCCTGGCCGTCTCGCGCCCGGCGGGGCCGGCCTGGGCGGCGGACGCCAGCGCCTCGCTGAACCGCTGGCTGACCTCGGCGCTCTGCAAGCCCTCGCCGTACTGCTGCTCGAGCCGCTCGAGCGCCAGCGGCGGCGCGGGCTCGGCGCCGTGCCAGCCGGCGGCGGCCAGCAGCGACGGGCGCATGCGGTCGATGTAGGCCGCGCCCGCCATCTCCTTGCGGCCGAAATCGATCGCGATGAACTTCTCGTTGATGAGGATGCCGCTGATGAAGATGACCGCGCTCAGGTCGAGCAGGTAGATGACCAGCAGTTTGCGGCCAACGCTGAGCCGGCTGAGGCGACGCGTAATGAAATGCACCATATCCCTCCAGGGTCTGGTGCATGTATGCAATCTTTAGGCCTCGTTGGCGCCGAGCGGCCAAGGATCACTGGGCACAAGCACCGCCGCGCCGGCGCATCGGTTTCGCATTCGCTTGATCTGTGTCAAACGCCGCACGGATCGCGGCTGCGCGAGAGGCCGTGCACGCGATAGGCTGTGTGGGCCCGTCAATCAATCGAACTCAAACCATGAAGCTACTCGTCGCGGTCGACGGCTCCAAGAACTCGCTTCGCGCGGTGAAATACGCGGCCAAGCTTGCGCACCTGCTGCGCACCAGTTCGAACAAGATCACGCTGGTCAGCGTGCATGACGACACCGGCCTGCGCCATGCCAGGGCTTTCGTCGGGAAGGCGGAAGTCGCGGACTATCTGCGCGAACTCAGCGAAAAGGAACTCAGGCCTGCCCGCAAGCTGCTGAAGGACGACGGCATCGGCTACGACATGGAGATCCGCACCGGCCACGTGGCCCAGGAGATCATCGACTGCGCGAACACAGGCAGTTTCGACATGATCGTGCTGGGCTCGAAGGGCCGTGGCGCGCTGGCGGATCTGCTGCTTGGCTCCGTGGCGCAGCGCGTGCTCGCGAACGCAAAGCAGCCCGTCGTGATCGTGAAGTGACGGCGGCCTGCTCCACATGAGCCGGGACGGGTCGACTCGTCGCTTTTTTTCGGCCAGGGACTCAGGTCTGCATGAATCTCCAACGGGTCGTTCCCACGGCATCCGCAATGTCTTCGTCGTGCGTCACCAGCATCAACGCGGCGCCGCGCTCGTCCAGCGCATCGAGGAGCACGTCCATGGCCTCCTGCTGCGACAAAGGATCCAGCCGTGAGGTCGGTTCATCGGCAAACACCAGGGCGGGCCGCACCGTGAGTACGCGTGCAAGCGCGACGCGCTGCAGTTCGCCGCCGGACACCTCCGCGGGCCGACGCCCCAGCAAATCCGCGGGTACGCCCAGCCGTTCGAGCTGCTGCAGCACACCCGGCCAGGCGCAGCGATGGCGCGCGGCCACATCCCGCAGCGAACTCTCCAGGCTGACGCTGGGCGCGAAAGACCCGACCGGGTCCTGGTAGAGCTTCTGGAAGGCGGTCGAGGACAGGCCTTCGGCACGCCGCACCACGCCCCGATCGGCCGGCAGCAGGCCCAGCAGCACATTGCCCAGCGTGCTCTTTCCCGTGCCGCTGGGGCCCTGCAACACGAAGCGGTCGCCGGCATGGATCTGCAGATCGAGCCCGTCGAACAGCGGCTTGCCGCCAAAGCCCTTCGACAGGCCTTGCGCGCTCAGCACCGGTGCACCTGTCGCGACCGTCGCCCTCCGTGGCCAATGGGCCGGCTCGGCCGCAACGAGCCGCCGCGTGTACGCATGCCGCGGGCTCGCGAGGACAGTTTGGGCGTCGCCCTGTTCGACCACTTCGCCCGCGCGCAGCACGATCAGCTGTCCGCCCAGCGCCCGCGCAACGCGCAGGTCATGCGTGATGACCACGACGCAGCCGCCGCCGCGCTGCACCGACTGAAGCATCGCCACAGTATGGTCGCGCCAATGCGCATCCAGACCCTTGGTGGGTTCGTCCGCCAGGAGTACGCGTGCGCCGCCTGCACAGGCGACGGTTGCGGCGGCGCGCTGCGCCATGCCGCCGGACAACTCCCACGCATAGCGCCGCGCCGAGGCGGCCAGACCCGCGGCATCGAGGTCTCTCGCGGCCGCCGCCTCGGCCTCCTCGAAGGCGGCGCCACGAACCAGTTCGTGCGTTTCGGACAACTGGGGCGCGATGCGCATCAGCGGATCCAGCGCCAGAGCGGGCTCCTGTGGCAGCAATGCGAGCGTGCGTCCCCAAAGCGACCGACGCGCCCTGGCCTCCTCGGCACGACTTTCGACGCCGTCCAGCGAGACCCTGCCTCCAGCGCGCAACGCCGCGGGAAGGTTCCCCATTACGGCCTGAGCCAGCAGCGATTTGCCGGCACCGCTTTCACCGAGCAGCGTGAGCACTTCGCCGGGGCGCAGGCTGAAGGACACGTCGCGCAGCAGCGGCCTGGCGCCGGCGTGCACACCAAGATTCTCGACAGCGAGCAGGACGGAAGAAGTGGTCATGCCGGTTCCCCCTCCGAAACGAGCAGCATCATCCCGAGCACCAGCAGCATCAACAGCGCCACCGGCGCCGCGATGAGCCATGGCGCTTCCTCGTAGTGGGGAAGGAATTCAATCATCATCAGTCCCAGTTCAGGCGTCGGTGGCTGCAGCCCCACGCCGATGAAGCCCAACGCGGCCAGCGCCAGCACGGCCTGCGCGGCGCTGAAGGCCAGCAAGGTGCCCAACACCGGTGCGAGTGCCGGCAGCAGATGCCTGCGCAGGACATAGCCCGGCCCGAAGCCCAACAGGCGCGAAGCCTGCACCGCATCACCCGCGAGCACCGGCCGGCTCGCCGCGCGAGCGACGCGAAAGTACTCGACCCACAGCGACAGCGAGAGGCCGATGTAGAGCGCCCAGTAGCGTCCCGGCGCCAGTGCGGCGAACAGCAGCACCAGCAGCAGGCCTGGCACCGAGAGCACCGCATCGGCCAGCATGACCAGCCCGCGTTCGATGCGCCCGCCGCGCCAACTGGCAACGACGCCCAGCAGCACGCCGGGAATGGCCGCGGTCACTGCGGCCAGCAATGCGAGACCGAGCGAGAGCCGGGCTGCGTGTGCCAGGCGCGCAAGCGCGCTGCGGCCCAGCACGTCGGTGCCCAGCCAGTGGGCCGCGCCCGGCGGCAGCAGCGTGTCGGCGAGCGTCTGGCGGGCCGGGTCGATGCCGATCACGGCCGGCCCGAACAGCGAAAACACCGCCACCGATGCGAGGATGCAGAGGCCCGTGCGACGGCGCGTCGCCGCGCGCCGCGACCTCCGCCCGGTGAGCGCGGATGCGTCGAGCAGACTGCCGTTCATGCCGCCTCCCCCCTGCGCCGGCGCGGATCAAGCGCGAGGCAACCCGCATCCACCAGCAGGTTGAACACCACGAACAGCAGGCCCATGCACAGCGCAGCCCCCTGGATCATCGGCACGTCGCGACCGAACACCGCATGCACCAGTGCATGACCGATCCCGGGCCAAGCGAACAAGGTCTCGACCACGACGGCGCCTTCGACCAGGAACACCGCGTGCACACCGAGATAGGCCACCACCGGCGCCGCGGCCTGGCGCAGGCCGTGGCGCACCAGCGCCTGCCGGTCCGACAGCCCCTTGGTGCGGGCGAACTCGAAGGATGGAGAAGCGGCCGCCTCGCGCATCGCGGCCCGGGTCACGCGCGCAAGCCCCGCGGCCAGGCCCAGGCCCAACGTGAGCGCCGGCAGGAGCACGCTGCCCACGTGGTGGTCGCCCGCCACCGGCAACGCCCCGAGCCGCACCGCGACCAGCACCATCAGCAACACGGCGAGCAGGAAGGGCGGCACCGCGCGCAGCACCACCGCCAGCGCCAGCGTGAGCCGGTCGATCCAGCCGCCCGCATGCAGTCCGGACCAGGTGCCCAGCGGCAAGCCGACGACGACCGCGACGGCCAAGGAAGCGACCGCCAGGTCGATGGTGGCGCCCAGTTGATGCACCACTTCACTCCAGACCGAATTGCCGGTGACCAGCGAAGTGCCGAGATCGAGGCGTGCGATTTCTCCCCACCACTGCAGCAGCGCGAGCCACAAGGGCCGGTCGAGCCCGAGCTCGATGCGCACGGCATCGGCCGCCGCGTTGCTCACGAGGTCGTAGCCGTAGCGTCCCGCCGCGATGCGGGTGGCCATGTCGCCCGGCAGCGAACGTGCCATGAAGAAGCACACCGTGCCCACCAGCAGACCCAGCGCGACGATCTGGATGGCACGGCGCAGCAGGATGCCCGTCCAGGCTGTGCGTTTCCCGCTCATGCGCTCCACCTCATCGCGCTGAGCCGATAGGAACGCTCCAGCGGATCGAGGCTGACGCCGGTGACACGCCCGCTGACCGCGACCTGCTGGCGATACCAGGTGACGGGGATCACCGGCAACTCGGCTTGGAGCACCGCCGTGACCCGAGCACGCAGCGCGGCCGCGCGCTCTGCCGACGACGTGCCGCGCGACAGCTCGGACAGCGCCTGGACCAGCGCATCGCTGCGCCAGCCCATCGCGCCCCAGTCACCGCCAGCGGCGGTGAAATCCTGCAGCAGCGTCCCTGTCGGGTCGGGCACGGTGCAGTAGTTGCGCGCGGCCAGGCCCAATTGCAGGCTGCCGTCGCGGTGGCCCAGCGGAATGTCGCCCGAATTGCCGACATTGACCTGGACCGCGATGCCAGCCTGGCGCCACTGCTCCTGCAGCGCCGAAGCGATGACAGGAAGCTCGGGTCGGTCGGGAAAGGTTCGCAGCGACAGTTGCAACGGCCGGCCCGAAGCGTCGCGCAGTCCGTCGGCCGCCCGGCGCCAGCCGGCCTCGGCCAGAAGTCTCGCGGCGGAGCCCGGGTCATGAATCAGCGGCGGCAGCGTGGGGTCGTGCCACGCCTTGAGCGTGGGCGGAAAGAGCTGCGTTGCCGAGAGCTCCGGGTCGCGCAGCAATGCCTTCGCAATGCCGGCCCGATCGATGCACAGGCTCAGCGCCTGACGCACGCGTCGATCCGTCAACGCCGGGAGGCCCGCGTTGACCTTGAGGATCGCGGTGCGCGGCAGCGTGACCGTATCGACGCGCACCCGGCCGCGCTTGCGCAGGCGCACGAGGCTGGCCGGGTCGAGGCCATAGGCGAGGTCGGCCTGCCCACCCTCGGCCATCAGCGCGCGGGTTTCGGAGCGACCGACCGTCAGGTAGCGCACGCGCTCCACCGCAGGCCTCGCGCCGTCATAGCCTTCGAACACGGCCGCCTCCACTTGCTGCGGGGGTGCGAGCGACACCACGCGGTAGGGGCCGCTGCCGAGGACGGCCTTGACCTCGCCGCCGGAGCCATAGCTCGCGGGCGCGAGCACCATCGTGCTGCTGTGTGCCAGCAGCGCAGGCAATCCGCCATGAGGCGATGCGAGCCTGACCACGACGACGCTGGAGCCATCGGCCTCGAGGGATCTGATCGGCGCCAGGCTCAGCAGCGCCGGCGCCACGCGCGCCGCCTGCAGGCAGCGCACGACCGCGGCCGCCGTGACCGGCGTGCCGTCGTGAAAGCGCGCCGCGGAACGCAGTGTGAAATGCCACACCAGGCCGTCGGCCGACACGCGCCAGCGCTCGGCCAGGCCCGGCAGCGGGGTGCCGTCGTCGCCGGCCTCCATCAGCGTCTCGGTGATCTGCATGCGGGTGAAGACGTAACCGCTGCTGGCGGGCGCAAGACCGCCTATTTCCCAGGGACCGACGATCTGCAGCGGCGCTCGGGCCGGTTGTGCCTGCAACGCGGTCGATGCGGCGACGGCCGGGCCGACCGCACCTAGCTGGAGCGCCCGGCGGCGCGTCAAAACGAATGGCTGTGTCATCTCAGAACTTGGCCTGCAGGCCGACGGTGATGGTGCGCGATATGCCTGGCGTGACCCAGACGCGGCTGTACGAACTGGCGTAGTAGGTCCTGTCGAACAGGTTGTCGACATCGAGCGTCAGGCGCAGCGTGGGGTTGAGGCGCCAGTACGCAACCAGCTTGGCGGTGGTGTAGGCCGGCAGGTCGAACGCGGGCGTTCCCGCATTCGCCTCAGCCTGCGTGCGAGCCTGGCCCAGCCGCTTGCCCATGTGGGTGAAGCCGCCGCCGATGCCATAGCGTTGGCCGTTGGAGAAGCCGTCCTCGTAGACCGCGAGCACGCTGCCGTTGACCCGCGGGACATTGAGCAGCCGGCCGCCGACTTCCAGCGTGTTGTCCTTCGTGATCTCCACGTCGTTGAGTACCAGGCTGGCATTGACGCGCCAGTTCCTCGTGACCTGGCCCGAGAAGTCGAACTCCAGGCCCCGGCTGCGGATTTCTCCCGCCGCCACCGAATAGCCGGTGTTCACCGGATCGGAGGTCAGCACGTTGCGCTTGCGGATGTCGAAGAGCGCCGCGGTGGCGCCCATGCGCTGGTCCGCACTCTCCCACTTGGTGCCGAGCTCCAGTGCGCGGCCCGTCTCGGGCACAAAGCCGTTCGAGGCGAAATCGGAGCCTGTGTTCGGCCTGAACGAACGGCCCGCGTTGGCGTACAAAGTCCACTGCGGCGTCGGCAGCCAGCTCACACCGATGCGCGGCGAGGTCGACGAAGGTCCCTGGCTGGCCGTGGTGCCGTTTCTGCGATTGAGCAGCGACTGGCGGTAGTTGTCGTCGCGCACGCACGCGACGAGCCGCCATTCCGGCGAAAGCTTGATCGCGTCCTGCACATAGAACGCGTTGTTGTTCTGGTGTTCCAGCGTGTCGGTGTTGGCCGTGGGCACCGGCTGGAACTGGCCGTAGACGGGGTTGTAGATGTTGATCGCGTAAGGCCGGGCAGTGCTCGGGTTCGCGCGCAGCATCAGGGAGTCCATGTCGAAGCGGAAGCTCTCCACGCCGAACAGGAGCTCGTGCTCGATGGCGCCGGTCTTCACGTTGCCCTGAAGTTCGGCCTGCAGTGCGATGTCGTTCGAGCTGTAGTCGCGGTAGCGGCGCTGACGTGCGAGGTTGCCGTTGGCCAGCAGCGCAGTCGGCTCGGTGGAGAAGCCCTCGAGCGAAGTCTCGCGGTACGACAGGCCCACCCGGCTGCGCCACGTCGAGTTCCATTCATGGGACAGGATGAACTGGTGCGTCTGGTTCTTGACGGTCATGTCGCCATCGGCCGGTTCGCCGAGGAAGCGGCTGCGTGGAATGGCGCCCAGGCGGTTGTCGACCGCCACCACGCCGCGGTCCAGCGGCGTGGCATGCCGCAGGTATTCGCCCGCGTACTCCAGCACCGTGTCGCGTCCGAGCTTCCAGGTGAAGGCTGGCGCGACGACTTCGCGTTTGGCGCCGACGAAGTCGCGGAAGCTGTCGCGGTCTTCCACCGCCACGTTGAGCCGGTAGGCGAAGTTCTTGCCGATCGGGCCGGTGCTGTCGAAGGCGCCACGCCTGAGGCCGTGGCTCCCGGCGTAGGCCTCGACCGAATTCGCGGCCGTCCACAACGGACGCTTGGACACGATGTTCAGCGTGCCGCCGGGTTCGCTGCTGCCGTAAAGCGCAGCCGCGGTACCTTTGAGGAACTCGACGCGCTCCACACCCGCCAGATCGCGCGGCGCGTTGAACCCCCGGTTCGCGGAAAAGCCGTTGAGCAGCGTCGCCATCCCGGTGCTCTCGTTGCCGGGCAGACCGCGGATGGCGATGTTGTCCCAGAGGCCGCCGTAGTTGTTCTGGCGCGAGACGCCGCCGACGTAGTCCAGCACGTCATCGAGCTTGGTGGCACCCAGGTCGTCGATGGCCTGGCGCGTGACGATGCGCACCGATTGCGGCAGCTCGCGCAGCGGCAGGTCCGTCTTGGCCCCGGCGGCTTCTTCGGCCTGGTATGTGCCCGACTCGCCGCGGCCGACCACTTCGATGGGTTTCAGCTGGCCCTCGACAGGGGCATCGGAAGACTGGGCGATGGCCGGTCCGGCAAACAGCGCCGAGACGGACAGCGCAAGAGGAAGGCGGCGGAACAGGGGAACGCGTTTGCGCGCGCGTTCGCAAAGAATGACGATCATGAGTGGCACTCGACGAGACAGTGCCGCCGCGCCTTCGACGGGCCCGGCAGCAAGATAAAGAAATGAACGCGTCACAGCCCCGCTGGGGCGGTGCGGCGGAATGTCAGGTCGATGCGTACGGAGGATCGCGCGAGGCGAAGGGCCAGCGGCCCGGATCGGGCACGAAGGCCAGCGCGGGCGGCGCACGTGGAAGTGCCAAGGCAAACGCCACTTCGAGCGCGGCCAGCCGCTGAGCGGGCGCAGTGGCGTGGTGCACATGGGCAAGGCACCACTCGCACAGGCCGTGAGCTTCTTCGGTGTGCCCGAGAGACTCGGCATCCGCGCGGGCTTCGAGCGCGGCTTCCTGCTCCACACCTGCCATTGCCTGGCGCAGATGCCCGGCTTCGTGCAACGGCATGCCGATGGCCGCGTTGAAGAACACGGCCAGCAACAGAAGCCGAAGGAGGCGTTGGAGATGGAGAGGACGAAGCTGCATGGCGAGGCGGGGGGATCATACCGGTGAGAGCCGGTGGCGCGGACCAGGGGCAGTGCGCACATAATCGCCCCATGCCCGCCCTGCGCCATGCCCGCCAACTCGTCCGCTTCGTGCTGGCGTGGTTCGTGCTGTCGCTGGGGGTGGCGATCGCGTCGCCGATGGTCCAGCCACAGTCGATGCAGCTCGTGTGTTCGGCGGCCGGCGCCATCAAGGTGATCGTGCAGACCGACGACGGCGCGCGCGAACTCGGCGCCAGCCATCTGGACTGCCCGATGTGCATGCTGACCGGTGCGCCTCCGCCCGCGGCGCAGCCCATCGACCTCCCCCGCATTCTGCCGCTGGGCCATGCCGTGCAGTCGATCCCGGCCGCGCGCATTGCCGCAGCCACCGCCGCGCCCTTGCCCGCGCGCGGGCCTCCTTCGCTCTCCTGACTCGTTTTCGGTTCCGTCGCACGTGACGCTGTCCATGGCCTTGGCCTTGCGCAGTCGTCGCTCGCTGCAACGCATTTCCCTGCAATGAGTCGGCGCCTTCATGGCGCCGAAAGAGAGCTTTCCATGAACAAGACCCTTTTGTCGCTCGCGCTCGGCGCGGCATTCCCCTGGCTGGCGGTGCCCGCCTTCGCGCAAGGCGCCACGACCTCCGAAGCCGCCGAAGCCGCCGCGGACAACACGCCCGAGCGCACCAAGTCGCTCGGCGTCGTCACCGTCACCGGCGGCCAGCCGACCTCGCTGCCCACGCAGATTCCCACCACCATCGAGGGCGTCACGCGTGAGGAGATCGAGACCCGCATCAACGCCACCGACAGCGAGGACGCGCTCAAGTACCTGCCGAGCCTGCTGGTGCGCAAGCGCTACATCGGCGACTACAACCACGCCATCCTGTCCACCCGCGCCTCGGGCACGGGCAACAGCGCGCGCTCGGCGGTCTACGCCGACGGCATCCTGCTGTCGAACTACCTGGGCAACGGCATCGCCAACGGCACCAACTTCGCGCCGCGCTGGGGCCTGGTCACGCCCGAGGAGATCGAGCGCGTCGACGTGATGTACGGCCCCTTCTCGGCGGCCTACCCCGGCAACTCGGCCGGCGCGGTGGTCGACTACGTCACCCGCATGCCGACGCAGCTGGAGGCGCACGTGAAGGTCGGCTACTCGTCGCAGCCCAACAACCTCTACAGCACCCGCCAGACCTTCAACAGCTGGCAGACCAGTGCGTCGCTGGGCAGCAGGAGCGGCGACTGGTCCTGGTGGATCGACATCAACCGCACCGACAGCGAAGGCCAGCCGCTGACCTTCACCACCGCCACCCTCGCCTCCGGCACGCCCGGGCGCGCGGGCACGCCGGTGTACGGCGCGCTGGGCGGCCTCAACACCACCAACACGCCCTGGTACATCCTGGGCACGGGCACGCAGTACCACACGCTGCAGGACCACGCCAAGCTCAAGCTGGCCTACGACTTCTCGCCCACGGTGCGCGCCACCTACACGCTCGGCTGGTGGCAGAACACCGCGAACGGGCAGTCCGCCAGCTACCTCACGAATGCGCAGGGCCAGCCTGTGTACAGCGGCCCGGTGAACATCAACGGGCGCAGCTTCAACCTGGCCCCCACCGCCTTCCCCCTCACCGCGGACAGCGCCACGCACTACATGCACGGCCTCTCGGTCAAGAGCAACACCCAGGGCGTGTTCGACTGGGAGCTGGCCGCGAGCCTCTACGACTATTCGAAGGACACGCAGCGCGCGCCCACCACCGCGCTGCCGCTGGCGGCCTACGGCGGCGCGGGCACGCTACAGGACCAGGGCGGCACCGGGTGGAACACCCTGGCGGCCAAGGGCTCCTGGCGCCCGCAGGGCGCAGGCGGCGCGCACATCGTCGACTTCGGCGTGGGGCGCGATGCGTACAAGCTCGGCATCGTGAAGACCAATGTGCTGGGCAACTGGCAGGACGGCGCGGCGTTCACGCCCGTGAGCAACGTGGGTGGCCGCACGGAAACCTACAGCGCCTGGGCGCAGGACGCCTGGTCGTTCGCGCCGAAATGGAAGGCCGTGCTGGGCCTGCGCTACGAGCACTGGGAGGCCAAGGACGGCTTCACGGCCACGGCGGCCACTGCGCAGTCGTACGCCTCGCGCAGCGAATCCGACGTGTCGCCCAAGGCCGCGCTGGCCTACCAGTTGACCAAGGACACGGTGCTCAAGGCCTCCGTGGGCCGCGCCGTGCGCTACCCCACCGTCGGCGAGCTCTACGGCGCCACCTCGGGCGGCGCGCTCTCCTTCATCAACGACCCCACGCTGAAGCCCGAGAAGTCATGGACCGGCGAACTGTCGGCCGAGAAGGACCTGGGCAATGGCCTGCTGCGCGCCACGCTGTTCCACGAGACCACGAAGAACGCGCTGTACAGCCAGCTGATTCCCAACGCCACCGTCTCGCGCGTGCAGAACATCGACAAGGTGCGCACCACCGGCGTGGAGATCGCCTACACCGGGCAGAACGTGCTCATCAAGGGCCTCGACCTGGGCGGCAGCCTGACCTATGCCGACTCGAAGACGGTGGCGGACGCCGCGTTTCCGGCCGCCGTGGGCAAGTGGCAGCCGCGCGTGCCGCGCTGGCGCTCGACCGTCTACGCCACGTACAAGCCCGATGCGCGCTGGTCGTTCACGGCCGCGGCGCGCTACAGCGGCCGGCAGTACTCCAACCTGGACAACAGCGACGTGAACGCCTTCGCCTACTTCGGCGCGAGCAAGTACTTCACGGTCGACTTCCGCGTGCGCTACCAGATCGACAAGCAGTGGTCGGCCGCCTTCGGCATCGACAACGCCAACAACTACCAGTACTGGAACTTCCACCCGTATCCGCAGCGCACCTACACGGCCGAGCTGCGGTTCGACCTGTGAGGCCGGACGAATAGAGGGCCGTTCAGTTCACGCCGTGCAGGTGGGCGTCGTCGCTCGAATCATCGTTCTGCGGGACGAACACCATGCCGGTCTTCGCGTTGTAGTCCATCAGGCCCGCGTAGCGGCCCCAGGCGATCATGGTCTCGAAGGTCTTCTCGGGATTGTCGTAAGGCAAGGCGCTGCCGATGTCCTTGATCACGCGCTCGGCCTCGACTTCCTCGTACTCCTTGAGCAGCGCGATGATGATGTGGAAGAGCCGCAGCTTGAAGACCTGCTCCTCGAAGATCGCGCGCTTGCCGAGGCGGTCCGCGGCCACGAACTTGCGGCCCAGTTCCGTGAAACGCACTTCCTGGCGGGGCGTGTCGATGAGGTCGAGGATCTCGGCCGCCTTGAGGATCGCGATCGTCTCGCCGAACTCCTTGCCGATCTCGTCCGAGATGTCGTAGATGTTGGACAGGTCCGGCGAGTCGCTGAGGATGCTCATCAACCCGAGGATCTGGCCCACCGGCACCAGCGGAATGGACTCCATGCGCGTGCGGGCGCGCGAGATCGGCTGGCCCTTCTCGCTCGCCTCGGGCGGCAGGTCGGGCAGCGTCATCGTGGTGATGGACTCGTGGATCACGCTGACCAGCCGCTGGAATTCAGGGTGCTTGGTGTCCCGCGGGTACGGCAGCTTGTTCTCCAGCACGAGCCCGACGCGCCCCGGCCGGGGGAACACGACCACGATGCGCGTGGCCATCTCCACGGCCTCTTCGATGTTGTGCGTGACCATGAAGACCGAGCTGAGATCGCCGTTCGGGCCGCGCCACAGGCTGATCAGCTCCTGGCGCAGGTTTTCCGCGGTCAGCACGTCCAGCGCGCTGAAGGCCTCGTCCAGGCACAGCAGCCTGGGCCGGGACACCAGCGCCCGCGCAATGCCCACCCGCTGGCGCATGCCGCCCGACAGCTCGCGGGGGAAGGCCGCGTGGTAGTTGCCCAGGCCGATCAGTTCGATCGCGCGGTTGACCGCGGCGTCGCGCTCGGTGCGGCCGATCTTTTTCGACATGAGGCCCACCGCAACGTTCTGCTCCACGGTCAGCCACGGGTAGAGCGCGAAGGTCTGGAAGACGACCGAGGCATCGGGATTCACGCCGTCGAGCGATCTGCCGCCGGCCAGCGCGCGGCCCGAGGTCGGCGCGATCAGGCCGGTGAGGCAGCGCAGGATGGTCGACTTGCCTGAACCGGACTGCCCCAGCAGCGCCAGGAACTCGCCTTCGTGGACGGCCAGGTCGATGTTGTCGAGCACCTTGAGCTCGTGGTTGCCGGCGGTCCTGAACGTCTTGGTGACGGCGCACAGCTCGGCCACCGGCTTGGCCGGCTCGGGGGAACGGGAGGTTGTGTTCAT
>NZ_JBBHKP020000001.1:4455000-5748785 GCF_037482385.2 Variovorax sp. AB1(2024) | reverse complement strand
GCAGCGAAGGCGGCCTGCTCGGCGGCGTGCTGGGCGACAACGGCGTCCTGGGCGGCGTCCTCGGCGGCAGCGAAGGCGGCCTGCTCGGCGGCGTGCTGGGCGACAACGGCGTCCTGGGCGGCGTCCTCGGCGGCAGCGAAGGCGGCCTGCTCGGCGGCGTGCTGGGCAGCGACGGCCTCGTGGGCGGTCTGCTCGGCGGCGGCAGCGGCTCGGACGGCCCGCTCGGCGGCGTCCTCGGCAACGACGGCCTGGTCGGCAGCCTGCTGGGCAACGACGGCCTCGTCGGCGGCCTGCTCGGTGGCCTGCTGGGCGGCAGCAACCCGGTAGCCAACATCCTGCAGCCGGCGACGAGCGCCGTCAGCAGCGTGACCGACACCGTCAGCTCCGTGGCCTCGAACGCCACGCACGCGGGTTCCGACGCAACGGCGCCGGTGACCGACATCCTGGCGGGCTCGTCGCATGCGGCCGCACCGGTGACCGATGTCGTCAGCAGCGTGGTGAACACCGTGGAGCACGTGGCCGCGCCGCTGGTGAACGACGTCGTGACGCCGATCACCAGCCTGGTCGAGCACAGCCCGGCCGGCAGCGCGCTGTCGCCGGTGACCAACATCCTTCACGGCCTGTTGGGCTGATCCACAAGAACAGCAGAAGGAGGGGTGGGGAGCGGAAGCACCAGGGACAGGCCGCCACCGGCCTGTCCCGCGAAAGGATTGGATATGAAAAAGAATTTCCGGATACTGGCCATCGTCGCACTCGGAGCCATCCTGGTCGGCTGCGCGGCCCCCAAGACCGGTCGCGACGATGCGACCTACTACTACTCGAACAAGGCCACCAGCGCGGTGCCGAGGGTGGAGCCCGCTGCGCCGCCGCCGGTGCAGAACGGCCCGGCAGGCGTCTCGAAGATCGTCTACTTCGACTTCGACAAGTACAACATCAAGCCCGAGTACATGAAGATCGTCGAGGCGCACGCGAGCTACATGCGCAACCGGACGTCGAGCCGGGTCGTCATCGAAGGCAACACCGACCAGCGCGGCGGCCGCGAATACAACCTGGCGCTGGGCCAGCGCCGTGCCGACGCCGTGCAGCGCGCGCTCACGCAACTGGGCGTGCCGGCCGAGCGCATTGAGGCCATCAGCTGGGGCACGGAGAAACCCGCGTCGCTCGCAACCACCGAGGAGGGCTATCAGCTCAATCGCCGCGCCGAATTCAGCTACCGCTGAAGCCGGTGCCACGCGATGACTTCGACGGCAGTTTCCGGTCCGCGCAAACGTCGAGGCATGGGCAGATGACGGGCGCGACCGGTTTCCCGCATTCGATCGGGGCCGCATGATGTCTTTCCAGGATCAGCTCCATGCCTGCCATGAACGCCTGGTGTCGGTGTGCGCGGCATTGCCCGCCCCGTACCCGGCGTTCACGCTGTTCTTCTCGGTCAGCGACGGTTCGCAGCGTGCCCACGTGGTGCATGCGCGCGCCGCCGACTTCGAGACGGCATGGCGCGAGGGCTCGGAGTCCGTCGGGCGCTGGGTGCGCGAGCGCGGCATCGTGTCGCCGTGGCTGCGCATCGACTGGGTCGAGGGCGCGAGCCCGATGGAGTGGGTGCAGTTCAAGACGCAGCTCACCGCGGTCAAGCGCAACTACTTCCGCCTCGGCCTGGCCTTCGACCAGGACTTCGAGCTTGCCTTCACCGAGCAGGAGCTCAACGCCAACGCCATGCTGTGCGGCGATTCGACCATCGCGCACTCGGTGGTGAACCCGCGCAACTTCGAGGTCTACGGCCTGGCCCGCTTCGAGCGCGCGCCGCCGCTGGACATGCCGGCCGAACATCCGGTCTACCTGCTCGCGATGGTGGGCGTGTTCTGCCAGCCCGACGGCGTGGTGCACAAGCTCGTCGGCACGGGGCTCGACGCGGGCCGGCGGCAGCTGCCGGCGCTCAACCCGCAATCGGTGCTCGACCTCGTGCGCAGCGGTTCGGCTTACCTCGCGCGGCAGGTGCAGAGCGACGGGCTGTTCGTGTACGGCTATTTCCCGTGCTTCGACCGGCGCATTCCGACCTACGACGCCATGCGCCACGCGAGCGCGGTCTACGCCATGCTCGAGGCATGGGAGCTCACGCGCGACGAGACCCTGCGCTCGGCCATCGACCGCGCGATCGACCACCTGACCAGCTGGCTGATCCGCGACTACACGCTGCCCGACGGCCGCGCCGCGGCCTTCCTGGTGGACACCGGCGGCGAGATCAAGCTGGGCGGCAACGCGGCCTGCGTGCTCGCGCTCGTGAAGTACTGCGAGCTGATGGACACGCGCCACTGGCTGCCGCTCATCGACAAGCTCGCGCTCGGCATCGCGTCGCTGCAAGACCCGGAGACCGGCCGCTTCAACCACGTGCTGCATGCGACCGACCTGTCGGTCAAGCAGGCCTCGCGCATCATTTACTACGACGGCGAAGCGGTCTACGGCCTCATGCGCCTGTACAGCCTCACGCGCGACCCGCAGTGGCTGGCGGTGGTCGAGAAGGCCTTCGACTATTTCATCGCGGGCCAGCAATGGCAGTCGCACGACCACTGGCTGAGCTGCTGCGTCAACGAGCTCACGCACTGGAGCCCGCAGGAGAAGTACTTTCGCTTCGGCCTGCAGAACGTGGCGGGGTACCTGGACTTCGTGCTCGACCGCAAGACCACGTTTCCGACGCTGCTCGAACTCATGCTGGCCGCGCAGCAGATGCTGCAGCGGCTCGAGGGCATGCCCGCGATGCGGCACCTGCTCGACGAACTGGACACCGAGAAGTTCTACCGCGCGCTCGACTACCGCGCGCACTACCTGCTCAACGGCTTCTTCTGGCCCGAGATGGCGATGTACTTCCGCCGGCCGTCGACGGTGGTGGGGTCCTTCTTCATCCGGCACCACTCGTTCCGCGTGCGCATCGACGACGTGGAACAGTACGTGTCGGGCTTCGCGGCCTATCACCGCTACCTGCTCGAACGACGGGCGCTGGCCGCCGCCAGCGGTACGGGCGGTGCCCCCGCCGGCAACGGCGCGCGCGACGACGGCCCGGCCTGGACCGCGAGCGAGATGGCCCGCGTCACCAGCGGCGAGTGGGTCGTCAAGCCCGAGGACGGCTGGCGCGCCAGCGGCGTGACGCAACGCTCCTTCATGCGCAAGGGCCGCGTGGTGTTCGACCACCAGACGCGCCCGTCGAAGACGCCGCTGGCGGCCGTCACGCTCAAGGGTGTGCTGCAGCCGGCCGCCGCGGTGCTGTGCACCGACCCCAAGCCGCACCTGGACAAGCGCGTGCCGGTGCTGAAGGTGCAGAACGTGCTGCAGTCCGTGCTGCTGCTGGGCGACCATGCGCGCTGCGAATTCACCGGCCGCGTGTGCGGCGTGCTCGGCAGCGGCGCCGGCAGCGGCACCGTCACCGCCATGCTGGCCGGCGCGCTCACCGTGTGGGGCGAGGTCGCGCAGCCCGAAGGCAACATCAGCCTGCCTTCGGGGCTCGCCTGGAACATGACCTGCATGCCGCGGCACGCGGCCTACTGGGTGATGGAGATGGGCGCGTCGCAGATGCCGGCATCCGCGCAGCTGGTGCGGCCCTCGCTCGTCGTCGTGACCGGGCTGTCGGCCGCGTCGCAGAAGCATCGCGGCCCTTCCGAAGCGGCCGCGCGGCTGGACAGCCGCATCTTCCAGTCGATGAACCCGGGCGACAGCGTGGTGCTGAACCGCGACATGCCCGAGTTCGCGACCTTCGCCGACGCGGCCATGACGCAGCAGCTGCAGATCGTGACCTACGGCGAGCACAAGGACGCCGACGTGCGCCTGCTCGCCTTCGACCACGGCGAGGTGCAGGCGCTGGTGGCGGGCGAGCCCTTCCAGCTGCGGCTCAACGCGCCGGGCCGGCACATGGGTGCGAGCGCCATCGCCGCGCTCGCCGCGCTGCAGGCGCTGCGCCTGCCGCTGGCCGCGGCGGTCGAGCCCTTTGCGCACTTCGAGCCGCCGGGCGGGCGCGGCGCGCTGCACACCATTCACATCGGCGGCGGCAGCTTCAAGCTGATCGACGAGACCTACGACGCCAACCCGAGCTCGATGCGGGCCGCGCTGGAGATGCTGTCGCAGGCCCCCTGCGAGCCGGCGCGCCGCGTGGCGATCCTTGGCGACATGCAGGAGCTCGGCCCCGCCGCGCAGCGCCATCACCTCGACCTGGAGGCCGAGCTGCTGGCCTCGCAGCCCGATCGCGTGCTGCTGTGCGGCCCGCTGATGCGGGCACTGCACACGCGCATTCGCACCAAGGTGCGATCGCACTGGTTCGTCGATGTGTCCGACCTGTCCACCGCGCTCGGCGGCCTCGTGCAGCCGGGCGACTGGGTGCTGGCCAAGAGCTCGGCGGGCATCGGTCTTTCCCGGCTCGCCCGGGTCTTGAAAGCATTGCCATGAGATGGAACGCGTTATTGCATTCGCCCTACGAACATGAGGCAGCGGCAGCACCGCGGTGCTGGTGGCTGGGCTGGCTCCAGCTGCTGTGCGCCTGGGTGCTCTGCATGCTGTTGTGCGCCAACATCGCATTGGTGTTCGCAGAGGGTTTGCCCTATCAGGCGAAGGCTGTCAGGTCAGGGAGTCCGGCCGGTTGCGCGGTTACGGGAAGCGCCGCGCAACCGGGACCGGAGCAGTCCGTGAAAGCCATTCCGTCGAAGGTGCGAATGCCTGTGTGCTGAGTCGCGTCGAGAGTGAATTTTTGCCTTGTAACAGCTGGGTAACAGTTGATAATGAGACAGGCGTCATTGCCCGACGGATCGGCTTTTTCCCATGATCAAGTTCCTCTTGCCCAGCCAGCTGGTTGCCGACACGCCAGACGAACCTGGTGCCAGCCCCTATGCGGGCGCGCTGCATGAAGCGTTTCGCGCGGCGTATCCGCTGGTCAAGGGCGCGGCGTGGCGCTCGCTGCCCATCAGCCTGTTCGGGCTGCTGCCTTCGATCTTCCTGCTGCAGGTGTACGACCGCGTGCTGTCGCGCAGCGGCACCTCGACGCTCGCAGCGCTGGTGAGCGGCATCTTCTTCTTCCTGTGCATCGAGTTCTGGCTGCGCACGCGGCGCTCGCGCCTGCTGCGCAACGCGGGCGCCATCATCGACCACGGCGTGTCGGGTGCCTTGCTGAACTCGATGCTGTCGCGCCCGCTGCGCGCGCTGGAGTCGCGGCCCGCTTCCTCGTGGCAGCTGTACTTCCGCGACGTGGGTTCGGTGCGCGGCACCGTCACCGGCGGCCTCGCGCAATCGATCTTCGACCTGCCCATGGCCATCTTCGCGCTGGTCGTGATCGGCATCGTCGCGTTGCCGGTGCTGCCGGTGGTGGCCGTGTTCCTGGCCATCATGTCTTTCCTGGCGTGGTGGTGGGCCGACGAAGTGCGCACCGGCCGTGTGGAAGAAGTGCAGCGCGGCCGCGGCCTGGACCGCATCACCTCCGAGATCTGCCATGCGCGCGAGACGCTGAAGACGCAGGCCAACGACGGTCCCACCATCGAGACGTGGCGCCAGGCCTACAACGCCTGGCTCACCGAGAGCTTCACCAAGAACGGCCAGATCGAAACCGCGCGCGACGGCACCACCGTGCTGCTGACCGTGTTCTCGGTCATCGTGGTCACGGTGGGTGCGGTGTCGGTGATGGAGCAATGGATGACGGTGGGCGGCCTGGTCGCCTCCAACATGCTGGCGCTCAAGGCGCTGCAGCCGGTGGCCGGGCTGGTGTCGAACTGGCGCTCGCTGGCCACCGCGAAGGAAGCCGCCAAGCGGCTCGAAACCGTGCTGCGCGAGCCGGTCGAGAAGCCGCCCACGGGCATGGAACTGCCGCAGCCGCTGGGCCGCGTCACGCTGCGCGACGTGAGCTTCAGCTTCACCGAGACAGCGCAGCAGCCGGTGCTGGAAAACGTCGACCTCGACATCGGCCCCGGCGGGCTGCACGTGATCGTCGGGCGCAACGGCGCGGGCAAGTCGACGCTGGTGAAGCTGGTGTCGGGCCTGTACACGCCCACGCGCGGCACCGTGAGCATCGGCGAATACGACCTCTCGCAGTTCGGCCGCGAAGAGCTGTCGCGCTGGATCAGCTATCTGTCGCAGGAGGTCTACTGGTTCGGCGGCGCGCTGGTCGACGTGATGCGGCGCGGCGCGCCGGGCCAGAGCGACGAGCAGATCGTCGCGGCCTGCAAGCTCTCCGGCGCGCATGACTTCATCTCGCGCCTGCCCGACGGCTACCGCACCGTGGTGGGCGAGGGCGGCACCGGCTTCTCCGTCGGCGAGCGGCGCAAGCTCGCGCTGGCCATGAGCTTCCTTCGCAAGCCGTCGGTGCTGGTGCTCGACGAGCCCAGCAACGACCTCGACTTCCAGAGCGAGCGCAACCTGCTCGCCACCATGCTCGCGGTGGCCAAGGTGCGCACCGTGGTGGTGGTCACGCACTCGCTGCGCATCGTTTCCGCGGCCACGGTGGTCTATCACGTGACCGGGCAGGGCAACGTGGAGCAGGGCTCCGCGGCGGTGATGGTGCCCAAGCTGTTCGGCGTGAAGAAGCCGCTGGTGGCGGTGGGCGACAGCGAAGACAGCGCGGGGGCCGCGGCCACCCGCTCCATGGCGTGAAGACGACAAGCGACGGGGGCAGCAAATTTTGAAATCAGATCTGCCGCAGATATTGCAGGACGAACAGGACAGGCGCGCGGCGCAGACGTCGCCGAAGGGACGGCGGCGGCAATGGATCATCGGCGGGGCGGTGGCGGTGCTGGCGCTGGTCGGCCTGGGCTTTCCCATGGAGACCGTGGTCGTCGCCCCGGGCCGTGTGATTCCTTCCGACCGCGTCAAGGCCATCCAGCATCTGGAGGGCGGCATCGTCAGCAGCGTGCTGGTGAAGGAAGGCGACAAGGTCAAGACGGGCCAGCCGCTGGTGGAGATCGACTTGGGCGGCAGCGGCCTGAACCTGGAAGAACTCACGGCGCGCTATGCGGCCACGCAGGCCACCCGCGTGCGCCTCATGGCCGAGAGCCGGGGCCAGCCGCTGCGCCGCGATTCCTTCGCCAAGGACATCGACGAGGGCGTGTTCGAAGGCGAGACTGGCGCCTACCAGGCGCGCGCACTGGAGCAGCGCGGCGTCATGGCGGGCGCGGTGTCGGGACTGGAGCAGGCACGCAGCAAGAAGCTGGAGCAGCAGGCCAAGGTCAAGGGCCTCGGGGACCGGCTCGCGCTGATGCAGAAGGAACTCGAGATTTCCGAGCAACTGCTCAGCGAGAAGCTGGTCGGCCAGGTCGAGGTGCTCGAGAAGCGGCGCCAGGTCGAGAGCGTGCGCAGCGAACTCGCGGTGGCGCGGCAGGGCGTGGTCTCGGCCGACGCCGCCATCACCGAGGCGCAGGCCAAGATGGCAGAGGCGGAGGGCCGCTTCCGCCGCCGCGCGTCGGACGAGCTGGCCACTGTCGAGCGCCAGTTCGCGAGCCTGAGCGAAGACCTCGCGCGGGCCCGCACGCAGCGTTCGCGCACGGTGGTGAAGGCGCCGTCGGACGGCATCGTCAAGGGCCTGCGCAACTCCAGCCCCGGCTGGGTGGTGAAGCCGGGCGAGTCGATTCTCGAAGTGGTGCCCGACGAGGACGAGATCATGGTCGAGGCGCGGCTCAACCCGAACGACCGTGGCTTCATCGAAGTGGGGCAGACGGCGCGCGTGAAGATCACCGCCTACGACTACTTGCGCTACGGCGCCGTCGACGGCAAGGTCAAGCTCGTGGCGGCCGATGCCGACCGCGACCCGGCCATCTCGAACGGCGCGCCCTACTACCGGCTGCTCATCAGCATGTCGCAGTCCCACGTGGGGCGCGACGAGAACCGCATCACCGCCGGCATGGAATCGGAAGTGGACCTGCGTGTCGGCACCGATCCGTTCATCTGGTACATCCTGCGACCCGTGCTCAAGCTGCGGCGCGAAGCCTTCCGCGAACCATGAGGAACGCCCCCTTGAACAGCCGGCGCCGCACAGGCACCGGCGTGGTGTGCGCGGCGCTGTGCGCCAGCTTCGCGCTGCCGCCCGCCGCCTTCGCGCAGGAACAGCAACAACAGGAAGCGCTGCAGGAGCCGCCGCCGCTCGTGCTCGCACGCAGGCTGTCCGCGCCATCGCTCGGCGCGGCCAGCTATGCGCAGCAGGTGAAGCAGGCACTGGTCGCGCTGTCGCAGGAATACCCCGAAGTGCAGACGGCCCAGGCGGCCGCCAACACCAGCAGCTACAGCGTCGATGCCGCCAGGCAGGCGCGCTATCCGCGCTTCAAGATCGGCACGTCGTCGGGCAACTACAACAGCGGCCTGGCCGGCGCCAAGACGGAGGGCTACACCGTGCTCACCGCCGAGGCCCGCATGAGCCTGCTCGACGGCGGCGCCATGAGCGCGGCGCAGCGCGCAGCCGAAGCCGGCAACCAGGCCGACGACGAGGCCGTCGTCACCACCTCGCAGAAGGTCGTGCTGGATGCGCTGACCGCCTACCTGCAGGTGCAGCGCTACGACCTCAAGAAGCAGATCGCGCACAAGGCCACCGAGGTGGTCGCCGAACTTTCCAAGGCCGAGGCCCGCCGTGTCGCACTGGGGGTGACCGGCGACAACGACCTCAACATGGCGGCCTCGCGCCGAGCGCTCGTGGCCGCGCGCGAGTCCGACTTCCAGGCCCAGCGCGACGAGGCCATGGCCAAGTTCCGCAACTACTTCAAGTTCTCGCCCAACGTGGAGTCGCTGCCCGTGCTCGCCGCGCCGCCGCAATGGCGCATCGGCTCGCAGGAAGAGGCGCTGCGCCGCGCCGAGGCACGCAGCACCGAGATCGCCGAAGCCCAGGGCCGCATCGAACGCGCGCGCGCGCTGGCCGACCAGCAGGACGCGAGCCTCTACCCGACCCTCGACGCCGTGGTGGTGAAGAGCCGCGATCCGCGGGGCGTGTCGCCGCAGGACCCGACGCGCGCGGCCTTCGAGCTCAACTGGAACTTCGGCAACGGCTTCGACCGGCAGTTGCGGCTGAAGTCCGCGCTCGCCGAAGTCGCGAACCAGGAGGCCAAGCTTGACGGCGTGAAGCTCAACCTGTTCGAACTCACCTCCGCCTCATGGGCGCGCACTGTATCGGGCCGCGAGCGCGAGCGGCAACTGATGGAAGCCGTGAGCACATCGGGCCAGGCCTTCCGCGGCCGCCGCCGCCTCATGGAATTCGGCCGCGAGACCCTGCCCAAGGTGCTCGACGCGCAACTCGACTACTACACGCTGCTGTTCGATTACGTCGACGGCGTGTTCGACCTGCGCATCTCGGAGCTGCGCCTGGCGCGCACGACCGGCGAACTGCGCATCGACCCCGCGGGCACGAACAACTGGATCGACCGGCTCTTCGGCGCGCCGAGCCGGCCTGCCCTGACCGAGGACGGCCTGCTGGCCGCGCTGTGCATCTCGAGCAACACCGCCTGCGCGAGCGAGCCGGTGGTCGAGCGCGCCGCGGGCCCCGGAGGCGCGGGCTCGTCGCTGCGCAAGGCTCCGCGGCTGTCGATCCCCTGAGCGTCGGCGCTGTCGGGGGCACCGGTCAGGCGTCTTCGGGAATGCCCGGTTCGCCGTCGAGGATCTGGTACTTGCGCATCTTCTCCCACAGCACCTTGCGGCTGATGCCCAGGTGCTGCGCCGTGTCCTGGCGCTTCCAGTCGTTGACCTCGAGCGCCGCGATGATGCGGTTGCGCTCGCTGCTGTTCCAGCCCTTGCGGTCGCTGCTGCCGTCGAGTCCGATCCCGCCGCCACCACCCGCGCCGTTGCGGTCCGCCGAGATCGTCGGTGTCGGCGTGCCGCGCGTCAGCGCAATCGCGCGCTGGATCAGGTTCTGGTCCCAGCTGTGCAGCTGCCGCGCGATCACGCCCACGCGCTCCGCAAGATTGCGCAACTGGCGAACATTGCCCGGGAAGTAGGTCTCGGCCACCGCGTCGCTCAGCCAGTGCGGCGTTTCGCCGAGCGTCTCCAGCTCATCGCCCAGCACGTTGCTCAGCAGCGCCTTGAAGATCGCGATCTTGTCGACCTCGCCGCGTTCCTCGAGGCTGGGCACATGAAGCTCGATCACCGCAAGGCGGTAGAAAAGGTCGGCGCGGAACTCGCCGCTCGCCACCATCTCGCGCAGGTTGCGGTTCGTCGCCGCCACCAGGCGGAAGTCGACGCGGATCGGCGACGTCGCCCCGAGCCGCGTCACCGCGTTGTCCTCGAGCACGCGCAGCAGCTTGACCTGCTGGTAGCGCGGCAGGTCGCCGATTTCGTCGAGGAAAAGCGTGCCGCCCGTGGCCTGCTCGAAATAGCCGCGGTGCGCATGCACCGCGCCGGTGAAGGAGCCCTTCGTGTGGCCGAAGAACAGCGACTCGAAAAGACCGTCGGGAATCGCGCCGCAGTTCACCGCCACGAAAGCGCCCTTGCTGTAATGCTGATGCCCAAGATGCAACTGCTGCGCGATGCGCTCCTTGCCCACGCCGGTTTCGCCGCGCACCAGCACGCTGTGGTCGCAATCGGCGAAGGCGTTCACCTCGGCCAGCAGCGACTTCATCGCGTCGGAGTGCGCCACCAGCACGTCGGGCGCCTGCGGCGCCACCTCGCGCGCGCGCAACTGCCGCACCAGCTTCGCGACCATCGTGCGCAGCTCGGCGCAGGTGAAGTCGTAGGGCAGCACGTGCAGGTACTCGGGCGGATAGGTGCGCGAGTCCCGCTCGCGCGACCCCGCCGCGACCCAGATCACCGGCATGCCCTGCAGCAGCTCCGTCGCATGCGCCAGCCCGCCGCCGTCGATGACGGTGACGCTGATGATCGCGACCGAGGGGCGCAGCGCCACCCCGCGTTCGGGTGCGGGCGGCGGCATCCCGTCAGCCCGGATCACCTCCACGTCGAAGCTCGCCATGCAACGCGCGATGCGGTCGAGGATGTCGGCTTTGCCCTCCCAGACAAAGAGGTCGAGTTCGTCGAAGTTGGCGGGAGAGCTCATCTAGGTAATGCGAAATTCAGTAGACAAGCTGAGCGCCACTGGAACAAGTCAGTCGGGCACCCACTTCTGTCTGGGCGAGATTAGCGCCAAGCACATTGCTCAGCAAAGTATTTACCAAGGGGTCAAGCAACGGTGAAAGCACGCCCGAGATGATCCCCATCAACAGGTTGATGACGCCACTCAGTGTGTTTGTCAGTCCGGTAAGAACGTTGGGCAGTCCCCCTCCGGGAGCCGTGGGCGGAATCGCGATCAGGAGATTGAGTGCTTTCAGCGTATCGCTCAGGCTGTTGACGATGTTTTGTGTCGCGATTGCCAGATAGGCGGGCGCTTGATCCAGCGTAGGGGGATTCGCGAAGAATTGAGATTGCGTGGAGGCAGCGACAGGTACATCAGCCTTCAGTCCGAGCCCACCACCGTAGTAAGGCTTGCGCGTGGAGGCATCGCAACTCACAACTCCGAGACCAAGCAGCCCGAGCTGGCAGCTTTGAGAACCGATGTCTATGACGGGCACAGCGTTGACAGTTGGCAACGCACTCGATGAAAACGCATTTGCTTTTGCAAGAGCCGCCGTTGCCCCGAGGCTGCCAACACGCAGGGTCGCCACGGATGTCGTTGTTTGGGACGTAAGAGAAGTCGCGTTGGCGGTGCAGCTGTAGTCGGTAACCCGCGACGCTCCACCGCCTGCATCCAGGCTTATATCCAACCGAACCGGCGAAGGAAGAATTTTGATGTCGGTGACATTTCGAGTGCAACCCAAAGTGCATCCCAGGATGTTCTGCAGGCCCGTGAAGAGATTCAGACTCAGCAGGTTGTTCAAGAGATCCGTGACTGGCGAGAGTGCCGTCGTCAACGCGTTGACGAGATCGGTGATGCCATTCAGGGCCGGAAGATCTATCGAGATCAATGCCCGAACCTGAGCCGTACGGACATAGATTTGGTCCGGCCCGGTAGGGTTCAGTTTGGCCAAGGCGGGGTTGCCTGTGGCCGATACCTGCGGCGGCTCGATGACTTTTACGTTCGTGGTCACCGAAGCCAGCCCTGGTATAGGGAGTGCCACGGTGGCTACCACGCCGTTCTTGCCGTTCGCAGCCTGCACTACGCCTTCAAGCAGTTGGAAAAGCTGAATGTTGGTATTCAGACCAGCCGCATCCGTGCCGGTTTGTACACCTAGCAGGTCGCCGAGTTTCAGCAACGGTTGCGCAGCTGCCGCATTGGCGGTGAGCTTGAGCAGGTTGAGCGCATCGAGCACGACCTGCGCCGTGTTCCCGCTCTGCTGCAAGGCATCGATCATGGCTTGGACCAACGTCCCCACAGACACGTTCGTGCCCAGCACTTGGTCATATTTTCCGACGCCAATTCCCAGGTTCACTCCCAGCTGGTCGATATAGGTCAGCAACTTGACGTTCGTATTGAGGAGACCGTTCCAGCCAGCGGCGGTGACGTTGAGGGTGCCTCCCAGCAGTCCACCGAAAACCGCATTGAGCAGCGGCGACTTCGTTGAATCGACTGTCAGCAGCGTGGAACGAATTGTCAGATTGGCTTTTGGGGTTTGTTGGGCGGCCACCGCGTCTGCAGTGATCAGTCTCGTTTGGTTTCCTGGAATTCCAGGCATCAGAAGCGGAGGCGTTCTGCTGATGGTGACTCGCACCGCATTGAATTTCTGGCCGCTGTCCGGTGTGCCGAAGTGGGGTGCCACAGGCTTGAGCACAGGGTCCCACCGTCCGCACACGACGCTGTCGGACCCGAGTGGAGAAAGACCGATGGGCATGTTCTGCGCCGCATTGGCTATGGCGGCCGTCGTAGCCGTTGTGCAGTTGTTTACCCCTAGCCCCTGGGCGCCTGCAAGGGCGGCCAGGTCCGCCGTCTTTTGCAGCTCGCGCTTCACGTAGAACATGTAGCCAAGTTCGGTGCCGATCAACGTGATGATGATCAAGCTCAGCGCGATCGCGGTATTTACGAGAATGGAGCCTGCAGACCTGCTGCGCCGAAACGAAGAGGAAACGCCACGCAGGCTTGGGGTAGTCGGGCTCGTGTTCATTCCTGGCCCTTTCATGTGGGCTGAATTGCTGCGGTGGAGCGGCTCCTCAGCTTGTCCGGCATCCCGAGGTTCATGTTCAGAAACGACAGCGAGGGCAGCAGGCTGTTGGCACCGTAGGGATAGGTCACGGTTACCACGACACTCGCATTCGGATTGGTGCCCGTGGGCGTGACGGCAACCGTGACTTGGGTCGCGACCCAGATACGTCGGGTTGCCAGGCTGGTATTCGATGCCGATGGCACGATAAGCGAGCTTGCCAGCGAGTCGTAGACAACGTTCTGAATGCGCGAGTCGTTGGTTGTGGGAACGGAGTTCAGCAATGCCACTGCCCGAGCACCATCTTCGGCCGAGCGCGATATCGCTTGCTGTGTATAGAGCACTGTCCCAAAGGTTGCGATGATGTACACGACGATAAAAAGCACGGTGAAGACCAGTGCGAACTCGGTAGCTGCGATTCCTCTTTGAAGACGACGGTTGTTGAAGGTCATGGGGTCCGTCCGTCGAGCAACATGCTGGCGCTTCCTGTCAGCTGACCAGGGGCGTTGAAGACCGGCAACGGAGGAAGAACCCGCCCCAAGTTGCTGGCGGTAACCGTCACCACCATTTGGCAGCGCGTGTCCCATGTGATGCCACAGGCGCTGGTGACCGCTGCGGTGCAGTTGTTACTGGCAACTTGGCATACGGTTGCCGTGACGCTGAGCGTGGCTGCAGACGGGAGCCAACTGGCCTGAGCCGTTGCAACTGTCCGAGCTTGCGCTGCTCGAGTGGGAAGGTCCGGCTGATAGCGCAAGGCTGCGCGGGCACCATCTTCAGCCGCGTTTTGCAGGCCCAGCCGGAACGCGAACACCATGCCGTAGCAGATGATTCCGTAGAGCAGCGTGAAGAAAATCAGGAACACCAAGGCGAACTCGACCGCATATGCGCCGCGCTGTTTGCGTGCACTGGAGCGAAGCTGTTTGACGTCCATGATGAGCCGACAATGGCGTGTCACGTTTTCTGGTGCGCGGCTATTTGGGTGCCCCGGCACCAGCGCCGGATCCGGAAGACGACTTGACTATCGAACTCATGCGCTCCGGAATCGGAAACTCGAAGCTCTTCATGTAGCGCTCATAGCTGCGACTTGCCACGTCGCCGGCAATCGGACGTGGCGTGGGGGAGGCAATTTCGCCGCTGCGCTGCCATGCGAGCAAGCCCTGTGTGGCGTCGCCGACCTGCGGCCGCTCATAGACGACTTCTCCCTCCGTATTCATTTCTTCCGGGCCGTTTTGTACCGGTTGAGCGGCGGCCGGCGGTGCTTCCAGCTGCACTGGCTTCGCAGCCTCTTGTGCCGCTGCGGCGGGCGCAGCGATCACCAACACGGCGGCCAGCAGGGCGAGGCGATGGGCGTGTTCTTTTTTCATTGGGTACCTTGTGGGGTGGAGTTCGGTGGCATCGACAGCGCGGAGTCGGCGACGGACGGATTCAGCTGGCTGGCTGTTCGCAGGCCGCCCATGCCGGCCCAGCGCGATGCCTTGAGCATCAGCGGAGGCGGTACGGTGTCGTCGCGCACGGGCTGCGGCGTGCTCGCAAGCGGCCGCAGTGCGGTGACGTCTGGCGCCGCACTGGTAGCCGCGAGCCGCTGGGTACCGCCCCTGCGCATCTGCTGCGCGGCATCGCGCACGGCTGCGCGCGATGCCGCGGGCATGCGGTTGACTTCCATCAACCGGTCCGCCTGCTCGCGCTGGCCGGTGACTTCGAGGTAGAGCGCAAGGTTGGACTGTGCCTGCGTGCTGTTCGGGCGCAGCTGCAGCGCCTGCATCAACGGCAGCCGCGCTTCCTCGATCTGTCCCGCACGCAGGCTGGCGTAGCCCAGGTCGCTGAGCAGGAGGGCATCGGTCGGTGTCTGGCGCTGCGCTTTTCCGAGCAACTGCACGGCCTCCGCGTAGCTGCCGCGCGCACCGGCCAGCAGGCCGAGGCCGCGGTAGCCGGCACTCTCCAGCGGTGTGCCGATTAGGCGCTTGTAGGCCTGCTCGCTCAGCGCGGCCTGATCGGTCTGGCGCAAGGCGTCGGCGCGCAAGCGGGTGGATTCCGGCGATACGCCCCAGCGTTGCTCGAGCGCGTCGATATGCGCGAGCGACGCAAACCACAGGCCATCCTTTTGCATCTGCTCCACGAGCTTGAGGTAGGTGGCCTTGCTGTCGATGTTCGCGCTCGACTTGGTTTCCGCGGACGCCTCGGCGGCCGCGCGTTCCTGGGCGTTGGCGCTGGCGACATAGGCCGAGGATGTGTCCTTGAGAAGGCTGCATCCGCTGACGAACAGGGTCGAGGCCATGATCGCGCCCACGGTAAGCACGCGAGCCGAGCGGTGAGAGCGCATGGGCATGGAGAGGTCAAAGTGAGTCATTTACTGATCGCTCCCAATGAACGGAATATTGCGATGAAGCCCGGACCCGCCGTGACGATGACCAGCGCCGGCAGCAGCGAAACCACCATGACGCCGGTCATCTTCACGGTGATCTTGCCGATGCGTTCCTTCATCTGCGAACGCCGGCTCTCCCGCAAGCGATCGCTGAATACGCGCAGCGGTTCCTGCACAGCGCCGCCGTGGCGGTCGACCTGCACCAGTAGCGAGACAAGGCCTCGCAGGTTCTCGTTCTTGTGCAGCGTTGCCAGGCGATGCAACGAGTGCTCTCGGGTGCGACCCTGGCTGTACTGGGCGTTGGCGATTCCCAACTCGTGGCCCAGCACATGAAGTACATGGGAAAAATCAGTAGCCATGATCTGCAGGCTCTGGTCGAGGCTGAGGCCGACGCCCTGCAGCAGGCGCAGCAGGTCGATGAAAAGTGGCAACTCCCGGGCTGCTCGCTCGCGGCGGCCAGCGGCAAAGCGGCCAAGCACCCATTTGGGCGCCATGAACCCGAGCACGGCGCAGGCCGCCAGTACGGTGACGATGGTTCCCTGCTCGTGCCCGCTGCTCCAGAGCAGGTAGGCCAGCAGCGGAAAAACAAGGGCCAGGCCGATGCGGGTCACCAGGAAGATCAGTTGCGTTCGCTTCGACGGCAGGCCGCATTGGTCGATGAGGCTGCGGTCTTCATCAGCCACGAAGGCCCGCCCGATGCGCGAATCCAGCCAGTGGAAAGGCAACTCTAGTTCGGGCTTGAATGCGCCCTCTGCTTCCGCCTCGGCCGTCGTCACGGACTGCGAACCCGGCGTGAGCGCGGCTTGGCGGATTGCGCGGCCGATGACCTGGCCGCTGCGCGCGCGGCGCAGTTCGGCCGCGATCAATGCACCTGCACCAACTGTCAGGCCGACTGCGAGCAGCACGATGCTGAAGATTGCCAACTGGTGGGGTGTGAGCGTCATGCCAACCTCGCAAGACGGTAAAGAAGCGCCACGCCCACCACCTGCAGGCTTGCGGAGGAATAAATCAGGATGCGTCCGGTCTCATCACTCCACATGCCCATGAAGTAGCCGGGATTGGTAAGAATCAGAAAGCCGCCCACGCCGATCGGCAGCAGGCCCAGGATCCATGCGGACAGGCGTGTCTCCGCGGACATGGCATTCAGTTCCTGCTCTGCCTGTTCGCGGTCGCGCATGAAATTGCCCACGCGTTCGAGCAGCAGATCAGCGCGGCCGCCGTAGCGAACGCCCAGGCCAAGAATGGATGCCAGCAGAAACATCTCTTCGATACGCACGTTGGTGGCAGTCTGGTGCAGCGCACGGTCGAGATCCAAGCCGGCGCGGACCAGCGCGGCCGAGCGTTCCAGGTGAACGCGCAGCGGCGCCTCGGTGGTGGCAATTGCTAGCTGGAATGCAGCTTGCGTGGAGTTGCCAATCGTGATGAGGCGCACCATCGCATCGATGTATGCCGGCAACTGGCTGACCAGCTTGCGGCGAAACTTCTGCAGCTGCCACCACAACAGGAAGCTGCCGACAATCAGCAGCACGAACAGCAAACTTGCCGCCGCAAGCCAGCCGACCAGTACGCCCATCAACAGGCTGAGCACGACGGCGGCCGCCAGTGCGAGCGCGACGGTGCGCGGCTCTACGACGCCTACCAGCCAGCCCGGCATTGCCCGCTCCAGCATGCTGGCCTGCGCGGCCTCGGTAGTCGCGGGGCTGGTGTCGAGCCACGGATCCGTCGTCAAGGTCGACGACATTCCTTCTCCCGGAAGCTCCCTGTCCCTCACAGGCATCGGTATCGGCGTGGTCGCCGTGCTGGTCGCGAGGATCTGCTGGCTCAGGTGCCGCTCGGTGGCCAGTCGCACCTGCCTGTTCTTCGCCCACTGCCACAGCATGAGCCCCGCCGCCGCCATCAGCAGCGCGATGCACGCCACGATGAGCAGGGCTTCACGCACGGTTGTCTCCATGCGCGCGCGCCATCGACTGCCGGAAGCGCGTGATCTTGGGCGAGTGCGGCGCGATGCCCAGCGACACCCAGCGGTCGCGTTCCTCGCCGTCCGGCGAGACGACCGGCTCGTAGCGGTAGAGCTCCTGCATGGCAACGACGTTGTCGTTGACGCCCGTGACCTCGCTCAGCGAAATGATGCGGCGCTGGCCGCCCGACAGGCGCCCGATCTGGACGATGAAATCGATGGCGTTGGCGATCTGCCGGCGCAGGCTCACTTCGCTGCCCTGGTAGCCCGCAAAGCCCGCGAGCATCTCCAGGCGGTAGAGGCACTCGCGCGGCGAGCTGGCGTGGATGGTGCCCATCGAGCCTTCGTGGCCGGTGTTCATGGCCTGCATCATCTCGATGACCTCGGCACCGCGCACTTCGCCCACGATGATGCGGTCGGGCCGCATGCGCAGGCTGTTGCGCAGCAGGTCGCGGATCGACACCACGCCCGTGCCGTCGAAGCCGCCCGGTCGGCTTTCGAGCCGCACCACGTGGCTGGTGCCGAGCGACAGTTCGGCCGTGTCCTCGATGGTGATGACGCGTTCGCGCGCGGGTATGTAGCTCGCGAGCGCATTCAGCAGCGAGGTCTTGCCCGAGCTGGTGCCGCCGCTCACGAGGATGTTGCAGCGCGCGCGCACCGCGATCTCCAGCAGTTGCGCCATGCCGGCATCGAAGGTGCCGAGCTTCACCAGGTCCATCGGCGTGAGCGGCTCCTTGCGGAACTTGCGGATCGACACCGACAGGCCGTCGATGGCCAGCGGCTCGATGATCACGTTGATGCGGCCGCCGTCGGGCAGGCGCGCGTCGACCATCGGGTTCGACTCGTCGAGCCGGCGGCCCAGCGGCGCGAGGATGCGGCGCACGATGCGCATCACATGCTCCGAGTCGGCGAAGCGCACCGTCTCGCGCTCCAGCATGCCGTGGCGCGACACGTACACGTTCTGGTAGCCGTTGATCAGGATGTCTTCCACGGCCGGGTCGTTGAGCAGGTCTTCCAGCGGCCCGAAGCCCGCGAGCTCCTTGGTCAGCGCGTCGGAGATGAGCTGCATCTCGCGGTCGTTGATCGGCACGCGGCGCAGCCGCACGAAGCTGTCGACCTCCAGTTCGACGAACTGCTGGATCGAGGCGCGCGACCAGCGGCCGAACTCCGCGCCCAGTTCCTCGATGCGGCTGAGCAGGTGGTCGTGCGTCCAGCTCTTGATGTCCTGGAACTGCTGGGAGTTGATGAACGCCTGGTCGTCGTCGGCGAATTCGATATCGGTGGACATGGGTTCAGCCTTCGTGTGAACTCTTCCAGAGGCCGGTGACTTGCGACATGAGCGCAACCCAGCGTGGATCCTTGGCCGGAGGTTGGCCCGTGGCAGACATGTATTCCTGGTGCAGGCTGCGGGCCAGGCCCGTCACCGCCTGCGCGTAGGGGTCGCTGCGCGAGGTGCGCACCAGCATCTCTCCGCGGCTCGCGGCCGCCATCAGCTGTGCACTGCGCGAAGGCAGCACGTGGCGCAGCGGCAGCTCCAGCCGTTCGGCGATGTCCTTGGCCGTGAGGCCGACATGGCTGTCGAACTTGTTGACCACCAGGGAGAGGCGTTCGGTCTCGACGTTGCGCGCGCGCAGTTCCTTGAGCATGTTGGCGGTGGACACGATGCCGCCGATGCTCTGGTCGCACACGACCCATGCCTGCTGCGCCTCGCGCACCGTCTGCGCCATGAAGTCGATGGTCGAGAAGCCGCCGAGGTCGGCGACCTGGAAGTCGAAGAAGTCGGCCAGCCGCTTGATCAGCGCGACGGAGTCGGCATGCGAGATCTCGCGCACCTGCGCGAGGCTCGCGGGCAGCGGCAGGATGGCCACGCCGCTGGTGTGGTGCGCCAGCGCCGTGTGCAGCAGGGTCTGGTCGAGCCGGCGCAGGTTGCGCACGCCGTCGACGAAGCTGAAGCCGCTCTGCGTGTCGAGGTATAGCAGGCCGTCGCGTGCAGGCAGGCCCAGGTCGAGCAGCGCGACGCCGTGCCTGGAGCTGCGGCCCTGCGGGCGCGCGGGTGCCTGCGCGAGCTGGTCGTGCAGCGTCAGGGCCAGGCTGGTTGCCAGCGTGGTCACGCCGAGTCCGGCACGCGCGCCCAGCAATGCCAGCGTGCTGCCGCGTGTGCCGCCTTGCAGGGTGCTGCGGCGGTCGAGCAGGGCGCGCAGCGTCGTCACCGCATCGGTGGGCGGCGCGGCCATGTCGATGAAATCGTCCACGCCCGCGCGCAATGCGGAGAGCATGGCGGCGGGTTCGGCCGACACGCCGGTTGCCAGCACCGGCAGCGTGGGCCAGTCGCGCTTCAGGCGCTGGTGGAGCTGGATGGCGTGGGCGCCCTGGTCGGGAGAGAAATCGATGAACACCGCCACCGGCCCGAGCAGCGCGATGCGCTCGTCGATCGACTTGGTGTCCGGCGCGAGGATCACCACCGATCCCAGCGTGCCGAGCGCATCGGTCAGCCACGTGATGTGGCTGCCGTTGCTCGACGCGAACAGGTAGGTCTCGCTGCCTGTCTCGGGAATGCTGTCGCGTGGAGCGTTCATGGGGCCTGCCTGCTGCGATGCATGGTCCGCGTCATCGTGCTCAGCGGGAGAAGCCGGGAACCGGCGTGTCGATCAAGCCGCCGAGGAAGTACGAGCGCCATACCGCGCCGTCGCGTTGCTCGGCGCTGCCGGGCAGGTACGGTGCGAGGTCGGTGCCGCGCGCAATGGGCTTCACCAGGTGCGGCGTGACCAGGATCACCAGTTCCTTCTCGCTCATCTGGTAGTTGTTCTTGCTGAAGAACGTGCCGATGATCGGCAGGTCGCCAAGCAATGGCACCTTGCTGGCGTTCGAGGAGGTGGTGCGGCTGACGAGGCCGCCGATGATGAAGCTCTCGCCGTCGCCGAGCTCCACCGTGGTGTCGGCGCGGCGCGTGGTGATGGCGGGCACGGCGATGCCGTTCAGGTTGAGTGCGTTCGTGTAGTCCAGGTCGCTGGCCTCTGGCGCGACCTTGAGCACGATGCGTTCGTTGGAAAGCACGGTCGGTGTCAGCGTGAGGCCGATGCCGAAAGGCTTGTATTCGATGCTCGTGGTGCCCAGTCCCTGCGGCACGGGAATCGGCAACTCGCCACCGGCCAGGAAGCTTGCGCTCTGGCCCGACAGCGCCACCAGCGTGGGTTCGGCAAGCACGCGGGCCATGCCGTTGCCTTCGAGGAAGCCGACGTTCAAGCCGATGCCGGCCTTGCTGAAGTTGAACAGCAGGTCGAAGGCCTGCGCCAGCGGGTTGTTGTATTCGCCGGTGATCTGGCCATTGGCGGCAAAGCTTGCAGACGAGAGGGAGGACGGCGAGAAAACGCCGAAGCTGAATCCGCTCGAATTCGGGCGGGTGCTGAAGATGTTCAGCCCCGCCTGCTTGAGCACGCTGCGGTTGAATTCCACCACCTTGACTTCGACCTGCACCGTGCTGCTGCGCACGTTCACCACCGAGCGGTCGATCAGCTCCGTCTTCTCGGGGGCGCTGGCCAGCGCCGTCTCTCGCGCGGCCTGGTGCGTGATCATGTTGTCCATGGTGCCGGTGAGCGTGGACGAACGGCGCCGCACTTCGATAGGGTAGGTGGTGGCCACGGTGCTGCCCTTCTCCCAGACCATCAGCGAGGTGCGCCCCGCGGCCTTGCCGGTCACGATCAGCCGTGCCGCTGCGGAGCTCGGTGTCTTGCGGGTGATGGTGACGTTGGCCACGGCCTCGTCGCCGATCGCCATCCGGTCGATTCCCTTGTCGAGCAGCAGCTCTTTCTGCGTACCGGCATCGAGGACGAGTGCCCGCTGCACGGGCTGCTGCATTGCGGTCTTTGCATCGGCGGCGGTGGATGCCAGCGGCCAGACGGCTTGGGTCATCGCGCACAGGGCGACCAGGGACGGGCGCAGCAGCCGCGATGAAACCTGGACGGGGCTGCTGCTTCTAGCGGCTCGGGTCGATTGCGCGCGAGGCGTGTGGTGCATGTGTTCTTCCTGGAAGGCGGTATCTGCTGGCTGTTCGATCAGTAGTTCACGGTTTCGCTGCGCTCGCCGCGAATCACTTCGACCTGGAGGCCGCCGCGCGTGCCGGTGCCGGTTGCGGCGCGCCGGTTGGCAGTGGCGGCAACAGCGCGCGCTTCGACGGCCGCGGGCTTGACGCTCGACCCCTGGCCGCCGGTGGACAGGTCGAGAGCGGTCAGGCCGGCCTGTGCGAGATCGAGTCCTTCGAGTGGCGCGCGGCGCGCCTCGCCCGCCTTGGACGACACGGGTTGCAATGCGGTGGGAAGTTCGGCGAAGAGTTTCGGGTCCGGCTGCGACATGTCATTGGGATTGCGCAGTGCCAGCATCAGCCGGCCGCTGGCGTCGCCGATGGTCAGCCGGTTCACCTCGTCCACCGGCACCGCCAGCACGGCGGTGCGTGCCATCTCGTTGCGCTGGGCCTGCTGGGCGGCCGCCTTGTCGGGCGACTTGGACGGCATGCCGTCGACGGATGCGCTGCCGAAGGCCAGCACGCGCTTGCGGGAGAGCAGCAGTCGCGCCTGGCTGCGGTCGACGTCCTTGCCGTCCGACTTGAGCGTGATGAACACGTCGACGAAGTCGCCGGGCTGGATCTTGTTGCCCGCGCCCATGATCTCGTCGGTCTTGATCGCGACCGCGCGCTCGCCTTCCGCGACGCGCAGCGCAAGGCCGGAGACGAGCTGGTTTTCCATCAGCGGGGTGCCTTCGGCGAGATCGATCACCGGCACGCGTCCGGCCGCCACGGATGCATCCTGGAACGCGCCCGCCGGGTTGATCGTCAGGCGCTCCACGCGCAGTGCATCCGCGGGAATCGCCTCGCCCGCGGGCAGTGTCTTGGCTGCCACGACGACCGGATAGACCAGCACCTCCTTGGCCTTGGTGGGGGCTGCGGCGGGGCCCGTGGCCGCCGCGACGGGAGCGGGTGCCTGGCGGCTCAGCATCCAGGCGTAGCCACCGAGTGCGATGGCCAGGAGCACGAGGAGGGCGGCGAGGATCTTGGTGAGGTTGATCATGGGCGGCGGATGAAGATTTGGGGGCAAGCGATCATGGGACTGGAGGAATGAAGGGCCTGCTGTGACAGAGGCAGATGACTGCTAACTCTGTCGCCCCCAGACCATCCAGGCCGCGGTGGCCAGCGACAGATAGGCTGCGTAGGGAACGATGCGCTTGCGCGCCGTCGTGGGCGCTGCGCCGTTGCTGGTCGCCGACGAGCGCCCCAGCAACATCAGCGACAGCCGCGGTGCCACGGGCCAGCGCTGCAGCGCGAGCCAGAGCGCGCTGTGAAGGCCTGCCAGCAGGCTGGCCACGACCCAGATCGGCAGCAAAGCCTGCAGGCCCACCCAGAGTCCGAGCGCGCCTGCGAATTTCACGTCGCCAGCTCCCATGAGGCCAACGGCGTACAGGAGCAGCAAGGCGCCGAAGCCGACGGCCGCTCCCGTGAGTGCGGTGGACCATTCGATGCCGAAGGGCTGCGTCCCGAGGGCGAGTGCGGCCAGCGCCACTGCGGCGCCGGCGAGCACGAGCCAGTTGGGAACGCGGCGTTGACGGAAGTCATAGACGGCGACGAACAGCAACCACAGCAGACACGCCAATCGCATTGCTTGTGTTGCTTCTCAGGACGCCGGCGCAGTTACCTTGCCGGCGATGTACGTGAAGAGACCTGAGAGTTTGGTGCCGAGACCATTGCTACCGCTGAGGGACGTCACGATGGCGACGGCGACGAGGCCGGCAATGATCCCGTACTCGATAGCGGTAGCGCCTTCTTCGTCGCGAAGGAAACGGGCAATTGAGTTAAGCATGATGAAGCCTTTCAGATGGATTAGGAGACTGACAGGGGAGCTTGTTGCTATGGATTCTTTGTTAAGAGGCGGGGGCAGTCACTTTGCCGGCAATATAGGTAAAGAGACCAGAAAGCTTGGGGCCGAGGCCATCGGTGCTGGAGAGGGCCGTAACAATTGCGACTGCAACCAATCCCGCAATGATTCCGTATTCAATTGCGGTCGCACCCTCCTCGTCCTTTAAAAAACGAGTAATTAGGCTATGCATGATTTACCCCTTTCAGTAAGTGTTAACAAAGGCTGATGGGGTGGATATTATACACAGTAACTCCGTGTATCAACAAGAGAAACCCACAAGACACGCACTTAGCTGTGCTAGCCAAAAGGTGTAAGCACGATGGCGGCCAGCTTTCCGCCAGCCGGGTCCCGGGGGAAGGACGATCGGCCAACCGACACTTTGAAGGTTAATTTTTCCCTCTGTAGGCCGCGTCCGACCTCCCATGAAGTGGGGAGGGGAACGTTACGGCGCCGGGAACGCGCGAAAGGGCTGCGTTACGGGTACAAACCCGTTACGCGTTACGTAGCACGGGGCCACAAAGCACGATTTGTAACGCTGAAAAAAGCCAGAAAGCGTGAGCAAAATGTCACGACTCAGCGGTCGTACCCGCGTGGTCAGCAGGGGTTCAGCCGAGGATGTCTTCGTGGAAGAGCTTCCACTCGCTGCCTTGGCGCAGCCAGTACTGGCGCCGCGAGCGCCCGCTCTTCTCGCCTTCGAACACTTCGCCGAAGGTAACCACCATCGTGTCGTCACCGTCCCGCCAGTGGAGGAACGACATGTCCTTGAGCTGCACGCGCTTGCCCTGCGCGTATTTCACTTCGTCTTCGACGGCTGAAATGCCTTCGGTGGATTTCTTGCTGATGCGCTGGAAATCGGGCAAATAGAATTTCTTCAATTGTGCTTCATTTCCATTGGCCCGCGCGTCTTTCCAGCCATTTATTGCGCTGGAAATGGATTGCGATTCTTTTTCGGCCTGCGGCTGCGAAATCCATTGCAGGCTGCGTGCGGTGACCACCGGCGTTGCGCCGATTTGCACTTTTCGCAAAAGCTGCTTCAAGTCGGGGTTGGCCATGACCACGCAGCCGTCGCTGGCCAGCGGCGCCCGTGCGAACTGCTGGGGCGGGGTGCCGTGCAGCCAGATGCCGCCGCCGGTCTTGCCGCGCCGCACGTCGTACGGATTGGGGTAGTTGATGGGCAGGGCGCCCGCGCCGTAGAAGTCCTTGAGCGACTTCGGGTCGAGGCTGCTGGTGATGTAGTACACGCCCAGCGGCGTGCGGGCATCGCCTTCGGTGGCCTTGTCGGTGCCCGACTTGCCGACCGAGATGTAGTAGTCGGCCGTGAGCTTCAGGCCCTTGTCGCTGTTCTCGAACAGGTACAGGCGCGAGCGCGAGGCATCGACCGCAATGGCGTAGCGGCTGCGCGTGGAGAGCGCCAGGAACTGCGACGGCACGGTGTTGGCCGGTGGCCGTTCGCGCAGGGCCTGCAGGCGGCGGCGCGATTCTTCGTGCAGTTCGGCCATGGCCGGGTTGCCGCGCATCCTGGCGATGCTGGCGGTGTCGGGCAGGCTGTTCGACGGCGGCACCTGGGCCGCGAGCAGGTCGCCATAGACGAGCTGCGCGAGCTGGAAGTTCGGGTAGTCGCGCACCAGGTCGCGGGCCTTGGCGAGCGCGGGACGAGCCTGGCCGCGGCCGAACATTTCGTAGACGGCGATCAGGCGGGCCTCGGCGTTGCTGGCTTCCTGGATCGGCGCGGCGGCGCGCGCCGGCCTGCGGGCGGGCTTGGCGGCGGCTGCCTTGGCTTCGGCCACCGCGGCCTTCTTGCCGCCCCTGGCTTCCTTCGCCTCCCTGGCGGAAGCGCGTGCGCCGTGCGCGGCGGGAGCGCGGTTGCTGCCCACCGCCTTGGGTTTGGACTTGGAGGCGCCGTTGCCGCTGCCGGCTTTCGCGTTGCTCTGCTTGGCCGCAGCCGACGCCTGCGCGGCACCCGGTGCCGCGAGCATCAGCGCCGAGGCTGCCATCAGCGCTGCCAGCAGGTGTCCGCTGCGCGGACGGAACGGAGGATTCTGAAGCCGGCCGCGCCGGACGATGTCTGCCACTAGCCGCCGACGCTTTCCTTGCGAATGTGCCACTGATTGCCGGAGCGCTGCATATCCAGCGTCTTGCGGCTGGAGACGTTGAGGTTGTCGGCGCGATAGATCTGGCGGAACTTGGCCGTGGCGTTGTCGCCGTCGACCTTGATGACCAGGTTCTCGATGTTCACGCTGATGCTGGACTTGCCGACGATGCGGGCGCGGCGGTCTTGTTCCCAGCTCTTGCGGCTCTGGCCGCCGCCGGGAGTGAAGTCGCTGCCGTAGGCCGCGAGGTAGCGGTCCATGTCCTGGCTGGCCCACGCCGAAGCCCAGGCGCGCACGGCCGATTCGACCTCGGCGTTGGCGGCCGGGCTTGCCGCGGGCGCGGGCGACGGTGCCGGGGCGGGCGCTGGCTCGGGCGCCTTGGGCGCGGCGGCCACCGGGGCGGGCGCCGCCGCGACCTTGGCGGGCGGCGGTGCGGCGGGTGCAGGTGCGGGAACCGGTGCAGGTGCAGCGGCCTTTGCCACGGGAGCAGGGGCAGGGGCAGGCGCCGGCACGGGCGCAGCCGACGCAACCAGCGTGCCCGGCTTGCCGCCCGCCAGCGCAGGCGTCGGCGTGAAGAGCGTGCGGATCACCGCCAGCTTGGGCTGCACGGCCGTGTTGTTCTGGTCGAGCTGCAGCGCCTTGCTGTAGGCCTGGCTGGCGAGCCGTGCATACACGTCGCCGAGGTTTTCCTGGGCGGTGGCGTAGCTGGGGTTGGTGCGGATGGCGCTTTCGAGCGCGGCGCGCGCCTTGTCGAACTGGTTCTGGCTTGCGTAGATCACGGCCAGGTTGTTGAACGGCTCGGGCAGCTCGGGTGCGTCCTGCGTGAGCTGCGTGAATGCGGCGATGGCCTCGGCGCGCTTGCCGGTGTCGAGCTGGATCACGCCCTTGAGGAAGCGCATCTGCGGATCGCGCGGCTTGTCCTTGAGGAAGGCGTCGGCCTTCGTCATGGCTTCGTCGAGCTTGCCGGCCTGCATGAGCTTGTCGACTTCTTCATGTTCGACGGCGGACAGCGCGGGCAGCGCCACGGCACAGGTCGCAGCGGCCAGGAAGAGGGCACGCACGGAGGGGGAGAAGCTGAAACGGGCGCGTGGCCGGGGGCTCTTGGGCATTGCGGACAAGACCTCGTAGGGGGTGGGTGATGCGGCAGGGATTGTAAGTGGGGCAGGTAACCCCCCGATACAGGCCTGACAGTCTTTCGATGCCTTTCAGGTTTGCCCGCAACGGGCGTCGCCGCGGTACAGTGCCGCCGTGGACCGCCTCCAAAGCATTGAAACTTTCGTTCGTGTCGCGCAGACCCAGAGCTTCGCGGAAGCGGCTCGGCAGCTGCGGGTGGCCAACTCGGTGGTGACCACGCGGGTCAAGCAGCTCGAGGAATTCCTGGGTGCGCCGCTGTTCCACCGCAGCACGCGCGTGGTGCGGCTCAGCGACATGGGCCAGGCCTTTCTGCGCGACTGCACCGAGCTGGTCGTGCGTGCCGACAACATCGTCGACCAGATGCGCGACGCGCGCGGCACGCCTTCGGGCACGCTGCGGGTGCATGCGCTGACCGGCATGGTGCTGGGCCGCTTCGCCTCGCTGCTGCGCGAGTTCCAGACCACCTACCCCGACATCCACCTCGAGCTGATCGTGAGCGACGCGGTGGCCGACCCGGTCAAGGCCGGCGTCGACTGCGCGCTGCAGATCTTTCCGGCGGCCTCGCAGGAACTGGTGTCGCGCCCGCTCTTCCCGGTGCGGCGCGTGCTCTGCGCCACGCCCTCCTACCTGGAGGCCCACGGCACGCCCGCCACCCCGCGTGAACTGCACCGCCACAAGCTGGGCCTGTATTCGGGCTATCCCACGCGCGACCGCTGGACCTTCCATCACAACGGCGAGCAGACCACCATCTACCTCGCCGCCGCGCTGCTGACCAACAGCGTGCACCTGCTGCGCGAATATGCACTGGAGCATGCCGGCATCGTCTGCCTGCCGACGCTGGTGGCGGGCGACGCCATTGCCCGCGGCGACCTGCAGGTGGTGCTGGCCGAGCACCAGCTGTCGTCGTTCTCGCTGAGCGCGGTGTACGCGGGCACCTCGCGCAATGCGCTGAAGCTGCGGCTCTTCATAGAGCACATCGCCACGCGCTTCACCCGCGTGCCGCCGTGGGACGCCACGCTGATCGAGCGCGGCCTCATTCCCGCCGAACTGATCGAGTTCAGCCGCTCCAGCGGATAGCGCACGAACAGGGGTAAACCCGGTCGATTATTCGGAGACTCCGAATAATCCTCTTCCAAACTGGTCCCTACCGGCGGCGTCGCATGGCTCCTAGAGTTCGCTCATCCAAGGAGACAAGCCATGACAGCCGCTACTTCGACCACCTACCGCACCCGCTTCGGGTCGCTCAAGCACTTCGAGAAGGGCCACGTCGAACCCATCGACGACGACGTGCGCCACTACGCGTTCTCCAACTGCTTCGAGATCGCGAGCATCAGCAAGCCCTACGAGAAAGTCGTGTTCGGCCAGAACCAGATCTACGTGCTGGAGACGCTGCGCGCCGAAGGCACCTCGCCCTGGTACACCTGCGCGCATGACGAGTTCGCGCTGGTGATGGACGGCGAGGTAGAAGTGCACCTCGTGCAGCTCGACGCCGCGCAGGCCGTGGCCGACAAGGAAAAGAACGGCGCCGTGCTCGTCGAGGGCGAGCCCAGGGGCAAGAGGATGGGCTGGATGAAGCTCTCGCGCGGCCACCAGGGCCTGCTGCCGAAGAACACCGCCTACCAGTTCCGCAGCGCCGGCGAGCCGGGCGTGATCGTCCTGCAGAGCTGCAAGGGCGATCTCTCCGTAGAAAAGTGGGCCGACATCTGCCAATCGCATTGAGAGGAACCGCAACATGAACGCACCCGCAGAACTCGCCAAGGTGATCGCGTCGCAGCCCGACGCCACGCTCGGCTACAAGGACTTTTCTCTCGGCAGCTTCAGCTTCCGCCGCGACGAATACTTCGTGCACATCGGCTGGAAGACCCGCGACGGCCGCCCGATGAGCCACACCATGGACGCCGGCAACTACCTGCGCGCGCTGATGCGCGACGTGGCCTGGGGCTTCTTCTACGGCTGGGTCAACTTCGACGACGTGTTCGGCACCGTCAACCACTACGAGTCGGTCGACCTGTACGCCGGCAGCTTCAACGGCACCATGAAGGACGCGGGCATCGACCTGCTCGAGAACTTCCCCACCGCGCAGATCCGCGCCACCTTCGAGGCCATGCTCGACGACTGGACCAACGAGAGCTTCGACCCCTTCGCCGCGCCGCAGGAAACCGGCTCGCCCTATGGCCGCAAGAACGGCAACAACACCGCCAAGATCACGAGGGCACGCGAGCTGGCCAAACGCTGCGTGGGCCTCAAGGGCGACCTCGACCTGCGCAGCGACGAGCGCGGCGCGCCGGTCAACCGCGCCTTCGCCGACGTGCCGCAGGGCCAGCCCGAGCTGCACCCCGAGCCCGGCTTCGAGAACGATGTGCACGCCTTCAACCTCTTCGGCTTCCTGAGCCGCTCGCAGGTGACGTGGAACCCGAGCTTCACCTCGGTGGTGAAGCACAGCTACATGTGCCCGACGACCGAGGAGCACATCCTGCCGATCATCCACGGCAACGACCGCGTCGAGTGGTTCTTCCAGATGACCGACGAAATCCACTGGGACTGCGGCGACAAGAACACCGGCAAGCCCATGGCACGCGTGATCATGAAGGCCGGCGACATGGCAGCCATGCCCGCGTACTGCCGGCACCAGGGCTTCAGCCCCAAGCGCTCGATGCTGCTGGTGTGGGAGAACGGTTCGCCGAGCCTGGTGTACGAGATCCAGAAGGGCGAGTCGCCCGAGATTCCCGTGCAGTTCTGATGCATTTCTCCCTCCCCCGCCGGGGGAGGGCAGGGGTGGGGGCTCTCCAGGCCCGCGCCCTCTTCGAAGAAGCCCCCACCCCAACCCTCCCCCAGCGGGGGAGGGAGAGGAACGACCATGCCTGCACCGTCCATCCGCCATCAGCTCTTCATCGACGGCCGCTTCGTCGACGCCGAATCCGGCGAGACGCTCGCCACGCTCAACCCGCACGACAACACGCCCATCGTCGATGTCGCGCTGGCCGGCAAGGCCGACGTCGACAAGGCAGTGGCCGCCGCGAAGCGCGCCTTTCCCAAATGGAGCCGCATGGCCGCGGCAGACCGGGGCCGCATCCTGCTGAAGCTCGCCGACCTCATCGAGGCCAACGCCGAGGAGCTCGCGCGCCTCGAATCGCTGGATACCGGCCACCCCATCCGCGATTCGCGCCGGCTCGACGTGCCGCGCACGGCCGCGTGCTTCCGCTACTTCGGAGGCATGGCCGACAAGTTCCAGGGCGAGACCATTCCGGTGGAAGAGGGCTTTCTCAACTACACGCTGCGCGAGCCCGTCGGCATCGTCGGCCAGGTCGTGCCGTGGAACTTTCCGCTGATGTTCACCAGCTGGAAAATGGCGCCCGCGCTCGCGGCCGGCAACTGCATCGTGATGAAGCCGGCGGAGATCACACCGCTGAGTTCGCTGCGCATCGCCGAGCTGATGGCCGAGGCCGGCCTGCCGCCCGGGGTGGTCAACATGCTGCCGGGGCTGGGCAGCGTGGCGGGCCAGTACATCGCCGAGCATCCCGAGATCGCGAAGATCGCCTTCACCGGCAGCACCGCCACCGGCCGGCGCATCGTGCAGGCCAGCGCGGGCAACCTGAAGAAGGTGCAGCTCGAACTTGGCGGCAAGGGGCCGAACATCGTCTTCGAGGACGCGAACCTGCAGGCCGCAGTCAACGGGAGCGCGTGGGCCATCTTCCACAACCAGGGGCAGGCCTGCATCGCTGGCTCGCGGCTGATGCTGCACGAGAAGATCGCCGATGCCTTCCTCGAGCAGTTCATACCGCTGGCCAGATCGATCCGCCTCGGCAACCCGCTCGACGAGAACACCGAGATGGGGCCGCTCACCAGCGCACAGCACCGCGAGCGCGTGCTGAGCTATGTGGAAGTGGCGCAGGGCGAGGGCGGCGAGCTGCTTGCCGGCGGCAAGTCGCCCGGCGGCGACCTGGCGAAGGGCTGCTACGTCGAGCCGACGGTGATGCGCGCCATGTCATACAAGGACCGCGTCGCGCAGGAAGAAGTGTTCGGGCCCTTCGTCACCGTGCTCACTTTCAAGAATGACGAAGAGGCGATGCAGATCGCCAACGGCACCGACTACGGCCTCGGCAGCGGCCTGTGGACCGGCAACCTGCAACGCGCCCACAAAGTGGCGCGCGACCTGCACGCCGGCATGGTCTGGATCAACAGCTACAAGCGCGTGAACCCCGGCTCGCCCTTCGGCGGCGTCGGCCAGAGCGGCTACGGCCGCGAGATGGGGTTCGATGCGATGCGCGAATACACGCAGGTCAAGAGCGTGTGGGTGAACGTCGACGCGCAGATACCGCCGCACTTCGCGCGCTGACCTCGCCCCTTTGCGACAACACAAACAGAAGAGACGGAGACAACCATGACATTCAATCGCAGACAGTTCACGCAGGCCACGGCCGCGCTGGTGGCCTCGGGCGCAACGCCGCTGGTGTTCGCGGCCGACACGCTGAAGATCGGCTATGTGTCGCCGCAGACCGGGCCGCTCGCGCCCTTCGGCGAGGCCGACAAGTGGGTCATCGACCAGATGAAGACCGCCTTCAAGGACGGCATCAGCGTCGGCGGCAGGAAGTACGCGGTGCAGATCGTGCTGAAGGACAGCCAGTCGAACCCCAACCGCGCGGGCGAAGTGGCGAACGACCTGATCCTGAAGGACAAGGTCGCGCTGGTGCTCACCGCCGGCACGCCTGAGACCGCCAACCCGGTGAGCGATGCGTGCGAACTCAACGAGGTGCCCTGCGTGTCCAGCGTGGTGCCGTGGCAGCCGTGGTTCTTCGGCCGCAAGGGCGACCCGGCGAAGGGCTTCAACTGGACGTACCACCTGTTCTGGGGGCTCGAAGACGTCATCGCCAATTTCACCAACGGCTGGAAGACGCTGGCCACCAACAAGAAGGTGGGCGGCCTTTTCCCGAATGACGGCGACGGCAATGCCTGGGGCGACAAGGAGCTGGGCTTTCCCAAGCCGCTCGCGCAGATGGGCTTCACGCTCACCGACCCCGGACGCTTCCAGAACGGCACGCAGGATTTCAGCGCGCAGATCGCGGCCTTCAAGAGCGCGGGCTGCGAGATCGTCACCGGCGTGGTGATTCCGCCCGATGCCAAGACCTTCCTCACGCAGGCACGGCAGCAGGGCTTCAGGCCCAAGGTCATCACGCTGGGCAAGGCGCTGCTGTTCCCCGGTGCCATCGAGGCACTCGGCGATCTGGGCGACGGCCTGTCGACCGAGGTGTGGTGGAGCCCGTCGCACCCGTTCACCTCGAGCCTCACGCAGCAGAGCGCGAAGGCGCTGGCCGATGCCTACGAGGCCGGCGTGAAGAAGCAGTGGACGCAACCCATCGGCTTCGCGCATGCGCTGTTCGAAGTGGCGGCGAATGCGCTGGGGCGCGCGAAGTCTTTGAAGGCTTCGGACGTGCGCGACGCCGTGGCCTCGACCTCGATCAACTCGGTGGTCGGCCCGGTGAAGTGGGGCGGCCAGGGGCCCTTCAAGAACGTCAGCAAGACGCCGCTGGTGCTCGGCCAGTGGGGCAAGGGCACGAAGTACAAGGTGGAGCTGACCATCGTCAACAACGAGGCGGCGACCAGCATTCCCACCGGCGGCAAGCTGCGGCTGCTCTGACATGACGCTGCTGGCACTGCATGCCGTGAGCAAGTCCTACGGCGTGCTCAAGGTCACGGACGACATCACGCTGTCGGTGGCCGAGGGCGAGACGCTGGGCATCCTCGGGCCGAACGGCGCGGGGAAGACCACGCTGTTCAACCTGATCTCGGGCGACGTGCGCGTCGATGCGGGTCGCGTGGAATACGCGGGCCGCGACGTGACGCGGCTCAAGCCGCACCAGCGCTGCCATGCGGGCATCGGGCGCAGCTACCAGGTGCCGCAGCCCTTCGGCAACATGAGCGTGTTCGAGAATCTCGTCACGGCCGCCTGCTTCGGCGGGCAGCAGGCCGAGCGCGAGGCATGGCAGACGGCGCACGAGGTGCTCTCGCAGACGGGCCTGATGGCGCATGCGAACAAGCCCGCGGGCGGGCTGACGCTGCTCGACCGCAAGCGGCTGGAGCTGGCGCGTGCGCTCGCGACGCGGCCGCGCCTGCTGCTGCTCGACGAGATCGCCGGTGGATTGACGGAGCCGGAAGCCGCCGTGCTGGTGGCGGAGCTCAAGCGCATCAAGGCGCGCGGCGTGACGATGATCTGGATCGAGCACGTGGTGCATGCGCTGCTGTCGCTGGCGGACCGGTTGTTCGTCATCAACTTCGGGCAGAAGCTGGCGGAGGGCGCGCCGCGCGCGGTGATGAACGACGCGGAAGTGCGGCGGGTGTACATGGGGATGGAAGCATGAGCGCGACACGTCTTCGAATTGCTCCTTCCCCTTCCGGGGGAAGGTCGGGATGGGGGCACGACGGCGCTGGTTTCGCCGTGGCGCCTCATCGAACGCCGCTTGCCCCCGCCCCGTCCCTCCCCCGGAAGGGGAGGGAGCAAAGACCATGACAGCCCTGCTCTCCACCCACGCCCTCAAGGCCTTCTACGGCGACGCCCAAGCCCTCTTCGGCATCGACTTCTCGCTCGTGCAGGGCGAGCTCGTCGCCATCATCGGCGCCAACGGCGCGGGCAAGTCGACCTTCCTCAAGAGCCTCACGGGCCTGGTGCGCGCGCCGCGCGAAGCCATCGAGTTCAAGGGCCGGCCCATCGGCGGCCTTCCGCCCGGCGACATCGTTCGGCAGGGCCTTGCGATGGTTCCCGAAGGCCGGGGCCTGTTCCCCAGCCTCAGCGTGGAAGAGAACCTGCTCATGGGCGCCACCGCCGCGCGCCGCGGCCCCTGGAACCTGCAGCGCCTGTATGCGCTGTTTCCCATCCTCGCCCAGAAGCGCCACCAGCCGGGCACATCGCTCTCGGGCGGGCAGCAGCAGATGGTGGCGCTGGGCCGCGCGCTCATGAGCAACCCCGAGGTGCTGCTGTGCGACGAGCTTTCGCTGGGCCTCGCGCCCATCGTCATCCGCGAGATCTACGCGGCCATGCCCACCATCACGGGCGAAGGCATGACGGTGGTCATCGTCGAGCAGGACGTGACCATGGCGCGCCAGGTCTCGCAGCGCATCTACTGCTTCCAGGAAGGCCGCGTGTCGCTCGAAGGCGATTCGGCCGACCTCACGCGCGAGCAGATCTCGCAAGCCTATTTCGGTATCGAGGCCGCACATGCTTGAAACCCTCGTCCAGGGCGTGCTGCTCGGCGGCCTCTACACGCTGTTCGCGCTCGGCCAGTCGCTCATGTTCGGCGTGATGCGGCTCACCAACACCGCGCAGGGCGACTTCATCATCCTCGGCGCGTTCGCGGTCATCGCGGGCGTGTCGCTGACGGGCGATGCGGTGGCGCCGTGGCTGGTCGCGCTCGCGGTGCTGCCGGTGGCATTCGGCTTCGGCTATGCGCTGCAGCGCTACGTGCTCAACGGCACGCTCGGCAAGGACCCGCTGCCTTCGCTGGTCGTGACCTTCGGCCTGTCGATCGTGATCCAGAACCTGCTGCTGGAGCTGTTCTCGGCCGACCCGCGCGCCATCGACACCGGCGGGCTCAGCACCCAGGGCATTGCGCTCGGCGGCGCGATGTCGGTCGGCGTGCTGCCGCTGGTCGTGCTGGCGATCGCATTGGTGGCGACGGGCGCGCTGCAATGGCTCTTCGCGCGCACGGCGCTGGGGCGGTCGTTCCGCGCCGTGTCGGACGACCGCGAGATCGCCGAACTGATGGGGCTGAACGCGAAGAAGGTCTACGCCTTTGCCACCGCCATCGCCTTCGTGCTCATCGCCGTCGCGGGCGCCTTGCAGGGCATGCGCACGACGGTGTCTCCTTCAGACGGGCCTCTGCTGCTGCTCTTCGCCTTTGAGGCGGTGATCATCGGCGGCATGGGCTCGTTCTGGGGCACGCTGGCCGGCGCGATGATCCTCGGCATCACGCAGCAGATCGGCTTCAGGCTCGACCCGGGCTGGGGCATCTGGTTCGGGCACATCGTGTTCCTGGTGGTGCTGGTGCTGCGGCCGCAGGGGCTCTTTCCAAAGACGCGCGGATGAAGCGAATGACGAACATGCCTCCCACACTCATCGCCGTGGAGCGCGCCACCGCCGCGAGCCGCGCCGCGCTGGCCGTCGGCATTGCCCTGGTGCTCGTTGCGGCCAGCCTGCCTTGGTGGGGCGAGTCGAGCTGGATGCGCGAATTCGTCGAGATTGCCTGCTACTTCATCTTCGCGATGATGTGGAACCTGCTCGCCGGCTATGGCGGCATGGTGAGCATCGGGCAGCAAGCCTTCTTCGGCTTCGGCGGCTACGTGATGCTGATGCTGGGCAACTTCGCGGGCGTCAATCCGTTCGTGGCGATACCCCTTGGGGCGCTGGCGGCGGGGCTGGTCGCCATTCCGGTGTCCTTCGTCGCGTTCCGGCTTTCGGGCGGGTACTTTGCCATCGGCACATGGGTCATCGCGGAAGTGTTCCGGCTGAGCTTCGCGAACGTGTCGGCCGTGGGCGGCGGCTCGGGCACCACGCTTACCGCGCTGCGCGGCATCGAGAAGGCCACCCGCGAAAGCACCACCTATTGGATGGCGCTGGCCTGCGTGGTCGCGGCCGTCGCGCTGGTGTACCTGTTCCTGCGCAGCAAGCGCGGCCTTGCGCTGCTGGCCATACGCGACAACGAGGTGGCGGCGGAGTCGCAGGGTATTCCGGTCGCGCGCATGAAGCTGGCGGTGTACGTGGTCGCGGCCTTCGGCGCTGGGCTCGCGGGTGCGCTGTACTTCGTGGGCAACCTGCGCATCGGCCCCGATGCGGCGTTCAGCGTCAACTGGACGGCCTTCGCCATCTTCATGGTGGTCATCGGCGGCATCGGCCGCATCGAAGGGCCGCTGGTCGGCGCGCTCATCTTCTGGGCGCTCAACAAGTTCCTGAGCGACTACGGCACCTGGTATCTGCTGGGGCTGGGGCTGCTCGCGATTCTCGTCACGCTGTTCTTCAAGCAGGGCCTGTGGGGCTACGCGCAGCAGCGCTGGGGCTGGTCGCTGTTTCCGACGCAGCGCAAGCTGTCGCCGGTGCACGCGCCGGCCGGCGTCAAGGCTTCTTCACGGTGTTGATGTAGTACTCGATCTTCGTGCGGTCCTTGTAGGGATCGTTGTCGAAGAACCTGGTCTCTTGCGAGATCCTGATCTGGTAGCCGTCGCGCACGCCCTCCAGCGAGGTCGCGCTGTCGGTGGTCACGGGCGAGAGCGTGGGCCTGTGGAAGGCGGCCACCGTCTTGAAGCCGTCGGTGCTGAACGCCTTGACGGCCGCGCTGCTCAGGCGGCCGGTGCTGTCTGCGGTCACGTCCACGTCGGTCATTGCGGTGTTCGGCGGCACCGAGAGCAGGCTGGCAAGCGGCGGCGGCAAGGTCTTGGCGCCGCTTTTTTCCTGGATGCGATAGCTCAGGCCGCCCTGCGCGTTGGGCTCGCCCTTCGCAGCGGAGGACTCTTCCATGCTGCTCACGACCCATGCGCTGATGAGCAACAGCGGCGCCGCAATGGCGCCCACGTACAGCAGAAAACGCAGGCGGTCCTTGGTGTGGAAAAACTCGATCATCGGCGTGTGCTCCCTTTGTGGCATGTGGCGGCTGTCAGGTCGACGCTGCCTTGTCCGCCCATGTTAAAGCCCTGCCTGGTGTTCGTTCAGACTTGATTAATATTTGCCCGTCATGTAACGTTGTGTAAACGAAACGTCAGTCACGTTCGTCATTCCCCGGTCTTTTCATTCTTCATGGAGTCATCTTGACGATCACCAAACGCCGCTTGCTCGAAGGCGGCGCGGCAGCCGTCGCCGCCTCGCTGCTCGCGAAGGCTTCCTGGGCACAGCAACGCAACACGGGCGGCGATGCCTGGCCGACCAAGCCGCTGCACATCCTGGTGGGCTTTCCCGCAGGCGCGTCGCCCGACCTCGCGGCCCGCGCCATCGCGGAGCCACTGTCGAAGATCCTGCGCCAGCCGGTGACGGTCGAGAACAAGCCGGGCGCAAGCGGCAACACCGTCGCCGACCAGGTGGCCAAGGCCACCGACGACCACACCATCGGCGCGCTGATCAACGGCAACCTCACCATCGCCAAGCTGCTCAACCCGTCGCTGCCCTTCGACCCCGAGAAAGACTTCGCCCCGGTCGGCCTGATCGGCACCGCGCCGCTGGTGCTGGCCGTGTCGGGCAGCGCCACGGGCAAGACGGCGGCCGAGCAACTGCTGTGGGTGCGCAATCTCGGCGGCAGCGGCAAGTACGGCACGCCGGGCGTGGGCACCGTGGGCCACCTGGGCATGGAACTCATCAAGAGCCGCGCCGCCATCACCGCGCAGCACAAGCCCTACACCGGCAACCCGCAGGTCATCGCGGGGCTGCTGGCCAACGAGATCCAGCTGGCGCTGCTGCCGCCCGGCCTTGCCATGCCGCACATCAAGTCGGGAAAGATCAAGGCCATCGGCGTGACCTCGCCCGAGCGCAGCCCGCTGGCGAGCGAGCTGCCCACCATCCGCGACGCCGACGTGCGCGGCGCCGACCTCGAGATCTGGACCGCGCTCGCCGCGCCCGCCGGCATGAAGCCCGCCGCCGTGGCAAGGCTCAATGCCGCGCTGGTCGAAGTGATCAGTTCGCCCGAGGTGAGCCAGGCGCTGCTCAAGACCGGCTGGCAGGCGCAGCCCGGCTCTCCCGACACGCTGGCCAAGCGCATGCGCGCCGACACCACGCGCCTGGGCGGCGTGATCCTGATGAAGGGCATCCGCTCGGACGCCTGAGCGTGCGCAACGGCGGCCGCGGGTGTGCGCTCAGAGCAGCTGCGACACCCGCTTCGCCGCATCCACCAGCGCAGGCAGCATGGTCTCCTGCATCACCTTCGCGCTGGTGCGGTTCGCCTGCCCGCTGATGTTGAGCGCGGCCACCATGCGCCCCTGCCGGTCGACGATGGGCGCGGCCACCGAAATCAGGCCTTCCTCAAGCTCCTGGTTCACCAGGCACCACTGCTGCTTGCGCGCCTGCGCCACCTTGGCCATGAGCGCATCGATGTCGGTCAGCGTGTGCTTGGTCAGCGTCTGGATGTCGGAGGCTTCGAGGCGCGTGCGCACTTCGTCGTCATCGAGGTCCGCCAGCAACAGCCGGCCCAGCGACGTGCAGTAGGCCGGCAGTCGGGAGCCCACGCCCAGGTTGATGTGCATGATCTTCTTCGTCGGCACGCGCAGCACGTAGACGATGTCGGTCGCGTCCAGCACGGCGGCCGAGCACGACTCCTGCACCTGCTGCACCAGTGCTTCCATCACCGGCTCCGCGCGGTTCCAGATCGGCATCGACGAGAGGTACGCGAAGCCCAGGTCGAGGATGCGCGGCGTGAGCGTGAACAGCTTGCCGTCGGTCACCACGTAGCCCAGCGTCTGCAGCGTGAGCAGGATGCGCCGCGCGCCCGCGCGCGTGAGGCCGCTGCCGGCGGCCACCTCGCTCAGCGTCTGGTGCGGCGCGTTCGCGCTGAACGAACGGATGACCTGCAGGCCGCGTGCGAAAGACTGCACGTAGCTGTCGCCGGGCGCGGGTGCGGGTGCGGTGGGTTGTGTCGCGTGGGTTGCCATGCTGAGCGATCCTCTCTAGAATTCATTATACGAACAAATGTTCTTTAGACGAACAAATTGTCGGTTCGCAGAATCGGGCGGATCGCGGTTCGGTTTCTTCTTTCCTCTCACCCGGAGACAAGCTTCATGATCAACAAGATCGCGCGCTCGGTCGCCGATGCCCTGTCGGGCATCCAGGACGGCGCCACGGTTCTCATCGGCGGCTTCGGCACCGCCGGCATCCCCGGCGAACTCATCGACGGCCTCGTCGAGCAGGGCGCCAAGGACCTCACGGTCGTCAACAACAACGCGGGCAACGGCGAGACCGGCCTCGCGGCGCTGCTCAAGACGGGCCGCGTGCGCAAGATCATCTGCAGCTTCCCTCGCCAGGCCGACAGCCAGGTGTTCGACGGGCTCTACCGCAGCGGCAAGATCGAACTCGAGCTCGTGCCCCAGGGCAACCTCGCCGAGCGCATCCGCGCCGCGGGCGCGGGCATCGGCGCCTTCTTCTGCCCCACGGGCTACGGCACGCAACTGGCCGGCAACCGCGAGACCCGCGAGATCGACGGCAAGCAGTACGTGCTCGAGTACCCCATCCACGGCGACGTGGCGCTCATCAAGGCCGAGCGCGGCGACCGCTGGGGCAACCTGGTCTATCGCAAGGCGGCGCGCAACTTCGGCCCGGTCATGGCCATGGCCGCGAAGAAGACCATCGCCACCGTGCACGACATCGCCGAGCTCGGCACCCTAGACCCCGAGACCATCGTGACCCCGGGCATCTTCGTGCACCAGGTGGTGCGCATCGAACGCGTGGCGACCCAGGCCGGCGGTTTCAAGAAGGCAGCATGACCATGACTTACACACGTCGCACCAAGGACCAGCTCGCCGCCCGCGTGGCGCAGGACATCTTCGACGGCGCCGTCGTCAACCTCGGCATCGGCCAGCCCACGCTGGTGGCCAACCACCTGCCCAAGGGCCGCGAGGTCATCCTGCAGAGCGAGAACGGCATCCTCGGCATGGGCCCCGCGCCCGAGGCCGGCGAAGAAGACTACGACCTGATCAACGCCGGCAAGCAGCCCGTCACGCTGCTGCCGGGCGGCGCCTTCTTCCACCATGCCGACAGCTTCGCGATGATGCGCGGCGGCCACCTCGACATCTGCGTGCTCGGCGCGTTCCAGGTGTCGGCCACCGGCGACCTCGCCAACTGGCACACCGGCGAGAAAGACGCCATTCCCGCCGTCGGCGGCGCCATGGACCTGGCCATTGGCGCCAAGCAGACGTGGGTCATGATGGACCTGCTGACCAAGCAGGGCGCGAGCAAGCTGGTGAAGGAATGCACCTATCCGCTGACCGGCATCGCCTGCGTCAAGCGCGTGTATTCCGATCTCGCCACGCTCGAGTGCACGCCGCAAGGCCTGAAGCTCATCGACCTGGTCGACGGCCTGAGCCGCGAAGAACTCGAGAAGCTCGTCGGCCTTCCGATCGCCGCCTGATCCCTTTCAAGCCATTACAGAGACACACCATGACCAACCAAGCCTTCATCTGCGACGCCGTTCGCACCCCCTTCGGCCGCTACGGCGGCTCGCTCAGCAGCGTGCGCGCCGACGACCTGGGCGCCGTGCCCCTGCGCGCACTGATGGAACGCAACAAGAACGTCGACTGGCAGGCGGTGAGCGACGTGCTCTACGGATGCGCCAACCAGGCCGGCGAAGACAACCGCAACGTCGCGCGCATGTCGGCGCTGCTGGCGGGCCTGCCGCTCGAACTCGGCGGCGCGACCATCAACCGCCTGTGCGGTTCGGGCCTCGATGCCGTGGGCACGGCCGCACGCGCCATCCGCGCCGGTGAAGCCGGCCTGATGATCGCCGGCGGCGTGGAAAGCATGAGCCGCGCTCCCTTCGTCATGCCCAAGGCCGAAAGCGCCTTCAGCCGCAACAACGCGGTGTACGACACCACCATCGGCTGGCGCTTCGTCAACAAGCTCATGAAGGCGCAGTACGGCGTCGACTCGATGCCCGAGACGGCAGAAAACGTGGCCACCGACTACAAGATCGAGCGCGAGGCGCAAGACCTGATGGCGCTGAACTCGCAGTTGCGCGCAGTGGCTTCGCAGAAGTCGGGCTTCTTCGACGCTGAAATCGTGCCCGTGACCGTGCCGCAGAAGAAGGGCGACGCCATCATCGTCAGCAAGGACGAGCATCCGCGCGAGACCAGCCTCGAGTCGCTCGCCAAGCTCAAGGGCGTGGTGCGTCCTGACGGCACCGTGACCGCCGGCAATGCCAGCGGCGTGAACGACGGCGCCTGCGCGCTGCTGCTGGCCGACGAAGCCAGCGCCGCCAAGCACGGCCTCACGCCGCGCGCCCGGGTGGTCGGCATGGCCACTGCCGGCGTCGCGCCGCGCGTGATGGGCATCGGCCCCGCGCCCGCCACGCAGAAGGTGCTGGCGCTCACGGGCCTCACGCTCGACCAGATCGACGTCATCGAACTGAACGAAGCCTTCGCAGCCCAAGGCCTCGCCGTGCTGCGCCTGCTGGGCCTGAAGGACGACGACGCCCGCGTCAACATCAACGGCGGCGCCATCGCGCTGGGCCACCCGCTGGGCGCCAGCGGCGCCCGCCTGGCCACCACGGCGGTGAACCAGCTGCACAAGGGCGGCGGCCGCTATGCGCTGTGCACGATGTGCATCGGCGTGGGCCAGGGCATCGCGGTGATTCTCGAGCGCGTCTGACGCCGCATCCATTGCGGCGCTCGCTGGGCCGCCTTGGCCTCAGATGAGCGTCGCACTCACGCCGCGCGCCACGGCGGGGGCGATGCCGGCGTAGAAGAAGCCCAGGTCGTCCTCGGGGCCGTTGACGGCGCGCCCGCGCACCTTGCTCATCGCGCAGACGCCGACCTGGGCGTCGTCCTTGCCGATGACCAGAACGAAGGGGTTGTCCTCGTCGCCCCGCAGGTAGCGCCCGCCGAACTCGCGGCGCGCGACCTCGAAGACGTAAGCCGACGCGAGAAAGTGAAGGTCGTCCGGCAAGGGCGCCTGCTGCCTGAAGAAGTCGTCAAGCACGCGGTCGACCAGCGACAGCGAGGACGCCGTGTAGTCCAGCCGCGAGCCGTCGATGGGCGCGCCGGGCCGCGAGAACGCGTCGACGAAGTCCTCGGCCTGCGAGGCCATGCCTTCCTCGATCGTCTCGGGCATGGCCGGCTTCTTTTTCTTCAGCAGGTCGAACAATCCCATGGTTGCGGTTTTCCTTCGTCGAAAGATGGATGGATGGATGGATGGATGAATGGATGCGATGCGCTCGGAATCTGCTCACTGTGTCAGAACCCGCAGTCCGCGCGCAAGCAGGAATTCGAAGTACACCGGCGCAGCTAACAGAAGTTCGCGCAGGTTGCAGCGCTCGCCAAAGAGCTACTCCGGGCCTCGGGGCCGTCATGGACATGCCTTGTGCCGTCAATAGTCTTGCTCAGGGTTTTCCCGCATCGAAGCGGCAAGACCCCATCCAGACAGACAGACAACCCACAGAAAAGACGGAACCATGAAGACCACTCACCTCGCCATCGCCGCCGCACTCACCGTGCTGGCCGTCGCCTCCGCCAACGCCCAGCAACGCACCCGCGAAGCCGTCGAGGCAGAGGCAGTTGCCGCGGCCCACGCCAAGGACCAGAACGTCACGCGCGGTTCGCGCGGCGCCGATCCGTTCAAGTCCGTGGCCGATCCTGAAGCTGTCTACAAGCAGGCCGTCGACACGGCCCATGCGCCCAACCAGAACGTGACCCGCGGTTCGCGCGGTCCCGATCCCTTCACCTCGAGCCGCGACCCGGCCCAGGTCTACCAGGAAGCCATGGCCACCGCGGCAGCGCCCGACCAGAACGTGACCGGCGGCTCGCGCGTCAACAGCAAGGTGATCTCCACCATGGAGAACCCGGTGCTGAAGGCCGCGCAAAGCAAGTAAGCAAGGCAAGCGCGCCGGGCTTTTCAAGCGCGCATGCGGCGCGCGGGCTCGGCCCGATGCAGGAAGCCGGTGAACGTGTCGGGAGGCGACGAGCCCATGAGCCGCCACATGATCCGGCCGAGCTCGCCCCGGTGGTAGCCGGCATGGGTCACGACGTGGCCCAGCATCTCTTCGCGCGACATGCGCCCGGCGGCGCCGTCGGTGAAGTCGAAGTCGATGCTCTCGGCAAGCTCCTGCGCACTCAGGCGCGCCGTGTAGGCGACATACCAGCGGTCCGTTTCCCTCACTGCCTCTGCCAGTTCCCGCAGCGGCGGCGCGGTGTCCGACCCTGTGGCGGCGCAGCCGTGGTCCAGGCGCTGCAGGTTCGCCACGAAGATGCGATCGACGATGCATGCGTGGTTGAAGACGCGGACTGCGGCTTCGTATTCGGCCTGCGGCGCCTTTTCGGCCAGTGCGGCCAGGCCCTCCAGCAGCCCTTCGTCCGCCCATGACTTGTAGCGGAACAAGGAATTCAAAAGCGTCTGCGTGGTCATCGCGGTTCCCTTGGATAAAAACGGCACACTTCGCAGCCATCGGCCGACGGCGGGTGCGGGCGGTCTTATTCTTGAGTGGAGCCTCGAACTTGGGTACTCGCATTCCTTCGCAGCACAGGAGCATGCGCAAAGCACCGCGGCAACAGCGTTCGCGCGCCACGGTCGACGTCATCATCGAAGCCGCCGCTCGCGTTCTGGGCCGCAGGGGGTGGGCGCGATTCACGACGAATGAGATCGCGGCGGTCGCGGGCGTCAGCGTGGGTTCGCTGTACCAGTACTTTCCGAACAAGCTGGCCATCGCCGAGGCGATCCGCCAGCGCCACCTCGACGAGGTGCTCCGGGTGTTGTCCGCCGCGGATGAGCAGGACGGAACCCTTTCGCTCGATCAGCGGGTTGCCCGGTTCGTCGATGGCGTCATCGCCACCCATTCCATCGACCAGGCGCTGCATCACGTGCTGGTCGACGAGGTGCCGCTTGGCGCCCGTTCGAGCTACGTGGCGTTCGAGGCTGAGTACCAGCGGCGCTATCGGGCGCTGGTGGCCGCCGCCGACGGCCGTGCTGGCGAAGACGGCGAAGGGCAAGCCATGGCCGCGCGGATGCTCTCGTCGGCGGTAGAGGGCGTCGTCCACTCGGCGGCGGGCCGCCATGAACTCGGCGCGGCGTCATTCAGGACCGAATTGGTCCGGCGCATCCTTGCGTACCTGCGCGACCGGGGCGCGGAGTCTCAGGCGTAGGCCTTGGCCGAGCGCAGTTGCAGCATCGCCAGCATCCGCGCTTCTTCCGCATCGCGCAGGCTCTTGGCTGCGCGGGCAGCGGCATAAGACACATACATCGTTTCGATGGCCTTGCCCCAGGCTTGGGGCGTCTGGTGCACCGTGTCGGCGGGAAGGCTTGCCGCGTACGCCCCTGGCGCGACGGGCTCCATCGGACAAGCCGGCACGTCGTACCCCGCCTTGCGCAGGATGTTTGCTTTGTGGTTTGTGCTGAGCATGCGCGGGGCCTCCTCCGTGGTTGGTGCGAAGAAGATACCGGCACGCCTGCAGGGCCGCCATTAGCTGCTTGACGTATGCGGATGTAGGAAAAAGCCCTCTGGGAGCGATTTCTCGGCTCCAACTAAGCCGTAAGCGTTAGGCCGGCGATGCCGCGGCATGCCACACCAGCGTGGCGGCGGTCAGGTCTTCGAGCGCGCTGCCCACGGCCTTGAAGACCGTGCGCTCCTCGTCGCTCGACCGGCCCGCCCGCTCCCCACGGCACAGCTCGGCCAGTGTGCCCTGGATGTCTTGCGCACGCAGCGTGCCCGCCGCCATCGCGTCGAGCAGGTCGCCGGATTTCTGCAGCGCTTCCGGGGTGTCGACGAAGGTGCGCGCACCGGCGAAGCAGTGCTCGTCGGTCTCGCGCATCGCGGGCGTGAAGCTGCCGATCAGGTCCAGGTGCGACCCCGGCGCAAGCCAGTCGCCGCGAACCAGCGGTGCGGTGGCCAGCGTGGCGCAGCTCACGATGTCGGCGTGCCCGCGCACGGCGGCCTCGAGGTCGGTGGCGGCTCGCGCATTCCAGCCTTCGGCGCGCCATTGCGCCGCCAGCGCCTCGGCGCCTTCGGGCCGGTGGTTCCAGACCCATACCTCGTCGATGGGCCGCACGCTTGCATGGGCGGCAGGCAGCATTCGCGCGATGCGGCCGGTGCCCAGCACCAGCAGCCGGCGTGCGTCCTTTCGCGCGAGGAACGACGCACCCAGCGCGGACGCGGCGGCCGTGCGGCGCGCGGTGATCTCGTTGCCGTCCATCATCGCCAGCGGCACACCGGTGCGCGCGTCGTACAGCACGTAGGTCGCGTGCAGGCCGGGCAGGCCGTGCGCACCGTTGCCTGGGAAGATGTTGATCGTCTTTATGCCCAGGAAGCCCGTGTCGCTCCACGCCGGCATGATGAGCACCGTGCCCTTGCAGGCGGCGCGGTCCGCGCCGGCGGTCTCGATGGTGTGCACATGGCGCGGCGGCACCTGCGCCTCGGCCGCGAACGCCGAGCGCAGCGCGGGCACCAGCCGCTCGAAAGCCAGCGGCGCGCGGGTGGCGGTTTCGTCGAAATGCTTCATTGCTGCAGCGGCTGCATGGACGATTCGAAGAAGGCCGTCAGCGCCTTGCGGTAGGCGTTGCCGAAGCGCAGCGTCGTCATCGGCTCGAGATGTCCGGCGCCTTGCACCTCGATCAGCCGCTTGGGCTCGCGCGCGTCGGCCAGCAGCCGCTTCGAATGCTCCACGGGAATCACCTGGTCGGCCGTGCCGTGAATGAACAGCAGCGGAATCGGCGACACAGCCGCCACGTACTTCGACGCCGCATAGTCGTCGCTCACCAGCAGGCCGGCGCCCTTGAACTTGTCGTTGGCAATCGAGGAATACGAATAGAAGGTCGACTCGATGGCCGCCGCCTTCACGCCCGCGCGGTTGCCCGAGCCCACCACCGCGATCGCATTGGTGCCGCCCAGGCTCTGCCCGAAGACGAACAGCCGCTCCGGGTCGACGTCCTGGCGCGAGCGCACGTAGTTCAGCGCGGCGTTGGAATCTTCGAACACGCCCTTGGGCTCCGGTTTGCCCTCGGACTGGCCGTAGCCCCGGTAGTCGAAGACGAGCACGTTGTAGTCCTGCTTGGGCAGCCAGGCCACGAAGCGCCAATGCGTGCTCATGTTCTGCGCATTGCCGTGGAAATGCACCACCGTGCCCTTGGCCTCCTTCGGGTTCTTGCGGTCGGCCGCGGGCAGGAACCAGCCGCTCAGCCGCGTGCCGTCGGCGCTGGTGAACTGCACGGGCTCGTAGCGCATGCCCAGCACGTCTGGCGTCTCGTAGCGCACGTTGTCGGGGTAATAGAACATCGACTGCACGCAACCTGCCAGCAGCAGAGGCAGCGCGCACAGCGCGAGTTTTCCGCACCATCGGCGGATCGGGCCGGTGCCGATGGTCATGGCTTTTCTGCGCCCTTGGCGGCCGCGCGGTTCTCCGCGAGCATGTTGCAGAAGAGGGCGCCTTGCTCGATCGCGTCGTCGAGCGCCACATGCGTGTGCGGCATCCCGGGGTCGAACCAGCGGCGCGGCATCGCGCGCTTGGTGCTGTCGCGGTAGTCGAGCTGGAGCATCGCCATCGCGAACGACTTCACGTCGAGCGCCGAGTGGCTGAAAGGGCTCTCGCCCGCGAAGCGCATCAAATACCAGTAGACGAACAGGAAGTCGAAGCCCGCGGGGTACGCGACGAACACGGGCCGCGCGGGCAGGCCCTTGAGCCAGCTCACGTAGTTCTTCATGGCGTGGGCGGGGTCCTGCAGGTCGGTGCGGCAGGCGGCCCATGCCTCAGGTTGGGTCTTCCACCAGGCGGCGGTCTTCGGGTCGGCTTCGGCGCCGGGCAGCGTGTGCAGGTTGGCGCTGAAGGTGGAAAGCAGTTGCTTGTCGGCCGTGTAGGCGGCCGAGCCGAAGCTGAGCATCGAATGCGGGCCCGGGATGGGGCCGTCGGATTCGACGTCTGTGCTTATGTAGATTTCTGGCATGGGTGTAGGCAGGTCGTTGGGGCTCGCTCATTGCGAGTCGGCGGGGATCAAACGCTTCCACCACGGCTGCTTCGCCGGTGCGGTGGCCGGGGATGCAACAAAAGCCTTGCGGGCCCTGGCGCGAGTGCGCAGCTTTTCGATGAGGTCTGCGCTTGCCCACACCGACGGCTCGCCTTCGAGCTGTTCGAGCGCCCACCGTATCTCGGACTCTGCCGCTTCGCACATGGCTTCGCCTTTGACCGCACCTTGCGTTACGGCCAACTGCTGTTGCGGGTCGCCGTTGCCGAACCAGAAAGTACATGCGGCGATGTACGAGAAAACTGCGGCCTTCATGGGCGCGTCGTCTGGGCCGGCTTTCCTTGTGGACGCCAAGTGCCGCCCCAGGTCATGCTGTACGCCGAGCAGGCTGTCCACCATTTCGTCGCAGGTCAGCGGCAGATTGAAATCCTGTTGCAGCAGTTGCGCCCACAGCACCTTGTCCAAACGGTCCTGCAACGGGAATTTCTTGTCGAAGCCGATGGCCGAGGCGTAGGCCTCGACATTGGGATAGAGGGCCTGAGCGCAGAAGGTCGCGAATGCCGCAGCCTTCGGGTTCGAGAGCTTCGACAGCCGGGGCGAAAAGGCCTGGGAGAGGCGACTCTGCGCTTGTGACTCGACGACCTGCCGGATGTTCTGCTCCACCCAGTGCAGGTACCAGTCATTGAAACCCATGCGGGTTCCATCTTCTTTCAGGAAGGGTTTGATGCCCTCGTTGTCCGCTCGCAGGTCGCGCCAGACCGTACCTGCCAGAGGCCCTGTCACGACCAGCCAGTTGCGCAGGGCGCAGCCTTCATGGCAGATGGGTATGGCGCCGTCGGTGATGCTGGTGGCGTAGTAGTCGCTTTCAAGCTTCCTTTCCCAAGCTTCGTGCATCCGGTCTTGTTCTTCGACGGGCATGTCTTCCGGCGGATCGGGCTGCTGGCGCCAGAAGTCCTCAGGAAGGTTCCATGCGTCGCGCAGCGGGAACGGCCTGGACAGGTCTCCGATGAGTGCGTAGCCCTCGTCCCAACGGCAAAGGTCGTGGCTCCTGTCGTGCATGCCGAGCGGAAACACGCCATATGCCGGGCCCGCACCACCGTTTCCGATCTCCGTGATGAACCTGCGGTACTCATCGGGGAATCTGCACCCGTGCTTGGCTTCCACCTGTGCGACCTCTTCTTCGGAAAGTGGCGGATTCAGGTCGTACCAGTGCGACTTCGCCGCAAAGCAACTGCAGTCCAGATCGAGCCGCTTGAGTGTCTGAAGACGGGACAGGATGTCGGTCACGACGGGTTAAGTCCTTTTGCTTGTTACGCGATGCCGAGGATCGACGACACCGAGCGGTGGAGCTCTTCGACGAGTTCCGGGTCCATGTATTTGTACTCGTCCGGAATGTCGAGCACATGGATCGGCTTGCCTCCCAGCATTCGCGTGAACTCCGCCACAAGCCGCGACTTGTGCTTTTCTTCCATCACCAGGATCACGTCGGCCCATTCGATGTCGTCCACAGACACCGTGTGCCGCGCATTCGGGCTGGTGCCGGCCGAGCGTGCGCAGATAAGGGGATGCCGGCGCCAGATCTGCTCCGCGGTCGGGCTGCGCCATTGATTTCGGCTGCAGATGAAGAGAACGTTGCGAACGGGTGAGGTCGATGGTTTTTCGGGCATGAATGAATACTCAGGAGGTCGCCTCGGGCAACGCAAAGACATGCAAGTCCCGCCAACGCCCTGACGAGTTCTCCATCAGCGCGACCTCGGTGCAATGCGCATGCACAGCGCCAGATGCAAGAAGCCGGGTGCCCAGTTCGACGGCAGCATCTTCCGCATCGCGCACGTTGCCGTGTGCCACTGAAAGATGCGGAACGACGCCTTCGTGTTCGCCGCCATATGGCGGGAAATCGGGAAAGGCCTTCGCGAGCGCCAGCGTCATCTCGATGAAAGGGGCGGCGGGCTCGGGCGCCAGATACGCGGTCTCGGGAAACCGCCCGACCTTGCCCAGCGAGAACTCGAACGACGGCGTCTGCGCGAGCACGTGCGGCGCACTGTCCAGCACGTCTGCCGTGATCAGCGCGGGGTCCATGAAGGGAACAAGAAGCGTGATGTGTGCCGGCACGCCGAGCGCCACGGTCGTAGCGGCGGCGCAGATCACCGGCGATGGGCTCGGCGGCGGGAACCTTCACGACGAATGCGGAGATGGCCATCGGGCGGAGGATAGCCCATCGATGGCGCACTCCGATCAGCTCCTCGGCCCCGCGGAAACCTGCCCCCAATCGAGCCCCAGCTTGACCAGGTACTTGCGCAGCCGGTCCGCATCGTTCACCACGCTGCGTTGCGCGCGCGAGGCCTGAAACAGCTGCCGCCCCGCATCCGAAAGGCTACGCGACCGGCGGCACACGCGCACCACGGCTTCGAGTTGCAGCCGGTCGAACAGGTCGAGCGCCTGCACTCGCTCTTCGCCCAGCAGCGCATCCAGATCCACGCCGTCGGCACCGCGGGCCATGGGCATCGCGCCCGCATGCTTCCACAGCCATCGCAGCCGTGCAATTTCCGCTTCGACCAGCGCGACAGGAATGCGGCCGCCGTCGGCCAGCGTGGCCAGCCGAGTCACGCTGGCCGACAGGTCGCGGAAGTTGCCGCTCCAGACCGCCTCGCCGCTCTGCGCGAAACGCAGGTAGGCCGTGCGCGCTTCGGCGTTGAAGCGCACCACGCGATGGTTCTCGGCGGCGTGGATGGCCAGCAGGTGGTCGACGTTGGGTTCGATGTCCTCGGGCCGCTGCGCAAGGCCGGGAAGGTCGTAGGTCCAGAGGTTGATGCGCGCAAACAGGTCTTCGCGGAACCGTCCTTCGGCCACGTCGCTGCGCAGGTCGCGGTTGGTGCCGGCGATGAGCTGGAAATCGCTCTCCACTTCCTTGTCGGCGCCCACCGGGAAGAAGCGCTTCTCCTCGATCGCCTTCAGCAGCATCGCCTGCTCGTCGAGGCCGAGCTCGCCGATCTCGTCGAGGAAGAGCGCGCCCTGGTGCGCCGTACGCAGCAGGCCCGCGCGGTCGCTCGCCGCTCCGGTGAAGGAGCCCTTCTTGTGCCCGAACAGCGTGGACGCCGCGCCGTCGCCGCGCAGCGTGGCGCAGTTCACTTCCACGAACGGCCCGGTCATCTGGTGCCGCGCTTGTTTCAGCTCGAACATGCGCCGCGCCAGGAAGGACTTGCCCGCGCCGGTCGGCCCGACCAGCAGGATCGGCGCACGCGAGCGCACGGCCACGCGCTCGATCTCGTCGATCAGCGCATTGAAGCGCGCGTTGCGCGTGGCGATGCCGCTCTTCAGGAACGCGACCGCGTCGCGCTGCTCGGCGTCAAAGCGCCGCGCGATCACGTCGTAGCGCGAGAGGTCGAGGTCGATCAGCGTGCATTTGCCGGCCTCGCCCTGGCGCTGCTTGCGGGGCGGCGAGGTCTGCGCGAGCACCCCCGGCACCACGCGCGACTCCGACAGCAGGAACATGCAGATCTGCGCGACGTGCGTGCCGGTGGTGATGTGCGTCCAGTAGTGCTCGCGCTCGGTGTCGAAGCTGTAGCCGCGCGCCCAGTCGTACAGGCGCGTATAGACCTCGCCGAAATCCCACGGGTCCGCGAGCTCGATCGGCACGAGGTTGACGGTGGTCTCGGGCGACACGGTGGCGATGTCTGCCTTGACGAGCTCGGCCAGCGCCTTGTGCCTGAGCGTGTAGAGCAGTTCCATGCGCGAGACGACCATGTCTTCGTGCTGGGCGAGCGAAACGGTGGGGCGCCATTTGTTCCAGCGGCCCGCGCCCTGGCCGGCATCGAGCTGGGTGCCTAGAAAGCCGATGACGACGATTGGCTTCATGGATATGAAACTAGCTAAATTTATAGATTTTGCGGGATTTTATAGGTATGGATCTAGTTCTCGAAACACGTCGAAACGGAATTTCTCCTTTCCCGTCAATGACTTGCATCCCCGATCGTGAAAACTGCCCAAGGCTGGCACGCCGGCTGCAATGGATATCCCGTCAGGATGCAGTCCATCCACTCGCAGGTGCCGCGTAGAAGCGGCCCGGTGCAGCAAGCCAGGCAAGTCCTTGGGTTTGCCGTATGCCGTGGCTGGGCTGCCTGGCAACTGAACTTGATTCAGTCCCGCTCATGGTTGAGCGCCGTGCTAACCACATGGAGCCGCGGGTTCGATTCCCGCAAAAAACCCGGCGGTGCCTGCACCGCCACCTGATGGGGGCGAAAGCCCCTCCGCCCCGGCACACCGGAGCGATGGCGCAGGGCAAACATGCCCTGCGCCGCGCGCCAAAGTGCCAAGCGCAGGCGGCTTGCGCACCGCGTGCGTGGCAAGGAACTGCGTGTGGCCATCGAAGGCGAGGCAGGTGACGGCGTTGCAAAAGCGACGAGGGAGGCACCTGCCGAGCCGGGCGACCGCCGCACGTCAGGCCTTGGCTGCCGCAGTGCCCGCCGCCTGCCCTTTCGAGGGCCTAGACCGAATGACTGAAGACTGAACGAAGAAACGAACCGAATAACGAGTGGGAGAAAAAGATGTTGGGCTTCAACCGAATCACGATCAAGAAGAACGAACGCGCGCTGCTGCTTCGCAACGGCGATTTCGAGCAACTGCTGGGCGCCGGAAAGCACCGGGTGTTTTCGGGTTTCGACAAGATCCAGCTGCAGCGCTTTGCCCTGACCGAGCCGGCTTTCGAGCACGAGCTGGTCGACTACTTCCTGGCACAGGAGCCTGAGCTGGTCGAGCGCGAGTTCGTGCATGTGTCGCTCGGCGAAACCCAGGCCGGCCTGCGCCTGGAGGACGGCGTGCTGGTGCAGATCCTGCCGCCCGCCACCCGCAAGCTGTACTGGCGCGGCCTGCGCGAACAGCGCATCGACGTGATCGACGTGGCTGAAGACGTGCGCCTGCCGGCCGAACTGGTGTCGAAGCTGCAGAGCGTGGCGCTGCGCCCGCGTGCGGTGGCCGGCCTCGACGGCGTGCTGCTGGTGCAGGTTCCGGAGTTCCACGTCGGCGTGCTGACGCTGCAGGGCCAGATGCAGGAGCTTCTGGCGCCGGGCAACCACGGTTTCTGGCGCTTCAACCGGCAGGTGGCAGTGACCTGCGTGGACATGCGCTCGCAGATCGCCGAAGTGAGCGGCCAGGAAATCCTGACCCGCGACAAGGTGGGCCTGCGGCTGAACATGTCGGCGGTGTGGCGCTTCACCGATGTGCGGCAGGCGATGGCGCAGATGCCGAAGCCGGCCGACCATGTGTATCGCGAGCTGCAGTTCGGGCTTCGCGCCGCGGTGGGCGAGCAGACGCTCGATGCGCTGCTGGAGAACAAGGCGGCCATCGACCAGACGGTGCTGGCGCAAGTGCGCGAGCGGCTGGAAGGCTCCGGCATTGCGCTGGAAAGCGTGGGCGTGAAGGACATCATCCTGCCCGGCGAGATGAAGACCATCCTCGCCCAGGTGGTGGAGGCCGAGAAGTCGGCCCAGGCCAACGTGATCCGCCGCCGCGAGGAAACCGCGGCCACGCGCTCGCTGCTGAACACCGCCAAGGTGATGGAGGGCAACCCCGTCGCGCTGCGGATGAAGGAACTCGAAACGCTGGAACGGGTGGCCGAGCGGATCGACAAGATCTCCGTGATCGGCGGTCTGGACCAAGTGCTCAATGGGTTGGTGACGCTTCGGCCGAACGCTCCTTGAACTCCGGACTCGAGAAGGATTGACTGGCGCCGAAGAGGCGCCAAGGGAGAAGAAAATGACCGAAGAAGAAATTCGCGCACACGACCTCATCGCCTATGACCTGCACGACGCGGGCTGGGCCGACGTGAGCTTCCGCGCCGCTTCCGAGCGACTGGGCTTCGCGGTGTCCTACCTGCACGATTCGCTCGGCGACCTTGCGCGCATGGGCCTGACCCTGCAAAAGGGTGCCGAGCACGCCGAGGCCGTGTTCATGGACGAGCCGGGCGAGGTGATCCTGCTGGTCTCGGGTGCTTGGGACGTGTTGCAGTACGAGCTGCGCCAGTACCGTGACTGGGCCAGCTGGGGAATGGTCGGTGTGCATGACCATGAAGTGGTGGCGCGCGGAGAGATTTCGCGTACCGAGCTGGTCCGGAACATCCATGCGATCCTGCAGCGCATCCACGATGAAGTGGGGCCGAAGCGCTACCGCGAGATGTGGGTGGAGCACGACTTCCCGCTGCAGGACTACGAACGACTGTCGATCGCGCTGTACAAGCGCGCGATGACCTGAACAGAGGAGTGAAACGATGATGAAAGAAGAAAAAATGAACTACAACCTGCACGAAGTCGAGAACGGCGTGCCCGTGAAGATGTGGACCCGCGGCGTGCCCGTGGAGCCCGAGGCGCAGAAGCAGCTGGAGAACGCAGCGCGCCTGCCCATCGTGTTCAAGCACATTGCGGCCATGCCCGACGTGCACTACGGCATCGGCGCCACCGTGGGTTCGGTGATCCCGACCTTCAAGGCCATCATTCCCACCGCGGTGGGCGTGGACATCGGCTGCGGAATGATGGCGTGCAAGACCACGCTGCATGCCAACGACCTGCCCGACAACCTGGGGCCGCTGCGCTCGGCGATCGAGAAGGCCGTGCCGCACGGCTCGAACCCCAAGCGCATGGGCCGCGACAAGGGCTCGTGGGAGACGCCGCCGAACGAAACCGACGTGGCATGGGGTGCGCTGAAGGACGAGTTCGACGCGATCTGCGAAGACTACCCGCGCCTGAAGAACACCAACAACCACAAGCACCTGGGAACGCTGGGTACGGGCAACCACTTCATCGAGGTGTGCCTGGACGAGGCGGGCTCCGTGTGGTTCATGCTGCATTCGGGTTCGCGCGGCGTGGGTAACGCCATCGGCACGCACTTCATCGAGCTCGCCAAGAAAGACGCCGAGCTGCACCAGCGCAACCTGCCCGATCAGGACCTGGCGTACTTCGAGGAAGGCGCCCAGTACTTCGGCGACTATGTGCGCGCCGTGGGCTGGGCCCAGAAGTTCGCGCGCGCGAACCGCGAAGTGATGATGCAGCGCGTGGTAGCGGCCGTTCGCAAGGTCATCACCAAGCCTTTCGAGGCGCATGTGGAAGCGGTGAACTGCCACCACAACTACGTGAGCCGCGAAACGCACTTCGGTGAAGACGTGCTCGTCACCCGCAAGGGCGCGGTGAGCGCGAAGGCCGGCGAGTTGGGGATCATCCCCGGCAGCATGGGCGCCAAGAGCTTCATCGTGCGCGGAAAAGGCAACCCCGAGAGCTTCATGAGCTGCAGCCACGGTGCCGGTCGAAAGATGAGCCGTACCAAGGCGAAGAAGCTCTACACCGTGGCCGACCAAGTCGCCGCGACCGAAGGCGTGGAATGCCGAAAAGACGCCGACGTGATCGACGAGATCCCGATGGCCTACAAGGACATCGACGCGGTGATGGAGGCGCAGCAGGACCTGGTGGAGGTGGTCTACACGCTCAAGCAGGTTGTTTGCGTGAAGGGGTGAGAGGGTGAGGTCCAAGTACGGCCTCACGATGGCGCTGTAGAGGGAGAGCTATCGATAGGCTCGCCTTCGCAGCGCTGTATTGCGAAGGGCTGAAAAATGAAGAGCAACAAGCAACGCCGCGCCGAGATCAAGGCGCACCGCCGCGAGCGTGCTGCCGCTCTGGCAGCACGCTCGCGCCTGCCGGATGTCCGGTTGCCGAAAGCCGACTTCGCCTGTGCACTCGGTTGCGAGCCGGCGGATCGAGCTGTTCTGCAGCAACACAACAACACCTACGGCGTGCTGCCTGACTTCTATGTCGCGCGTCCATTCGTCTGCCGCGATTGCGGTGCCGACGAGGTATGGACGGCCAAGCAGCAGAAATGGTGGTACGAGACGATTCACGGTCACATCGACAGCCGTGCCGTGCGATGCCTCGCATGCAGGCGCGCACGGCGCGCACGGCGCGAACGTTTGCGAGCCGTTTCGCCCGGGGCCGACCTTCTGCTCGAGAAGACATGTCGCCTGCGTGCGTTGGGTGCGGCAAAGCCGAGCGTTCAAGCCAGGGCCGAAATCGAGGCGGCATTGCAAAGCAAATGGTGGAGCCTGCGTGTCGTGGCGATCCAGGCAATGGGGCGCTGGGGCGGTGAAGAGAACCTCGCACGGCTACACGCGTTCATGGCGTCTCGTCCGGAGGGAGGTCGCCGATACTTCGGTTGGGAGCGCGTCGCCGCGGACGCTGCAAGAAGCGCATTGATGCGCAGGGAGTGATCAACGAGATGATGAAACTGACTTTTCTGGGTACCTCCTCCGGTACCCCCACGCGCCACCGCAACGTCTCCGGCCTCGCCGTGCAGACGGTGCTCGGCCCGGACTGGTTCCTGATCGACTGCGGCGAGGGCACGCAGCATCGTGTGCTGCAGACACCGCTGTCCCTGAACGACCTGGCCGCCGTCTGCATCACGCATGTGCACGGCGACCACTGCTACGGCCTGCCGGGCCTGCTCGCGAGTGCGGGCATGAACAAGCGCACGAAGCCGCTGAAGCTGATTGCGCCGCTGCCGGTGTGGGAGTGGTTCGAGGCGACGCGCGCGCTGACCGATCTGCATCTGCCCTACGAAGTCGAGCATGTGGATATCGGCGGACCGTCACTGGTGTACGAGGTGCCGGGCCTGCGCATCGAAAGCCATGCGCTGTTGCATCGTGTGCCCAGCCATGCTTACCGCATGCAAGTCGAGACGCGGCGAGTGCGGCTGAAAGCGGACGCATTGCGCGCTATCGGCCTGCCACCCGGTCCCGCATGGCGTGCGCTGCAGCAAGGCGAGGACGTGCCTTTCAACGGCGGCGTGCTGCGCGGTGCCGACTACACCGAGAGCCAGGTCGAAATGGTTGCCGCGGTGATGGGCGGTGACAACGCCCAACCCTCATTGCTGCACGACGCCTGCAGGGGCGCGCAACTGCTGGTGCACGAGGCCACCTTCACGCAGGAGGCACTCGACAAGGTCGGCCCCGGGCCGATGCACAGCTCCGCGCGCCTGCTGGCCGAGTTCGCGCAGGCGGCCGAAGTGCCCAACCTGATCCTCACGCACTTCAGCGCGCGCCACCAGAACGAAGAGGGCATGGCTGCATTGATGGCAGAGACGCAGGCGCACTACCGCGGCCATGCGTTCCTGGCCAGCGACCTGGATGTCTACGAGCTCGACAGTGCCGGCAATGTGACCGTCACCCGGGCTTGACGAGAAAAGAAGCAAAGAAGAAAGACACGAGTACCGAAGAATTCCTGCGCTCCGCCCACCCGATCGAGCCCGCTGTGCGCACGCAGATCATGGAGGCCCTGAGCGACATCGAAGCAACGCATGACGTGACCGTGCTGTTCGCCTGTGAATCCGGCAGCCGCGGCTGGGGCTTCGCCTCGCCCGACAGCGACTACGACGTGCGCTTCATCTACGTCAACCGCCTGCCGTGGTACCTCACGGTGGCCCCGCGTCGCGACGTGATCGAGGTGCCGATCAGCGGCGACCTCGACATCAACGGCTGGGACCTGCGCAAGGCGCTGGGCCTGATGCGCGAGTCGAACCCGACGCTGCTCGAGTGGCTGCGCTCGCCCATCGTCTACCGCGACGACGCGGTGGCGATGCCGCGCTTTCGCGCGCTGTCGGAGGCCGTGTTCTCCAACGCGCGCGGCTGGCATCACTACAGCTCGATGGCGAAGAAGAATTTCCGCGAGCATCTGCAGGCCGACGAGGTGCGCTACAAGAAGTACCTCTACGTACTGCGACCGCTGCTGGCCGCGCGCTGGATCCGCTCGCGCGCCGGCGTGCCGCCCATGCGCTTCGCCGACCTGGCGCAGCACACGCTCGACCCGGTACGCGACGCGGCGCTGATCGCCGAGATCAACGCGCTGCTCGAGGTCAAGATGCGCGCCGGCGAAGCCGCGACCAGCCCGCGCTGGCCGGGTATCCACGCGTTCATCGAAGCCGAGCTGGCGGCCAATGCAGCCGAGCCGGTGACGCCGCTGCTGTCGGCCGATGGTTCGGGGCTCGATGCGTTTCTTTGCGAGACGGTGCTGCGCTTCGATAAGAGTGAAGCAGCTGGTACTCCCCCAACAATGGAGGTCGTATGATGTTCGTGAGCGGCTATGTGGATCCTTCCTTCTCTCATCTTCCAAATCTAGGGTCTGCGCTTTCCGCTCACTTTTTCTTCAAGCACTGCGTAGTCACGCAGTCGCTCTGGAGGTATGCACGATGAACGGTGCGCTCTACCTGCGCCGTCGTTCCCGCGTGCTGGCCCAATCGGGTGATGCCGTGCTGCCGCCGGCTTACCTGGCCACGCTGTACAAAGAGCTGGAGCCGTTGGGCTTCACGCTGTCGCCAGCGCTTGATGCGTGCCTGAGCACCTGGGAGGCGAAGCCCTTCGAGGCTTTCTTCAAAACCTTGCTCAAGAGCCTGCGCGAAATCAAGGGCGCGCACCATGCGTGGCGCCCGCTTTACCCGAACTTCCCCGCCGAGGTCGTGCAGGCCAGTTCGGCGGACCTGTTCCTCAATGCGGTAAGGCACTACGCAAGCTTCGGCAACTGGCGGTCGGACGAGAATGTCGCAAGGCAGATCGGCTTGCCCGAAGCTGTGCGCCGAGCGAACTTGCGCGCCATCGACGTAGGCACGCAGGAAGACTTCGAAGCCATCTTCACCCAACTGGTCGGCGCGCGCAGTTCGCTCTCGCAGCAAGACAAGGACGATGTTGACTGGTTCGTGCGTCAGTACGGCAGCAGGGTGCACATGTGGATGCCCGAGCAGATCGTGTCGAGGGAGAACCTCGCCGTGGTTGGCGGCGCGCTGCTGAGAGAGCATGAGCCGGGCGCGCATGCGTTCATGGAGGCACACATGAAGACGGCAACCGACGTGCTGCGGCTGGCTGTAGCCTGGAGCAATGGCGACGTGTCGCTCGCGGCGCCGTCGAAGTTCGCGCCTATGAAGCGGCCGTTGCGTCGCTGGCTGATGGCGATGCTCGACCGTTGCGGCAGCGTTGCCGAAGACATGGCCCGTCGCCCCGAAGTGTTCAAGCGGCTGGGCGAGGTGTTGCATCCTGGCGAGTACATGAAGCGATTCCCGACGGCTTGCGCGTCATTCGATGCCGTGCGTCGGGGGGAGCGACCGAAAGGATTCAATCACCATGTGGAGCGGCAACTCGGCGGACGATCGATCCATGAGGTGCTGGCACTGCTGCCGACGCGGCCCGGCGATTTCGCGCGGCGGCTCGACCATGTGCTGCGTGTCGCATCACAGCCGCAGGACGTATTGAAGGCTTTCGGAGCCGTGGCCGACAAGGCCTCGACGACCGTTCTGCTGCAGGCGATGACGCATTTTCGTCAACGGAAGCTCGATGGACAGGGTTCGCTGCGCAGCTTTTTCCCCAAGGGCGAGACGGCGAACGTTTTCGTCGCGGCAGATCGGCGGCTAGCGTTGGCGCAGGGTGTGGCCGAACAAGCAGCCGCAATCTGCGAAAAAGCACTGCTCTCGCGTTTTGCGGCATTGCCGTCGCTGGGGCGCTGCCATGTCGATCCCATGCTGCGCAACTACCTCGTGCCGTTCTCGCAACGCTCGGCCTCGAAGGCACTGCGCACCCTGGTGCGCGGCAGCCGGCTGCCGATGCCGGACGCTGCCATCGTGCGTCTCTTTCTCTGGTGGAAGAACGGACGTTCGCGGACCGACATCGACCTGTCGGCGGCGCTCTACGACGCCAACTTCAACTACGTCAACGTACTGGCCTATTACAACCTCAAGGACTACGGCGGCGTGCACAGCGGTGACATCGTGGATGCTCCGAAGGGCGCCGCGGAGTTCATCGATCTCGACATCGAAAAACTGCGCGAGAAAGGCGTGCGATATGTGGTGAGTTCGATCAACAGCTACACCACGCAGGCTTTCTGTGATCTGCCGGAATGTTTTGCCGGATGGATGGCACGCGAGTCTGCGGGATCGGGCGAAGTATTCGAACCATCCACGGTGATCGACAAGGTCGATATCGCGAGCGATACGACGATCTGCCTTCCAACCATCTTCGATCTCGAAGCGCGTGATCTGATCTGGGCAGACATCGCTCTGCGCAGGCACCCGTCGTGGAACAACGTCGAGAACAACCTGTCAGGCGTTTCGCTGATGCTGCGTTCGCTGGTGGGGCTGACTAGACCCGACCTGTACACACTCTTCGCGCTGCATGTGCAAGCAAGAGGGCAGCAGGTCGAAGCGGCCGGGGAGGCCGACACCGTGTTCGGGGTGCATCAAGGCATCACGCCGTTTGATCTGGACCGGATACGTGCCGAATTCATGTAGCAGGCGATACAAAAACAACCAGGGAATGATGACCAACATACAAGAAAAGCCAATCGAACTCGACGGCTCCCAAGGCGAGGGCGGCGGCCAGATCCTGCGCACCGGCCTCGCGCTGTCGGTGGCCACCGGCCAGCCGCTGGCCATCGAGAAGATCCGTGCGGGCCGTGCCAAGCCGGGCCTGATGCGCCAGCATCTGGCGTGCGTGAACGCTGCCGCCGCGATCAGCGGTGCGCAAGTCGAAGGCGCCGAGCTCGGATCGCAGTCGCTGCGCTTCACGCCCGGCGCGGTGCGCGCGGGCGAGTACCGTTTCGCGATCTCTGGTGCGGGCAGCTGCATGCTGGTGCTGCAGACCGTGCTTCCGCCGCTGCTGCTGGCTGGCGCACAGAGCCGCGTGCACCTGAGCGGCGGCACGCACAACCCGATGGCGCCGCCGTTCCATTTCCTGGAGCGCGCTTTCGCGCCGCTGGTGCGCCGCCTGGGGGCGGACCTGCAACTGACGCTGCGCCGCTGCGGCTTCTACCCGGCCGGTGGCGGCGAGGTGGAGGCGGTCGTCGTGCCGGCGGCCGGCCCGCTGCAGCCCTTCGACCTGATCGCGCGCGGCGCGCACCGGGCCGGTCACGCAGAGTGCCTGGCACCGGGCCTGCCGCGCCATGTGCCGACGCGCGAACTCGACACGCTGGGCGGCGCGATGGGCTGGTCCGGCGAGCAGCTGCGCCTGGGCGCGGTGCGCCAGAACGAAGGGCCGGGCAATGCGCTGATGGCCACGCTGGCCTACGAACACGTCACCGAGGTGTTCACCGCCTTCGGCGAAAAATCGATGAGTGCAGAGCAGGTGGCGCATGGCCTGGCCAGGGAGCTGCGCGCGTTCCAGAAGAGCGAGGCGGCGGTCGGACCGCACCTTGCGGACCAACTGGCGCTGCTGCAGGCGCTTGCCGCGTGGCAGGGCAGGAAGGCCTGCGCCTTCACCTGCAGCGAGGTGACGGAGCACACGCGCACCAATTGCGCGGTGATCGAGCGCTTCCTGCCCGTGCGCTTCGCCATCGCCGAGGGCGGCGATGCCTGCAGGGTGCAGGTCGCTCCGGCCTGAGCGGAAAACTCCTTTCCGCTGCCGTGGTTGAACGCGGCGCGGGCCGGCGGGAAACTCGGGACAAAGACAGGAAAGCCATGACCACCTCCTCATTCGTCTACAACAGCGTGCCCCAGCGGGTGGTGTTCGGCGCGGGGTCGCTGCAGCATCTGGCGCGCGAGATCGATGCGCTGGGCGCAAGGCGCGCGCTGGTGCTCTCCACGCCCGAGCAGCGCCCGCAGGCCGAGCGCGTGGCGGCCATGCTGGGCGGCCATGCGGCCGGTGTGTTCGACCGGGCGGTGATGCATGTGCCCATCGAGACCGCACGCGAGGCCAGGGAGGTGGCGCAGCGCCTGGGCGCCGATTGCGCGGTGGCCATCGGCGGGGGCTCCACCACCGGTCTGGGCAAGGCGATCGCGCTCGACTCCGGGCTGCCGATCCTCGCCATACCGACGACCTATGCGGGTTCCGAAATGACGCCGATCTACGGCATCACCGAAGCCGGCATGAAGAAGACGGGCAAGGACATCCGGGTGCTGCCGCGCACGGTGATCTACGACCCGGAGCTTTCCTTGAGCCTGCCCGTGGGCATCAGCGTGACGAGCGGCATCAATGCCATCGCGCATGCGGCCGAGGGGCTCTATGCGGTCGATTCGAATCCGGTCATGGACTTGATGGCGCAGGAGGGCATTGCCGCGCTGGGCCGGGCGCTGCCCGCCATCCGCGCCACGCCGCAAGGCCCGGGCGCGCGCAGCGATGCGCTCTATGGCGCCTGGCTCTGCGGCGCGGTGCTGGGCAATGTCGGCATGGCACTGCACCACAAGCTGTGCCACACGCTGGGCGGCAGCTTCAACCTGCCGCACGCGGAGACCCACACCATCGTGCTGCCGCATGCGCTGGCCTACAACGCGGAAGCGGCGCCGCAGGCCATGGCGCGCATATTGAAGGCACTCGGGGGAAGCAGCAGCGCCGCGCAGGCCGTGTACGACCTGGCACGCGACAACGGCGCGCCTGTCGCGTTGCGCGACATCGGCATGAAGGAGTCCGATCTCGACCTGGCCTGCGAGCACGCGCTCAAGAACCAGTATCCCAATCCGCGCCCGCTGGAGCGCGATGCGATCCGCGCCCTGCTGCAGAACGCCTGGCAAGGCGTGCGGCCCTGAACCGGCGGGGCAGGGCCGCGTGCGGTTTTACAGGCCGGCCTGGCGGGTGAAGGACACGCTGGGCTTCTTGTAGGCCTGCGGCACTTCGTCGCGGTAGAAGGCGCGGCGGTCCAGGCTTTGCAGCGGGTTGTGCGCGGCGGCCACGGCCTGGTCGCGGACCGTGCCGCGGTCGAGCGTGGAATTGAAAGCCACGGCGCCTTCGGCGGCGGTGTCCGAATAGGCGTTGCCTTCGCGCGTGGCGGCCACGGCTTCGGCCTTCACGTCGGCGCGGCTGGCGGACGAGGTGATGGCATGCACGCCCTCATAGGTTTCTGCATGTGCCGCGCCGGCGGCGCCCAGCAGGGCGAAGGCGGCGGCAAAAGCGGAAGCGGCGATGCGTTGCTTGGTGTTCATGGTGATAGTCCCTTCGGTTCACTGTGTGGGCGGCGGACATTCGTCGTTGCCACAAGCTGAAGTGTGAAACCGCCGTGCGGTTTGCGATGTGCGTTTGCGCACCGCATTCGGCAACTGCTACGCGCAGACGGCACCGGTGGATGCGTAGAGCACCGCAAGAGGTTCGGAGCGCCCGCGCACCGCGAGCGTTTCAGGCGTGCCCAGGGTGTGCGCCACGCCCGCCTGCTCGGCCGCGAACAGCGAGACGACGAGGCGCGACGCCGCCGTCTTCGAGTGGTCCTGCAGCCGGCTCGCCGTGTTCACCACTTCGCCGATGGCGGTGAAGGTGGTGGTTTCCAGGTAGCCTACTTCGCCGACCGCGGCGCGGCCCGCATGCAGGCCCATGCCGAACTCCAGCCGCTGGCCGAACTGCGCCTCGAAGCCCTTGCTCCATGCGTCCATGCGCTCGCCGATCAGCTCGGTCGCGCGCAGCGCTTGCCTGCAGGCGGTCGGCAGGTCGCAGTCGAGCCCGAAGATGGCCATCACGCTGTCGCCGATGAACTGGTTGGGCACGCCGCCGCTCTCGCGCACGGCCGCGCCGACGGTGGCGAAGTAGCGGTCGAGCACATAGGCCAGGTCGAAAGGCCACTGCCGCTCCGACAGGCCCGACCAGCGCCGCAGGTCGACGAACAGGATCGCCACGTCGCGCTCGCGCCCGAAGCTGCCGACCGGCGCGGGCCGGCCTTCGTTGGGCAGCGGCGCGAACAGCGGCGTTACCTCGATGTCGCCGCGCGGGCGCAGCTGGCAGGCCAGCCGCACGTCGGCGGGCGCGCGCACGCGCTCCAGCGTGCGTTGCTCGTCGCGGCCCGCCTCGCCGATGTGCTCCGCCGGGCCGGCCACGCGCACCCGGCAGGTCGAGCAGCGCGCCCGGCCGCCGCAGATCGACAGGTGGTCGATGCCGTGCGAGCGGCTCGCCTCCAGCACGCTCCAGCCGCGCGGCACCTGCACCGTGCGGTCGGGATAGCGCAGCGTGATCGACGGCTGTCGCGACCAGCGCGCGAAAGCGTTGCGCCCCCAGCGCGCCAGCAGCAGCAGGGCGAGCGCCAGTCCGTAGAACCACTTGATGCTGTCTTCGGCCGTGCCGAGCGCCTTGCCCTGCTCGGCCGTGGGCAGCACGACGGGCGGCACGCCGGTCCACTGGAACTCCCGGCCCATCGACACGAAGCCCATCGCCGCCGTCAGCGGCAGCGTCACGGCCACGGCCAGCAGCAGGTAGGAAAAGCGCCGGTACGCCGGCTGCGCCCGCAGCGCGAAATGCAGGCCGAGGCAGCCGTGGGTCCAGGCCGCCAGCATCATCACCAGTTGCGCGGCCGCGCCCTGCCAGTCCCACAGGCCCCAGACCACCCGCACGTACGAGCCCTCGATGCCGTAGGCCAGGTAGGCGCCGCGCATGGCGGTGAGGTGGGTGGCCAGCAGCAGCGGCAGCGCAAAGCCCAGCAGCACCCGCAGGCCCTCCAGCGGCGGCATGCGCAGGGTGCGGCGCTCCCACAGCGCGACCACGGCCAGCACGAGGTGGGTGCCGGCGGCGCCGTACAGCAGCGCGGTGCCGGGCAGGCTGTGCCAGAACTTCTGCACGCCGCGCAGCACGGTTTCGGCGGCGGCAAACGAATAGATGCCGAGCGAATGGTTCAGCAGGTGAACCGTGATGTAGGCCATCAGCACCAGCCCGCTCGCCCAGCGGAGATTGCGCCGTGTCGGCGTTCTCGGGGAAAAGTGCGGTTGGGGGGAACGTCTGTCCATGAACGGGTTCGAAGCGGCTCCCGAGCATAATCCGCGCGCTCATCCCCTTGACCACAGACCCCGGCATGGACAAACCAGACCCTGTCCCGCGTTCCAGCCTCGCACTGCGCCAGATCGCGCTGCTCGAAGGCCTCTCCGACCAGCGGCTGGACCTGCTGGCCCGGCAATGCCTGTGGCACAGCGTGGAAGCCGGCAAGCCCCTGCTGCTGCGCGCCGAGCAGCAGGGCGAGGTGTTCCTGCTGGTCTCGGGCCGGGTGCGGGTGACGACCTATTCGGCCAACGGCCGGCAGGTGACCTTCCGCGACTCGGAGGCCGGGGAGCATTTCGGCGACATCGCCGCCATCGACGGCGGTCCGCGCTCGGCCGACGTCGTCACCCTTGCGCCCAGCGTGGTCGCCAGCCTGGACCGTGCCGCCTTCATGGCCCTGCTGCGCGACGAGCCGCTGGTGGCCGAGCGGGTGATGCTGCGGCTGGCCTCGCTGGTGCGGCAGCTGTCCGAACGGGTCATCGACCTGAGCACCCTGGGCGTGCAGAACCGGCTGCATGCCGAGCTGCTGCGCCTGGCCCGTGCCGCCGGCGCGCATGGCGGGGACGCCAACCAGGCCCGGCTGGACCCCGCGCCCAAGCATGCGGCGCTGGCCAGCCAGATCAGCACCAACCGCGAGCAGGTCACCCGCGAACTCAACGTGCTGGTGCGCAGCGGCGTGCTGCGCAAGGACGACAAGGCCCTGCTGGTGGCCGACATCGCCCGCCTCGAGGCGATGGTCTCGCAGGTGCGGGGCGACGCCGGCTGAACCGGCCGGCCGTCAGTTGAAGCGGCCGTTGCGGCCGCCGATGCTGAAGCGGCCGGCGCCCAGCAGCACCACCGTCAGTGCGCCGAACAGGTACAGGCCCTGCAGTTCCAGCGCCCAGCCGCCCTGCTTGGTCAGCGCGAACAGGTCGGCCATGTGCACGAGGCCGAAAGCCACCAGCATGTTGATCACCACCACGCCGGCGGCGGCGCGGGTGAAGAGGCCCGCGATCATCAGCAGCGGCGCGACGATTTCGCCGACGTACACCAGGTAGGCGATGCCGCCCGGCAGCCCGGCCTTGGCCAGCATGCCCGCGATGAAGCCGACGCCCGCCGACAGCTTGAAGACGCCGTGCAGCAGCACCAGGAAGCCGACCGTCACGCGGATCAGCAGCTTGCCGGAGTCGTCCAGCGTGGTGGGGGAGACGGCGGAAAGCGGCGATGCGATCGGCGCACGCGGGGTGTTGGCGGCTGCGGCGTGGGTGTTCATGGCGGATCCTTGGAAATTGAAGGCCGCCGCGAAATGCGACGGGTGCGCCGCCAGTGTGCGCAGCCGCCGGAAAGCGGGATGTGCGTAAACGCACATGTTTTGCCGCAAAGCCGACTCAGCGCGCGCCGAAATGGCTGGTCCACTTGCGTTCGTAGTCCATCTTCGCGAAATGCGCCGCCATGAAGTCGATGAAGCTGCGCACCTTGGCCGACAGGTGCTTGCGGCTCGGGTACGCCAGGTTGATGGTCAGGTGCGGCAGGTCCCAGTCGTCCAGCGCGGGCACCAGCCGGCCGGCCACGACGTCGTCGTAGACGATGTAGGTCGGCTGCACCAGGATGCCCATGCCGTCGAGCGCGGCGGCGCGCAGCACCTGGCCGTCGTTCGACTCGAGCAGCCCTGTGACCGACACCGTGCGCGTCTCGCCCCGGCGGCTGAAGCGCAGCTCGTTCGGGTTGTTGGCGTGGGTGTAGATCAGCAGCTTGTGCCGCGCGAGTTCTTCCAGCGTCTTCGGAAAGCCGTGCTGCGCAAAGTAGCGCGGCGACGCCACCAGGATGCGCCGCGTCTCGCCCAGCCGGCGGATCGTGACGTTCGAGTCGGGCTCGAACTCACGCGTGCGGATCGCCACGTCGATGTTGTTGTCGATCAGGTCGAAGTACCGGTTGGCGGCTTCCACATGCACCGTCACGCCTGGATAGCGCTGGGTGTATTCGCGCAGCAGCGGCGCGATGTGGTGGATGGAGAACGACAGCGACGCCGTCACCCGCAGCGTGCCGGTCGGGTTGAACGCGGTGGCGTTGACCGTCGATTCCGCATCCGCCAGGTCGCTCAGGATGGCGCGGGCGCGGCCGCAGAACTCGCGGCCTGTGTCGGTCAGGTAGAGCCGGCGGGTGTTGCGCTCCACCAGCCGCGCGCCCAGGCGGTCCTCCAGCGCACTCAGGTGCCGGCTCGCGGCGGCGTTGGAAAGGCCCAGCGCCTCGGCCGCCCGGCTCAGGCTGCCGGCATCGGCGATCTGCACGAGCAGGGCGATTTCGGTCCAGCGGTCCATGGGGCGGTGTCTCCGGGGCTTGTCTTCTGTGTGTTCGGACGATTTTGGCGCAGCGGCGTTGCGACCGTTCCGCTGGGCGGAAAAATCATTTGCGCCCGGCGGCTTTCGGCGCGGCGGCGCGCAGCCTAAAGTGCGCCGTACCTACGAGACGACATGGAGACACCACGATGCGCAACCTCAACCAGGACAACATCACGCAGGCCGTGCTTGCGCGCTTCGCCGACACGCCCGACCCTCGCCTGCGCGAGATCATGACCAGCCTGGTGCAGCACCTGCACGCCTTTGCGCGCGAGGTGAAGCTCACCGAGGAAGAGTGGTTCCAGGGCATCCAGTACCTCACGGCCACCGGCCAGAAGTGCGACGACAAGCGGCAGGAATTCATCCTGCTGTCGGACGTGCTGGGCCTGTCGATGCTCACCATCGCGATGAACAACGACAAGCCCGCGGGCTGCACCGAGGCCACGGTGTTCGGCCCCTTCTACTTCGACGGCGCTCCCGAGTACGAGCATGGCGACGACGTGGCCAACGGCGCCGAGGGCGAGCCCTGCGACGTGCATGCCACCGTGCGCGGGCTCGGCGGCGAGCCGGTGTCCGGCGCGGTCGTCGATGTTTGGCAGGCCGACGCCGGCGGCCACTACGACGTGCAGCACGCCGGGCTCGACCATGCGGAGAACCGTGGCACGCTGCGCACCGGGCCAGACGGCTCGCTGCATTTCCGCAGCGTGGTGGCGGTGGCGTACCCGATCCCGGTCGACGGGCCGGTGGGCGACCTGCTGCGCGCGACGAAGCGCCACCCCTGGCGGCCCGCGCACCTGCACTTCAAGATAGAAGCACCGGGCTACGAGCGGCTCATCACGCACGTGTTCCGCGACGGCGACGAATGGCTGGACTCCGACGCCGTGTTCGCGGTGCGCCAGTCGCTGGTCGCGCCGTGGAAGAAGCAGGACAACGGCCGCTGGCGCCTGGACTTCGACTTCGTTCTCAATCCGCTGAAGCAGCCGGCCCGGCAGTAGGAGGCGAGGCCGGCGGCGCCGGGCGCGATTCGCGCCATCCTGCTACCCTCGGAAGGCCCGCCCGCATGGCGGGTTTTCTTTTGCCTTCCGCCCATGGTTTTCCCCCTGATCACCGACCCGCATTTCTATGCGGTCGCCATTCCCGCCGTGCTGCTGCTCGGCATCAGCAAGAGCGGCTTCGGCGCCGGCTTCGGGTCGCTCGCGGTGCCGATGATGGCGCTGGCCGTCACCGTGCCGCAGGCAGCCGCCATCCTGATGCCGCTGTTGCTGCTGATGGACGTGCTGGGCCTGGCCGCGTTCCGGCGCGACTTCGACCGCTCGCTGCTCAAGTTCCTGATTCCGTTCGGCCTGCTGGGCACGGTGATCGGCACGCTGCTGTTTCGCATGCTGCCGGCGCACACGGTGGCGGGCATCGTCGGCGTGTTCACGCTGCTGTTCCTGGCGCAGCGCCTGCTGTTTCCGCCCAAGCCCGACGACCCGCTGCCCTCGCGCCGCGTGGGCGCGGTGCTGACCACGGTGTCGGGCTTCACCAGCTTCATCGCGCATGCGGGCGGCCCGCCCATCAACGCCTACGTGATTCCGCTGCGGCTCAAGCCCGTGATCTTCACGGCCACCATGGCGTATTTCTTCTTCGTGGTGAACCTCAGCAAGTGGATTCCCTACGCCTGGCTGGGCCTCATCGACTTGCGCACGCTGGCCACTTCGCTGGTGCTGATGCCGATCGCGCCGTTCGGCGTGTGGGTCGGCATACGCATCGCGCGGCGCATCGACGCGACCTGGTTCTATCGCTTCGTGTACCTGGGCATGCTGCTCACGGGCCTGAAGCTCGTCTACGACGGATTCATCGCCTGAGGCCCGCGCGGCGGCCCGTCAGAACTCGACGATCGACTTGAAGCCGCCGAAGATCATGCGCCTGGCGTCGAAGGGCATGGTCTTCGGGTCCATCGATGCGATGCGCGGGTCGGCCATCACCTTGGCGTTCACCGTGTCGCGGTGCTTGCGCGACTTGTAGGTGATCCACGAGAAGGCCACGGTCTCGTCGGCCTTCTGCTTCACGCTCTGTGGAAACGAGGTGAGCTTGCCGGGCTTCACGTCGTCGGCGATGCACTCGACGTATTCGAGCGCGCCGTATTCCATCCAGACCTTGCCGGCCTTGCGCGCCAGCTTGCGGTAGGCCTCTACGTTGGCACTGGGAACGGCGACGATGAAACCGTCTACATAACGAGCCATGGAAGTTCTCCTGAACAAAGAGTGGAACCGTTGAAGGAAAAATACCGGCGGCTGCATGTGGCCTCCTGGCTCACGATGCCGCCGATCCGCGGGGTGCCGCTTCTTCTTCGTTTTTGTTGTCCTGCATCTGCCCCGGCATGATGGATCGAAGCAGCAACGCCCCGATCAGGCCCGCCGCCGCCGCGAACACGGCGCCGACGAGAAACGCAAGGTTGTAGCCGCCGGTGAGCGCCAGCGGCATCTGCGCGCCGGCGGCTTCCATCGAGGCGGTGCGCGCCGCCGCGGCGCTGGCAAGCACGGCCAGGCCCAGGGCGCCGCCCATCATGAAGGCGGTGTTGACCACGCCCGAGGCCAGGCCCGAATCGGACGGGCTCACCTCGCTCATGGCCGCCAGCAGCACCGGGTTGAACGCCATGCCCGCGCCCAGGCCGAGCAGCATCATGCCGGGCAGCACGTCGACCACGAAGCTGCCGTTGACCGGTGCCCGCGCGAACAGCGCCAGCCCGATGGCCGCGAGCCACAGCCCCACCGCCAGCGGCTTGCGGATGCCGAAGCGCATCACGATTTTTGCCGACAGGCCCAGCGAGAACACCGCCATGATGATGTTGGCCGGCAGGAAGGCCAGGCCGATCTGCATCGGCGTGTACTGCAGCACCAGCTGCATGTAGAGCGCCGAGATGAAGAACCACGCGAACATGGCGGCCGCCCACAGCACGCCCACCACGTTGGCCACCGACACGCTGCGCAGCCGGAACAGGCCCAGCGGCATCAGCGGATGCTGCACGCGCGCCTCGATGGCGATGAAAACCGCCAGCAGCACCACGGCCGCGCCGAGCAGGCCCACGGTCTGCGTGGAACCCCAGCCCGCTTCGTTGCCGTTGACCACGCCGTACACCGCCAGCATGAGCGACAGCGTGACCGTCACCGCGCCGGCCACGTCGAGCTTCTCGCCGTGCGCATGGCCGCGCGCGCTCGGCAGCAGCGCCACGCAAAGCGCATACACCGCCACGCCGATCGGCAGGTTCACCAGGAAGATCCAGTGCCAGCTCAGCGTGCTCGTGAGCAGGCCGCCCAGCAGCACGCCGATGCTGCCGCCGCCTGCGCACACGAAGCCGTACACGCCCATGGCCTTGGCGCGCTCGGCCGGCTCGGTGAAGAGGTTCATGATGAGCGAGAGCGACACGGCCGACACCACCGCGCCGCCCAGCCCCTGCACCGCCCGGGCCGCCACCAGCAGCACCTGCGAGTTGGAGATGCCGCAGGCCAGCGAGGCCAGCGTGAACAGCACCAGGCCGATGAGGAAAAGCTTGCGGTGGCCGTACAGGTCGCCGAGCCGCCCGCCAAGCAGCAGGAAGCCGCCGAAGGTCAGCATGTAGGCGTTCACCACCCAGACCAGCGATGTCTCGGTGAAGCCGAGGTCGGTGCGGATCGAGGGCAGCGCGACGTTCACGATGGTGGTGTCCAGCACGATCATCAGCACGCCGAGGCACAGCACCATCAGCGCGAGCCAGCGCTTTCGGCTGTCGAGTGCGTCCGTCATGCGCGTCACACCAGGGGCTTGCCGCCGTTGATGAGCCAGGGCGTGCCGAAGCGGTCGGTCACCATGCCGAAGCCCTCGACCCAGAAGGTCGGGCCGAACGGCATCGTGACCTTGCCGCCCTCGGCGAAGGCGTCGAACACGCGCCGGGCTTCGGGCACCGTGTCGAGCGTGAGCGCCACGCCGAAGCCCTTCATGCCTTCGTAGGGCATGCCGGGCATGGAGTCGGAGGCCATGAGCAGGCCGTCGCCATAGGCGAGGGCGGCATGCATGATGCGGTCGGCCGCGCCGGGCGGGAACTGCTCGGCGCCGGGCGCCTGGGCCATGGTCATCATCATCTGCATCTTGCCGCCGAGCGTCTTCTCGTAGAAGCGCATGGCCTCGGCTGCATTGCCGTCGAACGTGAGGTAGGCGTTGATGGGGGACATGAGAGTTTCCTTGGTTGCTTTTGAGTGGCTGTCTCGAGGTTGGCAGGGCCCCATGAGCTTGGCGACACAGGGGCTCGGGCCATGCTTGAACCAGGTGACCCGTGACGAAAGAAAGATGCGCGGTCAGGCCGGTTGCGCCACGACCAGCAGCCAGCCCACGCCGAAGCGGTCGGTCAGCATGCCGAAGCTGGAGGTGAAGAAGGTCGGGATCAGCGGCTGCATCACCTGGCCGCCCTCGGCCAGCGCGTTGAACCACTTCACGGCTTCGGCGTCGGTGCCGGCGGTGAGGGCCAGCATGATGCCCTCGAACTTCGGCTGGCCCGAGCAGCGGCCGTCGGAGGCCATGAGCTCGGTCTCGCCGATGCGGACCACCGCGTGCATCACCTTGTCGGGCGCGGGCCCGGCACCGCCGCAACTGGCGTCGGGGTTGCCGGAAGCGGCAGGCTCGGGTGCCGGCGCGTCGGCATAGCGCATGAGCTGGATCGTTTCGGCGCCGAGCGCCTGCTTGTAGAAGCCGAGCGCTTCGTCGCAGCGGCCTTCGAACGAGAGGTAAGACTGGACTTTCATGGCGATTCCTTCTGGGGGATGAGGTGGGTCGGTGGGGCCCCGGCGTATCAGGCCGCAAACAATCGGATTACTTTGTGTACACCGTCCACAAAGAATAGCAGGGATAATGGACGGTGTCCACATGGAAGTGCAATGAAGCTCAACAACGTCCCTGAAAGCCTGCCGCCCGCCCGCAGCACCTACCGCCACGGGGACTTGCGCCGGGCACTGCTGGACGCGGGCATCGAGCTCGCACGCGACGGGGGCCCCGACGCCGTGGTGTTGCGCGAAGCCACGCGGCGCGCGGGCGTGGTGCCGAATGCCGCCTACCGGCACTTCGGCAGCCGCCAGGAACTGCTGTGGGCCGTGCGGGAGGCGGCCCTGGCCGCGGCAGCGGGTGCGATGGAAAAGGAACTGGCCGTGCTGCCCTGCGACCAGCCGCCCGCCGACTTCGCGCGCGCCCAGGTGCGCGCCATCGGCACCGCCTATCTGCGGTTCGCGCAGGCCGAGCCTGGCCTGTTCCGCACCGCGTTCGTGGTTTCCGCCGAAGGCGACGGCCAGCTCGGCCCGGGCAAGGCCGGCGCGAGCGGGCTGGACCCGTTCCAGCTGCTGGGCAAGGCCATCGACCGGCTGGTGGACGCGGGCGTGCTCGACCCGGCGCGGCGCCCGAATGCCGAATACCTCGCGTGGTCGTCGGTGCACGGTCTGGCGCTGCTCATCATCGACGGGCCACTGCGCGCCATGCCGCCCGCCGAGACCCACGCGCTGGGCCAGCGCCTCATCGACATGGTCGAGCGAGGGCTGTAGGCGCCCTCAGGCGCTCAAAGATAGATCTTCTGCAGCAGGCGGATCAGCGTCTCGCGCTCGCGCGCGGTGAGCCTGGCGCTGGCGTCGGCCTCGAGCTGCATCACGGCCTGCTCGGCCTCGCGGATCAGCGCATCGCCGGCCGGCGTGAGATACAAGCCCACCGCGCGGCCGTCGTGCGGATGGGGCCGGCGCTCGATGAGCCCGCGGCTGTCGAGCGTGGCAACCAGGCTCACCAGGTTGGGCGGCAGGATGTCCAGCGTGCTGCACAGCTGCCGCGACGTGGCGCCCGGGTTGTGCGCCAGCAGCGACAGCACCGAGAAATCGATCTGCTTGAGCCCATAGGGCGCCATGCGTTCCGCGAAGAAGTCGCTGACGATCAGCCATGCGCGGCGGGCGTTGTAGCCGACCAGGGTTTCGAGCATGCGCGCGTCGAGCCGGTCCGCCTTGCCCGGCGGCGCGATGCTCGGCTCGCTTTTCGCGGGAGCGGATTTCGAAGAGGAAGGCATGGCCCGAGCGTACCGCGTGAATGTTGCCCGGCAGCCTAGCGCGCGACAGCCTGCGGCTGCGCCGCGTGGGTCAGCGCGACCGTCTCGCAGGCCCGCTTGACGATGCCCAGCCGCATCTCGAACTCCGGCAGCGCCCAGCGCCGGAAGGCCGCCGCCACCCGTGCCCTCGCGCTGTCTTGCGGCGCCGCCGCCTCGATGCGCGCCCAGGCCCAGGCCAGCATCGTGAGCATCGCCACGCGCAGGTAGTCGTCCGCCACTTCGCAGGGTAGCGCCGGGTTGGCGTGCGCGGCCATCGCGACCGTGGTGCCCAGGTAGCGTAGCTGCGCGAGCCGGCGCTGCACGTCGGCATCGGCCTCGCGCGAGGCGTCGAGCGTGTCGCGCATCTCGAGCAGCACCGCCGACATGCCGGCGCCGCCGTCGGGCAGCACCTTGCGCACCAGCAGGTCGATGGCCTGGATCTCGTTGGTGCCCTCGTAGATCATGGTCACGCGCGAGTCGCGCACGATCTGTTCGATGCCCCATTCGCGCACGTAGCCATGCCCGCCGAACACTTGCAGGCATTCGCTCGCACCCAGAAAGGCCTGCTGCGTACACGCCGCCTTGAGCACCGGCGTGACGAACGAGCACCAGCGCTGCGCGCGCTCGCGGGCCTTCGGGTCGGCGTCGTGCGCGGCCACGTCGAGCATCAGCGCGCTGCGGTAGGCGAGGGTGCGCGCGCCGTCGATCCAGGCGCGCTGCGTGTCGAGGATGCGGCGCACCGCCGGGTGCTCGGCGATCAGGTCCGCGCTTTCGTTGCCGCGGCTCGCGGGCACGGGGCCGGGCGCGCGCATCTGGCGGCGCTCGGCGGCATAGGCGTCGGCCTTCTGCCAGGCGGCGTCGAGCAGGCCGATGCCCTGCAGCGCCACATGCAGGCGCGCCGAATTCATCATCACGAACATCGCGGCCAGCCCGCGCCCCGGCTCGCCGACCAGCCAGCCGGTGGCGTCGTCGAAGCGCATCGTGCAGGTCGGGCTGCCGTGCAGGCCCATCTTTTCCTCGATGCGTTCGCAGTGCACCGCGTTGCGCGTGCCGTCGGGCAGCAGCTTGGGCACGAGCGCCAGCGACAGGCCCTTGGGGCCGGCCGGTGCGTCGGGCAGGCGGCACAGCACCAGGTGCACGATGTTCGGCGTCAGGTCGTGCTCGCCGCCGGAAATGAAGATCTTGCCGCCGCTCACGCGCAGGCTGCCGTCGGCCTGTGGCACGGCGCGCGTGCGCACCTGGCCCAGGTCGCTGCCCGCATGCGCCTCGGTGAGGCACATGGTGGCCAGCCACTCGCCGGTCGCGATCTTCGGTACATAGCGCTGCTTCAGCTCGTCGCTGCCGTGGTGCTTGAGGCAGGCGTAGGCGCCGTGCAGCAGGCCGGGCGCCATCGTGAAGCCGTGGTTGGCGGCGGCCAGCCATTCGTAGAGCACGGCCTCGAGCACGGCGGGCAGGCCCTGTCCGCCGTCTTCGGTCGCGGCCGAAAGAGCGGGCCAGCCGCCGTCGACGAAGGCCTGGTAGGCCTCGCGAAAGCCCGGCGGGCTGGTCACTTCGCCGCCGGCAAAACGGCAGCCGGTCTCGTCGCCGGTCCGGTTCAGCGGCGCGATCACCTCGCCAACGAAGCGCCCCGCCTCCTCCAGCACCTGCGACTGCAGCGCTTCGTCAACCTCGGCGAAAGGCGCGAGCGCGGCCAGGCGCGTGGGCGCATCGAGCGCCGCGTTCAGCAGGAATCGGACATCTTCGGGGCGGGGCTTGTAATCCATGGGGGTTCGGAAATCTAGGGAGAAGGCGGCTTGCAGGCGAAGCTGCTTGCGCGCTCGGTGTCGCCGCCGGTGTATGTGGCGACTTGCGGATAGGGGCACAGCGGGCGCGTGCGCTGCGGCGACCAGCTGGCCGGCACTTCGGCGTTCGGCACGGGCGTGCCGGCACCGCGCGCGGAAGCGGTGATCGACGCGGGCGCCTTGCCCTGTTCGACCCAGTCGACCAGCGCGCTGAGCATGTCGAACTGGTCAGTGGCGGGGCCGCCCGAGCAGTGGTTCATGCCCGGCACGGGGAAGTAGCGCGCGAACGAGGATGCATCGCCGCCGTTCGCGGCCTGCACGCGCTCGTACCAGGCGGCGGTGTCGTCCGACGAGAACACCGGGTCGCTGGTGCCGTGGTAGACGATCATGCGGCCGCCCTTGTCGCGCAGCGCACCCAGGTTGGCCGCGTCCGGCGGCGTCATGAACGACAGCGCCGACTCGCGGAACACGCCGTCCGTCGCGGCGATGCGCGGCGCGTCGCGGTCCATGTCGAAGCCCAGCGCGAACGGCAGGCCCTGCGGCCGGTCGGCCAGCGGCGGCGTGCTGAAGATGAAGGCCACGGCGCCCGCGTCGCGCGTCGCCGGGCTCGCGAACTTCCATTCGCGCCAGTTGCCGCCGCTCACGCCCGCGTCGAACGGGAAGCTGCTGTAGATCGGCTGGCCCGCGCTGTTGCGCGCGCCCTTGAACACGTTGGCCAGCGCATTCTTCTGCGGCGCGCTGAGGCACATGCCGTCGCGCGTGCCTGCGGCGCAGGTGGGAACGTCGCGCTGGATGTCGAAGCGCGTTTTGCAGGCCTGCACGTTCGACACGATGCCGTCGGCCAGGCCGTCGAGCGCGTCGCAGCGCGCCAGCACCTTGTCGGCCACCAGCTTCAGCTCGGCCGGGGTGAAGGCGCTTTGCAGGTCGGGCTGGCCGGCGGGCGTCTTCGCGCTGGCCACGGCGGCGTATTGCTGCGCGCCATAGAGCTGCGCCACGGCCGCCTTCGGCAGGTTGAAACCGGGGTCGCCCGCGAGGATGCCGTCGTACTGCTGCGACGAGCGCACCGCGGCCACCATCGCATGCCGCCCGCCGTTCGAGCAGCCGCCGAAGTAGGAGCGGTCGGGGCCGCGGCCGTAGGCCTTGGCGATGAGGTTCTTCGCCATCGGCGTGAGCTGCGCGACCGCGTTGTAGCCGTAATCGAGCCGCGCCTGCGGGTCGAGCCCGAAGCGCGGGCCCATCGAACCCGCATGGCCGGCGTCTGAGCTGATGACGGCAAAACCCATCTGCAGTGCGCTGCTGCGCGGGCCGCCGCCGCCGATGCCGCCGAGCGCGGGCACCACCACGCCGTCGAGCCCGCCGTTGGCCTGGTAGAAAAAGCGGCCGTTCCATGCCACGGGCAGCCGCATCTCGAAGCCGACGGCGTAGCGCTGGTTGTCGACCGGGCTGGTGCGCTCGTTCATGCGGCCTTGCACCAGGCAGTGCGCGGGCGCCGCCATCGCGACGCCGCCGACCGTGACCATGCCGGCCGGCACGTCGGTGACGGCGGTGTAGACCGTGCCCGGCAGCGCCGCGCGCGTGGTCAGGTCGGCGCAGGCCTGCAGCGTACCGGGCCGCGCGGCGGCCAGCGGCGTATGCGGGGCGGGTGGGCGCCCCGCGCAAGCCGCGAGCAGCGTGGCAACGCCGAGCGCGCTCGCGCACAGGCCGAATGTGAAGTGGCGCCGATGTCTCGTCATGTCGTCTCCTTGCCGCGTGCGCGGCGGGTGTCTCGGTCGATCTTCTTTTCTCGTCAGGCGGCCTTGCGTGCCGCGCCCAGGTAGGTGTCGATCACGCGCGAATCGACCGCGAGCTTGCGTGCCTCGCCCTCGAGGCTCACGCTGCCCATTTCGAGCACATAGCCGTGGTCCGCCACTTCGAGCGCGGCGCGCGCGTTCTGCTCCACCAGCAGAATGGTCACGCCCGTGGCGCGCAGCGCATCGACCGTGCGGAAGATCTCCTGCACCACCAGCGGCGCCAGCCCCAGGCTGGGTTCGTCGAGCATCAGCAGCGTGGGGCGCGACATCAGCGCGCGGCCCACCGCCAGCATCTGCCGCTCGCCGCCGGAGAGCGTGCCGGCCAGCTGCGCGCGCCGCTCCTTCAGGCGCGGGAACAGCGTGTAGACCTCGTCGATGCGGTCGCGCCACTGCTTGTTGCGCAGCCGCACCTGGCGGAACGCGCCGAGCACGAGGTTGTCTTCGACCGGCATGGTGCCGAACAGCTCGCGTTTCTCCGGCACCAGCGCAATGCCGAGCATCACGCGTTCCTCGAGCGTCATCGCCGAGATGGGCTGGCCCTTGAACTCGATGACGCCCTTGGAGGGCAGCACGCCCATCAGCGCGTTGAGCAGTGTCGACTTGCCCGCGCCGTTCGGCCCGATCACGGTGACGACGCGGCCCTGGTCGGCCTGCAGGTCGATGCCGTGCAGCACCTCGGCGCGCCCGTAGCCGGCGTGCAGGTCGCGTATGCGAAGCAGGGGTGTCGTCATGTCAATGTTCCGTTCCCAGGTACGCGGCGCGCACCTTGTCGCTGTTCTGCACCTCGGCGGGCGTGCCCTCCATCAGGTGGGTGCCGAACTCCATCACCACGATGTGGTCGCAGATGTCCATCACCAGCCCCATGTCGTGCTCGACCAGCAGGATGCTCATGCCCTCGTCGCGCAATTGCCGCAGCACCTTGCCCAGCGCTTCCTTTTCCTTGTGGCGCAGGCCGGCCGCGGGCTCGTCGAGCAGCAGCAGGGCCGGGTCGGCGCACAGCGCGCGTGCGATCTCCAGCAGGCGCTGCTGGCCCATGGCCAGGTTGCCCGCCAGTTCGTGCAGGTAGTCGCCCATGCCCACGCGCCGCAGCTGACGCTCGGCCTCGCGGAACAGCGCGCGCTCTTCCTGGCGGTCGATGCGCAGCATGGCCGCGACGGCGCCCTTGCGGCCGCGCAGGTGCGCGCCCAGGGCCACGTTCTCCAGCACCGTCATGTCCGCCACCATCTTCACGTGCTGGAAGGTGCGCGACACGCCGCGCTGCGCGATCTGCCGCGCGCCCAGCCCGCCGATGGCCTCGCCGCGGAAGCGCACCGCGCCGCCCGAGAGGCCGAGCACGCCGGTGATCAGGTTGAAGGTGGTCGACTTGCCCGCGCCGTTCGGCCCGATCAGGCCGACGATCTGGCCGGCGCGCGTCTGGAAGCTGATGTCGTTCACCGCCACCAGCCCGCCGAAGGTCTTGCGGATGGCCTGCACGTCGAGCACCACATCGCCTGCGGCCGGCTTGGCGCGCGCGGGCAGGTCCCTGGCGTGCTGCCAGTCGACGCTGCGGCGCGGGCGCGGCAGGCGCCGGTCGACGAAGGCCCAGAGGCCCTCGGGCAGGTACTTGAGCACCAGCACGATCATGATGCCGAACACGATCAGCTCGTAGCTGCCGGCCGTGCCGATGAGCTTGGGCAGCAGCACCTGCAGCTGGTCTTCGAGCAGCTTGACCACGCCCGCGCCGGCAATGGCGCCCCACACGTGGGCCGCGCCGCCGAGCACCGCCATGAACAGGTACTCGATGCCCATCTTCAGCCCGAAGGGCGAGGGGTTCACCGTGCGCTGGAAGTGCGCGAACAGCCAGCCAGAGATGGAGGCCAGCATGGCCGCCAGCACGAAGATGCCGATCTTGAAGCGCAGCGTGTTCACGCCCATGGCCTCGGCCATCTGCGAGCCGCCGGCCAGGGAGCGAATGGCGCGGCCGCTGCGCGAGTCGAGCAGGCGTATCACCGCGAATGCCGCGACGATCGCGATGACCCAGACCACGCCGTAGAAGAACCGCTGCTGGCCGAACTCGAAGCCGAACAGCGACAGGCCCTTGACGCCCAGGATGCCGTCGTACTTGCCCAGCGCGTCGAGGTTGCCCATCAGGTAGTACAGCGACAGCGCCCAGGCGATGGTGGCCAGCGGCAGGTAGTGGCCCGACATGCGCAGCGTGATGGCGCCGATGATCGAGGCGCTGACGCCGGTGAGCGCCAGCCCGATGAAGAGCGTGACCCAGGGCGACAGCCCCGTGTTCACCGTCAGGTAGGCCGTGGTGTACGCACCGATGCCGACGAAGGCGGCCTGCCCGAACGAGGTGAGGCCGCCCACGCCGGTGAGCAGCACGAGGCCCAGCACCGGCAGGGTGTAGATGCCGATGTAGTTGAGCTGGATGATCCAGAAGTCGGGCAGCGGCAGGAACGGCAGCACGGCCAGCACCAGGATCAGCGCGAGCGGGCCCCAGGTGCGCAGTGCGCTCTTGTCGGGCGCCTGGGGCGGCGTTGTGTTGATTAGCGCTTCCATGTCAGTGATCCGTTGCGCGTTGTCTTTGCTTGCTTGTCGTTTTTGTCGTTGGTTTGTTCGGGGCTTGTGCACAGGCCACCGGGTACTCCCCTCCGCGAATGTCCCCCGGGGCTGCGCCCCTCCTCCTTTATTTCGCTGCGGGGAGCACCCGGCGCCCTGTGCACAGGGCACGCTGCCGGTTCGAAGCCGATCAACCAGCGCTCTGTCCAACGATCACGACGGCGGGGTGCCTTGCGCAGCGAAATAAAGGAGGAGGCCGCAGGCCGGGGGAAATTCGCGGAGCAAGGTACCCCGTCGGCGTGAGCGCGCCCCGAATGACCCATGGAGCGACAAACATGAGAAGGGATGTTCATCAGTGCTCCTCGTCCGAATGCCCGCTGCGCAAAGAACGCCACAGCAGCACCGGCAGGATGATGGTGAACACGATCACCTCCTTGAACGAGCTCGCCCAGAAAGAGCCGAAGGCCTCGATCACGCCCACCGCCAGCGCACCGATCAGCGCGCCCGGATAGCTCGCCAGGCCCGCGATCACGCCGGCGACGAAGCCCTTCAGGCCGATGAGAAAACCCGAGTCGTAGAACACCGTCGTCGTCGGCCCGATCAGGAGCCCCGACAACGCGCCGATCAGCGCCGCCATCGCGAACGTGAGCTGCCCCGCCGCCTGCGTCGAGATGCCCATCAGCCGCGCGCCGAGCCGGTTCACCGCCGTCGCGCGCAGCGCCTTGCCATACAGGCTGCGCTCGAAGAAAAGCCACAGCAGCACGATCAGCGCCGCCGACACGCCGAAGATGATCAGCGCCTGCCCGCTCACGTTCAGCGGCCCCAGCGCCATGCGCTCGTCCCAGAACGGCGGATTGCGGAAGCCCTCGGCGCCGAAGAACAGCAGGCCCAGCCCCGTCATCGCGAAATGCACGCCCACCGACACGATCAGCAGCACCAGCGAACTCGCGCCCGCCAGCGATTGGTAAGCCACCCGGTACACCAGCGGCCCGAAAGCCGTGACGATGAACACCGTGAGCAGCGCCTGCACGCCGATGGGCAGGTTGCGCGGGCCGGCCCAGGCCGACACCGCGCAGACCACGGCCGGCAGCGCGAAGGTGCGCAGCGCGGCTTTCAGCCCGGCCGCCGCGCTGCCGCTGTGGCGCCAGACGCTCACCAGGTCCATCAGCGCGGCGACGCCGGCCAGGATCAGCAGCAGCCACACCGTGCCCGGCGTCTTGCCGGTCTGGAAGATCGCCAGCGTCAGCGCGCCGTACGCCACGAATTCGCCCTGCGGGATGAAGATGACGCGGGTCACCGTGAAGACGAGCACGATGCCCATGCCCAGCAGGGCATAGATCGCGCCATTGGTGAGTCCGTCCAGCGTCAGGATGCTGGCGATCGAGAGATCCATGGCGTGTGTGTGGTGCGGCTGGAGAAAGGGTTTACTGCTCGACCTTGAACGCGCCGTTCACCACCTTGAGCATCACGCCGGTCTCGGTCGTGTAGCCCCAGTGGTCCTGCGCCGTCCAGTTGAGCACGCCGTGCGCGAGCACCGTGCGGCCCATGCCTTCGAGCGCGTCGCGCAGCGCGGCGCGGAACTCCGGCGTGCCGGGCTTGGCCTTCTTGAGCGCGACCGGAACGGCCTTCTCGAGCACCGTGAGCGCGTCGGCCGCGTGGCCGGCGAACTGGTTGCGCGAGCCGGGGCCGTAGGCCTTCTCGTAGCCCTGCACGAAGGCCACGGCTGCCGCCTTCGACGGATGGCTGTCGGGCAGCTGCTCGGCCACCGTGGCGGGGCCCGACACCACGAAGGTGCCTTCCGCGTCCTTGCCGGCGGTGCGCATCAGGTCTTGCGTGGCGGCGGCGTGCGTCTGGTAGACCTTGCCCTTGTAGCCGCGCTCCATCACCGCCTTCTGCGGCATGCCGGCGCCGCTGCCCGAGGCCACGATCAGGATCGCGTCCGGGTTGGCCGAGGTGAGCTTCAGCACCTGGCCGGTCACGCTGGTGTCGGCGCGCGCGAAGCGCTCGGTGGCGACGATCTTGATGCCGTTCTTGGCGGCTTCGGCGGTCAGCGCCTTGAGCCACAGTTCGCCGTAGGCGTCGGTGTAGCCGAGGAAGCCGACCGTCTTCACGTTCTGCTTCTTCATGTGCGCGACCACCGCATAGGCCATCACGTCGTTCGACTGCGGCAGGCGGAAGAACCACTTGTCCTTGCCCGGCGGCAGGCCGGCCGGCGCGGTCGACAGCTGCGGCGTGCCCGACTCGGCGGTCACGTCGGCCATGGGAATGGCCACCGGCGTGGCGCTGGAGCCGATGATGATGTCGGCCTTGTCCTCGGTGACCAGGCGCTGCGCGTCCTTCACGCCCGTGGTCGGGTCGGTCGCGTCGTCGAGCACCACCACCTTGAGCGTTTCGCCCGCGATGGTCTTGGGCCAGATCGCGATGCCGTTCTTCACCGGGATGCCCAGGCCCGAGGCGGGGCCGGTCAGCGGCTGCACCACGCCGATGGTGATGTCGGCATGGGCGAAGCCCGCTGCCATGAGCGCCAGCACGGCGGCGAGAGTGGTCTTCCTGAAGGTCATCGATGTCTCCTGAATACGTTGTGGGGCGGGAACTCGGGTACGCGAAAGGCTGCGGCTCAGCGCGGCGCCATGCGCAGCGCGCCGTCGAGGCGGATCACCTCGCCGTTGAGGTGGCCGTTGGTGACGACGTGGCATGCCAGCTCGGCGAATTCCGATGGCTTGCCCAGGCGCGGCGGGAACGGGATGGACGCGGCCAGCGATTGCTGCACCGGCTCGGGCAGCTCCAGCAGCAGCGGCGTGGCAAAGAGGCCCGGCGCCACGGTGCATACGCGGATGGCGTGCTGCGCCAGGTCGCGCGCCATCGGCAGCGTCATGCCGACGAGCCCGCCCTTGGAGGCGCTGTAGGCCTGCTGGCCGACCTGGCCGTCGAAGGCCGCCACCGATGCGGTGAAGAGCATCACGCCCTTCTCGCCGTTGTCGAGCGCCGGCAGCTTCGCGCAGCGCGCCGCGAACAGGCGCGCCATGTTGTAGCCGCCGATCAGGTTGATGTTGACCACGCGCACGAAGTCTTCGAGCGGCGCGGGGTTGCCGTCCTTGCCGACGATGCGCTTGGCGCTGCCGATGCCGGCCACGTTCATCAGGATGCGCGCGGTGCCGTGCGCGGCCTCGGCCTTGTCCAGCGCGGCGTTCACGCTGTCGGTGTCGGTGATGTCGCAGACGCAGGCGACGCCGCCGATCTCGGCGGCCACTTTCTCGGCCAGTGCGGCATTGCGGTCGAGCACGGCGACCTTGGCGCCCAGGCGCGCGAGTTCGCGTGCGGTGGCTTCGCCAAGGCCCGATGCGCCGCCGGTAACGAGGGCGGCTTGTCCTTCGATCTTCATTCTTGTCTCTCCTGGATGGGGTTAGCGGGGCTTGAGGGTGAAGGGCAGGGTGCCGTCGTGCATCGCGTCGGCCAGCGCGGCGCGGTGCTTGAGCACCGAGCGCTGGTTGATGGAGCCCTTGTCGGTCACTTCGCCCTTGTCGATGGACGGCGGCTCGGCCATCAGGTGCAGCCGCGCGATGCGGTTGGCGCTGCCGGTGGCGCTCGCGGCCAGCGTGTCGACCACCTGCTGGAAGTGCGCCTGCACCGGCGCGCTTTCGAGCACCTGCTGCATCGTGGCGTCGGCGGGCAGGCCCGCGAGCTGCCGCACCTTCTGCGTCGGGAAGATCAGCGCGCCCACTTCCTTCAGGTTGATGCCGGTCAGCACCGCGTCCTGCACATAGGGCGCGCCGGCCGCGATGATCTTCGCGCGCATGGGGCCCACGCTCACGAAGGTGCCGGTGGCGAGCTTGAAGTCTTCCGCGATGCGGCCGTCGAAGCGCAGGCCGCGGTGGATGTTGCCGTCGTCGATCCACTTGACCGCATCGCCGGTGGAGAAGAAGCCTTCCTCGTCGAAAGCCTCGGCCGTGGCCTCGGGCGCGCGCCAGTAGCCGGGCGTGATGTTGGGGCCGCGGTAGCGCACCTCGGTCTTGCCGTCGACCTCGATCAGCTTGAGCTCGATGCCCGGCGCGGGCAGGCCGACGTCGCCCGACTTCACGTCGGGCCCGGTCACGTAGAGGGCGAAGGGCCCCGATTCGGTCATGCCCAGGCCGGTGCCCATGACGATGCGCTCGCCCACTTCAGACTCCTGCGTCTTGTGCAGGCTGTCCCACACGGGCTGCGACAGCGCGGCGCCCGAGTAGAAGAACATCTTCACGCGCGACAGCAGGTTGCGGCGCAGCACCGCATCGGTTTCCATGGCGTGCGCGATGGCCTCGAAGCCGGTGGGCACGTTGAAGTAGATGGTGGGCGCGATCTCGCGCAGGTTGCGCAGCGTCTCGGCCATGCCGGCGGGCGTGGGCTTGCCGTCGTCGACGTACAGCGTGCCGCCGTTGTCCAGCACGATGCCCACGTTGTGGTTGCCGCCGAAGGTGTGGTTCCAGGGCAGCCAGTCGACCAGCACCGGCGGCTCGTCGCCCAGCGCGGGAATCGACTGGCGCAGCTGCTGCTGGTTGGCGCACCACATGCGGTGCGTGTTGATGACGGCCTTGGGCATCTTGGTGGAGCCCGAGGTGAAGAGGAACTTGGTGATGGTGTCGGGGCCGGTCGCGCGCATCGCTTCGTCGATGGCGGGCGTGGCGGGCGTCGAGGCCAGTGCGTCGAGCGAAGTGGCGGCGCGGCCTTCGAGCTCGCCTTCGGCAATGACGACTTCGGTCCCGGCCGGGACGACCGCCGCGATGGCGCGGCCGTAGCGTGCCGCATCGGTGGCGAACACGAGGCCCGGCGTCAGCGTGTCGAACACGTGGCGCAGCTTCTCGAAGTCCTGGCTCACGAGCGAGTAGGGCGGCGATACGGGGCAGTAGGGCACGCCGGCATAGAGGCAGCCGAGCGCGAGCAGCGCATGCTCGATGCCGTTCTCGCTGAGGATGGCCACGGGCCGCTCGGCGCTCAGGCCGCGATTCAACAGGGCTTGTCCGATACCGCGGGCCTTCTGCAGCGCCTCGGCGTAGCTCACGCGGATCCAGTCGCCGGTGCTGCCGTCGGCCAGCCGTTCGCGGCGGGCGATGAAGGTGCGATCGGGCGTGGCCTCGGCCCAGTGCGCGAGGCGGTCGGTCATGCGCTCGCGGTAGCTTTCGAGCTGCGTCTCGGCGGTGAGGTACTGCGTGCCAGGCGCTCCTTCGCGCAGCACGGCGCGGGTCACGCCGAAGGCCAGGGGGCGGTATCGGATGGCGGTCATGTCTTGCTCACCTTCGCGCCCCGGCCTTCGAGGAAATCGCGCACGCGTTCCTTGGCTTCGGGTGCGGCCTGGGCGATGCCGGCCATGAGCGCTTCCGTGAAGAAGCCGTGGTCGGCCGACTGCTCGGCGATGCGCGGCAGCGCATGCATGAGCGCGTAGTTGGTCAGCGGCGCGTTGGTGGCCACGCGCTTGGCGAGCTCGAAGGCCTTGTCGAAGGCCGTGCCTTCGTCGACCAGGTACTGCGCGAAGTTGGCGCGCTCGCCGTCCTCGGCGTTGTAGACGCGGCCGGTCATCATCATGTCGGTCATGCGCGCCACGCCGATCAGCTTGGGGATGCGCACCGAGCCGCCGCCGCCCACGAAGATGCCGCGCGAGCCTTCGGGCAGCGCGTAGAAGGTGCTGCGGTCGGCCACGCGGATGTGGCAGGCGCTGGCCAGCTCGAGCCCGCCGCCGACCACCGCGCCGTGCAGCGCGGCGATCACCGGCACCGGGCCGTGCTGGATCAGGTCGAGCGCGGCGTGCCACATGCGCGAGTGCTGCATGCCCTGGCCGGCGTCGCGCTCCTTCAGCTCGCTGAGGTCGAGGCCGGCGCAGAAGTGCGGGCCTTCGCCGTCGATCACCGCGGCGCGCACGGTGGAGGGCAGCTTCTCGAAAGTGTCGCGCAGTGCGAGGATCAGGCCGTCCGACAGCGCGTTGCGCTTGGAGCCGCGCGTCAGGCGGACGATCGCGACTTCGTCGCGGATGTCGAGTTGGAGGTCTGGATTGGTCATGGGAAGGTGTTCGGGGTTGCGTTGGATTATGGTTATGAGAAATAATCAATTCAAGGCATTCGAGCCTGCCCGAAGCTAGGGACTTACCCGCACTGGAGACAAACACATGGACTACGAGAACCTCGTTGCGATCGATATCCACACGCACGCCGAAGTGAGCTGCTGGAACCCGTTCGACAACTACGGCGAGGAATACGACCGCGCCGCCGACAAGTACTTCGGCTCCAGCGGCCGGCCCACCATCGCGGAGAGCGTGGCGTACTACCGTGAACGCAAGATCGGGCTGGTGATGTTCATGGTCGACGCGGAGTCGAACATGGGCCGCCGGCGCATTCCGAACGAAGAGATCGCCGAGGCCGCGAAGAACAACAGCGACATCATGATCGCCTTCGGGAGCGTCGATCCGCACAAGGGAAAGATGGGCGCGCGCGAGGCGCGCAGGCTCATCGAGGAGCACGGCGTGAAGGGCTTCAAGTTCCACCCGACGGTGCAGGGCTACCACCCCTACGACAAGATGGCCTGGCCCATCTACGAGGTGATTGCCGAATACGGCCTGCCGGCCATCTTCCACACCGGCCACAGCGGCATCGGCTCGGGCATGCGCTGCGGCGGCGGCCTGCGGCTGGAGTACAGCAACCCGATGCACCTGGACGACGTGGCCATCGACTTCCCCGACATGCAGATCGTCATGGCGCACCCCAGCTTCCCCTGGCAGGACGAGGCGCTGAGCGTGGCCACGCACAAGCCCAACGTGTGGATCGACCTGTCCGGCTGGAGCCCCAAGTACTTTCCGAAGCAGCTGGTGCAGTACGCCAACACGCTGCTGAAAGACCGCATCCTGTTCGGCAGCGACTACCCGCTGATCACGCCCGACCGCTGGATGCGCGACTTCGAGAACGCCGGCTTCAAGCCCGAGGTGATGCCCGGCATCCTCAAGGGCAACGCGGTCAGGCTGCTGAAGCTGGCCGCCTGAGGGGCCTCGCCGCTACGCGTCCGCCTCTTCCCTGGCGGCGGCTTCCTCCGCGTCGAGCCGGTCCCAGTCGCGCCCCGAGCGGCGCTGCCGCTCCTCGCGCTCGCGCGCCATCTGTTCCTCGAACTGCTGGCGGCCGGCCTTGTTGGCGGCGATCAGCTTGGCGCGGTCCTTGTAGTGGGGATAGATCTCGTCGCTGAGCTTGATGTTCCGCTGGCGGAAGCGCATGGTCGACTCGCGCGCCTCGTGCGCCGGCCATCCCAGCGCTTCGAGCGTGGCGCGGGCGCTGCGCAGAGAAGACTCGAACACCTCGCGCTCCACATCCGTCACGCCGCGGTCGCGCAGCTGGAACAGGTGCGTCACGTTGCGGGCCCGCGCGATGATGCGCGCCTGCGGGAAGTTCTCCTTGACCAGATCGACGATTTCCAGCGATTGCTCGATGTCGTCCACCGCCACCACGATGGCCTTGGCCGTGCCGGCGCCGGCGGTGCGCAGCAGGTCGAGCCGCGTGGCGTCGCCGTAGAACACGCGAAAGCCGAACTGCCGCAAGCCTTCGACGGTGTCGGCGTCGTGGTCGAGCACGGTCACGCGCAGGCCTTGCGACATCAGCATGCGCCCGACGATCTGGCCGTAGCGGCCGAAGCCGCAGATCAGCACCTTGGCGTCCTGCTGCTCGGAGATTTCCTCGAGCTGCGGGCCGTGGTTGCGGCTGTAGCGCGGCAGCACGAACTTGTCGAGCAGCACCAGCAGCAGCGGCGACAGCAGCATCGACAGCGCGACCGCGCCGATCAGCAGCGACGTGATCTCCGGCGGCAGCACGTCGGGTCCCGCGGCCTGGAACACCACGAACGCGAATTCGCCGCCCTGCGCGAGCAGCAGCGTGAACACCGGCCGCTCCTGGTAGGCGATGCCCATCGCCTTGGCCAGCGCATAGATCACCGCCAGCTTGATGGCCATGAAGCCGACCACCAGCGCCGCCATGATCCAGGGGCTCGCAATGAGCACGCCGAAGTTGATCGACATGCCCACGGCAATGAAGAACAGGCCCAGCAGCAGGCCCTTGAAGGGCTCGATGTCGGTCTCCAGCTCGCGCCGGTATTCGCTCTCGGCCAGCAGCACGCCGGCCAGGAAGGCGCCCAGCGCCATCGACAGGCCCACCAGCTGCATCAGCGCCGCGATGGCCACCACCAGCAGCAGCGCGGCGGCGGTGAAGATCTCGGGCGTGTCGCTGCGCGCGATCCAGCGCAGCACCGGGCGCAGCAGCAGCCGGCCGCCGAGGATGATGCCGCCGATCACGCCGATGATCTTCGCGGCTTCCAGCGCGCGGTCGAGCCCGCTGATCGACTGCTCGGCGGCGGTGGCGCCGGCCAGCAGCGGCAGCAGCGCGAGGATGGGAATGGCCGCCACGTCCTGGAACAGCAGGATCGAGAAGCCGGCCTGTCCGCTCGGCGTCTTCAGCAGGTTGCGCTCGCCGAACACCTGCAGCGCGATCGCGGTGGACGACAGCGCCAGGCCCAGCGAGGCCACCAGCGCCACGCGCCATTCCGCGCCCACCGCACAGCCCGCGGCGAAGAGCACCGCGGCGCAGCTGACCACCTGCGCGGTGCCCCAGCCGAAGATCGGGCGGCGCAGGTTCCACAGGCGCTTGGGCTCGAGCTCGAGGCCCACCAGGAACAGCATCAGCACCACGCCGAACTCGGCGAAGTGCAGCACGTCCTGGACGCTGGACACCAGTCCCAGCCCCCAGGGCCCGATGGCGATGCCGGCCACCAGGTAGCCGATGATGGAGCCGAGGCCCAGGGCCTTCGACAGCGGCACCACCAGCACGGCGGCGCTCAGGTAGATCAGGCTGCTGGTCAGCCAGGCGGGTGCGTGTTCCATCAAGGTGCCTTGCTAGCGGAAGCCGTGGCCAGCCCGTGGGTCATGGCGCTGTGGAAGGCGTTGGATACGGCCTTGCCGATGTCGTCCGGATCGGCCGGGCGATCGGCTTCGGGCACCGGGCAGGCGATGCAGGCGTCTATTTCCTCGATCTCGGGCCAGTCGGGGTAGCTGCCCAGGCGCTGGGCGAAGGTCTGGACGTGCGCGGCCACCTCGGCCTCGGGGGCGCTGCGCGCGCCGTGGAAGATCAGCGGCGGCAGGAAGCGCATGCCGCACAGCGCGGCGGTCTGTTCGTAGGGCGGCAGGAAGGCGTCGAAGAAGTAGCGGTGGTAGCTCTGCGGGTGGTAGCTGGCCTCCGGGCTGCCGGTGGTGACCGCCAGCCAGAGGTCTTTGCCCTGCAGCGCCGTGCCGCCGGGGCCGTAGGCCCAGCCGTAGGCGAGCACGTCGTCGAGCCACAGCTTCTGCAGCGCGGGCATGGAATACCACTGGATCGGGTGCAGCAGCACCACCAGGCTGGCCTTGGCGAGCCGGGCCTGCTCTTCCTCGACGTCGATGGAGAAGTCGGGGTAGCTGCCGTAGAGGTCGTTCACCTCGACGCCCGGCACGGCGCGGGCGGCGGCCAGCATGCGGCGGTTGACGCGTGAATCGCGCCAATGCGGGTGCGCCGCCAGCACGTAGATGCCGCCAGTACCGGCGGCGGTGGTTCCCATGGATGTTGTTGTCGTCATGCCGAGAACATATCTCAGTCGGGGCCGGCGCGTCGGGCAAAAACGCGCCAGCGACTACCATTCCGGCTGTCCCAGTTCTGGAGGAGTGCCTTATGCCGGTGGTTCTGGTCGCCAATCCCAAGGGCGGGGTCGGCAAGTCGACGATCGCGACGAACGTCGCGGGCTATTTCGCAAGCCGCAGCCATGCCGTGATGCTGGGCGACGTGGACCGCCAGCAGTCCTCCCGGCTGTGGCTGGGCCTGCGCCCGCCCCAGGCCCGCCCCATCGCCACCTGGGAAGCCACCGGAGACAGCACGGTGGTGAGGCCGCCGCGCGGCACCACGCACGCGGTGCTGGACACGCCGGCCGGGCTGCACGGCTGGCGCTTCAAGGAAGTGCTGGCGCTGGCCGACCGGGTGATCGTGCCGCTGCAGCCGAGCATCTTCGACATCTACGCGACGCGCGACTTTCTCGACCGCCTCAAGGAACAGCGCCGCGCCGAAAAGACGCAGATCGGCCTCGTCGGCATGCGGGTGAACGCCCGCACGCTGGCCGCGGACCGGCTGCACGAGTTCATCGAGGGACTCGGCGTGCCGGTGATCGGCGAGCTGCGCGACACCCAGAACTACGTACAGCTCGCAGCGCGCGGGCTCACGGTGTTCGACATCGCGCCGGGCCGCGTGCAGCGCGACCTGGAGCAATGGCAGCCGATCTGCGAATGGCTCGACGCCTGAAGGCGCCTCCCGGTTTTCCCTGAGCCCGGTTGTCGCGAGCCCGACAGCCCCCCGCCCGCCCTTGGCACCAGAATGCCCCGCATGACCAAAAAGACATTCCAGACTCTTCAGGATCTTTCCGCCTGCGTCGGCCAGGAAGTCGCAGTGAGCGACTGGATCACCATCACGCAGGAACAGGTCAACCAGTTCGCCGAGGCGACGGGCGACCACCAGTGGATCCATGTCGACGTGGAACGGGCCAAGGCCGGCCCCTTCGGCGCGCCGATCGCGCACGGTTTTCTCACCCTGTCGCTGCTGCCGCGATTCTTCGAGACGGCCATCGACGTGGTGGAGTCGCGCATGGGCGTGAACTACGGCATGAACCGGGTGCGCTTCATGTCGCCGGTGCCGGTGGGCAAGCGGCTGCGGGCGCGCATGAAGCTGCTGAGCTCGGAGCCCATTGCCGACGATGGTTTCCAGATGACCTGGGAAACCACCATCGAACTCGAAGGCGCGGCCAAGCCGGCCTGCGTGGCGGAGTCGGTCGCGCGGCGCTACCGCTGACCTTCTCCGGTTTTTCTTACATCCGGCGGTCGGTCACTTCGCCGTAGGTGGCGGCGCCCTGGCGCGTGATGCTCAGCGCACTCTGACGTACCGCGCCGCGGTCGGTGCTGCCGTCGCGGGCCTGGAGTGCGCCGGTGCCGCCATTCGTGACCCTGAACGGCTGGCGCGCGTCGGCCTGCACCTGTGCGCGCGACATCGTCGACTGGAAGGGGGCGGGCGGCAGCGGGTTCTGTTCACCCTGGAAGGCTTGGGCGCTGCCGGCGAAAGCCAGCGTGGCGAAGACGGCAAGGGCGATCGGCTTGGTGTTCATTGCAAGACTCCTCTGTAACGGGTTGATGGATCGGATGCCGAACGCTTTGCGGCCGGCATGCTTTCCATACGGCCGTCATCCGCGATCGGATGCGCTCCCGCCGTGCCTGGAGCCCGCGACTTTGTTTCTTTGTGTCACCCGAAGCCGTTTTGCCGCCAGGCTTCGAACACGGTGACGGCCACCGCGTTCGAAAGATTCAGGCTGCGCTGCCCCTCGCGCATCGGCAGCCGCAGCCGCTGGGCCTCGGCGAAGCCGTCGCGCACGGCGGGCGGCAAGCCGCTGGTCTCCGAGCCGAAGACCAGCCAGTCGCCGGGCTGGAAGCGCACGTCGTGCACGGCCCGCGTGCCGCGGGTGGTGAGGGCGAACATCCGGTCGGCCGGCGGCAGTTCGGTGGCGAGCAGGGCCTGCCAGTCGGCGTGGCGCTTGACTTCGGCGTACTCGTGATAGTCGAGCCCGGCGCGGCGCAGCAGGCGGTCGTCCATCGAAAAGCCGAGCGGCTCGACCAGGTGCAGCGTGCAGCCGGTGTTGGCGGCGAGCCGGATGACGTTGCCGGTGTTCGGCGGAATCTCGGGGTGGACCAGGACGATATGGAACATGCGCCGATTGTCGGCGCCCCAGGCGCGGAGCTCAGCGCGGCGGGTCGGTGCGGGCCAGCACCACCGCCGTGATGTGGGCAGCACCCGCCAGCCGCAGCGCTTCGGCAGCCGTGAAGATCGACGCGCCGCTGGTCATCACGTCGTCGACCAGCACGATGCGCCGGCCCCTGGCTCTTTCGGCGCGCAGCGGCTCCACGGCGAAGGCGCCGCGCAGGTTGAGCAGGCGCTCGGCGCGCGCGAGGCCGCTCTGGGCCGGCGTCTCGCGGGTGCGCAGCAGCAGGCTCGCGTCGGTCTTGCCTGCGCACAGGCGCCGCGCGAGTTCATGGGCCTGGTTGAAACCGCGCTCGCGCAACCGGCCGGGCGCCAGCGGCATCGGCAGCACCAGGTCGCATTGCTCCAGCGCCGGCTCGACCCATGGCGCGCTGCGCATCAGCGTGGCGAACGGGGCGGCCCAGCCGGCCTCGCCGCGGAACTTGAAGGCGGCGATGGCGTCCGGCCACGGCCAGGCGTAGGTGCAGGCGGCAAGGCAGGCATCGAGCGGCGGCGGATGCGCAACGCAGTCGCCGCAGCGGGTCATGCCCTCGGGCAACGGCAGTGCGCAGCCGCCGCAGCGTGCCGCCGGCGGGGCGAAGCGGGCCACGCAGGCGTCGCACACCGGGCGCGACGGCCATGCGCGGCAGACCGCGCACTGGCTCGGCAGCCGCCCGAGCAGGGCGGTGAAAGGACGGAAAGGCCTCAGGGCGTGCTGGCTGGACATCGCTCAATATACTCACTGCCCCATGGCCACCGACCCCTCACGACGACCGCCGACCATCGATGCCACGGCGGCAGCCCGCTGGCGTCGCCTTGCGCCTGCCGACGGCTCCCCCTGGCTGCATGAGGAAATCGGCCGCCGCATGGAAGACCGGCTGCAATGGATCAAGGCTCAGCCCCGCACCTGGGCCGACTGGGCACCGCTGCGCGGCGGCCTCGAGGCCCACGAGCTGGTCGCCCGCCGCTACAAGGACGCCGCCTCCTTCGTCATCGAACCCGAGCCCGCGCTCGCGGCCGCCACCGGCCAGGCGCTGGCCGCGCCTTGGTGGAGCGCGCGCCGCTGGCAGGCCGGCAAGGCACGTTTCGACGCGCCGCCCGAGGACGGCGTCGACCTGCTCTGGGCCAACATGTCGCTGCACATGGCGGCCGACCCGGAGGCACTCATCGCGCATTGGCACAAGCTGGTCGCCACCGACGGCTTTCTGATGTTCTCGTGCCTCGGCCCCGACACCGTGCGCGAACTGCGCGCGCTGCATGCCCGCCTCGGCTGGCCGGCCGCGGGCCACGAGTACACCGACATGCACGACTGGGGCGACATGCTGGTCCACGCCGGCTTCGCCGAGCCCGTGATGGACATGGAGCGCATCGTGCTGACCTGGGCCACGCCCGAGGCGGCGCTGGCCGAGCTGCGCACGCTGGGCCGCAACCTGCACCCGGCGCGCTTTCCGGCGCTGCGCGGCAAGGCCTGGCACCAGTCGCTGAAGAAGGCGCTGCCCGAGCTGGCGCCTGCCGAAGAGGGTGGCGGGCGCATCGCGCTGACCTTCGAGGTCATCTACGGCCATGCGTTCAAGCCCGTGCCGCGGGTGTCGCTGTCGGCCGAAAGCGCGGTGTCGCTGCGCGAGATGCGATCGATGCTGCAACGGGGTCGCCCGGGCGCCTGATCGCCGGCCGGCCGGTGGCCGGAACGCATGGCGCAGAGGCCGTTTCTTGCCTACTAGTAGTGACCCGTAGGCGTCCCACAGGGCACTCTGGCGCAGGTATCTACCCGCTACAATCCGCCGTTGCGTGGAACTCGCGGGTATTGTCCCGCGATCGAGGGGTGTCGGATCCTGTTTGTACGAGGGGGTACCAGGGGTCGGGCGACCGTCGACGCACCGATTTGCTGAACTCGCCCGTGTCGAATTCCGTGTTTCGATTTGCCACCGTTTCAGGCCAGAGCATCCACTGGTTCCTGAAGCGGAACTGCTCGGTGACGCCGAGCCAGCTGGGCTGGCTCTACGCTTCGCTGTGCGTGGTATCGCTCGGCATCGGCACCCTGTTCTGGCTGCACGGTGCGCCGCTGGTTCTGCCTTTCGCCTGGCTCGAACTGGCCGCTGTCGGATTCGCGTTCATGGTCTACGCGCGGCACGCGACCGATGGCGAAAAGATCGCGCTGCAGGAGGGACGCCTCGTCGTCGAGCTCGAGAACGGCGGGCACTACGAGCGCACGGAATTTCTTCCGCACCAGGTGCGGGTCGAACCCCAGGCCGGCGATCGCTCGCTGATCGAGGTCTCGGGGCAGGGTCGATCGGTCAGGGTGGGGCGCTATGTACGCCCGGAGTTGCGTGCGGCGTTGGCCCGCGAGATTCGCATGGCGTTGCGTGGCGCCTGAGGGGGCTCGCGCAATGCTGCACGGTTGGGTTTGTCGAAAAATTGAAGAAACGTGAACACGATGAAGAGCATTTGGCGCAATAAGTACAGGCCGGCGAATCTGTTGCTGGCGGCCGGCGCGGCTTTCAGCAGCGCGGCGCACGCAATCAACGATCTGCCCGGCGGCCCCTCGGTGCGCCAGTTGAATCTTCCGGTCGGCGTGACCAAGATCGCGCAGGAGCAGCATCTGCTCCACACGATCATGATGATCCTCTGCACGGTCATCTTCGTGGGCGTGTTCGCGGTCATGTTCTATTCCATCTGGAAGCACCGCAAGTCGGTGGGCCACAAGGCCGCCAACTTCCATGAGTCGGTGGTGGTCGAGGTCATCTGGACCATCGTGCCCTTCCTCATCGTGATCGTCATGGCGCTGCCCGCCACCAAGGTGCTGGTGGCCCAGAAGGACACCACCAACGCCGACCTCACGATCAAGACCACGGGCTACCAGTGGAAGTGGGGCTACGACTACCTGAACGGCGAAGGCGAGGGCCTGGCCTTCATCTCCACGCTCGACAGCTCGCAGCGCGCCATGTCCGACGCCGGTGCCAAGGGCGCGATGCCCGACGACTACCTGCTGAAGGTCGACTACCCGCTGGTGGTGCCCGTCAACAAGAAGATCCGCATCATCACCACCGCCAACGACGTGATCCACGCCTTCGCGGTGCCGCAGCTGGGCCTCAAGCAGGACGCCATTCCCGGCTTCGTGCGCGACACCTGGTTCCGCGCCGAGACCATCGGCACCTACTACGGCCAGTGCCAGGAACTGTGCGGCAAGGAACACGCCTTCATGCCGATCCAGGTGAAGGTGGTCTCGGCCGCCGACTACACCGCCTGGGTGGCCGACCAGCGCAAGATCGCCGCCGCCAAGCTCGACGACCCGACCAAGGTCTGGACGCTGCCCGACATGATGGTTCGCGGCGAGAAGGTCTACGCCGCCAACTGCGCCGCCTGCCACCAGGCCAACGGCAAGGGCGCGGGCCCGATCAAGGCGCTCGACGGCGACCCGAAGGTGCTCGACGCCGACCACACGGTGCAACTGCACGTGCTGCTCAACGGCCAGAACAACGGCGCCATGCCGTCCTGGAAGCAGCTGAGCGACACCGACCTCGCGGCCGTGGCCACGTACACCAAGAACAGCTGGTCGAACAAGACGGGCCAGCTGGTGCAGCCGGCCGAAGTGCTCGCCCTGCGCGGCAAGTGATGCGACAGCGTCCCGCGACGAAGAAATTGCAAGGAACAACGAAATGAGTGCAGTCCTCGACCCCCACGGTCACGCAGTCCCCGGCGGCCACGCACACGACGAGCATCACGACCACCACGCGCCCACCGGCTGGCGCCGCTGGGTGTTCGCGACCAACCACAAGGACATCGGCACGCTCTACCTGCTGTTCAGCTTCACGATGCTGATGGTGGGCGGCGTGCTCGCGCTGCTGATCCGCGCCGAGCTGTTCCAGCCCGGCCTGCAGCTGGTGAACCCCGAGCTGTTCAACCAGTTCACCACCATGCACGGCCTGATCATGGTGTTCGGCGCCATCATGCCGGCCTTCGTGGGCTTCGCGAACTGGATGATCCCGCTGCAGGTGGGCGCCTCCGACATGGCCTTCGCGCGCATGAACAACTTCAGCTTCTGGCTGCTGATCCCGGCGGCGCTGATGCTGGTGGGTTCGTTCTTCATGCCAGGCGGCGCACCCGCCGCGGGCTGGACGCTGTACGCACCGCTCACGCTGCAGATGGGCCCCTCGATGGACGCCGGCATCTTCGCGATGCACATCATGGGCGCCTCGTCGATCATGGGTTCGATCAACATCATCGTCACCATCCTCAACATGCGCGCCCCCGGCATGACGCTGATGAAGATGCCGATGTTCTGCTGGACCTGGCTCATCACCGCCTACCTGCTGATCGCCGTGATGCCCGTGCTCGCCGGCGCCATCACGATGACGCTGACCGACCGCCACTTCGGCACCAGCTTCTTCAACCCCGCCGGCGGCGGCGACCCGGTGATGTACCAGCACATCTTCTGGTTCTTCGGCCACCCCGAGGTCTACATCATGATCCTGCCGGCCTTCGGCATCATCAGCCAGGTGGTGCCGGCATTCGCCCGCAAGAAGCTCTTCGGCTATGCCTCGATGGTGTACGCCACCTCGTCGATCGCCATCCTGTCGTTCATCGTGTGGGCACACCACATGTTCACGACCGGCATGCCGCTGACCGGCCAGCTGTTCTTCATGTACGCGACCATGCTGATCGCGGTGCCCACGGCCGTGAAGATCTTCAACTGGATCGCCACCATGTGGCAGGGCTCGATGACCTTCGAGACGCCCATGCTGTTCGCGGTCGGTTTCATCTTCGTGTTCACCATGGGCGGCTTCACCGGCCTTATCCTGGCCGTCGCACCCATCGACACGCAGCTGCAAGATACCTACTACGTGGTGGCCCACTTCCATTACGTGCTGGTGGCCGGCTCGCTGTTCGCCATGTTCTCGGGCTTCTACTACTGGGTGCCCAAGTGGACCGGCGTCATGTACAACGAGACGCGCGGCAAGGTGCACTTCTGGTGGTCGCTGATCTCGTTCAACGTGACCTTCTTCCCGATGCACTTCCTGGGCCTGGCCGGCATGCCGCGACGCTACGCCGACTACCCGATGCAGTTCGCCGACTTCAACGCCGTGGCTTCGGTCGGTGCGTTCTTCTTCGGCTTCGCGCAGGTGTACTTCTTCCTGTTCGTCGTGTTCCCGACCATGCGCGGCAAGGGCGAGAAGGCTGCGCAGAAGCCGTGGGAAGGCGCGGAAGGCCTCGAGTGGGAAGTGCCGTCGCCGGCACCGTTCCACACCTTCGAGAACCCGCCCAAGCTCGACGCGACCGCCACCAAGGTGATCGGTTGACCGGCTTCGCAGCAGCAACAGCCAGCACGCGATGACACCCGAGCAGAAACGCAACAACCGGCGCATGGGGCTCACGCTGGCCTCCATCGCCGTGGTGTTCTTCATCGGCTTCATCGTGCGCATGGTCTGGTTCGGCGCGCGCTGAGCCGCCGGCCACCGAACGGGAGCACCAGCATGAGCATCGGTCAACGCATCCGCCGCGCCAACGTCCGCATGGTCGGCAAGCTGGCCGTCGTGGCCTGCGGCATGTTCGCCTTCGGCTATGCGCTGGTGCCGATGTACCGCGCCATCTGCGAGATGACCGGCATCAACATCCTCGCGCTCTCCGAGCTGGAGGTGCCCGGCGGTGCCAGCGGCGGCAAGAAGGTGCGCGTGCCCGACAACACGCAGGTCGACATGACCCGCACCATCACGGTCGAGTTCGATTCCAACGTGCGCGGCGGTCTCTGGGACTTCAAGCCCGCGGAGCGGACCATCCAGGTGCATCCCGGCCAGCTCAACACGGTGATGTACGAGTTCCAGAACGTGCAGAACCGCCGCATGGCCGCGCAGGCCATCCCGAGCTACGCGCCGCAGCAGGCGGCGCCCTACTTCAACAAGCTCGAGTGCTTCTGCTTCAACCAGTACACGCTCGATCCGGGCGAGAAGAAGCAGTGGCCGGTCGCCTTCGTGATCGACCCCAAGATTTCCAAGGACGTGAAGACCATCACGCTGTCGTACACCTTCTTCGAGGTGGGCGGCAAGACGCCCGCGGCACCGGTCGCCGCCGTTTCGAATGCCCCGAATGAGCCGCGCTCGTGAGCACGCCGCCCGAACGGCCGAATGCTTCGAAGGCTTCGCTGTGGGACACGGTGAAGGCCGTGGGGTGGTCGTTCTTCGGCGTTCGCAAGAACAGCGCCTACCAGGAAGACCTGCGCAAGCTGAACCCGTTGCACATCATTGCGGTGGCGTTCGTGGCCGTGATCGTCTTCGTGGTCGCCCTGGTGCTGCTGGTGCGCCACGTGGCCGCGGCCTGAACGAGCAGAATCCATTGAATCGAGAGAAGAAAGAAAGCCAGGAGCAGCTGATATGAGTTCAACCACCCACGGCGCCACGCCCTACTACTTCGTGCCCGGACCGTCGTCCTATCCGGTCTCGGCCGCGATCGGTTTGTTCTTCGTGATCCTGGGCGCCGCGCAGTGGATCAACGGCCATGCGTGGGGCGCCTGGTCGCTGCTGGCGGGCATGCTGGTCTGGCTGGGCACGCTGTTCGTCTGGTTCCGCGCCGCCATCGGCGAGAGCGAGAGCGGGCAGTACGGCCACAAGGTGGACCTGTCGTTCCGCTGGAGCATGAGCTGGTTCATCTTCTCCGAAGTGATGTTCTTCGGCGCCTTCTTCACCGCGCTGTGGTGGGCCCGCACCCATGCGCTGCCGACGCTCGGCAGCCTGGACAACGCGATCCTCTGGCCCGACTTCAAGGCCGTGTGGCCCAGCATGGCCGCCGGCGCCACCGGCTCGCCGGCCGGCATCGTCGAGCCCTTCCAGACCGTCGGCCCGTTCTGGCTGCCCACGATCAACACCGCGCTGCTGCTGAGCTCGGGCGTGACCCTCACCATCGCCCACCACGCGCTGCGCGCCGGACACCGCGCGCAGACCATCCGCTTCATGTGGATGACCGTGCTGCTCGGCCTGATCTTCCTGGGCGTGCAGGGCTACGAGTACCACCACCTCTACACCGAGCTGAACCTCAAGCTCAGCTCCGGCACCTACGGTTCGACCTTCTTCATGCTGACCGGCTTCCACGGCCTGCACGTGTTCATCGGCATGCTGATGCTGCTGTTCATCACGCTGCGGCTGCAGAAGGGGCACTTCACGCCGGAGCGCCACTTCGGCTTCGAAGGCGCGGCCTGGTATTGGCACTTCGTGGACGTCGTCTGGCTCGGTCTCTACATGCTGGTCTACTGGCTTTGAGCGAAGCACCTCGCGGCATTCCACAAAAAAGGCGCCGGAAGGCGCCTTTTTCATGGTTCTCGTGGAACGAGCACCACCTGCTACTTGCCGAGCGGGAGCCCGGTGGGCTGGATGTAGCCGAGTTTCCAGGCGAGCAGCATGCAGAGGAACAAAAATACCGAGAGCCCGATCCGAAAGGTGAGGGCGCGCGCCATGCCGCCGCTCTTGGCGCGCCCGTTGCGCCCGTCCTTCAGCATGAAGAACAGGGCAAACGCGAGGCTCGCGAAGATGCCCACGAACACCAGGGCGACGAAATATTTCATGACCCGCATTATCGGCCGCACGCCCCGCTTCCTCCAGTGACTCCCCAACCCCTGTATTCCGAAGACCGGCGCCGCCCCGGTCGTTTCTGGCTGGTCACCGTCGCCGCCGTGCTGACGCTGGCGGCCACCGTTTCGCTGGGCCGCTGGCAGCTCTCGCGCGCCGCGCAGAAAGAGGCGCTCCAGGCCAGCATCGAGGCCCAGAAGCAGAAGCCGCCGCTCACCCAGGCCGAGTTCCTGGCGCTGCAGCAGCCTTCCGACGAACTGCATCGCCCCGTGCGCCTGCGCGGCCTCTGGCTCACGCCGCAGACCGTGTACCTCGACAACCGCCAGATGCATGGCGTGCCCGGCTTCTACGTGCTGACGCCGTTCGCGCTCGAGGGCACCGAGCAGACGGTGATGGTCCAGCGCGGCTGGGTGCAGCGCAACTTCGTCGATCGCACGAAGCTGGGCGCTGTCGACACGCCGGCCGGCATCGTCGAGGTGACGGGCCTGCTCGAGCCGCCCCCGAGCCACCTGCTGGAGCTGGGCACGCCCGCCCCCGCGCCCGCTGCACCGGCAGCGGCGCCCGCAACGGCAACGGCGCCGGAAGCCCCCGCGCCGGCCGCGCCCGCCGCGCCGACACCGGCCGTCGAAGGGTATTCGCCCATCCGGCAAAATCTCGACCTGGAGGCCTTCCGCGCCGAGACCAAGATGCCGCTGCGTACCGACGTGTCGCTGCAGCAGACCGGGCCGGCCTCCGAGGGCTTGCAGCGAGACTGGCCGGCCCCGGCGCTGGGCCTCGAGAGGCACTACGGTTACGCATTCCAGTGGTTCGGCCTGTCGGCCCTCGTCGTCATCCTCTATGTCTGGTTCCAATTCATCACACCCTTCCGCCGCGCGAGACGCCGCGCACGCGATGGCCGCTTCTGACGAGCCGCTGGGCCTGACGGTCCATTCGATGCCGTCGCCGAACCAGGCGCTCGACGGCGCCGAGGGCCGGCGCACGGTCGTCGGGCGCTGGAAGATGATCGCGGTGATGCTGATGTGCGCGGCGCCGGTCATCGCCTCGTACTTCACCTACTACGTGATCCGGCCGGAGGGGCGCAGCGTCTACGGCGAGCTGATCGACCCGCAGCGCGAGCTGCCGAAGTTCATCGCCACCGATCGCAACGGCGCACCGGTCGACCTGGCCACCCTCAAGGGCCAGTGGCTGCTGGTCGCGGTGGCCGACGCCGCCTGCGATGCGCTGTGCGAGCAGCAGCTCTACCTGCAGCGGCAACTGCGCGAAAGCCTGGGCCGCGAAAAAGACCGCATGGACCGCGTCTGGCTCGTGAGCGACGCCGCGCCCGTGCCCGAGCGGCTGAACAACGGCCTGCACGGCGCGACCGTGCTGCGCGTGCCGGCCGACGAACTGGCGAGGTGGCTGGTGCCCGTGTCGGGCCACACGCTGGCCGAACACCTCTACGTGGTCGACCCGATGGGCCACTGGATGATGCGTTTCCCCGCGCGCATGGACGCCGCTGGCGCCAGCCGCGCCAAGCGCGACCTCGACCGCCTGCTGCGCGCCTCGGCGTCGTGGGACAAGCCGGACCGCTGACAGGCCGGCAGCAAGACAGGCAAGCAGCACAGCATGGACACGACGAGCTCGCTCTACGACCTCACGCCGATCGCGTGGCTCATGGCCGCGGGCGTGCTGATCGCGCTCGGCCCGCTGCTCTGGGTCTGGCGGCGCAACGCGGGCGCAGGCCCGGCGCGCCGGCTGCATGCGCTGACCGTTCTCACGCTGTTCCTGACTTTCGACCTGACCCTGTTCGGCGCCTTCACCCGTCTCACCGATTCGGGCCTGGGCTGCCCCGACTGGCCCGGCTGCTACGGCAACGCCAGTCCGCACGGTGCGCGCCACGAGATCGCGATGGTGCAGAGTGCGCAGCCGACCGGTCCGGTCACGCATGGCAAGGCCTGGGTCGAGATGGTTCACCGCTACCTGGCAACGGGCGTCGGCGTGCTGATCCTCACGCTCGCAGGCGCGACCTGGATCGTGCGCCGCCGCCAGCGCCGCGCGCCACAGCCGTCGTCATCTTCCGAGGACGGCGATCACCACGCCACGCTCAGCGCCTGGTGGCCGGCCTTCACCCTGGTGTGGGTCTGCCTGCAGGGCGCCTTCGGCGCGCTCACCGTCACCTGGAAGCTGTTCCCCGCGATCGTCACGCTGCATCTGCTGGGCGCCGTGGTGCTGCTTGCGCTGCTCTGCATCCAGGCCGTGCATTACCGGCAGGCGGCCGCGCGCCGGCTGCCGACGCCGGTGTCGCCGGCGCTGCGCAACGGGCTCATCGCGACCACCGTGCTGCTGGTGCTGCAGATCGCGCTCGGCGGCTGGGTCAGCACCAACTATGCGGTGCTCGCATGCACGCAGTTCCCGACCTGCCAGGACAGCTGGTGGCCGCCGATGAATTTCGCGCAGGGCTTCGAGATCTGGCGTCACCTCGGCGTGACCGGCGAAGGCCAGCCGCTCGACTTCTCGGCGCTCACCGCCATCCACTATGCGCACCGGCTGATGGCGTACGCCGTGTTCGCCGCGCTCGGCGTGCTGGCATGGCGCCTGCGCCGCATCGACACGCTGAAACCGCAAGCGCGCTGGCTGGCGGGTCTTGCGCTGCTGCAACTGGCCACGGGCCTGGGCAACGTGCTGCTCGGCTGGCCGCTGGCGGCGGCCGTGCTGCACACCGGGGGTGCCGCGGCGCTGGCCGTGGTGCTGACGTGGGCCCTGTGCGAGAGCCGGCGCGCCGTGCCCGAGGCACGCGTGGCGCGCGCCAGTGACAATGCAACCGGTCGCGACAACAACAACCAGAGGAAGGCCGCCGCGTGAGTACCCCGATTTCCGTTCAGCAGAGCAGCACCGCCAACGTGCTGCGCCAGTTCTACGCGCTGACCAAGCCGCGCGTGGTTCAGCTGATCGTGTTCTGCGCCCTCATCGGCATGGTGCTGGCCGTGCCCGGCATGCCGTCGTGGGCCGACGTGCAGCGCGCCGCGCTGGCCTGCATCGGCATCTGGCTGGTGGCGGGGGCGGCGGCGGCTTTCAACTGCCTGGTCGAGAAGGGCATCGACGCCAAGATGAAGCGCACCGCGTGGCGCCCCACCGCGCGCGGCCAGCTCAGCGACCTGCAGGCGCTGGTCTTCTCGGCGGTGCTGTGCGCCGTGGGTTCGGCGCTGCTGTGGTTCACGGTCAATCCGCTGACCATGTGGCTGACCTTTGCCACCTTCGTCGGCTATGCGGTGATCTACACCGTGATCCTCAAGCCGCTGACGCCGCAGAACATCGTGATCGGCGGAGCATCGGGCGCCATGCCGCCGGTGCTGGGCTGGGCCGCGATGACGGGCGACGTGGGCCCGGAGGCGCTGATTCTTTTCCTCATCATCTTCCTGTGGACGCCGCCGCACTTCTGGGCGCTGGCGCTCTACCGCGTCGAGGACTACCGCAAGGCGGGCCTGCCGATGCTGCCCGTCACGCACGGCAACGAGTTCACGCGGCTGCAGGTGCTGCTGTATACCTTCATCCTGTTCGCGGCCTGCCTGATGCCCTTCATCTACGGCATGAGCGGCTGGCTGTACCTGGCGGTGGCCGTGGCGGTGAGCATCGGCTTCACCGGCTATGCGTTCGCGCTGTGGCGCAACTACTCCGACACCCTGGCGCGAAAGACCTTCCGCTTCTCGCTGATCCACCTGAGCGTGCTGTTCCTGGCGCTGCTCGTCGATCACTACATCCACTGAACACGTCTTTTCCATGAACAAGCGGAACGCTCTCAGATTGATCGCCGGAAGCGCCGGCTGGGTGGGCGTTGCCGCGACCCTGGGCCTGGGGCTTTCCGCCTGCAGCGAACAGAAGCAGAGCTTCAATGCGGTGGACATCACCGGCGCCGACTACGCGAAAGACTTCTCGCTGAAAGATGCCGACGGCAAGGTCCGCACCATGGCCGACTTCAAGGGCAAGGTGGTCGTGATGTTCTTCGGCTACGCGCAGTGCCCCGACGTCTGCCCGACCACCATGACCGAGATGGCGCAGGTCAAGCAGCAGCTCGGCAAGGACGGCGACAAGCTGCAGGTGCTGTTCGTCACCGTCGATCCGGCGCGCGACACGGCCGAGGTGCTCAAGGCCTACATGGGCGCGTTCGACCCGAGCTTCGTGGCGCTGATCCCGACCGCCGACGAACTGGCCGCGCTCGCGAAGGACTACAAGGTCTACTACAAGAAGGTCGAGGGCAAGACGCCGACCAGCTATTCGATGGACCACTCGGCCGCCAGCTACGTGTACGACACCCAGGGCCGCCTGCGGCTCTACGCACGCTATGGCGCGGGCGTGCCGGCCATGGTGTCGGACCTGAAGACCCTGCTCGCTTCCTGAGCGGGGCCGGCGAATGGATGCCATGGGCTCGGTCGAGCACTTGAAGGCGCGCAAGGGCGCCTTCCGGATCGCGCTGATTCCGCCGGAGGTGCTGAGCGCGCTCAACGACGGGCTGCTCGAGACCGTCAACCTCAACGAATTCATGGCGCTGGAGTTGCCGCAACTGGCACGCAGCGTGGCAGGGCACATCGGGCTCGACGGGCAGAGCGAGCGGCTGGCCGATACGCTCGCGATGCTGGCGGCGTTCAAGCCGATGCAGCGGCACGGGCACATCGCCCGCGCGCTCTACGACCTCGCGGCGCTGCACGCCGAGCGCGACGTCGTCGCCCACCGGCTGGCCACGCACGCGAGCGACGTGGCACGCTGCTGGGCCGCGCAGTGGGTCACGCTCTCGGGCCTGCCGCTGCCGCAGCAACTGGAGGCCGTGCGCCGCTTTGCCGCCGATCCGCACTTCGGCGTGCGCGAGATCGCATGGATGGCGGTGCGCGACGCGGTCATCGCCTCGCTCGACGAAGCACTCGCGCTGCTGCAGCCCTGGGTGTTCGATGCCGACCCCAACATCCGCCGTTTTGCCAGCGAACTCACGCGGCCGCGCGGCGTGTGGTGCGCGCAGATCGAGGCGCTCAAGACCGAGCCCTGGCTCGCGCTGCCGCTGCTGGAGCCGCTGCGCGCCGATCCGAGCCGCTACGTGCAGAACTCGGTGGCCAACTGGCTCAACGATGCGAGCAAGAGCCAGGGCGAGTGGGTCGACCGGCTCTGCGCGCGGTGGCTGGCCGAATCGGACACGCCCGAGACCCGCTACATCGCCAAACGGGCGATGCGTACGCTCTCCAAATGAAAAAAGCCCGGGTGACCGGGCTTTTTTCATTCTGGGAAGAGAGGAGGCTTACGCGTAGTCCGCGAGGGCCTTCTTCATCTTCTTCATGGCAGCGACTTCGATCTGGCGAATGCGCTCGGCGCTCACGCCATACACGTCCGCCAGGTCGTGCAGCGTCATGCCGCCCGAGCCGTCGTCGTTCACCTTGAGCCAGCGCTCCTCGACGATGCGGCGGCTGCGGTCGTCCAGCGCTTCGAGCGCCGTGGCGATGCCGTCGCTCGACAGGCGGTCGCGCTGCTGCGATTCGAGCAGGGCGGTCGGCTCCTGGGTGGCGTCGGCCAGGTAGGCGATGGGCCCGAAGGCTTCTTCGCCGTCGTCCGACGGGCCCGGGTCGAGCATGACGTCGCCGCCCGACAGGCGGGTTTCCATCTCGAGCACTTCTTCGGGCTTGACGTTGAGCCGGGTCGCCATCTGCGACACCTCGTCGGGGCTCAGCGTGTCGCGGTGCGTGCCGTTGTCGGCCGCGGCCGAGTCGGCCTTGAAGCCTTGCTTCATCGAGCGCAGGTTGAAGAACAGCTTGCGCTGAGCCTTGGTCGTCGCGACCTTGACCATGCGCCAGTTCTTCAGGATGTACTCGTGGATTTCGGCCTTGATCCAGTGCATGGCGTAGCTCACGAGCCGCACGCCCTGGTCGGGGTCGAAACGCTTCACGGCCTTCATCAGGCCGACGTTGCCTTCCTGGATCAGGTCGCCGTGCGGCAGCCCGTAGCCCAGGTATTGGCGGGAGATGGAGACCACGAGGCGCAAGTGCGACAGCACGAGCGCGCCGGCGGATTCGAGGTCATTGTGGTCGCGCAATTTACGAGCGAAGCCCTGCTCTTCTTCGAGCGTGAGCAGCGGCAGGCGGTTGGCGGCCGAAATGTAAGCATCCAGGTTGCCCAGCGGGGGAACCATCGACCAGGGGTTGGCGACGGCCAGCTGGTTGGCAGAGACTCCGGACAGGGTTGTCATCAGGGGAAACTCCTTTGTGTTGGCCATATTAGCACTCGGTTAGAGGGAGTGCTAAACCAAGGGTTCCCTTGAGTTTCTATCGCGCCGATAGCCCCAGGCTACCAGCGTATGCCTAGCTTGAGAAAGAGCTTCGACAGAACGAACAGCGGGCCGACCCAGAGGTATTGGATGTCTTCGAAGAACGAAGGTTTCTTGCCTTCCAGCTTGTGGCCCACGAACTGAAAGATCCAGGCCACTACAAAGATAGCGGCCGAAAGCGGCAATACAAGGCCGCCCATCGCATGGACCAGCGCCAGGGCAATGGCGGTGAGCAGGGCCATGGCCAGCAGGAAGGCGGGCGCCCGCAGCAGGGCGTAGTACACGAGGCTGGCCGCCACGAACACGTACGCCACCCATGGGTGGATGGCGAACAGCAGCCCGACGATGCTCAGCATGATGGCCGGGATGGCCACGAAATGGATCAGTTCGTTGGTCGGGTTCCGGTGGCTCTCCTCGTAGTGGGCGAGCAGCCGGTCGACCTTGCGATCGCTCGATTCGAGCGGGGCGGCGGCGGTGTGCGTCATGGCGTGTCTCCGTGGGCGCCGTTCGATGCGGCGGAGCTTCGATGGTGCACACGGAAAAGCCCGATGGCAAGAGCGCTTCCGATGCGTATTTGCTATCAAAAAAGTAGCTTGAAAGCATTACAGGTGCGCGCACAGAATGACTTTGGGCACTTTCATCGCGCCGTCGCGCCGCTAAGATCAAGCGCGTGGCTTCCCTCGACACCTCATCCACGCCCCCGCATCCGGCCGCCGAGACCGGCACGTCCGCCGCCAACCCCGCACCCACCGCGATCCTCGTCGTGGACGACCACGACCTGCTGCGCCTCGGCGTCTGCGCGCTGGTCCAGGCGCAGGCGGCGTCCTCCGGCGCGAGCATCGAGGTTTTCGAGGCCGGCAACGTGGCCGACGCGCTGGTGCTCTACGAAACCCACCAGGCGTCCATCGGCCTCGTGCTGCTCGACCTGGCGCTGCCGGACACGCGCGGCCTGAGCGGCCTGGCCGACTTCCGCCAGCGCTTTCCCGACGCGCGCATCGTGGTGCTCTCGGGCACCGGAAACAGCACGCTGGCGCAGGGCGTGCTGGCGCTGGGCGCGGCAGCCTTCCTGCCCAAGTCGGCCGACCTGAAGGAAGTGGTGAGCTTCATCCGCGCCTGCGGCCTGCTCGACCCCTCGGCGCCCGGCGCCGCCGAACCCCCGCCGCCGGCCTTTTCCAGGCCGCTCGCCGGCCATGCCGAATTCCCCCATGCCAGCGCCTGGCAGGAGCTCACGCCGCGCCAGATGCAGGTGCTGCAATGGGTGCTCGAAGGCAAGGCGAACAAGGAAATCGCGCAGCTTGCGAACCTGAGCGAAGGCACCGTGAAGAACCACGTCTCGACCATCCTGCTGCTGTTCGGCATGCGATCGCGTGCCCAGCTGATCAGCACCCTGCACTGATTTGAGCGCACCGACCGTGGCGCCGAGCGAGCCGTCCGCCGACTACATGCTCGGCCAGCGGGTGCTGCGCGAGAGCATCGCCTCGGTCTACAGCACCTACATCGTCTCGACGCTGACGCACATGGCGTTCGTGCTGGTGTTCGGCGCCATCATCTATTCGCAGCTGAAAGACCCGAGCCTGCTGTTCTGGCTCGCCGCGCTGTTGATCGCCGACATCTACGTGCTCTTCACCCCGCGCTGGACGCCCGAGCGGCCGGCGCGCGAAAGCGCCTACTGGGCGCGCAAGATCTCGCGCATGGTCACGCTGGTGAGCATGGTCACCGCCGTGGTGCCCTGGCTCATCGTGCCGCACGAAAACCTGCCCATGACGTCGCTGCTGATGGCCGTGATCGTCGGCAGCTGCGCTCGCGCGGCCCAGTCGCTCTGGCCGCTGAAGCCGGCGCTGTTCGGCTACACGATGCCGATGTCGCTGGGCATGATCACCGCGCTCGCCTGGCAGGGCGACGGCCTGCACCTCTTCCTGGCGGCGGCCGGCGCCGCCTACCTGCTCCTGACGCTGCATGCGGGCGTCGGCCAGCACAAGCTGCTCACCGAGTCGCTCCTGCTGCGCTTCGAGAACGAGGCGCTTGCCGCACGGCTCGGCGAGCAGATTGCCGCCACCGAACGCGCCAGCGAAGAAAAGACGCGTTTTCTCGGCGCCGCCAGCCACGACCTGCGCCAGCCGCTGCACGCCATCGCGCTGTTCGGCGCCGCGCTGGAAAACGAACTGCGCGACCGCCCAGAGCGCAGAAATGCCGAGCGCCTGATGCGCGCGGTGAATGCGCTGGGTGCATCGCTCGACACGATGCTCGACGTCTCGCGGCTCGACGCGGGCGTGGTCACACCGGTGCCGCAGCCGGTGCAGCTCGACGCGCTGTTCCTGCCGCTCAATCACACCTTCGCGGCCCGGGCCGAACACAAGCAGCTGCAACTGCGCGTGCTCGCCAGCGGCCTGTGGGTGCACAGCGATCCGCAACTGCTGCACCGCATGCTGTCCAACCTGATGGACAACGCGCTGAAATACACGGCACGCGGCGGCGTGACCGTGACGGCGCGCGACCGCGGCGAAACCGTGTGGATCGAGGTGCGCGACAGCGGCATCGGCATCGCGCCCGAACAGTCGAGCCGGATCTTCGAGGAGTTCTATCAGATCAACAATCCAGGCCGCGACCGTTCGCGCGGGCTGGGCATCGGGCTGTCGATCGTGCAGCGGCTGTCGCGGCTGCTCGGCCATCCGGTGCAGATGCATTCGCGGCCGGGGCGCGGCACATTTTTCCGCGTGGTGGTGCCCGCGGTGAAGGCGCCGGCACGGTCGGCGGCCGCATCGGCGTCCGTCGCGGGGGCCGCATCGGCGCTGCGTGGCGGCAACCCCGAGTCCGCGTTGCCCGGGCGCGTGCTGCTGCTCGACGACGAACTGGAAATCCGCGAGGCCATGGTGGGGCTGCTGCGCTCCCATGCCGTCGATGCGCATGCCGTCGACAGCGAGGAAGCCGCGGCCGAGGCATTGAAGCAGGCCGCCGCCGAAGGCCGTCCCTTCGATCTGCTGCTGTGCGACTACCGGCTGGCCGACGGCGCGGACGGGCTCGACGCCGGCTTGCGCCTGAGCCAGGCCGCGAACCAGGGCACGACGGCCACGCCGCTGCTGCTCATCACCGGCGAAACCTCGCCGGACCGGCTGCAGCGCGTGCGCGAATCGCGCGTGCCGGTGCTGTTCAAGCCGGTGGCCGCCGAATCGCTGCTGCGTGCGATGGCGGAACTTGCGGCGGCCCGGTAGTCCATTCGATTTTTGAGCCTATTGGTATTAATTGAGTGCCAATGGCATCTGTAGCCGACAGATGAAATGACTTTCGGCACTGGCGAATACCGTGGTTGCGCATTAACTTAGCGGGGCACTGGCGTCTTGGACACCCTGTCCAAGTCCTCTTGCCAGAGCGCTCACAACACATGGATTCCGGAGGTTTTTCCCCAATGAAGTTCAGACTCGCGGCGGTAGCCGCAGCAGTCGCGGCGACGCTTGCCCTGGCGGCTTGCGGCGGCGGCGGCAACGATGGCAACAGCTTTGCGCCCATCGGCGTGCTCCCGTCCCCGCCTCCCGCTCCCGCTCCGCCGCCCGCGGAGCCCCCCGCGCCAGCCCCTGCGCCCGCGCCCGCGCCGGCCACCAGCACCTTCCTGTACGAGCAGGTGCCGTATCCAGCCGATGGCGCGGCTTTCCTGAACGACCTCAATACCGAAGGTGCGAAGGGCTACAGGTTCCTCGGCGCGTTGACGGCGGCCCAGTCCGGTGCCGGCGCCAACGTCTATTACAAGACCGGCGACATCACCTACGTCTACGAGACGAAGGCGACGCCGGCGGACGCGGATGCCTTCCTGGCCCAGGCCAACGAAGCGGGCGGGCGCGGCTATCGCTGGGCCGGCGCAAGCAGCGTGAACAACGTGCCGGTGATGATCTATCGCAAGGACAGCGGCACCAGCGCCACCTACACCTACCGCACCGAGGCCGCGGCGGCCAGCAGGTCCGACTTCATCGCCCGTGGCAACGCGCAGGGCGCGGAGGGCTACTTCAATACCGCGCCGGCCTACGGGTTCGGCTCGGCGATGGTCGCGGTCTTCGAGAAGAGCTCGGTCGGCAATTCCACGTTCGCCTATGAAGTGAAAGACGACGCATCCGACGTCGGCGCGACCCTGGCGCAGTTCGAGGAGGCGGGCGCTCGCGGCTTCCGCTTCAGGGGGCCGTACAGCTTCGGGAACATCTTCGCCAAGGACCTTTCGCAGTCCAGCACCTTCACCTACCAGGCGCTGGTTCCGAAGGACACGCTGGCAGCGGAGATCGAGCAGTCGAACACGCTGGGCGCGACCGGCTTCGCCCTCATCGGCCCGATGATCGTGAACTCGCTGACGCGCAACTACTACTACAAGGCCAGCAATTGCACGGGGCCCGCCCTGTGCATGCCGACATCGCCGTTCGGTCTCTGACCCGGCGAGGGGGGAGAAGAGAGGAAAAGAAGAAAAGAGAAACGGCCCCGGTGCAAGCCGGGGCCGTTTTTTTATGGGTGGGGCACGGACCGCGTCAGCCGAGCAGCGCCTGCGCGAACTCGCGCGCGTCGAAGGTCTCCAGGTCTTCCAGCTTCTCGCCCACGCCGATGAAGTACACCGGGATCGGCCTTTCGCGCGCAATGGCGCACAGCACGCCGCCCTTGGCCGTGCCGTCGAGCTTGGTGACGATCAGGCCCGTGAGGCCCAGCGTCTCGTCGAAGGCCTTGACCTGCGCGAGCGCGTTCTGGCCGGTGTTGCCGTCGATCACCAGCAGCACCTCGTGCGGCGCCGTGGCGTCGGCCTTGGTGACGACGCGCTTGATCTTCTTGAGCTCGTCCATCAGGTGCAGCTGCGTCGGCAGGCGGCCGGCCGTGTCGACCAGCACCACGTCCTTGCCGCGCGCCTTGCCGGCGTTCACCGCGTCGAAGCTCACGGCGGAGGGGTCGCCGCCCTCGTTGCTCACGATCTCGACCGTGTTGCGGTCGGCCCAGACCAGCAATTGCTCGCGTGCGGCAGCCCGGAAGGTGTCGGCCGCGGCCAGCAGCACCGAGGCGCCTTCGGTGGCCAGGTGCTTGGTGAGCTTGCCGATGGAAGTGGTCTTGCCCGCGCCGTTGACGCCGGCCACCATGATGACGGTGGGCGTGAACTGGCCGATGACCAGCGGCTTCTCCAGCGGCTTGAGCAGGTCGGCGATCGCCTCGGCGAGCAGGACCTTGACCTGGGCCGCGTCGGTGGCCATCTGGCGCTTGACGCGGCCGCGCAGGTCTTCGAGCAGGTACTCGGTCGCCTTGACGCCGGTGTCGGCCATCAGCAAAGCGGACTCGAGCTCTTCATAGAGTGCGTCGTCGATCTGGGCGTTGACGAAGACGGCCTGGATGCCGGTGCCGGTCTTGCGCAGGCCGGTCTTGAGCTTGTCGAGCCAGCTCTTGCGCTCGGGGACCGCCGGCGCCGAGGCGACCGGGGAGGGAGCCGGGACGGGGGCAGGCGCCGGAGCTGGCGCGGGAGCGAAGACAGGCGCCAGTGCCGCAGGCGGAGCGGCCACCACCGGGGCTGGCGCCGGCGCCGCGACGACCGGCGCAGGGGCGGCCGGTGCTGGTGCAGGTGCCAGAGCGGGCGTTGGAGCAGGGGCCGATGCAGGCGCAGCAGGCGCTTCCTCCGCTGCAGGCTTCGAGCCGAACCAGCTCGAAGGCGAGAACACCGAGCGCGTGGGCGCGGGCTCCGGGGCAGGCGCTGGCGCGGCGGCCGGAGGGAGCGCCGGCGCGACCGGGGCATCGGCAGGCGGTTTTTTCTTGAAGAAACTGAACATCAGGAGCTTTTTACAATCCGACCCATTCTATGAAACACCTCCCGCCACGCCGTGCTGCGTCTGGTGCGGTGCTGGCGATGGCGCTCGTGGCGCCGTGGGCCATGCCTGCGCAGGCCCAGTCCACTCCGGCCCCCGCCGCTTCGTCCGCCGCCGCCGCGGCTGCGCCGGGACCCCAGCAATTCACCCTTGCCAACGGCATGACGCTGATCGTCCAGCCCGACCGGCGCTCGCCCACAGCGGTGCAGATGGTCTGGGTGCGCGTCGGCTCCCTCGACGAAGTCGACGGCACCTCCGGCGTCGCACATGCGCTCGAACACATGATGTTCAAGGGCACCAGGGACATCAAGCCCGGCGAGTTCTCGCGCCGCGTGGCGGCCCTCGGCGGCCAGGAAAACGCCTTCACCACCCGCGACTACACCGGCTACTACCAGCAGATCCCGGTCGGCAGCCTCGAGCAGGTGATGAAGCTCGAATCCGACCGCTTCGCCAACAACCAGTGGCCCGACGACGAGTTCAAGCGCGAGATCGAAGTCGTCAAGGAAGAGCGCCGCCTGCGCACCGAAGACCAGCCGCGCGCCCTGCTCGGCGAGCAGCAGAACGCCGCCGTCTTCATCGCGTCGCCCTACCACCGCCCCGTGGTCGGCTGGATGAGCGACCTCGACGCCATGACCCCGGCCGACGTGCGCGACTTCCACCAGCGCTGGTACGTGCCCGCCAACGCCGTGCTGGTGGTGGCCGGCGACGTCGACGTGGCCCAGGTCCGCGCGATGGCCGAGAAGTACTACGGCCGCATCCCCTCGCGCGCGGTGCCCGTGCGCAAGCCGCGCGTGGAGCCGGTGCAGCGCGGCATCCGCCGCCTCGAATTCAAGGCGCCCGCCGAGCAGGCCTATGTGTCGCTGGCCTACCGCGTGCCGCAGATCGCGAACATCGACGACGTGAACAGCGACTCCTGGGCGCTGGTGGTGCTGTCCGCCGTGCTCGACGGCTATGCCGGCGCGCGGCTCGACCGCGCGCTCACGCAGGGCCCCGACCGCGTCGCCGATTCGGCCGGCGCCTATGCGGGCTTCATCGGCCGCGGGCCGCAGCTCTTCGTGCTCGAAGGCGTGCCGGCCGCCGGCAAGAGCGCCGAGGCGGTCGAGGCCGCCTTGCGCGCGCAGGTGGCGCGCATCGCCAAGGAAGGCGTGGGCGAAGCGGAGCTGGCCCGGGTCAAGACGCAATGGGTGGCGAGCGAAACCTACAAGCGCGACTCGGTGATGGCGCAGGCGCGCGAACTCGGCAGCAACTGGATCCAGGGGCTGCCGCTGGACGCCAGCGAACGCATCGTCGCGCGGCTGCAAGCCGTCACGGCCGCGCAGGTGCAGGCCGTGGCCGCGAAGTACTTCGGCGACGACCAGCTCACGGTCGCCACGCTGCGGCCCCTGCCGCCCGAGCCCAAGCGCGGCCGCGGTTTCGCTGCGCCCGCGGGCGAGCTGCGCTGAAAGGTCCCGATTCCATGACGAAGACTCTCAAGAAAACCGCATGCGCCCTGCTGTTCGCAGGCGTGGCGGCCCTCACGGGCATGACCGGCGCGCATGCCGCGCTGCCCATCCAGCACTGGACGCTCGCCAACGGCGCCAAGATCTATCTGGTGTCGACCAACGCGCTGCCGATCGTCGACATGCAGCTCGACTTCGACGCCGGCAGCCGACGCGACCCGGCACCGCAGGCCGGCCTCGCCAGCACCACGGCCGCGATGGTCGAGAAGGGCGTGCGCGCAGGCAAGGGCGGCGAGCCCGCGCTCGACCAGAATGCCCTCGGCGAAGCCTGGGCCGACCTGGGCGCCAGCTTCGACGTGAGCGCCGGCACCGACCGCACCAGCTATTCGCTGCGCACGCTGTCCGACCCGGCGCTGCTGAACAAGGCCGTCGCGCTGGCTTCGCGCGAGATCGGCGAGCCGGCCTTCCCCGACGACGTGTGGCAGCGCGAGCGCGAGCGTATCAACGCCGCCATCAAGGAGGCCAACACCAAGCCCGCGACCGTTGCGGGCCGCGCCTTCGCGCAGACGGTGTACGGCACGCATCCCTACGGCCAGGAAGTGACCGAGGAAACGCTGGCGCGCATCGACACCGCCGCCATGCGCCAGCGCTACGAGCAGCTGATGGTGCCGTGCCGCGCCAAGCTCAGCATCGTCGGCGCCGTCACGCGCGCCGAGGCCGAGACGCTCGCCAACACGCTGCTGTCGCGCCTGCCCGGACCGGAGGCCTGCACGCCGCTGCCGGCCATCGCGCCCGTGGCCGCGCTGACCGCGCCGAAGGAAGAGCGCATTCCGTTCGACTCGGCGCAGGCCCATGTCTTCATCGGCCAGCCCGGCTATCCGCGCAAGGACCCGGACCACTTCGCGCTCACGCTGGGCAACTACGTGCTCGGAGGCGGCGGCTTCGTGTCGCGGCTGACCGACCAGGTGCGCGAGAAGCGCGGGCTCACCTACAGCATCTACAGCGGCTTCGCGCCGGGGCTCGAGGCGGGCGCGTTCCGCATCGGCTTCCAGACCCGGCCCGACCAGGCCGAGGAAGCGGTGAAGGTGTCGCGCGAGGTGCTCGCGAAGTTCGTGGCCGAAGGCCCGACCGCCACCGAGCTGAAGGCCGCCAAGGACAACGTGATCGGCGGCTTCCCGCTGCTGCTCGACAGCAACCGCAAGCTGATCGGTAACGTGGCCAACATCGCCTGGCACGACCTGCCGCTGGACTACCTCGACACATGGACCGCGCGCATGAACGCGGTCACGGCGGCCGACATCAAGGCCGCCTTCCAGCGCAAGCTGCAGCCGGAGCGCATGGTGACGGTGGTGGTGGGCGGCAAGCCCGCACAGGCCTCCGCCAAGGCGCAGCCGCAGTAAAGCGACTAGGCCAGGGCGTGCGGCCCCTGGCTGGCGGCCGCGCGAACGGCGGCGCCGAGTTTTTCCAGCAGGCGCGGCGCCGCGCGCGCCTGCTGCCAGTAGAGCGGCACCGGCAGCGTCGAGCCGGGCACCAGTTCCACCAGCCTGCCTTCGCGGATGGCGCCGGCCACCATGCTGGCCGGATGCATGCCCCAGCCCATGCCGGCGCACGCCGCCTCGACGAAGGCGGTGGGCGAGGGCACCCAGTGCCGCGGCGTCTCGACATTGCGGTGGCAGATGCGCCGCACCCAGCGCGCCTGCAGCCGGTCCTTGCGGTCGAACACCAGGCTCGGCGCGTTCGCCAGCGTGCGCGCTCCCACGCCCCTGGCGAAATGGTCGCGCACGAATGCCGGGCTCGCGGCCGCCACGTAGTGCACCGTGCCCAGCGCCTCGCTGTTGCAGCCCGCCACCGGCTTCGCCAGCGCCGTGACGGCCGCCAGCACCGCACCGCTGCGCAGCCGCTCGGCCGTGTGGTCCTGGTCGTCCACCGTGAGGTCGAGCAGCACCGTCCGTGCCTGCGCGGTGAAGGCTGCCGCCGCCGCGATGAACCAGGTCGCCAGGCTGTCGGCGTTGACGGCCACGCGCACCGTCAGCCGCTCGTCGCCGGCCTCGCCACTGCCCATGCCCAGCACGGGCATGGCGTCGCGCAGTTCGTGCTCCAGCATGCCCACGCGCTCGACATGCCGGCACAGCTGCAGCCCCGCCTCGGTCGCCACGCAGGGCTGGCCGCGCACGAGCAAGGCGCCGCCGGTGCGCTCTTCGAGCTGCTTGATGCGTTGCGACACCGCCGACGGCGTGACGTGGAGCGCGCGGGCCGCGCGTTCGAAGCTGCCCTCGCGCACGACGGCTGCGAGGGCGTTCAGGGCGGCATAGTCGAGCATGATGGCGATGAAGTAAAACTGAATCGGCGTTAGAAGGTTTAGTTTGAATTAACCGTGTGCAAGCCGCAAGCTCGGACCATGCAAGCCGTACAAGCCACCCCCGCCTTCGCCAACGGGCTCTTCATGAGCCTGGTCCTCATCGTCGCCATCGGCGCGCAGAACGCCTACGTGCTGCGCCAGGGCTTGCGCCGAGAGCACGTGGGCGCGGTGGTGCTGTTCTGCGCGGCCAGCGACGCTGTGCTGATCGGCGCCGGGGTGGCCGGCATGGCGCAGGCGCTGAAGGGCCGCCCGATGCTTGCGACCGTGCTGGCGGCATTCGGCGCCGTCTTTCTCTGCACTTATGGACTGAAGGCCCTGTGGCGTTCGCGCCGGCCCGCCGCGCTGCAGGCCAGCGCGCAGGGCGTGTCGCTGTCGCGCGCGGCCGTGGTCGCGCAGGCCGCAGGCTTCACGCTGCTCAATCCGCATGTCTACCTCGACACCGTGCTGCTCGTGGGCAGTGCCGGCGCGCAGTACGCGGGGCCGCTGAAGGTCTGGTTCGTGGCGGGCGCGGCCACGGCCAGCGCGCTGTGGTTCACCTCGCTGGGCTTCGGTGCGCGCCTGCTCGCGCCGGTGTTCGCCCGGCCGCGCGCCTGGCAGATGCTCGACGGGCTCATCGGCGGCACCATGCTCCTGCTGGCCGCCATGCTGGCCCATCGCGCCTTCAGCGGGCTCTGAAGTGGGCTCCGGGCCGAGGGGCGCCGGGCGTTAAGCTCGCCGCATGCCCCAGAAGAAAGCCGCCCCAGCCGCCCGTCCCGCCGCAACCAGGCGCCCATCGAAGCCCAGCGAGGTGCGCATCATCGGCGGCGAATGGAAGCGCACCCGCCTCGCCGTGGCCGACAAGCCCGGCCTGCGCCCCACGCCCGACCGCGTGCGCGAAACCCTCTTCAACTGGCTCGCGAGCCTGGCCGGGGCCGGCGGCGGCGAGCTGCCGGGCTGGCACTGCGTCGACGCCTTCGCCGGCACCGGCGCGCTGGGCCTGGAAGCCGCCTCGCGCGGCGCCGCCAGCGTGCTGCTGTGCGAGCAGGATGCCGCGCTGGTCGCTCAACTGCAGGCCGCCAAGGCCAAGCTGTCGGCCGAGGCCGTGCGCATCGAGCGCGGCAACGGCGTGACGGCGCTGGAGCGCACCCCCGCCGGCAGCCTCGACGCCGTGTTCCTCGATCCGCCGTTCGACAGCACCGCGCTCTACGAGCCCGCCCTGCGCGCCGCCGCGCGCGCGCTGCGTGCCGGGGGCTCGGTGTACCTGGAGGCGCCGCGCCGCTGGAGCGACGAAGAGCTCGCCGCCTTCGGCCTCGCCGGCTTCCGTTACCTGAAGGCCGGCGCCGTGCATGCCCATCTGCTTCGGCCCGCTCCGGAGGGGACTGCATAATCCGCCGAACAAGCCGCATCGGCAGCATGAGGAAGAAGCAACCATGGCCAGCAACGTGATCGCGGTTTACCCCGGCACTTTCGACCCCATCACCCTCGGTCACGAGGACGTGGTGCGGCGCGCAACCCAGCTCTTCTCCAAGGTGATCGTCGCCGTCGCGGCGGGCCACCACAAGAAGGCGCTCTTCACGCTGTCCGAGCGCATGGACATGGCCCGCGAGGCGGTGAAGCCCTACAGCGACCAGGTCACTGTCGAGAGCTTCTCCGGCCTGCTGCGCGACTTCGTCGTCGCGCGCGGCGGCAAGGCCATGGTGCGCGGCCTGCGCGCCGTGACCGACTTCGACTACGAGTTCCAGCTCGCGGGCATGAACCGTTCGCTGATGCCCGACGTCGAGACCGTGTTCCTGACCCCCAGCGACAAGTACCAGTTCATCTCCAGCACCTTCGTGCGCGAGATCGCCATGCTCGGCGGCGAGGTCCACAAGTTTGTCTCTCCCAACGTGGAGCAGCAGCTCGCCGCCAAGGTTCGCAGCCTCGGCCGTGAATAAGCCGCGATGAGCGGCACCCCGCCGCCCCGGCTGCATCTCCTGGGCGATGCAGCGCTCTTGTGCGAGCTGCCTGCGCCCGCCACACTGGCGCAGCAGCAGCGCATCTGGGCGCTCGCCGAGCGTGCGCGCCAATGGCCGGGCGTCGGCGAGACGCTGCCGGGCATGAACAACCTCACGCTGACCTTCGACCCGACCGCGATCGACCTCGACACTCTCACGGCCCACGTGCTGGAGGCCTGGCCAAAGCTGCCGTCCGGCGGCGCCCTGGGCCGGCTGGTCGAGATCCCGGTGGCCTACGGCGGAGAGCACGGGCCCGACCTGGCGGACGTCGCGGCGCACACCGGCTTCACGCCGGCCGAGGTGGTGCGGCGCCACAGCGCGGGCGAATACGTCGTGTACCTGCTCGGCTTCCTGCCGGGCTTCGCCTTCATGGGCGGCCTGCCACCCGAACTCGCCACGCCGCGCCGGGCGGAGCCGCGCACCGCGGTGCCCGCGCGTTCGGTCGGCATCGGCGGCGAGCAGACCGGCATCTACCCGCTGGCCTCGCCCGGCGGCTGGCAACTGATCGGGCGCACCCCGCTCGAGTTGTTCGACCCCAAGGCCGCACCGCCCACGCTGCTGCGCCCCGGCGACCGCGTGCGCTTCGTCGCGGAAAGCGTGCAGGCATGATCGTCGTCCAGAAACCCGGCGTGCTCGCGTCGGTGCAAGACCTGGGGCGGCACGGCCATCGCCAGCTCGGCATCTGCCCCGGCGGCGCGCTCGACGTGCTTTCGCTCACGCTGGCCAACCGGCTCGTGGGCAACGCCGACGGCGCCGCGGGCCTCGAACTCACCATGGGCGGCTGCGAGCTTCGCTTCGAAGCCGCCACGCGCATCGCGCTGACCGGCGACGACTTCACGGCCAGGCTCGACGGCGTGCCGCTGCGCGCCTGCTGGAGCGTGCCGGTGGCGGCCGGCCAGGTCCTGAAGCTCTCCGGCGCGAACTCGCCTGGCGCGGCGAAGGCCGGGCTGCGCGGCTGGCTCGCGGTGGCGGGCGGCATCGACGTGCCGCAGATCCTGGGCTCGCGCAGCACCGACCTGAAGGCCGGCTTCGGCGGCCACCAGGGGCGCCCGCTGCGCAAGGGCGACCGCCTGCCGCTGGGCACGCCCAGGCTCGACGCCGCTCAACTCGCCCGCCGCCCCTTCGGCGTGCGCGGGCCGGACTGGGGCTCCACGGAAGCCGACGGCGCCATCGCCCTGCGCGTGCTGCCCGGCCCCGAGTTCGAGCAGTTCACCCTGGCCGCGCGCGAACTGCTGTGGGGAGAGCGGTGGCGCATCACGCCCCAGAGCAACCGCATGGGCAGCCGGCTCGCGGGCGCCGAGCTCAAGCGCAAGCGCGGCGGCGACATGCTGTCGTCGGGCGTCATCCCCGGCACGGTGCAGGTGCCGCCGTCGGGCCAGCCGATCATCCTGATGGGCGATGCGCAGACCACCGGCGGCTACCCGCGCATCGGCGTGGTGATCCGCGCCGACCTGTGGAAGCTGGCGCAGGCGCCGCTGAACGGCATGCTGCGGCTGGTGCAGGTCGACCAGCCGCAGGCGCTGGCCGCATGGGCTCAGCAGCAGCGCTATCTTGCGCAGGTGGCGCAGGGGTTGGCCGCTACAGGCTGGCCGGGCAGGGCATAGACTTTCCGCAAAGGAACGCCCCCATGCACATCGACCTCAACGCAGACCTCGGCGAAGGCGCCGGCAGCGACGAAGAACTGCTCGCGCTGGTGAGCTCCGCCAACATCGCCTGCGGCTGGCACGCCGGCGACGCCAAGACCATGCAGCAGTGCGTGCGCTGGGCCATGCGCCACGGCGTGGCCATCGGCGCGCACCCCAGCTTCCCGGACCGCGAGAACTTCGGCCGCAGCACCATGCATCTGCCGCCCGAAGAGATCGTGGCCAACGTGCTCTACCAGATCGGCGCGCTGGCGGCCATCGTGAAGGCGGAGGGCGGCAGGCTGTCGCACGTGAAGGCCCACGGCCAGCTCTACAACCAGGCCGCGAAGGAACCCGAGCTCGCCGACGCGCTGTGCGAGGCGGTGCGCCGCTTCGACCCCACGCTCAGGTTCTTCGGCCTCGCGGGCAGCCGCATGATCGACGCAGCCCGCCGTGCCGGCCTGGAGCCTGTCGAAGAGGTGTTCGCGGATCGTGGCTACATGCCCGACGGCAGCCTCGTGCCGCGCAGCCAGCCCGGCGCGCTCATCGACAGCGAAGAGCGCGCCATCGCGCAGACGCTCTCGATGGCGCGGGACCGCCGCGTGACGGCCATCGACGGCAGCGTCGTGCCCGTCAACGCACAGACCGTGTGCCTGCATGGGGACGGCGCCCATGCACTGGCTTTTGCGCGCCGCATCCGCGAGCGGCTGCAGGCCGAAGGTATCGCGGTGCGGTCGTCGGCCTGACCCCAGGGCGCGCTCGGAAGCGCTCCCACCCGCCTTCGGCGATCGCCACGAGAGCGGCCGCGAGGCTCAGCCGAAGTGCTTCGCGAGCCAGCCGTTCAATGCGGCGTTGACGAGCTCCGGCTTCTCCATCGTCAGCATGTGGCCGCAGGCGGGCACCCACACCACCTCGGCCTGCGGCAGCAGCGCGGCCATCTCGCGGGTGCACTCGGGCGGCGCGAGCTTGTCGTCGTCGCCGCACATCAGCAGCACCGGCGCACGCACCGAGCCCAGGTGCAGCCGCGCGTCGGGCCGCCGCATCACGGCGCGGTTCTGGCTGATGAGCTGCTGCGCGCCCGCGCCCAGCACGATGTCGAGGTAGCGCCGCACCAGCACTTCATCGGCCGCCTGCGCGGGGTGGAAGGCGAAGTAGACGTTCGGCTCGATCACGTCGCGCAGCTCGTCGCGCTCGAAGTACTCGATGGCGCCTTCGCGCAGCGTGAACATCTCAGGCGTCTCGGGCCGCGCGCTGGTGCCCAGAAGGGCAAGGCCGACGATGCGCTCGGGCGCCTGGCGGGCCGCTTCCATCGCGACCATGCCGCCCATCGACGCGCCGCACAGCACCAGCGGGCCATGGTTGTCGCGCAGCACCGCGGCGGCCATGCCCTCGATGGTGCCGTTGTGCCGCTGGGCGTCGCTCACGCGGGTGTCGAAGACGGAGGGAAGGGCGGGGATCTGGGCTTCCCAGATGCGCTCGTCGCAGGCGAGGCCGGGCAGCAGGACTAGATTTGGCATGCATGGATTCTGCGCGATCGCGGCCACCGGCGTAACGTCATAGGCTTCATGGCCAGCAGCCACGGCAGCCTCCGGTCGACATACTTTGCGGCACATGTCGAAGGACTCCGAAAAATGAATCTGGTCGAACGCGTGCAGTCCATCCTGCTCAAGCCCAAGGCGACCTGGCCGGTGATCGATGCCGAGCCGGCCGACCCCGCGTCGCTCTACAGGAACTACGTGATGATCCTCGCGCTGATACCGGCGGTGGCGAGCTTCATCGGCCTTTCGCTCATCGGCGTCGGCGCCTTCGGCATCAGCTTCCGCGTGCCGATCGTCTCGGGGCTCGCGCACATGGTTGTGGGCTACGTGCTGTCGCTGGTGATGGTGTTCGTGCTCGCGCTCATCATCGACGCGATGGCGCCGACCTTCGAGGGCACGCGGAGCCAGATCGGCGCGCTCAAGCTGTCGGCCTATGCCAGCACCGCGGCCTTCGTGGGCGGGGTCTTCAGCCTGCTGCCGTCGCTGTCGATCATCGGCGCGCTCGCGGCGCTCTACGGCATCTACCTGCTCTACACCGGCCTGCCGGTGCTCATGCGCTGCCCGCCCGACAAGGCGGTGCCGTACACGGCCGTGGTGGTGGTTTGCGCCATCGTCGGCGGTTGCATCATCGGCTGGGTGCTGGCGCTGCTCACGCCGTCGCCCATGCGACTGGGCGCGGCCTCGCCCGCCGCTGCGGTGGCGGCCTTGCAACAGCTGGTTGCGGCAAACGCCTGAGCCGTCACGCCCAGCGTGGAAAATGGGCGCAATGCCCACGCCCAAACCCGACTCCACCACCGACCTGATCCTCATCCGCCACGGCGAGACCGCCTGGAACCGCGAACTGCGCTTCCAGGGCCATGCCGACGTTCCGCTCAACGACGTCGGCCATGAGCAGGCCCGCCGCCTCGGCCTGCGGCTGGCCAGCGAAACCGCGGTGCAGCACATCCTGAGCAGCGACCTGATGCGCGCGCAGCAGACCGCGGCACCGGGCGCGCAGCAGCTGTCGCTGCCGGTGGTCACTTCGGCGGCCTTGCGCGAGCAGTTCTTCGGCGTGGCCGAGGGCATGCGTTCCGACGAGATCCAGAGCCAGCATCCGCGTGCCTGGGAGGAGTGGCTGGAGTTCCGCGAGGACCACGCCATGCCCGAGGGCGAAACGCCGCGCGAGTTCCACACGCGCATCATCGCGGCGCTGGGCAACATCGCCGCCGCGCACAAGGGCCAGTACCTGATCGTCGTCACCCACGGCGGCGTGCTCGACATGGTGTGGCGCACCGCGCGCGGCCTGAGCCTGAGCGGACCGCGCCGCAGCGAGATCCCCAACGCGGGCTTCAACCGCATCCGCATCGCCGACCCCGCAAGGCCCGAAGAGATCGAGATCGTCGACTGGGCCGACACGCGCCATCTGGCCGACCTGCCGCCGCAGCCGACCTACGACCAGACGCGGCACCTGAAGAACAAGGACTGAGCGTCCCCCCGCCCGCTCAGCCCCGCAAGAGCTGGCCCAGCCCCAGCCGCTCGTAGACAGCGGCCGTCTGCCGGCGCAGGCGCAGCGACTCGGGCTGGCCGTTGAGCTGCTGCTGCAGGATGCCTTGCGCCCCCGTCAGCGAAGCCTCCGTGCCGGTGCGCACCAGCGCGGCAAGGTAGAGCTGCTCGAACAGGTCGCGCTGCGCGTGGCTGCCGCCGATCTCGATCATGCGCGGCAGCGCCGTGCCCAGCCCTTCGATGGCGCCCGCGAGATCGCCGCGCGCATGCGCCACCAGCCCGTGCGCGGCCGGCACGCACACGCGCTGCCAGGCGGCGCGCGTCGAGAGCGGCGCGTTGGGCGCGAAGGCCTCGATGTTGCGCAGCAGCGCATCGGCCTCGGGCCTGCCGGCACGCGCAAGGCCGTAGAGGTACTGCAGGTCGAGAAAAGGCAGCACATGGTCGGCCTGGCGCTGCAGCAGGTAGCCCGCCACGTCGTTCCATCGCGAGCCGACATCGATGCCGGCAAGCTCCAGCCGGGCCAGCAGCGAGACCGCACCGATCTGGTCCTGCGAGTAGTCCTTGACCACGCCCCAGGCGTGTTCGTCGTACACCGCGAGCGCCTCGGCGTCATGGCCCAGGTCGATCAGGAACAGCGCCACGTGCCACCAGTTGTGCGTGACCATGAACGAGTTGAGCCCGGTCCATGTGTCGCTCACGCTCTTCATGAAGGCCAGCCCCTCGGCGAGCCGGCCTTCGGTGAGCATCACGTGCGCCAGCGCGTGGTGCGCCCACGGCTCCTTGCGGCACATGCCGATGGCCTGGCGCGCACTGGCTTCGGCCTCGCGCATCAGATGGCACTGCTCATAGCCGAAGGCGGCCATGCCGTGCACATAGGGCACGTCCGCCGCATGCGGCAGCACGCCCAGCGCCAGCCGCAGCATGCCGGGGCAGTCGCCGGTGTTGAAGCAGTGGTACTGGCCGAGCTTGACCGACACCAGGTCGCGCGGATGCTCGCGCGCCTGCTCCGCATGAAGCGCGATGGCGCGGGCGATGTCGCCCTGCGCCCAGGCCTCGATGGCCGCGATGTAGCGCCGCTCGCGCGGCGTGGCGCGTGCAGCGCCGGCCAGCGCCTTGTCGAGGAAGGGCCGCGCGTTGGCCACAGCCTCGCGTGATTCCGCGAACAGGTGCAGCGTGGCGCAGTAGGCCTGCACGATGGGGCTCGGGTCGGCGTCGGCTGCCGCCAGCGGGTTGACGGCGCGGGCCTCGGTCGAGATGAAGCCCATGACGAAGTCGTCGACCAGCGGCAGGCTGGCCGCGTCGTCGAGGGTGAGCGGGTTGCCGAGGCTGTCGGCGAGGGATTTTCCGGAGGGCATGGCGGCATGGTGCCATGCCCCCGGGGATGCTTCAACGACTCAGACGCCGGCCTGCTGGTGCCGGTACTCCTGCGTCTGCCCGCCATAGCCGTAGGCCGCGGCGCGCGCGTCGATCACGAGGATGTACGACACCTCGTGCAGGTCGGGCCGGATCTTCGCCATGGCCGCATGCACCTCGCGCAGGTAGCGCGCCTTCTCGGCCTTGGTGTTGGTCTCGTCGGTGACGCTGATGTCCAGGTGAAAGGCCGACTTGCCCAACGAAGCCAGCGACTGGCCGCCGATGAACCAGGCCTCGGCGGCGATGTACTGCACCGTGATGGCGATGACCGGCAACTGCTTGCCGAGCACGCTCTGCGTCAGTTCGGCGACCGTGTCGACGGTCTTGCGGGTGAGGGCGGCGTCGGGTTCGCCGGAGAGGTGGACGACGATGTGGGGCATGGCTGGCTCCTTGGTGAATGGTGGATCGATGGGTTGATTGTGGGCGCCCTCTCATCATCGGAAAAGCGGGAAGATATGATGTGTTCAATCGGATAAACGGATGGATTGACCATGCAAGGCTTCGACCTCGAGCAGCTACGCACCTTCGCCGCGGTGATCGACGCGGGCAGTCTCACCGCGGCCGCGCCGCGCGTGTTTCTCTCCCAGTCGTCGGTCAGCGAGCAGATGCGCAAGCTGGAGGAACGGGCGGGGCAATCGCTGCTCACGCGCAGCAAGGCCGGCGTGTCGCCCACGGAGGCAGGCATCCGGCTGCTGGCCCACGCGCGGCGCATCCTGGCGCTGAGCGACGAGGCGTTCCGCGACCTGCATGGCGAAGTGCTGCAGGGCGAACTTCGACTGGCCGTCACCGATTACTTCCGCCCCGCGGACCTCACGCGGCTGCTGGGGCGGCTCGGCGAAAGCTACCCGCGCGTGCGGCTGCACGTGAGCATCCTGAAAAGCGACGACCTGCGTGCGGCCTATGCACGAGGAGATTTCGACGTGGGCCTCGGGATGAACATCGCCGGCGTGTCCGCTGTGCAGCCGCGCGCGCCGGTGCTGCGGCGCGAGTCGCTGGCGTGGCTCGGCGCATCGGGCATGCGGCTCGTGCGCGGCGAGCCGGTGCGGCTGCTGGTGCTGCCTGACACCTGCTCGCTGCACCAGTTCACCGTCGCGCTGCTGCGTCGGCGGCGCGTGGCTTACTCGCTCGCGCATGTGGCTTCGGGCGTGGCCGGGCTGCAGTCGGCGCTGGCCGCGGGGCTGGGCGTGGCCTGCCTCAACGAATCCGCGATCAGCGAGGGCGTGGCGCGTCTGCCGACGCCGCACGGGCTGCCGGCACTGCCGAAGGTGGCGTTCCAGTTCCTGCCGGCGCGGCGGGGAGAGACCGCGTTCGTCAGCAAGGCCCGCGAGCTGCTGGCTTCCCACCTCGTGTGAGACGCTATTGTTCACGCCAAGGAGCAGCCGCAGCCATGACCACTACCGACCTTTCCAGTGTCTACCGCAGCTACATCGCCTGCCTCAATGCAAAGGACTGGCCAAGCCTGGGCCGCTTCGTTCACTACGAGGTGAAGCACAACGGCCGGCTGCTCGGACTGTCGGGCTACCGTGAAATGCTGGAGCAGGACTACGCAGCGATTCCGGACCTCTTCTTTCGCATCGAGCTGCTCGTTGCCGAGCCGCCCCGCGTGGCCAGCCGGCTGCAGTTCGACTGCGCGCCGAAGGGCAGTTTTCTCGGCTTGCCGGTGAACGGAAGAACCGTCTCGTTTGCCGAGAACGTGTTCTACGAATTCAAGGACGCGAAGATCGTGGAGGTGCGGTCGATCCTCGACAAGGGCGCCATCGAGAGGCAGCTCCAGAAGGGCGGCAGCGCGGCGGTCTGAGGCCGGCCCCACACCGGGCTTGCACCGGGCTCAGCGGCAATCTTCTGCCACGGCGCGAAACACGTCGATCGTTTCCGCCTCGTCCTGCTGCGAGCCGTAGTCGCTGAGCTTCACCACGACGGTGTAGCGTGCGGGGTTGACGTAGACGTATTGCCCGTAGACGCCGATCGCGCTGTAGTCGTGATTCTTTTCGTGGCCGGGCGGGTGCCACCACAGCGCCGCGTACATCCAGCCCGGCTCCGCCTCGGCCACGGGTGTGGTGATGCGGGCCATCCATGCGGGAGAGACCAATGTGCGCCCGCCGACCTTGCCGCCCGCGAGCGCGAGCAGGCCGAGCTTGGCGAAATCGCGCGGCGTGGCGTTCAGGTTGCCGAAGCCGCGCTCGATGCCGCCGGCATGGTCGAGGTTCCAGCTCGCCTCGTCCTGCGCGCCGAGCGGCTGCCACAGCCGGCGCTCGAGCACCTTCGCCAGCGGCTCGCCTTCGACCCGCGCGACGATCATCGACAGGTACTGCGCGTCGATGCTGCGGTACGCCGATCGGCTTCCAGGCGCGAAGGCGAGCGTGCGGTGCTTCATCACATAGGTGCGAAGGTCGGTGGTGATCTGCATGCCGGCGACACCGGTGAATGGCTTGTATTCGGCGTAGTCCTCGGTCACGTCGATGCCGCTCTTCATGTCGAGCAGGTCGCGCACGGTGATCTCATCGAACTTGCCGCCGGCGGCGAACTCGGGCAGCACCGCCACCAGCTTCGTGTCTTCGGACAGCTTGCCTTCGGCGATCAACTGCCCGACGAGAAGGCTCAAGACGGACTTGGCGATGGACCACGAGGACTCGCGCGCCGTCTTCTTGCCGGGCTCGCTGTACCACTCGTTCACCAGGGTTCCGCGGCACATGACCAGGAATGCATTGGTCCGGGTCGCCCGCAGCACGCTCAAGATGTCCATGTTGTTGCCCTTCCAGGGTACGGTCTTGGCAAGAGGCTGCAACTGCTCGGGAATCGGGCGTGGTTGCGACGACGCGGCGATCATGCGGGTGTCGTACAGCGCCTCTACTTCCGATCTTGGCGTGAACAGAAAGCGGACGAGGAACACCGGGTTCTTCATGTCGATCGCGGCCGTGAATACGAAGCCGGCGGCGATCACGAGCAGGACGGCTGCTGCGGCGACGAACCCGGTCTTGCGGCGCCGAGGCCTGGATGCCGCAGTCGACATGCCCATGCGCGTGTCCCCTATGCCGAGTTCACTCGCGCCTGGATCATCTTCCAGCCGTTGCCCGCGGGGTCGCGAAAGCCCGCGTCCACGCTGCCGTAGCGTTCCATGGGCTCCTGCGTGAACTCCACACCCAGCTTGCGCATCCGCTCGCAGGCCGCGCGGCAGTCGGCCACGTTCAGCACCAGCGGCGGCATCGCGCCCTTGGCCACCATGGCGCGCAGCGTCTGTGCGGTCGCCTCGTCGTGTACCGGCGGCCCGGGAGTGAACAGGCCCAGCTCGAACGACGGCTGCTCCGGATGCTTCACCGTGAGCCAGCGATAGGCGCCGTTGCGCACGTCCGCGTGGACGCGGAATCCGAGCTTCTCCACATAGAACGCCAGCGCTTCGTCCTGATCGTCCACATACAAACCCACCACACCGATACCTTGGCTCATCGCGTCTCCTTGGTTGAAAGCCGTTTTGTACCGGCTGCCGTGCGGCGGCGCTTCTCCGAAACTGCTTCGGTCAGATCGGGCCGCTGCGCGGCCTTGAGCACACAGGCCGGCATATGCTCGAGCTGCCGCGCCGCGGCCTGCAGGCGGGGGCGAAGCATGCCGGGGCTTTCGCCCGCGACGTCGCGGAAGGTGCGCCCGAAGGTGCCCAGGCTTTCCCAGCCGGTGGCGAAGGCGATCTCGGTGATCGACAGGTCGGTGTCGCGCAGCATCGCCGTCGCCCGCTCGATGCGGCGCGTCAGCAGGTAGCGGTGCGGCGGCATGCCGAAAGCCAGCTTGAACGACCGCGCGAAATGGGCTTCGGAAACACCGCTCACCGCGGCCAGCCGCAGCACCGGCCAGGCTTCGTGCGAAGCGGCGTCCATGCGGTCTTTTGCGCGCAGCAGGCGGCGCAGCAGCTGTGGGTCCTGCATGGGGGCGCCCTCAGGCGGTGCGGGGGCCGGGGCGTTGGAGTCTTTGCGGGAGGGCATGGCAAGAGCGCCAAGGATGGGTGGCGTACGGCGAGCTTATCCGGCTTCGCCTTTCGCCGAACCATACTGCCCGCCGCCGGAGTTCAGCCCGCCGGCTGCGGGCGATACACGGTCTCGCCGTAGCCTCGCGGCAGCGCGCCCGGCCTGTCCGGCAGGACGGCCAGCGACGCAGCCACCGCGAGCGCCTGGTCGCGGCGGCGCGCATCCTCGGGCTCGTGCGACCTTTCCGCGTTCTCGACGCTCGACAGCAACAGGCGCACGTCCGAGACACGCTTGCGCTCGAGCGGGGTCGTGGTGTCGGACGCCAGCTTGCCCATGAGGTAGCGCTGGACGCGGATCGACTCGCTCGCGGACTGCTCGACCGTCGCGCCGATGCGCTTGCCATCCTCGTAGGTGATGTCGGCGGACGCCCTGGCCTGGTCGTCGATCCGCACGTATTCGTAGAACTGCGATTCCTTCGAAGCCGTGAGCAGGAGCGACCCCTCCGGCGTCAACGGCCGGTGGAAGCTTGCGCTCAGTTGCGCCTGCTGGTCCTGGTGGATGTTGCGATTGCGCGGGTCCTTGCCCGTCACGCTGGTGCTCTGCGAGAGCTTGTACGAGAAGGTGTCGACTTCCTCCGGCCGCATCGGATTCGATGAAACCGGGGGCTGCACCATCGACGCATTGAAGTCGGCCAGGCCGCTGAGCAGGCTGTGGTCGCCCGCGTTCAGCGCGATCACGCCCGGCGCCTCGCGGCCCGCGACGGGTGCCGTCACGCCGTAGTCGCTGTTCATCTGCGAGAACGCGTCCTTGAACATCGACACGAGCGCCTTGTCGCCCCGGCCCCGGCTGCCGGCGGCATCGACCTGTTGCAGGTAGCGCGCCATGGCCTGCGCCTGCTGGGTGGCGTCTCCGAGGATGGCCGGATTCGAGAGGTCGACGTCGACCTTCACCGCACCCGACGGACCGGAGGCGTTCACCGACCGCGACTTCGCGTCGGCATGGAACTCGAGGGTGTTGATGGCGCCCTTGCCATCGGCCTTGATGCCGGCCTTGAAGTCGATCGACGACAGAACCGCCGGGTCGAACTTCATGAGGCCGCCGAGCGCCATGCGCGGCGGAAAGGCGCTCAGGCCGTCGATGGCTTCCTGGAAGGCATCCGAGAGCTGCACCAGCGCCTTGCGCTCGGCCTCGGTGAGTTCGCCGCCGGAGACCTTGATCTGCACCGCCATGCCGTCGTCCTGGCTGCCCAGCCCCAACTCGACGGTGGCACCGCTGGCCGTGCGGATCGACAGCTTGATCTGGTTGTCGGCGTCGGTATGCAGCGCCGAGGCGCTCGTGCCTTGCGCCGCCAGCGTCACCGACTGGGAGAAGTCGCCGGCGTCCGCACCGAAGCGCTTGAGCATCGCGGCGCCCAATCCGTTGAACCGCGTGCCGCTCGGGCCATGAACGAGGTTGCCCGCCATCAGCGAGGAGATCGCGTCGTCGGGCTGCCGCTCCCAGGCGGGTGCGGCGACCGTTCGGCCCGATATTGCATAGGTCCGCGCATCGGCCGGCGTGGCCGACTGCCCGAGGCTCACGGAAACGGCGGGCGTGGCGGTTGCAGCGGTGTCGACGGGGACCGGCTGGCTGGTGGTGCGCCATGCGGTGGTGGCGCCTGACGTCACCAGGGGGCTGACAGCGGTCGGGGTGACGATCAATCCATGCTCCTGTCGAGAAAGAAGACGCCCGGTATCCGGGCACTCTTCCTTATCGGCAGGTTCGCCAGTTTCTGAAGGCTTCAGCTGCCTGCCCGCGGCACCTCGGGCCAGGGCCGCTGCAATTCGCGGATCTGCTCGAAGGCGCGCGAAACGCGAAGCACGCCGAGATCGTCGAAGCGCTGCCCTGCGATCTGCAGGCCGATCGGCAAGCCCGAGGCCGAGTAGCCGCAGTTCACCGACGAAGCCGGCTGCTCCGACATGTTGAACGGCACCGTGAAGCCGATGTGCTCCAGGGCACGCAGCGGATCGTTGGTGGGCGAGGGCGCTTCCGCGGCCGCCGGCATGTTCGGCGACACCGGCGAGATCACGTAGTCGAAGCGCGCGCATGCGCTGACGGCGGCCACGCGCGTTGCGTGGAACTGGCTGAAGCTGCGGAACACATGCTCACCGCTGAACTCCGCCGCGCTCTCGGCCCATTCGCGGATATAGGGCAGCACCTTCGCGCGCTGGTCGGCGCGCAGCCCCTTCATGTCCACCAGCGAGCGCATGCGCCACAGGTGGTCCATGCCATCGAGCATCGCCTGCGACATGAAGGGCTGCATCGGTTCGATGATGGCGCCTGCCTTTTCCAGCAGGCGTGCGGCCTGCTCGACCGCTGCCTGGATCTCGGGCTCCACCGCCAGTCCGCAGCCCGCGTCGAGCAGCAGCCCGATGCGCAGTCCGCGCAGATGGTCGGGCGACACGTCGAAGGCGGACCAGTCGATGTCCTGCGCCGGCAAACTCATGCTGTCGCGTGCGTCGGGCCTGGCCAGCGCCTGCATCATCAGCGCGGCGTCGCCCACGGTGCGCGTCATCGGGCCCGCCGCGCGGCCCATGTAGGGTGGGTCGATCGGAATGCGGCCCAGGCTGGGCTTGAGCGTGAAGATGCCGCACCAGCTCGCGGGCAGGCGCAGCGAGCCGCCGATGTCGGTGCCCAGGTGCAGAGGGCCGTAGCCGGCAGCAGCCGCGGCACCCGCGCCCGCGCTGGAGCCGCCCGGCGTGAGCCGCAGGTCCCACGGATTGCGCGCCAGCGTGTGGAAGCTCGAGAGGCCCGAAGACAGCATGCCGTAGTCCGGCATGGTGGTCTTGCTCACGATCACCGCGCCCGCTTCCTTCAGGCGCGCGGCCGGTGGCGCGTCGGCGGCGGCGGGCCTGAGGTCGACGGCCGCGGTGCCGGCCGGCATCGGGTCGCCGCGCGTGGCGATGTTCTCCTTGATGGTCGCCGGCACGCCGTCGAGCGGGCCGCGTGCGTCGCCGCGCTGCCAGCGCGCCTCCGATGCGCGCGCCTGCTCGAGCGCGGCCTCGGGCCTGAAGAGCCAGGTGGCCTGCAGGTGCGGCTCCCAGCGCTCGATGTGCGCAATGACTGCCTGCGTGACCTCCACCGGCGAGAGCTTGCGGTCGCGGTAGGCCGCGGCAAGCTCCTGCGCGGTCAGGTCGCTCAGCCCCACGACAGCGCCGACAGGTCGTTCACGAAGATCGGGTTTTCCTTCCAGATGCCCTTGACGTTCTTCTTCGCCACGGTCGGGAACTGCGGCTGGTAGAGGAAGCCGTTGGCCGCATCGGTGGCCAGCATCTTCTGCGCGTCGCCGAGCAGCTTGTTGCGCTCCGCGGTGTTGGCGGTGGTCTTGATCTTGTCGAACAGCGTGTCGAAGGCCTTCGACTGGTAGCCCCAGTAGTAGTCGGACTTGGCGTAGTTGCCGAGGTCGAAGGGCTCCACGTGCGACACGATCGACAGGTCGTAGTCCTTGTTGCCGTAGGTGCCGCTGAGCCACTGCGCCCACTCGACGTTCTGCACCTTCACCACGATGCCGATCTTGGCCAGTTGGGCCACGATCACCTCGCCGCCCTGGCGCGCATAGGGCGGCGGGGGCAGCGTCATCTTGAGTTCGAGCGGCGTCTTCACGCCGGCTTCGGCCAGCAGCTTCTTGGCCTTCTCGATGTCGAAGGGGTTGATGGCGGTGGTGTCGACATAGCCCGCCGCGCCCGGCACGTAGTGGCTGCCGATGGGCACGCCGAAGCCGTCCGCGGCGCCTTCGATCACGGCCTTGCGGTCGATGGCCGCGAGGATGGCGCGGCGCACGCGCACGTCGTCCAGCGGCTTCTTGCGGTTGTTGATCGACAGGATGGTCTTGGCGCGCGAGCCGGCCAGGATCACCTGGAACTGCGGGTTCATCTTGAACTGCGGCACCACGCGCGTGCCGATGCGCGGGAACACGTCGATGTCGCCCGACAGCACCGCCGCGGCTTGCGCCGCGGTGTCGGAGATGAAGCGGAAGGTGACCTTGTTGATCTTGGCGGTGGCGGGGCTGCGGAAGCCCTCCCACTTGCTCAGCGTGATCGACGAGCCCTTGGCCCAGTTGTCGAGCTTGTAGGGGCCGGTGCCGACCGGCTTGGTGGCATTGCCCTCGGCGCTCTTGGGCTCCACGATCACGGCCGTGGCCTGGCCCAGCACGAAGGGCAGGTCGGGGTCGATTTCCTTGTTGATGACCACCACGGTGTAGTCGTCGACCACCTGGGTGCTCAGGTTGGCGAAGGTGCGCTTGTCCTTGTTGGTGCTTTTCTCGCTGCCGGCGCGGTCGAACGAGAACTTGACGGCGGCCGCGTTGAAGGGCTCGCCGTTCTGGTACTTCACGCCGCGCTTGAGCTTGAAGGTGTAGGTCTTCAGGTCGGGCGAGACTTCCCAGCTGTCGGCCAGCAGCGGCGTGACGCTGCCGTCGGCGTTGATCTTGGTGAGCGTTTCCAGGATGTTGTACTGCACAACTTCCGCGATGGCGGCGGCGGCGCCGCTGGTGGGGTCCAGGCCCGGCGGCTCGAGCGCCATGCCGATCACGATGGCGTCCTTCCTGCCCTGCGCCATGCCGGCGAGCGGGGTGGCCAGCGCAACGGTGGCGCCGGCGGTGGTGAGGAGGGTGCGGCGGTTCAACATACGTGTGATCTCCGGAAAAACAGGCCAGGTTCGAATGACTGCTTCGGCGTGCGCCGTGCCCCGAAGGGAGGCGCGACGCCGCAAAGACACGACACGCAGCACGAAAGATGCCACGTGCGCAACCGGTCATTCTCTCGCAGCGGGAGCGCCGCCGAGCGGCCCGCGGGGCGGTTTTTCCTCGGGACGTTCCCGTAGGCCGCGGACCGCCTGGCTCAGGCCCAGGACATTGCCGCGATGTCGTTCACGAAGATCGGCGCGTCCTTCCACAGCCCGCGCAGGTTGCGCCCGGCGATGGTGATGAACTGAGGCTGGAACAGGAACACGTTGGCCGCGTCTTCCGCCAGCAGCCGCTGCGCGTCGCCGAGGTAGCGCAGGCGGTCGGCGGGGCGCGCCGCATTGCGGGCCTTGTCGAACACCTCGTTGAACTTTGCCGACTGGTAGCCCCAGTAGTACTCCGGCTTGGTGTAGTTCACCAGGTCGAAGGGCTCGACGTGCAGGATCAGGGAGAGGTCGTAGTTCTTGTTGCCGTAGGTGCCGCTGATCCACTGCGCCCACTCGACGTTCTGGATCTTCGCGACGATGCCGATCTTGGCCAGCTGCGCGGCGATCAGCTCGCCGCCCTGGCGCGCATAGGGCGGGGGCGGCAGCACCAGTTCGAGCTCCAGCGGCGTCTTCACGCCGGCCTCGGCCAGCAGCTTTTTTGCCTTCTCGATGTCGTACGGGTTCACGCCGGTGGTGTCCACATAGCCGGGCAGGCCCGGCACGTAGTGGCTGCCGATGGGAATGCCGCGGCCGTCCACCGCCGCGTCGATCACGGCCTTGCGGTCGATGGCCGCGGCAATGGCGCGGCGCACTCGCACGTCGTCCAGCGGCTTGCGCTTGTTGTTGATGGCCAGGATGGTCTTGCCGAGCGAGGCGTTGAACACGATCTGGAAGCGCTTGTCGTTCTGGAACTGCGACAGGCTGCGCGACACCGAGGCGTGCGGGAACAGGTCGATGTCGTTCGACAGCAGCGCGGCCGTCTGCGCCGCCGGCTCGGAGATGAACCGGAAGGTGGCCTTGCGGATCTGCACCGTCTCGGCGCCGCGCCAGCCGTCCCACTTGGCCAGCACGATGCTCGAGCCCTTGGCCCAGTTGTCGAGCCTGTAGGGGCCCGTGCCGATCGGCTTTGTGGCGTTGGTTTCCACGCTCTTCGGTTCGACCAGGATGGCGGAAGCCTGGCCCAGCAGGAACAGCAGGTCGGGCTCGATCTCCTTGCTGATCAGCACCACCGTGTGCTCGTCGACCACCTGCGTCGCGATGTTGGTGAAGGTGCGCTTGTCCTTGTTGGTGCTGTTGGCCGCGGCCGCGCGGTCGAACGAGAACTTCACGCTCTGCGCGTTGAAGGGCTCGCCGTTCTGGAACTTCACGCCGCGCTTGAGCCTGAAGGTGTAGGTCTTCAGGTCGGGCGAAACCTCCCAGCTGTCGGCCAGCAGCGGCGTGACGCTGCCGTCGGAGTTGATCTTGGTGAGCGTTTCGAACACCGTGTAGAGCACCACCTCCGCGATTTCGGCGCCGGCCTTGGCCGTGGGGTCCAGCCCCGTGGGCTCGAGCGTGAGGCCGATCACCAGTGCGTCTTTTTTTCTTTGCGCCAGCGCGATGGTCGGCAGGGCCAGCGGTGTCAGGGCTGCGGCGCCGGTGGCCAGCAGGGTGCGTCGTTTGAGCATGAAGCGGTGTCCTCGGAACAGGGGGCAAGCATCATCCGCGAGGTGGCGGCCTTCGCGCAACCAGATGCTTATGACCCACTCATCCTAAGAACGACCGGCGACACGCCGGTGTCAGCTCCCTCAGGCCGGCAGCAGCGTGCCGCCGGTGGGCGTGCGCGGCACGGCTTCGAGCAGCGTGCGCGTGTAGGGGTGCTGCGCATGCCGGAACAGCTCGGCGGGCGGGCCTTGCTCCACGATCTTGCCTTTCCACACCACGCACACGTCATCGCACAGGTGGTTGACCACCGCGAGGTCGTGGCTGATGAGCAGGTAGCTGATGCCGAACTGCTGCTGCAGGTCCTGCATGAGGTTGAGCACCTGGGCCTGCACCGACACGTCGAGCGCGCTCACCGGCTCGTCGGCCACGATGAGCTTGGGCCGCGTGATGAGCGCGCGTGCAATGGCGATGCGCTGGCGCTGCCCGCCCGAGAACTCGTGCGGGTACTTGTCCATGTCGGTGGTGCGCAGGCCGACGGCGGCGAGTGCCTCCGATGCGCGCTCGCGCTGTTCGGCGCGGCTGGTCTCTGCCAGCGCCTCCAGCGGCTCGGCCACGATGCGCGCCACGGTCTGGCGTGGATCGAGCGAGCCGTAGGGGTCCTGGAACACCATCTGGAAATCGCGCCGTGCCGTGCGCAGCTCGGCCCTGGGCAGCGTGTGCAGGTCGCGGCCTTCGAGGCGCACGCTGCCGGAGGTCGGCGTGTCCAGCGCCATCACCAGGCGCGCGATGGTCGACTTGCCCGAGCCCGATTCACCGACGATGCCCACGCTCTTGCCGGCCTGCACGTCGAAGCTCACGCCGTTGAGCGCCTTCACTGTCGGCGGCGGGCCGAAGAGTTTTTCACGCGGCAGCGCGTAGTGGCGCACGAGGTCGGTGACCTGCAGCAGCGGTGGAACGGCGGTCTTCTGGCTCATGGTGCGGCGGCGACTTCGGTCGCGATCTCTTCGAGCCGGATGCAACGCACCGCATGGTCGTGCGGCAGCATCGTCGCGGGCGGCCGCGTGGTGTGGCAGGCGTCGACCGTGTAGCTGCAGCGGCCGGCGAACGGGCAGCCCTTCGGCAGGTCGACCAGCTCGGGCACGCTGCCCTTGATGGTGGCAAGGCGCAGCCCGCGCGGCGCGCCGATGGCGGGGCGCGCGGCGAACAGGCCCTGCGTGTAGGGGTGGGCGCGGCGGGCGAATACGGCCTCGGTCGGCCCGCTCTCGACCACGCTGCCGCCGTACATCACGAGCATCTTCGACACCGTCTGCGCGATCACGCCGAGGTCGTGCGAGATCAGTATCAGCGCCATGCCGCGCTCGGCCACGAGGCTCTGGATCAGCTCCAGGATCTGCTTCTGGATGGTCACGTCGAGCGCCGTGGTGGGCTCGTCGGCAATCAGCAGGTCGGGCCCGCAGGCCAATGCCATCGCGATGCCGATGCGCTGCCTCTGGCCGCCCGAGAACTGGTGCGGGTACGCATCGAGACGCGAAGCCGCGTCGGGAATGCCCACGCGTTCGAGCAGCGCGAGCACTTCCTTGCGCGCATCGGCCTTCGAGAGGCCGCGGTGCAGCCGCAGCGGCTCGCCGACCTGGCGTGCGATGGTGTGCACCGGGTTCAGTGCCGTCATCGGCTCCTGGAAGATCATGCCGATGCGGTTGCCGCGGATCTGGCACATGTCTTTCTCGGCGCGGCCCACCAGTTCGGTGCCGTCGAAGCGGATGCTGCCCGTGACCCTGGCGGTCGACGGCAGCAGGCCCATGAGCGACATCACGGTGATCGACTTGCCGCAGCCCGACTCGCCGACGATGCCCAGCGTTTCGCCGCGCTCCAGCGTGAAGTCGATGCCGCGCACGGCCTCGGCGGGGCCGCGCTGCGTCTGCAGTTCGATGTGCAGGTCCTTGACTTGAAGCAGTGGCATCTTGCTTACCTCGCCCGTGCCAGCCGTGGATCGAGCAGGTCGCGAAGTCCGTCGCCCAGCAGGTTCAGGCCGAGCACCGCGAATGCGATGGCCATGCCGGGGAACACCGCGAGCAGGGGCGACTGGAACATCATCGTCTGGGCCTCGCTGAGCATGCGGCCCCATGACGGCTGCGGCGGCTGCGTGCCGAGGCCGAGGTACGAGAGCGCGGCTTCCGCCAGGATGGCGATGGCGAAGCGGATGGTGATCTGCACGATCAGCACGGCCGAGATGTTCGGCAGCACATGCTGCATGGTGATGGCGAACGAGCCCTTGCCGCAGGCGCGCGCCGCGGCCACGTATTCGCGCGACCAGATGGCGTTGGCCGATGCGCGCGTGATGCGCGCGAAGGTCGGGATGTTGTAGATGCCGATCGCGATGATCGCGTTCACGATGCCCGCGCCGAACACGGCGGTCAGCATGATGGCCGACAGGATCGCCGGGAAGGCGAGCGAGAAGTCGGTGAGCCGCATGATGGCTTCCTCGACCCATCCCCGCCTGGCGGCCGCGAGCAGGCCCAGCGCGGTACCCACCACCAGGCCGATGCCCACCGCGATCATGCCCACCAGGATGGATGCGCGCGCGCCCACCAGCAGCAGCGAGGCCACGTCGCGCCCGTAGGTGTCGGTGCCCAGCCAGTGCGAGGCCATCGGCGGCTTGAGCTTGTTGGCCATGTCCATGTCGTAGGGCGACCAGGGCGTCCACACCAGCGAGACGGCGGCGGCCAGCAGCAACAGCAGCGTCAGGACGCCGCCGAACACGAAGCTGCGGTGATGCAGCGCGCGGCGCCAGAAGCCCGGCACCTTGAGCGCGGCGGCGCTGGGGGCGGTGATGCTGCTGCTCATATGTCGCTGGCCTTGATGCGCGGGTCGATGACGGCGTAGAGCACGTCGACCACGAAATTCACGATGACCACCATGGCCGCGAGCAGCATCACGCAGTTGCGCACCACGATCAGGTCGCGGTTGCTGATGGCCTGGAAGATCAGCCGGCCCAAGCCGGGAAGATAGAACACGTTCTCCACCACGATGGTGCCGGCCAGCAGCTCGGAGAACTGCATGCCCATCACCGTGATGACCGGGATCATGGCGTTGCGCAGCACGTGGGTCCACAGCACCATGCGCTGCGAGACGCCCTTGGCGCGCGCGGTGCGCACGAAGTCTTCGCGCATCACTTCCAGCACCGCCGAGCGTGTGATGCGCGCGAGGATCGCGGCCTGCACCACCGCAAGCGACAGGGCAGGCAGCAGCAGCGACTTGATGCCCGAGAAGAAGCCGTCGCCCCAGCCCTCGAAGCCGCCTGCCGAGAACCACTGCAGCTTCACCGAGAACACGAGGATCAGAAGAATCGCGAACCAGAAATTGGGAATGGCAATGCCGACCTGGGCCATGCCCATCAGGCCGACGTCGCCGAGCTTGTTGTGGCGCGCCGCGGCCGTCACGCCCACCAGCAGCGCGATGACCGTGGTGAAGAACATCGCCAGCAGCGCCAGCGGCATGGTGAGCGCCAGGCGCTCGAGGATCAGGTCGAGCACCGGCGAGCTGTAGGCGTAGCTGTCGCCCAGGTTGCCGGTGAGCAGGCCGCCGATCCAGTGCCAGTAGCGCGTCCACGCGGGCTGGTCGAGGCCGAGCTTGGTGGCCAGCGCCGCCACCGCTTCGGGCGAGGCGTCGGGGCCCATGAGCATCTGCGCGGCATTGCCGGGCAGTATCTCGAGGACGAGGAAAACGATGACCGAGGCACCGATCAGCGTGCCGATCAGCGTGGCAAGGCGCTTGAATAGAAACAGACTCATGGGGCGGGGCGCAGCATAACTGACTCCTGCAACAAATGTGCCGTGAATGTGGCCTTTGTCATTCAGGGGCGGCCGGCCCGCGCGGCCCCGCGATAATCGGGGGATGGCCCTCATGATCACCGACGAATGCATCAACTGCGATGTCTGCGAGCCCGAGTGCCCGAACGACGCGATCTACATGGGCGAGGCGTTCTACGAAATCGACCCGCACAAGTGCACCGAGTGCGTCGGCCACTTCGACGAGCCGCAATGCGTGCAGATCTGCCCGGTGGCGTGCATTCCCGTCAATCCCGAGCATGTGGAAAGCCGCGAGACGCTGCTTCAGAAGTACGAGCGTCTCACGGCGATCAAGGTGACGACGGCCGCGTCAGGCGGCGTCTGAGCCGGCGGATTTCCGCTTCCTTTTCTTCTTTGGCGCGTCGCCGGCCGTATTCAGGTCGCTCGCCGCGCCCCTGAAGCTCGCGCTGGCCTTGCGCGGTTCGGCCGCCAGGGTGCGGGCACGGTCCCGCTCCTTTTGCTCTGCCAGGGCGAGCCGCCGTTCCGCGAGAGCCGCGCTGCGGGCCTCGCGCGCGGCCCGCTGGTCGCGGTCGTGGGCCCCCTTTTCCAGCGAGAGCCTGCTGCGCTCCATCTGGTCGGCCTGCGTTCTGGCGCTGCGAGTGCCCGTGTCGGCGTCGCGGCGGTCTTGCGCGTTTCGGCTGTCGTTCACCCGCACCGCCTTGCCGCCTTCGCAGGGCTGGTCCGAGTAAGCGTTGCCGCAGCGCCATGCGGTGGTTCCACCTTGCGCCAAGGCGCCGGTGGAATGGATGCAGGCCGCTATGGAAAGCATAGCGAAGCCGATCCTTGCGGCGCCTGCTGTCGTTCTTCTTCCGCTTTTCTCTCTCATTTTTTATTTCTCTCCCTCCTGCGCTCCGATGGCCGGCTAGGTGGCTGCAGGCGTGCCCCCGTCGCCGGGCTCCCTCCGCGGCGGTTTGGGCCGCGGTGGCTTGCTCGTGTGAATCAGCAGCGTCGCCTTTTCCATCTCGCCCGCCACCAGCGCGGGCGTGGCGTGCAGCGTGCGGACGATGGCGTCTTCGATCGCCTCGCGTTGTTCCTTCAGCGGCTTCTTGAGCACCCAGTTGACCACCTCCGACTTCACGCCGGGGTGGCCGATGCCCAGGCGCAGCCGCCAGTAGTCGCCGGTGCCGAGCTGCGCGTGAATGTCGCGCAGGCCGTTGTGGCCGGCATGGCTGCCGCCGAACTTGAGCTTGGCCTGGCCGGGCACCACGTCGAGCTCGTCGTGCACCACCAGGATTTCCTCGGGCGCGATCTTGAAGAAGCGCGCCAGCGCCGCCACCGACTTGCCCGACAGGTTCATGAAGGTCTGCGGCTCCAGCAGCCAGATGCTCTGCCCGCCGATGTTGGCGCGCGCCGCGAGGCCGTGGTAGCCGCGTTCGGGCACGAGGTTGAGTTTCCAGTCGCGCGCCAGGGCGTCGATCCACCAGAAGCCCGCGTTGTGCCGCGTGGCTTCGTACTCAGGGCCCGGATTTCCGAGGCCGACGAACAACTTGATCATGGTCTTGATTATCCCGCCGCCAAAAAGCAGAAGGCCCGCACGAGGCGGGCCTTCTGCAGCAACGGATGCGAAAGAAGATTACTTCTTGGCAGTCTTTGCGGCGGGGGTCTTGGCGGCCGGAGCCTTGCCACCCTTGCCGGCCGGTGCGGCGGCTGCTGCATCGGCAGCGCCTTCGGCGGGAGCGTCGACTTCTTCAGCCGCCGGCGACACGGCCGAAGCCAGCACCGGGTTGACCTTGCCGTGGCTGACCCACTTCACGCCCTTGGGCAGCTTGATGTCCTTCAGCGTGACGGTGCCGTTCTTCTTCAGGCCCGACAGGTCGACTTCGATGAACTCGGGCAGATCGCTCGGCAGGCAGTTCAGTTCGAGTTCGGTCGTCACGTGGTTGACCAGGTTCAGGTCGATCTTGACGGCTTCGGATTCTTCTTCACCCTTGAAGTGCACGGGCACCTTCATGGTCATGCGGGTCTTGGCGTCGACGCGCTGGAAGTCGATGTGCTGCACCAGCTGGCGGAAGGGGTGGTACTGCACGTCGCGCAGCAGGACCTTGCTGGTCGTGCCGCCGAGTTCCATCTCGAGCACGCTCGAGTGGAAAGCTTCTTTCTTCAGGGCGTGCCACAGCGCGTTGTGATCGATCTCGATCAGTTGCGGCTGGGTGTCGCCACCGTAGACGATGCCGGGGGTCTTGCCCGTGATGCGGAGACGGCGGCTCGCACCCGTGCCCTGCTTTGCGCGCTCAAAAGCGACGAATTTCATAACTAGCTCCTGTGAGAGTCCACCGCGACCAGTGCGACTCCGGTTCAAAAAGGCCTCCTGCGAAGGAGGCCAGCTTCATGCCCCGGTCAGAACAGGTTGTCCTGATCCGAGAACAAACTCATCACCGACTCGCCCTTGGCAATGCGCTGGATCGTTTCGGCGATCAGCGGTGCCACGGAGAGCTGGCGGATCTTTCCGCAGGCATTGGCGCCGTCGGAAAGGGGAATGGTGTTGGTCACGACCACTTCGTCGAGGGCCGAGCCCTGCGTGATGCGCTCGATGGCCGGGCCCGAGAAGATCGGGTGCGTGCAGTAGGCGTAGACGCTCTTGGCGCCGCGCTCTTTCAGCACTTCGGCTGCTTTGACCAGCGTGCCGGCGGTGTCGATCATGTCGTCCATGATCACGCAGTTGCGGCCGTCGATCTCGCCGATCACGTTCATGACTTCGCTGACGTTGGCCTTCGGGCGGCGCTTGTCGATGATGGCGAGGTCGCAGTTCAGTTGCTTGGCCAGCGCGCGGGCACGGACCACGCCGCCGACATCGGGCGAAACCACGATCAGGTCTTCGTAGTTCTTGGCGCGCAGGTCGCCCAGCAGCACCGGCGAGGCGTAGATGTTGTCGACCGGAATGTCGAAGAAGCCCTGGATCTGGTCGGCGTGAAGGTCCATCGTGAGCACACGCTCGACACCGACGGTTTCCAGCAGGTTGGCCACGACCTTGGCCGAGATGGGCACGCGGCTCGAGCGCGGACGGCGGTCCTGGCGGGCGTAGCCGAAGTAGGGAATGACGGCGCTGATCCGCTCGGCCGAAGCGCGCTTGAGCGCGTCGACCATGATCAGCAGTTCCATCAGGTTTTCGTTGGTAGGAGCGCAGGTCGACTGGACCACGAACACGTCGCGGGCGCGGACGTTCTGGTTGATCTCGACGGTGACTTCACCGTCCGAGAAGCGGCCCACGCGGGCGGCGCCCAGCGAAGTACCGAGGTTGTGCGCGATTTCCGCAGCAAGGCCAGGATTGGCGTTACCGGTGAAAACCATGAAATCAGGGTGATTAGCCTGCATGAGCGCGTCCCGGCAGTGCAAATTGGCTTAGGAAGCCGCCAAAAGGTTTGTGATGCATGGCGACCGGTAGGCCGCCGATTATTGCAGCGGGTGAGCTGCAAATGAAGACTGCGGCCATTTGGCCGCAGTCGTTGAAGATTTGGCAGGGGAGAAAGGATTCGAACCTTTGCATGCTGGAATCAAAATCCAGTGCCTTAACCAGCTTGGCGACTCCCCTACACGGGTCGATGATTTTCACCACCAACCGATATATGTCGCATCGAACCGAATGAACGGCCCGATCATCTTTTCAGGTTGCCCATCCCCAGAGTGGATGGACTTCCAGGTTGCTGCATTGACGAACCTGCCAGCCCTTGGGGGCTTCCAGCAGTTCCGCTTCCTGCGGCGCTTGCGGCATTTTCGCGAACACCGAACTTCCGGAGCCGGTCATCCGTGCCTTCAACCCTTGGGCTCCGAGCCATTCGATGGCGTCGGTGACCGCGGGGCAAAGTCGCTGGGCAACCGGCTGCAGGTCGTTGTGGCCGAAGTCGAAAACCGAAGGGCTCAGAACCGAGCTTTTCAGGTTTGTCGCTTCGAGCGATTCGCTCTCTGCAGCAAAGCCTGTGATTATAGCAACAGGAGTTGAACGTTCAAGATCTGTTGCTGAAAAAATTAATCGGGTATCGAGTCCCTCGGGAGGCTTGGCCACCGCGAAACGCGCGGCAGGGAGTGTAACCGGTGTCAGCTGCTCTCCGATGCCCTCGACCCACGCATTGCGGCCGCCGAGAAAGAAAGGCACGTCCGCGCCCAGCTTCAGCCCGATGTGGGCAAGGCGCGAGAGCGGCAGGTTCAGCCCCCACAGGCGGTTCAGCGCCAGCAGGCAGGTGGCCGCGTCCGAAGAGCCGCCGCCCATGCCCGCCTGCGCCGGCACATGTTTGGCCACGCCGATGTGGGCTCCCTGGCCCGGCGCGGCGAACGCCTGCAGTGCACGCGCAGCACGCAGGATCAGGTCGTCCGCGGGCAGCTCGGTCGTGAGGTCTTCGCGGCTCAGTTGGCCGTCACGGCGCAATTCGACATGCAGCGTGTCGCACCAGTCGATCAGCATGAAGACCGATTGCAGCAGGTGGTAGCCGTCGTCGCGCCGGCCGGTGATGTGAAGGAAGAGGTTGAGCTTGGCCGGCGCGGAAAGGTCGTAGATCGCCTTCATGACCGCTCGAACACGATGCGCAGGTCAGCCCGCGGGCTCGGTGCTTCGCGTACCGCCGCCAGGCGGCCGTTGGCGAGCTGCCCCAGGTCCGGCTTCCAGCCAGGCACGGGATCATTGCGGCCCGCCAGCCAGCCAAACAGCGCACCGACCGGAATGGCTGCCCCGGTGGCTGCTTCGATGAGCGCATCGACGGAGTCGAAGCGCCGCGTGTTGCTGCCGTCTTTCAGCAGTGCTTCGCCCGGCGACCAGTGCAGCTGTGCAAGCGTGCTGCCGATGGGGGTCGTGAGCGTGAGATCGCCCGAGTCTGCGGAGCCGCGCAGCTCGAACAGCGCGGCAAAGGTCTGTACAGGCTCGCTCTCGATGCGCAGCGACATCCGTCCGCTCCAGCTGTCCGAAGCCTTGGGCGCCGAAGCGCCGCCACCCGACAGCTGGGCGCAGCCTGCCACGACGAGCAATGCAGCGCCGCCAGCGGCCAGCAGCACGCGTCGCCCGTGATCGATCCGTTGCGGCGCAAGCGCCTTTGCCAGCGTCATCTTCAAGGCTTCACGCGCAGGCGCTTGAGTGTTTCCTGCAGGGTTTCGTTCTCGGAGTCGCTCAGCAAGGCTTCTTTCCAGATCGCGACCGCGCGGTCCTTCTGGCCGCTGCTCCACAGCACTTCACCGAAGTGCGCGCCGATCTCGGGGTCGGGCCGTGTCTTGTACGCGGCTTCGAGGATGCGGATCGCCTCCGTGGTGTTGCCGAGGCGGAATTCGACCCAGCCCAGGCTGTCAGCGATGAACGGATCGTCCGGCGCGAGCTGCACCGCCTTCTGGATCAGCGTGCGTGCCTCGTCGAGCCGGATCTTGCGATCGGCGAGCGAATAGCCCAGCGCGTTGTACGCATTCTGGTTGTCGGGCTTGAGTTGGATGAGCCGGCGCAGCAGGCGCTCCATGTCGTCGAGGCGGTTGAGGCGCTCGGCGACCATGGCCTGGTCGTAGACGAGGTCGGCGTCGTCCGGCGAGGCCGCTGAAGCCTGGGCCAGCATGTCGTAGGCCGCCTGGTATTGCTTGGCGTCGCGCAGCAGCTGCACCTCGGCGAGGAACTTCTGCTTCTTGTCGTCGGCCGTGCGTTCGGGCAGCGACCGGATGAGTTCGCGCGCCTGCGGCAGCTTGCCCTGTTGCGCGAGCAGCGCCGCGCGGCGGGTTTGGGCGGCGACGATGTCGTCCGTGCCGGTCACGCGCGACAGCCAGCGTTCCGCGGCCGCGTAGTCCTTGCGGCGCTCGGCCAGTTGCGCCAGTGCAAAGTACGCCTGCGACACGCTGCGGCGGCGGTCTCCCGCTTCGCCCGCGTCCTTGCCCTGGTTGCCCGAGAGTTCGATGAAGCGCTTGAGCGAGGCCTCGGCGGCCGCGTCCTGCTTGGCCTGCATCTGCAGGCTGCCGAGCAGCAGCCAGGGCTCGGCCAGTTCGGGCCGGGCCGTGGTGAGGGCCTGGAGCTGCGCGGTGGCATCGGGGAAGCGGCGGTTTTCGACCAGCACGCGGGCGTAGGCCACGCGCAGGTCTGGGGCGGCCTTGGGGTTGTTGTTCAGGTAGCGGGTGACGATGGGCTCGGCCAGCGGCTGGCCGGGGTCGATCATCTCGAGTGCCAGAGCAGCCGGGGCGTCGGACGAGGGATCGAGTTCCTGGCCCCTGCGAGCGGCTTCCAGCGCGCCGGAAGCATCGCCCGCGTTCAGGCGCAGCCGGCCCACGGTGGCCCAGGCCAGCGCGCCGGTGGCCGGGTTCTTGAGTTCGTCGGACAAGGCCTGCTCGACCACCGAGGCGGCCAGCTTCTTGTCGGGCGCGCGCGAATAGTTGCGCACGATCACGGCCATGAGCAGCGGCCGTTCGACCTGCGAGGTGGCCGCCACTTCGGCGCGCAGCAGCTCGGTCGTTTCGCTGATGCGGTTGAGCGCGATCAGGATCTGCAGTTCGACGCGCCGGGCGTCGCGCGAGGTGGGCAGCGTTTCCTGCCAGGCACGGGCCGCCGCCAGTGCCGCATCGCCGGAACGCGACTGCAGGGCGATCTCGACCGCGCGCTGGAACAGCTTGCCGTCGCGCAGCCGGCGTGCGGCGTCGAGCACCAATGCATAGCCGGAGCCGGGGTCGCCGGAGCGGGTCGTCAGCTCGCCCATCAAGATTTCATAGAACAGGTCCGCGGTCAGTGCCGACGGCTGCGCCGCAGGCTCGGCGGCAGCGGCTGCCTTGGCGACGACGGTCTGCTGCGGCTTGGCCGCCGGCTTGCGTGGCGCGGACCGTTCGATGATGGGAGCGGGGCTGTCGGGGGCTGCTGGGTCGTTGGTTTGCGCGTGGACGGCACAGGCCAGCAAGACGAGAGACGCGGCCGCCGCAAGGCGGTGTCGGCGGGGCGGAAGGTTCATCCGACCATAATAATCCAGCCTTTTGAACGTGCGCCGCGTGGGGCTTCGTCGCCGTCGGCATTTGCCGGAGATTTACTTTTCATGCCTGAATTACCCGAAGTCGAAGTCACCCGGCGCGGCATTGCCGACCGCATCGCCGGGGCGCGCATCGACGCGGTACGCATCGGAAAACCACTGCGCTGGGCGCTGATGGTGCTGCCCGAGGCGCTGGTCGGGCGCCGCGTGCTCCAGGTGCGCCGGCGCGGCAAATACCTGCTGATCGATCTCGACCGCGGCATCCTGCTGCTGCACCTGGGCATGTCGGGCAGCCTGCGCTTCGATGCGGTGCTGCCGCCGCCCGGCACGCACGACCATTTCGATCTCGTCACCGACCTGGGCACCTTGCGGCTCAACGACCCGCGCCGTTTCGGCGCCGTCGTCTATGTGGAGAACGAAGACGCGCCCTGGGCCATCAAGCTGCTCGGCGGGCTCGGCATGGAGCCGCTGGGCGAAGACTTCGACCTCGACGTCTTCCATGCCGGGCTCAAGAAGCGCAAGACCGCCGTCAAGCAGGTGCTGCTGGCGGGCGACGTGGTGGTTGGCGTGGGCAACATCTATGCGTCGGAGGCGCTGTTCCAGGCCGGCATCCGGCCGACGCTGTCGGCCGCGCGCATCAGCCGGCCGCGTGCCGCCAAGCTGCATGCGGCGGTGCGCGAGATCCTTGCAAGGGCGGTGGAAAAGGGCGGCAGCACGCTGCGCGATTTCTCCAACATCGACGGCCAGAACGGTTATTTCCAGCTCGAGGCAACCGTCTACGGCCGGGCCGGCGAACCCTGTCGGGTCTGCGCAACGCCCATCCGGCTGTTGAGGCAGGGGCAGCGCTCCACCTATTACTGTCCCAACTGCCAGAAATAGCGGATGTAACCGTCGAGCTAAATGGGCCGAAAACGGTTGCTGCCTACCTCTCGATGCTATATTTGTAAGCTCTTTTTTACATCTGTCTCTTGAGCCGCTCCTTCAACCAACAACTCGATCAGCACGGCGCCTGGCGAAGCAATTTCGCCCGCCGGCTGCAGTGGCTGTCCCGCTGGCTGACCGAGAACGAGCTGCTCGACCAGGCGGTGGCCGAGCGCCTGCGCGGGCTCGAGACGCAGATCCGCACCAGCAAGGTCATGGTCGCGTTCGTCGCGGAGTTTTCGCGCGGCAAGTCGGAGCTGATCAACGCCATCTTCTTTGCCGGCTACGGGCGGCGCATCATGCCCGCGAGCGCCGGGCGCACCACGATGTGCCCGACCGAGCTGGGCTACGACCCCGCGCTTGCGCCCAAGCTGCGGCTGCTGCCCATCGAGACCCGCCTGGAGCCGCACTCGCTCGCGCACTGGCGCGAAAAGCCCACGCGCTGGACCGAGATCGCCATCGACGTAGCCAATGCCGAGCAGCTGGCACAGGCCATGAGCAAGGTGGCCGAGGTGCGCTGGGTCGCCAAGGACGAAGCGCGCACGCTGGGTTTCTGGGACGACGAGACGCCCGACGACAACCCGGTGCAGGACGCCGAAGGCCGCGTCGAGATTCCGCGCTGGCGCCATGCGGTGCTCAACATGCCGCATCCGCTGCTGGAGCAGGGGCTGGTGATTCTCGACACCCCCGGCCTGAACGCGATCGGTGCCGAACCCGAACTCACCGTGAGCCTGATCCCGCAGGCGCACGCGGTCGTCTTCATCCTGGGCGCCGAGACCGGCGTGACGCGCTCCGACCTCTCCATCTGGCGCGAGCACCTGATCACCGAAGACGAAGGCAACAACACGCGCTTCGTGGTGCTCAACAAGATCGACACCATGTGGGACACGCTGAGCACGCCCGCGCAGATCGCGCAGCAGATCGAGCGCCAGCGCGAAAGCGCGGCCCGCCTGCTTGAGGTGCCGCTGGCGCAGGTGCTGCCGGTGTCCGCGCAGAAGGGCCTGCAGGCCAAGATCCAACGCGATGTGCCCTTGCTCGACGCCAGCCGCCTGCCGGCGCTAGAAGCGCTGCTCGGCGAAGGCGTGCTCGGCAAGCGCGAGACCATGCTGCGGCTGGCCGTCGATGCCGGCATGAGCGCGCTGCGCGTCGAGGCCGAACGCATCCTGAAGGTGCGCCAGCGCGACCTGTCCGAGCAGGCGCTCGAGCTGCAGGGGCTGCGCGGCAAGAATGTCTCGGTGATCCGCCACATGCGCGCGCGCATCGACCAGGAGCATGCCGAGTTCGAGGGCAGCAACACGCGCATCCTGGCGCTGCGCTCGGTGCAGGGCAAGCTGCTGCGCGAGGTGTATGCCGTGCTCGGCCGTACCGCGCTCAAGGCCGACATGGTGCGGCTGTCGGCCGCGCTCAAGCGCCCCGGCGTGAAGCTCAGCGTGCGCAAGGTGTACGCGGAGACCTTCGACTCGCTGCGCAACAACCTGCGCGAAGTGCAGGCGACCACGGCGGAGATCCAGTCGATGCTGCACGCCACCTTCCGCCAGCTCAATGCCGAACAGGGCTTCACGCTGCAGGCACCGGCGGAGCCCGACCTCACCGGCTTCGAGCAGGAGCTCAGCCAGATCGAGCGCAGCCACATCCACTACCTCGGCGTGGGCAACCTGCTGAAGCTCGCGCAGGCCGATTTCTGCGACAAGCTCGTGCGCGCGCTGGCCAGCCGGCTGCGGCTGGTGAACGAAGCCGCCATGACCGAGGTCGAGCGCTGGAGCAAGGGCGCGAGCGCGCAGATCGATGCGCAGCTCAAGGAGCGCCGGCGCAACTTCAGCAAGCGCATCGAGGCCATCGAGCGCATCCAGAGCGCGGCGGGCAACCTCGACGAGCGGCTGATGGAGCTCGCCGCGCAGGAAAGCAACCTGGCCGAGCTTCATCTGCGGCTGCGCGAATTCACCACGCTCATCACCCAGCAGGCAAAGCCGCAGGCTGCGGCTGTCGCCGGCGAACTGCGTGCTGCCTGAATCCCCCGACTTCGCCGCGCAGATCGTGGCCTGGCAGCGCAGCCACGGCCGCAGCCAGCTGCCGTGGCAGAACACCCGCGACCCCTACCGCGTCTGGCTGTCGGAGGTGATGCTCCAGCAGACGCAGGTGTCGACGGTGCTCGGCTACTTCGCGCGATTCCTCGAGCGCTTTCCGGACGTGAAGGCGCTGGCCGCCGGAACCGAAGACGAGGTGTTCGGCCTCTGGAGCGGCCTGGGCTACTACAGCCGCGCGCGCAACATGCACCGCTGCGCGCAGGACGTCGTCGCGCGCTTCGGCGGCGAATTCCCGCGCACGGCGCAGGAACTCGTGACCCTGCCCGGCATCGGCCGCTCCACCGCCGCGGCGATTGCCGCCTTCTGCTTCGGCGAGCGCGTGGCGATCCTCGACGGCAACGTGAAGCGCGTTCTGACGCGGGTGCTCGGCTTCGGCGGCGACATGTCGTCGTCTGCGCAGGAGCGCGCCCTTTGGGATCTCGCGACGCAGCTGCTGCCCCCCGCCGAACAGCGCGAGGCCATCGCCCACTACACGCAGGGGCTCATGGACCTGGGCGCCACGGTCTGCCTGCCGCGCAAGCCCAGCTGCATGATCTGCCCGGTCGACCAGCGCTGCGTGGGCCTGCGCGAGGGCGCGCCCGAGCGCTACCCCGTCAAGACCCGCAAGCTCAAGCGCAGCGCCCAGTCGCTCTGGCTGCTGCTGGCGCGCGATGCGCAGGGCCGCGTGTGGCTGGAGAAACGGCCGGCGAAGGGCATATGGGCGGGGCTGCACTGCCTGCCCGTGTTCGACAGCCGCGACGACCTGCTCGCAGCGCTGCCGCCCGCCGCGCAACGCGGCACGCAAGACATGCCGGCCTTCGTGCACGTGCTGACCCACAAGGACCTGCACCTGCACCCGGTGCTGATCGAGGGCGCCCAGCCGCTCGGCGAAGGCGCGCGCTGGGTCGACGCGCAGGAGTGGAGCCGGCTGGGCCTGCCGGCCCCGGTGCGCAAGCTGCTGGAAAGCAGCGAGGCCCGATAGAAGCCGGCGGTCAGTTCGCGTCGAGTTCGCGGTGCCGCTTGAGCGCACCCCAGCGGGCGCCGAACGAACGCGCTAGCTGCTCCACCAGGAACACCGACCGGTGCTGCCCGCCGGTGCAGCCGATGGCCACCGTCACGTAGCTGCGGTGGTCGCGCGCCAGCGCATCGAGCCAGTGCGACAGGAACTGCTCGATGTCGTCGTACATGCGCGCCACGTCGTCGTGCTCGCGCAGCCATTCGATCACCGGTTCGTCGCGTCCCGTGAGCGGGCGCAGCGCGGGCACATAGTGCGGGTTCGGCAGCATGCGCACGTCGAATACGTAGTCGGCATCCAGCGGCACGCCGCGCTTGAAGGCGAACGACTCGAACACCAGCGTCAGCGCGCTCTGCGGCGCCGAGATCAGCGACTTGATGTAGCTCTGCAGCTGCGCCGGCCGGATCAGGCTGGTGTCGATCACGTCGGCACCATCGCGCAGGTCGGCCAGCAGTTCGCGTTCCAGCTCGATGGCCTGCATCAGCACGCGATGCTGCTCGGGCACGTCGGTGCGGCCTTCCTGGCGCGAGAGCGGATGGCGGCGGCGGGTTTCGGAATAGCGGCGCAGCAGCGCGTCGGTGGTGGCGTCGAGGAACAGCGAACGCAGCGAGATCCCGCCGTCGCGCCGCAGCGCATCGAGCTGCTGCGGAACGATGGGCAGCGAGACGCCGCTGCGCACGTCCATGGCAATGGCCACGCGCGGCGTCTGCTGTTCGTGCTGCAGGGCGATGAATGCCGTCAGCAGCTCGGGCGGCAGGTTGTCGACGCAGTAGTAGCCGGCGTCTTCCAGCGCATGCAGGGCCACCGATTTGCCGGAGCCCGACATGCCCGTGATGAGGACCAGGTCGAGGTTCATGGCGTGGCCGCGGAAGTCTTGTGGCCCAGCATCTCGCGGGCGTGCGCGAGCGAAGTCTGCGAAACCTTCTCGCCGCCCAGCATGCGGGCGATTTCCCTGGCGCGGTTGTCTTCGTCCAGGCGCGACACGCCGCTCTCGGTGCGCGGGCCTTCCTTGCCGGCCGCCGCGGTCTGGCGCTTGGCCACCACCAGGTGGTGGTCCGCGCAGGCCGCCACTTGCGGCAGATGGGTGACGGCGAGCACCTGGCGGTCGCGGCCGAGCTGCTTCATGAGGCGCCCGACCGTCTCGGCGACGGCACCGCCGACGCCGGCATCCACTTCGTCGAAGATCAGCGTCTGCGCGGTGCCGAGCTGGCTGGTCGTCACGGCGATGGCCAGCGCAATGCGCGACAGCTCGCCGCCCGATGCCACCTTGCCGATGGCGCGCGGCGTGCTGCCGGTGTGGCCGGCCACGAGGAACGCCACTTCTTCCAGGCCGGCGCGGCCGGGCTGCGCCAGCGGCTGCAGATCGACTTCGAAGCGCCCGCCCTGCATGCCCAGGCCCTGCATCGCCTCGGTGACGGCCTGCGCGAGCCGCGGCGCCGCCTGCTTGCGCGACTTGCCGAGCGCCTTGGCTTCCTTCATGTAGGCCTGCTGTGCGCTCTGCTCGGCACGTTCCAGGCCGTCGAGATCGCTTTGCGCATCGAGCGCCTGCAGCTCGGCCTGCCAGCCGGCCAGCAAGGCCGGCAGGTCGGCCGGCGTGCGCTTGTAGCGGCGCGCGAGCGACATCCACAGGCCCATGCGCTCGTCCAGTTCGGCCAGGCTTTGCGGATCGGCTTCGGCGTCGCGAAGGTAGCCGTGCAGCGAGTGGGCCGCGTCGGAGGCCTGCGCCACGCAGGAGGCCAGCACTTCGCCGAGGTTGCGGAACTCCGGCTCGATGTGCTCGCAGTTCTTCAGCAGCGTGGCCGCGCGCGAGAGCGCGGAGAGCGCACCGTTGTCTTCGTCTTCCAGCGCCTGGCTGGCGCCCTGCGCCGCGTCGATCAGCGCCTGCGCGTTGGAAATGCGCGAGTGGTTGGTCGACAGTTCTTCCCATTCGTCGACGCCGGGCGCGAGCTTGGCGACCTCGGAAATCTGCCACTGCAGCCGCTCGCGCTCACGCTGCAGCGAGTCTTGCGCCGAGCGCGCATGTTCGAGCGCGGAGAGCGCCTGCCGCCAGCCATTCCAGGCGGCGTCTAGCGCGTCGCTGCGCACGCCCGCATAGGCGTCGAGCAGGCCGCGCACCGCATCGGGCCGGGTCAGGCTCTGCCAGGCGTGCTGGCCGTGGATGTCGAGCAGGCGGTCGCCGAGTTCGCGCAACTGCGTGGCCGTGGCCGGGCTGCCGTTGATCCAGCCGCGGCTGCGGCCCTGCAGGTCGACAGTGCGGCGCAGCAGCAGCGCGTCGCCGGCTTCGAAGCCGCCTTCGTCGAGCCAGGAGGCCAAGGCCGGATCTGCATCGAATTCGGCGCTCACGTCGAGCCGTTCGGCGCCTTCGCGCACCGCGCCGGCGTCGGCGCGGTTGCCCAGCGCCAGCTGCAGCGCATCGATCAGGATGGATTTGCCCGCGCCGGTTTCACCGGTCAGTACCGTGAAGCCGCCGGACAGGTCGAGTTCGAGTGATCGCACGATCACGAAGTCGCGCAGTGCGATGCGTCGCAGCGCCATTCAGGAGCCTCCCTCGTTCCAATGAAGTTTCTTGCGCAGCGTGTCGAAATAGCTCCAGCCGCGCGGATGCAGGAAGCGCACGCGGAAGTCGGAGCGGCGCACCACCACGCGATCGCCGATCGCCAGCGAGGCGAGCGACTGCATGTCGAAATTGGCGCTGGCGTCGCGCCCGCCCACCAGCTCGATGACGATCTCGTCGGCATCGGGCAGCAGCACCGGGCGGTTCGACAGCGTGTGCGGCGCGATCGGCACCAGCACCCAGCCCGGCACCGCCGGGTGCAGCAGCGGCCCGCCGGCCGACAGCGCGTAGGCGGTCGAGCCCGTGGGCGTCGCGATGATCAGGCCGTCGGCGCGCTGGTTGGCCACGAAATGCCGGCCGACCGACACGCGCAGCTCCACCATGCCGGAGGTGGCGCCGCGGTTGACGACCACGTCGTTCATGGCCAGCGCGTCGAACACCGAGGCGCCGTCGCGCATGACCCGCGCGTGCATCAGGCTGCGGTGGTCTTCCTCGTATTCGCCGGCCAGCATCGGGATCAGCGTGGCCTGGTAGTTGTCGAGCGGGATGTCGGTGATGAAGCCGAGCCGGCCGCGGTTGATGCCGATCAGCGGAATGCCGTAGCTGGCGAGCTGCCGGCCGATGCCGAGCATGGTGCCGTCGCCGCCGACCACCAGGCCGAGGTCGCAGCGCTGGCCGATTTCCTCGACCGACAGGGCCTCGTAGCGCGGATGGGCGGGCGCGTCGTCGGCGTCGTCCTCGCAGGTCGAGCGCTCGACGAACACCTTGCACCCCTGGGATTCGAGGAAGGCGCCAATGCCTTCCATCACGCCGTCGCGCGCGTCCGCCTGCGCGCGGGCGCCGGAAGCCTGGTATTTGCCTATGAGGGCGACGTGACGGAAGCGAGAGGTCATATCTCACAAATTACAACACTAAAATCTTGCAATGCTGGACGACCGTGCCAAGTTGCTGCTCAAGACGCTCGTCGAGCGCTACATCGCCGACGGGCAACCCGTCGGCTCCCGCACGCTCTCGCGTTCTTCCGGTCTGGACCTGTCGCCCGCGACCATCCGCAACGTCATGGCGGACCTCGAGGAACTGGGGCTGATCGCCAGCCCGCACACCTCGGCAGGCCGCATCCCGACGCATCGCGGCTACCGCCTGTTCGTCGACACCATGCTCACCGCCCAGCGCGAGCAGATGAGCCCGCCGGCGCTGGCGCCCGACCAGCCGCAGAAGGTGATCGCCAACGCGGCGCACCTGCTGTCGAACCTTTCGCAGTTCGTGGGCGTGGTGATGGCGCCGCGTCGCGCGTCGGTGTTCAAGCAGATCGAGTTCCTGCGGCTGTCCGACCGGCGCCTGCTGGTGATCATCGTGTCGCCCGACGGCGACGTGCAGAACCGGGTGATCTTTCCGGAGGCCGACTATTCGCAGTCGCAGCTGGTCGAGGCGTCCAACTACATCAACGCGAACTACGCGGGCCTGACGATCGAGCAGGTGCGCGATCGCCTGCAATCGGAAGTCGAGAAGCTGCGCGGCGAGATTGCGGCGCTGATGCAGGCCGCCGTGAAGGTCAGCTCCGAGGTGCTCACCGAGGCGCAGGAAGACGACGTGGTGATCTCCGGCGAGCGCAACCTGCTCTCGGTGACCGACTTTTCCAGCGACATGGGGCAGCTTCGCCGCGCCTTCGAGCTTTTCGAACAGAAGGCGCAGCTGATGCGGCTGCTCGACGTGTCGAGCAAGGCTGAGGGCGTGCGCATCTTCATCGGCGGCGAAAGCAAGGTGGTGCCGTTCGAGGAACTGTCCATCGTCAGCGCCAACTACGAGGTCGACGGGCAGGTCGTGGGCACGCTGGGCGTGATCGGGCCGACCCGCATGCCCTATGAACGCATGATCCAGATCGTCGATATCACGTCGCGTCTGGTGAGCAATGCGCTGAGCCATCGCAAATAGGGGCCGCAGCGCGAATAGAATCGTGGCGCGTGGGCCGTTAGCTCAGTTGGTTAGAGCAGCGGACTCATAATCCGTTGGTCGCTGGTTCAAGCCCAGCACGGCCTACCAAACACCGCGTATTTGCTGGATTCCTTGCTACAAACTCTGTAGCGGTGTTCCGCAATTCCAGAAGTTGTTCCGCAATTCAGCGCAACGGCTTCACCTTTTTCCCGACCTTGTGTCTGATGTAGTTGGCCGTCATCGCCTCGGTGGTGTGGCCCAACAGGCCCTGCGCCTGCCTGGTGCCGCCATCCTCGTCCGCTTCCGTGGCGGCCTTGGCCCGAAGGTCGCGGAACTGAAATTCAGCCCCTTGAACGCCAGCCAGCGCCCGCGCGTCATCGAAGCGCCGCCGCAGCATGGCTGTTGTCAGTTTCTTGCCGGCTTCGTTCACCAGCAGTGCTGGTGAAGTCGAACCCAGCCCGGCCTTGAACGCGCGGATTTCCTCCAGCAGCGTTTCCAACTCCCCCCCGATCTCCATCCGCAGCTTCGCCTTCGTCTTGCCCTGGCGAACATGAAGCATGCCGCCCGCAATGTGGGCTTCGCTCATCCGCAGGACATCCGCAGGGCGCTGGCCGGTCAGATGCGCCAGGCGCAGCGCGAACCGCAACGGCTCGCCAGCTCGCGCCATGGTCCGTGCCAACAAGTCATCATCCACCATGACATCGCGGCCCTCTTCGGTGTAGCCCTTCACGCCCGTGCATGGGTTGGCCAGACGAGTAAAGCCCGACGAACGCGCATAGTTCCAGATGTGCGAGAAAAGCGCCTTCTCACGATTGGCGCGAACCTGGCCCAGCTTCGGCGGGATCGGGATCGGTGGCCGTCCATGCTTCACGCGCTCGGCGTTCTTCGCTTCTGCAGCCTTGCGCGCCTCCTTCACCCGCCATTCCATGTATAGCCTGATGTGCTTGGGCTCGATCTTGTCTAGCGGCGCGGGCGGAGTGTTGAAGAACTTCAGCAGCCATTCGCGCTCCTTCTCGTTGTCGCGCCGGGTTCGCGGCTGCTTCTTCGGAATCTCCTGTTCCCAGTACAGCCGCACCACATGGGCAAAAGTGCCTTGCGCGGCTTCGGGGATGGATGCCCGCGCCAGTTCGGCCCACTTCTGAACAGCTATCACGTAGTCGGAGCCAAGCGCGATTTCGCGCCGTGGCCTGCCGCCCGTGTCGAAGTAGTAGTGGATGAGCTTGCCGCGCTCGCGGGCGCGCATCCCCTTGGGCAGGTTCGCCCAGCGCGTTGGCTTGCGTCCCATGTCAGGCGCTTATAAGCCCAGGCGTCCAACCCGCTTCGGCTTCAACGGGCTCCCTGCGTCCTTCGACGGCGGCCCGCGTTACCACGGGGTGCCCGGATGCATTCACCTGGAATGGGATCCCTTGCGCGCGAAGTCGAACGATCTGCTTCGACTTGATTTTGAAGCCGGTCAGCTTCGCCAGTTCTGCATCGGTCAAAAAAAGATCCGTGTTCACGCTGTCACCCCCATGCGCGCTTCCTCTGCCAGTCGATCTGCACGCACATTGCCGATGATGCCCGCGTGGCCCTTCACCCATTCGACCTGGTGACAAGGGCGCCGAGCTGCATACGCGGCCTTCCACAGCTCCACGTTCGCGACCGGCTGCAGCTCTTTCGAGCCCTTTTCCTTTCGCATCCAGCCGCGCCGCTCCCAACCCCTGCACCACTCATTCAAGCCGCTGACGACATAGCGGCTGTCGCTCAGTACCACCGCATGCCGATGGCCGAGCCAGCGCAGCGCCTCCAGCATGCCGGTAAGTTCCATCTGGTTGCTCGTGGTCTTGCTGGCGCCACCGCAGTGGCTGAACATTTCCACGCCGTTCTGATAGGCGACGAATGACCAGCCGCCGTTCCCGGTGCCGTCATTGGGCCAGCAAGATCCATCGGTGAAGACGCGGATCATGCAAGGCTCCGGATCGAAAAGCCGATTTGCGCGCTGGCCTTGGGGGCGCCCACAAGGCGCAGGTAGGAGCGGCCACCCTTCTTCGACTGAAGCTCATGAGCGGAGAAGAAATACTCTGCGCCAGAATCATGCATCCGGCAGGTGTAGCCCGGGCGGTAGTTGAACAGCTTGTTGCCGTGAGAAAACTCGCCGTCTTCGGTGCTCACGCGACGAAGCATGTAGCCGCCCGTGACGGTAGCACTTTGGCCGCCAGCAAAAACTTCTTCGCCTTCTGCAAACGCAGCGCTGACCGAATGAATCAGCCGTTGCACTTCTTGTAAGCCAGGATCGGCAGGACGGTTGATGTTCGGCGTGGCTTCGTCCGCATGCGCAGCGACTCGGCGCGCGCGCTCTTCGCGGGTCACGCCCTTGGTGACAACAAACCGCGTGATCCGGTCGGACTTGCCCCAGATGCGGACTTGCATCCATTGTTCGAATTGCGCGCCCTTGACGGTTCGGCCATCGACCTGCACGCCATTGAAAAAGGTCACGGATGTGGCCTTGGGAAGATGCTCAGCTTTGATGACGCCGGCATCGATCAAGGCCTGAGCCGTTCCGAAGTAGCGATCCCCGCTCGCGTCCGCATCGAAATCGACGCCGGGGGCGTACACCCCCGTTTTCACATGGCCCCCGCGATGGCGTCGTCAAGAGACTTCTTCGCGAGATCGAGCAGTCGCAACGCGCCATGCATGGCGACATCATCGGCGGCGCTGAGTGCCGTCTCCATCACGGCGATGGCTACGCCAAACGGCGCAGATGCGCGCTCGCACAGCGACACATCCCGGGCAGTCATGCCCACGCCCAAAAGATCCTTGGCTTTCTCAACGCAGATCTTTGCGCCATAGAACAGCTCGCAGCCCACCTCAGGCGCCCGGGCCTGGATGATGGCAATGGCTTCGCTCGCCATCAAGTAGGGACCGTCATCGAAGCCGAGTGCTTCGAAAGCCTGCCCATCGATCTGCGCAGCAGGTTGCCCCTGTTCCGCGCCAGCTTCGGTTTCCTCCAAGGTCATCGCTTGGTAGTAGTCTGCGTCCTGGATCACGCCGCCGATGACGCTCGAAAGAACGGAAGTGAATCCCTTGCTCAGCGAATCGTCGGCCAGAAGTTCGATGTACGCATTCATCACGAAATTGCGCTGAGCCTCCCCGGCCTCACGGTGGCACCGGTAGCCTTCGTGGCTGCTGGAATTCGGATCGATGTCCTTCATCATCTGAATCGCCAGATCCCTGCCGCGCTCGAAGTCGTGCGCTTCGCCGCCTTCAGGCAGATCGCGAACCGCATCATTCATAGGGTCAAGCGCGTCTTGAGCTGCCTCAAGAAGATCGAAGGCCTCCCGGAGCGTGGCGTATAGAACCGACTCTTCCGCAAACTTGATGGCGCCCTGCAGGCAGGCCAGGACCGGGAAGAGACCTTGATAAACGCGCTTCGCATCAGCCTGCGTCAAATCGGCGCGCTGCATGATCCCCCACGGGGCGCAAAGGATGTTGTGGTTGATGTGGTCGAGCAGCATATCGACCACTTCGCCGCGCTCAGCCGCGTCATAGGCCTTTTCGAGTTTTTCGTTCGCCATGCCAATCCAGTTGCGGATGTCGGCGATGGTGACCAGCGGGGCCTCGTTCTCGATGGGCGCGGGCGCCTTGACGGTTTTGGAGGGGGGCAGGGCCGCAGCGTTTGCTGTGGGCTTCCGGGCCGAAACTTTGCGAGTGGGCGCTACGGTGGCAAAATTCGTCATGGTTCAAGTTCCTTTAGTCGGGTGCTTCGGATCACAGAAGGGGCTAACCGTTGGCGCGGTTTGGCCCCTTCGCCTTTTCTGCGCTTGGATCAGCCTGGCGGCTGGCTTCCAAGCGCAAATTCACTTCACCATTCAGCGAGCGCATGTTCTTTGCCGCTTCGCGTTGCAGCCACTCCTTCAGCTCCTTCGGGAGCCGGATGGGTGTCGGTGGTTGTTGGGGTGACTTTGCAGTTTTCATGGTGCTGAGGCCCTACTTTAGAATCTAAAAGAACCAGAGTCAACTAGATTCTTTTGTGTTGGATCAAAAAGAGTCGATGATTAAGGGGATGGAACCGAAACAACAGCCGCCATACCCGCTGCGCATGCCGCCAGACCTGCGGGCGGAGCTTGAAAAAATGGCGGAGGAATCGAAGCGCAGCCTGAATGCCGAAATCGTTGAGCACCTACAGGTGTCGGTGATGCGCAGGCTTAGCAATGCCCAGGAGTCGGAGAACCGGTCGCAGCATCGAGCGCTTTCCCGGCGCCTCTTCGAGATCGAAGCGCAACTGATGGCGATGGAGGAAATCCGGATCTTGCGGGCCGCTCGCTTGGCTGACGCCAAGAAAAACAACCTTGGGACAGGCGACATCAAGGCCGCAGAGATCGATCTGGCCCGGGCTGACCAAGTGCTACGCAAGATGAAGAACGAAATGGCATCGAACATGGATCGATACACGAAACTTGAGTCGCAAATGGCCGAAGCGGCCACGAAGTCATGACCCTTCATGCCCACCGCCAAACCGCGCGAAGCGCGAGCGCCAGCAGGTAGAGCGGATATAGCAGGATGTCAGCGGCGTTCATGCTGCTGCCTCAGCCGGGACAGTGGCCCACGTGTTGCCGTCCATGAACTGGATCAGCAGATCATCGATAGGCATAGGCCCGATGTGACCAAACCAATCGTTCGGGTTCGCATGCGCCTCTTTGGCGCTGGCACACAAGCGTGCCCACTCCGCACGATTTATGCGGGCACGTAGACGCAGTGCCGCCCCTGTTAGCAATCGGTTCGGCTCGATGCCAAGGCGGTACAGCCCGCCGCCAAACTCCTGCATTTCTTGCAGCGTAGCCCAGCGCCTGCTGCCGTCCTTGCCGATCAGGCCTTTGGATGCAGTGGGCTCATAGATTTGGTTGGTGGAGAACCAGACAACAGGGGTTTCGTGCGCGGGGATCCCGGCTGTGGCTGGCTTCAAGATCCCAGCGGCGGCAATGCTCGGCATGAGCGCGCCGATGGTGTAGTGCCATGCGAGAAGGCGAGCCATCATCTAGGCGCCTTCATCGAATACGGCAGCCATTGGATGAAGCCGTCAGCAGCCAGATTCGCAGCGACGTGCGAGTACCAGTGCTGGCCGCGATGCTCCTTGCCGAAGCGCAGGCCAGTAGCCTTGAGAAGGGTCAGGCCGATGAGCACGCCAACGGCGTGTTGAGCGTTTGCCTTGATCGCCAGCTTGTTCATGATCGCTGCCGCTCAGTAGCCCAACCAACCCAGCACTTCAGCGCCGGTGTACTCGGCTTTGTCGCCGACTTCCTGGAAGAACAGCGCGACCGGATCGGGCTCGCCGATGTCGTGCCTGGCGATCTCGCGCAAGGCTTCTGCGCGGGTCACGGTTGCTTCAACAGCTTCTTCGAAATTCATCTTGCTCTCCGGTATATGCGGGAGTCCGCATTGAAAGCATAGTTTACAAGCATGCTTTCAATCCGAGGCAAGGAATTTTGTATTCCTAGGTGTTTTTACCTAGGGATGGGAGCATTCTTTCTTTTCTGGGGGCGCGTGGTCAGTCGATGTACTTGATGACTGCGAAGTTCGATGCATTGCGGCGCACTGGCGTAGATACCGAGCTGCCGACTATGTAGGTATTCGGCCCCACAGCGGTAGCAACGCCTGAGCCGGTTGAGATAACGCCGCGAAGGGTGGAACTGCTGCCCATGCGGATCAGTGCGTCGCCGTTGTGCTTCCTGGCTTCCTTCACCATATCGCCAGACAGCATCGCCATCGGGATGATTGCCCCTTGCCGGTCGTCATAGATGACGCCAAGGACGGTGAATCGTCGCGGTGGTGCGCCATCCCAGATCTCCATTCCGTTGACGATCTCTTTCGTGCCGCCCTGGCCCTCAAACGCATTGTTCTTGGACTCATATTGGCGGAAATCGGTCGTCGTGCAGGCCGTCAGTGCGGCGCACAGTGCAAGCGTAAGAAGTTTCTTCATTGCTTCCCTCCAAGTTTCTTTCCCGTGGTGGCCGCACCGCTTGACGGCTCGCTGCGCACGACTGCAAACAAGGTGCGCAACTTGGTCTTCTCATCTTCGGTCAACTGAGCGAACTGCCTGGCAAATTCCAAGGCGTCATCAGGGATCAGATTATCCGGCCTGGGCTCGCCTTCACCGGTTGCGAGCCAATAGTGATCCACCGATAAGAAGCGCGCGGCCTTCGCACTGTTCTCGGCGTTGAACATCTGGGTTCCAGTCCTGCCGCCTCGAATTGCCTGCCCGATGGCTTGCACCGAGATGCCCAGTTCCTTGCCAAGTGCGTTGCGATCCTTGCGGGCCAGTTCCAGAGCGAGTTGAAGGCGTTCACCGTAGTTCATGAAAGCAAGCTTACAAGTCGTTTCCGAAAGCATGCTTTCAGTTGAGATGAAAGTATGCTTTAATAGAGCATGCTCAAAACCGAAGCTATTCATCTTTTCGGCGGCAGTAAGAAGGAGTTGGCCGCAGCCCTGGAGATCACACCCCAGGCGGTCGGACAGTGGCCCGAAGAATTGCCGCGCCGAATCTCTGACCGAGTAATCGGAGCCTGGACGCGCCAGAACATGGGCGCGCTCCCCAACGTGCCCGGGCTCGCGCCCCAGACGGTCAAGGCCTGAATCATGGCCCGCGCTCACGGCTTACGCCTTGCGAGTGCACGCGCACGACTAGACCGCACCGGCTCTATCGAAGAGACCGAGCTGCCGGAATACGACACCTCCAGATCGCCATCCACCACGCGCATTTCAAGCCGCGTGATCCGGACGCACACGCAGATGTGCCCGGGGTGTTCTGGCACTGCATTTGATGAAACCGCCGTCCTTGAACTGGAGTGAATAACAGGCGGTAGACGGAGAAGGGTGGGGCGTGGTGATTGCATGCCCCGATGTTCATTTGCTGCGGCTCGGAGAACGAGACATGACAGCGCATATGAAAAGACCGGAGATGTATCGATGAATCAATACGAGTTTTCAGCGCGCCCCGCAATGCATTCGGTGGACACCGCGTTGATCGCAAAACAACCCTCCATGACCAGCGCGCTGCAGCTCTGCAAGACCCTCAGCGGGCTGGACGACAAAGCGTTCTATGGCACGGGCGGGATCGTCAAGGATCAAGCTCAGTGGTCGCGAATCATGGGCGCCGGGCAGCACAACTTTCCGCAAGACGCCTTGAACATCTTCATGGACAAGGCCGAGAACGAAGCCCCGCTGCTGTGGCTCCTGTACTCCAGAGGCTATGACCTTGATTCTCTCCGTCACCGCGAAACGGAGATGGAAAAACGGGTGCGCTTGGCAGAAGAGCGCGCCCTGAAGGCCGAAGAGAAGGCCCGCATATTGACCGAAGCAATGCATGGAAGGGTTACGGCATGAAGCAGCTCCCACTTGAAGGGCTGCGGCCCGCATCCATCACCCGCCAGCGCATCCCGGTGCTGTGCGATCCGAAGTTTCAGCGCCATTCGCGCACCAGCGAAGCCGCTGCGGTCAGCATTGCGCCGCATGCCGGCACGCTTGAGGCCAAGATCTTCGCGTACCTGAGCGGCTTCCCGGAAGGGGAGGGCGCCACGGACGAAGAAATGCAGTTCCGCATTCCCATGAACGCGAACAGCCAGCGCCCGCGCCGGGTTGCCCTGGTGAATGCCGGCCTGGTCAAGGACAGCGGCAGGACGCGGCCAACGATCAGCGGCAATCAGGCTGTTGTGTGGGTAGTGGTAGGCGAATGAGCATGGCGCGGGATACAGGCAAGGCAGGCCGATGAATGGCAAGCAAGTACAAGAAGGGCCAGATTTCCTACGACTTCGCCGCCGTGCCATCACTGGTGCTGCGTTCGGCGGAGTGGAACAGCTTGCCGCCCAACGCGCAGAAACTGGCCTTCAACCTGATGGCCCAGTACACGGGCAAGAACAACGGGCGCCTGTGCCCCGCATTCGAGGCCGTGAAGGACTTTGGCTGTCCGGGCAACTGGAAGTCAGAAACAACGCTCATAGCGGCCAAAAGAGCCCTTCTAGAGGCCTCGTTCGTGGTGCACACCCGCCAGGGCCACGCGCCACGAACAAGCGACTGGATCGGATTCACCTGGTGGCGCTTGGATTGGGAGAAGTCGATGGACATCGAGCCACGCGGCTTCCCCTATCTCAACTTCCTACCCCTTCCGAAGGGGGCGCCAAAAACACTTCCTGCCCTCCAGAAATTAGAGGTCAACCCCTCAAAACAGGCCCCAGGACCTACAGAAACTGTAGTACGCGGGCAGGTTGAGACGGTTCTATGACTCCAGTTTTTAGAGGTCACGCCCAATGAAAACGCAAAACCGCTCGACCTCTAATTTCTGTAGGAGTTCTAGAGAAGCCATCTATGTGATTGAGAAGAGCGAAGCGGCAGGCACCCATCAATGACGACGACGAGCAAGGACGACAAATGACGACACTGACGACTGACGGATGGATAGAGGAAATCCCGGGCCTGGAGATCGAACTCCTAGGCAACGGGAATGTGAGGCTGACCGAGAAGGCCGATTTCGAGGGGGAGAGCTGGGTCGATGTGCATCCGATCCATGTTCGATTCATCGCGGAAAAATTGGGCCTGCTGCCAACGCGGACTGCCTGTGATGCCCAAGGCCTCATTGATCTCCGGTCCGAGGTCGAGGGGCTGCAGCGCTGCATGAAGTGGGTTCAGGCTCAAGCAGACAGCTTGCACAAGATGCTCAGCAAGGCCAACGACCGGCATGACCACGAGCTTTACCCAGAGGTTTATTCGGCTTTGGAGCTGCTGAACTTCTGCGATTTCCAAATCGATGCATTCGAGAAAACGGGGATCTGGGCGGCTGAGCGGCAGTCAGAACCCGCTTCCAGCCCCAGCAAGGGGCAAGCATGGGCCTGGCAGCAGCCTCTGGAGAAATCCTCAACGAAGTTCCTCCTGATGGCAATGGCACACCTTGCCGGCGATAGCGAGCGCTGCAGCGCATCGGTGCAGGAGCTGGCAGACAAGACCTCCCAAGACAGAAAAACAGTCCTCGAAGGCCTGAAGCGTCTCAGCGACGCCGGGTTGATCGTGGACACGGGCGAGCGCTCCGGCGCAACCAAGAGCGTTGCCGTCTACTGGCTGGCAACGGATCTCAACTACGAGCCTCCGAAAACGGGACAGCTCAATTTTGAAGGGGAAGACAAATGATCGAGACCATCCGCAAAGTCCTGAAGCCGTACCGCAATCGCCTGACCTATGCGCTGTTCTTCGCGCCGTTGGTCATCGGGTTGTGGCTCCTGTTCGGCTGGATGCCGATTGCTGCAGGCGCTGCTGTCCTGATCGTTGGACTCGTCTACAGCAACGCGCTCACGCGCTTGAACAAGTGGCTGGAAGCCGCGCAGTAGAACCCAGCGGTAACCCAGTGCTAACCCAGCGTGAACCCAGAAGGAACCCAGCGCTAACCCGCTGGGTTTTCTAGGCCATGGGAGGCAAGTCCATGCCCATGGCTGGGCCTGCCTTCAGCTTCGAATCGGAGCGCGGCCCGTTCAACAGCATCCCGCAGCCATGCGCCGGATGTGGTGCGACTCGCTACCTGCCCTCCGGCGATTGCGCCTACTGCGGCAGGCCATCGGTCACGAACAAGTCACCCGTGACCAACCAAGACAACCACGACGAAGGGGAACGCAATGAGCATGCGTGAATTTGAGCAGTACCTGAAGAACTCGGATTTCTTCGCCGACACCATCAACGCGCACCGGGTTGCTACCGCCCAGGTTGTCGCCAGCTTCGCGTTGTTGCTGAAGCAGGAGGGCAAGGTAACGGACGACCAGCTCCGCCGCTTGCTGCGCCGCCTGGAGGATGCAACGGGCTCGCCGTCGATTGACGGTGGCCGGCGACTGTTGGCCGTGCGGATCGAAGACGCCGTGAAAGGTGGTCAATGAACATCACGGAGCGCTATGCAACCGCCGTGCGGTCTTCGAACCTGAGGATTGACGAACGCACAGCCCGATCAGACACCGATGTACTCGGCGCAATGGGCCTTGCGTCGATCAGGCATCCGCTGGCCGTGGCGCTGCATCGGCTCTTTGCCGGTGACAACACCGCATCCGTGGAAATCGTGGACATCCTTTCCGACGACGCCTGGAAGCAGGCGCGCAGGATGCGTGTAAAGCTCAGCCGCCAGCAGGCGCAGCATCTGGCGCAGTCTTGCCTTGCGTGGCACCGCAACCCCGTTTGCAAGGTCTGCAGCGGCCACGGGCGCTTGGTGATCCCGGGAACCAAGACCCTGCGCGACCGCTGCGGTGCATGCCGTGGGACTGGCCGAACCCTGTTCGCCGATCTGTTCGCTCATCAGCATCGGCAACTAGCCAACTGGGTAATCGTGCACATGGAGACGCACCAAGCGGAGGCCGGCCCGGAAGCAATGCGACAGATCGCGGGCTATCTCGATCTGAAGGGGTTCATTGCAGAAGCGGGGCGCGAATAGTGCTTTGCGCTAACGCAACTTGGTGGCATAATCGTTGGCGCTGTATATGGCACGGGTGTTCCGGCGAAAATAATATTGCAGCACCGCGCCCCTTGATGGCGTAGCCACCCCTAAAGATTTCCGAACCCGCCCGCTGAAAAGCCTGGCGGGTTTTTGCTTTCTGGCCTCGGTGGAGCGGCCTCGGATGCCGCCCGGTCCAATGGGATACGCGACACGTTCGAATCGTGCCCGACGCCACCCTATAGCTCCATGCTTCGGGCTCGCGCCCAGCACCTATTTGCCGATCTGCCATGTGCAGACACGGTTACGCCACCGCAGAGAAGCGGCGGCAGCCTAATTCAGTGAATGCGCAGGCTGATGCGCAGCAAGCGTGACCTTGGGACCAACGGAACAACTGCCGCCCAAGCCGGAGATCAGCACCGGCCACTGAAACCATTGCAGAAGCCATTCCCCCGCCATCGAAAGGTGCGCGGGGGTTCACGTAGGAGCGCCGATGCGCTACGAAGTCCGCCACAACAACCAGACTTGGCATGTGTTTGACACGCTGGTCTACACGGCTGTCGCCGCGCATGCGCTCGAAAGCAGGGCCTTCGCGCATGTCTGCAACCTGAACGGCCAACCCAATCGCCGCCCTGCATCCTTGCTCGGCTGAAGCCTGCAGTTGTCTCCGGCTCGGCATCCCTTCGCCGAACCTTCAAGCCCGCCCTTCGCAAGATCGGCGGGCTCTTTTCTTTGTCGCGGCTATCCCGCTGAAAGAACCCCATGAGCATCAAGAAAGAGATTCGAGAAGGCAACCTGATCCCGGCATGGTACGGGGTTGCATGGACTGAATATCGCGAAGGCAGCCTATACGGCCATTGCCTGCCCATCCCGCTGAACTTGATTGCCGGGTGGGCTCGGCGCCTGTACTTGTGGGTCAAGCATGGCGGCAATGGCTTCCGTCATCAATTTTCCACGTCGCGCCCCGATCTCCTGGACACCTCTGGGGGATGACGTGAGAGCGCCAGTGCAAAGCCCGTGCTGCGAGAGCTGCGGCGCGCCCATCCCGGCTCTGCGATGGGATGGCACCTATATGCCCGTGATCGACGGGATGCGGTGCGGGTATTGCCGCGAGCCAATCCCAGTCAGCCGCATGCATTGGGCTGCAAAGGATGGGCTTCAGATCTTGAAGGACACAGCCTCACATTACCGATTCATCCGCTCGGATGCGCTCGGAACCATGGTGACGGTGTTTGGCGTGGGGGTGGGGCATGGCTGATACGCGCAGGCTCAAAACCTCGTTTGGCGGGAACCTTTACGCCATGTTCGAAATGCCGTGCGTGGAGCCTGAGAAGCGCATGGTTGCAGGCCGCTACGGATGGGCCTGCCATCGCTTCCCGATCAAGGGCGGAAAGTCGCGGGGAGAAACGATCTACCGAGATGCCCTCCAGCGCATGGCGGATAACGTGACCCGCAACAACGCGCTGATAAACCACCTGATGGCCAAGACCCCCGCGAAATCTGCGGGGGTAGGGGTGCAGGAATTGCGGGGGTGGGCTGCAGATTCTGCGGGGTGCGAAATCTGCGGGCTGCAGATTCTGCGGGGGTCTGCGAATGGCTAAGGCGCAGCAACCTGCAGCAGCCGAGAAGGCGAAGAAGGCGGCGCCGCGCACCACGAAACGCCGTGAAACGCCAAGCAACGCCAGCAAGAGCCAGGCAACGCCAACGGGGCGCCCTTCGTCGTTCACGCAGGAGATTGGCGACAGCATCTGTGAAGCTTTGGCAGACGGCATTAGCTTGCGGAAGATCTGTTTGAGTGAGGACATGCCGAGCAAATCGACCGTGTTCCGCTGGCTGGCTGATGAGGCGTATGCATCCTTCCGGGACCAATACGCGCAGGCGCGTGAAACGCAGGCCGATTCGCTGTTCGATGAGATCGTGGAGATTGCCGACACGCCGATGGTTGGCCGCAAGACCAAGACCGACGCAAAGGGCGTTGAGGTCACGGAAGCCGACATGATCGAGCATCGCCGGCTACAGGTTGAAGCGCGGAAGTGGGTTGTTGGGAAGTTGAAGCCCAAGAAGTACGGCGACAAGCTGGAGTTGTCTGGAGATGCGGACTCCCCGCTAGTCGTGGAGATCGTCCGGCATGGCACGAATCCAGCTCCCAAATAACTGGAAGCCACGGGACTATCAGCTACCGGCCTGGACCTACCTGGAGAACGGCGGCAGGCATGCAGAGCTGATTTGGTCGCGTCGGTCGGGCAAGGATGAGGTAGCGCTACACCGCACGGCGGTTGCGGCATTCGAGCGGCCTGCAGGCTATTGGCACATGCTGCCGGAGGCTGCCCAGGCCCGGAAAGCGATCTGGAAGGCGGTCAACCCGCACACGGGTAAGAAGCGCATCGATGAGGCTTTTCCTCTGGCGCTGCGGTCATCGACCAATGACACGGAAATGCTGATCACGTTCAAGAACGGATCAACCTGGCAGGTCATCGGGTCGGACAACTTCAATAGCCTGGTTGGCTCAGCGCCTGCAGGCATCGTGTATTCGGAATGGGCTCTAGCCGATCCCTCCGCCCGGGCCTACCTTCGCCCGATCATTGCGGAAAACAACGGCTGGCAGATGTTCATCACCACGCCACGGGGCCGCAACCACGCGCATAAGACCTACATGGCAGCGAAGGACGATCCCGACGCCTTCGCCCAGGTGCTGAACGCTACGCAGACCGGAATTCTGACGCCTGCGCAGCTCGAAAAAGAGCGGCTGCAGTACATCGCCGACTTTGGCGAAGAGTACGGGCAAGCGAAGTTCGAACAGGAGTACATGTGCAGCTTCGAGGCTGCGAATCTCGGCGCGATCCTGGCCCGCTCGATTGGCAAGCTGGAGGTTGCTGGGCGCATCGGGCCGCATGTGCGGTACGACCCAGCCGGCGCGCCCATCGAGATCAGCGCCGACATCGGGCGACGTGACCGGGCAACCTGGTGGTTCTGGCAGCCCCGCATGGGCGGGTACTCGCTGGTTGACTATGACGGCGGTTGGGGCATCGACGCGGAAGAATGGTGCGACAAGCTGCGAATCAAGCTGCTGGGGAAGCGGCTCGGAAAGATCTGGCTCCCGCACGACGCGCGCGCCAAGACCTTCGCAGCCAAGCGCAGCGCCATCGAAATCTTCGTGAGCGTGTTCGGCGCTGACAAGGTGGCCATCACGCCAGACAGCACCAAGGCCGACCGCGTGAACGCCGCCCGCCTGGTGATCGGCAAATGTGAGTTCTCCGACCAGTGCGACGAGGGCCTAGATGGTCTGCGTGAGTGGTCCTACGAATTCAACGAGGACACCAAGACATTCAGCAGCGAGCCCAAACACGATTGGGCATCGCATGACGGCGACGGCTTCTCCTACGGCTGCCTTGTGATGCAGCAGACAAAGCCGCCTGTCGCGCCACCGGAAGCGAAATTCCCGGTGTTGGCGAAGGCCGGAATGATGACCACGGGCATCACGCTCGATGAGATGTGGAAGACGGCTCCGAAGAAGAGCACGAGGCTGTGACATGACCCCTTTCAACACGATCCGCGAGATTGGCACCGTAACTGCTCAAAACCACCGGCTGCCGAGCCCTGAGCTACTGGGCTTCCTCTGCGAGCGAGAAGCACGCAAGAGCCGCCCGAAGGGTCATTCCGCCGTGCTGCGCTGCATTGCAGTGACCCTGCATCGCGTGCTTCCTGCGCGCGTCCATCTCACGCGCGACTTTTTCACGGTGCATTGACGCTATGAGCCTGTTCCCCATCCTTGCAGACAAGGTGCAGCTTTCCACGGTGGCGCCAGTCGCCACTGACGCATTCGTCTGCGGGATCCTGCGCGATGCGTCCAACGCGGTTGCGCGGGTCGCCCTTGCCGGTGGCGCCCAGGTCAGCAACGGGCTGTTGCGCACCGCGCTGGGCCAGGTCATCTACGTGGATGCGACTGCCGGCCTGCCTGCTGGAACGCAGTTCATCAACGGTTTGCCGATCTCGCCGGCTGGTGCGCTGTGCTGTTCGTCCGGTGCGGCAGTGAGCTACACCAACGGAATTCCGTTCGCAGCGAATGGCGCAGTGGCTGCCGACATGGGACTAGGCCCGGAGCTGGTCACGAACGGGAACTTTGCAGCCGGCTCGACCGGCTGGACGCCTGGCGCGGGCTGGTCGATCACATCGAAGCTGATCGCCACGGCGGCGGCGGTGGGCACCTTCACGCAGAGCGGCCCGGTGGTCACTGCAGGGCAGACCTACCAAGCCTCGATTACTTGCGACTCCTTCACATCGGGCGGCTGGAAGCTTCTCACAGAGGGGGGTGCCAACGCCGTGGGCGACCAAGTAGCCGCAGGCACTTTCAATGGCACGGTGACCTCTCCCTCAACGGGAAGCATCTATGTGTGGTCGAACGTGGTTCTAACAGCCTCGTTCACCAATGTTTCATTTCGGAAAGTCCTATGACGCTTGCCAACCTAACCACCATCGCCGCGCTTCCGTCCGGTGGTGGCGCCGCCGCATCGCTGCGCAAGGACTCGGCACCAGCGCAAAAACTCGAGACTGCGCAGCCTGCGCCCTATCGCGGCTTCGAAATCATCGACATCGTTCCCTCGCGCATCCCATCCCCCTTCAGCCCTGAGTCATTGACGCACTGGCGCGCCGTGGCTGAAGGTGTGAGCGCGGCCATAGTGAATCTGACCGGCCTTGAATCTGCCGCGCGCGACTACCGCAACGGCCAGTCCGTGAAGGAGTTTTTTGAGCGCGAGTACATGTGCCAACCGACAGGCCTTGTCGCGCCCAACGCGGCCAGCGAGCAGGAGCAGCAGGCGCCCCGCAAAGAGTCGATCCAATCGCTTCTTTCGAAGTTCGCCGGCCCGGGCTCCCCTTGGGTGCTGTCGGTGAACCATGACGCCTGGCGCAACACCGAGACAGGCCAGGAAGTCACTGGCTTGCAGATCCTGCAGCACGGATTTCCCGATCCGATGATGGGCGGTGAAGAATGAATTGGCTCGACGCGCTGAAGCTCGCCGGGAAGGAGCAAGAGAAGTTCATTGCGCGCGGGAAAAAGATCGTCAAGCGCTTCCGTGATGAGCGTGGCGCGGCAGAGACCGGACAGGCCAGCAGCGGCGAACGGCGCTACAACATTCTTTGGAGCAATGTCCGCACGCAGTTCCCGGCGATCTACAGCAAGAAGCCGCGCGCCCAGGTTGAGCGCCGCTACAAAGACGCCGACCCGGTAGGCCGCACGGCATCAGAGATCCTCGAACGCGCGCTCCAGTACGAGATCGACCACTATCCGGACTTCGACGCGGCATTGCGTTGCTCGATCCTGGATCGGCTGCTTCCTGGCCGTGGTGTCGCGTGGGTTCGCTTCGACGCAGGCGACCAGATCACGGATGACGCGACCGAAGAGCATGAAGACGAGGCCGCAGAGAAAAAGCAGGAGCCGGGCGAACAGCTTTCGGCGGATGACCTGTTCGGCGGCCAATACGCACAGCCCGCTCCCGCACTGCCTGGCGCGATGCCTGGCGCTGCTGACCCGGCTGCAGGCATGCCGGCGCCCGGCGCGCAGCCTCCCGGCCTCCTTGGCGCTCCTGCCCCTGTTCTTGAGGCATCGACCGCAACACCGGAACTGCTGGCGCTCATGGGCATGCCGCAGGCGCCGGTCAAGCCCAACACCAAGGGCTACGAGTGCACGCCATCCGATTACGTGTTCTGGGAAGACTTCCGTTGCTCGCCGGCCCGCACCTGGGAAGAGGTCACTTGGGTGGCGCGCCTCGTCTACATGGGGCGCAAAGAGGGAACCAAGCGCTTTGGCGCGAAGTTCAAAGAAGTTCCGCTGACGCATGAGCCCATCGGCCTAGACAAGGATGTGACCCAGCCCGACGAAGCCAAGAAGGCGAAGATCTGGGAAATCTGGGACAAGACCGAATGCAAGGTCATTTGGCAGGCCGAAGGCTTCAGCGAGCCGCTGGATACGAAGGATGATCCGCTTGAGCTGGATGGATTCTTCCCGTGCCCGAAGCCGCTGTTTGCGACGACGACGACCGACACGCTGATTCCGGTTCCCGACTACGCCGAATATCAAGATCAGGCCAATGAGCTTGATGAGCTGACAGGCCGGATTTCCATGCTGGTCAAGGCAGTCAAGGCCGTTGGTGTGTACGACGCCAGCCAGCCGGCTATCGAACGCCTGATGCAGGAGGGCACCGACAACGAGCTGATCCCGGTGGAGAACTGGGGTTCGTTCCAGACCTCTGGCGGCCTGAAGGGCACCGTTGACATGCTGCCGCTCGATACGGTGGTGAACTCGCTGAACGAGCTGTACAAGGCCCGCGAAGCCTGCAAGCAAGTCATCTTTGAGGTTACTGGCCTCAGCGACATCATCCGCGGTGCTTCGATGGCTTCGGAGACCGCGACCGCTCAGCAGATCAAGAGCAATTTCGCATCGCTGCGCCTGAAAGAGACGACGCAGGATGTAGCCCGTTTCGCCAGTGACATCCTGGGCATGAAGGCTCAGATCATGTCCTCGATGTACCGTAAAGAAACGCTGCTTGAGATGTCCGGCATCCTGCAGACGGAAGACAAGCAATACGCCGAACAGGCAATCGACCTGCTGCGCAACGACACCATGCGCAGCTACCGCATCGAGGTGGCCGCCGATTCAATGGTGGAGCTGGATGAGCAGGCAGAAAAGAACTCCCGCATGGAGTTTCTGCAGGCCGTGGGCGGCTTCCTGAAAGAAGCGGTGGCTGCCGGCCAGACGCAGCCCGAACTTCTTCCGCTGCTGGGCGAAATGCTGATGTTCGCCGTCCGGTCCTTCAAGGCTGGCCGCCCGATGGAAGCAGCATATGAAGCGTTCATCCAGAAGATGAGCCAGCCGCAGCAGCCGAAGCCAGATCCGGAAGCGCAGAAGCTGCAGGCCCAGCAGGCTCAGGCCGCCGCCGATGCGCAGCTGGAAGTCAAGGTAGAGCAGATGCGCGGACAGGAGCGCATGGCGGTGGAGAAGTACCGCACCGACGCCCAGCGAGACCTTGAAGCCTTCCGCGCCAAGTTGGCCGCAGACGCCGCCGACCGAGACGCGAACTATGCGCGTGAACTTGAACAGCTCCGCGCGCAGATCGATGACCTCAAGAGCATGCGCCAGGCGTCTACCGCCATCGCTGTCGCTGAACTGAAGAACGGCGGAACGATCACGCCAGAGCAGGACATGGCCGCTGATGCGGCTGCATTGAGCCAGGGGCAAATGTGAGTGCCGAAACGCATCCGCTGACCTTCATTGATCCCGAATGCGGGCGCGCGGCTTTCCATATCACTGGAATTCCTGTCCCGCGCACCGTGATGGCGTCAAAGGATGTCCGGCACATCGACAACAGGCCGGTGCTGCCTGGAGAGATTGCCGCTTGTGATTCATGCCGACGCCCATTCATGCTGGCAGGGCGTGACTCATTGCGGCTGCTGAACCCCGCCAACTACGTGCCACGCGGCATCGAAGCCGCCTAGCTGTCATGCCCATCTACGCAACCAAATGCCCGCACTGTGGTGCCAGGCAGGATGTTTATCGCGCCGTCAAAGACTACGAAGACCTCCCCGAATGCTGCGGGTCGAAGGTGGAGCGCGTCCTTTCCGCGCCCTATGTCATCGCTGACATAGCGCCGTACCGCTCGATGGTGACAGGCGAAGTCATCACCAGCCGATCACAGCACCGCGCGCACCTGAAGCAACACGGAAAGATCGAAATCGGCAATGAAAAGTTCGACCCCGCGCGGCGCCCAGAGCCGACCGGCATCAAAGAAGACGTGGCGAAAGCCATCCAGCAACTAGGCGGCTAGGCCGCACAAAGGAAATCCCTTGAGCACTGAAAACAACTCCCTCCGCGACGCCCTCGAAAGCGCTTTCGACGCAGCCGAATCACCCGAGACCACGGGCACCACTGGTGCCGCAGCCGGCGATTCGACGGCGACGACCGACGCCACGGCAGCAGCGACCGAAACCACTCGCCAGCGCGACGAGGCGGGCCGCTTCGCACGCGCCCAGGCTGCTGCAGGGGCCACGCAAGCGACGGAGCAAGGGCAGGGCGGCGCAGCATCGAACGGTGCAGCGAATGCGGCGCTCAATGCCGCAACGCAGGCCGCTGGCGGCGCGAGCAAGGCGCCTTCTTCGTGGAAGCCGGAAGCCCAGGCCGTCTGGGCAAAGATCGACGCCGGCACCCCTGTGACGCCGGCAGAAGTGAAGCTGCTGCGCGACGAAGCCGCACGCCGTGAGGGCGACTATCACAAGGGCATTCAGGGATGGAAACAGCACGCCACCGCAGGGCAGGCCTACGAGCAGGCGATTGCCCCCTACCGCGAGACGCTGAACAAGCTGGGCGTTGACGGCGCTACCGCTGTCGCTGAGCTGATGAAGGCGGATAACACCCTTCGGTATGCCCCGGAGTCCGTAAAGGTGCAGGAGCTTTTGAGGCTGGCCCAAGTCTACGGAATCGATCTCAGCAAGCAATTCACGCCGGAGATCGCGAAATACGAGCGTGAGCTTTTCGACATGAAAGAGAAGCTTGCGCAGAACGAATCCGCACAGCGGCAAAGTGTCAGTGATTCGCTTGACAGCGAGCTGAACCGCTTTGCCTCTGCGCCGGGCCATGAACATTTTGAGGCTGTTCGTGTGCACATGGCATCACTGATATCCGGTGGTGTCGCAAAAGACCTCGAAGACGCCTATCAACAGGCCGTGTTTGCAAACCCTCAGACCCGCACCGCGTTGCTCGATCAGCAACGACGCGCGTCCGAAGAGAACGCCCGACTTCAGAGAGCGCGCACCGCCTCAGGAAGCGTCCGGGGTTCCTCGCCAGCAGCCGGCACCCCCAGCGCAGTAGGGAACAGCGTCAGAGACGCCATTACCGCTGCGTTTGACGCCCACTCATAGCTAAGGAGCCTTAAATGGCATTCCCAAACCTCTCCGACATCGTGGCGACCACGATCCAGAACCGCAGCGGCAAGCTCGCGGACAACGCGCTCAAGCAAAACGCGCTCCTGAACTGGCTGAACGAACGCGGCAACGTGAAGACCTTCAGCGGCGGTAACGTGATCCTGCAGGAGATCATGTACAACGATGCGAACACGCAGAACGCTGGCTCGTACAGCGGCTATGACGTGATCGACATCACGCCGAACAGCCCGATCAGCGCCGCGCAGTTCGACATCAAGCAGTACGCTGCTGCTGTGACCGTGAACGGCCTGGAGACCCTCCAGAACGCCAACAAACAGCAAATCATCGACTTGCTCGATGGTCGCGTGTCGCTTGCCGAAAAGCAGCTCATGAACACGCTGAGCGCAGGCGTTTACGGCGACGGCACCGGCAACGGTGGCAAGAACCTGACCGGCCTGGCTGCTGCGGTTTCGACCACGCCGACTTCGGGCACCTACGGCGGCATCAACCGCGCAACCTGGACCTTCTGGCGCAACGTGGCGTTCTCGGCGCTGACTGACGGCGGCGCGGCTGCTTCGTCGGCCAACATCCAGAGCTACATGAACCGCGTGTTGCTGCAGACCATTCGCGGCGCTGACGCCCCCGATGTGGCCGTGGCGGACAACAACTACTACCGCTTCTTCCTGGAGTCGATGCAGGCCATCCAGCGTGTTACCGACGACAAGACCGCAACCAGCGGCTTTGCCGGTCTGTCGTACTACGGCGCCGGCAAGAAGATGCAGGTTTTCTGCGATGGCGGCATCGGTGGTTCGATCCCGACCAACCGCATGTACTTCATCAACAGCGACTACATGTTCTTCCGCCCCCACTCGGAACGCAACATGGTGCCGATTGGCGGTGATCGTCAGTCGGTCAACCAAGATGCTGTGGTGAAGCTGATCGGCTGGGCCGGCAACCTCACCACCAGCGGCTCGCAGTTCCAAGCTGTGCTTGGCGCGTAAGAAAGGAAGGAACAGAAATGGCAGCACCATTCACCACCGATCAGAAACTGGGCGTTGATCTCAACAGCACCACTCTGGCTACGGACATCGCTTCCGGCGCAGACCGCCCGGATGCCATCCTGGGCACCATCGTTCAGGCAACCAACGGAAAGACCTACGTGTACGCGCAAGCGAATGCGTCGATCAGCGCCAGCACCGCTGTGTGCACCGTGAACGCTTCCACCTTCCTGGCTACGGCCTCGGGTGGCGCCTACACGTCGCCCCCGGTGGCGATGGTGGCCGGCGATACGGGTTGGTTCAGCAAGGCCAACGTGTAAAGGCGAAAAGCAATGGCACAGGTTCAAAACCTCATGGCGTTCAGCACGCCGCCATTGCTTGCGCAGGCCATCGTTGGGGAGGTTGCCAACAACCTTACCGCCGCTGGCACCACGCAAGCCAATGCGTTGAAGCTGTCCGCCGTTAACAACATCGTGACCACCACCGCCGCCTCTACGGGCGTGCAGCTCCCGGCAACGGGCACGGGTGATGGCATCACGGTGGCAAACCTCGGCGCGAACGCGCTGCTGGTCTACCCCGTCACGGGCGGCGCCATTCAAACCGGCGCGGCCAATGCGGGCTTCTCTGTCGGCGTTGGCAAGACTGCGGTTTTCACCGCACGCGACGCCAACGGCAACATGATCGCCGTCCTCAGCGCCTAACCAACGCTACCCCTCAAAGGCCTCCTTCGGGAGGCCTTTTCTTTTGCCCAAAGGAAATCCCTCATGGAATACGTTGAATCTCAAAAAGTGCACGTTGAATTTCGCATGGACTCCGTTTCGTCGCAGTACCAGAGCGAAGCGGCGGGCCACCCGGTCTACGTGGAAAAGCCATTCATCACGATTGCCATTCCCGGGCAACCAAACACCATCATCGACACGGTGGCGGACATCGGATATCAGCAACGCTTCCCCGAGCAGTGGGCGCGCTTCAAGGCCGGCAACGTGGATGAAGTGGTCAACGGCTGGCGCCTCGAATCGTGGCCCGCAGTCAACACCGCCCAGGTGAAGACGCTGAAGCACATGGGCGTGCACACCGTCGAAATGCTCGCCGACATGTCGGACGCCGCATGCCAGAACGTGGGCATGGGCACCATGGAACTCCGCACCAAGGCAAAGGCCGCAGTCGCTGCCGCAGCCGGTGGCGCCCAGGCCGAGCAGTACGCCGCAGAAAACAAGCGCCTGCGCGATGAAATGGACGCGCTGAGGGAGCAGGTAGCGAAGATGTCGGCGGCACAAGAAGCCGGCGACGAACCGGCGCCGCGCCGCCCCGGTCGTCCTGCACGCCGTGCTGAAGGTCAAGAGGCCTAAGAATGACCTTGCTCCAGTTGATTCAGCAGGTCTGCAACGAGCTGGGCATTTCGCCGCCTACTGCGGTGGTCAGCTCGACCAATGCACAGATCCGGCAGCTCTTCGCCCTGCTGAATCGACATGGGCATGACCTCGCAAGACAGTTCGAATGGGAGCGCTTGGATAAAGAGTGGATCGTCAACACGGTTGCATTCGACATCCAAGCCACCTTCACGCTCGGCAGTCCGGTAGTCACCACCGCCAGCACCACGGGGATCACTACCAATTTCGGCCTGAACAGCAGCAATACGACGCCGTTTTCGACGGTGCTGTCGGTGGACAGCTCAACGCAGTTCACCATGAACATGCCATCAACCATCGCGGGCCTTCAAACGGTCACTATGTCGCAGGTTGCGTATCCGCTGCCTTCCGACTGGTTGAAGCAAATCCCCCAGACCGAATGGGACCGCACGAACCGTTGGCCGATGCTCGGGCCGAAGTCGGCCCAGGAGTGGCAGTCCTTTAAATCCGGGATCGTCTATGCCGGCCCGCGTGAGCGCTTTCGCATCCAAGGTGGCTCGCTGCAGATCAGCCCGCCGCCGCCCAACGGGCTCACGTTCGCCTATGAATACATCTCGTCTTCGTGGGTCGTGGCCGCATCGGGAACGACCAAGCCGGCATTCACTGCTGACACCGATACGACGATCTTTGATGACTCGCTGATGGTCGTTGGTTTGAAGATGCGTTGGCTTCGCGCCAAGGGCCTGGATTTCAGCGTTGAGATGCAGGAATTCAACAACCTCCTGAGCACCATCAAGGCGCAGGACAAGAGCGCGCCGAAGCTCTCTCTGTCGCCGGTCAGCGGGAGCATCTATCTCGGAACCGCGAACATCCCTGACGGGAATTGGAGCGCTTCGTAATGCAGGCCGCGCGGACCCGTTCCTTTCCCGCGCCTATCGGGGGTCTCAATGCGCGAGATCCGCTGGCCGCGATGAAGCCAACGGATGCGGTGATCCTGGAGAACTGGTGGCCAGGCCCTTCCAGTGTGGAAGTCCGCAAGGGATGGACGCAATGGTCTACGGGGTATGTCAACCCCGTCCAGACATTGATGCGCTACGCCCCGACGAGTGGCGCATACAAGCTGTTCGCTGCGGCTGGCGGCTCGATCTTCGACGCAACCGGCGCCGGCCCGGTTGGCGCTGCTGTGGTCACCGGTATGTCTTCGGCGCAGTGGCAGCACACAAACATTGTGACCCCTGGCGGGTCGTTCCTTTGGATGGTGAATGGCGTTGATCCGGCGCAGATGTACAACGGCGCCGCCTGGAGCGTGCCCGCAGTCACTGGCGTTTCGACAAACAACATCATCAATGTGAACGTGTTCGGGAATCGGCTGTTCATGGTCGAAAAGAACACGCTCAAGGTTTGGTATCTGGCGGTTCAGAGCATTGCCGGAGCGGCTACCGCATTCGACCTGTCAACGATCTTTGGCCGTGGCGGCTATCTGATGGCGATGGGCACATGGTCAGTCGATGCCGGCAACGGCATGAATGACATGGCGGTGTTCGTCTCGTCCGAAGGAGAGGTGGCCGTCTACCAAGGGGCAGATCCGGCAAGTTGGACGAAGCAAGGCGTTTACCTGGTTGGGCGCCCCATCGGCCGCAAATGTCTGACCAAGGTTGCCGGCGACTGCCTTTTGCTTTCTGAGGATGGGCTTTATCCGCTGAGCAGGGCGCTGCAGTCATCGACTATTGACCGCTCCATCGCGGTGACGGACAAGATTCAAAAGCTGATCGCGGACGCGACCACCACGTATTCGACCAACTACGGTTGGCAGACGACGCTTTTCCCGGATGCCAATCAGCTTTGGATCAATGTCCCCAGCAACAACCTAAACAACTACCAGTTCGTTCAGAACACGATTTCAGGTTCGTGGACAAAGTTCACCAACATGAATGCGATGTGCTGGGAGGTCACCGGGCAATCGATCTTCTTCGGCACCACCAATGCCGTTTGCAAGGCGTGGAATGGGCAGTTCGACAACACCGCGCAGATTCAAGCGGATGCACTGAGCGCCTATCAGCACTTCGGTGCGCCGGCTGCCGCGAAGTATTTCACGATGGTGCGCCCATCGCTCACGGCGGACGGCAATCCCTCGATCCTCTACGGCCTGGATCTCGACTTTCTCGACTCCCCGGCTGATGGTGCGCTTTCGTACATCCCGCCGACCAACGCGATGGTTTGGGGAACGATGGTTTGGGGCTCGATGATCTGGGGCGGAAGTCTGCAGCAGATCGGCTCATGGGAGACCGTGGGCGGAGTGGGCTACTACGGCGCCTTGCGGCTCACGGTGCAAGCGAATGGCTCGATGGTCGTCTGGAACGCGACAGATTACGTGTATCAGGTTGGCGGGGTGCTGGCGTGATCGTCTTCGACGCCGACCGTGTAGGCCAATGGGTATGCGAGCGCACGAAGGGCACCTATGAGCCCGGCACATCCAGTGCAATTGGTTTTGAGACTGACGGGGCGCTAACCGCTGGCGTCCTTTACGACATGTTCAATGGTCGTTCGGTGTGCATGCATGTGGCCATCGAAAAACCAGTGACGCGGGAATACACCCGAATCTGCTTCGACTACCCGTTTAATCAGCTGGGAGTCTTGAAGGTAATCGGTTTGGTTGACTCGACCAACACCAAGGCGCTGCGCTTCGACAAACATCTAGGCTTCATCGAAGAGGCCCGGATTGTCGATGGCGGTCGTTCTGGTGATCTGGTCTTACTGACCATGACGCGGCAGCAATGCCGATGGATCAAATGAAACACCTACTAGACATCCCCCAATACGATGAGCGGGCGTTCGCGCCTGTCGCTGGTCGCATGCGCCTGTATGGTGGCAAGTCCGCCGCGCCCGCCGCGCCCGACTACATCGGACAGGCCAACGCCCAGGCCGCAGGCAATTTGGCTGCCGCGCGCGCGACGACCGCAGCCAACCGCATCAATCAGGTCACGCCTTACGGAAGCATCAAATACACGCAGGGCACGGGCTTTGACCAAGCCGGGTATGACAAGGCCGTCAAGGATTACGAGTGGACTCAAAACGCCTTGGACAACATGGATGACAAGGCGCAGGCTCAGCAGCTTCGAGAGTATTACGCGCACACAGGCGCCTATCAGAAGCCGACGCGCGAACAGTTCACCAGCGACCCTGACACCTGGTCTTCGCAGATCGAGCTGAGCGATACCGGAAAGCAGCTTCTCGACGCATTCAACAAAACAAGCCTCGGCCTCGCTGATCTGCAGGGCACTGCAATGGACCGGGTTCGCAGCTCGTTGGCTACGCCCTTCGACACTTCCGGCCTGATCGACATCAACGACAAAACCGGGATGGATGGCTGGGACCGTGCCACGGACCTTATCCGCCAGCGCCAGAACCCCGAACTTGACCGCCAACAAGCCGCGCTTGACGCCAAACTGGCGAATCAAGGGCTGACGCAAGGTTCTGAAGGCTGGAGCATCGGGCAAAGCCAGTTTGGCAAACAACGAGCAGATGCCGACATCGCCGCGCAGCTCGCAGGCCTGCAGGCTCAGAACCAGTTTTTCAATCAAGCGATCTCAGGCAATCAGGCCACGCTGCAGCAGCGCAACTTTCTGCGCCAACTTCCGCTGAACGAACTGAACGCGCTGCGCACCGGCTCCCAAGTCACGAACCCGACTTTCAACACGCCAGGCCAGCAAGGACAGACCAGCGGGCCTGATCTGTTGGGCGCGACGAAATCTCAGTATGAATCCCAGGTGGGCAATGTGAACGCGCAGAACGCGCAATCGGCCCAGGCAACCCAGGCAGGCATCGGCGTGCTTGCAACCATCGCCTCCTTCTACTGATGCTCGACCATCTCGCGTTTTTCTATCAGGTCATCATCGCAAGCGAATTCCTGCTGAAAGAGGCAATCTTTCTGCTGGGCGATGATGGATTTGAAGGCGATCTGAAGGCCTTCTATGCAAAGCATCTCGAAGACGAGAAAGGGCATGCCGAATGGCTGAAGGAGGATCTGGGAGAACACCCGATCAATCTTCACTTCGGTGCGGCCCAGCTCGCCGGCATGGCGTACTACCTGGTTCGACACGTGCATCCCGTGGCGCTACTTGGGTACATGAAGGCGCTCGAAGGCCATCCCATTCCGATTGAGTACGTGGAAGCCGTCGAAAAGGCCCACGGTGCACAGGCCGGGCGAACCCTGCGCCTTCACGCAATCGAAGACCCGCACCACATGCAAGAGCTGGAAGCCGTCGCAGTCCCCAGCCAATGGGCTCCATTGGTCGAATCGACGCGACTGCAGACCAGAAAACTGATCGAGGGCCTCTCATGAACGCAAACTTTTTTGAAGCAGCTCCGGACCCGGCCAGCGATCCTGCCGCATTCCAGCAACAACAAGCCATGGCCCAGGCACTGCTGCGCCGTGGCGGTACGCAGCAGCAAGGGCAGACCGTTAACGGGCACTACATCCCGCCTTCGGAGGCCTCCTACGCCGGGCAATTGGTGAATGCGCTGGCCGGTGGCTACAAGCGCGATCAACTGCGAGATGCAAGCCGGGCCTCCGACATCCTGAACGGTGGAAACGGTGACGTGACGCCGATGCAGAAGATGGGAACCTGGCTCGGCGGCCTCTTTGGTGGAGGTGCTTCGTAATGGCTAACACCGTCAATTTCTTCCAACCCGGCACCGAATCGGCTGTTGATGCTGGGCAGATCCAGCGCCAGCGAGAGATTGCGGCAGCTCTTCTGAAGCAAGGGCAAGCCACGCCACAGGGGCAGATGGTCAGCGGTCACTATGTTGCGCCGGCTGCAACCTCGTACCTGTCGCAACTGGTCAGCGCTTTGGCGGGCGGCTACAAGCAACGCGAAGCCGACCAGAACGAGCGAGACTTGGTGCAGCGCATGAAGAGCGCGCGCGAGAAGGAGTCCAACGACTTTCTGTCCGCCCTCAGTGGTACGCCCGGCAAGCCTGCGCGAGACATCCCGCCCCTCACGCCCAACGACGACGAGGGCAACCCCATGCCCGTGGCGCGGGCCGACGCGGTTCCCGGTGTTCCCGCCGACCAGAACAAAGCCCTGGGCATCGGCATGCGCTCGGACAACCCGACGCTGCAAGCATTGGCCGCAAAGCTGATGGAACAGAAGATGCAGGATTCCGCCTTTGAATCGGCCTTTGGTGTCGGTGGTGGTGGCGGCGGGGCTGGGGGGCTGCCTGCTGCGCCTTCCGGCTCTCCTATGGGGCCTGCAGGGCCTGCAATGGGCGCGCCTGGTGCCATGGATGCCGGCATGGCCCCTCAAGGCGCTCCAGCGCCTGCCATGGCTGGCCGCAGTCAGTTCCTGGGCGACAACCCGGGGCAGGTTCCTGCAGGCCTCGCGCGCTTGGCGTTCCGCAAAGATCCCGCCGAAGTCGCCAAGATGATCATGGAGGCCCGCAAGCCTTCCAACGTGACCGAAGGCGGCACGCTATACGACCAAGTGACTGGCCGGCCAATCTTCACCGCACCGAAGACGGAAGCGGGCATTGGCGTGAATGGTGGCGTGGCATCGCCGATCCCAGGGTTTGCAGAGGCTCAGGCTCGCCGCGAAGGCATGGTGGCGCAGGCCCGGCAGCGAGCCGAATCCGAAGACACGATGGTCACGGTCAACACGCCGAACGGCCCTCTTATGGTCACGCGCGCCCAGGCTCGCGAGATGGCTGGTGGCGCTCCCACCGGAGGCGGCATGCAGCCGCGCGGGCCAATGGGAACGGCGAACCCGACAGAGGCGGCCATGGGGCGCTCTGCGGTCATCAACGACGACCCGGGCGCTGCCGCTGCGCGCGAAATCGCCGCCCTACGCAACGACTTGACCAAGGTCCCTGACGCCTCTTCAAAGCAGATCATTCAAGCCGAAATTGACCGGCTAACGGATCAGATGAAGAAGTACGGGACTTCGGCGGGTGCGGGCGGCACCGCTGCGCCCGCTGGTGGCGCCCCTGGCATCCCGCTCCAGTCTGACGCCGCGAAGGAGTACGAGACAAGCCGCGCAAAGGATTTCGCCACGCAGGCGGGGAACCTGCAGAAGGCGCGCTCTTCGGCCTCCAGCATGCTCAGCAACCTGGATACGCTAGATCAGCTCTTCAAAGATCCCAACGTGGCCAAAGGCGGCGCTGCGGAAAACATCTCTGGGCTGAAGAACATTGCAAGTTCGTTCGGCCTAGACGTGAAGGGCGTAGGCGCGGAACAGGCCATCCAGTCGATTACCAACAAGATGGCGCTTGACCAGCGTTCGACCGCTGACGGCGGCGGCATGCCTGGCGCCATGTCGGATGCTGACCGGAACTTCTTGAAGGCCCAAACGCCAGGACTCGAGAAGACGCCGGAAGGCCGTGCGCTGATCATCGCGAATCAGCGAAAGATCGCGCAGCGTCAGATTGAAGTGGCGAATATGGCGAACGACTACGAGCGGCAAAACGGGCGCCTTGACGCCGGGTTTGACAAGCAGCTTGCCGACTACGCCGCAGCGAACCGCCTTTTCCCGGATGCTCCGAGCGGGGCGAGCGCTTCGCGTGCTGCGGCCCCAGCAGCGCCGGACTTGCGCAGCCTGGCCGCGCAGGAGCTGGCACGGCGCCGCGCCAAAAACGGAGGTTGATCGATGGATCTATCAAAGCTCTCTGACGCCGACCTGCAGGCGATGCAGTCGGGGGACATGTCGAAGGTCTCCGATGACGGCTTGCGCGTGCTTTCGGGCGAGCCTCCCGGCCTTGCACGGTCATTCATCAACGGCATTCCCAAGGGCTTCGCCGGACTGGTGGACAGCTTCAACAATGCGCCCGAAAACCTCATGAACTTGTCGCGGATGATCTCCGGATCAATCGCGACTGCGGCAGGCCATCCGGAATACGCTGTTGACGTGAAGCCGCCGACGAATGCCGCTCATGACATCTTGACCAAGGTTGGCGCCATTCGACCGGCTGCTGAGCCGACGACCGCAGGCGGGCGCATCGTTGACATGATGGGCCAGAGCATTGGCGGTGGCGGTATTAACCCTTCAGCCATCGCCCGCAATGCCTCGCGTGGCGCTATCGTTCCCATCGTGCGCGATGTCACGGCGGCGCTTGCGTCCGGCGCGGGAGCCGGCGCAGGGCTTGAGGCCGCAAGGCAAGTTGACACGGGCAGCGAGTCTGGCAATGCGGCGCTGCAGACTGCGGCCTCCATTGCAGCGGGCGCTGTGCCTGGCGCGTTCCTGGCCGCCCGTGGATCTGCTGGCGACCGCACGGCGGCGGCGCTCAATGGCGTTTCGAAAGAGCAGTTGGCAATGGCCGACGCGCTGCTGAAACGCGCTGCCGCTGCCGGCACGCCGCTTACTGGCTACGAAGCAATCCAAGCGATTACGGGCCTGAATCCGAAGATGCAGACCCAGCAGCGGGTTACGGAGCAGTCCGACGCGGCGGCGCGCAATCTCACGCCAATGATGCAGGCGCGCGCCGGTCGGAACACGACCGCAGCAGGCCGCGCATTCGGTGAAATCGCCCCTGTCGATCCCGCGCCAGACGCGCTGGCCGGGCTCCTGCAGCAAGGCGCAACGGATGCTATCCGCACGGCACACCAAGCGCGCAGCGCAGAGGCCGGCCCCTTCTACAAGGCGCAGCGCGCCAGCGATGCGGAAGCCATTGGCCTGGGCGAGCAAATTCCGATGCTCGCCGACAAGCTGCGCGGGCGTGAGCAGGCGCGGGACCAAGTTGTACAGCTCGGCGGGAAGAACCTGGCGTATGCCAACGAGATGGACGCCGCAGCATCCCAGTGGTCTCCAGTCCCCGGCTACCCGACCTTCCCGCGTCGCTATGCGCCGCAAAACGACCGGATGAACGAGGCAATTGCTGCAGTTCCCGAATTCGAAGCGGCCCGCCTTGCTCGCGTTGCTGAGATCGAGGCAGCGCAGGCTGCGCTGAACAAGTCGCAGGATGCACTGGCCGCAAAGAACTTGCCGGAGATCAGGACCAAGGTCACCGGCTATCTGGCCGATCTTGACCGACGCATCAAACTGGCAGGCCCGACACAGGAAGGGAAGATCCTGCAGGACCTGCGCGACCAGATCGCACCGGGCGGCGAACCGATCTTGCTCCCGTCTCAGTTGGAATCCGTCTACAAGGCCAACCGGAACAAAACGGAACTGAGCGCTATCCCGACCAGCGACGAAAAGACGGTTGCCGGCGTGATCGGCCCTTACGTGACTGGGCTCGACAAGGTGATCAAGGACATCAGCCCCGACATCGCCGCAGGCCGCGCAAAGTACGCCGAACTGTCGCGCGACTACGTGACGCCGATGGAGAAAGGCCAGATCGGGAAGCTCACTCGCTCGGATGAATTCCCGGTGCAGGCCGGCGTGTTGCTGCCGGAAAAGCCATGGGATGTGACGCCCGATGTTGTAAGCAAGACGGTGCGGACCATCGACGCGGAAGCGCCTGGCGTGCCGGCACGCTTCATCCGGCAGTACCTGGAAGGCACGTTTAACGAGTCGAACGGCGGCGGCATCGCGAACAACCCCAAAGGCGGCTACCAGTTCGCGAAGAAGGTAGCGGACAACCCCATGCAGAGGGAGAACCTGATTGCCGCTCTGCGGGCCTCTGGCAAGAGCCCTACGCCGTTGATTGACCTGCTGGACACCTTCCATGCGCAGGGCATGAAACCGGAGGTCAATTCGGCCACCGCCGCCAACATGGCTGAAAGCTCCATGCTGGGTGGCCGCAAGGCTGTGGATTTTCTGATGCGACCGATCCGAGCCATTCCTGGGCAAGCCGATGCCTGGCGCAACAGCTTGGCGACAAAGGAGCTGGCAGATGCGCTGGCATCCCCCGACTCAGTTCAACGCCTGCAGGAGATCGCGCGCGCAAACGGCACTTACAGCCCGATGAAGCAGCAGATGCTAGTCAATCTGTTGATGGGCCAGCGTGCCGCGCAGGACGCCAACAAGCCGCGCGTTGACGTGGACCTTGACCTAATGAACACCGAAGGGCGCTAACCGCCCGAATTGAGCCACTCGGACAACAAGCCGAGGGCTATCAAGGCAACCAAGCCTAAAAGCAGCCAGACCCAAACCATACATCTCCTTCAAGCGCCCCAAGTGGGCGCTTTTTGCATTCTAAGGACTACACATGCCAAGAAACGGAACCGGAACTTATGTGCCGCCGCCCAGCACTTGGGTTCCCGGCGTCAACGGCGTAACCGCGCTCACCAGTGATTGGAATGCTCTCCTGACTGACCTAGTGTCAGCCATGAGCCAATCGGTATCAGCCGATGGACAGACCCCCATGACGGGAAACCTCTCGATGGGGAACAACAAGATTACCGGCCTGGCTGCGGGATCCGCCAATACCGACGCAATCAATTTCACGCAACAAACGGGAAGACTTCTTCGAACTACCGTTTATGTGCGCATCGCAGGCGTTCAAAACATCATTGTTGATGGGGCGGCGCCGACCACGACAGCAGCCACCACATTCACGCCGCTAAGCAACACCGTAGCCGTGATCATTGAGGCTACTGGTGCGGGGGGTGGCAGCGGCGGGAATCCAACCACAACCGGGTCACAGCAAGCGTTTAGCTGCGGTGGGCAAGGTGGCGCATACGGAGTAGGCCGTTACACAACCGGATTTTCCGGCGTCACTGTGACCGTAGGCGCGGCAGGTGCTGCGGCTCCAGCCGGGGGCACGGGCGGCGCGGGCGGCGCAAGTAGTGTTGGCGCGCTCCTGACTGCGCCAGGCGGAAACGGAAGCCCCCCCGGGGTTGCAAATGCCGGTGTTGGTGGCACGAATGGACCAGCAGTTGGTTCACTCCCATCGGGGGCGAATATGTTGGCACTGCTGGGCGGGAATCCGCCACAGGTGCTAAGTGCCGGCATCGGTTTTACGAGTGCTGGTCTCGGCGGTCTTAGCGGCTCCGGGATACCGAATGGATACGGCACGGGAGCAGGCGGCAAATACAACGGCCTTGGCACTGCTTCACCGCAACCCGGCATTGCCGCAACAGAAGGCGGTCTCGTGGTGATCAGGGAGTACGCATAAATGAACCACGCTCGGATCGAAGATGGCCGAGTAGTGGGGATTTTTCTTCCGCAGTTTTATACGGAAGGCCCTAACGCCGGGCAAGAGATCCCGCTTAGCGATCTCTACCACCCCGATTTTGTTGCAACGCTGGTCGAGTGTCCCGAAGACACGATGGATGGAGACATCTACGACGGCGAGACATTCAGCCATCCTGCGATTCACATTCCTACTCATGCCGAGCTCGTAGCTCAAGCCAAGGCTGATACGCGCATCCAGCGCCAACCGATCATTACCGTTCTGGATGGGCTGCAGGCAACTTGCCTGACGAAGGGCGAGACGGCCCGCGCGCTGGCGTTGGAGGTTGCCAAGCAAGGCCTGCGCGACATCATGAACACCGATCTGTCTGCATGCGTGACCTACGAGGACATGCGGCAGGCGGTGAAAGCGGCGTACCTCGGACTGGCGATGGCGCTACCCGTGGACCTGAGAAAAGCCTTTTCGGACGCGATCAAATGATCTACCTACTTCTCCCCCTCAAATTGGCCTTCGGCATGGTCTTCGCGATCTGGATGCTGTGGGTCTTCTATGCGGCGGTCATGCGACTGAAGATGGTCCGCGATGCGGGCGGCCTAGAAGGCAAGCCATGGGTGAAGGCCTTCGGTTATTTCACGCTGGGAGTCGGCTTGGTGCTCGACTTCTTCGTGAACCTGGTGGCTGGAACCATCGTCTTCTGTGAACTGCCGCGCGAATGGACGTTATCCACGCGTCTATGGCGCCTGAGCAATGCCCCGCCGACTTGGCGCCAACGCTGGGCGCTCGCCATTCGCGTTGCGTTGCTGGATGTTGTGGATCCTGCAGGAGTGCATGAGGGGTAGACCATGAACCAGAACACACCTACCGATCCTGCAGCCGTGGTGTCTCGCTTTGTGGACTTGCGCGTTCCTCTCTGGGGGCTGGTCTGCGCGTCTTGCGGCGCAGCGTTTTTCATCATCTCCATCTACTTCTCAAACATGAAGTTGGTTGATGACGTGGCCGAGATGAAGATCGCAGTAAAGGCCGGCAATCAGCAAGTCACCACGCTAGCCGGCGAACAGGCTTTGCTGCGCTTCCGCATGGAAAACATTGAGGGCGAAATCCGCAGCATCAAAGCTCAATCGCAGGCCAATGCCGCCGCAGCAGCAGCAGCGACCCCATCGACCACCACTACACCCCGGAGGTTTCCATGAATTCGCTCAAAGCGCGCCTTGTCGCGTGGTACGACACGCACTTTGCCGCCGCTTGGTATCGGTCCTCTGCAATGTGGACCGGCATTCTTGCGGGGCTGGTGCAGTTCGCGCCTGGCTGGATTCAGTCGGCACTGGATCAATTCGACCTACTGAGCGGAGCATTCCAGTGGTCCACCCAGACCAAGATCATCATCCAATCCGTGTTGCTTTTCGTGGTTCTTCCAGCCGCGAAGGCGATGCAACAAAAGTCGATCCGTGAAGCCACACTAAAACAGGCTGTGAAGACTGGTGAAGTGACAACAAATGTCGGCACTGACGCGGTTCAGATCAACGTAGGCAAGGAGCAATGATGCAACTCGCTGATGTCATCAAGACCGCAATCAATCCGGCTTTCGCGATCTTGCCGGGCGGCATGGACACGCCTAAATCGCGTGTCATCGTCCTAACCACGGGAGCGCACGAATCGAAGTACAAGGACCGCGCGCAGGTACTCAACGGAGGCGGCAAAGGGCCGGCCCGTGGCTTCTGGCAGTGTGAGCGGAACGGCGGTGTAAAGGGTGTTTACACACATCCGGCATCCACCGGGCATCTGCACAACCTCTGCCAGGCCCGCAATGTGGCGTTCGACATCCCGACGATCTGGGCCACGCTTGAAACTGATGATGTGCTGGCCGCTGGCGTGGCTCGGCTGCTGTACTACACGGACCCTGCAGCGCTGCCGGCCACCGATGACACGGAAGGCGCCTGGAAGCTCTACCTTCGAACCTGGCGCCCGGGTGCATACGACCGTGGCACGCCGGCCAAGCGCGCTCAACTGCGCGCCGAGTGGGAAAACCACCATCGCGCCGCTAGAGTTGTCCTGGGGCTGAAGTGACATGGCCGCGCTGCTGAACCCGAAAGTCTGGATAGGCATCTTAATCGCGGTGGTGCTGGCCTTCACGCACTTCTTTGTGTGGCGGTCTGGAAAGGCGACAGTCCGCAATGACTTTGACGCCTACAAGCTGGCTCAACAAGAGCAGCGCATTCTTGCCGACCGTGCCCGCTCGCTATTGGCGGCAGCGCGGCAGGCCGCAGTCAACAAGGAGGCCCGTGATGGTCAAGAAAGAATTGCAGCGCTTGAAACTGATGTCGCTGGGGCTAGCGCTGATGGTGAGCGCTTGCGCAACGTCTATCGCGCCGCCGCCCAACGAGCCCGAGAGCTTTCCCGAACTACCAGCACAGGGACGGGTCAGCCTGATTCCGACCCCATCGGAGTGTTCGCCCTCTTGCTTGAGCGGGCTGACACGCGAGCGGAAATCGTCGGCGGCTATGCTGACCGGCTTCGAATCGCCGGGAGCATCTGTGAGCGGTCTTGGGACGCTGGACTACAGCCTAAGCGGCTCCCCTAAGGGCAGCCGCACCGGGCTGCCCTAAATGTGCGTGATCGCCAGTCCGCGACGAACCAAGCGGTCAAGCAAATTGTTCGGGCCGACAAGATGCAAAGCACCAACCACCAACAACTGCCGCTTCGCGGAAACGCCCCGCGCGGCAATGGTATTGGCCCAGCTCTCATTACGAGCGTCAAAGAACGCGTGACGCAAGGAGGGCATGGAAGCGAGCGGACTTCCCGCTTGTAGCTTCACCAAGGCCGCATAGTCGCAGGCCTCCCAAGCCGAATGAGTTGCCGCCAGGGTATCTAGCATCGTTGGTCTAGCCTCAGTCATCGCAAGTTCCACGGATGCCAGATCCTGCGCAGGTACGGCGTCAAGCAGATCAGCCACCGATCTGCCGGTTTCAAGGTAGGTCATCGGCGGCCTCGCGTTTGTCTGCAGGGCACCCGAGAAAATCGACTCCACTCCAGGCTGACCGCCGATCTCTGCGAAGGCCTGTCGCATTTTGATGATCAACGCGGCCCAAGGCTTGATAGCTTTGGTGTTGGGGTCAATGAACTGCGCGTCGAATTCGGCATGGTCATGTTCCATCTCGATCAGTTCGGATCCGTTGAATGCGTCGATCACCCACCAAGGCAACGAAGAAACTCCCGGCGGAAAAAGGTGAAGCGCCCCCAGGATGCGGGTGTTTGCTCCGGTAATGTCGTAGTACATGTTGCTCCAACGAGTGCGAGAGGCCGACTCTAAGCCCACCGGGCCGCCGGCGGTACGATGGCGATCAAATCCAATGTGCGCCAAAACGGAGGCTCATGCTCGTACTCGATTACAGCCATACAACCCTGATTGATGATGAAGAGCCGAACCGCTATCACAGGTGCATTGATGGCCAGGTTCGGCTATGCGCAGACGAAGACTTCGAACATCGCACGACAATAGGGCAGTTCTCCGTCATCATCATTGATGTGGAGTCGGCGATGAACGAGCAAGAGCGTGTGTTCGATGTTTTCGATTGCAGCACAACCACGATTGACTATTTCAGCCTTTATGACCAAGGTATGGGATTTATCCCAGAGGTCACTAAAGTGTTGAAGGGCGGGGAACGGTGGTCGCCTAACATGCTGATTCTCGACCGGCTTGAAATCCTTCCCGAGCATCGAGGCAAGCGCTACGGACTCCATGCTTTGAGATGGATGCAGTTCCACTTTGGCACTGGTTGCGGAATCGTGGCAATGAAGCCATTCCCCCTGCAGTTTGAGTACAAGATGAAGACCGAGGCTGGTCAAGCGGAGTTCGCGCGACTGGAGCTAGACAAGTTCACAGGCGAACAGCAAGCGGCGGTTCGGAAACTCCGGGCCTACTATCGGCAAGCTGGGTTCGCCAGGGTGCCGGGCATGGAATTCATGGTGTCGGATCCACAGATCAGGCTGCCCCGGCTCAAAGCGATTCGAGTTATCGAAGAACCAAATGAGTTCCGCAAAAAAATCTCTCGCCGCTCTGGCACTTGACCTCCACTCGGCAAAGTCAGCAATATTGCGGAACCGAATACCCCCTAAGTTGTTGATAATGCTCGAATCTGCGACGGACTCATAATCCGTTGGTCGAGTGTTCAAGCCACTCACGGCCTACCACCATCCCCCGTATCTTCTGGATTCCGTGCTTCGCTATCTCTGTAGCGCTGTTCCGCAATCCATGAACGTGCTCCGCAAATCAGCGGATCGGCTTCGCCTTCTTCCCGACTTCAGTCATTTGGCCGAGCAGGCCCTGCAGCCGCCTCGGCTCGTGGCTTGCCTCGGTGCGGTCTCCAGCACAAAGGCTCGAGTGCTTGTCCGACTTTGAAACTCAGGAAAAGTAGTACTTTGGGTTAACAAAACTCAAAAGGCAGCCTCCCCGCAGGCTGAAGACCAATAGTGCGTATCAAGAAGCCCGACAACCTTGCCGCCATCCGGGCGAAATTCGGGGTGCCAGCGCGCCGTGGCGGCGCAGTCGAAATCAATGGCCGGCGCGGTGTCATCACCGGAATGAGCGGGGATCTCGTGAAAGTGAAACTCCAGGGGACGGATGCCGGCCTGCCGTTTCATCCTCTCGAGATCACGTACCCGCAGCAGTGCTGATCGGGGGTGGCCGCAACGGTGGGCGCAAGCCTACAAGCGGGCCGGACGAAGCGTGGAAAGATTCAAGGCGGGGAGCACTGAACACCGATACCCGCGCGCGAAACCTTGTGTGGAGGATTTGCAATGCCGATGGATTTCCTGCGTCGCATCGAGGAGGCGCAATTTCCCCTCGCTGTTCTCGAAGAGGCTGACATCAATTGCGCGGCCGTGCTCGCCGCGGCGAAGTTCATCGATGCGAATCTTCCGGTGCCCGGCGGCGGTTCGAAGCCCCCTGCCGTCATCCTGCGCATCACTCCGCAGGGTCGAGCAGAACTGAACCGGTTGCGAAAGCAATGCACATGAAAAAGCCGCCTCGAGGGCGGCCCGGGGCCATTCCTGCCTTCAACCCGTACGTTCGAGCGGAATCGCATCAGCGCTCAGCGAGCCCGGCTGGGCGGCAAGGTCCGACGCGAAGGTGAACGCCGGGCCCGCCCGGTGCTGCTTGACGTGGTACATCGCCCTGTCCGCCGCGCGCAGCAGCCGGGCCAGGGTGTCGCCGTCGCCAGGGCGGCAGGCAATCCCCAGGCTCATGCCGACCGTGACGCTGCGGCCCTCGTATTCGACCGGTTGCGAGCCCGCCTCGATCATGCGGCGGGCCATGAGGCTCATGGCGTCGCGTGAGGGCGTGCCGAGCACCAGCACCGCGAACTCGTCGCCGCCCAGCCTGGCAACCACGTCGTCCTTGCGCAATTGCGCGCGAAGCCGTTGGGCGATGGCGATCAGCACCTGGTCGCCGGCCGCGTGTCCGTGCGCGTCGTTCACGCCCTTGAACCCGTCCAGGTCGAGCAGCATCAGGGCGAAAGGCTGGCCCTTGTCCAGCAGTTCCTCGCCGCGGCTCTCGAAGCCGGCGCGGCTGGCGGCGCCGGTCAGCGCGTCGGTGCCCAGGGCCTCCACCAACTGTTGCGTGCGTGCGGTGAGCGCCTGCTCGGAGCGCAGCACGAGCTGCAGCCGCGAACCCATGGCCACGGCGAACACGATCAGCTCGGCCACCAGCGCGCCCTGAGACACGTTCATCTGGTTCGGCGCCCACTCGATCCAGCCCCAGCTCGCGACCACGATCGCGCCGATGCCGCCCAGCAGCAGCGCCACGCCGAAGAAGTAGAGCACCGCCGGCCAGTAGCGCCGCCGCATCGCGATCAGCGCGCCGATCACCATCACCACGGTCGATGCAATCACCGAGATCTGCACCAGCCGGAAGGTCATCAGCGGATGGGCGCCCCAGTTGGCGTACGGAATGGCCAGCGCCAGCGCGACGGTGAAGGCCTGTACCAGCCAGTCCAGCGGAGGCGCGAAATGGCGCAGCCGCAGCAGCCGCCTGCCGAACTGCAGCTTGCAGATGGCCCACAGCGCCGGCCCCGCGGTGTAGGCGAAGCCTGCCGCCGCGGGCCAGTGGGCGAAGGGGTAGCGCAAGGCGTGGCCGTTGATGCTGCCGAGGGCCAGCACGCCGCAGGCGCAAGACAGCATGTAGAAGCCGTACAGCCCCTCGCCGAACACCTTGAACAGGACCAGCCCATACACCATCAGGCCGATCAGCACGCCGTAGGTCACGCCGTCGAACATGCGCTTGTCCTGCGTGGACTGCAGGTAGTCGGCCGGGTCCCAGACCGAAACGTCGTAGATGCGCGCGAACGTCGATTCGACCCGGAAGTACACGTCGTAGGTGCCCGGGCCGGGCAACCGGAAGCGCCAGGCCATCTGTTCGGACGCGGCCGGGCGGCTCGCCCACGGGTAGCGCATGCCGGTGGTGACCGGGGCGGCCAGCGCGTGGCCGTCTGCGTCGTAGGGGCCGTAGAAGCGCAGGTCGTGCGTCGAGACCGTCGGCACCAGCATGAGCCACTCGCGCGAGGCTTCGGCGGGGTCGGCCAGCCGCATCTGCAGCTTGAACCAGAGCACGCGGTCGGATTCCTTGCCCCGCAGCGGGTCGTCCGGGAAGGCGAACCTGGCCTCCTGCGGCGGCGTGCGCACCTGCTCGATGTTCAGCGACCGCGTCTTGTCCTCGAACACCTGCAGATGCCGCACGGCCGGCAGCCCGTTCGGCTGGTGCCGTATCAGCAGCGGCCCGCGCTGCGCGTCACCGGCCGGCTGGGCGGCGGCGACGGCTGACAGGAACAGCGCGAGCGCGGCGGCCACCAGCAGGCGCCAGGCAAGGCGCGTATCGGCGGCGCCGCGTAGGAAGAGGCGGGACATCATGGGATGTGCTGCAGCGGATCGGGCAAAACGGCGGATTCTCGGGGAAAAGCATGGCGCTTGTTCGCACCGGCCGGCTGCGCAGCATCACTATCTGCCTCTCTTGTGCGAGATAGTGGCAATGACCAAGGGTAAACCCTTGATTCAATCGACCCTGATGTTGCGCGCCCGGACCAGGGCACTCACCCGGCCCGTCTCGTCCTGCACGAACCTGGCGAATGCCTCCGGCGCGGTCCCCGCGGGTTCGAGGCCGAGCTGCAGCAGCTTCTGGCGCACCGTGGGATCGTTCACCGCCGCCTGCACCGCCTTGCCGAGCTTCTGCACGATGTCGGGCGGCGTGCCCTTCGGAAGGAACACGCCGTTCCACTCGACCACGTTGTAGCCCGGCAGGCCCGACTCTCCGAGCGTCGGCGTGTCGGGCAGGGCCGGCACGCGTCGGGTGGAGCTCACGGCCAGCGCGCGCAGCTTGCCCGACTTCACGTAGCCGAGGGTGGAGGCCACGTTGCCGAAGTACGCCGACACCTGCCCGCCCATCAGGTCGGTGAGCGCGGGCGCGCCGCCCTTGTAGGGCACGTGCATCAGGTTGACCTTGGCCTGCTCGTTCAACGCCTCGCCTGCAAGATGCGAGCCGGTGCCGCCGCCCGCCGACGCGAAGCTCAGCTTGCCGGGGTTCTTGCGCGCGAAGTCCAGGAACTCGGCCACGGTCCTGTAGGGCGCGTTCTCCGGCACCACCAGGATCTGCGGCGCCGTGGCCACCAGCGACACCGGAATGAAGTCTTTCGCCGCGTCGAAGGGCAGCTTGCGCAGCGCAGGGTTCACCGAGAACGCCGATGCGTCGTAGAGCACCGTGTAGCCGTCGCCCGCCGCCTTGGCCACGTTGTCTTCGCCGATCACGCCGCCCGCGCCCGGCCTGTTGTCGATGACGATCTGCTGGCCCAGCGCCGCGCTTATCTGCTGCGCGACGATGCGTGCAGTGTTGTCGGCGCCGCCGCCGGCCGCGTAGGGCACGACCATGCGGATCGGCTTGTCGGGCCATGCCGCCCAGCCCAGCAGGGGCGCGCAGGCGGCGATGGCCGCGATCGTCTTCAGGACGCGTGTTGTCTTCTTCATGCCGATGTCTCGATGTTCTTGGTTCAGGAAAAGTCGTAGAGGCGCGCTGGGTTGTCGACCAGCACGCGGCGGCGCACGGCTTCGTCGGGCACCCATTGGTGAAGCAGGTCGAACAATTGCGCGTCGTCGGGCTTGGCGCCGCGCTCGGTGGGGTGGGGCCAGTCGCTGCCCCACACCATGCGCTCGGGCGCATGCCGCACCCAGGCCCGGGCAACGGCGGCGGTGTCGGCGTAGCCGCCTTCGGCGCCCACCTTCGAATCGAGGTAGGCGCCGGACAGCTTGATCCAGGTGCGGCCGTTGTCCAGCAGCCGGCGCACGACCGCGAAGGCGGGGTGCGCCTGCGCATCCGGCAGCGCAAGCCGCGCGAGGTGGTCGAGGACGATGGTGCAGGGCAGCCGCTCGAGCAGGGCCGCGTGTTCGGCGATCTGGTCGGCGCTCCAGTGCAACTGCACATGCCAGCCGAGCGCGTGCATGCGGTGCGCGAGCGGCTCGACCATGGAGAAATCGGTGGTCGCGTGGGTCGGCGTGTAGAGCGTGAACCGGATGCCGCGAATGCCGCCTGCGTGCAGCCGCGCGAGTTCGTCGTCGCTCACCTCGGGACGCACGACCGCCACGCCCCGCGTGCTCGAGGCGCCGAGCGCGCGAATGGCCGCGAGCGTCACGCTGTTGTCGGTGCCGTGGATGCGCGGCTGCACGACGACGGTGCGCTGCGTGCCGATGCGCCGCTGCAGCAGGCGGTAGTCGCCTGCGGTGGCGTCGTCGACCATCGCATCGGGCGGGGCATGCAGCGCGAAGCGGCGGTCGTAGACATGCATGTGCGCATCGCAGGCGCCCTCCGGCGCGTTGCTCGTGGGCCGCTGCGTACCGCTGCTGTTGGGGCAGGCGATCTCGAGGCGCATGGCTCAGCCCTGGCCGGTTCCCTTGCCGCGAGAGGCCAGCACGGCGCCTGTGTGCTGGCCCAGCGTCGGCGCCGCGAATGGCTCCGGGCCCGGCGTGCGGCCGAACTGCACGGGCCGCGTGAAGCCGCGGTAGCTGCCGAGCGTGGGGTGCGCGAACTCCGTCACCATGTCTTCGGCCAGCACCTGCGGGTTGTCGAACATGTCCTCGACGGTGCGCGCGGCGGCGCAGGGCACGTCTTCGCCGAAGCGCTCTTCCCACTCCAGCGCGCTGCGTTCGGCCAGCGCCGCGCGCAGCCGGGGAACGATCTCGGCGGAATGCTGCGCGCGCTTGCGCACCGAGTCGTAGCGCTCGTCGACCGCCAGCTCGGGCAGCCCGACCTTGGCGCACAGCGCCTGCCAGAAATGCGGCGTGTTGGCGGAGATGTACAGGTAGCCCTCGCGCGTGGGATGCAGGCCGGTGATGCCGCCGGAGCGCATGTCGCGCCCCACGTCCTTGGGCTCGCCTTCTGCCCACACCATGCGGGCCGACTGCATGGTGAGCGCGGAGCGCAGCAGTGACACGCCGACATACTGGCCGACGCCGCTCTTCTCGCGCTCGTACAGCGCCGAGGCCACGCCGGCGGCCACCAGCGCGGCCGCGTAGTAGTCGACCACCGAGCCGTAGAGGATCTCGGGCGGACCGCCGCGCTGGCCCTGCAGCGCGCACATGCCGGTCATGGTCTGCAGCACCTGGTCGTAGCCGGCCTTCTCGCGCAGCGGGCCGGTCTCACCATAGCCGGTGACGGCGCAGTAGATCAGGCGCGGGTTGAGCGCCTTCAGCTGCTCGTAGCCGATGCCCAGCCGCGGCGGCACGCTGGGCCGGAAGTTGTGCACCAGCACATCGGCCGTGCCCACCAGCGTCTTCAGCGCGGCGAGGTCGTCCGCGTTCTTCAGGTCGAGCACCACGCCGAGCTTGCTGCGGTTCACGCCGATGAAGGCGCGGCTCTCGGCTTCCAGCGTCGAGGGGTACTTGCGCAGGTTGTCGCCCGTGGGCGGCTCGATCTTGATGACCTCCGCGCCCTGGTCGGCCAGCAGCGAGCAGCCGTACGGACCCGCGATGTAGGCGCTCAGGTCGAGCACGCGCAGTCCGCTCAGCGGGCCCGCGGGGCCGCTGCGCGGGGGCAGGCGCGCGTCGTTGCCGGCATCGTGGGGTGGGGCGAGGCTCATGGGTCTTCTCTCTTCTCAGTCTGCAGTAATGTTCTGTTGCCTGGCCAGCTTCTTCCAGCGCTCCACGTCGTCGGCGATCACGGTGCCGAACTGCGCCGGCGTGAGCGGCGTGGCGATCGCGCCTTCGCGCAGGAAGTTGGCCGCGATCGTGGGGCGGGCCAGGATCTGGTTGACGGCCTGGTTGAGCTTCGCGACCACGTCGCCCGGCGTGCCCGCCGGCGCCAGCAGGCCCCACCAGAGCTCGAACTCGTAGCCGGGCACCGCGGCGGACATCGGCGTGAGGTCGGGCGCGACGGGGCTCGGCTTGAGGCTGGTGATGCCGACGGCGCGCAGCTTGCCCGCGCGCACCATCGGCAGCAGCGACGGCCCGCTGGAAATCAGCAACTGGGTCTGGTTGCCGATCAGGTCGGTCACGGCCGGGCCCATGCCCTTGTACGGGATGTGCGCGATCTGCAGGTCGCCCACCTTGGCCTTGAGCAGCTCTGTGCCGAACTGGTTGACGCTGCCCGAGCCCGAGGAGGCGTAGTTGTATTGGCCCGGCTTCGCCTTGATGGCTGCGATCAGCTCGGCGGGTGTCTTCGCGGGAAACTCGTTGTTGACCGCGACGATGAAGGGACCCTTGGCAAACATCGCCACGGGCGCGAGGCCCTTCACCGGATCGAAAGGCAGCTTCGACTGCACGGCCGCATTGGTCGTCATGCTCGAGGACACCGCCACCAGCGTGTAGCCGTCGGGCGTGGCGCGCGCCACCTGCGCGGTGCCGGTGTTGCCGCTGGCGCCGGGCCGGTTATCGATGATCACCGGCTGCTTGAGCTCGTCGCCGAGTTCCTTGGCGATCTGCCGCGCAAAGGTGTCGTTCGAGCCGCCCGCGGGGTAGGGCACGACGATGGTGATGGCCTTGGACGGATAGGCCGCCTGCTGTGCGAACGCCGTGCCGACGGGCACGCATGCAGCGGCGAATGCAATGGCTGCGAGGGCGCCCGGGCGAAGGATGGTGGGAATGCGCATGGTGTGTCTTGTCTCCTGGTTCTTGTGTGTCTGCGTGCCTCGCCGAGGGGAGGGCAAGGCCTGTGCGTTCAGCCGGGCAGCAGCCCGAGCCCGCGCGCGCTCTCGACGATGGCGCGTGCGCGAAGCACGAAGGGGATATCGATCATCTTTCCGTCCACCACGTAGGCGCCGATGCCCTTGGCGTCCGCCTCGCGTGCCGCTTCGACCACCTTGCACGCGTGCGCGATTTCCTCGTCGGTGGGGCGGAACACTTCGTTCGCGATGGCGACCTGGCTCGGATGGATGCAGGTCTTGCCGAGGAAGCCGAGGTTGCGCGCGAGCTTCGCCTCGGCGCGAAAGCCTTCGGCATCGCGGATGTCGGCGAATGCGCTGTCGTAGGCGTAGACACCGGCTTCGCCGGCGGCAATGCGCACCGCGAACATCGCCTGCTGGATCGCTTCCGGCGCGCGCCGCGCAATGCCCAGCGGTTCGAACAGGTCGCCGAGGCCCAGCTGCAGCCCCTTCACGCGGGGATGCGCGAGCGCGAGCTGCGAGGCCATGCGCAGGGCAGAGGGCGTTTCGATGTTCAGCAGCAGGCCGATAGGTGTTGTCACGCCATGCGTTCGCTCGGCACGCTCGATGGCTTCCGCCGCAGCCTGCACGTGCGCCGGGCTCTCGGGCTTGGGCAGGTTGACCAGGTGCACGCCGGGCATCGCCACCGCGGCCACGTCGCGCTCGAAGTGCGGCGTGTCCATCGCGTTGACGCGCACGATCAGGGTCTTGCCGGCTGCTGCCGCATCGACGCCCGCCAGCAGCTGGCGCACACGGTCGCGCGCCTCGTCCTTGCGCGCTTCGGAGACAGCATCTTCCAGGTCGAGACAAATGCCGTCGGCGGCGCTCTCCAGCGCCTTGGCGAACAGCTCGGGGCGTGTGCCGGGAACAAAAAGCTTGCTTCTCATGCCTGCAGTGTCCGCAGTCCATGAGATTAGAAAAACACATGCTTTCTATGATCAGATCATAGAAAATCTATCTTCATGGAAACCGCCTACCTGCACAGCTTTCTATTGGTGGTGGAGTCCGGCTCGATGTCTGAGGCCGCGCGCCGGCTCGACCTCACGCCCGCCGCCGTGGCACAGCAGGTCCGCGCGCTGGAGCGCGAGCTCGGCGCGCCGCTGCTCGCGCGCGCCGGCCGCACGGTGCAACCCACCGAGGCGGGGCACCAGCTGGTGCAGCGCGGTCGCAACCTGCTCAGGGAGGTGAGCGACATCAAGGCGCTGCTCGGCAGCGATGCGGCCGGCGGCGAGCTGCTGGTGGGCACCATCAACACCGCCATTCACAGCCTGCTGCCGGACATCCTGGCGCACTTCGTGAAGGCGCACCCGGGCGCCAAGGTGTTCCTGCAGTCGGGCACCACCGCCACGCTGCACAAGGCGCTGGCGCAGGGCGAGCTCGACGCGGCCGTGTGCCTCCATCCGACCTTCGCGCTGCCGAAGACCTTCGACTGGTCGTTGCTGCGCGAAGAGCCGTTGGTGCTGCTCGCGCCCAGCCGCCTGGCGCGGCGCGATCCGCACGAACTGCTGAGGACATCGCCGCTGATTCGCTACGACCGCAACCTTGGCGGCGGCAAGCAGGCCGACCGTTACCTGCGCGCCGCGGGCATCGTGCCGCAGGAGCGCTTCGAGCTCAGCTCGCTGCTGGCGATCGCGATGATGGTCGACCGCGGGCTCGGCGTTTCGATCGTGCCGGACATCGCATCGCCGCTGCTGGAAGGCCAGCGCATCGCCAAGATCGCGTTGCCGCTGCCTTCGGAGCCTCGGCGCTTCGGTGTGCTGTGGCTGCGCGCATCGCCGCGTCTGAGGCTGATCGAGGGCTTCGTGGACAGCGCGGGGCAGGTCAGCGGAGGCAAGAGAACTTCACGCAGAAGTGCCGCAACCTGGGAGGCTCAAAAAAGCAGGCTATAATCGAGAGCTCAGCGGCTGTAGCTCAGTTGGATAGAGTACTTGGCTACGAACCAAGGGGTCGTGGGTTCAATTCCTGCCAGCCGCACCACCTGTTGAAAAGCCCGGAAGATTCGTCTTCCGGGCTTTTTTCTTTGTGGGCTCCGCCTTGTTCGCTCCGGAAAACCAAGAATCGGGTGAAAAAGGCAGGCTATAATTGCAAGCTGTGCGGCTGTAGCTCAGTTGGATAGAGTACTTGGCTACGAACCAAGGGGTCGTGGGTTCAATTCCTGCCAGCCGCACCACTACAAGGAAAGCCCGCAACGCAAGTTGCGGGCTTTTTTCATTTGGAGGATCTGCGTGAGCAAGGCATTCACCAAGGAAACCGAAACAGACGGGGACGACGACGGCGCCGATGGCGCATCGCCTCCGCTGCCCGCGGGCGGCAAGAACTACATCACCCCCGACGGCTACGCGCGGCTGCGCGACGAGCTGCTGCACCTGATGGACGAAGAGCGGCCGAAGATCGTCGAAACAGTGCATTGGGCTGCCAAGAACGGCGACCGCTCCGAGAACGGCGACTATCTCTACGGCAAGAAGCGCCTGCGCGAAATCGACCGCCGCATCCGTTTTCTCACCAAGCGGCTCGAAATCGCCGAGGTCACCGATCCGTCGGTGCATCACGGCCGGGACCAGGTCTTCTTCGGCGCCACGGTCCGCTATGCCGACGAAACCGGCGACGAGCGGAGCGTCACGATCCTCGGCATCGACGAGGCGGAAAGCGCCAAGTCGCAGGTCAGCTGGATTTCACCGATCGCGCGGGCGCTGCTGAAGGCGCGCGAGGGCGACGTGGTGAAGCTCGTGACGCCGGGCGGCGCGCACGAGGTAGAGATCCTGTCGGTGAGCTATCCGGCGCCGCGCCCGGCCGCGGCGTAACAGCGCCACGCCGCTCCAATCAAGGCCGCTCAGGGGACGGGCACGGTCCTCGATGCCGTCAGCACCGACGCGGTCCGGCGCGCGGCGCGCAGCACCGCATCGAGATGCGCGCGGTCGCGCACCGCGATCACGAAGCGCAGGTCGGTCGAATCCTGCGGCGTTTCATCGGCCATTTCGACGTGCGTGATGTCGGCTTCGGCATCGGCCAGGGTGGCGGCGACCCGCGCCAGCACGCCCTTGTCGTTGCGCACCGTGATGACCACGCCGGTCTCGAACGCGCGCGTCGGCTCGTCGGCCCATTCCACGGCGAAGAAGCGTTCGCTGTCCTTGTGGCGCAGGCGCTGGCCCACGCCGCATTCTTCGGTGTGCACCACCAGCCCTTCGCCATGCCCGAGGTAGCCGACGATCTGGTCACCGGGAATCGGGCGGCAGCACAGCGCAAAGCGCACCGATGAGTTCTCGCTGCCGTCCAGCGTGACCGCGCCCTGCGACACGGTTTCGTGCGAAATGAAGCGTTCGCGGCTCAGCAGCAGCGCGTCGGGGCGCTCGCCCAGTTCCGACAGCATGGCCACGAGCCGCTTGGCGACGATGCTGGCAATGCGCTTGCCCAGGCCGATGTCGGTCAGCAGTTCGGCGCGGGTGCGGTTGCCGGTGAAGCGCAGCAGCTTTTCCCACAGCGCCTGGTGTTCCTCGTCGTTCTCGGGCAGCTTGCTCAGGCCTTCGGCGCGCAAGGCCTGCGCCAGCAGCTTCTCGCCCAGCCCTTCGGACTCGGCGTGCGCCAGCGTCTTGAGGTAGTGGCGGATCTTGGAGCGGGCGCGGCCCGTGCGCACGAAGCCGAGCCAGGCCGGGTTGGGCGTCGACACCGGTGCGGTGATGACCTCCACCACGTCGCCGTTCTTGAGCTCGGTGCGCAGCGGCACCTGGTCGCCGTTGATGCGCGCGGCCGAGGTGTGGTCGCCGATGTTGCTGTGGATGGCGTAGGCGAAGTCGACCACCGTGGCGCCGCGCGGCAGCGCCATGATCTGGCTCTTGGGCGTGAACACGTAGACCGCGTCGGGGAACAGGTCGACCTTGACGTGGTCCCAGAACTCGGCGGCGTCGCGGGTTTCGTCCTGGATGTCGAGCAGCGATTGCAGCCACTTGGTGCCCAGGCGGTCGTTGCTGGCCGCGTTCGGCTCGGCGGCCTTGTAGAGCCAGTGCGCGGCCACGCCGGATTCGGCCACCACGTGCATGGCCTCGGTCCGCAGCTGGAATTCGACGCTCACGCCGGCCGGCCCCACGAGCGTGGTGTGCAGCGACTGGTAGCCGTTGAGCTTGGCGATCGCGATGTGGTCCTTGAACTTGCCCGGCAGCGGCTTGTACATCTGGTGCAGGATGCCCAGGCCGGTGTAGCAGGCGATCACGTTCGGCACGATCAGGCGGAAGCCGTAGATGTCGGTCACCTGGGCGAAGCTCAGGTGCTTTTCCTCCATCTTGCGGTAGATGGAATAGAGCGTTTTCTCCCGCCCCGCGATCCGAAGCGTCATGCCGGCGGCCGAGAAGGCGGTCTCGACCTCTTTCTGCACTTTCTGGATCAGGTCGCGGCGCCGGCCGCGTGCCTTGGCCACGGCCTTGGACAGCGTGGCGTAGCGCCACGGCTTCAGGTGCCGGAACGACAGTTCCTGCAGCTCGCGATAGGTCTGGTTGAGCCCGAGCCGATGCGCGATGGGCGCGTAGATGTCGAGCGTTTCGCGCGAGATGCGCGCCCATTTCTCGCGCGGTGCATCGGCCAGCGTGCGCATGTTGTGGGTGCGGTCCGCCAGCTTGACCAGGATGACGCGCACGTCGCGCGCCATGGCCAGCAACATCTTGCGGAAGGACTCGGCCTGGTTTTCTTCGCGCGTGTTGAACTGCAGCTTGTCGAGCTTGGTGAGACCGTCGACCAGCTCGGCCACCGGGGCACCGAAGCGCTCGATCAGCTCTGGCTTGGTGACGCCGCAATCCTCGATGGCGTCGTGGAGCAGGGCGGCCATCAGGGCCTGCGCGTCGAGCTTCCACTCGGCACATTGCGCCGCCACTGCGATGGGGTGGGTGATGTACGGCTCGCCGCTGTTGCGCAGCTGCCCCAGGTGGGCCTCGTCCGCGAAGCGGTAGGCGCGGCGGACCAGCTCGGTGTCTTCGGGGCTCAGGTAGTCGAGCCGCGCTGTCAATGCGGCAAAGCTTGCTGCGGCCGCGTTCAGCGCCGCCGGGCTCGGCTTCGGCGTGCCTTTGGGGGCATGGGACTGATGTTTGGCTACCGCGCTCATGGCTACCACTTTAGCGTGACCGCTCCGTGGACGCGTCCGGACATAAAAAAAGCACCGCATTGCGGTGCCTTTTCGTTGCAGGGCTGCGTCAGATCAGCCCGGCACTTTCTTGAGCATTTCGAGGCCGATCTTGCCTTCGGCGATCTCGCGCAGCGCCGTGACGGCGGGCTTGTTCTTGCTCTCGATCTTGGGGGCGTGGCCCTGGCTCAGCATGCGCGCACGGTACGTGGCGGCCAGCACGAGCTGGAAGCGGTTGGGAATATTGACGAGACAGTCTTCGACGGTGATGCGGGCCATGATGAGGATCTTTCTGTCTGTGAGCGGATGAACTCGGATATCAGGGGATGTTCAGTGCGGCGAATGTGTCGGCACGCGCACGGCGCTGTGCGGAGTACCGGAGCCGCTGAGCGTGGACGATCGCCTTGAGATCGAAAAGCGCGCGCTCAAATAACTCGTTGATTATAACGAAGTCGAATTTCCCCGCCTGCGCCATCTCCTCGGCGGCATTCTTCAGGCGGGTTTCGATCACCGCGGCGCTGTCTTCGCCGCGCCGCTCCAGGCGGGAGCGCAGTTCTTCCCAGCTGGGCGGCAGGATGAAGATCATGACCGCGTTGGCAAAAGTCTTGCGGATCTGCAGCGCGCCCTGGAAGTCGATTTCGAGGATGACGTCGGCCCCCTGGGCGATCCGCTCCTCGATGGCCTTCTTGGAAGTGCCGTACTTGTGGCCATGCACGTGCGCCCATTCCACGAAGCCGTCGGCCGCGACCATGGCGTCGAATTCCGTCGGCGAGGCAAAAAAGTACTCGCGGCCGTGCTTTTCCTGCCCGCGCGGCGAGCGCGTGGTGTGGGAAACAGAGGGCTGGACGGCTGCGTCCAGCTCCATCAGCGCCTTGACCAGGCTCGATTTGCCGGCGCCGCTGGGCGCCGCCACCACGAAGATATTGCCGGGGTAATCCATGCTTTCGCTCGTCATTCGATGTTCTGGACCTGCTCTCGCATCTGCTCGATCAGGACCTTCATGTCCACGCCAATGCGCGTGAGCTCCAGGGCTGCCGACTTGGAGCCCAGGGTGTTGGCCTCGCGGTGCAGTTCCTGGATGAGGAAGTCGAGGCGCTTGCCGATCTCGCCGCCCTTCTTGAGCAGGCGCTCGATCTCTTCGAGGTGCGAGTTCAGGCGGGTCAGCTCCTCTGCCACGTCGATGCGGATCGCGAAGGCGGTGGCTTCCGTCAGCGCGCGGTCCTGGGCGGCCTCGGGCAGGGTGCCGCCGGTGCTTTCGGTCAGGCCCATCGCCTCCTTCCAGCGCTCCAGGAAGCGGGTGCGCTGCTGTTCGACCAGCTGCGGCACCAGCGGCCCGGCCTGCTGCACCAGGGTGCGCAGCTGGGCCAGGTGGGCCTCGAGTATCTTGGCCAGCCGGGCGCCTTCGCGCTGGCGGGCCGACATCAGGCCGTCGAGCGCCTTGCCGGTCACCTCGAGCAGATCGGGGCCCCAGTCGCCGCGGGCGGCGCTGTCGCCGCCGGCCAGGCGCAGCACGTCGGCCACGCTCAGGTCGCGGGCGCCGGGCAGCCAGGCCTTGATGCTGTCCTGCACCCCGTTGAGCCGCTGGAGCAGCTTGACGGAAGGCTCGACGACGCCCGCCTGGGCGGTGTTCTCGATGGCCGCGCGCACCTCGACCTTGCCGCGCTTGAGCTTGCCCGTGAGCAACTCGCGCAGCGCGGTTTCATGCTGGCGCAGTTCCTCCGGCAACTTGAAGGTGAGATCGAGGAAGCGGCTGTTGACCGAGCGGATTTCGACCCCGAGCCGGCCCGCCGCGGAGGGCCGTGCTTCGGCTTCGGAGTGGCTGCCTGCGGACCCATTTTGGCCGCTGGCGTAGCCGGTCATGCTGTAAACTGGCATTGCGCCTCACTGTGGTTTTGCTTGCAAGCACCGAGGCGTCGGCACGGCGTTCGCTTGCCGCACCATCGCCTTCGGGCGAAACTCCCGGATTATGTCAAAGGTCAAGCCTTCGCCCCTGCTGCCCGATACGGTCATTGGCGGATACCGCGTTGTACGCCGGCTTTCCGCGGGTGGTTTCGGTGTCGTCTACCTGGCCATCGACCCTGCCGGACAGCAGGTCGCCATCAAGGAGTATCTGCCTTCGTCGCTCGCCACCCGGGGCCCCGACGAACTGGCGCCCCAGGTGCCGCCCGAGAAGCTCTCCCTCTACCGCCTGGGGCTCAAGAGCTTCTTCGAAGAGGGCCGCTCGCTCGCGCAGATCTCGCATGCCTCGGTGGTCAGCGTGCTCAATTTCTTCCGCGAGAACGAGACCGTCTACATGGTCATGAACTACCTGGAGGGCGCCACCCTGCAGGATTTCGTGGTCACGGCGCGCGACCTGAAGAAGCAGAAGGTGTTCCGCGAATCCACCATCCGGTCGCTGTTCGACGAAATCCTGCGCGGGCTGCGCATCGTCCACCAGTACAAGATGCTGCACCTGGACATCAAGCCGGCCAACATCTTCGTGACCGACGACGACCGCGCCGTGCTGATCGACTTCGGCGCCGCGCGCGAGGTGCTCAGCAAGGAAGGCATCTTCATCCGCCCCATGTACACCCCAGGCTTCGCGGCCCCCGAGATGTACCGGCGCGACTCTTCCATGGGCCCCTGGACCGACATCTACGCCATCGGCGCCTGCATCTACGCCTGCATGCAGGGCTACCCGCCCAACGACGCCCCCCGCCGCATCGAGAAAGACCGCCTCAGCCTGTCGCTGTCGCGCCTGCGCGGCGTGTATTCCGACAACCTGATCGAGGTGGTCGAGTGGTGCATGTCGCTCGACCCGCTGTCGCGCCCGCAATCGGTCTTCGCGCTGCAGAAGGAACTCAGCCGCGAGGGCGAGCGCCGCTACACCAAGCTCACCGTGGGCGAGAAGGTGCGGCTGTCCATCGACAACATCCGCTCCTTCGACAAGAAGGGCCTGCCCAAGGCTGCCGCGCCCACCACGCGGCCCGCATGACATCACCATGAAATTTTCCGTCTTCCAGGTCAGCCGCAAGGGCGGCCGTCTCAAGAACGAAGACCGCATGGGCTATTGCTACACGCGGGAATCGGGCCTGTTCGTGCTGGCCGACGGCATGGGCGGCCATCCGGAAGGCGAAGTGGCGGCGCAGCTGGCCCTGCAGACCATCGCCGCGCTCTACCAGCGCGAAGCACGCCCGATCGTGAAGGACGTGAAAGCCTTCCTGGCCGAATCGGCCATGGCCGCGCACCAGCAGATCATGCGGTACGCCAGCCACAAGGCCATGCTCGACACGCCGCGCACCACCGTCGTCGCGGCCGTGCTGCAGGGCACCACCGCCACCTGGATGCACTGCGGCGACTCCCGCCTGTACGTGGTGCGCGACGGCCGCCTGCTGACCCGCACGCGCGACCACTCCCACGCCGAGCGCCCCAAGCCGCACGGCTCCGACGCGCCCGTCAACCGCAACCTGCTGCTGACCTGCCTCGGCTCGCCGACCACGCCGCTGTTCGACGTGTCCAGCCCGCTGCAGCTGCAGCGCGGCGACCGCCTCATGCTGTGCTCCGACGGCGTGTGGGGCGTGCTCGACGACGCGCTCATCGTGCACACGCTTTCCTCCGGCAAGCCCGTGTCCGACGCCGCCCCCGACCTCGCCGAAATGGCGCTGCGCAAGGGCGGCGCCCACAGCGACAACGTCACGCTCATCGCCCTCGAATGGGAAATGCCCGACAGCACGGGCGACGACCGCAGCGGCGTGTCCACCGAAACCATAGAAGACGGCGTGTTCGCCTCCACCATCCAGGCCGGCATGCCGTCGGACAACGAGATCGACGACCTCGACGAAGACGCCATCGAGCGCTCCATCGCCGAGATCAACGAAGCCATTCGCCGCTCGGCCGCCCGCAAGACCTGAGCGCGCCGTTCGTTCCTTTTTTCCTCTTTCGAGTCTCAAACAATGACTGCTTTCACACGAAGCGGCGGCCGCGCCGCCGACCAGCTGCGCCCGGTGCGCATCACCCGCGGCTTCACCATTCACGCCGAAGGCTCGGTACTGATCGAGTTCGGCCAGACCCGCGTGCTGTGCACCGCGTCGGTCGAAGAGAAAGTGCCGCCGCACAAGAAGGGCAGCGGCGAAGGCTGGGTCACGGCCGAATACGGCATGCTGCCGCGCGCCACCCACACCCGCAGCAGCCGCGAGGCCGCCAAGGGCAAGCAGACCGGCCGCACGCAGGAAATCCAGCGCCTCATCGGCCGTTCGATGCGCGCGGTGTTCGACCTGGCCGCCCTGGGCGAGCGCACCATCCACCTCGACTGCGACGTGCTGCAGGCCGACGGCGGCACGCGCACCGCGGCCATCACCGGCGCCTTCGTGGCCGCGCAGGACGCCGTCAACAAGCTCATCGCCGCCGGCACGCTGGCCGCATCGCCCATCAAGGGCCACGTGGCCGCCATTTCGGTGGGCATCGTCGAAGGCACGCCGCTGCTCGACCTCGAATACACCGAAGACTCCGCCTGCGACACCGACATGAACGTCGTCATGACCGGCGCCGGCCACTTCGTCGAAGTGCAGGGCACCGCCGAAGGCGTGGCCTTCACCCGCGAAGAAATGAACAGCCTGCTCGGCCTTGCCGAAAAGGGCATCGGCGAACTCGTGACCCTGCAGAAGCAGGCGCTGCTCGCCGCCAACTGACCACCTCCAGGTACTGGCACCTGCCTTCAAGGCGGGCGCCACAGCCACTTTGACTTTCTATGAAACTGGTTCTGGCTTCCAACAACGCAGGCAAGCTCGCCGAACTCCAGCAACTGTTCGCGGAACTGGCCGTCACGCTCGTGCCGCAATCGGCACTGGGCGTGGGCGAGGCTGAAGAACCCTTCCGCACCTTCGTCGAGAACGCGCTGACCAAGGCGCGCCACGCCAGCGCCGCCACCGGCCTGCCGGCCATTGCCGACGACGCCGGCCTGTGCGTCGACGCCTTCGGCGGCCTGCCGGGCGTCGACACCGCCTACTACGCCACCCAGTTCGGCTACGCCAAGGGCGACGCCAACAACGTGAAGGCGCTGCTCGAACAGATGAGCGGTGTCGTCAACCGGCGCGCCGCGCTCGTCAGCACGCTGGTCGCGCTGCGCAGCCACGACGACCCCGAGCCGCTCATCGCCGTGGGCCGCGTCGTCGGCGAGATCGCGCCCGAGCCCGTGGGCGAGAACGGCTTCGGCTTCGACCCCGTGATGTACCTGCCGAGCTTCCGCAAGACCTTCGCCCAGCTGACGCCCGAGATCAAGAACGCCAACAGCCACCGTGGCCGCGCGGCGCAGGCCATGCTGGCCCTGATGCGCGAACGCTGGCTGCCCGCGTAATGGCCACCGTCTTCCCGATCCAGCCGGCGCAGCCCACGGGCGCGCCGCAGGCCAACGACGTGCTGCACTGGATGCGGCCCGGCCCGCTGCAGCTCAGCGCGCTGCCGCCGCTGTCGCTCTACATCCACCTGCCGTGGTGCCTGCGCAAGTGCCCGTATTGCGACTTCAATTCGCACGAATGGCGTGCCGCCAGCGAGGCCGACATCGACGGCATTCCCGAGCAGGCGTACATCGACGCGCTAGTGGCCGACCTGGACGCGGCGCTGCCCCTCATCTGGGGGCGCACCGTGCACACCATCTTCATCGGCGGCGGCACGCCGAGCCTGTTTTCGCCACAAGCCATCGACCGCCTGCTGGGCGACGTGCGCGCGCGGCTGAAGCTCGCACCCGACTGCGAGATCACGCTCGAGGCCAACCCCGGCACCTTCGAACGCAACCGCTTCCGTGCGTTCCGCGCCGCGGGCGTCACGCGCCTGTCGGTGGGCGTGCAGAGCTTCAACGACGAGCACCTGAAGGCGCTAGGCCGCGTGCACGACCGTGCGCAGGCCATTGCGGCAGTCGAAGAGGCCGCGAGCGCCTTCGACACCTTCAACCTCGACCTGATGTACGCCCTGCCGGGCCAGACGCTGGAGGGCCTGGAGGCCGACCTCTCGCAAGCCCTGTCGCTCGCGCCGCCGCACCTGTCGGTGTACCACCTGACCATCGAGCCCAACACCTGGTTCGCCAAGTTCCCGCCCACGCTGCCCGAGGACGACATCGCCTACGAGATGCTCGACCGCATCACCGAACGCACCAGCGCCGTCGGCATGACGCGCTATGAAGTGTCGGCTTATGCGCGCGAAGGCCATGCCTGCGGGCACAACCGCAACTACTGGGAGTTTGGCGACTACCTTGGCATAGGCGCAGGCGCGCACAGCAAGCTGAGCTTTGCGCACCGCATCGTGCGTCAGGTGCGCTACCGCGAGCCGCGGCTGTACATGGACAACGCGCGCGCCGGCGCCGCCGTGTCGCAGAGCGACGAAGTGGCGCTGGCCGACCTGCCGTTCGAGTTCATGCTCAATGCGCTGAGGCTGAAGGCCGGCTTCACGCTGCCCCAGTTCAGCGAACGCACCGGGCTCGCGATGACCGCCATCCAGCGCGGTTTGGAAGAAGCCGAACGCAAGGGGCTCCTGGCGCGCGACCTGTTTCGCGTATGGCCCACCGAACGCGGGCTGGACTTTCTGAGCGATCTGCAGGCGATGTTCCTGCCGGACGGAGAGTAGGGCGCCTGCATCGGCTTAAAATCTGCGGTTCCGGAGAGTTGGGTGAGTGGTTTAAACCAGCAGTCTTGAAAACTGCCGACGTGAAAGCGTCCGTGAGTTCGAATCTCACACTCTCCGCCAGAATCAATCTCTGGCAGTTTTTGAAAGTCCCGCGCAGTCCCTGCGACGGGATTTTTTCATTGGAGAGTGCGTCCTTTCGCGTCTTACGCGATCCGATTCAAACCGCCCCTAGCCAAGCGCCAAACATGGCATCAGTCATGGCATTTTCTAGCCGATACCATGTACTTATTCGTCTCCCGCACTGGGGCAAAAAGCTGGCGGGCCAACTACACCGCCGGTGGAAAGCAAAAGACAAAGACATACGGCCTTTATCCTGCGGTCACCCTGGCTGACGCTCGAAAGGCGCATGCGGCAGCTCGTAAGGGGCCGCCTGCAGCAGCGAGCGCGTCAACCTTCGAGGCGGTTGCGCGTGACTTGCTGAAGGCGAAGCTGCCGACTCTTTCCAACGGGAAACATCAGATTCAGGTCGAGAACACCTTAGAGCGCTACGCGTTCCCCGCCCTCGGCCCGCGGCCGATCGATGCCTGCGCGAGCGCTCAGGTGCGTGTTGATGGCTGGTTGAGGGGGAGGGCAGGGCAATGAAGGTTTGCGCACGTCTCTGGGCCGCTATGGGCCTTTGCGCGGTACTCGCAGGTTGCGGAGTGGCGCCTGTGCAGTCGGTGAAGGTGCCGATTCCGGTTGAATGCCGCGTGATGCGGCCGGGGCGGCCAGCTATGCCGACTGCAGCGCTCGCGCCTGGCGTTGATCTTGACCGCTTCGCGGCGGCGGCGATGGCAGAGATTGAGCTGCGCGAGGGTTACGAGCTTGAGTTGAACGCAGCGCTCGACGTGCGCACGACAGAAATTGCGGGGCGACGTGGAAAGTGAGGTCTGTTGATTATTGAAGCGCGACCTTGGTGTCCTCTGCTGCCGTCACTACTGCCAATCAACCGGGCCGTAAAGATCGGCGTGAACTGCGATCAGGCGAGTCTCGTCCCCAGTCCCGCCGTCCAAGCGCGCAAAGTATCCCGTTGACGTTTTCTGATTGATGATGCTGAGCCCGGCTTCATGTTTGAAGAGCAAAGCAAATAGTTCGCCTTCGCGCGTTCCAGTTCTGATCGCGGTGGCGTTTGCAACCCCCGGGTTTGTCGCGTTAGATCGTGTCGGGATCGGGTGAGTCTCGATGAACCTAGGGTCAAGCAGTTGATGGGCGGTAAGCAGATCCAGCTTCCGAGTGGAATCTGCGGAGTTCTTCAAATCTTTCGAGACTGAGGTCGGGTCGTAGAACAATTCGACAAACATGCCTTCTCGTACGACAGCTTCAATGAGAGGGCAGAAATCTTGGTCGCCGGCAATGAAGGTCAAGCGCTCCATGTTTCTTCGATGTGTATGTGAAAGCATGTCCACCGCAATCAAGATGTCAACCTCTTTCTGTTGCGCCCCTTGCCGCTTGCGGTGCTTAGCGATCCCTTCATTGACATGCCAGCCATTCAGATTTCTTAATGTTTCAAACTTGCGCTCCTGCGGTAGCTTTCTGATTGAAAAGTCGTCGTTCGATTCGCCATCTTTCTGAGCTGGAAGGCAGTCGTAGTAGAAGACCTTCTGATGGTTCAATGCAAGCAGTGAATAGTTGATTGGCAGTTCAACACCATCAAACCACTTCTTGCTGAGGTCGTCGAATGCCTGAGTGAGATAGGCGCCGTCGATAAACAGATACGATTTATTTTGAATCAAAGCAGACCTCATCAATAGCTGTAAGTGAATCTACTGCTTTACGCGCCGAATTTCGATGGGTCCAATGCCGCTGGCGGTGTGGCGTCGTTGTCGCCGGCGGGCGGCTCGGCCGCCTTCGTCTTCTTCGCTCGGGGTGGTAAGGGTGTCCGTCGGCGTTGACCGCCAACATGGTGAAGCTGAAGAGCTTCTCGCCGTCAGGCGATGTCCACTGCTTGTAGATGCCGGCGATGCCCATGGGTACCTCTTCCAGCTGCTGGATGCGCCACCGCACGGCGTTACCGGACTCCCAGTTCGGCTAGAAGATAGCTTCGGCTGGGATAATGCAGCGCTGGCCCTTCTTCCAGGCACTACGGAAGCTGGGCGGGCTGGCGACCGTTTTTGTGCGCGCGTTGTATGTCTTGCGGCCGTAGGCGGTTCCTCCGCGAAACCGGGAAACAGACCGAAGGCGGCCTCGTCCACGCGGCGATTGCCCGAGCCGTCCTCGGCCAAGCCGGATGAATGGCGCCATGCCAATCGAGAATGCGCTGGCAGGTTTAAGCTTTTTTTCCTAACTCTTGACGGATCGCGTTGAGTTGAGGGCCAACAGAATTTATAGTTTCTCGAAGGAGATCTTCGGTTACACCGAGTGTTTTTGACCAGTACTCGATCTCGTGCGGCTCTGCAGGGTTCAAAAATGAGGAGCCCTCATATTTGTTTGGCGAACTCCGAATTGCAGCTTGAGGTTGCTCATTTACTACTTCTTGAAGGTACTCGGTAAGAATTGCGAAGCGCGCTAGGCGATTGGCTTTCTTTTGTACTCCTTCTTGGGACAGGCGATGATATTCATAAAGCCTGCCCGTATATTCCTCCGGTGGCACATCGTTTAGTTCGGTCCACATAAACCAATTGTCGAGAGCTACAGTAATTGCGTCCCAATTGGTCATGTTCATTTTTGCAAGCCATGCCGCCACGGTGAATACCGTGTAAAGATGAGTCTTCTTTTTCCATGGTGTTTGCAAATAGGCGCTTCGCGCCAACAATTCATTTAGAATTGATAGTGCTGCCTCAATGCTGGCGATATCGGCATCAATTTGAGGGTATGAGTCATTATACAAATCATACATCTTATTGATGGCTGATTGTGTTGTTTCATCTTCGAAGCCGCTTCGTATGAAAATAAGCAGCGTGCTTGCGAATTGAATGTCTTGCATGCGCCGAATCTCTGTGTCACTAAAGAGATTCCATCTTCTCCAAAACTCAAGTTGCGCGACTCGCTCTGATGCCTTAAGAAATTCCCCATTGAATTCTGCATTGCGCAGTTCCTGTGGGTTAAGTGCGTTCGATGTTTTGTTTAATCGAAGAAACATCTTTACAATGTCGTCGCGGTGAACCGCCGAATTCACAAAGCGTATCGAAATTTTATAAGACCAGATGTCGGACCTCATTGCCGAACTCAGGTCTTCGAATGACTTTCCGCGATATGCGGCGTCAGAAAACTCCAAACCGGAATCGGTAAGTTTTAGATCACCGTCGATGAAAAGGCCTAGGGTTCTTATTCGTTGCTGGCCATCAATAACGCTATATTTGGTGTCCCCTGTGGTTGGATCTGTGCTGGTTTCCCACAAATATATTTCGGGGATGGGATAGCCGAGTATGATCGTTTCTAACAGAGAGATTTTATCCTTCCTGATCCAAGTGAAGTTTCTTTGAAACGATTCGTCAACATAAAGATTCCCTTTCTTGAACTCGTCGAATACCCACTTGATGGGTCGACTTTCGGTAATCATATTGGAGACTATTGTCATAGCTGACCCTGAAGTTGATTAATTCCGGCAAGGTGATATTTTTCGACGAAGTACCAATCTTCGTATATTCGGTAATTGATTTCGCTTGGCAGCTTGAATTCAATCTGCAAGTCTTTTCGTAGGGCGTCGGCCACCTCTATCCAGTCCTTGAAGAAATTGAGCTTTTCGCCTGATATTTCTTCGGTCTTTATTGAAATGAAATGGCGAAATACTTCCTTCGCAGTGTTCTTGTAGCTTATTCCTGAATAGCTGTACATATACTCCAAGTGTGCATCCCAGAGATATTTGAACCACTTGGACGAAACCAAGACAAGGTCTAGATCAGACTCCGAGTGGAAAGGACTCAATCCGCGACCAGGGGTAAGGCTAAATCCAGTTTTGGCGCTTCCGACAATCGCGATGTTGGGTGCCGCAATATTTAAGGCAGTTGATACTTTGCCTTTAAACTCGTGGTAAATCACATCTGAGGGGGCATTGAATGACTGAGCGAACAAAAACACGTCATTGCTTAAAAGGCAATTGTGATAAACGTGCTTTGGTCCATGCTCCTTCAAGGCTGCAATAAACTCTGCGGTGGTCATAAGTTGCAAGTAGAAGAACCAAGGAGACTGTATCTGTTTCTGTATGTTTCAGGCGGGTAAAGCTGTCCCCTCGTACTGGTGCAACTACTGAGTCGGTCGGCGGCGGTCGGTCTTGGCGATGCGGCACGAGGCCAAATGACAACCGGTGAGGCGCCGCGCTGCGCTCCGCGTCATAGGGGTAGGCTCGCCGACAGGGGGAGGCGCTCGGACGACGCATCGATGCTGGATATTTGCCGCTTGTCCTTCGACTTTTCAATCACGCGAGAGAGAGTGCTTAGATGATGCGAGCTAGCCTTCGGCAGACCAAGGTATCTGTCATGGTATGCGGTGGGTAACTATCTGATAAGAAACAAGTTTCAGCTTTCACACTCTCCGCCAGAATCAATCTCTGGCAGTTCTTGTAAGTCCCGCGCATTCCCTGCGACAGGACTTTTCCATTTGGCAAATTGGTCCTCGCTGCAGCATCGCCGCGCCTACGCGGCTCCCAGTGCCGTATCGATCGCCTGCAACAACCTGTCCGCATTCACCGGCTTGAACAAGACCGGCACACCTGAATCGCGCACGCGCTGAAGGCGTTCTGGCGCGGTCTCGCCAGTGATAAGAAGCAGCGGCATCGGCTTGCCATTGCGCCGATGCAGGCGCAGGCCGGCTTCGAGTCCGCTGCCGCCGTCGGCCAGTCGGAAGTCACACAACAGCAGTTCGAACGGCCGCCCATCGGATTCCGCCTGAGCCAGAGCCATGGCCGCTGCGCGTTCGTCGACGACCGCCTGGACATCGAATGCGTGCGCGCGCAGCAACGCGCTCATTGCGCTGCGGATTTCGGCTTCGTCGTCGATGAGCAGTACGCGCCGAGGCAAAGCGCGTGATAGAGGCTGGGCCGGCGGCTGCCGCATCGACTCTTCCTGCGGAAGCGTGGCCGGCACGTGGCTGATTGGCGTGCCGGCTGGACGGCGCGTTGCAGACACATACACACGAAAGCGCGTGCCGCGACTGACCTGCGACTGAACTTCGACGGGATGATCCAGAAGCCGCGATAGCCGTTGCACGATGGACAACCCGATGCCAAGGCCGCGTGCACGGTCGCGTTCCGAGTTGTTGATCTGATAGAACTCCTCGAAGATGCGCTCCAGTTGTTCGGGCGCCATACCGATGCCCGTGTCGCGCACTTCGATCCACACGCGCTCGCCTCGCGAACGCACGCGGACGACGACGCCGCCGCGCGGCGTGTATTTGAGCGCGTTGTCCACCAGGTTCGAGAGCATCCTTTGCAGCAGCAGCTGGTCGCTGTGTACCCACACACCGCCAGCACGTACGCGCAATTGCAGACCTGCCTGCTCGGCGCGGGCCAGGAACACGTGATTGAGCGACACCAGGAGTGCGTCGAGCGCAATGGGCTGGATGTCCGGCGTGATCACGCCTGCGTCGAGACGCGAGACGTCGAGCATGGTGTCCAGCGAGTGGCCGAGCGCATTGACCGAGCGCATGAGCCGCTCCGCGTTCTGACTTTCGGGGTGGTCATGGAGCGCCTTCTGGAGCGCCGCTCCGAACAGCGCGATGGCGTGCAGGGGTTGGCGCAGATCGTGGCTGGCCGCGGCAAGGAAGCGCGTCTTCTCCGCGCTGGCGCGTTCGGTCGCCGCAATCTGCTCGCCAAGGCGGGTTGCGAGCGACTCGTTCTCGAAGCGCAGAATCAGCGCGTCGGTCAATTGCTTGTTCTGCAGGACGCCGCGGCGCAGGGCAAACAGCAGATACGCACTGCCTACCGCAGCCAAGAACAGGTTGATTCCGTCGCTGTGCCAGAGCAACGCACCGATCAGCCCTCCCATCATCGGAATGCCATAGCCGAACAGCGAGGCGGTCATGGGCCACAAGGATTGCATGGCCAGGCCGCAGCCGACCATGATCAGTATGGCCATGAGGGCCGTGACTTGCGGGTTCTGCGTCGAAACGAAAAACCAGGGCACGGGTGCGGTGGCCGCTCCGATCAGAGTCATCTGGAACGTGTGCCTGCGCGCCCAACGTGGACCATCGGCCAGCGGTACGCCGGCATCCCAGCGCGGCGACAACAGCACGTACAAATTAGCGCAGGCGAGCATCGCCACGAAAGGCAGCACCAACGGCAACTTCAAATAGAAGTACCCCATCGCTCCGCCGATGAAGGTGAAGCAAAGGTGGCCGCAAACGCCGGCCATTCGCGCTGCATAGACGGAAGAAAGATGCTCGCGCAGAACACGCAGGTCGTTGGGGGTGTCGATGGTGGGGTTGTTCAATGGGAGGCCGGCGGATCGTGCGACGTTGCACCGATTCTGCATGTGAGGCTTTCGCCTCGCTGCTCACAGCGGATCCAGCGACCCGTCGTCAATCTGCTGCGCCTGCTGCGAGCCATGCCGCGAACGTGCCCGCTGCACCAGCAGCCCGATAAGCAGCGCCGCAGCCGCAGAGCCCGCCAGCGCCCCCGAACTGCCCAGCAACTGCGCAAGACTGTCCACAGTCTCGACGCTGACCTGCTGCGCGTGATGGACCAGCGCCACCATGTCGGCGGCGTGCACGTTCTGCAGATCGTCGATGCGCACGTTCAGGTCCTGGCCCGCGCTGCGGAAGCGGATCTTCGCGAAGATGCCGTTGGCAATGGCCACCAGCGAGAGTACGCCCAGCGGGCGCAGCAGTGTCTCCACGAGGCGGCGGCGGTCGTCGGTGGGGGCGGACTCGTACACCTGCGCCACCAGCGCGGGGATCGCCGTTTCGTCGGACGTGGGTTCGGGGGATGGTGATGCGGCCGTGCGGCCTGTGGGTTGCGATGGATTGGATGCCATGGCGTCGTCTTCCTTTGCCTGCCGGACCCTGCATGTTCTTCCCGCAGCCGAGCCGTTTTGATGAACGAACCGTAAAGCTGCGTTGAATTTACGAAACCGCTGGTGGCGCAAAGGTGTCGGCGTGCGAGAAGGATTAGCCCGGCATTAGCGCCGGGCCTTCTCGCTCATTCGATCCTGAAGACGAACTCCTGCGTTGCCACGACCTCGGCGTCACCCGTGGTCTGGCATTCGTAGCGCATCATCGCCGAGCGCACTGCCGATTGGTAGACCTTGGGCCCGGAGAGAAAGCGCACTTCCGTCACGTGCCCGCCCTTGATGCGCACCTCGGCCTTGACGACGCCGCCGATGCCTTCGTCCAGCGCCTTGCGCGGCATCTCGGGCTTCACCTGCCTGGGGCATGCCACCGCGATGTCGGTGGACGCGGCTTGCGGCGGAGCGGGAGGCGCGGGCGGTGCCGGCGGCGCGGCGGGCGGTGGCGCCACCGGCTCGGTGCTCTGCACCGCGGTGATGGCGGGCGCGGTGCTCGGCGGTGGCGTTACCGCCGGCGGCGGCACGTAGGCCGGGCGCGGTGGCGGCGGTGCCTTCGGCGTTTCCTGCCGGATGATCTTCTTCGGTGGAGGCGGCGGGGGAGGGGGCGGCGGTGGCGGCACCTTCACTTCCGTGATGATGGTCGCGTCCATCGGCTTCTTGATCATCTCGATGGTCTTGCGCGCCAGGCCCGAGACCAGCGCGTAGCCCACCAGCACGTGGAACAGCACCATCACGCCGATGCCTACGGGGCCGAAGCGTGACTTGGGGTCGAAGTCGTTGGCGCGGCTCATGGCACGAACTGCTCCGAGCCCATGATGCCCAGCTTGGTCAGGCCCGACCGCTGGGCCGAGGCCATCACGCCGGCCACCACGTCGTAGCGGGCCTGCTTGTCGGGGCGCAGGTGCACTTCGGGCTGCACCGGTTGCGCCGCGAGCTGCTCGAAGCGCCGCTCCACCTCGGCCAGCTCGGCCACGGCCTCGCCGTTCCACAGCACGGTGCTGCGCTCGTCGATGTCCACGCGCAGCACCTCGGGCTTGATGTCGCTGGGCGGTGGGTTGCCGTTGGGCATGTTCAGGTTCACCGCGTGAAGCTGTATCGGGATGGTGATGATGAGCATGATCAGCAGCACCAGCATCACGTCGATCAGCGGCGTGGTGTTGATGTCCATCATGGGCTCGTCGGTGGGGGTGCCGCTGCGGCGCCCCTGTTTTTCTTTTCGCATGGCTGTGTGTGTGTTCTCAGTTGCGCGCGGGCGGCTCGGTGATGAAGCCGACCTTGACGATGCCGGCCGACTGGCACGCGTAGATGATCTTTCCCACCGGCTCGTACACCGAGTGCCAGTCGCCGCGGATGTGCACCTCGGGCTGCGGGTTGAGGGCAGCCGCTTTCTTCAGCCGCTCGGCCAGGCTGTTCACGTCGCGCACGGGCGTGTCGTACCAGTAGATGCGCCCGGCCGTGTCCACCGACAGCACGATGGTGTCGGGCTTGCTCTCGCGCACCTCGTTGCGCTGCTTCGGCACCTCCACCGGCACCGAGTAATTGACCACCGGGATGGTGATGAGGAAGATGATCAGCAGCACCAGCATCACGTCGACCAGCGGCGTGGTGTTGATGGCCGCGATGGCCTGTTCCTCGTCGCCGCCGCCGGATGGGATGTTCATCGCCATGGTGTGGCTCGCTTCGCGTGCGGTGGTGGCGCGGCGTTCAGGCGGTGGCCCGGCCCGACAGGATCACGGAGTGCAGCTCGCCGCTGAATTCGCGCACGTCGTCCATCACCGTGATGTTGCGGCGCAGGAGCCAGTTGTAGCCCAGCACCGCGGGCACGGCCACGGCCAGGCCGATGGCGGTCATGATGAGCGACTCGCCCACGGGCCCGGCCACCTTGTCGATCGACGCTTGGCCCGCAATGCCGATGGCGGTGAGCGCGTGGTAGATGCCCCAGACGGTGCCGAACAGGCCCACGAAAGGCGCGGTGGAGCCCACGGTGGCCAGCAGCGACATGCCGTTGCTCAGGCGCCGGTTCACGCGTTCGGTGGCGCGGTGGATGCACAGGTCGACGAAGTCGGCAAAGTCGACCTTGCCGCGCAGGCCGTCGTGCTTGCGCGTGGCATGCACGCCCGCATCGGCGATGAAGCGGAAGGGGCTGCCCTCGGCGAGCTTGGCGGTGCCGGCCTGCACGCTGCCCTCGTTCCAGAACTCGTTGTCGACTTCCTTGGCCTGCCGGCCCATGCGCATCTGCTCGAGCAGCTTGGTGACGATGACGTACCAGCTGCCCATCGACATGATCGCGAGGATGGCCAGCACGGCCTTGGCCACCAGGTCGCTCTGCGCCCAGAGCGCGCCGATGCCGTAGGGGTTGTCGACCTTGGTGGCCGCTGCCGCCGGCACCGCGGCCGGTGCCGCGGGGGCAGCAGTGGCTATGGGCGCAACGGCGGGCGAGGGTTCCGGCGTGGCCTGGGCGTTGACGGCGTTCGGCGCGGCGGTCAGGCAGAGCGCCAGGGCGAGCGGAGCGGCCACGGCCATCAGCTTCGCGAAAAAGGTCTTCATCATGTTTGACTCCAAAAAACAAAACGGAGGGCGATGCGGGCGAGCGTTCAGGCCGCGCGCCAGCCGAGGGCCTTGCCCCACACGGCGTACACGCTCGCGCTGCTGCCGCGCACCACGTGGTAGCGGTCGTAGGGGGCCGCGGTCATGCAGGCGTGATGCGGAAGAATGCGCACGCGGCTGCCGATGGGCAGTGCCTCGAACATGGCCCGCAGGTCGTCTTCGCCATCGCCTTCGGTGGCGATCAGGCCGTGCTCCTGGTGCAGCTCGGCCACGCGCAGGCCGGGCAACGGCGTGGTGGCGTCCGCGCGGCATACCAGCCCGAAGCCCAGGCCGCCGCGGAACTCGGCTGCCGACTCGTCCTTCGACAGCGCGAGCGCGCCGGCGTCGATGAGCACGCGGCGCGAACGCGGGTTGTGGCCGATCACCGTGGCCAGCACCGACAGCGCGATGTCCTCGATGCCGCAGATGCCGCGCGCGGCCTGGTCCAGGTCGAAGAAGGTGTAGACGCCGGGGCGCATTTCGGTGACGCCGTCCAGCCGCTCGGCGCACACCGCGGTCGGCGTGGCGCCCACGCTGACCACATCGACCGTGAAGCCGGCCGCGCGCAGGCACTCGGCGGCACGCACCGCGCCGGCGCGCTCGGCCTCGGCGATGGCGCGGATCGAATCCAGCCCCTCGGCGTGGTAGCTGTGGCCGGCGTGGGTGAGCACGCCGGCCAGCGTCAGCGATTCGCTGCGTTGCACTTCGGCCGCGATGGCGAGCAGCGTCTCTTCATCGTCGGGCGATACACCGCCGCGGCCGCCGCCGGTGTCGACCTCGATCAGCAGTCCGAAGCTCGCGCCCAGGGCGCGCGCACGCGCGGCCGCCGCCCGCACCGCGCCAACGCAGTCCGCGAGCAGGTTCACGCGGGCGCCGTGCATGCGCTGCACGCGATGCAGCGCATCGATCTTGCCGGCGCTGATGCCCACTGCGTAGGTCAGGTCCAGGAAGCCATAGCGCGCGAAGTAGTCGGCCTCGGCCACGGTGGACACGGTGATGGCGCCGCTGTGCCCGCGTGTGGCCAGGCGCGCCACTTCGGCCGACTTGGAAGTCTTCAGGTGCGGGCGCAGCGCCACGCCGTGGCGCGCCGCGCGCTGCGCCATCGCATCGCAGTTGCGTTCGAGGACGGTGCTGTCGAGCAGCAGCGCCGGCGTGTTCAGCTCGGCAAGCGCCGTGTGCGAGAGCTGCGTCATCGGGCGCATCCGAGCTCCGCCATGACCCAGTCGACTTCTTCGGCAATGCGGTTCACGAAAGGCGGCAGCACCACCAGCGTCATGTGCTCGGCGCCTTCTATGCGATGCAGGCGGCTTCGCTTCGACAGCGCCGCATGCGCCTCCTGGTACTCGGGCCAGCGCCGCTGCACTTCGGCGCCTTCCTCGGCACCCGGCGGCAGCTTCTGCATGACCGTGGCCGAAAGCACCGACAGCGGCCGCGTGCCCAGGTCCGGCGACGCGCCCGCCTGCCGCGCGACGTGCTGCAGGCCTTCATGTTCCTTCATCATCGTGTCGATGGTTTCGGGCGTGTAGTTCGCGGCCATCTGCCGCAGCACATGGGGCATGTCGGCAAAGATGGCCTGGACCGGCGCAAACTCCGGCGGCGGCAGGCCGCCGGCCTGGAACTCGGCGCGCTTCCTGCGCTCCGGCGCCAACGTTTCTGCCGGCAGGCCCTTGAAAACTTCGAACTGCTCCGGATGGCTGGCGTCGAGCATCACCACGCCGGCCACCTGCTCCGGATACAGGCCGGTATAGATGCGGTTCAGCAGCCCGCCCAGCGAATGGCCGATCAGCACGATCGGGCCGGTCACGCCGGCAGCGGCCAGCAGCGCATGCAGATGCTGCGCGTTGCGCTTTCCGTCGAAGGGCGCGTCGTCTGCCTCGCTCCAGCCCATGCCGGCGCGGTCGTAGCTGATCACCGGGTACTTGGCCGACAGCGCCTTCTGCAGGCGTGCGTAGACAGGCGAGGCGCAGCCGCCGCCGGCTTCGAGCACCAGCGTGGGATGCGACGCACTGGCCGGCGCGGGGCCGCTGCGCTGCAGGTGCATCTTGCGGCCGTCGACGATGTACAGCTCGCCCGGCGCGGGCATGCCGCGCCCGTCCACCGACGACGGCAGTGCGCCGGCGGCACCGCGCCTCGGCTCTTCCACGCGCGGCCAGTAGTCGAGGTCGCGCACGCGGTAGGGCAGGTTGGCGAAGTCGGTGCTCAGCGCGGCCGGCGTCGACACGTACAGCACCGACTTGGCGATCGGCCCGAACTCCGCATGGAAGTGCTGCGCCGACTTCACCACCACCAGCTTCTTGGCCGCCAGGTCGATGCCCAGGCCCGTGAAGAGGTCGGAGCCGATGACCTGGTTGCGCTTGCTGATGAGCACGATGTCCACGCCGTTCGCGGCCTGCACCCACACGCACGGGCCCATGGGCGTGTGGTTGCCGGGCACGAGGCCGCGTTGCGAATGCGCTTCCCGTACGGCCTTGACGGTCACGTGCAGGTCGATCGGGTCGCCCGAGGCCGGGCCGCACTTGCCGCCCAGCCGCAGCTCGAAGCTGGCGCCGACGCCCGCGTCGCGGCACAGCTGCACCGCGCCCAGGTCCCAGACGCCGCCGAAGGCCACGTTGCCGATGCCGCGCTCGAGCAGTGCGCGCAGCACGAAGGTGCTGTCGCTGGTGGCGCCGCCGCCGGCGTTGTCGGCGGTGTCGGCAATCACCACCGGGCCGCCTTGCGTGGCCATGGCCCGCTCCAGCGTCTCGTCGATGGAGAGCGAAGGCACGCCGGTCTGGTGGCGCAGCGCCCAGAACTCGCGGCCCAGTTCGTCGGCCAGCCTGGCGGCCAGCGCGGGGTCGTTGTCGGTCACCACCCACAGCTTGGCGCCGGACTCGGGCACGTCGGCCCAGGGGAAGCCATGGCCCAGCGATACCGACAGCACGCCGGGCAGCTTCTCGCAGGCTTCCATGCGGCGCACGAAGCCGGCCATGGGTTCGCGCGTGGTGTGCCACTTGCCCACCATGCGGCAGTCGTGCACGGCGGTGACCGGCTGCACGCGGCCCTGCGCGGTGTCCACCACGATGCGGACCAGCTCCTGCAGGCGGTCGAGCGCGTCGGTGTGCGGATATTCCTTGTAGCAGATGATCACGTCCGACTCGGTCAGCATCTGCTGCGTGAAGTGGCAGTGCAGGTCGAGCGACACGCCGATGGTCACCTTCGGGCCGACGATGGCGCGCACCCGCGAGATCAGGTCGCCTTCGCAGTCGTCGTAGCCGTCGGCCACCATGGCGCCGTGCAGCACCAGGATCACGCCGTCCACCGGGCCGGCCTTGCGAAGGTCGTCCAGTATCTCGTCGCGCAGGCTTTCGTACACGGGGCGCACGGTGCGGCCCAGCGGCTGCGCGAAGGCCAGCAGGCTCTCGACCAGCTCGTGGCCTTCGGCGGCCAGCTGCTTGCGCACTTCCACCGCGAACATGCCGTAGCCGGATGCGTCGCGCGTGCTGGAGTCGCCGTGGAAGATGCCGTATTCCTCGAAGCTGCCCAGCCCGGTGGGCGCGGAGACGAAGGTGTTGGTTTCGGTGGCGAAGAGGGTGGTGAAGAACTTCATGCGCGTGGCTCCTGGCGTGCGAGTTGGATGTTGCGGGTGCGCAGGGTGCTCAGCCGCAGTCCCGTGACCCGGCCTTCCTTGCGCGCCACGGTGAGGACCGACTTGCCCATCTGGCCCAGCACCGGGTCGGTCGAGACGAGCGTCATCACGTCGGCCGACAGCGGCGTCAGCGCGCAGGCGTGCTGGCCGTGGCGGCCATGCACCGTGAGCAGCAGCCTGCCGCCCGCGAGCGCCACCCGCGCGGTGGCGTCCAGGTCGGCGCTCGTGTAGTCGCCGCACAGCTGTTCGGCCAGCGTGGCGAGCTCGGGCGCGGCCGCTGCAATGCGCTCGAAGCGGCGCGGCTGGCCGCCTTCGTGCAGCACCAGCGTGTCGGGCGCGCGTTGCGGATCGATGTCGCTGGCGTCGAGCACGAGGTCGTTGAGCGGCAGGTCCTGCAGGCCCAGCCACAGCTTGCCTTCGCCCTGGTGCATCGGCCTTGCATCGCCGGCCTGCCACGACATGCACAGCCTGCCCGAGACATCTGAAAAGCCCATCACGCTGCCGGTGGACGGCTCGTGGTAGTTCTGGCCGACGAGCGCGGGGAACGCACTGGCCTGGGGGCGCACTTCAGGCGGCTGCAGCGCGTCGGCCAGCAGCAGCTCCACCACCTTGAGGGCCAGCGGCGACGGCGCCACCGGGGCGCCGTTCACCATGACGATGATGTCCAGCCCGTGGCTGGGCACGCTGAGCATCTGCGACTGGGCGCCGAGCACCGCGCCCGCGTGGTGGACGATCTCGACCCCGCGATAGGGATGGCGCGCGAGCCCGAAGCCGTAGCTCACCTTCGAACCCGACGACAGCGTGGTGGGTTCCGACAGCATGGCCCAGCTCTGCGGGCTGCCCACGATCTTCTCGCTGCTGCGCATGTGCGCGAGCCAGCGCAGCATGTCGTCCACCGTCGACACCAGCGAGCCGCCGCCGTCGAGCTCGCACGGGTACAGGCCGCGTTGCCATCCGCCGCGCGGCGACGCGATGTAGAGGCCGGCCAAACCGGGAACCACGTCGAGATCGGTCGCGACCGATGCGGTGTCGGGCATGCCCAGCGGCCCGAACAGGCGCGCTTTCAGGAAGTCGCCGTAGCTCTGTCCGCTCACGCGCTCGATGATCTTCGCCAGCAGGAAGTAGCCGCCGTTGCTGTAGACCATCTGCGTGCCTGGCTCGAAGTTCAGCTCGCTCTGGCGGACCATCGCGGGCAGCCCCGGGCCGGGCTGCGTGAAGGTGAGGCCGTGCGCCATGGCCCACAGCTCGTCATGGGCGCGGCAGCCGCCCGTGTGGGTCATCAGGTGGCGCAGCGTGGGGCCGTTGGCGCTCAGCCGCGGCATCTCGGGCAGGTGCTTGTGCACCGCGTCGTCGATGTCGAGCAGGCCGTCTTCCGCCAGCAGCAGGATGGCCATTGCCGTGAAGTGCTTGCTGGTGGAGGCGATGCGCATGCGCGTGGCCGGCGTGTTGGCCACGCCCATCTCCAGGCTGGCCATGCCGACGGCGCGGCGGTACAACAGGCGGCCGTTGCGCGCGATGCCGATGACCATGCCGGGCGCGTCGCTGCGGCTGAAAGGCGCCACCAGTGCGTCGATGGCGGCCAGCGCTGCGGCCTCCGCGGCGGCTGGCGAAGATGGGGTGTCAGGCAATGAAGGCGAGGGTTGTTGTGGCATGGAAGGACGACGAAAGAGGGAGGGAAGAAAGAAGAAAGCCGGGCAGGCTCAGGTGGGCCGCGCCGCACGCATCAGGCGCACGAACGGGCCTTCGGTGGCGCGCAGCACCATGGCGCCCATGACGCCGCCGATCAGCGTCGTGGCGACGATGGCCACCGCCAGCCCGTTGGGCACCGACTTGAGGGCGTCCGACAACATGCCGACCACCAGCGGACCCACCACGCCGAACGGCAGGCCGGCCACGGAGAGCAGCGCGATGGTGCGGGCGCGCAGGTGCGGCGGCGCCGCGTCCTGCAGCACGTTGGGCAGCAGCACCGCGCCGCTGATGAGCGGCACGACCAGCAGCGCCAGCAGCGTGAATGCGTCGGTCGCCGAGCGCGTGAACAGCAGCAGCGACGACAGCAGCGCGGCCGTGAGGTTGCCCAGCATGATGATGCGCAGCGCGGCGGCCGGCCCCATGCGGGGCTGCACGTAGCGCATCGCCGCCACGCCCAGCAGGCCGCCGATCACCGTGCCGCACAGAAAGGCGATGCCCATGCCTTGTCCCATCTGCGCCGGCGTGACGCCGTACTGGCGCGCCGCCATGATCGGCAGCCAGGTGCCGATGGAGCTCATGCCGATGCTCGCCAGGCCCGCGCCGATCACCAGGCCCGCGAACGTGCGCCAGTGCTGGCGCAGGTGGTCGCGGAAGCTGATGGTGCTGACGGCATCGTCAACATCGTCGGCAGCGGCTGCGGGCATTGCGCCAGCCGCTGGAGAAACGGGCTGCGCGCCCCCGCGCCGGGTGCGGCGGATCGACAACACCAGCAGCGTCACCGGGATGCCGGCGGAGGCCATCACGAAGAAGGTCAGCCGCCATGCCTCCAGCTGCTGCATCGATGCGGGCAGCCAGTGCCGCAGGTCGTCCGTCAGGTGCACCACGGTGCCGCCCAGCAGGGCGCCCAAGGCGCTGCCGAAGATGGCCGACAGCGCGAACACCGCGTTGGCCAGCACCCGCTGCGCGCGCGGGAACAGGTCGGGGATCATGCTGTTGGTGATGGGCCCGAGGCCCGCTTCGCCCACGCCCAGGCCGATGGAGGCGATGAACAGCACGCCGTAGTCCATGGCGGTGCCGCGCATGGCCGTGGCGGCGCTCCACAGCAGCACGCAGGCGGCCAGCACCACGCGCCTGTCGTAGCGGTCGCTGAGCCAGCCCAGGGGCAGCGTGGCGATGCCGGTGAACAGCACGATGCCCGCGCCCTGCAGCAGCCCCAGCTGCGTGTCGGAGAGCGACAGCGCAATGCGCATCGGCTCCGTCAGCAGCGTGAGGATGACCTTGTCGATCGAGCCCAGCACGGTCGCGATGACCAGCACCGCCAGCGCGTACCAGGCGCTGGCCGGTGCTTTTCGAGCCGTTCCGGGCGCGGCGGCGCTCGCCGCATCCGGCGGCAACGCGGCCGCCAGCGGATTGATGCTCGACATCTCAGAAGGGAACGTTGACGGCCAGGCCGACGGTGCGCGAAGGCGCCAGTGCCGCCTGCACCAGGTTCGGGTTCGCCGTCAGGCCGGTGTCGATCGACAGGAAGCCGCGCTTGTTCGTCAGGTTGCGCACATAGGCCGAGAGGCTGAAGCGCTGGAAGTCGATGCCCGCCTGCAGGTCGACCAATGTGTACGCCGGCATCTTGATGCTCGGAATGGTCGAGCTGCCGGCGTAGCCCGCGTCGCGCTTGCCGGTGTAGCGTGCGCTGACGCCGAAGTAGGCCGGGTGCTCGGCAATGCTGAAGTTGCGCGTCACGCCCAGCGTGGTCGCGAAGCGCGGTGTCTGGGGCAGGCGGGTGCCCGCCTTGGCGTCCAGGCCCTTGGCGTCTTCGGTGAGGCGCGCATCGATGAGCGCGGCGTTGGCTGTGAAGCGCCACTCCTTGCTGGGCTTCCAATTGAGCGTGAGTTCGCCGCCCTTGACGCGGGCGCCGCCGGCGTTGGTGACGAACACGAAGCCGCCGCTCCTGGTGGGCTGCTGCACGTCGCGCCATTCGATGTCGTAGAGCGCGGCTTCCAGAGACAGCTTGCGGTCCAGCAGGTCGGCCTTGTAGCCGAGCTCGTAGCTCCACAGCGAGTCCGACTTGTACATCGGCTGCACGATCCTGCGGTCGGTGTCGGCCTTCAGCACATTCGGGCCGCCGGGGCGGTAGCCGCTGGCTGCACGGAAGTAGACGTTGCTGGTCTCCGACAGCGTGTACTTGGCCGCGGCGAGGTAGGTGGTGGGGCTCTCCGACGAGGTGCCGCTGGCGTTGGCATCGACCGGCCCGACCAGCGTGCCCGACTGCTTGCTGGCGTAGCGCTGGTTGTTGCGCGCCAGCCGCATGCCGCCGGTGAACGACAGCGCGGGCGTCGCGTTCCAGGTGACGTCGCCATAGAAGGCCTCCTCGCGGTAGCGCGAAGACTGCGTCGACGCGAGGAAGGTCTTGCTGCCCAGCCCGCCGTTGAGGTTCGCGCTGAGGGTGCCGTCGTTGGCGCCGCGTTCGCGGTTCAGGTAGATGCCGGCGAGCCACTCGATGGTGGTCCCCGAGCGCGAGGTCAGGCGGAACTCCTGGCTCACGCGGTGCTGCTCCACGGCGCTGGCCAGCGGCGCCGAGGCGGCCGACAGGCGCAGCGCGGCGAGCGCCGGCGCATAGAGGGCGGTGAGGTCGACGGAGTTGGTGATCTTCACGTCCTGCGCGGAGGTGATCGAGTTCAGGCGCGCCCAGCCGAAGTCGTACTCCACGTCCAGGCCGAACAGCTGCGTCTTGTTGGTGTAGGGCTCGCGGGACGACAGCTGGCGCGTGCGGTCGAGGCCCCACGGGCGAAGGGTGCGCCTGTCGATGTCCTCGAAGCCCAGGCCCTGGCGCTTCACGTCCTGCACGGTGCCCGTCAGGCGCACCGTGAGTTCCCTGGTGGGCGTCAGCAGCACCGAGACCCGGCCGCCGTCGGTATGGCCGCGGTCTATGTTGCGGCCCCGTGCCGGGCCGGACGCGTCATAGCTGCCGCCGAGCTGGTCGGTGAAGGCGGCGAAGCGCACGGCCGCCACGTCTTCCTTCAGCGGCACGTTGAGCACCGCACCGGTCGTGAAGCCCGGGCCGCCGCCCTGCGTCCACGAGGTGCCGAATTTCACCGAGCCCGCGAACTCCATCGTGTCGGGCTGGTTGGTCACGTACTTGAGCACGCCGCTCATGGCGCCGGCGCCGTACAGCGTGCCCTGCGGGCCGCGCAGCACCTCGATGTGGTTCAGGTCGAGCATGCCCATGTCCAGCGGCGTGAAGCCGGCGAGCGCGCCGGACGAGCTCAGCCCCGTGGCCACGTCGTCCACATACACGCCGACAGTGGCAATGCCCTGCACCGGGCCGGTGGTCAGCCCGCGCATTGTCAGGATGCCGCCCACGCTGCCGCTGCTCGTCATGTTCACGCCCGGCTGCTCGGCCACGTAGTCGGCGAGGTTCTTGGCGCCGGCGCGCTCCAGCGTCTCGGCCTTCATCACGTTGACCTGCATCGGCACCTCGCGCACCGGCTCGCGGCGGCGCGTGGCCGTGACGGTGACGCTGTCGAGCGACTGTGGCTCGTCGGTGGTCGGCTTCGCCACGACGGGCGCGGCGGTGTAGATCACGATCGCGCCGTCGTCGCCGCGGCGCGTGAGCAGCGGCGTGCCTTCGAGAATGCGCGACAGCGCCTCCTGCGGCGGCAGCGCGCCCTTCACGCCGCGCGTGACCATGCCCTTCACGTCGTCGACCTTGTAGAGCAGCTGCACGCCGCCCTGCGCGATGTAGGCGTCGAGCGCCGCCTTCAGGTCGCCGGCACCCACGTCGAAGACCTGCTGCGCCTGGACCTGCGGCTGTGCCTGCGCCATCGCGGGCAGCCCTGTCATCAGTGCGCACGTGCCGCCGATGACCCAGTGGCGGATCGCCACCGGAAGGCCCGCCGGCCTGCTTGTTTTCTGCTGCTTCTTTTTCTTGGAGGGCAGGCTTGCGGCTTGCTCGATTCGGGTCATGGGTGTCGGTCTCCAGTGTGGCTTTGTTCGGTATTCACTGAGACGAATGCCCGGTCACATTCCGGTAATAAGCTAGTTTGAAATTCTTGTTTCGTTGCCGCTTTCCTGCACCGAAAGGCCGAAGCCCTGCTTCAGCAGTGCCACGAAGCCGCCCATGTTGTTGGCATCGAAGCTGCCGCCGATGCGGATGCGCGCGAGCGCGGGATCGGCGATCACCAGCTTGCGCGTGTTGTAGCGGTTGAACTGCGCGGCCGCATCGCCCAGCGAGGTCTGGTCGAACACCAGCTTGCCCTTGCGCCAGCTCAATTCGTCGTCGATCTGCTTCGGCGCCTTCGAGATCACCAGCACGTTGTTCGCGCTGGCAACAGCCGCCTGGTTGCGCACGAGCACGGTGGGCTCGCCGCTCTTCGCGCTCTTGTCGGTGCCGCGCTCGTTGCTGGCCGATGCGATCTGCACGCGGCCTTCCTCGACCACCACGTTCACCTGTTCGCCGTCGCGTCGCACCACGAAGCGCGTGCCCAGCACGGTGATGCGGCGGTCGCCGGCGATCACCACGAAGGGGTGCGCCTTGTCGTGCGCGATGTCGAAGTAGGCCTCGCCGTCTTCGAGCCACACCTTGCGTCCGCTGGCATTCACGACAGTGCGCAGGTGGGTGGCGGTGTTCAGCGTGAGCACCGAGCCGTCGGGCAGCGAGACCGACTGGCGCGCGCCCACGGCGGTGGCGTAGTGCTCGCTGCGCCAGTCCTGCGTGTACTTCCAGCCGAGCCAGCTGCAGCCGGCGGCCGCGATCAGCATGCTGGCCGCGATGCGCTGTGTTGAAAAACGCGGCAGCTGAAACGCGCGGTGCCCACGAGTGCCGGGGCGCGCGGGCGCGGTTGCCGGCAGCGGGATGGGAATGACCCCGGGCGCCGCCGCAGCGGCCGCGGGTGCCGCTGGCGTGCGCAGGGCGCCGAGCCGGTCGGCGCGCTCCCAGACGCTGGACAGGCGCAGCCACGCGATGCGGTGCGCGACGGACTCGGCAATCCAGGCGTCGAGCTGCTGCTGGTCGGTGTCGGTCCAGCTGCCGCTGTCGCGGCGCGCCAGCCAGTCGGCGGCCGCGGATTCGATGCGTTCGGCTTCGGTCATGGTGAAAGTTTCTTTTCGTTCTGTGCCCGGCCGAAAGCCTTGGTGTCGAGCTGCACGCCGCTGGAGAGCATGGCGTCCGCCAGCGCGCGCACGCCGCGCGACACCTGCCGCTCGACCGTGTCCTCGGTGATGCCGAGCAAGATGGCGACGTCGCGCTGCGGCAGGCCGTCGATCTTGCGCAGCTCCACCACGCGGCGGCACTTGGGCGGCAGGGCGTCGAGCGCCGTCTGCAGCAGCCGCAGCTCGCCGCGGCCCGCGGCATGGCGCTCGGGCGTGAGCTCGTCGGCCGAGAAGTCGAGCGCGTCGAGGTCGGCAATGATTTCGATCGACACGATCTGCGCACGCCGCGCGCGGTCGATCAACAGGTTGCGGGCCGTGGCAAAGACAAAGGGCTTCACCAGTTCGGGCACGGCTTTGGCGGCGGATTCATAGATGCGCACGTAGACATCCTGGCGCAGGTCGGGTACTTCGGCTTCGTCGCGCCAGTTGCGGCGAAGGAAACGCGTGAGCGCCGCCTCCATCGGCAGCACTTCGCTGACGAACCAGTTGTCCAAGTCACTGAGAACCAAAAAAGCGCTCCTGGAAAAATGGCCGGATGGGGATACGGCGCGTCGCCGGGAATGGCGACACACACTGAGACGAACGGCCAGAAGATTTCCGGTAACGCGCGATGCGGCGCGAATTCTAGGAGCACTGAAATGGGGCGCGGCGTTACCGGAAAGCGCGCGCGCGCTCGTCTCATGGGAGTACGAGAAAAAACAGCTCGCTGGAAATACAAAGACATGAATCGAATCGGGAGGCAGAACCCCATCCTTCGCGCCGCAATGGCCAGGCGGCACCTCGCCGTCGGCCTGGGATGCGCACTGATCGGGGGCCTCGCATGGGCCAACGCGCGGGACTTCGACGTCGGTGGCGGCGAACTGCGGCCCGCGCTGGACGTCTACATCGCGCAGTCGGGCGTGCAGCTGATCTACAAGATGGAAGACGTGAAGGGCCTGTCGACGCGCGGCGTCAAGGGCAGGATCGCGCCCGACGCGGCGCTGGAGCGCCTGCTGGACGGCACGCGGCTGCGCATACGGCGGGGGCAGGACGGGGCGATGGTGCTGATCGCGCCGGCCCCCACCGCGGCTGCGGCGGCCGGCGCAGCAGAAAAGAAGCAGTGACGGCGTAACTTTCGCGCGGGAGCGACCGAACTACGCTGCATGGGGCGCGGATGCGCATACATGCCGATGCCGCGTATTCAAGGGTCACCACTCCAAGGATCTGCCATGAACCACCACGGACGCCGTTTCGTTCTCAAGGCCGGCTCATCGACGCTCGGCCTGGCGCTTTTCAATGGCCTTGGCTGGAGCGCCGGCCTGGCGCACGCCGCCGAGCCCGGAAAGTTCGCGATCACCCGCACCGATGCCGAGTGGCGCAAGCTCCTCACGCCCAACCAGTACGCCGTGCTGCGCCAGGAAGGCACGGAGCGGCCCTACTCGAGCCCGCTGAACGACGAGCACCGCGAAGGCCGCTTCGCCTGCGCGGGCTGTTCGCTGGATGCGTTCTCGTCGAAGACCAAGTTCGACAGCAGGACCGGCTGGCCCAGCTTCTGGCAGCCGCTGCCCGATGCCGTCGGCCAGAAGGTCGACACCACCGCCGGCATGACGCGCACCGAGGTGCACTGCAGCCGCTGCGGCGGCCACCTGGGCCATGTGTTCGACGACGGACCCAAGCCGACCGGCCTGCGCTACTGCATGAACGGCGTGGCCATGAAGTTCAACCCGGGCGTTGCCTGATCGCTTGATCGCTCATCGCTTGCTCGCCTGAACGGCCCGCCCCATGCTTCTGTTCGCCGTCGCCTATCTCGGCGGGGTGCTGACCATCCTCAGCCCCTGCATTCTTCCGGTGCTTCCCTTCGTGTTCGCGCGCGGCGACCAGCCTTTTCTCAAGGGAGGCCTGCCGCTGCTGCTCGGCATGGCGCTCACCTTCGCCGGCGTGGCGTCGCTGGCTGCGGTGGGCGGTGGCTGGGCGGTGGAGGCCAACCAGTACGGGCGGATGGCAGCGATCGTGCTGATGGCGCTGTTCGGCGTCACGCTTCTTTTTCCGCAACTGGCGCAGCGGCTCGCTCGGCCGCTGGTGAACTGGGGCGAGCGGCTGTCGGCAACGGCCGGCGGCAACGGCAGCGCGGGGCGAGGCGGACGCTCGTCCTTCGTCGCATCGGTGCTGCTGGGCGTGGCCACGGGACTGCTGTGGGCGCCTTGCGCCGGGCCGATCCTCGGCCTGGTGCTGACCGGCGCGGCACTGGGCGGTGCGAGCGCGCAGACCTCGCTGCTCCTGCTTGCCTATGCGGCAGGCGCGGCGACTTCACTGGCGGGTGCGCTGCTGGTCGGCGGGCGCCTGTTCAGGGCCATGAAGAAATCGCTGGGCGCGGGCGAATGGATCCGCCGCGGCATCGGCGCGGCGCTGTTGTGCGGCGTCGCGGCCATCGCCCTGGGGCTGGACACCGGCGTGCTCGCACAACTGTCGGTGTCGGGCACCTCGTCGGTGGAGCAGAGGCTGATCGACAAGGTGCGCCCGAAGAAGCCCGGCCCGCCGGTCGGGACTCAGCCGGTGCCCACCAGCCACAGGCCTGACGACGGGCAGAGCGCCGCCGGCGCGCCGTTCACCAAGACCTGTTCTTCGTCGAGCCGCGAGGCAGCCGAAGGATCGACGTCGAAGGCGATCTGAAGCGCCTTGCCCACCAGCGCGTCTTCGATCGGCAGCTCCCATGTCAGGAACACCAGCGTGCAATCGCGTTCTGGCGCGAAGTCGGCCGCATCGAAACCGTTGCTGCCGCCGCGCGGAATCACGGCATGCGGCTGGCCGGTGTCGAAGACCACCGCCGTGCCGCGCACCAGCGGAATTCGAACGTCCGCACAGGGAAAGTGCAGGTCGAGACCCTTGTCTTCGCTCATGAAGAGATTGCAGAAGGCCGCGCCGCCGTATTGCGCGCCGTCGTGGTGATACCGCGCGCCGCGGCAAGCCATGAGCGCGACGTCGCTCGCGGCGAGCACGCCGGGCAGTCCGAGTGCCTCTGTCCAGTCCGTCGCGGCCTGCACGCATTGCCTGTAGTCCGGCCAGCGCGTGCGTGCGCGCGCCAGCGGCAACTGCTCGACGTCGCCGGGCTCCAGCGCAAGCTGCGTGGAGATCTCGCGTTCCCAGTCCGCGGTCAGGCGCGCGGGAGGCATGGGCACGTCGAGCGTGCCCGTCAGCACCAGGTCGCTCACGCTGCGGCTGCGCATGGCGCCGCCGCTGCGGTAGCAGGCAGTCAGGCGGTCTCGTGCGCTGCGTGGCGACTGGGCGGTGGACATCGGGGCAGTGTAGTGACGCCGGCTACTCGCCAATCACCCGCCGCACCGTCAGCAGCGCACTGCGCAAGTTCGGCAGCCCCACGGAGCCCAGCGCCAGCCGCAGCGCATGCGGCACGTGCTTCGACGTGGCGAAGGGCTCGGCCGTCGATACCGAGATGCCTTCGCGCATCAGCGCCGCCGCGACGTGATCGGCGCGCGTTTCCTCGGGCAAGGGCAGCCACACGAAGTACGACGACGGATGGCGCACGAAGCGCATGCCCGCGAGCGTTTCGTCGACGATCTCCTGGCGCACCGCGGCGTCGTGCCGCTTTTCAGACTCGAGCCGCTCGACGGTGCCGTCTTCCAGCCATGCGCAGGCAATGGCCGTTGTCACGCCGGGCGTGCACCAGGTCGTGGCCCGGATGGCGCGTTCGATCTTCGGCACCCAGGCCTGCGGCGCCACGACGAAACCCACGCGCAACCCGGTCGCCACGTTCTTCGACAGCCCCGAGACGTACACGGTCGATTCGGGCAGCAGCGCGGCCAGCGGTGGCGGCGGCATGTCTTGCGGATCGTCGGCCAGGAAGGCGTAGGCCGCGTCCTCGATGACGAGCAGGCCGTGCCTGCGGGCGATGCTTGCCAGCCGGCGCCGGCGGCTCGTGCCCATCACCCAGCCCAGCGGGTTGTGCAGCGTCGGCATCGCATAGACGGCACGCACCCGGCGGCGCGCGCACAGGCGCTCCAGCGCGTCGAGGTCGGGGCCTGCGCCCGATGCCGGGATGGGGGCCAGCTCCAGCCGGTGCGCCTCGGCCAGCACCTTGAAACCGGGATAGGTGAGGGCATCGACCGCCACCACGTCGCCGGGCTGCAGCAGCGCCATGGCCGTGACCGCGAGGCCGTGCTGCGCGCCGTCGACCAGCAGCACGCGCGACGGGTCGAGCGCGTCGAGCCCGCGTGACGCGAGATGCCGCGCGACACAGGCGCGCTCGTGCATGCGGCCGCCGTGCGGCGCGTAGCGCAGCATCGCGTCGAGCTCGCCGCCGGCGGCCAGCTGCCGCAGCGCGCCGCGCAGCAGTTCGGCCTGCCCGGGCAGCGAGGGGTAGTTGAAATTCAGGTCGACCTGGCCTGCCGCCACGGCCTGCTGGTCGATGCCCTTGTCGCGGGGAATGGTCGCTTCGCGCACGAAGGTGCCGCGGCCGACCTCGCCGCTGACCAGGCCCATGGCTTCGAGTTCGGCATAGACGCGCGATGCCGTCACCAATGCAAGGCCGTGGCGCTCGGCCAGCCGCCGGTGCGTGGGCAGGCGGGTGCCGGGCTTCAACCGGCCCGCGCGGATTTCGGCGGCGAGTTCATCGACCAGTTGCTTGTAGCGGGCTTCGGCCATCGGTGCGATGTATGCATGACAATTTTTTGATTGTATTGATCGTCTTGCCTACGATGGACGAAACCGTTTTCCCGCACACACAAGAACGCCATGCACATCGCCATCCTCACATTCGACGGCTTCAACGAACTCGACTCGCTCATCGCGCTGGGCGTGCTCAACCGGATCAGGAAGCCCGGCTGGCGCGTGACGCTCTGCTGCCCGACGCCGGAGGTCACGTCGATGAACGGCGTCACCGTGCGCGCGCAGTCGCTGCTCGAGGAGGCGCGCTCGGCGCAGGCGGTGGTGGTCGGCAGCGGCGTGCGCACGCGCGAGGTGGCCGGGAGCGCGGAGCTGATGGAGCGCCTGGCGCTGGACCCCGGCCGCCAGCTCATCGCGGCGCAGTGCTCGGGCACCCTGATACTTGCCAAGCTGGGCCTGCTGGGCAGCGTGCCGGCCTGTACCGACCTGACCACCAAGCCGTGGGTGCAGGCGGCCGGCGTCGAAGTGCTGAACCAGCCCTTCTTTGCCAGCGGCAATGTCGCGACGGCGGGCGGCTGCTTCGCGTCGCCCTACCTGGCCGCGTGGATCATCGCCCGCGCCGAGGGGCGGGAGGCCGCCGAGGCGGCGCTGCACTACGTGGCGCCGGTGGGCGAGAAAGAGGCCTACGTGGCCAATGCCTTCAGGTACATCGCGCCGTACCTGCCGGAATGACGACGCGGGCCTTCATTTTTTCGGCACGCTGCCGATAAGCCTCTGGTCGACACACAAAGGACGGAGGAAAACATGGTTGCAGCCATCGGAGCGACGACTCCCGCGAGCGGCGGTGGGAATGACGTGAACGCCCAGATCGCAAGGATCCAGCGGCAGATCACCGACACGCAGAAGAAGATCGCGGAAACGCAGGGCGAATTGATCGAGGCGCCCACTGACGAAGCGCGCAAGGCGATCCAGATGCAGCTCCAGTCGATGGCCGCGCAGGTCCTCATGCTGCAGCAGCAGATCAACATGCTGCGGACCTCGCAGGTCCAGAAGGAGGCGCTGGAATCGGTCTCCAATGCGGTGGACGGCGCCAGGAAGAGCGGCGGCATCCGCACCAATGCCGAAGGCGTTCCCATCGGCGGCACGGTGGACGTGCAGGCCTGAGCCCGCCGCTGCCTTCAGCTGCCGCCGCCGGCCTCCCGCTCGGGCCAGCGGTGGCGCGTGCCGCCCGAGCGCCGGTCGGCCTTTTCCATGACCACGCCCTGCGCGCTCAGTTCATTGCCGCGCTGCTCCAGGTGCCGCAGGCACTGGAGAAAGATTTCCAGGTGAGCGGGCGTGATGCCCTCGAGCAGTTCGGTGTTGAGCCCCGCGATGCGCGGGAACAGCTTGCCGTACAGCTGCTCGCCAGAGGCGCTCAGGCGTACGTGAACCTCGCGCCGGTCCTCGGCATCCTGCCGGCGCATCACCAGTTTCTTCTCGACGAGGCTGCGCAGCCCGCGCGAGGTACGCACCCGGTCCAGGTGCAGGTGCGCGGCCAGCGCGGACGATGTCATCTCGCCGCGCTGCGCGAGCGTGCCGATCATTCCCCACTCGCGCCGCGTGATGCCGAAGCCGCCCTCGACCATGCGGGTCGCCATGCCGCTGCTGGTGCGCATGGCGCGCGACAACCTGTAGAGCAGCAGGTCGTCCAGGGAGCGCGGCTCGCGCAACGAACCCGCGTCGGGAAAGGCTTGCATACGGATGGGTTAAGGGTACTGGGCGTTGTGTGGTCCACCGGCCTCGAAAGCAGGTGATGGATTAGATCAACTGTTTGTTACCTGCGTATAAACCGCTCACAAATTTTCACAAACAGCGATCAGGAACGGCAGGCGATTTTCGCCACGACGGCATCGCGCATGACCGCTCACAACCACCGCTCTCAGGAAACCCCCATGGTTGCATTCTTTTCCAGGCGCAGGCTCTTGGCGTGGGGCCTCGGGCTCGCCGCCTGCATTTCCGGTGCCCAGGTCCAGGCGCAGCAGGCGCTGGACGGCCCCTTGACCCTGGTGGTCGGCTACGCGGCCGGCGGCACCACGGACCGCATCGCGCGCCTGGTTGCGGAGCGGCTGGGCGCCAAGCTCGGCGTGGCCGTGACGGTCGAGAACAAGCCGGGCGAGGGCGGACGGCTCGCGGCCAAGGAAGTGCGGCGCACGCCGGCGGGGCAGAACGTGCTGATGCTCGGCAACCCCGCCGTGATGGTGGTCGCGCCGCTGGTCATCAAGGACGTGGGCTACGACCCCGACAAGGACTTCGTGCCGGTCTCGCAGGTCAGCAGCTACGACTTTGCGCTGGCCGTGGGCCAGAAGCTGCAGCTCGACCGCGCCATGTTCCTGGTCGGCCGGCTCTGGGCGCATCCGGAAGAGGCCGTGTTCGGAGTGCCCGCGACCGGCAGCCTGCCTCACTTCTTCGGCCTGATGGTGGGCGACGCGCTGAGCGTGCAGCCGCAGATCAAGGGCTACGGCGGATCGGCGCCGTTGTCGGCCGACCTGATCGGCGGCACGCTGCCGATCGCCATCGACACGCTGGATTCGCTCTACGCGCAGCACCTGGCCGGCAAGATCCGCATCCTGGCGGTGTCGGGCAAGAAGCGCGCGAGCTTCGCGCCAGCGATCCCGACCTTCCGCGAGGCCGGCATGAAGATCGACGCCGACGGCTGGAACACCTTCTTCGCGCCCAGCACCATGTCACCGGCCAAGGTGCAGCTGGTGGCCGGCGCCATCCGCGAAGCGATGCGCGATCCGGGGCTGCAGAAGGCGGCCGAGGCGGCCTACATCACGCCGGTGGTGAGTTCGACCGCGGAAACCGCGCAGATGCTCAAGGCCTACAGGCAGCAGTGGGAGCCGGTGGTGCGCCGCTCGGGCTTCTCGCCCTGACGCAGTCCGTGCGCCAGCCGATGGTTGATGCGGCGGTCGAAGTTGCCGCTCTTCACCTTCAGCGCGTCGCGACGATGAAGAGCCGCGGAAACGGCAGCAGCACGCTGCCGTCCTTCAGCGCCGGATAGGCCTTCGCGATGGCTGCCAGGTAGCTCGCGAGAAAGCCGGCCTGCTGCGCCGCATCGAGCAGCGCAAGGTAAGGCCGCAGCGCCGAGCCCTTGAACCATTCCACGACTGCCGGCGCGCCACCTGCCAGTGGGTGGTAGTAGGTGGTGCGCCACACGTCCACGCGGCTGCAATGCGGTTCCAGCATCTCGTAGTAGTCGATGGCGCCGTGCCGCGCCGGGTGGCGCACGTCGCCGATGCGGTCGGCCCAGCGCGGGTCTTTCGCTGTTTCGCGGGCGAGGCGGTGCGCGGGTTCTTCGAGGTTGTCGGGCGTCTGGATTGCGAGGTTGCCGCCGGGCGCGAGCTGCTGTGCCAGCCGGGGGTAGAGCGTGGCGTGGTCGGGCAGCCATTGCAGCGAGGCGTTGGCCAGGATCACGTCGACCGGCTGCGCGGGCCGCCAGGTGGCGATGTCGGCCACCTCGAAGTTCAAGCCGGGCATGCGCTTGCGTGCGGCCTGGATCATGTCGTCGGAGCTGTCCATGCCGCTGACCAGCGCGCCGGGAAAGCGCTGCGCCAGCACTTCGGTGGAGTTGCCGGGGCCGCAGCCCAGGTCGACGGCGCTGCGCACTTCGCGCTGCGGCAGGGCGGCCACGAGGTCGCGCACGGGGCGTGTGCGTTCTTCTTCGAAGGCTGAATATTGCTTGGCTGACCAGGTCATCGCAGGGTTCCTTTGCTGTTCTGGCGGCGAGTTTGCCGAGCAGGGAGCGCTACGTAAAATGAATTTATTATGGACATTGATTCATAAATCTGATGAAGATCGACATCCTCGGCATCCAGGCTTTCGTGGCCATTGCCGACGAAGGCAGCTTCCAGGCAGCGGCCGGCGCGCTCAACGTCACGCAGACCGCCATCACGCAGCGGCTGCGCAAGCTCGAGGAATTCCTGGGCGTGGCGCTGGTGGAGCGCACCACGCGCTCGGTGGCGCTCACCACCATCGGGCGCGACTTCGTGCCGCGCGCGCGGCGGCTGCTGGTGGAGCTGGCCGATTCGCTGCTCGAGATCCGCGAGACCGGCAAGGCGGAGCGCGGCGACGTGTCGATCGCCTGCGTGCCCACGGCGGGCGTGCAGTTCCTGCCGCGCATCATGCAGGCCTATTCGGCCAGGCATCCGCACAACCGCATCAAGATACTGGACCACTCGTCATCGGCGGTGGCGAATGCGGTGCTGCACCGCGAGGTCGAGTTCGGCATCGGCATGGCGGGCGCGCACGCGCCGGAGCTGCAGAGCGTGCCGCTGATCGAGGACGAATACGTGCTCATCTGCCACGAGGCGCATCCGCTGGCGCAGCGCAAGCGCATCGCCTGGCGCCAGCTCGAACCGCACCCGCTGATCTTCGCGGGCCACGCAAGCGAGAACCGGCCGCTGCTCGACCTGGCGCTGGGCGCGGCCGCCGCCAACCTGAAGCCCTTCTACGAAGTGCAGCGCAGCTCGACGGCAGTGGGGCTGGTCGCCGAGCGCGTGGCGGCCGCCGTGGTGCCGCGGCTTGCGCTGCAGAAAGGCGCCTACCCCACGCTGCGCATCGTCGAACTCACGGAGCCCAAGGTGTCGCGCACGCTGGTGCTGATGACGCGCAAGACGGCGCGGCTCTCGCCGGCCGCGCAGGCGCTGTATGACCTGATCGAGGCGCAGGCCTCGGTGGCGACCGCTCCGCGCCGGCGCTGACGGCACGGTTGCTCAGGCCGCCTGTTTCGTCCCCAGCCTGCTGCCGCCCCGGCGCGCCGCCAGCCGCTTCACCAGCAGGTAGAACAGCGGCACGAAGAAGATGCCCAGCGCGGTGGCCGTCAGCACGCCGCCGAACACGCCGGTGCCGATGGCCACCTGGCTCGCGGAGCCCGCGCCTGTGGCCAGCGCCAGCGGCACCACACCGGCCAGGAAGGCCAGCGAGGTCATCAGGATCGGCCGCAGCCGCAGGCGCGCGCCCTCGGCCACCGCGTCGAGCAGCGGCACGCCGCGGCGCAGCGCCGCTTCCGCGAACTCGATGATCAGGATCGCGTTCTTGGCCGACAGCCCGATGGTCGCGAGCAGGCCGACCTGGAAGTAGATGTCGTTCGACAGCCCGCGCAGCGACGCCGCGATCACCGCGCCCAGCACGCCCAGCGGAATCACCAGCATCACCGAGAACGGCACCGACCAGCTTTCGTACAGCGCGGCCAGGCACAGGAACACCACGAGGATCGACACTGCGAACAGCAGCGGCGCCTGCCCGCCCGACAGGCGCTCCTGGTAGGACAGCCCGCTCCATGCGTGGCCCGTGCCCGCCTGCTTCCTGGCGATGGCCTCGACCGCCGACATGGCCGTGCCGGAGCTCGTGCCCTGCGCGGCCGCGCCCTGGATCTGCACCGCGGGCAGGCCGTTGTAGCGCTCCAGCTGCGACGCGCCCTGCGACCAGCGCGTGGTGGCGAAGGCCGAGAACGGCGTCATCGCGCCGGTGCTGCCGCGCACGAACCACTGGCCCATGTCCTCGGGGGCCGAGCGGTAGGGCGCGTCGGCCTGCACGTACACGCGCTTCACGCGGCCTCGGTCGATGAAGTCGTTGACGTAGTTGCCGCCCCAGGCAATGCCCAGCGTGGTGTTCACGTCGTCCAGCGACAGCCGCAGCGCCGACGCCTTGACCTGGTCGATGTCGACCTGCAGCTGCGGCGTGTTGGCGATGCTGTTGGCGCGCACCGACTGCAGGCGCCTGTCCTTGTTGGCGTCGCGCACCAGCGCCTCGCGCTTGTGCACCAGCTTGTCGGGGCCCATGCCGGAGGTGTCCTGCAGCCAGAACTCGAAGCCGTTGGACTGGCCCAGGCCTTCGATGGGCGGCGGCACCATGCCGTAGACCTCGGCGTCGCGCTGCTGCTTCGAGAGCGCCGCGCTCGCGCGCTCGACGATGGCGTGCGCACGCTTTTCCGGGTCCTTGCGCTGCGACCAGTCCTTGAGCGAGACGAAGGCCATGCCCGTGTGCTGCCCCGAGCCGGCATAGCTCCAGCCCGCCAGCGTAAAGATGGTGTCGGTGGTGTCCTTCTCGGTTTCCAGGAAGTGCTTCTCGACCGCCCTGTTCACGGCGTCGGTTCGGCTCTGCGTGGCGCCGGCTGGCAGCGAGACCTGCACCATCACGCTGCCCTGGTCTTCCTCCGGCAGGAAACCGCCGGGCAGGCCCAGGTAGAGCAGGCCCATGCCCGCCACGATGGCGGCATATACGGCGGTGAAGCGCAGCGGCTTGCACAGCATGCGGCCCAGCAGCCCCACATAGCGGCCCTGCGCGGCGTCGAAGCGCCGGTTGAACGCACCGAGGAAACCGCGCGTGCGCGGCGGCACGCCCGGCTTCAGGAAGCGCGCGCACAGCGCCGGGATCAGCACGATGGCCACCACCACCGACAGCGCCATCGACGCGATGATCGTCACCGAGAACTGCCGGTAGATCACGCCCACCGAGCCGCCGAAGAAAGTCATCGGCAGGAACACCGCCGACACCACCACCGCAATGCCCACCAGCGCGCCGGTGATCTCCTTCATCGACTTGATGGTGGCGGCCTTTGCGTCGAGCCCTTCCTCGTGCATGACGCGTTCGACGTTCTCCACCACCACGATGGCGTCGTCCACCAGCAGGCCGATGGCCAGCACCATGCCGAACAGCGTGAGCACGTTGATCGAATAGCCGAAGGCCGCCAGCACGCCGAAGGTGCCCAGCAGCACCACCGGCACGGTGATGGCCGGGATCAAGGTGGCGCGCCAGTTCTGCAGGAACAGGAACATCACCACTACCACCAGCGCGATGGCCTCCAGCAGCGTCTTGAGCACCGACTGGATCGAGATCTTCACGAAGCGCGTGGTGTCCTCCGCATAGGCCACGCGCAGGCCGGCGGGCAGCGAGGGCTCCATTTCGGCGATGCGCGCCTTCACCGCCCTGGCGGTGGTCAGCGCATTGGCACCGGGCGCCAGCATGATGGCCGCGCCGGCTGCGGGGTGGCCGTTCAGGCGCGTGGTTTCAGCGTACGACTCGTTGCCGATTTCCACGCGCGCCACGTCGCCCAGCCGCACCACGGCGCCGTCGGCCTGGGTCTTGAGCACGATGCCGCGGAACTGCTCGGGCGTCTGCAGCCGCGAGAGCGCGGTCACTGTCGCGTTGAGCTGCTGGCCGGCGGGCGACGGCCGCGCGCCGATCTCGCCGACCGACACCTGCGTGTTCTGCGCGGTGATGGCGGCGGTGATGTCCGACGGCATCAGCTGGTAGCTCGCCAGCCGGTGCGGGTCGAGCCAGATGCGCATCGCATACGCCGCGCCGAAGGCCTGCACCGAGCCCACGCCGTCGACGCGGCTCACCGGGTCGCGCAGGTTGCTGGCCATCCAGTCGGCCACGTCGGTGTCGGTGCGGCGGTCGGTCGCGTCGTAGAGCGCCACGATCAGCAGGAAGTTGTTCTGCGACTTGTAGACCGTCACGCCCTGTTGCTGCACCGCCTGCGGCAGCCGGCTGGTGGCCTGGCTGACCTTGTTCTGCACCTGCACCTGCGCGGTGTCGGGGTCGATGCCCTGGCGGAAGGTGATGCTGATGTCGGCATAGCCGGCCGAGCTGCTCGTCGACTTGAAGTACAGCAGGCCGTCGATGCCCTTGAGCTGCTGCTCGAGCACCTGCGTCACGCTGTTCTCCACCGCCTGCGCCGATGCGCCGGGGTAGTTGGCCGAGACGACGACGGTAGGCGGCGCGATGTCCGGGTACTGCGACACCGGCAGCGTGCGTATGGCCACGCCGCCCGCCAGCATGATGAGGATGGCGATGACCCATGCGAACACGGGCCGGTGGATGAAGAAATTCGCGATCACGTCGGGTTGCTCAATCTGCGGAAGAAGCCGTGGCGGCGTTCGCTGCCGTCACCGGTACCGGCTTCACCTTGGCTCCGGGCTGGGCGCGCTGCAGCCCGTCGACCACCAGGCGGTCGCCTTCGCGCAGGCCCTTGCTCACGATCCACTGGTCGCCCGTGGTGGTGCGCAGCTCCAGTGCGCGCAGCTCGACCTTGTCTCCCGCGCCGACCACCAGGGCGGTGGGCTCGCCTTTCTCGTTGCGTGCCACGCCGCGCTGCGGCGCGAGGATGGCCTGCCGCTCCACGCCGGACTCGACCTGCGCGCGCACGTACATGCCGGGCAGCAGCAGCCCCTGCGGGTTCGGGAACTCCGCGCGCAGCGTGACCGAGCCCGTGGCCGGATCGACCGCGACTTCGGAGAACTTCATGGTGCCCGTGTGCGAATAGGGCAGGCCGTCTTCCATGCGCAGGCCCACCCGCGCGCTGGCGGGCGCCATGTCGCCGGAGATGAAGCGGCGCTTGAGCCGCGTCAGCTCCAGGCTTGACTGCACCACGTCGACATAGATCGGATCCAGCCGCTGGATGGTGGCCAGCGCCACCGTCTGGCCCGGCGCCACCAGCGCGCCTTCGGTCACGCTGGAGCGCCCGATGCGTCCCGCGATGGGCGCGGTGATGCGGGTGAAGCCGAGGTTGATGCGCGCCGCCTTCACCGCCGCCTGCGCGGCCTTCACGCCGGCCTCTGCCTGCACCAGCGCGGCCTGCGCCTCCTCGTGCTCCTGGCGGCTCACCGCGTTGGCCTTGACCAGTTCGCCGAAGCGCCCGGCCTTGCCCCGCAGGCTCGCGATGCCGGCCTGCGAAGTGGCGAGCGCGGCCTGGGCCTGTTCGTGCGCGGCCTCGAAGGGGCCGGGCTCGATCTCGTAAAGCACCTGGCCCGCGCGGACCATGCTGCCTTCCTCGAACAGGCGCTTGCGCACGATGCCGTTGACCTGCGGCCGCACTTCAGACACGCGGAAAGCGGCGGTGCGGCCCGCCAGCTCGGTGTGCACCGGTACGTCGGTGGCACGCAGCGTGACCACGCCGACTTCGGGCGGCGGCGTGTCGGCGGTGGCGGGAGGCTGCTTGGCGCCGCATGCGGCGAGCACGAGCACGGAAAGCAGCGAAAGCGAAAACAGGAGCTTGGAGGTCATGGCCGTCGAGAAACGCGGTGCGGCGCGGGCCGGAGTCGTCCGGGTCGCGCGGATGTAATTTGCACAATGTTGGTGCATTGTGCTGCTCGTGTTGCGTCGCAACATGAAGAATTCCTTAGCCTTCCAAGGGCTGAAACCAACGACAAAAAGCCCATGCAGGCACGAGCCCGCCGCCACGTCGATCCGTGGCGGCGGGCCCTGCCGCATGGGCCGCTATGGCGGTGGCTGGCTTGGAGCTAGCTGGCGCTCTGCTGACGCCGTCCCAGTGCGAACACCGAGTTCGGCGCGTCGACGACGAAAGGCTTGCGCGTGGCCGGCTGGCCGGCCGGCGTGCGCCGGCTGTCGGTCCGCACGGCGGCCTGGACGCCCTTGGCCTTTTGTTCGTCGACCAGGCTTTGCAGCGAGATCGACTTGAGGAACTCGACCGCCCGCAGGTTCACGGTGGCCCAGAGTTCGTCGATCTCGCAGCGGCCGGGTTCGCCAGACGCGTCGGCGCCGCGCTGGCGGTTGGATTCGGCATCGTGTTCCTCGATCGAGAGGACGATGTCGGCCACGGAAATATCCGCAGCCTTCCGGCTCAGAGAATACCCGCCGCCCGGGCCCCGTGTCGACTCGACCAGGTCGTTGCGGCGCAGCTTGCCGAACAGCAGCTCCAGGTAGGACAGCGAGACGCGCTGGCGCATGCTGATCGACGCCAGCGTGACCGGACCCGAGCGTCCGTGCAGGGCGATGTCGATCATCGCCGTGACCGCGAAGCGGCCCTTGGTGGTGAGGCGCATGGGGAGTTCCTTTCCTTCCTGGGTGGTGTTATTCGTCCCGGCCGCCGGCGATGCCCAGCAGGGCCAGCAGCGACTGGAACACGTTGTAGATGCTGAGGTAGACGCCCAGCGTGGCGGAGATGTAGTTGGTCTCCAGGCCGTCCTTCACGCGCTTGAGGTCGTGCAGGATGAAGGCCGAGAAGATGCCGATGGCCAGCACCGACAGCGTCATCATCAGCGCGCTCGACTTCAGGAAGAAGTTGGCGATGCCCGCCACCAGCAGCAGGATGGCGCCGATGAAGAGCCACTTGCCCATGCCCGACAGGTCGCGCTTGATGACCGACGACAGCGTCGCCATGCCCAGGAAGATCGCGCCGGTACCGGCGAAGGCCGTCATGACCAGGCTGGCGCCGTTCTGCAGGCCGAGCACGGTGCCGACCAGGCGCGACAGCATCAGGCCCATGAAGAAGGTGAAGGCCAGCAGCACCGGCACGCCGGCGGCGGATTCCTTGGTTTTCTCGATGGCGTACATGAAGCCGAAGGCGCCGCCAAGGAACACCATCAGGCCGATGCCCGGCGACATGGCGCGCGAGAAGCCGGTCGAAACGCCGATCCAGGCGCCGAGAACGGTGGGCAGCATCGACAGCGCGAGCAGCCAGTAGGTGTTGCGCAGGACGCGGTTGCGTTCCTGGGACGAGGCCAGCGGCAGGTCGGTGCTGGCGTAGACGGGAGGGCTGTTGTTCATTGTGATGATTCCTTGATGCTTGTTGGACGACCGGCGCCGTGCGGTGCGAATTGGCGTGCGCAGCGGCGAACGGCCGGAAAAAACGAAATTGCTGTCTGGGCGATGCCGGGTGCCGCCGATTGGCCGGCAGGCCCGGATCAGGGAAGGCGGGAGCCGTGGCGGCTCCCGGTCGCGCAGGGCCTTGCGGCCTCAGGCGACGAAGAGCGCGGCGCGGGGTGGCCGCTTGGGCCGGGCGAGGAACGGCGAGACCGTGGTGGTCAGGCCGAGCTTGGGTGGCTGCTCCGAAAGAAGGAGCGGCAGGGGAATGTCGTTGCGGGCGTCTACCAGCTCGGCGTGTTCGGAGCCGGCTTCATCGAGCGAATTGGCATCGTCGGGTGCCGTGTCGGCATCGGCGACCAGGGCCTTGCCGTCGGAAAGGGCGCCGTCGGCCAGCGATGCGGCGGCGACGAGCGTCTTGGAGGTCAGGGTGGTTTGCGAGGACTGCGCCTGCTGGGCATGCGAATGGCCGGCACCGATCATGTTGTGGGCAAGCACGGCAAAACCGTAGCAGGACAACATGATGGCAAGGACAGTAGCGGCAAACCAGCGGTACATGAAGGGGTAATTTTACCTGCCGCGCCAGGGGCTGTCCGGCGCGGCCACTTTCAACCGACCTGATCGCACGGATGCTCCCTCAGGCAGGCGCGGTCGGCGTTTCGCTGCCCGAGGGCTGCAGCCATTCGCTTGCGTGGGTGCGCAAGGCATCGATCTGCAGCCATATCAGAGCCAGTTCGGTGTGGAAAGTTCGCGCCTGCGGGTTCGATTCGCCGCCGGCGGCCGCTGCCGCCTGGGCCAGCGCGGCGCGCGCGGCCTGCTCGGCCGCGGTGTCGCGCGGGCCGTCCACCGAGCCGCTGTCCAGCCCCGCCGCCAGCGCTTCGAGTGCCGCGATGGCGCCTTCCGCCGAGCTGCGCAGCACCGCCATCTGTGCCGAATCGGGCAGCGCCGCGCGGTGCGCGCCCAGCGCCGAGAGATAGCTCAGCAGCGTGTGCGAGCGGATCAGGAAGCGCAGCGCCACGCCCGCGCGCGGCCGCACGTAACCCGGTTCGCGGAACATGTCGGACACCGCGGTGGACAGCGCCGCGTCGGCGTTGTGGTCGTTGCGGCGGGCCAGCCGGTAGTCGAGGTGGTCGCGCGCGCCGGTGCGGTACTGCTCGACGATCTGCCGCAGGTAGCCCGCGTGGCCGCGCATGGCCGTGGCCGCCAGTTCGTTGATGCGGCGCGCCTGCCAGTGCGGCAGCACCAGCAGCACCGCCAGCCCGGCGATCGCGCTGCCGATGGCGGTGTCGACCAGCCGCGGCACCAGCAGCACGCCGCTGTCGCCGACCTGGTTGAAGCACATCAGCACCAGCAGCGTCATCGACGCGGTGGCCAGCAGGTAGCGCGTGGTGCGGGTCGCGAAGAACACCACGCCCGCCGCCACCGCTATGACCGACTGCACCAGCGGCTGCGGAAACAGCTGCAGCAGCGCCCAGCCCGCCACCACGCCCAGCGCCGTGCCCGCGATGCGCTGGCCCATGCGTGCGATGGTGTCGCCGTAACTCTGCTGGCAGACGAACAGCGTGGTCAGCAATATCCAGTAGCCCTGCGCCGGATGGATGACCTGCATCACGCCGTAGCCCGCCACCAGCGCGATCGACAGCCGCAGCGCATGGCGGAACAGCGGCGAGCGCACCGTGAGTTGCCGCCGAACGCGTTCCACGGCGTCGCGCCATGAACGCGGCGAGCGGTCGAACAGGCCCATCTCGGTACGGCCGGCGCGCGCCGAAGGCTGGCTTGCGCCCGCCAGTTGCCCGTCGAGCTGCGCGAGGTTTCGCGCCAGCGCCTCGACCGACGCGAGCAGCACCAGCCGCTCGGGTGTGGCGGCCCGCGCGCGTTCATGTTCGATGGCGCTGCGCAGGTCGGCCAGTGCCAGCACGGTCTCGGTGCCGGTGTCGAAGGGTTCGCGCCGCGCGATCGATTCCGACAGCCGCAGGCACGCCAGCCCCTGCAGGCCCAGCACGCGCTGGCAGCGGTAGAGCAGGTCGCTGTGGAAGAAGGCGTCGGCCAGCGCGTTGTAGTCGTCGTGCGAGGAGCTGGCGCGCTCGTGCACGTCCTGCGCGATCAGGTAGAGGCCGCGGTAGCGCGAGATGCGCCCGGTCGGCGCCCGCGCGCCGATGCGGCGGAAGATGCTTTCCTTGGCCGCGTTGAGCTCGCTCACCACCTCCGCATTGAGCTGCGCGAGCGCGAGCCGCTTGCGCTCTATGTCGATGCCGCGCAGCGGCTCGAACAGCGAGGCCTTGAAGCGCACGTAGTTGCCCAGCACCGTGAACAGCGTCACCAGCCGTGCCTGCACCGGCTGCGCTGGAAAGGCCGCGCACCAGAGCACCGAGAACACGCCGTACCAGGCCGCGCCGGCCAGCAGCAACAGCGGCTCGCGGCCACGGTGGACCGTGGTTCCGTGCGAGCTCATGTTCTCGATGCCGAGCGTGGCGTACATCCCCAGGATCAGCGTGGCATAGGCGATGGCCTTGTAGCGTGCCTCCACGGCCCCCAGCATCGTGAGGCAGAAGGCCGCGAGCGCGAGCCCGGTGATGAACAGCCACGGCAGGCCGAACAGCGCCTCCACCGCGAACGCCGTCGCCGCGAAGCAGGCCAGCGTGACGATCTGCGCGCGAAGCCGGCCGCGCCAGCTGTCGTCGGTCTCGGCGAGCGCGCTGGCGATGGCGCCGAGGAACAACGGGATGACCGCGTCGGGATGGCCGGTGTAGCCGCAGGCGGCCATCAGGCTGCCGAGCGTGAGCAGGATGCGCAGCGGCTGCGCGCGGGAAGCAAAAGACCGCAGCCGCTGGCGCAGCGCGTCGGGAGACAGGGGAAGCATGGCGCGATCTTGCACGATGCATGCCACGGGATTCTTACGTCACGGCGTGGCGGCGCAGGAATCCGTGGCGTGGGGCGATCCAGTCGGCCGTGCCGGCGGCGGTGGTGGCGGTGCCGGTGAACAGCGTGCTGTCTTCGGCCAGCAGGAATTGCAGGCCCCCGGCGCCGTTCAGCACCTGCAGCGTGGCGCCGCCGAGGTCGAGCGATTCGCCGGGCGCGGGTTGCAGCACGGATGCTTCGGGCCACGCTTCGCGCACCGCATCTTCCAGCGGCAGCGCCAGCGTCGACCAGATCCGGCGCACGCGGCCCGGTGCGGCATTGCGCAGCGCCGCGATATGCGCGGGGCTCGCCGGCGCAGGGTCGATCAGCACGCAGTCGCCGCCTTCGATGCCCGCGAAATAGCTGTGCGGCAGCGCGCCAGCCGCGTCGGCCGGCCCCGTGACCCGCCAGATCCGTGGCGACAGCCGCATCACCAGCCCGGTCTCGAGTGCATAGCGCCCGCCGCCCTGGCCGTCGGGGTCGACGCGCCCGACCTCGTCATATGCCGGCTCTTCCATGTTCACCGGCCGCCGTCCCTGTGGGCCGTCCGCGAGGCGGGGCATGACGCGCGGAATGTGCTTCAGCCCGCGCGCATGGGCCATGAGTTCCCGCACGCTCGAGAACTGCGCGAGCTGCTCGAGGATGCGCCGCGTCACGTTCATCAGCTTGAGTCCGCGCGCCGGGGAAACGGCATCGGCAGGCTGCAGCCACAGGTGCTCGACCGTCTCGCGCCCGTCGGGCCGCACCGTCTGCCCGTCGGGCATCGATGCCAGGAAGAAGCGGGTGTCGAAGCGGCGCGGCATGCCCGGCGGCGTGAGCCAGTGCGTGAAGTACGCGAGCCGGTCCACCGCCAACTGCCAGCCGTGGGCTTCGCACATGGCAACCAGCGCGTCGGTGCCTTGTTCCGCTGCATGGCGCATGGCCGAAAGCTGCCCGGCCGGCATGCCGTCGAGCGCCACCAGCCCGCCCTGGCTCGCCTTGTCCGTCGCGAACAGCAGGCCGGCCTCCTCGAAGCATTCGCGGATCGCGGCCGCGTAGTAGTCGAGCCCGCCTTCGGGCACCGCGAGGCGCTCGCTCGCGGCGGCATCGTCGAGCCCGCTGCACTGCGCGTGAAGGCTGCGGTCGTGCGCGTCGATCACGCCTCCGGGGAACACGCTCGCGCCGCTGTTCTGGTCGTCGGCCTTCTCGGCGCGGCGCAGCATCAGCACCTCGAGTCCGTGCGTGCCGTCGCGCAGCACGATGAGCGTGGCCGCGTTGCGCACTGGGCGCAACGCGGCGGGTTTTTGCCGTGTCTCGTTGTTCTGGGTGTTCATGGGCCGTCATTCTCGCGCCGGCCGGCCGCTGGCACACAGGTGACAGCCGCACCGCGCGGCTGTCGCGCGAAGGACCGTGCGAAATACGGTGCGCCGCTTAACTTCAATGCACTTTGTTGAAGGACGCCTGATGCATTTCGAATTCACACCCAAGGTGATCGCGCTGCGCGACGAGTTGTTGAAGTTCATGGACGAACACGTCTACCCGAACGAAAAACGCCGCGAAGAAGAGCTGGCCGCCAACGCCCGCGCCGGCCGTCCCTACGCCGAGCTGCCGATGATGGCCGGCCTCAAGGCCAAGGCGCGCGAGCGCGGGCTGTGGAACCTTTTCCTGCCCGAGGCCGAGCACGGCCCGGGCCTGACCAACGTCGAGTACGCGCCGCTGTGCGAGATCATGGGCCGGCGCTACTGGTGCGCCGAGATCTTCAACTGCTCCGCGCCCGACACCGGCAACATGGAAGTGCTGGCGCGCTACGGCACCAAGGCCCAGCAGGAGCGCTGGCTCACGCCGCTGCTGGCCGGGGAGATCCGCTCGTCGTTCGCGATGACCGAGCCCGAGGTGGCATCGAGCGACGCCACCAACATCCGCTGCAGCATCCGCCGCGAAGGCGACGAGTACGTCATCAACGGCCGCAAGTGGTACATCACCGGTGCCATGCACGAGCGCTGCGAGATCTTCGTGCTGATGGGCAAGACCGACCCCGACAACGCCGACCGCCACAAGCAGCAGTCGATGATCCTGGTGCCGAAGAACACGCCCGGCGTGACCATCGTGCGCGACATGCAATTGCTCGGCATGTACGACCCGCCCTTCGGCCACCCCGAGATCGTGTTCGACAACGTGCGCGTGCCGGTGGAGAACATCCTGCTCGGCGAAGGCCGCGGCTTCGAGATCGCGCAGGGCCGCCTCGGCCCCGGCCGCATCCACCACTGCATGCGCGCCATCGGCATGGCCGAGTCGGCGCTGGAGATGATGTGCCAGCGGCTGGTGTCCCGCACCGCGTTCCACAAGCCGCTGTCGGAGCAGGGCGTGTGGCGCGAGCGCATTGCCGAGTCGCGCATGCTCATCGAGCAGTCGCGCTGGATGGTGCTCAACGCCGCCTACCGCATGGACACCGTGGGCAACAAGGTCGCCGCGAAGGAGATCGCGATGATCAAGGTGCTCACGCCCAACAACTGCGTGAAGGTGATCGACTGGGCCATGCAGGCCTTCGGCGCGATGGGCCTGAGCCAGGACACGCTGCTTACCCACTTCTACGCCTACGAGCGCCACCTGCGCGTGGCCGACGGCCCCGACGAGGTGCACCGCAACGCCATCGCCAAGCAGGAGCTGGCGGCGTACCGCTAAGGCAGCGGCGCGCGGCGGGAAGATGCCCGGCGCTCAGGCCGGCACGGGCGCTTCCCACGCAAAGCCCACGCCGTACACCGACCGGATCCAGTCATGCTCCGGCGTCACCGCGCCGAGCTTGCGGCGCAGGTTCTTCACGTGGCTGTCGATGGCGCGCTCGGTCACGTCCACGGTGTCGTCGTAGGCCAGCTCCAGCAGCCGCGCACGCGAGAAGATGCGGCCCGGGTGCCGCGACAGCACCTGCAGCAGCCCGAACTCGCGCCGCGTGAGGTTCAGCGGCGTGCCTTCGAGCGACGCGCGCCAGTGCACGTCGTCCATCACCAGGCCCGGCGCATCGTTCTGCGCAGAGCCCTGGCCGGGCATGTTGCCGGGCGCGGTGCGCCGCAGCACGGCGCGCACGCGCGCCACCAGCTCGCGCGGCGAGAAGGGCTTGCACACATAGTCGTCGGCGCCGAGCTCCAGGCCCAGCAGGCGGTCGACCTCTTCGATGCGCGCGGTGAGCATGATGATCGGATGCGCGGTGTGTTCGCGCGCGCGGCGCAGCACCTCGATGCCGTCCAGCCGCGGCAGCATGATGTCGAGCAGCGTGAGGTCGGGCGGCGTGGCCACGATGCTCTCGAGCGCGCTCTGCCCGTCGGTGAAGTGCGTGGTCTCGTAGCCGGCATGGCGCAGGTAGTCCTGCACCACGGAGGCGATGTCGGTTTCGTCTTCGACGATGACGATGCGTGTCATGAGGAGGTGGCCAGTGGCAGGGTGATGGTCACGCGCAGCCCGCCGAGCGGCGATGCCGACGCTTCGATGGTGCCGCCGTGCGCCTCGATGGTCGCGCGGCAGATCGACAGGCCGAGCCCGGAACCGCCGAGCTCGCGGCTGCGCGAGGTCTCGCCGCGGAACAGCCGGTCAAACAGGCGCGGCAGTTCCTCGTCGGGCACGCCGGGCGTGCTGTCGTCGAACAGCAGCGTGAGGCAGTTGCCCGTGCGGGCGCCTTCGACGATCACGTCCAGCCGCAGCTCGCCGCCTTCGTCGGTATAGGCCAGCGTGTTCTCCAGCAGGTTCATGAACACCTGGTGCAGCCGATGCGCGTTGCCTTCGATCACGGGCTGCGCCGGGCCCGTGACACGGTCGACCGCATGCCGGTCGACCTCGATGCCGCGCTTGGCGAAGCGGTCGCGCGTGTGGTCCAGCGCCTCTTTCAGCAACGACAGCGGGAACACCGTGGTCATCTGCAGGTCGCCCTGCGGCTCGCGCATGCTGCTGCGCAGGTCGTCGACCAGCTGGCCGAGGCGTATGACCTGGCGGTGCAGCCGCAGCGCCGTGCGCTCGTCGAAGGTGCGAACGCCGTCCTGCAGCGCCTCGATCTCGGCGCGCATGGCGGCCAGCGGCGTGCGCAGTTCATGCGCCGCGTCGGCCAGCCAGGCGCGGCGCGAGGCCTCGACGGTGTCCAGGCGCTGCGCCATGTCGTTGAAGGTCTTGCCCAGCAGGGCGAGTTCGTCCGACCCCTGCACCGCGACGCGGGTGGACAGCCGGCCGCGCGCCACGTCCTGCGCGGCCTGGGTGAGTTCGTCGATCGGCCTGAACCAGCGTCGCGCGAGCAGCCACGACAGCACCAGCGCAAAGCCCAGGCCGCACAGGCCGGTGAGCACGATCACGCCCGACTGGCGCGCGACGAAGGCGCGGTCGGCCTCGCTTTCCAGCCCCTCCAGCGGGGCGAGCGCGAGGTAGCCGACGACCGACTTGTTGTGCCGGATCGGCATGCGCGCGGCGTTCGCCATGTCGATGTCGGCGCCCACCACCCGCTTGCCGCCCGCGTCCAGCACCGCCAGGCGCTGGAAGATGGAGTCGTGCATGCCGCGCGGGTCCGGAAACACCCAGGGCGGCGGTGCGCCGAGCATGCGGCGCGGCATCAGGTCGAGCTGCGGCGGCGGACCGCCGCCCGGGCCGCTGTCCGGCGGCGGTTCGGGGCGCATGGCGCGGTATTCGTACCAGGGCGGCAGCCGCCGCTCGTCGCCGCTGGCGGCGGTGCTGTCGAGCAGGCTGGCGAAGCGGCCCATCTGCAGGCGCTGCCAGGCGTCGTCGTTGTCGCGCAGGTGCTTCCAGTCGCCGTTGGCCACGTAGTTCTTGAGCACCAGCTGCGCAAGCCAGTCCATGCGCCGGATTTCGATCTCGGCCACGTAGGAGCCCAGGCCCCGCTGCAGCGCAACGATCGACAGCCCCGCGAAGCTGATGAGCAGCACGATCAGCAGGGCGGCCAGCGCCAGGAAGATCTTGCGGGAGAGGGTCAGTTGCGGCATGGGCAAGGCGAGGGCATGGCCGCATTCTGCGGCACGCCTGGCGGAGGAGAGAAGAGGAGGTGGCAAGCCGATGATGCAGGCGGAATTTGGAGGAAATTGGGAGGAATTCCGGCCGGGCTTCTCCATCTTTCCTCCCAGATGGGGCCGCAGCATAGGGCCATGAATCCGGAACCGAGCCTTGCGCTGTTGGGTGCGATCACCGTGTTCCTGGGCCTCGTAGCCCCGGCATGGTGGCTGCTGGTCCGCTGGGCCGAGGGCCGCGCGACGCGGCCGTCCGGCGCACGGCCCGCCGGCCCCATCGAGCACGAGCAAGAACAATGACCCACCACGACACATCCTCCATCGGCCGCCGCGGCCTGCTGGCCACCCTCGGCGCCGCCACGCTGACTGCCGCCTCCACGCGTACCGCCGAGGCCGCCGCGCCAAGGCTGCCGCTGACCGCGCAGACCACCGAGGGCCCCTACTACCTCGACGTGGCGCAGGTCCGACGCGACATCACCGAAGGGCTCCAGGGCGTGCCGCTGGACGTGCGCTTCACCGTGTGCGATGCGGCGGGCAAGCCGCTGCCCGGGCTGCGCGTGGACATCTGGCATTGCGACGCGCAGGGCCGCTACTCGGGCTTCCCGGCGCAGGGCGACGACCGCTCGGGCGCCTTCGAAGGCAAGACCTTCCTGCGCGGCAGCCAGTTCACCGGCCGCGACGGCACCGCCGCCTTCGCCACCGTCTATCCGGGCTGGTACGCGGGGCGCACCACCCACATCCACATGAAGGTGTTCAAAGAAACCCGCGCCGTGCTCACCTCGCAGTTCTTCCTGCCCGATGCGCTCAGCGAGTTTCTGTACACGCAGGTCCCGCTCTACCAGCGATCCCGCGTGCGCGACACGCTCAACAGCGTCGACGGCATCGCCCTGAGAGCCGGTGACACGGTGCTGGGCGCGGTGCGCGAGGAGCGCCAGCGCTATGTGGCCACGCTCGCGCTGGTGGTCGACCCGGCCGCCGACCCGGTGGTGGACCGCCCGCCCCGCCCGGGCGGCATGCCGCCGCAAGGTACGCAAGGCACGCCCGGGATGCCGGCCATGGGCGTCGGTGGAAGGCCCGTACACCCCCGCGCACTGGAAGGCGCCGCGCGCATCAAGGCGCTGGTGCCGCCGCGCACCACGGGCTGAGCCCGGCGTTCATTGACGTCGAGCGCTTCCTCCACCAGCAGGATGCGACCCAGGGCTTCGGCCCCCGGCTTCAGAAAGACGTTCCGATCTGGAACTGGAAGCGCTGCGTGCGGTCGGCCGCGATGTTGTTGGCCGTGTCTTCCTTCTGGTAGAGCAGCGGCACCGCATACGCCAGCCGCAGCGGCCCCAGCGGCGAGATCCAGCTGATGCCGATGCCGGCCGACGCGCGCAGGCGGTTCTGCGCCTTCCACTGTGCGTCCGTCATGCTGGCGGTGCGGTCGGCGAACACGTTGCCCGCGTCGAAGAAGCTGTACAGGCGCAGCGTCTTGTCGTTGCCCGCGCCCGGGAAGGGCGTGCTGAACTCCATGTTGAAGATCGCCTTGCGCGTGCCGCCCAGCGCGCCGTCGGTGACCGAGTCTTTCGGGCCGAGCGAGTTCTGCTCGAAGCCGCGGATCGAGCCCAGGCCGCCGGCATAGAAATTCTTGAAGATCGGGTAGGTGCTGTCGCCGAGCGCGCGCGCATAGCCGAGCTGCCCGTTGACGGCCAGCGTGTACTGCTTCGACAGCGGGAAGTACTGCTGGTACTGGTAGTTGGTCTTCAGGTAGCGCAGCTCGCTGCCCACGCCCACTTCGAGGTTGGCGCTTTGCAGCTTGCCGCGCGTGGGCACCAGCGCGCTGTCGCGGTCGTCGCGCGACCAGCCCAGCGTGGCCGGAATGCCCACCACGCTCGACTTCGCGCAGGTCACGCTCGGCGCGGTGCCGGTGCACTTGAAGTAGTCGAGGTAGGCCTGCGGCGTGGCGGTGTACACGTAGGAGCCGTCGACCAGCGCATAGGTGCCGTTGGTGCCGGGCGTGAACGAATAGCGCTCCACGCCGATGCCCAGGTACACCGTGTCCTGCTCGCCCACCGGCAAGCCGAAGCGCACCGAGCCGCCGTCGCTGGCGAGCTTGTAGTTGCCGTCGGCCTCGTAGTAGGGCCGCGTGGTGGTGTGGAACACGTTCAGCGTGCGCGAGATGCCGTCCTTGGTGAAGTACGGGTCGGTGGCCGTGAGCGAGATGGTGCGGTTGTACGAACTGGTGTTCACGTTCAGTCCCAGGTAGTTGCCGCTGCCGAACACGTTCTCCTGCGTGATGCCGAAGCTCAGCGACACCTTGTCCGTCGACGAATAACCCGCGCCCAGCTGCAGCGAGCCGGTCGGCTTCTCCGTCACGTTCACGACCAGGTCGACCTGGTCGGGCGAGCCGGGCACGTCGACGGTGTCGATGGTCACGTCGGTGAAGAAGCCCAGGCGGTCGATGCGGTCGCGCGAGGCGCGGATCTTGTTGCCGTCGTACCAGGCGCCTTCGTATTGGCGGAACTCGCGGCGGATCACCTCGTCGCGCGTCCTGGCATTGCCGCCGATGTTGATGCGCCGCACGTAGGCGCGACGCGAGGCTTCCGCCTTCAGCACGATGGTGACGCGGTTGTTCGCCCGGTCGATCTCCGGCTCCGCCTTCACGCGCGCGAAGGCATGGCCGAAGGTGCCGAAGTAGTCGGTGAAGGCCTTGGTGGTGGCGGCCACGTCGTCGCCGTTGTAGGGCTGGCCGGGACGGATGGTGACCAGCGTCCTGAACTCGTCGTCGCGGCCCATGTAGTCGCCCGAGAGCTTCACGCCGGCCACCGCGAACTTCTCGCCCTCGGTGATGTTGATGGTCAGCGCGATGGTCTTGCGGTCCGGCGAAATGGCCACCTGCGTCGAGTCGATGCGGAACTCCAGGTAGCCGCGCGTGAGGTAGTAGGAGCGCAGCGTTTCCATGTCTCCGTTGAACTTGGTGCGCGAGTACTGGTTCGACTTCGTGTACCAATCGAGCCAGCCGCCGGCGTCCTGGTCGAACAGGTCGAGCAGCGTGCTTTCGCTGAAAGCCTTGTTGCCCACCACGTGCACTTCCTTGATGCGCGCGGGCTCGCCTTCGGTCACGGTGAAGGTCAGGTTCACGCGGTTGTTCTCCAGCGGCGTGACGGTGGTGATCACCTGCGCGTTGTAGAGGCTGCGGCTGATGTACTGCCGCTTGAGCTCCTGCTCGGCGCGGTCGGCCAGTGCCTTGTCGAAGGCCTGCCCCTCGGCCAGGCCGATCTCGCGCAGCGCCTTCTGCAGCGCGGCCTTGTCGAACTCCTTGGCGCCGACGAAGTCGACGTCGGCGACGGTGGGGCGCTCCTCGACGATCACCACCAGCACGTTGCCTTTCACGTCGATGCGCACGTCCTTGAACAGGCCGAGCTTGAACAGCTCGCGGATGGCGTTGGCGCCGCGCTCGTCGCTGTAGGTGTCGCCGGTGCGCAGTCCCATGGTGGCGAACACGGTGCCGGGCTCGACGCGCTGCAGGCCTTCGAGGCGGATGTCCCTCACGGTGAACGGATCGGTGGCCCATGCGGGGAGGGCCGCCAGCGAGGCAAGCAGCACGGCGGCCGTTGCGAGTGACTTCGGTAAGTGCATCGCCGCATGGTCTGCGTCAATGTCGTAGAAATTTGGGACTCCCCGCGTCCGCCGGGGTTGTGCCGTTTCCCGGCGCTACTGCAGTCTTTCGCGGCAGTTCTGCTCGTGGTCTTCCAGCGAAAGCGATCCCTGTATTTCCAGCAGGCGCTCCACCGTGCGGTCGATGCCCTGCGCGTCCAGCAGGCGGTAGGTGCGCGCGGTGCGCCCGTTGTTGCGCACCAGGCGCGCGATGTAGGGCAGGTCCTGCTGCGTGATGACCGCGGCGGGCATCACGCCTTCCAGCTCGATGCCCTCGCAGGGCAGCAGCACGAAGTACTGCAGGCGCAGGTCGTCGGGCAGCAGGCTGCGCAGCTGCGTGGTCTTGCGCCCGCCCTGCCATGCGGGGTCTTTCACTTCGCGCGCGTTCTTGCAGCCGTTCACCTGCAGGAACCAGCGCGGCGGCGACTGGTCCGACTTCTTGCGATAGACGAAGGCATTGCGCCAGCCCTTGATCTCGAACAGGTAGACGCCGGTCTCGCACACCACCACGGCGTCGATGCGCGCGGTGCGCACCGCGTGGCCCTCGGGCATGGGTATGACGAGGTTGCGAAGAATGCGCAGGTGCGAGAAGGCGGGGCTGAATGCGTTGGCGAGCTGCTGCACGCCCAGCGACGATGCGATGGTGCTTTGCAAGGCAATGGTCATGGATGGGGCTCCTTCGGCCCCGGAGCATTGCGCGGCTTTTGGGAGACTTTTCGTACGAGGTGTTTCGGCCGGTCGCCGCATCCGGTGTGCACGCAAACAACAGTTCGCGCAAAGACGAGGCATTCACAAGATTCCTCCGAATTTGAACGAGACCATGCGTGCCTGCCGCTCGATGTAGAGCGGTTGAAAACCGGAGAACCTGAATGAAGAAATCCCTCACGGCATTCGCTGCCCTGGCCGTCTGCGGCCTGGCCTCTGCCCAATCGTCCGTCACGCTGTTCGGTGTCGTCGACGCCGGCGTGACCTACCAGTCGAACACCGCGCGCGACACCGTCACGGGCCTGTCGAACAAGCAAAGCAAGTGGAGCCTGGGCAACTCCGGCTACAACTCCAGCCGCATCGGCTTTCGCGGCACCGAAGACCTCGGCGGCGGCCTGGCCGCGAGCTTCTGGCTCGAAGCGCCCATCACCAACGACGACGGCGCCACCGGCGTGTCCACCTTCAACCGCCGCTCCACCGTGAGCCTGTCGGGTGGCTTCGGCGAGCTGCGCCTGGGCCGCGACTACACGCCCACCTTCTGGAACGACACCGTCTTCGATCCGTTCGGCACCAACGGCTCGGGCACCAACGTGATCAGCACCGTCAGCGGCAACACCACCATCAACAACGCCAACTACGTGCGCGCCAGCAACTCGGTGGGCTACTTCCTGCCGCCGAACCTGGGCGGCTTCTACGGCCAGGTGCAGTACAGCTTTGCCGAGAACACCAGCACCAGCGCCACCAGCACCACGGCCGCAACGAGCAGCAGCGCAGGGCGCTACGTGGGCGGGCGCTTCGGCTATGCCAACGGGCCGCTGGACATCGCGCTGGGCGTGGGCCGCAGCACCGCCGTGGACACCGCCGCGCTGGAGCGCAGCGTGCAGACCATCAACCTGGGCGCTTCGTACGACTTCGGTCCGGTCAAGCTGTTCGGCGAGCTGTCGAACGTGAAGAACAAGTTCGACTACGCGGCCGCGGCCGACACGCACGACAGCTACAACGGCTACCTGATCGGCGCGACCGTTCCGGTGGGCGCCGGCCTGATCCGCGTGGCGTATTCGCAGGTTCGCTACAACGAAGGCGCCGCGGGCGTCACGGGCGAGGACCCGCTGGCACGCAAGCTCGCGGTCGGCTACGTGCACAACCTGTCCAAGCGCACGGCGCTGTATGCGACGGTGGCGCGCGTGAACAACCGCAACGACGTGAACTACACCGGCAGCCTGGTGTCGGCCAGCACCACGGGCTACGGCAGCACCGGCGTGGGCTTCTCGGGCCTGCCGCGTTCGTCGACCGGCTACGACTTCGGCATCCGCCACGCGTTCTGACGCGCGGCGCGCACTGTGCGGGGAAAGAGGGCGCATGCCCTCTTTCTTCGTTGCCCGTTCGTCCATCCACAGCAACGAGTTTTCAATGAACCGACTCCGACTCCTCGTGGGCGCCCTGGCGGGCGCAAGCCTCGCGGGCTGCATCGTGCTGCCCCCGCCGCCCATGCCCTACCACCGGCCGCCGCCGCAGTTCGGTCCCCGCATGCCGCCGCCGGGCTGGCAGGCCTGCGAAGCGCCGCGCGGCGGCCCCGGCAACGAATGCGCACGCGGTGCCGAGGCACCGCCCGAGGGAGCCCGCCGATGACCGGCGGACTGCAGACCGGCCATCTCGGCACCATCATCGCCGGCGTCATTCTCCTGGGCCTGGGCGGCGTGCTCTGCATGATGGGCTCGCTGTTCGTCGCCAACATGCGGCAGGGCGCGAGGGCGCGCGAGCGCGCGGCGCAGTCCATGCAGGACATGCGGCAGCGGCTGGGCGCCAGCCGCGTGCAAGACCTGCGGCCGCTGCTCGACGCGGCCTCGGGCCAAACGGCTCGCGAGACCATCCGCGTGGACATCCAGCTGCCGCAGGAGGCAGTGCCCGTGCTCGCGATCGGCTCGGAGCTCGGCGAGCTGTTCGCCAAGGTCACGGCCTACGCAGCCAGCGTGATGCGCGCCGACGCGACGCTGCAGGTGTGCGCGCATGCGGACGGCAGGCATGCCGTGATCCACTGGCGCGACCTGGATGCCGCCGATGCGAGGCCGCCCCTTGCACGGTTCTTCGACCGCACCCATGCGGCGATCGTCAGGGCCAGCGCCGATGCCTGCGAACGCATTGCCAGCCACCACGGCGGGCGCATCTATTCGGCACCGCACGCAAGCGGCGTGCTGGGGCTCACGCTGCGCCTGCCGCTCCTGCAGCCGCGGGCATAGCGACCCAACATGGACAAATGGTAATGAAGCGGCGGCGCGTTCTCTGGTTGAATCGCGGCTAGGATCGTTCCGGCGGCGCCCGGATGGACGGTGGGCCGGCCGACTCCATCGCCATGAGCACCAGAACTCAGTCACTCCCCGCTCTCCTTCCTTCGCCGGCCCACTCCGCTGCCTCGCACGATGGCGCGGCGCCCAAGTGCTAGGCGCCACCGCCATGTGGCGCTGCCTCATCGTCGAGGACGACGCCGACAACGCCCGCTACATCGCCGAGGGCTTCCGCTCGCTCGGCCACGTGGCCGTCATCAGCCGCGACGGCACCGACGCGCTCGCGCGCGCGACCGGTGAGTCGTGGGACCTGGTGATCCTCGACCGCATGCTGCCCAACGAGGTAGACGGGTTGTCGATTCTTTCGACGATGCGCGCACTGGGCAAGAAGACGCCGGTGCTGGTGCTCAGCGCACTGAGCGCGCTCGACGAGCGCGTGCGCGGCCTCAAGGCCGGCGGCGACGACTACCTTGCCAAGCCCTTCGCCTTCTCGGAGCTCTCGGCGCGGGCCGAAGCGCTGGTGCGGCGCTCGCGCACCGGGCCCGAGATCCGCATGCTGCAGGTCGCCGACCTGACGCTCGACCTCGCGCGGCGCCACGTGGAGCGCGCGGGCCGGCCCATCGCGCTGCAGCCGCGCGAGTTCAGGCTGCTGGCCTACCTGATGATGCATCCGGGCCAGGTGGTCACGCGCACCATGCTGCTCGAGGCCGTGTGGGACTACCAGTTCGACCCGCAGACCAACGTGATCGACGTGCAGGTGAGCCGCCTGCGCGGCAAGCTCGATGCGGGCGGCGCGCCGACGCTGATCCACACCGTGCGCGGCGTGGGCTACACGCTGGCACCGCCGCAATGATCCGCACGCTGCGCCAGCTGTGGCGCTCGGTCGGCTTCAGGCTGGCCTTCTATTACGGGCTGCTGGTCGCGATCACCATGCTCGCGGCGCTGGCCATCGTCTACATGCAGACGGTGGGCGTGCTGCAGCAGCGCATGGTGCGCCAGGTGTCGGCCAGCATGCAGCAGCTGATGGTGCGCTACGACGCGCGCGGCGCCGACGGCGTGGCCGGCGAGATCGGCTACGCGCTGGCCGACGGACGCAACTCCGACAACGAGATCTACCTGCTCACCGACCGCGAGGGCCGCAAGCTCGCGGGCAACCTCGACCAGATTCCCTCGCTGGCCCCGGACGCCGGCGACGGCGTGCACCGGCGCGTGGTGCGCTCGGGCCAGAGCGCCATCGGCTACATCGTGATGAAGCACCTGCCCGACGGCGGCCTGCTGGTGGTGGGGCACGACCTGCGCGACCAGGAGTCGATCGAGTCGCTGGTCGCGAGCGCGAGCGCGGCGGCGGGCATCGTGGCGGTGCTGCTGCTGATCGGAGGCACCTTCGTCTTCCGGCAGGAGCTGGAGCGCAGCGTGGGCGCGGTGCGGCGCACCGCGGCGCGCATCGCGGCCGGCGAGCTGCAGGAGCGGGTCGAGCCGTCGGGCGAGGAAGACGAGTTCGCGCTGCTGGAGCACGACATCAACGCGATGCTCGACCGCATCCAGTCGCTGATGGACGGCGTGCGGCATGTGTCCGACACCATCGCGCACAACCTGCGCACGCCGCTCACGCGCGTGCTGGTGCGCTTGCGCGCGGCGGAGCAGGGGCTGGGCGCCGACGACCCGCAGCGCGAGGCCGTGGCCACCGCCATCCGCGAACTCGAGGAACTGGCCGTGGTGTTCGAGACGCTGCTGCAGATCGCCGAGGTGGAGGCGGGCGCGCGGCGGCAGCAGTTCGCGCAGGTGGCGCTGCACGTCATAGCCGACGACGTGGCCGAGCTGTACGAGGCGGTGGCCGAGATGCGCAACATCACGCTGCTGCGCGAGCCGGCCGACATGGCCTTCGCGCTGGGCGACCGCGACCTGCTCGCGGGCGCGGCCGCCAACCTGCTGGACAACGCGCTGAAGTACGCGGGCGACGGCGCCACCGTGCGCATCGGCACGCACACGGTGGACGGCAGGGCGCAGCTGTTCGTGCAGGACAACGGGCCGGGCGTTCCGCCCGCCGAGTTCGAGCGCATCGGCGTGCGCTTTCATCGCCTGGACCGCAGCACGCCCGGGCACGGCCTGGGGCTGGCGAGCGTGCAGGCGGTGGTCGCGCTGCACGGCGGGCGGCTGCAGCTGGGCGACGCCGCGCCGGGCCTGCGCGTGTGCATCGACCTGCCGGTGGCCGGCGACTGACGCGCACGCAGGCTCGGCCGGCTTCCACACATTGCCGAACGGCAATGTTCTGTTCATACACACCGGGCTCCTGAATTCCTAGGATCGGCTGCGCACGTCTTGTGCCGATCAATGCAGTTCCAGGAGACATCAACGGTGAGAATCAAGAGTCAGAGAGACTTCTGCTCGGGCGTACTTTTCAGCGCCTTCGGCGTGGCCTTCGCATGGGGCGCCACGACCTACAACGTCGGCAGCGGCGCCCGCATGGGCCCGGGCTACTTTCCCCTGATCGTGGGCATCCTCATTGCCTTCATGGGCGTGCTGATCACGCTCAAGGCGCTCAGCGTGGAAACCGAAGACGGCGAGCCCGTCGGCCGCATCGCATGGAAGCCGCTGGCCTTCATCATCGGTGCGAACCTGATGTTCGGCGTGCTGCTGGGCGGCCTGCCGAGCATCGGCCTGCCGTCGATGGGGCTCATCGTGGCGATCTACGCACTGACCTTCATCGCCAGCCTGGCGGGCGACAACTTCGGCTGGAAGGGCGTGACCGTGCTTGCGACCATCCTCGCGCTGGGCAGCTACCTGGCCTTCGTGGTGGCGCTCAAGCTGCAGTTCCAGGTGTGGCCGACCTTCATCGCAGGCTGATTCACATAGAAGAACAAGACAAGACAAATGGACCTGATTACCAATCTCTCGATCGGCTTCGGCGTCGCCTTCACGGCGCAGAACCTCGTCTATGCCTTCGTGGGCTGCCTGCTGGGCACGCTGATCGGCGTGCTGCCGGGCATCGGCCCCGTGGCAACCATCGCGATGCTGCTGCCCGCCACCTATGCGCTGCCGCCCGTGTCGGCGCTGATCATGCTGGCCGGCATCTACTACGGCGCGCAATACGGCGGCTCCACCACCGCCATCCTGGTGAACCTGCCGGGCGAGTCTTCTTCGGTGGTGACCGTGATCGACGGCTACCAGATGGCGCGAAAGGGCAGGGCCGGGCCTGCGCTCGCGGCCGCGGGGCTGGGCTCGTTCTTCGCGGGCTGCGTGGGCACGCTGATCCTGGCTGCGTTCGCACCGCCGCTGACCGAGCTGGCCTTCAAGTTCGGGCCTGCCGAATATTTCTCGCTGATGATCCTGGGCCTGATCGGCGCCGTGGTGCTGGCCTCGGGCTCGCTGCTCAAGGCCATCACGATGATCCTGCTGGGCCTGGCGCTGGGCCTGGTCGGCACCGACGTGAACTCCGGCGTGGCGCGCTACAGCTTCGACATTCCGGAGCTGACCGACGGCATCGGCTTCATCGCCATCGCCATGGGTGTGTTCGGCTATGGCGAAATCATTGCCAACCTGGCCGTGCCCGAGCATGAGCGCGAAGTGTTCACCGCCAAGGTGAAGGGCCTGTGGCCCACCAAGCAGGACTTCAAGGACATGACGCCCGCCGTGCTGCGCGGCACGGCGCTGGGCTCCGCGCTGGGCATCCTGCCGGGCGGCGGCGCGCTGCTGTCGGCCTTCGCGGCCTACACCATCGAGAAGAAGATCAAGCTCAAGCAGGGCGAGACCGCCTTCGGCAAGGGCAACATCCGCGGCGTGGCCGGCCCCGAGTCGGCCAACAACGCCGGCGCGCAGACTTCCTTCATCCCGCTGCTCACGCTGGGCATTCCGCCCAACGCGGTGATGGCGCTGATGGTGGGTGCCATGACCATCCACAACATCCAGCCTGGCCCGCAGGTGATGACCAGCAACCCCGAGCTGTTCTGGGGCCTGATCGCCTCGATGTGGATCGGCAACCTGATGCTGATCGTGCTGAACCTGCCGATGATCGGCATCTGGATCAAGCTGCTGACCATTCCCTACAAGTGGCTCTTCCCGTCGATCGTGCTGTTCTGCGCTGTGGGCGTGTACTCGGAGAACAACAACACCTTCGACGTGTGGATGGTGGCGATCTTCGGCATCGTGGGCTACCTTTTCCTCAAGCTCAAGTGCGAGCCCGCGCCGCTGCTGCTGGGCTTCATCCTGGGGCCGATGATGGAAGAGAACCTGCGCCGCGCGCTGCTGCTGTCGCGCGGCGACTGGAGCGTGTTCGTGATGCGGCCGCTGTCGGCAGGCCTGCTGGCCGCCGCCGCGCTGCTGCTGGTGGTGGTGCTGCTGCCTTCGGTGAAGGCCAAGCGCGAAGAAGCCTTCGTCGAGGACTGAAGCACCGAGGCAGCGAGGCAGCGCCCGGTGCGGAACTCCGCGTCATACTCGCGGTCCCACGGTGCCGCTGCCTTCCCCCGATGCCAAACGTGCGATCCACAGCCTCCCTGACCCTTCTGCGGGCGCTCGCCGCGAGCGCCCTTTTCGTCGCCGCCGGCGCCCTGCATGCGCAGGCCCTGCCGCCGGGCGTGCGGCTCGGCATGACGGCCGACGAACTCCAGGCCGCGCTGCCCGCCGCCGAGCGCGTGCAGCGGCCCCAGCGCCTGGGCGGCGGGCTGCTCGGCAGCTGGCGCGGGGAACCCGTGCAGATGGCCGGCCTGCTGTTCGAACCCACCTTCTTCTTTGCCGCTTCCGAGCTGCGCCGCGTCGAGTACGTGGCGGCGGCGCAAGGCACCCCCGACAGCGGCGCGGCTGCCTTCGCCGCGCTGGTGCAATGGGGCCGCGGCGCATTCGGCAACGAGCTGGCCTCGCGCGACCCGGGCAGCGCGTATGCAGCATGGGTGAGCAACGACACCGACGTCTACGTGCAGCAGGTCAGCGACCCGCGCCGTGCGAGCGTGCGGCTGGTCTACAAGGCGCGGCAGCTGCGCGACGGCAGCGAACTCTGAACGGGCGCCCCGGCCTGCGTCAGGCCGGGCCGCGCCGCTCGAGCTTTTGCAGCGCCACTGCGAGCTCTTCCACATCGACCGGCTTCAACAGGTGGTGGTCGAAGCCGGCCTGGGCAATGCGCAGCCGGTCGTCGGGCTGGCCCCAGCCCGTCAGCGCGATCAGCCCGATGCCATGCAGCCGCGGATGCGCCCGCAGGCGGCGCGCCAGCTCGCAGCCATCCATGCCGGGCATGCCGATGTCCAGGATGCCGACCGACGGATGGAAGTGCTCGGCCTTCGCCAGCGCATCCAGGCCGCTGAACGCCACGGCGGCCTGCGCACCGAGCAGGCCCAGCAGCGCAGCGAGCGACTCGGCCGCGTCGCGGTTGTCGTCCACCACCAGGATGCGGTGCTGCACGGCCATCGTGGCCTGCGGGGCGTCGGCTTTCGCGCCGGTCTGCACACCGTGGCCGAGCAGCGGCAGGGACACCGTGAACTCGCTGCCCCGGTTCGCGCCCTCGCTGCTTGCGGTGACCGTGCCGCCGTGCAGCTCCACCATGCTCTTCACCAGCGTGAGGCCGATGCCCAGGCCGCCCTGCGCGGCGCGCGCGGTGCCGCTCACCTGCACGAACATGTCGAAGATCGCGCCCAGCATGCCGGCTGGAATGCCTGCGCCGGTGTCCTTCACGCGCACCACCGCATGGCCCTGGCCATCGTTCTCGACGAACACGTCGATGCGTCCGCCCTCGGGCGTGTACTTGGCTGCGTTGTTCAGCAGGTTCGCGAACACCTGCGTGAGGCGCACGCTGTCGCCCTTCACGGCCAGCGAGCCATCGGCGACGTGCACTTCGAGCGCATGTCGGCCGGCGTCCATCAGCGGGCGGCTGAGTTCCACCGCGCCGCGTATCACCTGTTCCAGCACCAGCTCGTCGAGCTGCAGTTCGATCTTGCCGCGCGTGATGCGCGACACCTCCATCAGGTCGCTCACCAGCCGCACCATGTGGTCGAGCTGGCGGCCCATGAGGTCGTAGTAGGGCCGGGCGGCTTCCGACGTGAGCGGCTTGCGCTTGAGGATGGCCAGCGCGGTGCTCAGCGGCGCCATGGGGTTGCGCAGCTCGTGCGCCAGGGTGGCCAGGAATTCGGTCTTGCGCCGGTCGGCCTCGTTGAGGTCTTCCAGGATGCGGCGCAACTCGTACTGCCGCCGCCGAGCGCGCAGCGCGCTGCGCAATGCACTCACCAGCGAGGCCACGCGGATCGGGCGCTCCAGCACGGTGACGTTGGCCATGCCTTCCATGGCGTTGGTGATGGCGCGCGAGTCGGCGCCTTGCCGCGCGAGTATCAGCACCGGCAGGTCGGACCACGGTGGCTGCACCGCCACGGCCGCGGCGAGTTCGGTGGCGCCGCTGCCCGCGAGCATTTCCTCGGAGATCAGCAGCGCGCCGGCGCCGCGTTCCGTCTCGCGCAGCAGTTCCGGGAGATTGGCGCACACGTGTGTTTCTATGCCCGCCTGCTGCAGCACGGCGGTGGCCATCACGGCGTCCTTCGCGGTGGCCGTTCTCATCAGGACGCGCAGCTGCGGATCTCGCGGCAGCGGCGGCTGGATAGTGTGGCCGTCCGTCACGTCGGGGGCGTGGCAACGCCGTCGATCGGCACGGGCACGCCGGTGAGGATGCCGCGGAAATGGCGCAGCGGCTCGCCCACGATCAGGCCTCGCCCGTCCATCGAGAACGCACGGATGGAGCGCTCATGCGTGCCGCCGCGCTTCTTGAGCACCGAGATGGCCTGGCGCACTTCGCCCTCGGCCTCGTAGTAGCGCAGCAGCACCACGGCGTCGGCCAGGTAGCTCGCGTCCACGGGGGTCTGCATCTGCATGCCGATGAGCCCGTGCTGCGCGCCGACCAGCAGCGTGGCCACGCCGGACTGCCCGAGGTAGGTGAGCAGTTCGTGCAGCTGCACGATCAGAAAGCGTTCGTCCGGCATCGCGTTGAGGTAGCCGTTCAGGCTGTCGATGACGACCACCTTCGCGCCGTGCAGCGTCACGGCCTGGCGGATCTCGTGCACCAGCTCGCCGGGGGAAAGTTCCGCCGGGTCGACCTGCTTGATGCGGATGCGGCCCGATTGGATATGCGGCTCCAGCTTCATGCCCAGGCCGGCGCTGCGCGTGCGCAGGGTGGTGACGCTCTCGTCGAAGACGAAGAGCGCCGCAGCCTCGCCGCGCTCGGCCGCGGCGATGGCGAACTGCACCGCCACCGACGACTTGCCCGTGCCCGGCGCGCCGACGAGCAGGGTGCTGGTGCCCTTCTCGAGCCCGCCGCCCAGCAGCGCGTCCAGGGCCTCGATGCCGCTGGGCAGCTTGGTCAACGTGGTGTCGCTGACGTGCTCGGCCGCAACCAGCCGCGGAAACACCTGAAGGCCGCCGCGATGGATCTTGTAGTCGTGGTAGCCGCCGCGAAACGACTGGCCCCGGTATTTCACGACCAGCAGGCGGCGGCGCGCGGAACCGTAGTCGGAGTTCGACTGCTCCAGCCGCACCACCGCGTGCGCAATGCTCTGCACCTGCAGGTCGTGCTCGGTGGCGGTCATGTCGTCCAGCAGCAGCACCGTGCACTGGCGCCCCGCGAAGAACTGCTTGAGCGCCAGGATCTGCCGGCGGTAGCGCAGCGAGGTGCCCGAGAGCAGCCGCAGCTCGGACAGCGAATCGAACACGATGCGCGAGGGCTTGATGGCCTCCACGTCGCTCAGGATGCGCAGCGTGGTTTCGCTCAGTTCCACCTCGGAGGGATGGAACATGGTGTATTGCTCTTCGGGCTGCAGGCTGTCCTGCGTGGGCAGCATCTCGCGCACGTGCACGTTGTCGATGTCCCAGCCGTGGGAGACAGCCACGCCGCGCAACTCGTGCTCGGTCTCGGACAGCGTCACGTAAAGCACCGACTCGCCGCGCGCCGCGCCTTCGAGCAGGAACTGCATCGCGATGGTCGTCTTGCCAGCGCCGGGCGTGCCTTCGAGCAGGTAGAGCCGGTTGGGCTCGAGGCCGCCGCCGAGCACGTCGTTCAGTCCGGGTACGCCCAGGCTCAGCAGTCGCTGATGGTCAGGCTCCATGGTGGCTTCTCCATTCCATGAGTGAATGAGGTCAATGCCGCATTCAAGCATCGAAGCCCTGGCGGCTCGTGCAGGACGGCGCCGCGTGGCGGGCCGCGGGAGCGACTATGGGAAATGTCCTGCACGGGGCAGCGGATTCGTCCGGCTGGCCGCCTGGGGCGGCTGGAGAAACTGCCCTTCCGGCCGCGGCCGCCCTTCTTTCCTTCTTAATTTGTTCTTCAGGAGAAGACGATGCGCGAAGACACAGAGATCCGCATTCCCCAGGACGATGAACGGATCGACGTCACTGACCTCAAGGAGGTCGACTATTGGACCCAGTGGTTCGGCGTGAGCGAGGAGCGCCTGCGCACGGCCGTGGCGTCGGCCGGCACCGTCAAGGACGACCTGCGGGTCTACCTCGGCCTGCCTTGATGCTTGCGGGCTGCCTCAGCCCGCGGCGAGCATGCCGCGCTCTTCGATGAAGGCCACCACCTCGGCCACGCCGGTGAGCGTCTTGAGGTTGGTCATCACGTAGGGCCGCTGGCGGCGCATGCGCTGCGTGTCCTGTTCCATCACGTCGAGATTGGCTCCCACGTACGGTGCGAGGTCGGTCTTGTTGATGACGAACAGGTCGCTCTTGGTGATGCCGGGACCGCCCTTGCGCGGAATCTTCTCGCCGGCGGCCACGTCAATCACATAGATGGTGAGGTCGGACAGCTCGGGGCTGAATGTGGCCGCGAGGTTGTCGCCGCCGGATTCGACGAACACCACGTCGGCATCCGGGAAGTCCTCGAGCATGCGGTCGATGGCCTCGAGGTTGATCGAGGCGTCTTCGCGGATGGCGGTGTGCGGGCAGCCGCCGGTTTCCACGCCCATGATGCGCTCGGCCGGCAGCGCGCCGGCCACGGTCAGCAGGCGCTGGTCTTCCTTGGTGTAGATGTCGTTGGTGATGGCGACGAGGTCGTACTTTTCGCGCATCGCCTTGCAGAGCATTTCGAGCAGCGTGGTCTTGCCTGAGCCCACCGGGCCGCCGATGCCCACGCGCAGCGGCGGCAGTTTCTTGGTGCGGTGGGGAATGTGGTGCAGGGCGGAGGTCATGGGGAGGTGTCCGGTTCAGCTTCGGAAGAGGCGGGAATATTGTGTTTCATGGCGGGCCGACAGCACCGCCAGCAGGGGCGCGAAGGCCTGGCGTTCGTCGTCGCCCAGGGCGATGGCGCGGGTCACTGCATCGGGGATTTCGTTGGCCAGCCGCCCGAGGATGCGCTGGCCCGCGCTCTGGCCCAGCGGCACGGCCTTGACGGCGGCGGCGACCATGTTCTCGGCCCAGCCGAAGGCGAAGGCGAGGCAGCAGTCGTGCACCGCGGCGTCGGTGCGGCTGGCCGCGAAGGCGAAGGCGATGGGGTAGCTGGCGGGAAGTTCGGCGAAGGCTTCAGCCGTGTCGGCGTGGTGCAGCTTGAGCCACTCGACGAAGGAGCGGCCCATCTGCTCGGTCTGCAGGAAGAATTCGGCGGATTCACGGGTGGCCAGCACCCATTGGTTGAGCTGGCGCACGCGTTGTGCGTCATTGGCCCGCCAGGCTTCCACAGCCTGCGCGAAAGCTGCCAGGTCACCGCGCGCGAAGCTCAGGTGCAACTGGTCGGCGAGCCATTCGGCGGCTCGCGGCTCGGAGTCGATGCCGGCCCATTCGACAGCTGCTTCCACGCCTTCGGAGTAGGAGAAACCACCCACGGGGAGTGCGGGAGAGGCGAGCCAGATGAGCTGCAGCAGGCTGCTGGGACCGGCTGTCATGTCAGTGGGTCGCGCCTGTTCGGGGCGCTGCTGTTCGGGGCGTGTGCACAGGCCGCCGGGTACTCCCCTCCGCGAATGTCCCCCGGCCTGCGGCCTCCTCCTTTATTTCGCTGCGGGGAGCACCCGGCGGCCTGTGCACGGGGCACGCTGCCGGTTCGCGGTCGATCAACCAGTGCTCTGAACGATCACGACGGCGGGGTGCCTTGCGCAGCGAAATAAAGGAGGAGCCCGAAGGGCGGGGGACATTCGCGGAGCAAGGTACCCCGTCGGCGTGAGCGCGCCCCGAACATCCAGCGCGACGAATCGAAAAGCAGGCCCGCATGTCAGTGCGAGTGGCCGTGGTCATGATCATCGTGCGAGTGGTCGTCGAGCAGTTCCGGCGCGAGCACCAGCGGCTTCGGGCCTTTGCTGCTGCCATGAGCGTGGCCGTGATCATGGTCATGGCTGTGGCCGCCACCATGCGAATGCTCGTGCGATCCATAGGCCCCGCCTTCGGGCTCGAACGCCTCCTCCACCGCCACGACGATCAGGTGCATCGACCGCAGCATGTCGGCCAGCACATGGTCGGGCTCGATCTTCAGGTGATCGGGCTTGAGCTCGATCGGCACGTGCCGGTTGCCCAGGTGATAGGCCGCGCGCGTCAGGTCGAAGGGCGTGCCGTGGGCAGTGCAGTGCGTGATGCGCAGCACCGGCTGCGGCGCCGCGATCACGCGAACCAGGGAGCCGTCTTCGGCCACCAGCACATCGCCGCCCCGCACCGCCGTGCCGCGCGGCAGGAACACGCCGATCTGGCGGCCCTGCGAATCGGTGGCGTCGAAGCGGCTCTTCTGGCGGACGTCCCAGTCGAGCTCGATGGTGGCGGCGCGCTTGAGCAACACGGGCGCGAGGCCGCGGCCCTGGGGCATGAGTTTGTTGGCGGTGAGCATGGTGCAAATGGAGCGCCCCGGAGGGCGCCCGCTGGCTGGATGAGTACCTTCGAGGATACGCAGCCTGTCAAGCAGGCGCATCCCCCGGCTTCAAAACAGGAAATACCGCTGCGCCATGGGCAGCAGCTTCGCCGGCTCGCAGGTCAGCAGATGCCCGTCGGCGCGCACCGCGTAGGTCTGCGCGTCGATCTCCATCTTCGGCGTGTAGCCGTTGTGGATCAGGTCCTGCTTGCGCACGTTGCGGATGTTCTTCACCGCGCTCAGGTGCTTGCTCAGGCCGTAGCGCTCCTTGATGCCCGAGGCCAGCCCGGCCTGCGAGACGAAAGTGAGCGAGCTCCTGGCGAGCGAGCCGCCGTAGGCGCCGAACATCGGGCGGAAGTGCACCGGCTGCGGCGTGGGAATGGATGCGTTCGGGTCGCCCATGGCCGCCATCGCGATGGTGCCGCCCTTCAGGATGGTGAAGGGCTTCACGCCGAAGAAGGCCGGCTTCCAGACCACGATGTCGGCCCACTTGCCGACTTCGAGCGAACCCACCTCGTGCGCGATGCCGTGCGCGATGGCGGGGTTGATCGTGTACTTGGCGACGTAGCGCTTCGCGCGGAAGTTGTCATTGCGCTCGCTGTCTTCCGGCAGGCTGCCGCGCTGCAGCTTCATCTTGTGCGCGGTCTGCCAGGTGCGGATGATGACCTCGCCGACGCGGCCCATGGCCTGGCTGTCGGAGCTGAACATGCTGATGGCGCCCAGGTCGTGCAGCACGTCCTCGGCGGCGATGGTCTCCTTGCGGATGCGCGACTCGGCAAAGGCCAGGTCTTCGGCGATGCCGGCGTCGAGGTGGTGGCACACCATGAGCATGTCGACGTGTTCGTCGAGCGTGTTCACGGTGTAGGGCATCGTGGGGTTGGTGGAAGAGGGCAGGAAGTTGGCCTCGCCCACCACGCGCAGGATGTCGGGCGCATGGCCGCCGCCCGCGCCTTCGGTGTGGAAGGCGCAGATGGCGCGCCCGCCCACGGCCGCGATGGTGTTCTCGACGAAGCCCGATTCGTTGAGCGTGTCGCTGTGGATGGCCACCTGCGTGTCGGTGGCGTCGGCCACGTCCAGGCAGTTGCTGATGGCCGCGGGCGTGGTGCCCCAGTCTTCATGCAGCTTCAGGCCGATGACGCCGGCATCGATCTGCTCATGCAGCGCGCCCGGCAGGCTGGCGTTGCCCTTGCCGAGGAAGCCCAGGTTCATCGGGAAGGCGTCGGCCGCCTGCAGCATGCGCTCGATGTGCCAGGGCCCGGGCGTGGAGGTGGTGGCGAAGGTGCCGGTGGCGGGGCCGGTGCCGCCGCCGAGCATGGTGGTCACGCCGGAAGACAGCGCCTCTTCGATCTGCTGCGGGCAGATGAAGTGGATGTGGCTGTCGATGCCGCCGGCGGTGACGATGTTGCCTTCGCAGCTGATGATCTCGGTGCCCGGGCCGATGACGATGTCCACGCCCGGCTGCACATCGGGGTTGCCGGCCTTGCCGATGGCGGCGATGCGGCCGTCCTTCAGGCCGATGTCGGCCTTGACGATGCCCCAGTGGTCGAGGATGAGCGCGTTGGTGAGCACCGTGTCGACGGCGCCCTGCGCCCTGGTGCGCTGCGACTGCGCCATGCCGTCGCGAATGGTCTTGCCGCCGCCGAACTTCACCTCTTCGCCGTAGCCGCCCGCGCGCAGCGTGTAGTCGGCCTCGACTTCGATCAGCAGGTCGGTGTCTGCAAGACGGACGCGGTCGCCCACGGTGGGGCCGAAGATTTCGGCGTAGGCACGCCTTCCAATGGTCGCCATCAGAGTTTCCCTTGAACCAGGCCGCGAAAGCCGTAGACGATGCGATCGCCCGAAAAATCGACCAGTTCGACCGTGCGCTGCTGCCCCGGCTCGAAGCGCACCGCGGCGCCCGAGGCGATGTTCAGCCGCATGCCGCGCGCGGCCTCGCGGTCGAAGCCGAGCGCGCCGTTGGTCTCGGCGAAGTGATAGTGCGAGCCGACCTGGATCGGCCGGTCGGCGGTGTTCTGCACCACCAGCGTGAGGGTGCGTCGGCCGGGGTTGAGCGTGTGCTCGCCGTCGTCGGTGAGGAGTTCGCCGGGGGTCATGGCCAGCCTTGCCTCAGATGGCTTGCGCCAGCAGCGTCGCGCCCAGGCCGAGCACCGCGGCGCCTGCCACGCGCGGCAGCCATGCGTTGGCATGGCGCAGCGCCCAGCCCGCCGCGATGCCCGCCACGTGCAGCAGCACCGTGGCGCTGACCATGCCGGCCAGCGTGAGGGCGGCGCCTTCTTCGCTCGCGAGCTCGTAACCGTGGGCCACGCCGTGGAAGACGGCGAACACGCCGACCACGCCCATGGCCACCACCGCCGGCAGGCGCACGCGCGTGGCCACCAGCAGGCCCAGCACCAGCAGCGAGGCCGCGATCATCGGCTCGACCGCCGGCAGCTGCACGCCGGCCAGGCCCATCAGCGCGCCCACCAGCAGCATGCCCGCGAAGGCCAGCGGCGCCCAGAGCAGGTCGGGCCAGGCGCGACGCGCGGCCAGGGCGCTCCAGAAGCCGACCGCGACCATCGCGGCCAGGTGGTCGGCGCCGGTCAGCGGGTGCAGGAAACCGGTGGCGAAGCCGTGATGCATGCCGCCGTCGACGCCGGTGTGGGCGCTGGCCGCAAGCGGCAGCAGCAAGGCGGCGAGGGCAAGGGTTCTGGAAATGTTGTAGCGCATGGAAAGTCCTTTTGTTCTTCGAGTTTCAGACGATGGGCTGGTGGACGGTCACGAGCTTGGTGCCGTCGGGGAAGGTGGCTTCGATCTGGATGTCCGGGATCATCTCGGCGATGCCGTCCATCACGTCGGCGCGGGTCAGCACGCTGCGCCCGTCGCTCATGAGTTCGGCGACGCTCTTGCCGTCGCGCGCGCCTTCCATCACGGCGGCGGAGATCAGGGCGATGGCTTCGGGGTAGTTCAGCTTCAGGCCGCGCGCCTTGCGGCGTTCGGCGAGCAGCGCCGCGGTGAAGATCAGCAGCTTGTCTTTTTCGCGCGGGGTCAGTTCCATGGGATTGGCATCGGGTGGCGGGGAGAGGCGGCCATTATGGGCAAGCTGGCTTCTTTGCAACAGTCGTGCCCTGTTCGCCAAAAGCCGTACGGATGGCACGGAAGATGCACCGAAACGGTGTGAACCCTGATGCCGTACCCACCACTCCCGACGACGCCCCCCAGCGCATCGTCAAGGTGCGGCGCGACTACAACAGCTGGGTCGCCAGCGAAACGCTGGAAGACTACGCCCTGCGCTACACCCCGCAGCGCTTTCGCAAGTGGTCCGAATGGCGGGTGGCCAACACGGCCTTCGGGGCGGCGTCGTTCCTGATCCTGGAGGCGGTGGGCGCCACGCTGCTGGTGCAGTACGGCTTTGCCAACGCCTTCTGGGCGATCCTGGCGACGGGGCTCATCATCTTCCTGGCCGGCCTGCCGATCAGCGTGTACGCGGCGCGCTACGGCGTCGACATGGACCTGCTCACGCGAGGCGCCGGCTTCGGCTACATCGGCTCCACGCTCACTTCGCTGATCTACGCGAGCTTCACCTTCATCTTCTTCGCGCTCGAGGCGGCGGTGATGGCCTATGCGCTGGAGCTGGCGCTGGGCATTCCGCCGGTATGGGGCTACCTGGTGTGCGCGCTGGTGGTGATTCCGCTGGTCACGCACGGGGTGTCGGCCATCAGCCGGCTGCAGCTGTGGACGCAACCGCTGTGGCTGCTGATGCTGGTGGTGCCTTTCGGCTATGTGCTGATGCGCGATCCTGGTGCTTTTGCGGGCATCGTGCACTACAACGGTGTTAGGCCGGGCACGCAGGGCTTCAATCTGCACCTTTTTGGCGCCGCACTCACCGTCGGCATCGCGCTGATCACGCAGATGGGCGAGCAGGCCGACTACCTTCGCTTCATGCCTGCGCGCACCGCGGCCACGGCGCGCCGCTGGTGGGCCGGGGTGCTGGCCGGCGGTCCTGGCTGGGTGGTGTTGGGCGTGCTCAAGATGCTGGGCGGGGCGCTGCTGGCCTACCTGGCGATCACGCACATGGTGCCGGCCGATCGCGCGGTCGACCCGAACCAGATGTACCTCGCGGCCTACGAGTACGTGTTTCCGAACTACGGCTGGGCGGTGGCGGCCACGGCGCTGTTCGTGGTGATCTCCCAGCTCAAGATCAACGTGACCAACGCCTATGCGGGCTCGCTGGCCTGGAGCAACTTCTTCTCGCGCGTGGCGCACAGCCACCCGGGGCGTGTGGTGTGGGTGGTGTTCAACGCGCTGATCGCCTTCATGCTGATGGAGATGAACGTGTTCGAGGCGCTGGGCGACGTGCTTGGCCTGTTCGCCAACATCGCCATCGCCTGGATGATGGCCGTGGTGGCCGACCTCGTCATCAACAAGCCGCTGGGGCTGTCGCCGCCGGGCATCGAGTTCAAGCGGGCGCACCTGTGGGACATCAACCCGGTGGGCGTGGGCGCGATGGCGCTGGCCTCCGTGCTGTCGATCACCGCGCACCTGGGCGTGTTCGGGCCGCTGGCGCAGGCGTTCTCGGCGCTGATCGCGCTCGGCACGGCGCTGGTGGCCTCGCCGCTGCTGGCGTGGGCCACGGGCGGCAAGTACTACCTGGCGCGCGGCTCGTGGGCGAACGGCGCCGTGGCCTTCGCGCCCGCGCCGGGCCCGCGCGCGGTGCGCTGGGCGAAGGTGGCGCACGACGACAGCTATCGCCGCCTGAAGGTGCAGCACTGCGTGATCTGCGAGCGCGAGTACGAAGGGCCCGACATGGCGCACTGCCCGGCCTACCAGGGCGCGATCTGCTCGCTGTGCTGCACGCTCGACGCCCGCTGCGGCGACCTGTGCAAGCCGCATGCGAGCCTGTCGGCGCAGTGGTCGGCGGTGCTGCGCTGGCTGCTGCCGCGGCGCAGCTGGCGCTACCTGGACACCGGGCTCGGGCATTTCCTGCTGCTGATGCTCATCATCGTGCCGCTGCTGGCGGTGGTGTTCGGCGTGCTCTACCAGCAGGAGCTGCGCGCGTTCGGCGAAGGCGCGCTGGAGCTGGCCTCGCAGGCCGACGTGGCCGCGGCGCTGGCGGGCGTGCAGAAGCTGTCGCTGCGCTCGGGCTTCCTGAAGGCCTACATGGCGCTGCTGGTCATCGCGGGCATCGTGGCGTGGTGGCTGGTGCTCGCGCACCAGAGCCGAAAGGTGGCGCAGGAAGAGTCGAACCGCCAGACGCACCTGCTGGTGCGCGAGATCGAGCTGCACCGCGAGACCGACCGCGCGCTGCAGGCGGCCAAGCAGGCGGCCGACGAGGCGCGCGAAGTGGCCGAGCACGCCAAGCTCGCGGCCGAACTCGCCAAGCAGGCCGCCGACCAGGCCAACCAGGCCAAGAGCCGCTACATCAGCGCCATCAGCCACGAGCTGCGCACGCCGCTCAACAGCATCCTGGGCTATGCGCAGCTGATGGGCGAGGACCAGTCGGTGCCGCCGCACCGGCAGCAGGCGGTGGCGGTCATCAAGCGCGGCGGGGAGCATCTGCTGTCGCTGATCGAAGGCACGCTGGCCATCGCGCACATCGAGGCCGGCAAGCTCACGCTGCATGCGCGGCCGATGCGCTTTGCCGACACGCTGCGCGAGCTGGCCGACATGTTCGAGCTGCAGGCGGCGGAGAAGGGACTGCAGTTCCGCTTCGAGGCCGCGCGCCCCTTGCCGGAGGTGGTGCGCGCCGACGAAAAGCGCGTGCTGCAGATCCTCATCAACCTGCTGGGCAACGCGATCAAGTTCACGGCGGCGGGGCAGGTCACGCTGCGGCTGGCCTATGCGCGCGAATTCGCCTCGGTCGAGATCGAGGACACGGGCCCCGGCATGCCGCCCGAGGACATCGAGCGCATCTTCGAGCCCTTTGCGCGCGGCAATGCCGCGGGCGCGTCGGCCGCGCCGGGCGCGGGGCTGGGGCTCACCATCGCGAAGATGCTGACCGACTTGATGGGCGGCGAGATGAAGGTGCGAAGCACGCCGGGCGAGGGCTCGCTGTTCTGCGTGCGCCTGTTCCTGCCGCGCGTGCATGACACGGCGGCCGGCACCGGGCGGCCGGTGCCGGTGCAGCGCGCGCGGCGCGGCTACCAGGGACCGCGCCGCCGCCTGCTGGTGGTCGACAACGAGGAGGCCGACCGCGACCTGCTGGGCCATGTGCTCGCGCCGCTGGGCTTCGAGCTGCGCAGCGCGGCCAGCGGGCACGACGCGCTGGACCTGATCGCCGCCGGCTACCGGCCCGACGCGATGTTCGTCGACCTCGCGATGCCCGGCATCGACGGCTGGGAGACCATCCGCCGCGCGCGCAAGCTGGGGCTGACCGGGGCGTCGGTGGCCATCGTTTCCGCCAACGCCTTCGACAAGGGGCTCGACAACGACGTCGGCATCGCGCCCGAGGATTTCTTCGTCAAGCCGGTGCGGCATACCGAACTGCTCGACTGGCTGGAGCGCAGGCTGGGGCTGCAATGGACCGACACCGCCGCCGCCACGCCGGCCGCCGCGGTGCCGCCGCGCGCCTTGCAGGCGCCGTCGCTGCCTCGCCTGCGAGCGCTGGAGGAAGCGGTGAGCCTCGGCTACTTCCGCGGCATCATGAACCAGCTCGACGACATCGACGCCGCGCAGCCCGAATGCATGGCGTGGACCGAAGCCCAGCGCGTGCTGGCCCGGCAGTTCCAGTTCGAGGCCATGAGCCGCGCGCTGGCAGAGGCGGCAGTGAGCGCGCCATGACCACGACCAACCCTTCGAACCCGACCATGGAAACATCGCCGCTTGCCCGCACGCTGCGCGAGCAGCAGGGCGCCAACAGCGACCTCGTGCTGATCGTGGACGACGTGCCCGACAACCTCGCGGTGCTGCACGACGCGCTCGACGAATCGGGCTACACGGTGCTGATCGCAACCAACGGGGAGCAGGCCCTGCAGCGCGCCGCGCAGGCCCGGCCCGACATCGTGCTGCTCGACGCGATGATGCCGGGCATCGACGGCTTCGAGGTGGCGCGCCGGCTCAAGGCCGATGCCGCCACGGCGCACATTCCCATCGTGTTCATGACCGGCCTGACCGAGACCGAGCACCTGGTGGCCGCGCTGGAGGCGGGCGGTGTCGACTACGTCACCAAGCCCATCAAGCCGAAGGAGGTGCTGGCGCGCATGAACGTGCACCTGCAGGGCGCGCGACGCGCCCGTCAGGACGCGCAGCAGGCCGGGCAGGCGCGCAATGCGCTCGACGCCTTCGGCTACGCCAGCATCACGGTGAGGCTGCCCGAGGGCCGGTTGATCTGGCAGACGGCGCTGGCGCGCGACCTGCTGGAGCGCTACTGCGAGACCCGCGCGCCGGAGACGCCGCCCGCCGTGCTCGAGTGGCTGCGCAGGCATGCGCCCGATGCGCGGCAGCGCGGCATCGAGCCGCCGCCGCTGTCCATTGCGCAGGGCGCCGGCAGCCTCACGCTGCGGCTGCACCAGCAGACCGGCAGCGACGACGACGGCGACGAGTGGATGATCATCATGCGGGAGGTGTCCGGCACCGGCGTGATCGAGGCCATGAGCCTGAGCCTGAAGCTCACGGCGCGCGAGGCCGAGGTGCTCTACTGGGTGGTCAAGGGCAAGACCAACAAGGACATCGGCGAAATCCTGGGCAGCAGCCCGGCCACCGCCAAGAAGCACCTGGAGCGGGTTTACGTGAAGCTCGGCGTCGAGACGCGCACGGCCGCCGCGGGCGTGGCCATCAAGCGCATCCGGGAGCTGCAGCCGCAGTTCGAGATCTGAGCGCTTCAGCGGGGCCGGTTGCGCCGCGTCATGGCGTCGACTTTCGGCGTCCCTAGAATGGTTCGAGGGCTCCGGGCATGCGCTCCATGAAGAACAACAGGCAAAGAACCACGACTCCACCGCCGCACCGCGGCGCAACGCTTGCCGCTTCCTGCCTCGCATTCGCGAGTCTGGGCGCGCAGGCGTCCGGGCATTTCGATGTCGACGACGCAGGCATGCTCGACCCGGGCCAATGCCAATACGAAACCTGGTGGGGCCGCGCCGGCGCGGAGCCGGTCACGGGCTTTCACTTCGGGCCGGCCTGCCGGGTCGGACCGGTCGAACTGGGCCTGAACTTCGACCGCAGTTCGGTGGCGGGCGTGCATTCGCTCACCGGGGGATTGCAGCTCAAATGGAACTTCCTCGGACAGGCGCCGGACGCGCCGTTCAGCGCGGCCTTGTCCGCGAGCACCGTTTCCGACCTGAAGCGCGGCGGCCGCACCGGCGGGCAGTTCGTCGTGCCGATGACCTGGCGGCCCGCCAGCAGCCTGCAGGTGCATGTGAACCTGGGTGCCGACTGGGCGCCGGGCACCGGCGTTCGCACACCCCGCGGCGGCGCCGCCGTCGAATGGGCTCTAAACGACACCGTGTCGCTCATCGCGGAGCGCAACCGCGCGGCGGGCGAGTGGACCTCGCGCATCGGCGGGCGCTTCAGCCTCACGCCGCTCATCAGCGTGGACGTGAGCACCTCGCGCACCGGCTCGCAGGGCGTGCGCGGCTTCGTGGTCGGGCTCAACCACGAGTTCACCTGGAAGTGAAGCGCCGTCAGCGCAGGTAGCGCAGGATCCGCTTTTCGTCTTCGGCCAGTTGCTGGCGCATCAGCGAGATGAAGTCGCGCGCGGTGGCCGACAGCACCTTGCCCGCGGGCATGGCCAGCAGGCAGGTGAAGTACACGTCGACCGAGAATTTGCGCACCACCAGGCCGTGCTCCGCATAGTCGAGCGCGGTGATCGGGTTGACCATGCCCACTCCCAGGCCGCGCAGGGCCATTTCGCACACGCTTGCCGCGTAGGGCGTCTGCACCAGCACGCGCAGCGCCACCCCGTGGGGCGCCAGTGCGGCCTCGAGCCGCTGGTGCGAAGGGTCTTCCGGGTTCAGCGCGATGAAGGGCGCTTCGGCCAGTTGCTCCGGCTTGATGGTCTTGAAGCGCGCGAGCGCGTGGTCCGGCGGCATCACCACCACGCCGGGAAAGCGCGCGAATGTCGAATGGTCGATGCCCTCGAGAGACAACTCGTCGGCCATCAGGCCGAAGTCGGAGATGCCCATGGCCACGCGGTCGCGCACGTCCTTGGAGCTCAGCACCTGCAGCGACACCTGCGGCCAGGGGCTTGCGCCGCGGTGCGCCTTCAGCCGTGCCAGCGCGCGCGGCATGAAGCCCAGGCCGTAGGCCGGGAAGCAGCTCAGCTCGAGCTGGCTCACGCCGAAGTCGCGCAGGCTGCGCACCCGGTGCTCGATGGCGTCCATGCCGATGAACACCCGTTCGACCTCGATCCACAGGGCGCGCGCCTCGGGCGTGGGCACCAGTCGGCCGCCCGTTCGCTCGAAAAGCAGCATGCCCGCCTGTGCTTCGAGACGCTTGAGCGACTGGCTGATGGCAGGCTGCGTGAGCTGCAGCAGGGCGGCCGCCTTGCGCGTGGAACCGCCGCGCATCAGGGCCCGGAAGGTCTCGATTTCGGCGAAGCGCATCGATAAGTTTTGTTATCGGTTGAGTATCTGGGGCTGCGTAATTTTATTTCTTATTGCATAAGATTTGGGCACAACCTACAACGCAAGACGCTCGTGACGACATCGCCAGTTCTGGACTTCAAGTTCGCAGCACCGCCAGCGGATCCTTCGGCCCCTCATTCGGGCGCTTCGCCGGGCATGGTCCGGGACCGCACCCCCAAGCCCCTGCGCAACCCGCGCCTGCGTGGTCTGCAGTGCCTGCGATGCGACGCGCTCTACCCGGTCACGCTGACGCACGACGGCTGCCCGGCCTGCAAGCGCGAAGGCGTTCACGTCGCTCTGCGCGCCAGCTACCTGCCCGACGGCCCGGCCGATACCCTGCCCATGCCCTATGGGCAGGGCTTCACGCTGGGCGAGGGCAACACGCCGCTGCAGGAGATGCCTGAACTGGCAAGGCAATTCGGCATCGCGGGCCTGGCCCTCAAGGACGAGTCGTGCAATCCGACCGGCTCTCACAAGGACCGCATGACCGCGGTAGGGGTGGCGCAGGCCTTCGATTTCGATGCGCACACGCTGGTGCTGGCCTCGTCAGGCAACGCGGCCGTGTCGGCGGCGCACTATGCCTGGGCCGCGGGCCTGGGCTGCGAGGTGGCCACCTACGAGGGCTTGCCCGCTACCTACGCACGCCAACTCGATGCGCTGGGCGCGCGGCGCTATGTGTTCGCCGACAACGCGGGCCGCTGGGCCTTCGTGCGCGAGCGTTCGCAGCACCCGGGCTACTTCGCGCTGACCAACTACCGGTTGCCCGCGCTGGGCAGCGCACCGCTGGCGATCGAGGGCTACAAGCCCATCGCCCTCGAATGCGTGACCGAAGGCGGCCTGCCCGACCACATCGTCATTCCCACCGCACGGGGCGACCTGGCCTGGGGCATCTACGCGGGCTTTCGCGACCTGATGGCGGCGGGGCGCATTGCACGCCTGCCGCAGCTGTGGCTCGTGGAGCCGTTCGCGCGGCTGTCGCGGGTGCTGGCGGGCGGTGCGATCAACGGCAGCTACCCCGGCCACACCGCGCAGTTCTCGACCGCCGGCGCCACCGTGACCTACCTGCAATGGCAGGCCGCGACCGCCACCCGCGGCGGCGCGGTGGTGGTGGGCGACGAAGAAGCCCGCGAGGCGCGCCGCCTGCTCACCGCGGCCGGCGTGAGCGCCGAGCTGTGTTCCGCAGGTGGCCTTGCCGCGCTGAAGAAACTGCGCGAGAGCAACGCCGTCGTGGCCGACGCACGCGTGGTGCTGATGCTGACCGCCAGCGCGTCGAGCGACCCGAGCTGGCCAGATCCAGCGGCCTGACACGCGGCCCGATTTCGCGCCATCGGTTCCAGCGGCGGGCCGCCGGCCCGGCTATCTGGCGTCGCTGTAGACGGTGGCGCGCGACACGCCCATGTGCGCCGCGGCAATCTCGGCGCCGCGGCGGACTTCCAGCAGGCCCGCCTTCTTCAGGTCCTGCACCAGCTGCTTGCGGTCCGCCGGCTTGAGCGAGCGCGAGGTGGTCGCGCGCGCGGCCGCGAATTCGTCGATGCGCGCATGGATGCGGTCCGTGTGGTTGCCGCCGGCCTCGATGTGCTCGTGCACTTCCTTGTCGTCGATGCGGGTGAACTGCGAGATCGCGCCCTGGAAGCTCTGGAACAGCGTGAGGTCGACGTTCAGGCACAGCGCCGCCACGTACTCGCCGCTCTCGTCCTTGATGCCGATCGAGGTGCTCTTGACCTTGCGCCCGTCCGGAAAAGTGTTGGCGTAGTTCGAGATCACCGCCGGGAACTCCGGGTCGCGGATGCGCGCCAGGCCCAGCTCGGTGACCGACTCGCCCACTTCGCGGCCGCTCAGGCTGTTTTCGATGGCGTAGATCGCGTTCTTCGGATTGCTCAGGTCGTGCACCACCACTTCGCAGAAGGGCGCGAAGGTTTCGCCCAGGCCTTCGGCCATGCTGCGCAGCATCTCGAGCACCTGCTTGTTCGACTTCTTTTTCATCGCATGGAATGTATCCAGCGCTGGACTAATAATCCAAATTATACAAAAAGTATAGAGTTGGATGTATTATCCAGTTTTGTCCATGGAGTCGCGAATGACCTCGAAAGAACGCGCGCGCTACGTCGATCCGCGCACCGGCAGGCATCACGAACTGTCGGAGCGCCGCTGGCGCTCCGACGACGGCAACCCGATGCTCGTCACGCCGCTGCCCGGCATCTCGCGCGACGACATCGATTCGCGCGCGCGTTCGCTCTGGCGCTACCGCGCGTCGCTGCCGGTGGCCATCGAGAACCCGGCGAGCATGGGCGAGGGCTGTACGCCGCTGGTGCAAAAGCGCTGGGGCGGGCTCGCGCCGTACTTCAAGCTCGAATGGTTCAATCCGACCTGCAGCTTCAAGGACCGCGGCGCGGCCGTGATGATGTCGTTCCTGCGCCAGATCGGCGTCGATGCGGTGCTGGAAGACAGCTCGGGCAACGGCGGCGCGGCCATTGCCGCGGCTGGCGCGGCGGCGGGCATGCGCGTGAAGGTGCTGGCGCCGAGCTACACGCCGGCGCCCAAGGTGGCGCAGATCCGCGCTTTCGGGGCGGAGGTGCAACTGGTGCCGGGGCCGCGCGAGGCGTCGGAATACGAGGCGGTGCGCCAGTCGGAATCCATCTTCTATGCGAGCCACAACTGGCACCCCTTCTTCCTGCAGGGCACGAAGACGCTGGCCTATGAGCTGTGGGAAGACCTGGGATTCGCCGCGCCCGACAACGTGGTGATTCCGACCGGGGCGGGCAGCAACGTGCTGGGGTGCAGGATCGGCTTCAAGGAACTGCTGGCTGCGGGGCAAATCGGCAAGCTGCCGCGCATCTTCGTCGCGCAGCCGCTGAACTGCTCGCCCATCGATGCGAGCTTCACGGCAGGCACGGACACGCTGGTGGAGCGCGTCGTGCAGTCGACCATTGCCGAAGGCACGGCAATCAAGCGGCCCGTGCGCCTGCCGGAAATCATTCAGGCCCTGCGCGAGACCAACGGCAAGACAGTGGCGCTGACCGAAGAGCAGATAACGGCGGCGGTGCGCCAGCTGGCCGCGATCGGTCTCTACGCGGAGCCGACATCCGCCTCGGCCGCGGCGGCCATCGAGGTGCTGGCGAAGCGCGGCGACATCCGCGCCGGCGAGACGACGGTTGCGCTGCTGACCGGCACGGGCCTGAAGTCCACCCAGTTCATGACCGGGTTGTTCGGAGGCGCCTCCTAACAGCGCGCCGCCACGGCCCGGCTCACCACGGCCACGCGATGCGCGTGCCCGATTCTGTTTCGTCCGCCCGCGCGTGCAGCAGGCGCGCGACGGTCAGGTCCTGCAGCGCGAGGCCGGTCATATCGAAGACCGTGATGTCTCCGGGTGCTCGATGGAAGGGCGTTTTTCCACTCAGCAGGTCGCCGAGTTCGGTGCCCTGCGTGTCGGGCGCCCATTGGGTCTCGCCGATCTGCCGCGCCTGGGTGGCGTCATCGACGAACAGCCGCGTGCGCGGCAGCAGGCCTTCGGGCAGTTCGCGTTTGCCGCGGGTGTCGGCGCCGACGCAGTTCAGGTGCGTGCCGCTCTGCACGGCCTCCAGGTCGAAGAGGGCACCGCCGCCCGGGGTGGCGGTGATCACCACGTCGCTGCGTGCGACGGCCGCATTGCGGTCGCTGGCGGGGGCGATGTTGCAGCGCCCCGCGAATGCAGCTTCGAATGCCGGCTTGCGCTGACCGTCGGCGCTCATATAGAGAACGTCGCTCAGCGAGGGCAGCAGGCGCAGCGCGAAGTCGAGCTGGATGCGCGCCTGCACGCCGGTGCCGAACAGGCAAAGGCGCGTGCTGTCGGGCCGCGCAAGTTGTTGCAGGCCGAGCCCGCCCGCCGCGCCGGTGCGCACGGTCGTGACCGCGTTGCCGTCGATCACGCACAGGGGGCGGCCGGTGGCGGGGTCGATCAGCAGGATCGTGGCCTGGTGCGGCTCGCCGCCGCGCTGCCGGTTGGCGGGCCAGAAGCCGGCCGCCTTGAAGCCGAGCAGGCCCTGGGCCTGCACGTCGCCCGACTTGATGCCGAAGACGCCGCCGGTCTTCAGCGGTTCGCGCACGACCGGGAACACCTGGCCCTCGCGCTCGCTGTGCAGGACGAAGGCCTCGCGGACGGCTCGCAGCACGTCATCGGGAGAAAGGAGAGCGTCGACCTGGTTCTTGTCGAGCAGGAGGAGCCGGGCGTCGGCAGGGGCTGGAGATGGCGTCATCTGGAAATATTATCTATTTCCAGACGAAAAATATAGGCCTGGCCGGCGAAGTCAGCGCCCCGTATGCACCTTGATGCGGATGCTCGCGACGTCCCAGCCCCGGTTCTTGAGCCGCGTCACCAGCATCGGCGCCAGTTGGCGCAGCTTGGCGGCGGCGGCGCTGCCCTGCACCAGCAGGCACCACACGTCGCCTTCGGCCGGCCCGGCCTGTATAGCCCCGCGCATGGCGGGTGGAATCAGGCCTTCCACGGCTTTCAGCCGCTCCGCCGTGTCGCGGGCGCGCGCCATCAGGCTTCCCAGCGTGGGCGAGCCTTCGGCAGCTTGCTGCAGCGAAATGGCGGGGGGAGTGCGGCGATACATGGGTAATCCAGGGGTTAGAAACAAGACAGCTAAAATGCCCGGTTTGCCGACGTTCGCGCCGGAAAAAGGGCCGCTTGCTTTCATTGAAAGCGCGCCCAACTGCTTTCACCATATCTTAGGGAATCCGGTCGAAGTGCCTGTCGCGTCAGGCGCCCGCCCATCTCCACCCATGGCAACCAACTTCCTGACCCAGATTTTCGGCAGTCGCAACGATCGGCTGCTCAAGCAGTATCGCAAGACGGTGGAACGCATCAATGCGCTCGAACCCGAGTTCGAAAAGCTCAGCGACGACGCACTGCGCGCCAAGACGCAGGAGTTCAAGGACCGCATCGCCAAGGGCGAGACCCTCGACGCCCTGCTGCCGGAGGCTTTCGCCACGGTGCGCGAAGGCTCCAAGCGCGTCATGAAGATGCGCCACTTCGACGTGCAGCTGTTGGGCGGCATGGCGCTGCACAACGGCAAGATTTCCGAAATGCGCACCGGCGAAGGCAAGACGCTGACCGCCACGCTGCCGGTGTACCTGAACGCGCTGTCCGGCAAGGGCGTGCACGTGGTCACGGTGAACGACTACCTGGCCAACCGCGACGCGACCTGGATGGGCCGCCTCTACAACTTCCTCGGCCTCACCGTCGGCATCAACCTGCCGCAGATGCCGCGCGAGGAGAAGCAGCAGGCCTACGGCAGCGACATCACGTACGGCACCAACAACGAGTACGGCTTCGACTACCTGCGCGACAACATGGTCTACGAGCCCGGCGACCGGGTCCAGCGCGGGCTCAACTACGCCATCGTCGACGAAGTGGACTCGATCCTGATCGACGAGGCCCGCACGCCGCTGATCATCAGCGGCCAGGCTGAAGACCACACCGACCTCTACCTGGCCATCAATAAGGTGGTGCCCCTGCTGACCAAGCAGGAAGGCGAAGCCGATCCGCGCACCGGCGAAGGGGTCACGGTGCCCGGCGACTTCACGGTCGACGAGAAGACCCACCAGGTGTTCCTGACCGAGGACGGCCACGAGAACGCCGAGCGCATCCTGGGCGAGTTCAAGCTGCTGCCCGAGGGCGCGTCGCTCTACGACCCGGCCAACATCACGCTGATGCACCACCTGAACGCGGCGCTGCGCGCGCGTCACCTGTACCACCGCGACCAGCATTACGTGGTGCAGCAGGGCGAAGTGGTCATCGTCGACGAATTCACCGGCCGCCTCATGACCGGGCGCCGCTGGAGCGACGGCCTGCACCAGGCCGTGGAAGCCAAGGAAGGCGTGGAAATCCAGGCCGAGAACCAGACGCTGGCCTCGATCACCTTCCAGAACTATTTCCGCCTGTACGGCAAGCTCGCCGGCATGACCGGCACGGCCGACACCGAAGCCTACGAGTTCCAGGAAATCTATGGTCTGGAGACCATGATCATTCCGCCGAACCGCGTGAGCAAGCGCGACGACCAGCTCGACCGGGTCTACAAGACCACGCGCGAGAAATACGAAGCGGCCATCCAGGACATCCGCGAGTGCTACGAGCGCGGCCAGCCGGTGCTGGTGGGCACCTCGTCCATCGAGAACTCCGAAATCATCGACGGCCTGCTGACCCAGGCCGGCCTGCCGCACCAGGTGCTGAACGCCAAGCAGCACGCCCGCGAGGCCGACATCGTGGCGCAGGCCGGCCGCACGAAGATGATCACCATCGCGACCAACATGGCCGGCCGCGGCACCGACATCGTGCTGGGCGGCAATATCGAGAAGATGATCGAGGCCATCGAGAACGACGAAGGCCGCGACGAAGCCACCAAGAAGGCCGACATCGAGCACGTGCGCGCCGAATGGACCAAGGACCACGAGTTCGTGAAGTCGCTCGGCGGCCTGCGCATCATCGCGACCGAACGCCATGAATCGCGCCGCATCGACAACCAGCTGCGCGGCCGTTCGGGCCGCCAGGGCGACCCGGGCTCCTCGCGCTTCTACCTGAGCCTGGACGATCCGCTGATGCGCATCTTCGCGGGCGACCGCGTCAAGGCGATCATGGACCGCCTCAAGATGCCCGACGGCGAAGCCATCGAGGCGGGCATCGTCACGCGCAGCATCGAGAGCGCGCAGCGCAAGGTCGAGGCGCGCAACTTCGACATCCGCAAGCAGCTGCTCGAGTACGACGACGTGTCGAACGACCAGCGCAAGGTGATCTACCAGCAGCGCAACGACATCCTCGACGCGGGCGACCTCACGGCGCAGATCGCCGGCCTGCGCGAAGGCTGCTTCACCGACCTCGTGCGCCAGTACGTGCCGAGCGAATCGGTCGAGGAGCAGTGGGACCTGGAAGGCCTGGAGAAGACGCTCTTCGCCGAGTGGGGCATCGACATGCCGCTCAAGAAGGAAGTCGAGGCCTCGGAGGCCATCGCCGACGAGGACATCGTCGAGAAGGTGCTCAAGCACGCCAACGAGACCTTCGACGCGAAGGTGGCGCTGATCGGCCAGGAGAACTTCACCCAGTTCGAACGCATGGTGCTGCTGCAGAGCATCGACACGCACTGGCGCGAGCACCTGGCCTCGCTCGACTACCTGCGCCAGGGCATCCACCTGCGCGGCTATGCGCAGAAGCAGCCCAAGCAGGAATACAAGCGCGAAGCCTTCGAGCTCTTCGGCCAGCTGCTCGACTCGGTCAAGAACGAAGTCACGCGCCAGCTGATGACGGTGCGCGTGCAATCGGGCGAGCAGCTCGAGGAAGCCGCCGAGGCGCTCGAGAGCCGCGGCGAGAACGTCACCAACATCACCTACACCGCGCCGACGGAAACGGGCGAGGTCGAGGTGCGCGTCGACGAGGAAAGCCAGCGCCGCGCGGCGGCCGCGGGTGCGGGCGCCCTGAGCGCCGAGGCCCTGGCCTTCGCCCGCGTCGGACGCAACGACCCGTGCCCCTGCGGCAGCGGCAAGAAGTACAAGCAATGCCACGGCAAGCTGACCTGACCAGACCCGGAACCTAAGAAGAGACACCCCATGCCCGTGAACCTGTCTGCTCCCGATCCCGCCGCGCTGTTCGCGGTGCCTGGTGTCCGCATCGGCGTGGCCGAAGCGGGCGTGCGCAAGGCCAATCGCAAGGACCTGACCGTCGTGCTGATCGACGAAGGCTCCGCCGTCGGCGGCGTGTTCACCCAGAACCGCTTCTGCGCCGCGCCGGTGCAGGTCTGCCGCGAGCACCTGGCCGCGAACCACGGCATCCGCGCGATGGTGATCAACACCGGCAACGCGAACGCCGGCACGGGCGAAGACGGGCTGATGCGCACGCGCTCCACCTGCATCGCGCTGGCGCGCAAGCTGGAAATCTCGCCCGAGCAGATCCTGCCGTTCTCCACCGGCGTGATCATGGAGCCGCTGCCTGTCGATCGCATCGAAGCCGGCCTGCCGGCCGCTCTGGCCGATGCTTCCGCGGACCACTGGGCGCGCGCGGCCGAGGGCATCATGACCACCGACACCATCCCGAAGGCCTTCAGCCAGCGGGCCCAGGTCGGCGGCGCGACGGTCACCATCACCGGCATCAGCAAGGGCGCCGGCATGATCCGCCCGAACATGGCGACCATGCTCGGCTTCATGGCGACCGACGCGAAGATCGATCCCTCGCTGATCCAGCCGCTGGCCAAGCTGCTGGCCGATGCCTCGTTCAACCGCGTGACCATCGACGGCGACACCTCCACGAACGACTCGTTCGTGGTCATCGCGACGCAGAAGGCGGCCAACGCCGCCATCACCTCGCTCGACTCGGCCGACGGCAAGGCGCTGGTGGCCGCCATGCGGGACGTAGCGCGCCAGCTGGCGCAGGCCATCGTGCGCGACGGCGAAGGCGCGACCAAGTTCATCACCGTGCAGGTCGATGGCGGCCGCAACGCCGCGGAGTGCAGGCAGGTGGCCTACGCCGTGGCGCATTCGCCGCTGGTCAAGACGGCCTTCTACGCCAGCGACCCGAACCTGGGCCGCATCCTGGCGGCTGTGGGCTATGCGGGCATCGACGACCTCGACCAGACGGGCATCGACCTGTTCCTCGACGACGTGCACGTGGCGGTCAAGGGCGGGCGCAATCCGTCGTACCGCGAGGAAGACGGCCAGCGCGTGATGAAGCAGAGCGAGATCACGGTGCGCATCGGCCTGGACCGCGGCGACGCCAGCGAAACCGTGTGGACCTGCGACTTCAGCCACGAATACGTGACCATCAACGCCGACTACCGGTCATGAACGAGCAGTTCCAGAGGCTGATCGAGCGCGCCGAGCAGCTGATCAACCGCATCGAATCGATCCTGCCGCAACCGCTGGCGGAGCCGGCCGACTGGAACGCATCCATCGCCTGGCGCTACCGCCGCCGCAGCTCGGGCCACGGCGTGCTCGAGCCGGTGAAGCACGTGGCCGCGATGTCGCTCGACTCGCTCAAGGAAATCGACGTCCAGAAGGAAAAGATCGCGCGCAACACGCAGCAGTTCGTCGAAGGCAAGCCCGCCAACAACGTGCTGCTGACGGGCGCGCGCGGCACCGGCAAGTCGTCGCTCATCCGTGCCTGCCTGCAGGCCTATGCGCCGCAGGGGTTGCGCCTGATCGAGGTCGACAAGGCCGAGCTGACCGACCTGCCGGACATCGTCGAGGTGGTCTCGCAGCGGCCCGAGAAATTCATCGTGTTCAGCGACGACCTGAGCTTCGACGAGGGCGAGCCGGGCTACAAAGCGCTGAAGTCGATCCTCGACGGCTCGATCGCGGCGTCGACGCCCAATGTGCTGATCTACGCGACCAGCAACCGGCGCCACCTGCTGCCCGAGTACATGAAGGACAACCTCTCGTACACCCACACGGAAGACGGCGAAGTCCATCCGGGCGAGGTGATCGAGGAAAAGATCTCGCTGTCGGAGCGCTTCGGCCTCTGGGTGAGCTTCTATCCCTTCAGCCAGAACGAGTACCTGACGATCGTGGGCCAGTGGCTCTCGTCGTTCGGCGTGGACGAGGCCGCCATTGCCGCGGCGCGGCCCGAGGCGCTGGTCTGGGCGCTGGAGCGCGGTTCGCGCAGCGGACGCGTGGCCTACCAGTTCGCGCGGGACTACGCGGGTCGGAGCAACGCGTGAGCGAGCCGCGCAAGCACACGGAGGTCGCCGTCGGCGTGCTCATCCGCCAGTCGGACGACGCACTGCTGCTCTCGACCCGGCCCGAAGGCAAGGCCTACGCGGGCTACTGGGAATTTCCCGGCGGCAAGATCGAGGCGGGCGAAACGGTCGAACAGGCGCTGCGGCGCGAGCTGCAGGAAGAGCTCGGCATCACCATCGGCGGCGCCGAGGTCTGGAAGATCACCGAGCACGACTATCCGCATGCGCTGGTGCGCCTGCACTGGTGCAAGGTGACGGCCTGGACCGGTGAATTCGAGATGCGCGAAGGCCAGCAGATGGCCTGGCAGCAGTTGCCGCTGGACGTGACGCCGGTGTTGCCGGGCGCGCTGCCCGTGCTGCAGTGGCTGTCCGAGGAGCGTGGGCTGCCGTTCGCGCCGCAGCCGGCCGCCGCGCCGGCCGACTGATTGATGCACCCCAAGTACCGTCCGGATATCGACGGGCTGCGCGCGATCGCGGTGGCCTCCGTGGTCGTGTACCACGCCTTCCCCAAGGCGCTGATGGGCGGCTTCATCGGGGTCGACATCTTCTTCGTGATCTCGGGCTTCCTGATCACGACCATCATTCTCCAGAGCCTGGCGGCGGGTGATTTCAGCTACCGCGACTTCTACGAGCGGCGCATCCGGCGGATATTCCCGTCGCTGATCGTGGTGCTGCTGGCAACGCTGTGCGCCGGCTGGTACCTGCTGCTGTCCGACGAGTTTGCCGAGCTCGGCAAGCAGACGGTGGGCGGCTCGGCGTTCGTGGCCAACCTGGTGTTCTGGAGCGAGTCGGGCTACTTCGACACGGCCGCCGAGACCAAGCCGCTGCTGCACCTGTGGTCGCTGGGCATCGAGGAGCAGTTCTACATTTTCTGGCCGCTGCTGCTGGGCCTGGCATGGCGCAGGCGCTGGCCGATCGTGCGCGTGGTGCTGGCGGTGGCGGCGGTGTCGCTGCTGGTCAACGTGACCACGGTCCATCCGCTGCCGGCGGCGTCGTTCTACTCGCCGGCTTCCCGTTTCTGGGAGCTCATGGTGGGCGGCATCCTGGCCTGCATGCGGCTGAAGCCCCCTGCGCCGAATGCCTGGCGCAGCCATGCGCAGTCGTTGCTGGGCGTGGGGCTGATCGTGCTCGGGCTGGTCATGATCCGCAGCAACAAGTCGTTCCCGGGCTGGTGGGCGCTGCTGCCCACGCTGGGCGCGGTGAGCTGCATCGCAGCCGGGCCGAACGGCGTGCTGAACAAGTACCTGCTGTCGAACCGGGTGATGGTGTGGATCGGCCTCATCAGCTATCCGCTGTACCTGTGGCACTGGCCGCTGCTCGCGTTCGTGCGCATCGTGGAGGCCGATCCGCTGCATCCGTCGCCGGTGTATCGCGCCGGTGCGATGGTGGCGAGCGTGCTGCTGGCCTGGGGCACCTACCGTTTCATCGAACGCTTCGCCAGGAATCGCCCCGGCCCCGGCACCATCAAGATGCTGGGCGCTGGCATGGTGCTGGTGGCAGCGGCGGGCGTCGCGATCTTCCTGGGCGTGCCCGGGCCCCGCAATGACAGCGAAAGGCTGCAGATCGTCGCCAATGCCACGCTGGACGCCGACTACTACGCGGGCTTCAAGCTCGACCAGATCGGCGAGCAGCTGGTCTACAAGACCGGCAACGGTCCGAAGCGCGTGCTGTTCGTGGGCGACAGCCACGTGCAGCAGTACGCGCCGCGGGTGATGGAGCTGTCGCGCACGCTGGCGATGCCGGACAAGTCGGCCTGGTTCGTCACCCAGGGGGCGTGCCCGGCGGTGCCCGGCGTGCAGGCCGACAAGAACATCGGCTGTGCCGAGCGGCGCGACGCCATGCTGGCCTATGCGATGGGCCCCGAGGTCGACTCGGTGGTCATCGGCGGCTGCTGGAACTGCTACTTCGTCGGCCACGGCGCGCTGGAATACTATTTCCGCGATGCCGACAACAAGGTCCATCCGTTCCAGGGCGGCGACGGCATCGAACGCTCGCTCGCGTCGCTGGAAGCCACGCTGCGCGAGCTGGCGCGGCACAAGAAGGTGTACCTGCTGCTCGACAACCCGGGCGGCGAGGAATTCACGCCCAAGCGCCTGATCGAAGGCAGCCGCCTGACGCGCATGGAGGCGATGAGCTCGACGCCGACGGCCCCGTTGCCGGCCGACCAGAAGCAGCTCAACGACCGGCTGCGTGCGATTGCCGAAGCAAGCGGCGCGGAGCCCATCGACGCGATGGCGGTGCTTTGCAAGAACGACCAGTGCCTGCGCACGATGCCCGACGGATCGCCCGCATACAAGGACGCCGATCACCTTCGGCCGCGCTACACCCGTGAAGAGGCGAGCTATTTCGACCGCACCGTCCGCACCGCGCCGGCCGCGGCCGCAGCGCAGCCGCGTTGAGCGAGGCGCCGCGCACGATGCATCCCAAGTACCGCCCGGACATTGACGGCCTGCGTGCCGTCGCGGTCGGCTCGGTGCTGGTCTATCACGCGTTCCCGAGCCTGCTGCCGGGCGGCTTCATCGGGGTCGACATCTTCTTCGTGATCTCGGGCTTCCTGATCACGACCATTCTTCTGCAGAGCCTGGCGGCGGGCGACTTCAGCTACCGCGACTTCTATGCGCGGCGCATCCGGCGCATCTTTCCAGCGCTGGTGCTCGTGCTGCTCGCCACGCTGGCGTTCGGCTGGTATGTGCTGCTGCCGGGCGAGTTCTCGCAGCTCGGCAAGCAGACCACCGGCGGCGCGGCCTTTTTCGCCAACCTTGTGTTCCTCGGCGAGGCGGGCTACTTCGACGCGTCGGCGGAGACCAAGCCGCTGCTGCACCTGTGGTCGCTGGGCATCGAGGAGCAGTTCTACATCTTCTGGCCCCTGCTGCTGGGGCTGGCCTGGCGAAAGCGCTGGCCGATCCTGAAGGTGACCCTGGCCGTGGCCGTGGTTTCGTTCCTGGTCAATGTGCTCACGGTGCAGCCGCACCGCGCGGCCGCCTTCTACTCTCCGCTCTCGCGGGCCTGGGAGCTGATGGCCGGCGGCCTGCTGGCGGCCATGCGGCTGCGGCCGGCCGTGGCTTCGGACAGTTCACGCACCGCGATGCTGCGGCATGCGCAGTCCGTCGTCGGCATCGGGCTGATCGCCTGGGGACTCTTCGCGGTTCACAGCACGAGGGCGTTTCCGGGCTGGTGGGCCCTGGTGCCGGTGCTCGGTGCGGTCAGCTGCATTGCAGCGGGCCCGGGCGGCGTGCTGAACCGCTACCTGCTGTCGAACAGACTCATGGTGTGGATCGGCCTGATCAGCTACCCGCTGTACCTGTGGCACTGGCCGCTGCTTTCGTATGCGCGCATCGTCGCGGGCGGGGAGCCGTCGCTGCAGGTGCGCATCGCGATGGTGGCAGCCGCGATCGTGCTGGCCTGGGCCACATATCGCTTCGTCGAGCGCTTCGTCAAGCTGCATCTCTCGCAAGCCATGCTGCGCGGATTGGCGGGCGGCGGCGCGGCGCTGGCGCTGGCCGGCGTGCTGGTCTTCACGGGCACGCCGCTTCCTCGCCACGACAGCCCGGCCCTGCAGGCCGTGGCCGACGCGGTGCAGGAAGACAACTATTACGAAGGCCTGCAGGAGACCGCGTTGGGCGGGCAGTTCGTCTACAAGGCCGGCAGCGGCAGGCACAACGTATTGCTGATCGGCGACAGCCACATCGAGCAGTACGCACCCCGCGCGCTGGAGTTGGCCCGCACGCAGCCCGACCAGGCGCGCACGGCGTACTTCGCGACCCAGGGGGCTTGCCCTCCGGTGCCCGGCATGTTCAGCAGCGCCGACATGGCCTGCGACCAGCGTCGCAAGGCGGTGCTGGATCTGGCGCTGAAGCCCGAAGTCGATTCCGTGGTGATCGGCGCGTGCTGGAGCTGCTATTTCACCGGCACCGGCCCGATGGCGAACTACTTCGTGGACGACAGGCAGGCCGTGCACCCGTTCCTCAACGGAGACGGCGTCGAGCTGGCGCTGAAATCGCTGGGCGACGTTCTTAAGCGGCTGTCGGCACTCAAGCCGGTGTATCTGGTGCTCGGGAATCCGGTCGGGATGGATTTCGATCCGCTCAGGCAGATCGAGGGCAGCCGGCTCGGTGACCTGAGGGCCTCCAGCGGACTCAAGGCGCCGATGCCGCACGACCAGGCACTGTTCAATGCGCGGCTGAAGCAGGTCGCGCAAGCCAGCGGTGCGCGGGTCATCGAGCCGTTTGCCAGCCTGTGCGCGGGCGAAGAGTGCATCCGCAGCATGCCGGACGATGGTTCGCCGGCCTACAAGGACATCGGCCATCTTCGGCCGAGGTATGCGCGCAGCTTTGCGACGTACATCGACCCGGCGCTGCTGGACGAGGGCGGCGCCGCAAAGTAGCTTTTGCGGGGGTTACTGGATCTTCGGGTCGCCGAAGGGTTCTTCGTCCGGCGGCGCCTCGGCCGGCATCCGGAATTCCTCGCTGGCCCAGGCACCCAGGTCGATGCCCTTGCAGCGTGCGCTGCAGAAGGGCCGGTAAGCATTGCTGGGAGCGTAGATGCTGTCGCCGCCGCACGTGGGACAGCGGACGATCCGCTCGCCTTTGTCGTTCACCGCGGTCATGCGCAGAGGGTCAGCTCGAAAGGCGCGTCGTCCGAGCTTTGATGCAGGCGGTCGTCCTTGTCGTGGCGCATGAGGCGCACCGACACCATGAGGCGATTGCCGCTGATTTCAGGAATGAGGCCCAGCTTGGGGTCGATGCGCAGGCGCAGCAGCTGGAAGCTGCGGCCCTGGGGCAGGTTCTGCTGGAACTGGCCGTTGGTGGCGATCACCTTGTAGGGCACGTCGGCGTCGCGCAGCAGCTTGAGCAGCAGGTAGATCGACGAGGCCAGCGGCGAGAGCGTGTTCGACCAGCGTTCGAGGTCGGCGCGGCGGCTGGCCGGCGGGCGATGCTGCCAGGCGTAGTAGGCGGGCAGGTCGAATTCGCAGGTGCCGCCCGGAATGCCGGCGCGGCTGCGGATGCTCATGAGCCACTCGTTTTCCGTCAACGCCTGCCCGGCCTTGCCGGCCACGCCGTTGAGGGCGCTGAAGTTGCGCTCGAGCTGGCCGATGACCTGGTCGAGCACCGTCTCGGCAATGGCCGGGTTGCCGCGGTAGCTGTTGAAGACGGTCTTGTGCTTGTCGAGGTCGCGCAGGACATCGGCCTTGAGGTCGGCCCGCGCGGCGACGTCCATGATCTCGAAGATCGTGATCAGGGCGTAGTGGTGGGACAGCGGCGATTCAGCGGGTACCAGCTCGCCCAGGCGGCGAAACAGGTGCTCCAGCCGCAGGTAGGTGCGGATGCGCTCGTTGAAGGGGTACTCGTAAAGGATCACGCGTATCGTTTTTTCACGTCAGGTTCGAGCTCATTGCGACTTGGCTGCCGGCGGCGGAAACACTTGTCGCACAGCCTCCAGCATACGCTGACCGAAAAGAATGTATCCGCGGGTCGAGACATGGGTTTCGTTGGCGGGGAAAAGGTCCATGACCTTGAAGCGGTTCTGCTCCGCGAGCGCGAACAGGTCCGGCCCGATATTTTGCGGGTTGAACGCGGCCCTGAACTCGTCGGCATGGTTTTGTTGCAAATACACCGTGCTCTTGTTCGGGACCACCATCCAGACGACCTTGTAGGGCGCGGCGGTGGTCTCGAAGCTCTTCATGAACCGGGCCGACTTGACCGACAGCGCCGGGTTGACGCGGTCTTCGGCGGTCATGAGCAGCTTGTCGCAGGCGTGGTGGCTGAACTGCTTGCAGCCGTCGGGCACGACGCGCGCGTCGATCAGCGGGCCCCAGCGCTCGGGCGTGTTGGTCCAGCTGTCGGAGGCCAGGATGGCCTTGGTGTTGTGGTACGTGTACCAGCCGCTGAGCAGTTCGGCGTCCCAGTTGAGCTGGAAGCCGGGCGCGGGCTTGGCCGGGTTTTCGAAGGGGGGCGGCGTCGGCTTGAAGGCATGCTTCATGGTTGCGCAGGACTCGGACTTCTGGATGCGGTCCTCGAGCAGCCGCTCGATGCTCTCGATGATCACGACCTTGCCCTTGAAGCCGGACTTTTCGAGCCAGCTCGAGAAGTCGCCGCACACCACGCCGCCGAGGTTGTCCCAGTGCGTGGTGGTCATCTTGTAGCCCGCGCCCACCAGCGCCGATTGCCAGGCGTAGCGCACCGAGAAGCTGTCGCCGATCACCAGGATGTCGGCCTCGTTGATCGGCCAGGTCTTGACGTCGGCGTCCGGAATGGGCGGCGGCGGCTCGTGCCAGCCGAATTCGCGCTCGGAGATGCGCCCGATGCGCGTCAGGTCGCCATAGGGAATGGGCGTGAAGAGGCTGGTCAGCAGCAGTGCGCAGCACACCAGGTAGCCCGCGGCGAAGATGCGAAGCCAAACCTTGGCCGATTTCGTGTCTTCCATGTCAGAACTGGAAATAGAGGAACGGGCTGTAGCTGCCGAACTTCGACAGGCACAAGCCAAAGAGATAGACGCAGCCCAGGCCCGTGACCCAGGTCGCCAGCAGCTGCAGGCGCGGGCGGCCGGCCAGGCCGGGGACGCTCGGGATCCAGCGGTCGAGCGTGATCGTGGGCGGCAGCGCCAGGCAGATCACCAGGCCGGCCAGGATGGTCTGGAAGAACTCCGGCTTGCGGAACGGTACCTTGAACTCGCTGAACGCCGAGACGGGGGCGCCGTGCATGCCCAGCATGCCCTTGTAGATCTCGATGGCGGCCGACATGCTGTCGGCGCGGAACACGACCCAGGCGATCATGACGCAGACGAAGGTGATGAACCATCCGGCCACGCGGCCGTACCACGTGGTCCTGGTGTTGCCGCGGCGCACCTTGGCATTCCAGAAATGGTTGACCATGAGATAGGCACCGTGCAGTGCGCCCCAGATCACGAAAGTCCACGCCGCGCCGTGCCACAGGCCGCCCAGCAGCATCGTGAGGAACAGGTTGATGTAGCGGCGCGCCGGTCCCTTGCGGTTGCCGCCCAGCGGCACGTAGAGGTAGTCGCGCAGGAAGGTCGACAGCGAGATGTGCCAGCGGCGCCAGAACTCGATCATGTTGGTCGACTTGTACGGCGAGCGGAAGTTGAGCGGCAGCTGCACGCCCACGCACAGCGACAGGCCCACTGCCATGTCCGAATAGCCGGAGAAGTCGAAGTAGATCTGCAGCGTATAGGCCAGCACGCCGAACCAGGCCGTGTACAGCGAAGGCGCCACGCCTTCGTGCACGCCCTTGAACATCATGTCCGCGTACTGCCCCAGCGGGTCGGCGATCAGCATCTTCTTGGACAGGCCGAAGACGAAGATGCCCAGCCCGAGCGCCAGGTTGCGGGCGTTGATCCTGTAGGTGGCCGGGTTGTTGAACTGCGGCATCATCTGCGCGTGATGCAGCACGGGGCCCGCGATCAGGTGCGGGAAGTAGGTCACGAACAGGACGTAGTGGATGAAGCTGCGCTCGTGCACCTTGCCTTGCCAGCAGTCGACCAGGAACGCGATCTGCGTGAAGGTATAGAACGAGATGCCGATCGGCAGCACGATGTGCACCAGGTCGATCTGCGAGAAGCCCGCGGCGGCCAGGCCGGCGTCGATGTTCTCCAGGAAGAAGTTGGCGTACTTGAAGATCGCCAGCACACCCAGGTTGACCACCAGCGCGATGATCAGCAGGGCCTTGCGGTGCTTGTCTTCCCGCCCCGGAGACGGCGTGAGCCGCAGTCCGAACCAGTAGTTGATGCAGATCGATCCCAGCAGCAGCGGCAGCGCCTTGACGCTCCACCAGCCGTAGAAGAAAAGCGAGGCCAGTGCCAGGAAACCCGCCGCCGACCGGGGACTGCGCGCGCCGATCAGGAAGAAGCCGATCAGGACCAGCGGGAAAAATACAAAGATGAAAGGGTACGAATTGAAAAGCATCGTGAGGGGCGCTTAGGCGTGCGCCGTTTGACGTGATCGTCGTGTAGCCGTCGCGGCGTCAATCGTTAATTATCGCGTGCCCGTCCGAACCCACCGTTCCCAGAGACCCCGCACCTGCGCACCGAGTTCCTCCAGGGTCAGGTCGTCGTTGTAGATGACGGCGTCCGCGGCGGCCCGGCGTGCCTTGCGCGGGGCTTGCTGGGCGATCACGGCCCTGGTCGCCTCGGGTGTCCAGCCCGAGCGGGCAATCACCCGCTCCAGCTGTGTTTGTTCGCGGGCGTCGACCACCAGCACCCGGTCCACCATGGCGCGCCAGCGGCCGGACTCGACCAGCAGCGGAACGTCGAAGACGACGACGGCATCCGGGCCGGCCGCCGCGGCCTGGCGCCGGGTTTCCGCGCCGATCAGCGGGTGCAGGATGGATTCGAGCCGGGTCTTGGCGCCAGCGTCCGCGAACACGATCTGGCGCATGGCGGCCCGGTCCATGCCGCCGTCGGGTGCGATCACGCCAGCGCCGAATGCGGCCTCCAGCGCCGGCATGGCGATGCCGCCCGGCTGCGCGATCGAGCGCGCGATGGCGTCGGTGTCGACCAGGACCGCGCCCTGCGCGACCAGCAGCGCGGCGACCGTGCTCTTGCCGCTGCCGATGCCGCCTGTCAGCCCGATACGCCGCACCATGAGCTTGCCGGTCAATGCACCAGCGCGCCCAGCGGGAACGCGAACGGAATCCACTGCTTCACGAGCCCGGGGCCCGCCACCAGGCAGACCAGGCCCGCGCCGGCCAGGAACGGACCGAAAGCGATGGGGATGTCCTTGTGCGCCAGCTTGCCTGCGAAGCGCAGTGTCAGCCCGATCACGGCGCCCACCAGCGACGAGACGAGGATGATCGCGATGAGGTAGTCGGCGCCCAGCCAAGCACCCAGCGCGGCGAGCAGTTTGAAGTCGCCATAGCCCATGCCTTCCTTGCCCGTGATCAGGCGAAAGCCATGGTACACAAGCCAAAGGCTCAGGTAGCCGAACACCGCCCCCCAGACGGCGGCGTTGAGCGAGACGCCGGTCCAGCCCATGGCAGCGCCGACGAGGCCGAGCCACAGCAGCGGATAGTTGATCGAATCGGGCAGGAACTGGGTGTCGAAGTCGATCAGGAACTGGCAGACCAGCAGTGCCCCGAACGCAGCCCACAGGACGCCGGCGGGGGTGATGCCGAAGCGATGGGCGCACAGGGCAAAGAGCCCGGCGGTGACCAGCTCGACCAGCGGGTAGCGCGGGCTGATCCTCGTCTTGCAGGAGGCGCAGCGGCCGCGCAGCAGCACATAGCTCAGCACGGGGATGTTCTGGTACCAGCGGATTTCATGGCCGCAGTTCCCGCAGCGCGATGCCGGGCGCATGAGGTTGAAGGGGGGCAGCGCCTCGATGGCCGTCGCCGCCTTGTCGGCTGCCGCCTCGAGCCCCGCCGGAGGCACGGCCTTCGTCCCGAACGCCAGCGACCAGAGCGAGGGCATGTCCCTGGACGACATCAGGTTGGCCACGGCCTCGGACAGCCATTCCCGGTACATCATCACCGGAACGCGGTAGATGACGACGTTGAGAAAGCTGCCGATCAATAGCCCCAGGACACCGGCCAGAACGGTGTCGATCTCCCGCGAAACGAGCATCAGACGACCTGGCCGAGCTTGAAGATGGGCAGGTACATCGAGACCACGATGCCGCCGATGATGGTGCCCAGGAACACGATGATGATGGGCTCCATCAGGCTCGAGAGGCCCGCGACCATGTCGTCCACTTCCGATTCATAGAAGTCGGCCGCCTTGCCCAGCATGTGGTCGATGGAGCCGGATTCCTCGCCGATCGCGGTCATCTGGATGACCATCGAGGGGAACAGGTTGGCGTTGGTCATGGCCGCCGTGAGGCTGGTGCCGGTCGAGACTTCCTGCTGGATCTTGGCCGTGGCGTCCCCGTAGACGGTATTGCCCGAGGCTCCGCCCACGGAGTCCAGCGCTTCGACCAGCGGCACGCCGGCGGCGAACATCGTTGCCAGCGTGCGGGTCCAGCGCGCCACGCAGGATTTTTCGATCAGCGCGCCGAAGATCGGCACCCTCAGCAGCGCCCGGTCCATGACTCTCTGCACGCGTTCGTTGCGCTTCCAGGCCTGCAGAAAGAAATAGATGCCTCCGCCGAGCCCCCCGAAGATCAGCCACCAGTACGAAACGAAGAACTCGCTCATCGCCATCACGAACAGCGTGGGTGCCGGCAAGTCGGCGCCGAACGAGGTGAACACCTGCTTGAACGCCGGAATCACGAAGATCATGATGATGGCCACCACCACGAAAGCCACCACGACCACCGAAGTCGGGTACATCAACGCCGACTTGATCTTGGACTTGATCGCCTCGGTCTTCTCCATGTACGTGGCCAGCCGGTCCAGCAGGTCTTCCAGGATACCGGCGGCCTCGCCGGCCTCCACCAGGTTGCAGTAGAGGTTGTCGAAGTACTTCGGAAACTTGCGGAACGCCGCCGAAAGGGACGTACCCGTTTCCACGTCGCTGCGGATGTCGTTCAGCAGCTTGGCCACGCTCGCGTTCGCGTTGCCGCGCCCGACGATGTCGAAGGACTGCATCAGCGGCACGCCGGCTTTCATCATCGTTGCCAGCTGGCGCGTGAAGATGGCGATGTCCTTGGGCTTGATCTTCTTGCCCGAGCGCATCCGCCGCTTCTTGATCTTCGAAGCCAGCACGCCCTGGCGGCGCAGCGCGGCCTGCACCTGGTTCTCGCCGGCGGCCCGGAGTTCGCCACGCACCAGCTTGCCGTTGCGGTCCTTGCCTTCCCACTCGAAGACAAATTCCTTGTGTGTGGGCTGGGAGCGGGAGGATGCCACTGTTGCCATTCGATCTCCGGATTTCAGTGTGTGCGTTATTCGTTGGTGCAGGCCACGACTTCTTCGAGCGAAGTCAGGCCCTGCATGACCTTGCGCAGGCCGGACTGGCGCAGCGAGCGCACGCCTTCCCTCTCGGACTGCTGTGCGATGTCGAGTGCGCTGCCGTCGCGCAGGATGATTTCCTGGATCGCTTCCGAGATCGGCATCACCTGGTAGATGCCGACGCGGCCCTTGTAGCCGCCGCTGCATGCCGAGCAGCCGACCGGGCGGTAAGGCTTCCAGCTGCCGTCCAGTTGTTCTTCCTGGAATCCCGCGTCGAGGAGGGCTTCGCGCGGTACGTCCGCGGGCGCGCGGCAGACGGTGCACAGCCGCCGCGCAAGGCGCTGCGCGGTGATCAGGATCACGCTCGATGCGATGTTGAACGGCGCGATGCCCATGTTGCGCATGCGCGTGAGCGTGGTCGGCGCGTCGTTGGTGTGCAGCGTCGAGAGCACCAGGTGGCCCGTCTGCGCCGCCTTGATCGAGATGTCGGCGGTTTCGAGGTCGCGGATTTCGCCGACCATGATGATGTCCGGATCCTGCCGCAGGAACGCGCGCAGCGCGGCGGCGAAAGTCAGCCCCGCGCGCTCGTTGACGTTGACCTGGTTGACGCCCGGCAGGTTGATTTCCGACGGGTCTTCCGCCGTCGCGATGTTCACGCCCGGCTGGTTCAGCAGGTTCAGGCAGGTGTAGAGCGACACCGTCTTGCCGGAGCCCGTCGGGCCGGTCACGAGCACCATGCCGTAGGGGCGGCCGATGGCATGCAGAAGCCGCGCCTTCTCGTCGGCGTCGTAGCCCAGCGCATCGATGCCCAGGCGCGCACTGCTGGGGTCGAGGATACGAACCACGATCTTCTCGCCGAACAGCGTGGGCAGCGTGCTCACGCGAAAGTCGATCACGCGGTCGGGGCCGATCTTGAGCTTCATGCGGCCGTCCTGCGGCACGCGCTTCTCGGAGATGTCGAGCCGCGAAATCACCTTGATGCGGGAGGCGAGCTTGTCCTTGATGACGGTCGGCGGGCTGGCGACCTCGCGCAGTTCGCCGTCGACGCGAAAACGTACACGGTAGTTGTGCTCGTAGGGCTCGAAATGGATGTCCGATGCCCGCATGCTGACGGCGTCGAGCAGCATCTTGTGGAGGAACCGCACCACCGGCGCGTCTTCGACTTCGGCGATCGCCTGGTCATTGGCGTCGCCCGAGGTGTCGGGCGTGACCTCGTCGAATTCGAACTCGCTGCCGACGATGCTGTTGATGGTCTCCGCCGCGCTCACGGCGGCGGCTTCGATCATGCGCGACAGCTTGTCGTATTCCGCGATGACCCAGTCGACGCCCATCTGCGACGCGAACTTGATCTTCTCCGCCGCCTGCTGGTCCGACGGGTCTGCCGTGGCAACGATCAGCCGGTTGTTGCGCTTGCTGAGAACGACGATGCGGTAGGCGTGGCAGAGCTTCGGGTCGAGCAGGTCCTTGGGCAGGCGCTGGTGGTCGATGGCGTCGAGGTCGAGCAGCGGGGCGCCGAATGCGCTGGAAAGGGTATGGGCAAGGTCCGCGGCCGACACGGCGCCAGTGCCGGTCAGTTCCGCAATGAAGCTGGTGCGGCCGCTCAGCGACTTCTGATAGATGTCTTCCGCCGTCTTGGCGGCCAGCTTGCCGGCCGAAATCAGCGCGCGCGCGAGCCCAGGAAGCGCAATCTGCGCGGATTCTTTGACTGGAAGTTCGGCAGCGGCCATTCAGCGAATGCAAAAGATGTGAAAAAGTGCTTCACGATCATCGCTGAACACTCCTTTGCTGTAAATCGCTACACAGCAACAGGCATGGCCATTTATTTATGCCAGCCAAAGGCTGGTCGGGGTGAGAGGATTCGAACCTCCGGCCTCTACGTCCCGAACGTAGCGCTCTACCAGGCTAAGCTACACCCCGATGGTTGCAAGAAAAAGAGAAGTCGTTCCTAGATGCCAACTCAGGTGAGGTGTTCAGGCACGTCGCTCAAGCAACTGAGCCGCCAATTGTAGCAAACCTGAAGCGTGCAAATTGGACGGAAAGCCATTCAATGCATGAATTGCGCGTTGAGCTTCTGCGGCAGCGGCTTCGCGGGAAGCATCCAGTGCCCCGGTTTCGCGAACGATCTCGACCACCTTGCCCAGCTGGGCGGTGTCTCCAGCCTCGATGGCGGCGCGCACGAGCTGGCTCTGCGCAGGCGTTCCGCGCTGCATCGCAAAGATGAGCGGCAGCGTGGTCTTGCCTTCGCGCAGGTCGTCGCCGACGTTCTTTCCTGTCTCGTTGGCGTCGCCTGCATAGTCCAACACGTCGTCGATCACCTGGAACGCGGTGCCCAGCGCTTGCCCATAAGTGGCGCAGGCTTCCTCGACCTCGGTCGTGGCGCCGGCCAGGACGGCCGCGAGCCGGGTGCTGGCTTCGAAAAGCTTGGCGGTCTTGGAGCGGATCACGCGCAGGTAGGCTGCTTCGTCCAGCGACGCGTCGTGCATGTTCATCAGCTGCAGCACTTCGCCTTCGGCGATCACGTTGGTCGCCTCGGCCAGGATCTGCATCACGCGCATGTTGTCGGCGTCCAACATCATCTGGAAGGCGCGCGAGTAGAGGAAGTCGCCGACCAGCACGCTGGCCGGATTGCCGAACGATTCGTTGGCGGTTGCGCGGCCACGGCGCAGCGTCGATTCGTCGACCACGTCGTCGTGCAGCAGCGTCGCGGTATGGATGAACTCCACCACTGCCGCCAGATTGAAGCGCTGCTCGCCGGTGTAGCCCAGCGCGCCCGACATCAGCAGCAGAAGCGCTGGCCTCAAGCGCTTGCCGCCCGCGGAGATGATGTATTTGGAGACTTGGCTGACCAGCGGCACGCCCGTGTCGAGGCGGCGGGCGATGACACGATCGACTTCGACCATGTCGCCGGCAATCAGGTCCAGCACGGTGGCGGTGGGGGAGGTGTCGGCGGCGGGAACTGGCAAAGCGGGGGCGCGGAGCGCTGCTGAAAGTAAGGGCGGCCCAGGGGCCGGGACGCGCAAATTATAGGGAGCCGTTACCTTCCGCAGGGAGCGTGCCCGGGCCGGGGTGGTTGGCGGACACGAACCGCGCTATAATCTTGGGCTCTGCGGAATTCGCCGCGGGGACTCAATTTCTAAGAGGTTTACATGTACGCGGTCATAAAAACCGGCGGCAAGCAGTATCGCGTTGCTTCCGGCGAAAAAATTAAAGTAGAACAGATTGCTGCGGACGTAGGCCAGGAAATCGTGATCGACCAGGTTCTGGCTGTCGGAAACGGCGCTGAAATCAAGGTTGGCACGCCCCTGGTGTCCGGCGCAACGGTGACAGTCACGGTACTGTCGCACGGCAAGCACGACAAGGTTCGCATCTTCAAGATGCGCCGTCGCAAGCATTATCAGAAACGTCAAGGCCATCGCCAGCAGTTCACCGAACTGCAAATCGGCGCGATCGCCGGCTAAGGAGAAGATTCCATGGCACAGAAAAAAGGCGGCGGCTCAACGCGAAACGGGCGCGATTCCAAGCCCAAGATGCTCGGCGTGAAGGCCTTCGGCGGCGAACTGATCAGCGCAGGCTCGATCATCGTGCGCCAGCGCGGCACCCAGTTCCACCCCGGCGTGAACGTCGGCGTGGGCAAGGACCACACGCTCTTCGCCCTGGTCGACGGCCACGTGTCGTTCGGTCAAAAGGGTGCACTGAACAAGCACACGGTCAACGTGACGCCGGCGGCGTAAGCCTCGAGTCACTCCGATCAGCCCGAGGCCCCGCATTGCCGGGGCTTCTTCATTTGTAAACTGGACATCCCATGAAGTTCGTCGACGAAGCCTTCATCGACATCGCCGCGGGCGATGGCGGCAACGGCTGCGTGTCGTTCCGTCATGAGAAATACAAAGAGTTCGGCGGCCCCAACGGCGGCGACGGAGGCCGTGGCGGCCACGTCTTCGCGGTGGCCGACTCGAATCTGAATACTCTTGTCGATTTCCGCTATTCCCGCCGCCACGAGGCCAAGCGCGGAGAGCACGGCATGGGCTCCGACATGTTCGGCGCCGCTGGCGACGACATCACGCTCAGGATGCCGGTCGGCACGATCATCTCCGACGCCGAAACCGGCGAGGTGCTGTTCGAACTCCTGAACGAAGGTGAAGTCATCACCATCGCCAAGGGTGGCGACGGTGGCTTCGGCAACATGCGCTTCAAGAGCGCCATCAACCGCGCCCCGCGCCAGAAGACGCCCGGCTGGCCCGGCGAGAAGCGCAGCCTCAAGCTCGAACTCAAGGTCCTGGCCGACGTGGGCCTGCTCGGCATGCCGAATGCCGGCAAGTCGACACTGATCAGCGCCATCTCCAATGCCCGTCCTCGCATCGCGGACTACCCCTTCACCACGCTGCACCCGAACCTCGGCGTCGTGCGCGTCGGCCCGGAGCAGAGCTTTGTGGTGGCCGACCTGCCCGGACTGATCGAGGGTGCTTCCGAAGGCGCCGGCCTCGGCCATCTTTTCCTGCGCCACCTGCAGCGCACCCGCCTGCTGCTGCACGTGATCGACATGGCGCCGTTCGACGACAGCATCGACCCGGTGGCGCAAGCCAAGGCCATCGTCGGCGAACTGAAGAAATACGACGCGGCGCTCTACGAGAAGCCGCGCTGGCTGGTGCTCAACAAGCTCGACATGGTGCCCGCCGACGAGCGTGCCGCGCGCGTCAAGGACTTCGTCAAGCGCCTGCGCTTCAAGGGGCCGGTGTTCGAGATCTCGGCGCTCACGCGCGAAGGCTGCGAGCACCTGGTGCAGGCGATCTACCAGCAGGTCAAGGCGCAGCAGGCGGCCGAGCATGCGCCGGTCGAAGTCGATCCGCGCTTCATTCCGCTGCCGCCCGAAGGCGCCTGACCAGCGGCGCAGCATCGAAAGATGCTGCAAATCAGATAGCAATCAACGCAGCATTCACGACCGCTACAGCCGAAATGACTTCGAATTCTGGATCCACCGCCTTGCGGGATGCCCGCCGTATCGTCGTGAAGGTGGGCTCCAGCCTCGTGACCAACGAAGGGCGCGGTCTCGACGAAGCGGCCATCGGCGAATGGTGCCGCCAGTTGGCGGAACTCGTGCGTGACGGCCGCGAGGTCGTCATGGTGTCCAGCGGCGCCATTGCCGAAGGCATGAAGCGGCTCGGCTGGCGCACCCGCCCGCACGAGATCCATGAGTTGCAGGCGGCGGCGGCGGTAGGGCAGATGGGCCTGGCCCAGATGTACGAGACCAAGCTGCGCGAAAACCAGATCGGCAGCGCCCAGGTGCTGCTGACGCATGCCGACCTTGCCGACCGCGAGCGCTACCTCAACGCGCGTTCCACCCTCGTCACGCTGCTGCGGCTGGGCGTGGTCCCGGTCATCAACGAGAACGACACCGTCGTCAACGACGAGATCAAGTTCGGCGACAACGACACGCTCGGCGCGCTCGTGGCCAATCTCGTGGAGGCCGACGCGCTGGTCATCCTCACGGACCAGAAGGGCCTCTACACGGCCGATCCGCGCAAGGACCCTGAAGCGAAGTTTGTGCACGAAGCCGCGGCGGGCGATCCGGCGCTCGAGGCCATGGCCGGCGGTGCGGGGTCGAGCATCGGCAAGGGCGGGATGATCACCAAGATCCTCGCGGCCAAGCGCGCCGCGGGCTCCGGCGCCTCCACGGTCATCGCCTGGGGGCGGGAAGCCGATGCGCTGCTGCGCCTGGCGAAGGGCGAATCCATCGGCACGCTGCTGGTGGCGCAGACCGCCAAGCACCAGGCCCGCAAGCGCTGGATGGCCGATCATCTGCAGCTGCGCGGCGCCGTGGTCGTCGACCCAGGCGCGGCGGCCAAGGTCCGGGCCGAGGGCAAGAGCCTGCTGCCGATCGGCATGACTGGCGTGTCGGGCGAGTTCTCGCGCGGCGACGTGATCGCGGTGCGCGATACCGAAGGCGTTGAACTGGCCCGGGGGCTGGCCAACTATTCGAGCGTGGAAGCGCGGCTGCTCTGCCGCAAGCCCTCGTCCGAGTTCGAGCGACTGCTGGGCTATGTGGCGGAGCCTGAAATGGTCCACCGCGACAACATGGTGTTGATGCCCGGCTGAGGCTGGAAATTGAAACGGGGCCCAAGGCCCCGTTTGTTTTTCTGGCTTACTGAACTTCCCGGACCGGATTCCGGATGTTCTGGACCATTTCCCCGACCGATGCGCGCGGGGCATTGCCGCGGCACAGTGCCTGGCCGGCCAGCGCCTTGGTGTAGCTGGAGTTCAGGTCGTAGAAGCGCTTCCACTCGGGCTTCTCGTTCTCGTGCCAGCTGCCTTCGTTGTAGCGGGCGTAGCTCTTCATCTCCGACGTCGCGCAGCGCACGCCTTCGTAGAAGGCATTGACGGCGCCGCCGGAGCGGTTGTGGGCCACCACCACGTAGCGCACGATGCCGTCGTCGGTGATGGCGATCGTGTTCGGGTCGATGCCGAACTGCAGGCTCATGTACGGCGGCATCGAGATCGGCAGCAGGCGGCTTTCGCTGAACGCCGGGGGCGGCGGAACGGCGGTTTCGGCCCACTCCTTGTCCGTCTCGGTGCGCTTGGGCGGCGGCGGCATGCCGGCCTGGGCCCAGTCGGCGTTGTCGGTGTCGTGGTTGCCCGAAGCGCAGCCGGCGAGGACGCCGAAGCAGGCGAGCAGGAGGGCGCGTTCAGCGTTGCGTCGGAAGGAAGGGCGCTTTGTGATTGGCAGAAGGGTCATCGCTCACTGAAGGAATGTCTGGATGCGGATCGAAGCTGCCGCCCGGCGGCAGGTCCAGTCCGGGCGGCGCCCCGGCGTCCAGCGAGTGGCGCTCGAATTCTCGGGCGCGCACGTTGCTGCGCAGGAAGCGGTTGCGGAAATCCTGCCGTGGCAGGTAGCGAGCAAGCTCGGTGAGCGCCATCTCGTAGACGCCGCGCTTGAACTCGACGACAACGTCGAGCGGCACCCAGTAGTCATGCCAGCGCCAGGCGTCGAATTCGGGATGGTCGGTTGCACGCAGATTGAGATCCCAATCGTGGCCGACGAGTTGCAGCAAATACCAGATTTGTTTCTGGCCCTTGTAGTGGCCCCGTGCGTCACGGCGGATGAACCGATCCGGCACCTCGTAGCGCAACCAGTCGCGGGTACGGGCCACGATGCGCACATGCTCCGGGTGGAGCCCCACTTCCTCATGCAGTTCCCGGAACATGGCTTGCTCGGGACTTTCGCCGCGGTCTATGCCGCCTTGCGGAAACTGCCAGGAATGCGTGCGTATGCGTTTGCCCCAGAAAACCTGGTTTCTCTGGTTGAGCAGGATGATGCCGACGTTGGGCCTGAAGCCGTCCCGGTCGAGCATAATCAAACCCCAATTTTTGAACTGAGTCGATTATGCATGCCGGGGTGCCCTCGGCAAGCTGCGATGCAGGCTCTCAGGGTCTCTCCGGGGGAGCAGTTCCCCACTTCCATTTCGTTTCCATCACCGCGATCCCGATGAAAGCTTCCCGATTTTTTGTCTCCACCCTCAAGGAAGCGCCCGCTGACGCAGAGGTCGCGAGCCACCGGCTCATGATGCGCGCCGGCATGATCAAGAAGCTCGGCACGGGCATCTACACCTACATGCCCATGGGTCTGCGCGTGATCCGCAAGGTCGAGGCGATCGTGCGCGAGGAAATGAATCGCGCCGGCGCCGTCGAGATGACGATGCCGGTGGTGCAGCCGGCCGAGTTCTGGCAGGAGACCGGCCGCTTCGAGAAGATGGGCCCCGAGCTGCTGCGCATCAAGGACCGGCATGACCGCGACTTCGTGATCCAGCCGACCAGCGAAGAAGTGGTCACCGACATTGCCCGCCAGGAAATCCGCAGCTACAAGCAGCTGCCGAAGAATTTCTACCAGATCCAGACCAAGTTCCGTGACGAGCGCCGCCCGCGCTTCGGCCTGATGCGTGGGCGCGAGTTCATCATGAAGGACGCCTACAGCTTCGACCGCGACCTCGACGCCGCCAAGGCCAGCTACCAGGTCATGGCGCAGGCCTACCGCAACATCTTCGACCGCTTCGGCCTGCGTTACCGCGCCGTGGCGGCCGACAGCGGCGCCATCGGCGGCGACCTGAGCGAAGAATTCCAGGTGATCGCCGCAACGGGCGAGGACGCCATCGTCTACTGCCCCGACAGCGACTACGCCGCCAACATGGAAAAGGCCGAGGCGCTCGCCCCGGCCGGCCCGCGTCCCGCTGCCGCCAAGGCGCTCGAGAAGACGCCGACTCCCGGCAAGAGCACCTGCGCCGACGTGGCCGAACTGCTGGGCGTGCCGCTTTCCACCACCATCAAGTCGCTGGTGCTGGCCACCGACATCGTGGACGAGGCCGGCAACCCCAAGGGCTCGCAGGTCTGGCTGCTGCTGCTGCGCGGCGACCACGACATGAACGAGATCAAGGTCGGCAAGCTGCCCGGCCTGAACCAGGGCTTCCGCTTCGCGACACTCGCCGAAATCGACGAGCACTTCGGCTGCAAGCCCGGCTACCTGGGCCCGCTGAACCTCAAGAAGCCCGTCAAGCTCGTGGCCGACCGCGAAGCCGCCGTCATGGCCGACTGGATCACCGGCGCGAACGAAGTCGATTTCCACATGACCGGCGTCAACTGGGGCCGCGACCTGCCCGAGCCCGACCTGGTGGCCGACATTCGCAACGTGGTCGCCGGCGACGCCTCGCCCGACGGCAAGGGCGTGCTGGCCATCGAGCGCGGCATCGAAGTGGGCCATGTGTTCGTGCTGGGCACCAAGTACAGCAAGGACATGAACGCCACCTACCTCGACGAAGGCGGCAAGCCGCAATTCCTCGAGATGGGCTGCTACGGCATCGGCATTACCCGCCTGCCGGCCGCCGCCATCGAACAGAACCATGACGAGCGCGGCATCATTTGGCCCGACGCGCTGGCACCGTTCACCGTGGTGGTCTGCCCGATCGGCATGGACCGCAGCCCCGAGGTCAAGGTGGCGGCCGAAGCGCTCTACGAAGAACTGCTCGCCAAGGGCATCGACGTGCTGCTCGACGACCGCGGCGAGCGCCCCGGCGCGATGTTCGCCGACTGGGAACTCATCGGCGTGCCGCACCGCGTCGTCATCTCCGACCGCGGCCTGAAGGAAGGCCAGCTCGAATACCAGGGTCGGCGCGACACCGCGGCCACCAAGGTGCCTGTGGCCGGCATCGCCGAATTCATCAGCGGCAAGCTCGCGAAATGAGCCTGGAGGGCGGCCTCTCGCGACGCCATTGCCTGGGCGGCGCCATGACGGCGGGCGCCCTCACGATGTTGTCGCTGCCCCGGACCGCCCAGGCCGGCGCGCAGATCGAGGAGCCGCTGATCGACTCGGTGCGCACCGCGCTGAGTTCGGCCATCCACAACAAGGCGCCGCCGGTGCCCGAGTTCCCGAACACCGAAGCCCGGCTGGTCTACCTGCGCTGGCTCGGCGAGATGAGCGAGCGGCTCAAGAAGAAGATCCCCGACTGGCCGTCGCGCAAGGAATTCCTGCAGACCGCCTGGTACGAGTCCAAGCGCTCGGGCCTCGAGGTGAGCCTGGTGCTGGGGCTCGTGCAGGTCGAGAGCAATTTCCGCAAGTTTGCGGTGTCGAGCGCCGGCGCGCGCGGCTACATGCAGGTGATGCCCTTCTGGACGCGCGTGATCGGCGACTCCGACCCCGGCAAGCTGTTCCACATGCAGACCAACCTGCGTTTCGGCTGCGTCATCCTGCGCCACTATCTCGACCGCGAGAACGGCGACCTGTTCATGACGCTCGGACGCTACAACGGCAGCCGCGGCAAGTCGCCTTACCCGAATGCGGTGTTCGCCAACCAGCGGCTCTGGGCTTTCAACGACAGGGACCGCGAGCGCGACCGCTCGGCCGCCTGACGCAGCCGGACGCCACCGGATCTTCAGGCCGCCGGCGCCTTGGCGGTGCCCGAGCCCTTGGTGACCATCACCTGGTCGATGCGGTAGCTGTCGACGTCCATCACCTCGAAGGTGTAGCCGCCCCAGGTGACGTTGTCGGTGCGCTTGGGGACGCGGCGCAGCATCACCATCAGGAAGCCCGCGAGCGTCTCGTATTCCTCCGAATGCGGCAGCTCGTCGATGTGCAGCGCGCGCTGCACGTCCTGGATGGGCGTGATGCCGTCGATGAGCCACGAGTTCTCGTCGCGCTGCACGATCTGCTCTTCGTCGGGCATCGACACCAGGTCGCCCATCACCGTGCTCATCACGTCGTTGAGCGTGATCACGCCCACCACCAGGCTGTATTCGTTGACGATGATCGCGAAGTCTTCGTGCGCCTGCTGGAACTGCTCGAGCACCTCGGTCAGCGACAGCCGGTCGGGAATGACCAGCGCCTTGTGCAGCGGCAGGCCCTGGTCGAAGGCCAGCGGCTGGCCGCTGAGCACGCGCTGGAACATGTCCTTGGCGTCCACGTAGCCCAGCACGTGGTCGATGTCGCCGTCGCACACCGGGTAGGCCGAGAAAGGCTCGGCCACGATGCGCGCGCGCAGCACCGTCTCGGGGTCGTCGTGCAGGAACCACGCGATGTTGTCGCGCACCGTCATCACGCTGCTGACGAGGCGCGTCTCCAGCTCGAACACGTTGGCGATCACCTGCTGTTCGCGCACCGCGAGCACGCCGGCCCGCGCGCCGGCTTCGGTCATCGCGAGGATGTCGGCCGAGGTGATCTTGTCGTCTCGCGCCATCGGCATGCCGAGCGCCTTGAACAGCAGGTCGGTGCAGCGCGTGAAGAACCACACCAGCGGCTTGAAGGTGGTGATCAGCAGCAGCATCGGCCCGACCATGCGCACCGCCAGCTTCTCGGGGTTGCTCATGCCCAGCCGCTTGGGGAACAGGTCGGCGAACACCAGGAACACCGCGATGACGATCACGAAGGAGCACAGGAACGCCACGTTGCCCGCGGCTTCCACGCTCAGCCATTTCTCGAAGAAGACGGCGAAATAGGGGCTGAGCGACCCTTCGCCCACCACGCCGCCGAGGATGGCCACGGCGTTCAGGCCGATCTGCACCACGGTGAAATAGTGGCCCGGCTGCTCCTGCACCCGCAGCACCTTCTCGGCCCGGGGGTCGCCCTCGTCGGCCATCTGGCGCAGTCGCAGGCGGCGCGAGGCTGCGAGGGTGATCTCTGCAAGGGAGAAGAACGCGCTCAGCGCGATCAGCAGGACGATGATGAGCAGGCTTTGGGTCAGGGTCATGGTGGCACGGCGAAGAATGCCATGGTGCCATGACTGAGGGTCTGTTCCAGCGACACCGCGGAACCGGCTTTGCCGGGCCGCAGGTGTCGCCCCCGGCGAGGGGGTTGGCGCAGCGACACGAAGTGCGCGAAGCCTGGGGGAGCGCCTATATCCCGCCGTGCGGATGGGTCGGGTCGACCCAGAGTACCGACTCGGGCTTCTCGACGGGTTCGATGTCGAGATTCACCGCCACCGCCTCGCCATCGCTGCGGCACAGCACGCATTCCAGCGTCTCGGTGGCGCTTGCGTTGATTTCCTGGTGCGGCACGTAGGGCGGCACGTAGATGAAGTCGCCCGGCCCGGCTTCGGCCGTGAACTCGAGCTTCTCGCCCCAGCGCATGCGGGCCCGGCCGCGCACGACGTAGATCACCGATTCGAGATGCCCGTGATGATGCGCGCCGGTCTTGGCGTCGGCATGGATGGTCACGGTGCCGGCCCAGAGCTTCTGCGCGCCGACGCGGGCGAAATTGATGGCCGCGGCCCGGTTCATGCCGGGCGTCTGGGCGGTGTTCACGTCGAGCTGGTTGGCGGCGATGACGCGCACGCCGTCATGCTTCCAGGCCGGTTCGCCCTCGTGGGAATGACCATGTGAATGGCCGTGCGAGTGGCCGTGATCGTGGCTCATCGCGGAGCCGCCGGATCAGGCCGAAGCGCCGCCGCCGATGACCTGCTGCAGCTCGCCGGACTCGTACATCTCCATCATGATGTCCGAGCCGCCGATGAATTCGCCCTTCACGTAGAGCTGCGGGATGGTGGGCCAGTTGCTGTATTCCTTGATGCCCTGGCGGATGCCGTCGTCTTCGAGCACGTTGACGGTCTTGAGCGCCTTGGTGTCGACGCCGACCGCCTTGAGGATCTGGATCGCGCGGCCCGAGAAGCCGCACATCGGGAAGCTGGCGTTGCCCTTCATGAAGAGCACGAGTTCGTTGGTTTTGACGAGATCGTCGATACGTTGCTGGGCGTCGGACATGAGAACTCCTGAAAAGTGGGCTGAGGGGATTATTTCACCGTGCGCCAGATTCCGCCGGAGCAGCGCTGGATGCCGGCGAGGTCGTCGCGGCTTTGCACTTCGGCGAAACCGCGTTCGGCGAGCAGTTGGCGCACCGCGGCGGCCTGGTCGTGGCCGTGCTCGAGCAAGAGCCAGCCGCCTTCCGCAAGGTGCGCCGGGGCGTGCCGGACGATCTGGCGGATGTCGTCGAGCCCGTCGACACCCGCGACCAGCGCGGAAACGGGCTCATGGCGCAGGGCGGGCAGGTGCGGGTCGTCGGCGGCGATGTACGGCGGGTTGCTGGCGATGACCGTGTAGCCGGTGTCGGCGCCGTCGAGCCAGTCGGCCAAGGCGAAGCGCACCGGCAGGCCCAGGCGCCGGGCGTTGGCCTGCGCGACCGCCAGCGCGTCGGCGCTGGCATCGACCGCGTCGACCCGCGCATCGACGCGCGCGTGCTGGAGGGCCAGCGCGATCGCGCCGCTGCCCGTGCCCAGGTCGACCACGCGCGGCGCAGCGTGGCCTTCGAGGCACTGCAAGGCCCATTCGACCAGCGTCTCGGTGTCGGGCCGCGGCACCAGCACCCGAGCGTCGACCCGCAGGTCGAGCCCGTGGAATTCCTTCTCGCCGAGCAGATACGCCACCGGCTCGCCCGCGAGGCGGCGCGACAGTTGCGCGGAGAGCGTGGACCACGCGGTGTCCGGCATCGCGTCGGTGTCGTGCGCCAGCAGCCACGCGCGGTCGTGCGGCGCGCGCCCGAGCGCATGCAGCAGCAGCAACTGCGCGTCGAGCCGGTCGATGCCCAGCGCGATGCCGGCGGCCAGCGCCTGCGCCACGGTGGACGGCTTGGGGTCGTCGGTGGCCATCACGCCGGCAGGCTCGATTCCAGCTCGGCCAGCTGCTCGGCTTCGCGCGCGGCGCGCAGGGCGTCGAGCACGTCGCCGAGGTCGCCTTCCATGATGGCCAGTAGCTTGTAGAGCGTGAGGTTGATGCGGTGGTCGGTGAGCCGGCCCTGCGGAAAGTTGTAGGTGCGGATGCGGTCCGAGCGGTCGCCGCTGCCGATCAGCCCCTTGCGCATGGCGGCGTCCTTGGCGGCGCGCTCGCTGCGCTCCTTCTCCTGGATGCGCGCCGACAGCACCTGCAGCGCCTTGGCCTTGTTGCGGTGCTGGCTGCGGTCGTCCTGGCATTCGGCCACGATGCCGGTCGGGATGTGCGTGATGCGCACGGCCGAATCGGTCTTGTTGATGTGCTGCCCGCCCGCGCCGCTCGCGCGGTACGTGTCGATGCGGAGGTCGGCCGGGTTGATCTGCACGGCCACGGTTTCGTCGGGCTCCGCCAGCACGGCCACCGTGCAGGCGCTGGTGTGGATGCGGCCCTGCGTCTCGGTGGCCGGCACGCGCTGCACGCGATGGCCGCCCGACTCGAAGCGCAGGTGGCCGAACACGTTGTCGCCGGAGATGCGCACCACCACTTCCTTGTAGCCGCCGAGTTCGCTCTCGCTCTCGCTCACAATCTCGCAGCGCCAGCCGGCACGTTCGCAGTAGCGCGTGTACATGCGCAGCAGGTCGCCCGCGAACAGCGCCGATTCGTCGCCGCCCGTGCCCGCGCGGATTTCGAGGAATGCGTTGCGCGCGTCGTCCGGGTCCTTGGGCAGCAGCAGGCGCTGCAGCTCTTCCTCGAGCTGCACCAGTTCGGCTTCGGCGCCGGCGATTTCCTCGCGCGCCATCTCGGCCATGTCGGGGTCGTCGAGCATTTCCCTGGCGCCGGCGATGTCGGCCTCGCGCTGCTTGTGGCGCTCGTAGCGGCCGGCGATCTGGGTGACTTCGGCATGCTCGCGCGAGATGGTGCGGTACTGCGCCATGTCGCTCATGATGTCTTCGCGCGAGAGCAGGAAGTCGAGTTCGCCGAGGCGCTGTGCGTAGCGTTCGAGTTGATGGCGCAGAAAGGATTTCACGGCGGAAGGGGCTCGAAAAATGGGAGGAAGCCGCAATGCAGCGGCAGGCGCAATGAAGGCTGCGGCCGGCCAGGAGAAGGCCGTGGCCGGGCCGCTGGCGAGCGTCGCTAACGCTCTTTGCGCAGGAAAAGGCGCGAGATGGTCTGCGCGGTCTGCTCGCGCGAGGTGGCGTCGCCCGCGTGCAGTTCGGCCAGCGCGCCGTGCATCATCTTCTGCGTGAGACCGCGCGACATGGCCTCGAGCACGGCCTCGACCGATTCGCCCTTGGCCAGCAGCTTGCGGGCGCGCGCCATCTCGGCGGCACGCCATTCGTCGGCCTGCGCGTTGAGCTGCTGGATCAGCGGCACGGTGCCGCGCTGGCCCAGCCAGTGCATGAAGCTCTGCACGCCGGCGTCGATGATGACTTCGGCCTGCGCCACGGCGGCCTGGCGGTTGGCGTGGCCCTGCTGCACCACCTGCGCGAGGTCGTCGACGGTGTAGAGGTAGACGTCTTCGAGCGCCTTCACTTCGGGCTCGATGTCGCGCGGCACGGCCAGGTCGACCATGAACATCGGGCGGTGCTTGCGTGCCTTGAGCGCGCGCTCCACGGCACCCAGGCCGATGATCGGCAGCGTGCTCGCGGTGCAGCTCACGACGATGTCGAACTCCGCCAGACGCGCGGGCAGGTCGGCCAGCCGCAGGGCTTCGCCGCCGAAGCGCGAGGCCAGCTTCTCGCCGCGCTCCAGCGTGCGGTTGGCGATGCCGATCGACTTGGGCTCCTTGGCCGCGAAGTGCGTGGCCGCGAGGTCGATCATTTCGCCGGCGCCGACGAACAGCACGCGCGTCTTGCGCAGGTCTTCGAAGAGCTGGCCGGCCAGGCGCACGGCCGCGGCGGCCATGCTGATGGAGTGCGCGCCGATCTCGGTGGCGGTGCGCACTTCCTTGGCCACGGCAAAGGAGCGCTGGAACAGCTGGTTGAGCGTGCTGCCGAGTGCGCCGGCGGTTTCGGCCGCGCGCACGGCGTCTTTCATCTGGCCGAGGATCTGGGCCTCGCCCAGCACCATCGAATCGAGCCCGCTGGCCACGCGGAAGGCGTGGCGCGCGGCTTCGTCGTCATGCAGGGTGTAGGCGTGCGAGCGAAGCAGGGCGGGTGCCACGCCGCCGCTCTGGGCCAGCCAGCCGAAAGTGTGGTCGAGTGCGGCGTGCTCGGACGCGCAATAGATCTCGGTGCGGTTGCACGTGGAGATGATCGCGGCCTCGACCTGGGGGTGGCGGCCGGCGCCGAAAGAACTGCGCAGGCTCTGCAGCGTGGGGGCGATCTGGTCGAGCGCAAACGCAAAACGACCGCGCAGATCGAGCGGCGCGGTCGTGTGGTTCAAGCCAAGAGCCCAGACAGACATGCAGTGATTATAAAATCAGCAACCGCGCCGGGCTTGCGCAGGGACAAATGGCTTTCCCTATGACAGCCATAAGCCCCGCCGCATGACCTCCCGCACGCATGCGGCCCCCCGATGGACCTGTCCGACCTCCTCGATCACCTGCTGAATTTCGTCGCACCGGCCGCCTTCATGGCGCTGGTGCTGGTGTTCGCCGGCCGCTACCTGGGCGGCAGGCGTGCCGGCGTGCCGCGCTGGTGGGCGCAACTGTTGCTTGTTTTCGCGGCCGGTGTCGCGGTGCTGGCGGCCGGCCTGGCGGTGTTCGGGCGCGACGGGATGATGGCGACGTACGCCGCGCTCGTGGTGGTCTGCGGCACCGTGCAATGGCTGGCGATGCGCGGCTGGCGCCGCTGAAAACCGCTCAGGCCGGGTCCAGCCGGCGGATCATGTATACCGACCGGCCTGGGTAGGTGGCCAGCCGAATCTGCTGTTCGGCGCCATCGGGCTGCGTTGCCGCATAGCCCTGGCGCTCCCAGAAACCGACCGAAGACTGCACCGACACCAGCGTTGAATGCCGCCATCCGGCCTGCGCCGCATGCACCCAGGCATGGCGCACCAGCCGCGGGCCGAGGCCCAGCCCCGCGCCGTCGGGGTGCACCGCCAGGTCGTGCAGGTACAGCGAATCGGCCTGTGCGGCCACTTCGAACTCGCCGTGCAGCGGCGTCAGCTTGCCGGCCACCGACGGATAGCCCGCCAGATAGGCCCGCACGCCGCCGCCATGCTCGGCGACCCAGCCCGTATGGGGCGCGGCCGCGAGCCGGCGCGCGATCAGCTCGCCGTCTTCCACGAAGCCCGCGCCGTAGCAGGCGAGCTGGATCGCCAGCACGGCGTCGAGGTCGGCGGCGCGCATGGCGCGCACGAAGGCGGCGTCCGGCACCATCAGGCCAGCAGCAGCTTGTCGTCGTCCAGCTTCTCGCCGCGGGTCTGCTCGAACATGCGCAGCAGGTCGGGCACGTCGAGGCCGGCGCGCTGTGGGCCGGCCACATCGAGGATCACCTGGCCCTCGTGCAGCATCACCGTGCGCGAGCCGTAGTCCAGCGCCTGGCGCATGCTGTGCGTCACCATCATCGCGGTGAGCTGGCCGGCCTCGACGATCTTGGCCGTCAGCTCCAGCACGAAGGCGGCGGTCTTGGGGTCGAGCGCGGCGGTGTGCTCGTCGAGCAGCAGGATGCGCGAGGGCTTGAGCGAGGCCATCAGCAGGCTCACCGCCTGCCGCTGGCCGCCCGACAGCAGCCCGATGCGGTCGGCCAGGCGGTTCTCCAGCCCCAGCTTCAGGATCGACAGCTTCTCGCGGAACAGCTCGCGCAGGTTGCGGTTGAGCGCGAAGCCGAAGGCCCGCCGCTCGCCGCGCTTCCAGGCCAGCGCCATGTTCTCCTCGATGGTCAGCGCCTCGCAGGTGCCGGCCATCGGATCCTGGAACACGCGGGCCACCATGCCCGAGCGCTGCCAGGCGTTCATGCGGGTCACGTCTTTTCCGTCGATCTCGATGCTGCCCTTGTCGACGATCAGGTCGCCGCTCACCGCATTGAGAAAGGTCGACTTGCCCGCGCCGTTCGAGCCGATCACGGTGACGAACTGACCGGTGGGAATCTCCAGGCCGAGCCCGCGCAGCACGCGGTTCTCGATCGGGGTGCCCGGGTTGAAGGTCATCTCGAGTTGTCGGGCGCGCAGCATCAGTTCTTCCCCTTGAAAAGCGCGCGCAGCTTGCGCTTGTAGGCCGGCACCAGCAGCGCGAACGCCACCAGCACGGCGGTGACCAGGTTCAAGTCTTGCGCCTGCAGGCCCATGAAGTCGGTGTTCAGCGCCATCGCGATGAAGAAGCGGTAGAGCAGTGCGCCCAGCACGCAGGCCAGCGTGGTGATGACCATGCTGCGCGCCGGCAGCAGCGTCTCGCCGATGATCACCGCGGCCAGGCCGATCACGATCGTGCCTACGCCCATCGAGATGTCCGCCGTGCCCTGGCTCTGCGCGAACAGCGCGCCGGCCAGCGCCACCAGCGCGTTCGACAGCGCCAGGCCGGCCATGGTGTGGAAGTCGGTCGAAATGCCCTGGGCCCGCGCCATGCGCGCGTTGCCGCCGGTGGCGCGCATCGCCAGGCCGGCTTCGGAGGCGAAGAACATGTCGACCAGGATCTTGGCGACGATCACGATGAGAAGCAGCAACAGCGGCTTGGCCCACTGCTCGGGCATGCCGCCGAAGTCGACCATGCTGAACACCGTGGGTTCGGTGATGAGCGCCACGTTGGGCTTGCCCATCACGCGCAGGTTGATGGAGTACAGCGCGATCATCACCAGGATGCTCGCGAGCAATTGCATGATCTTCAGCTTGACGTTGAGCCAGGCCGTGACCCAGCCCGCGGCGGCGCCGGCCACGCAGGCCACCGCGGTGGCGGCCGCAGGGTTCCAGCCAGCGACGATCAGCGTCGCGGCCACGGCGGCGCCCAGCGGGAAGCTGCCGTCCACCGTGAGGTCGGGAAAATTGATGATGCGAAACGACATGAAGACGCCCAGCGCGACCAGTCCGAATATCAGACCGATCTCGATGGCGCCCAGCGAGGCGATGAGGGACATGTGGGGAGGCTTCCGGCAGGCGGCGAGGCAACAACGGGCCCGCCCCGGTGGATGAGACCGGGGCGCGGGCCCGTCGAAGGGCTTACTTGGTGCTCACGACCTTCGCCGTCTTCAGCAGCTCGTCGGACAGCGTCACGCCCTGCAGCTTGGCCGCGCCGGGGTTCACCACCAGCTCGAAGTTGGTGCTGGTCTGCGAGGCGATGGTGCCGGGCTTCTCGCCCTTGAGGATGCGCACCACGATCTTGCCGGTCTGGCGGCCGATGTCGCTGTAGTTCAGGCCCAGTGCGGCCACGGCGCCGCGCTCCACGGTGGCCGTGTCGGCCGCAACCACCGGCAGCTTGGCCTGCTGGGCCACCTTCACGATGCCTTCGAAGGCCGAGACCACGTTGTTGTCGGTCGGCGTGTAGATCACGTCGGCCTTGCCGACCAGGCTCTGGGCGGCGGTCGGCACGTCCACCGTGCGGGCGGCGGCGGCCTCGACCACCGTCATGCCGGCGGCCGAGGCGGCCTTCTTGAGCGACTCGACGATGGCCACCGAGTTGGCTTCACCGGGGCTGTAGATCACGCCGATGCGCTTGGCGTTCGGCACCACCTGCTTGATGAGGCCAACATGCTTTTCCAGCGGCGACAGGTCGGACACGCCCGTCACGTTGGTGCCGCTGGCCTCCCAGTTCTTCACCAGCTTGGCCGCCACCGGGTCGGTGATGGCCGAGTACACGACCGGAATGGTCTTGGTCGAGGCAACCACGGCCTGCGCCGACGGGGTGGCGATGGCGACGATCACGTCGGGCGCGTCGCCCACGTACTTGCGGGCGATCTGGGCGGCGGTGCCCACGTTGCCTTGCGCGCTTTGATAGGTGAACTTGAGGTTCTTGCCCTCTTCGTAGCCCGAAGCCTTGAGCTCCGCCTTCACGCCGTCGCGCACGGCGTCCAGCGCCGGATGCTCCACGATGGCCGTCACGGCCACCGACTTGGTGTCGGCCGCGAACGAAGGCGCGGCGGCCAGCATGCCGAGGGCCAGGGCCATTGCGCTGAAGGGTGTGCGAAGCAAAGCGTTTTTCACGTAGGGGTCTCCGGAGGGGAAATGGATGCGTCTGAGTGCGCCGCCGGCGGGGCCGGGGCAGTAAATCCAGCGGGCCGGGAATGCGTGCAGCAATCCCGGCGCTCGGAGTCTAGATCGTACTTTGCACAATTAAGGTGCATGAAAGGTCCGGACTTACCCCGCTTTGCACCATAAAATTGCACCCGCAACGGATCAATGGAAATGAAATTGCACGACGTCGAACTCGACCGGATCGACCGGCGGATTCTCGAACACCTCCAGACGAACGGCCGCGCGTCGAACCTGGAGCTGGCGGAGGTGGCCAATCTTTCGCCCGCCCAGTGCCTGCGGCGCCATCGGCGGCTCGAGGAACTGGGGCTGGTCCACGGCTACGCGGCGCGGCTGAATGCGCGCCGGGTCGGGCTGGGCGTGATCGCCTTCATCCACGTGACCATGGCGCGCGGCCATGTCGACGAACTGCCCAAGTTCCAGGACCTGATCGCCGACATGAAGCAGATCCTGGAGTGCTATTCGGTGACGGGCGACTTCGACTACGTGCTCAAGGTCGTCGCGCAGGACCTGGAGTCGCTCTCGCAGTTCCTGATGCACACGCTGATGCACATGCCCGGGGTGTCGGCGGTGCGTTCGAGCGTGTGCCTCAACGAGATCAAGTTCACCACCGCGCTGCCTCTGGAGTGAGGGCGGCGCGGCGCTTCGCTCAGCTCTGCACGCCGGGGATCGGCGAGGTGGGCGATGAAGGCACGATGGGCGCCGGTGCCTCTGGCGCGGCCGCCATCACCATCGTCGGCACCGCCAGCGGCAGCGAGGCCTTCTTCAGCTCGTCCAGGATCACGAACAGCAGGTCGCTGCGCACCCCGCCCGCCAGCCGGGGGCTCGCCACGTAGGCGATGGCCTGGAAGATCAGCAGCCCGTTCTCTATGCCTTCGAGCGTGAGCGAGGGCGCCGGCGTTTCCAGCACGCCCTCATGCGCCTTGCAGGCCGCCAGGATCAGCTCGCGCACGCGCTGCGCGTCGGTGGTCAGCGGCATCGGCAGGCGGATCAGCACGCGGCCCTCGGCGTTGGCCAGGGTCATGTTGCGCACGGTCTTGGTGATGAACTCCGAGTTCGGCACGATCAGCGTGGAGCGGTCGCCCAGCTGGATTTCGGTGGCGCGCACGTTGATGCGCCGCACATCGCCCTCGGCCGTGCCCAGCACCACCCAGTCGCCCACCTTCACCGGCTGCTCCGCCAGCAGGATCAGCCCCGAGATGAAGTTCTGCACGATCGCCTGCAGGCCGAAGCCGATACCCACCGACAGCGCGCTCGCCACCCACGCGATGCGCTCGATGCCGATGCCCAGCGCCGACAGCGTGAACGCGATCACCACGATGCCGCCGACATAGCCCAGCAGCGTGGTGATGGAGCTCTGCATGCCCGGCTCGAACTGCGTGTTCGGCAGGTAGCTGCGCGTGAGCCAGCGCTTGAACACCCGCAGCATGATGAATCCCACCACCGCCACCGTCAGCGCGCTGAGGATCGCGCCCGGCACCAGCTGGAACTCGCCCACCTTCACGCCGGAGCCGAGCTTGCCGCCGCGCTGGAACACCTCGCCCGGCGAGGTGCCCAGCGGCGCGGCCAGCGCGATCAGCATGTACACGAACAATGCGACGCGGCTGATGCCCGACAGCACCGTGGCAGCCTGGTCCAGCGTCTGCGGCGCGAGGCCGAAGCTCTTCTGCAGCTTCTGGCCGAAGGCGCTGCGCGACGACGCGATGGCCATGAACACGTCGTCGGCGAACTTGAACAGCACGTAGAAAGCCGCCGCCACGATGCCGGTCCAGGTGAGCTGAGAGGCCAGGAAGCTGCCCAGCGCCACGTAGCCCAGGCCCACCAGCACCCAGATGGCGATCATCAGCGCGCCGATCAGCGCCACCAGCAGGCCGACCCACATCGGCCGCTCGGGCAGGCCGGCCGCGGGGGCGTCCGCGCGCAGGGCCTTCAGCCGGTAGATCACCGTGCCGACCAGCGCGGTGAGGATCAGCGCCGTGAGCACGTGCGTGGCCACCACGGCGGCAAAGCTGGCGTCGACCAGCGCGTTGACTTCGGCCGGCGTCCAGGCCAGTGCCGCCACCAGCGCCACCAGCCAGGGCAGCGCCGCGAGCTTGCTGGCCGTGGCGTCGGGAATCGGCGGCAGCCGCCATGACGGCCGGGCCGTGGCCAGAAGGGCGCGGCCCAGGCCGATGACGAAGGCCATGAAGGTCAGCGCCTGCGCCGAGGACTGCAGCGCCTTGCGCGCCAGCGGGTCCCATGTGGCGTGCGCCTTGAGCACCTCCACGAAGCCATGTGCCGCCACGGCCACCAGCAGCACATGGCTCCCCACGATCCCGATCACCAGCAGCGAGCGCCGCAGCCGGCCGGCGGGCAGCATCCGGGTCGCGAGCCGGGTGAGCAGGCGCTCGGCGGCCCAGACGCCCAGCCATGCCAACAGCAATGCGCCGATGAGCGTCGCGATCACCAGCGTGAGCGACGCGGGCGCCAGTGCCTGGTCGAAACCCGCGCTGAGCGCCGAGCCCATGGTCCGCAGCCGTTCCAGGTCGTCGGGCCAGGCGTCCTGCAGGTCGGTCCAGAAGCGTCCGGTGAGCGGGGAGGCGGCGCGCTCGGTGAGCTGAGCCTCGAACAGTTCCCGGCGCTGCGTGACGAGGTCGGTGCCGCGCTGGCGCACGTCGACCGACAGCAGCCGCGCGAGCCGGATGTCGGCGTCCAGCGCGTTGCGCTCCTTGGTCAGGCGCGCACGCTGACGGGTGATGTCGGGGTCTTCGGTGGCGCCGGCCCCGGGCGGGTTGCCGAGCTCGCCGAGGCGGGCGTTCAGGTCGGCCAGCTCGCCGGTGCGCGCTGCGACGAACTTGTCGGCCTGCGTGCCGATGTCGTTGATCTGCGCGAGCAGCTTGCGCGCGTCATCGTCGGTTTCGGCGGCGGCGCTGAGCTTGTTGAACTGGGCGCGAAGTTCGGCGACCGTGGGCGTCGGAGCGACGGCTGTGGCGGTGCCGCTGTTGTTGCTGCTGTCGGGCTGCGCCATTGCGCCGCCGCACGTCAGCAGCGCGGCGAGGCAGAAGGTCGCGAAACGTAGGGTCCAACTCATGGCCGCATCATAGAAGCCGCCATTGCGTAAGAACCGGTAAGAAATGCAGCCTCAGCCGGCCGGATGAAAGAGGTCGACCCGGTCGGTGATGATGCCGTCGGTGCCGAGGTCGATCAGCCGCTTCGCGGCCCACTCGTCGTTCACCGTGTAGCTCAGCGCGCGCATGCCGGCGCCGTGCACCTGCGCGACCACGCCGGCGTCCCACAGCGCGTGGTTGCAGACGATGGCCACGCAGCCGAGCTGCCGGGCGGCTTCGAGCCAGCCCTTCCAGAGCGAGTCGAGCAGCAGGCCGCGCGGCAGCTCGGGCTGGGCCGCTTGCGCGCCTTTCAGCGAATCGACCTGGAACGAGGTGAGCAGCGGCGGCACGGCCGCGCCCTGCCACAGGCGGGCGGCTTCGCGCGCCACCACCTCGCCGGTCTCGCGCTCGACGCCCGGCGTGGGCTTGATCTCGATGTTCAGCAGGTGGCCGTTGGCCAGGCAGAAGCGCGCGATGTTCTGCAGCGTGGGCAGCGGCTCGCCGGCATGGCCGCGCGAATGCCAGCCGCCGGCGTCGAGCTGCGACAGCGCGCTCCAGGGCTGCTCGCCGCCGATGCCGCGGCCGCTGGTGGTGCGCTCGAGCTTGGCGTCGTGCATCAGGAAGGGCACGCCGTCGGCGCTGAGCTTGGCGTCGCACTCGAACATGCGATAGCCGTGGGCCGCGCCCAGCCTGAAGGCGGCCAGCGTGTTTTCAGGCGCCAGCTTGCCGGCGCCGCGATGGGCGACCCAGCGGGGGTAGGGCCAGGGCTTCAGCTCGCTCATCGGTCAATCCACGCGCTTGCCGGAGCCGGCGTCGAACCAGTGCAGCTTTTCTTCGCGCGCGGCGATCTTCACCGTGTCGCCGGCCACCGGCGGACGGTCGCCTTCGTCGGTGCGCATGATGATCTGCTCGTCGCCGATGCGGCCGTACACCAGGCGCTCGGCGCCCAGCAGCTCGACCTGCTCGACCTGCACCGACCAGCCGCTTTCGTCGAGCTTCATGTGCTCGGGGCGGATGCCCAGGATCTGGCCCGGGCGCACGCCCGGCGCGTGCTTGAGCAGGTTCATGGGCGGCGAGCCGATGAAGCTGGCCACGAAGGTGGTGGCGGGGCGGTTGTACACCTCCTCGGGCGTCGCGAACTGGTCCATCACGCCGCCGTTCATCACGATGATGCGCTGCGCCAGCGTCATGGCCTCGACCTGGTCGTGCGTGACGAACAGCGAGGTGATGCCGAGCTCACGGTGCAGCTTCTGGATTTCGAGGCGGGTCTGCGCGCGCAGCTTGGCGTCGAGGTTGGACAGCGGCTCGTCGAACAGGAACACCTGCGGCTGGCGCACGATGGCGCGGCCCATGGCCACGCGCTGGCGCTGGCCGCCGGACAGTTCGCGCGGCTTGCGCTCCAGCAGGTGGCCCAGTTCGAGGATCTTCGCGGCCTTGTCCACGCGCGCCTTGATCTCGGGCACCGGCACCTTGAGGATCTTCAGGCCGTAGGCCATGTTGGCGAACACCGTCATGTGCGGGTAGAGCGCGTAGTTCTGGAACACCATCGCGATGTCGCGCTCGGACGGTTCGAGGTTGTTCACCACGCGGTTGCCGATGGAGATTTCGCCGGCCGAGATTTCCTCGAGGCCGGCCACCATGCGCAGCAGCGTCGACTTGCCGCAGCCCGAGGGGCCGACGATGACGATGAATTCGTGGTCAGCGATCTCGGCGCTCACGCCGTGGATGACCTGGTTGGCTTTCGGCCCGTGGCCGTAGCGCTTGATGACGTTGCGTAGAGAGAGAGCAGCCATGTTTCGTTCGTTCTGCGTTTATTTGTCGGTATCTACCAGGCCCTTGACGAACCACTTCTGCATCAGCACCACCACGATGCCCGGCGGCAGCATGGCGAGCACGGCGGTGGCCATGACCACGTTCCAGTCCACCGGCGATTCGCCGTTGCCGGTCATGGCCTTGATGCCGACCACGATCGGGTACATGTTCTCGCTGGTCGCGGCGATCAGCGGCCAGAGGTACTGGTTCCAGCCGTAGATGAACTGGATCACGAACAGCGCCGCGATGCTGGTCTTCGACAGCGGCAGCAGGATGTCCTTGAAGAAGCGCATGGCGCCGGCGCCGTCCACCCGGGCGGCTTCCACCAGCTCGTCGGGCACCGTCAGGAAGAACTGGCGGAACAGGAAGGTGGCCGTGGCCGAGGCGATCAGCGGCACCGAGAGCCCGGCGAAGGTGTTGATCATGCCGAGGCTGGCGACCACCTGGTAGGTCGGGCCGATGCGCACTTCGACCGGCAGCATCAGCGTGATGAAGATCAGCCAGAAGCACAGGCTGCGCAGCGGGAAGCGGAAGTACACCACCGCGAAGGCCGACAGCAGCGAGATGCTGATCTTGCCGAAGGTGATGATGAAGGTGATGACCGAGCTGACCCAGATCATGCGGGCCACCGACACGTTGGTGCTGGTGCGCCCGCCGCCGGTCAGCGCGGCCTTGTAGGTTTCCCAGAAGTTGGCGCCGGGCAGGATCGGCATCGGCGCCTGCATGATTTCCTGCGGCGTGTGGGTGGAGGCGACGAAGGCCAGGTAGATCGGGAAGACCACCAGCAGCACGCCGAAGATCATGATCGCGTGCGCGAGGATGCCGAGGGAGGGGCGGCGCTCAACCATGGCGGGCCTCCGTGGTCGTGGGATCGAGTTGCATGAGGGGGGAGGTCATCAGTACTGGACCTTCTTTTCGACGTAGCGGAACTGCAGCACCGTGAGGCAGATGACGATGGCCATCAGCACGACCGACTGCGCGGCCGCGCCGCCGAAGTCCATGCCGCGGAAGCCGTCGAAGTAGACGCGGTAGACCAGCGTGGCGGTGTCCTTGCCGGGGCCGCCCTGCGTGGTGGCGTCGATGATCGCGAAGGTGTCGAAGAAGGCGTACACCATGTTGATCACCAGCAGGAAGAAGGTGGTGGGGGTGAGCAGGGGGAACTGGATGGTCCAGAAGCGGCGCATCGGGCGCGCGCCGTCGATGGCCGCGGCTTCGATCAGCGACTTCGGGATCGATTGCAGGCCCGCCAGGAAGAACAGGAAGTTGTACGAGATCTGCTTCCAGACCGCCGCCATCACGACCAGCGCCATCGCGTCGCCGCCGTTGAGCAGGTGGTTCCAGCTGAAGCCCATTTTCTTGAGCCAGTAGGCGACGATGCCGATCGACGACGAGAACATGAACGACCAGAGCAGCCCGGTGACCACCGGCGCCACCGCGTACGGCAGGATCAGCACGCTGCGGTAGAAGCGCGAGCCGCGCACCACGCGGTCGGCAAAGACGGCCAGCACCAGCGCGATGGACAGGCCGAGCACCGTCACCAGCGTCGAGAAGATCAGCGTGGTCTGGAACGACGCCATGTAGGTGCTGTCGTTCCACAGCGCCACGAAATTGTCGAATCCGACCCATGTGACCGAATTGCCGAAGGCATCCTGCTGCTGCAGCGACTGCACCAGCGCCTGGCCGGCGGGCCAGAAAAAGAAGACGCCGACGATGATCAGCTGCGGGGCGAGCAAAGCCCAGGGCAGCCAGCTCGAGCGGAAGAGGACGCGTTTTTCCATGGGAGAGGGCGTTCAGGTCACAGACACACTAAATAAGCAAACAGCCAGCACTGCACGGGGGCAGGCTGGCTTGCGATGTTAAAACGAACCGAAACGAACATTCGTTCGCGCCGATTCGCCGGGTGCAGAGCTTACTTGTTTGCGGCCTGGAATTTCACCAAAAGTTCGTTTCCGCGCTTGACGGCGCTGTCCAGGGCTTCCTTGGGCGTCTTCTTGCCGGTCCAGATCAGCTCGGTTTCCTCGTCTTCGATGGCGCGGATCTGGGGCAGGTTGCCCAGGCGCACGCCACGCGACTTGTCGGTCGTCTTCTTGATCATCTGGTTCACGGCCACGTCGGTGCCCGGGTTTTCCTTGTAGAAGCCGGTCTTCTCGGTCAGCTCATAGGAAGCCATGGTGATCGGCAGGTACCCGGTGCGCATGTGGCTCTCGGACTGGACCTTGGGGCTCGACAGGAAGGTGAAGAACGCGGCCACGCCCTTGTAGTTGGCGGCCGGCTTGCCCGACATCACCCACAGGCTGGCACCACCGACGATGGTGTTCTGGGGCGCGCCCTGCACGTCCGGGTAGTACGGCAGCGCCGACTCGGCGAACTTGAACTTGGCGTCGCGCTTCACGCTGGCGTAGCTGCCCGACGAGCCGATGAACATGGCGCATTCACCCGAGGTGAACGAGGTGATGGGCTTGCTGGCGCGGCCCTTGTAGACGAACAGGCCCTGCTTGGCCATGTTGGAGAGGTTCTCGAAGTGGCGAACGTGCAGCGGCGAGTTGAATTCCAGGCGCGCGTCGAGGCCGCCGAAGCCGTTGTTCTTGGTGGCGTACGAGGTGTTGTGCCAGGCCGAGAAGCTCTCGAGCTGGGCCCAGCTCATCCACGAGGTGGTGAACGGGCACTGGTTGCCGCTGGCCTTGAGCTTGGCGGCGGCCGCAACGACTTCAGGCCAGGTGGCGGGGGCCTTTTCGGGGTCCAGGCCGGCGGTCTTGAAGGCGTCCTTGTTGTAATAGAACACCGTCGTCGAGCTGTTGAACGGGAACGACAGCATCTGGCCGTTGGGGGCCGTGTAGTAGCCGGCCACGGCGGGGATGTACGCCTTGGGGTCGAACTTCTGGCCGCCTTCCTTCATGACGTCGGCCACGGGCTTGATGGCGCCCTTGGAATACATCATGGTGGCGGTGCCCACTTCGAACACCTGGAGGATGTCGGGCGCGTTGCCCGAGCGGAAGGCGGCGATGCCGGCGGCCATGGACTGGTCGTATTCGCCCTTGTAGGTGGGAACGACCTTGTAGTCCTTCTGGCTCTCGTTGAACTGCTTGGCCAGGTCGTTGACCCAGTCGTTCAGGGCGCCATCCATCGAATGCCACCACTGGATTTCAGTCTGGGCCTGGGCGAGAACTGGCATCACCAGCGAGGTGGCCAGCGCCGAAGCGATGGCGAGCGTCTTGAAGCGCATGAAGAAAACTCCTGAGGGTTTGAGAAACCCGCGATATTAGGTTACGAATATGAACGTTTCGCGGCGATTGTTTTCGCATGAACGCGATTTCACTCAAACCGGGGAAACCCTTTTGACCATCCGCGCTCCTGTTTGGTGCATCGGCTTGCTGCGCTGCACCATGCTAGCCTTCGGGAATGAGCAAAACCTCTCTCGACAAAAGCAAGATCAAGTTCCTTCTTCTTGAGGGCATTCATCCTTCGGCCATCGAGGTGATCCGCGAGGCCGGCTACAGTCAGATCGAGACCCTGCCCAAGGCCCTGCAGGGCGAAGAGCTCAAGGCCAAGCTGGCCGACGTGCACTTCCTGGGCATCCGGTCGCAAAGCCAGCTCACGGCCGACGTGCTGTCGGCCGCGCCCAAGCTGGTGGCGGTGGGCTGCTTCTGCATCGGCACCAACCAGGTCGACCTGGACGCCGCCCGCGAGCGCGGCGTGGCGGTTTTCAACGCTCCCTACTCCAACACCCGCTCGGTGGCCGAACTGGTGCTGGCCGAGGCGATCCTGCTGCTGCGCGGCATCCCGGAGAAAAATGCCCTGGCGCACCGCGGCGGCTGGCTCAAGTCGGCCGTCAATTCGCACGAAATCCGCGGCAAGACGCTGGGCATCGTGGGCTACGGCTCCATCGGCACCCAGCTTTCCGTGCTGGCCGAAGCGCTGGGCATGCACGTGGCGTTCTACGACGTGGTCAGCAAGCTGCCGCTGGGCAATGCCCGCCAGGTGCCCAAGCTGCACGACCTGCTGGCCCAGAGCGACATCGTGACCCTGCACGTGCCCGAGCTGCCGTCCACCAAGTGGATGATCGGCGAGGCCGAAATCGCCGCCATGAAGCCGGGCGGCATCCTGATCAATGCCGCGCGCGGCACCGTCGTCGAGATCGACGCCCTGGCCGCCGCCATCAAGGCCAGGAAGCTCTGGGGCGCCGCCATCGACGTGTTCCCGGTCGAGCCGGGCAGCAACAAGGACGAGTTCGTGTCCCCGCTGCGCGGCCTGGACAACGTGATCCTGACCCCGCACATCGGCGGCTCGACCATGGAGGCGCAGGCCAACATCGGCGGGGAAGTGGCGGAGAAGCTGGTCAAGTACAGCGACAACGGCACCTCGATCTCGTCGGTCAACTTCCCCGAGGTCGCGCTGCCCGCGCACCCCGGCAAACACCGCCTGCTGCACATCCACCGGAACGTGCCGGGCGTGCTGTCCGAGATCAACAAGATCTTCTCGGACAACAACATCAACATCGCCTCGCAGTACCTGCAGACCAACGAGAAGGTCGGCTACGTGGTGATGGACATCGACGCCGCCTCGTCCGACCTGGCACTGGAAAAGCTGGCCAAGGTGAACGGCACCATCCGCAGCCGCGTGCTGTTCTGAGCTTTTCCGGGGTGCCGGGACGCGGCACCGCCGCGCATAGCACAAGGGCGTAGCGGGCGCCACGAGGCAAGACCCCAGTCGCTGCCCTAAAATCTCCGGCCCGGCTGAATGGGCGCGCAGCGCCTGGCCGAGGCGCCACCCCGATGAATGCTCCGACCGCGTTGAATACGCTGTTGTCACAGGCCGCAGAGCCTGTGCGACTGCGCGAGATCCCGTACAACTACACCAGTTTCTCCGACCGCGAGATCGTGATTCGCCTGCTGGGCGAACGCGGCTGGGACCTGCTCCAGAACCTGCGCGCCGAGCGCCGCACCGGCCGATCGGCGCGCATGCTCTACGAGGTGCTGGGCGACATCTGGGTCGTGCAGCGCAACCCCTATCTCGTCGACGACCTGCTCGACAACCCGCGCCGGCGCGGCCAGCTGGTCGATGCCCTGAGGCACCGCCTGGCCGAAGTGCAGAAGCGCCGCACCCCCGACAGCGACCTGCCGCGCGACCAGCTCGTGGGCGAGCTCACCGGCCTGGTGGGCGACGCCGTGGCTGCCTTCGACACCAAGTTCCGCGACGTCGCCGCCCTGCGCCGCAAGGCCACGCGCGTGCTGCGCCGGCTCACGGCCAAGGACAACATCAAGTTCGACGGGCTGTCGCGCGTGTCGCATGTGACGGACGCCACCGACTGGCGCGTGGAGTACCCCTTCGTGGTGCTGTGCCCCGACACCGAGGCCGAGATGGCGCTGCTGGTCAAGGGCTGCATCGAGCTGGGCCTGACCATCATTCCGCGCGGGGGCGGCACCGGCTACACCGGCGGCGCCATTCCGCTGACCTGGAAGAGCGTGGTCATCAACACCGAGAAGCTCGAGGCGATGACCGAGGTCGAGCATGTCTCGCTGCCCGGCCTGGATGCGTCCGTGCCGACCATCTGGACCGAGGCCGGCGTGGTCACGCAGCGCGTGGCCGACGCGGCCGAGCGCGCGGGCTTCGTGTTCGCGGTCGACCCGACCTCTGCCGAAGCCTCCTGCGTGGGCGGCAACGTGGCCATGAACGCGGGCGGCAAGAAGGCCGTGCTCTGGGGTACGGCGCTCGACAACCTCGCCTCGTGGCGCATGGTCACGCCGCAGGCCGAATGGCTCGAAGTCACGCGCTTCGGCCACAACCTCGGCAAGATCCACGACGCCGAGAGCGCCGTGTTCGAGCTGCAGTACTACGCGGCCGACGGCAAGACCAAGCTGCGCACCGAGCGCCTGGACATCCCGGGCCGCACCTTCCGCAAGGAAGGCCTCGGCAAGGACGTGACCGACAAGTTCCTGTCGGGCCTGCCGGGCATCCAGAAAGAGGGCTGCGACGGCCTCATCACCAGCTGCCGCTGGGTGGTGCACCGCATGCCGGCGCACACCCGCACCGTCTGCCTGGAGTTCTTCGGCAACGCCAAGGACGCGGTGCCCAGCATCGTCGAGATCAAGGACTTCATGTTCGCCGAGCAGAAGCGCTCCGGCGTGCTGCTGGCCGGCCTGGAGCACCTGGACGACCGCTACCTGAAGGCGGTGGGCTACGCCACCAAGTCGAAGAAGCACGGCGGCCTTCCCAAGATGGTGCTGTTCGGCGACATCGCCGGTGACGACGCCGATGCGGTGGCCCGCGTCACCTCGGAAGTGGTGCGCATCGCCAATTCGCGCAGCGGCGAAGGCTTCATCGCCATCAGCCCCGAGGCGCGCAAGAAGTTCTGGCTCGACCGCAAGCGCACGGCCGCCATCAGCAAGCACACCAACGCCTTCAAGATCAACGAAGACGTGGTGATCCCGCTGCCGCGCATGGCCGAGTACAGCGACGGCATCGAGCGCATCAACATCGAGCTGTCGCTGCAGAACAAGCTGGCGCTGACCGACGAGCTGGAGGCCTTTCTCACGCGGGGCAACCTGCCGCTGGGCAAGACCGACGACGCGCACGAGATTCCCGCGGCCGAACTGCTCGAGGACCGCGTGGCGCAGGCCGTGGCGCTGGTGCAAGAGGTGCGGGCGCTGTGGGCCGGCTGGCTGCGCGATGTCGATGCGCAGTTCACGCAGCTGCAGGACCACACCCTGCGCGCGAGCTGGAAGACGCAGCTGCGCCAGCCGCTGCAGGAGATTTTCTCGGGCGCCGAATTCGCGCCGATCCTGGCCGAATGCACGGCCATCCACAAGCGCGTGCTCAAGGGCCGCGTGTGGGTCGCGCTGCACATGCACGCGGGCGACGGCAACGTGCACACCAACATTCCCGTCAACAGCGACAACTACGAGATGCTGCAGACCGCGCACGCCGCGGTGGTGCGCATCATGGCGCTGGCGCGCAGCCTCGACGGCGTGATCTCGGGCGAGCACGGCATCGGCATCACCAAGCTTGAATTCCTGAGCGACGAGGAACTGCGCCCGTTCACTGAGTACAAGGCCAAGGTCGATCCCGAAGGCCGCTTCAACAAGGGCAAGCTGCTGCGCGCGCCCGCCGGCCAGGTCGAGACGCTGCATGCCGACCTGACCAACGCCTACACGCCGAGCTTCGGCCTCATGGGCCACGAGTCGCTGATCATGCAGCAGAGCGACATCGGCGCCATTGCCGACAGCGTGAAGGACTGCCTGCGCTGCGGCAAGTGCAAGCCGGTGTGCGCCACGCACGTGCCGCGCGCCAACCTGCTCTACAGCCCGCGCAACAAGATCCTCGCCACCTCGCTGCTGGTGGAGGCCTTCCTTTACGAAGAGCAGACGCGGCGCGGCGTGAGCATCAAGCACTGGGAAGAGTTCGAGGACGTGGCCGACCACTGCACCGTGTGCCACAAGTGCCTCACGCCGTGCCCGGTGAAGATCGACTTCGGCGACGTGTCGATGAACATGCGCAACCTGCTGCGCAAGATGGGCCAGAAGAGCTTCCGCCCCGGCAACGCGGCCGCGATGTTCTTCCTCAACGCGACCAACCCGCAGACCATCAAGACGATGCGCGCGGGCATGGTGGGCGTGGGCTTCAAGGCGCAGCGCCTGGCCAACGACCTGCTGCGCGGCCTCGCGAAGAAGCAGACCGCCGCGCCCCCGGCGTCGCTGGGCGCGGCGCCCATCAAAGAGCAGGTGATCCACTTCATCAACAAGAAGATGCCGGGCGGCCTGCCCAAGCAGACGGCGCGCGCGCTGCTCGACATCGAGGATGCCGACTACGTGCCGATCATCCGCAACCCGAAGGCCACCACCTCGGAGACCGAGGCGGTCTTCTACTTCCCGGGGTGCGGTTCGGAGCGGCTGTTCTCGCAGGTGGGGCTGGCCACGCAGGCCATGCTGTGGCATGTGGGCGTGCAGACCGTGCTGCCGCCGGGCTACCTGTGCTGCGGATATCCGCAGCGCGGCAGCGGCCAGTTCGACAAGGCCGAGAAGATGATCACGGACAACCGCGTGCTCTTCCACCGCGTGGCCAACACGCTCAACTACCTCGACATCAAGACGGTGGTGGTGAGCTGCGGCACTTGCTACGACCAGCTGCAGGGCTACCAGTTCGACAAGATCTTCCCGGGCTGCCGCATCATCGACATCCACGAGTACCTGCTCGAAAAGGGCATCACGCTGGCCGATGCCGGCGGTGGCGGCTACCTGTACCACGACCCCTGCCATTCGCCGATGAAGCAGCAGGACCCGATGAAGACCGTGAAGGCGCTGGTCGGCGACAACGTGCTCAAGAACGACCGCTGCTGCGGCGAGTCGGGCACGCTGGGCGTTTCGCGGCCCGACATCTCCACGCAGATCCGCTTCCGCAAGGAAGAAGAGCTGAAGAAGGGCGAGGCCGCGCTGCGCGACAGCGGCAAGGTCGGCGCACAGGACAACGTGAAGATCCTCACCAGCTGCCCGAGCTGCCTGCAGGGCCTCTCGCGCTACGGCAACGACCTGAACAACGGCCTGCTCGAAGCCGACTACATCGTGGTCGAGATGGCCAACAAGATCCTCGGCGCCGACTGGATGCCCACCTACGTGGCGGCCGCCAACCAGGGCGGCATCGAGCGGGTGCTGGTATGACGGGGGCGGCGCGGCAAGGCTGCGTGCTCTGCGAAGGCCCGGGCGGGCGCCTCGTGTTCGAGGGCGCGAAGCTGCGCGTCATCCATGCGGAGGAGGCGGGCTTCCCGGCCTTCTATCGCGTGGTCTGGCGCGACCATGCGGCGGAGTTCTCCGACCTGGACGCAGCCGATCGCGTGCTGTGCATGGAGGCGGTGGCCGTGGTCGAGCAATGCATGCGCGAGCGGCTCAAGCCCGCCAAGATGAACATCGCCGCGCTCGGCAACATGGTGCCGCATCTGCATTGGCACGTGATCGCGCGCTTTGCCGGCGACAGCCATTTCCCCGGCTCCGTGTGGGCTCCGGCGCAGCGCGAGCGCAATGCGGCACACGAGGCGGAGATCGCCTCGCAGCTGCAGGCCCTGGAGGCTGCGATGATCGAGCGACTGGGCACAAGGAATTTCTGATGGCAGGCTTGAAACCGGGCGCACCGACGCCGCAATCGATCACCGTTCACGGCCAGTCGCGCGTGCTCGAGGTGGGCTTCTCGGACGGCGCGAGCTTTCGCATTCCCTTCGAGCTGATGCGCATCTACTCGCCTTCGGCCGAAGTGCAGGGCCATGGCCCGGGCCAGGAAATACTGCAGACCGGCAAGCGCGACGTGGAGCTGGTCGACCTCGAAGCCGTGGGCAACTATGCCGTGCAGCCGACCTTCAGCGACGGCCACAACACTGGCATCTACTCGTGGGACCTGCTCTACGAACTGGGCGCGAAGCAGGCCGAGCTGTGGGCCACTTACGAGCAGAGGCTGGCCGCTGCAGGCGTCGATCGCGACGCGCCGATGATCGAGCAGGGCGGGCACGGCTGCAGCAGCCACTGAGCTGGAGCCATGGCCCTACGCCCGTAAAGGGCGGGCGGAAAAAGCAACAAATGTCCGCCGTGCGTGCGGGGTCGTCGGCTTGATGTGAAGGCTTCCGGCCTAACATCGGTTGCATGAGCACCACACACTTCGGCTTCGAAACAGTCGACGAAAGCGAGAAGGCGAAACGCGTACGCGGCGTCTTCGACTCGGTCGCCTCGCGCTACGACGTCATGAACGACCTGATGTCCGCGGGCCTGCACCGTGCATGGAAGGCCTACACCGTGATGGTCGCGAACGTGGGCGAAGGCTCGCGTGTCCTCGACATCGCGGGCGGCACCGGCGACCTCGCCCTGGCCTTCGCCAAGAAGGTCGGCGCCACCGGCGAGGTGGTCCACACCGACATCAACGAAGCCATGCTGCGCACCGGCCGCGACCGATTGCTCGACGCCGGCGTGTCGTTGCCCACGATGGTCTGCGACGCCGAGAAGCTGCCTTTCCCCGACAACCACTTCGACGTGGTCACCGTGGCCTTCGGCCTGCGCAACATGACCCACAAGGACATCGCGCTGAAAGAGATGAACCGCGTGCTCAAGCCGCGCGGCAAGCTGCTCGTGCTGGAGTTCTCGAAGGTCGCCAAGCCGCTGGCCAAGGCCTACGACTGGTACTCCTTCAACGTGCTGCCGCGCCTGGGCAAGCTCGTGGCCGGCGACGACGCGAGCTATCGCTACCTGGCCGAATCCATCCGGATGCACCCCTCGCAAGAGGAGCTCAAGACCCTCATGAAAGAGGGCGGTTTCGGACATGTGGACTATCACAACATGACTGGTGGCATCGCCGCCCTCCATGTTGGAATCAAATGTTGATGAGGCGAATCTTTCGCTCAAGAGGAGACGACATGAAGAGTTTGGGTACTTTGTTCTTGGCGGTCGCGATGGTGCTGGGCAGTGTCCAGGCCGAAGCGGCCCGCATGGGTGGCGGCAAGTCGGTGGGACGCCAGTCGTCCAACGTGACGCAGCGCCAGGCCACTCCGCCGGCAGCGCCCGGCGCGCCCGCGCAGCAAGGCGCGTCCAACGCGGCAGCGGCCAAGCCCGGTGCCGCCGCTCCCGCGGCCGCCGCACCGAAGCGCCCCTGGGGTGCGATGCTCGGCGGCCTCGCGGCCGGCCTGGGCCTCGCATGGCTCGCAAATTCGCTCGGCCTCGGCGCGGGCTTCGGCAACATCCTGTTGATCGGCCTGCTCGTGCTGGCCGGCGTGGTGGCGTGGCGCATGATCAAGGCACGCTCGCAGCAAGCCTCGGGCGCCAGCCGCCAGGGCGGTTTCGCGTTCCAGGGCGCGGGCGCCAGCCCGAGCAATGCCAGCGCACCGGTGCAGTACAGCCCGGCCAACGTGGGCAACGACGCATCGGCACGCCCATGGGAGCGCAATGCGACCGCATTCGACGCGACGCCCGCCGCAGGCCACGGCAGCAGCCTTTCCGCAGCGGGTGCGGCGGCCGGCGGCAGCATGATCGGCTCGGCACTGGGTGGTTCGCAGTCGTGGGGCATTCCCGCCGGCTTCGACGTCGAGGGCTTCCTCGGCGCCGCCAAGCGCAACTTCGTGACGCTGCAGGACGCATGGGATCGCGCCGACGTGTCGATGCTGCGTTCCATGATGACCGACAGCATGGTCGACGAGATCCGCTCGCAGCTGGCCGACCGCGCCAGCCACACCGGCGGCGCGTCGAACAAGACCGAAGTCGTGATGCTCGACGCCAAGCTGCTCGGCATCGAGGAGCTGCCCGACGCCTACATGGCGAGCGTGGAGTTCTCCGGCATGATCCGCGAAGACGCCTCGGCGGGCCCCGGCCCGTTCCGCGAAGTCTGGAACATGACCAAGCCCATCAGCGGCACCAGCGGCTGGTTGGTTGCCGGCGTGCAGGCCCTGCAGTAAAAACCGGGCCGCGGCCGGCGCCCGGCCGCGGTACAGACCGGATAATGGGGACTATGGCCACACCATCGTCCCCTTTTTCTTTTCTCGGCGACCTCTTCAATCGCATCGGCGAGCGCCTCCAGCCGCCGGACTGGGCAGTCCACGAGATCCAGCACCGCGCGGTCCTGTTCCTGAACCACGTGCTGCAGCAGGAGCCTGAAGCCCAGCAGCGGCTTCTGCGCCAGCAGGGGCGGGTGGTGCGCTTCCAGTGGCGCTTCGTGACCATGGAACTGGTGGCCACGCCGGCCGGCCTGATCGACCTGGCCCCGGCAGGCTCGGTGCCCGAGCTCACGCTCACCGTCACCGAAGATTCCCCCTTCGACATCGCCCGCGCCACGCTGCGCGGCGACAAGCCCTCCGTGCAGATCATCGGTGACGTGCAGCTGGCCGCAGAGGTCAACTGGCTGGTCGATCACGTGCGCTGGGACATCGAGGACGACCTTGCCCGCGTGATCGGCGACGTGCCCGCGCACACGCTCGGCAACGCCGTGCGGCGCGTGGTGGGCGCGTTGCGCCAGTTCGTCGGCGACCGCACGGCGCGCGCCGGCGCTTCGACGACCGGCTCGGCGAGCAACGCCGAATGAGGCGCTTCTATCGCGGCTTGTTCATCGTCTGGGTCGCGCTGCGGTACGGCCTCGACGAGCTCGTGCTCACGAGCTTCCAGAAGCCCTGGCTGCGCGTGGTCGCGCGCGTCGTGTCCGTTGGCCGCAACCTCGACGCGCCGCGCGGCCAGCGGCTGCGCGAGGCGCTCGAAAGGCTCGGCCCCATCTTCGTGAAGTTCGGCCAGGTGCTGTCGACCCGGCGCGACCTGCTGCCGCCCGACATCGCCGACGAACTGGCCTTCCTGCAGGACCGCGTGCCGCCGTTCCCCTCGGCGGTGGCGATCGCCACCATCGAGCGCGCGTTCCGCCGTCCGGTGGGCGACGTGTTCGTGCAGTTCGACGAGACACCCATCGCCAGCGCATCGATCGCCCAGGTGCACTTCGCGACCATCCGCACCAACGAGGGCGAACTGCGCGAGGTCGCGGTCAAGGTGCTGCGCCCCAACATGCGCGGCGTGATCGAGAAAGACCTGGCGCTCATGGCCATGATGGCCGGCTGGGTCGAGGGCCTCTCGGCCGATGGCAAGCGGCTGAAGCCGCGCGAGGTGGTCGGCGAGTTCGACAAATACCTGCACGACGAACTCGACCTGGTGCGCGAGGCCGCCAACGCGGCCCAGCTGCGCCGCAACATGTCAGAGCTCGACCTGGTGCTGATCCCCGAGATGTTCTGGGACTTCTGCCACCCTGAGGTCATCGTGATGGAGCGCATGAAGGGCGTGCCGATTGCGCAGATGGACCGCCTGCGCGCGGCCGGCGTCGACATTCCCAAGCTGGCGCGCGACGGCGTCACGATCTTCTTCACCCAGGTGTTCCGCGACGGCTTCTTCCATGCCGACATGCACCCCGGCAACATCCAGGTGAGCCTGGAGCCCGAGACCTTCGGGCGCTACATCTCGCTGGACTTCGGGATCATCGGCACGCTGACCGAGTCGGACAAGGAATACCTGGCGCAGAACTTCGTGGCCTTCTTCCGGCGCGACTACAAGCGCGTGGCCGAATTGCACCTCGAAAGCGGCTGGGTGCCGGTGGGCACCCGCATCGACGAGCTGGAGGCGGCCATCCGCACCGTCTGCGAGCCGTACTTCGACCGGCCGCTGAAGGAAATCTCGCTGGGCATGGTGCTGATGCGCCTGTTCCAGACCTCGCGCCGCTTCCACGTCGAGATCCAGCCGCAGCTGGTGCTGCTGCAGAAGACGCTGCTCAACATCGAGGGCCTGGGCCGCAACATCGACCCCGAGCTCGACCTCTGGGCCACCGCCAAGCCTTTCCTCGAGAAGTGGATGGTCGACCAGATCGGCCCCAAGAAACTGTTCCAGCAGCTCCGGGCCGAAGCGCCCCGGTACGCCAAATTGCTGCCCCAATTGCCGCGGCTGCTGCACGATTTCCTCGAAAATCGGCCCGCCGACAACCGCCGCGAGCTGCTCGAACTGCTGGCCGAGCAGAAGCGCACGAATCGGTTGTTACAAACCATCGTCTACGGTGGCATAGGTTTTGTATTGGGGTTGCTCGCCATGCAGTTGCTGGTGCGCGTGCGTCTGTTCTAGAGGAGTTTCCGTCGTGCTGCTGACGTTGGTCATCGTCTATCTGCTTGTCACCATCGCGATCGGCCTCTACGCCGCCAAGCGGGTGAAGAACACCACCGACTTCGCCATTGCCGGACGGCACCTGCCGCTTTTCATGATCGTCACGACCACGTTCGCCACGTGGTTCGGCTCCGAAACGGTGCTCGGCATCCCGGCCAAGTTCATCGAAGGCGGGCTCAACGGCGTGGTCGAGGACCCCTTCGGCGCGGGCACCTGCCTGATCCTGGTGGGCCTGTTCTTCGCGGGCAAGCTCTACCGCATGACCCTGCTGACCATCAGCGACTACTACCGCGAGCGCTACGGCCGCGGCGTGGAAGTGGCGTGTTCGCTGATCATCATGCTGAGCTACCTGGGCTGGGTGTCGGCGCAGGTCACGGCGCTGGGGCTGGTGTTCAACCTGCTGTCGGCCGGCGTCATCAGCATCCCGATGGGCATGGTGATCGGCGTGATCTCGATCCTGGCCTATACGCTGTTCGGCGGCATGTGGTCGGTGGCCGTGACCGACTTCATCCAGATGATCATCCTGGTGGCCGGCCTGGCGGTGATCGCCATGTTCGCGGGCTCCATGGCCGGCGGCGCCGACAAGGTGGTGGCCTTCGCGGTCAGCAAGGACCTGTTCAAGTTCTGGCCCGAGCCCAGCTGGCACGACATGGTGTTCTTCTTCGCGGCCGCCATCACCATGATGCTCGGCTCCATTCCGCAGCAGGACGTGTTCCAGCGCGTGATGTCGGCCAACAGCGTGAAGGCGGCCACGCGCGGCCCGGTCATCGGCGGCCTGGCGTACATCCTGTTCGCCTTCGTGCCGATGTTCCTGGTGGCCAGCGCGCTGCTGATCATGCCGGAGCAGACCGCCACGCTGCTGAAGGAAGATCCGCAGAAGGTGCTGCCCACGCTGGTGCTGCAGAAGATGCCGTTCGTGATGCAGGTGCTGTTCTTCGGCGCGCTGCTGTCGGCCATCAAGTCGACCGCCTCGGCCACCTTGCTGGCGCCCAGCGTCACTTTCACCGAGAACATCTGGCGCCAGTTCCGCCCGGCCGGCACCGACCGCCAGAACCTCATGACGATGCGCATCACGGTGCTGCTGTTCAGCGCCGCGGTGCTGGCCTACGCCATCCGCATGCAGGGCACGCCGATCTACGAGCTGGTGTCGGGCGCCTACCAGGTGCCGCTGGTGGGGGCCTTCGTGCCGCTGGTCTGCGGCCTCTACTGGCGCCGCGCCACCACGCAGGGCGCCATCGCCTCCATTGCGCTGGGCATCGGCGTGTGGCTGCTGTTCCTGGCCGTGCCGGCCTGGGGCGCGGTGTTCCCGGCGCAACTGGCTGGCGTGCTGTGCTCGTTCGCGGGCATGGTGGCCGGCTCGCTGCTGCCGCAATGGGTAGTGGACACTCACACGCCGCATCGGCCTTTGGCCACGGAACCGGCCTGAGACTGAGGCCCGGCGCCCATGCCGGGCCCTGTTCGGCGGGGGCGCCCCTATAATCGAGGGCTTTGCGAGCGGCAGCTGCGCCGCTTTTTCCCCACCCGATTTCCCATGCCCATCTACGCCTACAAGTGCAGTGCCTGCGGCTTTGCCAAAGACGCTTTGCAGAAGATGTCCGACGCGCCCCTGAAGGTGTGCCCGGCGTGCGGCGCGAGCGCGTTCGAGAAACAGGTCACCGCCGCCGGCTTCCAGCTCAAGGGCTCGGGCTGGTACGTGACCGACTTCCGCGATGGCGGCGGCAAGAAGTCCGAGCCCGCCACGGCGCCCGCCTCGGGCGACGGCGCCAAGCCCGCCGATTCCGCGCCGGCCGCGTCCTCGCCCACCGCCGCCCCGAGCCCCGCTCCGGCGGCCCCGGCGCCCGCGCCGGCCCCCGCAAGCAGCGACTGATCGGCCGCCATGCTCGCCTTGCGCAAATGGTTGTTCTCCGGCTTGCTGGTGATCGTTCCGCTGTTCATCACCCTGGCGGTGCTGAAGTGGATCATCGACACGCTGGACCAGACGCTCTGGGTGCTGCCCGGCGCCTGGCAGCGCTGGCTGTACGAAAACAACATCCGCGGGCTGGGCGTGCTGCTCACGCTGGCCATCCTGCTGGTGGTCGGTGCCATTGCGAGCAACTTCGTGGGCAAGCGCCTGCTGGGCTGGGGCGATGCAGTGGTGCGCCGCATTCCGGTCGTGCGTTCCATCTATTCCAGCGTCAAGCAGGTCTCGGACACGCTGTTCTCCGAAAACGGCAATGCGTTCCGCACGGCAGTGCTGATCCAGTGGCCGCGCGAAAACGTCTGGACCATCGCCTTCGTGACCGGCGCGCCGGGCAACGAGGTGGCCACGCACCTGGGCAACGAAGACTTCCTCAGCGTCTACGTGCCCACCACGCCCAACCCCACGGGCGGCTACTTCGTGATGCTCAAGCGCAGCGACTGCATCGAACTCAGGATGAGCGTGGACGAAGCGCTCAAGTACATCGTCTCGATGGGGGTGGTCGTTCCCGGCGGCCCCGCCGTGCTGGCGACCAAGCCATCCAACTCATAAAAACGAACGCGCCGCCAAGGCGCCGGAAGTCCTCTCTATGGCCATGCGTACTCACTATTGCGGTCTCGTGACCGAAGCCCTGATGGGCCAAACCGTTACCCTGTGCGGCTGGGTCAACCGTCGCCGCGACCACGGCGGCGTGATCTTCGTCGACGTGCGCGACCGCGAAGGTTATGTGCAGGTGGTGTGCGACCCCGATCGCGCCTCCACCTTCGCCGTGGCCGAGAACCTGCGCAACGAGTTCTGCGTGCAGATCACCGGCCTGGTGCGCGCGCGCCCCGAGGGCACGACCAACGACCAGCTCAAGAGCGGCAAGATCGAAGTGCTGTGCCACGAACTGAAGGTGCTGAACCCCTCGGTCACGCCCCCGTTCCTGCTGGACGACGACAACCTGTCGGAAACCACCCGCCTCACGCACCGCGTGCTCGACCTGCGCCGCCCGGCCATGCAGCGCAACATGATGCTGCGCTACAAGGTGACGATGGAGACCCGCAAGTTCCTCGACGCCAACGGCTTCATCGACATCGAGACGCCGATGCTCGGCAAGTCCACGCCCGAAGGCGCGCGCGACTACCTCGTGCCCAGCCGCGTGCATGACGGCAGCTTCTTCGCGCTGCCGCAGTCGCCCCAGCTGTTCAAGCAGCTGCTGATGGTGGCCGGCTACGACCGCTACTACCAGATCGTGAAGTGCTTCCGCGACGAAGACCTGCGCGCCGACCGCCAGCCCGAATTCACGCAGATCGACATCGAGACCTCCTTCCTCGCCGAAGAAGAGATCCGCGAGATGTTCGAAGGCATGATCCGCAACGTGTTCCGCAACGCGGCGGGCATCGACCTGCCGGTGTTCCCGACCATGACGTACGCGGACGCGATGTTCAAGTACGGCTCCGACAAGCCCGACCTGCGCGTGAAGCTCGAATTCACCGAACTCACCGAGCTGATGAAGCGCGTGGAATTCAAGGTGTTCTCCAACGCCGCCACCATGGCCGGCGGCCGCGTGGTCGCGCTGCGCGTGCCCGGCGGCGGCGCCGAGGGCGGCCTGTCGCGCGGCGAGATCGACGCCTACCAGGAATTCGTCAAGATCTACGGCGCCAAGGGCCTGGCCTACATCAAGGTCAACGACGCCGCCGCCGGCCGCGAAGGCCTGCAAAGCCCCATCGTCAAGAACCTCGACGACAACGCGCTGGCCGAGATCATCGCCCGCACGGGTGCGCGCAACGGCGACATCCTGTTCTTCGGCGCCGACAAGGAAAAGATCGTCAACGACGCCATCGGCGCGCTGCGCATCAAGATCGGCCACAGCGCCTTCGGCAAGAAGAGCGGCCTGTTCGACGACCGCTGGGCACCGCTGTGGGTGGTCGACTTCCCGATGTTCGAGTTCGACGAGGAAGGCCAGCGCTGGAGCGCCGTGCACCATCCGTTCACCGCGCCGAAGGACGGCCATGAAGACCTCATGGACACCGCCCCCGAGAAGTGCATCGCCAAGGCCTACGACATGGTGCTCAACGGCATCGAGATGGGCGGCGGTTCGGTGCGTATCCACCGCGAGGAAGTGCAGAGCAAGGTGTTCCGCGCGCTGAAGATCAGCGCCGAGGACGCGCAGCTCAAGTTCGGCTTCCTGCTGGACGCGCTGCAGTACGGCGCCCCGCCGCACGGCGGCATCGCCATCGGCCTGGACCGCCTGGTCATGCTGATGACCGGCGCCGAGTCGATCCGCGACGTGATCGCCTTCCCCAAGACCCAGCGCGCACAGGACCTGCTGACGCAGGCGCCGAGCCCGGTCGACGAGAAGCAGCTGCGCGAGCTGCACATCAAGCTGCGCAACGCCCCCCAAGCTGCCTGATGCAGCCATGACGACCAGCCCCCGGCCCTGGAAGATCCCGGAGTCGGTGCTGGTCGTGATCCACACGCCGGCGCTCGATGTGCTGCTGATCCGGCGCGCGGACGCCGAAACCGACTTCTGGCAGTCGGTCACGGGCAGCAAGGACTTGGCCGACGAGCCGCTGGCGCTCACCGCGGCGCGCGAGGTGGCCGAGGAAACCGGCATCCAGTGCGGCGAAGGCACGGCGCTGGCCTCGCAGCTGGTCGACTGGCAGCTGCGCAACGTCTATGAGATCTATCCGCGCTGGCGCGCCCGCTACGCGCCCGGCGTGACCCACAACACCGAGCATCTGTTCGGCCTCTGCGTGCCGGAGCGCGTGGTGCCGGTGCTGGAACCCCGCGAGCACACCGCGTGGCAATGGCTGCCCTACCACCAAGCCGCGGACGCCTGTTTTTCCCCGTCGAACGCCGAAGCCATTCTGTTGCTGCCAGAATTTGCGCGATGAACCAGCCGGCAGCACCAGCAGCACCAGCGCAAAGCCTCCGGGTCGCGACCTACAACATCCACAAGGGTGTGCAGGGCATCGGACCGGCGCGCAGGCTCGAAATCCACAACCTGGGACATGCCATCGAGCAGCTCGACGCCGACATCATCTGCCTGCAGGAAGTGCGCAAGATGAACCGGCAGGCCGCCGCCCGCTTCGCGCACTGGCCGGAACTGCCGCAGGCCGATTTCCTCGCGCCCGAGGGCTACACCGCCGTCTACGAGACCAACGCCGTCACCCGCCACGGCGAGCACGGCAATGCGCTGCTCACGCGCTGGCCGGTGCTGCGCACCAGCCACCAGGACATTTCCGACCATCGCTTCGAGCAGCGCGGCCTGCTGCACGTGGTGATCGACGTTGAGGGCCGGCGGGTGCACGCCATCGTGGTGCACCTGGGGCTCATCAAGGGCAGCCGGGTGCGGCAGGTCGCCCGTTTGCGCGAATTCATCGACCGCGAGGTACCGCCCGACGAGGCCGTGGTGGTGGCGGGCGACTTCAACGACTGGGGCGCGCGCATGCGCTACGCCATGAACGCCATGGGCCTGCGCGACACCAGCGACCTGCGCGGTCCGCGCACGCTCACCTATCCCTCGCGCCTGCCGGTGGCCCAACTCGACTTCGTCTACGGACGCAGGCTGGAGCCGCTGGCCTGCACGGTGCCGCGCGGTCCCATCTGGGCCCGCATGTCCGACCACCTGCCGCTGGTGGCCGATTTCACGCTCCTTAATTGATAGCATCGCTCCAAGAAGGGACGGGCGTTGCGGCCCTGAATCTCTGGAGCCATTCACTGGTACGATCCCCGCCATGCTGAGGAAAACCGACGTCGAACCCCTTCCCGATCGAAAAGACGACGACGAGGGTACGCCCGTCTCCGTCAAGATCCGCGAGCGCATCACCGCCGCGCGCAAGCGCTTCAATGCCAACGACAACATCGCCGAGTTCATCCAGCCCGGCGAACTGGAAGCGTTGCTCGACGAGGTCGAGGTCAAGATGAAGGGCGTGCTCCAGAGCCTGGTCATCGACGTCGAGAACGACCACAACACCGACAACACTGCGCGCCGCGTCGCCAAGATGTATGTCAACGAGGTGTTCCGCGGCCGCTACGTGGCGCCGCCCTCGCTCACCGAATTCCCCAACGCCGAGCACCTGAACGAGCTGATGATCGTCGGCCCGATCACCGTGCGCAGCGCCTGCTCGCATCACTTCTGCCCGATCATCGGCAAGCTCTGGATCGGCGTCATGCCCAACGAGCACACGAACGTGATCGGCCTGTCGAAGTACGCGCGCCTGGCCGAATGGGTCATGGGCCGTCCCCAGATCCAGGAAGAAGCCGTGGTGCAGCTGGCCGACCTGATCCAGGAAAAGACCCAGCCGGACGGCCTGGCCCTCGTCATGGAAGCGGAGCATTTCTGCATGGCCTGGCGCGGCGTCAAGGAAATGGACAGCAAGATGATCAACTCCGTGATGCGCGGCGTGTTCCTCAAGGACCCGAGCCTGCGCCGCGAATTCCTTTCTCTCCTTCCCCGAAAGAGCTGAGCCATGCTGGTCCGACTTCTCTACGCCAGCCGCGCCGTCGACACCAGCCCCCAGGCCATCGAGTCGATCCTTGCGCAATCGCGCACGCACAACACCACCTGCGGCATCACCGGCATCCTCTGCTATGGCGCGGGCACCTTCCTGCAGGCCATCGAGGGCGGGCGCATGGCCATCAGCGAGCTCTACGGCCACATCCAGCGCGATGCGCGCCATAAAGACGTGGTGCTGCTGCACTACGAGGAAATCTCCGAGCGCCGCTTCGGCGGCTGGACGATGGGGCAGGTCAACCTGTCGAAGCTCAATGCCTCGACGCTGCTGAAATACTCCGAGAAACCCGAACTCAACCCCTACGCGGTTTCGGGCAAGGTCTCGCTGGCGCTGCTCGAAGAACTGATGGCCACCGCCGCCATCGTCGGCCGCCACTGATCCAGGGGTGCCGCTCTCCGCATTCGCGCTGATCCTGCTGGCCGGGATCATCCATGCCGGCTGGAACATCGTCGCCAAGAAGGCGAACGGCGATTCGCGCTTCAGCTTCCAGACCAGCGTGTTCAACATGCTCATCTGGGCGCCCGTGGGCATCACGCTGGGCTGGAACGTGGTGCCCGGCTGGGGCATGGCCGAGTGGGGCTTCGTCGTGCTCAGCGGCGTGCTGCACATCTTCTATTTCGTCGTGCTGCTGCGCGGCTACCGCAAGTCGGACCTGACGGTGGTGTATCCGCTGGCGCGCGGCTCGGGGCCGCTGCTGTCGTCGCTGGTGGCGGTGCTCTTTCTTGGCGAGAAGATCAGCCTCCTGGGCGTGGCGGGCATCGCGGGCGTGGTGCTCGGGGTCTTCCTGGTGGCGGGCGGTCCGAAGCTGTGGCGCAAGGCGCATGACCCGGTGCAGCGCGAGCGGGTCCACAAGGGCATTCGCTACGGCGTGCTGACGGGCGGCTTCATCGCGGCCTACACGGTGGCCGACAGCTACGCGGTCAAGTTCCTCGCCATGTCGCCGATCCTGCTGGACTACTTCGGCAACCTCGTGCGCATCGTGCTGCTGCTGCCGGTGGCGCTGAAGGACCCGGCCACGACCGCGCGCATGTGGCGCTCGCAATGGAAATATGCGCTGCTGGTGGCGGCGTTCAGCCCGGTGTCGTATGTGCTGGTGCTGTACGCCGTGCAGCAGGCGCCGATCTCGCACGTCGCGCCGGCGCGCGAGGTGTCGATGCTGTTCGCGGCGCTGATCGGCGGTCATCTGCTGCGCGAAGGCGACCGGCTGCTGCGGCTGCTGGGCGCGATGTTCATCGCCGCCGGCGTGGTGGCCCTCGCACTGGGCTGAGGCAGCGATGCTGTTCGGCTGCGATTTCTCCAGCGCGCCGTCCTCGCGCAAGCCCATCGTCGTTGCCATCGGCGAACTGCAAAAGGACGGCGTCGTGCTGCTCGACGGCCTGCGGCGCTTTGCCTCGCTCGACGCGTGGGGCGATTGGCTGCGCGGCACGCCCGCGTGGGTCGGCGGTTTCGACTTTCCGTTCAGCCTGCCGCGCGAACTGGTCGAGCACCTGGGCTGGCCGCTGCAATGGGAGCCGCTGATGTTGCGCTACGCCGGCCAGAGCCGCGCGCAGATCCGCGACACCTTCGCGGCTTTCTGCGCGTCCCGCCCCGTCGGCGGCAAGTTCGCGCACCGCGCCGCCGACCTGCCCGCGGGATCGAGCCCGTCGATGAAGTGGGTCAACCCGCCGGTCGCGTACATGCTGCATGCGGGCGTTCCGCGGCTCCTGGCATCGGGCGCGCGGATTCCCGGGCTCCATCCGGGCACCAATGAAGACCGCATCGCGCTCGAGGCCTATCCGGGGCTGCTCGCGCGCGAGTTGATCGGCCGGCGCAGCTACAAGAGCGACGACCAGCGCAAACAGACTCCGGAGCGCCTTGCCGCGCGCACCGACCTGTTGGCCGCGCTCGAAGCCGGCAGTTCTCGGCTCGGCCTGCGGCTCGGGGTCACGGCCTCGCAGCGCGCCGAACTGCTGGCCGATGCGCGCGGCGACGACATCGACGCCGTGCTGTGCCTCCTGCAGGCCGCATGGGGCCGGCAGCGCGCCGGCAGCGAGGGGCCGGGCTACGGCCTGCCGCAGGGCTTCGATGCGCTTGAAGGATGGATCGTCTCCGCCTGAGCCTTGTTGTCCTACATGGCTTCGGGCTTCCCGCCACGTTCGGGGTCGCGGGCCAGCGCCTAGATTGAAGTCAGTGGGTCATATCGGCCCACGGTATTTAACCCACCCTCGAAGGAAGGAAGCGACATGAACAAGGACCAAGTGGCAGGACGCGTCGAAGAAGCCAAGGGCAAGATCAAGGAAGCTGCCGGCAAGGTCGTCGGCAGCGAAAAGCTGCAGGGCGAAGGCCTTGCCGACCAGGCCGCCGGCAAGGTGCAGAAGACCTACGGCGACGCAAAGGAAAAGACCAAGGACGCGATCAAGTCGGGCGCAGACAAGCTCTGACTTGCCGCACGGGGCTGCGCGTCTGGTGCGCGCGGCCCTTTTTCTTTGCAGAGAGCGAACGGAGGAAATCGAATGAACAAGCATCCCAAATCCACCGCCATGCCGCATTCGCGCGCGTGGCTTGCCGTGTTGCTGGCGGGCGCCGCGCTGACGCTGGCCGCCTGCGACAAGTCTGACAACCGCACCGCTGGCGAGAAGCTCGACAGCGCCGTTGCCAAGACCGAGCAGGCCGCCGATACCGCCGCAGCCAAGACCGGCGAGGCCGTGCGCGAAGCCAAGGCCAAGGTCGACGCATCCGGCACGACCGCGGAGGTCAAGCAAGGCATGTCCAATGTGACCGAAGCCGCCAAGGAAGCGGGTGCCGCCGTGAGCGCGAAGGTCGACGATGCCGCCATCACCGCCTCGGTTTCCGCCGGGCTGGCGAAGGATCCGGACCTCAGCGCCATCAAGATCAATGTCGACACCAAGGCCGGTGCCGTGAGCCTGAAGGGTCCGGCGCCCACCGCCGCCGCGAAGGCACGCGCCGAGGAAATCGCCAAGGGCGTGCAGGGCGTGACGTCCGTGGACAACCAGCTCGAAGTGAAGAGCTGATTCGCTTCTGGTTGAAAGCGAGCCGCAAACGAAAAAGAGCCCGGATGTTCCGGGCTCTTTCTTTTGCGGGCCCCTTTTCAGAGGCCCGGGGGATCAGGTGGGCTCAGTGCCCGAGCCAGTCCTTCAGTTCGTCTGCGTGCTCTTCTTCGTCGGCGAGGATGTCCTCGAGCATGCGGCGGGTGGTCGGGTCCTTGTCGCCGATCAGCACGATCATCTGGCGATACGACTCGACCGCGATGCGCTCGGCAATCAGGTTGGCGCGCACCATGGACTGCAGGTCGGAGGATTCGTCGTAGGCCGCGTGGCTGCGCTCCAGCAGATGATTGGGTGCGAAGTCGGGCTCGCCGCCCAGTTGCACGATGCGCTCGGCAATACGGTCGGCATGGCCGGATTCTTCGTTCGCATGCACGAGGAATTCGTCGGCAATGGCCGGCGACTCGACGCCGTTGGCGGTGAAGTAGTGGCGCTTGTAGCGCAGCACGCACACCAGTTCGGTGGCCAGCGCGTCGTTCAGCAGCTTGACCACGTCGTCGCGCCAGGGCCCGTAGCTGGGCGTGACGGCGCCGTCGTCCAGGCTCTTGCGCGCGGCGTCGAGGCCGCTCTGGTCGAGCACCAGGTGCTTGTGTTCCGAGGCCTTGTCGGAAGAGGAAACATCGGCTTTCATGGGGGGTCCTTTCGTGGGGGGCTTGTGTTCTTCTGCATCAACGTGTTGACGACGTCAGCCACGTCGGATGTCTTCAGTACCGCAGCCAGCACGGCCGTGACGGAGAGCAGGCGCCAGGGCCTCACCAGCACCAGCGCCGCACCGGTGGCCGCGGCGATGGCCATCAGCTTGGCGGGCTGCTTGCGGGCGTAGTGCTCGAGCACCGGGCGGGCCAGCTGGCCTGCCGCATGGGCCGGGTGGCGGCGCCACCAGCGCTGCAGGATGCTGCGGCCCAGAGGCAGCCAGACGCCGCCGAAGCTCGGGGGGCGATCCGCGCGGCCTGCCTGCGCGGCGGCGTGGTGTTCGTATTCCAGGTCGTCGTCGGGCGCGCTGGATGGCGCGTGGTTCAGAAACGCGTCGTGCGTGTCCTCGCCGCCGCCGTTGAGCTGGCGCACCAGCGCTCGGCGCGAGAGTGCCAGGCGTTGCTGCGGCGTCAGGGGTGTGCGTTCAGCGCTGGCCATGATGGGCTCCGGCGTCATGCAAGGCCTGGAGGTCGGCCTCGAGTTGCGAGCGCAGGTCGTCGAAACCGTGGCTCTGATTGGGGCGCGTGGCGTACCACGCGCAGAACGCGGCAATCACGACTGCCACGGCCGGCACGGCGACCAGCACCCAGTGAAAGCTGCCGTGCAGCACGCCCAGCAGCACGGCCACGCCGATCAGCCCGAGGGCCAGCATGGCGCTGGCCGCGGCCAGCACCCCCGCGACGATGCGGGCGACGAGGCCGCGCCCCGCCTGCGCAGTTTCCTGGCGGACGAGGGCGGCGTAGTTGGCGAGGTGTTCAGCGACGAGTTCCGGATGCCCGAGCACCGTGGAAAAAATCGGATGAAGCATGGTGCCGGGAATCGGTGGAACGAGCGGTCAGCGGATCAGTAGTCGTCCCGGCTGCGGCGGCTGGCCAGCACGATGAGCGCGGTGATGGCGGCGCCGGCGGCTGCGGCGATCAGCACGGAGCGCACGGGCTGGTCGGAGATGTAGCGGCCGGTGACGTCGGCGGCCTGCTCGATGCGGCGCTGGGCGCGTGCGCTGGTGGTCGATGCGGCATCGAGGCCGCGCTGGACCGCCTGCTGCACGCGGGCTGCGAGCTGCTCGACGGCCGGTTCGGCGTCGCGGCGCAGTTCGCGGACCTTTTCGCCCGCCGCATTCACCGCATTCTGTGCATACGCGCGGGTCGTTTCGACTGCTTCATTGGCGGTCTGGCGGGCGTCGTCGGCGAGCTGCGAGGGAGTCTTGGTCGTGTTCATGTGAAAGTCCTTTCCGGGAAGATGAAATGCGGGAGCCTGTTGATCGTAACTACGCTACTTGCGACGGAGCAAGCCGCCCAGGAAGCTGGCAATGGCCAGGATGGCAAAGATCACGAACAGGATCTTGGCGATGCCGACCGCGCTGGCGGCAATGCCGCCGAACCCGAAGAGGGCGGCGATGAGCGCGATGACCAGAAACACCACGGCGTAATGCAGCATGTGGAACTCCTTCGAGGCTTCCCTCGTTGTTTTGAAAAACGGCTCATCCGGGGCTTCCAGACAGGGGAGTCAGGAGGCTTCGAATGGCACAGGAGCAACCTTAAGTGCCCCCCCGGCCCGGACCTGTCAGCGGTCGGGGGCGGGGTGCGTAGGAGATGGCCGAGTAGGCGGTGGGGCCGATGACGGCGCCAGCTTCAGGCGGGGCGCACCACCGGCAGCATGGCGCTCAGGCGCGTGCCCCTGCCGGGTGTCGAGGAGACCGTCAGCTTGCCGCGGGCGGCCTCCACGCGATGCCGCATGCCCGCGAGGCCGTGCGTCGACGGGCGCAGGCGCAGGGTGTCGAAGCCCTTGCCGTTGTCCGCCACTTCCACGATCACGTGGTTCTCGTAGTTCTTCAGCACGATGGTGGCCTCGCTGGCCTCCGCATACTTGCCGATGTTGGTCAGGCTTTCCTGCACCATGCGGTAGATGGTGAGCTGGCGGGATTCGTCCATGACCACGGGCTCCAGCGCCATCTCGATCTGCAGGCCCGAGCGCTCGGCGAATTCGCGCCCGAGGATCTCCAGCGAGGCGACCAGCCCGAGGTTGGACAGCGACGAGGGCCGCAGGTCCTCGATGATGCGGCGCTTGAGCGCGATGCCGCTGTTGAGCAGCTCGGTCAGATGCTGCAGCCGCTGGATGGCGTCGGGCGCATCCGCCAGCCGCGACTTCAGGCGCGCCACGTCCAGCTTCGCGGCCGTGAGCAGCGAGCCCAGCTCGTCGTGCAGTTCGCGCGCAAGGTAGCCACGCTCGGTTTCGCGCACGTCCTGCAGGTGGGTGGCCAGTTCGGCTAGGGAGGCGGTGCGTTCCCGCACCTCGTCTTCCAGCGCGTTGCGCTCGCGCTGAAGGGTTTCCTGCTGCCGCTCGCCGATGGAGCGCAGCGCGTGCGTCTGCCGCAGGTACAGGAAGAAGGCGATCAGCGCGGCCAGCGCCACGATGGCGGTGCCGATGCGGGCCAGCTGCAGCGACTTGAGCACCTGCGCCTGGCTCTGGTGCAGCGTGTCGTTGCTGATCCTGACCAGCTCGCCCGCCGTGGCGCGGATCGAATCCATCTCCTCGCGGCCGACGTCGGTGGTGATGACGAACTTCCAGGCGTCTTCCTTGCCGTCCTGGCGCAGGCGCACGCTCATGTCCATTTCCGCCACCTTGCGCAGCACGTGCTTGGAAAGCTCCGTCAGCTGGTTGAGTTCGGCCGGCCGGCCGGCATAGAGCCGGCGCAGCGTCGCGAGGTTGCCGTCGACTTCCTTGACCGCGGTGTCGTAGGGTTGCCTGTAGCTCGTCTCGCCGGTCAGCAGGTAACCTCGCTGGCCGGTCTCGGCGTCCAGCATGTTCTGCAGGATCTGGTTGAGCGTGCCGCGCACCTGCTGCGCCTCCTCGATGTCGGCAAGGGCGCGGCTGGACTGCCGGTAGCCGGCCTCGTTGATACCGACGAGGGCCAGCGCGGCGAGCGCCGCGAGCAGCAGGCTCACGGCCATTTTTGGAGGGGCTAACCAGTGCATGAAACTTTCAAGGCTGCTTACTACGCAAGTTCGTGAATAATTGACTAACAATCAGGGACGCGGAATGTTGCGGCCCGCATGCGCGCAACACAACGACGAAAGTAACAGATGATCAAAATCGGAATTGTGGACGACCACGCCATCGTGCGATCCGGCCTCCGGCAGTTCTTCTCCGAACACGTGGACCTGCGCGTGGCGGGTGAGGCGGCCAGCGGGCGTGAAGCCATCGAACTGGTACGCACCACGGAACTGGACGTGCTGGTCATGGACCTTTCGATGCCGGGGCAAAGCGGGATCGACGCGCTCGCCATGATCCGCGCCAAGGCGCCGGACGTGGGCATCCTGATCCTGAGCGGCTACCCCGAGGAGCACTACGCGATGAACCTGATCCGTCAGGGCGCGAGCGGCTACCTCAACAAGGAGTGCGATCCCATCGAGATCGTCAACGCCATCCGCACCATTTCCCTGGGCCGGCGCTACATCACGCCCGCGGTGGCCGAACTGCTGGCCCGCCAGCTCGACCGCAAGGACGACGCCGCGCCGCACGAGCAGCTCTCGGAGCGCGAATTCCAGGTGTTCCTGAAGCTGGCCAAGGGCGAGACCGCCGGCGACATCGCCAAGACGCTGTCCCTGTCCGTGAAGACGGTCAGCACCTACCGCACCCGCCTGATGGAGAAGATGAACCTCTCCTCCAACAGCGACCTGACCTACTACGCGCTGAAGAACAAGCTGATCGATTGAGGCCGGCAGGGGTGCGGGGATGGCGCCCGGCGCGGCGCTTTCAGCCCGCGGCACGCAATGCGTTCGCCTGCGCGAGGCAGAAGTCGACCAGCGCGTCGATCTCGTTCGACTTGTCGAACACCGCGTCGACCCCGAATTCGGCGCAGCGCCGGCGGATGTCCGGCGTGGCGTAGTTGCTGAGCACCACCACCTTCTGGGCCGGGCTGCGTGCCTGGCAGGCCTGAAGCACGCCCAGGCCGCTGCCTTGCTTGAGGAACAGGTCGACGATGGCGAGGTCCCACTCGCCGGCGTGGTCCCGCAGCCATTCGCGCGCGCCGCTCTCCGTCTCGGCAAAGCCGACGACGGTGGCGCAGGTGAGCTCTTCCAGAGTGCCAATAAGGTTTTCACGGATCGTTAGGTTGTCTTCAACGACGTAAGTCTGCAATCTGGGATCCATGCCGAACCGCGCTTCCTCTTACGTTGGCAGGAGCATTCGAAGCGCCCCCGCCTGCGGGAATGCCTGCAATGGGACACTGAGGCTTTCTCGTGGCGCATCATGCAAGCTTCGGGGGCCGGGTGTTGTAGGCGGGTTCCGACTATGCATCCGCAAAGCATTGCCGTAGGCCATGCCGCACGGTTTCTGCGGTCTCCTGCCGACCCTGGATGGGCCGCGCCCAAGGTATCCCACTGAACATGGCAACGAACATCTTCCGCTCCCGGCCCCTTTGGCAGAGGTCACTGGCTTTCCTCGTGCTGCTGCTTGCCGTGCTGGTGATCGTGCTGGCGTTCTTCCCCTGGGACGTGCTGCGCGGGCCGGTCAACCGCTACGTGAGCGAGAAGACCGGCCGCAAGTTCGAGATCACGCGCCGGCTCGACGTGAACCTCGGGCTGCGGCAGGCGACCGTCAAGTTCGACGGCATCGAATTCGCCAATCCGCCATGGGCCCGCGACCCCTATCTGGTGAAGGCGGACAGGGCCGAGTTCGACATCCGCATCTGGCCGCTGCTGGCCAGCAAGGTGAACATTCCGCGCCTTGCGCTGTTCTCGCCCACGGTCGGCCTGCAGATGGAGCAGGACGGCCGCCGCACCTGGGCGCTGGGCAAGGACACCTCCGACTCCGGCACGGTGCCCAGCATCGGCCTGGTGCAGGTCGACAGCGGGGCGATCGATTTCCTCGCCAAGCACCTGGGCGTCGACCTGCACGCCGACCTGAGTTATGACACCAGCCGCGGCGAGATGCCGCTCAGCTACCGCATCAAGGGCCGCTACAAGGGCCAGCCGCTGACGGCCAACGGCCGCACCGGCAATGTGCTCCAGATCAACGCCGCCGGCGCACCGCCGTTCCCGATGGAAATCAACGCGGCGGCCGGCCAGACCCAGCTGAAGGCCGCCGGTACCGTGGCCGAGCTGTCGGGGCTCGACGGCATCGACGCCAAGTTCGAGCTCAAGGGCCAGACCCTGGGCGCGCTGTTCCCGCTCCTGGGCATCGCGCTGCCGCAGACCTCGCCCTACGCGCTGAGCGGCGACCTGAGCAAGCGCGGCACGCTCTGGGGCGTGGCCGGCCTCAAGGGCAAGCTGGGCCTGTCCGACATCGCCGGCGACATGCGTTTCGAGCAGTCCGGCAAGCTGCCGTACCTGTCGGGCGAACTCCGCTCGCGCGTGATGGACATGGACGACCTCGGCCCGCTGATCGGCCTGCCGCCCACGGCGCGCACCGCCAACACGGTGGAAGGCGTGGCTCCGCCGCCGACCGTGACGCAGGTCAAGCGGGCCGGCGGCAAGGTGCTGCCGACGGCGCCCCTGGATTTCGAGCGCCTGCGCGCGATGAATGCCGACGTGAAATACACCGCCGACCGCATCCAGAACGTGCGCGAAATCCCGCTCGACCGCGGCAGCGTGCAGGTCAAGCTGGACAGCGGCGTGCTCACGCTCGATCCGCTCGACCTGGGCGTGGCCGGCGGCAAGCTGGGCGGGGCGATCCGCATCGACGCATCGAAGAATCCCGCCGACATCCGCGCGTCGCTGGACGTGCGCGCCATGCAGCTGGCCCGCCTGTTCCCCAAGCTGGAAACCACCGGCAACAGCGTGGGGCGGCTGGACGGGCGCGTGAACCTGTCGGGCTCGGGCAGTACTGTGGCCAACTGGCTGGGCGGCGTCTCCGGCGACGTGGCGGTGATTTCAGGGCGTGGCCAGTTCGGCAACCTGCTGCCGGTGTTCGCGACCTTGGTGGGCGGCGACATCATCAAGTTCCTGCTGCGCGGCGACCGCAACGTCGAACTGCGCTGCGCGGCGCTGGCGTTCGATGTCGACAAGGGGGTGATGACCGGACGCACGCTGGTGGTGGACACCACCAACGCGGTGTTCACGGCCACAGGGCAGGCCAATCTCGCGACCGAGGGGCTGGACTTCGTGATCCGTCCGGAGCCGAAGAGCAAGAACATCCTGTCGATCCGCACGCCGCTGGTGGTGAACGGTACTTTCGGGTCGCCCAAGGGCGGCCTGCAGGTGGCGCCGCTGGCCGAGCGCGGGCTTGCCGCGCTGGCGCTGGGGGCCATCAACCCGCTGCTGGCGCTGGCCGCGACCATCGAGACCGGTCCGGGCGAGAACGCCGACTGCCAGGGTGTGCTGGGCGATGCGAACCGCCCGACGGCGGGTGCGGCGGCCAACGGCGCCGCGAGGGCCAAGGCTGCCAAGGAGCCTGTGAAACAGCCTGTGAAGCAGCCCTGATCGGACCCTAGGCGGCCGTTTGAGCGGGGCGTTGCCCGCAGACGCTGCACTGCGGGTCGCGCGCGACCCGCAAGGTGTCGAAGCTGGTGCTGCGCCCGTCGAACATCAGCAGCTTGCCCGCCAATGACGGACCGATGCCGGCGAGCAGCTTGAGCGCCTCGCTGGCCTGCAGCGTGCCGATCGTGCCGACCACCGGGCCGAATACGCCAAGCACCGCGCAGCGCGTTTCTTCGAAAGTCGCATCGGGCGGGAACAGGCAGGCGTAGCAGGGGGAGGCGGCGTCGCGCGTGTCGTAGACGCTCAATTGCCCGTCGAAGCGGATCGCCGCGCCTGCCACCAGCGGCCTGGCATGGGCCACGCATACACGGTTGACGGCCTGCCGGGTGGCGAAGTTGTCGCAGCAGTCGACCACCACGTCGGCCTGGCTGACCAGGCGGGACAGCAATGCCTCGTCGGCGCGCACGGCGTGCGTCTCGATGGAAATACCCGGGTTGATGTCGCGCATGGCCTGCGCGGCGGATTCGACCTTTGACAACCCGACGCGCGCATGCGTGTGGGCCACCTGGCGCTGGAGATTGGTGAGATCGACTTCGTCGTCGTCGACCAGCACGATGCGGCCGACCCCTGCCGCGGCAAGGTAGAGCGCCACCGGCGAGCCCAGCCCGCCGGCGCCGATCATGAGAACCCGCCCGGCACTGACGCGCTCTTGGCCGTCGATGCCGAATTCCTCAAGAAGGATGTGGCGCGAATAGCGCAGCAGCTGGCTATCTTCCATGCGCCACCAGGCTCAGTTTTCCTTCTTTTCTTCCTTGTTGTCGACGATGACCTGCGTCTTGCTCACGAGCACCGGCTGGCCCTTCAGGCGGTTGAGCGCCTGCACCAGCGGGAAGTCCTTGTCGGTGCCGAACTCGGGCACCTTGCGGTCCTGCGGCGGCTTCTTGGCTTCTTCCTCGAGGCGCTTGCGCGCTTCGTCGCGGGCCTTTTCGCGTTCCGGGTCCTTGACTTCGGGGCCCTGGCCGCTGGCCAGATGCTTCTCGAGGTCGGCCTCGCGCATGCGCAGGGCGGCGAAGGGGCTGCCCTCGGCGCTTTCGTCGACCAGCACGTTGGGCACGATGCCCTTGGCCTGGATCGAGGTGCCGCTCGGCGTGTAGTAGCGCGCCGTGGTGATCTTCAGCCCGGTGTCCGGGCCGAGCGGGCGAACCGTCTGCACCGAGCCCTTGCCGAAGGTCTGGCTGCCCATGATGGTGGCGCGCTTGTGGTCCTGCAGCGCGCCGGCAACGATTTCGCTGGCCGAGGCCGAGCCTTCGTTCACCAGCACCACCAGCGGCACGGTCTTCAGCGCCGCGGGCAGGCTGCGCAGCGGATCGCTGCCCGAACGGCGCTGGTAGAACTCCGGCGCCGCCTTGTAGATCGACTTGCTCTCGGCCAGCTGGCCGTCGGTGGTGACGACCGTGACGTTCTCGGGCAGGAATGCCGAGGACACCGCCACCGCCGCGTCGAGCAGGCCGCCCGGGTCGTTGCGCAGGTCGAGCACCAGGCCCTTGAGGTTCGGGTCTTCCTTGTACATCTCGTCGATCTTCTTGACGAAGTCGTCGACGGTGCGCTCCTGGAACTGCGACAGGCGGATCCAGCCATAGCCGGGTTCGATGATCTTGCCGCGCACCGACTGCGTGCGGATTTCCTCGCGCGTGATCGTCACCGGGAAGGTGCGGCTCTCGTCCTTGCGGAAGATGGTCAGCAGCACCTTGGTGTTGGCTTCGCCGCGCATGCGCTTGACCGCCTCGTTCAGCGACAGGCCGCGCACGGCGGTGTCGTCGATCTTGGTGATCAGGTCGTTGGGCTTGAGGCCGGCGCGGAATGCCGGGGAGCCCTCGATGGGCGAGACGACCTTGATCAGGCCGTCTTCCTGCGAAATCTCGATGCCCACGCCGACGAACCGGCCGGTCGTGCCTTCCCTGAATTCCTTGAAGGACTTCTTGTCGAAGTACTGGGAGTGCGGGTCGAGCCCGGCGACCATGCCGGAAATGGCGTCGGAGATGAGCTTTTTCTCGTCGACCGGTTCGACGTAGTCGCTCTTGACCATGCCGAAGACGGCAGCGAGCTGCTGCAATTCCTCGAGCGGCAGTGGCGCAAGCGAACCGCGTGCGACTGTCTGCAACGAGACGGTGGTCAGGACGCCTGCAACGGCGCCGGCGGCGACCCAGCCGGTGATCTTCAGTTTCTGGCCCATCATGAGTGGTTGTCCTTGTCGGCGGCTGTCGAACCAATATACACAGCTTGGAAGCAAATTGCCTGCCGGGGTTCCACGAATGGGCCGGCGGGAGAGGGTTTCTTCAGCCTTTACCCTGCGAGGCCACCGCGGCGGCGGCCTTTTCGGCTGCGGCGGCATCGCCGAGGTAGTAGTTGCGCAGGGGCTTGAGATCGTCGTCCAGCTCGTAGACGAGCGGAATGCCGTTCGGAATGTTCAGCCCGACGATCGCGTCGTCGGAGATGCCGTCCAGGTACTTCACGAGAGCGCGGATCGAGTTGCCGTGGGCCGCCACCACCAGGCGGCGCCCGGCGCGGATGGCCGGCGCCATCGATTCGTTCCAGAACGGCAGCACGCGGGCGACCGTGTCCTTCAGGCACTCGGTCAGCGGAATCTGCTCGGGCGACAGCTTGGCGTAGCGCACGTCGGAGCGCTCGCTGCGCGGGTCGTTGGCTTCCAGCGGCGGCGGTGGGGTGCCGTAGCTGCGGCGCCAGACCAGCACCTGCTCGTCGCCGTATTTCTTGGCGGTCTCGGCCTTGTTCAGGCCCTGCAGGCCGCCGTAGTGGCGCTCGTTGAGGCGCCAGGAATGCACCACCGGCAGCCAGGTGCGGTCGAGCTCGTCGAGCGTGTGCCACAGGGTGCGGGTGGCGCGCTTGAGCACGCTCGTGTAGGCGACGTCGAAGTCGTAGCCCTCCGCCTTGAGCAGCCGGCCGGCCTGCTTGGCCTGCTCCACGCCGGTCTCGGTGAGGTCGACGTCCGTCCATCCGGTGAAGCGGTTTTCAAGATTCCAGGTCGATTCACCGTGACGGATCAATACCAGTTTGTGCATGTGGGAGGCCTTTGGCTGCGCTTGCGAAACCCCGCATTCTAAAATCCCCGGTTTGCCATTCAAGGAACCCCCGTGAAATTGATCGAATTCGTCACCGCGAACTGGATGCTGATCCTGATCGCACTCAGCTCGGGTGCCATGCTGGCCTGGCCGCTGGTGCGGGGGGCGGGCGGCGGAACGCTCACCGCGCAGGGCGCCGTGCAACTCATCAACCGCGAGCGTGCGGTGCTGGTCGACGTGCGCGAACCCGAAGAGTTTGCCGCCGGCCACATGATCGGCGCCAGGAACGTGCCGCTGAACCAGCTCGAGGAAAAGCTGACCGGCGCGGTCAAGAACAAGAACGTGCCGCTGCTGCTGGTCTGCGCCACCGGTGCCCGCGCCCAGCGCGGCGTGGCCATTGCCAAGAAGCTCGGCTACGAGCAGGCCCAAGCGGTAGCCGGCGGGCTGAAAGCCTGGAAAGAGGCTAACCTGCCGGTTGAAAAGGCCTGAACCTCCCCGAGATGAATCGTATGCAAGCAGTCAAGATGTACACCACCGCCGTTTGCCCCTACTGCACGCGTGCGAAGCAAATCCTCAAGTCCAAGGGCGTCGAGCAGATCGAAGAGATCCGCATCGACACCGACCCTCAGGCGCGCAGCACCATGATGGAAATCACCCAGCGCCGCACGGTGCCGCAGATCTTCATCGGCGACACCCACGTGGGCGGCTGCGACGACCTGATGGCCCTCGACAGCCGCGGCGGCCTCGTGCCCCTGCTGCAGGGCGCCTGAAACAGAAAGCAACCGGCGTCGCGGGAGCGACCCGGGCGTCGGGCGATAATCGTTCGCCTATTCATCTGCAGCCCGCTGCGGGAACCTCTCCCCGGCGGGCATTGTTTTGATCCTCGAAAGTTCAGCCATGGCCGACCAGCAAGCCCAAGATCCCGTTTTCCAGATCCAGCGCGTCTACCTCAAGGATCTGTCGCTCGAACAACCCAATTCGCCCGCCATCCTGCTGGAGCAGGAACAGCCCACCGTCGACATCCAGCTTGGCGTGGACGCCCAGCCCGTGGCCGACGGCATCTTCGAAATCACCGTGTCGGCCACCGTGCAGACCAAGATCCAGGACAAGACCGTGTTCCTGGTCGAAGCCAAGCAAGCCGGCATCTTCGAGATCCGCAACCTGCCCGAAGAGCAGATGGGCGCCATCCTCGGCATCGCCTGCCCGCAGATCGTGTACCCCTACCTGCGCGGCAACGTGGCCGACGTGATCCAGCGCGGCGGCTTCCCGCCCGTGCACCTCGCCGAAATCAACTTCCAGGCGATGTACGAGCAGCAGCAGGCACAGGCCTCCGGCCAGGCCGCGCCCACCCTGGCACAGTAAACCGGCACGACGCCGCCAACGCCGATGAAGATCTGCGTTCATGGCGCCGGTGCCTGGGGCACGGCGGTCGCCGTCAATGCGGCGGGCCGCCACGAGGTCACGCTCTGGGCCCGCGACGCGGCCCAGGCCGACGCCATCTCGAAGGCGCGGCAAAACACCCGCTACCTGCCCGGGCTGGCACTGCCGGCCTCGCTCGCCGTGCGCGCGGGCGACATCCGCCAGGCACGGGCCGGCGCCGACCTCGTCATCGTGGCCACACCCATGGCCGCCCTGCGCGAACAGCTCAGCGCACTGCGCGGCACGACCGCGCCGGTGGCGTGGCTGTGCAAGGGCGTGGAGCCCGCGCTCGACACCTCTCCCGAATCCTTCGGCCTGTTCGCCCACGAGATATGGGCGCAGGTCGCACCCGACCTGGCCGCGGGCGTGCTCAGCGGTCCCAGCTTTGCGCAGGAGGTCGCCGAAGGGCGGCCGACCGCACTGGTGGCCGCCAGCCCCCATGCCGCCGTGCGCGATGCGCTCGTCGAGGCTTTCCACGGACCGGCGCTGCGCGTCTATGCCAACGAGGACATCGTGGGCGTGGAAGTGGGCGGCGCCGTGAAGAACGTGCTGGCCATCGCCACCGGGCTTTGCGACGGCCTCGCGCTCGGGCTCAATGCCCGGGCGGCGCTCATCACGCGCGGCCTCGCCGAAATGACGCGCCTGGGCCTGGCGCTCGGCGCCCGTGCCGAGACCTTCATGGGGCTTTCGGGCCTGGGCGACCTGGTGCTGACCGCCACCGGCGACCTGTCGCGCAACCGCAAGGTCGGCCTGCTGCTGGCCCAGGGCCGCACGCTGGCCCAGGCGGTCGATTCGCTGGGCCACGTGGCCGAGGGCGTGTATTGCGCCCGCACCGTGGTGCAGCGCGCGCGCGGCCTCGGCATCGAGATGCCGATCTCCGAGAGCGTGGTTGCGCTGCTCGACGGCCGCGTGGGCCCGCAGGACGCCGTCGCGGCGCTCACCGGCCGCGACCCGGTGCCGGAATCCGTGCCGCCCGCGCCGTCCCCCCGCCATTCCTCCTGAAAAAAACTGAAGACAGAAAGAGCCATGAGCCTTCGCTTTGATTTTTCAGCGTCGGCCGTGGCCGCGCTGGCCCGCTCCGATGCCGCTCGTGCGCTGCAGGAAGACGTCGCCGACGGCGACCTGACCGCGTCGCTGGTCGATCCCGCCCGCCGGGCCCGCGCCCGCGTGTTGGCACGCGAAGCCGCCGTGGTGTGCGGCGCCCCCTGGGTCGAGGCCACGCTGCGGCAGCTCGACCCCGATGTGCGCATAGAGTGGCGCTGCGCCGAAGGCGAGCGCTGCGCGGCCGACCAGGTCGTGCTCGAGATCGAAGGCGCGGCGCGTGCGCTGCTGACGGCCGAGCGCACCTCGCTCAACTTCCTGCAACTGCTGAGCGCGGTCGCAACCAAGACCGCCCTTTACGTCGACGCGGTGCGCGGCACGCGCGCGCGCATCGTCGACACGCGCAAGACCATTCCGGGCCTGCGCCTGGCGCAGAAGTACGCGGTGCGCACCGGCGGCGGCCTGAACCATCGCATCGGCCTGTACGACGCGGTGCTCATCAAGGAAAACCACATCGCCGCCGCCGGCGGCGTTGCCGCGGCGCTGCGTGCGGTCGCGCCGGTGGCGTCGCAGGCCGCTTTCGTCGAGGTCGAGGTCGAGACGCTGGCCCAGCTGCACGAGGCGCTGGAAGCCGGCGCGCGCATGGTGCTGCTCGACAACATGGACCTGCCCACGCTGCGCGAAGCCGTGCGCATCAACGACGCCGTGGGCGACGACCGCAAGGCCGTGCTGGAAATTTCCGGCGGCGTCACGCTCGACGGCCTGCGCGCCCTGGCCGAGACCGGTGTCGACCGCATTTCCGTCGGCGCACTGACCAAGGACGTGAAAGCCGTCGACTATTCGATGCGCTTCCAGGACAACTGAGCATTCTTGCCATGACGACCGCTCCTGTCATCGACGTCGACTACGAACAGCCCGCCGGATCGCAGGCGGGCTCCGCCTGCGACACCCGCCACGCCTGGGCCCGTGTGCCGCCCGAGCCTTCGCCCGACGAGCGCATCGCGCTGAAGGAGCGCATCCGCCGCCTGCTGCGCGAACATGACGGGGGAAGAGGCGCGGTGATGGTGTCGCACTTCTACGTGCACCCCGACCTGCAGGACCTGGCCGAGGAAACCGGCGGCATCGTGAGCGATTCGCTTGAAATGGCGCGCTTCGGCCGCGACCATGCCGCGCAGACGCTGGTGGTGTCTGGCGTGCGCTTCATGGGCGAGACCTCGAAGATCCTGTCGCCCGAGAAACGCGTGCTGATGCCCGACCTGGACGCGAACTGCTCGCTCGACCTGGGCTGCCCGGTGGAGCAGTTCAGCGCCTTCTGCGACCAGCACCCCGACCGCACCGTGGTGGTCTACGCCAACACCAGCGCGGCGGTGAAGGCGCGTGCCGACTGGCTCGTCACCTCCAGTTGCGCGCTCGACGTGGTGAACGCGCTGCACGCGGCGGGCCAGAAGATTCTCTGGGGCCCCGACCGCCACCTGGGCGACTACATCCAGCGCCAGACCGGCGCGGACATGGTCAGCTGGAACGGCGCCTGCATCGTGCACGACGAGTTCAAGGCGCTGGAGCTCGAGTTGCTCATGAAGGAGCATCCGAAGGCCAAGGTGCTGGTGCACCCCGAATCGCCCTCGGACGTGATCGCGCTGGCGCACGCGGTGGGCTCGACCTCCGCCATCCTGAATGCCGCCCAGCGCATGGATGCGAGCGAATTCATCGTTGCCACCGACAGCGGCATGCTGCACAAGCTGCGCACGCTGAATCCCGGCAAGACCTTCATCGAAGCACCCACGGCCGGCAACGGCGGCACCTGCAAGAGCTGCGCGCATTGCCCGTGGATGGCGATGAACGGGCTGGTGGAGCTGGCGAACGCGCTGGAAAGCGGCGCGGGCGAGATCCATGTCGATCCGGCGCTGGGGCTGCGGGCGCGGTTGCCGATCGATCGGATGCTGGCGTTCACGGCCGGGCTGAAGAACGGCCATGCGCCCGGCAGCCTGATTGCCGGCATCGGCGCCGCCTGATCCCGTCTTGGCTCCTTCCCCCTCTGGGGGAAGGTTGGGATGGGGGCAGGCGGAGCGTGCCCGGTGGTGGCGCCGCTTGCCCCCACCCCAGCCCTCCCCCGGAAGGGGAGGGAGCAACACCCTAGAACTCCACGGTGCAACTGTCGCCCAGCGCTTCGCGCCACACCCGCACCCTTGCCAGCGACGCCTTCAAATCCGGCAACGCCTCCGCAATGAACACGCAAAGGTTCTCCAGAGTCGGCGGATGCAGCCCGGGCACGTCGTCCAGCAGGTGATGGTCGAGCTGCTCGCGCACGTCTTCCAGCCGCCGGCGCAGCAGCCCCAGGTCGATCACCATGCCCGTCACCGGATCGCGCTCGCCGGCAAGCCACACCTCCGCGTGGTACGTATGGCCGTGGATACGGCGGCTGCCTTCGACTTCGATCTCCCGCTTCAGCGTGTGGGCGGCGTCGAAGAAAAAGCGTTGGCTGATGGTGAAGCGCATCGTCAAAAAAGAAACTCTGGGGGAAAAGAGGCGGCCGCTTCAGCGGATGCCGGTGATCTTGTGGGTTTGCACGCTGAGCCGCCACACGGGCTGCTTCATGCATTCGGCAATGCAGAGCTCGGTGTTCGCGACCCGGTCGGGGCCGTCCATCGGCTGCAGGAAACGGTGCGTGAATTCGCCGGTGCGCGCCATCGTGTCGAGGTCGAACGCCGCCTGCGGCCACACCAGCTTCAGTTCCTGGCCGCGCTGCTGCACCCACGGCGCGCCGGCCTTGGGGCTGATGCACAGCCAGTCGATGCCTTCCGGCGCCTCGACCGTGCCGTTGCTTTCCACCGCGATGCGAAAGCGCCGCGCATGCAGCGCGTCGACCAGCGTTGCATCGACCTGCAGCAGCGGCTCGCCGCCGGTGAGCACCACCAGCCGGTGATCGGCGTCGCCGGCGGGCCATTGCGCGGCGATGGTGTCGGCCAGCAGGTCGGCGGTCTTGAACTTGCCGCCCAGCGTGCCGTCGGTGCCGACGAAATCGGTGTCGCAGAAGCGGCAGACGGCGGACGCCCGGTCTTCCTCGCGGCCGCTCCAGAGGTTGCAGCCGGCGAATCGGCAGAACACGGCTGGCATGCCGGCCTGGCCGCCTTCGCCCTGCAAGGTGTAGAAGATTTCCTTGACGCTGTAGCTCATGGCGTTGCGAAAGCCTCGATCTCCAGGTTGTCGATCAGCCGCGTGCTGCCCAGGCGCGCCGCGGCCAGTGCCACGAGCGGTTCCCCGGCGGACGGCGCCTGCAGGTCGGAACGGCGCCGCAGCACAAGATAGTCCGGTTGCCAGCCGCGCTGCGCCAGCGACTGCATTGCCCGCGCTTCTATCGCGGCCAAATCGCGCTCGCCCTCGCGCACCGCCTCGGCCATGGCCCGCAGCACCTTCGACAGCTGCACGGCCTCCGCGCGCTCGTCCCTGCTCAGGTAGCCGTTGCGCGACGACAGCGCCAGCCCGTCGTCGGCGCGGAAGGTCTCGCCGCCCACGATCTCGATAGGCAGCGCGAACTGCCGCACCATGTGGCGGATCATCATCAGCTGCTGGTAGTCCTTCTTGCCGAACACCGCCACGCGCGGCTGCACGCACTGGAAGAGCTTCATCACCACCGTGCACACGCCGACGAAGAAGCCGGGGCGGAAGTGCCCTTCGAGGATGTCGGCCAGCGCCGGGTCGGGGTGCACCTTGCAGGTCTGGGGCTCGGGGTACAGCACCTTCTCGGTGGGGGCGAACAGCACGTCGCAACCGGCGGCGCGCAGCTTCTCGCAGTCGCTGTCCCAGGTGCGCGGGTAGGTGTCGAAGTCTTCGTGCGGCAGGAACTGCAGCCTGTTGACGAAGATGCTCGCGACCGTGGCGTCGCCCAGCGGCCTGGCCTGCTTCACCAGCGCGATGTGGCCGTCGTGCAGGTTGCCCATGGTGGGCACGAAGGCGGGGCGCTTGCTGGCGGACAGGCGGCCGCGCAGTTCTTCGATGGTGTTTGCTATGTACATGGGGAGCGGTTCCTTTGTATTTGCCCGGTGTGCAGCGGGTCGTCGGCAGGCCGCCTCAGGGCGAGGCCGGCGGGGTGGTGTTCGACATGGTTGGGTTTCTCCCTGCGGGCGTCGGTGGCCGGGCATCCTTGAGTGAAGAAAACGAAGCGGGTGGGGCTAACGGTCGGCCGCAGGCGCCAGCACCGTGGGTGCGGCGCGCTCGGCGAGCGAGGGGTAGTCGCGGCTGAAATGCAGGCCACGGCTTTCGTGGCGGGCCTGCGCGGAGCGCACGATCAGCTCGGCCACCTGAACCAGGTTGCGCAGTTCGAGCAGATCGCGCGTGACGTGGAAGTTCGCATAGAACTCGTGGATCTCGGCCTGCAGCAGCGCGATGCGGTGGCTCGCGCGCTCCAGGCGCTTGTTGGTGCGCACGATGCCGACGTAGTCCCACATGAAGCGGCGCAGCTCGTCCCAGTTGTGCGAGATGACCACGACCTCGTCGGCGTCTGTGACGCGGCTGTCGTCCCAGGCCGGCAGTTCGGCGCGCTCGCGCACCGGTGCCGAGGCGATGGCACCGGCGGCCGCGCGCGCGAACACCATGCATTCGACCAGCGAGTTGCTGGCCAGCCGGTTGGCGCCGTGCAGGCCGGTGCAGGCGGTCTCGCCGATGGCATAGAGGCCCGGCACGTCGGTGCGCCCGCTCAGGTCGCCGAGCACGCCGCCGCAGGTGTAGTGCGCGGCCGGCACCACGGGGATCGGCTCGCGCGTGATGTCGATGCCCAGCTCCGCGCAGCGCGCAAGGATGTTGGGGAAGTGTTCCTTCAGGAACGCGGCCGGCTGGTGCGAGATGTCGAGGTACACGCAGTCCAGGCCGTGCTTCTTCATCTCGAAGTCGATGGCGCGGGCCACGACGTCGCGCGGCGCGAGTTCGGCGCGTTCGTCGTGCTTGGGCATGAAGCGCGTGCCGTCGGGCAGCTTGAGCAGCCCGCCTTCGCCGCGCACCGCCTCGCTGATCAGGAAGGACTTGGCGTGCGGGTGGTACAGGCAGGTCGGGTGGAACTGGATGAACTCCATGTTCGACACCCGGCAGCCCGCGCGCCAGGCGGCGGCGATGCCGTCGCCGGTGGCTGTGTCGGGGTTGGTGGTGTACAGGTACACCTTGCCCGCGCCGCCCGTCGCCAGGATGGTGTGCGGCGCGCTAAAGGCCAGCACCTCGTCGGTCTTGTCGTCGAGCGCGTACAGGCCCTGGCAGGCCGGGTCGGCGAGCCCGAGCTTGCGGCCGGTGATCAGGTCGACCAGCGTGTGGTGCTCGAACAGCGTGATGTTCGGCGTGCGGCGCACCCGCTCGATCAGCACCTGCTGCACCGCCGCGCCGGTGGCGTCGGTCACGTGCACGATGCGGCGCTGGCTGTGGCCGCCTTCGCGGGTCAGGTGCAGGCCGCCGTCTTCCTCTGAAAAGGGCACGCCCAGCTCACGCAGCCAGCCGATGGCCTGCGGCGCATGCTCGACCACGAAGCGCGTGGCCTCGGCATCGCACAGGCCGGCGCCGGCCACCAGTGTGTCTTCCACGTGCGCGTCGAAGCTGTCGCCGGCCGCCAGCACCGCCGCGATGCCGCCCTGCGCCCAGGCGCTGGAGCCGTCGGCCAGCGCGCGCTTGGTGAGTACGGCCACGCGGTGCGTGGGCGCCAGGTGAAGGGCGGCCGAGAGGCCGGCCAGGCCGCTGCCGACGATGAGGACGTCGAAGTCGCGCACGGCGGAAGTCACTGGGTCTGGGAGCCGGTTGGGTCAGCTTGGCGAGTAGGCCAGCCTGACGTAGATGGGAGCGAAGGCTTCCGCCTGCGTGATGTCGATGAGCGTTTCCTTCGCGAGCTCCAGCATCGCGATGAAGGTGACGATCAGCACCGGCGCGCCGCGCGACACGTCGAACAGCTTCTCGAACTCCACGAAGCGCTGCCCCTGCAGATGGCGCAGCACGATGCTCATGTGCTCGCGCACGTTGAGTTCCTCGCGCGAGATCTTGTGGTGCTGCACAAGTTTGGCGCGCTTCATGATGTCGGCCCAGGCGTCGCGCAGCTCGGCCACGTCGACGTCGGGGAAGCGCGGCTTCAGCGACTGCTCGATGTAGACCTGCCCCTTCCAGAAGTCGCGGCCGTAGGTCGGCATGGCGCTGATGGCGGCGGCCTGCAGCTTGGTCTGCTCGTATTCGAGCAGGCGGCGAACCAGTTCGGCGCGGGGGTCTTCGGCTTCCTCGCCGTCGGCCACCTTCTTGGGCGGCAGCAGCATGCGCGACTTGATCTCGATCAGCATCGCGGCCATCAGCAAATACTCGGCCGCGAGTTCGAGATTCGTCTGCCGGATCTCGTCGACATAGCTCAGGTACTGCCGCGTGAGCCCCGCCATCGGGATGTCGAGGATGTTGAAGTTCTGCTTGCGGATCAGGTAGAGCAGCAAGTCCAGCGGGCCTTCGAAGGCCTCGAGGAACACCTGCAGCGCCTCGGGCGGGATGTACAGGTCCTTCGGCATCGCGAACAGCGGCTCGCCATAGAGCCTCGCGAGCGCGACCTGGTCGACCACGTCGGGCATGGCGACCACCAGCGTGCCGTTGTCCTCGTCTCCGTTCATCGGTCGATCGCTATCATTTCAATAGCTGTCGGCGCAATGCTGGCGAGGGTTGGATGCCAATTCGGCTTCACCGATGAATTACTTGGGCTGGGTCTGGTAGACGTACGGCTGCATCGGGACGCGGGCTTCGCTGTATTCCTCGAGCAGGCTGCGGTCGAGGTGCTTGTCCCACAGCAGGGCGCGGCCGGCGCGCTGTTCGGCTTCCAGCGTTGGCTTCTTTTCCTTCATCTCCTCGATGAAGTTCGTGATCTCGGAAGAGTAGTGGGGGCGGCGGAAGATGGACATAGACTGGACCTTTATGGCGCGAATTTTACCGGGGACGGCATGAGGCATCGCAAAGGGTGGGGGATCGGCATGGCGGCGGCGTTGCTGGCGACCGTATTGGCGCTCGCGGCTTGCGACTCGAAGAACATCAGTGAACTCGAGGAGGGCGTCTCCACCGAGGCCGACGTGCGTGCCCGTTTCGGCGAGCCCGAGAACATCTGGGACGGCCCCAACCGCGGCCGCATCTTCGAATACAACCGCCAGCCGCAGGGCCAGAAGAACTACATGATCACCATCGGCACGGACGGCAAGATGAGCGCGCTGCGCCAGGTGCTGACGCCCGAGAACTTCGCCAGGGTGCAGCCCGGCATGATGATGGAAGACCTGCGCAAGATGCTCGGCAAGCCCGCCAAGGTCACGCCCTATGCGCTCAGGCGCGAGACCGAATGGGAATGGCGCTGGGTGCAGCCGCCGAACTCTTCCATGGTCTTCACCGCCACGCTGAACGACGACCAGCGCGTGGTGCGCAGCGGCTCCTCGCCCGACCGGGGCACCGAGGCGCCCTGATCCCAAGGCGGCCTCAGGCGCCGTGGGCCGCGGCGGGCCGGCCCGTCACCAGTTCCTCCGCAAAGCCGGAGCGCTCGATCACCTCGCGCGGCTGGGGCTGCAGCGACTCGATGCGCAGCAGCCCGCCGCGTGCCAGCACCGCGCGGTGCAACTGCCGCAGCGCGTCGACGCCCGTGGCGTCCAGGTAGATCAGGTGTGTGGCGTCGAGCACCACCGTCATGCCGCGCGGCGCGCGCTCCGCGGCGTTCACCGCCTCGTCCAGCTTGGCCGCCGCGCCGAAGAACAGCGCGCCGTAGATGCGGTAGGTCAGCACCGGCGGCTGCAGCGTCACCAGCTCCACGCTGAACAGCCCGCTCATGCGCCGGATGAACAGCGCGCAAGCCAGCACGATGCCGACCTGCACCGCCACCGTCAGGTCGAACACCACCGTGAGGAAGAAGGTGCCGAGCATCAGCAGCCGGTAGTGCCGGCTGAAATGCCGCAGCTGCGTCGGCGTGAACTCGCGCCACTCGCCCATGTTCAGCCCCACGAACACCAGGATGCCCGCCAGCACCGCTAGCGGCACATGGCGCGCGAGCGGCGCGGCCAGCAGCACCACCAGCAGCAAGGTCAGCGCATGCACCATGCCCGCGATCGGCGACGTGCCGCCCGAGCGGATGTTGGTGACGGTGCGCGCGATGGTGCCCGTGGCCGGCATGCCGCCGAAGAAGGGCGTGACCACGTTCGCGATGCCTTGCGCCATCAGTTCCTGGTTGGGGTCGTGCCGGGGCTGCCCGCTGATCTGGTCGGACACGCGCGCGCACAGCAGCGATTCGATGGCGCCGAGCAGCGCGATGGTCAGCGTGGGCGTGACCAGCTGCTTCACCGTCTCCCATGAAAAGTCGGGCAGCGCGAAGGCCGGCACGCCTTCGGGGATGCCGCCGAAGCGCGTGCCGATGGTCTCCACCGGCAGCTCGAAGGCCCAGGACACCAGCGTGAGCGTGACCAGCGCCACGATCGGCCCCGGCAGGCGCGCGCCCACCTGCACGGCCCGCGTGCGCGCCACCCGGCCGCCCACGCGCAGCACCGCGGCGCCGATCTTCGACTCGGCGCGCAGCAGCCGCGGCCACAGCAGCAGGCCCGCCACGCAAGCCACGCCCAGCGCAAAGGCGTAAGGGTTGAAGGTGCCGATCTGCAGCGCCATGGCGTGCAGCTGCGAGAACACGTCGGCCGGCATCTTCGCCACCGTCAGGCCGAGCAGGTCCTTGAGTTGCGACAGCAGGATCAGCACCGCGATGCCGTTGGTGAAGCCCACCACGATCGACAGCGGCACGAAGCGCACCAGCCGCCCCAGCCCGAAGAGCCCCGCCATGAACAGCAGCACGCCCGCGCAGGCGGTGGAGATCAGCAGGTTGGCGACGCCGTAGCGCTCCACGATGCCGTAGACGATCACGATGAATGCGCCCGCCGGCCCGCCGATCTGCACCGCCGAGCCGCCCAGCAGCGAGATCAGGAAGCCCGCGATGATCGCCGTCCAGATGCCGGCCTCGGGCTTGAGCCCCGACGCGATGGCGAAGGCCATGGCCAGCGGCAGCGCCACGATGCCGACCGTCGCGCCCGCGCCCAGGTCCTTGAAGAAACGCGCGCGGTTGTAGTCCGCGAGCGCATCCATGAGGCGTGGACGAAAGCGGTGGAGGTTCAGCGGGGAATGCATGGGCCCGCCGATTGTGGCCCGCGCGATGCCGCGCTTCGAATCGACCCCGTCCCGCCCGGGGATCAGCGCACGCGCATGCCCGGCGTCGCGCCCGGCCACGGCTCGAGCACGTGGATGCCGGGGTGGGCCTTTTCGTCGCCGTGGCTCGCGGCCAGCACCATGCCTTCGCTGATGCCGAACTTCATCTTGCGCGGCGCGAGGTTGGCGACCAGCACCGTGAGCTTGCCCACGAGCTGCTCGGGCTGGTAGGCCGAGGCGATGCCGCTGAACACGTTGCGGGTCTTGCCTTCGCCCGCGTCGAGCGTCAGGCGCAGCAGCTTGGTCGAGCCTTCGACCTTCTCGCAGGCCACGATCTTCGCGATGCGCAGGTCGATCTTCGCGAAGTCGTCGATGGTGATGGCGGGCGCGATGGCTTCGCCGCCGGGCAGCTCCTGGGCTTCCGTCGCTGCGGCGGGTGCCGCAGCGGGTGCCTCGGGCGCATCGAACAGCTTGTCGACCTGCTTGGGGTCGGCGCGCTGCATCAGGTGCTTGTAGTCGCCGATGGCGTGGCCCGCGGGCAGAGACTGCGCCGCGTCGGCCCAGACCAGCGGCGAGGTCTTCAGGAAGGCCTCGACGTTCACCGCCAGCGCCGGCAGCACCGGCTTCAGGTACAGCGTGAGCAGGCGGAAGGCCTCGATGCACACGGTGCACACGTCGTGCAGGCGCGCCTCGGCGCCTTCCTTCTTGGCCAGCTCCCAGGGCTTGTTCTGGTCGACGTACTCGTTCACCTTGTCGGCCAGCGCCATCACCTCGCGCAGGGCGCGGGCGTAGTCGCGGCCGTCGTACAGCGTGTGGATCTGGGTGGCCGCGTCGCGCAGCGTGAACAGCAGCGCGTCGCCGTCGGCCGACACCTCGCCCAGCCTGCCGCCGAAGCGCTTGCCGATGAAGCCCGCCGCGCGGCTGGCGATGTTGATGTACTTGCCCACGAGGTCGCTGTTGACGCGCGCCACGAAGTCCTCGGGGTTGAAGTCGATGTCTTCGTTGCGGCCGTTGAGCTTGGCCGCGATGTAGTAGCGCAGCCATTCGGGGTCGAGCCCGATCGACAGGTACTTGAGCGGGTCGATGCCTGTGCCGCGGCTCTTGCTCATCTTCTCGCCGCTCACCGTGAGGTGGCCGTGCACGTACACGGCGTCGGGCGCCTTGCGGCCGCTGAAGTGCAGCATCGCGGGCCAGAACAGCGTGTGGAAGGTGATGATGTCCTTGCCGATGAAGTGCACCTGCTCCAGGTCGGGGTCGGCCATGTACTCGGTGTACGAGATGCCGTCGCCGCCGAGTTCGATGCAGCGCTTGTCCAGCAGGTTCTTCAGCGAAGCCAGGTAGCCCACGGGCGCGTCGAGCCACACGTAGAAGTACTTGCCCGGCGCGTCGGGGATCTCGATGCCGAAGTAGGGCGCGTCGCGGCTGATGTCCCAGTCGCCGAGGCCGCCCTTGCCCTCGTCGTCCTTGTAGAGCCATTCGCGGATCTTGTTCTGCACCTCGGACTGCACGTGGCCGGGGGCGGCGGTCCATTCCTTCAGGTAGGCCTCGCAGCGCGGGTCCGACAGCTTGAAGAAGAAGTGCTCCGAGCTGCGCAGCTCGGGCTTGGCGCCCGAGAGGGCCGAGTAGGGATTGATCAGCTCGGTGGGCGCGTACACGGCGCCGCACACCTCGCAGTTGTCGCCGTACTGGTCCTTCGAATGGCAGTTGGGGCACTCGCCCTTGATGAAGCGGTCGGCCAGGAACATGCCCTTTTCGGGGTCGTAGAACTGCTCGACGCTCTTGGTGCTGATCAGGCCGTTGGCCCGCAGGTCGCGGTAGATGTCCTGCGCGAGCTGGTGGTTCTCGGGCGCGTCGGTCGAGTGCCAGTTGTCGAAGGAGATGTAGTAGCCGTCGAGATACGGCTTGCGGCCGGCCGCAATTTCAGCCACGAAGGCCTGCGGCGTCACGCCGGCCTTGTCGGCCGCGATGGTGATGGCCGCGCCGTGCGCGTCGTCGGCGCAGACGAAGTTGACCTCGGCGCCGTTCATCCGCTGGTTCCGCACCCAGATGTCGGCCTGGATGTATTCCATCATGTGGCCGATATGGAACTTGCCGTTGGCGTACGGCAGGGCGGTGGTGACGAAGAGCTTGCGCGGGGCGGACATCGGGAAGGGCGCTTTCGGAGTGGCTGACGGGGAACCGGGCATTTTAGGTGGCGGCGTCCGGCCATGGGTTGGATGCCGGCATCGCCCCCTCGAACCTCGCTTCCCGGGCTGCTTCGCTCCCTTGGGAACCGCCTTGAGGTGAGCTGAAAAATCAGTCAAATCCGCATGGCATCATTTCCGCTCCAAAACACAGGGAGGATTCGATGCACAGTGCTAAGTCATTTGGTTTCAAGGCGATTCTGGGAGCGGCGTTTGCGGCCGCTGCGACCACCAGCGCCATCGCCGCTGCACCATCTTTTGCCGATTGCTTCAAGCTGAAGCCCGGCGTGAGCTACACGTTGAGCGACCGCTCGAAGATCCAGATCATCAAGGCCCGGTTCGCGGGCAAGGCGGCCATGAGCGTGGTGAGCACCGACGGCGGCGTCAAGACCGCGAAGTTCTTCGATGAAACCGGCCGCCAGCGGCTGGGTTCCGAGCAATACGGCGTCGCGGCCCTGGGAGGCAACGCGAGCAAGGTCGTCATCAAGGAAGTCTTCTCGGCACCGTTTCCCGAGGTTCCGGCTGACATCAAGCCGGGCGGCAATTTCAAGCTGGCCGGCAAGGGCGTGAAGACGACGAGCGCAGGCAACGAGGCCTTCGACTTCGCCAACAAGTACCAGTCCGAGCATGTCTTCGTGGGTTTCGAGAACCTGGAGCTGAAGCCGAACTACAACGCTCGCACTTTCGAAAACGTCTGCCATGTGCGCTCGCGCGGCGAGGACAACTCGGTCGACTCCTGGTACGCGCCCGAGTACGGTGTCATCAAGATGCAGGTGAAGACCGCCAAGGGCGAGTCGCTCTTCAGCTACGAACTCGACGGACTGGAATGACGTTGAGGCGTGAAAGGGATGCCGGCTGTAAAACCAGCCGCGCATCCCCCGGGGCGTAAGGCTTTGGCCCCACGGTGCGGGCGCACCGTGGGATGATCCCGGCGTAGACCGCCCGGCGAGTGCGCGCGACCTCCGCCACACCCGATGCAGGGAAGCCGGTCTCCGCAAATTCCTCGTCAACCGACCTGAGCGCCCAACCCATGACCACCTCCATTCCCGCAACCCTGATCCCCGGCGACGGCATCGGCCCCGAAATCGTCGACGCCACGCTGGCCGCGCTCGATGCGCTGGGCGCGCCCTTCGAATGGGACCGCCAGATCGCCGGCCTGGGCGGCGTGGTGGCCGCCGGCGACCCGCTGCCGCTGGCCACGCTGGACAGCATCCGCCGCACCCGCCTCGCGCTGAAGGGGCCGCTGGAAACGCCATCGGGCGGCGGCTACCGCTCGTCGAACGTGCGGCTGCGCGAGGAGTTCCAGCTGTACGCCAACCTGCGCCCCGCGCGCACCATCATTCCGGGCGGCCGCTTCGACAAGATCGACCTGGTGGTCGTGCGCGAGAACCTCGAAGGCCTGTACATCGACCACGAGCACTACGTACCGATCGACGGCGACCCGCACGCCGTGGCCATGGCCACCGGCATCAACACCCGCCAGGGCAGCCGCCGCCTGCTGGAATACGCCTTCGAGACGGCCGTGGCCACTGGCCGCAAGAAGGTCACGATCGTGCACAAGGCCAACATCATGAAGGCGCTCACGGGCATCTTCCTGGAGACCGGCCTGGACCTGTACGAGAAGAAGTACAAGGGCAGGTTCGAGCTCGACACGGTCATCATCGACGCCTGCGCCATGAAGCTGGTGCTGAACCCCTGGCAGTTCGACATGCTGGTCACGACCAACCTGTTCGGCGACATCCTGTCCGACCTGGTGGCGGGCCTGGTCGGCGGCCTGGGCATGGCGCCCGGCGCCAACATCGGCGCCGACGCCGCGATCTTCGAGGCGGTGCACGGCTCCGCGCCCGACATCGCCGGCAAGGGCATCGCCAACCCGACCGCGCTGCTGCTGGCCGCCGCGCTCATGCTCGACCACGTCAGGCTGCCCGAACTGGCCACGCGCCTGCGCACGGCCATCGACGAGACGCTGAACATCGACAAGGTGCGCACCGGCGACCTGGGCGGCACGGCGGGCACCGAGGCGTTCACGAAGGCGCTCGTCGCCCGCATCAACGGCGGCTGAGTTTCGCCGCATGGGGCTTGCGACGCGGTCGCGCCCCGTGCCGTGCCTTGCGTTTTCATTTCCGAGAATTTCCGTCGAGCCATGTCCAATCCGTTGCCCGTCCTGTCCCTCCTCGAAACCCGTGTCCTAGGCGTGCTGGCCGAGAAGCAGCGCACCGTGCCCGACAGCTACCCGCTCACGCTCAACTCGCTGGTGTCGGGCTGCAACCAGAAGACCAGCCGAAACCCGGTGCTCGAGCTCACCGAGTCGCAGGTGCAGGCCGCCATCGACAGCCTGAAGGGCTACAGCCTCGTCGCCGAAACCAGCGGCGGGCGCGCCTACCGCTACGAGCACAACATCGACCGCGTGCTGCGCATTCCGTCGCAGTCGGTCATCCTGCTGACCGTGCTGATGCTGCGCGGCCCGCAGACGGCGGGCGAGCTGCGCATCGCCTGCGACCGCATGCACAACTTTGCCGACATCTCGTCGGTCGAGGGCTTCCTCAACGAACTGGCGGAACGCCCGGCCGGTGCGCTGGTCGTCAAGCTGGCGCGGCTGCCCGGTGCGCGGGAAAGCCGCTGGGCGCACCTGTTGAGCGGCACGCCGGCGGAAGAAGTCGCCGGACCGGGGAGCGCATCGTCCGACGCCGCCCATGCGCCGCACGACGTGTCGCTGGGCGAGGTCGCGGCGCTCAAGGCCAACGTGGCGCGGCTCGAAACCGAGGTGGCGTCGCTCAAGGCGCTGCTCGGGCGCGTGTGCTCCGAGCTGGGGATTTCCGCAACGGACTGATTCCGGTACTTCACACGGGCTTCACGCAGCCCGCGCATCCGCTGCCTAACTTCGTGCCCATTGCCAACTCTTCAATGGAGCACCGGACATGGACCACGGACAGATCGCCGCATGGCGCGATTACATGCCTTTCGACGACATCAGCCGGCGCCTGCTCGGCTGGCTCGCGGCACTGGCCGGCATCGCAAGCCTCTATGCGTTCTTCTGGTGGGCCGCATCGGCCACCGGCTTCCTTCTGTTCGACGGCTGGTGGCACACCTGGCGCGGCCTGGGCACCGCGCTCGCTTTCCGCGATGCGGATTCGGCCTTCTACCTGCTGAGCTGGGTGCTGTCGGTCTTCGGCGGCCTGTTCGGCTGGGTCGCGCTCATCGGCTTCGCGGCGGCGCACCGGCGCGGCTGGGAGGCGGTGCCGGCGTGGATTAAGTTCGGCTGCCTCGTCGGCGCGGTGGCCGGGCTGGCCTTCGAGCCCGGACGGCTGCTGGCGCTGGCGCCCATCGTGTGTGCGGTGCTGATGCTGCTGCGCTCGATGCTGCCGGCGCAGCCTGTGCGTTGAGGGTTGCGCACTTCTGGCGCTTCCTGCAGCCTGCCGTCGACCTGTTCATGACGGTGACCGACGCCCAGGCCGTGCAGGCAAGTGGCTGCTGCGGGAGCACCGGTAGGCGCAAGCGTGCCCCGGCGCGTTGAGGCAACTGTCATCGGCGGGCGTGCATACTCGCGCGCCCCCACCCCAGCATCGCTTCAACAAGGATCCCATGTCAGGACACGGCTTTCACGTGCACGGCCCGCACGATCACGAACTCGAACACGCCGCCTCGGGCGGCGGCCACGGCCAAGAGGCCGGCGGCATGAGCATGACCAGCAAGATCGCGATGTGCACCGCGGTGATCGCCACCTTCGGCGCGATCTTCTCGTACATGGGCGGCGCCACGCAGGCCAACGCCGGGCTCTACAAGAACAATGCCGCGATCAAGAAGACCGAGGCGTCCAACCAGTGGAATTACTTCCAGTCGAAGAGCACCAAGCAGGCGCTGGCCGAGTTCGCGCGCGACACCGCGACGGACGACAAGCGCCAGGGCTGGCAGGTCAAGGTGAGCCGCTACGAGCAGGAGAAGACCGAGATCCAGGCGGCCGCGAAGAAGCTTGAAGAAGAGGCGAGCCGCTGGGACGCCCAGTCGGAGGAGCAGATGCACCAGCACCACCGCTGGGCGCAGGCAACCACCGTCCTTCAGGTGTCGATCGCGCTGGCCGCCATTGCGCTGCTCACAAGGAAGAAATGGCTGGAGCGTGCGATGTTCGGCGTGGCCGCCGCGGGTTTCGCGGTGGGCGTGCTCGCCGCGCTGCACATCTAGGCCGCGCTTGCGGGGCTGCCCCAGCCGAAGAACCGCAGCACCTCGTCGCGCTGGCTCATTGCGTCGGCGCGGCCCAGCGCCATCAGCTCGCGCGTGTAGGCCGACTCGAACAGCAGGTAGCTCGCAAGCGCGCCGCCCTTCACGTCGGCCGCCACCTTCGAGCCGCCCAGCAGGTATCGCACCGCGCCGGGCAGGGCGTCGACATGGCGCGCCGCGATCACGTCGAGGCGCTCCGACGGCGAGATCACCAGCAGGTCGAGCGGACGCAGCCCGCTCGCCGCCCGCGCTGCCTCGGGAATGAGGCTCAGCGTGTGGTTGACGCGGTGCAGCCGCTCGATGTCGACCGCCAGCGCATCCAGGAAGATGCTCGACAGCGCATGGCCCGCGATCTGCGCCATCGTCGGATAGCCGGTGTGGGTGTTGGGGCCAGGCGCTTCGCGCGGCTCGTGCATGCGCCCGGCGCCTATCACCACGATGCGCTGCGCGCCCAGGTGGATGGCCGCTGCAATCGGTGCCGACTGGCGCATCGAGCCGTCGCCGAAGTACTCGATGTGGTCCTGCTGCATCGGCAGCGCGGTGGCCGGGAACACGAACGGAATGGCCGATGAAGCCAGCAGGTGCGCATGGGTGATGCGGTCGCGCACCGAGATCCGCTGCGAGCGCACCCAGGGTTCCATGGGCACGGCCGCCTCGAAGAAGGTGACGTGCTCGCCCGAGCTGTAGCTCGAGGCCGTCACCGCCAGCGCCTGCACGTGGCCGTCTTTCATGAGCTGCGGCAGGCGGTCGAGCTGCACAAGGCGCTGCAGCAGCTCTGCCAGCGGCGAGTTGTCCAGCAGCGACCTGGGCTTCACGCGCATCCAGTTGGCCGCGAAGCGCCCGAGCCCGAGCAGCATGCGCCAGCGCGCGCCGCTGCCGATGACGGAAAGCGAGTCGGCCTTGTACACCTGCTCGGCGCGGAACTGGCTCCAGACTTCGGCGATGTGCGCCACCACGTGGTCGAAGCTGTCGGCGCCGCAGGCCAGCGCGGCAGCGTTGATGGCCCCGGCGGAGGTGCCGGTGATGACCTGGAAGGGACTGCCGGCGCCGGCAGCGGGGCCGGCGGCACGCCGGATCTCGGCGATGGCCTCCAGCACGCCCACCTGGTAGGCGGCCCGGGCGCCGCCCCCGGTGAGCAGGAGGCCGGTGACGGGGCTTGTCTCTGGCATTTTTTGGTTATTGAGGAGCTGTTCGATGAAGGCCCGGAGAGCGCACTAGACTACCGGCCATTCAGGAGTTTGATCAATGGCACTCACCCCAGAAGGGCTGACGGACGCGCTCAAGGCCGTCGCGGACCCTAACACCGGCAAGGAATTCGTGGCGAGCCGGTCGCTCAGAAACCTCCAGGTCTCGGAGGGCGACGTGTCCTTTGACATCGAGCTCGGCTACCCCGCCAAAAGCCAGCACGCGGCCATCCGCAAGGCGCTGGTGGCGGCCGCCAAGACGGTGCCGGGCGTGGAGAACGTGTCGGTCAACATCGTCACCAAGGTCATCAGCCACGCGGTGCAGCGCGGCGTGCAGCTGATGCCCAACGTCAAGAACATCATCGCGGTGGCCTCGGGCAAGGGCGGCGTGGGCAAGAGCACCACGGCCGCCAACCTGGCGCTGGCGCTGGCCTCCGAAGGCGCCACGGTGGGCCTGCTCGACGCCGACATCTACGGCCCGAGCCAGCCCATGATGATGGGCATCGAAGGCCGCCCCGACAGCGCCGACGGCAAGACCATGGAACCCATGGAGCGGCACGGCGTGCAGGTCATGTCGATCGGCTTCCTGGTCGACCAGGACCAAGCCATGATCTGGCGCGGCCCCATGGCCACGCAGGCGCTGGAGCAGCTGCTGCGCCAGACCAACTGGAAAGACCTGGACTACCTGATCGTCGACATGCCGCCGGGCACCGGCGACATCCAGCTCACGCTGAGCCAGCGGGTGCCGATGACGGGCGCGGTGATCGTCACCACGCCGCAGGACATCGCGCTGCTCGACGCCAGGAAGGGCATCAAGATGTTCGAGAAGGTGGGCGTGCCGATCCTGGGCATCGTCGAGAACATGGCAGTGCACATCTGCTCGAACTGCGGCCATGCCGAACACATCTTCGGCGCCGACGGCGGCAGGAAGATGGCGGCCGAATACCAGATGGAATACCTCGGCGCGCTGCCGCTGGACATCAAGATCCGCCTGCAGGCCGACAGCGGCGCGCCTACGGTGGTGTCCGACCCCGAAGGCGATGTGGCGGGCATCTACAAGGCCGTGGCGCGCCGCGTGGCCGTGGGCATCGCCGAGAAGGCGAAGGACTTTTCCTCCAAGTTCCCCACCATCTCGATCAGCAAGAACACCTAGGCATGAACCTGCTCGCCTCGATGCGCTATCTGGTTGCGCTCAGCGAGCACAAGCACTTCGGCCGCGCCGCGCAGGCCTGCCACATCACCCAGCCGGCTCTGTCCAACGCGCTGCGCGCGCTGGAAAGCGAGTTCGGCGTCGTCATCGTCAAGCGGGCCCGGGTGTACGTGGGCCTCACGCACGAAGGCGAGCGCGTGCTGGCCACCGCGCAGCGCATGCTGCGCGAGAACGACGTGCTGGTGCAGGAGCTGCGCAGCACGGAGGGCGACCCGCATGGCCGGCTGAGCATGGCGGCCGTGCCCACGGCCATTCCCATGCTGTCGCGCTTTGCGGCCATGCTGCAGCAGCGGCATCCGGGCATCGTGCCCGCGGTGCTGTCGATGAGTTCGCAGGAACTGGAGACCGGGCTCGAGAGCCTGTCGGTCGACCTCGCGCTCGGCTACACCGAGCGCATGCACCTGCCGGGCATCAAGCTCAAGGCCTGGCCGCAGAGCATCGAACACTACTTCCTGCTGCGGCGCGCGAAGATGGCGTCGGCCGACCATCTGCGCATCGGCAAGCCCATGCCGTGGGCCGAGGCCGGCAAGCTGCCGCTGTGCCTGCTCACGCCCGACATGCACAACCGCGCCATCATCGACCAGGCGCTGCGCGAGGCCGGTATGCCGGTGGCGCCGGCCATCGAGACCAACTCGGTGCTGACGCTCGCGCTGGCGGTGAGCGTCGGCACGGTCAGCAGCGTGCTGCCGGGCGCGATGGTGGCGGCGGTGCGCAGCCATCGCGAGCTGGAAGCGCTTCCGCTGGTGTCGCCCGAGGTGCGCACGCCCATCGGCTTCATGACGCAGGACGGCGTGCGAAGTTCGCGCGCGCTCGACGCCGCACGGGCTTTCCTGCAAACGCCCGAGTGGCAGGCACAGGTGCAGCAGCACAGCGGCACGCTCGGCGCCTAGCGTCGCTCATTCAAAAATTGAATCGGGGCATGCGCTGATCGAATTTGACGGCGCATGAAGCGCTCACTCACACTCCGCGGCCAACATTCGGCAACAAATTACACATCAGGCGAACAAGGAGAAACATGGCAGGCTCATCTGCAGGCGTTCTTGAAGGAGAGCGCATCGGTGGAGGCGGATCGCAACGGCAACCCGGCTTCCTGGAAAAAGAACGCATCATCGCGGGCCCCGGTTTCAACCGCTGGCTGGTACCCCCGGCCGCACTGGCCATCCACCTTTGCATCGGCATGGCCTACGGCTTCTCGGTGTTCTGGCTGCCGCTGTCGAAGGCGCTGGGCACTGCCGGCACCGGCGCACAGGCCTGCGCCAAGGACATGAGCTTCTTCGCGGAGCTGTTCGCCACCAACTGCGACTGGCGTGTGGCCACGCTCGGCTGGATGTATACGCTGTTCTTCGTCTTCCTCGGCTGTTCCGCGGCCCTGTGGGGCGGCTGGCTCGAACGCGCGGGTCCGCGCAAGGCCGGCGTGGTGTCTGCGCTGTGCTGGTGCGGCGGCATGCTGCTGTCGGCACTGGGCATCCACCTGCACCAGTTCTGGCTGATGATCCTCGGCTCGGGCGTGATCGGCGGCATCGGGCTGGGCCTGGGCTACATCTCTCCGGTGAGCACGCTGATCAAGTGGTTCCCCGACCGCCGCGGCATGGCGACCGGCATGGCCATCATGGGCTTCGGCGGCGGCGCGATGATCGGCTCGCCGCTGGCGGTCGACCTGATGAAGCGCTTCTCCACCACCACCGACGTGGGCGTGATGCAGACCTTCGTGGTCATGGCCATCGGCTACTTCGTCTTCATGATGGCCGGCGCGCTGGGCTACCGCGTGCCGCCCTCGGGCTGGAAGCCCGAAGGCTGGACGCCGCCCCCGGCGCAGACCAGCAACACCATGATCACGCAGCGCCACGTGCACGTGAAGAAGGTCTGGGGCATTCCGCAGTTCTGGCTCGTGTGGCTGGTGCTGTGCATGAACGTGAGCGCCGGCATCGGCGTGATCGGCATGGCTTCTCCGATGCTGCAGGAAGTGTTCGGCGGCGCGCTGATCGACCTGCCGGCCAAGTACGGCCAGCTCGACAAGACCCAGCTGGCGGCCATAGCGGTGGTGGCGGGCGGCTTCACGGCGCTGCTGTCGCTGTTCAACATCGGTGGGCGCTTCGTGTGGGCGAGCCTGTCGGACAAGCTGGGCCGCAAGCTCACCTACACGGTGTTCTTCGTGCTCGGCGCCGTCTTGTACGCGAGCATTCCCTCGTCGGCCGGCGCGGGCAGCAAGCTGCTGTTCGTGGGCGCATGCTGCGTGATCGTGTCGATGTACGGCGGCGGCTTCGCCACCGTGCCGGCCTACCTGGCCGACCTGTTCGGCACGCAGTTCGTGGGCGCCATCCATGGCCGCCTGCTTACCGCGTGGGCCACCGCGGGCATCCTCGGCCCGGTGGTGGTGAACTACATGCGCGAATACCAGCTGGGCCTGGGCCTGCCGCGCGAGCAGGTCTACAACCAGACCATGTACATCCTGGTGGGCATGCTGGTGATCGGCTTCATCGCCAACCTGCTGGTGCGCCCGGTGGCCGACAAGCACTTCATGACCGACGCCGAACTGGCGGTCGAGAAGAAGCTGGCGCACGAGAAGGCCTCCGCGGCCGAAGTCGGCAGCGGCTCTGGCCGTGCCGACACGGTGAGCCCGCTGGTGGTGGCGCTGGCCTGGGTGGCGGTGGGCATTCCGCTGGCCTGGGGCGTCTACAAGACGCTGGTGAGCGCGGCCAAGTTCTTCAACTGACCGCGGCTGTCCGGGCGACGCCGCCGCGCTTGGGCGGCTCGCACCGGGCAGACAATGGCGCTCCGCATTGGTTTACGCTTCGCGCCAACATGAAATCCAAAGTCCAGTTCCGCCTGCGCATCTACCGGGACGACGCCATTGCCATCGGCCCCGGCAAGATCGCGGTGCTCGAGGCCGTGGCCGAGACGGGATCGATTTCCGCGGCGGCCCGCTTGCTCGGCATGTCGTACCGCCGCGCCTGGATGCTGATCGACGAAATGAACAAGGCGCTGGTCTCGCCGGCCGTGAACACCGCCGCCGGCGGCTCGCGCGGCGGCGGCACCGCGCTGACGCCGGTGGGCGAGGAAATCGTCAAGCACTACCGGGCCATCGAGAACGCGGCGCGCCTTGCCGCATCGGCCGACATTCGCGCGCTGACGCGTCTGCTCGCGCCATGAAGGCCGAAACCCTCGAGCGCGCCGGCTGGTTCGGGGCCGGGCCCGATCAGCTGCCGGGCACGCGATCCGGCGACAGGATCGGCTGATCAGGGCGCAGCATGCGCTGCATTGCGGCGCAATACTTCGCCGATGTCGTTGGCGTCGGCCTCGGCCACCAGGAAAGACTGGCTCTCGCCGTCGGGCGCGGTGATGGACAGCACGAAGCCCGCGGCGTCCATGGCACGCTCGATGCGCCACTCCTGCACCTGCGTCACGTGGCGAAGCTCCGGCCTGCCTGAGATCGAACGGACAACGGTGTCGTGGGCGGATGGGCGCATGGGTTCCAGGGTGTCCAACGCTATATCCACCAGTATATGAAGACTCATCGGTTTGCGCACCCCCATGACAACCTCGGGGCTGCGCGTGTAACAATCGCCGCCGTATTCCAATGAACACGACGAATTCACTCATCGCCTCGACCGACTGGTTCCCGCTGGTGCTGTCGCTCAAGGTCGCCGCCGTGGCCACCGTGCTGGCGCTTGTCGCCGGCGTGGCGCTGGGCTGGATCTTCGCCCGCAAGAAGTTCTTCGGCAGCAGCGTGCTCGAGGCCGTGTTCATGCTGCCGCTGGTGCTGCCGCCCACCGTCATCGGCTACGCCATCCTGGTGGCGGCCGGGCGCCGCAGCCCGCTGGGCGCGTGGCTGCGCGAGCACCTCGACTACACCATCATCTTCAGCTGGCACGGTGCCGTGGTGGCGTCCGCCGTGGTGGCGCTGCCGCTGGTGCTCAAGTCGGCCAGCGCCGCGTTCGCCGGGGTGGACCGCTCGCTCGAGGCGGCGGCCAGCACGCTGCGGCAATCGCCGTTCTCCGTGTTCCTGCGCGTCACGCTGCCGCTGGCGTGGCCCGGCATCCTGGCCGGCACGCTGCTGGCCTTCGCGCGCGCCATGGGCGAGTTCGGTGCCTCGCTGATGGTGGCCGGCTCCATTCCCAAGCAGACCCAGACGCTGTCCATGGCCATCTACGACGCGGTGCAGGCGGGGCATGACGATCTCGCGCTGCTGCTGGTCATCGTGACTTCGCTGCTGTCTATCACCGTGCTGGTGCTGTCGAACCGCTTCTTTTCTCTTCGCTGATTTCGTTTCAACCATCTGGAGTTGTCCATGCGTCCGTTTCGCCTTCTGTCGTTGGTTCTTGCGCTCGCCTTGCCGCTGGTTGCGGGCGCGCAGCAGATCACCGTGTCCGCCGCCGCCAGCCTGACCGACGCATTCAAGGAAATCGGCCCCAAGTTCGAGGCCGCCAAGCCGGGCGCCACCGTGCGCTTCAACTTCGCGGCCTCGGGCGTGCTGCTGCAGCAGATCGGGCAGGGCGCGCCGGTGGACGTATTTGCCAGCGCCGACCAGGAAACGATGAACCGCGGCGTCGAGCAGAAGGCCATCGACGCCGCCACGCGAAAGGACTTCGTCACCAACAGCCTGGTGCTGATCGAGCCCGCCACGGGCGCCGTGGGCGTGAAGACCCTGCAGGACCTGGGCGGCGCCAGCGTCAAGAAGATCGCCGTGGGCAAGGTCGCGACCGTGCCGGTCGGCCGCTACACCAAGCAGGTGCTCGACGGCGCCAACCTGTGGACCACGCTCGAGCCCAAGTTCGTGCAGGCCGACAGCGTGCGCCAGGTGCTCGACTACGTGAGCCGCGGCGAGGTCGAGGCCGGCTTCGTCTACCGCACCGACGCGGCCGTGGCCGGCGACAAGGTCAGGATCGCCTTCACGCCCACCGGCCATACACCGGTGACATACCCGATCGCCGTGGTGGCCGACAGCAGGCAGAAGCCGCTGGCCGGCGACTTCATCGCGTTCCTGTCGACGCCCGCCGCGCAGGAAGTGCTCACGCGCTACGGTTTCGGCAAGCCATGATCGACGTCGATATGAAGCTCTCGGTGCAGGACGGGGCACGCCGCTTCGACCTGGCCGTGCGCTTTCAGACCGACGTGCCCTTTGCCGCGCTCTACGGCCCGTCGGGCGCGGGCAAGTCGCTCACGCTGCAGGCCATCGCGGGGCTTCTGCAGCCGTCGGCCGGCCATGTGCGGCTCGACGGCCGCACGCTGTACGACGCGACCCGGGGCATCGACGTGCCCGCGCCGGAACGCCGCATCGGCTACCTGTTCCAGGACTACGCGCTGTTCCCGCACCTCACGGTGCGCCAGAACGTCGGCTTCGGCCTGACCGCGTGGCACCGCCGCAGGCCGTCCGCAAAGGATGCCGAGCGCGTGCAGGCGCTGCTGGAGAGCTTCGGCCTCGCGGCGCTGGCAGACAGCCGCCCGCGCAACCTCTCGGGCGGCCAGCAGCAGCGCGTGGCGCTGGCGCGCGCACTGGCCTGCGAGCCGCAGGTGCTGCTGCTCGACGAGCCCTTCGCCGCGCTCAACCCCATGCTGCGCAGCGAACTGCGCAACGAGCTGGCCCAGGTGCGCAAGCAGTGGGGCATTCCGGTGCTGATGATCACGCACGACATCGAGGACGTGCTCGCGCTGGCCGACGTGGCCTTCGTCTACAGGGACGGCCAGGTGGTGCGCGAGATCGATCTGCACAACGCCGAAAGCCGCGAGTTTGCGCTGCATGACATCGCAGGCGCGCAGGTTGTTGAAGAGACGCCGCTGCGCAGCAAGCTGCGCGGGTTGCTGATGCAGGACGCGCGCGGCGCCTGAGGCCTCGCTTCATTTCCATTTTGAATCGCCGCATGTGCCGATCCAATTTGACGGCAGGCCCCCGCGCGCGAACACTCCCGGCATGAGCGAGCAGAAGATCGAGTTTTACAAGGGCCCCGCCGGCGGCTGGGGCGCTTTGCGCAGCGTCACGAATGCACTGCTGCGGCAGGACATTCCCATCAAGGGTGCGAAGACGCTGCTGTCGGCCAACCAGCCCGACGGCTTCGACTGCCCCGGCTGCGCCTGGCCCGACCGCAACCACGCCTCCACCTTCGAGTTCTGCGAGAACGGCGTCAAGGCCGTGGCCGCCGAAGCCACCGCGCGCCGTGCCGGCCCCGAACTGTTCGCGAAGCACACCGTGGCCGAACTGGCCGAGCAGAGCGACTTCTGGCTCGAGGACCAGGGGCGCCTCACGCACCCCATGGCCTACGACGCGGGCAGCGACAAGTACGTGCCCATCGAATGGGACGACGCCTTCGCGCGCATCGCGCAGCACCTGAACGCGCTGCCCGACCCGAACCAGGCCATCTTCTACACATCGGGCCGCGCGAGCAACGAGGCCGCCTTCCTGTACCAGCTGTTCGTGCGCGAATACGGCACCAACAATTTCCCCGATTGCTCGAACATGTGCCACGAGCCCAGCGGCAGCGGCATGCGCCCGCAGCTCGGCGTGGGCAAGGGCACGGTCACCCTCGACGACTTCGAGAAGGCCGACGCGATCTTCATCTTCGGCCAGAACCCCGGCACCAACCATCCGCGCATGCTGGGCGAGCTGCGCGCGGCTTCCAGGCGCGGCGCGCGCATCGTGAGCTTCAACCCGCTGCGCGAGCGCGGCCTGGAGCGCTTTGCCGATCCGCAGGACAAGCTCGAGATGGCGACCATGGGCTCCACGCCCATCAGCACGCACTACTTCCAGCTGCGCGTGGGCGGCGACTTCGCCGCCATCAAGGGAATGATGAAGCACGTCATCGAGCGCGAGGACGCGGCCGTGGCGCGCGGCGAGCCCTCGGTGCTCGACCATGAATTCATCGCCGCCCACACCGTCGGTTTCGAGTCGCTGGCGGCCGACCTGCGCGCCGAGTCGTGGGACATCCTAGTGCGCGAGTCGGGCCTGAGCGAGGCGCAGATCCGCGCTGCCGCCGACGTGTACCTGGGCGCCAGGCGCGTCATCGCGTGCTGGGGCATGGGCATCACGCAGCACCAGCATTCGGTGGCCACCATCCAGATGATCGGCAACTGGCTCATGCTCTGCGGCCACGTGGGCCGTGAGGGCGCGGGCGCCTGCCCGGTGCGCGGGCACAGCAACGTGCAGGGCGACCGAACCATGGGCATCTGGGAAAAGCCGCCGGCCGCGCTGCTCGACCGGCTGCAGCAGGTGTTCGGCTTCGAGCCGCCGCGCCAGAACGGCGTCGACACGGTCGAGGCCATCCGGCTCATGCTCGACGGCAAGGGCAAGGTGTTCTTCGCGCTCGGCGGCAACTTCGCGGCCGCCACGCCCGACACCTACCAGACCTGGAAGGGCCTGCAGCAGTGCGACTTGACGGTGCACGTGACCACCAAGCTCAACCGCAGCCACGTGATCCACGGGCGCGAGGCGATCATTCTTCCGTGCCTGGGCCGCACCGAGATCGACATGCAGGCCAGCGGCCCCCAGGGCGTGACGGTGGAAGACTCCATGAGCATGGTGCACATCTCGATGGGCATCAACCCGCCTGCGTCCGAGCACCTGCTGTCCGAGCCGGCCATCGTGGCGCGGCTCGCGGCCGCGACCATCGGCGCGCGCAGCAGGACGCCGTGGCTCTGGCTGGTGGAAGACTACGCGCGCATCCGCGACAAGATCGAAGCCGTGTTCGACGACTTCAAGGACTTCAACACGCGCGTGGCGCACCCCGGCGGCTTCCGCCTGCGCAACACCGCGAGCGAGCGGGTGTGGAACACCGCGTCGAAGAAAGCTGTTTTCTTCACGCACGCGGTGCCGCTGGACACCCATTCGCACCGCGCCCGCGCGCGCTTCGCGAAGAAGGGCGACACCATCGTCTTCACGCTGCTCACCACGCGCTCGCACGACCAGTACAACACCACCATCTACGGCATGGACGACCGCTACCGCGGCGTGTTCGGCCAGCGCCGCGTGGTCTTCATCAACAAGGAAGACATCCGCCAGCTGGGCATGAAGGACGGCGACTGGGTCGACATCCAGACCGTGTGGAGCGACGGCCAGGAGCGCCGCGCCGACCGCTTCAGGCTCGTGGCCTACGACATCCCTCGCGGCAACCTCGCGGCCTACTACCCCGAGACCAATCCGCTGGTGCCGCTGTCGTCGGTGGCCGAGAACGCGGGCACGCCGACCTCCAAGTCCATTCCCGTGGTGCTGTCGCTGCATGCGGCGCCTGCCCCGGCCCCGTCAGACGCTGATACCGTGGCGGCATGACCGCCGCTTCCTTCGACGCCGATTCCTTCTCCATCGCCATCCTGCGCGCCCTTGCCGAAGCGCCGGGCGAGGGCGGCATGTCGCTGCCGCGCCTGGGCAAGCGGCTGGGGCAGGGCGCGAGCGTGGTCATGCGCCAGCTCACGCTGATGGGCGATGCCGCCATCGGCGGCGTGCGCGGCCCCGGCTGGGTGCGCGTGGTGCAGCTGGACGACCGCTGGGTCGCGCACCTCACCGACGCCGGGCGCGCACGGGTCGACGCCCTGCCGGCTGACGAAAACCCCGGCTGAGCGGACAATGGCCGCGGCCATGCAAGACGACCCCATCCCCGAACCCGATTCCCTGCCGCCACTTGCGCGGCACGCCGTGCATGTCTTCGGCGAGCGCGGCCTCGCGCCCGAAGGCGTGGTGCGCGACGACACGCTGGCGTCCGAGGTGCCGGTGGCGCTGGTGTTCAACGGCGTCTCGCACGCGGTGATGATGGCCACGCCGCAAGACCTCGAAGCCTTCGCGCTCGGCTTCGCGCTGAGCGAAGGAATCCTCGACGCTGCAGCCGATTGCCGGGGCATCGACGTGCGGACGATCGATGCCTCCGATGCCGGATTGCCCCAGGGCATGCCCGGCATCGAAGTGCAACTGGAGATCTCCACACGCAGCTTCGAGCGCCTGAAAGACCGCCGCCGCAGCCTCGCGGGCCGCACCGGCTGCGGCGTGTGCGGCGTCGAGAGCTTCGCGGGGCTCGACCTCACGCCGCAGCGTGTGCCGCCACGCGACTGGATCGAACGCATCGACCTGGCGACAGTGCTTCGCGCCTTCGCCGCCATGCCGCCGCGCCAGGCGCTCAACGCAGAAGCCGGCGCAATCCATGCTGCAGCTTGGGCGACGGTCGACGGCGAGCTCACCGACCTGATGGAAGACGTCGGGCGCCACAACGCGCTCGACAAGCTGCTCGGCAAGCTCGCGCTGGCGGGGCGGCTCGAGGAGCCGGGCTTCGTGCTGATGTCCAGCCGCGGCAGCCACGAACTCGTGCGCAAATGCGCGCGCCTGGGCATCGCCGCGATGGCGACCATCTCCGCGCCGACCTCGATGGGCGTGCGCATGGCCGAACTCAGCGGCCTGCGTTTCTGGGGGTTGTGCCGTGCGCCGCGTGGGGTGCTTTATGCCGATGGGCTGAGCCCCGGCAACTGAAGTGCCGCCAACGCCCGACCATCGCGCGCTGATAACAAATGGTCGAATTCTGTTAATTCCAATGCCGGTGAGCAGCGCAACGGTGTTGCATATCTAACGAAATCTCCAGGAAATCTCCAGGAAATCTCCAGGAATTCTGCAAGTCACTTTTGGCCACAAATGTGCAGCCAAATGCGACATGACAATCCGCGCCCCGCAACGTATTCCTCGTTGCATTCGTCCGGGTTGTCATGCTCCTTCGATCACGCTTTCTCACGCCGCCATCACTGCGCGCAGTTTCTGTCGCTTGCCTGTGGCAGGGTGCTGCGTCGGGCGCTCTGGCTCAAGCCAACCCTTCGGCACCCCATCCCTTCGTAGAGCAACTGCGCCAGCAGGAGCGTGAGCGAGCCCTGCGGGAGCAGCAGGAGAAGTCGGTCGACAGCCATCTTCGACAATCGACGCAAAAAGATTCGGGCCGGCTGGCCGAGTCAGAGTCGCCTTGCTTTCGCGTCGAACGTCTCGCCCTGTCTGGTGAGCGTTCCGCGGACTTCCAGTGGGCGCTGGATGCCGCCGCGGGCCCGGATACAAACGACAGCCCGTTTGGCCGCTGCCTGGGCACGCAGGGCGTCAACACCGTCATGGCGCGGCTCCAGCAAGCGATCATCGCCAGGGGCTTCGTCACCACCCGTGTGCTGGCGGCGCCGCAGGATCTGTCCACCGGGCTGCTGACCTTCACACTGGTTCCCGGACGCATCGCCGCCGTCCGTGCCACTGCGGATTCGAGCACTCGCTTCGGCGGCAACCGTCTGCTGCTCGAAGGCGCGATTCCTGCGCGTCCCGGCGACCTGCTCAACCTGCGTGACATCGAGCAGGGCCTGGAGAACCTCAAGCGCACACCCACCGCCGAAGCCGATATCCAGATCGAGTCTTCGACCGCGCCCGACGCCCGGCCGGGCGACAGCGACCTCGTCGTCAAGTACACGCAGGCCCGCATGCTGCGAGGCACCCTGAGCCTGGACGACAGCGGCACCGAAGCCACCGGCAGATACCAGGCAGGCGCCACGGTCTCGGCCGACAACCTCTTCGACCTCAATGATCTTTTTTACGTCAGTGCCAACCACAGCGTGGACGGGCACGTCCTGGGCAACCCGCGACGCGGCACGGAGGGCCAGACCGCTCATTACTCGCTGCCCTGGGGCTACTGGCAACTCGGCTTCACTGCTTCGAACAGCCACTACCGGCAAACCGTGGCCGGCCTGAACCAGGACTACATCTATGCAGGCAAGGCCGACAACGCCGAAGTGAGGCTATCGCGCCTGGTCTACCGCGACCAGCGACGCAAGACCACCGTTGCGATCCGCGCCTTTCGCCGCGAGTCGCGCAGCTTCATCGACGACACCCAGATCGAGAACCAGCACCGCGTGGTCGGCGGTTGGGAGGCCAGCCTGAGCCACAAGGAGTTCATCGGCGAAGCCACGCTGGACGGCACCTTCGCCTTGCGCCAGGGCACCGGCGCCTTCGGTGCCAGGCGGGCACCCGAAGAGGCCTTCGACGAGGGCACCAGCCGCTTCCGGCTCATGACGGCAGACGTGAGCCTCAACCTGCCTTTCAAGCTCGGCGAGCAGAAGCTGCGCTATGCCGGCCAGTGGCGAGCGCAGTGGAACCAGACCCAGCTCACGCCGCAAGAACGCTTCGGCATCGGCGGGCGCTACACCGTGCGCGGCTTCGACGGCGAGACCAGCCTGCTCGGCGAGCGGGGTTGGCTGCTGCGCAACGACGTCGGTTGGGCCATGGGCCAGGGCGGAGCCGAGCTCTACGTGGGCATCGACTACGGCCGCGTGGCCGGGAGGTCGGTCGCATGGCTGCTCGGAAATCACCTGGGGGGCGGCGTGATCGGCGTGCGTGGTGCATGGCAGGGGCTGAACTACGACATCTTCATCGGCGCTCCGATCAGCAAGCCCGAGGGCTACCGCACGGCCGGGGTCACGACGGGGTTCAACCTCAACTTCAGCTTTTGAGGAGGAAGGCGCAACAGAGAAAAAGCCACATCGCATCACCCAATCAATCGCAATCACATCACACAAGATCCCATGAAAAACAAGATTCTCTTTTCGTTCTCATTGCTGTCACTTGGCCTGCTTCACGCTTGCGGTGGAGGCAGCGGCGGTGGAGGCGGCGGCATGCCGATGGGCGCCATTCCAGCCGTTGCTCCGTCGGCGACCGCAGAAGCGGCTGCAGCAGCGCCCGCAGCAGCCGACTCCGGCTCGGTCTCGGCACCGTTCGCTCGCGGCGAGCGGGCGCGCTACCTGCTGCTGGGTGTGGGTGCGCAGTCGTTCGGTGTGCTGTCGCAAAGCGAGCAGGCGGCCAGCGGCGCGATGACGCGCCTGAACGACAACACGCTGACGGGGTCGAGCGCGACGAAGGAAATCAACGGCGACGCGAACTTCGCGATCGGTCGTTGGACCGCCGGCACCGTCACGCGCAGTTCGGGCGCGGAAACCCTCACTGGCGACGACAACCGTGCGTATCACTACCTTGCACTGAACGAGCTGAAGACCCTGCCTGAGAGCGGAAGCCCCACCTGCGATGCGGGCGTCTTCACCAATCCCACCTATGTGGGCGGCGGCAGCGGCGCCGCGGCCAACAGCGGCGCGGCCAGCGGATCTTCGACGCTGGCATTCGGCAGCGAAGGCGCTGGCGTCAAGGGTGCGGTGAAGGTGACGGTCGGCGACGCCGTCGGCTCGGTGAATTTCGATACCAAGGTCAAGTCGCCATCCAGCACATCCGTGACCGGCAGCTTCCTGAGTGCGGGTGCGGGCGCCGGCATCACGCTGGGCGATCACGGCAGCGGTGCCTATGCGGTTGCCGTGGGCTATTCGGCCACCCTTCCTTCCGGCGCGCGGTACATGGGCGTCGCGAAATTCCGCTGCGCTTGAGATCGTGAGCAGGGAGCCGGAGTGACCGCGTCGCGGCGGTCATTGCCGGCTTCATTCAGAGGCCGAATTGCCGAGCCACCAGGGAGAGAGAAAAATGAACAGGCATCTTCACCGGATCATCTTCAACGCCGCGCGCGGCATGCGCATGGTGGTTCAGGAAACGGCCACAAGCATCGGCAAGGGTGCCTCCAAAGGCACCGTGGCCGCAGTCGCGCTCTTCGGCCTGTTGCTCGCAGGCGCCGTTCGGGCACAGATCGTCGGGGCGCCCAACGTCCCCGGGCATCTTCGGCCTACCGTGCTCGTCGCGCCCAACGGCGTGCCGCTGGTCAACATCCAGACGCCATCGGCCGCGGGCGTGAGCCGCAACGTCTACAACCAGTTCGACGTGATGCGCAACGGCGCCATCCTGAACAACAGCCGGGTGAACGTGCAGACGCAGCTCGGTGGCTTCGTCCAGGGCAACCCGTGGCTCGCGAGAGGTCCGGCGCGCGTCATCCTCAACGAGATCAATGGCGGCAACCCGACGCAGTTGCGTGGCCATGTCGAGGTGGGCGGGCAGCGCGCGGAGGTGATCATCGCCAATCCGGCGGGCATCTCCGTGGATGGCGGCGGCTTCATCAACGCATCGCGCGCGACCCTGACCACCGGCGTGCCGCAGCTCAATGCGCTGGGCGGGCTCGACGGGTTTCTCGTTCGCGATGGCATGGTGAGCGTCGAAGGCGCCGGGCTCGACGCCGGCAAGACGGACTATGCGGCGATCCTTGCGCGGGCCGTGCAGGTCAATGCGGGCATCTGGGCGAACGAGCTCCAGGTGGTCGCGGGCGCCAACCAGGTCAGCGCCGATCACGGCAGCGCTGCGCCCATCGCGGGCAACGGGCCCGCGCCTGCCTTTGCGCTCGACGTTGCCGCGCTGGGCGGCATGTATGCCCGGAAGATCACGCTCATCGGCACCGAGACGGGACTTGGTGTGCGCAACGCGGGCAACGTCGGCGCGGGTGCGGGCGGCCTTGTCGTGACGGCGCAGGGGCGACTGGAAAACACCGGGACGCTCGAAGGCGCGCGGGTTCAGCTCACCAGCGGCGCGGACATCGACAACCGCGGCGGCACCATCCGGCAGACGAGCATGGCCGGTCTCACGATTGATTCGCCGGTGCTCAGCAATACGAATGGGGGCGTGATCGGCGCGGAGCCTTTTGCGCCGGCAGCGGGTGAGAGCGGTGCGTCTTCCGCCCTCGCCGGGGCACCTGGCGCCATCACCGCCGCAGGCACGGTCCGGAACGACGGCGGCCGCATCTACGCCGGCGGCCCGATCGCGCTCAAGACGCCGCAGATCGACAACACGGGAGGCACTCTCAGCGTGGCGACCATTGCCGTGACCGGTGCCAGGTTCAGCAACGCGGGTGGCACGCTCGACGTCAGCCGAAGCTTCAGCGCGAACGTCGGCCAGTTCGACAACACAGGCGGCAAGCTCAATGCGGGCAGCCTGCAGATCTCCACCAGCGGCGACCTGATCAACGTGGGCGGCACGCTCACCAGCGCCGGCGATGCGAGCCTCGCCGCCGGCGGCCGGGCCGACAACACGCGCGGGATCATCACGGCGGTTGGTCGACTGACTGCCAATGTGGCGAAGGCCGTCGACAACAGCGCCGGTACGCTGGTTGCAAATGAAGGGCTGTCGCTCGACGCGGGCGTGCTGCGCAACAGCGGGGCGATCCGCGCGGGCAACGACATCAGACTCGCTGTCGCTGGTGCGCTTGTCAATGACGGCGGCATCACCGCCGGCGGCAACACCGCGATCACGGCTGGCAGCCTGGCGTCAAGCGGCGGCAGCGTGCTCGGTGCCGGCGTTCAGGGCGACGGCAAGCCGGGCCTTGCAGGTGAACTGAGCGTCGCCGCCTCGGGTTCGCTGGTTGCAAATGGCGTGAACCTGGCTGTAGGCGACGCAACGCTGCGAGGCGCGAGCGTCGACCTCTCGGGAAGCCAGACCGGCGCGGCGAACATCTCGGTGACTGCGACGCAGGGCAACGTGAAAACCAGCGACAAGGCGAAGGTGGTGACGCCGGGCGCATTGCGCATCACTGCCAACGCCCAGGCGGACCAGGCCTTGCTCAACGACGCCGGCGTACTCAATGCCGGCCGGCTGAATCTGCGGGCATCGAACATCGCCAACACCCGCGGCGGCGAGATCGTGCAGACCGGTGCCGATGCCACCACGCTGGCCGTCTCCGGCATGCTGAACAACGATGGCGGGCGCATTGCCAGCAACGGCCGCGACCTGACGCTGAGTGCTGCCAGGCTGGGAAATGCCGGCGGCGTGGTCGAGCATGCGGGTGAGCATGCGCGCACCGGCACCTTGCGCATCGCGGGTGGCAGCTTCAGTGGAGCCAGCGGCCGCATCGCCGGCAACGGCGCTCTCGCCATCGACCTGAAGAACGGCTTCGAGCAAGACAACGGCCGTACTGAAGCCAGGCAGATCAGCATCGAGGCCGGTTCATTGAGCAATCGCGCCGGCAAGATCTTGGGACGCTCGCTGTCGGTCGATACACGCGGCGGGGACCTCGACAACGGCGCCAAGGGCACCATCGCCGCATCGGGAGCGCTCGTGCTGCGATCCGGCGCCTTGAACAACGACTCGGGCTTGATCCAGTCGGGCGAGTCGCTGCGCATCGACACCAACGGCCGGGTCCTCGTCAACACCAACGCGTCCGGCTACCGGACTCCACCGGCGGATTTGGCCGGAGGCATCACGAGCGGCGGCACGCTCATCCTGAAGACGGGCGAAGTCAAGAACACCGCCGGTTCCATCGATTCGAAGGGAGCGTTGATTGCCGAAACCCAGGCGTTCACCAACGCCGGCGGCAAGACGCTGGCCGTGGGCAGCCTGGACCTCGATGCCGGCAATGGAGCGATCGACAACACCGGCGGATTGATCCGCGCGAACGGAGCGGCCCGGCTCCGTGCCGGCAGCGTCGTCAATGCCAACACCTCAGGCGACGAGCAAGGCATCGAAGCAAGGAACGTCACGGTTCTTGGCGGGGCGGAACTGAACAACATCTCGGGGCGGATCGCCGCCGTGGAGGCGCTTGACGTCAAGGATCGGAACGCGGGCAACTCCGCGGCCAGGGGCCTGGCCATCACCAACACCGATGGCGTGCTCAAGGCCGGGATACCTGCTGCGCCCGGTGCGGACGGCAAGATGCGCAGTGGTGTCGGCGGCGTGTTCATCGACGCGAAGTCCTTCAGCGGCGACGGCCGGATTACCTCCGCCAACGACCTGAACGTTGCGCTCGTACAGGACGTCACGAACAACACGAAGATGGACGTCGATGGAAACCTGAACTTCAGCACCGCCGGCAAGTTCACCAACAACACGAAGTTGTCGGCAGGGCGCAAGCTCACGGTCGATGCAAGCGTCATCGAAAACGCGGCGGACGCCGAGATGTCGGGCAGGGACACCGCAGTGAAGGCGGCGACGACACTGACCAATCGAGGCTTGATAGACAGCCAGGGCGCGACACAAATCGACGCGGGCACGCTGCACAACATCGGCACGGGCCGCATCTACGGCAACGCGGTGTCCGCTGCGGTGGGCACGCTCGACAACTCTGCTGAAACCGTCAATGGCATCACCAAGGCCGCGACCATCGCGGCACGCGAGTCGCTGAACATCGGTGCCGACATCGTCCGCAACCGCGAGCACGCGCTGATCTTCAGCGCTGGAACAGGCGCGAAGGCACTGAACATCGGCGGCGGGCTCGACGGCAACCGCGAAGCCGCGACCAGCGGCAGTGCCCTGGAAAACCTGAGCGCGCGCATCGAGTCGCTGGGCGACATGAGTGTCTCGATGGGGCGCATCGACAACCTGGACACGCGCATCAAGCTCGGGCCGAAGACGACGACCAAGGTGTTCTCCAGAACCATCGGCGTGGAAGGCATCGGCCACTTCAAGCCGGAGGATGTTGTCTACACCGCGGGCGAGGCCGACCTCTTGCTGCGCAACCCCGATGGAAGCTGGAGGCCAGCCAATGGCCATGTCTGGGGAGTTTGGGACAAAACCGTTCTCACGACGACCGACACTGCCATCGACGCCGACCCGGCCGCCATCGTCGCCGGCAGGGACATGACCCTCACTGGCAACGGGCTGAACCGCGACAGCCGGATCACCGCCGGCGCTGTGCTGGACGCGCCCGGCATCAGGAACGAGGCGCTACAGGGGGAGCTCACCAAGCAGACCAGCTTCATCGTGAATTGGCGCGCCACCCGGCAGGCGCCGGATGTCATCGAACCCCTGTCGAGAGTGAGCAGGGATGTGGGCGCCTACGAGAAAACAGGCAACTTCAACGCCACCAAGGGATACGACGCGGGCAAAGGCTCCGGCGGTGCGAGCGGCCCGAGCCCTGTGGCGACAATCGTCGAGGTGCCGGCCAACGTCGGTGGCGTCGTGAATGCCGGAGGGCGCTCGGTCGATGCCGCCATCACCCAAGCAAGCAACGCCAAGGTGGGTGTCGGCCAGACCGTACCCATGGTGGTGCGCACCAGTTCGCCCCGCATCGATATTCCCCAAGCCAGTCTTTTCAATCTGAATGGCGGGCCGCGCGGCTATCTCGTCGAGGCCGACCCGCGCTTCGCCGGCTACCGGAACTGGCTCAGCAGCGACTACCTGCTGAACAACCTCGGCCAAGACCCCGGTAACACGCTCAAGCGCCTGGGCGACGGCTTCTACGAGCAGAAGCTCATTCGCGAGCAGGTCGCGCAGCTCACCGGCTATCGCTACCTGGGTGGCCACTACAACGACGAGGAGCAGTACACGGCGCTGATGAATAACGGGGCCACCTTCGCGCGGCAGCACGGCTTGCGGCCGGGCATCGGCCTGTCGGAAGTCCAGATGGCGCAGCTCACCAGCGACATCGTCTGGCTGGTCGAGAAGACGGTGACGCTGCCCGAGGGAGTCACCCGGCAAGTACTGGCGCCGCAGCTGTACGTGCGCGTGCGACCCGGAGACATCGACGGCTCTGGTGCACTGCTGAGTGCCGACGCCACCGTCATCAAGGGCGATGGCGATCTGGTCAACACAGGCACCATCGCTGGGCGCACGCTGGTCAGGATAGACAAGGACAATGTCGAGAACCCGGGCGGACGCATCAGTGGTGGCAGCGTCGGCTTGAATGCCAGGACCGACCTCAACAACGTCGGTGGGACCATCGATGCTCGCGATAGTTTGAAGATCGAAGCTGGGCGCGATATCAACATCCGCAGCACAGCCCGGGCCGACGGAATCAACAGATACGCTGACCGCATCGCCGGCCTCTATGTAAAAAACCCGGGTGGCGCGCTGGTTGCCAGCGCGGGCCGCGACGTGAATTTGATCGGCGGGATGATCTCCAATCAGGTTGCTGGCGGCTACACCTCCATCACGGCGAAGCAGGACATCAACCTCGGGACGGTGACCGAGAGGCGGGTGATGACCGGCTCCAGTGCGAGAACGTCGATGGCGATGGCCGGCTCAGCGGAGATCGGAAGCACCATCTCCACGAACGGCACGACGGTGCTGAAGGCTGGGCGTGACATCAATGCGCGACAGGCCGTTGTGGATGCGGGCCAGGGCCTGCTGAGCGTGCATGCGGATCGTGACATCAACATCGAGGCGGGCGAGGCCAGGATTGCCGGCAGCTACTCCGCGCGATGGACCGAAAAGAAAGTCTTCGGTCGCACGACCAACAACCTTTTCAGCAGCTTCGATGCGATGACGAGCGTGGAAAGCAAGTTCTCTGGCGGACTGGTCTCTGTTGGCGCGAAGAACGATATCAACATCGTCGGATCCAGCATCAGCGGAAAGGACGGCGTTGCCGTGGTGGCGAAAGGCAATCTCACGATTGTCGAAGGACGAAACACCTCGAGCGCCAGTTTCCAGCTGAATCAACAGAAAAGAGGGATCAGCGCACTGGGTGCCTCCATGGGCCTTGTGATGCCTTCCGGAAGGGCAACTGCAACAGGCAGCAAGGTTACCTCCGACACCGCAGCGTCCAGCAGCATCGCGAGCAGCAACGGGGGCATCCTGCTGCAGGGAGACAACGGTGTTTTCCTGCAGGGGGTGCGGGTGGATGCGGCCAAGGACGTCGCAATCAAAGGCGGCAACGTGGTCATTCAAGCGGCCACCAACCTATATACGACGATTGGAACTACAGCCAACAAGAGCGCTTGGTACGACTTTGGCAGCGCAGCGATCCTCAAGGATGTTGGCAAGGGGATCAAAGCCCAGGAGACGACCTCCACTGAGGTGGACGTCTCGACATTGACCCGTACAACCCTCAATGGCGCGAACGTCAACATCACTGCTGCCGATACGCTGGCGATCGCGGGAACGACGATCAACACGCCGGGCAAGGTCAGCCTGAGTGCGGACACGTTGCTTCTGGGTACGCAGACGACTGAAGCGACCACGCGCACGACCAGTCAGGGCCGCGATTTGGTGTACCAAGTCAACCGGGACAACGGCAGCACCAACCAGACAACGAACTACAACCAGATCAATGCGGGGAGCCTGTCCGTCGCGGCGAACCATATACAGGTCGGCCTGGGGGCTCGAGACAGTATTGAAGAACTGTCCAAGCAGCCGGGCATGGGCTGGGTGGATCAGTTGGCCAATGACCCGAAGCTCAGCGGCAAAGTCGATTGGCAGAAGGTCGATGAAGTCCACAAGAACTGGAACTACGACAAGCAGGGGCTGACTCCAGAGGGCGCGGCGGTGGTGACCCTCGTCGTTGCGTACTTCACGGCAGGGGCGGCCTCGGGGGTCGGGGGGGCCGTTGCATCAGGCGTGGGCGCAACCGGAACCACGGCGACCGTGGTGAGCGGCGCGGTCACGGCGGGTTTGACCGCGTTGGCCAGTCAGACTGCGGTGGCCGTGGTCAATAACCAAGGCGATATCGGCAAGGCCCTGAATGACCTTGGCAGCAGCGCCAACGTGAAGAGCCTGTTGACGGCCATTATTACGGGGGGCGTACTCGGTGGGCTCGACCTCAATCCGACGGGGTCGCCGACGGCGGGTGCAGGCAGCCGAGAATTCTTTACTCAGCTTGGGCAGAACTTGAAGGCTGGCGCGGCCCGTGCGTTGATTGGCACCGCGATCAATGGGGGCAGTCTAGAGGACAGCCTCAAGAACGGCCTCAAGACCGCCATCCTTGATACGGTGGCCGCGCAGGGCGCCATCGAGATCGGGAAGGAATTCCCTGTCGGCGGCTTCAGCAACTACGTGGCGCATGCTATTGCTGGCTGTGCAGTCGGGGCGGCCCGCGCCAGCAACGGCTGTAGCAGTGGGGCACTCGGAGCGGTGGTGGGCGAAGCCAGCGCTATCGCGTACAACGATGGCCGCAATGTCCTGACTGAGGGGTTGCGGGCCGAAACGGTGGCCTTCGCCAGCATGTTCGGAGGCTTGGCTGCGGCCATCGCGGACGGGAATGCGAGCCAGATTGACATCGGCAGCCAGGCGGCCGGCAACGCCGCGGCGAACAATTTCGCTCAAGCCGTGGCTCGAGGAGCTACCGTCTGCTTGGAATTCGCGCTCTGTCGCAACACTACGCTCTTGGCCGGAGCGGCTTTGGCCATCGACGCCAAGGTGCAATCGATACGCGCTGAACACCCAGACTGGAGCGACCGTACGGTCAACGCCTCGGCGATCGCTGACGTAATGAGTCGGGGGATGGTTGAAGGTGTCAGGAGCACGTACGACAGGTTTTCTGGTACGCAAAGGCCCGCTACCTCCGATACGGGCAACACCAACCCGCCGCCGAACTATGGACCGTCCCACACGGGCAATACGACGACGCCGCCACGCGTAGACCCGACCACGGGCGGCAGTCAGATTGCTCAACCAAACCAGGATCGAAGTAGCTCGGGCGGTGGATACGGAGCAGGGGGAGTTCCTAGATACGAGGGCCTGCTGACGACACCACACAATAGGCCAACAGGGCCGAACCTAGTGATGAGTCAGTCAAATTCGGGACAGCCCGTTTTTGATAATCAACTTCCGGAAAGGCTTCGAAGCGAGATCGCAATAGCAAACGCTGCTGGCGTGAAACCAATATCGCCGAATGATCCATCTTTTGGTTCTACTGTTAATCAAGGAAGGATAAAATTTGTCATTACGGTGGATGGAAATATATCTTTGGCGCCGCATACAAAAAATGGAGTAGAAATATCACATGCTGTCTTGTCAGGTGGAAAGTCAGTTATTTCTGCGGGCGAAGCTGATATTTCGGAATTTTCGGGCTCTTACTTTGGATTGGAGGTGCGACCTCATTCCGGGCATTTTTTAAATGGAGCAACAAAAGATCAAACTGAAGCTTCGGATCGTGCGGCCCGTGCCGCTTTTGAGCGGATTGGAATTAAATTTCCCCCAAATTGATTTGGAGAAGCTGGTATGAGTGATTTTGAGATTCTTGAGTGCAATGTCTGGAGTCAAGAGAATTTTGAAAATGCGATTCGAGAAAAATTTCCCCCGCCGGAGTACCGGGTAAGTTCAAGGAAATATCGAAGCGATGAGAGTTGCCCTCCTGGCGCTGCTCGTGCTGGGCTGCTCTTTGTAGTCAACGGAAAATGCAGATGCAAGTTTGGTAGTGACGAGATTCCAGTCGTTCTTGGTTCGGGACAGTATGTGAATTTTCCGGAGGGGCGTTATCAGATCGAGCCTTTGGAAGGGAAGGATGCAGAAATTGTTTTTGTTTGGAATGTCTCGAAATTATTCAAAGAAATACTCTCAGATAAATCTGGTAATTCGTCATAAAGTGCTAGGCCTCTTCATCCTGAATGAGCGGCAAATTTTTAATTCGCGAATGGCGGCGGTCTTGCCATGCATGCTACGGCCGACCAAGAACATCGGCGAAAGCATCAATTCCAACGACGCCGCAAGCTTGACGGCCGGTCGCGACGTTCGCATCGAGAAAACCTCTAGAAGGACCAACATAGATCGCGTGGCCGGGGACCATGTGAGCAATCCGGGACACCGACACGGATAGCAAGGCGCTGCTGAAGGCCAAGAGAGACATCAGCGTCTCGACGGTCAAGTAAAAGGAACATCAAAAAGCGAGGCAGCGGCCCGCGCAACTTCTACAGCCAGAGCAGCAGCCGGGAGGTCGGCAGCCAGATTGCCGGCGGCGGCAATGTGACCCTTGACGCCGGGAACAACATCCGCATCCACGGATCCTGCACAACGCCGAGGGCGACCTGGCAGTGAAGTCCAGAGAAGGCGACGTGCGCATCAAGACCGGGCGTGCCACCGACTCGGTCGACTCGGCGAGTGAGGCGAGGAAGAAAGGCTTTCTCTCCAGCAAGACCACCACGCAGCGCGACAGTTCGCGCGAGGAAACAGCCACCGGCAGCACGCTGGGCAGGCGCAACTCCAGGCTTCGGTGGCGCAGCAGGTGTTGAACGATCCGGGCGCGAGTGACGAGCAGAGGGCGCAGGCGAATGCGGCTTTGGCGAATGCCGGCAGCACCCTCGCGGCGGAGCAGCAGAACTACGAAAACTGGAAGGAAGGCGGTGCTTCACGCGTGTGGGCGCATGCCTTGGTCGGCGGGCTCGAAGGGCGAGGCCGATCAGAGAAAGCTGGCCGATGCGATGTGCGCGCTTCTGAAGTGCGCGGCAGGCGCGGACCCGAACAGCGCCGGCTACGCTGCAAAGGTCTCTTCGCAAAACAGAGGGACTGACTACAAGGATGAGCAACAGTTGCTGCTCAAGACCGGGGTGTTCTCGGAGTACGGATGGTCCGATGGCGCCATTGACATCGCGAGCACGCTTTTGCACAACGCCAAGGACGGGATGCAAGGGGCGGCCAGTGGTGCTGGCTATCTTGGGAATGCGCTGGCTCGGGACTTTCAACTGGCGGTGGCGGGGGCGAACCCGCCGGATACTCCGCCTGACCTGGATAACGGTGGCGAGCCACCTGCGGCGGGAGGCAGTTCGGTCTTAGTCGGAATGGCGCCGACGGTTTGGTGCGCAGTCCCACCGACTTGCGTTCCTGTCTTGGCGCCAATTGCGTCGGGAGGGCGACTTGGGCATGCGCCTGGCAATTGGACGTTGTCCAGTGAATCTGAAGCGGGAGGTGGTGGCGTTGCAGATGGACCCGGCAACCTGCCGGTAGGAAACGGTCCGCGCCCTGCAGATGCCCCAGGCATCGGATTCAATGGCTACGCGCCACCAGCAAGTGCTACGCCGCATGCTACGGGCACCGTGCGTCTTGGTAATTCATCGTTGGACACGCACCTGACTGACGAAGGGCGTGCAGCGTATTCAGGAACGGGGAAGAATATTTATGGCAAGCATGATTTGATCGCTTTCGAGACGGCGTTGAGAACCAACAATGGAGTTCTTGTAAGTTCGACAAAAATTGCCGGAACGGATGGGATCTATCAAGTGCAATATCGTTTGCCTGGACAAAGTGTTGCAATCAAGACTGTTTTCGACCCCAAAATATATCCTCACAAAGAGATGACAAAAATGGCCCAATCGGCCAGTCAATTGGCCATTGATAAATACATATCCTCCGGTGCAACCGGACCGATGGCGGTCAGCGTTGATGTGGGCGGTCTAAAATGGACTGTGGGCATTGGCGCAGGTCCAGGCGGAATTCCCAATGTCAGAACAGCTTATCCAACAGGAGGTGCCTCGTGGCCATGAATAAATTTAGATTTGCATGCGACAGTAAAAAATTAGAAGATCTTCTTGGATTTGCCTTGTCGGTAATTGTTCGGGATGATCTCGATAGATTTGATATGCCTGGCATCGCACTAAATCTGGATGTTTTATATGCAGAGCGCGGAGTGGGGCATGAAGTTTGTATTGAGATTGATTTCTTGCCTCCGCTCAAAACGGGCAAGGCATTGCCCATTGATTTTGTAGTTATTAGCTATAGAGACTGTAATCTTGGCGAGGAAGATGCTGGACTTTACGCATACGGTGAATTCGCCAGAGGGTTGAACGAAGAACTGTTAAAGCAAAGCGAGGGTGATGCCGTGCTCAGAGAAAGAGCATTGAGATTGATTGAAAAATACGATCTAAAAAAATATGAAAACATCTGAGCAGGAGCCCTGTCCTGTTCTTGTGCCTGCTGACGTACCCATCCCCGATCTCAACACCATGCCCTCACCCCAACCTCAACACCGCCTCAGCCACAGCCCCAATCCCCTGATCCGACAGATCAACCGCACCCACGCTCCGGCGCCGCCCCCATGCCCGAAAGTGCAGCTCCTGCGACTTCTCATAGTGCGGGTCGTAATGCAGCGCCATCAGCTCCGCAAACAGATGCGGCAGATCGCCTTCATGCGCCCAATGCTGCCAGCGCGCCACTGTCTCCTTGCCCTGCAGTTCCTTCAGCGCTCCCAGCTTGTCGGCCAGCGCGTCACGGTCGTCGCCCAGGTAGGCGTAGTCGCGCAGCAGATACGCCAGCCGCGCTTCCGGCGTAGCGCACACCTCGATGCACGGCGCCGCGCGCATCCGCGCCACCAGCGACAACGGCAGCGACAGCCGTCCGATGCGGATGCTCTCTCCCTCGACATACAGCGGGCGCGAGAGATCGACGGTTTCCAGTACCGCTGCGATCAGGGTCTCGAAGTGCTTCTGCGAAGGCTGCGGCACGCCCGGCAGCGAACCGAGCAGCGAGCCCTTGTGGCTGGCGAAATCTTCCAGATCGAGCACTTGTGCGCCGCGCGCGGCAAGCGCATGCAGCACGCGCGTCTTCGCACTGCCGGTCGCGCCGCAGATCACGCGCAGGTCGAGTTTCGGGGTCAGTGCGTCGATCTGCGAAATGACGTGCCGGCGAAAGCTCTTGTAGCCGCCCGCGAGTTGCTGCGCGTCCCAGCCGACGAGGCGCAGCCACGTCACCATGGAGCCGCTGCGCATGCCGCCGCGCCAGCAGTAGACCAGCGGCTTCCAGTTCTCGGGCCGGTCGGCCAGGGTTTCGCGCAGGTGCCGCGCGATGTTGGCGGCGACCATCGCACCGCCGATGCGCCGCGCCTCGAAGGCGCCGGTCTGCACGTAGACGGTGCCGACGATGCGGCGCTCCTCGTCGTCCAGCACCGGGCAGTTGATGGCACCGGGAATGTGGTCGAGCGCGAACTCGGCCGGTGAGCGGGCGTCGATCAGCGTGTCGAAGGCGTGGCGGTCGCCGACGCGCACGGGCTGGCGATGACTCATGGCGGGAACCTCATGCCCCGATTGTCAGGCGTATGCAGGTCCGAGGCCACGGCGCAAGCGAGCGCTCGCAAAATCGACAAAGGTCACCAGCACGAACATCGCGATGAGCACGGTCATTGCCTGCTGCTGCTGGAAGATCGACAGGTGGAAGTACAGCAATTGCCCCAGTCCGCCGCCGCCCACGAAGCCCAGCACGGCGGCCATGCGGATGTTCATTTCCCAGCGGTAGAGCGCGTAGGCCACCCACTGCGGCAGCACGATGGGCAGGCTGGCGTAGCTGAAGGCGGTGACGGGGTTGGCGCCCGAGAGCGCCAGCGCATGTTCCGGCTCGCGCGGCGCGTTTTCCAGCGCCTCGGCGAAGAGCCGGCCCAGCACGCCCGTGGTGTGCAGGGCCAGCGCCAGCGCCCCCGCGAAGGGGCCGATGCCTGCGGCCAGCACCATCAGCGCGGCCCATACCAGCTCTGGCACGCTGCGCAGGAAGTTCAGCACGAAGCGCGAGCCGTGGCGCAAGGCGCCGCCTGCGCGGCCCGAAGCCGGCAACGCCAGCACCGCGCCGGCAACGGCCGCCAGCACCGTGCCGAGCGCCGACACCGCCAGCGTCTGCAGCGCGCCATGGCCGACCTTCGAGAGAAAGTCGGGCGACAGGTCGGGCGGGAAGAACTCGGCGATGAACTTGCCCATGAGCCTGAGCGATTCGGAGGAGCCCAGCGCGCGGTAGTCGATGCCCAGGTAGGCAAAGCTCGCCACCACCGCCGCGCCGATCAGCAGCAAGGCGATGCGGCAGCGCCAGCAGGGCGGCGGGCGCGGAGGCAACAGCGCGCGGTTCGCCGTCATGCCAGCAGCCTTCGCAGCGCATTGCTGAGCAGGTCGGCCAGCAGCACCAGCGCCAGGAACACCAGCAGGATGCTGCTGGCCTCGCCGCCGTTGAGCATCTTCATCGACTGGTCCATCAGCTGCCCCAGCCCGCCCGCGCCGACGAACCCCATCACCACCGACGCGCGCACCGCGCATTCCCAGCGGTACACGGTGTAGGAGGCCAGTTCCTGCGCGGTGTTCGGCAGCAGGCCGTAGCAGAGCGCCGCGAGCCGGCCGCTGCCGCTTTCGAGCAGGGCGCGCGCCGGACGCGTGTCGGTCGATTCGAGGATCTCGGCGTAGACCTTGCCCAGCATGCCGCCGTAGGTGATGGCCAGCGCCAGCACGCCCGCGGCGGGGCCGAGCCCGAAAACGCGCACGAACAGCAGCGCCCAGACGATCTCCGGAATGGCGCGCAGCACCATCAGCAGCCAGCGCGCGGCCTGCCGCACGATACCGGCCCGCGCACGGCCGGGGCCTGGACCGATGCGCGAGACGGAGAGGGCGCGCGTGGTCACGAAGCCCAGCGGCGCGCCGATCAGCAATGCCAGCGCGGTGCCGGCCGTGGCCATGGCCAGCGTCTCGAGCGTGGCCTTGAAGAGCAGCGCGAGAAAGGCCGGCGAACCGTCGGGCGGAAAGAAGCCCGCCAGGAAGCCGCCGATGACCGCGAGATTGCCGCCGGTGAACAGCGCCCACGGATTGAATTCGGACAGCGCCAGCATCGGCCAGGCGATGACGAGCAAGACGACACCGCATGCCAGCCGCCGCATGGCTTGCGGGTCGCGTCGGACGGCGGCGGAGGATGCGGCGGCGTTCAAGGGCAGTCCGGACGAGTGAACGCAGCCTCGGCCGCGACCGGCTGAGCCGACTTCTGCACCGCCACGCCGCCTTCGCTCGCATAGAGCGCGTCGAGCATCGCGGCCGTCACCTGCGCCGCGGGCAGGTCGAACATCACCAGCCCGTTGCGCATGCCGACGATGCGCGGAAACCAGCGCAGCGCCAGGTCCACCGCATGCAGCGAGGCCAGCAGCGTGGCCCCGGTCGATTCGCTCTGCGCGACGAGCTGGCCGATGGCGGCGTCGGCCAGCGTGGGGTCGAGCGCGGATACAGGCTCGTCGGCCAGCAGCAGGGCCGGGCGCTGGTACAGCACGCGCGCAATGCCCACGCGCTGCAACTGGCCGCCCGAGAGGCGGTCGCAGCGCTCGAACAGGCGGTCTTCCAGCGACAGGCGCGACAGCACTTCGTGCGCGCCGGCAATGTCCGACGGATGGAAGAGCGAGCCCAGCGCGCGCAGCGTCGACCACTCGCCGAGCCGGCCCGCGAGCACGGCTGTGACCACGCGCAGGCGCGGCGCGATGGGCGGCGCCTGGTGCACCGTGCCGATGCGGGCGCGCAGCTTCTTCAGCGCCGCGGCCGGCAATTGCCACGCCTTCGCGCCAAGGGTCTCGACCACGCCTTCCGAAGGCCGCAGCGCCGCGCCGAGCACACGCAGCAACGTGGTCTTGCCGGCGCCCGAGGGCCCGATGACGGCGATGCGCTCGCCGTCGCGCGCGGCCAGCGTCACCCCGGCCAGCGCTCGCTGGCCGTTGGGGTGCACGACACCCACGCCTTCCAGCGAAAAACTCATTCGCGCAGGCTCACTTGATCAGGCCCGCCGACTTGCCCGCCGTCTCGATGCCGTCGTAGTTCGACGACTTGGTCGGAATGAACTTGCTCGCACGCTGCAGCGCCATGATTTCCTTCTGCGCCGGGTTGGCCGGGTCGAGCTTCAGGAACGCGTCGGTCAGCTTTTTGGTGATGGCCGGATCGAGGCCGGGGCGCACCGTCCAGTTGTAGTCGTAGTAGGTCGGCGTGGTCGCCAGCACGCGCACCTTGGCGGCGTTGGGGTTCTTGGCCTCTACCAGCTTGTCCCACACCGACGCGTTGAGCACGCCGGCTTCGGCGCGCGACGCGGCCACGAAGGCCACCGTGGCGTCGTGCGCGCCCGAGAACGCGACCGTCTTGAAGTCTTTCTCGGGGTTGATGCCGGCCTGCAGCAGGAAGTAGCGCGGCATCAGGCTGCCCGAGGTGGACGAGGGCGCGCCGAAAGCGAAGGTCTTGCCCTTCAGGTCGGCCAGCGTCTTGGCGGTGCTGTCCACCGGCACGATGAACTTGCTGGTGAACACCTCGTCTTCCGCGCGCTGCACGATGGGCACCGCGCCGCCGTTGGTGCGGATGCGCGCCTGCACGTAGGTGAAGCCGCCCAGCCATGCCAGGTCGATCTTGTTGGTGGCCAGGCCTTCGACCACCGCGGCGTAGTCGGTCACGGGCGTGAACTGCACGTCCATGCCGGTTTCCTTCTTGAGATAGTCGCCCAGCGGCGTGAACTTGCGCTGCAGCTCGGTGGGCGCCTCGTCGGGAATGGCCGACACGCGCAGCACGCCCTGGGCGAAGGCGCCGAGGCTTGCGACGGAGAAGGCCAGTGCCAGGGTAAGTCGGGTGAGATTCTTTTTCATGGTTGCGCCTCGGTGAAGTGCGGGTTTGGAAGGGACGGGATTGTAGAAAGCCGGGGCGATTCGATAATCGCCGCATGAACCCAACGCTCATGAACCCGCTCGCGCCTTTGCGCCTCACGAGTTTTTCGCATGGCGGCGGCTGCGGCTGCAAGATCGCGCCCGGCGTGCTGTCGCAGATTCTCAAGAACCACGCGGGCGGCATGATCCCGCCCGAGCTCATGGTGGGCATCGAGACCGCCGACGACGCGGCCGTCTACCGGCTCAACGACCAGCAGGCGCTGATCGCGACCACCGACTTCTTCATGCCCATCGTGGACGACCCCTACGAGTTCGGCCGCATCGCCGCCACCAACGCCATCAGCGACGTGTACGCAATGGGCGGCCGGCCGATCATGGCGCTGGCGCTCGTTGCCATGCCGATCAACCAGCTGCCTGTGGAAGTGATCGCCGAGATCGTGCGCGGCGGGCAGGACGTGTGCCGTGCCGCCGGCATCCCGATTGCCGGCGGCCACACCATCGATTCGGTCGAGCCGATCTACGGCCTCGTCGCCATGGGCCTCGTGCACCCCGACCGCGTGCGCCGCAACGCCGATGCGAAGGCCGGCGACGTGCTGGTGCTGGGCAAGCCGCTGGGCGTGGGCGTGCTGTCGGCGGCGCTCAAGAAGGAGCAGCTGTCGGGCATCGGCTACCGCCAGCTGATCGAGAACACGACCAAGCTCAACACCCCCGGCATCGCCCTGGCGGCGCTCGACGGCGTGCATGCGCTGACCGACGTGACCGGCTTCGGCCTGGCCGGCCACACGCTCGAACTGGCGCGCGGCGCGAAGCTCAAGGCGGTGATCGAGTGGTCGAAGGTGCCGCTGCTCGACAACGTGGTGGTGATGGCCGCCGAGGGCATGGTCACCGGTGCGTCGGGGCGCAACTGGGCCGGCTACGGCGCCGACGTGGAGCTGGCCGCCGGCCTGCATCCCACAGCGCAGAACCTGCTGAGCGACCCGCAGACCTCGGGCGGCCTGCTCGTCAGCTGCGCGCCGGAATCGGTCGATGCGGTGCTGAAGATCTTCCGCGACGAAGGCTTCGGGCAGGCGGCGGTGATCGGCCGTGTCGAGGCGGGAGAGCCTTCGCTGCGTGTGGTTCCTTGAGATCCCGTATTCCTCCCTCCCCTTCCGGGGGAGGGCAGGGGTGGGGGTAAGCGTCGGTCGATGAAGCACCGCGCCAAAACCACCGCCGCTTGCCCCCATCCCAGCCTTCCCCCAGAGGGGGAAGGAGCAAGATAAAGACGGCGGAAGGGGGAAGGAGTCGAACCTTCCCGGCGACGACTGGCGCCACCAACCGGGTTTGAAGCCCGGCCGCCCCACCAGGGACGATCCCCTCCCATGAACGCTGTTCAAGGCCTTGCCCCGAACAACGACGTATCGGGCCGCAGCAGATGCGCATCTTTCACGCGCCGCGTCAGCCCCACACGGTCGAAAAACTCCAGCAGCTGGATCGCGCGCTTGCGTCCCAACCCCGTCGCATCCCTGAAGCTCGCGGCCTGCAGCCCTTGCGGGCCTTCGAGGCAGTCGCGCGCAATCGCAGCCAGCCGCTCGACGGTCGCCAGCGGATAGTACAAGTCCTTCACCACCTGGAAGGCCTCGCCCCGGCGCGCGAGGCTCGCGAGCGTCTGCCGCACCATCGCCTCGCTCGCCGCGCAGTCCTTCGCAAGATCGCGCACCCACGGCGGATCGAAGCCGCCATCGGCCAGCCGCGGCAGCAGCTTCTGCGCGAGCTTCTGTTCGGCCTCACCGAGGCGCGCCGCATGGTCCGGCAGATGCAGCCAGGTGCCGCTGCGCACCAGCGCACCGCGCGCTACCAGCGCGTCGAGCGCATGGCGCCACAGCGCATCGTCCGTGCGTGGCGCGGCCAGCCGCTTGAGGCGGCGCGCATCGGGGCCGACCTCATCGGGCGCCGTGCGATGGAAGTCCGCGAGCCGGCCGGTGATCTGCGCCTCGAGCGCATCCAGGTGCCGCTGCGCGATGGCCGTGTGCTCGATGCGCACCGCATCCGCGGGCAGCGGCAGGGCGGCTTCGTCGGGCAGCGACAGCGCACGCGCCAGCCGCGCGGTGTCGATGCCCAGCGGCGCGTTGTGCAGCAGCGCGGCCACGCGGGCGGCCCGGTCGTCGATGGCCCAGGCGGCCAGCGTGTGCAGCCGCTCGGGCGTGCGGCGGTAGCGCACCGGCGCGAACGGGTCGAGCACGCGCACGCCGGCCATGGTGCGCGTGGCCGAGGCATCGCGCAGCACGCCCCGGTCGCCATGCCACGCGCCGACGCTCTCCTTCGTCACCAACTGCGCCAGGGCGGTTTCGCCGGGCGCGAGCACGTCGCGGTCGAGCAGTGCGAGCGAAGCCATCACGTCGCTCGCGCCGAGGTGCGCGTGCACCGTGGTGCCCGAGCGCAGCGGCTTGGCCTCGTCGGGCCACAACGTGAGCAGCACGTCGATGCGGTCCGTGGCAAGCGCGATGGCGGGCGTGCAGACCCAGTCGCCGCGATGCATCTCGTCCTTGGTGGCCCCGGCCAGCGCCAGCGCGCAGCGCTGCCCCGCATGCGCCGATTCGGCCTTCTGGTTCTGTGCATGGATGCCGCGCACACGCACCGTGCGGTCGCCGGGCACCACGCGCAGCTCGTCGCCGATGCGCACCGTGCCGCTGAAGGCCGTGCCGGTGACGACCGTGCCCACGCCCGAGAGCGTGAAAGCCCGATCGACCGCGAGGCGAAACGCCAGGCCGTCTTCGCGCCCATGCTCCCTGCGCGCCACGTCGAGCAGGCGTTCGCGCAGCGCATCGACGCCGTCGCCTGTGGCCGCCGACACCGCGAGCATCGGCGCGCCCGCGAGCGGGCTGGGCGCCAGCAGCGCCGCGATGTCCGAGCGCACCTCGGCCAGCCGCGCATCACGCATGGCCTCGTCGATGCGGTCGATCTTGGTGATGGCCACCGTCGCCTCGCGCACGCCCAGCAGCGCCACCACCGCCAGGTGCTCGCGCGTCTGCGGCATCACGCCGTCGTCGGCTGCCACCACCAGCAGTGCGTGGTCGATGCCAGTGGCGCCGGCGAGCATGGTGTGCAGCAGGCGTTCGTGGCCGGGCACGTCGACGAAGCCCAGCGACATGCCGTCGGGCGCATGCAGGTAGGCATAACCGAGCTCGATGGAGATGCCGCGCCGCTTTTCCTCGGGCAGCCGGTCGGTGTCGACGCCGGTGAGCGCGCGCACCAGCGTGGTCTTGCCGTGGTCGATGTGGCCTGCGGTGCCGATGATCATTGCAGTCGCTTGCGCAGCAGCGCCAATTGCGCGACGAATTCGGCGCTGTCCTCCAGGCAGCGCAGGTCGAGCAGCAGCCGGTCTTCGGCGATGCGGCCGATCACCGGCAGGGGCAGGCCGCGCAGCGCGGTGGCAAGGGCATCGAGCGCGGTGCCCGTGCCCTTCTTCGACGTGCCGGCCGGCGCGAGCGCGAGCCCGGCCGAGGGCAGCCGCTCGACCGGCAGCGAGCCCGAGCCGATCTGCCCGAGCAGCGGAACGACCTCGACGGTGAAGCGCGGCGACACGGCCGCTTGCACCGGTGCCTTCAAGCGCTCGGCCATTTCGCGGATCGCATCCGCGGGCCGCGTGAGCAGCCGCAGCGTCGGCAGGTCTTGCGCGAGACGCTCGGGCCGCAGGTACAGCGACAGCGTGGCTTCCAGCGCCGCCAGCGGCAGCTTGCTCATGCGCAGCGCGCGTTTCATCGGGAACTTGCGGATGCGGCCCACGGCTTCCTTGCTGCCCACGATGAGCCCGGCCTGCGGACCGCCCAGCAGCTTGTCGCCCGAGAAGGTGACCACGTCGCAGCCGGCCGCAAGCATCTCCTGCGGCAGCGGCTCGCGCGGCAGGCCGTAGTGGGCAAGGTCGATCAGCGAGCCGCTGCCCAGGTCGGTGGCCAGCGGCACGCCGCGCGCGTGCGCGATGCCGGCGAGCGTGGCTTCGTCGACCGCGGCGGTGAAGCCCTGCACGGCGTAGTTGCTGGTGTGCACCTTCATCACCAGCGCGGTGTGCTCGTTGATGGCGCGCTCGTAGTCCTGCGGATGCGTGCGGTTGGTGGTGCCGACCTCGACCATGCGCGCGCCCGCGCTGGCCATCACGTCGGGCATGCGGAAGGCGCCGCCGATTTCCACCAGCTCGCCGCGCGAGACGATCACCTCGCGCTCGCGCGCCAGGGCCGCGATGGTCAGCAGCACGGCGGCCGCGTTGTTGTTGACCACCGTGGCGGCCTCGGCGCCGGTGATGCTGCAAAGCAGTTCTTCGACCAGCGAGTCGCGGTCGCCGCGGCTGCCGGTGGCGAGGTCGTACTCGAGGTTGTTGGGCGATGTCATCACCGCGAGCAGCCGCTGCAGCGCCGCGTCGGCCAGCAGCGCGCGGCCGAGGTTGGTGTGGATGACGGTGCCGGTGAGGTTCAGCACCGCGCGCATGCGCGGCGCGAGGCATGCCTGGACGCGTGCGGCGAGCGCGTTGCCTAGCGCCTCTTGCTCGATGTCGGCGGCGGCCAGCTTGCCCGCCACGGCCCGCGCACGAAGCCCCTCGAGCAGCGCGCGCGCTTCCTTCACCACCAGCGTGCGGCCGTGCTCGGCCAGCAACGCGCCCGGCACGGCGAGGCGCAGAAGTTGATCGACAGAAGGCAGATCCTGGGGCCTTGCCGTCGAGCCGTGGACCACGGACTCTTTCGGCGCTGCCATCAGCCGCCTCCGCCGTCGTCGGGGATCTCTGGCTCTCCGAACAGCAGCATCAGGTTGTGGCCGCTGCGCTGGTGGCCGGCTTCGGAGACGAGCAGGTCGAGCGTGACGCTGGCGAGGTCGTCCGCGACGGGCTCGACCTCGGGGTCTTTCTCCATCGCGACCTGCTTGAGATAGTGGCCGCAGGTGTCGCAGCACTCGGCCTTGACCGCGCCTTCGCGCGCGCCGGTGGCCGGCAGTTCCACGCCGGGCTGCGGCGACAGCGATTCGAAGTGGATGCCCTTGGTGCTTTCGCAATGCGTGCACTTGATGCGAACGTAGTGCCACTCGGTGCTGCACAGCGAGCAGTGCAGGTAGCGAAAGCCCGCTTCGTCGGCGCCGATGCGCGTGATGCTCACTGTGGGCGCGCTGCCGCAGCAGGGGCATTCGTTGCCGGGGTCGGTGCGGCCGAAGATGTTCTCGCCTTCGCGGCCGGCCACCTGCAGCACGAGCTGGGTCCAGTAGGCCTGCAGCCCGGCGGCGATCAGCGGCGCGGCCGCGAGGTCGAGTCCGAACATGATGCGGCGCGAGAGGCGGTCGGCCTGCTGGTCGATCCATGCGTCGTCGGCGGCCACCACGCGGTCGAGCGTGTCGCGCGCCGGGCCTTCGGGCAGCCTTGCGCGGAAGAGGCCGAGCAGGCGGCGAAGCTCCTGCAGCCACACCGGGTCGCGCGTCCATCCGAAGGCAGGCATCGGCGGCTTCAGCACCTTGGCAGCGGCTTCGAGCGCGTCGGATTCGGGCAGCGCGACGGGCGCATAGTCCTGCAGCACCTGGTGCTGCGCCTGAGCGAGGTCGGCAATGAAGATCAGGTACTCGCGCATCGGATGCGAAGCCGCGAGCTGGCGCAGTCGAAGCTGCCGGTCGGAGAACGCGAGGGAGCGCACCGGCAGGCGCAGGAACGGCATCTGCCGCCCGGCCTGCATTGCAATCTGCTCGGGATCGAGAACGCGCGTGGTGCGGATCGGCGGCGGGGTGCCGGTTGAACTGCTCATTCAAATGACTCTACAGCGATTCGCACGATTTGCGATACGTGATTGGCCCCAGGGCCATTCGAGAGATACCGCGGAACCGGCTTTGCCGGGCCGCAGGTATCGCCCCCGGAAGGGGGGTGGCGAAGCGACACGAAGTGCGCGCAGCCTGGGGGAGAGCCTGTTTACTCACCTCGCGTCATTTTGCGATGCCAGAGTGGGTGGTTGAGCTTGGCCCATCCCTCGGTCACGGTGCCGCGCGTCATGGCGCGCAGCGTGCCCTTGACCCAGATGGCCGCGTAGAGGTGCGTGATGACGGAGAGAATCAGCACCACCGCCGACACCGCATGCACCACCACCGCGATGCGCCGCAGCAATATCGGGAAGAAGCCGACGAACCACGGGCTCCAGAACATGAAGCCCGTCACCAGCAACAGCAGCAGGCTGACGCCGAAGGCCCAGAACACCAGCTTCTGCCCGGCGTTGTACTTGCCCACCGGCGGCATGCCCGACTTGTCGCCCTTGAGCATCTTCGGCGCGTTGGCGATCCATTCGCGGTCTCCCTTGTCGAGGATGTTCTCGCGCCACATCGTGAAGAACAGGAACACGAAGCCCAGCACCATCAGCAGCCCCATGAACGGATGCAGGATGCGCGTCCACGGGCCGCCGCCGAACAGGTTGGTCAGGAAGAACAGGGCAGGGTGGAAGAAGGCCAGGCCCGAGAGCGCGGCCGCGAAGAACATGATCGCGACGAACCAGTGGTTCATGCGCGTGGCGTCTCGGTAGCGGCGAAGGTAGTAGCGTGTCATCGCAATCTCCTCATGCACGGGGCGCGGTGGGCGGCGGTGTCCGTGGCGGCTCTTCGATCACCACCACGTCGTCCGGGTGGCCGTCGCGGTCGGCATCGGGGTGGTCGTCCTTGGGCTCGATGGGGCCGGTCTTCATGTAGTGGAAGAAGCTGCCCACCACCGCGCCGATCATCGCGACCATCGCGAGCGGCTTGGCCACGCCCTTCCACAGCGACACCAGCGGGCTGATGTGCGGGTCTTTCGGCAGGTCGGCGTACAGGCCGGGGCGGTCGGCGTGCTGCAGCACGTACATCACGTGCGTGCCGCCCACGCCGGCCGGGTCGTACACGCCGGCATTGGCGAAGCCGCGCTCCTTCAGGTCGACGATGCGCTCCGAGGCGTATTCGTGCATGTCTTCCTTGGTGCCGAAATGCAGCGCGCCGGTGGGGCAGGCCTTCACGCAGGCGGGCTCCAGGCCCACGCCCACGCGGTCGGAGCACAGCGAGCACTTGTAGGCCTTGTTGTCGACCTTGCTGATGCGCGGCACGTCGAACGGGCAACCGGTGACGCAGTTGCCGCAGCCCACGCAATGCTCGCTGATGAAGTCGACGATGCCATTGGCGTACTTGACGATGGCGCCCGGCGAGGGGCACGACTTCAGGCAGCCGGGGTCGTCGCAGTGCATGCAGCCGTCCTTGCGGATCAGCCATTCGAGCTTGCCGGCCTCGGGCTCCACCTCGGAGAACTTCATCACCGTCCAGGAAGACGGGGTGAGGTCGACCGGGTTGTCGTAGGTGCCGTGGTTGGTGCCGACCTCGTCGCGCAGGTCGTTCCACTGCATGCACGCGACCTGGCAGGCCTTGCAGCCGATGCAGGTCGACACGTCGATCAGCTTCGCCACCTGCTGCACCTGCGGGCGGCTGCGGATCTCGGGCGATGGCGTGGTCGTGGCCGAGCGGGCGGCGATGTCCAGGGTTTGAAGGGAGGACATCAGTGGCTCCGGTCTTCTGTATTGCTCCTTCCCCTTCCGGGGGAAGGCTGGGATGGGGGCAGGCCTTCGGACAGGCGCCGCGCATGAGATGAGGCCGCTGTGCCCCCACCCCTGCCCTCCCCCGGAAGGGGAGGGAGAAAGTCGTCGAGTACGTGCTTCTTCATGTCACGCCTTCTCGATGTTCACGGTGAAGGACTTGTACTCCGGCGTCTGCGTGTTCGCATCGCCGACGAAAGGCGTGAGCGTGTTCACCAGATACCCCGGCTTGGCCACGCCGACGAAGCCCCAGTGGTTCGGCAGCCCCACCGTGTGCACCGTGCGGCCATCGACCTGCAGCCCGACGATGCGCTTGGTCACCACGGCCACCGCCTTGATGAAGCCGCGCTTGCTCGACACCTTCACCATGTCGCCGTGGCCGATGCCCTTTTCCTTCGCCAGCTCTTCGCCGATCTCGACGAACTGCTGCGGCTGGATGATGGCCGAGGTGCGCACGTTCTTGGTCCAGTAGTGGAAGTGCTCGGTGAGCCGGTAGCTGGTTGCCACGTATGGAAAGTCCTTCGGCACGCCGAGCCGCTCGAGGTCGCCCTTGAAGATGCGTGCCGCGGGGTTGGCGCGCGCCTTCTCGTTGTTCGGGTGCATCAGGTTGTTGACCAGCGGCGACTCGAAGGGCTCGTAGTGCTCCGGCAGCGGCCCCTCGGCCATGCCCGTGGGCGCGAACAGCCGCGCCACGCCCTCGGCCGTCATGATGAACGGGCGCACCGCGTCGGCTTCCATCGGATTGGCGTCGGGCCGTATGTCGGGAATGTCCGAGCCGGTCCACTGCTTGCCGTTCCACGCGATGAGGCTGCGTTTGGCGATCCACGGCTTGCCGGTGGTGGGATCGGTGGAGGCGCCGTTGTAGAGAATGCGCCGGTTCGCGGGCCAGGCCCACGCCCAGTTCTGCACCATGCCGATGCCGTACGGGTCGGCGTTGTCGCGCCGCGCCATCTGGTTGCCGGCCTGCGTCCAGGCGCCGCTGTAGATCCAGCAGCCGCTGGCGGTGGTGCCGTCGTCGCGCAAGAGGCCGAAGCCGGAGAGCTGTTCGCCCGCCTTGGCTGTCGGCGGCTTGCTCGGGTCCTTCGGATCGACCAGGTCGACCAGCGCGCGGCCGTTGTATTCCATCGCCAGTTCCTGCGCGGAAGGCGAGTGCGGAATCTTGTAGGGCCAGGTCAGCTTGACGATCGGGTCGGGGAAGGCGCCGCCGTCCTTGATGTAGGCCTGGCGCATTCGGTTGAAGATGCCCGCCACGATCTCGATGTCGCCCTTGGCCTCGCCCGGCGGCTCCGCGCCCTTCCAGTGCCACTGCAGCCAGCGGCTGGAGTTGGTGAGCGAGCCGTCTTCCTCCGCGAAGCAGGTGGAAGGCAGGCGGAACACCGTGGTCTGGATGTCGGTGGTCTTGACGTCGTTGAACTCGCCGAAGTTGCGCCAGAACTCGCTGGTCTCCGTCACCAGCGGATCGATGGTGACGAGGAACTTGAGCTTGGAGAGCCCGTCGACGATCTTCTTCTTGTCCGGGAACGAGCCCACCGGGTTGAAGCCCTGGCAGATGTAGCCGTTGAGCTTGCCCTGGTTCATGAGCTCGAAGGCCTGCAGCACGTCGTAGAGCTTGTCGATCTTGGGCAGGTAGTGGAAGCCCCACTCGTTGTCGGCCGTGGCCGCGTCGCCCCACCACGACTTCTGCATGCTGACGAAGAACTTCGGGTAGTTCTGCCAGTAGCTCATCTGGTTGGGCCGCAGCGGCTTCAGCGCGCGGGTCTTGTAGTAGTCCTCCAGGGTCTGCTCGCTGTCACGCGCGAGCGACATGTAGCCCGGCAGCGAGTTCGACAGCAGCCCCAGGTCGGTCAGGCCCTGGATGTTGCTGTGCCCGCGCAGCGCGTTCATGCCGCCGCCCGCCACGCCGATGTTGCCCAGCAGCAGCTGCACGATGGCGCCGGTGCGGATCATCTGCGAGCCCTGGCTGTGCTGCGTCCAGCCCAGCGCATACATGATGGTCATGGTGCGCGTGGACGTGCTGGTGCTCGCGATGTACTCGCACACCTTCAGGAACTTGTCCTGCGGCGTGCCGGTGATGCGGCTCACCATCTCCGGCGTGTAGCGCGAATAGTGCCGCTTCATGACCTGCAGCACGCACTGCGGGTCCTGCATGGTCATGTCGACCTTGGCCATGCCCTGCTCGTCGAGCGCGTAGTTCCACGACTTGGGGTCGTAGTTGCGCTTCTCTGCGTTGTAGCCGCTGAAGATGCCGTCCTCGAACTTGTAGTCGGGCCCGACGATGAACGGCGCGTTGGTGTAGTTGCGCACGTACTCCGTCTGGATCTTCTCGTTGCTCAGCAGGTAGTTGATGACCCCCGAGAGGAACGCGATGTCCGAGCCCGCGCGCACCGGGGCGTAGTAGTCGGCCATGGCGGCCGAGCGCGTGAAGCGCGGGTCGACCACGACCAGGCGCGCCTTGTTCTGCTTCTTGGCCTCGATGACCCACTTGAAGCCGCACGGATGCGCCTCCGCCGCGTTGCCGCCCATGATCAGCACGACATCCGCGTTCTGGATGTCCTGCCAGTGGTTGGTCATCGCGCCTCTGCCGAACGTCGGGGCCAGACTGGCCACCGTGGGTCCGTGTCAGACGCGTGCCTGGTTGTCGAACACCAGCATTCCGGTCGAGCGGAATGCCTTGTGCGTGATGTACCCGGTTTCGTTGGACGATGCCGAAGCGCAGAGCATGCCGCTGCTGGTCCAGCGGTTCACGGTCTTGCCGTCGGCGTTGGTGGTCTGGAAGTTGGCGTCGCGGTCGGCCTTCAGCAGCTTGGCGATGCGGTCGAGCGCCTCGTCCCAGCCGATGCGCTTCCACTCGGTGCTGCCGGCCTCGCGCACCTCGGGGTACTTCAGGCGGTTGGGGCTGTGTACGAAGTCGAGCAGGCCCGCGCCCTTGGGGCAGAGCGTGCCGCGGTTCACGGGGTGGTCGGCATCGCCCTCGATGTGGAGGATGTCGGACACCACGTTCTTCGCCTTGTCGCCCAGGCTGTACATGATGAGCCCGCATCCCACCGAGCAGTACGGGCAGGTGTTGCGGGTCTCGGTGGTGCGCGCGAGCTTGAAGTTGCGGGCCTCGGCCAGCGCGGCGGTCGGCGAGAAGCCGAGCGCCACGATGCTGGAGCCGACCAGCCCCGCGCTGCTCACGCGGAAGAATTGGCGGCGGTTCATGTCCATGACACGACCTCCTGCCTCGCTGAAGTGGGGTGTTTCATCGTGGGCTCTTCTTCTTTGCTTTGCGTGGGAAATCTGTTTCGGGCCGGCCGCGCTACTTGGGCGCGGAGCCGTCGCCGCCGCTCGGCGCGGGTGCCGCGCCGCCGGACGTGCCGCCGCCGTTCGGGCCGCTCATGCCGCCGATGGCCGAGCCGCCCTCGGACGGGCCCTTGTGGGCGGCGGACTCTTCGACCTTGTCGCCGGAATCGGCGGGCTTGATGCCGCTCGGGCTCGCGCCGGAAGTGCCCGAGGCACCGGCAGACGGTGCGGCGGGGCTGGCCGAAGGCTTGGGATCGCAGGCACTCAACAGCATGCCGAGGGCCAGGCACAGGCCCAGGGTTTGCAGGCGCTGACATTGCAGCATTGACACTCCTTCGGGGGAAAGGACGGCCAGATAGTGGAATGTTTTTATTTCACCCGCCGCGACCCGCAATAAATGCCTGATCGGCGCGGTGGGGTGTTTGTCACATCATGCGACAGCGCCAAGACGCGGGCAAGTAGGCCGAAACCGGCAATAACCCTTGAATCCGGCCGTGCGCGGGCCTCTGGGCTATCGTCGCGGCCATGAATGCCTCCCTCCGCCTGGGTTGGCGCACGCTCTGGCGCGACCTGCGCGCCGGCGAGCTGCGCCTGTTGATCGTCGCCGTGCTGCTGGCCGTGGCCGCGCTCACGGCCGTCGGCTTCTTCGCCGACCGCCTGCAGGGCGGGCTGCAGCGCGATGCGCGCCAGCTGCTGGGCGGCGACGCCGTGGTGGTCAGCGACAACCCGACGCCCGAGGCCTTCGTGGCGCAGGCCAGGTCGCTGGGCCTGGAAGGCACCGGCACCTACGGCTTCCCCACCATGGCCCGGGCCGAAGACGCACAGGGCGGCGCCAGCAAGCTGGTGGCGCTGAAGGCGGTGACGGCGGGCTACCCGCTGCGCGGCAGCCTGCAGACATCGGCCACGCTGGACGGCCCGGGCGCCGTCACCCGCGACATCCCGCCGCCGGGCGAAGTCTGGGTCGATGCCTCGCTGCTCGACTCGCTGGGCCTGAAGATCGACGACACCCTGCTGCTCGGCGACGCCGGCCTTCGCGTGGGCCGCGTCATCACGCTGGAGCCCGACCGCGGCGCCGGCTTCATGAGCTTTTCTCCGCGTGTCATGCTCAACCAGGCCGACGTGGCGCGCACCGCGCTCGTGCAGCCGGCCAGCCGCGTGGGCTACCGCTATGCCGTGGCGGGCGACGACGCGGCCGTCAAGCGCTTCACCGACTGGGCCGACGCCACGCTCAAGAAGGGCGAACTGCGCGGCGTGCGGCTCGATTCCTTCGAAAGCGGCCGGCCCGAGATGCGCCAGACGCTCGACCGCGCCGAGAAATTCCTGAGCCTGGTCGCGCTGCTCGCGGCGCTGCTGTCGGCGGTGGCCGTCGCGCTGGCCGCGCGCGGATTCGCGGCCAGTCACCTCGACGACTGCGCCATGCTGCGGGTGCTGGGCCAGAGCCAGCGCACCATCGCGGCGGCCTATACCTTCGAGTTCGCGGTGATCGGCGTGGTCGCCAGCGGGCTGGGCGTGGCCATCGGCTTCGCGGTGCACTACGTGTTCGTGCTGCTGCTGTCGGGCCTGGTCGAGACCGCGCTGCCGGCCGCCACGCTGTGGCCCGTGGCCTTCGGCCTGGGCATGGGGCTCACGCTGCTGTTCGCCTTCGGCCTGCCGCCGGTGCTGCAGCTGGCCCGCGTGCCGCCGCTGCGCGTGATCCGGCGCGACGTGGGCGGGCTCAAGCCGGCCTCGCTGGCGGTGCTGGGCGTGGGCGTGGCCGGCTTCGCGGCGCTGCTCATGGCGGCCAGTAGCGACATCAAGCTGGGCCTGATCGCCGTCGGCGGCTTCGCGGGCGCGGTGGCGGTGTTCGCGCTGCTGAGCTGGCTCGCGGTGAAGGTGCTGCGCCGCAGCGTGAACGAAACCACCGCGCCGCGCTGGCTGGTGCTGGCCACGCGGCAGATCTCCGCCCGGCCGGCCTATGCGGTGGTGCAGGTCAGCGCGCTGGCCGTGGGCCTGCTGGCGCTGGTGCTGCTGGTGCTGCTGCGCACCGACCTGGTGGCGAGCTGGCGCCAGGCCACGCCGCCGGACGCGCCCAACCGCTTCGTCATCAACGTCATGCCCGACCAGAGCGAGGCCTTCCAGAAGTCGCTGCGCGACGCGGGCGTGAGCAAGTTCGACTGGTACCCGATGATCCGCGGCCGCCTCGTGGCCATCAACGACAAGCCTGTCACGCCCGACGACTACACCGAAGACCGCGCCAAGCGCCTCGTCGACCGCGAGTTCAACCTCAGCAACAGCGCGGAGGCGCCCGCGCACAACAGCATCACCGCCGGCAAGTGGACGCCCGGCGCGAAGAACGAGGTGAGCGTGGAAGAGGGCCTGGCCGAGACGCTCGGCCTGAAGCTGGGCGACACGCTGCGCTTCGACATCGGCGGCATGCAGAACGACGCGCGCATCACCTCGTTGCGCAAGGTCGACTGGGGTTCGCTGCATGCCAACTTCTTCGTGATGTACACGGTGGCCTCGCTGGCCGACGTGCCCACCACCTACATGGGCGCCTTCCGCGCGCCCGAGACGCGCGGCTTCGACAACGCGCTGGTGCGCAGCTACCCCAACGTGACCAACGTCGACATGAGCGCCACCATCAACCAGGTGCAGCGCGTGCTCGACCAGGTGATCCGCGCGGTGGAGTTCCTGTTCGGCTTCACGCTGGCCGCCGGGCTGGTGGTGCTGTTCGCGGCCGTGACGGCCACGCGCGAGGAGCGTGCGCGCGAGTTCGCGGTGATGCGCGCGGTGGGCGCGCGCGCCAGCCTGCTGCGCCAGGTGCAGCGCGCCGAGCTGGCGGGCGTCGGGCTGCTCGCGGGTTTTCTCGCGAGCATCGTGGCCTCGGTGATCGGCTGGGCGCTGGCGCGCTACGTGTTCGAGTTCAGCTGGACCGCCTCGCCGGTGGTTCCGCTCGCGGGCGCGCTGGCGGGCGCGGTGCTGGCGCTGGGCGCGGGATGGTGGGGCCTGCGCGACGTGCTGCGCCGCCCGGTGGTGGACACCCTGCGCCGCGCGGCCGAGTAGCAATCTTTTTCTTCGGCAGGGGGCCGGACGGGGCCGGGGAATGCAATACATTCCCCGGCCCCGTATTCAATTCCGAAGTGAACCCCCTTACATGCGCTTGGCGTCATTCCAGATCACCAACTTTCGCTCGATCAACAACAGCGGTTCCATCGACTCCACACAGATCACGGCGATCCTCGGTCGAAATGACAGCGGCAAATCGAATCTGCTGCGTGCGCTCCACAGCCTGAACCCGGCCGACGGCCTGGTCGAACTCAGCCCCATCAAGGACTTTCCGCGGCATCGCCGCTTGGAGGAGTGCAGCGGCGACACGCCCGTGGTCTCCACCCGCTGGGCGCTCAACGAGAGCGAGCAGGCGGCCCTGGCCGAGATCCTGCCGCGCGCCGCGGGCGTGCGCCACGTCACCGCCGGCCGCGGCTACGCCGCCGTGCGCTGGGCCGGGCTCGAAGGCCTGAACGCGCTGTCGCTCGATGTCGGCGACATCAAGGCCAAGGTCCGCAAGATCGTGCCGGCGGTCAAGGCCGCCGCCGAGAAGGTGTCCGAAGAACAGCGCGCCCTGCTCGAGCAGGAGTCCGACACCTTCGACGCCGCGATGATCATGAGCCCCGACTACGTCAAGTGGTCGGAAGGCGCGGTGAAGGCCATGCAGGCGCTGCGCAAGGCACTGGCCGCGGCCGATGCCGAGCTCAGCGACAAGCAGGACCAGATGCTCGCCGAGCTGGAAGACATGGCACGCGCCATTGCCAACGACGAGCCCGCGCTGGCCCGCGCCCGCGCCTGGGTGCTGGAGAAGCTGCCGCGCTTCGTGTACGTGGACGAATACCCGGCGCTGCCGGGCCGCCAGAACATCGCCGAGTACCTGGGCCGCGAGGGCTGGGGCCAGCTCACGCCGGAGCAGCAGAGCTTCGGCAAGCTGTGCAAGGTGGCGGGGCTCGATCCGCGCAAGCTGCAGGAACTGCTCGACAGGAACGACCAGGCCACGCGCAACCAGCTCGCCAACCGCGCCGGCTCGGTGGTGACGGCCGAGATCCGCCGGCTCTGGAAAGACCGCCCGCTCAAGGTGCGCTTCAACCTCGACGGCCAGTACCTCGACACGCTGGTGTCCGACCCGAACGGCGCCTACGAAGTCGAGGTGAACCTGGAGGAGCGCAGCCGCGGCTTCCAGTGGTTCTTCTCGTTCTACATCGCGTTCTTCGCCGACACCCAGGGCGGCCGCGCGCAAGACGCCATCCTGCTGCTGGACGAACCCGGCCTGCACCTGCACGCCCATTCGCAGGCCGACCTGCTGGCGCACTTCGAGAAAGACTTCGGCAACCAGATCATCTACACCACGCATTCGCCGTTCATGGTGCCTGTGCACCGGCTCGACGCCGTGCGCACGGCCAGCCTGGACGAGACCAGCGGCACCACGGTGAGCAACGCCGCCGAGGGCGACGAGCGCACGCTGTTCCCGCTGAAGGCCGCGCTGGCGCTGAGCCGCATGGCGAGCGAACCGGTGAAGGTGGAAGCCGCGAAGCCGGTGGCTGCGAAGGCTGTGGCCGGGGAGGTGACCAAGCCTGCCAAGGTGGCGAAGCCCATGGATGCGGTGGTGGCTGTTGCGGCAGCACCTGCAGTTGCAGCCGAGGCTGCCGTGGAGCCGGCACCTGTCGGCGCTGTCGTCGAACCGGCGGACAGCGAACTGACTCAAGCCGCCTGAGACCTGCGCCGGCGAACCACCCGGCTCATGCGGCACCGACCATGCGCCGCATGAGCAGGCCTTTGAGGTCTCTTCGCGTGTCGCAGACGAGGTGGATGTAGGCGGTGTCCGCCCGTACTTCGTAGATGACCCGATTCATGCCCGAAATGAGCTGGCGGTACTGGGCCGTGTTCAGGTTCTCGAGCTCATCGGGGACCCGTCCTGAATGAGGGTGTGCTTCGATCATCGCCACGGTTTCCTTGATCTTTCCGTAGCTGCCGGCCCAGGCCGCGGGGCCGAAGTTCTTGATGATGTAGCGGCGCAGGTCCTTCAGGTCGGCTTCTGCAGACCGCAGGAACACGACCTTCATTGACCGTCTTCTTTGTCCAGGTCGGCGAACACATCCGTGGCGGAGCGGAAGTGGCCCTGTTCGATTTCACGATTGCCGAGCGCAAGAACCTTGAGCAGCGCCAGCGTGGCTTCGTGTTCCTCGTAGGACTGGACGTCCATCACCACGAGCTTGGCTTCGCCGTTCTGCGTGATGACCAGCGGTTCACGGGTCTCTGCAAGCGTCTTCACGATGTCCGCGGCGTGGCTCTTGAGATAGCTGATGGGCTTGACCTGCGTGGAGAAATTCATGCGTTCACCCTGAGGGAATCGGTTGTCGGACTGATTATGGTCTGAATTCGGTCTGAAACATCCGCACGCTGGCGAAGTCCACGAACGCCCGCACCTTCGGCGACAGCTGCCGGCTCGACGGCCACAACGCCGAGAACTGGCCCTGCCGCGCGACGTGCCCGGCCAGCACGCAGTGCAGCTCGCCGCGCCCCAGCGAATCGCGCGCAAGGAAGTCGGGCATGTAAGCCACGCCCAGCCCGGCGACGGCTGCGCCGAGCATGGCTTCCATGTTGTTGCACAGCAGGGTGGTAGGCAGTTGTTCGGGCAGGCCGGGCAGGTCCCATTCCTCGATCTTTCCGCCGGTGACGAACTTGTAGCGCAGGCATGCATGCTGCGCGAGCTCGGCCGGCACGCGTGGTTCGCCGTGACGCGCCAGGTACGCGGGCGAGGCGACCAGCACGAACTGGAACGGCCCCAGCCGCCGCGCCACCAGCTGCGAATCGACCAGTTCGCCGCTGCGGATGGCGACGTCGACGTCCTCGGCGATCACGTCGACCAGCCGGTCGTTGAAGTCGAGGTCGAGTTCGATCTCGGGGTAGGTGGCCTTGAACTCCGGCAGGATCGGCAGCAGGAAGCGATAGCCGATGGTCGGCAGGCTCACGCGCAGCCGGCCGCGCGGCGCGGCGACGGCGTCCTGCATCATGGCCCGCGCGTCGTCCAGTTCGTCGAGGATGCGCCGGCAGCGCTCGTGGAACAGCACGCCTTCCTGGGTGAGCCGCGTGTGGCGCGTGGTGCGGTTGAAGAGCCGCACGCCGAGCTGCTGTTCGAGCCGCGCCACGTTCTTGCCCACCGCCGAGGCCGAAATGCCGAGCAGGCGGCCGGCCTTGGCAAAGCTGAGCTGGTCCGCCGCCCGCACGAAAGATTCGAGCCCGCTGAAACTGTCCATCAATTGGCAACCTGTGGTTGGGAGTGATAGGACCAATGGTGCCATTTCCATTCCATTGGTTCCTTTCTATCTTCTCTTCATCGTCTTCTTTCGTGCGAAAGCACCTTTTTCCGATGTCTTCTTCGTCATCCTCCAGGAACTGGCTGCTGGCTGCCGTGTGCCTCGCGGCGCTGGGCATGCCGCTGAGCTTCACCGGCCCGGCGGTGGTGCTGCCCGCGATCCGCGACGCGCTCGGCGGCAGCCCGGTGCAGCTCAACTGGGTGACCAACGCCTTCATGCTGAGCTTCGGCGCGACGCTGATGGCGGCCGGTGCGCTGGCCGACGCGTATGGCCGCAAGCGCGTGTTCCTGCTGGGGCTTGCCGTCGTGGCGTCGAGCAGTTCGCTGCTCACGCTGGCGCCCGGCATCGTTTCATTCGATCTGGCGCGTGCCCTGCAGGGGCTCGGCTCCGCCGCGGCCTTCGCGGCGGGCACGGCGGCGCTGGCGCAAGTGTTCGACGGCACGGCGCACACGCGGGCCTTCAGCCTGATCGGCACTTCCTTCGGCGTGGGCCTGTCGTGCGGCTCGATTCTCTCGGGCTGGCTCGCGCAGGGCTTCGGCTGGCAGGCGGTGATGCTGAGCCCGGGCGCGGTGAGCCTGCTGGCGCTGTGCATCGCGTCGGTGAGCATGCGCGAGTCGCGCAACCCGAACGCGATGGGCCTGGACATGCCGGGCACGCTCAGCTTCACCGCCGCGCTGAGCCTGCTCACGCTGGGTGTGCTGCAGGCGCCCGACAGCGGCTGGGGCAGCCCCTGGGTCATCGGTGCGCTGGCCGGCGCGGCGCTGATGGGCGCGGCCTTCGTCGCCATCGAGCGCCGCGTGGCGCATCCGATGCTCGACCTGTCGCTGTTCCGCTTTCCGCGTTTCGTCGGCGTGCAACTGCTGGCCGCGGCGCCGGCTTATGGGTTCGTGGTGTTGCTGGTGCTGCTGCCGATCCGCTTCGTGGGGCTCGAGGGGCGCGGCGCGATCGAGGCGGGGGCCTTCATGTTCGCGCTTTCGGGGCCGATCCTTGTCGTGCCGACGCTGGCGGCATCGCTCTCGCACCGGTTCTCGGCGGGTGCAATTTCGGCCGTGGGGCTGCTGGTGTGCGCCGCGGGGCTTTTCTGGCTCAGCCGCAGCGTGCCGGGCACGCCGCTGGGCGTGATGGTGTGGCCGCTGCTGCTGATCGGCGGCGGCATCGGCCTGCCCTGGGGCCTGATGGACGGCCTTGCCGTGAGCGTGGTGCCGCGCGAAAGGGCGGGCATGGCCTCGGGCATCTTCAACACGGTGCGGGTGGCAGGCGAGGGCATTGCACTGGCACTGGTGAGCGCCGGGCTGACGGCATTGGTGGCGCTGCAGCTGGGATCGTCTTCAGGCGCGTCGCAGGCGGCGCAACGCGTGACGACGGGCGACCTGCCGCAGGCCCTGGCGTTGTTGCCCGGCGTGGACCGTGCCGCGCTGTTGCATGCGTACGGTGCGGCGTTCGGCACGCTGCTGTGCGTGCTGGCTGGGGTGACTGTGGCGACGGCGCTGGTGGTGTTTGTGTTCCTGCGCGGGCAGACGCATCCGGAGGCAAGCGCGGCGGCGCTGGAGTCGCCGGCCTGCTGAAGGGCCCTGTCTTGCTCCTTGCCCTTTCGGGGGAAGGTTGGGATGGGGGCACGCGGCGATGGTTTTTGCGCGGGGGTTTTTCGAGCGCCGCCTGCCCCCACCCCGGCCCTCCCCCGGGAGGGGAGGGAGAAAGACGGCGACCGGGGTTCAGTTTGCGCAACCACTCGATGCCAGCGTCTGGCGCGGCTGGGCGCGGCGTCACAAAACTTCAGGCGGTCTTCCTGTCCAATAGCGGCACCATGGAAAACCAACCGAACGAACTCGAACCGCGCGTGACCGAGCTCGAAATCAAGTCGAGCTACGCCGAAGACCTGCTGGACCAGCTGAACATGACGATCTACCGCCAACAGCAGCAGATCGACCGGCTGATCCTGCAGGTCACGCAGCTCAGGGAGCAGAGCCAGAACGCGTCACAGGACGGCGCGGCCCGCAACCCGCGCGACGAACTGCCGCCGCATTACTGAGCCAGGCAGATCAGCCGTGCGAATGCCAGAGCACGGCGAAAAAGTGGCAGGTGCTGCCGGCCAGCACGAACAGATGCCAGACGGAGTGGGCGTAGCGCACCTTGTTGTCGAACAGGAACACCACTGCACCGGCGGTGTAGAAAAGTCCACCGGCTACCAGCCAGCCCAGGCCCGCCGCCGACATGCGCTCGTACAGCGGCACGGCCGCCATCAGCGCCATCCAGCCCATCGCCACATAGAGCCCCGTCGACCACAGCGGATGCCGCAGCCGGTTGAACAGCTTGGCGCTCACGCCCAGCGCGGCCGCGGCGCAGATCGCGCCGAACAGGGTCCAGCCCAGCGGCCCGCGCAGCACGCCGAACAGGAAGGGCATGTAGCTCCCCGCGATGAACAGGTAGATGGCCGCATGGTCCAGCCGGTTGAACCAGGCCTTGGCCCGGCCCATCGGCAGCGCGTGGTACAGCGTGGAAATCAGGTACAGCACGATGGCCGTGCCCGCGAACAGGCAGGCGCCGACAACGCCGGCCGCCTGGCCCTTCTGCGCCGCGCTGTAGACCAGGATGGGCAGCGCCGCGATGGCCAGCGCCAGGCCCAGACCGTGGCTGAGGGCGTTGAAGAGTTCTTCCATCGCGGTCTGGTCGCGGGCCGCCAGCACCGAAGCGCGAGGCGAGGAACGGGGCTGTGCAGGTGCAGTCATCAGGAGCGGAACCTCATGAAAAATGGATTTGCGGCATCAAGCTTGCCAGAAGCGTGCCACGCGTTCCGGCTACTTGACCTGCTGCTTGCCAAGCTTGCGCGCCAGCGTGCGCCGGTGCATGCCGAGCCTGCGCGCGGTTTCTGAAATATTGAAGCCGGTCTCGGCCAGCGTCTCGTGGATGCGCTCCCATTCGAGCGTCTTGATCGAGGTGGAGCGGTTGGTCAGCTCGACCTCGGTGGTGCCGGCGGCGCGCCCGAAGGCGGCCTCGATGTCGTCGGTGTTCGACGGCTTGGCCAGGTAGTGGCAGGCGCCGAGCTTGATGGCCTCCACCGCTGTGGCAATGCTCGCAAAGCCCGTCAGCACCACGATCAGCATCTTGGCGTTGTGACGGTGCAGCATCTGCACGCAGGCCAGGCCCGAGGCCTCGCCGTTGAGCTTGAGGTCGACCACCGCATAGCCGGGCGACAGCGTTTCCAGCAGGGCGCCGGTCTCCTCGAGGTTGCTCGCGTGCGTCACCACGTAGCCGCGTCGCTCGAACGAACGGCCGAGCGTGCGCGCGAAGGCATCGTCGTCCTCGACGATCAGCAACTGGCGCTCAGCTTCGGTTTCGGTCATGGCCTTGTGTTTCAGTGGTGCCGTGGTGGTCGAGGGCCGCGGGTTCCTGCTCGTCGTCCTCTTCCTCTTCTTCCTCTTCTTCCAGCACGATGGCTGCCAGGGGCAGCGTGATCTTCACGATCGCGCCGCCCTCGGGCCGGTTGCCCGCGGCGACCCGGCCGCCGACGGTGCGCGCCACGTTCACGACCAGGAACAGCCCCAGCCCGCCGCCCGGGCGGCCCTTGCTCGACTGGTAGGGTTTGCCGAACTCCTTCAGGATGGCCGGCAGGAAGCCGGGGCCCGCGTCCGTGACCGTGATCGTCAGCGCGTCGGCGTCGTGCGCCGCCTCCAGGCGCAGCCAGTGCGGCGACGCCTCCAGCGCATTGTCCAGCACGTTGCAGATCATCTGCTTGAGGGCCGAGTCGGAAACCATGGGCAGGTCCCGGCCAAAGTGGTTGTCGTACTCGAAGTCCTCGATGGGCCGCGTGGTGCGCCACTCTTCGATCAGGTCGTCCAGGAAGGTGCTGACGGTGGTTTCCTCGGACGACTCGCCGCGCGCCTCGCCGGCCGACAGCAGGATGCCGCTCACGATGCTCTTGCAGCGCTGGATCTGCAGCTCCATCTCGGCCACTTCGGTCAGCAGCTCGGGGTCGGAGCTGAAGTGCGGCAGCCGGCGCCAATCGCCAAGAATCACCGCCAGCGTGGCCAGCGGCGTGCCCAGTTCGTGCGCCGCGCCCGAGGCCAGCAGGCCCATGCGCACGATGTGTTCTTCCTCCGAGGCGCGCTGGCGCAGGTCGGCCAGCCGGGCGTCGCGGGCGCGCAGGTTGCGGCTGATGCGGGTGATGAAGATCACCAGCAGCGCGGCGTTCAGCGCAAAGCACACCAGCATGCCCTGGATGTAGGGGCTCCAGAGGCCCCGGTTGTGGTCCAGCGGCAGCGCCAGCGGGCGCGAGAACAGCGCCAGCCCGGCAAAGCAGATGCTGGTGATGACCACGATGGTCCAGGTCGACCAGGGCTTCAGCAGCACCGCGCCCAGCGTCACCTGCAGCAGGAACAGGAACACGAAGGGGTTAGTGGCGCCGCCGCTCAGGTAGAGCTGGGCCGTGAGCGTGGCCACGTCGACCAGAAGCGCGAGGAACAGTTCGCCGTTGGTCACGCGCCGGTGGCTGCGCGCGCGCAGCAGGCTCACCATGTTGAAGAGCGCCAGGCAGGTCAGCACCTGCAGCATGTGGTCCAGCGGCAGCCGGATGGCGAAGCCGTAGTGCACCACGAGGATGGTGACGACCTGCCCGACCACGGCAAACCAGCGCAGCTGGATCAACTGCTGCATGTTCTGGTGGCCGGTGGCGTTGTCGAGGCTGGCGACGCCGGCGCGGGGGGCATGAAGCTCCCCCGCGACCGCGACGGCCTCAGTCGCGGCGGGCATCTTGTGGGGTGGAGCGGGCGTCGGCATCGGCCGCATTTTCGCTGCGGCGCACGAACCAGGCTGCGATCAGCACCATCAGCGCCAGGCCATACCAGGTCAGTGCGTAGACCAGGTGGCTGTTGGGGAAGGCGATGACGGTCAGGCCTGCGGCGGGCCAGGCGGGTGTTTGGTCGGCCGGCGTACCGGCCGGGGCGGGCGCGGCTTCGGCGTCGATGAAATAGGGCGCCACCTCGGCCAGGCCGCGCGCGGCGGCAATGGCCTGCACGTCGCGCGAGAACCAGCGGTCGGCTGCCGGGTCGTTCGTGCGCAGGAAGCCGCCCTTTGGCTCGGTGAGGCGCAGCAGGCCGGCGACGGTGGTCTCGCCTTGGGGCTCGGCCGCGGTGCGGGCCGCGCGCTCGCGCGCCTCGGGCGGCACGAAGCCCCGGTTGACCAGCACCACGGTGCCGTCGGCCGCGCGCAGCGGGGTCAGCACCCAGAAGCCGGCGCCGAGCCGGGTGCTCGCCTGCACCAGGGTTTCCTTGTCGTGGAGGAAAGTGCCGGCGATGCGGATGTGCCGGTATTCGTCGTTGGCCGCGTTGACGGTGGGCCATTCGTTTCGCCCGGGGGCCGTGGTGGCCGGGGCATGCACGCGCTGGTCGACGCGGGCGATGAGATCGAGCTTCCAGGCCCTGCGCTCGACCTGCCAGGTGCCGAGCGCGAGAAAGCCGAAGAAGGCGATGGCGGCAAAGACCGCCAGCGCCACCCGTGCGGCGGTGGAGCGCTGGCGGACTGCCGGCGCCATCAGGGCATGTTCTTCATGTCGTGCATCGAGTGCGGCATCATGTTGGTGTTCATGTGGTACATGACCCACAGCGAACCGGCCAGCGTGATGACCACGACGACGAGCGTGAAGATCAGCGCCAGCATGTTCCAGCCGCCTTCGGACTTGGCGTCCATGTGCAGGAAATAGACCATGTGCACCACGATCTGCACCACGGCGAAGGCCAGGATGACGAGGGCGGTGGTGTTCGGCTTGTCGAACACCTTGGCCATCACCAGCCAGAACGGAATGGCGGTGAGGATCACGGCCAGCACGAAGCCGGTCATGTAGCCCTTGAAGGTGCTGTGGCTCACCGGACCATCGTCGTGGTGGTCATGGCTGTCGTGGCCATGTGCGCCATGGCCGGCGGTTTCGATATGCGCGCTCATTGCAGCGATCCCATCAGGTACACGAAGGTGAAGACGCCGATCCAGACCACGTCCAGAAAGTGCCAGAACATCGACAGGCACATCAGGCGGCGGCGGTTGGCGGCGGTGAAGCCGTGCTTGGGCAGCTGGAACATCAGCACGATGAGCCAGACGATGCCGAAGGTCACGTGCAGGCCGTGGGTGCCCACCAGCGCGAAGAACGACGACAGGAACGCGCTGCGCTGCGGGCCGGCGCCTTCGTGGATCAGGTGCGCGAATTCATACAGCTCGAGGCCGATGAAGCCCGCGCCCAGCAGGCCGGTGATGGCCAGCCACACCAGCACGCCGCCCATGCGGCGCTGCTGCATCTGCAGCATGGCGAAGCCGTAGGTGATGGACGACAGCAGCAGCAGCGAGGTGTTGATCGCCACCAGCGGCAGGTCGAACAGATCGGCGCCCGAGGGGCCGGCCGCGTAGCTGCGGCCCAGCACGCCGTACACCGCGAACAGGCAGGCGAAGATCAGGCAGTCGCTCATCAGGTAGAGCCAGAACCCCAGCAGGGTCCCGTTCTCCGGATGATGGTCTTCGTTGCGGACGTTGAACAGCTCGAAGGTGGGCACGCTCGCGGCGTTGCCCACGGTGTTCGCGTGGCTGGGGGAGAGGGCGGAACTGTTAGACATTGGCTGCCAGCAGGCGCGTGCGCGCTTCTTCGGTGCGGACGACTTCTTCCGTGGGGATGTGGTAGTCGCGCTTGTAGTTGAAGGTATGGATGATCGTGGCGGCGAGCATGGCGACGAAGCCGATGCCGGCCACGAGCCACATCTGCCAGATCAGCGCGAAGCCGCACGCCGCTGCCAGCGCAGCGATGATGAAGCCGGCGGCCGTGTTCTTGGGCATGTGGATCGGGCTGAAGCCTTCCAGCGGACGCTCGTAGCCGCGCGCCTTCATGTCGGACCAGGCGTCGTTGTCATGCACGCGCGGCGTGAACGCGAAGTTGTAGGCCGGCGGAGGCGACGAGGTCGACCATTCCAGCGTGCGGCCATTCCACGGGTCGCCCGTGGTGTCGCGCAGCGATTCGCGGCGGATGAAGCTCACCACCAGCTGGATGATGAACGAGGCGATGCCCAGCGCGATCAGCACGGCGCCGAAGGCGGCGATCTGGAACCAGATCTGCAGCGACATGTCCTGGAAGTGGCTCATGCGGCGGGTCACGCCCATCAGGCCCAGGATGTACAGCGGCATGAAGGCGAACCAGAAGCCGACGATCCAGAACCAGAACGAGCACTTGCCCCAGAACGGGTCGAGCTTGTAGCCGAAGGCCTTCGGGAACCAGTAGGTGATGCCAGCCAGCATGCCGAACAGCACGCCGCCGATGATCACGTTGTGGAAGTGGGCGATCAGGAACAGGCTGTTGTGCAGCACGAAGTCGGCCGGGGGAACGGCTAGCAGCACGCCGGTCATGCCGCCGATTACGAAGGTGATCATGAAGCCGATGGTCCACATCATGGGCAGCTCGAAACGGATGCGGCCGCGGTACATGGTGAAGAGCCAGTTGAAGATCTTCGCCCCCGTCGGGATCGAGATGATCATCGTCGTGATGCCGAAGAACGAGTTCACGCTGGCGCCGGAGCCCATGGTGAAGAAGTGGTGCAGCCAGACGAGGTAGGACAGGATGGTGATCACGACCGTGGCGTACACCATGGAGGCGTAGCCGAACAGGCGCTTGCCGGAGAAGGTGGAGACCACTTCCGAGAAGATGCCGAAGGCCGGCAGGATCAGGATGTACACCTCGGGGTGGCCCCAGATCCAGATCAGGTTCACGTACATCATGGCGTTGCCGCCCATGTCGTTCGTGAAGAAGTTGGTGCCGACGTAGCGGTCGAGCGACAGCAGGGCCAGCACGGCGGTCAGCACCGGGAAGGCGGCGACGATCAGCACGTTGGTGCACAGGGCGGTCCAGGTGAAGACGGGCATCTTCATCATGGTCATGCCGGGCGCGCGCATCTTCACGATGGTCGCCAGCAGGTTCACGCCGGACAGCAATGTGCCCACCCCCGCTATCTGCAACGACCATATGTAGTAGTCGACCCCCACGTCGGGGCTGTAGAGAATGCCCGACAGCGGCGGATAGGCCAGCCAGCCGGTCTTGGCGAACTCGCCGACGAACAGCGACGCCATCACGAGGCCGGCGCCGAAGGTGGTCATCCAGAAGCTGAAGTTGTTCAGGAACGGGAAGGCCACGTCGCGCGCGCCGATCTGCAGCGGCACCACGAAGTTCATGAGGCCGGTGACCAGCGGCATCGCCACGAAGAAGATCATGATCACGCCGTGGGCGGTGAAGACCTGGTCGTAGTGGTGCGGCGGCAGGAAGCCGGCGTTGTCGCCGAAGGACATGGCCTGCTGGGCCCGCATCATCAGGGCGTCTGCGAAGCCGCGCAGCAGCATCACCAGGCCCAGGATGATGTACATGATGCCGATCTTCTTGTGGTCGATGCTGGTGATCCAGTCGCGCCACAGCATGCCCCACAGCTTGAAGTAGGTGATCGCGCCGAGGACGGCGATGCCGCCCAGCACCACGCCCGCGAAGGTCGCGAGCAGGATGGGCTCGTGGTAGGGAATCGCCTCCCAGGTGAGGCGGCCGAAGACGAGCTTCGTCAGGTCTAGGTTCTGCAACATCTTATTCTTCGGTGGTGCACATCGCGGTGACGTACTTGCGCTTGGGCGTGTCGAGGGAATCGGTCAGCCAGGCTTGCTTGGTGGCAACGTTGAAGGCGCCGGGCTTGCCCATGCCGCCGTCGGCGTCGATGGCCATCATTTCCTTCATGCACATCTTGTTGCGGTCGACGCACAGGTTCAGGATGGCGTCGTACAGCGCGGGGTCCACGGCGGCGTAGTGGCGCACGGGCTCGCGCTCGCTGGGAGCCTCGAGCTTCTTGTAGAGCTCGCGCGTGAGTTCGCCGTCCTTGCCTGCCTTGACCTTCTGGACCCACTGGTCGAAGTCGCCGTCGCTCAGGCCGTGGAACTTGAAGCGCATGCCCGAGAAGCCCGCGCCGCTGTAGTTGGCGGAGAAGCCGTCGAACTCGCCCGGCTTGTTGATCACCGCGTGCAGCTTGGTCTCCATGCCGGGCATGGCGTAGATCTGGCCGGCCAGCGCGGGGATGAAGAAGGAGTTCATGACCGAGGAGGCCGTGATCTTGAAGCTGATCGGGCGGTCGACCGGCGCGGCCAGTTCGTTCACCGTGGCGATGCCCTGCTCGGGGTAGATGAACAGCCACTTCCAGTCGAGCGCCACCACTTCGACCACCAGCGGCTTGGTGTCCGCGGGGATCGGGCGCTGGGCGTCGAGGCGGCGCAGCGGCTGGTAGGGGTCGAGCACGTGGGTGCTGATCCAGGTGATCGCGCCCAGCGCGATGATGATGAGCAGCGGCGCCGCCCAGATCGCCAGCTCGAGCTGGGTGGAGTGGTCCCAGTCGGGGCTGTAGGTGGCCTCCTTGTTCGACTGGCGGTATCGCCAGGCGAAGAAGATGGTCAGGGCGATCACCGGGATGATGATGATCAGCATCAGCACGGTGGAGACGACGATGAGCCGTCCCTGCTGGTGGGCGATGTCGCCGGATGGGTTCATCAGCACCGTGTTGCAACCCGCCAGGAGGATGGCGGGAAGCAGCAGGAGCGATCGGCGAAAGTTCTTGAGGATGTGCATGCCGGGGGAAAAGAGGTGCGGGGGCGACGCAAAAAGACCCCACAATCTACGCCCGAAGACGGGTTTCGCCTATTGGACGTTTTGTCCTATGGCGGTAAATGTGTTTCGGTGAGACGCTATAGGTTGTCCATGATCCCATGTGTCACTTCCTGAGGTGACACCCGAATTACAGAAGCAATGACGACGTCCAGCATCAGTCCGCAAGGCGCCCATCCGCTGCCGAACTCGCCCGAAGCCGGCGCCCGGCAGGGTGACGACCACTCGCACATCGCCCCCGGCGAGATCGCGGTTGGCGTGATCATCGGCCGCGCATCCGAATATTTCGACTTTTTCGTCTACGGCATCGCCTCGGTGCTGGTGTTTCCTGCGGTCTTCTTCCCGTTCGAGCAACATCTTGAAGGTGTTCTCTACTCTTTCCTGATTTTCTCGTTCGCCTTCATTGCGCGTCCGTTCGGAACGGTCATCTCGATGGCCATCCAGCGACGTTTCGGGCGGGAAGCCAAGCTGACCCTGGCGCTTTTCGTGCTCGGCACGTCCACCGCCGGCATCGCCTTCCTGCCGGGCTACGCCAGCCTGGGCTTCACGGCCATCGTGCTGCTGTCGGTGTTCCGGTTCGGCCAGGGCCTGGCGCTGGGCGGCTCGTGGGACGGCCTGCCGTCGCTGCTCGCGCTGAACGCGCCGGCCAACCGCCGCGGCTGGTACGCCATGCTGGGCCAGCTGGGCGCTCCCATCGGCTTCTTCATCGCCAGCGCGCTGTTCGCGTACCTGTATTCGAGCCTGCCGTCGGAAGACTTCCTCGACTGGGGCTGGCGCTACAGCTTCTACGTGGCCTTCGCGATCAACGTGGTGGCGCTGTTCGCCCGCCTGCGCCTGGTGGCCACCGACGAATACTCGCGCCTGCTCGAAGAGCGCGAACTGGAACCCACCAGCGTGACCGAACTGGTCGGCTCGCAAGGCTCGAACGTCCTGATCGGCGCCTTCGCCGCGCTGGCCAGCTATGCGCTGTTCCACCTGATCACCGTGTTCCCGCTGTCATGGATCACGCTGTATTCCGACCAGTCCGTCACCGAATTCCTGGTCGTGCAGATGATCGGCGCTGTGCTCGGCGCCGCCGGCATCGTGGCCTCGGGCCTGCTGGCCGACCGCATCGGCCGCCGCTTCACGCTGGGCGGCCTGGCTGCCGTGATCGCCGCGTTCAGCGGCTTCGCGCCCACGCTGCTCGACGGCGGACGCATCGGACAGGACATCTTCATCCTGGTGGGCTTTGTGATCCTGGGCCTGTCGTACGGCCAAGCAGCCGGCGCCGTGACCTCGAACTTCGCGCCCAAGTACCGCTACGTGGGTGCCGCCCTGACGGCCGACGTGGCATGGCTGGTCGGCGCTGCGTTCGCACCGCTGGTCGCGCTGGGCCTGTCGGCTCACTTCGGCCTGGCCTATGTGAGCGTGTACCTGCTGTCGGGTGCCGTCGCCACGCTGGCTGCGCTGGGGCTGAACCGGGCGCTGGCGCGCGACTGACCAAGTCGCCGAACCGCAGCGCGCGCAGCGGTTGTTTCTTCCAAAGGGGCCGTGTCGGCCCCTTTTTCATTAGGATGCCCCGATGTTCGCCGCCGCAATTTTCGACATGGACGGGCTGCTGATCGATTCGGAGCGCCCCATCATGGCCGCCTGGATCGAGGCCGCCCGCACGCTCGACATCGAGCTTTCGCACAGCCAGTACCTGCAGGTGGTGGGGCTGGCCATGACCGAGTCGCAGCACATCCTCGCGTCGCTGCTGGGCGGGCCGGACGCCTACGACCACGCCGCGGCCCATGTGCGCCAGCGCCTGCAGCTTGAGCGCTCCGACGGCACGCCGTTGTTTCCCGTCAAGCCCGGCGCGGCCGAGTTCCTGGCTGCGCTGGGTGAGCGCGGCACGCGCTGCGCCGTGGCTTCGTCGTCGACCAGCGGGCAGATCCAGGCCTGCCTCGGCAGCTTGGGCCTGCTGCACCATTTCTCGGCCTTCGCGGGCGGCGACGAGGTGGCGCGCGCCAAGCCCGATCCGGCGCTCTACCTGCTGGCAGCCGAGCGGCTGGGCGTCGATCCGTCGGAGTGCATCGCCTTCGAGGACAGCGAGAACGGCGCCAAGGCGGCGCTGGCGGCGGGGCTGCGGGTCGTGGTGGTGCCCGACCTCAAGCATCCGCCCAAGGCCATCACCGGCCGGGCGTTCCATGTGCTCGAGTCGCTGCACGACGCGGTGCCGCACCTGCCGCGCTGGTTTCCGTCGCCGGCCGGGACGCAGGGAAAGCAACCCGCATGATCAAGATCGGCACGCTCTGCCATGTGGTCGACAGCTGCCTGGCGTCGCCCTTCACCGAGCGTGCGGTGGGCCGGATCGTGGAAGTGGTTTCGCCGCCCTACGAAGCGCCGAGCGAGCGCTACCTGCCCGGCACGTACTACGACGTGCTGTTCGAGGGCTGGACCTTCTATTGCCGCAGCGACAAGCTCGTGCCCATTTCCGACCCCGACGCCGACATCGAGCGCTGGGAAGACGCCTTCCTCGACGAGCCGTCGCCGGCCGTTCAGAGAACTTCGTCGCGCAGTTGCGGGAACACCTTCGACACCTTCGCCAGCAGGTAGTCGCCGTAGCGCCCGCTGAAGGCGTGCACATTGGCGCGGTCCCAGCGCTCGGCGCTGTCGTCGCGTGCCTCGGCGCCCGCCAGGCCCTCGATGCGCTGCACGCGCGCCTCGAAGTTCGGGTCGAAGAACAGCGGAAACGACAGCCGGTCGTGCCCCGAGGTGTTGCGCTTCACGCGGTGCGGCGTCGACTTGTAGAGCCCGCCGGTCATGCGGTCGAGCATGTCGCCGATGTTGCAGACGAACGAGCCCGCAACCGGCGGCGCGTCGATCCAGCCGCCGGGCGTATGCACCGCGAGCCCGCCGATGTGGTCCTGGTGCAGGATCGTGAGCAGCCCGTAGTCGGTGTGCTCGCCGACGCCCCATTGCACGTCCAGGCCTTCGGGCACTGGCTGCGACGGATAGTTGAACAGGCGGAACAGGATCAGCGGATCGCCCGTGTAGCGCTCGGCGAAGTAGCCGGCCGGCAGGCCCAGGCTCAGCGCGATGCCTTCCATGAGCCGGTGGCCCAGCTGCGTGACGGCCGCCATGTAGTCGAGGATGGTTTCGCGAAAACCCGGCACATCGGGGAACAGGTTGGGCCCGTGCACCGGCGTCTTCGCCAGCACCAGCGGGTGCGTGGCGGGCAGCTCGGTGCCCAGGTAGAGGCCTTCCTTCCAGTCCGGCCGGCCTGAGGTCAGCTCGCCGCCGAGCGGAAAGTAGCCGCGCCATGCGCGGCCGCCCAGGGCCATGCGCCACTTCATCTTGGTTTCCTCGGGCAGCGCGAAGAATCGGTGGCTCAGGTCTTCGAGCCGCCGCACCAGCGCGGGGTCGACGCCGTGGCCGGTCACGTAGAAGAAGCCGTGGGCGCGGCAGGCGGCGCCGATCTGCGAGGCGACGGCCTCGCGCCCGACGGAGCCGGCAACGAGCGCCGAAACGTCGATGAGGGGGAGCGATGCGTCGGTCATGCGTCTCTCGAGAAAGGGGATCGGATGTCGGACAGGAACTGCTGCGCGCGCGGATGCTGCGGGCGGTTGAAGAAGTCGTCGGGCGTGGCGCGTTCCAGCACCTTGCCTTCGTCCATGAACAGCACGCGGTCGGCCACCTCGCGCGCGAAACCCATCTCGTGCGTCACGCAGACCATCGTCATGCCGTCGCGCGTGAGGTCGCGCATCACCAGCAGCACCTCGCCGACCATCTCGGGATCGAGCGCGCTGGTGGGCTCGTCGAACAGCATCAGCGGCGGCTGCATGGCCAGCGCGCGCGCAATGGCCACGCGCTGCTGCTGGCCGCCGGACAGCTCGCTCGGCCATGCGTCGGCCTTGTTCGACAGGCCCACGCGGTGCAGCAGCGCCATCGCGCGCTCGTCGGCTTCCTTGCGCGTGAGGCCGCGCAGCTGCATGGGCGCCATCGTGCAGTTCTGCAGCACCGTGAGATGCGGGAACAGGTTGAACTGCTGAAAGACGAAGCCGATGCGCGAGCGGAAGGCGTTCACGTCCAGGCCCGGCGCGTGGATGTCCTGCCCGTCGACCACGATGCGGCCCGACTGGATCGGCTCCAGCCGGTTGAAGGTGCGGATCAGCGTCGACTTGCCCGAGCCCGATGGCCCGCACACCACGACGACTTCGCCCTTGCGGATGGTCTCGGTCACGTCGACCAGCGCGTGGTAGCTGCCGTACCACTTGTTGACTTTTTCGAGTTCGATCATGCGGACACCTTGGCGGTGGCTGTGGAGATGCCGCGGCGCGCGAGCCGGCGTTCGAGCCAGTAGGCGAAGCGCGACAGGCCGAAGCAGAGAATGAAATACGTACCGCCCAATATCAGGTAGATCTGCGCGGGCTTGGTGAACACCTGCGTGTTGATCTGCGTCGCGATGAACGACACCTCGGCCAGCCCGATGATGTAGCCCAGCGAGGTTTCCTTGATGGTCGAGACGAACTGGTTCACCAGCGAAGGCAGCATGCTGCGCAGCGCCTGCGGCAGCACCACCAGCCGCATCGCGCGGCCGTAGCCCAGGCCGAGCGCGCGGGCGGTTTCCATCTGCCCGCGCGGCAGGCCCTGGATGCCGGCGCGCACGATCTCGGCGAGATAGGCGGCGTCGAACACCACCAGCGCGATCAGCATGGTGGTGAACTGGTCGGTCTTCACGCCGGTGACGCTGGGCAGGAAGAAGTAGGCCCAGAAGATCACCATCAGGAGCGGCAGCCCGCGCACCACGAACACGAAGCCCGTGACCGGCCAGCGCAGCCATCGCCACGGGCTCACGCGCGCCAGGCCGAGCACGATGCCCAGCGGCAGCGCGAGCACCAGCCCGCAGGAGGCCAGCAGCAGCGTGAGCACCAGCCCGCCGAGCGGGCCGTTCGGGTACTGCCCGATGAGGAAGTAGACCCAGTAGTCGTTGATGATCTGAAGCATCAGCGCTCAGCTCCCGCTTCACATGGCTCGCGATGCACGGAACCGGCACGGCCGAGGCCGAAAACACCGCGGAATCGGCTTTGCCGGGCCGCCGGTGTTGCCCCCGGCGAGGGGGTAGGAGAAGCGACACGAAGTGCGCGCAGCCTGGGGGAGTGCTTCATATCGTCCGCACCGGATAGCGGTGGTGGTACCAGGTCGCCAGCCCGGTGATGGCCAGCGACACGGTGAGGTACGCCGCGCTCGCGAACGCGAACGACTCGAAGCTGCGGAAGGTCGCGCTCTCGACCTGGCCGGCCTGGTACATCAGCTCGGCCACGCCGATCACGGTGGCGATGGAAGTGTTCTTCCACAGGCTCAGCGTCTGCGAGATGAGCGGCGGAACGGTCACGCGCAGCGCCTGCGGCAGCACCACGCGGCGCATGGTGGCCAGGTAGCTGAAGCCCATCGCGCGCCCGGCTTCGAACTGCACCAGCGGAATCGCGCGGATGCCGCTGCGGATGTCCTCGGCCATGAAGGCCGCCGTGTACAGGGCCAGCGCGATCACCGCGCTGAAGGCCTCGATGTGCCCCGCATAGAGCCATTGCTTGATGCTCTCGGGCAGCAGCTCGGGCGCGCCGAAATACCAGAACAGCATGTGCGCGAGCAGCGGGATGTTGCGGATCGACTCCACGTACGCAAAGCCGAGCCAGCGCAGCGGCGCGAAGGGCGACAGCCGCAGCAGCGCCACCACCAGCGCGATGGGCAGGGCCAGCACCAGCGCGGCAGCGAGCAGCTGCAGCGACAGCAGCAGGCCCGCGACCAGCATGTCGTGGTACTTGCCGGTGAGCAGCAAGGAATAGTCGAACAGGGGCATGAGGGGCGACAGTATCACCGTCGCGAGCGGGCGGGGCCACGCGCCCCCATCCCGGCCTTCCCCCGGCGGGGGAAGGAGAAAGACAGGCTCAGTCGATCTTGTCGCTGTCGAGCTTGAAGTCGCGCGTCTGGAAGCCCGACGCCGTGTTCGGGCCATACCACTTGATGAAGATCTTCTCGGCCTCGCCGGACTTCTCGAGCTCGCGCAGCGTGTCGTCCACCACCGTCTTCAGGCCGGCCTCGCCCTTCTTGATGCCGATGGCCAGTGCCTCGGTGCTCAGGTTCTGCTTGAGCACCACGTACTGCGCCTTCTGCGGGCCCAGCTTGGCGTAGCTGCGCAGCAGCGCGGCTTCGTCGTCCACATAGCCCACGCCCTTGCCCTGCTGCAGCGCCTGGAAGGCCTGCTGGCTGGTGTCGAAGGTGACCACCTCGACGTTGGGCACGGCCTTGCGGATGTTCGGCTCCTGCGTGCCGCCGCGGATGGTCAGCACCTTCTTGCCGGCGAGCTGCGGCACGTCGGTGATGCCGCTGTCCTTCTTCACGATGGCCTTCTGGCCGGTGACGAAGGTGGTGAGCGAGAAGTCGATCTGCGCCTCGCGCTCCTTGTTGTGCGTGAGGCCTGCGGCCACCAGGTCGACGTGCCCCTGCTGCAGTTCCGGAATGCGCGCGGCCACCGCGATCTGCTTGAGCACCGGCTTCACGCCGATCTTCTTTGCGATGGCGTTCACCAGGTCGACCTCGTAGCCGACGATCTGGCGCGTCTTCGGATCGATGAAGGTCGCCGGCTCGTCGGTGCCGAGCACGCCGACGACCAGTTCGCCCTTCTTCTTGATGTCGGCCAGCTGGTCGGCGTGTGCGACGGTGCCGAGCAGCAGGGCGGAAGCGGCAACTGCCGCGGCAATCAGGTTCAAGCGCATGTTCTTCTCCTTCAGGGAAAGCAGGGCGAGACCATATCAATAAAACCTTGGATCATTAAATGGTCAATTCATATATCGACATGTGCGCGGGGCTATGAGTGGCACGCCGGCCTGTGCATGCCTGTGAGGCTGCTGAAGGTGCGGCTTTCGCGCTGGGTTAAATTCACGTCGCCGACCGGCCGGTCGCGAACGAAAGCGTGCTCTCCCCCAGGCATGCCCCGGCCGCTCTTTCCAGATATCCCATCCAGCGAGTTCTCCATGATCATCAAACCGCGTGTGCGCGGCTTCATCTGCGTGACGACCCATCCGACGGGTTGCGAAGCCAACGTCCGGCAACAGATCGACTACGTCAAGGCCCGGCCTCCCATCGCGGGCGGCCCGAAGAAGGTGCTGGTCATCGGCGCGTCCACCGGCTATGGCCTGGCCGCGCGCATCACCGCCGCCTTCGGCTGCGGCGCCGACACGCTCGGCGTGTTCTTCGAGCGCGCGGGCAGCGAGAACCGCCCCGGCTCGCCCGGCTGGTACAACACCGCCGCCTTCCATCGCGCCGCCGAGGCCGAGGGGCGCTATGCGAAGAGCATCAACGGCGACGGCTTCTCCGACGAGGTGAAGCAGTTGACCATCGACGCCATCCGTGCCGACCTGGGGCAGGTCGACCTCGTGGTCTACAGCCTGGCCGCGCCGCGCCGCACGCATCCGAAGACCGGCCAGGTCTTCAACTCGGTGCTCAAGCCCATCGGCAAGCCGGTGACCCTGCGCGGGCTCGACACCGACAGCGGCACCGTGAAGGAATCGGTGCTCGAGCCCGCGACGCAGGAAGAGATCGACAACACCGTGGCCGTGATGGGCGGTGAAGACTGGCAGATGTGGATCGACGCCCTGCAGCAGGCCGGCGTGCTGGCCGACGGCGCCAGGACCACCGCCTTCACCTACCTGGGCGAGCAGATCACGCACGACATCTACTGGAACGGCTCCATCGGCGCGGCCAAGAAAGACCTCGACCAGAAGGTGCTGGGCATTCGCGAGACGCTGGCCGCGAAGGGCGGCGACGCGCGCGTGTCGGTGCTGAAGGCGGTCGTCACGCAGGCCAGCTCGGCGATTCCGATGATGCCGCTGTACCTGTCGCTGCTGTTCAAGGTGATGAAGGCGCAGGGCACGCACGAGGGCTGCATCGAGCAGGTGCACGGCCTCTACGCCGACAGCCTCTACGGCAGCGCACCGCACATCGACGACGAAGGCCGCCTGCGCGCCGACTACAAGGAACTGGCGCCGCAGGTGCAGGCCCGCGTGCTCGAACTCTGGCCGCAGGTGACCGACGAGAACCTGAACACCATCAGCGATTTCGCGGGCTACAAGGCCGAGTTCCTGCGGCTCTTCGGCTTCGGGGTGGAAGGCGTGGACTACGAGGCCGACGTGAACCCCGACGTGGGCATTCCGAACCTCGTGCAGGCCTGAGCACCTGCGGCACGGATACTTGCGCCCATGCAGATTCAAGAAAAGCCGCCCGCCGGCACGCCGTTCGACTGGATCGGCGGCGAGCCGAAGGTGGAGGCGCTGGTCGAGCGCTTCTACGACCTGATGGACCTCGAGCCCGCCTACGCGCAACTGCGCGCGGTGCACGGCACCAGCCTCGACAACGCACGCCAGCGCCTGTTCTGGTTCCTGTGCGGATGGCTCGGCGGCCCGCGGCACTACACCGACCGCTTCGGCCACCCGATGCTGCGCGCGCGCCACCTGCCGCAGAGCATCGGCGGCCACACCATCGGCATCAAGGAACGCGACCAGTGGCTGGCCTGCATGGACCAGGCCATGGGCGAGACGGGCGTGCCGGAAGACCTGCGCGCCCGCCTTCGCGATTCCTTCTTCAAGACCGCCGACTGGATGCGCAACCGTGGGGAATAGGGCTCGCCCCCAGGCTTCGCGCACTTCGTGTCGCTTCGCCAACCCCCTGCCGGGGGCAACACCGGAGGCCCGGCAAAGCCGGTTCCTCGGTGTTCCTTGAAGAGACAGCAACGGCCGTACGACATAACACCGAATCGAAAGAAATCACTTCATGAACTCCATCGTCATCATCGGCGGCGGCCACGCCGCGGCCCAGCTCTGTGCCGGCCTGGCTGAAGCGGGGCAGGGCGCGCGTGTGCACCTGGTCTGCGAAGAGGCCTGCGAGCCCTATCACCGTCCGCCGCTGTCCAAGGCCTTCCTCAAGAGCGCCGAGGAAACCACGCAGCCGCACAAGGCTGCCGACTGGTACCGCGAAGCGGGCATCACGCTGCACCTGGGCGACGCGGCCGTGGCCATCGACCGCGAGGCGCACACCGTCACGCTGCGTTCGGGCGCCGTGCTGCCTTGGGAGCGGCTGGTGCTGGCCACCGGCACGCGCGCGCGCCAGATGCCCGACCTGAAGCCGGGCCTGGAGAACGTCGCCAGCCTGCGCGCCGCGGACGAGGCGCATCGCCTGCGCACCCGGCTCGCATCGGCCGACACGGTCACGGTGCTGGGCGGCGGTTTCATCGGGCTCGAAGTGGCGGCAACGGCCAAGGCACTGGGCAAGTCGGTGCAGGTGATCGAGAGCGCGCCGCGCCTGCTGGGCCGCGCGGTGTCGCCCGAGCTGTCGGCACACGTGCTGGCCACGCATCGCGCGGCAGGCATCGACATCGTGCTTGGTGCGCAGACGGGCGCGTTCGAGGTCGAAGGCGACCGGCTGGTGTCGGTGCAGGTCAACGGCGTGAAGCAGCCGGTCGACCTGCTGCTGCTGGGCATCGGCGCCGTGCCCGAGACCGCGCTCGCGCAGGCGGCCGGCATCGAGTGCGCCGACGGCATCGTGGTCGACGCACAGATGCAGACCAGCGCCGCCGGCGTGCTGGCCGTGGGTGACTGCACGCGCTTCCCCGATCGCCGCGCGGGCCGCGCATTGCGGCTCGAGTCGGTGCAGAACGCGAACGACCAGGCGCGCACGGCAGTCGCCACGCTGACCGGCGCGGCACGCGACCACGACGCGGTGGCGTGGTTCTGGTCTGACCAGGGCAGCATGCGGCTGCAGATGGTGGGCCTGATGCCGGCAGAAGGCACGGCGGGACTGACCAGCGTGCGCCGTCCCGGAACGGGCGCGAACCCCAATGCGTTCTCGCTCTTCCACTATGTCGATGGGCATCTGGTGTGCGTCGAATCGGTCAACGCACCGGTCGACCACATGATGAGCCGCAAGCTGCTCGAAGCGGGCCGCAGCCCCGATCCGGCGGTGATTGCCGATGCTTCGATTCCCCTGAAAAACCACCTGTCGTAATTGCGCCGCAAGTCAGGCCGGGTTCACCAGCCTGTCATTGCGCTTTCAGAGACTGCTTCCTTCTCCAATACTGCAGAGGGAGTTCTCGATGAAAAACGCAGCGGCCGCGTCGCTATTGCGCCTTGCCCCCATGTCCACCTGTGCCGCCGTGATCGCCGCCGTGCTGACCGCCTGTGGCGGCGGCAGCGGCGGTGGCGGCACCGTGTTTCCCCCGGTCGCGTCCACGCCCGCGACCGACACCACGCCGGCACCCGTTGCCAAGGGCACGCGCGCCACGGTCGCCTTGCTGGAGACCACCGACCTGCACGCCAACGTGCGCAGCTACGACTACTTCAAGCTCGCCGAAGACAAGTCGTACGGCTACGAGCGCACCGCCACGCTGATCAACGCGGCGCGCAAGGAATTCCCGAACACGATGCTGTTCGACAACGGCGACACCATCCAGGGCACGGCGCTGGCCGACTACGAAGCCCTGGTGAGCCGCGTTCCGTGCACGCAGCCGCTGTCGATCTACAAGGCCATGAACGCCACCGGCTACGACGCCGGCACGCTGGGCAACCACGAGTTCAACTACGGCCTCGATTTCCTCAACCAGGTGATCGGCGGCGGCCTCGACGTCGAAGGCGTGGACGGCAGCAAGAAGTGCGCAGGCCCGGCTTTCCCCATGGTGCTGGCCAACGTGCAGAGCGTGAAGAGCGGCAAGCCGCTGCTCGCGCCGTACACCATCGTGACCAGGCAGTTCACCGCCATGGCGCCCGACGGCAAGACCGTGACCGTGCCGGTGAAGGTCGGCGTGATCGGCTTCACCACGCCCGGCATCCTGAACTGGGACAAGCGCTTCCTCGAAGGCAAGGTGCGCACCGAAGGCGCCGTCGAAGCCGCCACCAAATACATCCCCGAACTGCGCGCCAAGGGCGCCGACATCGTGGTCGCGCTGCAGCACGGCGGCCTCGATGCATCGCCGTACTCGCCGACGATGGAAAGCCCCGGCCTCTACCTGTCGAAGGTGGCGGGCATCGACGCTCTGATGATGGGCCACCAGCATGGCACGTTCCCCGATCGCAGCGCGAAGCCGGGCTACACGCAGGCCGGCGTGGACAACGCCGCAGGCACCGTCAACGGCGTGCCGGCCGTGATGGCCAGCTCGTGGGGCAAGGCGCTGGGCCTGATCAGGCTCGACCTGGTGTACGACGGCAAGGCATGGGGCGTGGACAAGACCAGGACCTTCGTCGAGGCGCGCTCCACGCAGACCGGCAAGGACGGCGCGGGCAAGGCGATCTACGCCGATGCCGACCCGAGCGTCGCGCCGCTGGTCGAAACGCAGCACCAGGCCACCATCGCCTACGTGAAGACGCCCATCGGCACCACCGACTTCCAGATGAGCACCTACTTCGCGGACGTGGGCGACCCCGGCGCGATCCAGATCGTGAACCAGGCGCAGGCCGACTACGTGAAGAACTACATCGCGGCCAACCTGCCGCAGTACGCGAGCCTGCCGGTGCTGTCGGTGAGCGCGCCCTTCAAGTCGGGCTATGAAGGCGCCCGCGACTACACGGACGTGGCCGCCGGCAACGTGGCGATCAACAACGCGGCCGACCTGTACCTCTACCCCAACACGGTGTATGCGGTGAAGGTGACGGGCGCCGAGATCAAGGGCTGGCTCGAAGCCGCCGCCAAGCGCTTCAACCGGATCGATCCGGCACTGGCGACGGACCAGCAGCTGATCAGCACCTTCCCGGGCTACAACTTCGACATGTTCACCACGCCGGATGTGCAGTACGAGATCGACGTGACCCAGGCGGTGGGCAGCCGGGTCAAGAACCTGATGTACATGGGCGCGCCGATGGACCCGGCGAAGGACTTCGTCATCGCGACGAACAACTACCGTGCGACCAGCGGCGCGAGCTTCATCCCCGCGCTGGACGGCCGCGCGACGATCTACCCGTCGCCCGACGCGAACCGCGACGTGCTGATCGACTACATCAAGGCCAAGAAGACCATCACGCGCGCAGCCAACGGTTCAGCGCGCAGCTGGGCCTTCACCAAGGTCGCGACGGCGGGCAACGTGGTCTTCTCTTCGGCGCCGAATCAACTGGGCGCGGCCACGGCCGCGGGACTGGCCAACATTTCGCTGCTGGCCGCGGACGACGGCGGCGGCAAGGGTCAATCGCGCTACAAGCTCGACCTGAACAACTGACCGAAACCGGGCCGGCGTCCGCGTGGCTCAGCGCCGCGCGGGCGCCAGCAGTACCACCAGCGCCCCGGCGCCGCCCTCCGCCGGCTTCGCCTGCACGAAGGCGATCACTTCGTTCTTCTGGATCAGCCAGCGCTGCGTCTTGGTCTTGAGCACGGGCTGCCTGCCCGGCGAGCCCAGGCCCTTGCCGTGCACCACGCGTACACAGCGCAGACCCTGCTTGTGGGCATTGCGGATGAAGCCACCGAGCGCTTCGCGCGCCTCGTCGCTGCGCAGGCCGTGCAGGTCGACCTGGGCCTGGATGGACCAGTCGCCCTTGCGCAGCCGCGCCGTCACGTCGGTGCCGATGCCGGGACGGCGAAAGCTCATGGCGTCGTCCACGTCGAGCAGCGTGGTCACGTCGAACTCGTCGGACAGCGATTCGCGCAGCACGCGCTGCTCGTCGAGCTGGTGCTGCACCGGGATGGGGGCCGGCGGTTCCGGCGCGAGCGGCACTGCCGCCTTGCGGCGCAGCGGTTCGGTGGCGCCGATGGCGCGGGCGAACAGGTCTTTCTCGGCGGCGCGCTTGCGTTCGGCGGCGGCCTTCGCGGCCGCCTCGGCCGCTTCGCGCTCGCGGGTTTCGGCGAGCACGCGCTGCACCTGCTTGAGGTCGGCGAGGTTCTTGAGCGCGGTTGAACGCTGGGGCATCAGAGCAGTCCTTTCTCGGCCATCGAGAAGCTCTGGCCGGGGCTCACGATGACGTGGTCGAGCACGCGCACGTCGACCAGCGCGAGCGCGGCGCGCAGCGTCTGCGTGAGCGATTCGTCGGCGCGCGACGGCTCGATGGCGCCGCTGGGATGGTTGTGGGCCAGCACCACGGCCGCGGCCTGGTGGTGGATGGCGCGCGTGACCACTTCGCGCGGGTAGACGCTGGTCTGCGTGAGCGTGCCGCGGAACATTTCTTCCAGCATGATGAGGCGGTGCTGCACGTCGAGGAAGACGACCACGAACACCTCGTGCGGGCGCGAGCCGATGTGCAGCTGCAGGTATTGCTTGACCGCCTCGGGCGAGTCGAACACCGTGCGCTCCTTGAGCTTCTCGCCCATGGCGCGCCGCGCCAGCTCGAGCACCGCGATCAGCTCGGAGCGCTTGGCGGTGCCGCCCATGCCCTTGACGGCCTTGAGGTCGTCAGGGCCGGTGTGCAGCAGGCCCGACAGGCCGCCGAAGCGCTCGAGCAGTTGCTGGGCCAGTTGCAGCACGTTCTTGCCCGCCACGCCGGTGCGCAGCAGCAGGGCCAGCAACTCGGCATCCGCCAGCGCGGCGGCGCCTCGCGAGATGAGCTTTTCGCGTGGACGGGCGTCGAGAGGGAGATCCTTGAATGCCATGAAACCCTGGGTGAAACCTTGGCGGAGCCGGGTGGAAGCCCCGGTCCTTAAAATGAAGTCCAGTTTATCGGGACACCCACCTTGTCTTTGCCCACCTCCGCCGCTCCCATGTCCCAAGTCGTGACTTTCGGCTCCTTCCTGACCTTGCACTACCGGCTGGCCGGTCCGGCAGGCGACATCATCAACACTTTCGCCGACAAGCCGGCGACCCTGTCGCTGGGCACCGGCGAGCTTTCGCCCGCCATGGAGCAGCGCCTGATGGGCCTGGAAGAGGGCACCCACGCCACCTTCGAGCTCCCCGCCGGCGAGGCCTTCGGCGAGCGCAATCCGGACATGCAGCAGTGGGTGGCGCGCAAGCTGCTCGCCCAGATGGGCGACCCCGACGAGCAGTACGCCGTGGGCGACGTGGTGCAGTTCCCCACGCCCGACGGCACCGGGAGCTACGCCGGCGCGGTGATCGAATCGAACGAGACCGGCGTGCGCTTCGACTTCAACCATCCGCTGGCCGGCCAGCCCGTGACCTTCGAAGTGAAGCTCATCGGCGTGCTATGAACACAGGCATCTCCGAAGTCATCCTGGCCGAGCCGCGCGGCTTCTGCGCGGGCGTGGACCGTGCCATCGAGATCGTCGAGCGCGCCATCGCCAAGTTCGGCGCGCCGATCTACGTGCGCCACGAGATCGTGCACAACACCTACGTGGTGAACGAGCTCAAGGCCAAGGGCGCGATCTTCATCGAGGAACTGTCCGACGTGCCGCCCGGCGCCACGCTGGTCTTCAGCGCGCACGGCGTGAGCAAGGCCGTGGAGCAGGAGGCGCGCGACCGCGGCTTCGAGATCTTCGACGCCACCTGCCCGCTGGTGACCAAGGTGCACGTCGAGGTGGCCAAGCTCGCTAAAGAGGGCTACGAGTTCATCATGATCGGCCACAAGGGGCACCCCGAGGTCGAGGGCACGATGGGCCAGCTGTCCAGCGGCATCCACCTGGTGGAAGACGTGGAAGACGTGGCCAGGGTCTCGCCGGGGCAGACCGACAAGCTCGCGGTCGTCACCCAGACCACGCTGAGCGTGGACGACGCCGCCGAGATCGCGGCCGCGGTGCGCGCGCGCTTTCCGGCCGTGCGCGAGCCCAAGCAGCAGGACATCTGCTACGCCACCCAGAACCGCCAGGACGCGGTCAAGATCATGAGCCCGCAGGTCGACCTGGTGATCGTGGTCGGCAGCCCCACCAGCTCCAACAGCAACCGGCTGCGCGAACTGGCGCAGCGCCTGGGCACCGAGAGCTACATGGTCGACTCCGCCGAAGAGCTCAAGCCCGAGTGGTTCGAGGGCAAGACGCGCATCGGCCTCACCGCCGGCGCCTCGGCCCCCGAGGTGCTGGTGCGCGAGGTGATCGACCGCGTGCGCGCTTTCGGCGCGGTGTCCGTGCGCAAGATGGACGGCATCGAGGAAACCATCAAGTTTCCGCTCCCCAAGGGCCTCAAGCTCGACGACATCCCCCCTCCCGGACACATCTCTTGAACGACAAGAACACGAACCGCTGGCGCTCCGAAATCGAGAGCGCCGCCGCCAGGCTGGACGGGCGCGCCGGTCATTTCCTGCGCCAGACGCCGCTGTGGAAGCTACCGGCGGCCGCCTTCGGCGTCACGGCGCCGGGCGCCGAGGTCTGGCTCAAGCTCGAGCACATGCAGGTCAGCGGCAGCTTCAAGGCACGCGGCATGATGAACCGGCTGCTGGCCAACGACATTCCCGAAAGCGGCGTGGTCGTGGCTTCGGGCGGCAATGCCGGCATCGCCACCGCCGCCGCGGCGCAGGCGCTGGGCGTGCCTTGCCAGGTTTTCCTGCCGGGTGTCTCGCCGGAAGCCAAGCGTGCGCGCCTGCGCGCGCTGGGCGCCGAAGTGGTCGTCGTCGGCCAGCTCTATCCCGATGCGCTGGCGGCCTGCCTCACGCGCCAGAAGGAGTCCGGCGCCTTGCTCACGCACGCCTACGACCAGCCCGAAGTGGTGGCCGGCGCAGGCACGCTGGGCCGTGAAATCGAAGCGCAGGGCGGCCTGCCCGACGCGGTGCTCGTGAGCGTCGGCGGGGGCGGCCTGATCGGCGGCCTCGCCGGCTGGTTCGAGAAGCGCGCCCGCGTGGTGGCGCTGGAGCCCGAGAAGGCGCCGACCCTGTTGCGCGCCCGCGAAGCCGGCGAGCCGGTCGACGTCGAAGTGGGCGGCATCGCGGCCGATTCGCTCGGCGCGCGCCGCATCGGCGCCATCGCCTGGGAAATCACGCAGCAGCAGGTCGCGCAGGCGCTGCTGCTGTCCGACGAATCCATCCGCGCCGCGCAGCAGTGGCTGTGGAAGGAACTCAAGCTCGCCGTGGAGCCGGCCGCCGCGCTGCCGCTGGCCGCGCTGCAAACGGGCGCCTATGTGCCGCGCGAAGGCGAGAAGGTGTGCCTGATCGTCTGCGGTGCCAACGTCGACCCCGCCACCGTCGCCTGACAAGCCGCCCTCTAAAATCGACCGATGCTCGACATCACCCTGCTCCGCAAAGACCTGGCCTCCGCCGTGGCCGGCCTTGAAAAACGCAAGAAAAACCAGCCTTACCTCGACGTGTCGGCGTTCACCGCGCTCGAGGCCGAGCGCAAGACGCTGCAAACCCGCACCGAGGAAATCCAGGCGCGCCGCAACACGCTGAACAAGCAGATCGGCCCGCTCAAGGCCAAGGGCGAGTCGGTGGATGCGCTGATGGCCGAAGTCAACGCGCTCAAGGCCGAGCAGGAATCGCAGTCCAAACGCCTGGAAGAAATCCAGCCCGAGCTGCAGGCCCTGCTGCTCGCCGTGCCCAACCTGCCGCACGCCAGCGTGCCGCTGGGCGAAGACGAGACCGGCAACGTCGAAATGCGCCGCTGGGCCCCGCAGGGCGGCGCCGGCGCCAACGCCAAGCCGCTGGGCTTTGCCGCCAGGGACCATGTCGACCTGGGCGCGCCGCTGGGCCTCGATTTCGAGATGGGCGCCAAGCTCGCCGGCTCGCGCTTCACCGTGATGAAGGGCCCGATCGCCCGCCTGCACCGCGCGCTCGCGCAGTTCATGCTCGACATGCAGACCGAGAAGCACGGCTACACCGAGTGCTACGTGCCCTACATCGTCAATGCCGCCACGCTCAGCGGCACCGGCCAGTTGCCCAAGTTCGAGGGCGACCTGTTCGCCGCGAAGAAGGGCGGCCAGGACGGCGAGCCGGCGCCCGACCATTCGGCGCTGTACCTCATTCCCACCAGCGAAGTGCCGCTGACCAACTTCGTGCGCGACGAGGTGGTGGCCGAGTCGCAACTGCCGATCAAGGTCACGGCCCACACGCCGTGCTTCCGCTCCGAAGCCGGCAGCGCCGGCCGCGACACGCGCGGCATGATCCGCCAGCACCAGTTCGACAAGGTCGAGATGGTGCAGATCGTGCACCCAGAAAAGAGCTACGACGCGCTCGAAGAGATGACGGGGCACGCCGAAGCCGTGCTGCAGGCCTTGGAGCTGCCGTACCGTGTAGTGCTGTTGTGCACGGGTGACATGGGCTTCGGCTCCACCAAGACCTACGACCTGGAAGTTTGGCTGCCGGCGCAGGACACCTACCGCGAGATCAGCTCGGTCTCCAACTGCGAAGCCTTCCAGGCGCGGCGCCTGCAGGCCCGCTTCAAGAACGCGCAGGGCAAGAACGAACTCGTGCACACGCTCAACGGCTCCGGCTTGGCCGTGGGCCGCGCGCTGGTGGCCGTGCTGGAGAACCATCAGAACGAAGACGGCTCGATCAACGTGCCGGCCGCGTTGCGGCCGTACATCGGCGGCGCCGAAGTTTTGCGCGCCTGAGGCGCAGGGCTTCAAATAGCGGAAATTTCTCCGCTATAATCAGAGGCTCGACAGCACCGGAGAGGTGGCAGAGTGGTCGAATGTACCTGACTCGAAATCAGGCGTACTAGCGATAGTACCGAGGGTTCGAATCCCTCCCTCTCCTCCAAGAATGGCCCCGCAAGGGGCTATTTTTTTGCCTGTTCCATCCCAGGAAAAAGCCGCTTTCGGATTCAGGTCGGCTTAAGTTTCCCCGCCGATAGTGCAGAGGACGGTCTTCTGGCGCTGGTAGAGGTCGCTTCGGCACCCGCCTTCACGGCGGTTCCTCGAGGCTGGAGGTCGTCATTTCTTTTGTCTGGCCGAGGGCGCATGCCGCTCGTTCGGCCGGCTGTCAAAAAGCCCTTGCGGCACATGGCCCGGCATTGAGCGCCTGCCTTCGGAGAAATATTTCTTCGAACCGACATGACCCTGAACGCGTGCGCTCACGGGTGAAATATTTTCTCGAAGAATGGCTGGGCCGCGCTCAAGACGGCGCTCATCGGGTGTAGGAAAAGCGCCGTTTCCGGGCCCGAACGTCGAAGTTTTCCACGCTGCCCATTTCGCAGGCACCGTGTTGCAGGCCACGCCAGGCAACGATTCCGCGCGCAATCCCCTTGGTTTTCCCCAAAGTTGTCCCCAGTCGGCGGGGAAAACCCAAGGACGACTTTTCAGGCCCCGCGCTTACGCCCGGGAGCGCTCTGTTTCCTCGAGCCAGGTGGGCTCGTTGGAGGTGTCCGGAAAGCCGCTGTCGGCCATGGCCGGCAACCCTGCCGATCCCGGCACGTGCCGCAGCTCATACCCCCGTCCATAGACCGAGTGCAGGACGAACTCGCTTTCCTTGTGGAGCGACAGCTTGCGGCGGATGTTCGCCACGCAGCAGTCGAGCACGCGGCTCTTGCGTTCGATCCGCGAATCGACCCACAGCGAGGCCAGCAGCCATTCACGCTCCAGCAGCCGCCCCGCGTTGCGGAACAGCAGCAGCGCCAGTTCGAACTCGCGCGGCTTCAGCCGGATCTCGCTGCCGTGGTGCACCACCACCTTGCGGCTGCCGAGGAAGTGGTAGCTGCCGAACAGCGCGCTCACCGAAAGTGGGTGCAGCAGGGTTTCATTGCGGCGCAGCGCCTCGCGCACGCGCAGTTCCACCTCGAAATCGTCGACCGGCAGCACCGCGAAGTCGATGCCGGCGCCGGGGGAGTCGTTGCCGGTCACCGCCAGCACCTCGTTCAGCAGGTCGCGCTGCAGTGCATTGACCACCAGGAAGATGGGAATGCGCAGCGCCTTGCACATGGCGGTGAGCACCGGCCAGGCGCCTTCGTCCTTGAGCACGACCAGCAGCAGGTCGAATGGCGCGCCGTTGGTCACGGCGCTCAGGAAATCGGCGCTGGAGTCGAATGGCGCCGATGTGCAGCCGATCTGCTGCAGGCGCTGGCCCCAGGCCTTCGCCTGGGCCTTGTCGCAGCCCACCATGGCCACGTGGCGCGAGCCTTGAGCGTTGTTCATGTCCATAGTTCGATGCGGTTTGGAGGGCAGGGCGGCGGCGGTGCCGCTCAACCCACTGCCAGGCGGCTTCCGCCGCCGGATTGCGTCTTGCGGATGCCGTCCGGGCCGTAGAAGAGCTGTGCGCTGGCCTGCAGGAAGTGCAGCGCCTGCTGGGTGAAATCGAGGTGCGCGTACACCATCGAGCCGTTGCGCAGGTTGTGGCTGCGCGCCTGCACCGCCAGCACCAGCAGCTCGGCCCAGGCCTGTTGCAGTTCGGGGCCGCCGCCCGCCGCAGCGGCGTCCGCGCCCGCGCGGCCCGGCTCGTAGCCCATGGCCGCCTGCATGGCTTCGCGCTCGCGGTCGAGCTCGGCCATGCGGTCGAGCAGGCGGGTCTTCTCGCTGGCGATGGCCGCGAGATCGGTGAAAACGCCGGCCGACATGGCCTTGGCCTCCCGGTCCAGCACGGCCAGGAATTCCCCGATGCAGGCCGCTTCCGTGCGCAGCCTGGCCAGCAGAGCCTGGGCGTCGTTCATTGGCCGTCCTTCTTGCCGTCGAGCAGGTCGCGCACGCTGGCCAGCAGGCCGTCGGCGATGCGCTCCGGGCGCACCTGGTAGCGGCCCGCGCGGATGTCCTCGCGGATCGCCGCCACGCGGGCCGCGTCGAAATCGCTGCCATCCGTGGCCGCGGGCAGCGCATGGACGTGCGCGGAGGCCTGCCGCGCAGCTTCCTTGGCTTCCTTGGTGCGCTCGGGCGCGTCGGCGCCGGTCATCGGGGCCGCGCCCGTGGCGGGCGAGCGATGGAGGGGCGTGGCCGAAGGGGCGGGTTGATCGATTTTCAAGGTGATTCCTCAGGGGCTGACCGGTATATCGGCAGCCCTGGCAAGAACTTTAGGAATTGCGTGCACGAAGGTTGAAACGGGCGCCAGCGGCTACTGCGCGAGCTGGATCTGCCCCTCCTCGTCCGCCACGCCGCTGACCAGCCGGCCCTCCCGGGTCTTGGCCTGCACCACCGCGCCGACCCTCGCCCCGCTCAGGGCCTTGCCCTCGGTGCTGACCACGAATCCTTCGCCCTGGGCCACCAGCTTCACCGCCTGGCCCTGCTGGATGACCGTCACCCCGCGCACCGATTCCTTGCGCAGCGGCGCGCCCGGGCCGATGCGGTTGGCCGCCACCACCCCGACCAGTTCGGCCGCGCTGGTGATGACGGAGCGCGGCAGCCGCGTGAGGTCGCCGGTGCGCTCGGTGACGTCGCCCGCGCCCAGCGGGCGGCCGGTCTCGATGGCGCGCGCGGCCACGAAATAGCTGCCTTCCACCGACACGTGCGCCTGCACGAAGCGCGTCCAGGGCCGCTCCGTCTGGCAGCGCACGCCGACCGACACCCGGCCCCACGGCGTGGCGCCCGGCGGCAGGAAGGCCTCGGGCGCCTCGCAGGGCGGCAGCGCCTCGGTGCCGCGGCCTTCCAGGCTGATCGTGACCTTGCCCGGCAGGCCGGCGGTCTGCACCTGCAGGTATTTCTGGATGGCCGTGCCGGCGGCATCGGCCGCGGGTGCCGAAGAAGCCCACGCGGGAGCCATGCACGCGGCCATCGCCAGCAGTGTCGGCAGCACGGTGCGCAGCAGGCGGGTCCGGAGCTGTAGGAGGTTCATCGGCAGCGTGAGGAAAGGGCAAAAAAACAGGTGGCGCCGGAGTCGACGCAGACACGCCGACGCCGGGCAATTCTAGAAATCCGGTGCCGGATCGAAGGTGCGAGCAGCAGGCGAAAACCCCCTTTGTTCGGACGATTGCAAACGCGATGCATGCATAGACTCGCTTTCCATCTGTCGCTGCGCCTCGTGCATCGGCGACGCCACAACGGATGGAAAAAAGATGATCGACAAGCTGGATGCGGCGCTTCGCTTCAATCGCGAAGCCCTCAACCTCCGGGCCGAGCGCCAGGAGGTGCTCGCGGCCAATATCGCGCATGCCGACACGCCCAACTACAAGGCGCGCGACTTCGACTTCGGCAGCCGCCTGAGCGAAGCCGTCGAGCGCGGCCGCGCGTCGCAGTCGATGTCGCTGGCCACCACCTCGGCGCGCCATCTCGCGGGCCAGGCGCAGGCCATGCCCGACAAAGACCTGCTCTACCGCACGCCCAACCAGTCGAGCCTGGACGGCAACACCGTCGAGATGGACGTCGAGCGCATCGCCTTCGCCGACAACGCGCTGCGCTACGAGTCCAACCTCACCGTCATCAACGCCAAGATCAAGTCGCTGCTCTCCGCGGCGCAGCAGTAAGCCATGCCGTTCCCAAGCAGTTCCATGAACATCTTCAACGTGGCGGGCTCGGCCATGACCGCGCAATCGCAGCGCATGAACGTGACCGCGAGCAACCTGGCCAACGCCGAGAGCGTGGCCGGCCCCGACGGCATGCCCTACCGCGCCAGGCAGGTGGTGTTCGAGGTCGCGCCTTCGGGCCACCAGGACATCGGCGGCGTGAAGGTGTCGGGCGTGATCGAAGACCCGTCGCCGCCCAGGATGGTGTTCGACCCCAAGAGCCCGCATGCCAACGGCGAAGGCTACGTCGCGATGCCCAACGTCAACGTGGTCGAAGAGATGACCAACATGATCTCGGCCTCGCGCAGCTACCAGGCCAACGTCGAAGTGCTCAACACGGCCAAGACGCTGATGGTCAAGACGCTGACCATCGGCCAGTAAACCCCCTCATACCCACCACGCCATGGCCATCTCCGACACATCTTCCATCTCCGGTCAGAACGCATCGACCGCGACCGGCAACACCGTCTCCAGCCAGGACAACGAGCAGCGCTTCCTCAAGCTGCTGGTCACGCAGCTCAACAACCAGGACCCGCTCAACCCGATGCAGAACGCCGAGCTCACCTCGCAGCTCGCGCAGATGAGCACCGTGACCGGCATCGAAAAGCTCAACACCACGCTCTCGGGCCTGGTGAACCAGACCGGCGCCAACCAGCTGCTGCAGGCGACCTCCCTCATCGGCTACAACGTGCTGTCGCCGGGCGACGTGCTCACCACCAAGAAGCCCGAAGAGGGCAAGGACCCCGCCACGCAGGCCTTCGGCGTGCAGCTGCCGGGCACCGCCGCGGACGTCACGATCAAGATCCTCGACGACAAGGGCAACGTGGTTCGCACCCTCGACGCCGGCCCCATGAAGGAAGGCGTCAACGCCGTCACCTGGGACGGCAAGGACGAGGCCGGCAACGCGGTCGCCGAAGGCGCCTACCGCTTCACCGTCGATGCCAAGAACGGCGCCTCCGCCGTGACCTCCACCGCGCTGACCTTCTCTCAGGTGGCGGCCGTCAAGCAGGGCGCCGGCGGCGTCACGCTCGAACTGGGCTCGGGCGCCAGCATCGGCCTGTCCGACGTGCGCCTGTTCCTGTGAGGCGCGTGCCTCCTCTCTCATCCATCGCAGCACTGAACGCATTGAAGTAAGGAACCATCATGAGCTTTTCCCAGGGCATCAGCGGACTCGGCGTGGCCGCGGCCAACCTCGACGTCATCGGCAACAACATCGCCAACTCGGGCACCGTGGGCTACAAGTCCGCCGCCGCCACCTTCCAGGACGTGTATGCCGGCTCGCGCGTCGGCCTCGGTGCCTCGGTGTCGGGCGTGGTGCAGAACTTCACGCAGGGCGTGACGCAGTCGAGCAGCCGTCCGCTGGACGTGGCCATCCTGAACGGCGACGGCTTCTTCCGCCTGAGCAGCGCCACCGGCGAGGTCGCGTATTCGCGCAACGGCCAGTTCACGCGCGACAAGGACGGCTACATCGTCAATGCATCCGGCCTGCGCCTGACGGGCTACGGCGTGAACGCCAGCGGCGGCATCAACGGCGGCACGCCGTCGGCCATCCAGATCCCGACCGCGTCGATGACGCCCAGCGCCACCGGCAACGTCAATGCCGAGTTCAACCTCGACGCGCGCCTCGGCGTACCCGCCAAGACGCCGTTCAACCCGGCCGACTCCGGCACGTTCAACTACTCGAACGCCCTCGGCCCGGTGTACGACTCGCTCGGCAATCCGCATGACCTGTCCGTGTACTTCGTGAAGAGCGCCACGCCGGCCAACACCTGGAACGTGTACGGCACCGCCGACGGCGCGCCGCTGAACGCGGGCGCCGCGCTCACCACGCTCACTTTCGACAGCAAGGGCGTGATGACCGCGCCGGCCGGCGGCAAGCTGAGCACCGGCGCCATCACCTTCACCAACGGCGCGGCCCCGCTGACCGCGTCGATCGACCTGTCGGGCACCACCCAGTTCGGCGCCGCCAACGGCATGAGCAAGCTGAGCCAGGACGGCTACCGTTCGGGCGAACTGACCTCGTTCTCCATCAACCCCGACGGCACCATCACCGGCAAGTTCTCCAACGAGCAGACCAAGCTGCTGGGCCAGGTCGTGCTGTCGTCCTTCGCCAACCCGAACGGCCTGGAGCCCAAGGGCAACAACGTGTGGGGCGAGACGCTGGCTTCGGGCAACGCGCTCACCGGCACGCCCGGCGAGGGCACCAAGCTCGGCTCGCTGAAGTCGGGCGCGCTGGAGTCGTCCAACGTCGACCTGACCTCCGAACTCGTCAACCTCATCGTCGCGCAGCGCAACTACCAGGCCAACGCGCAGACCGTGAAGACGCAGGACCAGGTCATGCAGACGCTGATGAACATCCGCTGACGCGGCACCCCGACCACCACCACCGAACGACCGGCACCAGGAGCACCCAGTGGATCGAATGTTGTATGTCGCGATGAGCGGCGCCAAGCAGGCCATGGATCAGCAGGCCACCGTGGCCAACAACATGGCGAACGTCTCTACGCCGGGCTTCCGCGCGCAGATCGCCAACTTCCGCGCGGTGCCCGTGGTCGGCCAGGAGGCGCCGACGCGCGCCTTCGTGGCCGCGACCACGCCCGGTGCGGATTTCACGCACGGCCCGCTCACCGAAACCGGCCGCGCGCTCGACGTGGCCGTCAGCGGCCAGGGCTGGCTGGTGGTGCAGACGCCCGACGGCGGCGAGGCCTACACCCGCGTGGGCAACCTGCAGATCGGCGCCGACGGCCAGATCACCACCATGGGCGGACGCGCCGTGATGGGCGACAACGGCGCCATGACCGTGCCGCCCGGCTCGGCCGTGGCCATCGCGCCCAACGGCCTGGTCGGCGCGCGCGACCCCGCCTCGGGCACGCTCACCGGCATTGCCGAGGTGGGCCGCCTGAAGCTGGTCAACCCGCCCACCACCGACCTCGTGCGCGGCGACGACGGGCTCTTCCGCATGCGCGAAGGCCTGCCGCCGGCCCAGGCCGACGAGGCCGTCACGGTCGTCACCGGCGCGGTCGAGGGCAGCAACGTGAACCCGGTCGAGGCCATGGTCGCGATGCTGGCCAATGCACGCAGCTTCGAGATGCAGATGAAGTCGCTGCAGACCGCCGACACCAACGCGCAGGCGGCCAACAAGCTGCTGGCCTACGGCTGATCGGCCGCAGGCACCGCATTCCGGCCATCACGCGCCCCGCACGCAACACACGCAGGATTTTCAAGAAATGATTCGTTCCCTCTACATCGCCAAGACCGGCCTCGATGCGCAGCAGACGCAGCTCGACGTCGTGTCGAACAACCTGGCCAACGTCGGCACCACCGGCTTCAAGCGCAGCCGCGCCGTGTTCGAAGACCTGGTCTACCAGAACCTGCGCCAGAGCGGCGCCCAGTCGTCCGACCAGACCCGCCTGCCTTCGGGCCTGCAGGTCGGCACCGGCGTGCACGTGGTCGCCACCGAGCGTATCCACTCGCAGGGCAACCTCACCAAGACCGACAAGCCGACCGACGTGGCCATCAGCGGCGGCGGCTTCTTCCAGGTGCTGATGCCCGACGGCACCACCTCGTACACGCGCGACGGCTCGTTCCAGAAAGACCGCGACGGCCAGCTCGTGACCGCCAGCGGCTTCCCGGTGCAGCCCGCCATCACCATCCCGGCCAACGCCACCAGCATTACGGTGGGCCGCGACGGCATCGTGTCGGTGGTGCAGGCAGGCAGCACGAACACCGTGCAGATCGGCCAGCTGCAGCTCGCGACCTTCGTCAATCCGACGGGCCTGGAAAGCCGTGGCGAGAACCTGTATGCCGAAACCGACGCCTCGGGCGCGCCCAACCAGGTGAACCCCGGCGTCGACGGCGCGGGCACGCTGAGCCAGGGCTACGTGGAGGCTTCGAACGTGAACGTGGTGGAAGAGCTGGTCAACATGATCGCCACCCAGCGTTCGTACGAAATCAACAGCAAGGCGGTCCAGACTTCGGACCAGATGCTGCAGCGCCTGGCCCAGCTGTGATGCAGGGTGCGCGTCTTCTTCGTCGGGGCGGCGCCGCCAGGGTGCTGCCGGCGATGCTCGTCGCCGCGCTGGCCGCGGGCTGCGCGCAATTGCCGCGCGAGCCGCTGGTGCACCAGCCGATGACGGCGCGCGCCGAGAGCTATGCGCAGCTGCAGCCGCGGCGCTCACCCGGCGCGATCTTCCAGGACGGTCCGGGCGCCAACGCGCTGTTCGAGGACCGGCGCCCGCGCAACATCGGCGACATCCTGACCATCGTGATCAACGAGAAGGTCAATGCCACCAAGAACTCGGGCGCGAACGCCAGCCGCGCGGGCAGCACCACGAGCGTGTTCGCGGCGATTCCGAAACTCATCGGCGGCCTGCTCGACGGGCAGGACACCAAGCTCAGCGGCACCAACTCGCTCACCGCCAAGGGCGGCGCCAACGCCAACAACACTTTCAGCGGCGTGATCACGGTCACGGTGGTGGACGTGATGGGCAACGGCAACCTGCTGGTGAGCGGCGAGAAGCAGATGGGCATCAACCAGGGCACGGAGTTCATCCGCTTCTCTGGCGTGGTGAATCCGCGCACCGTGTCGGGCAACAACACCGTGCCTTCGACGCTGGTGGCCGACGCGCGCATCGAGTACTCGGCCAAGGGCTACATCGACGAGGCCCAGACCATGGGTTGGATGCAGCGCATCTTCCTCAACGTCATGCCATTTTGACTATGAAAAACCCCCAGGCTTCGCGCACTTCGTGTCGCTTCTCCTTCCCCCTTGCAGGGGGCGATGCCTGCGGCCCGGCAAAGCCGGTTCCGCGGCATCTCACGAACTTTACGGCTCGCTGGCGCATCGCGGCGGCTGCGTTGTTTGCTTCGCTGCTTTTTGCGCCCGCGCATGCGGAGCGGCTCAAGGAGCTGGCGAGCATCCAGGGGGTGCGGGACAACCCGTTGATCGGCTATGGGCTCATGGTGGGCCTGGACGGTACGGGCGACCAGACGATGCAGACGCCGTTCACCACGCAGAGCCTGAACAACATGCTGCAGCAGCTGGGCATCACGATTCCGCAGGGCGTGAACATGCAGCTGAAGAACGTGGCGGCGGTCATGGTGACGGCCACGCTGCCTTCGTTCGCGCGGCCGGGGCAGAACATCGACGTGACGGTGTCGTCCATGGGCAATGCGAAGAGCCTGCGCGGCGGCACGCTGCTGATGACGCCGCTGAAGGGCGTCGACGGCGCGACCTATGCGGTGGCGCAGGGCAACATGGTGGTCGGCGGCGCGGGCGCGTCGGCCAATGGCAGCAAGGTGCAGGTCAACCAGCTGAGCTCGGGCCGCATTCCGGGCGGCGCGCTGGTCGAGCGCACGGTCGAGGCGCCGGTGGGCGGCGAAGGCACGTTCACGCTCGAACTCAACCGCTCCGACTTCGGCACCACGCAGCGCGCGGTCGATGCCATCAACCGGCAGTTCGGCGCGGGCTCGGCCGAGGCGATCGACGCGCGCGTCATTCGCGTGCGGGCGCCCGAGCCGCAGCAGCGCGTGGGTTTCCTCGCGAAGCTCGAAGACCTCGAAGTGACGCCGACGCAGGCCGGCGCGCGCGTGGTGGTCAATGCGCGCACTGGCTCGGTGGTCATGAACCAGGCAGTGCGGGTGAAGGACTGCGCCATCGCGCACGGCAACCTGTCGGTGGTCATCAACACCGAGCCCGTCATCAGCCAGCCGGGTGCGCTCTCGGGCGGCACCACAGTGGCGGCGCAGACGTCGCAGATTTCGGTGAACCAGGGCGGCGGCGCCATGCAGATGGTGCGCGGCGGTGCCTCGCTGTCGGACGTGGTCAAGGGGCTCAATGCGCTGGGCGCGAATCCGCAGGACCTGGTGTCGATCCTGCAGGCCATGAAATCGGCCGGCGCGCTGAGCGCCGAGCTGGAAATCATCTGAGGCCGCACGCATGACCGTCTCGAACATGAGCGCCGGCGCGGGCGCATGGAACACCTCCGACGTGGCCAGCCGCGCCGGCGCGCTCGACCAGCGCTTTGCGCTGGACGTGCAGGGCGTCGATGCGCTGCGCCGCACCGTGCGCGCGTCGCCGGAAGAAGGCCTGCAGCAGGTCTCGCGCCAGTTCGAGGCCATGTTCATGAACATGGTGCTCAAGAGCATGCGCGAAGCCACCCCTTCCAGCGGCATGCTCGACAGCCAGAGCCAGAAGGTCTACCAGTCGATGTTCGACCAGCAGCTCGCGCAGAACCTCTCGGGGCGCGGCGTGGGGCTGGCCGAGGCCATGCTCGAGCAACTGCGCCGCACCTTGCCGTCGGGCCCGCCCGATGCGGAGGCGGACGCCGAGATCGGCATCCGGCCGATGCTGCTCGAGCCGCGCGCCAGCGGCCTGCCGTTGTCTCCGCGCGCGGGCATTCCCATCGGCTCCGCACCCACCGGGCGTGTCTCCACGGCGGCCGACCTGGGCGTGTACCAGTACAGCGGCGAGCGCCGTGCGCCGGCAGCGAATGCTTCGCTGCAGGGCCAGGTCGACGAGTTCGTGGGCCGCATGGGCGCTTCCGCGCAGGTGGCCAGCACGGCCAGCGGCGTTCCCGCGCCGCTGATCCTGGCGCAGGCCGCGCTGGAGTCGGGCTGGGGCAAGCGCGAGATCCGCGCGGACGACGGCACGCAGAGCTTCAACCTCTTCGGCATCAAGGCCGACCGCAGCTGGAAAGGCCCGACGGTCGAGACCACCACCACCGAATACGTCGACGGCGAGCCGCAGAAGGTGCGCGCCAAGTTCCGCGCCTACGCCTCGTACGACGAAGCCTTCACCGACTACGCGCGCTTCATCACGCGCAACCCGCGCTACGCGAACGTGCTGGCCACCGACGACCCGCACGAAGCGGCGCACGGCCTGCAGCGCGCGGGCTACGCCACCGATCCGAAGTACGGCGAGAAGCTGGTTCGCATCATGCAGAAATTCGGCTGAGCCCCGCGCGGCGCAGCCTTGCCCGGTATCGGCGGCCGCAGGCGCGGCAAGCCTTTCCCCAACACTGGAATACACAGGAATTCCCATGGAAGAGATCGCAAGCATCCAGCAACGGCAACAGCAGCAGCCCGGCGCTTCCACAGGCGCGGGCCGCCTGGAGGTGGTGACGTTCAAGCTGGGCGAAGAGGAATACGGGATCGACATCCAGAAGGTGCAGGAGCTGCGCGGCTACGACGCGGTGACGCGCATCGCGAACGCGCCGGAGTACATCAAGGGGGTGGTGAACCTGCGCGGGATCATCGTCCCGATCATCGACATGCGCATCAAGTTCAAGCTGGGCGACCCGACGTACGACCAGTTCACGGTGGTGATCGTGCTGAACATCGGCGGTCGCGTGGTGGGGATGGTGGTGGACAGCGTGTCGGACGTGATCACGCTGTCGGCCGAGCAGATCAAGCCGGCGCCGGAGATGGGTTCGGTGCTGGACGCGGACTACCTGATCGGGCTGGGCACGCTGGAAGAGCGGATGCTGATCCTGGTGGACATCGACCGGCTCATGTCGAGCCAGGAAATGGGCCTCATCGAGAAGATGGCGGCCTGAGCTTTCTCCGGGCACCGCATAAAGAAGACACCAGAGGGTCCGACAGGAGACAAGCCACATGAAGAATTGGAATACGAGCCGGCGCCTGGGCGCCGGATTCGCGGTCGTGCTCGCGCTGGTGGTGCTGATCGCCGGCCTGGGCGTGCTGCGCCTGCAGGCCGTGGGCGAGGCCACGAAGGAACTGGCCCGGCAGTCGCTGGTGAAGGAACGCCTGGCCTCGGCCTGGCAACTGGGCACCACCTCCAACGGCGTGCGCACCATCTCGCTGCTCAAGAGCACCGACGCCACGGTGCAGGACTACCTGAAAAAAGGCATTGCCGTCACCAGCGCCGGAATTTCCGAGACACAGAAGAAGCTCGAGGACATGCTGGTGTCCCCCGCGGAGCTGGCGCTGAGCGCCGACATCAAGAAAAAGCGCGGCGACTACGTCGAGCTGCGCAACAAGCTGCTCAAGCTGAAGGCGGACGGCCAGCCGGAAGAGGCCGCGAAGCTCACCGACACGCAACTGCTGCCCGTGCTCGAAACCTACGATGCCAGCATCCGCGCGATGGCCGCGCTGCAGCAGCAGCAGATCGACAGCACGGCCAGCGACATCGAAGCCCGGTACCAGTCGGGCCGCGTCTATCTCGTCGTGCTGGCGGCGCTTGCCCTGGCGCTGGGTTCGGTCATTGCATGGCTGCTGACGCGCGGCATCGTGCAGCCGATCGGCGAGGCGCTGCTCATCGCCGAGACCGTGGCGTCCGGCGACCTGAGCCAGGAATTCGAGACCGATCGCGGCGGCGACTTCGGCCGGCTGTTGCGCGGCATGGGCGACATGGAAGATACGCTGACCGACCTGGTGACGCGCATCAAGGCGTCGACCGACGCGATTGCGGTGGCGTCCCGGCAGATCGCGGCGGGCAACGAAGACCTGTCGTCGCGCACCGAACAGCAGGCCAGCTCGCTGGAGCAGACGGCTGCCTCGATGGAACAGCTCACGAGCACGGTGAAGCAGAACGCGGACAACGCGCGCCAGGCGAACCAGCTGGCGGTTTCGGCCTCCGAGGTGGCGGTGAAGGGTGGCAGCGTGGTGTCGCAGGTGGTCGACACCATGGGCTCGATCAATGCTTCGTCAAAGAAGATCGTCGACATCATCGGCGTGATCGACGGCATCGCGTTTCAGACCAACATCCTCGCCTTGAACGCGGCGGTGGAAGCCGCACGCGCCGGCGAGCAGGGCAAGGGCTTTGCCGTGGTGGCTTCCGAAGTGCGCAACCTCGCGCAGCGCTCGGCATCGGCGGCCAAGGAAATCAAGACCCTCATCGGCGACTCCGTGGAGAAAGTCGAGGAAGGCAGCAAGCAAGTCAGCGAAGCCGGCCGCACGATGGAAGAGATCGTCGGCAGCGTGCGCCGAGTGACCGACATCATGGGCGAGATCACGGCAGCGAGCCAGGAGCAGACCTCGGGCATCGAGCAGATCAACCAGGCCATCACGCAGATGGACCAGGTGACGCAGCAGAACGCCGCGCTGGTCGAGCAGGCCTCGGCCGCCGCCCAGTCGCTGCAGGAACAGGCCGACAACCTTGTCAGGGCTGTCAGCACCTTCAAGATCGACGCCGACGAGGCCGTTGCCGTGGCGGTTTGACGAGGTGTTGTCCCGTGCCCGCCTTTCTCCGAAGTTCGCCCTGCGCCTGGGCGCCGGCATTGCCGTGTTCTTCCTGCTGCTTGCGGCGGCGCTCGGCGTCGGTTTCCAGGCTGGCGCCGGCCTGGCGTGGGCCCGCAGCGCGATGCTGGCGATGGGCGCCGCATCGCTGCTTGCCGGAATTGTCATTGCGTGGTTCATCGCGCGCTCCTTCCACCGTTCCCGCCACAACGCGCTGAAGACCGCCGAAAGGCTGGACCGGGTTCTTCAAAACGTCAACGCAAGAGATTCCTGAAACACCCATGCGCTCATTTCTCAATCTACGGATCGGCACCCGCCTGGGTGCCGGCTTTGCCGCCGTTCTTCTGATGCTGGCCGGGGCCATCGGCCTCGGGCTACAGGCCATGGGCGACGTGCAGTCGCGGCTCGAAGGCATCGTCGAGGGCAACAACGTCAGGATGGCCGCGGTCAACACGATGTCGGACGCCGTCCGCGAGATCGCCATCCTCGACGGCAACCTGATCCTGCTGACCGAAGAAGCCGCCATGCGCGAGGAGTCGAAGAAGATCGCCAGCGCCCGCGAACGCTACACGGAAGCCCACAAGACCTTGGAGAAGACGCTGACCGGGCCGGAAGGCAAGGCCCTGCTGGCCAGGGCCGACGAGAAGGCTGCGCTGCTCCTGCCGCTGAATTCGCAGTTGTCCGAGCTGGCGCTGCAGAACAAGAACGAGGAAGCGACGCAGGTCTTCATCACGAAGTTCCAGCCGGCCGTGCGGGGCGTGCTGGCCGAACTCGACGCCATGGACGCCAGCGAAAACAGGCAGGCCCGGGCCGCCAACCGGGAAGCCGCCGAAGGCTATGCATGGTCGCGCAACCTGATGCTCGCGCTGGGCGGCTTCGCCATACTGTTCGGCGCGGCCATCGCATGGTTCACCACGCGATCGATCACGCGTCCGATCGGCGAGGCCGTGCAGGTGGCCGAGAAGGTGGCCGCGGGCGACATCACGTCGCGCATCGAAGTGCACTCGAAAGACGAGACCGGCCGGCTGATGGCTGCGCTGAAGGCGATGAACGAAAGCCTGGTTCGCATCGTGCGCGACGTGCGCATGGGAACGGACACGATCGCCACCGCGTCCAGCCAGATCGCTTCCGGCAACCAGGACCTGTCGTCGCGCACGGAGCAGCAGGCCAGCTCGCTGGAGCAGACCGCTGCCTCGATGGAACAGCTCACGAGCACGGTGAAGCAGAACGCGGACAACGCGCGGCAGGCGAACCAGCTGGCGGTTTCGGCTTCCGAAGTGGCGGTCAAGGGCGGAAGCGTCGTGTCGCAGGTGGTCGGAACGATGGGCTCCATCGACGCATCTTCCAAGAAGATCGTGGACATCATCGGCGTGATCGACGGCATCGCGTTCCAGACCAACATCCTGGCGCTGAATGCGGCTGTGGAAGCCGCCCGTGCAGGTGAGCAGGGCCGAGGCTTTGCGGTGGTGGCATCGGAAGTGCGCAGCCTCGCACAGCGCTCGGCAGCAGCAGCCAAGGAAATCAAGACGCTGATCGGCGATTCCGTGGAGAAGGTCGAGGAAGGCAGCAAGCAGGTCGCCGAGGCGGGCCGCACGATGGAAGAAATCGTCGGCAGCGTCAAGCGCGTGACGGACATCATGGGCGAGATCACCGCAGCGAGCCAGGAACAGACCTCCGGCATCGAACAGATCAACCAGGCCATCACGCAGATGGACCAGGTCACGCAGCAGAACGCGGCGCTGGTCGAAGAGGCTTCGGCCGCCGCCCAGTCGCTGCAGGAGCAGGCCGGCAGCCTCGTGCAGACCGTGAGCATCTTCAAGATCGATGCCAATGCCGTTGCCACCGTGCGCCCCGGCTTCACCCGCATCACCCCCATCCCCCGGCCCGCAAAACCCACGCGGCCGTTGGCGAAGCAGCCTGCCAAGGCGCTGCCCGCACGCCGTGCGCCGGCCGCCGCTCCGGCGCCGCAGTTGGCGATGGCCGGCGACCCCAAAGGCGATTGGACCGAGTTTTGACACGAAAGGACTCAAGTCTGGCGATCCGATGCCGATAACAGGATGACGGCGTTGCCGCTTTGCGTGCAACAGCCGCCGTCTCCCGTTATTGAAAGAAGAGAGCGATGAGTTTGAAGGATCTGAAAATCGGCACGCGCCTGGGGCTCGGCTTCGCGGTGATGCTGCTGCTGATGGCTTTCATTGCCGGCACCGGCGTGCTGCGGCTGACCAATGTGGGCCATGCCACCGACGAGATGGTGGAGAAGGCGCTGGTGAAGGAGCGCCTGGCCAACGAATGGCTGAGCAACCTCAGGTCGAACACGGTGGCCAACTTCGCGATGGTCAAGACCACCGATCCCGCCATTGCCGCCTATTTCTCCAAGCTGCAGGCGGCCGGCTCGGCACGCATCAGCCCGGCGCAGAAGAAGCTCGAATCGATGCTGGACACGCCGGAGGAGAAGGCGCTGTATGCCAAGGTGTCGGCCTCGCGCGCCGTGGTGCTCGAGACGGTGGGCGTGCTCAACAAGCTCAAGGACAGCGGCCAGCTCGCCGAAGCGAACACGCTGGTCGACACCAAGTTCAGCGAAGCGCTGGGCGTGTACGGCGGCGCCGTCGAGGCACTGGCCCAGCATCAGCGCGAGAAGATCGATGCCGCCGCCAAGCGCATCGGTGACGACTACATGGCGGGCCGTACCACGCTGATCGTGCTGGCGTCCATCGCCGTCGTGCTCGGCGCGCTGTTCGCCTGGCGCCTGAGCGTGGGCATCGTGCGCCCGCTGGGCCACGCGCTGGAAGTGGCCGAGACCGTGGCGGCCGGCGACCTGAGCGCCGACATCCGCGTGGAAAGCCGCGACGAGGCGGGCCAGTTGATGCAGGCGCTCAAGAACATGAACGAGAGCCTGGCCAAGGTGGTGGGCGAGGTGCGCACCGGCACCGACACGATCGCCACGGCGTCCAGCCAGATCGCTTCGGGCAACCAGGACCTGTCGTCGCGCACCGAACAGCAGGCCAGTTCGCTGGAGCAGACGGCTGCTTCCATGGAGGAGCTGACTTCTACCGTGAAGCAGAACGCGGACAACGCACGTCAGGCAAACCAGCTGGCCGTATCGGCTTCGGAAGTCGCTGTGAAGGGCGGCAGCGTCGTGTCGCAGGTGGTCGACACCATGGGCTCGATCAATGCGTCGTCCAAGAAGATCGTCGACATCATCGGCGTGATCGACGGCATCGCATTCCAGACCAACATCCTGGCGCTGAATGCGGCGGTGGAAGCGGCCCGTGCAGGCGAGCAGGGCCGAGGCTTTGCGGTGGTGGCATCGGAAGTGCGCAGCCTCGCACAGCGCTCGGCAGCGGCAGCCAAGGAGATCAAGACGCTGATCGGCGATTCCGTGGAGAAGGTCGAGGAAGGCAGCAAGCAGGTCGCCGAGGCGGGCCGCACGATGGAAGAAATCGTCGGCAGCGTGAAGCGTGTGACGGACATCATGGGCGAGATCACCGCAGCGAGCCAGGAGCAGACCTCAGGCATCGAGCAGATCAACCAGGCCATCACGCAGATGGACCAGGTCACACAACAGAACGCCGCGCTGGTCGAAGAGGCTTCGGCCGCCGCCCAGTCGCTGCAGGAGCAGGCAGGCAGCCTGTCGCAAGTCGTCGGCGTGTTCCAGCTCGGCCGCAATCAACTGGCCCTGGCCTGAGAGCGAGGCCTGGATCATGCGTGTCAATCTACCAGTCACCGGCATCGAATACGAACTCCCGAAGGACGCCGCCCTGGTGTCCCGCACCGACCTCAAGGGTCGCATCACCTACGTCAACCCGGCCTTCGTCGAGGCCAGCGGCTTTACCGTGGACGAGCTCATGGGCAAGGCGCACAACATCGTGCGCCATCCCGACGTGCCGCCCGAAGCCTTTGCCGACCTGTGGCAGACGCTGGGGCAGGGCCTGCCCTGGACCGGCCTCATCAAGAACCGGCGCAGCAATGGCGACTTCTACTGGGTGCTCGCCAATGTCACGCCGATCCGGCGCGACGGCCGCGTGCAGGGCTACATGTCGGTGCGCAGCCGGCCCGACCGCGCCGACGTGGCCGAGGCCGATGCGCTCTACCGCCGCCTGCGCGAAGGCGGCGCCGAGGGCATCACGCTGCAGCAGGGGCAGGTGGTACAGCGCGGCTGGATGAACCCGCTGGCGCAGCTGCGGCGCATACCGGTGCGCCAGCGCGTGTTCGGCGTGACCACGGCGGCCGCGCTGCTGTCGCTCGGTTCGGGCATCGCGGGCTGGATGGAAGCGGGCCGGCTGGTCGCTTCCGCTGGTGCGCACAGCTGGCTGCCCGGCGCGGCGATGGCCGGCGGCGTGGGCTTTGCGCTCGCATGGCTGGGGCTCGGGCAGTTCCTGGGCCGCACCGTTTTCCGTCCGCTCGACGAGGCCCTGCATGTGGCGCGGGCCATTGCCGGCGGCGATCTTGCCAAGTTCGAGATCCGTCGCGGCGACGAGATCACGGGGCTGCTGCGCGCGCTGAACCAGATGAGCGCGAACCTGTTCGCGATCGTTGCGGACGTCGGCACCAATGTGGCGGGCGTGATGTCGGCCTCGAGCCAGATCGCCTCGGGCAACCAGGACCTGTCGTCGCGCACCGAGCAGCAGGCCAGTTCGCTGGAGCAGACGGCGGCCTCGATGGAAGAGCTCACGAGCACCGTGAAGCAGAACGCGGACAACGCGCGCCAGGCGAACCAGCTGGCCGTGTCGGCTTCGGAAGTCGCGGTGAAGGGCGGCAGCGTGGTGTCGCAGGTGGTCGACACCATGGGCTCGATCAATGCGTCGTCCCGCAAGATCGTGGACATCATCGGCGTGATCGACGGCATCGCGTTCCAGACCAACATCCTCGCGTTGAATGCGGCGGTGGAAGCCGCTCGCGCAGGCGAGCAGGGCCGCGGCTTCGCGGTCGTCGCCTCCGAGGTGCGCAGCCTCGCGCAGCGCTCTGCGGCAGCAGCCAAGGAAATCAAGACGCTGATCGGTGACTCCGTCGAGAAGGTCGAAGCCGGCAGCAAGCAGGTCGCGGAAGCGGGCCGCACGATGGAGGAGATCGTGGGCAGCGTGCGCCGCGTCACCGACATCATGGGCGAGATCACCACCGCGAGCCAGGAGCAGACCTCCGGCATCGAGCAGATCAACCAGGCCATCGCGCAGATGGACCAGGTCACGCAACAGAACGCCGCACTGGTCGAGGAGGCTTCGGCCACGGCGCAGTCGCTGCAGGAGCAGGCCGACGGCCTGGTCAGGGCCGTGCGCGTGTTCAGGGCCGAAGTGGCCGAGACCCATTAATTTCAAACCGGAGAGAACAGATGCTGACCAAGGCAAAAGACCCCTTGCAACAAGCCGCCTCGGCGCCGTCGCCTTCCACGGGCGGCAGCCGCCTGGAGGTGGTGACGTTCAAGCTGGGCGAAGAGGAATACGGGATCGACATCCAGAAGGTGCAGGAGCTGCGCGGCTACGACGCGGTGACGCGGATCGCGAACGCGCCGGAGTACATCAAGGGGGTGGTGAACCTGCGCGGGATCATCGTCCCGATCATCGACATGCGCATCAAGTTCAAGCTGGGCGACCCGACGTACGACCAGTTCACGGTGGTGATCGTGCTGAACATCGGCGGGCGCGTGGTGGGGATGGTGGTGGACAGCGTGTCGGATGTGATCACGCTGTCGGCGGAGCAGATCAAGCCGGCGCCGGAGATGGGTTCGGTGCTGGACGCGGACTACCTGATCGGGCTGGGCACGCTGGAAGAGCGGATGCTGATCCTGGTGGACATCGACCGGCTCATGTCGAGCCAGGAAATGGGCCTCATCGAAGCCGCGGCCACCGCCTGATCTCTTGCCGCCCCGCCTTCTCCATCCAACGCCCGCACCATGAACTTCTTCTCGAACCTGCGCATCGGCACGCGGCTTGCCGCGGCCTTTGCCGTTGTCCTCGGACTGGTGGTGCTCTCCACCGCCTTCGCGCTTTTCTCCGCGCACAGCAACGCGGAAGCCACGCGGGTGATGATGGAAAGCCCGCTGGCGAAGGAACGGCTGATTGCCGACTGGTATGTGCTGACCTACTCGGCCATCGCACGCACGTCGATGATCGCGCGCACCACCGACGAGAGCTTGCCCGTCGTCTTCGCCGACGTCATTTCCGACAGCGTGAAGAAGGGGTCGCAGACCATCGCCAAGGTCGAGAAGCTGCTGGTGACGGACGAGGAGAAGGCCACCTTCAAGTCGATCATCGAGCTGCGCGCCAAGTACCAGGCGGCCAAGGAGGAAGTGGGCAAGGCCAAGGCGGGCGGCGACACGGTGGAAACCGCACGCGTCTTCAAGGAGAGCTTCCAGCCCGCGGCCAAAGCATATGAAAACCGGGTGCTCGAGCTGTTGGCGATCGAGCGCAAGGCGATCGACGACATGAGCGCCAGGATCGACGCGGCGAATACGCGCGCCTTCGACATGAACCTGTTGCTGGCGGTGGCAACGGTGTTGATCGGGGCGGTCTTCGCATTCCTGATCTCGCGCAGTATCGTGCGGCCCCTGGCGCGCGCCGTCGAGGTGGCTGAGACCGTGGCGGCCGGCGACCTGAGCGTCGACATCCGCGTGGAAAGCCGCGACGAGACGGGCCAACTGATGCAGGCGCTGAAGAACATGAACGAGAGCCTGGCGAAGGTGGTGGGCGAAGTGCGTACCGGCACGGAGACGATCGCGACGGCTTCGGGGCAGATCGCCTCGGGCAACCAGGACCTGTCTTCGCGCACGGAACAGCAGGCCAGCTCGCTGGAGCAGACGGCGGCCTCGATGGAAGAGCTGACTTCGACCGTCAAGCAGAACGCGGACAACGCGCGGCAAGCCAACCAGCTGGCCGTGTCGGCTTCGGAAGTCGCGGTGAAGGGCGGCAGCGTCGTCTCGCAGGTGGTCGACACCATGGGCTCGATCAATGCGTCGTCCAAGAAGATCGTCGACATCATCGGCGTGATCGACGGCATCGCATTCCAGACCAACATCCTGGCGCTGAACGCGGCCGTGGAAGCCGCTCGCGCTGGCGAGCAGGGCCGTGGCTTCGCGGTCGTCGCCTCCGAAGTCCGCAGCCTCGCACAACGTTCTGCAGCGGCAGCCAAGGAAATCAAGACGCTGATCGGCGACTCGGTGGAGAAGGTCGAAGAGGGCAGCAAGCAGGTGGAAGAAGCCGGCCGCACCATGGACGAGATCGTCGGCAGCGTGAAGCGCGTGACGGACATCATGGGCGAGATCACTGCGGCGAGCCAGGAGCAGACCTCCGGCATCGAGCAGATCAACCAGGCCATCACGCAGATGGACCAGGTCACACAACAGAACGCGGCGCTGGTCGAAGAGGCTTCGGCGGCAGCTCAATCGCTGCAGGAGCAGGCAAGCAGCCTGTCGCAGGTGGTCGGCGTGTTCCGCCTGGAAGGCAGCCGCGCTGCCGTCCCGGCGCATCGGCTGGCACTCACTGCATAAGCAGCAGCACAAATCGGAGAAAAAGACATGCAGTGGTTCCAGAATCTTCGCGTCACCGTCCGGCTGATCCTCAGCTTTCTCGTGGTCGCCGCCATCGGCGCGGCGGTGAGCGCGCTCGGCATCTTCCACATGGGGCGCATCAGCGCCTCGACCGAAGAGCTCTACGCCAACGAGCTTCGCGCACTGCAGGCCGTGCAGGAAGCCAACATCCACCTGCTGTACGCCAGCCGCGCCCAGATGACGCTGCTGTCGGCCGGCACGCGCGGCGAGCGCAACGCGGGTGCGAACGAGCTCAAGGCTTCCATGGAAAGCCTCTCGTCGCGCGCCGCCGAGGTCAAGTCGTTCTTCGGCGAGACCGAGGAAGGCACGAAGCTCTTCAGCCAGTTCGAAGGCCTGGTCGGTCCGCTGGGCAAGCACATGAACGACTTCGTGGCGCTGGTGAACAAGCAGCCGCTGGACAGCTCGCAGTTCGACAACCAGGTGACCGAGGACAGCGCGCGCCTGCTGAAGGAATCGCGCGGCCTGGAAGAAGTGCTCAAGGGCATGGTCGCGCACAGCAAGGACCTGGCGCGCGCGCGTGCGGAGCATGCCGACGACACCTACAAGACCTCGCGGCTGATGATGCTGGTGCTGGCACTGGCCGGCATCGTGGTCAGCGTGGGGCTGGGCGTGGTGGTGGCGCGCCTGATCGGCCGGCAACTCGGCGGCGAGCCGCAGTACGCCGCCGACGTGGTCGGCCGCATCGCCGACGGCGACCTGTCGCTGGCAGTGGAGGCCGACGCCGCCCGTGACGGCAGCCTGCTGCATTCCATCAAGCAGATGCAGGTGCAGCTGACCTCGATCGTCGGCAAGATCAAGGATTCGAGCGAAACCATTGCCAGGGCTTCGGGGCAGATCGCCTCGGGGAATCAGGATCTCTCGTCGCGCACCGAGGAACAGGCGAGCTCGCTGGAGCAGACGGCTGCTTCCATGGAGGAGCTGACTTCTACCGTCAAGCAGAACGCGGACAACGCACGCCAAGCCAACCAACTGGCCGTATCGGCTTCGGAAGTCGCGGTGAAGGGCGGCAGTGTCGTGTCGCAGGTGGTCAACACCATGGGCTCGATCAATGCGTCGTCCAAGAAGATCGTCGACATCATTGGCGTGATCGACGGCATCGCCTTCCAGACCAACATCCTGGCGCTGAATGCGGCTGTGGAAGCGGCCCGTGCGGGTGAGCAGGGCCGCGGCTTTGCGGTGGTGGCATCGGAAGTGCGCAGCCTCGCTCAGCGCTCGGCAGCAGCAGCCAAGGAGATCAAGACGCTGATCGGCGACTCCGTGGAGAAGGTCGAGGAAGGCAGCAAGCAGGTCGCCGAGGCGGGCCGCACGATGGAAGAGATCGTCGGCAGCGTGCGCCGCGTGACCGACATCATGGGCGAGATCACCGCAGCGAGCCAGGAGCAGACCTCCGGCATCGAGCAGATCAACCAGGCCATCACGCAGATGGACCAGGTGACGCAGCAGAACGCCGCGCTGGTCGAAGAGGCCTCGGCCGCCGCCCAGTCGCTGCAGCAAGAGGCGGGCAGCCTGGTGCAGGCCGTCAGCATCTTCAAGCTGGAAGCCGGCCACCAGGCCGAATCCGGCGCGCGCGCCCAGGCATTGCCGGCCGCGCAGGACGACAAATCATCGTTGCCCGCCGTGCCGCAGCTCGCTGTGGCGGGCGCTGGCGACTGGCGCGAGTTCTGAGAGGAACGCGCCCGACGCGACAACCCACGAATCGGCTCCAGAGCCACAAGGAAAAATCATTAAAACTTTCTACAACTTCAAGATAGCCACCAAGCTGCTTGTGTCTTTCATCGCCGTCCTCGCGTTGACGGTCTGTGTCGGTGTCATCGCGGTGATGCAGCTGGGCAAGGTCCATGACATGTCGACCGAGATGTCGACCACCTGGATGCCTGCCACGCGCTCGCTGCTCGAAATGAAGAACCTGGTGTCGCGCTACCGCACCCAGGAGATGCAACACATCCTTTCGGGTTCCTACGACGAGATGGCCGCGTACGAAAAGGCGATGGACGAGACGTGGGCCAACCTGCAGAAGAACCGCACCACCTACGAGAGCCTCATCACCGAGCCGGAAGAACGCGAGATCTACCCGGAACTCCAGAAGCTGCTGAACCAGTACGCGGTCGAGCACAACAAGATCGTCGCGATCTCCCACACGCAGGAGAACGAGCAGGCGAACGCGCTGATCCGCGGCAAGTCGCTGCAGTTGACCCGCGAGATCAACACGATGCTCGACAAGCTGACCGAGATCAACGTGGCCGGTGCGACCCGCGCCGGCCAGACTGCCGACGGCGTCTATTCGCAGGCGCGCCTCTGGGTGCTCGGCCTGCTGCTGGGCAGTGTGGCGCTGGGCCTGGTGCTCGCGCTGTGGATCGCACGCATCGTCTCGCGGCCCCTGTCGGAGGCGGTGAAGGTGGCGCAGTCGGTGGCTGCCGGTGACCTGACCAGCCGCATCGAGGCGCGCACGACCGACGAGACCGGCCAGTTGCTCGAAGCGCTGAAGGGCATGAACGACAGCCTCTCGAAGATCGTCGGCGAAGTGCGCATGGGAACGGACACGATCGCCACGGCGTCCAGCCAGATCGCCTCGGGCAACCAGGACTTGTCTTCGCGTACCGAGGAACAGGCGAGCTCGCTGGAGCAGACGGCTGCCTCTATGGAGGAGCTGACTTCGACCGTGAAGCAGAACGCCGACAACGCGCGCCAGGCGAACCAGCTGGCGGTGTCGGCTTCGGAAGTCGCGGTGAAGGGCGGCAGCGTCGTCTCTCAAGTAGTCGACACGATGGGCTCGATCAATGCGTCGTCCAAGAAGATCGTCGACATCATCGGCGTGATCGACGGCATCGCGTTCCAGACCAACATCCTGGCGCTCAATGCGGCTGTCGAAGCCGCCCGCGCAGGGGAACAAGGCCGAGGCTTCGCGGTGGTGGCATCGGAAGTCCGCAGCCTCGCGCAGCGCTCGGCCGCAGCAGCCAAGGAAATCAAGACCCTCATCGGCGACTCGGTGGAGAAAGTCGAAGAGGGCAGCAAGCAGGTGGAAGAAGCCGGCCGCACCATGGACGAGATCGTCGGCAGCGTCAAGCGCGTGACGGACATCATGGGCGAGATCACCGCAGCGAGCCAGGAGCAGACCTCCGGCATCGAGCAGATCAACCAGGCCATCACGCAGATGGACCAGGTCACACAACAGAACGCTGCGCTGGTCGAAGAGGCTTCGGCCGCCGCCCAATCGCTGCAGGAGCAGGCCGGCAGCCTCGTGCAGTCCGTCAGCATCTTCAAGCTCGATGCCAATGCCCTGGCCACGCGCACCAGCTTCACGCGCCTGACGCCGATCCCCAGGCCCGCCGCCGCGGCCAAGCCGGCACCGAAGGGTCCGGCCAAGGCGCTCCCCTCGCGCCGCGAGCCGGGTGGCCGCCCCGCACCGCAGCTGGCCATGGCCGGCGACGCCAAGGGCGACTGGACGGAATTTTGATCTTCGGGTGTTCAACCTTCCCAAATACGTGCCGATAAAGAACCCATGGCGCCGCATCCCGCGGCGGGTTTGCTCCAGTTCCGAGAAAGAAGAAGCCAAATGAATTTGAAGAATCTGAAAATCGGCACCCGCCTGGGCTTCGGCTTCTCGGTGGTGCTGCTGCTGATGGCTGCCATCGCGGCCACGGGCATGCTGCGCCTGGCCAAGGTGGGCAAGGCCACGGAAGATCTGATGCAGAACGCGCTGGTCAAGGAGCGCCTGGCCAGCCAGTGGTCCAACCTGCTCGGACCGGCGATCGCGAACTCGTTCGCGATGGTCAAGGCGACGGATCCCAAGGCGGTCGCCTTCTTCGAGAAGGCGCGGGTCGACAAATCGGTGCTGATCAATCCGGTGCAGAAGAAGCTCGAGGAACTGCTGACCTCCCCGGAAGAGAAGAAGCTGTATGCCGAGGCGGCCGCTGCGCGCGGGGTCGCTGTGGTGACCATCGCCCAGATCAACAAGCTGAAGACCGAGGGCAAAGACGAGGAGGCCATGCAGATGGCCGACAACCAATGGGCGCCTTCGCTCGTCGTCTACGAAAATATCGTCGCCAGGCTCGCGGCATACCAGCGTGACCGCATCGACGAGCTGGCCAAGGGCATCGAGGCCGACCATTCGACCGGCGAGACCGCGCTGCTGGCGCTGTCGGTCATCGGCCTGCTGCTGGGTGCGCTGCTGGCGTGGCGCCTGACGCTGGGCATCGTGCGACCCCTGGGGCAGGCCCTGCAGGTGGCCGAGACCGTGGCGGCCGGCGACCTGAGCACGAACATCAAGGTGGAAAGCCGCGATGAGGCGGGCCAGCTGATGCAGGCGCTCAAGAACATGAACGAGAGCCTGGCGAAGGTGGTGGGCGAAGTGCGTACCGGCACGGAGACGATCGCGACGGCTTCGGGGCAGATCGCCTCGGGCAACCAGGACCTGTCGTCGCGTACGGAGGAACAGGCGAGCTCGCTGGAACAGACGGCTGCTTCGATGGAGGAGCTGACTTCGACCGTCAAGCAGAACGCCGACAACGCACGTCAGGCCAACCAGCTGGCCGTATCGGCTTCCGAAGTTGCTGTGAAGGGCGGCAGCGTCGTCTCGCAGGTGGTCGACACCATGGGCTCGATCAATGCGTCGTCCAAGAAGATCGTCGACATCATCGGCGTGATCGACGGCATCGCATTCCAGACCAACATCCTGGCGCTGAACGCGGCGGTGGAAGCCGCTCGCGCTGGCGAGCAGGGTCGTGGCTTCGCGGTAGTCGCCTCCGAAGTCCGCAGCCTCGCACAACGTTCTGCAGCGGCAGCCAAGGAAATCAAGACCCTCATCGGCGACTCGGTGGAGAAGGTCGAAGAGGGCAGCAAGCAGGTGGAAGAAGCCGGCCGCACCATGGACGAGATCGTCGGCAGCGTCAAGCGCGTGACGGACATCATGGGCGAGATCACCGCCGCGAGCCAGGAGCAGACCTCCGGCATCGAGCAGATCAACCAGGCCATCACGCAGATGGACCAGGTCACACAACAGAACGCTGCGCTGGTCGAAGAGGCCTCGGCCGCCGCCCAGTCGCTGCAGGAGCAGGCCGGCAGCCTCGTGCAGACCGTCAGCATCTTCAAGCTCGACGGCAATGCCGTTGCCACCGCGCGCCCCGGTTTCACCCGCATCACCCCCATTGCCAAGCCGGCCAAACCGGCGCCTGCCGCGGCCAAGCGTCCGGCCAAGGCGCTGCCGACGCGCCGCGAGCCGGGCGGCGGCCCGGCGCCGCAACTGGCCATGGCCGGCGACGCCAAGGGCGACTGGACCGAGTTCTGACTCCGGCCCTCAAGTTTTGTCCGGCGCTGCCGATAGATACAAAGAAGGCGCCTTCGCGGCGCCAAACACACTCTCCAATTGACAGGTAAAGCCTTATGTCCGGAAGCATGTTCTACACAGGTCTGAGCGGCCTCGGCGTTGCCCGCACCGCGCTGATGACCACGGCCCACAACACCGCCAACGTCTACACGGCCGGCTACAGCCGCCAGGTGGCGGAGATCGCCACGGGCAGCGCCATTTCCAGCGGCTCGGGCTACATCGGCACGGGCGCCAACGTCACGACCGTCTCGCGCAGCTACGACCGCTACCTGACCGCGCAGCTTGCCAGCGCGCAGTCGAACTCGGTCGCGCTGGCCACCAACGGCACGCAGATCAACCGCATCGACACCCTGCTGGCCGACAAGACCTCGGGCATCTCGGCGCTGATGCAGAACTTCTTCACCAGCATCCAGGGCGTGGCCAACACCCCGGCCGACCCCGCCGCGCGCCAGCAGATGATCAGTTCCGCGCAGGCGCTGGCCAGCAAGTTCCGCTCGACCGACCAGTACCTGTCGGACCTGAACTCGTCGGTGAATGAGCAGATCGACGGCAGCGTCGACCAGATCAACACCTACGCCAGCAAGATCGCCGGCCTGAACCAGCAGATCAGCCAGGCCACGGCCATGGCCAGCGGCCAGCCGCCGAACGACCTGCTCGACCAGCGCGACCTGCTGGTGAGCCAGCTGAGCCAGGTGGTCGACGTCAAGGTGCTGCAGCAGGACAACGGCAAGTACAACGTGTTCATCGCCACCGGCCAGTCGCTGGTGGTGGGGGACTACGCCTCCCAGATGGTCTCGGTCAACTCGGCCGCCGACCCCACCCGCAAGGCGGTGGCGCTCAAGGGCTTCGGCGGCAACACCGCCGAACTCGACGACGGCACCTTCAAGGGCGGCGTGCTTGGCGGCCTCATGACCTTCCGCAGCGAAACCCTCATTCCCACGCAAAATTCCATCGGCCGGCTCGCCATGTCGGTGGCCGATGCGGTCAATGCACAGCACAAGCTGGGCGTCGACCTGAACGGCGCGCTGGGCCAGAATTTCTTCAACCAGGCGGTGCCGGGCGTGATGTCCAACGCAAAGAACACAGGCAACCTCGAAATCGGCGCGTCGCTGACCGATGCCTCGAAGCTCACGACCAGCGACTACGACGTCAGCGTCACCAACGTGTCGGGCACGCTCACCTACACGGTCACTCGGCTGTCGGACAAGACGTCGATGGGCAGCTTCACCGCCTTCCCGATCAACTTCGACGGCGTGAGCCTCACCGCCGCCAGCGGCACCGCGCAGGCCGGCGACTCGTTCCTGGTGCAGCCGACCCGCACCGGCGCGCGCGACCTCGACGTGGCGGTGCGCGACCCCGCCAAGGTGGCGGCCGCGTCGCCGCTCGTCACCGGCAACACCGCGGGCAACAAGGGCAGCGCCGCGCTGGGCACCGCGACCGTCGACGCCTCCTACCCCGGCACGCCGCTGGCAGGCACGGTCACGCTGAGCTTCGACGCCGCCACGGGCAACCTGACGGGCTTCCCCGCGACCTCGGCCGTTTCGGTGACGCTGCCCAACGGCACCACCACCAACTACCCGGCCGGCACGCCCGTGCCCTACAGCGCCGGCGCGAAGATGAGCTTCGACGGCGTCACCGTCAGCATGACCGGCGCGCCTGCGCAGGGCGACACCTTCACCATCAAGAACAACACCTCGGGCGTGTCCGACGGCAGCAATGCGCTGCTGCTGGGCGCACTGCAGCGCAAGGCCGTGATGGCCAACGGCACGTCGACCTTCAACGGCGCCTACTCGCAGCTGGTCAGCGAAGTCGGCAACCGGGCCATGGCCGTGAAGGTGGCGGCGGCCACGCAAGACAGCGTGACCGGCCAGATCAAGGCCAGCCAGCAAGCCGTCTCGGGCGTCAACCAGGACGAGGAAACCGCCAACCTGCTGATGTTCCAGCAGATGTACCAGGCCAACGCGAAGGTGATCCAGACCGCCTCGACCATGTTCGACGCGATCCTCGGCATCCGCAGCTGAGCCGTTTCACCGAAGCACAGAATCCAGGAGCCGCGATGCGCATCAGCACCTCATCCTTCTACGAGCAGAACGTCAGCGCCATGGGCCTGCAGCAGCAGAAGCTGTTCAAGGTCCAGCAGCAGCTGGCGACCAATTCCAAGTTCCTGTCCGCCGGCGACGACCCGGTCGGCGCGGCGCGCTCCCTGGGCGTCAGCCAGACGCTGTCGGAAAACGCGCAGTACGCCACCAGCCGCCAGCGCGCGAGCCTGGCGCTGTCGACCGAAGAGAACGCGCTGAACTCGGTGACTTCGATCCTGCAGAACATCAAGACGCTGACGGTGAACGCCGGCAACGGCACGCTCACCGATGCCGACCGCGCCTCGCTCGCCACCACCATCCAGAGCGCCTACGACCAGCTGGTGGGCGTGGCCAACACCGACGACGGCAACGGCCAGTACCTGTTTGCCGGCTTCAAGAGCGGCAGCCCGCCGTTCGTGGCGGCCGCCGGCGGCGGCGTGCAGTACGTGGGCGACCAGGGCCAGCGGCTGATGCAGGTCGACGTGTCGCGCCAGATGTCCACGGGCGACGACGGCCGCAGCATCTTCCAGTCGGTGCAGGGCGGCGCGGGCTACGTGGCTTCGAGCGCGGCCAGCAACACCGGCAGCGCCGTGTTCGGCTCCATCAGCATCGCCGACGCCACGGCAACGAACTACGGCAAGGACTTCACCATCACCTTCAACGGTGGCAACTACACCGTGATGACCAAGGACGTGCCGCCCGTGGTGGCCGGCGCCGGTGCGTACACGGCGGGCTCGCCCGTCAACTTCGGCGGGGTGCAGGTCAAGTTCACCGGCAAGCCGGCGGATGGCGACAGCTTCGACGTGTCGACCGCGCAGAACGCCGGCACCGACGTGTTCGCGGCCATCGGCCAGCTGGTGACCGCGCTGCGCACGCCGCTGGCCGGCGGCGGCGAGGCCGCCCAGGCGCAACTGCAGAACGCGCTGGCCACGGCCAACCGCAAGGTGACGAATGCGCACGACAACGTGCTGACGGTGCTGTCCTCGGTCGGCTCGCGGCAGACGGAACTCGATGCGCTGGACAGCGGCGGTGCCTCGCGCAAGCTGCAGGAAGAGTCTTACCTGTCTTCCATCGAAGACCTGGACCCGTACAGCGCGATCGCCGAGTTCTACCAGCGCCAGTCTTCGCTGCAGGCAACGCAGATGACCTTCGCCAAGCTGAACAGCATTTCGCTATTCAACTACCTGTGAGCGGCGGGGGGACAATCGGGGGAGTTCCATTCGACACCCCACGACCATGCCCCGCCTAGACGACCCCCTCCACGACGCAGAAATCGGCTCCCGCGACAGCACGCTGGACACCACCCGCATCGACGACGTACGCATCGGCGCCGTCCGTCCGCTCATGACCCCCGCGCTGCTGCAGGAACGCGTGCCGGTGCGCGACAACACCCTGGCGCTGGTCGAAGGCAGCCGCGCGGCCATTGCCGACGTGCTGCACGGCCGCGACGACCGGCTGGTGGTGGTGGTCGGCCCCTGCTCCATCCACGACCACGACCAGGCCATCGAATACGCACAGCGCCTGAAGAAGCTCGCCGATTCGCTGCAGGACGACCTGCTGATCGTGATGCGCGCCTACTTCGAGAAGCCGCGCACCACCGTCGGCTGGAAGGGCTACATCAACGACCCGCACCTGGACGGCAGCTTCGCCATCAACGAGGGTCTGGAGCGCGCGCGGCGCCTGCTGCTCGAGCTGACCACGCTCGGCCTGCCGACCGGCACCGAATTCCTCGACCTGCTGAGCCCGCAGTTCATTGCCGACCTGATTGCCTGGGGTGCCATCGGCGCGCGCACCACCGAGAGCCAGAGCCACCGGCAGCTTGCTTCCGGCCTGAGCTGCCCGGTCGGCTTCAAGAACGGCACCGACGGCAGCGTGAAGGTCGCGGCCGATGCCATCCTCGCGGCCCGCGCGCCGCATGCCTTCATGGGCATGACCAAGATGGGCATGGCCGCCATCTTCGAGACGCGCGGCAACGACGATTGCCACGTCATCCTGCGCGGCGGCAAGGCGCCCAACTACTCGGCGGCGGACGTCGCGGCCAGCTGCGAGGCGCTGCTGGCGAACGGCCTGCGGCCCCAGGTCATGGTCGACGTTTCGCACGGCAACAGCAGCAAGCAGCACCAGCGGCAGATCGTCGTCGCCGAAGACGTGGCCGCGCAGATCGCGGCCGGCGAGCGGCGCATCACCGGCATCATGATCGAGAGCCATCTCGAGGAAGGCCGGCAGGACCTGTCGCCGGGCGTGCCGCTGAAGCACGGCGTCTCGATCACCGATGCCTGCATCGGCTTCGCGCAGACGGTGCCGGTGCTCGAGGGGCTGGCGACGGCGGTCAAGGCGCGGCGCCGCTCGGCCAAGGGCTAGGCTAGAGCTAGGGCCGCAGTCCCTGCGTGAACCGCAGCATGTTCGCGATCCCCTGCGCGAACCGCGGTTCCAGGAACGCCGCCAGGTTCGGCATCAGCAGTTGCAGCATGAAGATGCCCGCCAGCAGCGTGAGCGGGAAGCCCACCGCGAAGATGCTGAACTGCGGCGACGCGCGGTTCAGGATGCCCATGGCCAGGTTCAGCGTGAGCAGCGCGGTGATGAGCGGCAGCGACAGCAGCAGCCCGCTGGCGAAGATCTCTCCCGCTGCCAGCACCAGGAACATCCATCCTCCCGCCACCAGCGGCCCGTCCGAGATGGGCAGCGTGGCGAAGCTGTCGGCCAGAGCGTTCACGATCAGCAGGTGCCCGTCGAGCGCAAGGAAGATCAGCGTCGCCAGCATGTTCAGCAGCCTCGACACCACCATGGTGCTGCCGCGGCTCATGGGGTCGTAGAAGGACGCGAACGACAGGCCCATCTGCAGGCCGATGTATTCGCCCGCCGCCAGCACGGCGGTGAACACCATCCGCATCGCGAAGCCCATGGCCACGCCGATCAGCACCTGCTGCACGATGATCCACAGCCCGCCGGCGGACACCACGGGCACCGCCGGAAACGGCCCGATGAGCGGCGAGATCACCAGCGTGAGCATGGCGGCGATGCCCACCTTGACCTGCCTCGGCACCCAGGACTCCGCGAAGATGGGTGCGGTGCTCACCAGCGCGAGCATGCGCACGAAGGGCCACAGGAAGGCCACCACCCAGCCCTCGAGCTGGCCCGAAGTGACGGAGAAGATCGAAGGCGTCACGCCAGCATCTGCGGGATGCCGGCGAACAGCGCGCGCATGTAGTCGAGCATGCGGTCGAGCATCCACGGCCCGGCGATGACCAGCGTCGCGAACACGGCGAGCAGCTTGGGAATGAAGGAGAGGGTGGCCTCGTTGATCTGCGTGGCCGCCTGGAAGATGCTGACGATCAGGCCGATGACGAGCGCCACCAGCAGCAGCGGGGCGCCCAGCAGCAGCGAGATTTCCATGGCCCGATGGCCCATGGTCATGACTGATTCGGGTGTCATGTGGCGGTCCTGCCTAGAGATAGAAGCTTTGCGCGAGCGCGCCGATCATCAGCTGCCAGCCGTCGGCCAGCACGAAGAGCATCAGCTTGAAGGGCAGCGCGATGGACGCGGGCGGCACCATCATCATGCCCATCGACATGAGCACGCTGGCCACCACCAGGTCGATGATGAGGAACGGGATGAAGATGGTGAAGCCGATCTGGAACGCGGTCTTCAGCTCGCTGATGACGAAGGAGGGCAGCAGTATGCGCAGCGGCACGTCTTCGGGGCCCTGCATCTCGGGCGCCTTGGCGAGCCGGGCGAACAGGGCCAGGTCGGTCTCGCGGGTCTGCTTGAGCATGAAGGTCTTGAAGGGGGCGATGCCGCGCTCCAACGCCTTTTCCGCGCTGATCTTGTTCTCCGAGAAAGGCTGGTAGGCCTCGGTGTAGGCCTTGTCGAACACCGGCGACATCACGAAGAAGGTGAGGAACAGCGACAGCCCCACCAGGATCTGGTTGGGTGGCGAGGTCTGCGTGCCGATGGCCGTGCGCAGCAGGCCGAGCACGATCAGGATGCGCGTGAAGCTGGTCATCGACAGCAGCAGCGCGGGCAGGAAGGTGAGCGAGGTCAGCAGCACCAGCGTCTGCACGCTCAGCGACCAGGTCTGGCTGCCGGCGGGCCCGGGGGTGCTGGTGAGGCCGGGCAGGCCCTGGGTCCAGGCGGCCAGGGGCAGCGTGGCGGCGAGCAGCAACAACGCGGCGCGCAGGCCGCGGCGCAAGGCGGTATGCGTCATGGAGCGGAGTGCGCCTTGCCCGAGAGGGATTCGCGCAGCTTGCGGGCAAAGAGTTCGACCGGACTGCTTGTGCCGGCGGCCTGCGCCGCGGCATGGTGGTCCGGGGCCGATGCCTGGGCAGGCAGCGTGTGCAGCGTGTTCACATGGGTCGCGGTAACGCCGAGCACCACCCAGGTGCCGGCAACCTCGATCACCACCACGCGTTCGCGCTGGCCGACCATGGCGCTGGACACCACCTTCACATGCTGGCCGCCGCCCAGGCGCTGCAGCCCGAAGCGGCGCGCGAGCCAGGCGCACAGGAAGATCAGCCCGACCACCACCGCCATGCCGAAGCCGGCCTGCAGCAGGCTGCCGGCACCGACGGCCGACGGCGCGGCCGCGGCGGCTTCGTGCGTGGGCGAGGGCACGGTGGGCAGCGCGGCGTGCGCGCCCCGTGCGCAGAGCAGCAACAGCAGGGCCGGCGCCGCCGCGCCCCATGCAGGCAGGTGCCGGCGCAGGTTCATGAGCGGGCGAGCTTCTGCATGCGCTCGGACGGGGTGACGATGTCGGTCAGGCGGATGCCGTATTTCTCGTTCACCACCACCACTTCGCCTTGCGCGATCAGGTAGCCGTTGATCAGCACGTCCAGCGGCTGGCCGGCCAGGCCGTCGAGCTCGACCACCGAGCCCTGCGACAGCTGCAGCAGGTTCTTGATGGTGATGCGGGTGCGGCCGATCTCGGCGGTCAGCTGCACCGGCACGTCGAGCACACGCGCGATGTCCACCGGGCCTGCGCCCGGGTTCGCGGCGGCGGGCGTGTCCTGGATCTGCTGGAAGACTTGCGCGGTGGCGGGTGCCACGGCGGCGGCTGCGGCTGCCTGGGCGTCCTGCACCGGCGCGGGCGCGGTGGCGGCCGTCTGCTCGGCCAGGGCGGCGGCCCAGTCGTCCGCGTCGCTGCTGGCGGAAGAGTTGTTGTCAGTCATGGTCGTTCTTCAAATCGCTGTCTTGGTGGGAGATCATTTGTTGCACGCGCAGTGCATAGCGCTCGTTGGAGGTGCCGTAGCCGCACTCCATCACCGGCACGCCGCCGACCTTGGCGACGACGGTCTCGGGCAGCTCGATGGGAATCACGTCGCCGACCTGCAGCTTCATCACCTCGCCCAGCGTCGAGGGCATGGTCACGAAGTCGGCCACCAGCTCCACGTCCGCGGCCTGCATCTGGCGCGACATCTGCTTGACCCAGCGCTTGTCGATCTCGACCTCGTCCTGGATCGGGTTGGACAGCAGGTCGCGGATCGGCTCGATCATCGAGTAGGGCAGGCACACGTGCAGGAAGCCGCCGATGGGGCCGAACTCGATCTGCAGCGTGGTGTTGATCACCACTTCGTTGGGCGCCACGATGTTGGCGAGCTTGCCGTGCATCTCGGCGCGCACGTAGTCGAAGTCGAGCGGGAACACGGGCTGCCACGCCTCGCCGTAGCACTGCAGCGAGATGTCGAGCAGCCGCTTGATGATGCGCTGCTCGGTGCGCGTGAAGTCGCGGCCTTCCACGCGCACGTGGTAGCGGCCGTCGCTGCCGAAGAGGTTGTCCACCACGAGGAACACCAGCTTCGGGTCGAACACGAAGAGGGCCGTGCCGCGCAGCGGCTTCATGTGGATCATGTTGATGTTCGCGGGCACCGGCAGGTGCCGCACGAACTCGCCGAACTGCTGGATCTGGACCTGCCCCACCGAGATGTCGGGGCTGCGGCGCATGAAGTTCAGCAGCGCGCCGCGCAGGCCGCGCGCGAAGCGGTCGTTGATGACCTCCAGCGTGTGCATGCGGTTGCGCACCACGCGGTCGGGCGCGCCGAGGTCGTAGGCCGGCAGGCCGTCCTTGGGCGGGGGCGGCGGGGCCGACGACTGGTCGATGTCTCCGCCGGTGACGCCTTGCAGGAGAGCATCGACCTCGTCCTGGGAAAGCACCTGTTCATACGCCATGGGTCGCTTGTCTGGAGGAAAGGGTGGTCACTGCACGACGAACGTGTTGAACGAGACGCTGGCAATGCCCAGTTCGGGCGCGCCGGCGCTCAGCGGTGCGCTCAGCGCCTTGCGGATCTCCTCGGCCAGCCTGGCCTTGTCTTCCGGCGACACGACCGAGTCGGGCGAACGGTTGGACAGCAGCATCAGCAGCCGGCTGCGCACCTCGGGCATGAACTCGACGAGCCGGGCCTTGGTCTGCTCGTCGCGCACGCGCAGCGCCATGCCGACCTGCAGGAAGCGGCCGCGGCCCTCGGACTGCAGGTTGACCGTCACCGGATCGAGCATCAGATAGATCGGCTTCTCGGGCACCGGCGCCTTGGCGGTCTCGGCGGTGGCGGGCGTGCCCATGAAGCGGGGAACGAGTACGTAGGCGGCCGCGCCCACGGCGACGAGGCCGACGGCGAGCAGCAGCCCGATCATCAGCTTCGAGGAGCGGCGTGAGCCCGGTTCGGCGGGAATGGCGTTGGCGGCGGAAGAGGAGGTAGCCATGGTGAAGCGTTTAACTTGTCCGATCTATTCTTTGCGAAGTCCCTCCTGGATGAACGGCCGAACAAGCGCGAAAAGACGCTTCACATCCGTTCATTGCGCGGCACCCGTGAGGGCGCCGCCGCGGGCGGGGGCAGGTATGGGTTGTCGCCTCAGGCGAAGGTGTCGACCCCCGAGCGCGCGTTGTTGCCCGCAAGGCTGGCGCGTGCGGGCGCCACGGGTTCGGCCGCCGCGCTGTTGCCGGCACGGCCGGCGCCGGGGTAGGCCGGCGCGCCTTGCTGGCGGGCCGCCTGCTGCTGCTGTTGCTGGTTCTGCTGCGCGAAGGCCGCGTCCTGGCCGAAGGGCTGGCGGGTTTCCGCGCCGACGGAGGTCTGGCCCAGCGTGATGCCCTGCTCCGAGAGCGAATTGCGCAACTGCGGCAGCGCCGCCTCCACGGCCTTGCGCACGCTTTCATGCGCCGACACGAACATGGCCTGCGCCTGGTTGTCGCCGATCGACAGCGTGACCTTCAGCGGACCGAGCCCGGCGGGGTTGAGGTTGAGCTCGGCCGTGTGATGGCCGGTGGTGCTCATGCGCGCCAGCTGCTGGCCGAGCGCCGGTGCCCACTTCTCGCTGCCGACTTCGGGGGCGACGGTGTACGCGCCCGGGCGCGTGGCCTGGCTGGCATCGGCGCTGCGTTCGGCCGGGGCCGCCACCGTGGCGGCCTGCTGCACGGCGATGGGCGTCGCGGCGGGTTGTGCGTCGTCGCCGCCGGTGGATGCGGTGGCGGCAGCAGCGGCCACGGGCAGCGCGGCGGCCTTGGTGTCTTCGGCGGAGGCCTTCGGCTGTGCCGCGCCGGCCAGCTGCTCGGCCGTGGCGGCGCTCGCCGTGGTGCGTGCGGAGGCGCGGCCCGAAGCCGCCGTGCCGGCCGGTGCGCCTGCGGCCGCGGCGGGCTTGGTGGCACCCACGGCGATGGTCTGCGCCGCGACGGCTGCGCTGGCGATGTCGTGCAGCGGCGTGGCCGGGGTGTCGTCGGCAGCGGGCTGGCTGGCGGCCGTGCCCGGCCTGGCGGCGGCGTCCCTGGCCGCGGCCTGGAGGTCGGCGGCCTTCGCGGCATCGGGCGCGGCCTTGGCGTCCGCGCCTGGTGCGGTGCCCTCGGGCAGCGGTTTGGCCAGCGGGTCCTGCACGGCGGCTTGCAGCGGCGTGTCGGCGGCGGCCGCGACCGTGGCCGTGCCGGCGGCGTCGGCGCCGCGCGCGGCCTGCGCGCTGGCGCGTCCCGCCAGCGTCAGCGCGTGCAGCGGCGTGTGCGCCGGCGCCAGGAAGGCGAGATTCGGGGCGACCGGCAGCGGGGCATCTTTGGTGTCGTCGTCGATGCCGGGCCGGCGCACGGTCTTGCGGTCGGCGGAGGCGACGTCGCTGGCCGGCGCGGCGCCGTCCTGCGGCGTGGCCGGGGCATTGCGGCTGCCGGCCCGCGAGCGCTCGAGCGCGGCGCCGAAGCTGGCGCCTTGCGCGTCGTCCGCGCCACGGCCTCGCTGGCCGGCCTGGGCGGCCGAAGAAGTCGCCGAAGACCCGTTGGCGGCGACGGAGGGCGTGATCATGGGTGGCATGTCGGTTCCTGGAGATTCAAAGGGTCGGATGCGATGCGCGGTCGAAGAACTTGCGCGCCGCGCGTTCGTCGCTGTCGCGCTGCTCGCGCTTGGCCTCGGCCATCAGTTCCTGCATGCGCACGCGCTCGGCCAGGGTGTCGAAAGAGCTCAGGCGGCGCTTCTGGTGCTGCCAGTCGGTGCGGCCGTTGTCGAGCCGGGTCTCGGTCTGCGCGGCGATGGCGCGCTGCTGCTCGATGGCGCCGTCGAGCGTGCCGAGAAAGTTGCGGTAGTTGCGCCACTGCGAAGAGGGCAGGCCGCCGCGCATCAGCGCGTCGAGCTGGTCGTGGTAGTCCTGCCGGTACTGCAGCAGCAGTTCCAGCTTCTGGCTGGCGTTGAGGTGTGCGCTCTGCAGGGCGCCAAGGCGCCGCGCAGCATCGTCAGTCTGCGTGTGCGCCAGGTCGATCAGCATGCCGAGGGGGAGCTTGCGTGTCATGTCTGGAACTTCTTGGTGTTGGGTGTCCTGGAGTCGAAGCCTTGCGTGGACGCGGGCTCGGGCACGAAGAGGTGCTCGAGCTGCGCGATCGCGTCTTCATAGCCGGTGCGTTCGTCCATCGATTGCTGCAGGAAGGCCTCGATGCGCGGGTACATCGCGATCGCCTTGTCCAGCTGCAGGTCGTGGCCGGGCGCGTAGGCGCCCACGCTGATCAGGTCGCGGTTGCGCTGGTAGCGCGACAGCATCTGCTTGAAGCGGCGCACCGTGTCGAACTGCGAGGACGGGATCAGCGCGGTCATGGCGCGGCTGATGGAGGCCTCGATGTCGATGGCCGGGTAGTGCCCGGCTTCGGCCAGCGTGCGCGAGAGCACCACGTGCCCGTCAAGGATGGCGCGCGCCGAGTCCGCGATCGGGTCCTGCTGGTCGTCGCCCTCGGACAGCACCGTGTAGAAGGCGGTGATGGAGCCGCCGCGCCCCTGCGCGTCGCGCGCGCCGTTGCCGGCGCGCTCCACCAGCGCGGGCAGCCGCGCGAACACCGAAGGCGGATAGCCCTTGGTGGCGGGCGGCTCGCCCACGGCCAGCGCGATCTCGCGCTGCGCCATCGCGTAGCGGGTGAGCGAGTCCATGATGAGCAGCACGTCCTTGCCGCGGTCGCGGAAATACTCGGCCAGGCAGGTCGCGTAGGCCGCGCCCTGCAGGCGCAGCAGCGGCGAGTTGTCGGCCGGCGCCGCAACCACCACCGCGCGCGCCAGGCCTTCCTCGCCCAGCGTGTTCTCGATGAAGTCCTTCACCTCGCGGCCGCGTTCGCCGATCAGTCCGACCACGATGACTTCGGCGCTGGTGTAGCGCGCCATCATGCCCAGCAGCACGCTCTTGCCCACGCCGGAGCCGGCGAACAGGCCCATGCGCTGGCCGCGGCCGACGGTGAGCATGGCGTTGATGGCGCGCACGCCGACGTCGAGCACCGAATCGATCGGCGCGCGCGACAGCGGGTTGATGGGCGGCGAACTCAGCGGCACCTTGCGCGCCACGTCGAGCGGGCCGAGCCCGTCGAGCGGGCGGCCGGCCGCATCGACCACGCGCCCGAGCATGCCTTCGCCCACCGGCAGGCGCTTGGTGTGGGCGTCGCCGCTGGTGCCGGGCTCGGTGGCGCCGGGCCGCGCGAACACGCGCGCGCCGGGCAGCAGGCCCGCCACTTCGGTCTGGGACATCAGGAACAGGCGGTCTCCGGCGAAGCCCACCACCTCGGCCTCCGCATGGCGCTGGGCGTTGCCGGGCGGCAGCTCGATCAGGCAGTCGCTGCCCACGGGCAGCTGCAGGCCGACGGCTTCCAGCACCAGGCCGACGGCGCGCGTGAGGCGGCCCGAGGCGGTGGTGGTTTCGCAGCGCGCGACATTGCCGCGCGCCTTCTCCAGCGCGGCGCGCACTGTCTGCAGATGGGGGTTGGCGGTGGCGGTCTGCATGGCGCTCAGAAGGTCTCGGCTTCGCCGTCGTCGCCCGTGCCGCGCACGGCCGCGGCCACGCGCTTCCAGCGGGTCTGCAGCGTGCCGTCGAGCTCGCCGTTGGCGGACTGCACGCGGCAGCCGCCGCGTTCGATGTGGTCGTCGGCGCGCATCTGCCAGCCGGCGGCCTCGATCTCCTCGCCCAGGCTGTTGCGCACCAGCTCAACGTCGTCGGGGTGCAGCAGCAGGCGCGGTTCGCCGCGCAGCGCGGGCTCGGTGTTGAGCAGGTCGCGCACCACCGGCAGCACCCATTCGGGCTCGGTCTTCAGCGTGCGGTGCACCACCTGGCGCGCCACGTCGAGCGCAAGCGCGAGCACGGCCTCGGCCAGTTCGCTCTCTGCGCGCTGCAGAGCGTCGGGCAGCGACTGCGCCAGCGCGCGCAGGCGTTCAGCGTGCACGCTGGCGGCGGCGAGGCCGGTCGCCAGGCCTTCGGTGTGGCCGACCTTGCGGCCTTCGGCCAGGCCCGCGGCGCGGCCCTCTGCTTCGCCGGCGGCGCGCGCGTCCTTGCGGATGCGGGCCAGCTCGGCCAGGTCGATCTTGGGGGCGGGCGGCGGCGCGGGCGGCAGGGCGCTGCCGTTGGCATTGCCATGGGCGTTGCGTTCGGTGGCCTTGCGCCGCTCGGGCGTCTTGCCGCCGTCGAGCGTGCCCATTTCCCAGCGCTCCCATGCCGAGAGCGCGGGAACGCTGGCGGCGGCCGCGTGGCGCGCGGCGGCCTGGATGGCGGCGAGGCGTTCGCGCGATTCGCCGAACGCGCGGGTGGTGTCAGACGAAGTCATCGGTGCCAGGCGCCGCAATCACGATTTCGCCGGCCTCCGCCAGACGGCGGGCGACCTGCAGGATGGCCTTCTGTTCGGTCTCGACCTGCGAGACGCGCACGGGGCCGCGCAATTCCATGTCCTCGCGCAGCGTCTCGGCGGCGCGTTGCGACATGTTGTTGAGGAACTTGTCGCGCAGCTCCATCGGCGCGCCCTTGAGCGCGATGATGAGCGAGTCGGACTCGATGTCCTTGAGCAGGCGCTGGATGCTGCGGTCTTCCAGGCCCAGCAGGTTCTCGAACACGAACATCTCGTCGACGATGCGCTGTGCCAGCGCCTCGTCCTTCTCGCGGACGTGGGCGATGGCTTCTTCTTCGACCGCGGTGCTCATGAGGTTGACGATCTCGGCCGCCGCGCGCACGCCGCCCAGGCGGCTGCGTCGCACGCCCTGGCCCGCGAGCATTTCGGTCAGCACGTCGGTCAGCTCCTTCAGCGCGGAGGGCTGCACGCCGCCGAGCGTCGCCACGCGCATGATCACGTCGTGGCGCAGGCGCGTGGGCAGCTTCTCCAGCACTTCGGAAGCCTTCATGCGGTCCAGGTGAACCACCAGCGTCGCGAGGATCTGCGGATGCTCGTCGCGGATGAGCTCGGCCACCTCGCCGGCCTCGAGTTCGTTGAGCCGCTCGATGCCGCCGCGCGGCTCGTCGGGCTGCAGGATGTCTTCCAGCAGGTTGCTCGCGCGGTCGTCGCCCAGCGCCTTCTTCAGCACGGCGCGGATGTAGCTGGTGGAGCCCAGGTGCAGGGCCGACAGCTGCTCGGTCTCCTCGCGGAATTCGGCCAGCACGGATGCCAGCTCCTCCTTGGAGACGGAGGTCAGCTTGGACATCGCCAGGCCCAGTGCCTGCACCTCGGAGGTGGGCAGCTGGTGCAGTGCGGCGGCCGCGCGGTCTTCGCCCAGCGCCATCAGCAAGATGGCGCTCTTGCGGGTTCCCAGTTCGCTACTCATCGGTGTTCATCCAGTGCTGGATCAGGGCGGCCACCAGCTTCGGATCCTTGTCGGCCAGCTGGTGGGCATAGTCCATGTCGGCCTTCTTGCGGCTGGCCTCGCGTTCGCGCAGGCTCTCCTCGGCGGACGGCGTGTCGGGGTTGGGCGCGGCGGCCGGCTCGACGGCGGCCACGGGGACCGGTGCCGGCGCGGCGGGCGCATGGCGGCGCGTCAGCGGCCGCAGCACGGCCAGCCAGGCGAACAGCGCGATCAGTGCATACAGCAGGTACTGGCCCACCGTCTTGCCGATCTCGATGTTCTCGCGGTCGCGCCAGAACGGTACTTCGGGCGCGGGGCCGCTGTCGGCGTCGCGGGCGAAGGCGCTGTTGACCACGTTGAGCGAGTCGCCGCGGTCCTGGCTGAAGCCCATGGCTTCCTTGGCCAGGTTGCGGATCTGCTCCAGCTCGGCGGGCGTGAGCGCGCGGCTGTTGACCTTGCCGGCGGCATCGACCGCGTCGCGGTTGTTCACGACCACCGCGACCGACAGCCGCTTCACGCCGCCGGCGGCCTGCTGCACGTGGCGGATGGTGCGGTCGAGTTCGTAGTTGGTGGTGGTGTCCTTGCGGGTGCTGCTCGGGCCGGTGGCCGCGCCCGCGGTGGAGGCGGTGGTCGCACCTTGGGCGCCCTGGGCGCCGGGGGTGCCGGGCGCACCGGGCGTTCCGGGTGGCGGCGTGCCGGGGGCGTTGGGCGCGCGCGGGCCGACGATGGGTGCCGTCGGGTTCACCGGCGGCTGGTTGGTCAGGGCGCCGGGCACGCCGCCGGGCGGGGCGCCGTTGTGCTGCGCCGACTCGCTCGACTGCTGGCTGCGCACGGCGGCCTGCGACGGGTCCTGGTTGGGCTTGTACTTCTCGTCGGTGTGCTCGACCACCGAGAAGTCGATGTCGGCCGCGACCTGGGCGCGCACGTTGTTCGCGCCCACGATGGGTTGCAGGATGGCCTCGATGCGGCGGATGTAGTTCTGCTCGATCTCCTGCGCGTACTTGAGCTGGCTCACGTCCAGCCCGCGCTCGGTGCCGCGCGCGGAAGACAGCAGGTTGCCGCGCTGGTCGACCACGGTCACGCTCTTGGCGTCCAGGTCGGGCACGCTGCTGGAGACCATGTGCACGATGGCGCTGACCTGGCCTTCGTCGATGCTGCGCCCGCGCATCAGGTTCAGCACCACGGAGGCCGAAGGCTTCTTCTGGTCGCGCACGAACAGCGACGGCTTGGGCAGCGCCAGGTGCACCCGGGCCGACTCGATGCTGCCGATGGATTCGATGGAGCGCGCCAGCTCTCCTTCCAGCCCGCGCTGGTAGTTGATCTGCTCGGCGAACTGGCTGGTGCCGAACTTCTGGTTGTCCATCAGTTCGAAGCCGACGCCGCCGGCCTTGGGCAGGCCCTGTGCCGCGAGCTTGAGGCGCGTTTCCGCGACCTTGTCGCCGGCGATCAGGATCGCGCCGCCGCCATCGGCGAACTTGTAGGGAACGTTCATCTGCTGCAGCGACGCGATGATCGCGCCGCCGTCGCGGTCCGACACATTGGTATAGAGCACCTTGTAGTCGGGCGTGCGGCTCCACAGCACGAATGCGGCGGCCGCGGCCACCAGGGCCGCGCCGCCGACGATCAGCGGCAGCATCGGCTGCGCGCGCAGGCGTTCCAGGATCGGTGGCAGGCCGTTGCCGGCCGCCGGCGGCTCGCCGGCGGGTGCCGCCGTGCTCATGCGGGCACCTTGGTCATGGCCGGGCGGCCGCAGGGGTCGAGAGCCATGTCGAGAGAAGAAATTCGGTGTTGAGATGTCATTCCGGGTGGCCGGTGATGTCGTCCGCGGCCTGTTCGTTTCGCGAACGATTGTCAACAGACGCAAGGAATTCGATCGGTCGAACAGCCGGGGTTTTTGCCCTCAGTTGGGCGCTTGAATCCGGGTCTTCCCTTGATACGCTGCGTGCCGGCCGAGGGGCTTTGGTCCCTCCTTGTCAAGTCACGCAGAAGTGTTCAAAGAGAAAGAACCCAGCCATGTCGATCAGCGCCATCGAATCCGTCCTGCAGCAGATGCGCGTCACCGCGCTCAACACCGGCATCGCGCCCGCGAGCGCCGCGCCCGCCGAGGCCGGCGGCGGCTTTGCCGCGGAGCTGAAGCGCTCGCTCGCCAACATCAGCAACGCCCAGCAAGGCGCCTATGCGCAGGCCGAGTCCTTCGAAATGGGCAAGCCGGGCGTGGCGCTCAACGACGTGATGGTCGACCTGCAGAAGGCCAACGTGGCGTTCCAGACCGGATTGCAGGTGCGCAACCGCCTGGTGGGCGCCTACCAGGAGGTGATGAGCCTGCAGGCCTGATGGCGGGAGGTTGTGGACCCCGGCGGCCCTGGTGAACTTTTTTGTGCGCCGCCCTAAATGTTTGAAAGCTCCGGCCGATAACCAAATCAACGATGGCTTGAGTCTCACAGTGGAAGCGGGTCCAGCGTTACGGCCGAAAGCCGGAGTCCACAACCTTTTTTCATCAATCAGGAGTCGAACATGGCGCAAGTCATCAACACGAACAGCCTTTCTCTGCTCACGCAGAACAACCTGAACAAGTCGCAGTCGGCCTTGAACAGCGCCATCGAGCGCCTGTCGTCCGGCATGCGCATCAACAGCGCCAAGGACGATGCAGCCGGCCAGGCCATCGCCAACCGCTTCACGGCCAACATCAAGGGCCTGACGCAAGCAACGCGCAACGCCAACGACGGCATCTCGATCGCTCAGACGACCGAAGGCGCGCTGACCGAAGTCAACAACAACCTGCAGCGCATCCGCGAACTGTCGGTGCAAGCCGGCACGGGCACGAACTCGGCGACCGACCTGGACTCGATCCAGGGTGAAATCACCCAGCGCCTGAACGAAATCAACCGCGTGTCGGAACAGACCCAGTTCAACGGCGTGAAGGTCCTGTCGGCCAACGCCGGCAAGCTGACCGTGCAAGTCGGCGCGAACGATGGCGAAACCATCGACATCGACCTGCAGGAAATCAGCGCCAAGACCCTGGGCCTGGACGGCTTCAACGTCAACGGCAAGGGCGTTTCCGCCAACGTCAAGGCCAACGTCAACGACCTGACCAAGGCTGGCGCCACCGGCACGGGCCCCTACACCGTGACGACCAGCTTCGCCAAGGTGACGGCCGAGCAGGCAGTCGACGCCATGCAGGACGGCAACACCGCCGTCGTGGGTGCGACCACCTACAAGTACGACGCTACCGCCGGCAACTTCACGACGACCGCCACGGTCGCCACCGGCGCGCCCACCACGGCTTTCGCCGCGACGCTGCTGCCGACGGCCGGCAACAAGTACTCCGGCACGTTCACGGGTGCCAGCGGCTCCACGAACTTCGAAGTCGACAGCGCCGGCGCGATCACGATCGGCGGCCAGGCAGCCTACATCTCCGGCGGCAACCTGACGACCAACAACGTCGGCGCTCCCCCGGCCGCCACCGCTGCAACGCTGTTCGGCGGTGCCGACACCGGCGCCGGCGCTTCGAGCATCAAGCTCAACGGCACGACCTACAACTTCGCTGCTGGCGCCAACTCGGGCTTCACGTACACCAAGACGGTGTCGAAGGACGACGTCAAGACCGCCGTTGCCGGCGCTGCTTCCACTGTCAACCTCGGCCAGGGCATCTTCGCCTCGACCGTGACGTTCGCTGCGGCCGGTGGCCAGTCCAGCGACACGTACATGGACAACGACAAGGCAATGACCAAGACCGCGTCGTACACCACCGACTACGCAGTCAACGCGGTCAACGGCGAAGTGACCGTTGCCTCGACGACCGGTACCGGCAAGTACGCCGCACAGGTCGGCGCCACGGCATACATCAACTCGGCCGGCAAGCTGACCACGGACACGACCAGCAAGGGCACGAAGACGACCGACCCGCTGGCTGCCCTGGACGCGGCCCTGGCCAAGGTCGACACGCTGCGTGGCTCGCTGGGCGCGGTGCAGAACCGTTTCGACTCCGTGATCGCCAACCTCGGCACCACGGTGACCAACCTGTCGTCGTCGCGTTCGCGCATCCAGGACGCCGACTACGCGGTCGAAGTGTCGAACATGACGCGCGCCCAGATCCTGCAGCAAGCAGGTACCTCGGTGCTGTCGCAAGCCAACCAGACCACGCAAGGCGTGCTGTCGCTCCTGCGTTGATCGACAAGGCCTAGTTAGCCAGCAACAGCAAGGAAATGCCGGGCCCCTCCCGCAAGGGTGGGGTCCGGTGGGCGCAGGCAACCGGGGCAAGCCGGAGCCGCCTGCGCTGTCCTCTGCGGCCATGCCCCGACAGGCGAGGCCGCAGAGCACAGCGAACCCAGCAAGACAAGGTGGAAATGATGTTGAACCCCGTGCCGGCGAATTCCGTGAAAGAAAGCCAGTGGACGCAACTGCTCCTCGGTGACGTTGCGGGTGCGGGTGCGCGCGGCGCGGCCACGGCCGAGAAGGACGACGCGAAGGAACAGGCGACGCCGGTGCAGGTGGAGCAGGCGGTGCGCCAGGTGAACAAGGCGCTCTCGCTTCGCGAGGTTGGCCTGCGGTTCGAGGTCGACAAGGACACCGACAAAGTCATCGTCAAGGTGGTGGACCGCGCCAGCGGCGAGGTCATCCGCCAGATCCCCAATGAAGAAGTCGTGCGCATGGCGAAGCTGATGAGCGACGGCAAAGGCCTCCTGGTGGACCACGCGGCCTGAGGCCGCGGCACACCGGTTTCTCCAGCGACGGCAATCAACTACACGACAGGAAAGCAATCACATGGCAACCATCACCAGTCTCGGCGTCGGCGCCAATCTCGACCTCGCAACCCTGCTCACGAAACTCGAGACGGCCGAGAGCCAGCCGCTGGTGGCATTGCAGGCCAAGGCAAAGAGCTACACGAGCAAGCTGTCGGCCTACGGCACGATCCAGAGCGCGCTCGGCACGCTGCAGGCGGCCGCCAAGAAGCTGGGCGACCCGACGCTGTTCCAGAGCGTGACCGGCACGCCCACGGTCAGCGGCATTCTTTCCGCGTCTTCCACCGACGTGAGCTCGGCCGGGAGCTACACCATCGACGTGTCGCAGCTCGCGCAGGCGCAGACCCTGGTGAGCGCGGGCCAGGTCGATACCAAGACCGCCATCGGCAGCGGCAAGATCACCATCGACTTAGGCGCCATCACCGGCGGCACGCTCAATGCCGCGACCGGCCAGTACACCGGCGCCGCTTTCACGGCGGATGCGAGCCAGCCCGCCAAGTCGATCACCATCGATTCGAGCAACAACACGCTCGAAGGAATCCGCAAGGCGATCAACGACGCCAACGCAGGCGTGACCGCGGCGATCGTGAGCGACGGCAGCGGCGCGCCCAACCGGCTGGTGCTGACCTCCACGGCGACCGGCGAGAAGTCGAGCATGCGCATCTCGGTGGACGGCGACGCGGCGCTGCAGGGCCTGCTGAACAACGACCCGGCCGGCACGCAGAACCTGAAGCAGACGGCGGCGGCGCAGAACGCCAAGCTCAACGTCAACGGCATCGACGTGACCAGCGCGACCAACACCGTCAAGGACGCCATCCAGGGCACCACGCTCACGCTGGTGGGCACCGGCAAGACCGGCCTGGCGATGAAGGAGAACTCGGCCGGCGTGAAGACGGCGATCAACGATTTCGTGAAGGCCTACAACAGCCTGCAGAGCACCGCCAAGACGCTCACCGCCTACGATGCGACCACCAAGACGGCCGCCGCGCTGGTGGGCGACAGCACGCTGCGCAACCTGCAGACGCGCATCCGCCAGGCGCTCACCACGCCGCAGGCCGGCGGCGTGAACGACATGAAGGTGCTCACCGAGATCGGCGTGGCCTTCCAGAAGGACGGCACCCTGGCCGTGGACTCCGACAAGCTCGACAAGGCCCTGGGCGCCAACCTGAAGGGCGTGGCCAACCTGTTCTCCAGCGCGACCGGCAGCACGGGCGGTTACGGCAAGCAGATCGACGCGATCGTGACCGACCTCAACGCCAACGCCCTGAAGGTGGCCAGCGACGGCGTGACCTCGACGATCAAGAAACTCGACGACCAGTACGACGCGATGCAGGTGCGCGTGGACTCCACGGTCGACCGTTACCGCAAGCAATTCAACCAGCTCGACGTGCTGATCGGCAAGCTGAACAACACCAAGAGCTACCTCACGCAGCAGTTCGACGCGCTGACCAAGAGCAGCAAGTAAGCGGCGCAGAAGACGCAGACCCATCCGGAGCAACCGCAGATGTACACCTCTCACAACATGCGCACCGGCGCCGGCGCTTATGCGCGCGTCGGCGTGGAAACGAGCGTGATGAGCGCGTCGCCGCACCAGCTCATCGTCATGCTTTTCGACGGCGCCAAGACCGCCATCGGCATGGCCAGGCATCACATGGCGGCCGGCGAGATCGAAGCCAAGGGCAAGGCGATCTCTAAGGCCATCGGCATCGTGGACAACGGCCTGAAGGCCGGCCTCGATGCACAGGCAGCCGGCGAGGCCGGTGCCGAACTCGTGGGCAACCTGTCGGCGCTGTACGACTACATCGTCCAGCGTCTGTTCCGGGCCAACCTGCACAACGACGTGCAGGCCCTGGACGAGGCCGACCGGCTGCTCGAGAACATCGCTTCCGCCTGGCGGGAAATCGATGACCGGGCCCGCGGCTGATCCGCGACAGCAATTGAAGACAGGGAAAGACAGGGAAAAGATGGTAGTCCGGAGTGAGATCGTTCATTGCTACGAGGAGCTTGCCTCCAGCGTCTCTCTGATGCTGGAACTCGCACGCGACAAGGATTGGGGCCGGCTGCCCGAGCTCGAGGCCCGTTGCTCGGCCATCGTCGACCGGCTCAAGGTCATCGAGCCCATCGGGACGCTGGAGGCGGGGGAAGTGGAGCGGGTCCTGTATCTGCTCGACCGCATCCGCGCCGAGCAGACCGAGGTGTCGGAACTGATCAAGCCGCAGCTCGATGAGCTCATCAGCCGCATGGGCTATCTCAGCCAGCAGAAGAATCTGGGCAGGGCCTACGGGCTGACGCACTGATGGCTGCCTGAGAAAAGAAGCGTCGCGACCATGAGTGCACTTGCCGGACTTGTCGATGCATTGCTGGCCGCCCGGCTGACGCCGCGGCTGGACGTGCTCGGCATCAAGCCCGAGACCACCATCGGTGCTCCGGGCCCGGCCATTGCGGTCGGCAAGGTCGCGAACGATGTGCGGCTGCCCTCCAACGCGGCGCTCGACCGGCAGATTCCGGCCGGGAGCCCGGGCGGGGCGGCGCATGCGTCTTCCGGCGCGGGGCCCTCGGCCGCGACGCAGCTTTCGCTGGCGGCGCGCGTGATCGGCGCCGTGCTGGCCGACCTGCAGGCGGAGCCGGGTCCGGTGCGCGGCGCCGCGCCGTTGTCGGCGGCCCGGCAGCCTGCGACCGCCCAGGCGCTGGCGGGCACGCTGGCGCAGACGGTGTCGAACAGCGGGCTCTTCTATGAGTCGCACCTCGCGGAGTTCGCCGCGGGCGGACGATCGCTGGCGCAGATGGCGCAGGAGCCTCAGGCGAAGTGGTCGGTGCCGCTGGCCGCCGCTGCCGCCAGACCGGCGGCTGCGGCCGCGGCTGCCGTGGCGCAAGCCGTGCTGGCCGACATGCCCGAGATGGCGCCTGCGACGGCGGCGGCTGCCGGAGCACCCGCTGCCGCGGCGGCACAGGCGCCGGCCGCCGTGCCCGGCGCGCTGGTGCCGAATGCGCCCGCCACGGCCGCTGCGACGGCTGATGCCAAACCGAATCCAGATGGTTCCGCACCTTCTGGTATGCCCGGCGAGAGCGACGCTTCTGGCGCGGCCGACGCCGCGCCATCCGCCGATGCCGCCCGCGTGCAGGCGGCCTATCGCCAGCCTGGCGCCGCGACTGCCGATGCCATGCAGGCGCATCGCGCGAGCCAGGCGGAAGCCGCGCGCCAGTCCGACAGCCAGGCCGCTCCGCCTGCTTCGCGCAGCGCGAACAGCGCCGAAGTGATCCATCCGCAAGCGGTGGCGCTCGTGCACCAGCAGCTCGATCTGCTGGCCAGCGCCAATTTCCGCTGGAGCGGGCAGGCCTGGCCCGATGTGCCGATGTCATGGTCGATCGAGGAAGAACAGCGCCAGCCCGACGCGCGTGGCGGCGCCGATCCGCAAGACGAGGCCACGCGCCGCTGGTCGACCACCGTGTCGCTGGTGCTGCCGCGCCTGGGCGAGGTCGACCTGCGCCTGAGCCTGACCGGCGCCAGCGTGCAGGCATACCTGTCCGCCCGCGAGGCCGACACCATGGCGCGCCTGCGGGACGACGCCGGCCGGCTGACCCAGCGTTTCGAGGCCGCCGGCCTGCAGCTGCAGCAGTTGCAGGTCACGGCGAAGGCCCATGCATGAACGGCGCGCCCGCCAACCGCAACAGCGCGGTCGCGCTGTCGTATGCGGACAAGACCAAGGCACCCGTCGTCGTGGCCAAGGGCTACGGCGTGGTCGCCGAGTCGATCATGCGCCAGGCGCGCGAGAACGGGCTGTATGTGCACGCGTCCGCGGACCTCGTGAGGCTCCTGATGCAGGTCAACCTCGACCAGCAGATCCCGCCGCAGCTCTACCGCGCGGTTGCCGAAGTGATGGCATGGATATATGGCCTGGAAGGCCAGGGCGAGTCGTACGCCGGACACCAAATCGAAACATGATCTATTCGAATGGCTGCATTTATGCAGCACTCAAATAATTAACTTCCAATTCACATGTTACACATGTAATAGTATTTTTCAATACGGTTTGCAAGATGAATGAATTATGGACGAAACGGGCTCTCGGTAACACATGGTTTCAGTGCCGGGAATCGCTTGCGTCCAACGCGGATTCCCTCTCTGTACGAGGGAGAGACCCTTCGCTGTTGTCAGATTTTTCCTACATTTTTTGCCGAGATTCTTAGCAGATACTTCAAAGTGTAAAACTTTGTGTATATAATGTATACACGATTGATTGGAGCACGGAGTGGACGTGAAATCGGAAATGGAAATAGACGTGGAAAATTGCAATCCCAGTGCAAACGGTGTGATTTCGAAGGAAATCGGCGAGATTAATCTGGCCTATATGCTGCTTGCCCAGAAGCTGGTCAAACAAGACCGGGCAGAGGCCATGTTTCGCCTCGGAGTGGGGCGCGAACTCGCCGATCTGCTGGCGAACATGTCGCTCAGCCAGATCGTCAAGCTGGCTGCATCCAACTTCCTGTTGTGCAGCTTCAGGCTCGACGACAGGCCGATGTTCGCGGTGGTCGGCGAAGGCAAGGAGCCCGCGCTCCAGCAGGCGCACATGTCGATCCTGATGGCCGCGCGCCAGGCGCAGTCGCAGGCGGCATCGGCATCGCAGATGCGCGAACCTGGAGCGGCGGCCGCATGACCCGCAAGAGCGTCCTTGGCGAAGTCCGAGAGGTGCAGCTCGCTGTCGAGCTGATCGGGCTGGGCGCCCGCCTGCAGTTCCTGGAAGCTGCCGTCGCGTTGAGCCGGGAGCGCTTGATCCGCCTGTACAAGGAACTCAAGGGCGTCTCGCCGCCCAAGGGCCTGCTGCCGTTCTCTACCGACTGGTACATGACCTGGCTGGCCAACATCCACTCGTCGATGTTCTACAACATCTACCGCTTCATGCTCGACGAGGCGGACGAGAGCGAACTGCCCGCGCTCATCAAGGCCTACCGCCTCTACACCGAGCAGGTCGGCTCGCAGGGCGGCGAGGTGGTGCTCGATTTCACCCGCGCCGAGACGATGGTGCGTTTCTTCGACAGCGACATGCTGCAGCTGAGCACCTGCTGCCGGTGCGGCGGCCACTTCGTGGCGCATGCGCACGACAACAAGAACGGTTATGTGTGTGTCCTGTGCCGTCCGCCTTCGCGCGCGGGCAAGGCACGAAAGCCCAAGGTCGCCGAAGTGCGGCGGGGCGGACTGATCTCCGTGGGACCGGTGCTCGACATCGGGGGCGCGGTCTAGGTAGGCACCCTGCGCCACGGCACGGGGTTTTTGGTTTGACGCCCAAGGGCGATAGGGGAAGCGCGTGCTGGTTCTGGTTGGATATCTCGTGGTGATCGGTGCCGTGTTCGGGGGCTATGCCCTCATGGGCGGGCACTTCGGCGTCCTGTTCCAGCCGGTGGAGTTGCTCATGATCGGCGGCTCCGCGCTGGGTGCCTTCATTGCCGGCAACAACGGCAAGACCATCAAGGCGACCATCAAGGAGCTGCCGCTGCTGCTGCGCTCCTCCAAGCACAACCGCCAGCTCTACATGGACCTGCTGGCGCTGCTGTACGAGCTGCTCGCCAAGGCCCGCAAGGAGGGCATGATGAAGCTGGAGGCCGACGTCGAGGACCCGGGCTCGAGCGAAATCTTCCTGCGCTATCCGAACATCCTGGCGCACGAGGGCATCACCGTCTTCCTGTGCGACTACCTGCGCCTGGTCATCAGCGGCAACACCGACGCGCACGAGATCGAGGCGCTCATGGACCACGAGATCGAGACCATCCGCCACGAGGCCGAAGTGCCTGGCCACAGCCTCTCGCGCGTGGCCGACGCGTTGCCCGCGCTGGGCATCGTCGCCGCCGTGATGGGCGTGGTGCACGCGCTCGCCTCGGCCGACCTGCCGCCTTCGGAAATGGGCGCGCTCATTGCCCACGCGATGGTCGGCACCTTCCTGGGCGTGCTGCTGGCGTACGGCTTCGTGTCGCCGCTGGCCACGCTGGTCGAACAGAAGGTGGAAGAGGGCATGAAGATCTACCAGTGCGCCAAGGTCACGCTGCTGGCCAGCCTCAATGGCTACGCGCCGCAGCTTGCGGTGGAGTTCGGCCGCAAGGTGCTTTTCTCGACGGAGCGCCCGTCGTTCACCGAGCTGGACGACCACGTCCGCGAGGTCAAGGCGCGCTGACGCCCCGCCCAGAGAAGAGCGAACAAGCGAGCGACCATGAGCGAAGGCAAGCCCCAGATCATCATCAAGCACGTCCACAAGGGCGGGGGCGGCGGCCATCACGGCGGCGGCTGGAAGATCGCGTATGCCGACTTCATGACGGCCATGATGGCTTTCTTCCTGGTCATGTGGCTGCTGTCCATCTCCAGCCCCAAGCAGCGCGAAGGCATTGCCGAGCACTTCCGCATGCCGCTGCGCGTGGCGATGCACGGCGGCGACAAGGCCAGCCTGAGCTCCAGCATGATCCCCGGCGGCGGCGCCGACGTGATGCATGTCGAGGGCGAGGTCAAGCAGTCCGACGCCGAGGAAGAAGCCGACGCGAACCGCCTGGCCGCGATGAAGAAGCAGCTCGACGAGCTGATCGAGAAGAGCCCGGTGTTCCGTCAGTTCCGCTCGCAGATCCTGATCGACATCACCACCGAGGGGCTGCGCCTGCAGATCGTCGACACGGAGAACCGCCCGATGTTCGAGCTGGCCAGCGCCCGCGTGGTGCCGCACATGCGCGCCATCCTGCGCGAGCTGGCGCCGGTGCTCAACGGCCTGCCCAACAAGCTCACGCTGTCGGGCCACACCGACGCCATCGTCTACACCAACGACAAGACCTACGGCAACTGGGAGCTGTCGGCCGACCGTGCCAACGCTTCGCGCCGCGAGCTCGTGGCCGGCGGCATGGTCGAGGGCAAGGTGCTGCGCGTGATCGGCCTGGCCGACAGCATGCACCTGGACCGCGCCGACCCGCGCAACCCGATCAACCGGCGCATCAGCATCATCCTGCTCAACCACAAGACCCAGGAACGCATCGAGCGCGAGAACAGCAGCGACGGCGGCAGCAGCACGCGTGTCGGCAAGCTGCCTCCCGCGAACAGCGCGCCCAAGGCCGCGGCGACGACGGAATAACAACGCAGACAACCCAAGGGGACGGCGCCAGCGCCGGCCCGGAGCAACGAGATGGACCTCAGTCAATTCACCCAGGCATTCTTCGTCGAAGCCATCGAGCTTCTCGCGGAGATGGAGCAACTGTTGCTGGAGCTCGACGTCGATGCTCCCGACAGCGAGCAGCTCAATGCCATCTTCCGCGCCGCGCACTCCATCAAGGGCGGTGCGGCGACGTTCGGTTTCACCGCCTTGACCAACACCACGCACGTGCTCGAAACGCTTCTGGACCGCGCCCGCCACGGGCAGCTGAGCCTGAACGGTCGAATGATCGATGCATTTCTGGAAACGAAGGACGCCTTGCAAGAACAACTCACCGCATACCAGGCCGGCCAGGAGCCGAACCCTGACATGGTCGCGCACATCTGCGGCGTGCTTCAGCAACTCGCGCTGGAAAGCGGCGACGAAAGCCTTGCGGCGCACGCTGCCGCCACGGCGGCGGCCCCCGCGCCCGCAGCGGCTCCCGCACCCGCGCCCGCCGCGGCGCCGGCCGAGGCCGCCGCCCCCGCCGGCGACGGCGTGCTGCGCATCCGCTTCGCCCGCCTCTCCGACAGCGAATGCGACCTGCTCGCCGGCGAACTCTCCAACCTCGGCAACGTGGTGTCGCGCACGCGCACCAACGACCAGCTGACGGTGCTGCTCGAGACCACCTGCGACCCCGACGACATCGTCGCCGTGTGCTGCTTCGTCATCGACGAATCGCAGATCGACATCACGCGCGAAGCGGCCGGCGCCGTGGCGGCGCCCGAGCCCGCGGCGGCGGCACCGGCCGAGGCGCCCGCCAAGCCGCCGGCCGTGGTCGCCGCCGCCGCGCCGGCTGTGCAGGCCGCGCCGCCCGCGCCGGTGGCGGCAGCGCCCGCCGCGGCGTCCGCCGCCAAGGAATCCAGCTCCATCCGCGTCGACGTGGAGAAGGTCGACCAGCTCATCAACCTCGTGGGCGAACTTGTCATCACGCAGTCGATGCTCACGCAGGCCGCGACCATGCTCGACCCGGTGGCCTACGAACGCTTCCTCAGCGGCCTCGGCCACCTGGAGCGCAACGCGCGCGACCTGCAGGAATCGGTCATGTCCATCCGCATGATGCCGATGGACTACGTGTTCAGCCGCTTCCCGCGCGTGATCCGCGACGTCAGCGCCAAGCTGGGCAAGCAGGTGCGCCTGGACACCTACGGCAAGGAAACAGAGCTCGACAAGGGCCTGATCGAGCGCATCGTCGACCCGCTCACGCACCTGGTGCGCAACAGCCTCGACCACGGCATCGAGACGCCCGAAGTGCGCCTGGCCAAGGGCAAGGACGCCACCGGCCAGCTGCTGCTGTCGGCGCAGCACCACGGCGGCAACATCGTGATCGAGGTGAGCGACGACGGCGCCGGCCTCAACCGCGAACGCATCCTGGCCAAGGCCATGCAGCAGGGCATGGCGGTGAGCGAGACCATGCCGGACGAGGAGGTGTGGCAACTCATCTTCGCGCCAGGCTTCTCCACCGCCGAGCAGGTGACCGACATCTCGGGCCGCGGCGTGGGCATGGACGTGGTCAAGCGCAACATCCAGGAAATGGGCGGCCATGTGGAAATCCACTCGCGCGGCGGGCAGGGCACCACCACGCGCATCGTGCTGCCGCTGACGCTGGCCATCCTGAACGGCATGTCGGTGAAGGTGGGCGACGAGGCCTACATCCTGCCGCTGAGCTACGTGATCGAGTCGCTGCAGCCGCTGCCGGAGCACCTGCATTCCATCACCGCCGACGGCCACGTGATCCGCGTGCGCGGCGAATACCTGCCGCTGATCGAACTGCACCGCGTGTTCGACGTGGCGGGCGCGCAGACGCATCCGACGCAGGGCATCCTGGTGATCGTGCAGGCCGACGACAGCCGCTTCGCGCTGCTGGTCGACGAACTGCTCGGACAGCACCAAGTGGTGGTGAAGAACCTGGAAACCAACTATCGCAAGGTGCCCGGCATCTCTGCCGCGACCATCCTCGGCGACGGCAGCGTGGCCTTCATCATCGACGTGGGCGCCATGCCACGCATCCAGCGCGCGCAAGCCGCGAGCGCGGCTGCCCTGGCGGGAGCCTCCCGGAGGGCCGACGCCATCGCGCTCTGAGACCCACGGAGACAGCTGAATGCGTTTCGACTTCTTCAGACGTTCGGGTTCCGGCGGCGCCGATGGCGCGGACGGCACCGAAGCCGCGCGCGGCCAGGATGCCGCCGCGAACGGCCACGTGGCCTACGCCATGCTGCTCGACGCGCAGCGGCGCGTCACCGGCTACCGGCTGGCCTGGCGGCCGGCGGGCGAACTGGCGGCCGCCCAGGCGGGCTCCGGCATCAAGGCGCTGATGGACACGGCGGCGCTGCACCTCAACCCCGAGGACGGCGGTTGGCAGCTCGGCGCCATGCTGCTGTTCGTGGATGTCTCGGTCGACGCGCTGTTCCAGAGCGAACTGCAGTCGCTGCCGGCGCAAAGCGTGGTGCTGTGCATGGACAAGGAAGACCTGATGGACGCCGAGCTGCGCTCCATTCTGCTGTTCCTGTGCGAACAGGGCTTCGGCTTCATGCTGCGCGGCGCCGCGGGGCTGCCGGAAGACCCCGAGCTACGGGCCATCGTCACCCACTTCGAGGTGGACGCGCTGGACGCCGAGACCGTGTTGCGCGTGCGCCAGGAAACCCAGCAGGGCAATCCGCCGGTCGAGCTGGTGGCGCCCCGCGTGAACACCTGGAAGGAATTCGACGCCTGCGCCGCGCGGCGCGTGAACGTGTTCATCGACGGCGCGTTCCGCAATCCGCCGGTGCGCGACGTGGACGACGCCCTGCAGCCCGAGTCGCTGCTGATCGTGCAGCTCATGCAGATGATCCAGCGCAACGAAGACGTGCGCGTCATCGAGGCCGCGCTCAAGCACGACGCGGCGCTCACCTACCGGCTGCTGCGCTACATCAATTCGCCTTCGGTCGGCATGGCGGTGGAGATCCATTCGCTGCGCCATGCGGTGGCCATGCTCGGATATTCGCCGCTGTACCGCTGGCTGTCGCTGCTGCTGGCCACCAGCAACAAGGCCAGCTCGCCGTTCATGATGAAGAAGGCCATCGTGCGCGGCCGCTTCGTCGAGCTGATGGGGCAGGGCATGCTGCCGCCCAGCGAATCCGACAACCTGTTCGTGGCGGGCATGTTCTCGCTGCTCGACCAGCTGCTGGGCGTGTCGATGGAAGGCGTGCTGCGCAAGGTGCAGCTCACCGAGTCGGTGCAGCAGGCCATCCTGTCGCGCGGCGGCCTTTACGGGCCGTTCGTGGCGCTGGCCGAGAGCTGCGAGCTGGACGACGGCCAGGCCCCGCGCCTGGCCGAGGCTCTTTTCCTCAGCGCGGCGCAGGTCAACGCGGCGCAACTTTCGGCGCTGGTGTGGTCCCAGGACGCGAGTCCGGCCGCGGCGGGGCCCTGACATGACATTGAAAGTGCAGGGCTTTTGTGCATCTGATCGCTCCATTGGAAACGGGGAGCGGTATGTACATTGAAAGCCATGCTTCCAGGCTGGCTGTGAATAACGAGTTCCTCTTTACCGATAGCGACTTCTCGAGAATCCGGACCCTCATCCATCGCCGCGCTGGCATCGCCCTTGGCGACCAGAAGCGGCAGATGGTGTACAGCCGGCTCTCGCGTCGCCTGAGGGAGCTTCAGCTCCCCGAGTTCTCCACGTACCTCGACTGGCTGGAGTCCAGCGCGGACGGCGGGGAGTGGCAGTTGTTCATCAACTCGCTGACCACCAACCTGACTTCGTTCTTCCGCGAGGCGCACCACTTTCCGGCGCTGGCCGCGCATGTGCGCAAGATGCCGCAGCCGGTGACGGTGTGGTGCGCGGCCGCATCGACCGGCGAGGAGCCGTATTCGATCGCCATCACGCTGATGGAGGCGCTGGGCGACAAGGCGGGGTCGGCGCGCGTCATCGCGACCGACATCGACACCGCGGTGCTGGCCAAGGCCGCGGCCGGCGTGTTCACCACCGAGCAGGTCGCGCGGCTGTCGCCGGAGCGGCTGCGGCGCTTCTTCAACAAGGGCACCGGCGCCAATGCGGGCAAGGTGCGCATCCGCCCCGAGGTGGCCGCGCTGGTGAAGTTCTCGCGGCTCAACCTGCTGGACAGCGCCTGGTCCGTGAAGGAGCCGGTCGACGCGATCTTCTGCCGCAACGTGATGATCTATTTCGACAAGCCGACGCAGAAGAAGGTGCTCGACCGCTTCGTGCCGCTGCTCAAGCCGAACGGGCTGCTGTTCGCCGGGCATTCGGAGAACGCGTCGCTGGTCAACCAGGCGTTCAAGTCGCTGGGCCAGACGGTGTACGAACTGGCGCGCACGCGCGCCCCGGGCGCGGCATGAGCAACACCAGCCCCAGCGCGCCGGATTCGGTGGCGAGCCACCACTACTTCGACCGCGACGTCGGCCACAAGGCGGTGAAGCTGCTGCCGTCGGAGTACTACGTGACGATGGACGACACCGTGCTGAGCACCGTGCTGGGCTCCTGCGTGGCCGCGTGCCTGCACGACGCCGAGGCCGGCGTGGCCGGCATGAACCACTTCATGCTGCCCGACGACAGCGAGTCCGGCATGCGCGACCCGGTCGACTCCATGCGCTATGGCACCTACGCGATGGACGTGCTGATCCGCGAGCTGGTGCGCGCGGGCGCGCGCCGCGACCGGCTGCAGGCCAAGGTGTTCGGCGGCGGCGCGGTGCTGGCCAACATGACCACGCTGAACATCGGCGACCGCAACGCGGACTTCGTGCTGCGCTATCTGCGCACGGAGCGCATCGAGGTCGCCGCGCAAGACCTGCGCGGGCCGCACGCGCGGCGCGTGTACTTCATGCCGGCCACCGGCAAGGCGATCGTGCGCAAGCTGCGCGCGCAGACGGAAGTCCGGTCGATCCAGCGCGAGGAGGGCGAACTGCTGCGCAGTCTGTCCGGCCTGCGCGCGGTGCCCGACCTGGAGAAAACAAGCAACGCCCCGGGCGCCCGCATGGCGCCCCTGGCCGCCATCAAAGGAAACCGGTGAGCGTCAAGAAAATAAAAGTGCTGTGCGTCGACGATTCGGCGCTGATCCGCAGCGTGATGACCGAGATCATCAACAGCCAGAGCGACATGACCGTGGTGGGCACTGCAGCCGATCCGCTGGTGGCGCGCGACCTCATCAAGGTCACCAACCCCGACGTGCTCACGCTCGACGTCGAAATGCCGCGCATGGACGGGCTGGAGTTCCTCGAGAAGCTCATGCGCCTGCGGCCGATGCCGGTGGTCATGGTGTCTTCACTGACCGAGCGCGGCTCTGAGATCGCGCTGCGCGCGCTCGAGCTCGGCGCCATCGACTTCGTGACCAAGCCGCGCCTGGGCGTGCGCGACGGCCTGCTCAACTACACCGAGCTCATCGCCGGCAAGATCCGCACGGCCGCCAGCGCGCGGCTGCTGCCGAGCCGGCACGCGGCCGCCGCCAAGTCACCGGCCGACGCGCCGCAGGAATCGCTGCTGCGCAGCCCGCTGCTCAGTACCGAGAAGCTGATCATCATCGGCGCCTCCACCGGCGGCACCGAGGCCATCCGCGAGGTGCTGCAGCCGCTGCCGCCCGACTCGCCCGCGGTGATGATCGCGCAGCACATGCCGGCCGGCTTCACGCGTTCGTTCGCGCAGCGCCTGGACGGCCTGTGCCGCATCAACGTCAAGGAAGCGGAGCACGGCGAGCGCGTGCTGCCGGGCTATGCGTACATCGCGCCGGGCGGCTTTCACCTGTCGCTGGGCCGAAGCGGCGCCAACTACGTGGCGCACCTCGACCAGGAGCCGCCGGTGAACCGCCACCGCCCGTCGATCGACGTGCTGTTCGATTCGGCCGCCAAGTACGCGGGCAAGAACGCCATCGGCATCATCCTGACCGGCATGGGCAAGGACGGCGCCGAGGGCCTGCTGCGCATGAAGCGCGCGGGCGCCCACACGCTGGCGCAGGACGAGGCCAGCTGCGTGGTCTTCGGCATGCCGCGCGAGGCCATCGCGCTGGGCGCGGTGGACGACGTATCCCCCCTGAGTGAAGTGAGTCGCCGGGTTCTGGCGCACCTTCGCACGTTCGGCGAACGTGCGAACCGAGTTTGAAAATCGACCTGTTGGAGTTGGAAATATCGTGATCGACAAGAGCATCAAAATCCTGGTTGTGGACGACTTCCCGACCATGCGCCGCATCGTGCGCAACCTGCTGAAGGAACTGGAGTTCCTCAACGTCGACGAGGCCGAGGACGGCGCGGCCGGTATCGAGAAACTGCGCGGCGGCAATTTCGGCTTCGTGGTGTCCGACTGGAACATGCCGAACATGGACGGCCTGACCATGCTGCAGACCATCCGCGCCGACCCCGAGCTCAAGAAGCTCCCGGTGCTGATGGTCACGGCCGAGGCCAAGAAGGAAAACATCGTGGCGGCCGCGCAGGCGGGCGCCAACGGCTACGTGGTGAAGCCCTTCACCGCCGCCACGCTCGAAGAGAAGATCACCAAGATCTTCGAGAAGCTGGCCAAAGAGGCTGCCTGACATGAGCCAGGACGCATCGGTGGCCGCGGACTCCACCAACAACACCGCGGAACAACTGCTCGGGCGCATCGGCCAGCTCACGCGTCAGCTGCGCGAAGGCCTGCGCGAGCTGGGTCTGGACAAGCAGGTGGCCAAGGCCGCCCAGGCCATTCCCGACGCGCGCGACCGCCTGAGCTACGTGGCGGCGACCACCGAGCGCGCGGCGCACCGCGCGCTCAACGCCATCGACGTGGCGCAGCCGCTGCAGGAAGCCCTTGCCAGCGACGCCAAGGGCCTGAGCAAGCGCTGGGACCAGTGGTTCGAGAACCCGCTCGAGCTCGACCAGGCGCGCGAGCTGGTGCTGGACACGCGCGGCTACCTCAACGAGGTGCCCGATCGCGCCAGCGCCATCAACTCGCAGCTGATGGAAATCCTCATGGCGCAGGACTTCCAGGACCTGACCGGCCAGGTCATCAAGAAGATGATGGAAGTGGTCAACGACGTGGAGACGCAGCTGCTCCAGGTGCTGATCGACAACTCCCCGCCCGAGAAGCGCCAGGAAGCCGCCCATAGCCTGCAGAACGGCCCGCAGGTCAAGCCTGGCAACCCCGAGGCCGTGACCGACCAGGCCCAGGTGGACGACCTGCTGGAGAGCCTGGGCTTCTAGAGCCCGCCCGGCCCTGCTTCATTGGCCGAACTGCAGGGCGATAAGGGCCCTTATCGGCAGATTGTTCCGGACGACCGAATTCAATAATTTGGTCATGAGCAAGGCGTACTTCGCCACTGCTGGTTCGGAGCATGAATGGCTGAGGAAAGCGATCTCGAAAAAACGGAACCCGCCTCCGAGCGGCGCCTGGAAAAGGCGCGCGAGGAAGGCAACGTTGCCCGTTCACGGGAGCTCACCACCTTCGTGATGCTGGGCACCGCGAGCGCGGGACTGTGGTTCAGCGCGGGGCTGCTCGGCGAGAGCATGGACGGCTCGCTGCGCCGCGGCCTGCAGTTCGAGCGCGCCAGCGCGTTCGACACCTCGCACATGCTGGCCCAGACCGGGCTCATGGGGCTGCAGACGCTGCTGGCCATCGGCCCGCTGTTCGCCATGATGATGGTGGCGGCCGTGGCCGCGCCGCTGATGCTCGGCGGCTGGATGTTCTCCGTCGAGGCCGTCGCGCCGAAGTTCAGCAAGATCAATCCGCTGGCCGGCATCGCGCGCATGTTCTCCGCCCAGTCGCTGGCCGAGCTGGTCAAGGCGCTGGCCAAGTCGGCGCTGATCGGCGGCGTGGCATGGTGGGTGATCGCCGGCGACATCGGCACGGTGATGGCGCTCATGGCACAGCCCGCACACTACGCGCTGCCGCACGCGCTGGTGCTGGTGGCCAAGCACTGCGTTCTGATCGCGGCCACGCTGTTCCTGGTGGCGCTGATCGACGTGCCGTTCCAGCTCTGGAGCTACTACCGCAAGCTGCGCATGTCGCGCGAAGACCTGCGCCAGGAGCACAAGGAAAGCGAAGGCGACCCCCACATCAAGGCGCAGATCCGTCGCCAGCAACAGCAGATCGCCAAGCGCCGGATGATGTCCGAGGTGCCCAAGGCCGACATCGTGCTGACCAACCCCACCCACTTCGCGGTGGCGCTGAAATACCTGGACAGCGACATGCGCGCGCCGCGCGTGGTCGCCAAGGGCACCGACCTGGTCGCCGAGCGCATCCGCGCGCTGGCGAAGGAACACAACGTCGCCATCCTCGAGGCGCCGCCGCTCACGCGTTCGCTCTACAAGCACACCAAGGTGGGCGAGGAGATTCCGAGCGGCCTCTACACCGCGGTGGCCGAAGTGCTGGCGTGGGTCTACCAGCTCAAGCGCTGGAAGAGCGAGGGCGGCGACGCCCCGCGCACCCCCACCGACCTGCAGGTGCCGCAAGCCCTTGAATACACAGTGAAAGACACAGCGAAAGCCGCATGAACGCGATGACCAACCTGTTGCGTCTGCCGACGCAGATGTTCTCCGGATCGCAGTTCAAGGGACTGGCCGGGCCGATTCTCATCATCATGATCCTGAGCATGATGGTGCTGCCGCTGCCGCCATTCCTGCTCGACCTGCTGTTCACCTTCAACATCGCCATGTCGGTGATGGTGCTGCTGGTGAGCATGTACACCATGAAGGCGCTCGACTTCGCGGCCTTCCCGGCGGTGCTGCTGTTCTCCACGCTGCTGCGCCTGTCGCTGAACGTGGCCTCCACGCGCGTGGTGCTGATGAACGGCCACACCGGCCCGGACGCGGCGGGCAAGGTGATCGAGGCCTTCGGCCACTTCCTGGTGGGCGGCAACTTCGCGGTGGGCGTGATGGTGTTCATCATCCTCGTGCTCATCAACTTCATGGTGATCACCAAGGGCGCGGGCCGCATCGCCGAGGTGGGCGCGCGCTTCATGCTCGACGCGATGCCCGGCAAGCAGATGGCCATCGACGCCGACCTCAATGCCGGCCTGATCGGCGAGGAAGTGGCCCGCAAGCGCCGCCAGGAAGTGGCGCAGGAAGCCGACTTCTACGGCTCGATGGACGGTGCCAGCAAGTTCGTGCGCGGCGACGCGATCGCGGGCCTGCTCATCATGGTGATCAACATCATCGGCGGGCTGGTGGTCGGCATGGTGCAGCACGGCCTGGACTTCTCCACCGCCGGCAAGACCTACACGCTGCTGGCCATCGGCGACGGCCTGGTGGCGCAGATCCCGGCGCTGGTGATCTCGACCGCGGCCGGCGTGATCGTCTCGCGCGTGACCACCGACGAAGACGTCGGCAGCCAGCTCACCGGGCAGCTGTTCTCCAACCCGCAGGTGCTGTTCCTGACGGCCGGCATCGTCGGCCTGCTGGGCATGATTCCCGGCATGCCGAACCTGGCGTTCCTGCTGATCGCGGGCGGCCTGGTGTGGCTGGGCCGCCGCCTGGTGCAGCGCAAGCCGCAGCAGCAGGCGGCGCAAGAGGCGGCCGCCGCGCAGGCCGCCAACCTCGCGCCCGGCAGCGAGATGGCCGAGGCCACCTGGGACGACGTGGCCATGGTCGACCCGCTGGGCATGCAGGTCGGCTACCGCCTGATTCCGCTGGTGGACCAGTCGCAGCAGGGCGAGCTGCTGGGCCGCATCAAGAGCATCCGCAAGAAGATCGCGCAGGACATCGGCTTCCTGGTGCCGGTGGTGCACATCCGCGACAACCTGGAGATCAAGCCCAACACCTACGTCATCACCCTGAAGGACGTGGAGATCGGCCGCGGCGAGGCCTTCCCGAACCAGTGGATGGCCATCAACCCGGGCCAGGTGTCGGGCACGCTGCCCGGCGCGCCCACGCGCGACCCGGCCTTCGGCCTGCCCGCGGTGTGGATCGACGCCAGCCAGCGCCAGCAGGCGCAGGTGTACGGCTACACGGTGGTCGATGCCTGCACCGTGATGGCCACGCACCTGAACCACCTCATACAGACGCATGCCGCCGAACTGCTGGGCCGCCAGGAAGTGCAGCAGCTGCTCGACCAGATCGCCAAGACCGCGCCCAAGCTCACCGAGGACCTGGTGCCGAAGGTGCTGTCGCTCAGCACGCTGCACAAGGTGCTGCAGAACCTGCTCGACGAAGAGGTGCCGATCCGCGACATGCGCACCATCCTCGACGTGATGGCCGAGCACGCGCCGACCATCAAGGACCCGACCGAACTCACCACGCTCACGCGCCTGGCGCTGGGCCGCGCCATCACGCAGCAGCTGTTCCCGGGCGATGGCGAGATGCAGGTCATCGGCCTGGACGGCGCGCTCGACGGCGTGCTGCAGCAGGCGCTGGGCAGCAGCGGCGGCATCGAGCCCGGCATTGCCGACAACCTGCTGCACCAGGCGCAGGCGGCCATCCAGCGGCAGGAGCAGATGGGGCTGGCCCCGGTGCTCGTGGTGCAGCACTCGCTGCGCGTGCTGCTGTCGCGTTTCCTGCGGCGCAGCCTGCCGCAGCTCAAGGTTCTTTCGCACGCGGAAATCCCTGATTCCCGCACCATCAAGATCACCGCCGCCATTGGAGGACGAGGTTGAATTCCCAGCAGAACGACGTGCGCACCACCGCACGCAAATTCGTCGCGGCCACCAGCCGCGAAGCCCTGAGGCTGGTGCGCGAGGCGCTGGGCGCCGACGCCATCGTGCTGACCCACCGTGCCACCGCCGAGGGCGTCGAGATCGTCGCCATGGTGGAGGGCGACGTGCAGGGCGTAGCGCGCAACGCGGCGCCGGCGGCTGCCGCGGCCGCACCCGTGCCCGCACCTGCGGCTGTCCCTGTCGCGGCGCCCGTTGCACAGGCCGCTCCGGTCGCACCTGTCGCACCTGTCGCACCTGTTGTTCAGGCCGCGCGCCCCGCGCCGCAGCCCGTGGCCGCGCCCGCGCCAGCACCCGCGCTCCACGGCGACACCGTGCTCAACGAACTGCACTCCATGCGCGGCATGATCGAAGAGCAGCTCGCCAGCGTGGTCTGGAACGACAAGCAGCGCCGCGACCCGGTGCGCGGCCGCCTGCTGCGCACGCTGCTGGGCGCCGGCTTCAGCGCGCGCCTGTCGAAGGCCATGCTCGAGAAGCTGCCCACCGGCCAGACCTACGCCGAAGGCATGGCCTACGTGCGGTCCGAGCTGATCCGCGCGGTGCCCGTGCATGAAGACGAGGACGCCCTGTTCGCGCAGGGCGGCGTGTATGCGCTGATGGGGCCGACCGGCGTCGGCAAGACCACCACCACCGCCAAGCTGGCCGCGCGCTGCGTGATGCGCTTCGGCGCCGACAAGCTCGCGCTGGTGACCACCGACAGCTACCGTATCGGCGCCTACGAGCAGCTGCGCATCTACGGCCAGATCCTCAACGTGCCCGTCTACGCCGTGAAGGACGCGGCCGACCTGCACCTGGTGCTGCAGGACCTGCGCGACAAGCACATGGTGCTGATCGACACCGTCGGCATGAGCCAGCGCGACCGCGCCGTGCCCGAGCAGATCGCCATGCTGGGCCAGAGCCCGCGCCCGGTGAAGCGGCTGCTGCTGCTCAACGCCACCAGCCACGGCGACACGCTCAACGAAGTGGTGCACGCCTACCGCCACGGCAACGACCTGACCGGCTGCATCTTCACCAAGGTCGACGAGTCCACGCATCCGGGCGCGCTGATCGACACCGTCATCCGCCATCGCCTGCCGGTGCACTACATCTCCAGCGGCCAGAAGGTGCCCGAGAACCTGATGCAGGCCGACCGCGCGCAACTGGTGGACAGCGTGTTCCAGCCGCGCCAGCACAACCCGTTGTTCGTGCCCGCCGAAAGCGACCTGCAGGAAGAGCCCGCGGGCACCGCGCCGTCGGCGCAGGTGGTGCAGGCGCAGGGCGAAGCCGACCGCCTGCGGCTGAAGTACCAGAACCTGATCCGCGCGATGGCGCACGACGCGCAAGAACTGGCCACCGCCGCCAGCGCGCTGGCCGGCGCGCAGATCGGCTTCGAGCGTGCGCGCGGGCTGTGGCGCAATGCCGCCGACGAAGACATCGGCCAGAAGGCCGTGCTTCAGGACCTGATGGTGCATGCGCGCGGCGAGATCGCCGCCGGCTGCGAGACCCATGTGCTTGCGCTGTGCGGCCAGGTCGGCCTGCGCTCCAACGAAGGCGGCGACGCCTACGAATGCCACGGCAGCCTGCTGCTGTCGGACCGCAGCGGCCTGCCGCTGGCCGCGCCCAACCAATGGCTTTCCACCGCCGCCACGCGCGGCATGAAAGACGCCTCCCGCAAGCCGGGCGCGCGCCAGGTGCCGTGGCTGCGCCAGCAGGACTTCGGCGACAAGCCGATGGTGCACGTGCTCACGCGCCTGCCCGGCCTCGAGTCGATGCTGCAGTGGCAGGCGGGTGGCCAGCGCTGGCTGGCGCGCGCGCCGGGCTCCACGGCGGTGGTCGATGCGCGCACCGGCGCACCCGACACGCTCGCGCGGCTGGACTTCGAGTTCAGCGAAGGGCAGGCCGTGCGCTTCCGCGGCAAGGCCGCGCTGCGCTGCGAGGCGCAGGTCGACGTGGTGCTGCGCTTCAACGCGGCCGCGGTGGCGGCGGGCGTCGGGCGCGAGGCCATGCCCGCGCTGCGCTGCGTCGCCACGCGCATGCTCGACGCGCGCAGCGGCAACGTGCTGGCGCAGAGCTATGCGCTCACGAACATCGGCACCGAGGTGAAGGCGCGCCAGCTCGCCCAATGGCAGGCCTGGGCCAACGACGCCGAGCCATGCTTCCGCCTGCTGCGCGACGGCGTGCAACTGGTCGGCGGCATCGGCGAACTGGGCGACCCGAACAACATGAAGCGCCTGCTCATCGCCGGCCAGATGACCACCACCGTGTGGCGGCTGGCGCAGGCCGAGGGCGAATGGGCCGACCGCACCCGCGTGCTGCTGGGCCAGCTGACCGGGCGCCCGGTGCGCAACGGCCGGCTCATGAGCGGCAGCGCGCTGTATGCGGGCGTGGGCAAGCTTTTCCTGTTGCTGGAGGCGCTGGGCACCGAGTCCACCGCGCCCGTGCAGGCGCCGCGCGCGCTGGAGCCGCAGGGTTGAGGAGATCGCAATGAGCAAGATGGTCGCGGACCAGGCCGACGGGTTGCGCCGCCTGCTGGCGCAGACGCAGACACGCGTGGTCGCGGTCACGAGCATGGGCCCGGGCGCCGGTGCCACCACGGCCGCGATGAACCTCGGCGCCGCGCTGGTGCAGCAGGGCAAGAACGTGCTGCTGCTCGATGAGCACTGTCCCAAGGTCGGCTCGGCCTGCGAGGTCTGGGCCATCGATCCGCTGGGCGGGCTGGCCGACGTGGCCTCCGGCCGGCTCACGCTCGCGAGCGCGGCGGTGCGCGCCGGCAGCGGCGTGCACGTGCTGCCCGCGCCGCCCGGCGTGGCCGGCGACGACACCGACCCGCGCACGATGTGGCGCGACGGCGTGGTCATCGTCGACGCGGCGCTCGACAGCGAAGGCCGCCTGTCGCCGCTCGCGCAGGCCGCCGACGAACTCCTGCTGGTGCTGCAGCCGCAGCCCGCGTCGATCACCACCGCCTATGCGGGCATCAAGCGCCTGCACTACGCGCACGGACTCAAGCAACTGCGCTTTCTCGTCAACGGCGTGGCCGAGGTCGAGGCGGCGCGCCGGATCATGAGCAACCTGGCCAACGCCGGCAGCCGCTACCTGGCGCTGTCGCTGGAGGCGGCCGGCTGGGCCCGCTTCGACGCGCGCGTCGCCGATGCATGGCGGCTGAAGCAGACCATCGTCGAGGCCTTTCCCGCGAGCGCGGCAGCGGTCGATTTCCGCCGCGTGGCCGACGACATGGGCCGCTGGCCCTGGCGCGCCGATGCGCGCGCCGGCGTTGCTCCAGGCAAGCCAGCCCAGGCCGTGATGCACGCGGCCGCAGCCGCCTGACCCGGTTCCGGCAGATAACCGCAAGAGGACGTCCGTGTACACCGCACAGGGAACCATCGAGAAATCGCACCTGCTGGCGCAGCATCAGCCGCTGGTGCGCCGCATCGCATTGCAGATGATGGCCAAGCTGCCCGCCAGCGTGGAGCTGGACGACCTGATCCAGGCCGGCATGCTGGGCCTGCTGGATGCGTCCAGCCGCTACCAGGACAACCGTGGGGCGCAGTTCGAGACCTTCGTCAGCCAGCGCATCCGCGGCGCCATGCTCGACGAGCTGCGCGCCAGCGACTGGGGCTCGCGCGGCCTGCGCCAGTCGGCCCGTGGCATCGAGAAGGCCATTCATGCGCTCGGCCACCGGCTCGGGCGCGCGCCGAGCGAAGGCGAGATCGCCAAGGAACTGAAGATGGACCTGGAGGCCTACCAGTCCATGCTGCAGGAAATACATGGCTGCCAGCTGCTCTACGTGGAGGACTTCGCGAAGGACGACCCGGACAACCCGTTCCTGGACATCCACTCGCAGGACGCGCGCCGCGACCGGCGCAGTGGTGATGACCCGCTGGAGCAATTGCTGGAGAGCGGCTTCCGCCACCAGCTGGTGGATGCCATTTCGGCGCTGCCCGAGCGCGACCAGCTGCTGCTGAACCTCTACTACGAGGAAGAACTGAACCTGCGCGAGATCGGCGCCATCCTGGAAGTGAGCCAGTCGCGCGTGTGCCAGCTGCACAGCCAGGCGATCAGCAGGCTGCGCGCGAAGCTCAAGGACCTGCTCTGACGACGACGCAGCCGGCCGCGGCCGGATAGGCGTTGTCCGGCAGCACTTGGCGCCGCTCTCCGGCGCGGTGCCGCCGGCCGGCGGGCGATGCTCACAGCTTGTCTCAGCCGCCAAAAAATAAACAACCCTCAACGCGCCGGCGGCCTGCCCGCCCGGCACGGCCCATTGCCGACTATGCGCTGATCGGCTCCACCCACAGCGCCGCGCTGGTGCACCTGGGCGGCGATATCGAGTGGCTGTGCCTGCCGCGCTTCGATTCCGCCGCCATGTTCGCGAGCCTGCTCGGCGACGAGCGCAACGGCCGCTGGACCATGCGCGCCAGGAGCGCCAAGGCCCGGGTCACGCGCCGCTACCTGCCCGGCACCATGGTGCTGGAGACCACCATCCACACCGCCAAGGGCACGGCCCTGGTGACCGACTTCATGCCGCGCCCGGCCGCGGGCGGCACGCACGAGGTGGTGCGCATCGTGCAGGGAGTGCGCGGCGCGGTGAACATGCACACCGAGTTGCGCATCCGCTTCAACTACGGCGAGTGGTGCCCCTGGGTCGAGCGGCGCGACGGCGCGGTGCATGCCGTCGCCGGGCCCGACGCGGTGCGGATCAGTTCCGGCGTGCCGCTGGTCAATGAAGACTTTGCGAGCCATGCAGATTTCACCGTGCTGGCCGGGCAGTCGATCGCGTTCGTGCTCGACTGGTTTCCCTCGCACGAGAAACCGCCGGTCACGCGCGACGCCAGCGCGTTGCTGGCCCAGGCCAGCGCCGAGTGGTGCGCATGGACCGACCGCTGCGGCTACCAAGGCGAGTACCGCGAGCCGGTGATGCGTTCGCTGCTCACGCTCAAGGCGCTGACCTACGAGCCCACCGGCGGCATCGTCGCCGCGCCCAGCACCTCGCTGCCCGAGCAGCCCGGCGGCGAGCGCAACTGGGACTACCGCTTCTGCTGGCTGCGCGACGCCGCGCTCACGCTCTACGCGCTGATCGGCTCCGGCTACGTGGAAGAGGCCAGCGCATGGCGCTGGTGGCTGATGCGCGCCGTGGGCGGCTCGCCCGAGGAACTGCAGGTGATGTACGGCCTGCACGGCGAACGCTCGCTCACCGAACTGGAACTCGGCTGGCTGCCGGGCTACGACGGCAGCCGGCCGGTGCGCATCGGCAACGGCGCGCACGGGCAGCGCCAGCTCGACGTGTACGGCTCGGTCATCGCGGCTTTCCATGCGGCGCGCAAGGCGGGCCTGGCGGACATGGACAAGGTCTGGCCGCTGGAGCGCGCCATCGCGAAGCAGCTCATGGTGCTATGGAAGCAGCCCGACTGCAGCCTGTGGGAAGTGCGCGGCGAGCCGCGCCACTTCGTGCACTCCAAGATCATGTGCTGGCTGGCCTTCGACCGCATGATCGCGAGCGCGGAAGACTTCGGTCTCGAAGGGCCGGTCGGCCACTGGCGCGCGGCGCGCGACGAGATCCATGCCGAGGTCTGCGCGCGCGGCTACGACGCGGCCAGCAATTCCTTCGTGCAGTACTACGGCGCCGACACGGTCGATGCCGCGCTGCTGTGGATGCCGCTGATCGGCTTCCTGCCCATCCACGATCCGCGCGTGCAGGGAACCATCGCGCGCGTCGAGAAAGAACTGATCTTCAACGGGTTGGTGTATCGCTACCGCACCGAGAAAGGCGTCGACGGCCTGGAGGGCGGGGAGGGCGCTTTCCTCGCCTGCAGCTTCTGGCTGACCAATGTGTACGTGGCCATGGGCAAGCTGCGCAAGGCGCGCGCGCTGTTCAAGCGGCTGCTGTCGCTGGGCAACGACCTGGGCCTGTTCGCGGAGGAATACGACCCGGTCGGACGGCGGCAGCTCGGCAATTTTCCGCAGGCGTTCTCGCACATCGGGCTGATCAACAGCGCGCATGCGCTGGTGTCCGCGGCGGGCGGCGTGTGGGAGCTGGCGGACCTCGACGGCAAGGCGCCGCTCAAGCGGCGGCGGCGTCCTTCGCGCGGCGGCTGAGCCGCGCGCCGATGTCGGCCACGATTTGCGCCACGGGCGTGTCGATGTCGGCATGCCACACGTCCGTTTCGCTCGGGTCCGGCCGTTCCAGCGTCCGCAACTGGCTGTCGAGCAGGCTGGGCGGCATGTAGTGGCCGGTGCGCCGTTCCAGGCGCTGGCGGATGAGCGCATCGGGCCCGTCCAGGAACACGAACTGAAGCGACGGCGACGCATCACGCAGCCGGTCGCGGTAGGCGCGCCGCAGCGCGGAGCAGGCCACCAGCACGCCGCGCGGCGCGGCGGTACGGTCGGCCAGGTTGTCGCCCACGCGGTCGAGCCAGGGCCAGCGGTCCGCGTCGCCCAGCGGCTGGCCGGCCCGCATGCGCGCCACGGCTTCGGGCAGGTGCAGGTCGTCGGCGTCGATCCAGGGCAGCGCGAGCAACTGCGCCAGCCCCGCCGCCACGCTGCTCTTGCCGGTGCCCGACACGCCCATCACCACCACGCAGGTGCGCTGCTGCGCGTGCATGCGGCTACAGGCTCGCGGTGATGCCGCCGTCCACGTACAGGATGTGGCCGTTGACGAAGCTCGAGGCGTCCGACGCCAGGAAGATGGCCGCGCCGCCGAGTTCCTCGACATCGCCCCAGCGGCCGGCCGGCGTGCGGCCCGAGAGCCAGGCCGTGAAGGCCTCGTCGGCCACCAGCGCCTGCGTCAGTTCGGTCTTGAAGTAGCCGGGGCCCAGGCCGTTGACCTGGATGCCGTGCTTGCCCAGGTCGATGGCCATGCCCTTGGTGAGCATCTTCACCGCGCCCTTGGTGGCGGCGTAGGGCGCGATGCCGGGGCGGCCCAGCTCGCTTTGCACGGAGCACACGTTGATGATCTTGCCGCGCTTGCGCTCGATCATGCGTTGCGCCACGAAGCGGCCCACGAAGAACACGCTGTCGATGTTGGTGGTCGTGATCTTGTGCCAGGCATCGATGGGGAATTCGGCGAATGCGCCGCGGTGCTGCATGCCTGCGTTGTTGACGAGGATGTCGATGGGGCCGATGCCGGACTCGACGGCGGCCACGCCGGCCTCGACCGCCGCGGCATCCGTCACGTCGAAGGCGACCGATTCGGCCGCGATGCCCCGGGCGCGCAGTGCGTCGCGCGCGGCGGTGAGTGCGGCGGCGTCGCGTGCGTTGAGCACGACGCGCGCGCCGGCCTGGCCCAGTGCCGCCGCCAGCGCGAAGCCGATGCCCTTGCTGGAGCCGGTGACGAGGGCGGTGCGCCCGGAAAGATCGAACAGTTTCAAGAAGAGCTCCTTGGGACGGGGCGTGAGCGGGGTGCCCCGGTACGTGGCAACGGCAGGAAGTTACCGGTATCTTTTGAAAACGTCAATGGGTGAAGCCCGTGCTGGCTTTGCTGCAGGCAATTCGTTAAAGTTACCGGTATCTTTCATGCCGCAGGAGACATCCGCTTGACCGCTACCGCCATTTCCCCGCACGTGCTCCTGGCCGGCGCCTATCCCGAGTGGGACATGGCGCCGATGCGGGCGGCCTACACCCTGCACCACCTGTGGGAGGCGCCGGACCCGGCGGCCTTTGTCGCCGAGCACGCGGCCGACATCCGCGCCATCGCCACGCGCGGCGAACTGGGCGCGAGCGCGGAGCTCATCGCGTCGCTGCCCAGGCTGGAGCTGGTCGCCTGCTACGGCGTGGGCACCGACGCCATCGATCTCGCCGCCTGCCGCGCGCGCGGCATCCGCGTGACCAACACGCCCGACGTGCTCAACGGCGACGTGGCAGACCTTGCCGTGGGGCTCACGCTGGCGCTGCAGCGGCGCATTGCGGCCAGCGACCAGTTCGTGCGCAGCGGCGCATGGGCGCAAGGCGGCATACCGCTGGCCACGCGCGTCTTCGGCCAGCGCGTCGGCATCGCCGGTTTCGGCCGCATCGGCAGCACCATCGCGAAGCGGCTCTCGGGCTTCGACGTGGAGCTGGGCTACTTCAGCCGCAGCCCGAAGGCCGACAGCCCGCACCGCCACTTCGCGAGCCTGAGCGCGATGGCCGACTGGTGCGACGTGCTCATCGTCATCCTGCCGGGCGGCGAGGCCACGCGCGGCATCGTGAATGCCGAAGTGCTGCAGGCGCTGGGCCCCAGGGGCTGGCTGGTGAACGTGTCGCGCGGCACCACCGTCGACGAAGCCGCGCTGCTGCAGGCGCTCGAAGCGCGCAGCATTGCCGGCGCGGGGCTCGACGTGTTCCTCAACGAGCCGCGCATCGACCCGCGCTTCGCCGCGCTCGACAACGTGGTGCTGACCCCGCACCATGGCAGCGGCACCGAACAGACGCGCCGCGCCATGGGCGAGCTGGTGCGCCGCAACCTCGAGGCCCACTTCGCGGGCCAGCCTCTCATCACCCCCGTGGCCTGATCGCCCGAAGGAAAGAATCATGCGTTTGCGTTGTATGTGCCTCGTGATCCACGCCCCCGACGACCTGCGGCTGGACGAACAGGACGCCGGGGAAATCGGCCCCGGCCAGGTATTGGTGAAGGTCGGCATGGGCGGCATCTGCGGCTCCGACCTGCACTACTTTCACAACGGCGGTTTCGGCACCGTGCGCATCAAGGAGCCGATGGTGCTGGGCCACGAGGTGGCCGGCACCGTGGTGGCCGTAGCGCCCGGCGTGGAGAGCGTGCGCATCGGCGACAAGGTGGCCGTCAACCCGAGCCGCCCCTGCGGCGCCTGCAAGTTCTGCCTCGAAGGCCTGCCCAACCAGTGCCTGGACATGCGCTTCTACGGCAGCGCGATGCGCACGCCGCACGTGCAGGGCGCGTTCCGCAACATGCTGCTGTGCGAGGCCACGCAGTGCGTGAAGGTGGCCGACCACGTGCCGCTGCGGCTGGCCGCGTTGGCCGAGCCGTTCTCGGTGGGGCTGCACGGCGTGTCGCGTGCCGGGCCGCTGCTGGGCAAGCGCGTGCTGGTGTCGGGCTGCGGCCCGATCGGCGTGCTGGCCATCGCGGCGGCGCGCGCGCACGGCGCGGCCGAAATCACCGCCACCGACGTGGTCGACGAGCCGCTGGCCATTGCACGCGCCATGGGCGCCGACCGGACCATCAACGTCGCGCAGGACAAGACCTGGGTATCGCGCCATTCGGCCGACAAGGGCACCTTCGACGTGATGCTCGAATGCTCCGGCAACGAACGCGCGCTGCGCGACGGCCTGGAAGTGATGCGCCCGCGCGGCATGGTCGTGCAGCTCGGCCTGGGCGGCGACGTGAGCATTCCGCAGAACATGGTGGTGTCGAAGGAACTGAGCATCTGCGGCTCGTTCCGCTTCCATGCCGAGTTCGCGCTGGCGGTGCGGCTTATCAACGAGGGCCGGGTCGACCTGTCGCCGGTGGTGACGCACACCTTCCCGATGCTGCAGGCGCGCGAGGCCTTCGAGCTGGCGAGCGACCGCAAGCAGGCGATGAAGGTGCTGATCGACTTCGCGGATGCGGGAGCGCAGGCCGTCGCGGCCTGATCCGTCGATCCTGCCGATGGGGAAAAGGGAAGGAGTCCGGCATCAGGCGGGATGAATCGGCTCCATCCCGGTGTTCGAATCGCGGTCAGTCTTCCACGCGCGATTTCCTGTGCGCGTCCTGAAAGATCTGATGGATCAGCTCCCTGAACCATTTATGGCCGGGATCGTGGTCGTTGCGGGGATGCCAGACCGCGTCGATGGAAAGCGCCAGCTCGGGCAGCGGGAACGGAAAGGCGACGCAGTTCGAGCCTGAAAGCACGCTGCCCATCCAGTGGGCCGGCATGGCCGCGATCAGGTCGGTGGATTCGATCACCGGCACCATGCCTTGCCAGGTGGGCACCTGGATCATGACCCGGCGTGCCAGCCCGCGTTCGGCCAGCAGCTCGTCAAGGATGCTGCTGCCCACGCCCGAGACCTTCAGATGCCCCAGCTCCAGGTATTTGTCCAGGGTCAGTGGCGCGGACGCGGCGGGGTGGCCTTTCCTCATCAACACCATCCAGCGGTCGTCCAGTATTCGCTGCGAGGCGGAAAGAACGGAGTGCCCCCGGGAAACGGAGAGCCGGATTTCCACCCCTTCGTATTCGACACGGTCCGACGGCTGGCGCATCTCGAAGGACTGCACCGACAGGCTGACACCTGGCGCCACGGTGCGCAGCTCGATGCACAGGCGCGGCAGCAAGAGGATGCCGACATAGTCGGACACGCGCAGAAGAAAAGTTCTTCTCGCGGTGCCGGGGTCGAACTCCCCGGCGACGCCGATGGCGTTCTCGATTTCGCTGAATGCCTTTCTGAAGCTCTTCGCCAGGCGAACGGCCTCGGGTGTCGGAACCATGCCCTCCGCGGTTCGCAGCATCAGGGGGTCCTTGAACTGCTCCCTGAGACGGCGCAACGCATGGCTCACGGCAGAAGAAGTCAGGTTGAGCCGGGCCGCCGCCTTGGTCACGCTTCGCTCCTCGACGAGCGCTTCGAACATCACCAGCAGGTTGAGATCGATCCGGCGAAGGTTCATCGACGCACGATCCTTGCTCGCAAGAAGCTGAATTTCATTCATCTGGACAATGATAGTAATGAATTTGACTAACTACAGGCCCAACCAAAACAATCTGCCCTGCACTCAACCAGACAGTTTTGGAATCCATGGCAATCACAGGCCGCCACGGCGCAGCCCCTCAGGCGCTTCCAGGTGAAAAAGAAAGAATCTTTCCGCAGGGGGCGTGCGACACGCACCTGCATGTCTTCGGATCGCCGGAGGAATTTCCATTCATTGCCGAGCGCTCGTACACCCCGCCGCCGGCCACGATCGAACAGTACTGGGCTGCCTATCGGCCCTTGGGCATGGATCGCTGCGTTCTGGTCCAGCCGAGCGTGTATGGCCGCGATCACTCGCTCCTGAAGCGGACGCTGAGCGACGCGGCTGCGGGCAGCATGCGCGGCGTGGCGGTCGTCTTCGAAGACACGCCGGATGCCGAGATCGAGGAACTGCACCGGCTCGGAGTGCGAGGCGCCAGATGCAACGCGCTGTTCAGCGGGGGCGTTTCCGCCGCTGGCCTGCAGTCCATTGCGGACCGGGTGAAGGGCCTCGGGTGGCACATCCAGCTGCTCGTGAACATCGATGCGGATTTCGGCCTCGTCCAGCGCCTGACCGAGACGGGCATGACCGTGGTGGTGGATCACTTCGGTCATCCATCGGACTGCTCGGACATCGACAGTAGGGGCGTCAAGCGTCTTCGAAGCCTGCTTCAGGAGGGATGCGCCTGGGTCAAGTTCTCGGGCGCATACCGCATATCTCCGGCTGCGTCGGGCGTCGACCCCGCCGTGCTGCCGCTCGCGCACAGCCTGGCGCTGGCGAATCCTGAGCGCATCGTATGGGGCTCGGACTGGCCCCACCCCGGCATCGACGCAAAGTCGACTGCCAGCATCGAGCTGGCAAACCTGATCACCCGCTGGTTTCCCGAGGAAATCAGGCGCAAGGCTCTGGTCGACAACCCGACCCGGCTTTACTGGAAAGACTGATTTCTAAAAGGAGACATTCATGTTCAATCAAAAAAACAGCCGCAGATTTTTCCTGCAAGGTGCCGCATCGCTCGCCGCCTGCGCCGCACTCCAGCCCGCCACTGCGCAGAGCCGCTTTCCCTCAAAGCCGATCACCTTGGTGGTTCCTTTCGCACCGGGGGGGAACGTGGACATCGTCGCGCGTTCGCTGGGCGTGCCGCTGACGAAGCTGGTCGGCCAGTCCGTGATCGTCGAAAACCGCGCCGGCGGTGGCGGCGCGGTGGGAACGGGCACGGTGGCGCGGGCGGAGCCCGACGGGCATACCTTGCTGGTGGCAACGCCCGGCCAGCTGGGCACTTTGCCCGAGATCATCAAGCTGCCCTACAAGGCCGACAGCCTGGTGCCGGTCGCGTTGCTCAGCCGCACGCCCGTCGTCGTGGTCGTGCGCGCCAACGACACGCGGTTCAAGACCGCGGCCGACTTCGTGAAGGCGGCGAAGGCCGCGAAGCAGGGCGTGACGGTCGGGCATGCAGGCCCGGGCTCTCCCAATCACCTGGCGCTGCTCCAGTTCGAGGATTCCGCCAAGGCGCAGGTCAACGCGGTGCCCTACAAGGGCTCCGGGCCGGCGCTGGTCGACCTGATCGGCGGCCAGATCGATGCGGTGGTCGACCAGATCACGAGCTCGACCCCGCACATCAAGAGCGGCGCGCTGCGTGCCGTGATGGTGCTTGGCCCCCAGGCCGGCGGCCTGCTTGCAAGCGTGCCGACGCTTTCCCAGCTGGGCCTGCCAGCGTTCGACGCCACGACCTTCGTCGGGGCATTCGCACCCAAGGGCACGCCTGCCGCCAACGTGGCCAGTCTCCAGGGCTGGATCTCCAAATCCGTCGCCCAGCCGGAGTTCTCCAACGTGATCCGGGATCTGGGCAGCGAGCCGGTCGGAGACACGGGGGCCGCGCTGCAGAGGCTGGTCGATGGCGAGGTCACCCTGGCCGCGCAGATGGTCAGGCAAGGGCGGCTGAAGGCCGATTGACCTGCCTGCGCCTGTCACTGCGGGAAATCCGAAATTGATTGCGATCATTCCAGTTCCGGTAGCGCTGGAAAGCGGCTACCGGCGCTTTCTCCATGCACTTGCCGCCGAAGGCTTCAAAGGCGAGATCACGTCGCAGTACGCCGATCGCACCGTGCTGGCTACGGACAACTCGATCTACCAGCGGCTGCCCCAGGCGGTGGTCTTTCCGCGCGACGCGGCCGACGTCGAAACGATCGCCAGGCTGCTCGCGAGGCCGGAGCATCGGCGCGTTGCGGTTTCTCCGCGCGGCGGGGGAACGGGCACCAACGGCCAGTCCCTCACGGACGGCATCGCCGTGGATCTTTCGCGGCATCTCAACCAGATCCTGTGGATCGACCCCGTGCGCCGGGTGGCGCGCGTGCAGGCCGGCGTGGTCAAGGACCAGTTGAATGCGGCGCTGAAGGCACACGGGCTGTTCTTCGCCCCTGAACTGTCGACCTCCAACCGCGCCACGATCGGCGGCATGATCAACACGGACGCGAGCGGCCAGGGCAGTTGCACCTACGGCAAGACGCGCGACCATGTGCTGGAGCTGGATGTGGTCCTGCCGGGCGGCGCGCGCTTCCAGAGCCGGTCGGTCGATGCCGCCGAGCTGCAGGTGCAGTTGAAAAAAGGCGGTCCCGTGGGCGACGCATGGCGCTGCGCACACAAGATCGCCACGCAGCATGCCGAGCTGATCGCGACGCGCTTTCCCCGTCTGAATCGCTGCCTCACCGGTTATGACCTGGCGCACCTGCAAGAGCCCGGCGATCGCTTCAATCTCAACAGCGTGCTGTGCGGCGCGGAAGGTTCGCTGGGGTTCGTCGTGGAGGCCGAAATCGGCCTGCTCCCGATTCCCCGGCATTCCATGCTGGTCAATGTGCGATACGCCGGCTTCATGGATGCACTGCGCGATGCGCAGTTCCTGATGCGGCACCGCCCGCTGTCGATAGAGACGGTCGATTCAAAGGTGCTGGGCCTGGCGATGGACGACATCGTCTGGCAGGACGTGGCCGAGTATTTTTCCGAGCCTTCCGACACGGTGCCGACGCGCGGAATCAACCTGGTCGAATTCTGCGGAGACTCGGAGGACGAGGTGCGCGGCCGTGTTGCGGCCTTCACCGAGCATCTGGCCAACGACGCCAGCGCGACGCGCATCGGCCACACCATTGCATCGGGTCAGGCGGCGGTTGAAAAGGTCTACGCCATGCGCAAGCGCGCGGTCGGCCTGCTGGGGAATGTGCAAGGGGAGGCCCGGCCCCAGCCCTTCGTCGAAGACACGGCGGTGCCGCCGGAGAAGCTTGCCGACTACATCGAAGAGTTCAGGGCGTTGCTCGACGGCCATGGGCTGAGCTATGGCATGTTCGGCCACGTGGATGCGGGCGTGCTGCATGTCCGGCCGGCCCTGGATCTGAAGAACCCGGCCCATGCGGCGCTGATCCGCACGATCTCCGACGAGGTCGCCAGGCTGACGCTGAAGTACGGCGGCGTGCTGTGGGGCGAGCACGGGAAGGGGGTTCGCTCCGAATATGCGCCGCAGTATTTCGGCCCCTTGTATCCGGCCCTGCAGGAGCTCAAGGCGGCGTTCGATCCGCACAACCAGCTCAATCCGGGAAAGATCGCCACGCCCGCGGGCCAGGTCTCGCGGCTGCTGCGCATCGACGAAGTGCCCTTGCGTGCCGACGCCGATCGCCAGATCGACGAACGCGTGTGGAAAAGCTATGCCGGCGCGGTCCATTGCAACGGCAATGGCGCTTGCTACAACTTCGACCCCGACGACGCGATGTGCCCTTCGTGGAAGGCCACGCGTGAACGCAGGCATTCCCCCAAGGGGCGCGCCACGCTGTTGCGGGAGTGGCTGCGCTTGCAGGGCAACGCGGGGGTCGACGTGCTTCAGGCGGCGGCGGCGCGGCAAGATTCGTCCTTCGCCGGATTTTTCAGGCGTTGGCGAAACAGCCGCAAGCGTGCGGCGCACGGCAATGAAGGCCCCGGCGACTTCTCTCACGAAGTCTATGAAGCAATGTCCGGTTGCCTGGCCTGCAAGTCGTGCGCGGGGCAGTGTCCTGTCAAGGTCAACGTCCCGGAGTTCCGCTCGCGCTTCCTGGAGCTGTATCACACCCGCTATTCGAGGCCGATCAAGGACTACCTGATTGGCTCGCTCGAATTCAGCGTGCCCTTCTTCGCGCGCTTTCCGCGGCTCTACAACGGCGCCATGTCGTCGGCACTGGTTCGCCGCACGCTCGAACGCCACGCGGGCATGGTCGACAGCCCGCTGCTGAGCCGCTTCGACTTCCAGGCCACGCTGAGCCGGTGGGGCGTGCGCGAGGCCACTCCGGCGTTGCTGGCCGCGCAGACAGGCGCGCAGCGCGCCAGATCCGTGATCCTGGTACAGGATGCGTTCACGCGCTATTTCGAGGCACGCGTGCTCTGCGCTTTCATCGAATTCGCGTCCCGGCTTGGATACACAGTCTGGCTGGCCCCCTTCATGCGCAACGGCAAGCCGCTCCATGTGCTGGGCTTCCTCAAGGCGTTCAACCGGACGGCGCTCAGGAACGCAACGATGCTCGGTGAATTGGCGTCATGCGGTGTGCCTCTTGTCGGCCTCGATCCTGCAATGACGCTCGTGTACCGGCAGGAGTACGCGAAGCTCGCGTCCCTGGAGAAACCGCCTGCCGTCCTGCTCCCGCAGGAGTGGCTCCTGGACGTACTGCCCGCGAAGGTGCCGGAATCTCCAGAGGGGGACTTCCGGCTCCTGACCCATTGCACGGAAAAGACGACCGCACCCGCTGCCGCCGCGCTTTGGCCCGAGGTATTTGCCCGCGCCGGGCTGAAGCTGCGCCAACAGGCCAGCGGCTGTTGCGGCATGTCGGGGACCTACGGGCACGAGAGCCTGAACGTCGGGACTTCGCGCCACATCTACTCCCAATCGTGGGGCCCGCTATTGAAGTCCGGGAAGACGCGAGGCACGGAGTTTCTGGCCACGGGCTATTCCTGCCGCAGCCAGGCCGAGCGAATGGAGGGCCGGCAGCTGCGGCATCCGGTGGAGGTACTGCTTCATTTCTACGGCCGGACCGAATCTTCGCTGCCCGTTGCCAACGGGGCCGGGGTCTTGTGACTACCCGAAGGCAAAGGCCGCACCGGGATATCGGGGCGCCTAGGAGCTCTCCCGCTGCTCGACGCGAAACGGGATCAGCACCGTCTCCGCGGGCGGCCGATCCCCGTCCCGCATGCCGTCGATCACCCGCAGCAGCAGCTCGCCCGCCGCCGTGCCGATGCCCATGCAATCCACCGCCACCGTGGTGATGCGCGGATGGCAGGCGCGCGCGACTTCGAAGTCGCCAAAGCCCGCGATCGCGATGCGCCCGGGCACGTCCCAGCCCCGGCGCTGGCATTCCATCAGCGCGCCGAAGGCCGAGAGGTCGGACAGGCAGAGCACCGCATCCACGTCGGGCCACTGGCGCACGAGCTGCGCGATGGCCTCGCCGCCTTGCGCCATCGAGATCGGCGGCTGGCCGAAGCTGATGACGCGCCCGTCGGGCAGCCCCAGTTCGCGGATCGCCTGCGCATAGCCGCGCTGCCGGTCGGCGCCGCGGGTGTCGCGGTTCGAGGTGCCGCCGATGAACGCGATGCGCCGGTAGCCCTTGCCGTGCAGGTGCCGCACCATGGCCGCGGCGGCTTCGGCGTTCGAGAAGCCGACCGTGTGCCCGATGGGCGTGGCGGGCAGGTCCCAGGTCTCGATGACCGGCACGCCGGCGGCCTGCAGCATGGCGCGCGCGGCGGGCGTGTGGGAGCCGCCGGTGAGGATCACGCCCTCGGGCCGGCGCGCGAGCATGGCGCGCAGCAGGCGCTCTTCGGTCTCCACGCGGTAGTCGGTGTAGCCCAGCAGCAGTTGCAGCCCGCGCGCTTCCACCGCCGCGGCAATGCCTTGCACCGTCTCAGAGAAGTTGGAGTTGTTCAGCGACGGGATCAGCGCCGCGACGAAACCCGAGCGCTTGCTCGAGAAGGTGCGCGCGGTCTGGTCGATCACGTAGCCCATCTCTTCGCAGGCCTGCAGGATGCGCTCGCGCAGCGCCTGCGAGGTGACGCGGTCGCTGCCCACGCTGCGGTTGAGCGCGCGCGAGACCGTCATTTTCGACACGCCGACGCGCGCGGCCACGTCGGCCATGGTGGGCGGGCGGGACGCAGGGGAGGATGCTTTGGTCGGGGGCAATGGGCTCTCTCGGAATCGGGTTCGAAGGCAGGCGGCGTGATGCGATACCGATAACGCGGGTATCGCCTGTCCGCATGCTACGAGAACTCCGGTGTTTGTGAAAACTCCGGAGCGGAAGGCCGGCTGAGGGATCTTCGGAAAGCCCGGGTTACAGGTATCTCTTCGCGCGTGTTCGGGGTTCAGGCCCGCTCTTTCTTCAGCTGCCGCAGGGCCGCTTCGGCATGCGTGATGAAGCGCCCCGCCAGCAGCGAGGCCGCGAAGTTGTCGTTGGTGACGGCGAACACGTCGAACGACGGCGCCTTCCCGATCGGCCGAAAGCTCAGCCGGTCGGTCATGCAGCCGCGCGCGGTGAGGTCGTCGACGATGGCCACGCCCGCGCCCGCCGCCGCCAGCGCGCAGGCGGTCTGGCCGGCGCGCACCTCGGTCTGCGCATCGGGCTGGCAGCCGTGCTGCAGGCACCAGTCGGCAATGATGCGGCCCTGCGGGGTGTCGGGGCTGAACGCGATCATGCGTTCGCCCAGGATGTCGGCCGGCTTCAGCGTGCGCCGCGCCTCCAGCGGGTGGCCCTTGGGAAACACGCCCGCCAGCGTCCATTGGCCGATGGGTCGCGCGTTGAGCAGCGGGTCGTCGATGGCCAGGGTGGAGATCGCCACGTCGGCCTCGTGCGCGGCCAGCCGCTTGACCATGTCGCGCGCCAGCAGCACCTCGACGTAGAAGCGGGCGGCGGGGAACTCGCGGCCCAGCGCAGTGAGCGCGCGCGGCACCATGTCGAGCCCGGTGCTCGGGCTGCACAGCACGCGCAGCGTGAGCATCTTGCCGCTCTTGAGCGCCTGCGCGCAGTCCTCGATGCGCGCAACGCCGCGATACACCTGCTCGACCTCCGCGAACAGCGCCTGCGCCTCGGGCGTGGCCTGCAGCTTGCCCTTGCGGCGCTCGAACAGGCGCAGCCCCAACTGCAGCTCGATGTGAGACAGCATGCGGCTGATGCCCGGCTGCGACACGTGCAGCGAGCGCGCCGCATCGGTGACGGAGCCGGCCAGCATGACGGCGCGGAAGACTTCGATCTGTCGGAGGTTCATGACTTTGCCCGGCGCTTCGGCGTTGTTCGATAACGCGATGTTATGGGCTCGCCACATGTTGGTATTTGCCGCCCCGGCGCCGCGTTCCTAGCATCGGCGTGTTCCTTCATTCGATCAAAACCATAAGCAGAGGCATACAGGACATGGTTCACCGTCCAATCTCGGGCCGGGGTGCGCTGGCACCCGGCGTCACACGCAGAAGCGTTCTCTCGGCCGTGGCGCTCGGCGCCGCGGGCACCCTGGCCGCCGGCCCCTGGCGTGGCGCCGGGGCCGCCGAGGCATGGCCCACCAAGCCGGTGCGCATCATCGTGCCCTTCGCGCCGGGCGGCGGCGCCGACGGCTCGGCGCGCGTGCTGGCCGAGGTGCTCGCGCCGCAGCTGGGGCAGGCGGTGATCGTGGAGAACAAGCCGGGCGCCGGGAGCACCATCGGCGTGGCGGCGGCCCTGCAGAGCCGCGACGGCCACACGCTGCTCATGGGCAGCAACAGCATGGTGATCAACCCGGCGCTGAACCCGAAGCTCACCTATGACGTGGCGCGCGACTTCGACGCCATCGGCATGGTCTCGCAGCAGCCGCTGGTGCTGGTGGTGCCGGCCGAGTCGAAGGCGATGACGGTGGCCGAGCTCGTGGCGCAGGCCAAGGCGCAGCCCGGCAAGCTCAGCGCGGGCAACAGCGGCACCGGCACGCTGGCCCACCTGACGGCCGAGCTCTTCGCGCAGGAGACCGGCACCTCGCTGGTCAGCGTGCCCTACAAGGGCGAGAGCGCGCTCATGCCCGACCTGATCTCCGGGCTGGTGTCGATGGGCTTCCTCAATCTGCCGAGCGTGATCGTGCACATCCGCTCGGGCCGGCTGCGCGCGCTGGCCGTGTCTTCGGCACAGCCGGTGGCCGAACTGCAGAACGTGCCCACCTTTCGCAGCCTGAAGCTGCAGAGCCTGGAAGTAGAGGGCTGGGCCACGCTGGTCGCGCCCAGGGGCTCGATTCCGCCCGAAGGGCTGGCCCGGCTCGAGAAGCTGCTGGCCGCGGCCCTGCAGTCCGACGCGGTGAAGAAGCGCTTCACCGCGCTGAGCCTCGAACCGTTCACCAGCGGGCGCGAGGCCACGGCCAGATACCTGAAGGCCGAAGGCAGCCGCTGGGGCGAAGTGGTGAAGAGCCGCGGCATCCAGCTGGAAAACTGAAATGAACGACAGCACGATTCAGGGGCAGGCAAGCAGCCGCACGGTCGAGGCCGACGTGGTGGTGTGCGGCGGCGGTGTCGCCGGCACGATGGCGGCCGTGGCGGCGGCGAGGCAGGGCGCGTCGGTCGTGCTGGTGGAGCGCTACGGGTTCCTCGGCGGCAATGCGACGGCCGGCGCGGTGGCGCAGTTCAACAGCTGGCAGACCGGCAACGGCCGCAAGGTGGTGGCCGGCCTGGCGCAGGAGGTGGTCGATCGGCTGCGCCGCTACGACGGAGCCCGCGCGCACGAGACCTTCGTGATGTCCACCGGGCACCGCATGGACCGCGTCGAATACGCGCCCGAAGTGCTGAAGCTGGTGCTGGACGACATGGTGGCCGAGGCCGGCGTGCGGCCCCTGCTGCATGCGAGCCTGCTCGACGTGGCCTGCGAGGGCCGCCGCATCGAGCGTGTGAGCGTGCTGACCAAGGGCGGGGTGCTGCACCTGCGCGCGGGCGTGCTGGTCGATGCCTCGGGCGACATGGATGTGCTGAAGCGGGCGGGCGCGCGTTTCCTCGAACTCGGCAACGGCGAGGCGCTGCAGCCGGCGACGATGATGTTCCGCTTCGGGCCGATCGACTTCGCTCGCTTCGGTGCGCTGTCGAAGTCCGAGCTTGCCGAACTGGCGGCGCGCGGCTTCGCGCAGGGCCGGCTGGCGCGCGCGGCGCTGCATTCGAGCCGCGATCCCTATTCGGACGACGGCTGGTTCAACATCAGTCGCCTGGGCATCGACGCCACCGACCCGATGGCGCTGGGCGCCGCCGAGATCGAAGGGCGGCGCCAGGCGTGGAAGGCGGCGGGCTTCCTCGCGGATGCGGTGCCCGGCTGCGAGCGCGGGCGGCTGCGGGCCTTCGGCACGCAGGTCGGCGTGCGCGAGACGCGGCGGATGGAGGGCGACCATGTGCTGACGGCGGCTGAACTGGTGGAGCCGGTGCAGTTTGGCGATGCGATTGCCGCGGGGGCATACCCGATCGACATCCATCCGGCAACGGGCGGTGCGCTGCACTACGTGCCGATGGACGCAGACCACGCGTATCAGATTCCATACCGCAGCCTGGTGCCGAGCGCGCTCGACAACGCGCTGGGCGTGGGCCGCGGCATTTCGGCGAGCCACGAGGCGCTGGCGGCGATCCGGGTGATGACGATCTCGATGGCGGTCGGGCAGGCCGCCGGCATTGCCGCGGCCATGGCCGCCAGGGCGGCGGAGGGCGGCATGGGAGCGCAGGTGCGCAAGGTGTCGGTGCCCGCGCTGCGCGAGGCGCTGCTGCGCGGCGGCGCCGTGCTCGGCTAGCGCCGCCGGCAGCCTGGCGTCAGAGCCAGTTGCCGCTCTGCGGCATCTGCACCTTCTCGGCCGGGTCGTCGCTCGTCACGAACGAGCCGATGACGACGCTCAGGATCGAGATGAAGATGCTCGCGAACAGCGCGGTCCAGAAGCCGGACACGCGGAATCCCTTCACCAGCGCGGCCACCAGCAGGATCATCAGCGCGTTGATGACCAGCAGGAACAGGCCGAGCGTCACGAGCGTCAGCGGCAGCGTGAGCACGATCAGCAGCGGCTTGACGACGGCATTGGCCAGGCCCAGCAGCAGGGCGGAGACCACCAGCGCGCCGGTGCTCTCGAACTTGATCCCCCGAAACAGATGGCTCGCCACCCAGAGCGAGATGGCCGTGATGGCCCAGTGGATGAGAAAAGGGGCCAGGTTGTTAAACATTTCCGGGGGCTCGTGATTCGTGGAAAAAGGAGCCGGCCATTATCCGTGGCCCGTGGGAGCGCCGTTTTCTCCTGTTACGCGCAGAAACAACGGGCGACACCCCGTTAAGATCCCACCTCTTGGCGCCCCTTGCAGAAGGGGCTTTCTTCATGGCCGGACAAACAAGGGTCATCACCACATGGCCAATGCCTCGATCGCGAGCTTGACACCCGCCCCGGCTTCGGCCGACGAGGCCGAATCATGGGTGCGCGGCGAGCTCATCCGCAGCCTGATGCGCTCGGCGCGCGGCTCCTACCTCGTCTCGGCCGCGCTGATGCCGGCCATGGTCGGCCTCAACTGGGCCTACATCCCGCGCTGGGAACTGATCACCTGGCTGGTGGCCGGCCTCATCGCCACGGCCTGCCGCGCCTGGGGCGCGCAGGTCTATGCGGTGCGCTATGCGGGGCGCAGTGCCGCGGCACAGCTGCAGTTCACCGAGCGCTACGGCTTCGTCTGGAGCACCAGCGCGGTGGTGTGGGGCTTTTCGGTGCTGCTGTTCTTCGAGCGCACGCCGCAGGCCAACCAGTTCATGAGCTGGCTCATCGTGGCCGGGGTGGGCACCTTCCCGCTGAACGGGCTGGCGCTGCATCCTCCGCTGCTCAAGCGCTACGTCAACACGCTGTTCATCACGATGCTGGGCGCGGTGCTGATCCGGCTGTCGGGGATCATGCTGCATCACCCCCAGTTCCAGTACAGCTACCTGATGCCGGTCCTGCCGATCCTGCACTGGTTCCTGCTGCTGCGGGCCGGGCGGCACATCTACGAGACGGCGCGCAACAGCCTGGAGCTGCTGTTCCACAACCACATCCTGATCAAGTCGCTCACGCAGCAGCGGCAGGCGGCGGTGTCGGCCGTGGCCATGAAGAACCGCTTCCTGGCCAGCGCCGCGCACGACATGCGCCAGCCGGTGCTGGCACTCTCGCTGTACGCCGACTGGCTGCGCAACGAGCCCGAACTGGTGCTGGAACTCGCCCCGAAGATCGTGCGCGCCACGCATGCGGTGAACGCGCTGTTCGACTCGATGTTCGACCTGGCGCGCATCGACTCGGGCCAGGTGCGCCTGCACGTCGAGCGCGTCGACGTGCCCGAGCTGCTGCACGACCTGGAGCTGCAATACCGCCCCGTGGCCGAGAGCCGCGGGCTGGACTTCCGGGTGCACGTGTGCGAAGGCTCGTTCCTGACCGACCCGATCCGCGTGCGCCGCATGATCGGCAACCTGCTGGCCAACGCCATCAAGTACACGACCGAAGGCGGCGTGCTGCTGGCGGCACGGCAGACGCGCGACGGCCTGCGCGTGGAAGTGTGGGACACCGGCATCGGCATCGCGCCCGAGCATCTGCGCGACGTGTTCCTGGAGTTCTACAAGGTGGCCGACCATGCCGGCACCTCGGACGGCTTCGGCCTCGGCCTGGCCATCGTTGCGCGGCTGTCGCACGTGCTGGGCCACCCGGTGAGCGTGCGGTCGCGGCTGGGCAGCGGCAGCGTGTTCCGCGTGGCGCTGCATGACGCGGACGAGGCGGTGGCGCAGGCTCGGGTGACGGCTTCCGGCGGCTGAAGAAAAAAACCGCGCAATGCGCGGTTTTTTCTTTCCAGAAACACCGGGAAGGAAGTGCGCGAAGCCTGGGGGTTAGCCCGAAAGCAATCCGTTCGTGCGCGCGTAGTGCAAGGCCTGCGTCCGGCTCTTCACACCCAGCCGGCGGAACAGCCGCCACAGGTGAACCTTCACCGTGTGCTCGCTGATTTCGAGGTCCGTAGCGATGTCTCGGTTGCTCATGCCCTTGTCGAGCATGGCGATCAGCTGCGTCTGGCGCTTCGACAGCTTGCCGCTGTTGGCGGCCGGCGGCTCGTCGGCTTCGTCTTCCGAACCCGCCATCAGCAGGCCGCGAAGGGCGGCCGCCAGCTCGTTGGAGCTGGCCGATTTCTCGATGTAGGTGTCGGCGCCCGCCTCGATGCAGGCATCTTCCATGTCGGCCGCCGGTGCCGCCGAATACACGGCGATCGGCACGTTGGGATAGACCTGCTTGACCGCGATCACGCCCGACACGCCATTGGTGTCCGGGAGCTTCAGGTCAAGGCAGAAGAGGGTGGGAGCGCCGCGCTGCTGGACGGATCCCGCGAGCTTGTCGAGGCGCTCCAGCTCGACGATGTTCTCGGCCGGGCGCAAGCGCCGCAAGACCATCACGATCGCGTCGCGCATCAGGGGGTGGTCGTCGATGACATAAATGCTCATGTTTTCTTCCTTTGTGATCGCACCGTCTTCTCTCTTCCTGCTCACCGGCGGGTAGGCCGGTGGGTTCAGCCGGATCAACTCCCCTGGTTGTTGGGCGTTGCCTCGGCCAGTGCCTCCAGCGCCTCGGTGACGGCGCGTGTTCCTTCCGTGTCGATGGGTTCAAGCTGCCCGGCCAGCGCGGTCAATGCCGCGCCGCGCTGCTCCTGCAAGGCCGCGATGGTACGGCCGGCTTCCTGCGGCGACGCGAATCCACGGCTCTGGAGCAGGGTTTCGCCGCGCGCATCGAGCAGCTTGAAATAGAAGAGGCCGTCGGCCTTCTCGCGGTATTGCTTGAAGCTGGGCTTCGCGACCTTGGCCGCCTTGGCGCCGGCCTTGTCCTTGCCGGCCGCGAGATTGCGCAGGCCGACCGCATGGCGCAGCTCCACCATGAAGGGCTTCGACAGCGCGCGGGCCTTCTCGGCACCGATGAGCAGCTGGCGCTCGATCTCGGCCGGGTTGTTCATGAGCGCGTCGTAGCGCTCGCGCAGCGGCGCCACTTCGAGATCAATGCGCTCGAAAAGCAGCTGCTTCGCATCGCCCCAGCCGATGCCGTCGGCATAGGCCTTGCGGAGCATCTCGGTCTCGTCGGCGTCGGCGAAGGCCTGGTAGATCTGGAACAGCGCGGAGCCTTCGGTGTCCTTGGGCTCGCCGGGCGCGCGCGAGTCGGTCACGATGCTGGTGATCTGCTTGCGCAGGTACGCGCGCGGCGCGAACAGCGGGATCGTGTTGTTGTAGCTCTTGCTCATCTTGCGGCCGTCCAGGCCGGGCAAGGTGGCGACGGCATCGTCGATCTCGGCGTCGGGCAGCGTGAAATGCTCGCCGTACAGGTGATTGAAGCGCTGCGCCATGTCGCGCGCCATCTCGATGTGCTGCACCTGGTCGCGGCCCACCGGCACCTTGTGGGCGTTGAACATCAGGATGTCCGCACCCATGAGCACCGGGTACATGAAGAGGCCGGCCGTCACGTCGGCGTCGGGGTCTTCACCCTTTGCGGTGTTCTTGTCGATCTGCGCCTTGTAGGCATGCGCGCGGTTGAGCACGCCCTTGCCGGTGACGCAGGTGAGGAACCAGGTGAGCTCGGGAATCTCGGGGATGTCGGACTGGCGGTAGAAGGTGACGTGCTCCGGGTCGAGGCCGCAGGCCAGCCAGCTGGCGGCGATCTCGAGGGTGGAGCGCTGGATCTTTGCCGGCTCCTGCACCTTGATGAGCGCGTGGTAGTCGGCCAGGAAGAAGAAGCTCTGCACACCGGGCGCGACGCTTTGCCGCACCGAATGGCGGATCGAGCCGACGTAGTTGCCGAGGTGGGGCGTGCCCGACGGGGTGATGCCGGTCAGGACGCGCAGGGGAGCTTTGGAAGACGGGGACATGGAACGAGGAACTTAGAACAGCAATGCCTTGAGCGGGGTGATGGCCAGGTTGATGACGTAGTAGCCGACGTCCATCAACGGACGCAGCCAGTAGTTGCTGACGACACCGGCGAGCACCAGCGCCATCACGATGAAGAAGCCGTAGGGCTCGATGCGGGCCAGGAAATTCTGCGCGGGTCCGTTCGGCAGAAGGCCTGCCAGCACGCGCCCGCCATCGAGCGGCGGCAGCGGGAACAGGTTGAAGGCCCACATGACCAGGTTGACCAGCACGCCGCCCTGCGCCATCTTGATGAAAAAGGTTTCATCGATGCCCGCCGCGACCAGCGCTATCAGCACCAGCGCCCAGAGAATGGCCTGGATGAAGTTCGAAGCCGGGCCCGCCAGCGCCACCCACACCATGTCGCGCTTCGGATGGCGCAGCCGCCCGAAGTTCACCGGCACCGGCTTGGCATAGCCGAAAAGAAAGGCGCCGGAGGTCGCGAAGTAGAGCATCAGCGGCATCAGGATGGTCCCGATGGGGTCGATGTGCTTCATCGGGTTGAGCGTGACGCGCCCCATGACCTCGGCGGTGTTGTCGCCGAAATAGCGCGCGACATAGCCATGGGCCGCCTCATGCACGGTGATCGCGAAGATCACCGGCAGTGCGTATATCAGTACGGTCTGTATCAGGTTGGAAATATCCACGGCGCGATTGTGTCAGACAGGGCGGGTCTCACCGCCCGATTTCAGAGCCCCAGCACGGCCAATGTCCCGCGCCCCTGGCGCACCACGACGGGGTCGTCGCCCGTGCCCATGGGCGTGAGGTCGACCACCGTGGTGGGCTGCGAGGGGCAGGCCCCGGCGTCGATGACGGCGCCGATCTGCTTCTCGAAGCGCTCGCGGATGGTCTGCGCGTCGTTCAGTGCCTCGGTCTCGCCGGGCGCGATGAGCGTGGTGGCCAGCAGCGGCGCGCCGTGCAGCGACAGCAGCTCCAGCAGCACCTTGTGGTCGGGCACGCGCAGGCCGATGGTCTTGCGCTGCGGATGGCTCACGCGGCGCGGCACTTCCTTGGTGGCTTCGAGCAGGAAGGTGTAGGGGCCGGGCGTGGCGGCCTTCAGCAGGCGGTATTGCTTGTTGTCGACGCGTGCGTAGTTGGCCAGCTCGCTCAGGTCGCGGCACAGCAGCGTGAGGTGGTGCTTGTCGTCGACCTGCCGGATGCGGCGAAGCTGGTCGACCGCGTCCTTGTCGTCGAGGTGGCAGGCCAGGGCGTAGCTGGAGTCGGTGGGCACGGCCACGATCTCGCCGCGCTCGAGCAGCGCGACGGCCTGCTTGAGCAGGCGCTGCTGCGGGTTGTCGGGGTGGACTTCGAAGTACTGGGCCATAGGAAATATCTCCGGGTCAGGATTCCGCGGGTTCGATCGGCACGCGCCGCTCGCGCACGGTGAGCCATGCGCCGGCCGCGCCGCACACGGCGATCATCGCCATGCCGATGAGCGAGAAGCGGTCGGGCACATGGGAAAAGACAAGCCAGCCGCCCAGCATTGCAAAGGCGATCTGCGCATAGAGGTAGGGCGTGAGCGTGGAGGCCGGCGCGCGCTGGTAGGCCAGGATCAACATGAAGTGCCCCACCGTGCCCATGAAACCCATGAGGCAAAGCAGCGCCCACCATTCCCACGACGGCAGCGCGGTCCATGCGAAGGGCACCACCAGCGAGGCGATCAGCGTGCCGACCCAGCCGGTGTAGAAGTGCATGGTCAGCGGGTTCTCGGTCTGCGCGAGCTTGCTGGTGAGCACCTGGAACCAGGCGTTGGTCAGCACCAGCCCCAGCGGCAGGAAGATGGCCCAGCTGAAAGTGCCGCCGCCCGGGCGCAGGATGACCAGCGTGCCGGCGAAGCCGCCCGCCACCAGCGTCCAGCGCAAGGGCGACACATGCTCCTTGAGCGTGGTGGCGGCCAGCAGCGTGATGACCAGCGGCGCGATCAGCACGATCGACGTGAACTCCGCCAGCGGCATGTAGCGCAGGCTCAGGAACGCGAAGACGCTCGACGACAGCAGCAACGCACCGCGCAGCGCCTGGTAGCGCGGATGCCGCGTGCGCAGCAGCGCGGTGCCGTGCAGCGGCAGCAGCACGATGGTGGTCGCCACGGCCTGGAAGGCATAGCGGAACCACACGCCCATGAGAATCGGCACGCCGAGGGTGGAGAACTTGGTGGCGGTGTCCAGCGTGGCGAAGCAGGCCACCGCCAGCAGCACGAGGCCGATGCCCGCGAGGATGCGTTCCGCCTCGACCCTGCGGGCCGTTTGCGCCGCCGAACGTGCACTGGCCAGCGCAACGGTTGCCGCGTTGTCGATGCCGGGCCCGGGGCTCTGGCTCACTGCTGAATGCGGTGGCCGAGCAGTTCCCACACAGGAGTGAGCGCGCCGGGCAACGGCGGCAGCTTGCCGAGATCGCAATGGCTCTCGTCAGGGCTGTGGAAATCGCTGCCGCGCGAGGCGGCGAAATCGAACTCGAGCGCCTTGTCGGCGTACTCGACATATTCGGCCGGCGTGTGGCTGCCGGTGACGACCTCGATCGCCTGGCCGCCGTGCGCCTTGAATTCCAGGAACAGCGCGTATTCCTCGTTGGCCGAGAACTTGTAGCGGCCCGGGTGCGCGATGACGGCGATGCCCTTGGCGGCGGTGATCCAGTGCACCGCGTCCTTCAGCGAGGCCCAGCGGTGCGGCACGTAGCCGGGCTTGCCTTCGGTGAGGAACTTGCGGAACACCTCGGGCGTGTCGCGGCAATGGCCCTGTTCGACCAGGAAGCGTGCGAAGTGCGTGCGGGAGATGAGTTCGGGGTTGCCCACGAACCTGAGCGCGCCTTCGTAGGCGCCATGGATGCCGACCTTGGCCAGCCCTTCGGACATTTCCTGCGCGCGCTTGCCGCGGCCGCCGCGCGTGTCGTAGAGGCCCTGCGTGATGGCCGCGTCGTCCGGGTCGAAGCCCAGGCCGACGATGTGCACCGTTTCTCCCGCGAATGTGACGGAAATCTCGGTGCCGGTGAGGTAGCGCATGCCGTTGGCGCGGGCAGCCGCCGCGGCGCGGTGCTGGCCGCCGATTTCGTCGTGGTCGGTGAGGGCCCAGAGCTCGACCCCGTTCGCGGCCGCGCGGGCGGCCAGTTCTTCGGGCGTCAGAGTGCCGTCGGAGACCACGGAGTGGCAGTGAAGATCGGCATTGAGGATGGAGGACACCCCACCATTCTAGGGGCTATGGAACAACGGTGCGGGCGCATGGATGCTATGCACGACGCTACTAAATAAATAGCATTACTGGCCCGCTGCATGCGGCTCAGCGCTTCTTGCGGAAAGCCGCCCAGGCCGCCACCGCGGTAAAGCTTGCCACGATGGCGACAACGATCCAGAAGCCGTGCTTGTGGTCCGCGAGCGGAATGCCCCCCACATTCATGCCGAACAGGCCCGCCAGGATGTTGATCGGCAGGGCCAGCACGGTGACCACCGTCAGCACGAAGAGGCTGCGGTTGTTGTCCTCGTTGACGTTGGCGGCTATTTCTTCCTGCAGCAGCTTGATGCGCTCCTGCAGCGCCTGCATGTCTCGCAGCACCACCGAGAATTCTTCCGTGGAGCCGCGCAGTTCCTGCACGTCGGGCTCGGACATCCAGGCCGGCGGCCCCTGCAGCAGCCGGAAGAGGGCCGCCGGCTCGGGCGCCAGCAGCCGCTGCAGCCGCACCAGCAGCCGGCGCAGCACGCCGAGCCGCGCGCGTTTGTGGTCGAGGCGCCCGGCCAGCAGCTCGTCTTCGATGCGGTCGATGCGAGAGGTGACGCCGCGCACGATCTTCACCAGCACGTCGGCCTGTGCGCGCAGCAGGTGTTCGAGCAGCTCGGTGCTCGAGCGCGGCGCGTCGCCGGCCTTCACGGCCGTGCGCAGCGCATCGACCGAGCGCAGCGGCTTGGTGCGCGCCGTGACCACGAGGCGCGGGCCCACGCTGATCCACAGCGTGGAGATGTCCGAAGGCTCGAAGCTGAACTCGAAGTGCACATCGTTGATGACCGCGATCAGCGAGTCGTCGGCGCGTTCGATGCGCGTGGAAGGCAGCCCTTCGTGCAGCGTCTCGTAGAAGGTGTCGGAGAGGTTCGCGTGCCGCACCAGCCAGCGCTCCGCATGCGCGTGGCTCAGGTTGAAGTGCAGCCAGACGTACGGCGGGTTTTCTTCGGCGCATTCGCGCTCGCGCTGCTGCGCCAGCCATGCGGCTGCCTGCACGGAGTCGATCGCCCGCGCGGGCTCGGGCGCCGACGCGTCGAACAGGTAGCCGGAGATCAGTCCGGCTTCGTCGCCGCCGTAGGACTGGGCGGCGAGATCATGAAATGCCGACAAGATGCGTGATTCAGAAGATGCGAGTGAAAAGCCAGTAGAGCGAACCCGACAGCAGCATCGCCACCGGCAGCGTGAGCACCCAGGCCAGCGCGAGGTTGCGCAGCGTCGACAACTGCAGGCCCGAGCCGCTGGCCGTCATGGTGCCGGCCACGCCGGAGGACAGCACGTGCGTGGTCGACACCGGCAGGCCGTACATGTCGGCCGCGCCGATGGTGATCATGGCCACCACCTCGGCCGAGGCGCCCTGCGCGTAGCTCAGGTGCGTCTTGCCGATCTTCTCGCCCACGGTCACGACGATGCGCTTCCACCCGATCATCGTGCCCAGGCCCAGCGCTATTGCCACCGCGACCTTGACCCACAGCGGGATGAAGCGCGTGGCGGTGTCCAGTTCTTCGCGGAAGGTGACCACGCGCAGCCTGGTCTCGTCGTCGAACTTTGCGGCGCCGCTTTTCTCCAGGTGGCGGATGGCTTCGGAGGCCAGGTACATGTCGTTGCGCACGTTGGCCACGGAATCGGCAGGCACGCCGGCCAGCGAACCGTGTGCCTTGACCTGCTGGCCGATGCTGCCGGCTGCGGCGGCCAGGGCCGGCACGACCGAGCCATTGAACTCCCGCGTGCGCACGTAGGTGGAGAGCGTCTCGCGCGCTGCTTCGGGTTGCAGCGCGGGCAGCGAGGCCGGCACGCTGCGGTTCAGCGCGTTCTGCGCCATCTCGGTCACCGCCACGAACTTGATGGTCTCGCTGGCGGGCATCGCGCGGTTCAGCGCGTAGGCCATCGGCACCGTGCCTACCAGGATCAGCATGATGAGGCCCATGCCCTTCTGCCCGTCGTTCGAGCCGTGCGCGAACGACACCCCGGTGCAGGTCAGGATGAGCAGGCCGCGGATCCACCACGGCGGCGGCTCGCTGCCCTTGGGCTCCTCATACAGCGCGCGGTTCTTCACGAAGGCGCGCAGCGCCAGCAGCAGCAGGGCGGCGCAGCCGAAGCCGACCATCGGCGACAGCAGCAGCGAGTAGCCCACCTTGGTGGCCTGCCCCCAGTCGACGCCGCTGGTGCCGTCGCGGCCGTGCATGAGCGCGTTGGCCACGCCCACGCCGATGATCGAGCCGATCAGCGTGTGCGAAGACGAAGCCGGCAGCCCGAGCCACCACGTGCCCAGGTTCCAGATGATTGCGGCGATCAGCAGCGCGAACACCATGGCGAAGCCCGCGCTCGAGCCCACCTGCAGGATCAGCTCCACCGGCAGCAGCGCGATGATGCCGAAGGCCACGGCGCCGCTGGAAACCAGCACGCCCAGGAAGTTGAAGAAGCCCGACCACACCACCGCGAAGTTGGGTGGCAGCGAGTGCGTGTAGATGACGGTCGCCACGGCGTTGGCCGTGTCGTGGAAGCCGTTGACGAACTCGAAGCCCAGCGCAATCAGCAGCGCCACGCCCAGCAGGATGTAGGGAACCCAGGTCGTGACCGGCACGCCGGAGGCGGCGACGTCGCCCACCAGGCTCCAGGCCGTGAACAGCAGGCCGGCTGCCAGTAGGCCCACGAAGGTGATCAGCGTGAGCGGACCGGGCTTGGCGTCGAGTTTCGGCCGGTGCGAAGCGGGCGCGGACGGCAACTCGGCATGCGGGGCTGCAAGCGTGTTCATGGACGATTCTGGGGTGTTGGAATGGCTTCAGATGGTGTTCGCCGCGTGTGACAACTACATGTCAACGGCGTCCAGACCGTCACGTAGTCGTCATACAGGGCGAGCAGCATGCCTTTTCGCCTCCCTTCAATCCTTTTCTCCTGCTGCCCCACCATGCCGACGAGCGCACTTCCCGACCATGAAGAACTGATGCAACGCATCGCCCGCGACCTGATCGACAGCTACGACGAAGAGCTGGAACTGGAGATCGAGGACCGCAACATCGACGGCCTCGACCCCTCGGCCGGCATCGGCGCCGCCACCGACAAGGCCGCCCGGCAGGCCTACTTCAAGGAACTGTTCCGCCTGCAGGGCGAGCTGGTCAAGCTGCAGGACTGGGTGCAGCACAGCAAGCAGAAAGTAGTCATCCTGTTCGAAGGCCGGGACGCCGCCGGCAAGGGCGGTGTCATCAAGCGCATCACCCAGCGGCTGAACCCGCGCGTGGCCCGCGTGGCCGCGCTGCCGGCGCCCAACGACCGCGAACGCACCCAGTGGTACTTCCAGCGCTATGCCGCGCACCTGCCGGCCGCCGGCGAAATGGTGCTGTTCGACCGCAGCTGGTACAACCGCGCCGGCGTGGAGCGCGTGATGGGCTTCTGCACCGACGACGAGTACGAAGAATTCTTCCGCACCGTGCCCGAGTTCGAGAAGATGCTCGTGCGCTCGGGCATCAAGCTCATCAAGTACTGGTTCTCCATCACCGACGACGAGCAGCACATGCGCTTCCTCGGCCGCATCCATGACCCGCTCAAGCAATGGAAGCTGAGCCCCATGGACCTGGAAAGCCGCCGCCGCTGGGAGGAATACACCAAGGCGAAGGAAATCATGCTGGAGCGCACCCACATTCCGGAAGCGCCGTGGTGGGTGGTGCAGGCGGTCGACAAGAAGAAGGCGCGCCTGAACTGCATCAGCCACCTGCTCGGCCAGATGCCCTACAAGGAAGTGCCGCACCCGGCCGTCGAGCTGCCCGAGCGCGAGCGCCACGCGGACTACCTGCGCCAGCCGGTGCCTGCGAGCATGATCGTCCCTGAAATTTACTAACCCCCAGGCTTCGCGCACTTCGTGTCGCTTCTCCTTCCCCCTTGCAGGGGGCAACACCTGAGGCCCGGCAGAGCCGGTTCCTCGGTGTTTCTGGACTGGGCCGTTGTTTGGTTGAAGGGCACTTTGCGTTCACACTGCGCGCCATGGCCCGTCGTTCCACCGCTTCTGTTTTTGCCCGCGCTTATGAGCGCAACCTCAAGGCGCTGACCCGGCTCACGCTGAGCAGCAGCAAGCGCGTGGCGGGGCAGGTGCAGCGCGCGGCGGCCAAGCGGCTCAAGCCGCCGCCGGGCCGTGGGGACTGGCTCAGCGGGGTGGCGGTGGGGGCGGGCGGGGCGCGGGGCTATCACCTGTTCCGGCCGGCCGGGCTGCAGCTTGCGCCCGGGGAGAAGCTGCCGCTCATGGTCATGCTGCACGGTTGCGGCCAGACGGGGCGTGACTTCGCGGCCAGCACGCGCATGAACGCGCTGGCCGTGCGCCAGCGCTTTCTCGTCCTCTACCCGGAGCAGGACCGGCTGGCCCACCCGCAAGGCTGCTGGAACTGGTACGAGCGCCGCTCGGGCAAGGCCGACGCCGAGGCCGCGACGCTGATGGCCGCGGTCGACCAGGCCTGCATGCTCTACCCGGTGGACCGCGACCGCGTGGCGCTGGCCGGCCTGTCGGCGGGCGCCAGCATGGCGGCGCTGCTAGCCACGCGCTACCCGAATCGTTTCCGCGCCGTCGTCATGCATTCGGGCGTCGCACCCGGCGCCGCCAAGTCGTCGGCCACCGCGCTCGGCGCGATGCGCGGCCAGAACGTGCCGCCCATGCCGGTCACAGCCGTCGGCAAGGCGATGGGTGCCGCGGCCGTCTTCACCACGCTGCCGCCGATGCTGGTGCTGCACGGCGATGCCGACTCGGTGGTCGCGCCCAGCAACGCCGTCAGCAGCGCGGCCGTGTGGGCCACTGCCATGGGCGCGCAGCCGGGCCAGCCGCGCTACACGCAGCGCGGCAAGCGCCGGCCGATGCGGGTGACCGACTTCAAGCGCAAGGGCCGCACGCTCGTCACGCTGTGCGAGATCGCCGGGCTGGGCCATTCATGGAGCGGCGGCGCATCGAAGCTGCTGTTCAGCGACCCCGAAGGGCCGGACGCGACGCGCATGGCCTGGGCTTTTGCGGTTGCGCAGTTCAAGGCCGCTCAGGGCTCGAAGAAGCTCTGCGAGCCCGCTGTGCCCTGGTCGAATGCCTAACTGCGTGACGGCGCGGGAAGTGCGGACAGCTTCTCGGCCACGCGCTGGCAGGCGGTGATCAGATCGCGAACGATGCGCTCGTCGATGTTCAGGTCGCCTTCGTACTCGCCCAGATTGCGGATCTCATGGCCTTTGGCCAGAACCCGCCAGACCTCCGGTCCCAGCGACAGGGTATGAGGCAGTACCTGGAAGACGATGAAGCGATTGCTCGAGCGGTAGCCATGCCACCTCAGCGCGGCGAGGCACATGGCATGCGCCGCGTTGTAGACGAGGTCGAAACGGCTCTCCAGCGACAGCTGCACCAGTTGCGCATCCACCAGGCGCGCCTGCCCGGAACGCAGCAAGCCGGCAAATTCGCGAGCGTCAGGCGCTTCCGCGACAAGCGGCTTCGAGGGACCGCACAGGTTTTCAAGCGGGGAGGGCATTCGCGTCGCCGATCACCCAGAGCTTGGGCTGTGCCATCACGCGCGTGACGAATGATTCGCCGTTCTTGAGCTTTCGCATCAGTTCGTTCCTTGTGAATATGGTCGGATTCACTGTACGGCCAAGGCGTGCCGAGACGGCGTCCAGCGCCAGAAACAGGTCTGAATACGCAAGTTCGTCACTGACAAGGAAAAGGTCGATGTCGCTGGCGGCCGTGTCGCTCTTCCTGGCTACAGAACCGAAAACGAATGCGGCGTCGATCTTGTCGGCGATCGGCTGCAGCGCTTCGTGCAGCGGGCCCGCGAGTCCGAAAGTCTTGCGCACGATGCTGCACAGTTCCTCGTGAATCGGTGATGCGGCGTTGGCTTGGTAGTGTTTCTGATTGCCTGCGCGAGAGGTCGTCAGCAGCCCGCAGTCGGTCAGGTATTTGAGTTCGCGCTGCACGGCTCCCGAGCCGGCACCGGTGAGCTTGATCAGTTCGCTGGAGAAGAAACTTCGGTCCGGCTGGCCGAAGAGATACCCCAGCACGCGCTGCTGAGTTTTCGTGAACAGGGCATCTGCAAGGCCTGTGGGCTTGTATGTTTCCGGCGATGACGGCGAGATCTTTCCCATTTTGGGTATCTTAATGCCCAAAATGGGCTTGTACGCCACCCGGCGTATTTCACCTTCCTGGTGCATTCCGCAGACTCCTCTCCACGCCAGCCAAGCGCTGTCGACAAGGTTCAACCAACCCCGGAGCAGGAGTCCACATGCAACGTCGTTTCACACTCAAGGCGCTTACCGCCGCCGTCGCGCTGGCCAGCATTTCTGCTGCGCCCGCATTCGCAGCCGACACCATCAAGGTCGGCGTGCTGCATTCGCTGTCGGGCACGATGGCCATTTCGGAAACCGTGCTGAAAGACACGGTGCTGATGGCCATCGACGACATCAACAAGAAGGGCGGCGTGCTGGGCAAGCAGCTCGAGCCCGTGGTGGTCGACCCGGCCTCCAACTGGCCCCTGTTCGCCGAGAAGACCAAGCAGCTGCTCGGCCAGGACAAGGTCTCGGTGATCTTCGGCTGCTGGACCTCGGTGTCGCGCAAGTCGGTGCTGCCGGTGGTCGAGGAAATGAACGGCCTGCTGTTCTACCCGGTGCAGTACGAGGGTGAGGAACTCTCGAAGAACGTGTTCTACACGGGCGCCGCGCCCAACCAGCAAGCCATTCCGGCCGTCGACTACCTGATGAGCAAGGAAGGCGGCGGCGCCAAGCGCTGGGTGCTGCTGGGCACCGACTACGTGTACCCCCGCACCACCAACAAGATCCTGCGCGCCTACCTCAAGAGCAAGGGCGTGAAGGAAACCGACATCGACGAGAAGTACACCCCCTTCGGCCACAGCGACTACCAGACCATCGTCGCCGACATCAAGAAGTTCTCGGCCGGCGGAAAGACGGCGGTGGTGTCGACCATCAACGGCGACTCCAACGTGCCCTTCTACAAGGAACTCGGCAACGCCGGCCTGAAGGCCAAGGACGTGCCCGTGGTCGCCTTCTCGGTGGGTGAGGAAGAGCTGCGCGGCGTGGACACCAAGCCGCTGGTCGGCCACCTGGCCGCATGGAACTACTTCATGAGCCTGAAGAACCCGACCAACACGGCGTTCATCAAGGAGTGGAGCGAATACGCCAAGGCCAAGAAGATCCCCGGCCACATGGACAAGCCGCTGACCAACGACCCGATGGAAGCCACCTGGATCGGCATCCACATGTGGAAGCAGGCTGTGGAGAAGGCCAAGTCGACCGACACCGACAAGGTGATCGCCGCCATGGCCGGCCAGACCTTCACGGCGCCCTCGGGCATCGTGTCGAAGATGGACGAGAAGAACCACCACCTGCACAAGAGCGTGTTCATCGGCGAGATCAAGGCCGATGGCCAGTTCAACGTGGTGTGGAAGACGCCGGGTCCCGTGAAGGCCAAGCCTTGGAGCCCGTACATCGAAGGCAACGACAAGAAGCCTGACTACCCCGCCGGCAAGTCGATGTAAGTGTGTTTCTCCCTCCCCCGCCGGGGGAGGGCAGGGATGGGGGCTGACGGCGGTCGATTCGCGCATTGCGCTTGCACGGGCGCCGCGTGCCCCCACCCCGACCCTCCCCCGGAAGGGGAGGGGGCCAACCCAACTTCCAGTTTCATGATGCTTCGACGAACCCTTCACTGCGCACTCGCCGCCATGCTCCTCATGGCATCGGCCGCCCACGCGCTGACCGCCGACGAAGCCCGGGCCATCGCCTCCGGCGAATCCGAAGCCCGCATCGCCGCGCTCAACAAGGCCGTGCTCACGGCCGACGACAAGACCGCCGCCTTCATCCAGGCCATGTCAGACGACGCGGTCAAGTACACCGAGGACAAGGTCTTCGTGATGAAGGACGACAAGGGCTACGACCCCGTCACCGGCGCCGAGCTGAAGGTGCCCGACACCGCGGAAGACGTCGTCAACAACAACCTCATGCGCGGCGCGCTCGATGCCGCGCAGGCCGCGCTCAAGCTCTCCAGCAAGGACGACGCCGTGCGCGCCGAAGCCGCGCAGGCGCTCTTCAAGGAGCCCGACGAATCGCGCGTGCCCATGGTCGAGAAGGCGCTGGCCGCCGAGACCAACCCCAAGATCAAGGCGCAGCTCGAACTGGTGCGCGCCGCCAGCATGCTCACCAGCGCCGACAAGGCCAAGCGCCTCGCCGCCGCCAAGGAACTGGGCAACAACCGCAACCCCGACACCAAGCTGCTGCTCAACCAGCGCCTGGCCGACGAGACCGAGGCCGACGTCAAGGCCGCCATCGTCGCGTCGATCGCCAGCATCGACGGCTCGCTGGTCTGGGGCGACCGCATCAACGCCGTGTTCAGCGGCATCAGCCTGGGCTCCGTGCTGCTGCTGGCCGCGCTGGGCCTGGCCATCACCTACGGGCTGATGGGCGTGATCAACATGGCCCACGGCGAGCTGATGATGATCGGCGCCTACGCCACCTACGTGATGCAGGGCATCTTCCAGAAGTACATGCCGGAGGCGGCCTTCGGCTGGTACCTGGTCGCCGCCATTCCCGTGTCCTTCCTCGCATCGGCGCTGGTGGGAGCGGTGCTGGAGCGCGGCGTGATCCGTTTCCTCTACGGCCGCCCGCTCGAGACGCTGCTCGCCACCTGGGGCATCAGCCTGATGCTGCAGCAACTCGTGCGCTCGCTGTTCGGCGCGCAGAACGTCGGCGTCGAGAACCCCGGCTGGATGAGCGGCGGCTTCACCATGCTGAGCAACGTCACGCTGCCGTGGAACCGCATCTGCATCATCATCTTCGCCGCCCTGGTGTTGCTGGCGATGGGCTGGCTCATCGGCAAGACGCGCCTGGGGCTCTTCGTGCGCGGCGTCACGCAGAACCGCCCGATCGCCTCGTGCATGGGCGTGAACACCGCGCGCATCGACACCTACGCCTTCGCGCTCGGCTCCGGCATCGCAGGCCTTGCCGGCTGCGCGCTGAGCCAGATCGGCAACGTCGGCCCCGACCTGGGCCAGAGCTACATCGTCGACAGCTTCATGGTTGTCGTGATGGGCGGCGTCGGCCAGCTCGCGGGCACCGTGTATGCGGCGCTGGGGCTGGGCATTCTCAACAAGTTCATCGAGGGCTGGGCGGGCGCGGTGCTTGCCAAGATCGCGGTGCTCGTTTTCATCATCATCTTCATCCAGAAGCGGCCGCAGGGCATCTTCGCAATGAAAGGCCGGAGCGCAGAGGCATGAGCAAGGTCGTACTTCCAACCAAGGGGCCGCTGCTGAGCGGCAAGGGCTGGACGGCCTTCTTCGTCGCACTCATCGTGGTGTGCGCGGTGGCGCCCGTTCTCAACATGTGGGTGCCGGTGGACAGCCCGCTGCACATGAGCGACTACGCGGTGGCGCTGGTCGGCAAGATCATGTGCTACGCCATCTGTGCGCTGGCCATGGACCTGATCTGGGGCTACACGGGCATCCTGTCCCTGGGCCACGGCCTGTTCTTTGCGCTGGGCGGCTACATGATGGGCATGTACCTCATGCGCCAGATCGGCCGCGACGGCAACTACAAGAGCGACCTCCCCGACTTCATGGTGTTCCTCGACTGGAAGACGCTGCCCTGGCACTGGACCTTCAGCGACAGCTTCATCGCCACGCTGATCCTGATCGTCGCGGTGCCGGGCCTCATCGCCTTCGTGTTCGGCTTCTTCGCATTCCGTTCGCGCATCAAGGGCGTGTACTTCTCGATCATCACGCAGGCCATGACGTTTGCGGCCATGCTGCTGTTCTTCCGCAACGAGACCGGCTTCGGCGGCAACAACGGCTTCACCGACTTCAAGCGCATCCTGAATATTCCGATCGCCACGCAGGAAATGCGCATGACGCTGTTCGCGCTCACCGGTGCCACGCTGCTGGGCTTCTTCCTGTTCGCCAGGTGGCTCATCGGCAGCAAGTTCGGCCGCGTGCTGCAGGCCATTCGCGATGCCGAAACGCGCGTGATGTTCTCGGGCTACAACCCGCTGCCGTACAAGCTCACGATCTGGGTCATCTCCGCCGTCATGTGCGGCGTGGCCGGCGCGCTGTACGTGCCGCAGGTCGGCATCATCAACCCGGGAGAGATGAGCGCGGCCAACTCCATCGAGATCGCCATCTGGGCGGCCGTGGGCGGGCGCGCGACGCTCATCGGTCCCATCATCGGCGCCTTCATCGTCAACGGCGCCAAGAGCTGGCTCACGGTGGCCTACCCGGAATACTGGCTGTACTTTCTGGGTGCCTTGTTCATTGCTGTCACGCTGTTCCTGCCGAACGGCATCGTGGGGTTGGTGCGCAAGTGGTTGTCGAGGGAGAAGAAGCAGGCGCTGAGCGAGGAGCCGGTGCAGGAAGCACGGCGCGCAGTGGCCGCGGAGCAGGGCATGGAGCCCGACGCCCTGGCCTCGCTGCCGGTGGACGCGAAGGGAGCACGCGCATGACGCCCGACCTGATGGAAGCCGGCGCCGAGCGCGCCGCACGCGCCAGCGGTCTTCACTATGTGAGCGGCAGCACGGAGTCTGGCGGCCGCGCCGCGGACTTCGGCCGCCATGTCACGCCGGGCGAGGTCGACGTCACGCACGGCCGCATCCTCTATCTGGAAGACGTGAGCGTGAGCTTCGACGGCTTCAAGGCCATCAACAAGCTGTCGCTGGACATCGCGCCGGGCGAGCTGCGCTGCATCATCGGGCCGAACGGTGCGGGCAAGACGACGATGATGGACATCATCACCGGCAAGACGAGGCCCGACTCGGGCACCGTGTTCTTCGGCAGCACCATCGACCTGCTGCGCCACCGCGAAGCGGAAATCGCGCAGCTCGGCATCGGCCGCAAGTTCCAGAAGCCGACGGTGTTCGAGCATCTGACGGTGTTCGAGAACCTCGAGCTCGCGCTCAAGACGAACAAGGGCGTGCGCGCATCGATGCTGTTCAAGCTCGATTCGGCGCAGAGCGACCGCCTGGCCGAGGTGCTGGAGACCATCCACCTCGCCGACAGCGTGTCGCGCCTGGCCGGCAACCTGAGCCACGGCCAGAAGCAGTGGCTGGAAATCGGCATGCTGCTGATGCAGGACCCGAAGCTGCTGCTGCTCGACGAGCCGGTCGCCGGCATGACCGACGAAGAGACGGCGCGCACCGCCGAGCTGTTCCTCACCCTCAAGGGCAAGCATTCGCTGATGGTGGTCGAGCACGACATGAGCTTCATCCGCACGATCTCCGAGATCGTCACCGTGCTGTGCGACGGCTCCGTGCTGGCTCAGGGCACGCTCGATGAAGTGCAGGCGGACGAACGCGTGATCGAGGTTTATCTTGGTCGCTGAAGCCCCCGTCGCCGTGGTCAGAGCGGTGGCGCACCCCCTGCCTTCCTCCCTCTCCCACTGGGAGAGGGCCGGGGTGAGGGCAGACGGCATCAACATCACGACAAGCGCCCGGTACGCGGCGCGGTGTGGGCGGCCCCTCTGTGCCGCCGAGGAGCGCAGCGTTTCGCGGATCAGGGCTCGCAGCTGTCTGAGCGAAGCGAGTTCTGCGAGACCCCGCGAAACGCGAGCACCGCAGGGCAGCCCGAAGGGCCGGCATAGCGGGGCCGACCGCGCCGCGCCGCGTACCGGGCGCCCTCCAAACGAAACCAGGAAGGAGCCCAAAAAATGCTGACAGTAAAAAACATCCACCAGTACTACGGCGGCTCCCACATCCTCCGGGACGTGAGCTTCGAAGCCAAGCTGGGCAAAGTCACCGTGCTGCTGGGCCGCAACGGCGTAGGCAAGACCACGCTGCTCAAGTCGCTCATGGGCCTGGTGCCCATCAAGAGCGGCAGCATCGAACTCGAAGGCAAGCCCATCCACAAGGCCTCCCCCTACGACCGGGCCAGGGCCGGCATCGGCTTCGTCCCCCAGGGCCGCGAGATCTTCGCGAGGCTCACCGTCGAAGAAAACCTGCGCATGGGCCTGGCATACAAGAGCGGCAGCACGCCCATCCCCTCGGAGCTGTACGACCTGTTCCCCGTGCTCAAGCAGATGATCAACCGAAGAGGCGGCGACCTCTCCGGCGGCCAGCAGCAGCAGCTTGCCATCGCGCGCGCCCTGGCGCCCAAGCCCAGGCTCCTCATCCTCGACGAGCCCACCGAAGGCATCCAGCCCAGCATCATCAAGGACATCGGCCGCGTCATCCGCATGCTGGCCGACCGCGGCGACATGGCCATCGTGCTGTGCGAGCAGTACTACGACTTCGCCCAGGAACTGGCCGACGACTACCTCGTGATGGAGCGCGGCGAGGTCATCGCGCGCGGCCTCGGCAAGGACATGGAAGCACAGGGCGTGCGCCAGCTGGTGGCCATCTGAGCCTTGCTGCCAGGGCCTCGCGGCCTTGCGAGTACAAGGTCTTCGGCAATTCCGTATCGGCGGGATTTCAGGGTTAACCCTAAAATCGGGCTTTGCCCGCTGCTGCCGGGCACCTCCCAGGAGCCTGGCCTTGAACGCCTCCCCAACCGCGCCGGAAAGCGCGGGCACCGACATTTCCTCCTTTTCGCTGCCGTCCGGCAAGCCCGCCAACTTCCTGCGCGCGGTGCTTGCGCTCGGCGTCGGCGGCTTCGCCATCGGCACCGGCGAATTCGTCATCATGGGCCTGCTGCCCGAAGTCGCCAAGGACATCGGCGTGAGCATTCCGCAGGCCGGGCACGTCATCAGCGCCTATGCGCTCGGCGTGGTCATCGGCGCGCCGGTGCTCGCGGTGCTCGCCGCCGGCTGGCGCCGCCGCGCCTTGCTGATCGCGCTCATGGCCGTGTTCGCGGCCGGCAACTTCGCCAGCGCCATCGCGCCCAACTACCTGCTGCTGAACCTGCTGCGCTTTGCGGCCGGCCTGCCGCACGGCACCTACTTCGGCGTGGCCGCGCTGGTGGCCGCCACGCTCGCGCCACCGGGGCGGCGCGCGCGGGCCGTGGGGCTCGTCATGCTGGGGCTCACCGGCGCCACGCTGGTGGGCGTGCCCATCGCGGCCTGGCTGGGCCAGATCTTCGGCTGGCGCGCGGCCTTCGTCTTCGTCGGCGTCATCGCGCTGGTGGCCATCGCGCTGCTGCGCCGCGACATCCCCGACATGGCCCCGGCCGCCGGCGCCAGCCCGTGGCGCGAACTCGGCGCGCTCAAGCGCAAGCAGGTGTGGTTCACGCTGGGCATCGGCGCCATCGGCTTCGGCGGCATGTTCGCGGTGTTCAGCTACATCAAGCCCACGCTGATCGAAGTGGCCGGCATGCCGCTGGGCGGCGTGCCCTTCGTGCTGGCGCTGTTCGGCCTCGGCATGGTCATGGGCAACCTCGTGGGCTCGCGGCTGGCCGACAAGTCGCTCATGCGCACCATCGGCGGCCTGCTGGTCTACGCGGCGCTGGTGCTCGCGATGTTCACCTTCGCGGCCCACAACATGGTGACCGCGTCGATCAACGTGTTTCTCATCGGCACCACCGTGGCCATCGGCCCGGCGCTGCAGATCCGCCTGATGGACGTGGCCGGCGACGCGCAGACGCTGGCGGCGGCGCTCAATCACTCGGCCTTCAACATGGCCAACGCGCTGGGTGCATGGCTCGGCGGCGTCGCCATTGCGGCCGGGCTGGGCTGGACTTCCACCGGCTGGGTCGGCGCATTGCTTGCGCTGGCAGGCATGGGCGTGTTCGGCTGGGCGATCGCCAGCGCCCGCGCCGACGCGCGGCAGCGGCCGGCGGCCATCGCCTGCTGAGCCATCGGCGCCCGCCCGACCGCGCCGATTGACAGGGCAGAGCGAACCGGACGACATTGCCGGGATGATCGATGCCAACGTGAACGCCGCCGCGTGCAAATGAAGAAGAGCGCGGCAATGCAGAAATTCTCCCGCCGACAGCTCCTTTTCAGCGGCCTCGCTGCCGCTTCGCTGGGCCATCCCTTCCTGAGGCTGAACGCGCAGCCCGCGTCTCGGGCGCTGTTCACGCTGGGCGTGGCCTCGGGCACGCCTACAGCCGACGGCTTCGTGCTCTGGACGCGGCTGGCCGCCGAGCCCTTGCAGGGCGGCGGCATGGGCGATGCACCGGTCGAGGTGCGCTGGGAAGTCGCCGACGACGAAGGCTTCAGGCGCGTGGTGGCAAAGGGCGCGGCCACCGCCACGGCCGAGTTCGCGCACTCGGTGCACGTCGAGGTGCGCGGCCTTGCGCCGGGCCGCTGGTACTGGTACCGCTTCACGGCAGGCGGCGATCGCAGCCCCGCCGGGCGCACGCGCACCACGCCCGCCGATTCCGACGAAGCCTCGCAGCCGCTGCGCTTCGCCTTCGCCTCCTGCCAGCACTACGAGCAGGGCTACTACGCCGCCTACCGCGACATGGCCGCGCAGCCGCTCGACTTCGTCGTGCACCTTGGCGACTACATCTACGAAAGCTCCCGCGCTTCGCACCAGGTGCGGCGCCACGAGGGCGGCATTCCCACGCAGCTGGCTCAGTTCCGCGACCGCTACGCGCTCTACAAGGCCGATGTGCAACTGCAGGCCGCGCACGCCGCCTTCCCCTGGCTCGTGACCTGGGACGACCACGAGGTGGCCAACGACTACACGAACGACGTGTCGCCGCGCACCGCCGATCCCGCGCAGTTCCTGGCGATCCGCGCTGCCGCCTACCAGGCCTGGTACGAGCACATGCCCGTGCCCGCCAGCATGCGCCCGCGCGGCGCCGATGCCACCATCTACGGCCGCCACCGCTTCGGCCGCATGCTCGACGTGCTGCTGACCGACGGGCGCCAGTACCGCTCGCACCACGCCTGCCTGGCCGGCCGCAGTGCCTCGCCGCTGGCCGATTGCGCCGATCGCCTTTCGCCGGAGCGCAGCCTCTTCGGCGCCGAGCAGGAGGCATGGCTGGCGCGCGAGCTCGCGGCGCCGCCCGCGCGCTGGACGCTCATCGCACAGCCCACGCTGCTGGCCGAGGCCGACCGCAAGCGCGGCCCCGAGCACGGCTACTGGATGGACGGCTGGGACGGCTACGCCGCCGCTCGCGCGCGCCTGCTCGACGGACTGGCCGCGCACAAGGCGCGCGGCGGCAACGCGCTGGTGGCCAGCGGCGACGTGCACGCCTTCTGGGCCGCCGACCTGCGGCAGGGCGATGCGCAGCAGGGGCCGTTGGTCGCGACCGAGTTCGTCGGCGGCGCCATCACCTCCGAAGGGCCGAGCGCCGCCAGCGTGGCCAACATGCTCGCGAAGAACCCGCACCTGCGCTACGGCCGGGCCGACAGGCGCGGCTACGCGCTCATGACGCTCGACGAGCGCGGCTGCGCGGTCGAGTTCCGCGCGGTGGAAGACGAGAAGACGGCCGACTCGCCGGTCGGCACCATCGCCCGTTTCTCGGTGGAGCGCGGCGCCCCCGGCGTGCGTGCGGAAAGCACCTGAAAGCGCCACCCGCCTGCAGGATTGCGCGGCCGTGCCTATGATGGCCGCCGCCCCTTCCATCCTCATTTCTCATCTCCCCCTGAGCGAGAACCGAACACCATGAGCATTCCCACCACCCGTCTCGGCCGCACCGGCCTTACCGTGTCCCGCCTGGCCCTGGGCACCATGACCTTCGGCCTGCAGACCGACGAGACCGTGTCGCACCAGATCCTCGACAAGGCGGCCGAGGGCGGCATCAACTTCCTGGACACGGCCGACGTGTACCCGCTCGGCGGCACCGTCGAGACCACCGGCCGCACCGAAGAAATCATCGGCCGCTGGCTGCAGAAGCAGGGGCCGGTGGGCCGCCGCCGTTTCGTGGTCGCCACCAAGGCGGTCGGCAAGGTCGGCCCCAACAGCTGGGACCAGGGTGCGTCGCGCAAGCACCTGCTGGACGCGATCGACGCATCGCTCAAGCGGCTGCAGACCGACCACGTCGACCTGTACCAGCTGCACAGCGACGACCGCGAGACGCCGCTCGAGGAAAGCCTGGAGGCGCTCGACGTCATCGTGAAGTCGGGCCGCGCGCGCTACGTGGGCGTGTCGAACTTCCTGGCCTACCGGCTGGCCCGCGCGCTGGGCAAGGCCGATCTGCACAAGCTCACGCGCTATGTGTCGGTGCAGCCGCGCTACAGCCTGCTGTTCCGCGAGATCGAACGCGAGCTGCTGCCGCTGGCGGGCGAGGAAGGGCTGGGCGTGATTCCCTACAACCCGCTGGCCGGCGGCCTGCTCACCGGCAAGTACAAGGCCGGCGCCAAGCCCGAGGACAACACCCGCTTCACCCTCGGCACCGCCGGCAACATGTACCAGGACCGCTACTGGAACGAGCGCAGCTTCAACACCGTGGCGCAACTGCACAAGCTGGCGGACGAAGCTGGCGTGCCGCTGGCCACGCTGGCCGTGGCGTGGGTGATGGCGAACCCGTTGATCACCGCGCCGCTGCTCGGCGCGAGCCGACCCGACCAGCTCGATGTGACGCTGGCGGCTGCCGAATACAAGCTTGATCCGGCGCTGAAGCAGAAGCTCGACGAGTTGACCGCCGAATACCGCAAAGGCGACGCACCGCGCTGAACGGTGTTTCTCCTTCCCCCTCCGGGGGAAGGCCGGGATGGGGGCAGGACCTCGGATAAGCGCAATGCATCATCGAGCGCCGCCGTGCCCCCACCCCAACCCTCCCCCAGCGGGGGAGGGAGCAAAGCGGAAACTGTCAGAACTGTCAGTTAGTCGACAGCGAGGGGTTTGAAGGGGTTGCCTAGAGTGGCCCCATCATGGTCCTCCCTGAAGCACCCTCCCTATCGCGCGCGGCCCTCGCGCTGGCCGTCCTGCTCCTTGCGGGGTGCGCCGTCGGTCCCGATTACGTCCGCCCGCAGATGGACGTGCCCACCGCCTTCAAGGAAACCGGCGGCCCCTGGAAGACCGCCGCGCCGCAGACCATCGACGCCGACCATCCCTGGTGGGACGCCTACGGCGACAGCACCCTCGGCGCGCTGATGGTGCAGGCCAACGCGGCCAACCAGAACATCCGCGTCGCCGAGGCCCAATACCGGCAGGCGCAGGCCATCACCGCGGCGGCGCGCGCCAACTTCTTCCCGACCGTCGGCCTGAACGCCGGCGCCGTGCGGGCGCAGAGCAACAGCACCGGCGTCGTCAAGCTGGGCACCACCGACACCCTGGGCCTGGGCGCGAGCTGGGAGCCCGACCTGTGGGGCTCGGTGCGCCGCTCGGTGGAGGCGGGCACCGCCAGCGAGCAGGCAAGCGCCGACGACCTGGCCGGCGCGCGCCTGAGCATCCAGACCACGCTCGCGCAGGACTACCTGCAGATCCGCGTCATCGACCTCGAGCGCGACCTGTACGCCAGCACCACCGCCGCCTACGCCAAGGCGCTCGAACTCACGCAGCACCAGTACGCCGCCGGCACCGTGCTGCGCTCCGACGTGGCGCTGGCCGAAAGCCAGCTCAAGACCGCGCAGGCGCAGGCGGTCGACCTCGAAGCGCAGCGCGCGCAGCTCGAGCACGCCATCGCCGTGCTGACCGGGCAGGCGCCGGCTTCGTTCTCGCTGCCGCCGCTGGAATCTTCGGGCCAGCCGCAGACGGCCGAATCGCTTTCCTCGGCGTCGGCACTGCATGTGCAGCTGCCGGTGTCGCCCGCGGGCCTGCCGTCGGAACTGCTCGAGCGCCGGCCCGACATCGCCGGCGCCGAGCGCCGGGTGCAGGCCGCCAACGCCAACATCGGCGTCGCCAAGGCGGCTTACTACCCGCAGATCACGCTCAGCGCCAGCGGCGGCTTCAGCGCGGCCAGCCTGGCCACGCTGTTCAACACGCCCAGCCGCGTGTGGTCGCTGGGCGCGGCGCTTGCGCAGACCGTGTTCGACGGCGGCCTGCGCAAGGCCCACACCGACCAGGCCGTGGCCGCCTACGACGCCTCCGTCGCGCAATACAAGCAGACCGTGCTCGGCGGCTTCCAGCAGGTGGAGGACGACCTGGCCACCCTGCGCGTGCTCGACAGCGAATCGACGCTGCAGGCCGATGCCGTGCGCTCCGCCCAGCTTGCCGAGCGGCTGGCCCTGGCCCAGTACCGCGCCGGCACGGCCACCTACCTGAGCGTGGTGACGGCGCAGACGCTGTCGCTCACCAACCAGCGCACCGCCGCGCAAGTGCTGGGCCGCCAGCTGGCCGCCAGCGTCTCGCTGATCGCGGCCACGGGTGGCGGCTGGAGCGCCGCCGATGCCCAGGCCGGCACCAGCTCCGGCGCCGACAAGATTTCCAGGAATTGATGCCATGACGACCACACCCACCACCGCCACCGGGCACCCCCTGTTCCAGCGCCGATCGACCTGGCTCGCCACCGCCACGCTCGTGCTGGTGCTGGGCGGCGGCACCTGGGCGCTCACCCTCCATTCCGCCCATGCCGCCAAGCCCGAGGCCGCCCAGGCAGCGCCGCCGGTGCAGGTGACCACGGCGCGCGTCAAGCAGCAGGACGTGCAGGTCTACCGCAGCGGCATCGGCACCGTGGCGTCGATGGCCACCGTCACCGTCAAGGCCCGCATCGACGGGCAGCTCGACAAGGTCGGCTTCGTGGAAGGGCAGGACGTCAAGGCCGGCCAGATGCTCGCGCAGCTCGACCCGCGTACGCTGCAGGCGCAGCTCGCGCAGGCGCAGGCCACACGGGCGAAAGACCAGGCCACGCTTGCCAACGCCCGCGCCGACCTCAAGCGCTACACCACGCTGATCGCGCAGGACGCGGCCACGCAGCAGCAGCTCGACACGCAGAAGGCACTGGTCAACCAGCTCGAGGCCACCGTGCAGAACGATGCCGCGCAGGTGAAGTACGCCGAAGTGCAGCTCAGCTTCACGCGCATCTCGTCGCCCATGGACGGCCGCGTCGGCGCGCGGCTGGTGGACCCCGGCAACATCGTGCACGCGGCCGACACCAACGGGCTGGTGGTCATCAACCAGATCGACCCCATCGCCGTGCAGTTCACGCTGCCCGAAGACGCGGTGCAGGACATCAACCGCCTGCAGCAGAAAAGCAGCCAGCCGCTCACGGTGGTGGCCTACGACCGCAGCGGCGCGCAGATGCTGGGCACCGGCAAGCTCATCCTGCTGAACAACCAGATCGACACCACCAGCGGCACCGTGCAGCTCAAGGGCAGCTTCGCCAACCCGCAGCATTCGCTGTGGCCCGGCCAGTACGTCAACGTGCGGCTGCAGCTCGACCGCCGGCCCGACTCGCTCACCGTGCCCGCCGCCGCCGTGCAGCGCGGCCAGGACAGCACCTACGTCTGGGTGGTCGATGACCAGAACAAGGTCGGCAACGTGCCGGTGCACGTGGTGCAGATCGCCGACGGCACGGCCGTGATCGACAAGGGCCTGAGCGCGAACCAGCGCGTGGTGGTGGACGGCCAGTACAAGCTCAAGCCCGGCGCCACCGTCGTGGAGCCGCCGCCCGCGCAGAAGGGCGCGGCCGGTGGCGGCGCCGACGCCAACAAGCCCGCCGGCGGGAGCAGCAATTGAGCATCTCCGCCACATTCATCAAGCGCCCCATCGGCACCACGCTGCTGGCGCTGGCCATCCTGCTGGTCGGTGCGGCGGTGTTTCCGCTGCTGCCGGTGGCGCCACTGCCGCAGGTCGACTTTCCGACGATCCAGGTCTCGGCCAGCCTGCCCGGCGCCAGTCCGGAGACCATGGCCTCCAACGTGGCGCAGCCGCTGGAGCGCAACTTCTCGCTGATCGCGGGCCTGTCGCAGATGACGTCCACCAGCGGCCTGGGCAACACCCAGATCACGCTGCAGTTCGACCTCGACCGCAGCATCGACGCCGCCGCGCTCGACGTGCAGGCCGCCATCAACGCCTCCACCGGCCAGCTGCCGGCCAACCTGCCGAGCCCGCCCACCTTCCGCAAGGTGAACCCGGCCGACGCGCCCATCCTCATCCTGTCGGTGCAGTCGAAGACGCTGCCGCTGACCGAGGTGAACGATTACGCCGACAACATCCTCGCGCAGCAGATATCGCAGATCTCGGGCGTGGGCCTGGTCAATATCGGCGGCGTGCAGAAGCCGGCCGTGCGCATACAGGTCGACCCGGCCAAGCTCGCCGCGCTGGGCCTGAGCCTGGAAGACGTGCGCACCGTGCTCTCGTCGGCCACCGTGAACGCGCCCAAGGGCACCATCGACGGGCCCAACCAGAGCTTCACCGTCTACACCAATGACCAGCTGCTCAAGGCACAGCCCTGGAACGACGTGGTGCTGGCCTACCGCAACGGCGCGCCGATCCGCGTGCGCGACCTGGGCGTGGCGGTCGACGGCCCCGAGAACTCCAAGATTGCCGGCTGGGCCTACGCCGGTGCCGCCGCGCCGGCCGGCAGCAACGTGCAGAACGGCCGCTCCATCGTGCTCGCCATCACCAAGCAGCCGGGCGCCAACGTCATCGAAACCGTGGACCGCATCAACGCGGCGCTGCCGCGGCTGAAGGCCTCGATTCCGCCGACCATCGACGTCAACGCCATCATCGACCGCACGCAGACCATCCGCGCATCGGTGAAGGACGTGGAGTTCACCCTGTTGCTGACCATCGTGCTGGTGGTGGCCGTGATCTTCGTATTCCTGCGCAACGTGCCGGCCACGCTCATTCCCAGCGTGACGGTGCCGCTCGCGCTGCTGGGCACGGTGGCGGTGATGTACCTGCTGGGCTACAGCCTGGACAACCTCTCGCTGATGGCGCTGACCATCGCGGTCGGCTTCGTGGTGGACGACGCCATCGTGATGCTGGAGAACATCTACCGCTACGTCGAAGAGGGCATGACGGCGATGGAGGCGGCCTACAAGGGCGCGGGCGAGATCGGCTTCACCATCATCTCGATCTCGGTGTCGCTGGTGGCGGTGTTCATTCCGCTGCTGCTCATGGGCGGCATCGTGGGGCGCCTCTTCCGCGAGTTCGCGGTCACGGTCACGCTGACCATCGTGGTCAGCGTGATCATCTCGCTCACGCTGACGCCCATGCTGTGCTCGCGCTTCCTCAAGAACGAGCACGGCAGCAAGCACGGGCGGCTGTACCTGCTGTTCGAGCGCGGCTTCGACGCCATGCTCAGCGGCTACAAGCGCGGGCTGCACGTGGTGCTGGACCACCAGTTCATCACGCTGATGGTGTTCATTGCCACGGTGGCCGCCACGGGCGTGCTGTTCGCGGTGATTCCCAAGGGCTTCTTCCCGCAGCAGGACACCGGCTTCATCTCGGGCTTTGCCGAGTCGGGGCAGGACGCTTCCTTCGCGTCGATGAATGCGCGCATGCTCCAGCTGGCCGACGTGGTGCGCAAGGACCCCGACGTGACCGGCTTCGGCATGAACGGCAGCTCTTCCACCTACAACACCGGCAACTTCTTCATCAGCCTGAAGCCCAAGGACGAGGGCCGCACCGCCACCGCCGACGAGATCATCACGCGGCTGCGCCCGCAACTGGCCAAGGTGCAGGGCGTGAACCTGTTCCTGCAGGCGGGACAGGACATCCGCGTGGGCGGGCGTGCTTCGCGCACGCAGTACCAGTACACGGTGACCGACGCCGACCTGGGCGAGCTCAACACCTGGGCGCCCAAGCTGCTCGCGCGCTTCAAGCAGCTGCCAGAGCTCACCGACCTGGCCACCGACCAGCAGAACGCCGCCGCGTCCGCCGTGCTGACCATCGACCGCGATCGCGCATCGAGCTTCGGCATCACGCCGGCCACCATCGACGCCACGCTCTACGACGCGATCGGCCAGCGCCAGGTGGCGCAGTACTTCACGCAGCTCAACAGCTACCACGTGGTGCTGGAGGTCACGCCCAGCCTGCAGCAGGACCCCACGCTCTTCAGCAAGCTCTACCTGAGCTCGCCCATCACCGGGCAGCAGGTGCCGCTGTCGACCTTCGTGAAGGTGGACACCAGCAAGACGGCGTACCTGTCGATCAGCCACCAGGGCCAGTTCCCGGCGGTGACCATCTCGTTCAACCTGGCACCGGGCGTGGCGCTGGGCGACGCGGTGAACGCCATCAACAAGGCGCAGGCCGACATGGGCCTGCCGCAGTCGCTGACCGGCTCGTTTCAGGGTACGGCGCAGGCCTTCCAGGACTCGCTGGCCTCGCAGCCCTACCTGATTGCCGCGGCGCTGGTGGCGGTGTACATCGTGCTGGGCCTGCTGTACGAGAGCTACATCCACCCGCTGACGATTCTCTCGACGCTGCCCTCGGCCGGCGTGGGGGCGCTGCTGATATTGATGGCGGGCGGCTACGACCTGAGCGTGATCGCGCTCATCGGCATCATCCTGCTCATCGGCATCGTGAAGAAGAACGGCATCATGATGATCGACTTCGCGCTCAAGGCCGAGCGGGAGCAGGGCATGTCGCCGCACGACGCCATCTACCAGGCCTGCCTGCTGCGCTTCCGCCCGATCATGATGACCACCATGTGCGCGCTGCTGTCGGGCCTGCCGCTGATGCTGGGCCACGGATCGGGTTCCGAGCTGCGCCGCCCGCTGGGCTACGCGATGGTCGGCGGGCTGATACTCTCGCAGGCACTCACCCTGTTCACGACCCCGGTGGTCTACCTGTACCTCGACCGCGCCCACTACTGGTATCTGAGCCGCAAGGAAGCGCGCAAGGCCAGGAAAGCCGGGAAGGAAGGCAAGGCGCCGGTGCCGGCCGAAGCGCATTGACGAGCGCCGGCTGACATCATGGGCAGGGACGGAGACACAGAAGAAGACGCCATGAAGATCCTGATTGTCGAAGACGAACTGAGAACCGCGGACTACCTCTCCAAGGGGCTGACCGAGCAGGGCTGCGCGGTCGACATGGCACACAACGGCATCGACGGCCAGCACCTGGCGCTCACGCACGACTACGACGTGATCGTGCTCGACGTGATGCTGCCGGGGCAGGACGGCTTCTCGGTGCTGCGCGAGCTGCGCGCCGTGAAGCAGACGCCGGTCATCATGCTCACCGCGCGCGACCGGGTGGAGGACCGCATCAAGGGGCTGCACGAAGGCGCGGACGACTACCTCATCAAGCCTTTCTCTTTTCTGGAGCTGCTGGCGCGGCTGCAGGCGCTGAACCGGCGCGGCCGCAAGCAGGAGCCGATGCAGCTGCGCATTGCCGACCTGCAGATCGACCTGCTGGCGCGCAAGGCATTTCGCGGCAGTGGTGGCGGCAGCACCCGCATCGACCTCACCGCCAAGGAATTCGCGCTGCTGGCCGTGCTGGCCCGGCGCCAGGGCGAGATCCTGTCGAAGACGGCCATCGCCGAGCTGGTGTGGGACATGAACTTCGACAGCAACACCAACGTGGTCGAGGTGGCCATCAAGCGGCTGCGCGACAAGATCGACGTGCCCTTCAGCCCCAAGCTGCTGCACACCATCCGCGGCATGGGCTACGTGATGGAGGTGCGCGACGCGCAGGCCGAGGGCCAGGCGCCGTGAAGCGCTCCATCACCGCCCGGCTGGTGCTCATGTTCGCGGCGGTGGCGCTCGCGACATTCGCGCTGGCGGGCTTCGCGCTGCAGAACGTGCTGGCGCGCGAGCTGGAGCGGCACCAGTACGAAGAGCTGGACACCACCCTCAAGAACCTGCAGTTCTGGATCAAGGCCATCGGCACACCCGAGCGCTGGTCGCGCGTGCAGGCACGCATGGATGCGCTCACGCCCGCCGACGGCAGCGTGCGCTTCTGGGTGCTCAGCGACGATCCGCGCTTCCAGTACGGCAAGGGCCTGGCAGAAATAGACGGCCTCACGCGCGAGGCCAACGGCCACAGCAGCGTCATCGAGCTGCCGGGGCAGGCGCGGCCGTTCCGCACGCTGTCGGTGCACATCGATCCCCTCGACCAGCGGCCGGCGGTGCGGCTGATCGTCGGGCACAACACCGAGCCCTACGAGCGCACGCGCCAGGCCTTCCTGACCGCGCTGATCGGGCTCGGGCTGGGCGCGGTGCTGGTGGTGGCGGTGGCCGGCTACTGGATCGCGCGCGTGGGGCTGCGGCCGCTGGAGCGGCTGTCGCGCGAGGCGCAGGCGCTGCGGCCCAAGACGCTGTCGCAGCGGCTGCGCTCCGAGCCGCTGCCGGTGGAGCTGTCGGCGCTGACCGAGGCCTTCAACGGCGCGCTCGCCCGGCTCGAAGAGGCCTACGGCCAGCTCGAGGCCTTCAACGCCGACGTGGCGCACGAACTGCGCACGCCGCTGGCCAACCTCATCGGCAGCACGCAGGTGGCGCTGTCGCGCCAGCGCAGCGCGGGCGAGTTCCAGGAAGTGCTGCAGGCCAACCTGGAAGACCTGGAGCGGGTGCGCTCCATCGTCAACGACATGCTGTTCCTCGCGCGCGCCGACCGCGGCGAGGTGGCCACCGGCCTGGTGCTCACGCCGGTGGCGCAGGAGGTGCACAAGACCATCGAGTTCTTCGAGTTCGTGCTCGACGAGACCCGCACGCAGGTCTCCATCGAGGGCGACGTGCACACCGAGGCCCGGCTGGAAAGCGCGCTGTTCCGCCGCGCCATGTCGAACCTGCTGCAGAACGCCATCGAGCATTCGGAGCCGGGCGCGCACATCGCCGTCACGCTGCGCGAGGAGGAGGCCGTGACCTGGATCACCGTGTCCAACCCCGGCGCGCCCATCGATGCGCGGCACCTGCCGCACCTGTTCGATCGCTTCTACCGTGCCGATGCCTCGCGCAACGACCGCGGCGAGCACCACGGCCACGGGCTGGGGCTGGCCATCGTGAAGGCGGTGGCGAGCATGCACGGCGGGCAGGTCGGCGCGTCGCGCCAGGGCGGGCTGAACAACTTCGGCTTCAGCGTTGCGAGGTAGCACTGCCCGGCGCATCGCGCGAATGACCGTGGGGCGGTGCGTTCTTGCGGCATGCGGGACAATCGCCGGTGGCATGAACCCCTCCCGAACCCCCCGAAAGTCCGCATGGCGCAGCTGATGTCGCTGCTCGTGCAGAACGCCATTCTGGTGGTCTTTGCCGTCAGTTTCGCCGCGCGCCTGGGGCTGCCCGTGCCGGCGGCCGCCGTGCTGGTGCTCACCGGCGCGCTGCTGGCGGCGGGCGACGTGTCGGTGCCCGGGGTGGTGCTGGCCGCCGTGGTTGCCAACCTGCTGGGCGACGCGGCGTGGTTCTATGCGGGCCGGCGCTTCGGCTACCGCTTTATGCGCCTCCTGTGCCGCATTTCGCTGTCGCCCGATACCTGCGTGCGGCGCGGCGAATCGCTCATCACCGACTGGGGCGGGCTGTCGCTGGTGGCGGCCAAGTTCGTGCCGGGCGTGTCGGTGGTGGCGCCGCCTATGGCGGGGGCGCTGGGCATGTCGGTGCGGCGCTTCATCGGCTTCGACATTGGCGCGGCGCTGGTCTGGACCGGCCTGTTCCTCGGGCTGGGCTGGGTCTTCCGCAACCAGATCCAGGAGGTGCTGGCCATCATGGCGCAGGCCGGCGGCATCGCCACGGTGGCGCTGGGCGTGCTGCTGCTGGTGATTCTCGCGGTGCGCTACTGGCGCCGCCGCGCCTTCATGCGGCTCACCGGCATGCCGCGCATCTCGGTCGACGAGCTGCATGAACTGCTCTCCAGCGAAGAACCTCCGCTGGTGATCGACGTGCGGGGCAAGGCCGGCTTGCAGGTCGATCCGCGCCGCATTCCGGGCGCCATGCCGTACACGCTCAAGGCGCTGCAGCAGCGCAACCTCGACCTGTCGCATGCCCGGGGCCGCGACGTGGTGCTGTATTGCAACTGCCCCAACGAGGTCTCGGCCGCGCAGGCTGCGCGCGTGCTGCTGGCCCGTGGCGCGCGCCGGGCGCTGCCGCTGACCGGCGGGCTCGACGCATGGGTGGCCTCGGGCCGGCCGACCAGCGTGGATTGAATCCAGGGTTGCCCCGGCGGCCATCTGCACGAATCGGCCTCCCGTGCTATGGTCCCCGGCCCTCGGGATAACCCTAGAGGTTGCCCTGCAGAAACCGGGATTCCTCGTGTCTTCAACCTCCAAAACTCCTCATTCACCGGCCGGCCTCACGCCCTTGCTGACGCTGGTCTTCGCCGTGGCCTGCGGCCTGTGCGTGGCCAACATCTACTACGCGCAGCCGCTGATCGGCCCCATCTCCGACACGCTGCAGCTGCACGCCGGCTTGGCCGGGCTCATCATGACGCTCACCCAGCTCGGCTACGGCGCCGGCCTGCTGCTGCTGGTGCCGCTGGCCGACGTGGTCGAGAACCGGCGGCTGATCGTCGGCGCGCTCTTCGGCGCGGTGATCGGGCTGGTGGGCATCGCGCTCTCGGACTCGGCCATCACCTTCCTGGCCGCTTCTTTCGTGGTGGGCGCATGCGCGGTCGCGGCGCAGGTGCTGCTGCCCTTTGCCTCGCACCTGGCGCCCGAGGCCACGCGCGGCAAGGTGGTCGGCAACATCATGGCCGGCCTGCTCGGCGGCATCATGCTGGCGCGGCCCTTTGCCAGCATGGTGGCTTCCGCATTGGGCTGGCGCGCGGTGTTCTGGCTGTCGGCGGTGCTGATGGCCGCGCTCATCGTGGTGCTGTGGCGCGTGCTGCCGCAGCGCCGCCCGCATGCATCGGTGGGCTATGCGCGCACCATGGCCTCGCTGCCGGGCATCGTCTGGAACACGCCGGTGCTGCGCCGGCGCGGGCTTTACCAGGGAATGATGTTCTCCGGCTTCCAGGCCTTCTGGACGGCAGTGCCGCTGGCGCTGGCGCATGAATTCGGCATGGGGCAGGGCGGCATCGCGGCATTCGCGCTGGCAGGCGCCGCCGGTGCGCTCATGGCGCCCATCGCCGGCCGGCTGGCCGACCGGGGGCTGACCCGTCCGGCCACGGGCATCGCCATTGCCGTGGCGCTGTTCTCCTTCCTGCTGGGGGCGGTGGCCATGCACTACCGCTCGCTGGCCGGGCTGGTGGCGGCGGGCATCCTGCTCGACGGCGCGGTGCAGCTGTGCCAGGTGCTGAACTTCCGCAGCCTCTTCATGCTGGCGCCGGAGCTGCGCGGCCGGCTCAACGGGCTGTTCATGACCTTCATCTTCATCTGCGCGGCGGTGGCCTCCGGCATTGCGGCGGCCGTGTATGCCTTCCATGGCTGGAGCGGGCTGTGCCTGCTGGGTGGCGGCTATGTGCTGGTGGCGCTGCTGTACTACGCGACCGAGTTCCGCCAGCAGCCTGCTGCGGCGGCGGTCAGCCGGTAGTTGCCTTGCAGCCGATGAGTTCGCCGGTTTTTTCGCGCTCCATCCAGGTAACCCAGACAGACGCCAGCGGCATCTGGCCCATCCTGGTGCTCTGCGCGGCCTACTCCGCGTTGCTGGTCGCCGGGGCGGCATGGGCGATCGACCTGGACGCCAAGGGCTGGCACATCGCGCTGGACATGCTGGCCTTGCTCGCACTCGTCGCGCTGTGGCTGGTGGGCCTGGTGGCCGTCGTGAGGGCATGGATCTGGGGCGAGACGCATTGGCTGGCCAAGGGCCGGGCCAGGCCGTTCAGCGAATGCACGCCCGTCGACATCGGCGAAGCTGGCTTCTCCGTGCAGGGCCTCGGCCACGTCGACTGGATCGACGTGCTGGCCCTCGAAGGCATTCCCGACAGCGACAACTACCTGATCGTTCATACACGGCCATTCAGAAAGCTGATGCTGGCGGCGCCCGTCGATGAACTCGTGCCGGTCTTCAACCACTATCTTGCACAGGCAGGCAGCGCCAAGGCAACACGGGCAGGCACGCTGCAAAGCCGCGCCCTGGTTTTCTGCTGGCGGTGCTTTCTGGCGTGGATCTGGGCGGGCTATGCGCTGGCGGGCGCAGGTGGCATCGCGCTGCTGCTCAATGCGTCGAATGCGGGATTCGTGAAGACCATGGTGGGCCTCTGCGTTCTCATGCCGCTGGTCGCCTGGCTGGTCTGGGCCGTTCCGATCTCGCGGATCAGCACCTTCGCGCCCTCGCGGGTGCGGGCCTTCGAGCTCCACGGTACGCGGCTGCGCAGCACCGACGACGAATGGCAGTCCGACCTGCTGCAATCGCGCATCAGCCTTCGCCGTGCGAGCGGCATCGGCTACGAATTTTCTTTCCTGGCCATCCGCCCTCTTTCGGGCAAGGGGCTCGACCTGATCCTGGAAGGCGGCGCCGAGCAGGAGGCATTGCTCGACGCACTGAGTGACCGAGGCCTGCTGCCCGCGTTGAACCCGCAAGACTGAGCAGCATCAGCAGCCCGCCCAGGCGGCCGGCATCGGCAGAAGTGCGCGGTGGTAGGCTTGCCGCCCGATGAATCTCCGCCTCAAGATCGTTGCGCTTGCCGTCGCGCCCTTGCTCATCGCACTGGTGCTGGTGGCCCTTGCCGTGCGCCACCAGGAGCACGACCTTGCCCAGCGCGAGCGCGCCCTCATCGAGAACAGCTACATGGCCCAGCGCCGCAGCGAACTGCGCAGCTACGTGGACCTGGCCGTGAGCAACCTGCTGCCGCTGTACGAATCCGGCCAGGACGACGAGGCCACGCGCAACGAGGCGCTGCGCCGGCTGGCCGCGCTCAACTATGGCGACGACGGCTACTTCTTCGTCTACGACATGGAAGGCAACTCCCTCATGCATTCGCGCCAGCCCGAGCTGGTGGGCCAGAACCTCTGGGGCATGCGCGATTCGCAAGGCCGCTACACCATCCAGGACCTGATCAAGGGCGCGAAGGAAAAAGGCGGCGCCTACGTCGAATACGAATGGCGCAAGCCGTCGAGCGCGCAGCTGGCGCCCAAGCTCGGCTACGTCACCGCCATGCCGCGCTGGAACTGGATGGTCGGCACCGGCCTGTACCTGGACGACATCCAGTCGACCATGGACACCCTCGACCGGCAGATGAACGCCAACGTCACCGCCACGCTGCTGTGGATAGCCGGCATTGCCGCGCTGTGCCTGGGCGTGGTCAGCGCCGCCGGGCTGCTGCTGAACCTCAGCGAGCACCGCACGGCCGAAGCCAAGCTGCGGCTGCTCGCGCGCCGCGTGGTGCAGTCGCAGGAAGAAGAGCGCGGCCACCTCGCGCGCGAACTGCACGACGGCACCAGCCAGACGCTGGTGTCGGCCAAGCTGCTCATCGAATCGGCCGTGGAGTCGCTGGAAAGCCGGCACCAGCCCACGCCGACCGCGCTGCCCAAGGCGCTGCAGCGGCTGAACGATTCGCTGATGGAGGTGCGCCGCATCTCGCACCGGCTGCGCCCCGCATTGCTCGACACCCTGGGCCTGCCCGCCGCGCTGGAGCGGCTGGTCGACGAGTTCCGGGACGAAGGCGCCGTCGATGCGTCGATGATGATCGAGGGCGAAGCCTTCGAGCTGCAGCCCGAGGTGAAGACCGCGCTCTTCCGCCTCACGCAGGAAGCGCTGACCAACGTGCGCAAGCATGCCGACGCACAGCACGTGCACGTGGCGCTGGCCTTCGACGAGAAAGACGGCGTGCGGCTCGAAGTGAGCGACGACGGCACCGGCTTCGACATCGATGCCGTGCAGCTCGACCCTCGGCGCGGCATCGGCCTGCGCAACATGCGCGAGCGCATGGAAGCCATTGGCGGCCAGCTGGCCATGCACTCGAACCAAGGCCGCACCTCCATCGAGGCCGAAGTGCCGGCTCGCAACGCAAGGGCCGCATCCGCATGACCGCAGACACCATTCGCCTCTTCCTGGTGGACGACCACCCGCTGGTGCGCGACGGCCTGCGCGCGCGGCTGGGCAGCATGCCCAACCTGGAGATCGTCGGCGAGGCCGGCAGCGCGGCCGAGGCGCTCGCGCAAGTCGACAGCGTGCGGCCCGACCTCATGCTCATGGACGTCGGCATGAAGGACATGAACGGTATCGAGCTTGCGGCCCTGCTGCTGCAGCGCCAGGGCGCGCCGCACATCGTGATGCTCAGCATGTACGACAACCCCGAGTACGTGCAGAAGGCCCTGCAGGCCGGCGCGCGCGGCTACGTGCTGAAAGACGCGCCGGCGGCGGAGATCGTCGCGGCCATCGAGGCCGTGTCGGCGGGCGGCACCTTCCTGAGCCCGGCCGTGTCGAAGAAGCTCTTCCGCACGCAGGAGCCGCGCCCCCTGCTCACGCCGCGAGAAAGCGAGATCCTCTCGGCGCTGGGGCGAGGCGAATCGAGCAAGCAGATTGCGCGCGACCTGGGCCTGAGCGTGCGCACGGTGGAGGCGCACCGGCAGAGCATCAAGCGGCGGCTGGGCATCGAGGGGCAGGCGGAGCTGATCAAGTACGCGGTGGAGCACGCGCGGAAGTTCGGACAAAGCTGATTCGACTGGCCGAGAGCCGTCACATCGCGAATACCTGCGCCATTCGAGAACTTCTGGGCAGAAGTTTTTCTCGCGCCGGGCTGGTTTTCTCTACAGTGAATGCCCTTGTGATTCCACGCCCTGCTACCGGTGCAACGCGCATCGATGCAGGCGTGGAGCACAAAAGGCGACGGCCAAGGTGCGCGAACACCTTGACCGTCTAACCAAGTGACGTGCATTTACTTTGGAAAGAGAGCACACCAAATGGCTGGACGAATTATGGCCGGGCCTGCAAGGCCGGTATCCGCGGACGCGACCACTCCCACCACACCGGGGGCGTCTGATCTTCTTGAAATCAAGCTGGAGCAACTGAACTCGCTGCTGTGGTGCTTCTACGGCGCCGGGGACGGATGGTTCCAGGATGCGGGGGAGGCGCATCGGGAGAATCTGCTTTGGATTGCTTCGGATTTGGCGCGGGAGGCTGTGGCGTTGTTTCAGGAGATGAGCCCGGCTGGATAGGGCTTGCCAGCCAGCCGGTACATTCACGACGCCTGAACGTCGGCAGACCTCGGCCAATTCGGCGTGAACTTGCTTGCGGCTCAATGAACCCGCAGCACCTCAAACTGCAGTCGGGTTTGAGCCACCTGTATTGATACCTCATCACCCTCGCATTTGCCGAGCATGGCCCTGCCCAAAGGTGCTTCGCTGCTGATGACCTGAACGAGCTGAGCGCCGCTGGCCAACTTCATGCCGCCCGCATTCGGACCGAGGAAAAGCTGTTGCTGCTTGTCGTCGGAATCGACCAGGCAGACCAGCGCGCCGAGCTGTATACCTTTGCTGGCGTCGTAGGGACGCGGGCGGAATTGGCGCCAATTGGCCATCGCCTGGCGGATCGCTTCGGCGCGCCGGGCTTGGCCGGTGGCCAGGTAGGCGGCTTCGAGTCCCAATGTGTCGTATTTGTTTTCGGCGATGTTCTCTTCGTGGGTCGCGGTTTCATGGGCCGCCCGCACTGCCTGCTCGGCTTGCAGCAGGTCTTCGGCGAGCCGTTCCAGCACCTGCTGTTGCAGCAAGAATTTATCCATGACGAAAGGCCGGCATCTCGAGCAAGCGGGGGTAGGTTTCGAACATGAAGGGCTCCAGAACCCTTCGACGCTTATGTGTTGGCTGCAGGTCAACTTGAGCCATGGGCCCATCCGCACCGTTCGCTTCCAGCTGGTGAGCTGCCCTTCAACGCGGCGGCTCCGACTACCAGCGGGAAGAAAACCCGGCCATAAAAGCCGGGTGATTCAGTTCGCCCTGTGCTGTTAGCCTTGCACGGTCGGCAGGGTCTCTGCCACGCCAACTCCGGCCATCGCGCCCAATCTTAGAAGTGAACTCACTATGACCAGCCCGCTGTACAACGCCTCCGTTCCCGTCATGCAGCAGATGCTGCGCGCCATGTCCGACGTGCTCAAGAAGGCCGAAGACCACGCAACGCAAAAAAATATCGATCCGAACGCGCTGCTGCAGGCACGGCTGTTCCCTGACATGTTTCCGCTGGTACGTCAGGTACAGATCGCCGCAGACTTCTCCAAGGGCATCGCCTCCCGCCTGGCTGGTGCCGAGGTGCCGTCGTGGCCAGACACTGAGGCCAGCTTCGCCGAGCTGCAAGCGTTGATCGCCAAAGCTTTGGCCCATATCGGCTCGTTCGAGGCTGAGCAATTCGATTCAAGCGAGGGCCGCGAGATCGTATTGCGCCCCGGCACCCCCAAGGAAAAGAAGCTGACCGCAGGCGCATATCTTCTGCACTATGGGCTGCCGCAGTTTTTCTTCCACGTGACCACTACCTATGCCATCTTGCGCCACAACGGTGTTGAGATCGGTAAGCGCGACTACATGGGTGCGTACTGACCCAAGACAGAGAAGAGTTCAGCCGCTATGGCCACTGCCGCTCGATAGCAACTAGAGGCTCCGTTCGACGTTGTTCTGCTGATGGGGGTCATGCAGCGATCTCAATCTATCGACGCCGATCATCGCTTGTCCGGTGATTTGCCCACTGCGGACATCGAGCACAAGCCGCTCGGAGCCTCGAGCGACCGGTTTGTGGGGGCGGAGCTGCCGCCGGTGGCCCCTAACTTCCTCAAGGACGACTTCCGCGGCTCTGAACTCACGCAGTCGACCCACAGCAAACATCGATCTCGCAGAACAACGCTCTCTGAGCCGCCCAGCATCGGTAGCGAATGGTCGTGCTACATTGCATTCGAAGCGGAAGCGTTCGAAAGAGCTCCTCTCGCGTGGTTGATCGTCGGCACCCCCGAGGACATTGGAGTGCTCAATGGACGCTTCTAGCGCCTACTCAACCCTGTTCAGCATAGATGCAATACTGCCGCTGGCGATCTCATGCACTCCACCAAATTTACTCGTTACAGGAGCCCTGGAGCGACCCTATGACGATCTCGAACAACGCCATCCTGCCACAGCGCGTGGGCGGCGCTTCGATCAACATCGAAGACGAACTCGTGACCTACATGCGTTCGCTGGCTAGGACGTCCAATCGCAAGATCGAGGCAGTCCTTTCCTGGTATGGGCTGCGAGGGGGAAAGCGGCTAACGCTTGAAGATATCGGCGATCAATTGGGCGTCACTCGCGCTCGGGCGCAGCAGATGATCAATGGCGCGTTTCGAACGGCCATCCTCGCAAAGCCACTGTCTGTGCTCGCCGCTGTCTCGCAACTGCTAAGCGAGCAGCAGTGCATTCGTGGCGATGAGTTGCTGCGATTGCTGTCGGCCAACGGCATCACCTGGCCCGGAAGCATGGATGGCCTGCTGGTATTGCTGCACGAGGCGAATCTGTGCACAGGGGTGGGCTTGTACACAGCGTCTTTTCAGAGCACCACCCGCGGTGTCGTGGCCGAGCCCGCCTCCCTGTACCTGGGCCGAGAGCGATTCGTCGAGATGTTGAGGCGATGCTTCAAGGAGGCCTCCGATCTGCCGGGGCAACTTGGTATCGCCAACTTGAGGGACCTCGCCGCCCGCAGCAATTGGCCGCCTGATAGCGAACGCTTCGTGCGCAGCGCCATCAAAGCCTCGGGGGTCACCTGGTTCGATGAGCAGGGCGAGGACTTCTGGTATGTCTTCGAGACCCGCGCCAACACGCTGTTCAGTCTGCTGGCAAAAGTGTTCGCGGTGATCGATGCGGCCGAGATCTCGCAACTTGGACCTGTGCTGTCCAATGCTCTTCGCAAGCGCTCGCAGGCCTATGAATATCCGAGTGTGCCTGTCATCGAGTCGTACCTGCGCAATTCCGTTTACCTGATCCGACACGAGGAGATTGTGACCTGGGCCGGACGCGAGGCGCAGGACGGCACAAGCCATCAATTGGCGCCGATTGAACGCGACACGGTGCAATTCCTGTCCGCGGTGCCGTACACAACGTATCCCGCCTTAAAAGAACACCTGCAGGGAAAAGGCTACGGTGATCCGGCGATCGTCAAAGCCACCATGAGTTCCGCGCTGGTCCAAGTGGACAGAAGCGCGGGACGCCAGAACTACCTGTACCGGCTTGTGCCGGCCGCACACATGCCGGTCGTCGACCAGAATGCAGCGCGCTACGCGCAGTTCGTGGCCAAGCTGGGTGAACTGCTTGAGCACGGAACGGACGAGGAAGTCGAAGGCACGCGTCGCAAGGAACAGGGGCTTCTGCAGGATTGGCTGTTCGCAGGCAAGAAGGAGCAGTGCTGCGCCATGTGCGGGCGCACTTTCTCAGTTGGCGCGCTGGTGACGGCGCACAAGAAAAGGCGGGCCGACTGCGTAGCCGCAGAGCGGCTTGATCCGCACATCGTCATGCCGCTGTGCACCTTCGGTTGCGACTACCTATACGAGCGCGGCTATGTGTACTTCGACGGCTTCGAGATGGTGGCGAACCAGGACATGACCGCTGCAACTGCTGACTGGAAAGCCGCACAGGATCTGGCCGGACGGTCGTTGCACAGTTTATTTCGCGCCGGCGGCTCGAAGTACTTGCGCGGCAAGCCAGCCGTCTAACCCCTTTCAGCTTGGTGCACCTCTGCTCGTCGAAGCGGCACGGGATTTCCGAGCAGACGGAAATCTTCGGCGCTCGCTGGCGACCGCGCTGGCGTAAGCGCGAGCCGGCCGCTCCGAACGGCTGCAGTCTAGTGTCGGGCGAACTGGTGGTACCGGCCAGATGCGGAGTCGCTGGTGCTGCTCGCGGGCCTGTTCTACTTGATCCTCAACTTGCGATAGGGGTCGCTCCTGAAAATGCATGCACAAGGTTCCTGCAGGACAGAGTGAAAAACTGCTAGAGCACCGCCCAGCTCACACCGAGCGCAACCCGAGTTGCTATTCAAAGCGCTCATTGCGCGCCTGATGCTCCTCGAGCTCCCGCCTCGTCTCGCGGTCAATCGTGAGCATCACACGGCTTCTCCAACTCGCGACAACATTGGCATTCTCGGGCCCCAGTACGTCCGCCAACTGATCCAACAAAGGTAGTCGCTGCCGGATGGTTTCCGCCCGAGAGCCACTCCATCCAGAAGGCTCCACAAGTTCCACGAGTACCGCACCGACTGCCACAGGATCGGGTGAGTTTTGAAGCAGCGTCAGGACACGCTCGGACCACCTCGGGGCCTGGTTGCTCTCCGCGACGGCAAATGCAGGCAATAACGGCGCGACCCGAAGCCATCTCTGCGGTGATCCGGTGCGACACCAGTTCATGAGCGCATCGATCGGAATTTCGGTCAATGCGCTGGTTCTACGGCCCCCAGCCAGTGCGTAGCGACGCATGTAGTAGTTGTCGGTGTCGTCCTCATCGCCCACCAGCGCATTCAAGGCAAGGTGTGGCTGAACCTTGAACAAGGCCGCAATTGTTTCGGTGAGGTCATAGCGCGAGAACCTGTGGTCGTCGAACTTCTGGCGCAACGTCGAGAGCAGGGTGCGTGCCGTCGATTCCCCTTCAGGTCCGCAAAGGAATTTTTTGATCACGCCGGAGAGCTCGTGATCCAGACGATGATGCGGGTTGGCTAGGGAAGCGTTCGCGATCAACGTATGAGCGGCCGCCGTCACGAGGGGGCCGATCGGATGGTCCTTGCCATGGATGTGCATATATAGAACGTCGATGGCGACACTAAGACCATCCGGCTTGATGCTCAATTTCTGCAGTAGCCCGGCAAGAAGGTCGTCCGACAAGTGTTCGGTTGCGCGGCCGAACGCAAGATGCCGGAATACCCACGCGGTCACGGCAGGGTTGTCCATGGACGTAAGCAGGCGACTGCATCCTGACTCGTCGAGCGGGGCGCTCAACTGAAGTACTGGAACCCACGGTGCGAGAGCTGCGCGGCCCATCGCCTCATCGAGGCAGCGCTCGAATGTGCCTCGATCCCGGCCATGCGTCGCATGCAGAAAACCACGGAGGATTTGGACACTTCGCTGCTCTTCAGGTGTGTCTTCAAAGGCGCTTGTCACTGCCGCCCAACAGGCGCTCAACGACTCCACGGCGTCGGCCAAGCCTGCCCCAAAGCTCCAATGCCGACCTTGCTGATTCGTGACAAGCAGAGGCAGAAGGACATCGAAGGCTCCCGGGTCATTGGCGACGAGCTCGCCAAGCTCCTTCGCGCGCACTTCAGCAAGCTCGTAGCCAGAGACGGCGTCCTCCCCCTCAACGTAGTCAAGCCCGGAGGCGTAGTCAACCAGCACCGTGGCCTTCACACGGGCGACGAGCGTCTTCGGACGAGCGCGCTCCTCCAGCTTCTTAAGCCGTTGGAGCACGGCGGCGTGCAGCGACTTTTCGTCGAACCGGATGGTTTCCCGGATGCCCAGCCATCCACGCTCCCAGCCCAAGTCAATCAGCCGCTCAGCGACGGGCTCCAGCACGTCCGCCATACCCGCAACTGACCAGAGCGTCCGAAAGCGCTTCGCCAAAAGATCTCGCGCGTCGGAGGCCCGTGGCCCGCTTCCCGTGGCCACCTCGGCGGCGAGATTGATAAAGGTAGCGAACCACTCGCGGATCGCTTTTCCTTCCGGGTTGGAGCCATAGTCGCGCACACGAGCGCCGAATTCGAACTCGTAGCTTGACGAGAAGTGATGCGCCTCCATGGTGGAGTCAAGTGCTTTCAAGCCAATTTTCCCCAACACTTCGTCACCAGACTCCAATGTTTCTCGGATCCAATTCGCGCGTTGTTCCGTTGTAGCGTGCGTGCCCGAAAGGTAGAGCGTAAAGAGGGATGCAATTACGGATCGGGTGGGCTCCATACGCTCATCCTCAGCCTCAGTGCGAGCAAAGGCGACGAGGACAGACAGACATTCGTCGAAGTACTTTGGCTCGTAGGCAATGGATCGGACCAGTCGAACAAAGCGCGTGCGTGAGGGTGCTTTCGCTGACAGTAGCTCTGCCGCTGCAGGCCCCTCGACGGCTCGCTTGATAGCGGATAAGGTTCCCGCAGGAGAAACCGGCGCAATGTTGGACAGAACTTCCAGCAGGAATGGGGAGAGGCCCGCTACGTCCCCTAGTAGACCGCCCTCAGCCAGCCAGCCTTTGGCGAATCTCTGGGCAGATGGTGAGGTGTGCAGGTAGCCTAGCCGCCGAGAGAAAGAGCGCAGCAATCGATCTTGGGGCGCCACCAGCTTCGCGTGCAGCAGTGAGTGTGGAATGGAATCGAGCGCTTGCGCCGCAAGCGGGTTCGCGATCGCATGAGGAAGAATGGCGCGCCACTTGCTTCGGCGCTGTGCCAGGCCGCGCTGCTGGAGGTCATTCACAAGCCGGTAGAGCGTCAGGGGCGAGATTTCAGCGAGTGCGGATAGCGCACTGAGCTCGCCTTCTAGGTCTTCTCCATCGAACGAATAGACAAGGGCACATGCCTCGGCGGCGACCTTCAGTTCGTGATGCACTTCCTTGCCGAGCCAGAAGAGGCGATCGAACAAGGCGCGATCGGTCAGACCAGCGAGCGAGTCATTGGAGCCCATCGTATTGGCCAAGGCGATTGCGACACGGGAGTTGCCATCTGCGAAATCGGTGATGGTCTGGGCATTGACTTGCGAGATCTGCGGAAATTGCTGCTCGATGACTTTCGCGATGAGGTCTGGGGACGCCGCGTCAAGTTGAAAGACGCTTGTCTCAAGAGGCAAGTCCTCGCGAATGTCGTATTCGATCGTCAACAGGCTCACGCGATCAGAGATCTTGCAGCGCGCAGTGAGTTGACCGTGAAGTTCGGAGCCACAGTTGTCGACGACCAGAATCGCTCTGCGGCGCGAGGCAAGCAGTTCGTCGAGCAGTGCCAAGGGGGTCGGGTTGGAGCCTTCCCCTGTATCGGTATAGATCGCATGGTCCTGCGGGAGCGCCTCGGGGGCTGCCTCCTCTTCGAAGAGCGCCTGCGCAAAGCGCGTCTTCCCGACACCGGACAGGCCAGTCAAGCGAATTGAGGTCCCCCCAGTTCTGAGCATGGACCTGATCTTATGGAGGCCGTGGGTCAACGTGAGGCCGTTTTCCCGATCATGAGGGTCAAACAACCGGTGTTTCTCATCGGGAAGGAAGGGCTGCGCCTTGCCATCACGCGTGTTCGACCACTGACCATAAGGACGCCAACCCTGAAGGGCGCGTCCCAACTGGCTTCGGACCCATGCGACAACACCAGGATGCCGATTGGTCCAGTCGGCCAATCTCCTTGCGTCGTAATAGTCGACAAGGGCGGTCGCGGCTTCAGCTTCGCCGGCCACCGCGGCTTTCATTGCTGTGACGCGCCGCTGGTACTCGGCATCTGCCGCAGCGTCGGATGTCGCGATGATGTAGGCACCGTTTCGTTGGACCAACTCCTTTATAGAGGATCGTAGAACGCCCCCTGGGCACATCTCTTTCTGGATCTCATTCAGTCCCATCTTGGTCGCTTTGACCTGGAAGCCGACAACGCTTCGCTCGAAGTGGGACTTTTCGGCGTCCTGCTCGGAGAGCTGAACCCTGACGTCGATGCCTCCGTCAGGTGCACGCTGGTCGCCTCCCCATGTCACCGCCATCGGCGGGAGTACGGCGTCAGCCAAGCGGGCGAAACAAAGTCGCGCAATCAGGCCTCGAAGATCGGTGTCGGACAGGTCCGCAATATCTCGGGGGGAGATTTCGAAAAGTGTCTGAGCGCCTTGGGGTGTCGGCTTGCTCTTTTTGGGGCGAGCTCCTCTGGATTGCCCCCGGGTCACTTGGAGGTCGCCGCTGTCTTCCAGTGCGCGCACGTGCTTCTGCGCCGCACTTCGCGACGCAAACCCACAGGCTGTCGCGATCTCGTCAAGCGTGGGTGGGCGCCCGTCCGCTTCTACTCTGGCATGGATGAATGCCAAGACTTCACGCCTGCGGTCGCTTGATTTGTTCATGGAGAACAAATGTACTCTTCGCTGAGAACATTTGTCCACTTTTTCGGGGTGCCTGCGAAACGCGACCAAGGCTGGAGCTGGACTGCGACGTGCGCGGATCTCGCGAAAGATAAATTCTTGGGGTAAATCGACTGACGAATTGCAGCGCGAGTACGCGGCGGCCCTTTTTGATGCCGCGCTGCTCCGTCACGCGCCGCAGCTCAGCCTGTGAGACCTGCGCTTGCCCCTAGCCCTGAGTACGCCTTGATCCGTTAAAAAAGGCTGTGATGGCTAGCGCCGATCCGGGCGGAGAGATCGGCCACTCGATGGCCTCGCTCCATGATCTGCTTGACTATCTCGATCTTGAATTCTTCTGGGCAGAGTTGCTTGCTGTGCATGGCATATCCGATTGGGCCTCAGTTTGAAGCTCGAAGGTGTCTACTGGGTCCGAGGCGATTCAGCCTGTACTTGGCGAATGACCAATGTCAGATGAGCAGCGGCCATACCTTGCACGGTCAGTCGAATGACTGGTCCTGTTAGAAGCGGCCGTCCAGACCGTCGTCCGCGAATGCCTCTGACCAGTCTGAAATAGCCATTCGCTCAAAGAGGCTCGAAGACCTCCACGCCGGCGAAACCTCCATCAGCCAAGCATCGAGATCATCGAAATGTCCGGTCGCGCAGGCGATGTGTTCCTGATGGACTTGCGCGCGCCGCACACTCCATCGGTCAACTCGACGAAGAACGTGCAACTGATGGCCACCACGCGCTTCTTCTTCGGTCGGCCTTCGCGCCAAGCCCTTCCGCATCACATTTTTTAAAAAAAGTGCACGCCAGCTCTGTCGGCCCTTTCAACCCAAATCCTCAATACCCCGCCCCGGATCAACCACATCCGTCGGCTCTTCCCCCTCCGCCACACGCAGGATGTCCGCCGCACTCTGCCGCGCAGACAAAGAGGGAATCGCAACCAAAGCCAGATGCGGCGTGATCAGTACATGCTTCATTCCACACAGCAGATCATCGGCCGGCAGCGACTCGCGCCCGAACACATCAAGAGTCGCGCTGCCCGTGTGCCCGCTCTGGAGCAGTGCGGGCAGCGCGGCCTGACGCCGACCAACGCCCCGCGGGCCACGTTCGACAAGGCGGCGCCGGGGCGCTGGCGCTCAAGCCGTGCGCGGTCGAAAAGGCTCTTTTGGTCTGCGATCCGATGCGCTCGCGATCACCCGCGCAATCACCGAAGTCAGGGTTTCCAGTCGCGAACGTTGCAGACCGTCTTGGTGCCTGGGCCCATGTCCTTGACCTCGCCGGCCCCAGCGGCTGGTTGGCATGGCCGGGTCGACTGCTCGTTGTCCATGGCAGAGGAGCGCGCCCACACGGAGACCAGGCCGGAGTTCTCGATGGTCTGGTTGCAACCCTCGCGTGCGTGAAAGGCGTGAATGGCATTTCGTTCAAAGTAGGTCAGCCACTCCTTGTTCGAATCGGTGTTGGCGAACCATTTCTTCCACCGGCCGTTCGAGCCGTCGATTTCGACTGTCCAGCCCTTGTCGCCGCGCTTCTGACGAAACTGGTCGCTGTCCCAATTCATCACCATGTATTTGTTCTGGTCGATGCACTGCGGCTTGGTCAGTGTTGCGTACATCTCTTGCGGGTGGTGATAGTGGAACGGGTAGGTCGTGTTGAACAGCTGAGCCGTCATGCCGATCTCGGCGCCCACGGTTTCCCCGTCGATCTCCTTGATGCGCAGGTTGCCCCATGGTCCCATGACCTCTGCGTAGAGGTAGCCGCCGCGGAAGCGTTCGCTGCCCGCGGCCTTGTTTTCGGCATAGAAGGGAATCCAGCCGACCGAAGACCATAGCGTCGGCAGTCCGTTGATGCTCACGTCCTTGGCCCAATGGACGCTCGTGTCGGTCCGCGAAGTGACGGCGACGAAGTTCTCGTTGAACTCCAGGCCGGCCTTGCCCACTTCGCCGCCCATCTTCTTGTAGAAGTCGGTGAGCAGTGGACGGTTGAGCCACTTGGCCGTTGCCGACAGGTTCCTGGTCTGCTCGCTGGGCGTGTAGAGGGGAAATTCCTTGTAGTTCTTCTGGGTGTCGAAGCACGCCTTTGCCTTCTCCGGCTCCGCCAGGACGGCTCTCACGTGCTTGGCCATCAGCTCGACGTCACGGTACTTGAGCACGCATCGCGTCTGCGCCTTTCCGGTTTGAGAGCTGTATGTCTGAACGGTTGCCTGCGCAGAGTCCTTGCATTGGCCCGTTGGCGTTTCGATGGTCTTCAGGAACTGGCCCAGGTAGGTGAGCGACTCGTTCCAGAACTGGTCCACCAACTTTTGCTCTTCGGGCGTGTGGTTCACAGGTACCACGTCGTCCTGGCACTTGAAGTCGGCCGCGAAAGCATGGACGGATACGAGTGCGCTGCCGATGAGGCAGCTCAGAATGCGTTTGCTCATGTTTGTCTCCTTGGATACTGCAAAGGAACAGAAGCCGGGTCGCCCTCGAACAGGCGAGGCCGCTTTCTGAACTCAGGAATTGACGTCGACGACGACCCGCCCGCGGACTTTTCCGTCCAGCAGCCTTGGAGCCGTGGCGATGACCTCGGAAAGGCCGATCTCCTTGGCGATGTCCGGTAGCTTGGAAAGGTCCAGGTCGGTGGACAGGCGCTTCCATGCCGCGATTCGTTCTTCGCGAGGGCACATCACGCTGTCGATGCCCACAAGCGTTACGCCACGCAGGATGAACGGGGCTACCGATGCGGGAAGGTCCATTCCTCCAGCGAGGCCGCATGCGGTCACGACGCCGCGGTATTTGGTTGCGGCACAGATGTTTGCGAGCGTGTTGGAGCCGACCACGTCGACGGCACCGGCCCATCGCTCTTTCTGCAGCGGACGTCCGGGCGCCGCGAACTCGGCACGATCCAGCACGAGGCTTGCACCGAGTCCCGTGATGTACTGGGCCTCGTCCAGGCGGCCGGTCACGCCCGCGACCTGGTAGCCAAGCCTGGCGAGGATCGCCACCGCAAAGCTGCCGACGCCACCGGCTGCCCCGGTCACCACGATCTCGCCCGCTTCCGGTGTCACCCCGTGGCGCTCCAGTGCCATGACGCAGAGCATGGCGGTGTAGCCTGCCGTGCCGATCGCCATGGCCTCGCGCGGAGAGAACGTCGTCGGCAGCGGCACGAGCCAATCGGCGTCGACGCGTGCGCGTTGCGCCAGGCCTCCCCAATGCCGTTCACCCACGCCCCAGCCATTCAGCAGCACGGCATCGCCGGGCTTGTACATCGGGCTTTCGGACTCTTCGACCACGCCCACCAGATCGATGCCTGGAATCATCGGGAAGGAGCGGGCGATGGGAGCGCGTCCGGTGATGGCCAGCGCATCCTTGTAGTTGAGCGTGGAGTAGCTCACGCGAACCGTCACGTTGGCATGCGGAAGCTCGCTGTTGTCGAGCCGCTTGAGCGCGGCTCGATCCGGCCCTGGGCCGTCATCGATGACGATGGCTGAGAAATGTGATTGCATGGTGTTTGGACCTGTCTTCTATGAAGGGAAAAGCCGGTGCGCGGCAAATCAACGGTGCCGGAACACGGGCGCGCGTTTCGACAGGAAGGCATTCATGCCCTCCTTCTGGCCGTCGGTCGCAAAGGCTGCCTGGAACAGGCGGCGCTCGTGCAGCATGCCTTCGGACAGGCCTATTTCCAGCGCGCGGTTGACGGCTTCCTTTGCCATGCGAACGGCCGGGGCGTTGTAGCCAGCGATGGTGTGGGCAGCTTCGAGAGCCGTCTGCAGCAGTTCGCCCGCCGGCACGATTCGCGCGACCAGGCCGGCGGCCTTTGCTTCGGGCGCGGTAAGGCTGCGACCCGTAAGAATCAGGTCCATGGCCAGGGCCTTGCCCACCGATTTCGTGAGACGCTGGGAGCCACCTATGCCGGGCAGGATGCCGAGCTTGATTTCGGGCTGTCCGAAGTGCGCATCCTCGGACGCGATGATGAAGTCGCACATCATCGCGAGTTCGCAGCCGCCGCCCAACGCATAGCCGCTGACGGCCGCGATGATCGGCTTGGAGACATCGGCAAGCTCATTCCACGCGGCGAAGATGTCGCGCGACTGGAGTTCTGCAAACGTCTTGTCGGCCATCTCCTCGATGTCGGCTCCTGCGGCGAATGCGCGGGGGCTTCCGGTGATCACGATGGCGCCTATGTTGTCGTCCACGTCGAAGGTCTTCAGGGCATCGACCACCTCGCGGGACATGCGCACGTTCAGCGCGTTGAGCGGCTTGGGGCGATTCAGCGTGATGAGGCCGACCCGGTCGCGGCGCTCGACAATGATGGTCTCGTACCGTGCGGACGGAGCGTCTCGTGTTGCAGGCGGCGTGGCAGCGTCGGCGGCCGGTGCGGGGATGCTCCTGGCGGGGGCTGGCGCGGAGGTCTTTGGTGAAGTTGCGGCAATGGACATGTGGAGTTCTCCTTCGGACAGATGGGACGGATGGTTCAAGCGGCGGCGTCGAGCTCTGCGCTGCCGGCCGCGGGTGCGTAGTCGCCGGTGCGCGACATCAGTTGCGCGAGGATGCTTTCGCGGTGTTCGTCCAGGCCCGGAGCGCGCAAGGGCGTCTGCACGTCGATGTCGGCAAACGCGCTCATCTTGATGGGGTTGCCGGCTGTACGGATGGGCTTCTTTCCCGCGCCTTCGACTTGAACAATCATGTTGCGCGCCAGGAGCTGCGGATGGTCGAACAGCTTGTCGATGGTGTTGATTGGCGCGCACGGAACGCCGGCTTCGTTGAGCCGCGCGATCCAATGGGCAATCGGCTCGTTTCGTGTGATGTCTTCGATGGCCTGGACCAGCGCCGGACGATTCCGGCAGCGCAGGTCATTGGTGAAGAACCGCACGTCCAACGCCAGCTGGGGGCTCTCCAGCGCATCAGCCATCAGCATGAAGAGCTGGTCATTGCCTGCGGCGATGACGAAGCGTCCATCCTTGGCGGCGAAAGTCTCGAACGGCGCGAGGGACGGGTGGCAGTCGCCGGTCCGCATCGGAACTTTCTTTTCCACGTCGAAACGAGCGAGCGCGGTTTCCATGAGCGCGGCCTGGCAATCGAGCATGCCGATGTCCACTCGGGTGCCCTGGGCGTCGCGTGTGCGCTTGTAGAGCGCCGAAACGATTCCGATGGCTGCGAAGAGCGCCGCGCTGAGGTCACCGAAACTTGTGCCGACCCGTGCCGGAGGGGCGTCCGGCCATCCGGTCAGGCTCATCACGCCGCCCATGGCCTGCACGACCATGTCGTAGCCGGGAAGGTCGCTGAACGGGCCGGTATGCCCGAAGCCTGAGATGGAAGCGTAGACGAGATGAGGGTGGGTGCGGGCCAGGCGTTCCGCGCCGTAGCCGAGCCGGTCCAGCACGCCCGGGCGGAAGTTCTCCACCAGTACGTCGGCCTCGGACAACATGCGCTCGAGCAGGTCGCGGTCGCGTGGGCTCTTGATGTCCAGCGCGATACTTTCCTTGCCCCGGTTGAAGCACATGAAGTAGGCCGATTCGTGGTCCACGAAGGGGCCGAACGCTCGGGTGTCGTCGCCGGTCGCGATGCGCTCGATCTTGATGACGCGCGCTCCGAGATCCGCCAGCACCATCGTGCAGTAGGGTCCGGCAAGTACGCGCGAGAAGTCCAGGACGGTGATTCCGTCCAGCGGCCCTTTCTTGGGGGGCGAGCCCGGGGTGGTATCCATGGCGGATGTCTCCTCTTTGGGGGTAAGTCAGATGCCAGCGAGAATCCAGCGCGCCGCCTTCTCGGCGATCATGAGCGTCGGGCTGTTGGTGTTGCCGCTGGTGATGGTCGGCATGACACCGGCGTCGACGACCCGCAGGTTCTTGACGCCGTGGACATGCAGATGGCTGTCGACGACCGAGAGTCGGTCGCGAGCAGGGCCCATGGCTGTGGTCCCGACCGGGTGGAAGATGGTCGTTCCGATGTCCCCTGCCAGGCGGGCGAGCTGCTCGTCCGTTTCATATTGAGGGCCGGGCTTGTACTCGACAGGCTTGTAGGGAGCCATGGCTTGCTGGGCCGCGATGCGCCGCGTCACGCGCAATGAGTCCGCTGCGACTTGCCTGTCTTCCGAGGTGCTCAGGTAGTTCGGCGCAATGCGCGGAGCCTTGTCGAAGTCGGGGCTCGAAATGGAGACTTGCCCGCGGCTGGTCGGATTCAGGTTGCAGACGCTCGCCGTGATCGCCGGGAAGGTGTGCAGCGGCTGGCCGAACGCTTCCAGGCTCAAGGGCTGAACGTGGTACTGGATGTTCGGGTGAACGTACAACGGGCTGCTGCGAGTGAAGATCCCGAGCTGCGACGGGGCCATGCTCATCGGGCCGCTGCGCTTGAGAAGGTACTCCAGGCCGATTCCCGCCTTGCCCCGCAACGTAGCGGCCTGGGTGTTCAGGGTCTTGGCTCCCTTCACCTTGTAGACCGATCGGATCTGCAGATGGTCCTGGAGGTTGGCTCCGACGCCCGGCAGGTGTTTGACCACGGAAATCTGCAGTTGGCGCAGGGTGCTCTCGTCGCCGATGCCTGAGAGCTGCAAGAGCTGTGGGGAGCCGATCGCACCGCAACTCAAGATGACTTCGCCGCTGGCATGGACTGCCTGGCGGTGGCCGTTCATCACCAGTTCGACGCCATGGCAGGCAGGCTGGCCGTCGGCGGATTCTTCGAGCAGGAGCCGGCTGGCTTGCGCGCCAGTCCACACGGTGAGATTTGCGCGGCTCTTGCGAACGGGCTTCAGGAAGGCCTTTGATGCATTCCAGCGCCATCCGCTGCGTTGATTCACCTCGAAGTAGCTGACGCCATCGTTGTCGCCGCTGTTGAAGTCATCCGTGGCAGGGATTCCAGCCTGCCTGGCCGCGTCGGCGAAGGCATCGAGTACTTCCCACTTGAGGCGTTGCTTCTCGACGCGCCATTCGCCGCCGGACCCATGCAGCGACTTGAAGACAGCGCCGTGCCCATTCAATGCTGCCGCGTTCCGGGCGTCCAGGCGGTAGTGGTCTTCGTGCGCCCTGAAGTCTTGCAGGCAGTTTTCCCACCGCCATGCGTCGTCGGCGGTGACGTTGGCCCAATGCTCGTAGTCCCGGGCCTGTCCGCGCATGTAGATCATGCCGTTGATGCTGGAACACCCGCCCAAGGTCTTGCCTCGTGGATACAGGAGCTCACGCCCGTTCAGGCCAGGTGAGGCTTCGGTGCGGAAGCGCCAATCGGTTCGCGGGTTGTCTATGCAGTAGAGGTACCCGACCGGGATATGAATCCACGGATAGCTGTCAGGTCCGCCCGACTCGATGAGGAGGACTTTCCTTGCCGGGTCGGCGCTCAGACGGTTGGCCAGCAGGCAACCAGCTGTTCCTGCACCAACCACGATGAAGTCGAAGGAAGGGGGCGTCACGGATGAACTCCTTGTGCGGCCAGCGGTGTGAGGCGTCTCATTAAATAGACCGATCGTCTTTTAAAGGGTCAAAAAAAAAGGCCTTGGGCTTGCGCAGTGACAGCTGCCAGGCTCGGCGGCAGGACCTGCACTTGCCAAGAGCTGGCTGCCTTCTCGCCGACAGCGAACAAATATTAGACCGATTGCCTAATTAAATGATTAGGGTTTGTTCGGTGTCTCCATGCTTCGACGACGCGCCCCATGCCCAGGTGTCCCGAGGAAACACTCTGGACATATTGATCCGATCGGTCTAATACTCGCAGGATGCATTCACTCGCCGCACTCCCTCGCAGAAGAGGGCGGCCGCCAAAGGCGGCCGGTGAGCACCGGGAAACTCGCGAGCAACTGCTCCGAGCTGGGGTGGCCGCACTCACCGAGAAAGGCTTCTCCGCAACCGGCATCGATGAAGTGCTGACGGCTGTGGGCGTTCCCAAGGGCTCGTTCTATCACTTCTTCGCGAGCAAGGAAGCCTACGGCGCGGAGCTCATCAGGCTCTACGCCGACTACTTTGTTCGCAAGCTCGACCTGGCTTTGCTCGACACGAGCTTGACGCCACTTCAGCGCATCGATGCTTTTTGCAAGGAAGCCGAACAGGGGATGGGCCGGTTCGACTTCAAGCGGGGCTGCCTCATCGGCAACCTCGGCCAGGAGATGGGCGCGCTCCCGGAAGCATTCCGGAAGCAGCTCAGCGACGTGCTCCTCGACTGGCAGGAGAGAGTTGAACGCTGCCTCGAGGAAGCGAAGCGTCTTGGCGAGATTCCAGAAAAGGCCGACTGCGCACGGCTATCCGCCTTCTTCTGGATCGGCTGGGAAGGGGCCGTCTTGCGGGCAAAGCTCGAGCGCAAGAACGAACCCCTGCGGATATTCGCTGAGGCTTTTCAGGCGTGCGTGAAGAACTAGGATAAGTTGACGAGGCCTGCCGACACGGCCACCATGGCCCAGCACCGCCACAGCCGTGGCTTGCAAGGAGCCATCCCATGACCGAAACCGACAAGCTATTCGCGGGCTCGATCCCCAAGCTCTACGACACGCTCATGGTCCCCTTGATCTTCGAGGCCTACGCCGCCGACACGGCCGAGTTGGTGGCCGGCTTCTCGCCCGGCGCGATCCTCGAAACAGCCGCCGGCAGTGGCGTGGTCACGCGAGCGCTAGCGCCCAGGCTGGCACCCGGCACGCGCTATGTGGTGACGGACCTCAACCAGCCCATGCTCGACTACGCCGCCAGCCGGCAAGCCGCCGATGGCCGCATCAACATCGAATGGCAACAGGCCGACGCGCTCGAGCTGCCATTCGAAGACGCTTCGTTCGATGTCGTCTGCTGCCAGTTCGGCGCGATGTTCTTCCCCGACCGCGCCGCCGGCTATGCCGAGGCGCGCCGCGTGCTGAGGCCGGGCGGGCGCTTCGTCTTCAGCGTGTGGGACCGCATCGAGGAGAACGCCTTTGCCGATGAGGTCACCAAGGCCATGGCCGAGCTGTTCCCGCAAGACCCTCCGCGATTCCTGGCGCGCACGCCGCACGGCTATCACGACGTTGCGCTGATCCGCGAAGACCTGCGCCGCGCCGGCTTTGTCAGCATCCATATCGACACGCGCGAGAAGCAGAGCCGCTCGCCCTCGGCGCGCGACGTGGCCACTGCCTATTGCCAGGGAACGCCGCTGCGCAACGAGATCGAGTCGCGCGATGCCGGTTCGCTGGAGCGCGCCACGGACCAGGCGGCGCAGGCCATTGCGAGCCGTCATGGAGAAGGCCCGGTGGCCGGCAAGATCCAGGCGCATGTGATCGTGGCGGCGGGGTAGTTGAGGGCGGGCTGGCCGGGCGGGGCCGACTGCGGGTACAAACCGAGGTTCCCGTTCTCACCTGCCTGCTTGTTCTTCCTCCAATGTCCAGCCTTCCTCACAGCCCTTCCGCCGACCGCAACAAACAGCCGATCCTCGATGCGTTGACCGCCATCCTTGGCGAAGAGGGCGCCGCACTGGAGATCGCGTCCGGCACGGGCCAGCATGCGGTCTGGTTCGCGGCGGCGATGCGCAAGTGGAGCTGGCAGCCCACCGACGTCGACGCGCGCATGCTGCCCGCGATGGCAAGCCGTATCGCGGAGGCCGCGCTGCCCAATCTGCATGCGCCGCTTCTCCTCGACGTGATGGCATCCCGATGGCCATCGGAGGGTTCCGCGATTGCCGCAGGGCAGGCAGACAAGCAGTTCGACGCGATCTTCTGCGCGAACATGCTGCACATCTCGCCCTGGGCCACATGCGCCGCGCTGATGCAGGGAGCCGCACGGCATCTGCGTCCTGGCGGGGTGCTCGTCACCTACGGACCCTATTTCGAAGCAGGCGTGCCGGCGGCGCCGGGCAACATCGCGTTCGACGAAGACCTGCGCGCACGCGATCCCGACTGGGGCATTCGTCGCCTGGACGACGTGGCCGCGCAGGCGCAGCAGGCCGGGCTTGCGTTGCGCCAGCGGCATGCGATGCCTGCGAACAATCTGCTGCTGGTTTTCGGGCTTCGGTGAAGGCTGTGCATGCAGCACCCGAGGCGTTTACCTGAAGGCTTGAGCTGCCTCGCAGCGAGTACGACCTAGGCCGCCTCCGCGTACCGGCTCGAATACCAATCCAGCAAATCCCCCGCGGGCAGCGGACGCGAAAACAGAAAGCCCTGCAGCTCGTCGCATCCCATCGCGATCAGTATGTCGCGCTGGGCCTCGTTCTCCACGCCTTCGGCTACCACGCTCAGGCCCAGCGCGTGGGCCAGGCGGATGACGGCGTCGATCACGGCCCTGGCGTCTTCCTTGGTCTGCAGGTCCTGCACGAAGCTGCGGTCGATCTTGACCTGGCGCGCGGGCAGTTTGCGCAGGTGGCTCAGGCTTGAATAGCCGGTGCCGAAGTCGTCGATCGACAGGAACACGCCGACCCGCGCCAGCCCTTCGAAGGTGCGCTGCGTGGCCTTGATGTCTTCCATGGCAACGGATTCCGTGATCTCGCACAGCAGCAGCGTGGCCGGCACGTCGTGGCGCAGCAGCGCCCGTTCGACGCGCGCGACGAAGTCGACCTCGCGCAGCTGCATGACCGACAGGTTCACGGCCACGCACATGCGCGTGCCCTGGGCCTGCCATTGCGCGATCTGCCGGCAGGCCTCGTCGAGGATCCAGTCGCCCAGGTGCACGATGAGGCCGAAGCGCTCGGCCAGTCCGATGAATTCGGTCGGGCCGATCAGGCCGTGCTGCGGATGGTTCCACCGCACCAGCGCTTCCACGCCGCTGATGCCGTGGCCGGTGCCGTTGATCTTGGGCTGGTAGTAAAGCTCGAACTGCTTGAGCTCCACCGCGCGGCGCAGGTCGCTCTGCAGCTGCAGTTGCTTGGCGGCATCGGCGCCCATGTGCGACTCGAACATCACGTAGTTGCCGCCGCCCGCGCGCTTGGCCTCGTACATGGCCGCGTCGGCGTTGGCCACCAGCTTGTCGGGCTCGCCCTGTTCCGGGTGCAGCACGATGCCGATGGAGCATGCGATCTGCAGCTGCTTGCCCTGCACGTTGAAAGGCTCGCCGAGCGCGCGCAGCACGCGGTTGGCGGCTTCCGCGCATTCGGCCCGGTCGCGCACGCCTTCGAGCAGCAGCAGGAACTCGTCGCCGCCGATGCGGGCCACGGTGTCGCCTTCCCGGGTGGTGCGGGCCAGCCGCTCGGCGGCTACGCAAAGGATGCGGTCGCCGGCCGAGTGGCCGAAGGAGTCGTTGATGGGCTTGAACCCGTCGAGGTCGACAAACAGAACCGCAATGCGCTCTTCGACCTGCAGCTGGTTGGCGCGGTTCATGCGCGCCAGGGCGTGGCGCAGCCGGTCTTCGAACAGCACGCGGTTGGGCAGCCCGGTCAGCGCGTCGGTGAAGGCGCGCTTCTGCAGTTCCTGGTTGGCCTGGGTGAGTTCGGCATTGGCCTCTTCGAGCGACCGCGACAGGCGCCTGGCGACCAGCTGCAGCCGCGATTCCAGTATGGAAGTGAAGAGCGTGCCCAGCAGCAGCAACCCCGAGGCCAGCCCGACGATGGCGGTGAGCCCGGTGCCGCCCAGCTGGCCGGCGCTGAGGCAGACCGAATCGGCCGGGAAGCTGGCTGCTGCCATGCCGGTGTAGTGCATGCCGCAGATCGCGATGCCCATGACCACCGAGGCCAGGAACTGGAAGGCCACCCGGTGGTTGCTGTGGGCATTGCCCAGGTACTTGAAGATGAACAGCGCCGCGGCCGAGGCGCCCAGGCCGATCAGCAGCGACAGCAGCACGGTCGGCGCATGCCAGACGATGGGCGGCGCCATGTCGAGCGCGGCCATGCCGATGTAGTGCATGCCGCAGATGCCGACGGCCATTGCCAGCGAGGCCACGGCGATGCGTCGCAGTCCGTAGTCGGCCTTGCTGGCCACCCACAGCGCGACGCCCGACGCCATGACGCCGGCCACCCACGAGGCCAGGGTCAGCCCGCCGGAGAAGCCGAGCGAGATGGGCAGCGAAAAACCCAGCATGCCCACGAAGTGCATCGACCAGATGCCCGTGCCCATGGCCAGCGAGCCCAGCGCCCACCACAGCAGGTACGGCCGTCCGCTGGCGTGCCGCACGCGGCGCGACAGGTCGAGGGCCACGTAGGAAGCAAGGGTCGCGAGTAGCAGGGACGCGGCGACGGCCCACAGGTTGTGCTGCGACGGAAGAAAGGCGGGGAGGTTGTTCACGGTGACGGTGCAAAAGCCGCGCGAGGGCGCCTGGCGAGCACCGCGCCGGCGCTCATGTCCTCAGGCAGAAGCCGGCCATCGCGGATGAGTCTGCCACAGTTTTTCCGGCGGCCGCCTTACCATGCGATCAGGAAAAACGGGTGCATCCAGTCGCCGCTTGGCTGCGTACGGGTGTCAGTGGCACGCATTCCGGCGTGCCTTCAGCCGAGGAAAAGTCATGCCGCAGGACATCGCATTCGCCATCCGCTGGGTCGAAAAGGGCCTGGTGCCTGACCCGGTGGTTCGCCGGGGCATTCGCAGGTTGCTGAAAGACCGGCTCGCGGAGCTGCATTCGGGCAACGCGCTGGCGGTGGCGGAGCTGACGCAGGATTTTGTCGCCCGCATGGGCGCGGCCAACCTGGCGCCGCTGCCCGAAAAAGCCAACGAGCAGCACTACGAGGTTCCGGCCGCCTTCTTCGGCGAAGTGCTGGGAAACCACCGCAAGTACAGCAGCTGCTACTGGCCCGAGGGCACCCGCACGCTGGAAGAGGCCGAATCCGCAGCGCTGGCCGCCACCTGCGAGCGGGCCGGCCTGGCCGACGGGCAGGACGTGCTGGAGCTGGGCTGCGGCTGGGGCTCGCTCACGCTCTGGATGGCCGAGCACTACCCGGGCAGCCGCATCACGGCGCTGTCCAACTCCAATTCCCAGCGCGAATACATCGAGGCGGAGGCGGCGCGCCGCGGCCTGGGCAACGTGCGGGTGCTCACGCGCGACATCAACGTGTTCGACACCGACGAGCGCTTCGACCGCGTGGTGTCGGTCGAGATGTTCGAGCACCTGCGCAACTGGCCGCAGGCCTTTGCCAACGTGGCGCGCTGGCTCCGGCCGGGCGGGCGCTTCTTCATGCACGTGTTCGCACACAAGGAAGCGCCGTACCCCTTCGAGGTGCGCGACCCCAGCGACTGGATGAGCAAGTATTTCTTCTCCGGCGGCATGATGCCCAGCGACGACCTGGCGCTGCACTGCCAGGACGACCTGCGCCTGCTGCGCCGCTGGCGCTGGGAAGGCAGCCACTACCAGCGCACGGCCGAGGCCTGGCTGCGCAACATGGACGCGCGCCGCGACACGCTGCGCCCGCTGTTCCAGGCCACCTACGGCGCCGAGGCCAACGTGTGGTGGACGCGCTGGCGGCTGTTCTTCATGTCGGTGGCGGAGCTGTTCGGCTTCGACCAAGGCCAGCGCTGGTGGGTGAGCCACTATCTGTTCGAGCGACGCACATGAGGCTCGCCCCCAGGCTTCGCGCACTTCGTGTCGCTTCTCCTTCCCCCTGCCGGGGGCGCCGCCTGTGGCCCGGCGGAGCCGGTTCCACGGCGTCTCTTGAATCTTCGAGGGCGGTTGCGTCATGAGCGGCATGGTGTCAATTGCATTCGCCGGTTTGGCCCTGACGGCGTCTCTGGGCTTCCTGACATGGGTGGCCAGCCTGGTGCGGCATGACGTCAGCCTGATCGACCGGATCTGGTCGGTCTGCATCGTGGGGGCGGGCATCGTCTATTTCCTGCTGCTGCCGGTGCAGACGGTGCGCGGGCTGTGCATGGCGGTGCTGGGCGCGGCGTGGGCGGTGCGGCTTTGCCTGTATGTCACCTGGCGCAACTGGGGCCACGGCGAAGACCGGCGCTACCAGGCGATCCGCGCGCGCAACCAGCCGAACTTCGGCTTCAAGAGCCTGTACCTGGTGTTCGCGCTGCAGGCGGTGCTGGCCTGGATCGTTTCGGCGCCGTTCCTGCCGGGCATGGCGGCGGCGCGGCCGCTGGGCGCGCTCGATGCGCTGGGCATCTTGCTGGCGCTGTTCGGCATCTTCTTCGAGGCGATCGGCGACGCGCAGATGGCGCGCTTCAAGGCCGACCCGAAGAACAAGGGCCAGGTGATGGACCGCGGCCTGTGGCGCTACACGCGCCATCCCAACTACTTCGGCGAAGTGTGCGTCTGGTGGGGCCTGTGGCTGCTGGCACTTGGCGGCGCGGGGTGGAGCGGGGCATGGAGCGTGGTGTCGCCGCTGCTCATGACCTGGCTGCTGCTGAAGGTCTCGGGCGTGAGCATGCTCGAAAGCGACATCGGCGAGCGCCGCCCGGCGTATCGCGACTACATCGCGCGCACCAACGCCTTCCTGCCGGGGCCGGTGCGCGGAAACCACAAGGCGCCGTGAGCAACATGACGAAGAAGCACTGGCTCTGCGCGCTGGCCGCATTGGCCGCGCTGTCGAACGGGGCGGCCACCGCCTCGGCCGCCGGCCCGTCGGGCGGCGAATGGGATTTCCGCGTGCTGCTGGACGACTCGCCCATCGGCGAGCACCGCTTTGCGCTGGCCACCAACGGCGGCGAGCGCAAGCTGGTGAGCGACGCGCGCTTCGCGGTCAAGCTGCTGGGCGTGACGGTGTACCGCTACCGGCACGAGGCCACCGAGCTGTGGCGCGGCGACTGCCTGCACCGGCTCACCTCCAAGACCGACGACGACGGCACGCCCGAGAAGGTCAACGCCGAGCCTGCGGGCGAGAACGCGCTGGCCGTCGCCACACCCAAGGGCACGCAGTCGGTCGACGGCTGCGTCATGAGCTTCGCCTACTGGAACCCCGCGATCCGCACGCAGGCCAGGCTGCTGAACGCGCAGAGCGGCAAGCTGGAGCAGGTGCGCATCAGCAAGGCCGGCAGCGGCACGGTGGAGGTGCGCGGCCAGCCGGTGGAGGCCACGCGCTGGCGCATTGCGACCGACGCGCAGCCGATCGACGTCTGGTATTCGCAGCAGGGCGAATGGCTGGGGCTGGATTCCACGGTCAGCGGCAACCGCAAGCTCAGCTACCGGCTGAAGTAGCGGGGGCTGTGGCGGTGCCCGCCCGGCGGTGGCACCATCTGCCGCAGTGAAGCCCTCGTTGAAACGTATGTCGTCGATGCGCATCGTCCTGGCTGGCGCGGCTTGCCTCGCCTTCGCCGTGCTGGCGGGGGTGGTGTACGAGCAGCTCGGCCGCTACCGCGCAATGCGCGACTTTCCCCCGCCCGGCAGGATGATCGACGTCGGCGGCGGGCGGCGCATTCAGCTCGACTGCCGCGGCAGCGGCTCGCCCACCGTGGTGTTCGAGGCGGGCCTGAGCATCGACGGCTCGCTGAGCTGGGCGCCGGTGCAGCCGCAGGTGGCCGCCCACACGCGCGCCTGCTCGTACAGCCGCGCGGGGCTGATGTGGAGCGACCCTTCGGACGCGCCCTACAGCGCCAGGCAGGTCGCGCAAGACCTGCACACGGCACTGGCCCGCGCGGGCGAGCGGGGGCCGTACGTGCTGGTGGGCCAGTCGATGGGCGGGCTCTACGCCATGAACTTCACGCAGCACTTCGGCGACGAGGTGGCGGGGCTGGTGCTGGTCGATCCCTCGCACCCGGACCAGGTGGCGCGGGTGGCGGCCTTCATGGTTGAAACGCGGTCGCTGCAGTCGCGCATCGGCGTGGCGCTGGCGTGGTCGGGCTTGCTGCGGGCGGCGGCCTCGGCGCTGCTCTCGCAGGCGCCGCACCAGACGGCGCACGACGCGCAGGCGGTTCGCGCCTTTGCCCCCAAGTCGATGCCCACCCAGCTGATGGAAGGCGATGCGATGGACGACACGCTTGCCGAGACGCGCGGCTTCAGGAGCCTGGGCAACCGCCCGCTGGTGGTGCTGACGGCGATGGCGCCCTACACCGAAGCCGAGCTGCGCGGCATGAAGATCACGCCCGCCCAGGGCACGCAGGTGCAGGCCATATGGAAGCAGATGCACGCGGAAATGGCCGGCTGGTCTTCGCGCAGCGTGCACCGGCTGCTGCCGAATGCGGGGCACGACATCCAGTTCGACGACCCGCAGGCGGTGATCGACGCGGTGCTGTCGGTCGTCACCACCGTGCGGTCCGACCAGGGGGCCGCGCCGCACTGAAGCGCGGCGCTCCTGCCTGGCCTACCTGCCTGCCTACCAGCGGATCTTCACGCCCACGCTGCCGTTGATGCCGCTGCGCACACGGGTGTCGCCACCCGAAGACCACAGCTTGCCGAGCTCCGCATAGAGGCTCGTGCTCTGCGTGAGCTGCAGCGTGGCGCCGGTCGCCAGCTCGCTGCTGGTGCCGCCGGTGCGCGTGGCGATGGGGGTGCTGCCGGCCGGGCCGATGAAGTTCGCCACGTCGGTGCCGCTGCTGCTGCGGTACACGTTCACGCGGACATAGGGCTGCAGCCGGCCGGCGGACGTGTCGATCTCGCCCTTGAGCCGCACGCCCGCACGCGCGAGCCAGCCGTCGTGGTTGTTCTGCTGCACCAGCGCGCCGCTGATGCCGGTGTCACCCAGGTCGAGCCGCTGGCGCACCAGCTGCACCTGCGGCTCGATGACCCAGCCGTCCGCGATGGCGAACGACTGGCCCACTTCCACGGACGCCAGCAGGCTGTTGCCCTTGCCGCTGCTCGAGAAGCCCAGCGTGGGCGAAGCGGTGTAGCGGTGGCGCCCGGCCTGCAGCACGCCGTCCACGTACAGGCCGCTGTCGTTCTTCCAGGTGGCATAGGCGCCCAGGTACTCGCTGCGCAGGTTGTTGGTGCCGGCCGCTGCGTTCTGCAGTCCGCCGACGAAGCCGTTCACGCGCATGTCGCCCTCGAGCTGGCCGACGTACACGCCCACGCGCCAGTTCGGGTCGGCCCACAGGTCGGTGCCGGCCTGGAAGCCCGTGAGGCGCCCGCTGCTGTTGGGGCTGACCGTGCCGCTCTGGCCGATGGTGCGGTCGGTGCTGATGACGCGGCCCCAGGCCTGCCGGTAGCCCATCTCGGGCGTGGCGGTGTTGGTGCCCGAAAGGCCGGTGCCGGTGTCGTCACCCACGCGCTGGTGCAGGTTGGACAGCATCGCGAGGTTGGACTGGCGCAACTGCTCCGGCAGCGCCGCGTACAGCGGTACTTCGGCGCGGTAGGTGGGTACGAGCACGCCACCCCCAGTGCCACCTCCGGTGCCGCCGCCCGTGCTGCCGGTTCCGCCGCCCGTGACGGGCGCGCCCGTGACCGGATCGACGGTCATGGTCGAGCGCAGATACCAGTTCTCGCCCGCGCCGCTGGCGTCGGCCGCGTACAGGCGGTACTGGTAGGCGCCGGCGTCGACATGGCCGCCCGCGAGGTTGAAGGCGCTCTTGGTGGTCTGCGCGGTGGTCGTCGCGCCGTTCACGGCGCTGATCACCTCGATGCCGTTGCCGCTGGTGAGCGCGCCCAGGCCGCCCAGGTTGGTGATCTGCACGTTGGTGGTGCCGCTGGCAATGGCGGTGCTGCCGCTGAGGATCAGCCGGTCGGTCGCGCTGCTGTTGCCGCCCAGCGCCGTGCCCAGCCGCAGCGTGCCGCCGTTGCCCACCCACGGGCCGGTGACGGTGAGCGTGGTGCCGGGCGCGCTGCCCACCAGGGAGACCGTGCCGCTGTTGGCCACCGAGGCCACCGTCTGGCTGCGGCCCGCCAGGTCCAGCGTGGCGCCCGAGCCGACCGTGAAGGCGCTGGCGCTGCTGAAGGTGTTGGCCGCGCCGGCGGCCAGCGTGCCCGCCGATACGTTGGTGCTGCCGGCGTACGTGTTGATGCCGCTCAGCGTGAGCGTGCCCGCGCCGCTCTTCACGAGGCCGCTGGCGCCCGAGATGGGGCCGGTCCAGCTCAGGTTGTTGCCGTTGGTGTTGATGGTGCCGGTGCCGCCGAGCAGCAGTGCGCTGCCCACGCTCAGGCCGTTGGCGCCGGCGATCACGCTGGCGGTGGCGCCGCTGTCGATGGCCACGGCGCCCGTCAGCGAATTGCCGGTGTTCAAGGTCAGGCTGTTGGCGCCGCCGGTGAATTCGATGGCCGAAGCGCGCGTCACGCCGTCGCCGCCCAGACCGCCCGCAATGCTGCCGCTGTTGACGATGGCGATGTTCGCGCCCGCCACGCCCACGCCGCCCACGCCGTTGGCGCCGACCGCACCGCCGTTGCTGTTGGCGCCGCCCGCGCCACCGGCGCCGCCGGTGATGCTGCCGCTGTTGGTGAGGGTTGCGCCGCTGCCGGAGGACCACACGCCGGCGCCGCCGTCGCCGCCGCCGCCCGGCGTGCCGGTGCCGCCAGCGCCGCCGCCGGCCGCACCGCCGGCGCCACCCGCGCCACCGGTGATCTGCCCGGTGTTGGTCATCAGCACGGTGCTGCCCGCGAGCGTCACGCCGTCGCCGCCGGCCCCGCCGCCGCCGCCCGAGGCGTTGGGGCGCGGCGTCGCCAGTTCGGAGCCGCCGGCGCCGCCCACGCCGCCGGCGATGGTGCCGGTGTTGCCGAACGTGAGCCCCGGCGTGGTGGCGTTCAGGTAGAAGCCGACGCCGCCGCTGCCGCCGCCGCCGGCCTGCGAGAACGCACTGCCGCCCGCGCCGCCTGCACCACCCGTCGACGAGCCGGTGGCCGTGTAGCTGCCCAGCGGGCCGTTGAGGATGGAGCCGTAGCCGCCCGCGCCGCCGCCGCCGGCCGCCCAGTAACCGTTGCCGCCCGCGCCGCCGTTGCCGCCGGTGTAGCTGTTGGACGTGGTGCCGACGTTGTTGCCGATCGTCGCGCCCTGGAAGCCGCCGCCGCCGCCCCCGCCGTAGCCGTTTCCGTTGTTGGCGTCGCCTGTCTGGGCCTGGCCGGCGCCGCCGTCCGCCCCCTGTATCACGCCGGGGCTGACGACCGTGCTGCCGCTGCCCGCCGCGCCGCCCGCGCCCGCCGTGCCACCGCCGGGGAAGTTGGTGGTGCTGGCGGCCGAGCCGGCCGTGACGCCGGAGGGCGTCGACGAGCCGCCGGTGCCCCCGGTCGCGTTGATCGTGGTGTCGTTCAGGCCGCCGTTGCCGCCGCTGCCGTTGCTGCCGCCGGAGCCGGCGTTCAGCGTCGGGTCGCCGACGGGCTGGCCGCCAGTGCCGCCCGCGGCCAGCACCGGCCCCGCTCCGAGGAGCAGTGCGGCGGCCACGGCCACGGCGCGCAGGTCGCCGCCCTTGGCGGACGACCGTGAATGGCCGAGCGAAGTTTCAGGCGCGGCCACCCAGGTACCGAGCGTTGGATTCCAGAGGGTGCGGAAAATCTTGTTCATGGCGTCTTTTCATTAGTGGCTTGTTGCGTGCAGGCGCCCGTATGCAGCAGCAAGCTCTTCCTCTTGCTCCTCCACACGCCGCGAATCTCAAACTTCAAGCCAAAAATGTAAGTACGCGTACAGGCTGGCGATATGCCTGAAAGGGGGTACCTGCCTGGAGCGCACCGACGCCCGAAAGGCGTGCTTCCAGACCCTGCGCAAGCCGTTGGGCGGGCTTGGCACCGAACTGCATCCACACGTAACCGATGTTTCTTGGTGGATGCAAAAGTATTCAGTTTGCCGTGGCCTCAGGCCGGAACCTTCCGCGCAGGCGAGGTTTGCAGCGGTGGCGTACCGGCCTTGAACATGCCCGCCAGCTGCTTGCGCAGTTCCGGCGTGTCGGTATGGCCGTGAACGGCCACGGCGTGCTGGACGGCGGCATCGAGCAATTCGCTCTCGGTGTCGGCCGAGAGCGCGACGCTGCAGTTCATCGTGCTCGGGTACTCGCGGCAGTCGATGTATTGGCGTGACATGGCAGCTCCTGGAATATGTCCTTGCGGACGGGCGGCTTGCTGGCCCCATGCCTGCCTATACTGAATTTGCGGCAAGGAGCCCGCGAGCATCCTGCGTCCCGATGCGAGCAGGCGCCATACGCAGCAATGCGTACCCGCCGTGAAAGGGGCATGCCATGACGCATCTGACGCGCAACGATTGCGCGAGCGCGCTTCGCCTGCTGGAGCAGCTCGAGTCCTGGCGTTCGCCCGTGCGTCATCACGGCACGGGCCACGGCAACGGCTTGCGCGAATTGCGTCGCGCCGAACTGCAGGCCGACTACTACCGGCGCCTTGGGCTGGAGCATGCGGTGGCGGTGGCCTTCCTGTACCGGCTGGCCTGCCGCGCGGAGGCGCCGTTGCCCGATGTGCCGCCTGTCGGCCTGACGCCCCGCGAGGGCGACGTCATGCACTGGCTCTCGCGCGGCAAGACCGACGCCGAGATCGCCGCCTTGCTGTCGATAAGCCCCCGCACCGTCCACAAGCATCTGGAGCATGTGTACGTGAAGCTGGGCGTGGAGACCCGGACGGCGGCCGTGATGCGCGCGCTCGCCATGGGCAGGAACCCATGACGAACAAAGGCTGCGCCGTCAGCGCGAGGCCACCGCCACCGGCGCATCCGCCGGCGACGCACTCCGGCCGATCATCCACGCGCACGCCGCCGACACCACGCCCGCGAACAGCACGTACAGGCAGATCTGCCACGGCTCGCCGCCGCCGGACTTCAGCAGCGCGGTGGCAATGATGGGCGTGATGCCCGAGGCGAAGATGCCCGAGAACTGGTAGACGAAGCTGATGCCCGTGTAGCGGACCTTGGCGTCGAACAGGTCGCAGAACAGGGCAGCCTCCGGCCCGTACACCGACGCATACAGGATGCCGAAGGGCACGATGATCGACAGCCATATCAGCAGCACGTTGCCGCCGCTGTGCGTCATCAGCCAGAAGCCCGGGAACGCCGACACGGCGGTGATGAGCGAACCCCACATGTACACGCGCGGCCGCCCCAGCCGGTCCGACATGCGCCCGAAGAACGGAATGGCGAAGCACATCACCACCGCCGCGGCCATCACGCCCAGCAGCGCCTCGGTGCGGCTGATCTTGATGGTGCTGGTGAGGTAGTTGATGGAGAACACGCCGAAGATGTTGAAGAACACCCCGTCGATGTAGCGCGCGCCCATGCCCTTGAGCACGTTGCCGGGGTAGCGCCGGATCATGTCCATGAACGGAATGCGCAGCTCGGCGTTGCGCGCCTTCACGGCCGCGAACTCCGGCGTTTCCTTCACGTGCAGGCGGATGTACATGCCCACCATCACCATCACGCCCGAAATCAGGAAGGCGATGCGCCAGCCCCACGACAGGAACTGCTCGTCGGTCAGCAGCCACGACAGCAGCGCCACCACGCCCGAGGCCAGGCACAGGCCGATGGCCAGCCCGATCTGCGGCAGCGAGGCATAGAAGCCGCGCTTTTCCTTCGGCGCGTATTCGTAAGCCATGAGCACCGCGCCGCCCCATTCGCCGCCCAGGCCGATGCCCTGCGCCACGCGCAGCAGCAACAGCAGCAGCGGCGCCGCGATGCCGATCTGCGCATAGGTGGGCACCAGCCCGATCAGGAAGGTGGCCACGCCCATGATCATCAGCGTGATGACGAGCATGCTCTTGCGGCCGATCTTGTCGCCGAAGTGGCCGAAGATCACGCCGCCCAGCGGCCGCGTGACGAAGCCCACCGCGAAGGTGGTGTATGCCAGCAAGGTCGACACCACCGGGTCGCTGCCCGGGAAGTAGAGCTTGTTGAACACGATGCCGGCCACCACGCCGTACAGGAAGAAGTCGTACCACTCGATGGTGGCGCCCACCAGCGCCGAAACCACCACCCTGCGAATCGCTTTCTCGTCGCTTGCGCTCATGTCGTTGTCTCCGATGAGGTTGTCGTGGCGGCCTCTGCGGGCCGTGGGTTTGCAAAAAACTCAGTGCGCGGCGGTTGCCGCTCTCACGTCCTCTCTGATCAGGTCGACGGCCTTCTCGGCCATCATCACGGCGGGTGCGTTGGTGTTGCCCGACACCAGCGTCGGCATTGCCGAGCAGTCGATCACGCGCAGCCCCGCCACGCCGTGCACCCGCAGCCGCGCGTCGACCACCGCGAGCGCGTCGCTGCCCATGCGGCAGGTGCCGGTGGGGTGGAAGATGGTGGCGCCGTTGTTGCGGCAGAACTCCAGCAGCCCGTCGTCGCTCGTGATGTCGGGGCCGGGCTTCACCTCGCGCTTCACGTAGGGCCGCATCGCGGGAGATTCGGCAATCGCGCGCGCCGCCCTCACGCCGGCCACGGTGGTGGCGCGGTCCAGTTCGGTGGCGAGGTAGTTGGGCTGCATCGAAGGCGGCTCGGCGGCGTCGGTCGAGCGGATGCGGATGTACCCGCGCGACTCCGGCCGCAGCTGGCACACCGACATCGTGAAGCCGGAGTAGGGGTGCACCTTGCCGCCCGCCATGTCGGCCGAGAGCGTGGCCACGTGGAACTGGATGTCGGGCGTGGCCGCCACGGGCCGGCCGTGCGCATCCTTCAGCGCTCGCATGAAGCAGCCGCCCTGGTTGATGCCCACGGCCAGCGGGCCGGTGCGGTGCAGCAGCCATTCCAGGCCCATGCCCATCTGGCCGAACCAGGAGTTGAGCTGGTCGTTGGTGGTGATGGGCTTGGTGCACTCGTAGCCCAGGCGGATCTGCAGATGGTCCTGCAGGTTCTCGCCCACGCCCGGCAGCTCGCGCACCACCGCAATGCCGAAGCGGTCGAGCAGCGCGCGCGGCCCGATGCCCGAGAGCTGCAGCAGCTGCGGCGACTGGATCGAGCCCGCCGACAGCAGCACCTCGGCGCGGCAGCGCGCGGTCTTGAGCACGTGGTCTTGCCGGTAGGTGATGCCGACGGCGCGGCGCCCCTCGAACACCAGCTTGTCCGCCAGCGCGCCGGTCTCGATGCGCAGGTTGGGCCGCCGCTTCACGGCCGGCGTCAGGTAGGCCTTGGCCGTGCTGCAGCGCCAGCCCTTGTGCGTGGTCAGCTGGTAGTAGCCGGCGCCTTCCTGCGCGGCGCCGTTGAAGTCGCCGGTGCGCGGCACGCCGGTCTGCTGCGCGCCGTCGATGAAGGCTTCGATCAGCTCGTGCCTGGCCGCGATGTCCGACACCTTCAGCGGCCCGTTGCCGCCGTGGAAGGCGTCGGCGCCGCGCTGGTTGCCTTCGGACTTGATGAAGTAGGGCAGCACGTCGTCGTAGCCCCAGCCGGGGTTGCCGAGCGCGGCCCAGTGGTCGTAGTCCTCGCGCTGGCCGCGGATGTAGATCAGCCCGTTGATCGAGCTGGAGCCGCCCAGCGTCTTGCCGCGCGGCCAGTAGATGCGCCGGCCGTTCATGTTCGGGTCCGCGTCGGTCTCGAAGCGCCAGTTGTAGGTGGGGCTCCACATCGTCTTGCCGTAGCCGATGGGCAGGTGGATCCACAGCGACCGGTCGGCCGGCCCTGCCTCGAGCAGCAGCACACGGGTGGCCGGGTCTTCGCTCAGCCGGGCGGCCAGCACGCAGCCGGCGGAACCGGCGCCGACGACGATGTAGTCGAACGCTTCTTCAGACATGCAAGGGGCGCCTGTTGCTTCGGTGGAGTGGAACAATCGCTTCGCTCGGCCGCATCCTAGGCCAATGATTTTCGGAACGCAACGTTCCATTTTTAAGGTTTACCCGCATGCCCCGTCCAGCGCGCCCGTCCGCCGCAGTGGTTTCCATCGAGGAGCCGGAGTCCGCATCCGCCTCCGGTTCGTCGGCCGAACGCAGCCTGCGCCTGCTGGCGCTGCTGGCCAACGAGGGCAGGGCGCTCACGCTCGCCGACCTGGCCGCGCAGCTGGGCCTGCCCAAGGGCACCGCGCACCGCATCTGCACGCAACTGCTGGCCGGCGGGTTCCTGGCGCGCGATGTGGACGAGCGCTCGTTCAGCGTCGGCCCCGCGCTGCGCAAGCTGGCCTTCGACACGCTGAACCACGGCGTGGTGCGCGGACTGCGCCACGAAGTGCTGTCGGCACTGGTGCGCGAGGTCGGCGAGACCTGCAACCTCACCACGCTCGACGGCGCGCAGGTGCTCTACCTCGACCGCGTGGAAGCCCAATGGCCGCTGCGGCTGACGCTCGACGTGGGCTCGCACGTGCCGCTGCACTGCACCGCCAGCGGCAAGCTGTTCCTGGCGCAGATGCCGAAGAAAGAACGCGACGCGCTCATCGACAACCTGCCGCTGGAGCGCATGACCGCCAACTCCATCACCGGCGCTGGGGCGCTGCGCGCCGAGTGCGACGCCATCGCCAAACAGGGCTATTCGTGCGACCGCGAGGAGTTCATTGCCGGCCTGGTGGCGGTGGCCGTGCCGGTGCGCGATGCGCAGGGCGCGGTGCGCGCCGCGCTGGCCGTGCATGCGCCGACCGCGCGGATGTCGATGGACGATGCGCTTAAGCGCATCGACGCGCTGAAAGCTGCTGCCGGAAAGATGACTGCGCTGCTCTGAAACATGCCGGCTCCGCCGTGCCGGCGGCTTCGGAATCCGCCATGACGCCAAAGGGAACACACGCATGCTGAACGTCGCCGAGACCATCCGCAACTACAACGCCGGCCGCGACCCCGAGCGCCTGGCGATGAAATACGCCAACCTGCGCACCAACCCCTTCGTGTTCCTGCGCGGGACCTGCCACCTGTTCTACGAGCGCCTGCCCCAGGACGCGCTGTTCGCCGGCAAGGCGCCCGCCGGCTGGGTGTGCGGCGATGCGCACCTGGAGAACTTCGGCAGCTACAAGGGCGACAACCGCCTCGTGTACTTCGACCTCAACGACTTCGACGAAGCCGCGCTGGCGCCCGTCACCTGGGATCTGGTGCGTTTCCTGTCGAGCATCCTCGTCGCCGGCGACGGCCTCTGCGCCACCGCCGACGATGCCGATGCGCTGTGCAACACCGCGCTCGACGCGTACGCCGGTGCGCTGCTCTCGGGCAAGGCGCGGTGGGTGGACCGCGACAACGCGGGCGGCCTGATCGGGCAACTGCTCGACACCCTCAAGGCGCGCACGAGGCCGGCCTTCCTGGACAAGCGCACCGACCGCAAGGGCCACGGGCGTGTCATTCGCATCGACAACAAGCGTGCGCTCGCCGCCACCGATGCGCAGCGCGACCGCGTGACCAAGCTGGTCGGCGCCTACGCCGCGACGCAGGACAAGCCCGGGTTCTTCAAGGTGCTCGACGTGGCAAGGCGCATCGCCGGCACCGGCAGCCTGGGCGTGGAGCGCTACATCGTCCTGGTCGAAGGCAAGGGCTCGCCCGACGGCAACTACCTGCTCGACCTGAAGGAGGCGCTACCTTCATCGCTGGTGCCGCGCCTGAAGCTCGCGCAACCCGCATGGCCTTCGCAGGCGCACCGCGTGGTGGGACTGCAGCGCCGCATGCAGGCCGTGTCGATGGCCTTCCTGCAGCCCATCGCCGGCACCGGGCCGGATGCTGCCGCCTCCTACGTGCTGCGGGGCCTGCAGCCCAGCGAAGACCGCGTGAGCCTCGACGTGAAGCGAACCTCGCCCGACCAGATCCGCGGCGTCACCGACGAAATGGGGCAGCTCATGGCGTGGGCGCAACTGCGCAGTTCAGGCCGCCAGGGCTCGGCCACCGCCGATGCGCTCATCGACTTCGGCGGCTCGGCGAAGTCTTGGCGCAAGGACCTGATGGCGGCTGCGCACCAGTGCGCGGCGCAGGTGGTGAAAGACTGGAAGGATTACTGCGGGGCCTATGACGCGGGGGCTATGGGGCCGTCCAAATAGCGCCAGCCACTTACCCGATCAAACCCGCCACCGACCGCACCACACTCACCGCCGCCAACCCGATCAGCAGATTCAGCACATGCTTCCTGAACTGCTCCGGCGACACGCCCTTGAACGAGCGCTGTCCCCACCAGATGCCTGCAAGCATCGCCGGTGCCAGCCACAGCGCCCACTTCAGGGTGTCCGGCCCCAGCAGGTTGCCCGACGCATGCGCCGATGACGGCATCAGCGCCGCGCAGACCAGCGACACCACGTCGCTGAACAGCAGCAGCGCGATCAGCGTGGCGCGCAATCTGGCCGGCGCCATCTTCGCGGTACTCAGCAGAACGGCGATGGCGATGCCGCCGATGGCCGCGACGCCGTTGATGAAGCCCGACGCCAGCCCCGCCGACAAGCGCACGCCGCGTGTCGGCACGAGGGTGGCGCGCGCGCCGGCGCGCAGCAGCAAGGCGGCCGACATCAGCAGCGCGCCGATCAGCAGCCGCAGCGGCGTCTCCGGCAGCCACGCGAGCAGCGCCACGCCGATGGGAATGCAGATGAGGTTGCCCAGCATCAGCCAACTGAGCCACGGCATGTCGATGTCGCGCGCGATGCCGCGCAGCTGGCTCAGGCTCGCCAGTATCTCGAGCATGAAGATCGCGGGCACCACCAGCGCGGGCGACACCACCAGCGACATGCCCGCCACCGTGATGGCCGAGAAGCCGAAGCCCGCGAAGCCGCGCACGATGCCGGCCGCGAACACCACGCACAGGCTGTAGGCCAGCGTGGCCGGTGCCAGTGGTGGCACCAAGAGTGCGGACACGATTGCCGACATTGAGTCCATGAGACCGTAACGCGTCAGCGGCGGTGGCGCCCGGCCATCAACCCGATCACCTCGCGAAAGATGGTGTTGCCGCTGCTGCCGGCCAGGTCGAGCACATGGCTGCGGCTGTAGCAGGGGCTCAGATCGAGGCCGACGCCGATGCCTGCAATGGCGATGTCGCCGCGCTGCTCCTGGCGCGCGACCACGTCTCGCAGGTGGTGGTCGAGGTAGTGCGCGTCGTTGGCCAGGTGCGTGGCGCTGTCCATCGGCGAACCGTCGGAAATCACGAGCAGCAGCTTGCGCGCCTCGCCGCGCTGGCGCAGCCGCGTGCAGGCCCAGTCGACCGCCTCGCCGTCGATGCCTTCGCGGAACAGGTCGGCCTTCAGCAGCGCCGCCATTGCGGGGCGCGCGCGGCGCCACGGTGTGCCGGCGGCCTTGAAGACGAGGTGGCTGCGCTCGTTGAGGCGGCCGGGGTGGGGCGGCCGGCCGGCACGCACCCATTCGCGCTGTGGCCGACCGCCGTTCCATGCGCCGGTGGTGAAGCCCAGCACTTCGCTGGCCACGCCGGCCTGTTCGAGTGCGCGTGCGAACACGTCGACCATCATCGCGACCGATTCGGCATGCTCCTTCATCGAGCCCGAGCAGTCGATGAGGAAAGTGACGATGCAGTCGGCCAGCGGCTCCATGCGCTCGGTGCGGAACAGCCGGCGCTCGGTGGGCGATGCGACGAGCTGTGCGAGCCGGCGCCCATCGATCAGGCCTTCTTCCTGCCCGCCGTCCCAGCCGTCGCGCTCGGGCTCTGCCAGCAGGGCGCGCAGCTCGCGCGCGAGGCGGGCGACGTTCACGCCCTGCGCGGCGATGCGGCGGTCGAGCTTTTCCCTGTGCTGCGCGAGCACTTCCTTGCGCGCGAGCGTGGCGGCGTCGTGTTCGCGGTCGTAGGCCGTGGTGAAGACGCGGTAGGCGCCGCCGGCGTCGTCGAGCACCGCGCTGCGGCCCGACTCGGCGGTGGTGAAGCGCTCGACGATCTCCTGGTCCATGTCGGCCACGAGGCTGAACACGCTGCGCTTGTCGTCCACATGCGGATCGCGCGCGGCGCCGCTGCCTTCCTCGCCGGCCTCGTGCAGCATCGCGGCCACGGTGCGTGCGATGGCTAGGGCGTGCACCGCATAGGCGGCCTGGTCGGCGCGGTCTCTGCGCAGGCCCGCCAGGGCATGGCCGATGAGCGACGCAAGCGCGAAGCGCGTGGCTTCGAGCATGTCCTCTGTTTCTTCCACCACCTGCTGGCCACTCACGCGGGCGCGGCAGATCTGCGCCACGGCGTACAGCAGCAGGCCGCGCGCGGTGTCGGTCAGCCCCGAGTGATGGAAGGCCAGCGACCATTGCTCATGCCGGTGCCGCAGGTTGCGGCGCATGCCGGCCATGGCGTCGGGCGCCAGCGCCTCGGCGCGGAACTGCTCCAGCATTTCGAACAGCATGCGTTCGACCGGCTCCTGGGGCTGCAGTGTTGCATGCAGCGTCGCATCCGACACGGTGAGCCGCAGCGCGAGCCCGTCGGCCACGCCGCGGAACGAAGCAAAGTCGTCGGTGTCGGGCGAGGGATGCAGGTGCGGCGCGAACCACGGCAGCGCGATGCGGCCGCGGTGCAGCCGCCGTCCGCGAAAGTGCAGGTCGCGCTCGCCGCTGAAGGCGCGCACCACGCCCGCGCAGAGCTCCGCGACCTGCTCCTCCTGCCGCACGCGGCGCTGCATCGCGCTCGCGGGCCCGGGGCTCATTCGCGCGGACCTGCGCAGAGCTGGTGCGACTCCTTCAGCTCGCGGTCGAAGCAGCGCTGGAAGTACTCGGCCACCAGCGGCCGTTCGGCGTCGTCGCACTTGTTGACGAAGGAGAGACGGAATGCGAGCGCCGGGTCCTTGAAGATCTCGATGTTCTCGGCCCAGGTGATGACGGTGCGCGGCGACATCAGCGTCGACAGGTCGCCCGCCGCAAAGCCTTTGCGCGTGAGGTCGGCCACCGCCACCATCGACGCGACCAGCCTCGTGCCCGCCTCGTCGGCCAGCGAAGGCACGCGCGCCTGCACGATGGCGATTTCTTCATCGGCCGGCAGGTAGTTGAGCGAGGCCACGATGTTCCAGCGGTCGATCTGCGCATGGTTGAGCCGCTGCGCGCCGTGGTACAGGCCGTTGAGGTTGCCCAGGCCCACCGTGTTGGCGGTGGCGAACAGGCGGAAGAAGGGGTGCGGCCGCAGCACCTTGTTCTGGTCCATGAGCGTGAATTTGCCGTCGCGCTCCAGGATGCGCTGGATGACGAACATCACGTCGGGCCGGCCCGCGTCGTACTCGTCGAAGATCAGCGCCACCGGCCGTTGCAGCGCCCAGGGCACGATGCCTTCCTTGAACTCGGTGACCTGCTTGCCTTCGCGCAGCACCACCGCGTCCTTGCCGACGAGGTCGAGCCGGCTGATGTGGCCGTCGAGGTTCAGGCGTATGCAGGGCCAGTTCAGGCGCGCCGCCACCTGCTCGATGTGCGTCGACTTGCCGGTGCCGTGCAGCCCCTGCACCATCACGCGCCGGTCGCGCGTGAAGCCGGCCAGGATGGCGAGCGTCACGTCGGGGTTGAAGCGGTAGACGGCATCGACCTCGGGCACGTGGTCGTCGCGTTCGCTGAAGGCGGGCACCTGCAGGTCGGTGTCGATGCCGAACACCTCGCGCACGCTGAGCATCCGATCGGGGCGAAGGTCGGCGGTGTCGGTCACGGTGGGCTTTCTGGAAAGAAGAAGGGTCAGGCCTGCGCGCGGTCGGAGAACGCCGCGCCGGCATCGATGCGGCTCAGTGCCTTGGCTGCGCGCTGCATTGCCGGCAGCAGCGTCTTCGCCTTGGCCGCGTCGAGCCGCATCACCGGCGCCTGCACCGCGATGCAGAGGTTGGAGGGCGCGTCGTCGCCGGAAGGCACCAGCGTGGCGATACACAGCAGGCCGGGCAGGAATTCTTCGTGGTCGATGGCGTAGCCGTCCTTGCGGATGCGCTGCACTTCCTTTTCCAGCGCATCGGGGTCGGTCAGCGTCTTGGGCGTGTACGGCTCCAGCGGCGCGTTCGACAGCAGCCGGCGGCGCTGCGCCGGGCTCATCTGGGAGAGAAAGATCTTGCCGCTGGCCGAGCAGTGCACCGGCACGCGCGACCCCGAGTGCAGGTAGAAGCGCAGCGGCGCGGCGGTTTCCACGCGGTCGAGGTACACCACCTCGCTGCCCGACAGCGCCGTGAGGTTGCAGCTTTCGCCGATTTCTTCCACCAGCTGGCGCAGTACCGTGTGGCGCGCGCCGTGCAGGCTGTCGTTGAGCAGCAGGTTCTCGGCCAGCCGCCGCAGCCGCGTGCTGATGCCGTAGTGCCGGCCGTCGCCTTCGCGCTGCAACAGCCCCGCGCCCTCGAGCTGCTGGAGCATGCGGTGCAGCGTGGGCTTGGGCAGGCCGGTTTCTTCCACCAGGCCCTGCAGCGAGTAGCGCTGGTCTTTCGCGGCCATGACTTCGAGCAGCGCGAACAGGCGCATGGTGGGCGTGTCGCCCGCCGGTTCGGCGGCTTCCACGTGGAGCCCTTTGACGATCTTCATGGGGCGGATCATAGATGTTTTACAAAAAAAGAGACAAGGCGTACCGATTTTTGTAAATTGTTTGACGCCGTGCCGATGCCGTCCTATATTCCGCCGGAATGAATTCCGGAACAAGTCGTTCCGACTTTTTGGGTGCAAGCCACCGCCCATCATCCTTTCAGGAGACGCCTTCCATGAGCCAGAAGCCAGCCGCAGCCCCCACCCGCGAAGCCGTCAAGGGCGTGCAGAAGATGACGCCCTCCGAGGCCTTCGTCGAGACCATGGTCGCCAACGGCGTGACCGACATCTTCGGCATCATGGGCTCGGCCTTCATGGACGCGATGGACATCTTCGCGCCCGCCGGCATCCGGCTGATTCCGGTGGTGCACGAGCAGGGCGGCGCCCACATGGCCGACGGCTATGCGCGCGTGTCGGGCCGCCACGGCCTGGTCATCGGCCAGAATGGCCCCGGCATCAGCAACTGCGTGACGGCCGTTGCCGCGGCCTACTGGGCGCACAGCCCGGTGGTGATGATCACGCCCGAGACCGGCACCATGGGCATGGGCCTCGGCGGCTTCCAGGAAGCCAACCAGCTGCCGATGTTCCAGGAGTTCACAAAGTACCAGGGCCACGTCAACAACCCCAAGCGCATGGCCGAGTACACCGCGCGCTGCTTCGACCGCGCCATCTCCGAGATGGGCCCGACGCAGCTCAACATTCCGCGCGACTACTTCTATGGCGAGATCCAGTGCGAGATCCCGAAGCCGATGCGCGTGGAGCGTGGCGCGGGCGGAGAGAACAGCCTGAACGCGGCGGTCGAGCTGCTGGCCTCGGCCAGGTTCCCTGTGATCCTCTCGGGCGGCGGCGTGGTCATGGGCGATGCGGTGGAAGAGTGCAAGGCGCTGGCGGAGCGCCTCGGCGCGCCGGTTGCCAACGGCTACCTGCGCAACGACTCCTTTCCCGCGAGCCATCCGCTGTGGGCCGGCCCGCTGGGCTACCAGGGCTCCAAGGCGGCGATGAAGCTCATCGCGCAGGCCGACGTGGTGCTGGCTCTGGGCTCCCGCATGGGCCCCTTCGGCACGCTGCCGCAGCACGGCATGGACTACTGGCCGAAGGACGCGAAGATCATCCAGGTCGAGGCCGACCACACCAACCTGGGCCTGGTGAAGAAGATCACCGTCGGCATCCACGGCGACGCCAAGGCCACGGCCAAGGAACTGCTCAAGCGCCTGCAGGGCAAGACGCTGGCCTGCGACGCCACCAAGGCCGAGCGCGCCGACAGGATCAAGGCCGAGAAAGCCGCGTGGGAAAAGGAACTCGACGAGTGGACCCACGAGCGCGACCAGTTCAGCCTCGACGCCATCGAGGAAGCCAAGGGCGAGAAGACGCCCACCGGCGGCAGCTACCTGCACCCGCGCCAGGTGCTGCGCGAGCTGGAAAAGGCCATGCCGCCGCGCGTGATGGTCTCCACCGACATCGGCAACATCAACGCCATTGCCAACAGCTACCTGCGCTTCGAGGAGCCGCGCAGCTTCTTCGCGCCGATGAGCTTTGGCAATTGCGGCTACTCGCTGCCCACCATGATCGGCGCCAAGTGCGCCGCGCCCGACCGCCCGGCCGTGGCCTATGCCGGCGACGGCGCCTGGGGCATGAGCATGGTGGAAATCATGACGGCGGTGCGCCACGACATTCCGGTCACGGCCGTGGTGTTCCACAACCGCCAGTGGGGCGCGGAGAAGAAGAACCAGGTCGACTTCTACAACCGCCGCTTCGTGGCCGGCGAGCTTGAAAGCGAGAGCTTCGCGGGCATAGCAAAGGCCATGGGCGCCGAAGGCATCGTGGTCGACAAGCTCGAAGAAGTGGGCCCGGCGCTGAAGAAGGCCATCGACATGCAGATGAACGAAGGCAAGACCTGCGTCATCGAGATCATGTGCACCCGCGAGCTGGGCGACCCCTTCCGCCGCGACGCGCTGTCCAAGCCGGTACGATTCCTCGACAAGTACAAGGACTACGTCTGAAGAACCCATGACCGATTCGCTGCTGACGCTCAACGCGGGCTCCTCGTCCATCAAGGTCGCATTGTTCGATGCGGCACATCCGGGCGGCGGCGATGCGTTGCCGTCGGCGCGCTGGTCGGGCCAGGCGGACGGTCTGGGCGCGGGCCTGCAGGCGCGGCTGCGCATTCGCGATGTACAGGGCAAGACGCTGCTCGACGAGCCGCTCGATGGCGCACGCGCCTCGCACCAGGGCGCGCTGGCCGGGCTGCTCGAATGGCATGCGCGGCAGGGCGAGGGCGGGCGCATCGCGGCGGTGGGGCATCGCATCGTGCATGGCGGCACGGACTTCGTGGAACCGGTGCGCGTCGACGCGGCATTGCTCGATGCACTCGCCAAGCTGGAGCCCCTGGCGCCGCTGCACCAGCCGCACAACCTGGCCGGCGTGCGCGCGGCCATGGCCGCCTTCGAGGGCGTGCCGCAGGTGGCTTGCTTCGACACGGCCTTCCATGCGGTGCAGCCGGAGGTCAACCGGCGCTTTGCGTTGCCGCGTGAGTTGCATGACGCTGGCGTGCGGCGCTACGGCTTCCACGGCCTCTCGTATGAATCGATCGTCGCGCAGTTCGCGGGCATCGCGCCCGAGCTGGCGCAGCGGCGCGTGATCGTCGCGCACCTGGGAAACGGCGCGTCGATGTGCGGCATGGTCAACGGCCGCTCGGTCGTGACGACCATGACCTTCTCTCCGCTGGACGGCCTGACCATGGGCACGCGCTGCGGCCGCATCGACGCGGCGGTGGTGCCCTACCTGATGCGATCGCGCGGCATGTCGGCCGACGCGGTCGAGAAGCTGCTGTTCCGCGAATCGGGCTTGCTGGGGCTGTCGGGCGTGTCGAGCGACATGCGTGCTCTGCAGGCTTCGGCAGAGCCGGCGGCTGCCGAGGCGATCGCGCATTTCGTGGAGCAGGTGGTGCAGCACATGGGCATGCTGGCGGGCGCCTTGCGCGGCGTGGACGCCATCGTGTTCACCGGAGGCATCGGCGAGAACGACGCGCCGCTGCGCCAACGCATGCTCGAAGACTGCGCCTGGCTGGGCGTGCAGATGGATGCAGCCGCCAACCGGGGCGGCGCTGCGCTGCTGACCGCGGCCGGCAGCCCTGTGAGCGCCTGGGTGCTGCGCACCGACGAAGAAGCGGTGATCGCTCGCCACACCGCACGCGTGCTGCACATGGGCTGAGCGCTCAGCGCGCGGTGGCGCTGGTGGCCATGCGCGGCACCGTGGCGCCGCAGTGGCGCAGGAAGTCGGCGGTTGCGCCGCCCAGCAGCTTGTCGCGGTGCATCACCGTCGCCAGCTTGCGCACGCCGGCCGGCAGCCGCGTGCGCAGTTCGACCAGGTGGCCGTCTTCCAGCGCCTGCGCCACGGTGTAGCGCGACAGGCAGGCCAGGCCGGTGCCTGTGGCCACCACGCGCTTGATGGCCTCGGTGCTCCCCAGTTCGAAACCCACGTTCACCTGCTCCAGGTTCTGGATCAGCCAGGCATCGGTGACCTGCCGCGTGCCCGAGCCGTGCTCGCGCAACACCCAGGTGGCCTGCGACAGCTGCTTGTGCGTGGCCACGCGGCCGGCCAGCGCATGGCCCGGCGCGGCCACGATCACCAGCTCGTCGCTGCGCCATGCGCGCACGACCAGGTCGGGGTGGGTCTGCGGGCCTTCGATGAAGCCCACGTCGACGTCGAAGCCCGCCACCGCCTCGATCACGTCGCGCGTGTTGGCGATGTGCAGCCGCACCTGGCTCTGCGGATGCAGCGCGGTCCATTGCGACATGCGCTCGGGCAGCAGGTATTCGCCGATGGTGAAGCTCGCAGCCACGCGCAACGGCGCCGCATGCTCGGCACTGAAGAGGGCCTGCACCTCGCCCGCCTGGTCGAGCAGCGCCTGCGCCTTGGGCAGCAGGGCGCGGCCGTTCTCGTTGAGCACCAGCCGGCGGCCGATGCGGTCGAACAGCAGGACGCCGACCGAGGTTTCCAGGTCGGCCAGCGCGCTGCTCGCGGCCGACTGCGAACGCGCGATGCGGTCTGCCGCCGCACGGGTGCTGCCGCCGCGCGCGGTGGCCACGAACACCTCCAGCTGCCGCAGGTTCAGGCGCAGGCGCTGCGCCGAAAGTTGATCTGTTTTTCCGGTCATGGTGAGAGATATTCTGCGCTTTTCCGATTGATCGGGTGTGCCTAACATCGTGTGCGCCACGCCTGAAAACAAAGGACCGACAGTGTTCAGTTTCCTGTCCCGCGAGCCCGTGCACGACCCGCTGTCGGCGCCCACTCCCACGGCCGACACCACGGTCAAGACCACCACCTGCTACATGTGCGCCTGCCGCTGCGGCATCCGCGTGCATCTGCGCGAGGGCGAGAAGGGCCCGGAGGTGCGCTACATCGACGGCAACCCGGACCATCCGCTGAACCAGGGCGTGATCTGCGCCAAGGGTTCGTCGGGGATCATGAAGCAGGTGTCGCCCGCGCGCATCACGCAGCCGCTGTTGCGCAAGGCCGGCAGCGAGCGCGGAGCGGCCGAGTTCGAGCCCATCAGCTGGGAGCGCGCCTACGACCTGCTGACCGAGCGCCTCGCGAAGATCCGCGCCACCGACCCGAAGAAGTTCGCGCTGTTCACCGGTCGCGACCAGATGCAGGCGCTCACCGGCCTGTTCGCGCGCCAGTTCGGCACGCCCAACTATGCGGCGCACGGCGGCTTCTGCTCGGTCAACATGGCCGCGGGAATGATCTACACCATCGGCGGCAGCTTCTGGGAGTTCGGCGGACCCGACCTGGAGCGCGCCAAGCTGTTCGTGATGATCGGCACCGCCGAAGACCATCACAGCAACCCGATGAAGATCGCGATCAGCAAGTTCAAGCGATCGGGCGGGCGCTTCATCTCGATCAACCCGGTGCGCACGGGCTATTCGGCCATTGCCGACGAGTGGATCCCCATCAAGCCGGGAACCGACGGTGCGCTGTTCATGGCGCTGCTGCACGAGCTGATCGCAAGCGACCTGGTGGACCATGCCTTCCTCAAGCGCTTCACCAATGCGCCGCAGCTCGTGGTGCTCGACGACTGCGAGCGGCAGGGCCTGTTCGCCTTCGACCCCGACCCGCAACGCGGCCCGCCCGGCGACGGACGCAACCCGCACAACAAGCTGGTGTGGGACAAGGCCAGCGGCAGCGTGAAGAACGCCTACCCCGAAGGAATCGAGGAAGGCTGCGACCCGGCGCTCGAAGGGCACTACACGCTGGCCGACGGCACGCGCGTGGCGCCGTCGTTCCAGCTGCTGCGCGATCGCGTCGCCGCCTGCACGCCCGAGTGGGCGCAGGCCATCACCGGCATCGACGCGGCGCGCATCCGCAAGCTGGCGCGAGAAATGGGCGAGACGGCGTTGAAACAAGCTTTCGAGCTGCCGATTCCCTGGACCGACGCCTGGGGCAAGAAGCACCCGACCACGCAGGCGCGGCCGGTGGCCTTCCATGCAATGCGCGGGCTGGCGGCGCACTCCAACGGTTTCCAGACGGTGCGCGCGCTGGCGGTGCTGATGAGCGTGCTCGGCACCATCGACGCGCCCGGCGGCTTCCGGCACAAGGCGCCGTATCCGCGCCACATCGTGCCCAACTACCGGGCCTTCAACGACCCCGGCATGATCCAGCCGAACACGCCGCTCAATGCGGCTCCGCTGGGCTTTCCGGCCGGCCCGGACGAGCTGGCCATCAACGCCGACGGCTCGCCGATACGCATCGACCATGCCTTCTCGTGGGAGCACCCGCTGTCGGCGCACGGGCTCATGCACAACGTGATCACCAACGCGGCCAAGGGCGACCCCTACCGCATCGACACGCTGCTGATCTTCATGGCCAACATGGCCTGGAATTCGAGCATGAACACCATGGCCGTGCGCGAGATGCTCAACCGCAAGGACGAAAAGGGCGAGCACATGATCCCGTTCCTGGTGGTGTGCGACGCCTTCCAGAGCGAGACCGTGGCCTTCGCAGACCTGGTGCTGCCCGACACCACGTACCTCGAGCGGCACGACGTGATGGGCATGCTCGACCGGCCGATCTCGGAGTTCGACGGGCCGGTGGATTCGGTGCGCGTGCCGGTGGTGCCGCCGACGGGCGAGTGCAGGCCGTTCCAGGAGGTTCTGATCGAGCTGGCTTCGCGGCTGCAGTTTCCGGCCTTCACCACGCCGGAGGGCGGGCGCAAGTACACGGGCTACCCGGACTTCGTCGTCAACTTCGAGCCGCAGCCGGGCATCGGCTTTCTCATGGGCTGGCGCGGCAAGGACGGCACCGAGCACCTGCGCGGCGCGCCCAACCCCAAGCAGTGGGAGGCCTATGCGCAGAACAACTGTGTGTTCCAGTACCACATGCCCGAGACCATGCACTACATGCGCAACTGGAACCGGGAGTACCTGGACTTTGCGAAAGACAAGGGCTGGCGCCAGCGCAACGACCCGGTGCAGCTGGCGCTGTATTCCGACACGCTGCAGAGCTTCAGGCTCGCGGCGCAGGGCAAGAGCCCGGGGCGGCAACCGCCCGATGCATTGCGCGAGCGCATCGACAAATACTTCGACCCGCTGCCGTTCTGGTATCCACCGCTCGAAGAAGCGGCGACCGACCTGGCCGCCTATCCGCTCAACGCGCTCACGCAGCGGCCGATGGCGATGTACCACTCGTGGGACTCGCAGAACGCGTGGCTGCGGCAGATCCACAGCCACAACTACCTGCACGTGAATCCGCTGACCGCGCAGGCGGCGGGCATTGCGGACGGCGGCTGGTGCTGGGTCGAGAGCCGGTGGGGCCAGGTGCGCTGCATGCTGCGCTACAGCGAGGCGGTGGAGCCGGGAACGGTGTGGACCTGGAACGCCATCGGCAAGGCCGACGGCGCGTGGCAACTGGCACCGGGAGCCGACGAGGCGCGCAAGGGCTTCCTGCTGAACCACCTGATCAGCGAGGAACTGCCCTGCGCAGGCACCGCGAGCGGGACCATCAGCAATTCGGATCCGATCACCGGGCAGGCGGGGTGGTACGACGTGCGGGTGCGCATCCGGCCGGCGGAGCCCGGCGAGCCTGAAGAAAGCTATCCGCAGGTTGCGAGCATGCCGGTGGTGCCCGGGGTGCTGGGGAAGGCGGCGAGTGTGTTGACGTACTTTGCGGGGAGGGGGAAGAAATGATGCAGTGGCTCAAGGATCTGCTGTCCCCCGTGTCGCTCCCTCCCCCCCTGGGGGAGGGCGGGGGTGGGGGCATCGGCGTTGGAGCTGGAAGCCTTGTTGCATCGAGGGCCGGCGTGCCCCCACCCCGACCCTCCCCCAGAGGGGGAGGGAGCAATGCAACCCAGCGCGCCGAGCAGGGCGAAACCCTCGCCAAGCAACTCGCCCTCGTCATCGACCTCAACGTCTGCGTCGGCTGCCACGCCTGCGTCACGTCCTGCAAGCAATGGAACACCTCCGGCAGCGCAGGCCCGCTGGCCGATGAACGCCCCTATGCCGCCAACCCCACCGGCACCTTCTTCAACCGCGTGCAGACCTACGAGGCTGGCGCCTTTCCCGTCACCGAGACCATCCACTTCCCCAAGAGCTGCCTGCACTGCGAAGACCCGCCGTGTGTGCCGGTGTGCCCCACGGGCGCGAGCTACAAGCGCAAGGAAGACGGCATCGTGCTGGTCGACTACGACAAGTGCATCGGCTGCAAGTACTGCGCATGGGCCTGCCCCTACGGCGCGCGCGAGCTCGACGAAGAGCGCCAGGTCATGACCAAGTGCACGCTGTGCGTGGACCGCATCTACGACGAGCAGTTGCCCAAGGAAGACCGCAAGCCGGCCTGCGTGAAGGCCTGCCCGACCGGCGCGCGCATCTTCGGCGACGTGAAGGACCCGGACTCCGAAGTGTCGAAGGCCATCCGCGAGCGCGGCGGCTACCAGTTGATGCCCGAGTGGGAGACCAGCCCGGCCAACCAGTACCTGCCCCGGCACATCACGCAGCCGGCGGACGCGAAGGAGTAGCCGCATGCATCCCGCGTTCTCGATTCTTTTCTTCACCACGCTGGCCGGCGCCGCGCAGGGACTGGTGTTCGCGCTGGCGCTGGCGGTGCTGTTCGGGCTGGAACTGGCGCCGGGCTTCCTGGGCATTGCGCTGGGCGTGGCTGAGGTGCTGCTGGTGGCGGGCCTTGCCGCATCGTTCATGCACCTGGGCCGCAAGACGCGCGCATGGCGGGCGGTGCTGATGTGGCGCACTTCGTGGATGTCGCGCGAGGTCATCGTGCTGCCGGTGTTCATCGCGCTGGTGGCGTCGTGGTGGCTGTCGCTGCGGCTGGGCGTCGGCGCGCCGTGGTCGTGGCTGTTGCCGCTGCTGGTGCTGTGCGGCGCGATGCTGCTCTGGTACTGCACCGCGATGATCTACGCCTGCCTGCGCTTCATCGAGGAATGGGCGCACCCGCTGACGGTGCTCAACTTCACGCTGATCGGGCTGTCTTCGGGGCTGGTGCTGGCATGCGCGATGGCGGCCCTGAGCGGCGAGGCGCGCTTCGTGCAGGTGTTCGGGCCATGGGCGCTCGTCGCCACGCTGGCCGCCTGGGCTGCGCGCGGCGGCGCCTTGCGGCGCAATGCGCGCCTGCGCCACAAGTCGACCTTGCAGTCGGCCACGGGCATCCGCGCGCAGAAGCTGGTGCAGAAGTCCATGGGCATGTCGGCCGGGTCGTTCAACACGCGGGAGTTCTTCCATGGCGTGTCGCTCGCGGCGCTCGGGAACATGAAGCTCGGTTTTCTGCTGCTGGCCTTCGTGCTGCCCGCGTTGCTGGCGGCATGGGGCATCGCGAGCGCGTCGGTGCAGCCGTGGCTGCTGGCGGTCGCCGTGCAGGCGCCGGGCCTGCTGGCGGAGCGCTGGTTCTTCTTCGCGCAGGCCAGGCATCCGCAGAACCTCTATTACCAGGTCGTTTCCTAGGCTTGTTGCTGTTTGCGCCACGGGTCATCGGCGCGTCATGCACGGATGGAAGGATTCGAAACTTTTGTTTCTTGCCCTTCCTCCATGTTGCCGAACCTGCCCCTTCCCCGTGCCTTGACCGGCCTGCCGTCTTCGTCCCTCGGCCTTGTTGCGCTCCTGCTGGCCTCTTGCGGCGGTGGAGGCGGCGGTGGCGGCGGCGTTCCTTTCGCGCTGCCTCCGGCCGCCACGACGCCCGCGCCCGCACCGGCCGCGTCTTCGAACGTGAGCGGTGTGGTCGTGGGAAGCTATTTCGTCAACGCGAAGGTCTGCCTCGACATCAACGCCAACGGCCGCTGCGATGCCGACGAGCCCTCCACGCGCACCGACAAGCAGGGCGGCTTCACGCTGGCTGGCGCAAGCGCAGGCATCGTGGCCGAGATCGGCACCGATGCCACCGAGCTCGACCCCGCCACCTCCACCTCGAAGCCCGTGACCTCGCGGCTCGTGCTGCGCGCGCCGAAAGAGGCACCGGGCGTCGTCGACTACCAGTCGACCGCCGTGGTCGCCGAAATGGAAGCCGGCGGCCTGGACTTCAAGGCGGCCAGCAGCAAGGTCGCCATCTCGGTCGGCGTGGTGGCAGCCAAGCTGCTCGGCGACTTCAACACCGAGAGCGATCCGGTGGCCAAGGCCGCGCTCAAGGCCGCGTCCGACGAGGGGCTGCAGCGCATCCGCGATGCGCTTGCGTCGGCCGCCGCCGGCGACGACGTCAAGGCCGTGCTGACCTCCGCGGCCCTGACCGACCGCTACTACCAGACCAAGGCCCCGTACCGTCCGCAGCAGGACGTGAGCACCTACGAGGCGCCGCCCGCGGGCTTTGCGCCGGTCTACACCGAGATGATCGCGCGCCACGGCTCGCGCGGCCTGTCCAGCCTCAAGTACGACCTGGCCGTCTACAACATGTGGGAGAAGGCACGGGACGACGGTGCGCTCACGCCGCTCGGGCAGAAGCTCGGGCCCGACGTGCTGAAGATCATGAAGGCCAACTTCCTGCTGGGCTACGGCGTGGCGGGCATCAGCACGCCTGGCTACGGCAACGAGACGCAGGTCGGCATCAACGAACACACGCAGTTGGCGGCGCGGCTGGTGCAGCGGCTGCCGGCCTACTGGAAGCAGGTCGGCGACAGCGCCGGCTCGGCGCCCCGGCAGATCGTGACCGTCACTTCCGGCGTCGACCGCGCGGTCGACAGCGGCAACTTCTTCGTGCAGTCGCTCAAGGCGGCGCAGCCCGCGCTGGCGCCGCTCGTCACCTATCCGCCCGCACCGGCGCCTTACCCCGACACCGGCACCGCGGTGAGCCAGCCGGCCGGCACCAACCGCTTCCTGCTGTACTTCCACAAGCTGGTGAAGGCCACCGACCAGGTGACCAAGACGGCCGACCCGCTCTACACGACCTACCAGGACAGCCAGGCCTACCAGGCCTACAAGTCCAGCGACGCCGACCTGGCCGCCAAGCAGAGCGGCCTCACGGTCACGCCTGAAGCCGCCGCGGCCGGCCGGGTGCTGCTGGAGCGCCTGTTCGCCAAGAGCTTCGTCGACAAGATCGCCGACGGCAGCTACAGCTTCGCGAATACAGGCACCCGCACTTTCGCGAGCGACGACGGCAAGTTCTCGTCCAGCCTGAGCGGCGACGGCAAGACCACGATCAAGTCCCTGGGCGACGCCGGTTCGCTGCTGTACGAGCTCTACGTGATCGCGCCGGCCATGCGCAGCGAGGCCGGCGTCGACTTCGCCGCCTACATGCCCGCCGCGCAGGCGAAGTTCTTCGCCGCGCTCAACGACGGCTCCGACTTCTACGACAAGGGCCCCGGCATGACCGAGAAGGGCGACATCACTTCACGCATGTCGCAGATCCTGGTGGACGACATGTTCAATGAGGTCGACGCCATCGCGCGCGGCGACCGCTCGCACGCCGCCAAGCTGCGCTTCGCGCACGCGGAAATCCTCATGCCCTTTGCCGTGCGCATGGGCCTGAATGGCGTGGACCAGAGCGTGCCCAAGGCCGCCAACTTCAGCTACGGCAGCAATGCATGGCGCGGCGAGTACGTGTCGCCGATGGCCGCCAACATGCAGTGGGACGTGTATGCCGACGCTAGCGGCAAGCTGCTGGTGAAGATGCTCTACAACGAGAAGGAAACCGACTTCAAGGCCGCCTGCGACGGCGCGAAGAAGGCGGGCACCGCCCACTACTACGACTACACGGCCCTCAAGGCCTGCTACGGCCACGCGGTGGCGCAGTAGGCCTGCTTCGTGTTGCCGCGGCGGCCGGCAGCGGCTGCGCCTACTTGCGTAGCGGTTCGCGTATCGCGGCCCGCGCGAGCCGCCACGCCGCGAACAGGAACACCAGCGGCAGCACGATGGTCTGCAGCACGAACAGGGCGATCAGCTTCACGATGCGCTCCGCCCAGTCGGAGGCCGACTTCAGGATCTCGTCGTAGGTCGCCTTGAGGTTGGGCAGCTTCGGCAGCCAGCGTTCGACGCGGTCGCGCCAGCCTTCCTGCGCCGCGGGGGCTTCCTGCGTGGCATCGACCACGGCGGTCGGCGATTTCTCGATGCCCGAGAGCGCTGCCTGGTAGTCGTTGGCCATGAACACGCGGTAGAGGCCTTCGTTGGCCACGGCCGCCAGCGGCACCGCGAAGCGCACCAGCAGCAGGCCGATCAACGCCGATTGCAGCCAGCGCGGCGAACTGCCGCGCCGCCAGCGCCACACGATCCAGGCCAGCGCCACCGCGCAGACCAGGTAAGACATCAGGTGGTGCGCGCCGATGTTCAGCAGCACCAGCTGAATGCCGAACGACACGCTGGCCGCGAGCATCACCGCCGCGAATTGCTCGATGAGTTCGTTCAGCGGCTTCAGCGCCTGCCCCGGCGCGAAGCTCACGCCCACGCCGCCCGGCGTGGCGTCGACCTGCGTGCCCTGCGCCACCGACACCACCGCGCCCAGCGCGCGTGCCGCGGCAAAGGTGGTCAGCGCGCGCTTCAGCCCGTCGTTGACCTGGGCTCGCGCGGGCGCGTCGATGGGCGCGACCCAGCAGCCGACGAACACCAGCACGGCGATGAGCAGGAGATAGGCGCGTTGCAGCAGGAGGGGCTTGGGCAGGGGCATGGTCGAGGCGCGGTCGGGGCGGAGGATGCGGCCATTCTCCACACGGCCCCCGGCACGCGGTGCCGATACCCTTGAGCGGCGTCTAGCTTCTGCGCGACCCCGTGGCGCGCGGCTTGCCGGGCGTGCCCGGCAGCAGGTGGTCGAGCGGCAGCGCCGTTTCCGACTTGATCTCGCGCAGCACGATGCTCGAGCGCACATGCGTCACGCCCGGCAGGCTGAACAGCACCTCGTGCAGGAAGCGTTCGTAGTGCTTCATGTCGGGCACGGTCACGTTGAGGATGTAGTCCGCCGGGCCGGTGGCCGACACGCAGCGGATGATCTGCGGGCTCGCCGCCACGGCTTCTTCGAAGCGCTGCACCATCGCCTCGCTGTGGCGGTCGAGGTTGACCTCTGCCACGGCCGACACGTGCAGGCCGACCTGCTCGGGGTCGACCAGCGTGGTGTAGCCGCGAATGACGCCGGCCGCCTCCATGTCCTTGATGCGCTTCCAGCAAGGCGTGGGCGACAGCCCGATGGTCTCGGAAATCTGCTGCACGGTCTGTCGCCCGTCGTGCTGCAGCGCGGAGAGGATCTTGAGGCAGTGCTCGTCGAGTGAAACGGTGCCGGCATTCATCGCGGGATCGCAGGTAGTGGCGTCGCAGCGATTCTCACTGATCGATGTGTCCGGCCGGTGCCGTGCCGCGGCCGCCGCCGGCACCGAAGCTATGCGTCGCGGGCGCGCGCGAATTCCAGCGGCAGGTCCTTGAACTGCTTCTTCAGCGAAGCGTCGGGCGAGCCGCCCACCACGATGCGCGCGAAGGCATCGAGCGGGCTGAAGAACGCCGGGCGCAGCGTGCCGAGCTTGCTTTCGTCCACCACCAGAAAGCTCTGCGACGCGCAGCGGATGGCCGCCTGCTTCACGGGCACTTCGTGGAAGTTGGAGCAGCTCGCGCCGCGTTTCAGGTCGATACCGCCCGCCGAGATGAAGGCCTTGCTCACGCCCAGCCTGGCAAGGTACTGCAGGCCCTCGTCGGAGAAGAAGGTGGCCGACGAAGGGTGGTAGAGCCCGCCCAGCAGCATCAGCTGCGTGTTCGGACGGCGGCTCAGCACCTGCGCAATGTTCGTGGAGTAACACGCCACGCTCAGCGGCATTTCTGGCGGCAGCGCCTCGGCGAAATGGACCATGGTGGTGCCGCAGTCGATGAACAGGCTGTCGTGCGGCTGCACCAGCCTGGCGGCGTGTTCGCAGGCCAGGCGCTTGTTGGCCGCGTGCTGGTCGCTGGCCTCGTCGAGCGAGTAGCGCTCGGCACCGGGCAGCGTGGTGGCCAGCACGTAGCCCCCGAGGACGGAGAGGGGCGATTCGGCCGACGACAGGTCGCGGCGGATGGTCATTTCCGTCACGTCGAGCTGCAGCGCCGCCTGCTTGATCGGCAGCGGGCCGCCGGCCTCGACGAGTTCCTGCATCCTGGCCAGGCGCATGGCCCGGGCTTCGGCTCCGGCTGTTCTTCGCATGTTCGGTTTTCTCAGATCCACGTGGCGGAGTATCGGTCATGGCACGCTGGATTAATGTTTCGTGAAAAACATATTGCGCTGATAAATGTTGTTGTAATAACATTTAGGCCAACACGAACAGCATCAAGGCTGAGCAGCCACGCGGCGCAGCCCGGAGACAAAAGACATGCCCATTGCCTGCCCGCCGCAGCCGCGGCCCATGCGCCTGACGGCGCCCGCCCATCCATGACCTCCACTTCCCTCGTTCGCCCCAGCGGCGCGGTGCGCTCGCGCCCGGCGCCGCCGGCTTCCGCCAATGCGGATGCACCGGCCTTGCCGGCGGCACCCGCGCACGCGCATGCCGCCGCTGCCCGCAACACCGCCCAGCCGTTCGACGCGGGCTGGATCGAAGGCATCCGCTTCAACCTCTCGGCTGCGGAGCGTCGCGTGGCCACGCTGCCCGGACGCCGCTCGGTCAAGAAGGACGCGCAGGCCGGCTGGCTGCTCAAGGCGATCACCTGCATCGACCTGACCACGCTCAGCGGCGACGATACCGCCGAGCGCGTGAAGCGGCTCTGCGCCAAGGCGGCGATGCCGGTGCGCCCGGACCTGCTGGCCGCCCTCGGCTTCGCCGACCGCAAGCTGCACACCGGAGCGGTGTGCGTGTACCACCGCTTCGTCTCGACCGCGGTCGAGGCGCTGGCGGGCACGGGCATTCCGGTGGCGGCGGTGTCCACGGGCTTTCCGGCGGGCCTGATTCCGCACGAGCTCAAGCTCAAGGAAATCGAAGCCTCGGTGCGCGACGGCGCCTCGGAGATCGACATCGTCATCACCCGCGAGCATGTGCTCACCGGCCAGTGGAAGAAGCTCTACGACGAGATGCTCGATTTCCGCCGCGCGGCGGGCGCGGCGCATGTGAAGGCGATCCTTGCGACGGGCGAACTCAAGACGCTGCGCAACGTCGCCAAGGCCTCGATGGTCTGCATGATGGCCGGCGCCGACTTCATCAAGACCTCCACCGGCAAGGAGGGCGTCAACGCCACGCCGCTGGTCACGCTCGCGATGCTGCGGATGATCCGCCAGTACGAGGCCCGCACCGGCCTGCGCGTGGGCTACAAGCCGGCGGGCGGCGTCTCCACCGCCAAGACCGCGCTTGACTACCAGGTGCTCATGAAGGAAGAGCTGGGCCGCGACTGGCTCGAGCCCGATCTGTTCCGCATCGGCGCTTCCACGCTGCTGGCCGACATCGAGCGCCAGCTGGAGCACCACATCACCGGCCGCTACTCGGCCTACAACCGCCACCCGATCGGATGAGCCCGATGAGCAGCAACAACAACTCCGCCGCCGGCAGCAGCGTCGCGCGCTATTTCGACACCATGGACTACGGCCCCGCGCCCGAGAGCGACACCGACGCACGCGAATGGCTCGCGCGCCATGCCGAAGGCTTCGGCCACTTCATCGACGGGCGCTTCACGTCCGCTTCCGGCGGCGTGCATTTCGACACGGCCGAGCCGGCCACCGGCCAGCGCCTGGCGCGCGTTGCGCAGGGTTCCGCGAAGGACGTGGACGCCGCGGTGGCGGCGGCGCGTGCCGCGCAGCCCGGCTGGCTTGCGCTCGGCGGCCATGGCCGCGCACGGCACCTGTACGCACTGGCGCGCATGGTGCAGCGCCATGCGCGCCTGCTCGCGGTGGTCGAGGCGCTGGACAACGGCAAGCCGATCCGCGAGACGCGCGATCTCGACGTGCCGCTGGCCGCGCGCCACTTCTATCACCACGCCGGCTGGGCGCAGCTGCAGGAGCGCGAGTTCGCCGACCAGGTGCCGCTGGGCGTGGTCGGCCAGATCATTCCTTGGAACTTCCCGCTGCTGATGCTCGCGTGGAAGATCGCTCCCGCGCTGGCGCTGGGCAACACCGTGGTGCTGAAGCCGGCCGAGCTCACGCCGCTGAGCGCCTTGCTCTTCGCTGAACTGGCGGCGCAGGCTGGGCTGCCGGGCGGCGTGCTCAACGTGGTGACGGGCGACGGCGCCACGGGCGCTGCGCTGGTCGCGCACGAGGGCGTGGACAAGATCGCCTTCACCGGCTCGACGGAAGTAGGGCGGCTGATCCGCGCCGCCACGGCGGGCACGGGCAAGTCGCTCACGCTGGAGCTGGGCGGCAAGTCGCCCTTCATCGTGTTCGACGACGCGGACATCGACGCCGCCGTCGAAGGCGTGGTCGACGCCATCTGGTTCAACCAGGGCCAGGTGTGCTGCGCCGGTTCGCGGCTGCTGCTGCAGGAAGGCATCGCGGAAGACTTCATCGCGCGCCTGAAGCGCCGCATGCAGACCTTGCGCGTGGGCTTGCCGCTGGACAAGGCGATCGACATGGGCAGCCTGATCGACCCCACGCAGCTCGAACGCGTGCGCTCGCTGGTGGCCGCCGGCGTGCGCGAGGGCGCGACCTGCTACCAGGCGCCGGGCGAGCTGCCGCCGGGCGGCAGCTTCTTTGCGCCGACGCTGCTGACGGGCGTGCAACCGGCATCCACCGTGGCGACCGAGGAGATCTTCGGGCCCGTGATGGTCACGATGACTTTCCGCACGCCCGACGAAGCCGTGGCGCTCGCCAACAACACCCGCTACGGCCTCGCCGCCAGCGTGTGGAGCGAGACCATCGGCCTCGCGCTGGGCATCGCGCCGCAGCTGCAGGCAGGCGTTGTGTGGGTCAACGCGACCAACCTGTTCGACGCGGGCGTGGGCTTCGGCGGCTACCGCGAATCGGGCTACGGGCGCGAGGGTGGAAGAGAAGGCTGCTACGAATACCTGAAGCCGCGTGCCTGGGCGCAGCGCAAGCCGCGCTCGGCGAATGTGGCCGCTGCGGTGGCAGCGAACGAAGCCGCCGCGAAGACCGGGAACGGTTCTTCGCCCGCGCTGCCCGCCATCGACCGCACCGCCAAGCTCTTCATCGGCGGCAAGCAGGTGCGGCCCGACGGCGAGCTGTCGCGCCCGGTCTTCGCGGCCGGGGGAGAGCGTGCCGGCGAAGTGGGGGTGGGCAACCGCAAGGACATCCGCAACGCGGTGGCCGCTGCGCGCGCCGCGGCGAGCTGGTCGAGCGCGACGCCGCATCGCCGCGCGCAGGCGCTGTATTACCTCGCGGAAAACCTCTCGGCCCGCGCCGGCGAGTTCGCCGCGCGCATCGCGAGCCTGACCGGTGTCGACGCGCAAGCCGCGCAGGCCGAGGTCGACGCATCGGTGGGCCGCCTGTTCGCCTACGGCGCCTGGGCCGACAAGTACGAGGGCGCGGTGCATGTGCCGCCGCTTCGCGGCGTGGCGCTGGCCACGGTCGAGGCGATCGGCGTGGTCGGGGTGGTGTGCCCCGACGAGGCGCCGCTGCTGTCTTTCGTGAGCCTGCTCGCGCCCCTCATGGCCATGGGCAACCGCACGGTGATCGTGCCCGGCGAGAAACACGCGCTGGTCGCCACCGACTTCTATCAGGTGCTGGAGACCTCCGACCTGCCGGCCGGCGTCGTCAACCTCGTGACCGGCCCGGCCGCGAGCCTCGCGCGCACGCTGGCCGAGCACGACGATGTGGATGCGCTGTGGGTTTTCGGTGCGAAGGAACTGTCGCGCGATGCCGAACTGCTGTCGGTCGGCAACCTCAAGCGCACGCTGGCCGACCACGGCCTTGCCACCGACTGGCACGACCCGGCCTCGTCCGAGGGCCCCGCATTCCTGCGGCACGCGACGCAGGTCAAGAACATCTGGATTCCCTATGGCGAATGAGCGGGCGGCCGTCGTGCCCGTCATACGAACCAAGGGAAATCCCCAAATAGCAAACGTTTGCGCAAACGTTTTCTTTACTTAAGATCGCAACCGCGACAGCCGTTCCAATTCGAGGAGACAGACCGCATGCTGAAGTCCATTCATCCGCTGCTCAACGCCGACGTGCTCTACGCCCTGCGCGCCATGGGCCATGGCGACGAACTGGTGCTGTGCGACGCCAACTTCCCGGCCGACTCGGTCGCACGCCAGACCACGCTGGGCCGGCTGCTGCGCATCGACGGCGTGGGCACCACCGAAGCGGCGCGCGCCATTCTTTCGGTGCTGCCGCTGGACAACGCGGTGGACGACCCGGCGCGGCGCATGGAAATCATGGGCCAGCCCGACGAGATCCCACCGGTGCAACTTGAAATGCAGCGCGAGATCGACGCGGCCGAAGGGCGCCCACGGCCGATGGGCTCCATCGAGCGCTTCGCCTTCTACGAGGCCGCGCGCCGCGCGTACTGCGTGATCGCCACCGGCGAGCGCCGCTTCTACGGCTGCTTCGTGTTCAAGAAGGGCGTGCTCGCCCCCGAGGCCTGAATCGCGATGACCGCCTTTTCCTCGCAGCAGCACGGCGTGGCCGTGCTCGGCATCTTCGTGGCCGACCTCGCCTTTCGCGCGGCCGACCTTCCGGGCGTCGGCCAGACCATCGCCGGTTCCGGCTTTGCCATGGGCCCCGGCGGCAAGGGCTCGAACCAGTCGGTGGCGGCGGCGCGCGCAGGCGCGCAGGTGACTTTCATCTCCAAGCTCGGGCAGGACTCCTTCGGCGCCAACGCGCTCGCACTGTGGGCGCAGGAAGGCATCACGCCGCGCGTGCCGCAGGTGACGACGCAGCCGACCGGCGCGGCCTTCATCTACGTGCACGAGGTCACGGGCGCCAACGCCATCATCGTGGTGCCCGGCGCGGCGGCGCTCATCGACACCGCGGACGTGGATGCCGCCGCCGACGCCATCCGAGGCGCGCGCGTGTTCGTCACGCAACTGGAGCAGCCCGCCGGCGCCGCGCGGCGCGGCCTGGAACTCGCGCGTGCGGCAGGCACGGTCACGGTGTTCAACCCCGCGCCCGCGTTGCCCTTCGACGATGCCGTGTACCCGCTGTGCGACTACATCACGCCGAACGAGCACGAAGCCGCCGCGCTCAGCGGCATTGCCGTCGAGACCGTCGAGGACGCGCGTCGTGCTGGCGACTTCTTTCTTTCCAAGGGCGTGGGCTGCGCGCTCATCACGCTCGGAGACAAGGGCGCGCTGCTGCACAGCGCGAACCAGTCGGTGCACCTGCCCGTGTTCAACGCCGGCGCGGTGAAGGAAACGGCCGGCGCTGGCGATGCCTTCAACGGCGGCTTCGCGGCCGCGCTGGCCGAAGGCGCCTCGCCGCTGGAAGCCGCGCGTTTCGGCTCCGCCGTGGCGGCCATTTCGGTCACGCGCGCGGGCACCGCGCCGTCGATGCCCACGCGCGCCGAGGTCGACGCGCTGCTGGGCCGGGCGGCAGCCTGAACCGCGAACAGCAAAGGAGTCTTTCGTGAAATTCAGGTTCTCGGACCGCGAGCTCAACTTCCTGGTCGGCATCAACGTCGCGATCCTCGTGGTTGCCACGGTGCTTTCGAAGGGCGACTTCCTCGACGTCTACAACTTCCAGTCGATGGGCGGCCAACTGCCCGAACTCGGCCTGCTCGCCATGGGCGTCGCGCTGTCGATGATCTCCGGCAACGGCGGCATCGACCTCTCCGGCGTGGCGCTGGCCAATCTATCGGGCGTGGTGGCCGCCACGCTGGCACCGATGCTGGTGCAGCCCGATGCATCGCCGTGGCTGTACACCGGCGCCTTCGCGGCGATTGCCATCGCGGTGGGGCTGGCGGGCGGGCTGCTCAACGGCGTGCTGATCGCGCGCGTCGGCCTCACGCCCATTCTCTGCACGCTGGGCACGCAACTGGTCTACACCGGCCTGGCCGTGGTGCTCACCGGAGGCTCCAGCCTGCGCGTGGGCAATGCCGATCCGCTGTCGGCCATCGGCAACGAGACGGTGCTGGGCGTGCCGATTCCGTTCGCGATCTTCGTGGTGATGCTGCTGGCCGTCGGCTGGCTGCTCAAGCAGAGCCCGTTCGGCATCCGGCTCTTCCTGTTGGGCACCAATGCCAAGGCGGCGCGCTACGCGGGCATTCCGCAGGGCCGCATGCTGATAGCCACGTATGCGCTGTGCGGCGTGCTGGCGGCGGTGGCGGGCGTGATCATCGCGGGGCGCACGGCCAGCGTGAAGTCGGACTACGGCAACTCCTACCTGCTGATCGCCATCCTCATCACGGTGATGGCGGGCGTGCGGCCGCAGGGCGGCTACGGGCGCATGGTGTGCCTGTTCTTCTCGGCCGTGGCGCTGCAGCTGCTGTCCAGCACCTTCAACCTGCTGGGCATTTCCAACTTCTTCCGCGACTGCGCCTGGGGCCTGCTGCTGCTGTTCTTCCTGGCATCGGCGCGCCTGAGCCTGAGCGACCTGCGCAGCTTCATTTCCGTTTCGCGCACCAGCGCACCGCCGCATCAGCCCCCTCCTGGCGCGACGCAGAGAACCACCGAGGGCTAGGAGACAAACGAACATGCTGAAGAAAACCAAGATCGCCTGCACCGTGCTGGCACTGGGCACCGTGGCCTTCGCGTCGGCGCTGCATGCGCAGGGCAAGCCGCAGGACATCGTCACCGTGGTGAAGATCACCGGCATCAGCTGGTTCAACCGCATGGAAGTGGGCGTGAAGGAGTTCGGCGCGAGCACGCCGGGCGTCGCCACGCGCCAGATCGGCCCGGCCCAGTCTGACGCCGCGCAGCAGCAGCGCCTGGTGGAAGACCTGGTGGCCAAGAAGGTCGACGCGATCGCGGTCGTGTCGATGGACCCACCCACGCTGGAGCCGGTGCTCAAGCGCGCGATGGAGCGCGGCATCAAGGTCGTCACGCACGAGGCGGACAACCAGAAGAACACCATGGTCGACATCGAGGCCTTCGACAACACGGCCTACGGCGCGCGCATCAACGAGCGCCTGGCCGCGTGCATGGGCCAGCAGGGCAAGTGGACCTCGCTGGTCGGCTCGCTGGGCAGCCAGTCGCAGGTGCAGTGGGCCGACGGCGGCGCGGCGAATGCGAAGAAGTACCCCAAGATGCAGCTGGTCGACGCCAAGAACGAGTCGCTCAACGACGCCGAGAAGGCCTACGGCAAGGCCAAGGAAATGCTGCGCAAGCATCCGGACCTGAAGGGTTTCCAGGGCTCGTCCTCGCTGGACGTGCTGGGCATCGGCCGGGCGGTGGAAGAGGCCGGCCTGCAAGGCAAGGTCTGCGTCTTCGGCACCGGCCTGCCGAGCGAGGCGGCCAAGTTCCTGGAGTCGGGCGCGGTCGGCGGCATCGCCTTCTGGGACCCGAAGGACGCCGGCATCGTCATGAACAAGGCGGCCAAGATGCTGCTCGACGGCAAGACCATCACCGAGGGCACCGACATGGGCGTGCCGGGCTACAACAAGGTCTCGGTGAAGAAGGGGCCGGGCGTCGGCATCGTCGTCACGGGCCAGGCCTGGGTCGAAGTCGACAAGCAGAACTACAAGAAATACGCCTTCTGAGCCTGCGAGCCATGACCCTTGAAGCGCTCTCTACCCACGCCCCGGCCGCGCCGGCGGGGCGCCGCGTCTTTCTCGAGGTGCAGGACGTGCACAAGCGCTTCGCGGGCGTGCACGCGCTGCGCGGCATCGACCTGACCATCGAGGCCGGCGAGATCTACCACCTGCTCGGCGAGAACGGCTGCGGCAAGAGCACGCTGATCAAGATCATCTCGGGCGCGCAGCCGCCGAGCCAGGGCCGCATCGTGATCGACGGCAAGCCGTACGAATCGCTGTCGCCGCTGCAGGCGCTCGCGCTGGGCATCGAGACGGTCTACCAGGACCTGTCGCTGCTGCCGAACATGAGCGTGGCCGAGAACGTCGCGCTCAGCGAGCAGCTTGTCGCCACCGGCGGCAGGCTGGCGCGGCGCTTCGACCGCAAGGCGCTGGCGGCCACGGCCGCGCGTGCGCTGCAGGCGGTGAAGCTGCCGACCGACGCGGCGTTCCTCGCGCGGCGCGTCGGCGAAATGCCCATTGCCACGCGGCAGCTCGTGGCCATCGCGCGTGCCGTGGCCACGCGCGCGCGCATGGTCATCATGGACGAACCCACCACCTCGCTCACGCAGAAGGAAGTGGACAACCTCGTGCACGTGGTGGAGGCGCTGCGCGAGCAGGGCGTGGCCGTGCTGTTCGTGAGCCACAAGCTCGACGAGTGCATCGCCATGGGCGGCCAGGCCATTGTTTTCCGCGACGGCACGAAGGTGGCGCAGGGTCCGATCCGCGACTTCACCAAGGCCGAGCTCGCACACTGGATGACCGGCAAGCACCTCGACGGCGAGCGCTACCGCCACGGCTCGCACGGCGGGGAAGAGCTGCTGAAGGTGGAGTCGCTGGGCCGCGGCGCGCTGTTCAGCGACGTGAGCTTCACGCTGCGCAAGGGAGAGATCCTCGGCGTGACCGGGCTGCTCGACTCCGGCCGCAACGAACTGGCGCTGGCGCTGGCGGGCGTCCAGGCCGCCGACCGCGGGCGCGTGCTGCTCGACGCACGCGAGATCACGCTGAAGACGCCCACCGACGGCATCCGCCAGGGCATCGGCTACGTGCCCGAAGACCGCCTGAGCGAAGGCCTGTTCCTCGACAAGCCGATTCGCGACAACATCGTCACCGCGGTGCTCGACCGCCTGCGCGGGCGCTTCGGCGCGCTCGACGCACGGCAGTGCCAGGCGCTGGCCGAACGCACCGTGGCCGATCTGCAGATCGCCACGCCCGACGTGGACCGGCCGGTGCAGTCGCTGTCGGGCGGCAACCAGCAGCGCGTGCTCATCGGGCGCTGGCTGGCCATCGGGCCGCGCGTGCTGATACTGCACGGCCCCACCGTGGGCGTGGACGTGGGCTCCAAGGACACCATCTACCGCATCGTGCAGCGGCTGGCCGAGCAGGGGCTGGGCGTGATCCTGGTGAGCGACGACCTGCAGGAACTGCTGCAGAACTGCGACCGCATCCTGCTGATGCGCAAGGGCCGCATCGCCAACGACTTCGACGCGCCGGGGCTCGCCGAGAGCGATCTCTATCACGCGCTGGTTTCAGACACACCTTCTCCCGCATTCCCATGACGGCTTCCACCATGCAAGCGCGTTCCGCGCCGGCCGCGCCCCCGCCGCAGGCGCGGGCCTCCCTGCGCGGCTGGCTCGCGCAGCGCCCCTCGGTCTTCACGCTGGCGCTGATCGTGCTGGCGAGCCTGGCGGTCGGCGCCATCAACCCGAGCTTTTTCCAACTGCCCGTGCTGTTCGACATCGTGCGCGCCTGCACGGTGCTGGGCCTGTTTGCGCTGGGCGTGCTGATCGTGCTGGCGGCCGGCGGCATCGACGTGTCGTTCGCGGCCATTGCCGCGCTCACCATGTACAGCATCACCAAGCTGGTGCTGAACTACTTTCCGGAAGCGCCCATCGCGCTGCTGCTGATCGCCGGTGCCGCGAGCGGCGCGGTGCTGGGCGTGCTCAACGGGCTGCTGGTGCACTGGCTCAAGGCGCCTTCGCTGATCGTGACCATCGGCACGCAGTACCTGTACCGGGGCATTCTTCTGACCTTCGTGGGTACCGTGTTCTTCATGAACGTGCCGGCGCCCATGGACGCCTTCGGCAAGCTGGCGCTCTGGCGCTTCGACACGCCGCAGGGCCTGCACGCGGTGCTGCCCGCGACCGTGCTGGTGCTCGCCTTCGCGGCGGTGCTGACATGGTGGCTGCTGAACCGCACGCTGATCGGGCGCGCTGTGTACGCCATCGGCGGCAGCCTCCCCATCGCGGAGCGGCTCGGCTACAACCTGCGCACGGTGCATGTCTTCGTGTTCGCGTACGCGGGCTTCCTGTCGGGGCTGGCGGGCATCGTGCACGTGTCCAGCACGCGGCTGGCGAACCCCTTCGACCTGGTGGGCAACGAGCTTGACGTGATCGCCGCGGTGATCCTGGGCGGCGCGCGCATCACCGGCGGCAGCGGCACGGTGGGCGGCACGCTGCTGGGCGTGGTGCTGGTCACGCTGATCAACAACGTGCTGATCATGGCCGGCGTGCCGAGCACCTGGCAGAAGGTGATCATCGGCGCGTTCATCCTGGTGGCGGGCGGCTTCTTCGCGATGCGCAGGCAGGACTGAGCGCGGCCGGTCGGGTTTTCTCGGGATTCGGGTAATCGGAGAAGAGGGGCGACTTTTTCTGCCTTATAGAAGTGAATTCTTCTCCAAACAAGGGTCTGCGCTAGTGCATTGAAGAAGCACTTCCCCGGAATGCGGCAGAACAATTCCGGGCATGAACGCCCCACACAACGCGACCGCGCTCAAGCGGCCCGGCTACCAGCTTTCCGACAATCTCTGGGCCCCTTCGGGCTCGGTCTTCATCACCGGCACCCAGGCGCTGATCCGCGTGCTGGTGATGCAGGGCTGGCGCGACGCGGCGCGCGGCCTGCACACCCAGGGCTTCGTCAGCGGCTACCGCGGCTCGCCGCTGGGCATGGTCGACCAGGCCATCTGGAAGGCGGGCGAACGCTTCAAGCAGACCGGCATCCGCTTCGTGCCGGCGGTGAACGAAGAGCTTGCGGCCACCCAGGTGCTGGGCACGCAGCGTGTCGAGTCCGACCCCGAGCGCACCGTCGACGGCGTGTTCGCCATGTGGTACGGCAAGGGCCCGGGCGTGGACCGCGCGGGCGACGCGCTCAAGCACGGCAACGCGTACGGGTCGTCTCCGCACGGCGGCGTGCTGGTGGTGGCGGGGGATGACCACGGCTGCGTGTCGTCGTCGATGCCGCACCAGAGCGACCACGCCTTCATGGCCTGGCGCATGCCGGTCATGCAACCGTCCAGCGTGGCCGAGTACCTGGAGTTCGGCCTGTACGGCTACGAGCTGTCGCGCTATTCGGGCGCGTGGGTCGGCATGGCGGCGCTGTCGGAAGTGGTCGAGAGCGCGGGCACGGTGGACCTGGACGTGGTCAACGCGCGCGTGGAGGCCTGGGAAGACGCCGACACCGTGCGCGCCGCCACCGGCCACGGCGCGCCGGCGGACGGCCTGCACTACCGCTGGCCCGACCTGCCTTCGCTGCGCATCGAATCGCGGCTCGAAGACAAGCTCGCGGCCGTGGCTGCTTTCTCCAGGCGCAACAGCATCGACCGCGACGTGATCGTGAGCGAGCACGCCAGGGTGGGCATCGTCACCTGCGGCAAGGCGCACCACGACCTGATGGAAGTGCTGCGCCGGCTCGAGCTCTCGCCGGAGCAGCTGGCCCGCGCCGGCGTGCGGCTCTACAAGATCGGCCTGAGCTTCCCGGTCGAGCAGACGCGCATCAAGGCATTTGCGAAGGGGCTCGAAGAGATTCTCATCGTCGAGGAGAAGGGCGCCGTCGTCGAGACGCAGCTGCGCGACATCTTCTACAACGCACCGCCCGATGCGCGCCCCGTGCTCGTGGGCAAGCACGACCGCGAGGGGCAGCCGCTGGTGTCGGCGCTCGGCGAGCTGCGGCCTTCGCGGCTCATCGAGCTGGTGGCGCACTGGCTGGCGGTGCACTTTCCCGACAACCGCGACCTGGGAGACCACCTGCAGCATGTGCGCGACTTCACGCCGCCCGAGCTGCTCGGCAACGCGAGCGATGCCGTGAAGCGCCTGCCTTACTTCTGCGCGGGCTGCCCGCACAACACCAGCACCAAGGTGCCCGAAGGCTCCACCGCGCGCGCGGGCATCGGCTGCCACTTCATGGCCAACTGGATGGACCGCAGCACGGCGGGGCTGATACAGATGGGCGGGGAGGGCGTCGACTGGATCTCGCACGCCATGTTCACGAAGACGCCGCATGTGTTCCAGAACCTGGGCGACGGCACCTACTACCACTCGGGCTACCTCGCCATCCGGCAGGCCGTGGCGGCCAAGGCCACGCTGACCTACAAGATCCTGTTCAACGACGCGGTCGCGATGACGGGCGGCCAGCCGGTGGACGGCGTCATCAGCGTGGACGCCATCGCGCGGCAGGTGGAATCGGAGGGCGTGAGCAAGGTCGTGGTGGTGAGCGACGCGATCGGCAAGTACGACGACATCAAAGGCCGTTTTCCGCAAGGCACCGAGTTCCATGACCGCGCCGCGCTCGACGACGTGCAGCGTCGCCTGCGGGAAATCAAGGGCGTGACGGTGCTCATCTACGAACAGACCTGCGCCGCCGAGAAGCGCCGCCGCCGCAAGAAGGGCGAACTGGCCGATCCGCCCAAGCGCCTGTTCATCAACGAGGCGGTGTGCGAAGGCTGCGGCGACTGCACCGTGCAGAGCAACTGCGTGGCCGTGCTGCCGCACGAAACCTCGATGGGCCGCAAGCGCAAGATCGACCAGACCAGCTGCAACAAGGACTATTCCTGCGCCAAGGGCTTCTGCCCCAGCTTCGTGGGCGTGACGGGCGGCAAGCTGCGCCGCAAGAGCGGTGCGCTGGCGGCGGGGCGCGATGCGTTTCTGCATCGCGTGGCCGCCTTGCCGCATCCGGCCGCGCACGCATGGAGCGCGCCCTACGACCTGCTCGTGACCGGCGTGGGCGGCACCGGCGTGGTGACGGTCGGCGCCGTGATCGCGATGGCCGCGCACCTGGAAGGCAAGGCCGCCAGCGTGCTGGACTTCATGGGCTTCGCGCAGAAGGGCGGCTCGGTGCTGAGCTTCGTGCGGCTCGCGGATTCGCGCGAGCGGCTGCACCAGGTGCGCATCGACACGCAGCAGGCCGATGCCATCCTGGCCTGCGACGTGGTGGTGGGTGCATCGGCCGATGCGTTGCAGACCGTGCGTCACGGCCGCACCCGGGTGCTCGCGAACATCCACGAGATTCCGGTGGCCGAGTCGCTGCGCAACCCGGACGCCGACCTGCACGTGGACCTGCTGCTGGAGAAGATGCGCTTCGTGGCCGGCGAAGAGCAGGTCGAGACCTTCGACGCGCAGAGCCTGGCGGAAGAGTTCCTCGGCGACACGCTGGCGGCGAACATCGTGGCGACCGGCTACGCATGGCAGCGCGGGCTGGTGCCGCTGAGCCTGGAGGCGCTGATGCATGCGATCGAGCTCAACGGCGTGGCCGTGGCCGCGAACCAGGCAGCGTTTTCGCTGGGCCGGCTGGCGGCGGGAGACCCTGCGGCGCTCGACCAGCTGCGCGCCGCGCCTGCCGCCGATGCGCAGTCGTCGCAGGCCGATGAGCGTCCGCTCGACATGCTCATCGCCGATGCGCGCCGCCATCTGACCGGCTACCAGAACGCCGCCTGGGCGGATCGCTTCGAAACGCGCATCCGCGGCCTGCAGGCGCGCGAGGCCGCATTGCAGGGCGGTGATGCAAGCCTGCCCTTCACGCGCAATGCCGCGCGCAGCCTGCTGAAGCTCATGAGCTACAAGGACGAATACGAGGTGGCGCGGCTCTACACCGACGGCGCGTTTCTCAAGAAGCTTTCGGAGCAGTTCGAAGGCGAGCTGAAGCTTGAATTCCACATGGCGCCGCCCGTGGTGGCGCGCGGCACGCACGGCCGTGCGCCTGCCAAGATCCGCATCGGCAGCTGGATGCTGCCCGCGATGCGGTGGCTTGCGCATGGCAAGCGGCTGCGCGGCACCGCGTTCGACCCCTTCGGCCGCACCGGGGAGCGGCGCATGGAGCGCGAGCTGATCGCGCACTTCGACGGGCTCTTCGACGCGATGGCCAATGAGCTGTCAGTCGACAACCAGTCGCTGGCCGCGCGCATCGCCGCGCTGCCGATGTCGATTCGCGGCTTCGGGCACGTCAAGCTCGCGAACCTGGAAGCGGCAAAGCTGCGGGAGGCGGAGTTGCTGCATCGCTTTGCGCCGTCGCGCTACGCGAAGCCGGCGTTCGCATCGGGTGCCGGGCAGATCCGCGGCATTGCCATCGTGGCCGGCGCGCGCTGACCGTCGCCGTTCAGCCGACCGCCTTGATGAGCTTGTCGCGGCCTGCCTTGGCGAGCATGGATGCGACCGCGCACGATGCCAGCCGGGCCGGTTCGGAATCGGCACGGCTCGTGAGGATCACCGGCACCTTGGTGCCCAGCACGATGCCCGCCGCATAGGCGCCGCCAAGAAAGGTCAGGCTCTTCGCGAGCATGTTGCCGGCATCGAGGTCGGGCACGATCAGCACGTTGGCACGGCCCGCCACCGGCGAGTTGATGCCCTTGATGCGCGCGGCCTCGGCGTCGATGGCGTTGTCCATGGCCAGCGGACCGTCGAGCACCGCGCCGGTGATCTGGCCCCGGTCGGCCATCTTGCACAGCACGGCCGCATCGAGCGTCGACGGCACCTTCGCGTTGACCGTCTCCGTGGCGGACAGTATCGCCACGCGCACCGCGGGCATCTGCAGTGCGTGCGCAAGATCGATCGCGTTCTGCACGATGTCGACTTTCTCTTCGAGCGTGGGCGCGATGTTGATGGCCGCGTCCGAAATGATCAGCGGCTGCCCATGGCCCGGCACGTCCATCACGAAGCAATGGCTGATGCGGCGCGAGGTGCGCAGTCCGCCTTCGCGGCGCACCACCGCGCCCATCAGTTCGTCGGTGTGCAGGCTGCCCTTCATCAATGCATCGACCTCGCCGCGCAGAGCCATCGCGACCGCTGCGTCGGCCGCGGCATGGCTGTGCGGCGCATCGACGATGGGGGTGTTCGAGAGATCGATGCCAACCTCGCGCGCCGCTGCTTCTATCTTTGCGCGCGGCCCCACCAGCGTCGGCGCGATCAGGCCCAAGGCTGCTGATGAGAAGGCTGCTTCGAGCGACACGGCATTGGCCGGATGAACCACGGCCACGCGCAACGGCGGCAGGCTGCGTGCAGCGGAGATCAGGCGGTCGTAGTGCGGATGTGCTGCAAGGGGCAAAGACGCCATGCGGGCTCCTGGAGGTGAAGGGGAGAATGCGTTGCCGCAACGGTACTTGAAAAAATCTGCTCGAAGATGCTGACGGTTGCGTAAAGAATATCTGCACATGAAGCCCCAGGTCCAACCGAACAAGATCGTCGTGCTGTCCGGCTCCGGCGTCAGCGCCGAGAGCGGCCTGCCCACATTCCGCGATGCCAAGGGCTTGTGGAACACCTACGCCTGGCAGGAACTCGCAAGCCCTGAAGGCTGGCGAAAGCACCCCGAGGCGGTGCTTGCCTTCTACAACGAGCGGCGCGCGAAAGCCTGGCAGGCGCAGCCGAATGCGGCGCACCTTGCCATCGCATCGCTCGAGTCGGCATACGAGGTCGTGATCGTCACGCAGAACGTCGATGCGCTGCACGAGCGTGCGGGCTCGCGCAACGTGCTGCACCTGCACGGCCAACTCGCGTATGCGCGCGGCACGTCGGAGCCGGAACCCAGGCGCTACCGCGTGGACGGCGAACCCATCGCCATGGGCCAGTTGTGCGAAGACGGCACTCAGCTGCGGCCCGACATCGTGTGGTTCGGCGAAGCTGTGCAGCACTTCGAGGAAGCGGAAATGCATGTGGCCACCGCGGCGCGCGTGCTGGTGGTGGGCACGTCGCTCACCGTCAACCCGGCGGCGTCGTTGGTGCGGTATGCGGATCGCTCTGCGCAGAAGGTGCTGGTTGCGCTCGACATGGAAGACGTGCCGTATGGATTCACTTTCCTGCAAGGCAGGGCCACCGACGTCGTGCCCGCGCTTGCCGCGAAGTGGTTGAGCGAAGCGCGCGGAGCCCCGTAGCCGTTCCCGGTGCAGACAAATGGAAGGGCCCGCCATCGTTTGACGGCGGGCCTTTTTACCTGCGAGATGAAGCAGGCTAAAACTAATTGCTTTATTTCCTGGGCCATATGTCAGGCCAAGAGAAATAAATCGTGAGGAATGGCGAAATCGGGATAGCGATTTGTCCAGATTCAATCGATTTGTCACAGTCGCGCCCGAACATCGCGCTCAAGAGTTTGCAGATATGGATTCTCTTGATCGTGATGTGACAACTCAGGGAGCACTCAATCATGGCAGTAGCCGCGAAGGTGAAGCAGCAGTACCGGGAGCAGACCGCCAAGGGCGGCAAGGGCGTCGAGACGGTGCCGGGCTGGAACATCAAGGAAAACAAGGAAGCCTGATCCCTCTTGCGTGAGCCGCGAGTGCCGGCTTGCCGTCTTGCCTTTCGTGCGTTGATCAGATTTGGAGGGAGAGTGCCATGCCAACAGGCGCAGCACGGTCAATCCGCGTTCTCACCGCTTCTTGTGCCGCCATGCCCACACTGGGCGGGCAGCCCGCACTAGAGCCGTTGGCCATGGAAGGCGACGAAGGCCTGAGCAGCCTGTTTCGCTACACCGTCACGTTCAGCACGCCCGAGCAGGCCGGCTACAACGAGCGGCAGGCCGCCAACGTGAACATCAAGCAGCTCGTGGGCGAAACGCTCACGGTGCACATCGTGCTCGACGGTCGCCCCGGCGCCGGCGAAGCCAGGCGCCATATCTCGGGGTTGGTGACGCGCGTGCGCTTCCTGCGGCTGGAGAACCGCCGCGCGTTGTACGAAGCGGTGATGGAGCCTTGGCTCGCGCTGGCCACGCGCACGAGCGACTACCGCATCTTCCAGAACAAGACCGTGCTCGACATCCTCGGCGAGGTGTTCTCCGACTACGAATTCGTCCATGAAGTGAAGGCTGCCCGCAGCTACCCGACGCGCGAGTTCCAGGTGCAGTACGGCGAGAGCGACTTCGACTTCGTCGCGCGGCTGATGCACGAGTGGGGGCTGTACTACTACTTCGAGCACGCCGAAGACAGCCACAAGCTCGTGATCGTGGACGACATGTCCGCGCACCAGCCGTACGCCAATGCGGGCTACCGGAAGATTCCGTTCTACGGTGCCGACGACACCGTGCGCGCCGAGCACTGCGACCGCTTCAACGCCTGCGAGACGCTGCAGAGCGGCCAATGGGTGACCGACGATTTCGACTTCAAGCGCCCCAAGGCGCGGCTGCAGCAGGTGAGTGCCATGCCGCGCAAGACCGCGCAAGGCAGGCAGGAACGCTACGGCTGGCCGGGCGACTACGTCGTCGAATCCGAGGGCGAGCAACTCGTGCGCACGCGCATGGAAGAGACCGGAAGCCAGGGCGAGCGCGCCAGCGGCTCGGGCAACCTGCGCGCCGTGGTGCCGGGCTGCCTGGTGACGCTGGAGCGGCATCCGCAGAACGAGGCCAACCGCGAATACCTTGTGACCGATGCGCACCTGCGGCTGCAGGACGTGGGCGACGCGAGCGCGCAGCAGGAGTTCGAATGCCGGGTCGACTTCGACGTGATCCCTTCGAGCAAGGTCTTTCGCGCGCCCGCGCCCGAGGCGCCCCGTCCGCGCACCACGGGGCCGCAGACCGCCATCGTCACGGGTCCGGCCGGCCGCGAGATATGGACCGACGAGTACGGACGCGTGAAGCTGAGCTTCCACTGGAACCGCTATTGCACGAAGGACGAGAACAGCTCGTGCTGGGTGCGTGTTTCATCGCCCTGGGCCGGCACCAACTTCGGCGGCATCCAGATCCCGCGCATCGGGCAGGAGGTGATCGTCGACTTCGAGAACGGCGACCCCGACCGGCCCATCGTGACCGGCCGCGTCTACAACGCCGACAACATGCCGCCGTGGGAGCTGCCGGCCAACGCCACGCAAAGCGGCCTGCTCACGCGCAGTTCCGAAGGCGCGACCGACGCCAATGCCAACGCGCTGCGCTTCGAGGACAAGAAGGGGCAGGAGCAGGTCTGGCTGCATGCCGAGCGCAACCAGGACATCGAGGTCGAGAACGACGAAACCCACTGGGTCGGCCGCGACCGCAGCAAGACCATCGAGCGCGACGAAACCGTGAACGTGGGCCATGACCGCACCGAAACCGTGGGTCACGACGAAACCATCACCATCGGCAACAACCGCATGGAGACGGTCAAGGCCAACGAGCTGCTGACAGTGCTGCAGAACATGAACCGCTTCGTCGCGCTCACTTCGTCGGAGGAAGTCGGCATCGCCAAGACATCGCTGGTCGGGCTGACCCAGACGGTTGCGGTGGGCAAGAGCAAGAATGAAACCATTGGCGAAGATTTTTCGCTCGACGTCGGCGAGAGGCTCGTGATCACCGTGGGCAAAAGCCGGCTGGAAATGACGAAGGACGGCCAGGTGACGCTCACCGGCGCCAAGTTCGATTTCCGCGCCACCGGTGCGGTACGGATCAACGGCAAGGTCATCGACCTCTGCTGAGGTCCGAAGACCCGAGAAGACCAGGACACCGCGATCCATGGCTCTGGACCCCAAGGCCACCGCGTCGTCGGCCTTCCTGCCTGCCTCCCCGGGCGGGGCGTTTGCGGGCGGCGCGGGGCCGGGCCGTATCGCCCGCCTGGCCGTCATCGTCGGCAGGCCCGCGCCCAGGTCGCCCGCGAGCGCGGCGCCTCCGGAGGCCGGCCGGGACGCGGCGCAGGCGATCGTGGTGTGCACGGCCCCCGATGTGTGCAAGACACCCATCGGCTCGGCCACGCCGCCCATTCCGTACCAGATCACCGGCAAGCTCGGCGATGACTCCAACACTTCGCAGGACGTGTTCCTCACGGGGCTGAAGGCCTTCAGGTTCGACAGCGTCGTCACGAACGTCAAGGGTGACGAGGCGGGCTCGGCCACTGGCATCAAGTCGGGCACTGTCGGCGACATCGCGGAGCCGAAGACTGCTTCGACAGTCGTCCGGGTCAATGGCCAGTGGCTGGTACGCGACGGCGACACCTTCTGGATGAACCGGCGCAACACCATTGGGGAGCTGAACTACAAGAAGGACCGCGGCACCTACTGGTCGCCCGACGACGGCAGCACCATCGACGACAGCGAGGCCGAGGCGCTTCTCGCGAAGGCGAGTGCCGATGGTGCCGTCATCGAGTACTACGAGACCGACCAGGAGAAGACCGGCAAGGCGCGCCTCATCCCCGCGACGGGCATGGCCGACTACGCAAGCCTGGTGCGCACGGCGATGGGCGAGAAGCCCATCCTGCTTGCACAAGCCCAGCTGCAGCAGATGCCGAATGCACCGGTCAGCGACGTGCGCCCCGGCGTCATCCCGCAGACGCGGCCGGCTCCGACCCCGAGCTTTCGGCCCGGCCCGGCGGCCAACGACAACGTCTTCCGGCCGCCCGCGGGCATGCCCCGGCCCGGAGGCAGCGCCGGAATGGCCGGCAAGGCCGCCGGCATCGCGGGGAAGATGCTCTTCGTGCTCTGGATAGCGCAAGGTGCGCCGATGCCCGGCGACAGCCTCATCCTCGGCAAGTCCGCAGCCAGGTCCGTCCTGGAAGGCATCAACCCGCAGACCCCGCAAGAACAGGCCATCTACGACCAGGCCTTGAATCATCTTGCCGAATACAAGGCCGGCGTCTATGACTCGTGGTGGCCCACGGGTGCGGACAAGTTCGACGCTGAAGTGCGCAAGGCCGTCGAAGACCAGATCGCCCAGGAGCGTACGCGCGCCCAGCAACAGCAACAGGCACAGTCACAGGCTTCGCAGGCCCAGCCCGCGGCCAACCCCGACCCGGAGGCCGGCGTGCGCGTAGAGGGCAAGCCCGACCCGTGCAATCCGGGCGCGCACGGAAAGAACGATTGCCCGCCGGGACAGGATTCTCATCACATCATTGCCGACTACATATTGCGGCTCGGAACCCGCAAGGCGCCCGGCCCGCGGGTGCCGGGCGCGCCTTCGCTGGACGAAGGCCCGGCGATCTGCCTCTCCGAGAGCGAGCACCGCGAGGTGCACCGCCTGATGGACAACGCGATCCGCACGGCGGGGGGCGCCACCGGCACCGTGCCCTTCGAGAAGGTCAAGCAGATCGCCTACGACGCGCTCGGCAAGGCCAAGCCCGATTGCAAGGGCAAGTTCGAGGCCGCCACCGACGAGTTCTTCAAGAAGATGTCGAACGACGCGCTTGTACGGGCCTACAAATCGGCCTCCAAGGCCGTGAAGGCGGCTGCGCGCGATGCGCTCAAGGCCTCTGGCTGGCCGATCGAATAGAGTGAAGCGAAACACCCGCACAACCCACACCGCACGCACATGGAACAGTTTCCTCCCCCTCCCTCCACGCCCCAGTTGCGCTTCGAAACCGGTGTCGCGGTGAACCGCCAGTTCCTGATCGTCTCGTGCTCGAAGCTCGAGGAGCGCTTCGACGGCTTTGCGCGTCTTTGCCTCTTCACGCCCGACAAGCCCATGCAGTGGCGCTACTTCGATCTGCCGCTGACCATCAGCGCCGCGGCGCTGCAAAGCGCGGGTGGTTCCGACGGCTCGGCGCAGGCCTTTGTCTTTGCCGCCGAGGACGGCGACATCGTGCGGTTGCCGGTCGGCAAACCGCCGGTGATGGAGCGCATTGCGGGTGCGGGCCTTTGGGACGACGACTCCGAGGGCTGGGGCTACATGAATGCGGTGCGCCAGATCGGTGCCCGCCTGTACGCCTGCGGCGACGGCGGCCAGGTCTATTGCCGTGAGAACCATGGAGAGGGCGACAGCGAGGGCGAGGGCGAATGGGTGCACGTCGACCACGGCCTGCTGCAGCCCGCGGAAGGCGAGCACAACCTGATGCTGAACGCGATCGCGGGGCCTGGCGAGGACTCGATCTACCTTGCCGGCTGGGACTCGGACCGCAACGCCGGCCTGCTGTTTCATCGAGGGGCCGATGGCGCCTGGACGCCGGTTCCGGTCGAAACCGCAAAGCTCACCGGACTGTGCGTGGAGGGCCCCGACGCAGTCTGGGCGTGCGGCCACGGAGGCGCGCTGCTGCACGGCAGCCATGCGGGCGGCTTCACCGACGTCTCGGCGCTCGACGACACCCGCAACTACAGCGACGTGGCGATCTACGGCGACAAGGTCTACCTCGCCACTGCCGAGGGGCTGTTCTTGCGCGAGGGCGGTGCGGTCGAGCCGGTGGACACCGGCCTCGTGCCGGCGCATGCCGACGGGCACGTGCTGCAGGCGGTCGACGGTGTGCTCTGGTCGATCGGGTACCGGGACATCGTGCGCTTCGACGGCACCAGCTGGGAGCGCATCGTCTTCCCGGGCAACCCGCCCATCGCCTGAGCCGGGCGGTGCCGTGCCCTTGTGGAAGCGCGATGTGGAATGGGTGGCCGAGGCTGCCCAGCGCATCGGCTGCCATGGACTTGGCGACTGGCTGCCCGGCTTTGCCGACTGGGCGGAGTTCACGCCGGCGGCATGCCCGCCACCGGAGCCTTCGCATGCGCTTGCGCACTACGCCAGCCTGTCGCGCGGCCTTCGCATGCTGCTGCGCGGTGCCTTCGCAACGCAGGCCGTCGACCCGGAGCACTGGGTGCTGCACGAACTCGAGATCGATGCCGCCAGGCTGCCGCTGCCCTTCGGTCTCGATGCCGGGCGAGAAACTCCGCAGGCAGCGCGAGCAAAACTGTCGGCGGACACAGCCTTCGGCCGCAGCGTCGACCTGCGTGCCGGCAGGCGCCGCATCGTTCACTTCCTGGCGGACGGGCGCGTAGTGGGCGTGGACTTCAAGGCACCGATGGTGGGAATCGAATCCGTGCTCCTGCAGCGCGTGGTAGCCATGCCCGATTTCCGGACCATGAAGGAGGAGGCGAGTTGACGTCCTCCGGTGCCGGCCCGAGCCCGGCCACCGCGTTCCTGCCTGCGAGCACGGCGCCTGCGTCCGACGCCGCAGGCGGAATGCATGCGCTGCTCGTCGACACCCGCGGCACCCGCTGCCCCACGCCGCTGCTGCGTCTGCGCAAGGCGTTGCGGCGCTGCGAACCGGGGCGGGTGCTCGAACTCGCAGCCGACGACCCGGCCGCCTTCATCGACATTCCACGCGCGCTCGCCGGGTTGCCGGCGCAGTTGTTCGCCGTGCGCGACGAGGGCGCGTCCAGGGTCTTCGTGATCCTGCGCTGCTGACCGGAGCGCGGACGCTTCCTGCTGAACTCCACAATGGCTCCGCACCTCGAGAATCGCACGCCTTTTTCCGCACTCGCCTTTTCGCAGTTCCATCGCGACGGCACCGACATGGCCGTGCTGGCGGTGCGCGGAAGCTTCCACGTGGTGGCGAATGCGCCGCTCGTGCTCGCACCGCGGCAGGAAGAACTCGAACTCGCCGACCGCTACGAGGGTGATCCCGCCGGTGGCCTGCTGGTGCGGACCTGCGACATCGTGCCCTTCAAGCCGGCGGCCGATGTCACCATCCTGGGGGCGAGCTGGGCACCGCAAGGGGTGGCGTCTGCCTCGTGGCTTGCCGGCGTGCGCCTGGGCAGGCTCGAGAAAGTCGTGCGGGTGCACGGTCCCAGAGCCTGGCAATGCGCCGCGAAGCCGGAGGCCGACGAGAAGCACGGCGCTTCCGGGAAGAAGAAGGAATGGGTGCTCTCGCCGGCCAGGCCAGTGAAGGCCGTGGCGCTCGACTGGCGTGGCGCTTTTGGAGGCGAGATACCCGGTACGGGCGACGGGCAGGCGCCCGCCGACGTCCATCGCCACAACCCCATCGGATGCGGCATCGTGGACGCGGAGCACAGCCCCGGCGATATCGACATTCCCGCGCCCTGCATCGAAGACCCCGCCGACCCGGTGCTCGACTGGCGGCGCCACGACTACGTGCCGCAGGGCTTCTCCCCGTTGCCGCCGGTATGGCGGCCGCGCCAGCAGTTCACGGGCACCTTCGACGACGCGTGGCTGCAGGCAAAGCATCCGCTGCTGCCCGACGACTTCGACTACCGCTTCTATCAATACGCCGCGCCCGGCCTCATTCACGAGGAGCGCCTGAGCGGCGATGAAGAACTGCAGCTTCTGCACATGCATCCCGGTCACTCTCACATCCAGGTCTGGCTGCCGGGCGTGCGCCTGTCTGCCGCCGCGCATTGGAAAGATGGAGACGCAGCCGCGCTGGAGATGACCCTCGACGGCGTCCACGTGGACATGAACGCCGGCCTGGCGTCTGTCTATCTGACGTGGCGCTGCTGGGTGCCCAAGCGATCAGGCATCCGGCTGATGGAACTGCGGATCGAGAACCCGTCGAGGCTGCTGGAAATCGGGAGCCGGTATGTGGGGTGCGAGCGCATTGCGGGCGCACCGTACCCGTTGTGAGTCATTCAGCCGGTGCCTGTAATTCTTTTTGCGCATGCCGTTTGGCACTGGCCTGCGGTGGGTGCCTGGCTTAAGGTACGGACGGATTCGATGCGCCGACGTCGCTGTGTCACCAGCGCTGGCGTCATCCGGTTGTGATTCGCTGCCGTCCGGCTGCAAGGGCAGGGCGGCTGGTTCCACGGTGCCCTGCATGGGCACGCAATTTCTGAGGGAGTTGATCTCATGGCAGTAGACATGTTCATGCGCGTCGAAGGCGCGAACGGCGAATCCAAGGATTCGAACCACAAGGAGTGGAGCGACATCAAGTCGTTTGCGTGGGGCGCAACGCAGCCCGGAAACATGGTCAGCGGCGGTGGCGGCGGGGTTGGCAAGGCCAGCTTCAACGACCTGCAGGTGCTCGCGCGCATCGACAAGGCGGCACCGTCGGTGCTGAAGAACTGCGCCAGCGGCAAGCACCTGAGCAAGGTCGAGGTGTCGGTGTGCAAGGCCGGCGGCTCGCAGATCGAATACACGCGCATCACGCTCGAAGAAGTGCTGGTCACGTCGGTGCAGTACACGGCCGAGCAGGGCTCCGACGCCGTGTTCGTGCAGTACGCCTTCCAGGCCGCGAAGGTGAAGCAGCAGTACTGGGAACAGACCGACAAGGGCGGCAAGGGCGCCGAGACGGTGCTGGGCTGGAACATCAAGGAAAACAAGGAAGCTTGAGTTCCCTTTGCCGGGTGCGTTGACCAGGGAGCCTTCCACGAATGACCCGCAGCTTCATCGCCCACAGCGCGCTGGGCGAGCGCCTGAAGTTCCGCTCGATGACGGGACAGGAGCGCATTTCCGCACTGTTCGAGCATCGAGTGCGGCTCATCAGCGACATGCCCAACATCCAGCCCAAGCGCATGCTGGGCGAGGACATGAGCATCGAGGTGAACCTTGCCACCGAGCTTGGCGGCGCCGGCAAGCGCTTCCTGAGCGGGCAGGTCACGCGCTTTGCCTACGTGGGCAAGGACGACGGCGACATGTCCGTGTACGAGGCCACGCTGCGCCCGTGGCTGTGGTACGCCACGCGCCGCTCCGACTTCAAGATCTTCCAGTTCAAGACGGCGCCGCAGATATTGCAGGAGGTGCTCGCGCCCTACGGCTTTGCCATCGACGCGCGCCTGAGCGGCAACTACCGCACCTGGGACTACTGCGTGCAGTACGCCGAGAGCGACTTCAACTTCGTCAGCCGGCTGATGGAGCAGGAGGGCATCTACTACTTCTTCTCGCACGCGCAGTGCAGCCACCAGCTGGTGCTGTGCGACGGCCCTGATTCGCACACGCCGCTGCCCAACGGCCCGGTGAAGGTGCCGTACCACGCGGGCGTGCTGGCCGCGCAGATCCTCGAGCAGGACTTCATCGACAGCTGGAGCCATTCGGAAGACATCGCGTCGGGCAACTTCGCGGCCGACGACTACGACTTCAGGAAGCCCAACGCCGAGATCGACACCGTGCGCCAGCAGCCGGCCGGCCACAGCCGCGACAACTTCGAGATCTACGACTGGCCCGGCGGCTACACCGAGCTTGGCGACGGCGAGAACTACGCGCGCCTGCGGCTGGAGCAGCTCGCCGGGCGCCGCGAACTGGTGAGCGCCGAAGGCAACCTGCGCCACATGGCGCCGGGCTACCTGTTCGAGCTGGCGCGCCACCCCAACGCCGAAGACAACCGCCGCTACCTGATCGAGGCCGTGAGCTACGACTTCCAGGAGAACGCGCTGCGCGTGGTGGGCGCGGCGGACGCGGCCTACAGCGAATCGACCAGCAGCACCAGCTACCGCCAGACCTTCGAGGTGCTGCCCGACAGCGCGCCCTACCGGCCCGAGCGCGTCACGCCCCGGCCGCGCACTACCGGGCCGCAAACCGCGGTGGTGGTCGGCCCGGCGGGCGAGGAGATCCACACCGACGAATACGGCCGCATCAAGGTGCAGTTCCACTGGGACCGCTATGGCCGGCGCGACGAGAACTCCTCATGCTGGATCCGCGTGTCGCAGACCTGGGCCGGCAGCAACTACGGCGCCATGCACATACCGCGCATCGGTCAGGAGGTGATCGTAGACTTCCTCAACGGCGACCCCGACTACCCGATCGTCACCGGCTGCGTCTACAACGCCGCGCAGATGCCGCCCTGGGAACTGCCGCGCCACAAGACCCAGACCGGCTTCCAGACGAACTGGAGCAAGGGCGGCGGCGGCAAGCACATGCTGCGCTTCGAGGACAGCCGCGGCACCGAGCACATCGAGCTTTCCACCGACCACGGCAACACCCACCTGCACATGGGCTACCTGATGAACCAGGGCAGCGGCGTGCAGCGCAGCTACGGCTTCGAGCTGCGCACCAACGAGTGGGGTTCCATCCGCGCGGACAAGGGCCTGCTGCTGACCACCTACACGCAGGACTACGCGCAGCGCGCCTCGCGCGACAACCCCGACGGCCACGAGCACATGGGCGCCACGCTGGCGCAGAGCAACGCGCTGATGCAGGCGTCGGGCCAGGCCGTTGCGGCCACCAAGGCGCTGGTGGGCGCGATGGCGCAGGGCAAGAACCAGACGCTGATGGGGCTGGTGCAGGGCGTGCAGGCCGCGGGCGGCGTTGCGCAGGCCGTGGCGGCGCTGGCCGCGGGCGGCACCCCGGAGGCGGGCGTTTCCGACAACCCCGACCCGGCCATGGCCGACGCGCAGCAGATGCTCGACTTGTCGCGCAAGATCGACAAGCCAGTGGTGTCCATCGTCAGCCCCGAGGGGCAGACCATGATCAGCCCCAAGCCGATCGTGGTGAGTTCGGGGCAGAGCGTGTCGGTGCGCGCCACCTCGGCCATGACGCTGACCACCGGCGCGCAGCTCACGCAGCTGGTCACGGGCGGCATGCTCACGCAGGTGAGCGAGGGCGGGCAGGTCAATGTGGTGTCGGGCGGCGACATCGTCTCGCACGCCAGCGCCGGCGCCGTCAACCTGGTGTCGAAGACCGACGCCTCCATCACCTCGACCGACAGCAACGCCAACATCACCGGCCGCAAATCGGTCGTGATCCAGGCGGCCGACCAGGACGTGTTCGTTACCGGCAAGACCAGCATCTCGCTGATCTGCGGCAAGTCGTCCATCGTGCTGCTTGCGGACGGCACGGTGAACATCAACGGCGTGAAGGGCCTCGTCAACTTCACGGGCGAGCTCGACCAGCGCGGCAGCAAGATCTTCCTGAACTGCGACGCGCCGATCGGCAGCGAGCCTGAAGAAGCGGTGGTGGAAGACGGCGTGCCCGTGGCGCCCGCGGCCGCCGCCACGTCGGCGGGGGCATCGGAGCATGCCGTGCCCGCGGCCGCGCCGCCGGGCTATGTCACCACCGGGCTCGGCAAGGGCGTCGACGCCATCGCGGCGCGTTCGCCCACGCTGCAACGGCAGGTCAAGTTCCTGCAGGGCCAGGGCTGGAAGATCGGCTACGGCGCAGCGGGCGGAGGCACATATGCCGACACCAACCCCGCCGTGAAGAAGATCGTGATCGACGGCAACTACGCGAGCGACCCGTACAAGACTGCCGCGTCGCTGTCGCACGAGGTCGGGCACGCGGTGTATTCGTACCGCTTCAAGCCCGACATGTCCTCGAAGACCGCGTTCGTCAACAGCATGCTCGGCTCCGAGGGCGAGGCCGCGCTCAACCAGATCCAGGTGCAGCGCGAAGTGTGGCGCGCGGCCAAGGTCGACATCCTCAAGGGCGCGAACCCCGCGAACGTCGAAGCCTTCAACGATGCCTACAACAGCATGGTGAAGGGCGGCACCCGGGAGGCCGCCAGGGCCGCCGCCGGCAAGTACTACGGCACGCTCACCACGTCGACCACCGGCGAGCAGTACACGCAGTACTACGGCAACTCCTACGACAAGAAATATGCCGGCAAGCACTGAAACCATGAACCCGCAAGCCACGGCCATGACGCTCTGGCAGGCCATCGATGCGCTGGCGGCGCAGTTGCCGTTCTCCATGCAGAAGGTGGGCCGCACGCTGTCGACCACGCTGAGCGACACGCATGCCGAAGGCGGTACCGTGTTCCAGTTCTTCGAAGGCACGCCGGTGCGCCTTGCGGATGGCGCCGAGCTTGCGCGCATCGACCTGCGCATCAAGCGCGAAGGCGCGCATCCCGGCTTCCTGGTGCTGGAGCTCAAAGGCCGCTGCGTGCCCTTGGCCGAAGTGCGCCAGCACTACCCCGCGCTGGAGATCACCGGCGTGCCGCGCGGCCACTCGCTCGATGAATCGACCAGCCACACGGCCACGCTCGGCTGGGGCCGGTTGTCGTTCGGCTTCACCGAGCGCAACCCCGACTGCCTGGCCTTCGTGGCCTTCGACCCCGCGTAGAACACCCGCAAGAAAGCAGCCTGATGAAGTACCACATCCAGGAAGGCCGGTTCGACGTGCCCGACGACGGGCGTATCGACCGTTCGATGAACGTGCTGGCCATGCCCGACGGCTCGGGCACCACGCTCATCGTGAGCCGCGACGCGCTGCGCGAGCAGGAGAGCCTGGCGCAGTTCGTGACGCGGCAGATGAACGACCTGACGCGCCAGGTGAGCCAGCTGAAGGAGGTGTCGCGCACCGACATTTCCGTGGGTCCGGTCATCGCGAGCCTGCGGGCCATCGAGCTTGCCACGCAGTTCAGGCAGAACGGGCAGGCGCTGCACCAGCGCCAGGCCGTGTTCGTGCTGCCGCAGGACCCGGCGGGCAAGGCCGTGCTCATTCTCACGGCCAGCAGCCCCGTGCCCTTCGATGCCGATGCGCTCGCGCTGTGGTGGCGCACGCTCGAGAGTTTTCAGCCCAGGGCCTGACACCTCCATGAAGGCCGCGAAGACCCATGGCCGGTAAACCCGCCGCCCGGCTGCACGACCCCATTGCCCACACCAATGCGCACGCGCGCTTCTGGGCCAAGTTCGCGGGCGGGCTGATCGGCGGCATTGCGGTGGGCTTTGCCGCGGGCCTGGCGGCGGCCGCCGTGGTCGGCACCGGGGGGCTTGCGGGGCCGCTGGTGGCGGGCGCCGTGGTGGTGGGCGCGCGCATGGCCGGCGGCTACCTCGGCGCGAGCCTGGGCGAGTCGATCGCCGATGCGCTGGTGCCCGAGACCCTCACCGTGACCGGCATGATCACCAGCGGATCGTCGGACGTGTTCATCGACAGCAAGGCCATGGGCGCCGCGCGCGCCTCGCCGGAGATGCCGATGGACACCGTGAGCTGCAAGAACGACTCGCCGCAGATCCTTCTTGCCGAGGGCGCGGAGACAGTGTTCGTCAACATGGGCGTCGCCTCTCGCAAAGACGACCATACCGAATGCGGCGCCAAGGTGAGCGAAGGCTCGCCCACCGTCTTCATCGGCGGGCCGACCGCGCGCGTGCGCGAGGTGGCCGACGAGGTGCCGCTCATCTCGAAGGTGCTGGTGACCGTGTTCAACCTGGTCATGATCTACCGCGGCCTGCGCTGCCTGCCCAAGCTCGCGCGCCAGGGCAAGAACGCGCTGCCTTGCCTGATCGAAGGTGCGGTGGGGCTGGGCATGGGCATCCACGGCATGGTCAGTTCCTTCGGCAACCCGGTGCATGCGGCCACGGGCGGCAAGTTCCTGGGCGGGGAGAGCGAGCTCGACTTCACGCTGTCCGGGCCGTTGCCCATTGCCTGGCAGCGCTTCTACGGCAGCCATGACCTTCGCCGCGACGGCGCGCTGGGGCAGGGTTGGAGCCTGCCTTATGCAATGGAGCTGCGCCTGGGCAGCGACGACGAAGGCCAGCCCATCGTCACGCTCATCGACGAGCAGGGCCGCCCGATGGTGCTGCCCGACATCGAGCCCGGCACCCGCCAGTACAGCCTGCGCGACGGCCTGGACCTGTGCCGCACCGAAGGCGGCCACTACTTCATTCACGTGCCGGGCGGGCTGTTCTTCATGTTCGAGCCGCCGGCCGAAGGCGGGCCGCACGCGCAGACGCTGAAGCTCGCGCGGCTCGAAGACCGCAACGGCAATTTCATCGACCTGCGCCACGACGCGCTGGGCCGGCTCGCGGCGCTGACCGACAGCACCGGGCGCCTGCTGGCGCTCGACTACCCGGGCGAGAGCCGCCGGCTGGCCGCGGTGCGCCTGGCCGCCGGTGCACCCGGCGAACTGCCCGGCGTGCTGGTGGCCTACAGGCACGACGCCGAAGGCCGCCTGCTCGACGTGACCGACCGCAACGGCGCGGTGGTGCGCCGCTTCGGCTACGACGCCCAGGGTCTCATGAGCTTCCACGCCGACGCGGCGGGGCTGGAGTGCCACTACGAGTGGCGCGGCTCGGCCGGCGACGCGCACGTGGCCCGCCACTGGACCAACGACGGCGAGAGCTACACCGTGCGCCGCATGCCCCCCGCCGCCGACGACGCACTGGCGCTGGGCGAGACACTGGTCGTCGACCAGCTCGGCCGCGAGTTCGCCTGGCACTGGAACGCCGACCATCAGGTCACCGACTACACCGACGCGGCCGGCCGCCAGTGGCATGCGGAGTACAACGACCTGCGCCAGCTCGTCGCCATCACCGAGCCCGGCGGTGCCACCACGCGCTGCACCTACGACCCCATGGGCTTCATGAGCAGCCGCATCGATGCGCTGGGCCGCACCCGGAGCACCGGCTGGACCGAGTTCGGCGAGCCATGGCGCGAGACCCTGCCGGACGGCAGCACATGGACCTACGCCTACAGCGACCAGGGCAACCTCGTGCGCGAGACCGATCCGCTGGGCCGCACCACCGAGTACGCCTACGACAGGCGGGGCCTGCCCATCGTCGTGACCGACGCCAAGGGCGGCACCAACCGCATGGCCTGGAACGACTGCGCGCAGCTGCTCTCCCTGACCGACTGCTCCGGCAAGACCACTCGCTATGCGTACGACGGCTGGGGCCACCTGCAGAGCGTGACCGATGCCGCGGGCCAGCGCACCCGGTTGACGCACGACGCCATGGGGCGTCTGCTGTCGGTGTCGCTGCCCGACCAGAGCCACCAGTCGTTCCGCCGCGACGCGGCCGGCCGCATCGTGGCCGCCACCGATGCGCTGAGCCGCAGCACGCAGTTCGCATTCGGCCTGCGCGGCCAGCCGCTGGCGCGGCAGGACGCAGAGGGACGCCGCATCGCATGGCACTACGACAGCGCCCAGCGCCTGCAGTCGCTCGTCAACGAGAACGGCCTGCACTTCGAGTTCGTGCGCGACGCCGCCGACCGCGTGGTGGAAGAGCGCCGCGTGGGCGGCACGCGCGTGCAGGTCGAATACGACGCCAACGGCTGGCCGGTGTGCATCACCCATGTGCCGGGCATCGGCGACGAAGACCTCGCGCTGCACGACGGCACCGGGCCACGGCCCGCCGCGAGCCGGCCCTTGCGCACCGAACTGCTGCGCGACGCCGTGGGCCGCCTCGTCGCAAAGCGCACCGGAAGCCACCACTACCGCTACAGCTACGACCAGCTCGACCGGCTGACCGAGGCGGTCAAGCTGGAGGCGCCGCTACCCGGCACCGGCGGCGAAGTGCGCGCGCTGCACCGCACCGTGTTCGCCTACGACAAGCTCGGCCGCCTCATCGAAGAGACCGCCATCGACGAGCTCACCGGCGAGACGCACACCCTGCGCCACGCGCACGACGAACTCGGCAACCGCACGCAGACCGTGCTGCCCGCCGTCGCGTCGCAGCCGGGCGTGCAGCGCGCGCTGAACTACCTGTACTACGGCTCGGGCCACCTGCACCAGGTCAACCTGTCGCAGCGGCACGGCGACGCACCCGAGGTGCACCAGCTCATCAGCGACATCGAGCGCGACGACCTGCACCGCGAAGTGGCGCGCAGCCAGGGCGCGCTGCACACCCGCTTCGCGCTCGACCCGCTGGGCCGGCGCGCCGCGTCGTGGTGCCGGGCCGGCGGGCTGGACGCGGCCTTCACCACCCAGGACCCGGGCTGGCGCCAGGCCATCGACAGCGCCGGCACCCCCGGCGCCCGCGTGCTCGACGGGCTGATGAAGGAATACAGCTACGACCCCGTGGGCGAACTGCGGCAGAGCCGGCATTCGCTGCAGGGCACCACAGCGCACAGATACGACGCCACCGGACGCATCGAGCAGACCGTGCACAGCGCGGCTGCCGCCAACAGCGAACGCTTCGCCTACGACCCCGCGGGCAACCTGCTCGACCCATCGTCTGGCGCGCCCGGCTACGTGCGCGACAACCTCGTGCGCGTGTTCGAGGACAAGCGCTACAGCTACGACGGCCATGGCCGGCTGGTGCGCAAGAAGGCGGGCAGGCACACAGAGCAGCGCTTCGAGTGGGACGAGGAAAGCCGCCTTGTGGCCGTGCACACCACCCGGCGCCCGGGCACGCCCGAAGCCACCACGCAGCTCACGCGCTTCGACTACGACGCGATGGGGCGTCGCGTGGCCAAGCACGACGCATTCGGCAGCACGCGGTTCATCTGGGAGGGGATGCGGCTGATCGAGGAGCGCAGGGGCTCGCAGGTGGTGAGCTACGTGTACGAGGCGGGCAGCCACGTGCCGGTGGCGCGGCTCGATGCGAAGGCCGGGCCCGCCTCGGCATCGACCACGGCGCAGGTCTTTCACTTTCACAACGACACCGCCGGCCTGCCGGAAGAACTGAGCAACAACGAAGGCCAGCTGTGCTGGCGCGCGAACTACAGGACATGGGGCGCGACCGTTACCGAGCAGTGGGAGGTTACGGCCCTGAATGGCCGCGCCGTTGCATCGACCGGCACGGTGCCCCAGGCCATCGAGCAGAACCTGCGCTTCCAGGGCCAGTACCTGGACCGGGACACGGGGCTGCACTACAACACCTTCCGGTTTTATGACCCGGACATTGGGCGGTTCATCAGCCCTGACCCGATCGGGCTTGCGGGCGGCGACAACCTGCATAGCTACTCGCCCAACCCCATCCGATGGATCGACCCGCTGGGTTGGATCTGCGGCGAGACGCTCGCACGGCCGGTCGGCTTCAACAGGGGCAGCCGCAACTTCACGCTGGAGCAGGGCAACGCCACCTCGGGCTGGAAGCACATCTACGACCGACACGTCGACCCGGCGCGGTTCCCCAACAAGTCAAAGTTCAACTCCAGCATGAGCCAGGGAGAGATTTCCTCGCTGCTGGGCAAGACGCTCAAGCACGGCAAGGAGTCGAGCTACGAGGGGAAGGCCGTGTTCGAGTCCCGGCTGAAGTACGACGGACAATACAAACGCTATCGCGCCACCGTCAACGAAGACGGAACCGTTCGAACCTTCCACCCGCTGGACTGACTATGCTGGACATCTACTACACAGACCCCTCCACAACGGACATGCCCGAAGACCCGGGCAGCCTGGAACTGGCGGGTTCCATCGAACTCGATGCGCACCGTTCGCTTGCGGCGTTGTTCGACAAGGGCACCAAGGCCGGTGCGAGTTTTAAGTACTTTGAAGATTCCCTGTTGACGCCTGCACAGGTTGCGACGCTGCTGAAAATCTTCACTTCGAATGTGGGAGAACTCGGCGGCAACCGCCAGGCGCTTGCGGCGTTCGACGCGATGCGCGGCATCTTTGATGGAGCGGTGAGCAAGGGCGCAGGGCTTGTGGCGTTCGGCGACTGAGCCTGTGGATCAAATCCACGCATTCCATGACATCGATCGACTTGTTGTACGAAGACTTGCAGAATGCGCCCTCGCTGCTTTCCGTGGCTGACGAGGTGCGCTTCATGCTTGGTTTGACGGCGCTCGAATCCGAAGACATCGCGCGAAACAGCGAAGTTTTCTTCAGAATGCTCGACCGGCTCGAAGACTCTCACACCACGGATGACGCCACGCCTCCGAGTACCCCGAGGCCGTGAAGATCTTCGAGCGCTTTGCGTCCTTCCTGGAAGGACTTGCGCCGAACATTCCTGCTCGGCAGGAGTGGCTCGAGAATGCAGCAGAGAACTTCCGTCTTCGGTGAAACGCAGGCTGGTGAAGCACGTCGAATGTTGAAGCAACCCATCGCCGGGCAGCTCCACCTTCCCGCGGACCGGGGCATGCGACGGTGTTCCCGACCCGCGATATGCCGTTTACAGAATTCCAGGCTTTGTTCGAATCTCTGCCTTGGCAGCATGCAGGAAAAAAATGAATGATCCGGATGCTTTTCCTGACGAGTGGCGCCTCGTGAAGGAGGCGGAAAACGCTCTTCTTGTCAGTCGATTCAATTTCAAAAAGCACGCTGACTTCAAGAAGACCATCCTGCTGGCCCTGAACACCACTTCGGAGCAGGCTGCCGCGCTCAGGTTCCTGAAGGACGATGCCCCCGGGTTGAGCGATCCGGAGTTGGCCGAGATTGCTCCCGTAGTCTTGGACATCGCAGTGGACGGAAATATCGACAATCTCATCATCGCAAGGGCCGTGCTTCTGCAGTATTCCTCTCACTTTCTCCAGAGCAGGAAAACAATAAAGAGCTCGCTGGATCGCCGACTTCACGAGTACCTTTCGAGCGACGACGAGTTTCTCTACAGGCGATTGGCTGAATTGCTGGTAACTCTGGATCTGCCGGATGCCTTGGCTAAGTTGTTGTTGATCTGCAAGGACAACGGCAACCCGGAAATCGCAGAGATATACCAGGACTTCTCTATCAGATATGCAGCCGGTGGCGGCTTGAAAAACGAATAATCGAGGTAGCGACACCGAAGACCAGATGCGCTCGATCTGTCCCAGCAGGGGATCGTTCGAGGACTGCTACCCCCTGATGCTGCGGTGTTGAATGTGGCCCCGATGCATCCATGCTCGACATCTACTTCGTCCCATCTTCATGCAGCACCATGCCCAAGGACCCGCGCGGGTTGGTGCATGCGGGCTCCATCGACTTCGATGCACATCGCTCCTTGGCCGTTGTGTTCGATCAATGCGGGCAGGCGGGCGCAAAGCTCAGCTACTTCGATGACTCCCTGCTGCGCCCCGAGCAGGTCGTCACGATGCGGCGTGTGTTCGACGCGCACACCAGCGCGCTTGGCGCGAATCGCGGGCAGATCACCGCGTTCAATGCGATCCGGGAGATTCTTGATCGTGCCGCAGAACAGGGCATGGGGCTTGCGGCGTTCTGCGACTGAGGCCGGAGAAGAGCCCCTTGAAGAACACGCAACTGTCGATGCTTCCACCGTTCATCCTGGATGCGATAGCACAGCCCGGCGGTTCTGTGCATGACCACGCCCGTTTGGTCGCCGGCTTGGGTGCTGCGCTGTCGAACGGTTTGGGCGTTGCGCTCGTTCTGGACGACGACATGAATTACAACCACGCACAGTCGCTGACGTGCAAGCTGTCTGGCTGGGACGCGGTGTTGAAGAAGCACTTCGAATTCGATGTTCGCTTCTACATCTCGTCGAAGGCGCTGCTGTTTGCCGTCTACTGCTTCGACAGGAAATGGGGCATGGTCGATCGAGGCAATGTCAATCACCCGATCGATCCGGCGAAGTTGCCCGAAGCGGCGAGGGCTTCGATAGACAAGGGCCGGGCCGTGCTTGCGGCGCAGGGTCTGCAGGAAGTGGCGCACGCGTATTTCTTTCTGCCTGCACCGGGCTGCACCACGCAGCTCGACGGCTTGCCGGCAACCGTGTTCGAAAGCCTGTTCGCCGAGCTTGTTTGATCCGACTCTTGAGCTGCCATCAAACCGATGGTCTAGGAATGGAATGAACCCCGCAGCACCAAGGCCGCCAAGCGATCCTGCCCAGGATGTCAGTGCCGCCATCCAGCGCATTCTGGACAACAGGAACGACGAGGTCGAAGGCACCTTCTGCCATGCGCTGTTCGAAGAAGGCTTCTTCGACGATGCCCTGCTCGGCGCACTCATCAACGACATGGAACTTGTGCTGGGTCAGGACGCGGTGAGCCCCGTGCATGGCAGGGTCATCAGCTGGGTGGTGCTCAGCACGTCGAAGTGCTTCTTCTCGCACTTCGACGCCGACGATCTCTACAAGATCAAGAACTTCGACGAGGCGCTTTACTCGCGATGGTGCGACGGCCATTTCGAGCGCCTGCGGGAATTGATGGCCCGGTAGCGCTTTCTTTGCCGCCTTGACGAACTGCGCTGCCCGCTAGGCGGGCGCGATGTTGCGCCGCGTGTCCGCGTCGACCAGCTCGCGCAGCGCGCTGAACAGCGGCGTGGTGCTTGTGTGCTTGCGGCCGTAGCCAAGGTTGAAGGCGTAGTCGAAGCCCTCGGGGTTGGCGCCCTGGTTGTGCTGCAGCATGGTCTCGAGCTTGTCGAGCGCCTTCACGGCCTAGGCGTCGGGGGAGGCGGCGGCTTCGTACTCTTCCCACAGGGCGAGCAGTTCTTTGCGCAGGCCGTGCGCTTCGAGCGGCGCCATCAGCGTGAGCAGGTCGCGGCGCTCGCGCTCGCTCTTGTCGGGGTGGGCAGCCTGGCTCACCGCTGGAATGTCGCCGTGAATCGCCTCGCCCAGGTCGTGCACCACGCACAGCTTGAGCACCTTCAGCAGGTCGAGCCCGGCCAGCTCTTCGCCGAAGCCCATGGCCATCAGGCACAGCCGCCAGCTGTGCTCGGCCGTGCTCTCCGCTCGGCCGGAAGAGGTGCGGGCGCTGCGCAGCACGTCCTTGAGTTTTTCCGCCTCGCGCAAGAAGGCGAGCTTGCCCTTGAGTGTCTCGATGTTCATCGCGGGCATCGTAGGCAGGTGGGGCGGCGATGTCCACGCATGAGATATGCGTGGCGCCTTGCGGGCGGACAGGGGCGTGCGTCGAGGGCTACTTGACGGGCGTGATCGACACGGGAAAGACGAGCACGCTCGTCTGGTGGTTGCCGTTGTCCGCATGAAAGAGCGTGCCGGTCACCTTCACCGGCTTTCCCTTCAGGCGCTTGAACGCCGCCATGGTCTTGTCGCCGAGCGCCATGTGCAGCAGCACCAAGCCGTGTTCGGCGGGCCAGTCGCGCGGCTCGTCTTGCGGCACGGCGATCGGCTCGGTGAGCCGTATCGCCGGGAACTTGAGCTTCACGCCGTCGGGTGTCATGCCGTCACCGGAGACCAGCGTGCCTTGCAGCGTGACGATGGCGGGGTCGTAGGGCAGTGTCTTCGCGGCCGCGAGCGAAGCGGTGAGCGCAAAGGCCAAGGCGATGCGAGCGCAGAGCGTGACGAGCGCGCGGGTCATTGAAGCGAGGCCGGCAGGGGCTCATCGAGCGTTTCGACCAGCCGCGCCGACGTGCCGTCGGAGAGCGTCATGCGCGTCCACCGGCACGCGCTGTGCTGGGCACCAGCGCTGAACTGTTGGTGCCCGTCGCGAACTCCAGAGAAGGCGGCGCGAGTGTGTCGCGCCAGCCGATGCCGTCCAGCATCGCCTCTTTGCCCGCGATTTCGGGCGTGGCACAGCGCCACAGCGAACGGACCAGCAGCGTGGACAGCGGCGCGCCGAACTCGGCATGCCTGCGCGTGGAGCAGGCCAGCAGGCGGTGCGTGATGTCGCACACCAAGTGCACCGCGCGCGGGCTCTCGCCGACGAGCCTGGCTAGCGCGTGGTCCGCGGCTGCGTCGAGCCGGGCCGACAGCAGTTTTTCTGCACGTGCGCGCTCGGCCGGCTCCATCGTCTGCGTGCCGGACTCCCAGCGGGAGATGGTCGATTGCGCGACGTTGAACAGCTCCGCGGCATGGGATTGCTTGACGCGGTGCAGGAGGCGCCAGCATTTGAGGGCCGGGCCTAACGAAGGCGTGATCGAGGGGGTGATCGAACGGGTAATGCGCGGGTCTTGCATGTCGATGTCTCGTCGCCAAAGACGGCCACTTCGATTGGTTTCTGGATGCGGGCAAAGTTGCGCGAATGCGCATTTGTTCGCTGCGCCGAGGTTTCCAATGCGGCGCTTCTCTTCATACATTTATTGACCGCCGCGCTTCACGGCGGGACATCGAAGCACCCTGCAGCGATGTCGATGTGAGGCAAAAAAGGCGACGGCCAAGGTGCGCGAACACCCTGACCGTCTGACCACTCAATGTGCAAATCTTTGGAAAGGCAGCACACCAAATGGCTGATCGAATCATCGCCGGGCAAAACACGCCCTCATCCGACGACACCCCCACGGGCCCGACGCGTCGGACATTCTTGAGAACAAGTTGACCCAAATGCAATCTCTGCTGAGTTGCTGCTACGGCGACTGGAGCGAGTGATTCGAGGGAATAGGGGAGCGGCACCGGGACAACATCATGTGGATCGCGGCAGACCTGACGGACGACATCATCGGGCTCACGCAAGAACTCATGAAGCGACTCATCGCGTTGGAGCAGCCGAAAGCCTAGAGCGTCGACGGGTGGGTGTCGCAACCCACCTCTGATCTTCATGTTTGGACCGCAGCCATCGCAACCTGTGACAGCTGGGAGCGGAAATACGCTGCGGTCTTTTCGCCGCTGCAGTAGAAAAACACCATTTCTTGCCGCGCGTGATCAACGGGCATAGGTATTTTTGATAATGAGGTCGACTGCCGCAGCGGCGTTTGTTTTGGTGTCGGTTTGTATAGTTGCCGCCCCAACCAATGAGCTGAAAATCAACTAGGTCATTGACTTTCATCCGGACGAAAACTGATGATCGCCGGTCGAGTTAAATGTTGTGCTCCAAGCGTCGTAATTTGCATTAGGAGCTGTTCGCGTAGCCTGCAAAGCGGTGTCCAATTTTCAAACTCCGTGGGTACCATTGTGAAGGTCAAATGCGCGTTAAATATCAGTCGGACGGGATACTCAAAATCGTCCAAAATAAAGGACGGAGTAATGATTTCCGCCTTGAGAAGACCTCCCTCAGGTCGCTTTGCCTCGGCGGGGACCACGGCGCCGAGCATAAAGGGTACAGGGCCCTTGCGGCTTTGGGCGTAATCACAACTGGCGCCGATACGTAGGACGCAGAGGCGGCTTAGTCTGCGATCCGATCTTTCGAGAATTTTAAAAGTTTCTGCAAGCATCGGCTTCGCTGGCAAATTGAAGCGTTGCGTCATCGGGGCGTTTTCAAGTTCTGCGTCGGAAAGTAATGACAATGCTCCCCAAGTTCCAGTTTTTAGATCTTCAGTTGATCGGGTGGCAACATGAAGCATGCTATTCAGTCGTGCGGCATCTTTAAGCGGCGGCGCTTGAACCTGTTCGACTTTTGTCACCGCTTTTTTCCAAATTAAATCACTGTTTTGGCCGGCGCGTTGATTTGCGATTCGGTCGGACAGGATTGGTATTAGTGCTGCGTTAACAGCGTTATAGGGGTCTGCAATGGCGTTTTCTTTGCCAACAGCCTCAAATGCAAGCAGACTCAATACTTCATCAAGTCCCTCCGAAAAACGCGCTGCTGTCCGGTCTTGTGCTGCAACGAGACTCCCAATTTCGGATAGTGCCGTGCCCGCCGCTTTCAGAACCTGCATTTCCCAATCAAGCAAAGCTCGGAGTCTTGGGTCCGTCTCAATGACGCTCGTTACATCAGCTGTCAGTTTTTCTCCCGGTGCGCCGCCAAGGTAATCATTTTTATTAAGACTAAGGATCGCCAGCGGACGCTTGGTGGCCTCAAGTCGGTCCATAATTTGAGCCGCAAAGGCATCTTTTTGTTCTTGATGCTTTGTCCATAAAATGATGACATATGGCCCCGCTGTCGGGTCTATACCGTTCTCGAGCATGCTGACAATAACAGCAGATGTTTGAGCGACATTGTTCGATTGTGCTCCAATTGTCAAATGAAGATCTAGAAAAAGAAGTCTCACACCACGGAGATTTTTTTCGTCAATCCCGTGAGCCTCATCGTATTTGAGAGGCAAACAGGGAGCTCCTATCTTCTGAAGACAGTCCGCGAGTTGCTTTAGTTCGTCTTCGTTGTCGTCAACAATAATGTACCGCGCTGGTGTAAACACAGTCTATTTCTCCTCTTTAAAAACTAGCGCAATCACAGCTCCCGTGAATTCCTCTGGAATATCAAAATCGGAAACTGACGGAAAAAGCAATTCACCATCGTTCAAATTCATTGCCAAGTTTGCATAGTAGAGGCCTAGTCCCATTCCGTCCGGCCGGCGGGAAAAGAACGGCTCGACCAATTGCTCAGGAGGATCGCGAAAACCGGGCCCATTGTCTGCAATAACGAGAGCGGGTTTGCCTCCGTGATCCGGCACAACGTTCATGAAAATACGGCGCGTCCCTTGAGGAGCGTTGTCTGGCTTACCGACCTTCAGCCAATGAATGGCGTTATCAATGATGTTAGTTGCAGCACCGAGGGCTAAACCAAAGGCAAATACAGCGGTCGCATCTTCCGATTGCTCCTCTAATGCTGGACAAACCAGTTGCACGTTGTGAACGCGAAATCGGACCAACGTAACATCTCGAGTACGTTTTGCAAGCTGCTTAAGGGAATAGGATTTTTTATCACCTTTGCGCAACAGTTGGGTAGATGTCTCCAGTACCGCTTGCAATTGGCCAACCTGTATTGTTAGATCGGTCATGGCAACCCCACTTGCGAGAGCTGTCGCAAGTGCACCAATTCCACGCTCAACCTCATGAAAGACGACTGCAAGACCTACTTGTGAAATACCGGCTCGAAGAAAATCTTCTCGCAGTTGACGGAATTCCTCCTCGACTCGTTTAAGTGAGGGATCAACTTGCGACAAAAAGCCTTTTGACCGTGCAATTTTTCGCACATCAGCAATTGGCCCCGCCACTTCTCGATCTGCACTTGGCGCTTTTCCTGTGACGAGCCGAATTTTCTCTTTGTCTTGACGTCGCTCGGTTTCGAATACGCTGATCGCACCGAGGACAACTTGGCGCAGGCGACGATAAGCAGCGCTTTCAACAAAACCCTCCCGGCTAGTTTTCTCTCGTAATCCAGAGCTCTTTTCAAGATCAAGTTCGACCAAACCAATCACGATATTTCGGCTCAAATTCCGAGAAGGACTATTTACTCGCCGAAGGTCGAGGCTGAGCCAGTCATCGCCTGGCTCTCCGTAGTTATAAATTCGAATGTCGTCTCTATAGACGCGGACGCCGCCATTCTGGTCAAGAAATCTTTCAATCAGGCGTGACTGTGCATATCTTGCCATTACCTCACGATCGCGGTCATATACATACAGCATTCCCTTAATGGGGCCCGTTCCTTCAATCGTCGACTTGTCGGCCAAAACATTGATGGGACGTTTGAATTTTGGTGACTTGGCCGCGTCGAGATCATCGGGCTCTCGATCGCCAACGATCTGCAGTGGTTCGCTTTCAGTCAATTTTCGGGGATCAACCTGAACGCCCGGTACACCTCGAAACTCGTAGGTGTAGTTCAGAAAATTTCCATCAAACTCAAATTTAAATTTCCAAGGCGCGCGATCGAGCAATGTTGACGCGTCAGGCAATTCCGAGATCCAATTTTGAAATCCCGGAACGCAAAATGCAATTGAGAAGTCATCCGCTTTTGATGAGAACGGAGACGAAATAGAGATGATTTGTCTGTAGAGGTCTCGGACCTCGGCGCGAGACCAACTCTTCTGACTCAAATCATCGATGCGAATTCGCGTTCCGGTGGCGTCGCCTTTGAATGTTTTTGGTTCACGTTCAATCACCGTAACTGCGGCATCCTCGAGAAATCGATTTGACATTAAGTCAGACCAATCGATTGATACAAAGCACTCCCGGCATCCAGCAGCTCGAGTGGTCATTTTGACTTTGCCACCAAGCTTGTGGACGGCAAACCGCCCAACTCCCTTTTCCCCGAGCGGAAGTCGGTGAAAATGGGGTGAGCGACGATCTAGATTTCGGTCTTTTTCACGGTGATCGTCGCCAGGTACCAGCCATACATCTCGAATGGTGTCAAGCGACATTCCTTGCCCGTCGTCTTGCACTTTGATCCACGGATTTGCCGTGCCAAGCTCGCCGAGGGTGACGGTTACATTGCTAGCATCCGCGTCATAAGCATTTTTCACAAGCTCAAAGACTGCAAGCTTAGATGAACCAATAAGTTGATCACCTAACAACTGCAAAAGTCTGGCCCGAGGTTTAAATGCCTGACTGATCCGTCGTTCAAGTGATTGTCGTGCAGTCTCGGGTGTTACGAAATTGGCCTTAACAGCAAAAATTCTACTCCCAATGCTACCGATGATAAGCTCGTCACCTTCATTGGCCCATGCGATTATTTCACGCCCCATTCGAGGCTCAAAAGGTCGATTGGAACCTGCTCGTATTGAGTTGTAATACGATGAAGAAAGCGGAGGGCGAACTTCGCCTAACACTTCGAGATTAATAAGGTTTTCCGACTCTGCGGTCCCCGGAGAATATCCGGCCGATGCCATTGCGTCGCGCTGTGCTTCATTGGGTAAATAAGCCTTTTTTTCTTTGTCGGTGTGCGTAACCTTCTTAAGTCCATATTTATCAAATACAGAATCCCATCCATCCGCCATATTGTTCCGATCTTGAGCAGGCTAAATATTGACTCAGAGCATATATCGATAAAAGCAGTGCGTGAACTTTTGCTACGCCTGCATTTCGACATTGTTTTGTCAAACTGTACTTGATCGCTCGGCCGCTCGGTAGTGTTGAAAACACTCGACGGAAACGCCGCCGGACCCGAAGTGCGGTGGGCACAGTACCGAGGAGCAAGAGACATTCACACCTAAGACGTCACGAGTTGGCGCCACTAAGTATGTGTTGCTGGATGTTCCTTCCGGCAAGGGTGGAGGATCAACAGCTCAGTGCTTGAGCGACGTGCCGTGCAGTGCTGTAAAAATCTACAGGTGGACCGAAGAAAGACATCCTGTCTGCTATTCTTCCCAGATTACTGGAGCAGCTATGGGCAATTCGAACGATTTTCTTGAGATTCTGCGAGACGCTCGCACGCGGTTCAGCCAGAAGCAGCTGGCTGACAAACTGGGGCTCGACCCCAAGACCATCGGAAGGTGGGAGCGCGAGGAAACGCACCCTTCGCCGCTTGAAATTCCCGCAATCTGCAACATCCTGAGGGCAGAGAGGATCAAAGCCGGCCAAGGCGGTGCCGACTTCACCTTCATCGACCTGTTCGCGGGCATCGGCGGCAACCGCCTAGCCTTTGAGAAGGCTGGCGGTCAGTGTGTGTTCACCAGTGAATGGAACCCCTTCGCCGTCAAAACCTACAAGGCTAACTTCTCGCATGACCACCGTTTTGAGGGCGACATCACCAAGGTCGACGAGCACAGCGTCCCAGACCATGACGTGCTGCTCGCCGGTTTTCCGTGTCAAGCGTTTTCGATCGCCGGTGTCTCCAAAAAGAACTCGTTAGGCCGCGATCATGGCTTCAAGGACAAGACGCAGGGCACGCTCTTTTTTGACGTTGCTCGCATCATTGCTGCCAAGCAACCAAAGGCATTCCTGCTGGAGAACGTCAAAAACCTAGTAAGTCACGATAAGGGCAACACGTTCAAGATCATCCGCGAGACGCTCGAGCAGGAACTGGGCTACCACATCGAGTACCGTGTGGTTGACGGGCAGTGTTTCGTGCCGCAGCATCGTGAGCGCATTCTGATCGCCGGGTTTCGCAAGGACGCGGGCTTCCGCTGGGACGATGTGCAACTTCCCGAGCATGGCCCGCGCCTTAAATCGATCCTGCACCCCCAAGACGGAACCGAAGAAGCCGAAGAGCCTTACACCAGCGGAGCGAAGGGCAAGGTGTCGGCGCGGTACACGCTTACCGATAACCTTTGGGCGTACCTTCAAGCCTACGCGGCCAAGCACAAGGCAGCTGGCAACGGCTTCGGCTTCGGCCTCGTTGATGGTCGCTCGGTAACCCGTACGCTTTCAGCTCGGTATCACAAGGACGGTTCCGAAATTCTCGTCTCGCAGGGCGCGCGCAAGAATCCACGTCGGCTGACCCCGCGCGAGTGTGCACGTCTGATGGGCTTTCCGGCGAACTACATCATTCCGGTGAGCGACACCCAAGCGTATCGGCAGTTCGGAAACTCTGTCGTTATGCCCGTGATGGCCGCGGCGGCAGCAGCAATGAAACCGGCCATCGTGACGCTGGTCGAGCAAGCCCGCAACGACCGGCAATTCACGCTCGTCTGACTCGTGGACATAGTCGATAGCGCCACGCGTAGCCGGATGATGTCCGGCATTCGTGGCCGCGACACGAAAATTGAACTGGTTGTGCGCAAAGCCTTGCACGCGAGGGGGCTTCGTTACCGGTTGCACAACCGGACTTTGTCGGGGAGGCCAGACATCGCATTCATGTCGGCGAAAGCCGCCGTGTTTATGCATGGGTGCTTCTGGCATGGTCATGACTGTTCGTTCTTTCGGCTACCCGCTTCGAACACCGAGTTTTGGAGAGAAAAGATAGACGCCAATCGCGCACGCGACGCCAAGGTACTCGATGCACTGCACGTCCTCGGATGGCGCACTGCGACGATCTGGGAGTGCGCGATACGCGGGAGGCCGATGGAGGAGCTTGTGGGCCTGTTTGACTGTATTGAAAACTGGGTGCGTGCAGGTACGGGACACTTGGAACTGCGAGGGCCGGCCGGCACGGCCATATCGCAGCAGCCAGTAGCAAAACGCGCTCAAAAAGAGAAGAAAAAGTGACCAACGATCAGCTGCAAAGCGACCTTTTTACGTTCGAGTCAGACGCCTCCCTGGACGAGCTTGCTGCTGTTCTTGAAGGGGCAGAGCAGGTTTATCTGAAGAAGCTTTCGTTGAACGACTGGCAATGGAGTGAGAACCCGGGCGCCCACCAAGGCGGCGTTTACGTACCTCACGAGGATAGGGATGGCGGATTCTTTCCGGCCCTGAGCTTGAAGGAGCGTGCTGGAGGCGGAGCGGCTATCCGTGAAATCTGGTTTGAGCTGCATTGGCCGCAGGCGGAGGTGACCAAAACTGCCCGGCTTGTTCACTACACGAGCAAGGGCCAAGAGACGCATCTCACCAACGTAGTCAAGGAGCCGTTCCGCGGCGTGAGTCCGGCATCGTTTCTGCTCATTGCGCGGCGACGACTGCGCACAGGCGAGTTGCAATTTACGGCATTCGTCGCCGACTCCGGAGGGCCCGGCGTCGGCTATCTGCATGACCTTTTCCGCTTTGATTCGGACTTCATCTCCGGTTGCTTTGTGCCGGAAGCTGCGGCTCGGGATTCTGCGGATCGTGCGCTCGGTTATGTTGAGCAAGCCGTCCGCGCTTGGCGTGAAGGATCGCTGGTTGAATTTGCAGCGCTACATGCAACGATTCCGAGCACCGGCAGGATGGCCGAGTTGGCGCAAACGAAGTACATGAATGCCCACTCGCTCGGCTCGCTTGATCCCTTTGCGCTCCCTGCGCCCGGAGATGCTGTCATGCGGATCAGTCGGGATATTGAATATCGTCTGTTCAAAGACTTCGAACTGCGAGCCAGATCTGTAGAACTTGTCCGCATCGTGTTTGGGGTCGACAGCACCGTCACCACTGTCGAAGGTGCTATCCGATCGCTCATCACCGAATTTCCACGCATCGACAAGGTGCTTCTTTCCGCGGCACAGCAGCGCAAGTCACGCGCAGGAAAGTCCTTCGAACTTCATATCGAGCGGCTTTTGAAGGACGGCGGAATTCCGTATGAAGCGCAGGTGGTCATCGAGTCAAAGAAGCGACCAGACTTTGTACTCCCGGACTTTCTCCTCTATTCGGATTCCGCGCGGACTCATCAGGAGGCACTTGTGCTCAGTGCCAAAACAACACTGCGCGAACGCTGGAAACAGGTTCACGGTGAGATCCAAAACTGCGATTTGTATCTGGCGACAGTTGATGAGAATGTCGCCGCTAACGTGATCGCGGAAATGGCTGAAGCAGGGATTTCCCTCGTTGTACCTGAATCACTGAAGACGTCGGATGCTGCTGTCTACCGACGCCAGCCAAACGTCATCTCGTTCGGGGAGTTTTTCGAGACCCATCTACGGAAGCAGCGATTCCCACTCTGGCGCGCGCGGAGCGTAAATCTCTGAACTGGATGCTCTAAATAAAAAAGCCCCGCTATCTGAAATAGCGGGGCTTTTACTTTTTGGTGCCGGAGAGATGAATCGAACACCCGACCTTCTCATTACGAATGAGCTGCTCTACCGACTGAGCTACACCGGCGAAGCCTCAGATTATAGACAAAAAATCAGGCTTTCTCTGCGTGGTACTTCGTCAGGCGCTCAACTTCGTTTCTAGAACCCAACATCACGCTCACGCGCTCGTGCAGTTTGGAGGGTTGCAGCTCCAGGATGCGCTGCTTGCCGTTGGTGGCGGCGCCGCCGGCCTGCTCTACCAGCCAGCTCATGGGGTTGGCCTCGTACATCAGGCGCAGCTTGCCGGCCTTTTCGGGCTCGCGCTTGTCCCACGGGTACATGAACACGCCGCCGCGCATCAGGATGCGGTGCACGTCGGCCACCATGCTGGCAATCCAGCGCATGTTGAAGTCCTTGCCGCGCGGGCCTTCCTTGCCGGCCAGGCATTCGTCGATGTAGCGCTTCACGGGCTCGTCCCAGTGGCGCATGTTGCTCATGTTGATCGCAAATTCCTTGGTGTCGGCCGGAATCTGGATGTCTTCCTGCGTCAGCACGAAGCTGCCTTGCTCGCGGTCGAGCGTGAACATGGCCACGCCGTTGCCCACGGTCAGCACCAGGGTGGTCTGCGGGCCGTAGATGCAGTAGCCGGCCGCCACCTGCTGGGTGCCGGGCTGCAGGAAGTCGCTTTCCTGCACGCCGGGGTGGTCGTCGGGCTTCTTCAGAACGCTGAAGATGGTGCCGATGCTCACGTTCACGTCGATGTTGCTGCTGCCGTCCAGCGGGTCGAACATGAGCAGGTATTCGCCCTGCGGGTAGCGGTTGGGCACCACGTGGATGGATTCCATTTCCTCGCTGGCCATGGCCGCGAGGTGGCCGCCCCATTCATTGGCCTCGATCAGCACTTCGTTGGCGATGATGTCCAGCTTCTTCTGGATCTCGCCCTGCACGTTCTCGCTCTCGGCCGTGCCGAGCACGCCGCCCAGCGCGCCCTTGTTGACGGCCTGGCTGATGCTCTTGCAGGCACGGGCGACCACTTCGAGCAGCAGGCGCAGCTGGCCGGGAATGAGACCGTCGGCGCGCTGTTGTTCGACGAGGTAGCGGGTGAGGGAAATCTTTTGAGCCATGTGTCTTCCGGGTTCGGGGTTCTTCTTCAGTTGCCTGCAAGAGCGCGCGTCACCACTTCATGGGTGTCCTTGCTCAGGTCGGGCTTGGCGGCCACGCGGGCAATGGCTTCGCGCGCGGCGCTGCGGTACGGCTCGGCCAGCTTGCTCCAGCGGTCGAGCGAGCGCGCCAGGCGTGCGGCCACCTGCGGGTTGATGGCGTCCAGCTCGATGACGCGTTCGCTCCAGAACACGTAGCCGGCCGCGTCGGGGCGGTGGAATGCGCCGGGGTTGGCGCTGCAGTAGCTGAAGATCACGCTGCGCGCGCGGTTGGGGTTCTTCAGCGAGAAGTCGGGGTGCTTCATCAGCTGCTTCACCAGCGGCAGGATGTCGCCGCCGCGGTCGCTGGCGCCGGCCTGCAGGGAGAACCACTTGTCGATGACCAGTGCCTCGTCCTTGAAGATGGCGTGGAAGCGCGCGAGCGCCTGCGCCGCCAGGGTGTGGCCCGACGACACCAGCGCGTTGAGCGCGTTGAAGCGGTCGGTCATGTTGCCCGCGTCCTTGAAGCGCTGCAGCGTCTTGCCCGGCCACACCACGTCGCCAGAGGAACGCGCCGCCAGGCACAGGAAGTTGAGCGCCATGCCGGCCAGCGCGCGGCGGCCCGACGAGGTCGGGTCGGGGCTGTAGGCGCCGGTGTCGTGGTTTTCTTCATAGGCCTGTTGCCAGTCGGCGAAGAGGGCGGTGGCCAGCTGGGCGCGCATGGCTTCGCGCACCAGGTGCACGCGCTGCGGATCGACCACTTCGAGCTGCTCGGCAATGTAGGTTTCCGACGGCAGCGTGAGCACCAGTTCCTTGAAGGCGGCGTCGAGCTGCGGGTTGCGCAGCACGCTGCGCATGGCGTCGATGTAGGCGTCGTTGAGCACCGGCGTGGTGTCGGTGGCCAGGGCGGCAATGCCCTGCAGCGCGGCGCGCAGGCCCAGGCGCTGGCCGGCTTCCCAGCGGTTGAACGGGTCGGGGTCGTTGGCCAGCAGGGTCAGCAGCTGGGCGTCGGTGTACTCGAAGTCGAGGATCACCGGCGCGCTGAAGCCGCGCAATATGGAAGGCACGGGCTCGGCGTCCAGCCCCACGAAGGTGATCTGCTCGCCGGCGCGCGACAGCACCAGGGTGCGCGTGCCGCGGGTCACTTCGCTTTCGCCTTCGAGCTGCAGCGGCAGTTCGCGGCCGTTGGCGTCGAGCAGGCCCACGTTCAGCGGAATGACGAAGGGTTCCTTCACCGGCTGGCCCGGGGTGGGCGGGCAGCTCTGCACCACGCTCAGGGTGTAGCTGCGGTTTGCCGGGTCGTACACGCCATGGGCCGCAAGGCGCGGCGTGCCGGCCTGGCTGTACCAGCGCTTGAACTGGGGCAGCAGGCGGGCCAGTTCCGAATCGGGGTTGGCGTCGGCAATGGCCTGCGCGAAGTCGTCGCAGGTCACGGCCTGGCCGTCATGGCGCTCGAAGTAGAGCGAGATGCCCTTCTCGAAGCCCTTGCGGCCGACCAGCGTCTGCATCATGCGCACCACCTCGGCACCCTTTTCGTAGATGGTGACGGTGTAGAAGTTGCTGATCTCGATGTAGCTGTCGGGCCGCACCGGGTGGGCCATGGGGCCCGCGTCTTCGGGGAACTGGGCGGTGCGCAGCACGCGGACGTCTTCGATGCGCTTCACGGCGCGGGCCGAGGCGTCGGCGCACAGGTCCTGGCTGAATTCCTGGTCGCGGAAGACGGTGAGGCCTTCCTTCAGCGAGAGCTGGAACCAGTCGCGGCAGGTCACGCGGTCGCCGCTCCAGTTGTGGAAGTACTCGTGGCCGACCACGCTTTCGATGTTGCTGTAGTCGGCGTCGGTGGCGGTGGCCTGGTTGGCCAGAACGTACTTCGTGTTGAAGATGTTCAGGCCCTTGTTTTCCATGGCGCCCATGTTGAAGTCGCTGGTGGCGACGATCATGAAGCGGTCCAGGTCCAGCGGCAGGCCGAAGCGGGCCTCGTCCCACAGCACCGAGTTGATGAGCGAGTTCATCGCGTGCTCGGTCTTGTCGAGGTCGCCGGCGCGCACGTACACCTGCAGCAGGTGTTCCTTGCCGCTGCGCGCCTTGATGCGCTGCTCGCGCGCCACCAGCTTGCCCGCCACCAGGGCGAACAGGTAGCTGGGTTTCTTGAACGGGTCGACCCACTTGGCAAAGTGGCGGCCTTCGGGCAGTTCGCCCTGTTCGACCAGGTTGCCGTTCGACAGCAGCACCGGGTAGGCGGCCTTGGCGGCGCGCAGCGTGACGGTGTAGCTCGCCATCACGTCCGGGCGGTCGAGGAAATAGGTGATGCGGCGGAAGCCCTCGGCCTCGCACTGCGTGAAGAAGGTGTCTTCGCTCACGAACAGGCCCATCAGCTTGGTGTTCTTGATGGGGCAGCAGGTGGTGAAGATCTCAAGCTCGAACGCATCGGGCAGGCCGTCGATGACGAGCTGGTCGCCTTCCATGCGGAACGACGCGCCCTGGCCGTTGACCAGCACGCGCGCCAGGTTCAGCTCGTCGCCGTCCAGGCGCAGCGGCTGCACCGGCACATCGGGGTTGCGGCGCATCTGCATGCGGTTGAGCACACGGGTCTTGGCGGGGTCGAGGTCGAAGGTCAGGTCGACGGTGTCGATCCAGTAGGCCGGAGCGGCATAGTCTTCGCGGCGAATGGCAATGGGTTGCCCTTGGGCGTCACGCTGCAGCATCGAGGGTCTCCAGAAAATTTGAATGGGCGAGTTCGTTGTAGTCGCGAACGGCGGCGATCACGTGGGGGCCAGCCAGCTCTGCGGCGGTATGGGTGCTGCAAACGGCCACGGCACGCATGCCGCCGCGGCGCGCGGCCTCGATGCCGAAGGGCGCGTCTTCGAACACGATGCAGCGCTCGGGCGCCACGCCGATGCGGCGCGCGGCTTCGAGAAAGATGGCGGGCGTGGGCTTGCCGCTGAAGCCTTCGTCGCCGCCCACGATGGCCAGCGGCAGCGGGTCCATCTTCAGCCGGGACATGGCGAACTCGATGTTGCCCTTGTCGCCCGCTGTGCCCACCGCCACCTTGAGCCCGCGCGCCTCGGCCGCCTTGGCGAAGGCGGTGAAGCCGGCCACTTCGGTGAAGTTGTCGTGGAACATGGCGCGGTAGATCTCTTCCTTCTCGTGCACCATGGCCAAGCACTCGGCATCGGACAGCTCGCGCTCGAACAGCTCGCGCATGCACTCGGTGCCGGTGCGGCCGGTGGTGCGCGCGAGGATGTCGCTCACGTCGAGCTTCAGGCCGTGGCGCGCCACGAATTCGACCCACGACCGCGCATGCCAGGGCATGGAGTCGATCATGGTGCCGTCCATGTCGAAGATGAAGGCTTCGACCTTGCCGTGCATCGGGCTCATTGGGGTTACACGCCTTGCTTGAGAGAGGCTTCGATGAACACGTCGAGGTCGCCGTCCAGCACCTTCTGGGTGGCCGAGACTTCGACGTTGGTGCGCAGGTCCTTGATGCGGCTGTTGTCCAGCACGTAGCTGCGGATCTGGTGGCCCCAGCCCACGTCGGTCTTGCTGTCTTCGAGCTTCTGCTGTTCTTCCTGGCGCTTGCGCATCTCGTGGTCGTACAGGCGCGAACGCAGGCGCTTCCACGCCACGTCGCGGTTGCTGTGCTGGCTGCGGCCGTCCTGGCACTGCACCACGATGCCGGTCGGAATGTGCGTCAGGCGCACGGCCGAGTCGGTCTTGTTGATGTGCTGGCCGCCGGCGCCGCTGGCGCGGAAGGTGTCGGTGCGCACGTCGGCCGGGTTGATCTCGATCTCGATGGAGTCGTCGATTTCCGGGTACACGAAGATGCTGGCAAAGCTGGTGTGGCGCCCGCCCGACGAGTCGAACGGCGACTTGCGCACCAGGCGGTGCACGCCCGTTTCGGTGCGCAGCAGGCCGAAGGCGTAGTCGCCCTCGACCTTGATGGTCGCGCCCTTGATGCCGGCGGTGTCGCCCGGCGTTTCGTCTTCGATCTGCGTCTTGAAGCCCTTGCGCTCTGCGTACTTCAGGTACTGGCGCAGCAGCATGCTGGCCCAGTCGCAGGCTTCGGTGCCGCCGGCGCCGGCCTGGATGTCGATGAAGGCGTTGAGCGGGTCGGCCGGGTTGTTGAACATCCGGCGGAATTCGAGCTGCTTGATGTCGGCTTCGAGCGCGGCGGCGTCATCGGCGATGGACTGCAGGCCGTCCATGTCGCCTTCTTCCTTCGACATCTCGAAGAGTTCGGTGTTGTCCGACAGCCCGTTGGTGAGACGGTCGAGCGTGACGACCACGTCGTCGAGCGACTTCTTCTCCTTGCCCAGCTCCTGGGCCTTCTTCGGGTCGTTCCAGACGTTCGGGTCTTCGAGCGATGCGTTGACTGTCCTCAGTCGTTCAGCTTTGGCATCGTAGTCAAAGATACCTCCGTAAATCGACCGTGCGGGCGCTCAGGTCCGCGAGCATTGCGCCGATTTGGTTGATCTGTTCTGCGTCCATGGGGTGTCCTGACTGTGTTCGGGGGAAACCGGACATTTTCTCATGCTCCGGTGAACCGCCCGGCAGTGGCCCCGTATTGCTCATTCCCCCGCTGGGGGAAGGCCGGGATGGGGGCGGGCAGGGCGTTTCGTGCGAGCGCCGCTTGCCCCCACCCCAACCCTCCCCCGGCGGGGGAGGGAGAAAGTCATCAGAACGCGGGAATCAGCGAGCCCTTGAACTGCGTCTCGATGAAGCTCTTCACCTCCGGCGACTGGTAGGCCGCCACCAGGCGCCTGGCCCAGGGCTTGTCCTTGTCGGCGCGGCGCACGGCGATCAGGTTGGCGTAGGGGCTCTTGGGCGATTCCTTGATCACGGCGTCCTTGTTGAACGACAGGCCGGCCTTCTCCGCGTAGTCGTTGTTGATGGCGGCAATGGCCAGGTCGTCGAGCGAACGCGGCAGCTGGGCGGCGTCCAGCGCCACCAGCTTCAGCTTCTTGGGGTTGGTCACCACGTCCAGCGGGGTGGCGTTGTTGTTCTTCACGGCCTCGGGCTTGAGGGTGATGAGGCCGGCCTGCTGCAGCAGCAACAGCGCGCGGTTGCCGTTCGACGGGTCGTTCTGGATGCCGACCGATGCGCCGTCCGGCAGCTGGTCGACCGACTTGATCTTGCGCGAGTAGAAGCCCAGCGGCGCGGTGATGGTCAGGCCCACCGGCACCAGGTCGAAGCCGCGCGCCTTGATCTGGTTGTCCAGGAAGGGCTGGTGCTGGAAGGCGTTGGCGTCCAGGTCGCCCGAGGCCAGCGCCGCGTTGGGCAGCTGGTAGTCGTTGAACACCACGACCTGGATGTTCAGCCCGTCCTTGGCGGCGACCTTCCTGACCACCTCGAAGATCTGCTCGCCGTTGCCGACGGAAACGCCGACCTTGATGTTGTTCTTGTCCTGTGCCAGGGCAGCGCTGCCGCTGAAGACGGCTGCAGCCAGCGTGGCGATGAAAAGGCTGCGGCGGCGGAAAGTGGAGTGCATGACAGTGCGGAAATCGAAAAAATGAAGGCGCGAATGTGGCACTGCAGCAAGGAATTGGGAACGAACGAATAGGCATATCGATATGGCGTGTATGGCGCGCATCGAGGTTTTCTTATGCCGTATGAGATATAAACAGCATCCTTTTTCTTCGTTCCCTTTTGCCGCTTTTGTTTTCATACTCGGCACCTTTTTCGCGAACCTCCGTGCCCGGCGCCCTCGCCGGCCGCGCTTCTTCCCAATGAGCCATCCTTCGCCCGATGCGGGCCGCGCCAGCGCGGCACCCGTCATCCGACTCCAATCCGTGCAGAAGTCCTTTGCACTGCCCAGCGGCGAGGTGTTCGACGCCGTGCATTCGCTGTCGCTCGAAATCCAGCAGGGCGACGTGTTCGGCCTGATCGGCAAGAGCGGCGCTGGCAAGTCGACGCTGCTGCGCCTGATCAACCTGCTGGAGCGGCCCGACGCGGGCCAGGTCTTCGTGGGCGGGCGCGACCTCACCACGCTCTCGCGCAGCGAGCTGCGCGACACGCGCCAGAACATCGGCATGATCTTCCAGCAGTTCAACCTGCTGCAGAACGCCACGGTGTTCGACAACGTGGCCTTCCCGCTGAAGATCCACGGCCGCCACTCCAGGGCCGAAATCGATGCGCGCGTGCGCGAATGCCTGGCCCTGGTGGGCCTGGCCGAGAAGATCGACACCTACCCGGCGCAGCTGTCCGGCGGCCAGAAGCAGCGCGTGGCCATCGCCCGCGCGCTGGCGCCGCGCCCGCAGGTGCTGCTGTGCGACGAGCCCACCTCGGCGCTCGACTCCGAGACCACGCGCTCGCTGCTGGAGACGCTGCGCGACATCAATCAGAAGATCGGCGTGACCATCGTGATCGTGACGCACGAGCTGTCGGTGGTCGAGGTGCTGTGCCGCAACGTGGCCATCCTCGAAAAGGGCCGCCTGATCGAGCAGTTCGCCGTCGAAGAGGCGCCGAACGAAGAGCGCAAGACCGCACTGGGCCGCGAAATCGACGAACTGGTGCGCCGACGCGAACGCGACGTGCGAGAACAGCAACAGGCGCAGCAGCAGCAACAAGACCGCGCCGCGACGGCCGTGGCCGCCAAGGAGCCCGCCTGTGTTTGAGAACATCGCCCCCATCCTCCCCGAGCTGTGGGTCGCTACCGGCCAGACCTTCATGATGCTGGCCATCGGCCTCACGGCGGCGGTGCTCATCGGCGGGCCGCTGGGCATCCTGCTGTTCCTGCTGGGCCCGGGCCAGTCGCTCGAGAACAAGCCTGCGTTCCTGGTGCTCAACTGGCTGGTGAACACGGTGCGCTCGTTCCCTTTCATCATCCTGCTGGTGGCGCTGGTGCCGTTCACGCGGGTGATCGCGGGCACGTCGATCGGTCCGCTGGCGGCGGCGGTGCCGCTGTCGTTCGCGGCCATTCCCTACCTGGCGCGGCTTGTCGACCAGTGCCTGCGCGAAGTGCCGCGCGGCGTGATCGAGGCGGCCCATGCCATGGGCGCGACCGAGCTGCAGATCGTCTGGCGCGTGCTGCTGGTCGAGGCTCGTTCGGGCCTGGTGCTGGCGCTGACCGTGCTGGCCGTGAGCTTCCTGTCTTACTCGGCGGTGGCCGGCGTGGTGGGCGGCGGCGGCATCGGCGACCTGGCCATCCGCTACGGCTACTACCGTTTCCAGACCGACGTGATGGTGCTCACCGTAGCGCTGCTCGTGGTGCTGGTACAGATCCTGCAATTCGTGGGCAACACCACGGCAAGCAGGCTCGACAAGCGTTGAGTTGATTCTTTCTTTTCCCTAGCTAGCTTTCTCTATCTCATGAAGACCGTTTTCCTGCGCCGTTCCGTTCTCGCCCTGTCCCTGGCCGCGCTGTCGCTCGGAGGCCTCTCGCTGCAGGCCCATGCGCAAGACCCCGCCAAGAAGAACCTGGTGATCGGCGGCACCGCCGGCTCCAACGCCGACCAGCTGAAGGCCGGCATCGTGCCGATCCTCGAAAAGAAGGGCTACAAGGTCAAGCTGGTGGAGTTCAACGACTACGTGCAGCCCAACCTGGCGCTGGCCCAGGGTTCGCTCGACGCCAACTTTTTCCAGCATCAGGTCTACCTGAAGAAGTTCGCGGCCGACCAGAAGCTCGACATCACCGAGCTGGTGCAGGGCCCGATCGCCCCCATGGGCGTGTACTCGACCAAGCGCAAGACGCTGGCCGACGTGAAGGAAGGCGACCGCGTGACGCTGCCGAACGACCCGAGCAACCTGGCCCGTGCGCTGGTGCTGCTGGAGCAGAACAAGCTGATCACCATCAAGGCCGGCATCGACCCGCTGCGCGCGTCTGAAAAGGACGTGGCCGAGAACCCGAAGAAGCTGAAGTTCATTCCGCTCGAAGCCGCGCAGCTGCCGCGCTCGCTGGGCGACACCGAGTACGCGATCGTCAACGGCAACTTCGCGATCTCGTCGGGCCTGAAGCTCACCGAAGCGGTGGTGCTCGAGAAGACGCCCGACTACTACCTGAATGTGGTGGCCGTGAAGACCGCCGACAAGTACACCCAGTGGGCCAAGGACATCGCCGAAGCCTACCGCTCGAAGGAGTTCAAGGCGGTGGTCGACAGCAAGTTCCAGGGCTACGCCAAGCCCAGCTTCCTGCAGTAAGCCTTTCTTTCCTTTCATCCGACGAAGGACGCTCCCCATGCCCGTTCTGGCCGTATTCGATGCCCAAGGAAGCTGGCGCGACACTCATGTGTGCGACGGCTGGATCACCGAGCACTTGGCGGGGCAGGGTGTGAGTTGGGGGCGCGGCAAGAAGAAGGGGCAGCGGGTGCTGGACAGCGCGGGGCTGTTCTATGTGCCTACTGCTGACGGCTATCTCGGCCTGCTGCTGGAGGCCGGTGAATGGGCAGCCATGCCGGCCGGCAAGCCGCATTTCTTCGATGCGGGGGAGGCGGAGTCGCTCGACGGTCTGCCTGCTTCTTTGCCTTTGTTCGAGGCGTTTGTCGAAGAAGTGCTGTCTTTGACCGGGAACGACGCGGACGAGGAGTGAGTTCTTTGTTCTGGGCGCGTGCACAGGGCACGCTGCTGGTGTTCAGCCTATGAATCACCGCTCTGCACACGATCAGGCCGATGGGGTGCCTTGCGCAGCGAAATAAAGGAGGAGGGGCGCAGCCCCGGGGGACATTCGCGGAGCAAGGTACCCCGTCGGCCTGATCGCACCCCGAACAAGCGCCTGAATGAAAAACGCTACGCAGCCAACCGCTGCACAGCCCGTCCACCAGGCCGCGCCAACCCGAGGTGATCGCGCAATGTGCGCCCCTCGTAGTCCTTGCGGAAGATTCCGCGCTTCTGCAGGATCGGCACCACGCCGTCGACGAAGTCCTGCAACCCGTGCGGCAGCGCATCGGGCATCAGGTTGAAGCCGTCGGCAGCTCCGGCCCTGAACCAGCGTTCGATGTCGTCGGCAATCTGCTCCGGCGTGCCGACGATCACGCGGTGCCCGCCGCCGCCCGCCAGTTCTCGGATCAGCTGGCGCACCGTGTAGCCGTGCGTGCGGCCGGCCGCCACCACGGCGTTGAAAAAAGTGTGGTTGCCGTTGCCATTGGCCGGCAGCGGCAGGTCGTCGGGCAGGCGCTCGTCGAGCTTCAGCCGGTCGGGCGTGACGCCCAGCGTGCCGGCGATGCGCGTCAGGCTGTAGTCCCATGGAATCAGGTCCACCAGCTCGTCGCGGCGGCGCAGCGCCTCTGCCTCTGTGCTGCCGACGATGGTGGTCAGGCCCGCGAGCACCTTCACCGCGTCGGGGCCGCGGCCGAGTTCGGCGGCGCGCGTCTTCAATGCGCGCGCGTACGCCAGAGACTCCTCGAACGATTGCGACGCCGAGAACACCGCCTCCGCATGGCGCGACGCCAGCTCGCGGCCGTCGGCCGATGCGCCGGCCTGCACCAGCACCGGGTGCCCCTGCGGCGGGCGCGGCAGGTTCAGCGGACCCTGCACCGCGAAATGCTCGCCCCGGTGCGCGATGGCGTGCACCTTGGCCGTGTCGATGAAGCTGCCTGTGGCCTTGTTGCCGATGAAGGCATCGTCTTCCCAGCTGTCCCACAGCGCCTTCACGATGTCTGTGAACTCCGAGGCGCGCGCATAGCGCTTCGCATGGTCGGGCACCGCGTCGAGGCCGAAGTTGCGCGCCGACGGCAGGTCGGCCGTCGTCACCACGTTCCAGCCCGCGCGGCCGCCGCTCACATGGTCGAGCGTGGCGAAGCGGCGGGCGATGTTGTAGGGCTCGTTGTAGCTGGTCGAGGCCGTCGCGATCAGGCCGATGTGTGTGGTGGCGGCGGCCACGCAGGCCAACAGCACCGTGGGCTCCAGCGCTGTGATCGGGCGGAAGTGGATCTGGTCCACGATGGCCGCGTTGTCCGCGAGGAACACCGCGTCGAGCTTGGCCGCCTCGGCGATCTGCGCGGTTCGGATGTAGTGCTGGATGTCCGCAAAGGCCCACGGGTCGCTCTCCGGCAGGCGCCAGGCCGAAGGCACGAAGCCCGAGTGCAGGATGTTGACGTTCAGGTGCAGCTGGCGCGGCCGGGGGCCGGGGTTCGAAGCGCTCATTGGGCGAAGTAGTCGGGCAGGCGGTAGCCGGCCCAGGTCGGGTTGGCCTTGAAGAAGCGCTGGAACTCGGGCGACTGGTAGGCCGCGGCGATGTCTTTCGCGAACTTGGCGTTTTCGTTGCCGCGCTTGACGGCGACCACGTTCACGTAGGGCAGCGTCATGTCCTCGAGCTTGAGCGCCTCGGTGAGCTTCAGTCCCGAGGCCACCGCGAAGTTGCCCTGCACGGCGGCGATGTCGGCGTCGGCCAGCGAGCGCGGGGCTTGCGCGGCTTCGAGCGGCACCAGCTTCAGGCGCTTGGGATTGCTCGATATGTCGCGCTCCGACACCGCGATCGGGCTCACGCCCGGCTTGAGCGTTACCCAGCCGATGGCCGAAAGGATGTTGAGCGCGCGCGCCGCGTTCACCGGGTCCGAAGGCAGCGTGACGGTGGCGCCTTCGGGCACCGCGTCGAGCGACTTGTGGCGCTGCGAATACAGGCCCATGGGCGGCGTCGGCACATGCACGACGGGCACCAGGTCGAAGCCCTGCTGCTTGTTGGTGGCGTTGAGATACAGCGTGTGCTGGAAGATGTTGGCGTCGATCTGCCCGCGCTCCACGGCGTCGTTGGGCTGCACGCCCTGGCTGAACTCGACGTACTTGACGGTGTAGCCCAGCTTCTTCAGCTGGGGCTCGATACCGTTGGTGAAGGCGTCGCGATACGGGCCGGGCATGAAGCCCACGCGCAGGTCGGCGGCCTGGGCCGATACGTGGATGAACAGGCCCAGCGCAAGGCTGCCGAGCAGCGAGGCGGACCAGCGTGCCAGCGAGGGCGCGCGCAACTGAAAACGCATGACGGGCAACTCCGGGAAGCAAACAAAGAGAGCTGGGCACTCTAGGTCGCGCCGCCGGCCGTGCGAACGAAGATTCGCGCGCTTGGTTATCCGCTGGCCAAATATCCGTCAGCCGGTCGAGCCTTCGCGCTTGAGGAAATCCACGAAGGCCCGCAGCGGCGCGGGCATGTGCGTGCGGCTCGGGTAATACAGGAACGGCCCCGAGAAGCTCTGCCACCAGTCTTCGAGCACCGGCACCAGCGTGCCGCGGTCGATGGAGGGGCGCAGGTATTCGTCGAAGGTGTAGATCAGGCCCAGCCCGGCTTCGGCGGCGTGCAGTTCGAGGCTGAGCATCGACGCGACCAGCGGGCCGGTCGGCGTGATCTTCACCGCCTTGCCTTTGCGCACGAAAGCCCAGGCCGCGAGCACGCCGCTCTGGAAGCGGTGGGCGATGCAGGCGTGCTTCAGCAGGTCGGTCGGGTGCCTGGGCGTGCCGTGCTTCGCCAGGTAGCCGGGCGAAGCGGCGGCCACGAAGCGCTGCGTGCGCGGGCCCAGCGGCACGGCGATCATGTCGCGGGCAATGCTCTCGTCGTAGCGGATGCCGGCGTCGAAGCCCGCCGCGAGCACGTCGATGAAGGTGTCGTTGGTCGTCACTTCGAGCGTGATGCCCGGGTGCGCCGCCAGGAAGCTGCTGGCCAGCGGCGGCAGCACGCGCTGCGCCACGATGGTCGGCACGTTCAGCCGCAGCGTGCCGGTGGGGCTGTCGCGAAAACTGTTGAGCGTGTCGAGCGCGCCGGCAATGTCGTCGAGCGCTGGCGAGATGCGGTCGAGCAGGCGCTGGCCCGCTTCGGTCGGCGTGACGCTGCGCGTGGTGCGGTTCAGCAGCCGCACGCCGAGCTGCGCTTCGAGCCTGCGCATGGCCTCGCTGAGCGAGGAGGGCGACACGCCGCGCAAGGCCGCGGCACCGCGGAAGCCGCGCGCCCGCGTCACCGCCACGAAGGCGCCCAGGTCCGAGAGATCGGGTTCGTTCATGGCCTGATTGTGCTTTTTTCCGCACAACCCGTGCGGAGGCGGACGGATTATCGAACGGGGCATTTCCTTCCAGACTACCTCCCATGCCGCTCGCAACCGCACGCGGCCCCTCTGAAAGGATCGTCACCATGAACACACTCCAACTCGGTGCCACCGGCCCGCAAGTCTCCGCCTTCGGGCTCGGCTGCATGGGCATGTCGGGCATGTACGGCCCGTCCGACCGCGCGGAAAGCATCGCCACCATCCACGCCGCCATGGACGCGGGCATCACCCTGCTGGACACCGGCGACTTCTACGGCAGCGGCCACAACGAGATGCTGATCGGCGAAGCGCTGAAGGGCATGAAGGGCTCGCAGCGCGACGCGGCGCTGCTGAGCGTGAAGTTCGGCGCCATGCGCGACCCGGCCGGCGGATGGATCGGCTACGACGCGCGGCCCGCGGCGGTGAAGAACTTCGCCACCTACTCGCTCCAGCGCCTGGGCGTTGACCACATCGACGTGTACCGCCCCGCGCGGCTCGATGCGAACGTGCCCATCGAAGACACCATCGGCGCCATCGCCGACCTGGTGAAGGCGGGCTACGTGCGCCACATCGGGCTCTCCGAAGTGGGCTCGCAGACGATTCGCAGAGCGGCGGCGGTGCACCCGATCTGCGACCTGCAGATCGAGTATTCGCTGATCTCGCGCGGCATCGAGGACGACATCCTCTCGACCTGCCGCGAGCTGGGCATTGCCATTACCGCCTACGGCGTGCTTTCGCGCGGGCTGATCAGCGGGCACTGGACGAAGGACAGCGCGGGCGCCAAGGATTTCCGCGCGCACAGCCCGCGCTTCCAGGGCGAGAACGCGGAGCGCAACCTCGCGCTGGTCGATGCGCTGCGCAAGATCGCCGATGCCAGAGGCGTGACGGTGGCGCAGATCGCCATCGCGTGGGTGGCGGCGCAGGGCGATGACATCGTGCCGCTGATCGGCGCGCGGCAGCGCACGCGGCTCGACGAGGCGCTGGGCGCGTCGAGCGTGCGGCTCACGGCCGACGATCTGGCGGCCATCGAGCGCGCGGTGCCCAAGGGTGCTGCGGCCGGCGACCGCTATGCGGCGGCGCAGATGGCGACGCTGGACAGCGAGCCGCGCCGCGGCTGAGCAGCAGGCTCAGTCCGCCAGGAAGTCCTCGATCATCCGCGCCACGCGCTGCGGCTGGTCGTGGTGCAGCATGTGGCCCGCGTCTTCCAGCCGCTCGATGCGCGCGGCGGGCACGGACTTCAGCCGCTCGTGGAATTCGTCGAGCGTGTAGCGGTTCTTCCACCAGCCGTGCAGGCTGTCGTCCGAGGCCTCGACCATCAGCAGCGGCGCGGTGATGCGGGCGTACAGCGCCAGCGTCTCGTCCACGCGGAAGATGTGCGCGTTGACGATCTTGTGCGCCGCGTCGCCCAGGATCTGCCAGCGCTCGCTGCCGTCGGGCTGCGCATGGCTGACCGACCAGTGGCTGGCGAGCCAGTTGGCCTTGTCGGGCGTGAGGCGCGGGTTGGTCTTCATGAGGCGCCGGGCCACACCGTCCACCGCCGAATAGCCGGCCAGCGCCATCTCGCCGCGGTGCAGGCGCTTGAGTTCGTCGATCCACTGGCCGTAGCGCGCGGGCGCTTCTTCCGGCTTGCGCGCGGGCATGCCGAAGCCTTCGAGGTTGACCAGGCGGCGGATGCGCTGCGGCCGCACGCCCGCGTAGTGCATGACGACGTTGCCGCCCATGCTGTGGCCGACGAGGTCGATCTGCCTGGCACTTTCCCCTTCGCCGGCGTAGTGGTCCAGCAGCCATTCGAGGTCCGCCAGGTAGTCGGCGAGCCAGTAGTTGTCGACGCCGCCGCCGTCGGTCAGGCCGAAGCCGCGCCAGTCGGGCGCGATGATGAAGCGGTCTTCCTCCATGGCGTCGACCACGAACTGCCAGGACGCCGCCACGTCCATCCAGCCGTGCACCAGCACCAGGGGAGGGCGCGCGTCGGAGGGCTGGCCCCAGAGGCGCACGTGGTAGCTGAGGTTGCGCACGGGCACGAATTCGCTGCGGGAGGGGCGGAGGGCTTGGTACATGGGCGTCGATGATAAAGAGGCCTTTGTGCTGACGCAGTCCGGCACAGGACAGCGCGCGGGTGCGCAACGCTCGGGTTTTGATGGGGCGGCCAGCAGGCCATGGGTCGGGGCGGTAGCATCCCGCGCATGAAAAAGATCCAACTCGGTCAAAGCGACCTGCACGTCACCCCGATCTGCCTCGGCACGATGACTTTCGGCGAACAGGTCGACGAACCCACTTCGCATGCCATCCTGAGCCGCTCGCTCGAGCGCGGCGTCGACTTCATCGACACCGCCGAGATGTACTCGGTGCCCACGCGCAAGGAAACCTACACCATCACCGAAACCATCATCGGCAACTGGTTCGCCGCCAACCCCGGCGCGCGCGAGAAGCTGGTGGTGGCGACCAAGGTGGCGGGCCCCTCGCGCGGCATGCCCTGGGTGCGCGAAGGCACCGGCATGACGGCGGCCGACATCGAGGCTTCGTGCAACGCCAGCCTGAAGCGCCTGAAGACCGACGTCATCGACCTGTACCAGATCCACTGGCCCGAGCGCCATGTGCCGCTGTTCGGCAACATCTACTACGACCCGGCCAAGGAAAGCTCGAAGACGCCGATCCTCGAGCAGCTCGAAGCGCTGGGCAAGCTGGTGAAGGCCGGCAAGGTGCGCGCCATCGGCCTGTCGAACGAAACGCCCTACGGCGTCCACGAATTCGTGCGGCTGGCCGAGCAGCACGGCCTGCCGCGCGTGGCGACTGTGCAGAACGTGTACAGCCTCATCAGCCGCGGCCACGAGAACGCGCTGGACGAGACCATGCACCGGCTGAACGTGTCGCTGCTGGCTTACTCGCCGCTGGCCTTCGGCCTGCTGACTGGCAAGTACGACCAGAGCGGCATCGAGGGGCCGGATGCGCCCAAGGGCGCGCGCATCTCGAGCTACGAGTCCGTGCGCAAGCAACGCTGGGGCCGGCCCGATTCCCTGCGCGCGGCCAAGCGCTACAACCAGCTGGCTCGCGACAACGGCCTCACTCCGACGCAACTGGCGCTGGCCTTCTGCTACACCAAGTGGCAGGTGGCGAGCACGATCATCGGCGTGACGTCGGTGGCGCAGCTGGACGAAGACCTGGACGTGTACGGCACCACGCTGTCTCCCGAGATCCTGGCCGAGATCGACAAGATCCGCTGGGAGATTCGCGACCCCGCGGCTTGAAGCTGGCAGGGGTGTGATACGGCAAATTCTTGTCGTGGAACACCAAGTTTTCTGAAGCCATCCTGAACCCGCAATTGCCACCAAGATGGCCAAGAAAAGCACCCATACCTCCGAGACGCCCGCCACCCAGCTGCTGCGCGCGCACAAGATCGCCTTCAGCGAGCACCCGTACGAATACGTGGAGCACGGCGGCGCGCAGCGCGGCGCCGAGATGCTCGGGCTCGACCCGTTCACCGTCATCAAGACCCTGGTCATGCAGGACCAGGACGCCAAGCCGCTGATCGTGCTGATGCATGGCAACCGCACGGTATCGACCAAGAACCTCGCGCGGCAGATCGGCGCCAAGTCGGTCGAGCCCTGCAAGCCCGAGGTGGCGCAGCGGCACAGCGGCTATCTGGTGGGTGGCACCTCGCCGTTCGGCACGCGGCGCGAGATGCCGGTGTATGTGGAGGCGGCCATCCTCGAGCTGCCGAGGATCGTGCTCAACGGCGGGCGGCGCGGCTACCTGATCGGCATCGATCCGCGGGTCTGCGTGGACCTGCTGGGCGCCAGACCCGTGCAATGTGCGCTGGCAGAATAGCCGGCGCCAGACAGAACAACAACCATCCCTCGCGGAGTGCCGTCTTGAGTTTCACCTTGCCTTCCATCATTGCCATCGTGGCGTCTTACCTGATCGGCTCGCTGTCCTTCGCGGTCATCGTGAGCAAGGCGCTCGGCATGGCCGATCCGCGCAGCTACGGCAGCAAGAACCCCGGCGCCACCAACGTGCTGCGCTCGGGCAACAAGGGCGCGGCACTGGCCACGCTGCTGCTGGACGCGCTCAAGGGCTGGGTGCCGGTGTTCCTCATTCACCAGTTCGGCGCGCAATGGGGGCTTGGGGCGGGCGTTGCCGCGCTGGCCGGCCTCGCTGCCTTCCTGGGCCATCTCTACCCGGTGTTCTTCGGCTTCCAGGGCGGCAAGGGCGTGGCCACGGCAGCCGGCGTGCTGGTGGGCATCGCGCCCTGGCTGGGGCTCGCCACCGGCGCCACCTGGCTGATCATCGCGATCTTCTTCCGCTATTCGTCGCTGTCGTCATTGGTGGCGGCATTCTTCGCGCCGGCCTACTATCTGATCGGCGGCGGCATTGCCTGGCCGCTCGACCGCACGGTGCTGGTCGCCCTCGTCGTCATGAGCCTGCTGCTGATCTGGCGGCACCGCGAAAACATCCGCCGGCTCGCGGCCGGCACGGAGTCGAAGCTCGGCTCCGGGAAAAAGAAAGACTGAAAGAAAACCATGGCTTCCATCACCCGCTTCCACGTCGGCCCGCGCCTCTCCGAAACCGCCGTGCACAACGGCACCATCTACCTCGCGGGCCAGGTGCCCGACGACACCACGCAGGACATCCGCGGCCAGACCGCGCAGGTGCTGGCCATGGTCGACCGCCTGCTGGCGGAGGCCGGCAGCGACAAGTCGCGCATTCTCATGACGCAGATCTTCCTGGCCGACATCGGCGACATCACGGCCATGAACGAGGTGTGGGACGCCTGGATTCCGGCCGGCAACACGCCGCCGCGCGCGACCGTGCAGGCCAAGATGGCCAATGCGGCCTACAAGATCGAGATCGTGGTGACGGCCGCGCAGCCCTGACGCCGGGGCTTCAATAGCGTTTTTCAAGGACCATCTGGTCCGCGTCGCGCCGCATCGAAAAGCGGTTGATGAAGCTGTTGCCCAGCAGCACGAAGGGCATCGACTGCTGCGAGACCACGGCGTCGATGTCGTACACCTCGACGTCGCCCACGCGCACCGACTGCAGCCGCAGCTTGTAGCCCGAAGTCGTGCCGTTGGCGGTGCCGATCTGCACCGGCTGGCCCTTGATGTAGTCCAGCCCGATGCGTTGCGCATCGGCCGCCGACATGGCGACGCTGGTCGCGCCCGTGTCGAGCATGAACGTCACGGCCCGCCCGTTGATGGCGCCCTGCGTCATGAAGTGCCCGCGGCTGTCGGCCGACAGCACGACGCGGCTGCCGCCGCCCGAGCCGCCTCCGCCGCCGCCGATGCTCACCGGCGTGTCCATGCGCAGGTTGACGCGCTTGCCGTCGAGCTCGACCACCGCCTGCTCGGATTGCAGCGACACGAGCTTCACGCCCTGGAAAGTCTCGCCGACCGCCACGGTCTTGGGCGGGGCGCCGTTCACGATCAGGATCGCGCGGCTGCCGATGGTGCCGGTCAGGGTGACCGAGCCGGCGGCGTGCGCCACGGCGGCCGCAGCCAGGAGCTGCGCCGCGACGACGAGCGCTTTCATGGAGCGGGGCTCAGTCGCGGAAATTATTGAACGTGAGCGGCATGTCCGGCACGTCCTTCTTGATGAGGGCCATGGCCGCCTGCAGGTCGTCGCGCTTGGCGCCGGTGATGCGCACCGCGTCGCCCTGGATCGCCGCCTGCACCTTGAGCTTGCTGTCCTTGACGATGCGGGTGATCTTCTTGGCCTGCTCGCTCTCGATGCCGCTCTTGACCTTGATGACCTGCTTGACCTTGTCGCCGCCCATCTTCTGCACGTCGCCCTTGTCGAGGAAACGCACGTCGACGCTGCGCTTGGTGAGCTTGCTGCGAAGGATGTCTTCGACCTGCACGAGCTGGAACTCGGCGTCGCCGATCATGGTGATCTCCTTGTCCTTGAGCTCGACGGCAGCGGACGTGCCCTTGAAGTCGAAGCGCGTCGCGATCTCCTTGGCGGTGTTTTCGACCGCGTTCTTCACTTCGGGCAGATTGGGCTCGCAGACGGTATCGAAGGACGGCATTGACTCTCTCCTGAATTCACTGATGCTGGATGCGACAATTCTCCCATGATCGTGGAGTCCAACGTCCCGCTGCAGCCCTACAACAGCTTTGGCATCGTCGCGCGCGCGCAGCATCTTGCGCGCATCACCGGCGAGGCCGACCTGGCCGCGCTGCGCGCCGATGCGCAGTGGCGCGACGCGCCGCGTTTCGTGCTGGGCGGCGGCAGCAACATCGTGCTCACGGGCGACGTCAAGCCGCTGGTGCTGAAGGTCGAGATCAAGGGCCTGCGGCTGGTGGAAGAAACCCCGCGCGCCTGGATCGTCGAGGCCGGCGCTGGCGAAATCTGGCATGACGCCGTCGAATGGATGGTGCGCAATGGATATCCGGGGCTCGAGAACCTGGCCCTCATCCCAGGCACCGTGGGCGGCTCGCCGGTGCAGAACATCGGCGCCTACGGGGTCGAGCTGCAAGACCGCTTCGAGTCGCTCGATGCCTACGACCTGGAAACCGGCCGCAGTTTCACGCTCGACGCGGCCCAATGCGCCTTCGGCTACCGCGATTCCGTGTTCAAGCATGCGCGCAGCGGCCCCAACGACTTCGGGCTGGCGGGCAGGGCGGTGATCACCCGCGTGCGCTTCCGGCTGCCCAAGCCGTGGAAGGCCGTGGTCGGCTACCTCGACCTGGAGCGCAAGATGGAGGAAACCGGCAACTTCACGCCGAGCGCGCTCGACATCTTCGAATGGATCTGCGCCATCCGCCGCGCCAAGCTGCCCGACTGGCGGGTGCTGGGCAACGCCGGCAGCTTCTTCAAGAACCCGACCGTCACGCCCGAGCAATGCGCCGACATCATCGCGCGCGACCCCAAGATCGTTCACTACCCGATGGACGACGGCAGCATCAAGCTGGCTGCCGGCTGGCTCATCGACGCCTGCGGCTGGAAGGGCAAGTCGGTCGGCAACGCCGGTGTGTACGAGAAACAAGCGCTGGTGCTGGTCAACCGTGGCGGCACCGAGAACCCGGTGACCGGCGGCGAGGTGATGACGCTCGCCAAGGCCATCCAGACCAGCGTGTACGAGCGTTTCGGCATCCGGCTGGAGCCGGAGCCGGTGGTGGTCTGAGCCCGCGGGAATGGATCTCGACTTTCTCCAGCTGAACTACCGGCGGCGCATTGCCGCCCTGGTATGGGCTCGCCGCGCGGTGCCGGTCGTTGCGCTGCTCGCGTTGTTCCTGGGCTCGCGCCGCTGGGGCTCGATGGTGGTGGTGATCTTGTTGGCGCTGCTGTTCGCGGCGGTGCTCAGGTTCCTCGAAACCAGCCTGCGACGCCAGTTCATCCGCGAAGCGCGGCTGCCGGCTTTTCTCGTCGGCAAGCTGTGCCAGGCGCATCCGCAGCTCAGCCGGCGCGACGCCGAACTGGTGCTGCGCGGCCTGCGCCAGTTCTTCATGGCGCACCTTCGCAGCGACCGCAAGTTCGTGGCCATGCCCTCGAAGGTCGTCGATACGGCCTGGCACGAGTTCATCCTGCACACGCAGGGCTACCAGAACTGGTGCAAGGCGGCCTTCGGCGGCATGCTGCATCACAGCCCGGCCGAGGTGCTGGGCCGCGACCCCAAGCGCAACGACGGACTGCGCCGCACCTGGTACTGGGCCTGCAAGGAAGAGAGCATCGATCCGCGCAAGCCGGCGCGGCTGCCGCTGCTGTTTGCGCTGGACGTCAAGTTCGCGATCGACGGCGGTTTCCACTATGTGCCCGACTGCCGGGCGGTCGAGCGGCACATCGGCTCGGACGCCCATTGCGGCACGAGCTTCGGGGAGTCGTCCTCCTCGGATGGCGGCAGCTCGGGCGATGCCGGCGGCTTCGGCGGCTGCGAGTCGAGCAGCGGCGGCGGCGATGGTGGCTCCAGCGACGGCGGAGGCTCGTCCGACGGCGGCGGGGGCTGTGGCGGCGGCTGCGGTGGAGGCGGCGGCGGGGATTGAACCCCGTGCCCCAACAAAAACGGGCCCCGAGGGGCCCGTCGTCGTTTCTGCCCCGCACCGAGGCAGGGACCGGCGATCAGCTGGCGTCGCCGTCGTTGGCCAGCTTCGGCAGCGATGCGCCTTCGTTCGGCGACAGCAGGCCGACCTGCGTGTAGATGCCGAGCTTCTCGCGCGTGTCGGCGATGTCGAGGTTGCGCATCGTCAGCTGGCCGATGCGGTCCAGCGGCGTGAACGCGCCCTCGACCTTTTCCATGCTCAGGCGCTCGGGCTTGTACGTCAGGTTGGCCGACTCGGTGTTCATGATCGAGTAGTCGTTGCCGCGGCGCAGCTCGACGGTCACCTCGCCGGTGATGGCGCGAGCCACCCAGCGCTGCGCGGTCTCGCGCAGCATGATGGCCTGCGGGTCGAACCAGCGGCCCTGGTAGAGCAGCCGGCCGAGCTTGCGGCCGTTGTCGCGGTACTGCTCGATGGTGTCTTCGTTGTGGATGCCGGTGACGAGGCGCTCGTAGGCGATGAACAGCAGCGCGAGGCCGGGAGCCTCGTAGATGCCGCGGCTCTTGGCCTCGATGATGCGGTTCTCGATCTGGTCGCTCATGCCCAGGCCGTGGCGGCCGCCGATGCGGTTGGCTTCGAGGATCAGCTCGACCAGGCTCGAATAGCGCACGCCGTTCAGCGCAACGGGCACGCCTTCTTCGAAGCGCACCGAAACGGTCTCGCGCTTGACTTCGACTTCGTCCTTCCAGAAGGCCACGCCCATGATGGGCTGCACGATCTGGATGCCGCTGTTCAGGTGCTCGAGGTCCTTGGCCTCGTGCGTGGCGCCGAGCATGTTGGAGTCGGTCGAGTAGGCCTTCTCGGCCGACATCTTGTAGGCGAAGCCGGCCTTCTGCATGAACGCCGACATTTCGGCGCGGCCGCCCAGCTCGTCGATGAAGACCTGGTCGAGCCAGGGCTTGTAGATCTTGAGGTTGGGGTTGGTCAGCAGGCCGTAGCGGTAGAAGCGCTCGATGTCGTTGCCCTTGTAGGTGCTGCCGTCGCCCCAGATGTTGACGTCGTCTTCCTTCATGGCCGACACCAGCATCGTGCCCGTGACGGCGCGGCCCAGCGGCGTGGTGTTGAAGTAGGTCACGCCGGCCGTGGTCACGTGGAAGGCGCCGGCCTGCAGGGCGGCAATGCCTTCGTTGGCCAGCTGCACGCGGCAGTCGATCAGGCGGGCGTTCTCGGCGCCGTAGAGCATCGCCTTGCGCGGGATCTCGTCGTAGTCGGGCTCGTCGGGCTGGCCGAGGTTGGCGGTGTAGGCGTAGGGAATGGCGCCCTTGTTGCGCATCCAGTGCAGCGCCGCGCTGGTGTCCAGGCCGCCCGAGAAGGCGATGCCGACCTTCTTGCCGGCGGGAACGTTTTGGAGGATGGTCGACATGTCGGGTCCCGGTTCAGCCGAAATGGCAGATGTAGCTATACGGCTCGCCGCTGACGCGGATCTGGAAGCTGGAGTTGCCGGGCACGCTGAACTTCTGGCCGGGGCCCGAGGCAATCCATTCGCTGGTGCCCGCGAGCTGGTATTCGCAGCTGCCGCCGGTGCCTTCCATGATTTCAGGCGCGCCGGTATTGAAGGTGAGGGTGGACGGCAGGATCACGCCGACCGACTTCTTGGTGCCGTCCGCCAGCGTGAGGTTGTGGCTCACGCATTTGCCGTCGAAGTACACATTGGCCTTGGTGGCCACTGCGGCGCTGTTGATTGTGTCGGTAGTCGTCGTCATTGGGTGGCGCCGGCGCGCAAGCGGTCGGCGAATCGAGGACGCACCGCACCAGCGGCGCACCCGTCAAGGGTTGGAAAAGTCCTCGATTTTAGGGGCTCGACGGGCCCCCGCCCGCTCAGCGGTGCCAGCCGCCGCGGAAACCGCCCCAGCCGCCGCGGTGGTAGCCGCCGCCCCAGCCGCGCGAATAGCCGAGGTTCAGCGAGATGCCGACCGGCGGATAGGCGTAGGGATAGCCGTAGCCATAGAAGGGGTCTACATACACCGGTGCCGCGTAGACGGGCGCCGGCTGCACGTACACGGGCGCGGGAGCGCTCGCGCCGACCACCACGCCGGGCTCGGGCACGACGTTGTCCCAAGGGGAACCGCCGCTGCCGCTGGCTTCGACCGGATATGTCTGTACCTGTCCCTGCTGGGCCACCGGCGAGGTCACGACGCCATACGAAGACGCCTGGACCGCGATGGTCGCGCCGGGCCGTGTATTCATGCGGGTGGTGTACTGCTGGCCGTTGTACTCGTAGGTAACGTTGTAGCTGACATCGCTACCAGTCGTTTCGCGGATCGGCGTGGCGGATATCACCCGTGCCTGGACGACCTGGCCTTGCTGTTGCTGCGCGTGCACGAGGCCCGTGCCAGCCGCCAGCGCGCCTGCCATCGAGATGCCGGCAAGGGTGCGAAAAACGTGTCTGTTCATGTTGGTCTCTCCTGCGGATGCCAGTTGGACGCCCCGCCGCAAGGCGGGTTCCGGCATTTACACGGCCTTCACAGCGGCCCAGGCCTCGGCATCGAAGCCCGTGGTGACCGGCTTTTTCGGGCCCCAGTCGACCACCGGCCGCTTGATCAGGCTGGGGTTGGCCAGCAGCACCGGGCGGGCGGAGGCGGCGTCGGTCACGCCTTCGCGCGTGGCTTCGTCCAGCTTGCGCCAAGTGGTGCCCTTGCGGTTGACCACGGCCTCCCAGCCCGGTTTCTTCAGCCACTGGTCGAGTTCGGCTTCGGGCACGCCCTGTTTCTTGAAATCGTGGAAGGTGTAGGCCACGCCATGTTCGTCGAGCCAGGCGCGGGCGCGCTTGACGGTGTCGCAGTTCGGAATGCCGTATAGGGTTGTCATGGCCGCGATGATGCCCCGGCGCGCGGGTCGGCGACAATCCCGGCCTCCATGGAAACCCTTAACGACTGGCTCGCCCGCGCCGAGCAACTGCATCCCAAGAACATCGAGCTCGGGCTTGATCGCGCCAAAGAAATGGCGCAGCGCCTCGGCCTGCGCTTCGGCTGCCCCGTCATCACCGTGGCCGGCACCAACGGCAAGGGGTCGACCTGCGCGATGCTCGAGTCGATCCTCACGCACGCGGGCTACCGCACGGCGGTCTTCACGTCGCCGCACCTGGTGCGCTTCGAAGAGCGGCTGCGGCTCAAGGGCGAGGCGGTCGATGCTTCCAAACTGATAGCAAGCTTCGACGTGGTCGAAAAGGTGCGCGGCGACATGCCGCTGACCTACTTCGAGTTCACCACCCTCGGCATCCTGCATTGCATGATCGAGGAAAAGCCCGACGTGGCAATTCTCGAAGTCGGCCTGGGCGGCCGGCTCGATGCAGTGAACATCATCGACACAGATTGCGCGGTCATCACCAGCATCGACCTCGACCATATGGAATACCTCGGCCCCGACCGCGAAAGCATCGGCTTCGAGAAGGCCGGCATCATGCGTGCGGGCAAGCCCGTCGTCGTGAGCGACCCGATGCCGCCGCAGAGCGTGATCGATCATGCCAATGCCATCGGTGCGGACCTCTGGCGCTTCGGCACCGACTTCAACGTGTCCGGCGACAAGCAGCAGTGGGGCTGGTCGGGCCGCGGCCGGCGCTACAGCGGGCTGGCCTACCCGGCGCTGCGCGGCGCCAACCAGCTCATCAACGCCGCCGGCGTGCTCGCGGCGCTGGAGGCCCTGCGGCCCCAGCTGCCGATCACCGCGCAGGCGGTGCGCAACGGGCTGGCCATGGTCGAGCTGCCGGGCCGTTTCCAGATCGTGCCGGGCGAGCCCGCGCTGGTGCTCGACGTGGCGCACAACGCCCACGCCGTGGCCGCGCTGGCCGAGAACCTCGACGCGATGGGCTTCTATCCCACCACGCACGGCGTGTTCGGCGTCATGGCCGACAAGGACCTGGCACCGATCCTCGCGCGCATCGGCCCGCTGATCGACCGCTGGTACTTCACCGACCTGCCCACGCCGCGCGCCGCCAAGGCGGCCGATCTTCTCGCTGCCTGGCAGGCCCAGAACAGCCGTGCCGACGCCTCGGGCAGCGTGCACGCGGGCCCGATGGACGCGTTGCGCGCAGCCATCGAGCAGGCAGGGCCCGCTGATAGAATCGTCGTCTTCGGATCGTTCTTCACCGTGGGTGGCGTGCTCGAAAACGGCACCCCCCGGCTGCAAGCCAAACACCTGCTGCCAGGCGGCTGATCGCCGGGCTGTACACACACCCATCGGCACCACCGGGCATCACCTCGCTGCACTCCTCCAGGGATCGAACTTCATGGCGTTTTTCAAGTTCCGCACGCGCGGCCCGCAAGGCAACGAAGGGCGCAGCGCCCCCGCCGCAGCGCCGGCGGAAAGTGTCGAAACCATGCGTCGGCGTGCGCGCCACCGGCTGCTCGGCGCGGCCGTTCTGGTGCTGCTGGGCGTCATCGGTTTCCCGCTGCTGTTCGACACGCAGCCACGGCCGGTGTCGGTAGACATCCCCATCGAGATTCCCGACCGCAACAAGGTCAAGCCGCTGCCCGTGCCCGCCACGCCGGCACCGGCCGTCAGCACGGCCCCGGCCGCGCCCGACAGCGGCTCGTCGCGTGTCGCTTCGGCTTCTTCGGCCGGCGGCATGATCACCGAGACCGCCGACGGCACTGAAATCGATCCCGGCAAGCCGGCCGCCAGCACGCCGCCGGCCGCAGCGGTTCCGGAGCGCAAGCCTGAACCCAAACCCGAACCCAAGCCGGAGCCCAAACCCGAACCCAAGCCGGCAGAGCACAAGCCGGAACCCAAGCCCAAGCCCGAGCCCGAGCCGAAGCCGAAGCCGAAGCCGGAACCCAAGCCCGAAGCCAAGCCCAAGCCGGCAGCCACCGTCGACGACGGCGCCCGTGCCCGCGCGCTGCTTGAGGGCAAGCCGATCACGGCCGCCGCTGCCGCCACGTCCAAGCCCGCCGCCGCCGACGAGGCCGGTGGCCGCTTCGTGGTGCAGGTGGGCGCGTTCGCCGATGCCGACAAGGCGCGCGAAGTGCGCCAGAAGCTCGAGCGGGCCGGTCTCAAGACCTATGTGCACGTGGCGAAGACGGCCGACGGCGAACGCACGCGTGTGCGTGTCGGCCCCTTCGCCTCGCGTGCCGAGGCCGACCGCGCCGCCGAGAAGGTCAAGGGCTTGTCTTTGTCGGCCGCCATCCTCACGTTGTAAGAATCTTTTTCGCTTGCCGTGGCCCTGTTCGACTGGATCGCCGTTGCGCTCATCGGTGTGTCGATGCTGCTTGGCCTGATGCGCGGGCTGGTGTTCGAGGTGATATCGCTGATCGGCTGGGTGGCCGCCTTCATTGCCGCCCAGTGGCTGGCTTCAGGCGTGGCGGCATGGTTTCCGTTCGGAGACCCGCAGGGCGCCTGGCGCTATCCGCTGGCCTTCGTGCTGGTGTTCGTGGCGGTGGCGTTCGGCGTGGGCCTGGTGGCCTCGCTCACGCGCAAGCTGATCACGGTCGTGGGACTGCGGCCGGTGGATCGTATTTTGGGAGCGGCGTTCGGTGCGGCACGGGGGGCGGTGGCCCTGCTCGTGCTGGCGGTCGTTGTTCATTTGCTGGTGTTGAGCGACAGTGCCTGGTGGCACGAATCGCGCAGCGCCATTGTTCTCGATGCGGCATTGCAGGGCCTCAAGCCCTCGCTGCCTGAAAAGTTGGCAAGCTACCTGCCCTGAGAGGAATCGTTCATGTGTGGAATCGTCGGCGTTGTCAGCAACGCACCCGTCAACCAGCTGCTCTATGACGCGCTGCTGCTCCTGCAGCATCGCGGCCAGGACGCGGCAGGCATCGTGACCTTGCTCGAACGCAAGTTCTTCATGCACAAGGCCAAGGGCATGGTGCGCGACGTGTTCCGCACGCGCAACATGCGCGCGCTCCCGGGCAACGTCGGCCTGGGCCAGGTGCGCTACCCGACCGCCGGCAACGCCTACAGCGAGGAAGAGGCCCAGCCCTTCTACGTGAACGCGCCGTTCGGCATCGTGCTGGTGCACAACGGCAACCTGACCAACGCGCATGCGCTGCGCGCGGAGCTGTTCTCCACCGACCACCGCCACACCAACACCGAGAGCGACTCCGAAGTGCTGCTCAACGTGCTCGCCCACGAGATCGAGCGTTCGTCGCGCGGCGTGCCGCTGCATCCGGCCGAAGTGTTCGCCGCGGTCAAGAACATGCACAAGCGCCTGCGCGGCTCGTACGCCGTGGTGTCGCTGATTGCCGGCCACGGCCTGCTCGCCTTCCGCGACCCGTACGGCATTCGCCCGCTGTGCATGGGCCGCAGTGCCGACGGCGCGGTGATGGTGGCCAGCGAATCGGTTGCGCTGGAAGGCTCGGGCCATGTGTTCGAGCGCGACATCGCCCCCGGCGAGGCCGTGTTCATCGACCTCGAAGGCAACGTGCATTCGATGCAGTGCGCCGAAGCGCCCACGCTCAACCCCTGCATCTTCGAATTCGTGTACCTCGCACGACCCGACTCCGTGCTCGACGGCATCTCGGTGTACCAGGCTCGCCTGAACCTCGGCGAGACGCTGGCCAAGCGCGTGGTCTCGACCGTGCCGCCGAACCAGATCGACGTGATCATCCCGATCCCCGAATCGAGCCGCCCGAGCGCCACGCAATTGGCGCACCTGCTGGGCGTGCCGTACCGCGAAGGCTTCGTGAAGAACCGCTACGTGGGCCGCACCTTCATCATGCCGGGGCAGGGCGTTCGCAAGAAGTCGGTGCGCCAGAAGCTCAACGTGATCGCCAGCGAGTTCAAGGGCCGCAACGTGCTGCTGGTCGACGACTCCATCGTGCGCGGCACCACCAGCCGAGAAATCGTGCAGATGGCCCGCGATGCCGGCGCCCGCAAGGTGTACCTTGCCAGCGCCGCGCCGCCGGTGCGCTACCCCAACGTGTACGGCATCGACATGCCGACCAAGGGCGAGCTGGTGGCGCACGACCGCACCGTCGAGGAGATCCGCGAGCTCATCGGCTGCGACGCGCTGATCTACCAGGACGTCGACGCCATGAAGCGTGCCATCGGTTCGCTCAACGGCAAGCTCGACGGCTTCGATGCCTCCTGCTTCGACGGCGTGTACGTGACCGGCGACATCGACACCGAAGCCATCTCGCGCATGAACGGCAACCGGCCGCGCATCGAGGAGACCGAAGAAGACTCTTCGCGCCTCGCGCTCCCCAATCACAGCGAATAAGAGCCGACGAAGTGACCGACGAAAGACCCCTGCCGCCCGGCCTGCATCCCGACACGCTCGCGCTGCGCACCGGCCTCGCGCCGAGCCAGTACGGCGAGCATTCCGACGCGCTGTTCCTGACCAGCGGCTTCGTGCAGCCCGACGCCGAAACCTCGATGCGCCGCTTCGCGGGCACCGAGCCGGGCTTCACCTACTCGCGCACCTCCAACCCCACGGTGACCAGTTTCGAGCAGCGCATCGCGGCGCTCGAAGGCACCGAGGCGGCCATCGGCGCATCGACCGGCATGGGGGCGATCCTCATGATGTGCATGGGCCTGCTGAAGGCCGGCGACCACGTGATCTGCTCGCGCTCGGTGTTCGGCTCCACGCTGAACCTGTTCGGCAAGGAGTTCGCCAAGTTCGGCGTGGAGACCACCTTCGTCTCCCAGACCGACGTGGCCGAGTGGCGCGCGGCGGTCAAGCCCAGCACGAAGCTGCTGTTCGCCGAAACGCCGACCAATCCGCTGACCGAGGTCTGCGACATCCGCGCGCTGGCCGACGTGGCGCACGCGGCGGGCGCACTGCTGGCGGTCGACAACTGCTTCTGCACGCCGATCCTGCAGCGCCCGGCGGCACTGGGCGCCGACCTCGTCATCCACTCGGGCACCAAGCACCTCGACGGCCAGGGCCGCGTGATGGCCGGCGCGATCTGCGGTCCTTCGAAGCTCATCGTCGACGTGTTCGGCCCCGTGGTGCGCACCGCCGGCATGGCGCTGGCGCCGTTCAACGCGTGGGTCGTGCTCAAGGGCATCGAAACGCTGGGCGTGCGCATGAAGGCGCACTGCGCCAATGCGCTGGACATCGCGCAGTGGCTCGAGAAGCAGCCGGGCATCGCTCGCGTCTATTACCCGGGCCTGCCTTCGCACGCGCAGCATGAACTGGCGATGCGGCAGCAGTCGGGGCAGGGTGGCGCGGTGGTGTCGTTCGACGTGGTCGGCGACACGCCCGAGACCGCGCGCGCCAATGCGTTCCATGTCATCAACAGCACGCGCGTGGTGAGCGTCGCCACCAACCTCGGCGACGTGAAGACCATCATCACGCACCCCGGCACCACCTCGCACGGACGCCTCACCGAAGTCCAGCGCCAGGCTGCCGGCATCGGCCAGGGACTGATCCGCCTCGCGGTCGGCCTCGAGCATGCCGAAGACATCAAGGCCGATCTCGCGCGCGGCCTGAGCACACTGAATCAACCATAACGAAATGACCGGCAAAGTACGTACCCGCATCGCACCGTCCCCCACGGGTTTTCTTCACCTGGGCACGGCCCGCACGGCGCTCTATTCGTGGGCCTATGCACGCCACTACGGCGGCGAGTTCGTGCTGCGCATCGAAGACACCGACGTGGCACGCTCCACGCAGGACTCGACCGACCAGATCCTCGCGTCGATGCACTGGCTCGGCCTCGAATACGACGAAGGCCCGATCTACCAGATGCAGCGCCTGGAGCGCTATCGCGAAGTGATCGCGCAGATGCTTGCCGCCGGCACGGCCTACCACTGCTATTGCACGCCCGCTGAACTGGACGAAATGCGCGAGGCGCAGCGCGCACGCGGCGAGAAGACGCTGTACGACCGCCGCTGGCGCCCCGAGCCGGGCAAGGTGCTGCCGCCCGTGCCCGAAGGCGTGCCGCCCGTGGTGCGCTTCTGCAACCCGCCCGAAGGCGACGTGACGTGGAACGACCTCGTCAAGGGCGAGATCACCATCAACAACCGCGAGATCGACGACCTCATCATCCTGCGGCCCGACGGTGTGCCCACCTACAACTTCGCGGTGGTGGTCGACGACTGGGACATGAACATCACGCACGTGTTCCGCGGTGACGAGCACATCAACAACACGCCGTGGCAGATCAACATCTTCCGTGCGCTCGGTGCGCCGTTGCCGCAGTTCGGCCACGTGCCGGTGATTCTTGGCGACGATGGGCAGAAGCTTTCCAAGCGCCGCGGCGCGGTGAGCGTCACTGCCTACGAAGACAACGGCTACCTGCCGGAGGCAATGCTCAACTACCTCGCACGCCTCGGCTGGAGCCACGGCGACGACGAACTCTTCACGCGCGAGCAGATGGTGAGCTGGTTCGATGGCTCGCACCTGTCGAAAAGCCCCGCGCAGTGGGATGCGGCCAAGCTCGCATGGGTCAACGCTCAATACATCAAGGCGAAGACCGGCGAAGAGCTTGCACCGCTCGTCGAGGCACAACTGCAGAAGAAGGGCATCGTTGCGGACGAACGCCTGCCGGCGATCTGCGCGCTATTCAAAGATCGTTGCGACACCACGGTGGCACTCGCCAACTGGGCTGCGGCCTTCTACTCGGACATTTCGGTGACCGAAGAGGACCGTGCACAGCACATCACCGAGGCCGTTAAACCCGCGATTGCAGAACTCGCAGAAAAATTGATAACTGCGACCTGGGATAAGGCCTCAATCTCGGCTATGATCAAGGAAGTGCTCGCAGCGCACAGCATGAAAATGCCAGTGTTAGCGATGCCAGTACGTGTGCTTGTGATGGGAACGTCGCAAACACCGTCCCTCGATTCAGTCCTAGAGATTTTTTCCAGAGAAAAAGTTATCGAAAGATTGAGAAAGGCCTGAAAAACGGGCTATAATTCGAGGCTCGACACCCACACGGGGGTATAGCTCAGCTGGGAGAGCGCTTGCATGGCATGCAAGAGGTCATCGGTTCGATCCCGTTTACCTCCACCATTAAGTGTCGAGAGAGTTGAAGATAAGTGCTGATCGCAGCACTGTTCCTAAGGTTTTGACCCTATCGTCTAGAGGCCTAGGACACCACCCTTTCACGGTGGCTACCGGGGTTCGAATCCCCGTAGGGTCGCCAGTTTCACGCAAGTGAAGCAGGCACAAGTGGCAACACTTGGCTCGGTAAAACGAGTGAACGTTGTCTACCAGGAGTGGTAGTTCAGTTGGTTAGAATACCGGCCTGTCACGCCGGGGGTCGCGGGTTCGAGTCCCGTCCACTCCGCCAGTTCCGACGAGGGTTAGCAGATGAAAGTCTGCTAACCCTTTTGTCTTTTTCGGAACCTGCACTTCGTTGATCCATGCGATCGGCGACTGGTGCTTCCTCCAAATGTTCAGCCACCTGCCAGTGCTCAAGCACCCTGGCCGATCGCATCAATGATCGGCAGCCCATTGGCGTTCTTCCCAACTTTGACTCACACCTTAACTCGGCCAAGAGCTCGATGGCCAAGTTGCGATGCCCAGGATGCTCTGTCGAGGAGAAAGCTCCTCGTGTACGAGGGATCTTTTCGTCTGCCATGCGCCCCTCGACACCACTTTATGCGGCCGAGTTACATAGGCCCTCTCGCAGTCGAATAAACTCCGCCCCGCTTGCAGCTTGTATTCGTTGCTGCGCCGCCATAGGCAACATGGCGAAATTAACCTAATAGGAACTCACTTGAACCGCATCGAACTCGTCGAAAAAATCGCTACCGCCCACAACCTCAGCAAGGCGGAAGCCGCGCGCGTCCTCGAGACCATCACCAGCACGATCGTTGCTGCCGTGAAGAAGGATGACGCAGTGCAGATCGTCGGCTTCGGCACTTTCAAGCAAGTGGCGCGCGCCGCACGCTCGGGCTTCAACCCCAGCGCCGGCACCAAGATCAAGATCGCCGCACAGAAGGTGCCGAAGTTCGTGCCGGGCGCCGCCTTCAAGGCCGCCGTGGACCCGAAGGCTGCAAAGCGCAAGGCCGACAGCAAGGCCGTGGCCGCCAAGCCGGCTGCCAAGCCTGCTGCGAAGCCCGCAGCAAAGAAGGCTGCCGCCCCCGCCAAGAAGGCCGTGGCCGCCAAGAAGAAGTAATTGACGCATTGCCGCGGCTTCGCGCCGCGGATGCCGGGCAAACGCCTGAACCGAAATGCCCCGCCCAGCGGGGCATTTTTCGTTGGGGCCAGAGCGAGCCGCGCGCCTGCATTTGCGGCGGTTGCCTCCTACATCGCGCCACACGTGGTGCGCTGTAGCTTGGTTTCTTCGAATTCAAGACAAGGGGATCAGAATGCAAAGCGCCAAGAACCTCGGTAGCGTCCTCCATGGCCGGCAATCCTTCGATCAAGGCGGCTGCCATGGATGAGATGCTCGAATTTCCCCATGCGGGCTGGACCTTCCTTTGCAGCGCGGAGAAGCTTCCCTCCGGTTCCTTTCAGGCCGTGCTCCGTTACAGGGCGCCGCCGAACGACGATATCCGCATGCTGAAGATCGATCCGGCCGCGGGGCACAGCGTGCGCGAGGCGCTCGAGCGCGCGAAGGCCATGGCTGTGGAGTGGGCCGCGAAGCGAGCCGATGACGGCAAAGGCGGCGGCTGAGGCGCCGCACGCACGCTGCCGCACGTTAGAGTCGGGCCGATGCCAACTCGCGGCCGCTCGATCGAGGCAGCCTAACAACGATGACGATCATCAAACCAGGCCGGCTTGCCCTTCAGGCGCTATTGCTCACGACAGCGGGTGCATGCGCTGCGGGAACGATCACATGCGTTCCCGGGCCTGCCGCCGCATCGGCGCCTTCGCACTGGATCCGCAGGATTGCCATCGACGAGCACTCGCGTACCGTCAACATGGACATCGTGCGTTCCAGGACAAAGGACACGGAGACGATGGGGAAGATGAGGGCCGAACTCCTCAGCATGGAGGAGACCCAGTCCGGCGAGCCGGTCTATGTGTTCAACGCCATCCCCAGTGTCGGTACTGATGTCACGCATCTCTTCAGGCTGTTCAAGGCCGGAGAGTGGCGTCTGATTGGCGCCGGTGTGACCTTCATGGGCAAGGTGCCTGCGCTGAGAGCGGTCGAGCCGGGATTGGTGCTCGATTGCAAGCGCTCCGACCTGGGTTAGCGTTCGTTCCTTATCGCCAGCATGAGCTAGGCACAATCGCGCTATGCCAAACATTGCATCCATTCTCAAAGCCGAAATCTCGCGCGTTGCCCGCAAAGAGGTTCGAGCGGAAATCGAGACGCTGAAGAAGGCCTCCGTACACCACAGGGCATTGATCGCCGCTCTGCGTCGCCAGGTGAATGCGTTGGAGAAGGAACTGCGCAACGTTGCCAGCAGTGCCGGCAAGCGTGCAGTGGTTAGCGATGTCGACGAGGCTGCCGAGGCGGGGCCCAAGCGGCGCTTCAGCCCGGCTCGACTGGCTTCGCACCGCAGCAAGCTGGGACTGTCTGCAGCCTCGTACGGCAAGCTCGTCGGTGTATCGGGCCAGACGATCTACCACTGGGAACAAGGCAAGGCGCGGCCGCGCGCTGCTCAGTTGGAGCGCCTGGCCTCTGTGCGCGAGTTTGGCAAGCAGCAGGCGGCCGAGCGACTTCAGGCCGGCTGAGGCGCTGGTCCCAGGTCGGGGATTACCCGGTCCACTTTCGTCGCAAGCTCAAACTATCTTCGGATCGACGAACAGCCGGCGTTAGCGCAGGCTGCCGCGAGGGGAGTGTTCATGACGCGAGGGTATTGATCAATGCTGAACAGCACTCGTCAACTGCGCTTGTCGGCGCTTTCTCGGCAGTTCGATCTCGCGGCCCTGATGACCATGCTGGCCGCCATTGGGAGCTGGCTGATGTTCTGGTTCGGCGAATGAACCGGATAGCGCCGGCCTGATCGGCGAAGTCCGTCAGTTGCACTCGAACAAGACGCCCTGTTCCGCAGGCGCCTTGCCAAGCCATCGTGGCGACTGTCCCTTGACGTCGCAGTAGTTCGAGGCCTGCACATAAGTCACGGCACGCAGCACGCCGGGGCGCACTTGCGTAACCTCGTTGGGAGGGGTCGAGCAGCCGGCGAGGACCAGGGCAAGCGGAAGCAGTGTGCGCCAATTCATCGGGCCATTCTAAGACCGGCCGGCAACTGGGCTGGTGTGCGATCCATATAGCGGTATCCGGAATGGTCGCCCGAGTGAACTGTATGCATATACAGTAAACTACGGGCTTGCCGACCGTTTTCTCCTTGACGGGTAAACCGTCCCCGCCGGTCAACCTGTGCGGGGCCTTGATGCATGCCAGCAGATAGGCTTTTTCACACCCAGCCCTCCGGCTGGGTTTTTTTTGCCTGGACCCGGGGCTATAGTCGTCGGCCGCTGCCACATCACAAGAATGCTCGTGTCGGACTCCCTGACTTCCACGCTGACCCGCTACTACGACGCGGTGCCTTATGACTCGCATCCGTTTCCCCAGTCGGCCATGGAGCATCTGGAAGCGCTGGCGTTCCTGTTCGGACTCGACACCCCGCCGCCCGCCGAAGCCCGCGTGCTGGAGCTCGGCTGCGCTGCCGGCGGCAACCTGATTCCCTTCGCTGCCCGCCATCCGGGCGCTCGTGCAGTGGGCGTGGACCTGTCCACCGTGCAGGTGGCGCAGGGCGCGGCGGTCATCGCCCGGGCGGGACTGTCGAACATCGAACTCAAGGCTTTCGACATCTCGGAGATCGACGCTTCGTTCGGCCAGTTCGACTACATCGTCTGCCACGGCGTCTACAGCTGGGTGCCAGGCCCGGTGCAGGACGCGATCCTGCGCATCTGCTCCGAGAACCTCGCGCCCAAGGGCGTGGCCTACGTCAGCTACAACGTGTACCCCGGCTGGAAGGCCCGCGAGATCGTGCGCGACGCGATGATCCTGCGCGGCGGCCCGCGCGACACGCCGGACGAAAAGCTCGCCTATGCGCGCGGCATGCTCGAGTTCCTCGAAGAGTCGGCCCGTGCCGACAGCGTGCTCAAGAAGACGCTCGAAGAGACGATGCCCATCGTGCGCAGCGCCAACAGCTCTTATCTGCTGCACGAGTTCCTGGAGCCCTGCAACGCGCCGTGCTACTTCAAGGAGTTCGTGGCGCGCGCCGAGGCCCGCGGGCTGGCCTACCTGTGCGATGCCGAGCCCTCGACCATGTTCGTGCAGAACTACGGCGACAAGGTGCGCGACCCGTTGCTGCGCGAATGCGGCGGCAGCCAGGTGTTGATGGAGCAGTACCTCGATTTCCTGGTCAACCGCACCTTCAGGCAGACCCTGCTGGTGGGGCAGGCGCGCGCCGGAGACATCCGCTACCGGATGGACCCCGCGCGCATTCGCACCCTCGAAGTCGCCGGCCTGTTCGCCGCCGAAGGCGGCGCGGAGCTGGCGCTCGATGCCAGCGAACAGCCCTGCGACGCGATCCGTGGCCTGAAGGTCACGCTGCGGTTGCCCATTCACAAGGCCGTCGCGCGCCTGCTCGAGGCGGCGTACCCGGCTTCGATGCCCGTGGAGACGCTGATCGCCGACGCAGCCCGGCTCGTCGGACAGCCTGCCGCAGCGGTCGACCAGGCGGCCATGTCGATGCTCGAGGAACTGCTGATCCTCGGCGCGCTGCGCTTTCGCCGCACGCCAGTGCCCGCCGCGGCCTCGGTGCCCGGCCTGCCGCGGGCGTTGGCCGCCGTGCGTAGCGCGCCCGGCCTGGCTCCGGCGGCCGGCGCGAACGCCAATGCCTGCAACCAGTGGCATGAGCCCGTGGCACTCACGCTGCTCGAACGCAGCCTGCTGCCGCTGCTCGACGGTACGAACTCGCACGACGCGCTGGCCGAGCATCTCGAAGCCGAAGTGCGCGGCGACCGCCTTCGCTTCGTCAAGGACGACAAGCCGTTGACCGACCCGCATGCAGTCAAGGCGTTCGCGCGCCAGCAGGTCGAGCTGGCGCTCGATGCCTTGCGGCGCAAGGCTCTGCTCGTGGACTGACCGGCGCGTTACCGTTTTGCTTTCTTCAACACAGGACCTACAGAGGAGACTCCTACATGCAAAAAATCCACTGGACCCCGAAGCTGCGCGCCGCCGTCACGGCGGTGTTCGCACTGGCGGCGGCCGGCGCCTCGAATGCGGCATCGGTGGCGCCCGTCGCGGCCGAGAACGGCATGGTCGTGAGCGCGCAGCACCTGGCGAGCAAGGTCGGGGTCGACGTGCTCAAGCGCGGCGGCAATGCCGTCGACGCGGCGGTGGCCGTGGGCTATGCGCTGGCCGTGGTGTACCCGGCAGCGGGCAACCTCGGCGGCGGCGGTTTCATGACCATTCAGCTGGCCGACGGCCGCAAGACCTTCCTCGACTTTCGCGAGAAAGCGCCGCTGGCCGCCACGGCCAACATGTACCTCGACAAGGACGGCAACGTCATCAAGGGCCTGAGCACCAAGGGCCACCTCGCCGTGGGCGTGCCGGGCAGCGTGTCGGGCATGGAGTACGCGCGCGAGAAGTACGGCACCATGAAGCGCGGCGAGCTGCTCGCCCCGTCGATCCAGCTGGCCGACAAGGGCTTCGCGCTGGAGCAGGGCGACATCGACCTGCTCGGCACCGCCACGGCCGACTTCAAGGAAGACCCGGCCTCGGCCGCCATCTTCCTGAACAAGGGCGAGCCCTACAAGGTGGGCGACAAGCTGGTGCAGAAGGACCTGGCCAAGACGCTGCGCGAAATCAGCGCCAAGGGCACCGACGGCTTCTACAAGGGCTGGGTCGGCAACGCCATCGTGGCGTCCAGCCAGGGCGGCAAGGGCCTGATCACGCAGGCCGACCTCGACCAGTACAAGACGCGCGAACTCGCGCCGGTGGAGTGCGACTACCGCGGCTACCGCGTCGTGTCGGCACCCCCGCCCAGTTCCGGCGGCGTGATCATCTGCGAGATGCTCAACATCCTCGAGGGCTATCCGCTCAAGGACCTGGGCTACCACTCGGCGCAGGCCGTGCACTACCAGATCGAAGCCATGCGCCACGCCTACGTGGACCGCAACAGCTACCTGGGCGACCCCGACTTCGTGAAGAACCCGCTCGACCGCCTGCTCGACAAGGGCTACGCCGAGAAGATCCGCGCCGTCATCGATCCCAAGAAGGCCGGCGTCTCCAAGGACATCAAGCCCGGCGTCGCGCCGCATGAAGGCAGCAACACCACCCATTACTCGATCGCCGACAAATGGGGCAACGCGGTTTCTGTGACCTACACGCTGAACGACTGGTTCGGCGCCAAGATCACCGCCGCCAAGACCGGCGTGCTGCTGAACGACGAGATGGACGACTTCACCTCGAAGGTGGGCGTGCCCAACCTCTACGGCCTGGTGCAGGGCGAGGCCAACAAGATCGAGCCGGGCAAGCGCCCGCTGAGCTCGATGAGCCCGACCATCGTGTCCAAGGACGGCAAGCCCGTGATGGTGGTCGGCACGCCGGGCGGCAGCCGCATCATCACGGCGGTGATGCTGACCATGATCAACGCCATCGACTACGGCATGAACGTGCAGGAGGCCGTCGATGCCCCGCGCTTCCACCAGCAGTGGCTGCCCGACGTCACCAACGTCGAAGCCTATGCGCTGAGTCCCGACACCCGCAAGATCCTGACCGACATGGGCCACAACCTGGGCGTGCCGCAGCCGGCCAACCACCTCGCGGCCATCATCGTCGGCGCGCCGTCGCTGGGCGGCAAGCCGGTCGGCAACAACCGCTTCTACGGCGCCAACGACCCACGCCGCAACACCGGCCTGGCAGCGGGCTACTGAACCTGCGGCACACTCGAAGGCGGTCGTGCCCGTGTCGGCGCGGCCGCTTTTTTTCATTTTTCATGCACCTGCAAGACATCCTCTACACCCAGGGCTTCGGCACGCGACGCGTGTGCGCGGGGCTGGTCCAGCAAGGCCACGTGACCATCGGCGGCCAGGCGGTGACCGACCCGTTCGCCGATCTCGATCCTGAGGGGCTTCTCTACACGGTCCAGGGCACGGCCTGGGCCTATCACGAGAAGGCCTACCTGATGCTGCACAAGCCGGCCGGCACCGAGTGCTCGCAGAAGCCCTCGACCTATCCGAGCATCTACACGCTGCTTCCTTCGCCGCTGCGCCTGCGCCCCAACAAGGGGGCGGTGCAGGGCGTGCAGGCCATCGGCCGGCTCGACCAGGACACCACCGGCCTGCTGCTTTTGACCGACGACGGCCAGTTCATCCACAAGATGGGATCGCCCAAGCACCACGTGCCCAAGGTCTACGAGGTGACGGCCAAGCATCCGGTGGACGAGGCGCAGATCGCGAAGCTGCTGGCCGGCGTGGTGCTCGACGACGATCCGAAGCCCGTGCGAGCCGCCGCCTGCGAGTCCGACAGCCCGCTGCACCTGCGGCTCACCCTCACCGAGGGCAAGTACCACCAGGTCAAGCGCATGCTGGCCGCGGTCGGCAACCGGGTCGAGGGGCTGCACCGCTCGCGCATCGGCGACCTCGCGCTGCCGGAAGACCTGGCGCCTGGGCAGTGGCGCTGGCTCACCGCCGAGCAGGTCGCCGCGCTGCGCGCACCGGCCAAGCCTGCCAAGCCCGCCAAAGCCGCCAAGCTTTCGGAGTAACAGGCGCTGACAGGGGGAGAAAGACGGGTTTCCAGGTCAGCCAGTCTTAATGCTCGACCGTTAAGATCGCCAGCTCTCTCTCGGAACCTTCCCTTGCGACTTCCTGCCCGCCCGAACGGCCGCATCGCGGCCTTCCTGTTTTCCTGCATGACGGCCCTGGCGGCACACACTGCCGCCGCCGCGCCGGCAGAGCCTCCCCCGATCTTCGTGCTCAACTCGCTGGATGCCAGCGTGAGCGTGATCAACCCGGTCGACTGGAGCGAAAAACAACGCATCACCACCGGCAAGGAGCCGCACCACATCTACATGACGCCCGACGAGAAGTCGGTCATCGTGGCTAATTCGGCGGGCGACTCGCTGACCTTCCTCAACCCCCGCACGGCCGAGGTGCAGCGGGTGGTGTACGGCATCATCGACCCCTACCAGCTGCAGTTCTCGCGCGACATGAAGTGGTTCGTCACGGCGGGCAACCGCCTGAACCACGTCGACGTGTACCGCTGGGACGGCAAGGACCTCAAGCTGGCCAAGCGCATCGCCACCGGCAAGACGCCCAGTCACATCTGGATCGACAACACCAGCACCATCGCCTACGTGACGATGCAGGACAGCGACGAGATGATCGCGGTCGACCTGCCTTCGCAGACCGTCAAGTGGCGCACCGCCACCGGCCCGATGCCGGCGGACATCTTCGGCACCCACAACGACAAGACGCTGCTCGTGGGCCTGACCGGCGGCGACGGCGTGCAGGTGTTCGACGTGGAGGGCGCGCAGCCCAAGCTGGTCGGCAAGATCCCCACCGGCAAGGGCGCCCACGCGTTCCGCTCGGCCGGCGACGGCAAGACCGTTTTCGTGAGCAACCGCGTGGCCAACACCATCAGCCGCATCGACCTGGCGACGCTCAAGGTCGTCGCCACCTATGCGGTGCCGGGCGGTCCCGACTGCATGGACGTGTCGGCCGACGGCAAGACGCTGTACGTGACCTCGCGCTGGGCCAAGAAGCTCACCGTGGTCGATCTCGTCGGCCAGAAGGTGGTGCGGCAGGTCAACGTGGGACGCTCGCCGCACGGCGTCTGGACGCTGGACCATGGCAAGCGCACGTAGGCGCGCCGGCGCGGCCGTGCTGCTGGCGCTGGCGTGCGGCACGGTGGTGCCGGGCGCCTGGGCGCAGCAGCAGGCCGCCACCTGCGAAAAGCCCGTCTACCTGACCTTCGACACCGGCCACATGGGCATCGCACCGCTGGTGGCCGACGTGCTCAAGCGGCAGAACGTGCGCGTCACCTTCTTCGCCGCCGCCGAGCGCACCCAGACCGACGGCGACAGCCTCGACGACCACTGGGCGCCCTGGTGGAAGGCGAGGGCGGCCGAAGGCAACGAGTTCGGCTCCCACACCTACGACCACGCCTACTGGCGCGCCGACGTCAAGGGCACGCCGCCGAGCTTCCGCATTAAGCCTTCGGCCGGCCCGCAGAACGGCAAGGAATCGACCTGGAGCGCGGCCGAGTACTGCGCCAACATCCGGAAGTCGTCCGACCGACTGGCCGCCATCACCGGCAAGAAGCCGCTGCCGCTGTACCGCGCGCCGGGCGGCAAGACCTCGCCCGCGCTGCTGGCGGCAGCCGAGGGCTGCGGCTACAAGTACGTCGGCTGGGCGCCCGCCGGCTTCCTCGGCGACGAACTGCCGAGCGAGAAGTTCAGCAACGCGAAGCTGCTCACGCAGGCGCTCGACACCATCCGCCCTGGCGACATCCTGCTCGCGCACCTGGGCATCTGGTCGCGCAAGGACCCGTGGGCGCCGGCCAACCTCGAGCCGCTGATCGTCGGCCTCAAGGCCAAGGGTTTCTGTTTCCAGACGCTGCGCCAGCATCCGGACTACCGCGCCTGGATCGCATCCCACTCCTGAGTTCGCGCCATGATCGATTGGCTGACTGACGCTTTTTCTGCCCTCCAGGGCTGGTTCTTCGAGGCCGTGGTGCAGCCGCTGGTGTTTGCCGTCGGCCTTGGCGGCTGGACCGAGGACGCTTTCGATGCCACCGGCTGGCTGCTGGTCGGGGTCATCCAGATCCTGGTGCTGATCGCGATTATCGGGCCGCTGCAGCGCTGGCGCTCGGTGGAGCCCGTGGTCGACCGCCACGCTATTCGCATCGACGTGCTCTACACGCTGATCCACCGGCTCGGCCTGTTCCGGCTGGCGATCTTCTTCACGCTGCAGCCTTTCTTCGACGACGCCATGGGCAGCCTGCGCACGGCGGGGTGGGGCACCCTGCACCTCGACGAGGTGTGGCCCGGCGTGACCGACGTGCCGGTGATCGCTTTCGCGATCTACCTCGTGGTGCTCGACTTCGTCGGCTACTGGATCCACCGCGGCCAGCACCAGTTCAACTGGTGGTGGGGCCTGCACTCGCTGCACCACTCGCAGCGCCAGATGACGATGTGGAGCGACGACCGCAATCACCTGCTCGACGACATCGTCCACGACACGCTCATCGTCATCGTGGCGCAACTCATCGGCGTGGCGCCGGGGCAGTTCATCGCCTTCGTGGCCTTCACCCAGCTCAGCGAGAGCCTGCAGCATGCCAACCTGCGGCTGAGCTTCGGCGCCATCGGCGAGCGGCTGTGGATCAGCCCGCGTTTCCACCGGCTGCACCACAGCATCGGGCTGGGCCATGAATCGAACGGCAGGAGCACGCTCGGCGGCCACAACTTCGGCGTGCTGCTGCCCTGGTGGGACATGATGTTCGGCACCGCCAACTTCGAGAACCGCTACGACCCCACCGGCATCCGCGACCAGGTGGAGCCCGGCACCGACGGGCGCGTGCGCGAGTACGGCCGGGGGTTCTGGGCCCAGCAGTGGCTCGGCCTGAAGCGAATGGTCGGACGCGCTTGAGGGTCACCGGCCCCTGACGGCGCCGCTCCAGGCGTTATCCTCGCTGCCTCATGCGCCTGCTCCTCGACTCCTTCTGGCGCGCGGTCGCCTATTGCATGCTGCCGCGCGTGATCGTGCTGTCGCTGCTGCCCCTGGGGTTGATGGTGGTGCTCGCCGCGGGCCTCGGCTATTTCTACTGGGAAGCCGCCGTGGCCTGGACGCGCGGCGCGCTCGATGCATGGCCGCTGCTGGCCAGCTTCTGGGCCTGGATCGGCCGGCTTTTCTCGAGCGACGTGACGGCCATGCTGGCGCCGCTGGTGGTGGTGTTTGCCGCCACGCCGCTGATCGTGGTGGTTTCGCTGCTCGTCGTGGCCGGCTTCATGGCTCCCGCGCTCACCCGGCTGGTGGGCGAACGCCGCTTTCCCTCGCTGGAGCAGAAGAAGGGCGCCTCCTTCTTCGGCAGCGTGGCCCGCTCGCTCGCCGTCACCATCCTCGCGCTGGTCGCCCTCGTGGTGTCGATGCCGCTGTGGCTCATTCCGCCGCTCGTGCTCATCCTGCCGCCGCTCATCTGGGGCTGGCTCACCTACCGCGTGATGAGCTTCGACGCACTGGCCGAGCACGCCAGCCCCGAGGAGCGCGCCACCCTGCTGCGCACGCACCGGCTGCCGCTGCTGTGCGTGGGCGTGCTGTGCGGCTACCTGGGCGCGGCGCCGAGCATCGTCTGGGCCTCGGGCCTGCTGTTCGCCGCCGCTTTCTTCGTGCTGGTGCCGATCGCCATCTGGATCTACACACTGGTCTTCGCCTTTTCGGCGCTCTGGTTCGCGCACTACTGCCTCGACGCGCTCGCGCAACTGCGTGCCCAGCGCGCGGTGGCCGCGGCGGCGCCGGGTGCCGAAGGCGCCCCGGCCCTCGAGGCCGCGGAAGCCAACAGGGCCGCTCTTTCTCAATGGGGTTCACCATGACACGCGCATTCGGTCTTATCGTCGTCGGCGACGAGATCCTCTCCGGCAAGCGGGCCGACAAGCACATGGCCAAGGTCATCGAGCTGCTCGCAGCACGCGGCCTGCAGCTCAGCTGGACCGAGTACGTGGGCGACGAGCCCGCGCGCATCACCGCCGCGCTGGAGCGGGCCTTTGCCTCCGGCGACATCGTCTTCTCGACCGGCGGCATCGGCGCCACGCCCGACGACCACACCCGCCAGTGCGCGGCCAAGGCCCTGGGCGTGCCGCTCGCGCTGCACCCCGAGGCCGAACTGCTGATCCGCGAGCGCATGCAGGACACCGCGCGCGAGCAGGGCGTGCCCTACGAGCCCGACCGCGCCGACAACGTGCACCGGCTCAACATGGGCGTGTTCCCGCAGGGCGCCACGCTCATCCTCAATCCGTACAACAAGATCCCCGGCTTCAGCGTCGGCGACGTGCATTTCGTGCCGGGCTTCCCGGTCATGGCCTGGCCGATGATCGAGTCCGTGCTCGACGCCCGCTATGCCGAGCTGTTCACCCGCAACGCGGTCGCCGAGAAGTCGGTGATCGTTTTCGGTGCCATGGAAGCCACCCTGACACCGCTGATGCAGGCCATCGAAGACACGCACGCCGGCGTCAAGGTGTTCAGCCTGCCCAGCGTCGACCACCCCCAGTACGGGCGGCACATCGAGCTGGGCGTCAAGGGCGACCCTGCCCGGCTCGATGCCGCCTATGCCCAGCTGATCGAAGGCCTGCACACCTTTGATGCCAAGCTGGGCCCTGAATTGGTGCGTTAATTCTTATTGCACCAATGTGGTGATATTTCTTGGCCATTTGTGGTTCGCTTTGGTGAACAAGGCCTCATCCAGAGAGGTGACAATGGCACAGAAACTGCATCCCTCGTCCCTGTATTCCTAACCACCATCCAACTCCAGGAGAAACTGATGGCAAAGACCGTCGCCGATGTACTCAAGCTCGTCAAGGAAAACGAGGTCAAGTTCGTCGACTTCCGCTTCACCGACACCCGCGGCAAAGAGCAGCACGTGACCGTGCCGGTCTCGGCTTTCGATGAAGACAAATTCACCTCGGGCCACGCATTCGACGGCTCGTCCATCGCCGGCTGGAAGGGTATCGAAGCCTCGGACATGCAGCTCATGCCCGACCCCAACACCGCCAACATCGACCCCTTCTTCGAAGAAACGACGCTGATCCTGACCTGCGACGTGATCGACCCCGCCGACGGCAAGGCCTACGAGCGCGATCCGCGTTCGCTCGCCAAGCGCGCCGAGGCGTACATGAAGGCCTCGGGCCTGGGCGACACCGCCTTCTTCGGTCCGGAACCCGAATTCTTCGTGTTCGACGGCGTCCGCTGGAAGAACGACATGTCGGGCTGCTTCGTGAAGATCGAGTCCGAAGAAGCCTCGTGGAACACCGACAAGGAATACGAGCACGGCAACACCGGCCACCGTCCCGCGGTCAAGGGCGGCTACTTCCCGGTTCCCCCGGTCGACAGCTTCCAGGACATGCGCTCGGAAATGTGCCTGGTGCTCGAATCGCTCGGCATCCCGGTCGAAGTGCATCACCATGAAGTGGCCAACGCCGGCCAGATGGAACTCGGCACCAAGTTCAGCACGCTCGTGCAGCGCGCCGACTGGGTCCAGCTGCAGAAGTACGTGATCCACAACGTGGCCCACGCCTACGGCAAGACCGCCACCTTCATGCCCAAGCCCATCGTCGGCGACAACGGCTCCGGCATGCACGTGCACCAGTCGGTCTGGAAGGACGGCAAGAACCTGTTCGCAGGCGACGGCTACGCAGGCCTGTCGGACTTCGCGCTGCACTACATCGGCGGCATCATCAAGCACGCCCGTGCCCTGAACGCCATCACGAACCCCGGCACCAACAGCTACAAGCGCCTGGTGCCCGGCTTCGAAGCCCCGGTGAAGCTGGCCTACTCGGCCAAGAACCGCTCGGCCTCGATCCGCATCCCGTTCGTGGCCAACCCGAAGGGCCGCCGCGTCGAAGCGCGCTTCCCCGATCCGCTGATGAACCCGTACCTGGGCTTCGCCGCGCTGCTGATGGCCGGCCTGGACGGCGTGGAAAACAAGATCCACCCGGGCGAAGCCGCCAGCAAGGACCTGTACCACCTGCCGCCGGAAGAAGACGCGCTGATCCCGACCGTCTGCCACAGCCTCGACCAGGCCCTGGAATACCTGGACAAGGACCGTGCGTTCCTGACCAAGGGCGGCGTGTTCACCGACGCCTACATCGACGCGTACATCGAACTGAAGATGCAGGAAGTCACGCGCTTCCGCATGGCGACGCACCCCGTCGAGTTCGACATGTACTACTCGCTCTGATCGACGAGCAAACAGCCTTCACAGGCATGTAAGTCAAAAGGACGGCCTCGGCCGTCCTTTTTCCTTGGGGCGGAACATCGGGGCTCCGGGGGCGTCGAATTGCATGAAAATGCGCCTTTGTCGCGCCTCCATCGATACACATGAAGACAGCTTCTCTCTTTTTCCTGGCCGGTTCACTCCTGATCGCGTTGCCGGCGGTTGCGCAGGAACGCGTCTGGCGCTGCGGCAACGAATACACGAACAACGCGACCGTGGCCCAGCAAAAGGGCTGCAAGGTCCTCGAAGGCGGCAACGTCACGGTGGTGCAGGGCACCCGGGCTTCGGGTGGCGGATCGGCATCGTCGTCCTCGGGTACTGCTTCCACGGCGGCGCGCGCGCCGGCCGGCAGCCCGCGCGTCGAAGGCGTCGACCAGCGCGCCCGCGACGGCGAGGCCCGCTCCGTGCTCGAGTCCGAGCTCAAGAAGGCCGAGGCCCGCCAGGCCGAGCTGCTGAAGGACTACAACAACGGCGAGCCCGAGAAGCAGGGCAGCGAAGGCCGCAACTACCAGAAGTACCTCGACCGCGTGGCGGAAATGAAGGCCGAGATCGCGCGCAACGAGAGCGACATCGCCGGCATCCGCCGCGAAATCAACCGGCTGCCGCCCCGGCAGCAGTAACCAACAGCAAGCGCAAGCAAGAAACCTCTATGGCATTCGGGAAGAAGGCGACCGGCGCCAATCCGCGCTTCCAGTCCTTCGACCTGCTGTCCACCCTGATCGCGGTGGTCAACAGCAACGGCTCCGTGCTGTTTGCCAACGCAGGCCTCGAAGACGCACTCGGCACCTCGCGCCGCACGCTGGAAGGCTCGCAGTTCGGCGCGTGCTTCCATGAGCCGCAAGTGCTGCGCACCGCCATCGACGGCGCGAGCAGCAACGACTTCGCGACGCTGCGCTACGAGGCGTTCCTGCGCCGCGTCAACCACGAGCTCATGCCCGTGCAGGTCACGCTCGCGCAGGGCGAGAAGAAGGGCGAGCTCATCATCGAGATGTCGCCGCTCGAGCAGCAGGTGCGGCAGGACCGCGAAGAGCGGCTCATCGACCAGGCGCAGGCCAACAAGGAACTCATCCGCAACCTGGCGCACGAGATCAAGAATCCGCTGGGCGGCATCCGCGGCGCGGCGCAGCTGCTGCAGATGGAGGTCGAGTCGCGCGACCTCATCGAATACACGCAGGTCATCATCCACGAGGCCGACCGGCTGCAGACGCTGGTCGACCGCCTGCTGGCGCCGCACCGCCGTCCCCATGTGGTGGGCGACGTCAACATCCATGAAGTGTGCGAGCGCGTGCGCTCCGTGATCCTCGCGGAGTTTCCGCGCGACCTGCACATCGAGCGCGACTTCGACGTCTCCATTCCCGAGTTCCGCGGCGACCGCGAGCAGCTCATCCAGGCCACGCTCAACATCGTCCACAACGCCGCGCAGGCGCTGGCCGAGCGCCGCGCGGCGGGCGATGCGCAGATCACTTTCAAGACCCGCGTGGCGCGTCAGGTGATTTTCAACAAGCAGTGGTATCGATTGGCACTGGAATTGCATGTAATCGACAATGGACCGGGTGTGCCGGACACGATCAAGGACCGCATCTTCTATCCGCTCGTATCGGGCAGGGAAGGCGGGACCGGGCTGGGATTGACGCTCGCACAAACTTTTGTGCAACAGCATCACGGCGTGATCGAGTGCGACAGCGTCCCGGGCCGAACCGATTTCAAGATATTGATACCGCTGCCCTAGCGCAGCCACCGGCAACAGAGGAGATGCATGAAGCCGATCTGGATAGTTGATGACGACCAATCGATTCGCTTCGTGCTCGAGAAGGCTCTGCTGCGCGAAGACCTGCCCACGCGCAGTTTCACCAACACGCGCGAGGTGCTCGCCGCACTCGAGCAGGCCGCCGACGACGAACAGCAGGGCCCCCAGGTACTGGTGAGCGACATCCGCATGCCCGGCGGCTCCGGGCTCGACCTGCTCGACAAGATCAAGGCCAAGCACCCGGGCCTGCCAGTCATCATCATGACGGCGTTCTCCGACCTCGACAGCGCCGTCTCGGCGTTCCAGGGCGGCGCATTCGAATACCTGCCCAAGCCCTTCGACCTGCCGCGCGCGGTCGAACTCATCCGCCGTGCCGTCGACGAAAGCCAGCGCGAGGAAGTGGCCGAGGAGCGCATGGTCGCCGCGCCCGAAATGCTCGGCCAGGCCCCTGCGATGCAGGACGTGTTCCGCGCCATCGGACGGCTCTCCCAGAGCAACGTCACGGTGCTCATCACCGGCGAATCGGGCTCGGGCAAGGAACTGGTGGCGCGTGCGCTGCACAAGCACTCGCCGCGCGCCAACGGCCCCTTCGTGGCCATCAACACCGCAGCCATTCCCAAGGACCTGCTCGAGAGCGAACTGTTCGGCCATGAGCGCGGCGCCTTCACCGGCGCGCAGACCATGCGCCGCGGCCGCTTCGAGCAGGCCGAAGGCGGCACGCTCTTCCTCGACGAAATCGGCGACATGCCCTTCGACCTGCAGACGCGCCTGCTGCGCGTGCTGAGCGATGGCCATTTCTACCGCGTGGGCGGCCACAACTCGGTGAAGGCCAACGTGCGCGTCATCGCGGCCACCCACCAGGACCTGGAGCAGCGTGTCAAGCTCGGCGGCTTCCGCGAAGACTTGTTCCACCGCCTCAACGTGATCCGCCTGCGCCTGCCGGCGCTGCGCGAACGCGGCGAAGACGTGCCCGCGCTCACGCGCCACTTCCTGCAGGTGAGCGCGCGCCAGCTCGGCGTGGAGCCCAAGCGCATTTCCGATGCCGCGCTGACCAAGCTCGCGGCGTTCAGCTTCCCGGGCAACGTGCGCCAGCTCGAGAACATCTGCCACTGGCTGACGGTGATGGCGCCGGCCCAGTTGATCGAGGCCAAGGACCTGCCGCCCGAAGTGATGGCGGTGGGCGCCGCGGCCAGCGAGGCGCATGCAGCGCCGGAAGCTGCCCCGCAGGCCCCGGCCATCGCGAACCCGCTGGTAGCGCCCCCGGCCGTCGGCGACGCGCCCGCCGTCGCGCATGTTCACGCCGAGGCCGTCGAAAGCCCCGCGCTGGTGAGCAGCTGGGAGAGCGGCCTCGAGGTCGAGGCCCAGGCCCTGCTGGCCGCCGGCCGTACCGACGTGTGGGACGTGCTCTCGCGCCGCTTCGAGTCCAGGCTCATCCTCACCGCGCTCGCCAACACGCGCGGGCGGCGCATCGAGGCCGCGCAGAAGCTGGGCATCGGGCGCAACACCATCACCCGGAAAATCCAGGAACTCGGCATCGAATGAAAAAGGCCCTTCAGGGCCTTTTTCTTTGCCTCTGCCCGGTTGCCTGTTACCTGCTGCGCTGTCCCAGCGTCAGCGAGTCGATCTGGAACTTGCCGCTCTTGTCCCAGAGCCAGGTGTCGACATAGGTGTGGCCGCCGAGCTTGCCCGGGCTCGGCAGCGGCGACGTGGCCTTGATGAGCTCCGCGATCATCGGCGCCACTTCCGGCGCATGGCTCGGTGTGCGGCTGAAGGTCACGTTGACCACCTTGCCGCTCGCGTCGATGTCGGTTTCGACCACCACCACGGCATACACCAGCGGCGGGATCTTGCCCTTGTAGATGCGGTTGGCGTAGGCCTTGTAGATGTGCTGCGCGCCGATCTTGCGGTAGGCCCGCACGGCGGGCGTCTGCGCGGTGATGAGCCGCACCGTGGGTACGTCGCGCCCGCTGGGCGCGGCCTCGTCCGTGGGCGCCGTCGCGGTGCTGCCCTTGCCGCCTTCGTCGGCCTTGTCGGCCGGCTTGAACAGCGAGCATGACGCCAGCGCGAAGGCTGCCGCGGCGATGACCAGAAAGCGGCAGGCCCGGCCCGCCGTGCCTGCTTCGAATACCGCGCCTGTTTTCATCGGATCAGGCACCCTGGTCGAGGTCCAGCACCACGGGCGCGTGGTCGCTCGGCTTTTCCCATTTGCGCGGCACGCGGTCGACCACGCAGCCCTTCACGCGCGGCACCAGCGGCTCGCTCACCAGGATGTGGTCGATGCGCAGGCCGCGGTTCTTCTGGTAGCCCAGCATGCGGTAGTCCCACCACGAGAAGCTCTTCTCGGGCTGCTCGAACATGCGGAAGCTGTCGGTCAGGCCCAGGTCGAGCAGCGCCTTGAAGTGGTTGCGCTCCTCGGTCGTGTGGTGGATGGTTTCCTTCAGGCCCACCGGGTCGAAGCTGTCGCGGTCTTCCGGCGTGATGTTGAAGTCGCCCAGCAGCACGAGCTGCGGGTTGGCCACCATCTCCTGGCGCAGCCAGTCGCGCAGCGCGTCGAGCCACTTCATCTTGTATTCGAACTTGTCGCTGCCCGGCGCCTGGCCGTTCACGAAGTAGCCGTTGACCACGCGCAGCGGACCCGAGGGCGTCTCGACCGTGGCCGCGATCACGCGCGACTGGTCGTCGGTGAAGCCGCCGATGTTCTTCACCACGTCGCGCACCGGCGAGAGGCTCAGGATGGCGACGCCGTTGTAGGTCTTCTGGCCGAACACCGCCGCTTCATAGCCGGCCGACTTGAGCACCTCGAGCGGGAACTTGTCGTCGGTCATCTTCAGTTCCTGCAGGCACAGCACGTCGACCGGGTTGGCGATGAGCCAGTCGAGCACGTGCTGCAGGCGCGCGGTGAGGGAGTTGACGTTCCAGGTGGCTATCTTCATGGGGCTTGCAACTTGTTGCTTTCGAAACAAGTCCTTGGGTTTTTGCGGTGCATCCCTCACAGCATATCGCGCAAACCCGGCGCCCTCGCGCCCGCGGGGCCTATGCGGCCAGCGCCCGCATTTCCGCGATCAGGTCGGCCTTGCCCTCGAAGCCGATGCCCGGCAGCGGCGGCAGCGTGACGTAGCCGTTGTCGACCTTCACGCCATCGGGGAATCCGCCGTAGGGCTGGAACAGGTCGGGGTAGCTCTCGTTGCCGCCCAGGCCCAGGCCCGCCGCGATGGCCAGCGACATCTGGTGGCCGCCGTGCGGAATGCAGCGCGATGCCGACCAGCCGTTCTCCTTCAGCATGTCGAGCGTGCGCAGGTACTCCACCAGGCCGTAGCTGAGCGCGCAGTCGAATTGCAGCCAGTCGCGGTCGGGCCGCATGCCGCCGTGGCGGATCAGGTTGCGCGCGTCCTGCATCGAGAACAGGTTCTCGCCCGTGGCCATGGGGCCGGCATACACCTCGCCGAGCTTGGCCTGCAGCTCGTAGTCGAGCGGGTCGCCGGCTTCCTCGTACCAGAACAGCGGGTACTGCGACAGCGCGCGGCCGTAGTCGATGGCGGTCTGCAGGTCGAAGCGGCCGTTGGCGTCCACCGCCAGTTGCTGGCCGGGGCCGAGGATCTTCAGCACCGACTCGATGCGCTCGCAGTCTTCGGCCAGCGTGGCGCCGCCGATCTTCATCTTCACCACCGAGTAGCCGCGCTCCAGGTAGCTGGTCATCTCGCGCTGCAGGCCTTCCACGCCCTTGCCGGGGTAGTAGTAGCCGCCCGCCGCGTAGACGAACACGCGCGGGTCCGGCTTGCCGGTGCCGTAGCGCTCGGCCAGCAGCTGGTAGAGCGGCTTGCCCGCGATCTTGGCGGTGGCGTCCCACACGGCCATGTCGATGGTGCCCACCGCCACCGAGCGCTCGCCGTGGCCGCCGGGCTTCTCGTTGATCATCATGCGGGCCCAGATCTTGTGCGGATCGAGGTTCTCGCCCGTCTCGTCGAGCAGCGACGCGGGCTCGGCTTCGAGCAGGCGCGGCAGGAAGCGCTCGCGGATCAGCCCACCCTGGCCGTAGCGTCCGTTCGAATTGAAGCCATAGCCGATGACCGGCTTGCCGTCGCGGATCACGTCGGTGACCACGGCCACCAGGCTCAGGGTCATCTTCGAGAAGTCGATGTAGGCGTTGCGGATGTCCGACTTGATGGGACGCGTGGACTCGAGGATGTTGACGATTTTCATGATCGGTCTGGGTGGATGGAAAAAGGAAAGGAGATTCAGCGGTGCAGCGACGAACCGCCGCAGATGGCGACGTCCTGCCCCGTGATGGCCGCCGCCGGCGGCGAAAGAAGAAAGCCCACGAGCGCCGCGATTTCCTCCGGCTGGATCAGCCGGCCGATGGGCGGCATGCGCGGCGCGCTGCCGGCGCGTGCCGGGTCCTGCAGCATCGAGGTCTGCGTCGCGCCGGGCGACACCACGTTGACGGTCACGCCCTGCGCCGCGACCTCCGCCGCCCAGCTGCGCGCCAGCGCGATCAGCGCGGCCTTGGTCGCGGCGTACTGGCCGCGGCCGGGCAGGCCCTGCGCGACGCGGCTGCCGACGAACACGACGCGGCCCTTGCCGCGCGCTGCCATCGCGGGCACCAGCGCGTCGGCCAGCCGCGTGGCCGCATCCACGTGCAGCCGCCACATCAGCTCGCCGCCCGCGTGGTCGAGAGAGCCCAGCGGGCCGACACGCAGCACGCCGGCCGCATGCACCAGCGCATCGGCGTCCTGGAGCGCAGAGGCCGCGCGCGCGATCGCATCGGCATCGCTCAGGTCGACGGCCACGTGCGCGAAGCGCCCGTGAGACAGCGTCGGCCCGGCGAGGTCGAGCCCGCTCACGCGCCAGCCCGCCTCCAGCAGATGCGACGCGATGGCCCGGCCGATGCCGCCGCTGCTGCCCGTCACCACCGCATGCGGCGCTGTCGCGGCTTCATTCGACATGGATGTTGCCCTCCACGATGATCTTCTTCGAGCGCGCCATGTCCTCGGCCTGGAACTTCGCGAACTCCTCGACGCTGCCCGGCGTCAGCAGCAGGCCCTGCGCGCCCAGCGTCTCGCGCATGTCGGTGCCCAGTGCCTTGTTGACCTCGGCGTTCAGCCGCTGCGTGATGGCCGCGGGCAGCTTCGCCGGCCCCCACAGGCCGTACCAGCTGTAGAACTCGTAGCCCGGAATGCTCTCGCCCACCGTGGGCACGTTCGGCAGGCTGGTGGCGCGCGTGGCCGAGGTCACGGCAATCACCTTCACCATGCCGCTCTTGTGGTACTGCAGCGAGCCGAGGATGGGGTCGATGAAACCGTCGATCTGCCCGCCGATCAGGTCCTGGAAGGCGGGCGCCGTGCCCTTGTACGGCACGATCAGGTAGTCGAGCCCGCCGCCCGCGCGCTTGAGCAGCTCGGTCGACAGGTGGCCCGCCGATCCGATGGAGCCCACCGCGAAGGTCATCTTGCCGGGGTGCGCCTTGGCGTACGCGATGAGCGACTTCACGTCCGTCACCGGCAGGTTCTTGTTGACCGCCACCGACAGCGGCGCCTTGGCCACCAGCGCCACCGGCGTGAAGTCGCGCGTCACCTCGTAGGGCACGGCCTTCATCGTCATCGGCGCGGTGGTGAAGGTCGATGCGTTGAACAGCAGCGTGTAGCCGTCGGCCGGAGCCTTCGACACCACGTCGGCGCCGATGATGCCGTTGCCGCCGGCGCGGTTCTCCACGATGAAGGTCTGGCCCGTCTGCTCGCCGAGCTTCTGCGCCAGCAGGCGGCCGATGGTGTCGAGCGTGCCCCCCGGCGGGAACGGAATCACCATGCGCACCGGGCGGCTCGGCCAGGTCTGTGCGAGGCCGGCGGTGGACGCCGCGGCCAGCGCGACGGCGGCCAGCGTGGCCCGCAGGAAATGGTTGCGTTGCATGTCTCTTGTCTCCTTGTGGTTCTTCGTCGGGGCATCGCGGGTGCCGCGGCCCCGTGGGCTCAGCGCTTCGACAGCCCGGCCTGCTCGACGGCCGCGCGCAGCGCATCCATCTCGCGCGCGTTCGGCGCTTCGGTCGGCGGGCGCACGGTGGCGTTGTCGAGCACGCCCGCCAGGAACATGCCGCCCTTCATGCGCGCATGCGCTTCGCCGGTCGGCTCGCCGCCGCCGTACACCGCGTCTTTCAGCGGCGTGATGAGCGCCTGCACTGCCATCGCCTTCTTCAGGTCGCCGGCCTTCACCGCGTTCCACAGGTCGATGATCAATTGCGGAATGAAGGTCGCGAAGCCGACCAGCGCGCCGTCCACGCCCTGCACCATCGATGCGAGCAGGTATTCGTCGTGGCAGGTCAGGATGGCCTTAGACGCATCGGCTTCGCGGATCGCCTGGATGTCGCGGGCGTACTTGTTCATGTCGCGCTGGCCCACCTTGAAGGCCTGCAGGTAGGGCAGGCGGGCCAGTTCGGCCAGCAGCTGCGACGAATACGAGGCGCGCGTCCACGCCGGGTACACGTGGCAGACGAGGTCCAGCTCCGGCGCGGCGCGGTGGATGGCCTCGAAGTACTGCAGCGCATGCCCGGGCGTGAAGCCGAAGCGCAGCCAGTGGTGCGGCGGCATCACGTCCAGCGCCACCGCGCCGGCGGCCTGCGCGGCGCGGGCGTGCTCGGCGGCCTCGGCCAGGCCCTCGCACACGATCGAAGAAATCACCGGCATGCGGCCGCGCAGCTCGTCGGCCACGATGCGCGTCACCTCGGCGCGCTCCGAAGGCGTGAGCGAGAACACTTCGCCGGTGTGGCCGTTGGTCATGATCGCCACCACGCCGTCATGGCCGGCGAGCCACGAGGCCAGCTTGCGCAGCGCCGGCTCGTCGATGCGGTGGTCGGCCGTGAAGGGGCAGGAAATGGCGGGGATGATCCCGCGATAATTCGCGATGGAAGGCATGCTGTGTCTCCGTTGTGGTTCAAGGTGCAGGAATGGGTGCATCTTTTGCCGGCGGAGGGCGGGCCGTCCAATACTCGAATCGCATACAACTATTCAACCGCGCTGCGCATGGGCCCTGGCAACCGACCGCTCGACCTGGAATGGCTGGAAGATTTCCTGGCCCTGGCCGAGTCCGGCAATTTCTCGCGTGCCGCGCAGGCGCGCTCCATCGCGCAGCCGGCGTTCAGCCGCCACATCCGTTCACTGGAAGAGTGGGTGGGCGTCGACCTGTTCGACCGCAGCGCGCACCCCACGGCGCTCACGGCGGCGGGCAAGCGCTTCCAGCCGCTGCTGCGGGAGGTGCTGGCCGATCTGGAGGCCGCCCGCATCAAGGCCCGCGCCGCGCACGACCTGGACGCGGCCAGCCTGAGCTTTGCCGCCACGCACGTGCTGTCGCTCACCTTCTTTCCGCGCTGGCTCGCCGGCGTGGAGTCGCGCCTGAGCATGGGGCCCATCCAGACCATCTCCGACAGCTCGTATGCCTGCGAAGACCTGATGCTGCAGCGCCGCGTGCAGTTCGTGCTGTGCCATGGGCACGCGGGCGCGCCGGGGCGGCTCGACGACACCGGCTACCCGGTTCAACGACTGAGCGAAGACGTGCTGCTGCCCGTGAGCGCGCCCGGTGCGAACGGCGCGCCGCTGCACGCGCTGGGCGCAGGCCAGTCGCCTTCGGTGCTGGCCTACAGCGATGCTTCGGGGCTGGGCCGGATCATGCGGGCCATGCAGGACAGCGAGTTCGGCAAGGACTTCGCCGCGTCGCTGTCGATCGTCTTCACGGCCCACCATGCCGCGCTGCTGCGCACCATGGCGCTCGAAGGCCGCGGCCTCGCGTGGCTGCCGATGAGCCTGGTGGCCGACGACCTGCGCAGCGGCACGCTGGCCGATGCCGGCGCGGGCGGCTGGCGCGTGCCGGTGGACATCCGGCTGTATCGCCAGCAAGCGCACATGGCGCCGGTGGCCGAGGCGCTGTGGGCGCTGGTCAGCGAAGGCGCATCAGGCGCCTGACCGCTTCAGTTGGCGCAGCGAGCTTCCAGCGCATCGAGGAAGGAGCGGTCCCAGCGGCCTTCCTTCATCGCCTGGATCGTGCGCGCTTCCGTCTCCAGGTGCGCGCGGGCCTTATCGATCAGCAATTCGGCCTCGTCGGGCGAGAAGGCCAGCAGTCCGTCCTGGTCGCCCACCACGATGTCGCCCGGGTTCACGACCATGCCGCCGACCGACACCGGCACGTTGATCTCGCCGGGGCCGTCCTTGTAGGGGCCGCGATGGTTCACGCCGCGCGCGTACACCGGGTAGTCGCGCTCGCGGATCTCGGCCACGTCGCGGATGGCGCCGTCGAGCACCAGGCCCGCGGTGCCGATGGTCGCGGTATAGAACGACAGGATGCCGCCGATGACTGCGTTGGTGATGTCGCCGCCCGCGTCGATCACCAGCACGTCGCCGGGCCGGCAGAACTCGAAGGCACGCATGGGCGTGAGGTTGTCGCCGCCGCGCGTCTTCACGGTGACGGCGGTGCCCGCCATGGTCTTGTGGCCGGGGCGGTGGTACGGCTGCAGGCCGACGCTGCCGATGTTGCGGTGCAGGTTGTCGCTGAGCGCGGCCACCGGAATCTCTTGCAGCGCGGCCAGGATGGCCGGCGCCACTTGCGGGGCCGACGGGTTCTTGCGGATGGCTCTGTAGGGCATGACTGGTCCTCGTGAGTTCTTCGGCACGCTTCAGCGCAGCGCGGCCACGGCACGCGCGATGCGCTTGCAGCCTTCTTCCAGCGTCTCTATCGACGTGGCAATGGAAAGACGGAAGTAGGGCGACAGGCCGTACGCGGTGCCCGCGACCACGGCAACGCCTTCGCTTTCGAGCAGGTACATCACCACGTCGCCGTCTTCGTCCAGGCGCTTGCCTTCGGGCGTGGTCTTGCCGATGAGGCCGCCGCAGTTGATGTACAGGTAGAAGGCGCCGGGCGGCGTGGCGCAGCCGAGGCCGGGAATGTCGTTGACGAGCGCCAGCGTGCGGTCGCGCCGCTGCCTGTACACGGCCACGCTCTCGGCCACGAAGCCCTGGTCGCCGTTGAGCGCGGCGGCGGCCGCGGCCTGGCTTACCGAGCAGCAGTTGCCGGTGGACTGCGACAGCAGCGTGTCCAGCGCCTTGATCAGGTCCACGGGCCCGGCTGCATAGCCGATGCGCCAGCCGGTCATCGCATAGGTCTTGGAGACGCCGTTCACGATCAGCGTGCGATCGCGCAGCGCCGGTGCCACCCCGAGGATGTGCGGCAGCGGCTCGCCGCCGAAGCGGATGTGCTCGTAGATCTCGTCGGTCATCACCATCACGTGCGGATGGCGTTCCAGCACTTCGGCCAGCGCGCGGTATTCGGCGGCGGTGTAGCTCGCGCCGGTCGGGTTGCTCGGCGAATTGATCAGCAGCCAGCGCGTGCGCGGCGTGATGGCCGCCTCGAGCTGTGCCGGCGTCAGCTTGAAGCCGTTCGCCTCGGGGCATGCCACGGTGACGGGCGTGCCCTCGCAGGCCAGCACCATGTCGGGGTAGGACACCCAGTAGGGCGCGGGAATGATCACCTCGTCGCCCGGCTCCAGCGTGATCGCGAAGGCGTTGTAGATGGCGCTCTTGGCGCCGTTGGTGGCGATGATCTCGTTCATCGCATAGCGCAGGCCGTTCTCGCGCTCCAGCTTGGAGACGATGGCTTCGCGCAGCTCCACCGTGCCCGCCATCAGCGTGTAGCGCGTGGCGCCGCGCTCGATGGCCGCGGCCGCGGCCTGGCGGATGTGGAGCGGAGTGTCGAAGTCGGGCTCGCCCACCACGAGGTTGACGATCGACTTGCCCTGCCTGCGCAGTTCGTTGGCGCGGTCGGCGGCCGAGGTGCTGGGCGAGGGCTTGATGCGCCGCACGCGGGCGGCAATGCGGGAAGTAGTGGCTTGCATGGACCGAACGGTACGCACATCGCTCCCGCGAGGCCAAGACGAGATTGCACTGGTCGTATAGGCGCAGCTTATGACTCATGGTGAGCCCCGATATCCGCCGCGCGACCGCGATGCTAGGCTTGGCTTTTGCTTGGGGACAAGGCGTGAACCTGCGACGCCTCAAATATTTCGTGAAGATCGTGGACATCGGCAGCCTGACACAGGCGGCCGAGGTCCTTTTCATCGCCCAGCCCGCGCTGAGCCAGCAACTGGCCACGCTCGAAGGCGAGGTGCGCCAGCAGTTGCTCGTGCGCACCAAGCGCGGCGTGACGCCCACCGAAGCCGGCAAGGTGCTGTACCGCCACGCGCAGATCATCCTGCGGCAGTGCGAGCAGGCCCGCGTCGACATGGAGGCCGCGGGCGAAGGGCTCTCCGGCCAGGTTTCCGTGGGGCTCGCGCCCGGCACCGCCGCCTCGGCGCTCTCGCTGCCGCTGCTGCGCACGGTGCGCGCGCGGCACCCGGGCATCCTGCTCTACCTGAACGAGAACTACGGCACCACGCTCAGCGAACTCATCATGAACGGCCGCATGGACCTGGCCGTGCTGTATGGCGACAAGGCCATCCACGGGCTCACCTTCCTGCCGCTGCTCAAGGAGCCGCTGTTCCTGGTCGGCCCGGCATCCATGCCCGCGCCCTCGCAGCCGGTGAAGCTGGCCGACCTGCGCGACATCGAGCTCTTCCTGCCGCGCCCCTACAACGTGGTGCGCAAGCTGGTGGATGCGGCCTTCGTGCGCGCGGGCATGGTGCCGCGCGTGGTGGCGGAGATCGAATCCGCCTTCACCCTCACGGCGGCCATTGCCGACGGGCTGGGCGCGACCATCCTGCCGGCGTCGATGGCGCGCGAGGTGGTCGCGAGCTGCGGCGCCTGGCAATTCCCCATCGTCGACCCTGTCATCGAGGCGCCGCTGGCGCTGTGCCAGTCCGACCACCTGCCGCTGTCGGAGCCCGCGCAGGCGGTGAAGGACATCCTGCTCGAACTCGTGGCCGACCTGGCCAACACCGTCGCGTCGACGCCCGAACCCGGGATCGCCGCGCTGTCTTGAGCCGGGCGTCATAAGGCGCCCTTATCCCGGCACAGCCATTCCGTCTTTGGCTTCAGGCGCGCGGACCGTTACCTTTCATGCATGCCGTCACGCGTTCGCGGAACGCGTCGGCCACCACAGCCATCGGCATGAAGCAGGAACAGATCAAGACGCTCATCGACGCTTTGGCCGCATCGGACCTGGCGGAACTGGAGTACAGCGAGAACGGCAGCACGCTGCGGCTGGTGAAGCTGGCCGCGCTGGGGGCTGCATCCGCCGCGCCCGCTGCGCGAAGCCCGTCCGGCATACGCAAGGCGCCACGGCAAGCCTTGGAAGGAGCAACGGCACCGGCGGTTGCCAGTGCCGAGTGCCTCGCACCGCTGTTCGGCGTGGTGCACCTTCAGCCCGCGCCCGGCGAGCCGCCCTTCGTGCAACCGGCTCAGGCCGTGGAAGCCGGCCAGCTTTTGTGCGTGATCGAGGCGATGAAGATGTTCAACGAGGTCCGCGCGGACCGCACAGGCACCGTGCGGCAGGTGCTCGTGCAATCGGGCCAGGAAGTGGAAGCAGGACAGCCCCTGTTCCGCTTCGACTGAGGAGGCCCGCGCCATGTTCGACACCGTGCTCATTGCCAACCGGGGCGAGATCGCCCTGCGCATCCAGCGTGCCTGCCGCGGCCTGGGCCTGCGCACGGTGGCCGTGCATTCCGAGGCGGACCGCGACGCCATGTACGTCGCGCAGGCCGACCAGGCGCTGTGCATCGGGCCTGCCGCGCCGGGCCTGAGCTACCTGAACCAGTCCGCCATTTTGTTTGCCGCCGAGGTGAGCGGCGCGCAGGCGATTCATCCCGGCTACGGCTTTCTCTCGGAGAACGCGGGCTTCGCGGATCGTGTGGCGCAGGCCGGCCTCGTGTTCGTCGGGCCCAGCGCCGCGTGCATTCGCACCATGGGCGACAAGGTCTCGGCCAAGCGCGCGATGCGCAAGGCCGGCGTGCCCTGCGTGCCCGGCCCCGACGAGCCGCTGCCGGACGACCCGGCCGCCGTGCTGGACCTGGCGCGCGACATCGGCTATCCGGTGATCGTGAAGGCGGCAGGCGGTGGCGGCGGGCGCGGCATGCGCGTGGTGCACGAAGAAGCCGCGCTGCTCGACGCCATGGCTCTCACGCGCGAGGAAGCGCGCCAGGCCTTCGGCAACCCCGAGGTCTACATCGAGAAATTCCTGCTGCATCCGCGCCATGTCGAGATCCAGGTGCTGGCCGACAGCCACGGCAACGCGGTGTGGCTGGGCAGCCGCGACTGCTCGCTGCAGCGGCGCCACCAGAAGGTGATCGAAGAGGCGCCCGCGCCCGGCATCGACGACGCGCTGATGGCCGAGGTGGGCGAGCGCTGCGCGGCCGCGTGCCGGCAGATCGGCTACTGCGGCGTGGGCACCTTCGAGTTCCTGTACGAAAAGGGCGCCTTCTATTTCATCGAGATGAACACCCGCCTGCAGGTGGAGCACCCGGTGACCGAGATGACCACCGGCATCGACATCGTGCAGCAGCAGTTGCGCATGGCGCTCGGCGAGCGCCTGTCGCTGGCGCAGGCCGACGTGCGCTGCCAGGGCCACGCCATCGAGTGCCGCATCAACGCCGAGAACCCCGACACCTTCGCGCCCGCGCCGGGCCGCATCACCGGCTGGCAGGTGCCCGGCGGCTTCGGTGTGCGCGTCGATTCGCACGCGGGCGCCGGCTACCGCGTGCCGCCGTACTACGACTCCATGATCGCCAAGCTCATCGTGCACGGACATACCCGCGCCGACGCGCTGGAACGCATGCGCCTGGCGCTGGCCGAGACGCGCGTGGAAGGCATCGACACCAACGTGCCGTTGCACCGCGCGCTCGTGCAGGACGACGGCTTTGCCGCGGGCGGCGTGGACATCCATCACCTCGAACGCTGGCTGCAGCAAAGGAGCGCGGCGTGAGCCCACAGGCATCCCGTACCGAACCGTCCATCAGCCTCCTGGGCACCACGGCGCTGCTGTTCGAAGCGCCCGGCGACATGGACCTGCCTTCGCAGCAGCGCATCTGGGCGCTGGCGCACGAAGCCGAGAGCTGGCCCGAAGTGCGCGAGGCCGTGCCCGGCATGAACAACCTGATGCTCACCTTCACGCGCGCGCCGCGCCATCTCGATGCGCTGTGCGAGCGCCTGTGCGACGCCTGGGGCGCGGCCACCGCCGTGCCGCGCGAAGGCCGCGTGGTGGAACTCCCCGTGGTCTACGGCGGCGAGGGCGGCCCGCACATGGCCGACGTGGTGGCGCAAACGGGCCTGAGCATCGAGGCCATCGTCGAGCTGCACAGCGCGCCGCTCTATCCGGTGTACGCGCTCGGCAGCCATCCCGGCTATTGCTACCTGGGCGGCATGGACCCGCGCATCGCCACGCCGCGACGCAAGGTGCCGGTGCTGAGCATTCCGGGCGGCGCAGTGTCGATCGGCGGCGCGCAGACGGGCGTGTCGGCATCGGCCGGCCCCAGCGGCTGGAACACCATCGGCAGCACGTCGATGGTGTTCTTCGACCCCGCGCAAGACCCGCCCGCCATGCTGCAGCCGGGCGACATGATCCGCTTCCGCGTGGAGGGCATCGTCCGATGATCGAAATCCTTTCCTCCGCCGCGCTCGCCACCGTGCAGGACCTGGGCCGCACCGGCAGCCTGCGCTGGGGCGTGGGCACTTCCGGCGCCATGGACAACCTGGCGCTGGCCGCCGGCAACCTGCTGCTGGGCAATGCGCTGGGCGCGGCAGCCGTCGAGGTGCCGGTGTTTCCGTTCAAGGTGCGTTTCGGCGAGGACTGCGCCTTCGCGCTCACCGGCGCCGACTGCGCCGCCAGGCTCGACGACCAGCCCCTGTTGCCCTGGTGGGTGCACCAGGCACGCGCCGGCCAGGTGCTGACGCTCGGCCTGCCGCAAGGCGGCGCGCAACGCGGCAGCCGCGCCATGCTGTGCGTGGCCGGCGGCATCGACGTGCCGGAGGTGCTGGGTTCGCGCAGCACCCAGCTGCGCGGCGCATTCGGCGGCCATGAAGGGCGCGCATTGCAGCGCGGCGACATGCTCCGCGCCGCCGGAGCCGGTACTGCCAGCCGCACCGGCTTCGGCCTCGTGCCGCCCGCGCTCGCGCTGCCATTGGCGCGCGACGGCGTGGCCGCCGTGCGCGTGCTGCCCGCAGCCGAATACATGGCCTTCGAGCCCGCTTCGCGCGACGCCTTCTGGTCCGGCGAATGGAAGATCACGCCGCAGAGCGACCGCTACGGCTACAGGCTCGACGGCGAGCCGCTGCGCCCCATCGCCCCCATGGAGCTGCGCTCCCACGGCATCGTGCCCGGCGTCATCCAGGTGCCCCACAGCGGCCAGCCCATCATCCAGATGCGCGACGCCCAACCCTCCGGCGGCTACCCCAAGTTCGGCACCGTGATCGAGGCCGACATGTGGCGTCTCGGCCAGGCACCCATCGGCAGCCGCATGCGCTTCATCGAAACCACCTGGGACGAGGCGCTGGCCGCGCTCGACGAAGTGCGTGCGTGGCTCGACAAGGTGGCGCGTGTGGTGGCTCTTCATCGGGGGGCGGCTCGTGTCTGAGTCCTTTTCTTCGGGGCCCGATCACGCCGACGGGGTACCTTGCTCCGCGAATGTCCCCCGCCCTTCGGGCTCCTCCTTTATTTCGCTGCGCAAGGCACCCCATCGTCGTGATCGTTGGACAGAGCGCCGGTTGATCGGCCGAGCACCAGCAGCGTGCCCACTACACAGGGCGTCGGGTGCTCCCCGCAGCGAAATAAAGGAGGAGGCCGCAGGCCGGGGGACATTCGCGGAGGGGAGTACCCGGCGGCCTGTGCACCACCCCGAACAAGAGAACCAAAAAGCGAAAGCCTGAAAAATGCAGGACACAGCACTGCGCTCCCCCCAGCTGGCCGCCTGGTTGGCCAACACTGACATCGGCCTGCTCGAACTGCGCACGCCAAACGGCACCTTGCGCCTTGGCCGGCAGGGCGACGAAATCATCGAACTGCCCGCTGAAGAAGCCGAGCCCGAACGGCTGCCGATCCGTGCCCCTTCGCTCGGCGTATTCCTGCAAAGCCATCCACTGGCTGCCGTACCGCTGGTCCGCATCGGCCAGCGTGTCGAAGCCGGCCAGACCATCGGCCTGCTGAAGATCGGCCCGCTGCTGCTGCCCGTCACCGCACCGCAAGCCGGCATCGTCGACGGCATCCTCGCGGCCGACGGCCTCGCAGTCGGCTATGGCGCCCAACTGTTCGACCTGCACCCCCTCTGACGATCGAGACAAGGATTCACGATGGACATCGACCTGAACGCAGACGTCGGCGAAGGCTTCGGCCCCTGGCGCATGGGCGAGGACGAAGCCCTGCTCGAGATCGTCTCTTCCGCCAACATCGCCTGCGGCTTCCACGCGGGCGATCCCGTCATCATGGACCGCACCGTGCGCATGGCGCTGCAGCGCGGTGTCGACGTCGGCGCGCACGTGGGCTTTCCAGACCTCATGGGCTTCGGCCGCCGGCAGATGCAGATCGAGACCAGGGAACTGGTGGCGTACGTGCTCTACCAGCTCAGCGCGCTCGACGGCATGGCGCGCACGGCGGGCCACCGCATGACGCACATGAGCTTTCACGGCGCGCTCGGCAACATGGCCGCGGCCGACGCCGCGCTGGCCGAACCGCTGGTGCGCGCCGTGGCTGATTTCGATCCCTCGCTCACCGTCAGCACCTCCGCCAGCCGCGCCATCGAAGACGCGGCCGAACGCTGCGGCCTGCGCGTGCGCACCACCTTCCTGGCCGACCGCGCCTGCGGCGACGACGGCCTGCTCGTGCCGCGCAAGCTGCCCGGCGCGGTCATCCACGAGCGCGACGCGGTGCTGGCGCGCGTGCGGCAGCTGCTGGAAGAAGGCACCGTCACCAGCAGCAGCGGCAAGAAGATTCCCATGCGCGTGCATTCCATCCTGCTGCACGGCGACACGCCCGGTGCCGTCGACCTGGCCCGCGCCGTGCGTGGCGTGGTGGAGCAGGCGGGGCGCGTGGTGCCCATCTCCCGGCAAACCAGCTGATGCACCGGGGCACGAACATGGTGCTAACCCTTAGTCATATGCACGGATCGCGGGCGACATAAGGGGGGCTTATCGCTCCACAGCCAATCCGTCTTGGCGCCGCCCGCGGGCGCTGGCTACAGTGAATTCCAAGGCAGCCATCTGCCACTCAACGAAAGAACCCGACATGCCTTTTTCCGACTACAAGACCGCGCTGGTGACGGGAGCCTCATCTGGCATCGGCGCCGCCGTCGTCGAGCGCCTCAGCAAGGAAGGCCTGAAGGTCCATGCGCTGGCGCGCAGCGCCGACAAGCTGGCCGACCTGGCCGCGCGCACCGGCTGCATTCCGCACGCCATCGACGTGAGCGACCTCGCCGGCATCACCCGGCTCGCGAAGGAAGTGGAATTCGACGTGCTGGTCAACAACGCCGGCGTGGACCGTCCCGGTTCCATTCTCAAGGCCGACGCCGAAGGCATCGACCTGCTGGTGGACGTGAACCTGCGCGCCGTGCTGCACCTGTGCCGGCTCGTGGTGCCCGGCATGGCGGCGCGCGACCGCGGCCATGTGGTCAACATCAGCTCCATTGCGGCGGCCTACAACTTCGGCGGCAACAGCACCTACCACGCGACCAAGGCCGCGGTGAGCATGCTGTCGCGCCAGCTGCGCATCGACTGCTTCGGCAAGCGCGTGCGCGTCACCGAAATCTGCCCGGGGCGCGTGGCCACCGACATCTTCGCGCACGTGCACGGCGACTCCGAAGACACCTACAAGCGCTTCGTCGAGGGCTTCGAACTGCCGCAGGCCGAAGACATCGCCAATGCCATCGCCTTTGCGATTGCCGCGCCCATCGCGGTGAACGTGGGCCACATGGAAATCACGCCCACGCTGCAGGTGCCGGGCGGCCTGTCGACCACGCGGCCGGAAACCCCGCGCGACTGAGCCGCCGGCCGATGCACGCCACGCAACAAGGGAACAGCGCATGAAGGACTTCGACCTGCTGGCGATCCTGCTGAAGCCGGAGTTCGGCGCCATGCTGCTGCATGGCCTGCTGGAGACGCTGAAGATCGCGGCCGGCTCCTGGCTGCTGGCCATGGCCATGGCCGTGGTGCTGCTGGTGGTGAGGCTCACGCCCAGCCGCATCGCCGAGCGCGTGGTGGCCGGCTACGTCTCCTACCACCGCAACGTGCCCACGCTGGTGCAGCTCATGTTCTGGTACTTCGGTATCTTCAGCCTGCTGCCCGATGCGCTGCAGGGCTGGCTGTCGGTCAACAACGCCGAGAGGTGGCTGTCCATCGTCGCGCTCGGGCTGTGCCAGGCCGCCTACTTCAGCGAGGACATGCGCTCGGGCCTGCGCGCCATTCCGGCCGGACAGGCCGAGGCCGCGCGTGCGCTGGGCCACGGCTACATCGGCTCCATGCGCTTCGTGATGCTGCCGCAGGCCATCCGCAACGCGGTGCCGGCGCTGGTGAACCACAGCGTGTCGCTCTTCAAGAACAGCAGCCTGGCCATGGCCATCGGCGTGGCCGAACTCACGCACGCGGTGAAGGAAATCGAGAGCCAGAGCTTTCGCACCTTCGAGGCCTACAGCGTGGCCACCGTGCTGTACCTGGTGTGCTCGCTGCTCATCATGGCCGTGGGCGGCTGGCTGTCGCGGCGCTACCGCATCGTCGGTGCAAGGTAAGCGAGGCAAGCGATGTACAGCGTCTACGAAATCCTTCGCGACAACTGGCTGCTGCTGCTGGTGGGCCAGTACCCCAGCGGCCCGCTCGGCGGCATCGTCGCCACCCTGATTCTTTCGGTGCTGGGCATCGTGCTGGCCTTTCCGCTGTCGGTGCTGCTGGCGTTGGCGCGGCTGTCGCCCTGGCGGCTGCTGCGCTGGCCCGCCACCGTGCTGGTGTACGTGGTGCGCGGCGTGCCGCTGCTCATGGTGATCCTGTGGGTGTACTTTCTGGTGCCGATCCTCATCGGGCGCGAGGTGTCGGGCTTCACCACCATGCTGTGCACGCTGGTGATCTACGAGGGCGCCTACCTGTCGGAGGTGGTGCGCGCCGGCATCCTCTCGCTGCCCAAGGGGCAGAGCGAGGCGGCGCGCGCGCTCGGCCACAGCCACCTGGGCACCATGTGGTTCGTGATCCTGCCGCAGGCGCTCTACAACATGCTGCCCAGCATGCTGAGCCAGTTCATCTCCACCATCAAGGAGACCACGCTGGGCTACGTGATCAACGTGCAGGAACTCACCTTCGCGGCCAACCAGATCAACAACCAGCTGCTGACCAAGCCGTTCCAGGTGTTCTTCATCCTGGCGCTGACGTATTACGTGGTGTGCTTCAGCCTCACGCAACTGGCGCAATGGCTGGAGCGGCGCATCGCGCACAAGCGGCTCGGCGCCGTGCCTGTGAAGACCGCCGAAGGCGAGGTGCCGCTTCCGGCCCCCGTGGCGACGCAACCATGACCGCGCCCGTTTCACACCCCGCAGGGCGGCCCGCGGCCGCCAAGGACGACACCATGATCCTGTTCTCCGAAATCAACAAGTGGTACGGCGACTACCAGGCGCTGGCCGACATCAATGCCGAGGTGAAGAAGGGCGAGGTCGTGGTGGTCTGCGGACCGTCCGGTTCCGGCAAGTCCACGCTGATCCGCACGGTGAACCGGCTGGAAGAAGTGAAGTCGGGGCAGTTGCTGTTCGACGGCCAGGACATCCACGCGGCCATGCGCAGCGCGGCGCTGAACAGGCTGCGCAGCCGCATCGGCTTCGTGTTCCAGAGCTTCAACCTGTTCCCGCACCTGTCGGTGCTCGAGAACATCATGCTCTCGCCGATGCGGGTGCTCGGCGTGAAGCGTGCCGATGCGAAGACCAAGGCCGGGCAGCTGCTGGAGCGCGTCGGGCTGTCGAGCAAGGCGGGCGCTTACCCGGCGCAGCTGTCTGGCGGCCAGCAGCAGCGCGTGGCCATTGCCCGCGCGCTGGCGATGGAGCCGCCGGCCATGCTGTTCGACGAGCCCACCAGCGCGCTCGACCCCGAGATGGTCGGCGAGGTGCTGTCGGTGATGCGCGGGCTTGCCAATGACGGCATGACCATGATGTGCGTCACCCACGAGATGAATTTCGCCCGCGAGGTGGCCGACCGCATCTGGTTCATGGACGCGGGCCGCATCCTGGAGAAGGCCGACCCCGAGACCTTCTTTCGCAGTCCGCAGCATCCGCGCGCGCAGCGCTTCCTGTCGGATTTGCGCGCGCACTGAGTCCAGCACCCGTCGTTCCCTTTTTCGCAATCTCCCAGGAGCCCACCATGTCGAACAAGACCGTCTTCCGCCTCGCCGTTCTCGGCACCTGTCTCAGCGCGGCCTCGCTGCTCGCGCACGCCGACCAGTGGAGCGACATCAGCCAGCGCAAGGAGCTCAAGTGCGGCACCTTCGCAGACGTGCCCCCGTTCGCGGCACCGGACCCCAAGACGCGCGAGATGGTGGGCCACGACGTCGACCTGTGCAATGCCTTGGCCAAGGAACTGGGCCTCACCGCCAAGGTCACGCCGCTGTCGGTGGAAGCGCGCGTGCCCGAAGTCAAGCTCGGCCGCGTCGACGTGACCATTGCCAACCTGGCCTACACCAAGAGCCGCGGCGAGCAGATCCAGTTCAGCGACCCCTACTACGTGGCCAAGGAGATGCTGGCCGTGAAGGCCACCGACCCCGGCACGACCAAGGCCGACTTCAAGGGCAAGCGCCTGAGCTCGACCAAGGGCTCCACTTCGGAGATGTCGATCAAGATGAACGGCTCCGACCCGGTCACCTTCCAGGACACGGGCTCTGCCTTCATGGCGGTGCAGCAGAACAAGTCGGTCGGCATGGTGGCCAACACCATGACCATCACCAAGCTGGTCAACCAGTCGAAGACCGAGGGCGTGGCGCTGAAGATGATCAAGGACCCGATGGTTTTGCAGCCCATCGGCATCGGCATGAAGAAGGACGAGCCGGTGCTGCTGGCCAAGGTGAATGGCGCGCTCTATGCGCTGGAGAAGTCGGGCGAGCTCGACCGCATCTGGGCCAAGTGGCTCGGGCCGAACACCGAATACAAGATGGTGCGCGAAGAAAAGGTCACGCCGCTTGCTGACCTGAAGTTCGAACTGCTGCCTTGATCTTTTGAGGGGTCGTGTTGTTCTGGGCGCGGTCGTTTGGCTTGGCTGTTGATCGGCCGGCGCGAGAGGGGCGGCCGGTGTGCACAGGGCACCGGGTACTCCCCTCCGCGAATGTCCCCCGGCCTGCGGCCTCCTCCTTTATTTCGCTGCGGGGAGCACCCGGCGCCCTGTGCACGATGACTGCGGCTGTGGGGTTCGCGAGGCGGTTGGCGCCCCGCGTCGCGTTTTCTCGCTCAGCTGGAACAGCTCTCCAGCCTTGCGGGAAAGGTCAGCCGCAAGCCATAGCAGGTTGTCCAACCGCCCAGGCCCATCTCCGCTGCACCAGTCGATGTCTTCGCCGTGGCACACCCACAGGAGAGCTTCGAGTTGAGAGAGGGTGTTTTCAAGAAGATCCGCCGGGTCTTGGGCGCTGTCTTCGGAAGCTACCGGCGTAGTTGGCCGGGCTATAGTCTTGGTAGCCATTTTTGTGCGGTTCCTGATAGGTTGTTGCACGAACTTGGTTAGACGGTCGGGGTGCTCGAACACCCCGGCCGTCGCCTTTGATACCTCGCATCTGCATCGCTGCTTTCGCACCGACGACCTGCCGCGAGGCAAGCAGCCTTCAAACATCTGGGTGGTGGGTGTGTTGCTTCCCTTGTGGGGCATGGAGTGACAGGGGCATTCACTCTAGAGAAGAACTCCGCGAATCAGCCGACACGCGCGGCACGAAGTCCCGCAGAGCGCCAACAAATCGACCAAAACAGCGACGGCGCTCGTTGTGCGCAGGGCGCCGGGTGCTCCCCGCAGCGAAATAAAGGAGGAGGCCGCAGGCCGGGGGACATTCGCGGAGGGGAGTACCCGGCGGCCTGTGCACGTGCCCTGAACAAGACCCTAAATAAGACCCTCAGTCGTAGTTCGTAAACCGGCTAGGCTGCTGCGTAGACTGGTTCAGCGGCTGATACCCCTGGATGTTCTGCAGCAGCGTGCTCGTCGGATTCGAGCCGATGTTGCCGAAGCCGTTGAACTGGATCTGGAACATCAGCCGCGTATCAGGCGTCGTGCGCCCCGTCACCAGCCGCTCGAGCACGATGCGCCCCACCCAACAGCAGGCGTTGTACTCCGCGCCCACCAGGCTGTCCGACAACGCACGGTCGTGCAGGCTGTAGCTCAACCGGCCCACCGCATACCAGCGCCCCGGGTCCGTTGCCGACTTGCTCCCCATCAGCCCGCCCGTCAGGTCGCTCAGCGGCCACTGCCAGTTGAAGTCGACCGTCTTCGTGCCGTCGTTCGCCGTCGTGGTGCTGTCCGCCTGGTAGCGGAAGGCCGCCGTGAGCGTGTGGTACTGCGCCGGCGTGTAGCGCAGCGTGAGCGCGTCGCGCGTCGACTTGCCCGTGTCCATGTTGTATTGCGCCAGGCCGTCGATGCTCCACTTCGGGTTCCAGTGCACCTGCCCGCCGAAGATGAAGTCGCCCGAATGATCGGTCACGGCCGTGCCGCCCGGCAGCGTGACGTTCTGGTCGCTGAAGCGAAAGCGCTGCGCAATGCCGAAGCGTGCCGACTCCGCGCCGGTGACAGGGTCGATCAGCCGCGTGGTCACGCCGGTGGTGAGCGTGTTCGTGTCCGACACGCGGTCGTTGCCTGAGAACGCGTTCTCGGTATAGAGCGTGGCAAAGCTGATGTCGTTGGCGGCCGTGTCGTACACCGGCAGCTGGCTCTGGTCGCGGTAGGGCGTGTGCACGTAGAACGCGCGGGGCTCGAGCGTCTGGCGCCACGCGCTGCCGAAGAGGCTGGCGTCGCGCTCGAACACCAGGCCGCTGTCCAGGCTCACCGTCGGCACCACGCTGGTGATGCTGGTGCGGCCATCGGCCAGCGGCGACGCGAGCTGGTAGGAGGCCGTGTGCAGCAGCAGCTTCGGGATCACGTAGCCGCCTGGCGTGACCCATGGCCGGCTGATCTGCAGGTTGCCCACCACGCGCTCGCCGTCAGGCTGCTTGATGCCGTTGAGCGTGGGCGCATAGGCCGAGTCGACCTGGAAGCGCGTGTAGTCCAGCGTGCCCGACACGTCCAGCCCGTGCCAGTCGTACTTGGTGTAGTTGGCCGTGACCTGCGGCACCCGGTTGTATGACGGCGTGATCGGCGAGGCCGCGTACTGCAGCGTCTGGTAGGAGAGGGTGCGCGCCTGCCCGCTCCAGTCGCCCTTGGTCCAGTTGAGGTCGGCCTCGTTCGTGAGCTGGCGCGAGGTCAGCGTGGGCGTGTGCGAGAAGTCGCGCCAGTAGTCGTCGTCGCTCACGCGGTTGATGTTGAACGACGTGCTCAGCGAATCGAGTCCGAAGGGCTTGGGGTCCAGCTTCTGGTTGTGGCTTGCCCACAGGCCCCACCGGTTGCGGTCGCGCAGGCTGTCGGAAGGCATCTCGTCGATGCGGATCTGGCCGCTGTAGTTCTTCTCCAGATAGCGGAACTCGGTGCCCAGGTTCACGCCGCGGCTGCTCATGATCTCGGGGTAGAGCGTGAGGTCGCGGTTGGGCGCGATGTTCCAGTAGTAGGGCTGCAGGTACTCGAAGCCGTTGGTGGTGTCGAAGCCGATCACCGGCGGCAGCAGGCCGCTCTGGCGTGCGTTGTTCAGCGGAAAGCTCACCGAAGGCAGCGAAGGCGTGGTCAGGCCCAGGAAGCTGATCTGCGCGTCGGTGGCAGTGGCCAGGTTGGTCTGGTTGTCGGTGGTCAGCGTCACTGCGCTCAGCATCCACGCGGGCACCCAGCCGGCATAGTTCTCGCGCAGGCAGGTGGTGTAGGTGGCATGCCGCGCCACCGACACGTTCGCATCCACGAAGTCGATGCGCTCGGCATCGCCGTGCGCGCCGGTTCCCAGTAGCGTGTAGCGCACATGCGCGAAGAAGCCCTCGAAGCTCTCGACCTTCAGCTGCAGCTGCGGGCCTTCGTACACGCTGCCGGCCTGGTTCAGGCGCACGTTGCCGGTGGCCGTGGCCAGGTCGCCGGGCGGCTGGTAGGTGAGCCGGTCGGCGGTGATGCGGGTTTCGCCGCGCCGCAGCGATGCGTCGCCTTCCACCACCACCTCGAGGTCGGGCCGGCCGGAGAGGCGGTCGCCGTCGACCAGGCTGGGGCGCATGCCGCGCTCGGCCGGGGGGATGGTTTCTGCCAGTTGCGGCGTGCGCCGCAGCGTCATGGGGGCGTCGATCCAGCTTTGCTGCGTTTCCTGCGCGATGGCGCTGCGGGCGTGCAGCAGGAGCATGAGCGAAAGCGCCATCGACGGCAGCGGCCAGCCGCGCCAGCGTGATTTCATGAGCAAAGGAACGTTCCAGGAGGACGGTGGGGTTCAGGCGTCCTGCCGGGTGCGGGATTCCCATGCGAAGCCGACGCCGTAGACCGAGCGGATCCAGTCGTGCGCCGCCGAGACGGTGGCGAGCTTCTTGCGCAGGTTCTTGATGTGCGTGTCGACCACGCGCTCGTTCACGTCCAGTGCCTCGGGGAAGGCTGCTTCCAGCAGCTTCGAGCGCGTGAGCACGCGCCCCGGCTCCTGCGACAGCGCCCGCAGCAGCAGCGATTCGCGCCGCGTCAGCGGCAGGTAGTGCCCGTCGAGGATCGCGCAGCCGCGCACCGCGCCGAAGGTGATCGGCACCACCGGGCGCGCCACGCGCTGGCGCTGCGCATAGCGGCGCAGCACCACGTGGATGCGCACCGCCACCTCGCGCGGCGAAAAGGGCTTGCACACGTAGTCGTCCGCGCCCAGCTCGAAGCCGCGCAGCCGGTCGGCCTCCTCGCCGCGCGCCGTGAGCATGATGATGGGGTGGTCGCTGCGCGCGCGGACCTTCTCCAGGATCTGCAGCCCGCTCACGTGCGGCAGCGCCACGTCGAGCAGCGTGAGTGCGGGAGGCTCGGTCAGGATGCGATGCAGCGCCACGGCGCCGTCATCGATGTGCTCGATCTCGTGGCCGGCATGGTGCAGCTCTTCGTGCAGCACCGACGCGGCGTCGCGCCCTTCCTCCACCAACAGGATCCGGCTCATCGTGTCATTGCAGATTCAGCGCGCCGGGATGCGCGGGGCGCACGTGCACGCGCGCGCTTTTCTCGCGGCTGTTCTCGCGGCTGTTGCGCATGTGGTCGTCGAGCGTCAGGTCGCCCTGCAGGCCGTCCAGCAGCCGCAGCGTGCGGTCGATCGCGGCATCGTCGAGCAGCGGATAGCCGTGGTCGTTGTGCCCGTTGTTGCGCGCCACGCGGGCGATGTACGGCAGGTCCTGCGGCGTGATCACCGCGGTGGGCATCACACCCTGGAGCTCGACGCCCTCGCACGGCAGCAGCACGAAGTACTGCACCCGCAGGTCGGGCGGCAGCAGGTTGCGCAGGTGCGTGGTCTTGCGGCCGCACTGCCAGGCGGGGTCCTTCACCTCGCGTGCCAGCGCGTGGTCGTGCTGGCGCAGGAACCAGCGCGGCAGCGCACGCGCCGATGTCTTGCGGTAGACCACCGCGTTGCGCCAGCCCTTCACCTCGAACAGGTAAATGCCGGCCTCGCACACCAGGGTCACGTCGAAGCGGGCGGTGGGCACGGCGCTGCCTTCGTACATGGGAATGACCAGGTCCTGCCGCACGTGCAAGCGGCCGAACGCGGGCCCGAATGCACTGGTGAGCTGCTGCACGGCCAGCATGGTCGCCGTGTTGTTCGCCTGCGCGTCGTCGATGGAAAACGAGCGGCGTGCGTGCGCGTCGGATCCCGGCTGGGCATGCCCGTGGCCGGCCAGCGTGAGCAAGGGACGGGAGGGGGCTTTGTGCAAGGCAGTGGTCATGTGAGGCTCCTTCGAACTTCAAGGATTGCGCGACTCGCGGGAGTCGCGGCTTCGGCATGCGCACATCTTTTCAAACGAATTGGGAGAAATTTGAAGGACCCATGCAAAGACTTCGCTCATTGCGTCGGCGCATGTCTGACGTGCGCGCACAACACTCGGTGCGACGGAAAACGGATCTACCAATTTCCTCCGGATTTGAACGAAACCATGCGTACAGCCGGTCGATACCGAGCGGCCGCATCACACCTGAAACCGGAGAACCTGAATGAAGAAATCCCTCACGGCATTCGCTGCCCTGGCCGTCTGCGGCCTGGCCTCTGCCCAATCGTCCGTCACGCTGTTCGGTGTCGTCGACGCCGGCGTGACCTACCAGTCGAACACCGCGCGCGACACCGTCACGGGCCTGTCGAACAAGCAAAGCAAGTGGAGCCTGGGCAACTCCGGCTACAACTCCAGCCGCATCGGCTTTCGCGGCACCGAAGACCTCGGCGGCGGCCTGGCCGCGAGCTTCTGGCTCGAAGCGCCCATCACCAACGACGACGGCGCCACCGGCGTTTCCACCTTCAACCGCCGCTCCACCGTGAGCCTGTCGGGTGGCTTCGGCGAGCTGCGCCTGGGCCGCGACTACACGCCCACCTTCTGGAACGACACCGTCTTCGATCCGTTCGGCACCAACGGCTCGGGCACCAACGTGATCAGCACCGTCAGCGGCAACACCACCATCAACAACGCCAACTACGTGCGCGCCAGCAACTCGGTGGGCTACTTCCTGCCGCCGAACCTGGGCGGCTTCTACGGCCAGCTGCAGTACAGCTTTGCCGAGAACACCAGCACCAGCGCCACCAGCACCACGGCCGCGACCAGCAGCAGCGCCGGGCGCTACGTGGGCGGACGATTCGGCTATGCCAACGGCCCGTTGGACATCGCGCTGGGCGTGGGCCGCAGCACCGCCGTGGACACCGCCGCGCTGGAGCGCAGCGTGCAGACCATCAACCTGGGCGCTTCGTACGACTTCGGTCCGGTCAAGCTGTTCGGCGAGCTGTCGAACGTGAAGAACAAGTTCGACTACTCGGCCGCGGCCGACACGCACGACAGCTACAACGGCTACCTGATCGGCGCGACCGTTCCTGTGGGCGCCGGCCTGATCCGCGTGGCGTATTCGCAGGTTCGCTACAACGAAGGCGCCGCGGGCGTCACGGGCGAAGACCCGCTGGCACGCAAGCTCGCGGTCGGCTACGTACACAACCTGTCCAAGCGCACGGCGCTGTATGCGACGGTGGCGCGCGTGAACAACCGCAACGACGTGAACTACACCGGCAGCCTGGTGTCGGCCAGCACCACGGGCTACGGCAGCACCGGCGTGGGCTTCTCGGGCCTGCCGCGTTCGTCGACCGGCTACGACTTCGGCATTCGCCACGCGTTCTGAGGACTGGTCCGCACGAAGACAAAGAAGGGAGCGCCGCTCCCTTTTTTTTGTGCCGAATCAGCAGGAGGAGGCGCTGTGCTCCAGGGGCGGCACCTCGCGGCGCGGTGCATCCAGCGCCAGCGGCACACGCACATGCGCCAGCAGCCCGTGCGAGCCCGGCTTCAGCACCACGTCGCCGCCGTGCGCGCGCGCGATCGACCGGCATACGGCCAGCCCCAGGCCGCTGCCCGCGGCGCGTGAGGAGCGGGCCTGCGGCGTGCGATAGAAGGGCTTGAACACGCGCTCCAGCTCATCGGGCGGCAGGCCCGGTCCGCGGTCGCTGATCTCCACCACCGCGTCGGGACCGTCGATGAACAGGCGCACACGCGCCTGGTTGCCATACTTGACGGCGTTCTCGATGAGGTTGTCGAGCACGCGGCGCATTCCGATCACGTCGACCTCCACCTGCGCGTGCTCGGTGCGCTGCAGCAGCAGCACGTCCTTGCCGACGAACACGGCCTGCTCGACCACGTCCTCGACCAGGCTCGCGAAGTCCATGCGCTCGCGCGCGCTGACCACCGACGCATCGCGGATGAAGCTGAGCACCGAGCCGATCATCAGCTCCATTTCCTCGACGTCTTCCAGCATGCCGGCGCGCACTTCGTCGGGCACGTCCTCGATGCGAAAGCGCAGCCGCGTGAGCGGCGTGCGCAGGTCGTGGCTGATGGCGCCGATCATCACCGTGCGGTCGTCGACGAAGCTGCGCAGCCGCGCCTGCATGCGGTTGAAGGCCTGGGCGGCGCGGCCGATCTCGGCGGGGCCTTCGAGGGCCAGCACGGGGGCGGCCGGGTCGCGGCCCAGCTGGTCGGCGGCGCGCGCAAAGCCGGCAATCGGCCGCACCAGCCGGCGCGAGAACAGCCAGCCCGCCGGCGCGACGATGGCGGAGGCGATCAGGAACCACAGCAGCACGCGGCGTTGCCATGCGTTCGGAAAAGACTCGGGCACCGACTGCACCACCACCCAGCTGCCTTCGCGCGTGTGGACGGCGGCGATGAAGTCGCCTTCGACGAAGGGCGCGGGCGCGAGGCCGAAGAGGCCGCGCGTGGCGGGGCGTTCGACGTCGGCGGTGGTCTCGGCGGAGGGCTTTGCCTGCGGCGCGCTGGCGGCCGGCGGCGCGCGTTCCGATTCCGTGGCGGCGCGCGGCGGTGCCGCCGCGGCGGTTGGGGACGGTTCGGATGCCGGCGTGCGCACGGCGGGCTTCGACGGCGTCGCGGGTGCGCGATCGGCCGCAGCGGCGGTGGCTTCGGTTGTGGTCGTTGGCGCAGCCTTGCGTGCCGGTGCGCTTTCGACGGAGAACGGAATGGTGGGCACCGCAGGCGCCGAATGAATGACGGGCGGGGCGGGCTGGAGCGGTGCGGTGGAGGGCGAGAGCCGGGGCCCGGCGGTCAGGCCGGGGACGTTGGCCATGGCGGGCGAGGGCGCAGGCGACGAGGGCGGCGCCGCGTCGGGCGCGGTGGTGGTGGCAATGCGCGCAGATGCTTGCGCATTCGGTGCGCCCGAAGTGGAGGGTGCCAGTGCGCCGGGCGATGGCACAACGGCGAAGTCCCCCGGAGATATGGCGGGCGTGGGCGCCTGCAGCCGCTGGCTGGCCGTGCCGTTGTCCGGAACCGTGGCATTGGTGCCGCCAATCGCATTGCCCGGTAGCTGCTGCTGCTGCTGCTGCGGGAGCCCGCCCTGGTTGGTGGCCGGGTCCCGGCTGGTGCCGAGGCTTCCGTTCCAGCCGCCGATGCCTCCGGGGCTTGCCGGGCTTCCGGGGAATGCCGTTCCTCCCGCCGGACCCGAAGGCATCCTGGACATGCCCCCGCCCGGCCCGCCCATCTGTACCCGAAGGAAGCCACCTCCGGTGGGCACGGACGATGCCTGGCGGATGCCGTACCCCGACGCCTTGCCCGCGTCGGCCACCGGCCCTGTCGTGCCGGCAAAGGGCAGCGGCGTGAAGAAGTAGAGCCGCACCTCGCTCTCGTCGCGTTCCAGCAGTTGCGCGAGGTCGCGGCGCGAGCGTTCGGAGGTGAGCCAGCCCTGGCCCTTGGGCTCGGGCGCGCCTGCCTGCAGCGAGCGCTGCAGCAGGCTCGCATTGCGGCCTTCGGCGGCACGGCCCGAGAGCACGCGTGCGATGTCGCCCAGCTCCCACTGGCGCTGCGGCTCGGGCGGCAGCAGCACGGTGAGTGCCAGCGTCACGATCTGCGCCACCACCAGGCCCGCGAGTAACAGGCCGGTGATCTGCAGGGCCAGCGGGGGACCCGGCCAGCGGCGCGCGGTACCTTGGGAGTTCATGGGGCGATGCTGGCACGGACGGCAAGCGCTGTCACGCCGGTGCGGCTCGGTCTGTGCTTGTCCATCGTTTGCTCCCGGCTGTCAGCGGGCTGAGTCTGGGCAGCGCATGTTGCGGCCGGATTTCAGCGTATTTCAATTCATTTCAACGTACGAGGGCTTCGGACCGCGGTGGCGCCCGGCCTATGATCCGCTACCCGATCCGCCGCAACGTGAACCTGTCCACCCGCATCCTCATCGTCGACGACGACGCCGGCATCCGCAGCCTGGTGGCGTCCTTCCTGGAAAAGCATGGCTTCCAGGTCGACGGGGCCGGCCATCCGGCGGAGATGCGCGAACGCCTTGCACAGGCCGACTACGCGCTCATCGTGCTCGACGTGATGATGCCCGGCGAAGACGGCCTGAGCGCGCTGCGCGAGCTGCAGCGCATCGGCGGGCCGCCGGTCATCATGCTGTCGGCCGTGGGCACCGACATTGACCGCATCGTGGGCCTGGAGATCGGCGCCGAAGACTACCTGGCCAAGCCGTGCAACCCGCGCGAGCTGCTGGCGCGCATCCGCACCGTGCTGCGGCGCGCGGCCAAGCCTTCTGCCGCCCAGGCCGCGCCGGCCGTGCGGCAAGCGGCGGGCGATGCGCCTGCCACGCTGCTGTACTTCGCGGGCTGGCGCATCGACCTCGAAACCCGCCTGCTGCACGACCCGAAGGACCAGCCCGTGGACCTGTCCGACGGCGAGTTCCGCCTGCTTCGCGCGCTGGTGGAGCATCCGCGCCGCGTGCTTACGCGCGACCAGCTGGTGCAGTACGCGCTCGGCGCGGAAAGCGATTCGTACGACCGCGCGATCGATGTGCAGATCAGCCGCCTGCGCCGCAAGCTGGCCTCCGGCGAAGCGCGTGCCGACCTGATCCGCACGGTGCGCAACGAGGGCTACATGTTCGTGCCCGCAGTTACGCGCACGCCCGAGGCCTGACCCAACGCCGTCCGGCCGGTGCGGCAAAGAAGCCGCAACACGCTGAAATCCGTGGGCAATGCGCCGGCCGCAAGCTGGAGGCCTCGCATTCATCACACCTATCGATCCATGACCTTCCTCGACTGGCTTCTGGACTGGCGCACCCTTGTCGCGCTGGCCGTGGGAGATGCGGCGCTGATGGCGATGTTCCTGTTGTGGGACGCCAGGCACCTTGCGTCCCTCACATTCACGGTGCTGGAGCAACAGCGCCTCAGCCCAGAAGACCGTGGCGCGACGCTTCGAGGATTGCCTGGGTCCGGGACTTGACCTCCAGCTTGCGATACGCGTTGCGTGCGTGGAACTCCACGGTGTGGATCGAAAGCTCCAGCGCGTCGGCGATCTGCCTGTTGCTCAGTCCGTCGGCAATCAGGCGCAGGAGCTGCAGCTCGCGCGGCCTCAGCCGGCGCGGAGGTTCCGCCGCATCGGGGCGGGCACCGGCACCACGCCGCATCGACACGGCCAGCATGTCCAGCACGCGGCGCGCCACGCGCGGGTCCAGCGCCACGCCACCGCTTTCCAGCGCGCGCAGCGCACAAGCGATCTCCGCGTCTTGCGCATCGCTCAGCAGATAGCCCGTCGCGCCCGCGGCGAAGGCTCGGCGCACCAGGTCGCGGTTGTCCATGTCCGACATCGCGACCACCTGCGCGCGAGGTTGTGCCGCACGTATGCGCGCGATCAGCCGTGCGCCCTCGCCCTGGGGATGAAGCTGCATGTCGACGAACACCAGCTCGAACGAGAAGGCTGCCAGCAGGTAGTTGGCTTCCTCCGGCGTGGACACGTGCGGCGCATGCCGGCCTGGCGCGATCGCGCCGAGGATGCGCAGCATGCGCCGGGCGACCGCGGGGTCGGCTTCCACGAGCAACGCACTGAAGAAGGGCACCGGCCGGAGCATGCGCGAGATGCTCAGAGCGCCGGCTTCGGATGCGCGAGGTGGCCCGCCTTGCGCGCGTGCCTGCAGGTGCCGGCATGCTTGCGCGCGGACGCCGTGCTTGTCCCCGATTCCATGATGGGCGCGAGGGTCGACCGGGCGTAGTTGCCCGCCTCGTCGGTCTCTTGCGCGGTGCAGGTTTCGCTGCCGGCCACCAGCATGCCGGCGACGAGCGCGCCGAACGCCAGCAGGCCCGCCAGCCGCGGCATCCATGCGCTGCGGCGCCAGCCCTGCCGGGCCGTGCGCGCGGCAGGCGCCCTGTTCCATCGCGCTTGCATCGAGCGCCTCTGTGCCTGGCCGGTCGCGACTGCGGTGGGCAGCGGGCCGCTGAATCGGAGCGCTTGCGAAGCGCCGTGTGTGTCGCGATGCCAGGGGCTGTTCATGGCTGCCATGTTGGGCTTCAAAACGGGAGAAAAATTGGACGGCCGGCGCATCGGTTGTGCGCTGCTTCAGCGGTTGAAGCGGCGCGGCCCATGCGGCCAGTCGCCGTTCAGCAGCAGGCCCAGGCCGGTGGCGCGCAACGCCGCGGCCAGGGGGTCAATGAAGAAGCCGCCGACATAGTTTGCCGACTCGGGAAACGCCTCGGCGCGCGCGACTGTCGGCGCCGGTGCCTGCGCGACAGGTTCCGCATCGCGCTTCGGATCACGCTCCGGCTTAGCCACGCTGATCCACGCGCCCGGCGGGTCCGCCGTGACCGTCATGTACTCGGCTCCCTCGAACTCGTAGACCAGTGCGTACTTGCCGCCGGGCAGCCAGGTGCTGGATACCACGCGTGCCTGAGATGCCGCGTGCGCCGCGCCGCAGGCCATGCCGATGCAAAGCGCGCCGGCTGCCAGAGCCATTCGCTGGAGGAGAGTGTTCATGTGCGGGTCCTAGAAATCGAGCTTCGCGCTCAGGCTGAAGGTGCGCGGGTCGCCGGGCTTGATGTAGTTGTCGTACTGGAACTCCCAGTAGCGCCGGTTCGTCACGTTGTTGATCGCCGCGCGGAAGGTGGTGTTGCGCCTGCCGATGCGCGTGGTGTAGCTCGCGCCGATGTTGGCGACGGTGTAGCCCGGCAGGCTGAGCTGGTTCGACGCGTCGAGCATGGTGCCGCCCGTGTACTTCATGTCGGCCGACAGCTTGAGGCCAGGCACCTGCGCCACGTCGTACCCCACCTGCGCGGCGGCGATCATCTTCGGCGCGCCCGCGACGCGGTTGCCGGTGTAGCTGCTGCCGCGCCGGTAGGAGGCGTCGAGCAGCATCAGGCTGCCGCCGAGCTGCCACTGCGAGCCCAGCCGCGTGGAGGCACCGAACTCCGCGCCCTGGTAGACCGACAGGCCGTCCTGCACCAGCACGTTGGCGCTGTTGGCGTACTCCGCGCCGCGCTCGATGCGGAACAGCGCGGCGGTGGCGCTCCAGCGCTCGCGCTCGGTCTTCAGGCCCAGCTCGTACTGGCGGCTCTTCAGCGGGTTGAGCAACTGGCCGTCGTTGGCGTAGAGGTTGCTCACCGTGCTGCCGGGCTCCAGCGACTCGACATAGCTGCCGTAGAGCGTGGTGCCGGGCGCGGGCTTGAACATGAGCGCCAGCGTGGGCGTGACGACGTCGCTCTTGCGGTAGGTGGCGGTCTGCGTGCCCGTGGTGTCGTAGCCGTTCTGCTCGTAGGTGGTGCTGCGCAGGCCGGCCAGCACCGACCACCTGTCGGACAGCTTCAGCGTGTCGCTCGCGAACAGCGCACGCTGCGTGATGTCGCTGTTGCGGTAGGGCGTGAAGCCGGTGACGCTGGTGTAGCCGTTGGTGTCCTGGCGGAAGATGCTGCCGGTGCCGATCAGCTGGTAGACGGCGTTGCTGCTGTAGTAGTTGACCTGCTTCTGCCACGAAGCGCCCAGCGTCACCTGGTGTTCGAAGCCGCCTGTACGCAGCCTGCCGGTGGCCATGGCCTGCCACTGGTTGAAGCGATGGCCCTCGGCGCTGTCGGAGCGGTAGTCGTCGTAGCTGCCGCTCGCGTCCTGCAGGTAGGCGATGCCTTCGTTGCGGCTGCGCGTGGCGCTGCTGTGGCTGTAGCTGGTGCTCAAGGTCCAGTCGGGCGACAGCTGGTACTGCAGGCCGGTCGAGTAGAGGGTGAAGTCGGTGGACAGGTGCTGCCCCGCGCCCACTAGGCTGGCGTTGTTCGCGCCGATGGTCGCGGGCAGGCTCGTGCCTGTGTAGCTGCCCAGGTAGATCGACGGTGTCTGGCCGGTGGTCAGGCGCTTCTGGTGGAGCGAGTCGAAGGTCCAGGTGAGCTTGTCGGTGAGCCTCGCGTCGAGGCCGAGCGACACCGAATTGCGGCGCACGTTGCCGTCGTTGTAGGTCTTGCCTTCCTCGTGCGTGGCGTTGAGCCGGTAGCCGAAGCGATCGCCGGTGCCGAAGCGCCCGCCCAGGTCGACATGCTCGCTCCAGACGCCGGCGGTCTTGTAGCCGACCTCGATGCTGCGCACCGGCTGGTCGGTCGGCTTCTTCGTCACGTAGTTGACGATGCCGCCCGGCGAGCCGAAGCCGTACATGAAGCCCGACGAGCCCTTGAGCAGCTCGATCTGTTCGAACTGCTCGTAGGGCAGGGTGATGGCATAGCTGAGAAAAGGCTGGCCGTTGATGCGGTAGCCGTTCTGCCAGTCCAGCGGCAGGCCGCGCACCGAGATGTAGGTGGCCCAACTGCTGTAGGCCCCGCTGTTGTCGGAGACCGAGGCGTCGAGCGCGAACACGTCGCCTAGCTTGGACACCTGGCGCTCGGCGATGTCTTCGCTGCGGACCACGGTGGTCGAGAAGGGTGTCTCCAGTTGCGATCGGGTGCCCAGAGCACCGGCACCAGCCTTGGCGCTCAGGTGCTGCGGTGTGTCGTCCTGCGCGTCGGCGGTGACGGTCACCGTCGGCAGCGCTGCGCTTTCGCCGGATTGGGTGGCCTGCGCGTCCTGCGCGTGGGCCCTGCTGCCTTGTGCGGCGGCCCACAGCACCAGCAGGGCGGCTCGCCGCAAGGAAGTGAGTGAAGGGGTGGCGTCGGCGGCGTTCTGGCGTCTCGGGTTCAACGGTGACTCGCTGTGTAGATAAGAATGCCTCTCATCTTCGCGGCCTATCTCGGAGAAATTTGGGACGCCGGCCCAAGGCCCGCCGCAGCGCTCTTTGTCGCGTCAATGCCCGTTGCCGGGCGCCGGGACGAGCTCGCGCTGCTTCAGGAAGTCGTAGAGGCTGACGGCCAGCACCTGCGCGATGGGGATCGGCAGCGTGAGCCGCAGCACCGCGGCGCGGTTGACGGAGCAACGGTCGGAACTGTGGTCGACGCGGCTGGCATCCAGAGTGATGTGGACGCAGCCCGCATTGACCCAGTAGCCCGAGACTTCGTCCGCGAACACCTGCGGTGCATGCAGGTCGTCGAAGTAGGTGGCTTTGGGAGGCTGGGACATGGTGGGGCCGGAAATTGGAAGCCCCGATGATCGGCAGGGATCTGGTAGAAAAATGGGCTGTTGCCCGAGCGGTGCCGTGACTAGAGGTCTTCCGGCGGTTTGGGCTCCGGCCTTCTGATCACCGTGCCGAGGACCGATCCATGCACATTCGTGGTCGCCCCGGTGGGCATGGGAGTGCCCTTGGCCCAGGTCACGATCTTGTCGAACTCCGTCTTGGCGAGTTGGAAGTTCGCGGCGTCGACGGGGGCGGGCAAGCGCCTGTTCGCCAGAAAAGTCTTCTGAGGATGAAGGAACGGCTCTCCCGACTTGCGCAGGGGCTGTTTCAGGACGGGGGCGGGCGTGAATTTTGGCTGTGCCCTGAACGGTCTGCCCAGCCGGAAGCCCTGCACCATGCCGGCCAAATGAGCGCCGTTGTTTACTGCATGAGTGGACACATCGCTGGGTTGGTAGCTCTTGGTACTTTCGTTGAGCCAATAGAGCTGCTGCTTGATGCCGGCCGGCCTCTCGACGACTTGGCGCTCGAATCCGGGCACCTTGCCGATCCACTTGGCCATGCGTTCCGCTTGCTGGTTGTGCTTTTCCTCGAGGTAGAGCGTACGAATGCCGAGCAATGCAGGGACTTCGATCATCCCGCTGCGCATGCCGATGATCGAGAGGCCTCCATGTTCCTCGGCCAACAGGCACCACAGGCCAAGTTGAGCGGAGCGCGGATCAATCTTCACATCGGCCCATATATCGGCCCAGTCGGAATCCTTCCAGAATTCGGCGAGCGTGGGTTGGGTACGCAGTCCGATCTTGTCGCCTGCGGCGACGGGAATCACGGAGGATGAGCGCCCGATTTCTTCGTGCAACAGGCGCCAGGTAAGGATCGAGGTGAAGTGATGTGCCTTCTCGGCGGTTCTTGGCCCTTCTTTTGCGAACAGAAATACATAGGCACGCTTCTGCAGAAAGCCTCGTCCCACCAGGAAATTTCGCAAGGCTGGCCGCTTGTCGACGACGCCAGTGCCTACCTTCTTGGGCACCTTGTCCAGCCGCCACAGGGCACGCGTGCTTTTTTGCGTGCCCTGTTCGTCGTTTTCGAAAGCATCTGCAATGACTCCCGTGCCGAAGGTCGCGGAGCGCATGAAGATCGGCCGCGGAATCATTGTCTTCATGAACAGCGGGAGATTTGCGAAGTCTCTTTTGCTGACTTGCCGATAGACGCCCTTCATGCTTTTTTCGCCGGCCTCGTCGGATGAGTCGGACGGATTGATGATGCTGATCAGATTCACCCGGTTCGGGCCCACGATGGATTCGTAGAACTTTTGGAGTTCCGTGCCCTGTGTGCCCAACGAGGGGCACGAGAGGATCAATACCCCGAGCCTCGGCTTCAGCCTGAGAGCCGTCGCGATGGAGTTGCGGTCCCCGCTCATGTGGGCCCCCTGCACCATGACTTCGTCGACGTGGGTCTTGCTGAATGGCATGTCGTACCTTTCGTGTGAGCAGTGTCAGGAGGGTGGGACGGCGGACCTGTCTCTTCAGCCTTCCGGCCTCACGCCGATGATCGAAAAAAAGCGGTTCAAGTCCCCGTCCTCGCGCAGCACTTCCTGCATCAACTGCGGCAGCGGCATGCGCCCCCACGCCACCGCGCGATTCACGAGATATGGCGTCGGGCTGTGTGGCTCCTCGCGCATCAGATAGGCGGCGGCAAGCTCAAGCAGCCGGTAGGCCTCGGCGCGGCTGCCGATCTGGCCGCTTGCCGCGGCCTGCGGCAGAAGCCCGATGGCGGCAAGGGGAGGGGTGAAAGAGGCTTCGCTCATGTGGTTGTCGTCCATCGATGTGGCGGAAATGGCAGATGCGTCCGCTGCCCAGTCGGCGTGCAGCAATTCCGCCGCTTCGGCAGCCGGTTCGGGTTCTTCTTCGTCGCGCGGGTCGCGCCCCTGCAGCATGCTGCGCACCGCCTGTCGCAACTGCGCCAGCATGTCGGTCACCTTTGAAAGGCTGGGCGCACTGGCGTACAGGCGTTCGTCGAGCAGCGCCGCCAGGCCATCCCAGGCCTCCCAGGCCAGTGCGAGGCGGTCGTCGAGGTACGCGAGCGCGTACACGTCGTAGCCGGCCCGGTCGAGGATGTCCTGGCGCGACGCGACTGCACCTGCCGTGCCGTCGTCCTGCTTCGTTGCCTTCGCTGCCTTCGCGCGGGCAGACGCCGTGCCGAATTCGGTCGTGATGGCGCGCTGCCATTCGCAGAGGTTGATGAAGGGCGGATTCAACTCGGGCCACGGGACCAGCGGCACGCGCATCAGCAGCACCTGCGCCAACGTGTCGTTCGCCCACACGAACGCCGCCGCCCGCATGTCCGCGTCGCCGTCGTCCCCGATGCGCGGATGCACGCCTTCCCAGAATTCCCGCACCAGCCCTTCGAGCAGCCGCGCGCCGGCGATCAGCCCGTCGATTCCGTGCCGATGCAGCCAGGCCTCGGTGAGCCATGCGGCCACCTGCAGGTCCTTGCTGCGGCGTTGCAGCAGTTCGGTGCACAGCATTTCGGCCGCGCGCCAGTCGGCCTTCTTGAGCGGGCGGGTCCATTCGCCCATCGGCAGGCTGGCGTCTTCTTCTGTGCGCGCCTCGCGGATGCGGGCGTACACGGGGTCGTAGCGCAGCGAGGGCCCGGCGGGGCCTTCGGTGGTGTCGATGGCCAGCGGCGCAAGAAATGCCGCGAGGTCCGGCGCGAAGCCGTCGGCGGCAGCTTCGGTGTTCAGTGGGGAGAGCAGGGCGGCCATCAGGGGGTGTTCCATTCGGGCGCGCGTGCCGGGAAGGCGGCGGGCCATATCAGGGCGTTCTTCTTGCCGGCGGGGCTGGCCGCGACGCGCAGGAACACGCGCGCGCGTCCGCCGGCCGGTGTCTGGGCGATGTCGCCGGCCGACTGGGCCACCAGCGGGAACTCGAACTTCAGCAATTGCGAGCGGCCGTCGGGGCGCTGCAGCGAATCGCCTTCGCGCTGGCGCTGCGCCAGCGTGAGCAGCGCCCACGGGTCGGCAAAGCGGAAGCTCACGCTCTGGCCGTCGGTCAGCAGCGCGGGCTGTTGCGGATCGGCGCGCGCGACCACGGGCGAGTCCTTCGCGATGCGCAGCACCAGCGCCACCGGCATGCCGTATTCCCAGCGCAGCGTGCGCGGCGGGTCGCGCTGCCTGAGCACCTGGTCGCCGACCTCGAAGGACCAGTCGATGATCTTGTTGCCCTCGATCTCGGCCATGGTGTTGACCCGGAAGTCCACGCTCAGGTCGTAGCCCGGCGCGCCGCCTTCGTCGGTCGGGAACAGCGGCAGCAGGAAGTCGCGCGCACGGCTGAACTGGTCGGCGAAGCGGCGCGCCGCCGCGCCCGGCATGGCGGCGGTGCGCACGGCGCCGTCCACGCGGCTTTCCTTCAGCGCGCGCGCCAGCGGATCGAAGGCGCGCGACAGGTCGTTCACGTCCGCCGGGTCGGCCAGGTCGAAGGCGCGCGCGGTGGTGGACGCGCCGAACGGATGCCGCCCCGCCAGCGAGCGGTTGAAGCGCGTGGAGAACTGCGTCCACAGTTCCTGCTGGTCGCCGTACTGCAGCTCGTAGCAGCGCGCGAGCAGGGCGCTGTAGATCTGCTGGTGGCGGTCGGCAAAGTAGTCGCCGATGCGCGCCGCCGGCGCCTTGCCGGCCAGCTTGGCGGCGCAGGTCTCGCGGTCGATCTCGGCGCCGGTGGTGCCCAGGAACTGCTCGAGCAGCAGCAGGCTGCTGTTCGGGTTCTTCAGCCGGTAGCGCTCCAGGTCGCGGTTGATGGCCTGCCAGCGCTGCGCCAGCACCGAGCCCGCGCCCGCACCGTCGAGCGCCGCGATGTAGCCGTCGGCCAGCTTGCCCAGCGTTTCGGTGCGGTTGAACTGCTGGCCCAGGTAGGCCGCGAGCGAGCCGGTGTCCGATACGCCGAAGGCCACCAGCATCGGCCCGCGCTCGCCGCGCCAACCCTGGAAGTCGCGCCCGCGCATGGCGTACAGCTCCGACTGGTTGAAGGCCTCGTCCACGGCTTCGAGGCGCTGCAGCGCGTCGCGCGACACCAGCGCGCGCAGGTCTTCGGCGCGCGGGCCGGCGCCCAGTTCGTACAGCAGCGCCTGGATCTTGGCGAGCCGCTGGCGCGAGGCTTCGTAGGCGAGTGCCTGCGTGTCGGTGGCCATCAGCGTGGACGAAACCGGGCGCATGCCGTCGTTCGCGCCGGTCGCGGCCTCGGCCACCTGGTCGACCACCAGTTGCGCGAAGTGCGCGTTCAGCGCGCTCTCCACGGCCGGGCGCACCGTCGGCGGGAAGGCCGTCATGCCCTCGGCCATGTAGCGCTTGCGGATGTCGCCGATCGCCAGGGCCTGGTCGAGCCGCGGCAAGTCCCATGCGGCTGTTGCGCGCAGGCCCGTGCCGGGCAGCTCGCGGTCGCGCGCGGCGGCCATGAAGGGCTGCGCCAGCAGCGCGGTGAGCGCGTCGCGCAGCGCGATGCGTTCGGGCGCCAGCACGAAGCGGCCGTCCTTGTCCTGCCACAGCAGGCCGGGCTGCGCGCCGCCGAAGCGCAGGTTGAACTCGGTGCGGAATTTCTGGAAGGCGTCTTGCGCGTGGCCGCGCACGGCATCGGCCGACTCCTGCCCCAGCAGCCGGTTCTGCTCGATGCGCGCGATGGTGCGGTCGTAGGAGGCACCCAGCACCAGCACTGGCTGGCGCATCCAGCCGCCCTTGCCCGAGGCCACCAGGTCTTCCTGGTCCTTGATGGCGCCGATCACTTCGCGGTAGCTGGCCGTGGTGCGCGCGAAGGTGCCGTTGCCGGCCAGCGAGGGCATCAGCCGCGCCAGTGTTTGCTCCGACACCAGCAGTTCGTTGTTCGCGAACAGCCGTGCATCGAGCTGCGCCGTGCCCTTGTCGAGCGCGCAGCGCAGCGCCGACTGCACCGGCACCAGTGGAATCGACAGCGCATTGCCCTCGGCCGCCTGGCGGAAGTAGCGCAGGTTGCGGCTCAGGTCGGCGGGCAGTTCGGCGCCCAGCGCGTAGCGCACGGCCACGCGCAGGTCTTCGGCATTGCCGGTCGAAGGCTGGCGCAGGCGCTCCACCGCCTGCAGCGCGGCGTCGAGCTGTTCGGCCGAACCCAGGTAGCGCTGCAGCGCACCGAACTCCGGCTGGTCTTCCACCAGCAGGCCGTTCTTGCGCGGCGCGTCGCCGATGGCCCTGAAGCTCGGCGGCAGTCCGCAGCTGGCGCCGACGATGAATTCGCCGGTCGCCTCGTCCTGCTCCACGCCGCTCAACTGGCTCACACGTGCCATCAGCTCGCGCCGCAGCGTGCTCACCGCGATGTCGCCGAACTCGCGCTCGATGCGCTCGATCACCCGCTCGTTCAGGTCGTCGAAGGGCCGCCACGAGCCCGGCATGAAGAACGAATACGTGCCGTCGGTGCGCAGCCGCTCGTTCATGGCCAGCAGCGACAGCGCCTTGTTGCGGTACCAGGCGGTGGGAATGGCCTCGCCGCGCTGCTGCGCGCGCATGCGGTATTGCGCGTCGTGCTGCAGCTGCGAGAGCGCCGACACCAGCGTGCCGTTGTGCCGGTGCAGCTGCCAGGTGGCCACCACCAGGCCGATGCCCCAGCCGCCGAGGAAGATCACCGCCGTCCAGCGCAGCGCGCGGTGCAGCACCGGGCGCGCCAGCGTCTGCGTGCGCGACGGCCGGGTGAGGCCGTATTCGAGAAAGATCTTCTTCTCGAACAGGTCGCGCAGGAACGCCGGCTGGCGCATCAGCTGCGCGATCAGGTCGCCGCCGATGGGCTCCAGGTCCTTGCGGCCGTAGGCGTCGTGCTCGGCGTCGATGGCGGCCACGGCCTGCGCCGATTCGCCGGCGTCGCCAGTCAGGTAGATGCCGCGGAAGAAGAAAGGCTCGTGGTAGGCGCTCGGGCGCATCAGCTCGTCGACGTACAGCTGCAACTGGCCGCGCAGCGCCTCGATGCGCGAGGGCAGCAGCAGCTGCGGGCCGGCGCCCTGCGGCGCGGTGTCGGTGGCGAAGAGTTCGGCCGACACGTCGGACACCGAGCGCACCACCGTGCCCACCGCTTCGTCGACCCAGCCCGGCTGGTAGGTGGTCGACAGGTCGTAGGGCGACGACCAGCCCAGCATGCTCGCGCGCAGCGGCTCGGGCAGCGCGCGCGCGAAGGCGCTGAAGCCTTCGAGCTGTTCGGCGCCGGTGATGAGCACATAGACCGCGAAGCGCATCGCGAAGCGGTTCTGCGCGAGCCACAGGCGGCGGTGCGCGAGCTTGGCGCGCTTGGAGAGTTCGAGCCGCCCGTCGGTGCTGTCGTCCATCAGCAGCGCGGCGGGAATGGTGATGACCACCGAGTCGAACGGCCGCTGCGGCCGGTAGGCGCGGCACATGCCGAGGAACTCGTCCCACGGCTTCTCGGAGGCATCGTCGTCGTCGGGCGAGCCGAGGTAGGCGCCCTGGATGTCGATGACCACGCCGCGGTCGAAGAAGTGCCACGAGATGCCCTGCGTGGCCGCGGCCGAGGCCGACTCGGTGCTCAGCGCGCTGGCCACGCCCGACTGCTCGATGGGCAGCTGGCGGTGGTCGTCGCCCTCGTTGAGCAGCATGATCCATGGAATGCCGTAGCGGTCGGCGCGCGAGGCGATGTTGCCTTCGATCAGCTCCACCGCCTGGCGGAACGAGCTGCGCAGCGAGTCGAAGCGGATGCGCGCGACCTTCGGGTCGCTCGAAGGCTTGGCGTGCGAACGCCGCGCGGCAAAGTACAGCACCATGCCGAGCACGAGCAGCACCACCAGCGTCAGCACCGCGATGGAAATGAGAAAGAGCTGGTCCGTCAGCATGGCGACGACCTCCTGGGGCTCGTTGAATGGCGCATGTCGTTCATCGCTGGTACGCCCCCGATGCATCGACCGCGCCCGGCTGCAGCACCTGCCGCACCGGCCACGACTGCCACAGCCACAGCAGCTCCGACACCGCCAGCAGCGTGGCGGCGCTCAGCAGGAACAGCACCGTCCAGCGGCTGAGCGTAGGCAGCTTGCGCGGCGCGATGTGCGAGAGGGTGCTGGCATAGGCCCGCTCCGACACCACGCGGTCGCGGCCCGAGAAATCGGCCGGCCGCTGGTAGACGAACTGGAACAGCTCCTCGCGGTAGCCGAGCAGCCGCGCTTCCTCGCCGCCGCCGCGGTATTTGCCCTGGAAGCCGAGTGCCAGCGCAAAGAGATACAGCCGCGCGATGTCCCGCTTGGAGGGCTCGCGGCCCGACAGCAGTTCTTCGATGCGGCTGAACACCAGGTCGCCCGCGATGTTGGTGCGGAACAGCGAAGACTCCAGCAGGTGCGCGGTCCAGCGCTCGCGGCCGATCCACGGCGTGTGCAGCAGGATCTCGTCGGCCAGCGCGGCCTTCAGGTAGCGCGCGTCGGCCACGTTCTCGAGCTCGAAGCGGGTGCTGTCGCGGCGCGATTCCAGCGACTGCAGCTCCAGCAGGTTTTCCAGGTGGCGGGCCAGCGACTGCGCCACCAGGTCGGGGTCGGTCTCGCGCGAATCGGCGGTGCGGTCGCGGGCCTTCACGATCTCGTCGTAGAAGGCGCGGAACTGCTTGGTGATGTGGTCATCGACCGCGAGGTCGGGAAGGGTGCGTGCCATGGGGGTCAGTCCTTGATGAACAGCACGATTTCCTGCGGAGGCTGCGCGGTGGCGCCTTCGTTGGCGTTGGCTATCACCAGCAGTTCGCCAGGCACGGTGAGCGCGGCGCTGGTCTGGATGGCGTAGAGCAGGTAGCCCGAGCCGGGGCGCAGGCCCAGTTCGTCGGCCGACTCGATGGGGCGGCGCACCGCGCCCAGCACGCGGCGTTCGCGCAGCGACGGGTAGGCCGACTGCGAGCCGACGATGGCGCTGTCCATCCACGCCAGCAGGTCCTTGTCGGACTGGCCGCGCAGGCCGATCACGATGCGCGCGCCCGACAGCCACTGCGGCTGCAGCGTGGTCTCGAAGGCGCCGTGGCGGAACTCGAACTTGTGCTCGCGGTACTCCTGGCTCACTTCGGACACCGCGTCGCGCAGCGCCAGCAGCAGCGGCTGGAACACGAGCGAAGGGTTCGCATGGTCGTAGTCCATCGGCACCGGCGGCAGGCCGCCGGGCCGCAGCAGGCTCAGCGAGGCCAGCAGCGCGCACAGCGACCAGTACATCGGCAGCGGATGCAGGTGCGGCGTGCGCAGCACGGCCTCGGCATGCGGCAGGCCCGACAGCAGGCTGCGCAGTCGGTCTTTCAGCTCCAGGTGCGCGAGCCGGTCGTCCACGCGCGAAGACGGAACCGCCGTCTGCTTGGCGACGAAGGCGGCCTTGCCGCGCAACTGGCCCAGCAGGCCGGCGGCGGCCGTCCACAGCGGGTTGTCGCGCGCCACTTCCAGCAGCGGCGGCTGCGCGTCGCCGAGCTTCACCACTTCGTTGTCCTTGAAGACCTGGCCCAGCCGCAGGTGAACATGCGTGCCGGGCGGCACCGCGCCCGCGCTCAGCGCCAGGCGCGGCAGCATGCGCGGAATGTTGGCGGGCTCGGCGTCGGACACCGCGTCTTCCACCGGCGCGCCGGCCACCGAGCGAAAGCGCACCGTCGCGGAGCGGTGCCGCGCGGGCGCGTTCACGGGCAGCGTGAGGTAGATGTCGAGCGGCTCGTTGGCCAGCTGCTCCTGGTGCGGCGCGAGCGACAGCTCCAGCGCGCCGTGGGCGGCCTCGGCGGCCGAGTACTGCACGGCGGTGCCGTCAGGCAGGATGGCTTCGAGCGCCAGCACGCGCAGCATGCCGGCGGGCAGCAGGCCCTGGTCGAAGACCAGGCGGCGCACGCCCCAGCTGAAGGGAGCGGCGGCCAGCGTCTGCCAGGCCACGAGGGAGTCCATGCGCGCGGAGAACTGCTGGAAGTGCTGCGGCGACAGCAGCATGCCTTCATGCCACTCGACGCGGTCGGTGATGGGAGCGGTGTTCACTGTTGAAAGGTCCGGGTTGCTCAACGCGTGGTCGACACGTCGAAGCTTTGGATGTCGAAGCGGGCGATGACGGCGCCCTTGAGGTCTTCCACCCGCACGCGATTGGCGCCGGGCGTGGTGTAGTTCGCGAAGACGAGCACGGCCGCCACGCGCGGCGAGCCGATGGCGCTGGCGGGTACGCGGATCGTCTGGCCCGGCACCAGCTCCCAGGAGAGGTACGACAGGCTTTGCGGGAAGGTCTTCTGCAGGTCGGCGCGCGCGCCGAACCACTTGGCGGCGGTGAGTTCGGTGACCCGGGCGAGCATGGCCTCGTCGAGCACCATCACCACGTCGACCGCCACCGGGCTGTTCTGGTTGGCGTTGGACGCGGCCGACAGCGTGAGCTCGCTCCAGTCCACGCGCGTGCCCTTGGGAAAGAGGCTGCCGCATGCGGCCAGTTGCGCAAGCAGCAGCGCGGCGGCGATCCATCTGAAGAAAGTCGAGGTCCTGTTCATCGCGATATTCCAGGGTTCGCCGCGGCGGAAGTCGCGTACGCGGCGGGGGGCTGCACGGCCTGCCGCGCACCCACGGCAATGCCCATCAGCAGGATCAGCAGGGAAGCCAGCACGCTGCAGCCCGCCAGCAGATAGACGTTGCCGCGCGTGAGCACGAAGCGCAGCGGCTGCACGGGCGCCGCATGGGGGGCGGGCGCGGCCACGCGCTCCGACGGCAGGCCGGCCGAAACGATGGCGATCAGCGCGCAGCTGGCCAGCAGCGTGAGCAGGTTGCGCGGGCCTTCGCAGATCAGGTCGATGGCCAGGAACAGCGCCAGCGCGGCTTCTATGGGCAACTGCAGCAGCGACAGCACGATGCCCGCGTAGCCCACGTTGGTCAGGCTGTTGTTGCCGGCCGAGGCGAAGGCCGCCACCGTGGCGCCGGTGCCGATCATTCCGATGTCGGCCGCGCTGAGCGTGCGGTCGTACAGGTTGGCCACGAACAGCGCGAGCAGCACGTAGTAGAGCGCCGAGCCCGCGCGCAGGAACACCGAGGCTGTGGGCACCACCAGCTCCACGATGCCGCGGCTGAAGCCCAGGCGCGCGCTCATCGCCTCGATGGTGTGCGGAATGCTGGCGGTGGTGCTCGACGACACAAGGCTCACCAGCATCGGCGTCTTCAGGTGCTGCAGCACCTCGACCAGCGGCTGGTTGCCGCGGCGGTGGATCACCCAGATGGCCGCCATGCCCAGCAGCGCCACCAGCACCACGAAGTGCAGCAGGAAGCCGCTCATGGCGCGGATCGTCACCGCGTCGGTCTGCGAGAACACATGCGCCGACATGCCGAAGGCCACCACCGGCAGCAGGATGTTGGCGCGCGCGATGATGAGTTCGAGCGTGCGGTAGATGCCCTCGAACATGTGGTTGAGCGCGTTGTGTTGCGTGCGCGCCAGCGCCGCGAAGGCCAGCCCGAACAGCAGCGCGCAAGAAAGTATTCCCAGCGAGCGCCCCTCCACCAGCACGCGGAAGAAGTTGTCGGGCAGCAGCGTGGCGCGCGGGCGCTCCACCGGCGTGGCCTGCACGCCGCCGTCGTACAGCCGCATTTCCATGTCGCCGCCGTCGCCGGCCTTCTGCACCAGCTCGCCGAGGTGCTCGCGCAGGTCGGCGTCGAGGTGCGCGCCGGGCGAGTTCACCCAGCCCAGCGCCAGGCCCGTGCCCGCGCAGCTCGCCACCAGCAGCAGCGCCAGGCCCGCGATCATCGCGATGCGCCGCGCTGGAAACGGCAGCCCCATGGTCTGGCGCAGGCCGAAGAAGGTGGCCACCACCAGCAGCGGAATGGCCGCCATGCTCACGATCGACAGGTACACCTGCGCCGCCGTGTAGGCCACGTCGCCCAGCGCGGGCGCGAAGATGCCCGCGACGCCGCCTGCCGCCATGCACATCAGCAGGGCGAGCAGGCTGTGGGACATGCGCGTCAGGAAACCCATGTCGGCTTGTTCCATCCCTTGTCGAGCGCAAAGGCCACCGTGGCGCGGGCCAGCTCCAGCGAGCTGTCGATCAGCGTGAGGGCGCTGTGCTCGGCGGCGTGCGCGGCGTGGGCTGCGATCGGCAGTTCGGTGCAGCCCATGATCACGGCGGTGGCGCCGGTGGCGGCCAGTGCTTGCAGCGCAAGCTCGAAGGCGGCCGCGCCGGCCCGCACGTCGCCGGCCTTCACGGCGCGGATGCAGGCGTCCACATGGTCCTGGCCGGTGGCGGCATCGGGCACGAGGAAGTCGATGCCGCGCTCGCGCAGCGCCTCCTGGTAGAAGCCCGAGGCCAGCGCGCCGCGCGTGGCGAGCACCGCCACCCGCGCCGCCCGGCCCGCCGGCGCGGTGGCGATGGCGGCCACGCACGACTGCGCGATGTGGATCACCGGCGCGCGGCTGTGCGCGACCATCTGCGCGTACCAGTGGTGCGACGAGTTGCAGGGAATCGCCACCACGCCCACGCCGATGCTGTTGAGCACGTCGATGCCGGCCAGCAGCGCGGCCAGCGGATCGGGCCCATTGCCCAGGATGGCGCTGGAGCGGTCGGGCACGTGCGGCAGGTTGGCCACGATCACCGGCAGGTGCTCCTGGTCGCGCGTGGCGGGCGTGAGCTGGATGATCTTCTCCATGAAGTCCACCGTGGCCGATGGACCCATGCCGCCGAGAACGCCGATGCGTGACATGAGCGCGTGTTCCCTAGATCTTCAACGGCCGCGGGCACACGACGGCCACGGCCGCGGTGTTGCCGATGACCAGCACCAGCGTGCGCAGCATGTCGCACACCGGGTCCACCGCCAGGAACAGGATGAACGCCGCCTCGAAGGGCAGGCCCAGGTAGGTGCAGGTCATGCCGATCAGCGACACGGTCACCAGCCCGGTCATGCCCGCCGATGCGAAGCCCGCGAGCACCGACGACGTGAGCACGATGCCGATTTCCACCGGCGACAGCGAGCGCCCGTAGATCTGCGCGATGAAGAGCGTGGCGCACACGTAGTACACGACCGGCCCGATGCGCAGCAGCGACACCGTGAGCGGCACCAGCAGCTCGACCCGCGAGCGCGCGAAGCCCAGCCGCGTGACCAGGCTCTCGATCATGATCGGCATGCAGGTGGCGCTGCTGCGCGTGGCCAGCGCCAGCGCGAAAGGGCCGCGCAGCGCGTTGAGCGTCTGCCCCAGCGTGCCGTTGGAGCGCTTCCAGATGATCACCGCGGCCACCACCAGCAGCAGCACCGACACCACCAGGAAGGCCACCACGAAGGCGCCCATCGCCCGCAGCGGCTCAATGCCCGTCTTGCCCAGTTGCGCCGCGCTCATGCAGAACAGCACCACCGGCAGCGGAAAGCTCAGCCAGCGCATCAGCGTCTGGCAGGCGTGGTAGACCGTCTCCAGCGCCTGCGTCAGGCCGTCGGAGATGCGCGTGGGCACATGCCCCACCGCCAGGCCGAACAGCAGCGCGAACACCAGCGTCTTCAGCGTGTCGCCGTTGGCCAGCGCCGAGAAGATGTTGGCCGGCACCAGGCTCACCAGCAGGTCGGCGAAGCTGGCGGTCTTCTTGACTTCGTCCACGCCGCGCAGGTTCATGGCCGTGTCGCTGGCGCTCAGGTCGCCGCCGACGATCTGGCCGAAGGTCTGCATGGTGGTGCTGGGCAGGTTCTCGCCCGGGCGAAGAATCAGCAGCGTGGCCGCGCCGGCAATGGCCACGAAGGCCGAGAACGCCAGGAACACCAGCGCCACGCGGCCCAGCAGGCTGGCGGTGCCGCCGTCGCGAAACAGCCGCTGCAGGCTGAAGATCACGGCCGAGACCATGAACGGCAGGGTGATCATCTTCAGCAGGTCGACGTAGATGTCGCCCACGAAGCCCAGCGTGGTTGCCAGCGCGGGCGCGAGCATGCCGAAGGCGACGCCGGCGCCCAGGCTGATGATCACGACCCAGGGGTTGAGGACGAAGGCGTAGAACTTGGAGGAATTCATGATGGGTGCGAGTGCGTTGCGGCGGCTCAGCGGTCGAGCGCCTGCAGCACTTTCTGGATGTCCAGCTTTTCGGTGCGCTGGGCGAGGAACTGGTTGACGTAGGCCAGCAGCGTGGTGTCGGTCACGGCCACGCCGATGCCCAGCGTGTCCTCCAGGTCTTTCAGCGTCACGGTGCGCAGCACCAGCGACACGGTGGGGTCGGCCTTGAGCACGCGCTTGACCTCGAACTCGTCGCGGTAGGCGCTCACGATCTCGCCCTTGTAGAGGGCTGCGAGCACTTCGTTCCAGGTCGCGAATTCCTGCACCTTGGCGTGCGGGAAGTTGGTGCGCGCGTAGTCCGCGAACGACGACTTCGCGATCACGCCGATGCTGCCGTCGAAGTTGCGGATGACCTCCGGAAGCGGCCGCCCGCGCGAGAGCTGCGCGAACTTCACGCGGTTCAGGATCAGCGAGTGGTTCAGCGTGAGGTAAGCGTCGCTGAAGGCGATGGTCTGCGTGCGCGCCAGCGTGCGCGACAGCTTGCTGATGGCCAGGTCGGCCTGGCCGTTGGCCAGCAGGTCGACCACGGCGTTGAAGGTGCCGGCGTCGCGGTTGATGCGCAGCTTGACGCCCAGCTCCTTGGCCAGCGACTGCGCCAGGCCCACTTCGAGCCCGGTCCACTGGCCGCTGTCGTCGAAGAAGAAGAACGGCGGCGTGTCGACCTTGAGCATGGCGACCACCAGCTCGCCGCGCATCACGATGCGCGCGATGTCGGGCGCCAGCAGCCGCCCGTCGGGCACGCGCACGAGGCCGTTGGTGAGCACCGGCGCGGGGGGCGCGGCTGGCGCGTCGGCCGCGGGCGCCGCAGGCGCCGCCACCGGCGCTGCAACTGCCGGAGTGGTGAGAACACCCTGCGCCACGGGGCGTTCGCCCGCGGCGCCGGCGGCGCTGCTGGCGCACAGCCCGGCGAACGCCAGCAAGGCGGGGAGGGCAAGGCGGCGCAGCGCGACGTGCATGCCCGTGAGTTGTCGTGCGTTGTTCGACATGCTTGGAATCACTTTGGTCATTGGGTGGGGGCGGCGGGAGCCGGCGCGGGCGAAGGCAACGGCGAAGAAGAAGGCATCGGCGCGGGCGCCGCGACGGCGGCAGGGGCGGGCGTGGGCGCCAGCAGCTTGCCGATCTCGATGCCCATCAGGAACAGGAGGACGCACAGCAGCACCAGGCAGACCGCCGTGATGGCGACCATGCGGGAGCTCATCGTGAAAACGTATTGCGACATGGGGTGGGCGGAAATTGGCGGTGACCGGTTCAGGGAACCATGGAAGTGAATTGGCCCGGCACCACGACCTGGATCACGCCGCCCCAGTTGCAGGCGAGCTTGGAGCTGTCCTGCAGGGCGGGCATGTTGCCGAGCAGCACGGTGGGCGAGCCCGGCGCCCACGGCGCGGCGGTCACCGGAATGCAGGGCATGGGCGTGAAGGCGCCGAGCGCGGCGGCGGTGGCGGCCGCCACCATCGGGTTCGCCATGCTGTTGCAGGTGCCGAAGGGCAGGATGTTGACGAAGGGCTTGTTGTCCATGATGGTGGCCGCCGGCACGCTGCTGGTGACCACGCCGGCCACGGGCAGCACGCCGAGGGTGGAAGGCGCGGCGCCGAAGCTGCACTGCAGCGTGGCGCCCATGCACACATGCATTCCCATGGCTCAGCTCCCCCTCACGAGTTTTTCCAGGCTCTTCATGAAGCCCGGTGGCGCGGTGGCGGCCACGATCTCGCGGCCGGCGTCGTCGAAGCGGCGCGGGCTGCCCCAGGGCTTGCCCTGGCGGTAGGCGATTTCTTCCATCAGCTGGCCGTTGGGCCAGAAGCGCCGCAGCGGCCCGTGCAGCACGTTGGCCACGTAGGTGGACGACTGCGCCACGCCGCCGCCCGGCAGGTAGTCGAGCACCTCGCCGTCGAGCAGGCCGGCGCGGTAGTTTTCGCGCCGCACCATGCGGCCTTCGTGGAAGTAGGCGGCCTCGCCGTCGAGCCGGCCGGCCACGTAGCGCAGCCGCGCGCTGACGTCGCCCGACTCGGCATAGGAAACGGCCTCGCCGTGCAGCGCGCCGCGCACATGCGTCTGCGTCTGCATCAGCTTGCCGCTGGGGTGGTAGCTGCGCGTGACGCCTTCGGCCACGCCGCCCACGCGCTGGGTTTCCTGCAGCAGCTGGCCGCGCTCGTCGAACAGGCGCATGGCGCCGTGCGGCAGGCCGGCCTGGTAGGCCGCGTCCATCGCCGGCTTGCCCGGGGCCGAAAACACCTGCATCGGACCGTGCGGCACGTCGCCCAGGAAAGATGCGCGCACCACCATGCGGCCCGCATCGTCCACGGCCTCACGCACCACCGCGCCGGGTGCGGATGGAAGAGGCGAGGAAGAAGGAAGAGCCATGGCGTTCAATTGATCTTCACCAGCCCGCCCTTGAGCGTGACCATGCCGCCGCCTTCGACGGCGTTCATGCCCGACGCCTTGCTGCTGATCGACGGCGCCTCGTTCGACAGCGAGGCGCCGCCCTTGGCCGACAGCGCCACGCCGGCCTCGGCCTTGAAGTTGACGCCGGCATTGGCGCCCAGGTCGGTGCCGGCCTTCAGGTCCAGCGTCTGGGCCGACTTGATGAGCAGCGTGCCCGTCACGTCGATCACCAGGTTGCCGGTGACCTTGAGCTCGTAGTTGCCGGTGACGGTCTGCGTGAAGTTGGCCTTGTTGTCGTGCGTCTCGTTGCCGGTGACTTCCAGCGCGCGCGTGCCCTTGACCGAGTGGGTCTCGTTGCCCGTGTCGACCTTGACGGTGCGATTGCCCTTGGTGACGGTGTGGAGCTCGTTGCCGGCCATCACCGTGGTGGTCAGGTCGTTCTCGATTTCCGCCAGCATGTCTTTCTGCGCGTGCAGGTAGAACTGCTCGGCGTCCTTCTTGTCCTCGAAGCGCATCTCGTTGCCGGCTTCGCCGTTCTTGGTGGAGCGCGAGCGGAGGGTGCTTTGCGTCGACATGCCCGGCAGGCTCACCGGCGTGGGGTTGGTGCCGTTGTAGACGCTGCCCGAGACCAGCGGCCGGTCGGGATCGCCGTCGACATAGCTCACCACCACCTCCTGCCCTATGCGCGGCAGGAAGAGCGCGCCCCAGCCCTTGCCGGCCCACATCTGCGAGACGCGGATCCAGCACGAGCTTTTGTCGTCCTTCTTGCCCTGCTGGTCCCAGGGAAACTGCACCTTGATGCGCCCGTGCGCGTCGGTCCAGATTTCCTCGCCGGCCGGGCCCACCACCTGCGCGGTGTGGTTGCCCGCCACCACCGGCCGTGGCGTGAGGCGCTGCGGGCGAAACGGCAGGTCGGGCGGCAGGGTCTCGAAGCTGTTGCTGTAGTGCTCGCGATCGGCATGGTGCTGCACGCTGTACACCACATGCTCCACGTTGAGGTCCTCGCGCGGATGCTCCTGCAGCGTGAATGTGGTGCCCGGCGTCAGGTAGTGGCAGCGGCTGTCGCCGCGGCCCGACTGGCTGCCGGCCTGGCGCGCTTCCAGGCGGATGCGCGCACGCGCCGCGCCGGCGGCGGCCGCCACGCGCGAGGGGTATTCGTAGTCCAGGCCCTGGCCGGCCTTGCCGTCCTGCTGCTCCCGCAGGCTGGTGTCGGGCGTGAGGAAGTCGTAGTCGTCCACGGCCTGGGACTTGGTGACCAGCCGGGCGTCGGACTCGAAGCGGGTCACCGTGTGGGTATGGGCCAGGCCTTCCGCGCCGCCGCGCAGCAGCAGCGTGTCGGCGTGGGGGCAGGGCGCGTAGGCCACCTTGCTGTCGGCCAGCACGAGCTTGTGCTCGCCGTCCGCGAAGGTGAAGAAATAGAAGATGCCTTCCTCTTCCATCAGCCGGGAGACGAAGTCGAAGGCCGTCTCGTCGTAGCGCACGCAGTACTCGCGCTTGGCATAGGTGCCGCCGAGCTGCGAGTCGAAGGCCACGTTGAATTCGGTGAACACCTTCTCCAGGATCTCCACCGTGCTCAGGTTCTGGTAGATCACGCGGTCGCGGCCCAGCGTGAGCAGCCACATGCGCGGCACGAGCTCGAGCGAATAGGTCGCGAAGTCGCCGTGGCTGCCCAGGTAGGAGAAGCGCGAGACGATGCCGTTGAAGAAGCGGGTTTCCTTGTCGGGCCGCTGCATGGCCACGGTGGCCGAGGTGCCGATCAGGTCGGTGCCCTGCAGCGTGCTCAAGGGCGAACGCATGGTGAGCGTGCAGGCGAACAGCCGCGACATCCCCTCGGTGGCCTGGAAGGTGTCGAGCAGCAGGTCGTCCGGCCCGAGCACGGTCTTCACCGTCAGGAAGGCGGCGTGCTGGGTGAAGCCTTCGCGCATGTTCATGCGTCAGCTCAGCGTTGCGGGCTCGAAGCCGAAGGCGAAGGCGCCGCCGCCGTCCACGCCCATGTGCACGGCGGTGAACGCGGCGGCCATCGAGATGCGCTCCAGCACCTGGCGCGACAGCTCGGGCAGCACCGCATGGGCCAGGATGTGGTCGATGTTGCGCGCGCCGCTGTCCACCTCGGTGCAGCGCGCGGTGATGGCGTCTTCCACCTGCGCGTCCCAGGTGAAGGCGGCGTGGTGGTTCAGCGCGAAGCGCCGCGCCAGCTTGCCGAGCTTGAGGTTCACGATCGAGCGGATCTGCTCGTCGCCCAAGTGGTGGTACGGCACCAGCGCCAGCCGGCCGAGGAAAGCCGGGCTGAACTGCTTGAGCAGCTCGGGGCGCAGCCGTTCCACCAGTTCCTCGGGGTCGGGCCTGCGCCCGCCCTGCGAGGCCTGCGTGATCACGTCCTGCGCCGCATTGGAGGTCAGCAGGATCAGCGTGTTCTTGAAGTCGATCTGCACGCCTTCGCCGTCTTCCATCGTGCCCTTGTCGAACACCTGGAAGAACAGCTCCAGCACGTCGGGGTGGGCCTTCTCCATTTCGTCGAGCAGCACCACGCTGTAGGGGCGCCGGCGCACCGCCTCGGTCAGCACGCCGCCGCGCCCGTAGCCCACGTAGCCGGGCGGCGCGCCCTTGAGGCTGGAGACGGTGTGCGCCTCCTGGAACTCCGACATGTTCACGGTGATGACGTTGCGCTCGCCGCCGTACAGCAGGTCGGCCAGCGCGAACGCCGTCTCGGTCTTGCCCACGCCGCTGGGGCCCACCAGCATGAACACGCCCACTGGCTTGCCGGGGTCGTCGAGGTCGGCGCGGAAGGTGCGTACGCGCCGCGCGATGGCGTCGAGCGCATCGTCCTGGCCGACCACGCGCTCGGCCAGCTTCTCCTTCAGGTTGAGCACCGTGTGCAGCTCGTCCGTCATCATCTTGCCGACCGGAATGCCGGTCCAGCCGGAGATGACTTCGGCCACCATCACGCCGTCGACGCACACGGGCACCATGGGCTCGTCGCTCTGCAGCGCTTCCAGGCCCTTCTCGAGGCGGCGCAGCGCGGCGGTGAGCAGCGCGGGGTCGTTCTCCTCGTCGGGCGGCGGCGCGCCGTCGCGCAGGCTGTCGGCGATCTTGCGGCGCAGCGCGACGATTTCCATCACCGCGTGCTTTTCTTCATCGACCTTGTCGGACAGGCGCTTGTGCTTCTGGCGCAGCGTGTCGAGCCGCGCGGTGAGCGTGGCGATGGCGTCCTGATGGTCTCCACCGGTGGCGGCTTCGTGGCGCAGCACGCGCAGCTCGCTTTCGCCCGTGGCGATGTCGCGCGCGGCCGACTCCAGTTCGGCCGGCAGCCCGTTCTGCCCGATGGCCACGCGCGCGCAGGCTGTGTCGAGCACGCTGATGGCCTTGTCGGGCAGCTGGCGGCCGGTGATGTAGCGGTGCGAGAGCTTCACGGCTTCGCGCACCGCGTCGTCGATGATCTCCACGCCGTGGTGCTTCTCCAGCGTCTCGACCATGCCGCGCAGCATGTCGATGGCCACTTCCTCGCTCGGCTCCTCGACCTTCACCACCTGGAAGCGCCGTGCCAGCGCGGGGTCGCGCTCCACGTATTTCTTGTACTCGGCCCAGGTGGTGGCGGCGATGGTGCGCAGCTCGCCGCGCGCCAGCGCGGGCTTGAGCAGGTTGGCCGCGTCGCCCTGGCCTTCGGCGCCGCCCGCGCCGATGAGCTGGTGCGCCTCGTCGATGAAAAGAATCACCGGCGTGGGCGAGGCCTTGACCTCGGCGATGACCGACTTCAACCGGTTCTCGAACTCGCCCTTCACGCCGGCGCCGGCCTGCAGCAGCGCCAGGTCGAGCGAGCGCACCGACACCTGGCGCAGCGCGGGCGGCACGTCGCCCTGCACCACGCGCTGCGCGAAGCCTTCGACCACGGCCGTCTTGCCGACGCCGGCCTCGCCGGTGAGGATGGGGTTGTTCTGGCGGCGGCGCAGCAGCACGTCGATGATCTGGCGGATCTCTGCGTCGCGCCCGCGGATGGGGTCGATCGCGCCGTCGCGCGCGAGCTGCGTCATGTCGACCGTGTACTGGTCGAGCGAGGGCGTCGCCGAGCTGCCGCGTCGCGCGGTGGGCATCTGCAGCGGCGCCGCGCCCGCATCCGCGAGCGATGGCGCGGCCGGCTGGTTCGGTGCGGGTGCCGAAGCTGTCGGCGCGGCGTTCAATGCCGAGGCTGCCGCGTCTTCCGGCGAGGACTGCAGCAGGCCCGCGAGTTCGTCGCGCAGCGCGCCGCGCGGAATCTGCAGCAGCGCGGGCGCGGCGTCGACGAGGCGCCCGCGCAGGCGGTCCACCTCCAGCAGCGCCAGCAACAGCGTGCCCGAGCGGATGTGCTGCTGGCCCAGCAGCATCGAGCTCATGAGCCAGGCTTCCTGGAACAGCGGCGCGAAGTCGGGCGCCAGGCTGGGCGTGCGGCCGTTGCCGCGCTTGAAGGTGTCGAGCGACTTCTGCAGCTGGGCCTGCACGGTCTCGGGCCGGATGCCGAAGCGGCCGAACACCAGCCGCAGGTCAGGGGCGTCGTTGTCCACCAGCTTCAGCAGCAGGTGTTCGAGATCGACGTTGTAGTGCGTCTGCTGCACGCACAGCTCGGCCGCCTGTTCCATGGCGCGCTTGCATTCCGGGTTGAGCCGGCCGAGCAGGGTGCGGATGTCGATGTCCATGAGGAATGTGAGGCTCAGGCGCCGGCCGTGTCGCCGGCGTCGCTGGTCAGGGTGTGTTGAACGGGGGGCAGCGCGCCCCGGAAGGAAGGGCCGGCGACCCAGGAGGTCCAGCCCAGGCGCATCGGGTTCGCGGCGCCGAGCACGCTGCTGCGCGATTCGGCGGGCGCGAGTTGCAGCTCCATCTCGACCTTCAGGTCTTGCGGAATGAAGCGGCGCACCAGCCATTTGGCGAGCGCATGGTCGGCGCCTTGAGGCAGCAGGTCGCGCAGGCGCTGCTGGCTCAGGTTGCTGAAGGTGAGGCGGATGCCGGCGCCTTGGTCCCACACGCGCTTGCCGAGCACCGCGCCGCCGCCCAGCGGGGTGCGCATGTCCAGCCGCGCCGATGCGTCGGGCTCCAGCGCCAGCCAGCGGCCGCGGAACTGAGTGCCCTGCACCTGCACGCCGAGGCGGTCGCGCAGCAGCGCCAGCAGGGCGGTCATGCCGCGCGGTGCGCCGCCCAGCAGGCCTGCATGGCGCAGCCACAGGGCCGAGCCGTCGGGCGCGCGCACGCCGGAGCGCAGGCCCAGCGCGCTGGCGGCATCCAGCGTGGATGCCAGCGTCGAGCCTGCGGGCGACTGCGGGTTGAGCGCCACGTGGTGCTTGCGGCGGCTTCGGTACAGGAAGGCCAGGAAGCGGTGGTTGAAGATGTCGAGAAAGTCGGCCGTCGCATGGTCGCGCCGCTGCCGGCGCTCCAGCAGCATCTCGGTGACGGGCATCGGCAGCGGGCCGCCGCTGCCGCCCAGCGAGAGCGCGGGCGTGGTGAGCGAGAAGGGCTCGCCGGTCGGCGCGTCGGTGTCGACCTCGCGCACGTCGCTGGCCTCGAAGGCCAGCGTGACGAAGGCATGCAGCCGCACCGCCTCGCGTTCGCGCGGGCCCTGCGAGCGGCCGACGGGCACCGCGTCGGGCGCGGCGCGCTCGAGCAGGCTGATGGCCTGGAACAGGTTGAAGTCCTGCGGGCGGGCGCGGAGTTCTTCGATCACAGCACGACCTGCCGGCCCGTCATGGGCGCCCATTGCTTGCGCACCTCGTCGCCGTCGCGCACCACCAGGCGCACGAAGGAGTTCACCGACGTGTACATGGCGAAGAACCGCGCAAGCACGGCCGACATCATGAGAGGGGAGCCGCCGACGAAGGCGTCGTCCTCGAATTCGAGCGTGACCTGCGTGCCGCGGCAGTAGCCGCGCCAGGCCTCGGTGCCCACGTGGGCGGTGACGCCGCGCGCCGAGAGCCCGGCGATGCCGAGTATCTGGGCGTGGTCGCGCCGGCTGTCGGAGGCGAACAGCGAAAGCATTTCGCGCAGCTGCTTGCGGCCGGTGGAGCCGTCCACCAGCGACTGGTGGTTGAGCGTGAGCAGCGACACCAGCCGCCACAGCGTTTCGCTGCCCAGCGGCGGGTCGCGCTGCGCGGTGGGCTCGTACAGGCAGCGCACGCTGGTGGGCTGCGACGGGCCTTCGGCCACCAGCCGCGCGCCCACCGGCACCTGCTCGGCCAGCCGGCGGTTGGTGCACAGCAGGTGCGCGTACACCACCGGCTGCGCGGGCCGGCTGTGCGTCTTGCCCTGGTCGACGAAAGACAGGAAGACGTCGGTGCCGGGAATGTTCTGGCGCAGGCAGGGCTCGCGCCGCGCGGCCCAGAACACGTCGCCCTGCGCGCCGTCGACATGGCCGAGCGCAGCGAAGCCCGGCACGTTCACCGGCTTGTCGGCGTCCGGGTCGGAGGCGATCACCGAGACGATGGAATGCACCTCGGTGGTCGCGTCGCGCTGGCGGTCGGGCACCAGCATGTATTCGTAGTGGCGCTGGTCCATCACCAGCGGTTCGCTCACGCGCGGGAACAGGTTGACGATGGGCGTGCAGCCGAGCTGGAAGTTCCCGGCGTCCAGGTGCCGCAGCGCGCGCGTGGGGCGGTCGAGCTGGAACACCAGGTCGCAGCGCTGCCCGCGGCCCAGGCGCGAGCGCAGGTGGTGCAGGTCGAAGAAGTGGAACTTGCGCGGAAACGCGAAGTACTCCTGCAGCAGCCCGTAGGCGGGCTGTGCGTTGGCGGGCTGCGGCAGCACCTCTTCGCCTTCGGCGAAACCGACCTCGCGCCAGGCGTCGGCCGGCAGCATCCGCAGCGCGCCGCCCTCGGGCATGACGCCGACCGACTTCACGCCCGACACCAGCGCGTCGTACAGCGGCATGGTGAGCATCCAGTCGCCCTGCAGGTGGATGCGCAGGCTGTCGATCTCGAGTTCGGAGAAGTCGGTGCCGGCCTCGCATTCGAGCGTGAGGCGCAGCACCGCGTCGGTGTCGATGGCGGCATGCACGATGCGCAGCGGCCACAGCACGGTGTCCCAGGCGGTGCGGAAGCGGCACTCGCGCGACTGCGGTGCCTGGCCCGGCGCCGACGAAGGTTGCGCGTGCGCGGTGCGCGCATGCAGCATGGTGTGGCGCGGCACGGGAAAGCCGGACGTCACCTTGCCCTGCGCCGGGTCGAGCGCGAACTGCGCCACCGACATCGAGGGCAGCGGCTGCACCAGCGACGGGCAGAGGTTGTCGAGCAGCGCGTAGGCGACGTCGGGAAATTCCTGGTCGAGGTCGCGGTGCACGCGCGCCGAAAGAAAGGCGACCGATTCGATCAGCCGCTCGGTATGCGGGTCCAGCGATTCGCCGCCGTGCAGCGACAGCCGGGAGGCGACCTTGGGGTAGCGCTGGGCGAAGTCCGCCCCCTGTCCCCGCAGATAGGACAGTTCGCGCTTGTAGTACTGCAGCAGGTCGCTGTGCTGGATGTCGGACACGTCAGGCGACTTTCATCAGGCTGTCCGGCGTGCCGAGCAGCATCTCGAAGTCGACGCGGCGCAGCGCCAGGCCGGCGCGCGCCTGCGCACCGATGCGCACCCGCGCGACTTCATGCCGGTTGGGCGTGGCGCTCACCTGCACGCTCACGTCGCACAGGCGCGGCTCGTAGCGCTGCACCGCCTGGCGCAGCACGGCGGCCAGCTGCTGCAGGTCGGTGGCGTTCTGCGCGCTGAGCGAGGAGAAATCGGGAATGCCGTACTCCAGCACCGTGCCGCTGCCCTGCGCGTAGTCGGCCACCGACAGCGGCGAGCGCGTGTTGAACAGCTGGCGCAGCTCACGGCCGATGGAGTCCTGCACGGACTCCATCGTCTCCAGGTGAACCGCATGGGCGTGCTCGTACAGCGCCGACGCCAGCCGGTCGAACAGGGGCAGGACGCCCCCTTTGACAAGTTCGGACACGGTGGGCGCCGGACGTCAGCGTCGGGCCGTCACGCGACCGCGGTGTTCTTCGACAGATCCCAGCCGAACGGTGCGACGCCTTCCTGGCCGCCTTCTTCCTTCTGCTTGGTGTATTCGACCTTGATGGCCGCGTAGTTCAGCGAGATGCTTTCCTGCGGCAGGTCGCCGCCGCTGGACACCGAGAAGCCGCTGAGGATCACGTCGGTCAGGGTCACGACCATCAGTGGCAGCAGGCCGCTCTTGTCTTCGCGCGGGAAGGTGATGATGGTGTCGCCAGCGAACACCTCGCCGCCGGCGAGCTTCTGCATCAGCTGGGGCGTGGCGGAGTCGGTGGTGCGGGTCACCGTGATTTCGGAGAAGCTGGGCTTGCCCGCGGTGCGCTCCTGGTTGGAGGTGCCCGAGGTCACGGCGAGGCCGGCGCCGAACTGGAAGCTCTGGACTTCCATTTCGTCCTTGTGGCCCTCGATCTGGGTCTGTCCGGTAACGCCGGGCATCTTGAGGTAGATAGGCATGTGAAAGCTCTTTCAGTCTGTCTGTAGGTAGACGTGGATGTCGGGGTGGTCAGGCGGCCGCGGCCGGCAGGTCGGCCACCAGGCGGATCGAGGCCGAGAGTTCCTCGAGCTGGAAGTGCGGCTTCAGGAAGGCGATGGCGCGGTACGAGCCCGGCTTGCCCGGCACTTCGGTCACGTCCACGCGGGCCTGGCTCAGCGGGTACTTGGCCTTCATGGCCTGCGGCGCCGAGGGGCTCACCAGCACGTAGTTGGCCACCCAGTTGTTCAGGTGCTTCTGCATGTCGGCCTGCGTCTGGAAGCTGCCGATCTTGTCGCGCACGATCACCTTCAGGTAATGCGCGAAACGCGAGGCGGCCAGGATGTAGGGCAGGCGGGCCGAGACGGCCGCATTGGCGTTGGCCGCGTCCTTGTCGTACACCTTGGGCTTGTTCACGGTCTGGCCGCCGAAGAAGGCGGCGGTGTTCGAACCCTTGGAATTGACGATGGCGATGAAGCCCAGGTCGCTCAGTTCCTTTTCGCGGCGGTCGGTGATGGTCACTTCCGTCGGCGGCTTCAGTGCGATGTCGCCTTCGTCCGTCTTGTAGGCGTGGGCCACCAGCCCGTCGACCTTGCCGCCGCCCTCGACGCCGCGGATGGCCGTGGTCCAGCCGTACAGCGAGTGCGCCTGCGTGATGCGAAGGCCCAGCTGGTAGGCCGCGTTGGCCCACAGGTACTTGCCGTGGTCGGAGCCGTCCACGTCTTCTTCGTAGTTGAAGTTCTCGACGGGGTTGGTCTTGGCGCCGTAGGGCAGGCGGGCCGCGTAGCTGGGCAGCACCAGCGACACGTAGCGCGAGTCTTCCGATTCGCGGAAGCTGCGCCACGAGGCGAGCTCGGCGCTCTCGAAGGTCTTGGACAGGTCGCGCGGAATGCCGAGTTCGGTGAACGACTTGAAGTCGAACAGCGCCGGTGCGGCAGCCGCGATGAAGGGCGCGTGCGCGGCGGCGGCCACGCGGGAGACGCGCTCCAGCAGGGCGATGTCCTGCGGGTGGCGGCCGAAGTAGTAGTCGCCGATCAGCAGCGAGTAGGGGTGGCCGCCGTAGGTGCCGTATTCCTCTTCGTAGATCTTCTTGAAGAGCACGCTGGTGTCGTGGTCGACGGCGGTCTCCAGGTCCTTGAGCAGGTCCTTCTTGCTCACGTTGAGCAGGCGCAGCTTCAGGTTGCTGCCGGTCTCGGTGCCGAACACCATGTCGCGCAGGCCGCGCCAGGAGCCTTCGAGGGCCTGGAACTCGGGGGCGTGCAGGATCGCGTTGAGCTGGTCGGTCAGCAGGCGGTCGATTTCGGCGACGCGCTCGTTGATCAGGGTGACCACGCCCTTGTCGGGGCTGGTCTTCATGCCTTCGTCGAGGATCTGCGAGGCGAGCTGACCGATCAGCTTCTTCGCGTAGGCGCCCTGCGAAGGCTCGGTCGTCATCTTGCCTTCGTAGACGATCTTGTCGAGCAGGCTCATGTCACTGGTCGTGACGGTGGTACCTGCGCTGCCGGCTTCTGCGGCTTTGGATTTGTTGGCCATCTCTATCACCATTCAGGATTTGCCGGTTCGCGCCCGTGGGGCCGCGGCCGGCGTGGTTGATCACGCAGCCGGTGCTTCGGCTTCGGGGGACGTCTGGGTTTCCGCGGCGGCTGCCTGCGGGGCTGCGGCGGCGGGAGCGGCTTCGGCCTTGGCCTGGCTCTGGACGGCCTTGAGGTCTTCGGTGTTCTTCAGCACGTTCTCGAGCAGGTCGTCGAGTTCGTCGTTGCCGTCGAGCTTGGCCAGCAGGTCGCGCAGTTGCTGGCGGGCTTCGAGCAGCTTGGCCAGGCGGGGCACCTGGCTCACGATGGCTTCGGGGTGGAAGTCGCCGAATTCCTTGAAGTTCAGTTCGATCTTCAGGTTGCCGTCGCCCTTCATGGTGTCGGGCACCGACAGGTCGAGGCGGGGCGAGATGTTGCCGAGCACTTCGTCGAAGTTGTCGCGGTCTACCTCGACGAAGCGGCGCTCCTTGAGCTTGGGCAGCGGCTGCACCGGCTGGCCCGACAGGTCGGCCAGCAGGCCCACGACCAGCGGCAGCTCCTTCTTTTCGACGGCGTCGCCGATCTCGACGTCATAGGTGATCTGGACGCGCGGCGGGCGATTGCGGCCGACCCATTTTTGCAAGCTATTCGACATTTTTCGCTCTCAGAAAAGGTTGAATTGACAGGAACACACGTTGAAGTTTTCGGCGCCCTTCGCCCCGTTCGGCGGCGCGCTGCCCGTTGCCGTTACCGTCCCGGCATGCATCAAAGACGAACGGAAGATACAAATCGAGATATTTACTAACAATCCCCAGAATTGGGGAGGAGGCCTGTTTTCGAGAGAGAAAACTCAATCAAAACAAGGATGTAGCCCGGAAAAAGTTACATATATGAGAGCTTTGTCACAGAAATTGGTGACCAAATGCTAGGCCGATGGGGCGTGCGGCGCATCGGACCAAAGTCCAATGACAAGGGGCCGGGCGCGGCGCTATCGCGCGCGTGAGGAAAAAAAGCCTAGACCGGCTGTCGACCTCTTTTGGGGCGTAAATCGGGCTCGACGCTATTTCGCATGCACCTGAAAGGGGTTTGCGCCTCGAATTGGTTCACGAATCATGCAAAATGCAAGATTCGCATAAGGTTATGCACCAATTTGGAAAAGAGAAGGACTGGAATGAAGCACGCATCCGTCGGGGGTTTCCTGGCACATGTCGCCCAACGCAACCCCGGACAGCCCGAGTACCTGCAAGCCGTGACCGAGGTCATGGAAAGCCTCTGGCCCTACATCGAGCAGCACCCCAAGTACACCGCCCACAGCCTGCTGGAGCGGCTGGTCGAACCCGAGCGGGTGGTGATGTTCCGCGTGTCCTGGGTCGACGACCACGGCGAGGTGCAGGTCAACCGGGGCTTCCGCATCCAGCACAGCCTGGCCATCGGGCCGTACAAGGGCGGCCTGCGCTTCCACCCGTCGGTGAACCTGTCGATCCTCAAGTTCCTGGCCTTCGAGCAGACCCTGAAGAACGCGCTGACCACGCTGCCCATGGGCGGCGGCAAGGGCGGCGCCGACTTCGACCCGAAGGGCAAGAGCCAGGGCGAGGTGATGCGCTTCTGCCAGGCTTTCGTGAGCGAACTGTTCCGCCACATCGGCTCCGACACCGACGTGCCCGCGGGCGACGTGGGCGTGGGCGGGCGCGAGGTCGGCTTCATGGCCGGCATGGTCAAGAAGCTCACCAACCGCGCCGACTGCGTCTTCACCGGCAAGGGCCTGAGCTTCGGCGGTTCGCTGATCCGCCCAGAGGCCACCGGCTACGGCAACGTCTACTTCGCGCAGGAGATGCTCAAGCGCAAGGGCCGGGGCTTCGAAGGCATGCGGGTGAGCGTCTCGGGCGCCGGCAACGTCGCGCAGTACACCATCGAGAAGGCGATGGCGCTGGGCGCCAGGGTGGTGACGGTGTCGGATTCGAGCGGCACCGTGGTCGACGAGGACGGCTTCACGCCCGAGAAGCTCGCGGTGCTGATGGACGTCAAGAACCACCTCTACGGCCGCGTCAGCGACTATGCGCAGCGCACCGGTGCGCGCTTCGTGGCCGGCGCCACGCCGTGGCACGTGCCGGTCGACGTCGCGCTGCCGAGCGCCACGCAGAACGAACTCGACGAGGAAGACGCGCGCATGCTCGTGAAGAACGGCGTGGTCTGCGTGGCCGAAGGCGCCAACATGCCCTCGACCATGGACGCGGTGAAGGTGTTCGAAGGCCACGGCGTGCTGTACGCGCCGGGCAAGGCGAGCAACGCCGGCGGCGTGGCCACCTCGGGGCTGGAGATGAGCCAGAACGCCGCGCGCCTGTCATGGACGCGCGACGAGGTCGATGCCCGCCTGCTGCAGATCATGCAGGGCATCCACGCGTCGTGCCTGCACTACGGCGCGCGCAAGGACGGCAGCGTGAGCTACGTCGACGGCGCGAACATCGCCGGCTTCGTGCGCGTGGCCGACGCGATGCTGGCGCAAGGCGTGGTCTGACGCGACGCGCTCAGAGCTCGATGAATGCCGACGTGGCTTTGTTGAGTGCCAGCTTGCCCTTGGCGGTGATCGATTCCACCTGGGCCAGCTGACGGATGGCGCGCGCATCGGGTGCGCGGTCCGACGGGGGGATGAAGGCAGTTACCAGTTCGGCCGCACGCAGCACGCGCAACCTGTCGATGTCCGCGGGCGTGTGGATGACGTATGGCAATTTCTGCTCGGCGATGACCCGAAGAAATTCCATGGACATGAGCCGTCTCCTTTTGGGTTGAGGCGTTGACGGCACATTTTGCGCACAAACAATTAGCGTTGTCTAAACCCTGCGGCGCGCATGCCTTTCATCGCGTGTACCGAAGTGTTCCTTTGTTTGGTGGTGTGCGACGAAGGTGCCAGTTTGTTTGCGGGCGCAACCGCTCGTCAGTTCAGCGCCTGCGCGGGCCACGCCGTGGTGTCGGGCATCACGAGATGCCAGCGCACCGGCTCGATGCCGTCGAAGGTCGCGCGATAGCGCTCGCTGGTGCGGCCTTCGCCGGTCACGTCGCGGATCACGATGCTGTCGATGCGTGCCTGGTGCGCGCGAAAGACCTGTGCATAGATTTCCGGATCGGCTTCGCCCGAGTCGCCCACCAGCACGAAGCGGCGCTGCGGAAACTCGGCCAGCAGCCGCTCGATCGTGCCGAGCTTGTGCGCGCGCGAATCCTCGTCGCCCGGAATCAGCGTGCGCCATGTCGTGCTCTCGCGCAGATGCATGCTGCCCGCGGGAAAGCCGGCGCTGCGGATGAAGTCCGAGAGCGCCGGGTAGAGCTGTATCGGGCTCGACGAAAGATAGTGGAAGCGCGCTCCGGGCGCCTGCGCCAGCGCGCGATACCAGTCGGCCATGCGCGGCGCGGCCTCGAAGCGGCGCGCGAAGGTGTTGAGCAGCATCTCGCGCCGGTCGCGCACCTGCGTGCGCTTGATGGTGTCGTCGATGTCCGAAATGACCGACACGCCTTCTTCAGGCACCACCAGCGCCTCGCCCCTGAATCGATGCAGCAGCTCGCCCGGCCCCGTCACGCCGTGGTAGCGCACCCACTCGCGCGTATCGCGCGGCGCGTCGATCACGATGCGAAGGTTGCTGCGCCCGTCCTTGCCCGAGGCCGGCATGGTGATGCGCGTGGGGCTGCCGTCGAAGACGACGTCGATGACCTTGTCTTCTTCCGACTCCGCGTGGAACAGCGCAGTGCGCTGGCTGAAGCGCAGCCTTGCCGCCGGCGAGAGCTTACGCAGGCTCAGGCCGAGGTAGCGGGCGAGCGCGCTGTCCAGACCCCAGCGGTGTTCGCGCTCGAAGATCCAGGCGTGGATGTCGACCTCGAGCCGGCCTTCGGCGGTAGGGCGCGCCGTGCCGTTCATGAAGAGCGCTTCTTCGTCCGGCTCCAGCGGCTCGGCGGCCCGCAGGCCCTGCAGCGGCGCGAGGCCCGCAAGCAGCGCCGCACCCGCCACCAACGACCGGCGCCGCGGGTCCGGCGTGGTCGTCGTCGGATGCGGGGCGCCTTCGCTCATGTATGGCTGGTGGTGGCGCGTTCGTAGGTGACGAAGTCGAAGGCGATGCCTTCCTTGGCGGAGACATGCGATTCGCGCCGTGTCTCGCGCCATGCGGCGGCATCGAGCACGGGCGCGTGCGCGTCGCCTTCGTAGTCGCGCGCAAGCTCGGTGACGACCGCTCGCTGTGCCAGCGGCTCGGCCTCGGCGTAGATCTGCGCGCCGCCGATGACCCACACCTCGGCGGGCGAAGACGCCTCGCAGAGCGCGAACGCATCGTTCAGGCTGCCTGCGTGCAGGGCGCCTTCGGCGCGCCAATCGGCCTGCCGTGTCACCACGATGTTCTGCCGGCCCGGCAGCGGCCGGAAGCGCGGCGGCAGGGAGTCCCAGGTCTTGCGCCCCATGATCACCGGCGCGCCCGCTGTCTGCTGCTTGAAGTGCGCCATGTCCTCGGGCAGGTGCCAGGGTATGGTGTTGTTCGCGCCGATCACGCCGTTGGCGGCGCGCGCGAAGATGAGGTTGATGCGCGGCTTGCCCATGCCGTTCACACCGCCACCGGTGCCTTGATGGCCGCGTGATGCTGGTAGTCCAGCACCTCGAAGTCTTCGTACTGGTAGTCGAAGATCGAATCGGGCTTGCGCTTGATGTGCAGCGTCGGGTACGGGTAGGGCGTGCGGCTCAGCTGCAGCGCCACCTGCTCGGCATGGTTGCTGTAGATGTGGCAGTCGCCGCCGGTCCAGATGAAGTCGCCCACGTCGAGGTCGCACTGCTGCGCCACCATGTGCGTGAGCAGCGCATAGCTCGCGATGTTGAAGGGCACGCCCAGGAAGATGTCGGCGCTGCGCTGGTAGAGCTGGCAGCTGAGCCTGCCGCGTTCGCCCTCGGCCTGCGGCGGCGCCACGTAGAACTGGAAGAAGGCATGGCAGGGCATGAGCGCCATCTTCGACAGCTCGGCCACGTTCCATGCGCTCACGATGATGCGGCGCGAATCGGGGTTGGTCTTCAGCGTCTTGATGACGTCGGCGATCTGGTCGATGTGGCCGCCGTCGGGCGTGGGCCAGCTGCGCCATTGCACGCCGTACACCGGGCCCAGGTCGCCGTCTTCGCGCGCCCATTCGTCCCAGATGGTCACGCCGCGCTCCTTGAGCCAGTTGTTGTTGCTCGAGCCGGTCAGGAACCACAGCAGCTCCTGGATGATGGACTTCAGGTGCACCTTCTTCGTGGTGACCAGCGGGAAGCCCTCGTTCAGGTCGAAGCGCATCTGGTGGCCGAACACGCTTTTGGTGCCGGTGCCCGTGCGGTCGCTCTTGAACACGCCGTGGGTGTCCACGTGGCGCATGAAATCTTCGTACTGGGAGCGGACGGGGCGGGTGGGCGTGGAGGTCATTGGGGCAGCGCTTCGGGCGGGAGACTTTGAATTTTAAATGTCCGAGGGTGGGCGGTATGCTCGGACCTAGACCCGGATCACGCGGCCGGGATTGAGCGTGTTCTTCGGATCGAGCCCGCGCTTGATCGCCCGCATCATCTCCAGCGCCACCGGCGACTTGTGCTTCTCCAGCTTGTCGACCTTCAGCGAGCCCACGCCGTGCTCGGCCGAGAACGAACCGCCGAACTTCTCCACCGCGTCGTACACCAGCGTGTTGATGCGCTCTTCCTCGTTCTTCAGGAACGCCTTGGTGTCGATGTTCTCCGGCGCCTGCACGTTGTAGTGCAGGTTGCCGTCGCCCAGGTGGCCGAAGTTCACGAGGCGCACGCCCTCGATCTCGCGCTTGAGCAAGGCGTCGGTCTCTTCCACGAACGCCGGGATGCGCGAGACGGGAATCGAGATGTCGTGCTTGATGTTGAGCCCTTCCTCGGCCTGCGCCAGCGGAATGCTCTCGCGGATGTGCCACAGCTGGTGCGCCTGCGCGAGGTTCTCGGCCACCACCGCGTCGGTGACGCAGCCGTCTTCGAACGCGGTTTCCAGCAGGGCCTCGAAGCGTGCGCGGGCGTGGTCCTCGGATTCACTGTCGGAGTTCTCCAGCAGCACGCAGTACGGCACCGCCTCTTCGTTGATGAAGGGCACGCGCAGCTGCGGCATGTGCTTGTCGACCAGGCTCAGCGCGAACTTGCCCATCACCTCGAAGCCGGTGAGGCCCGGGCCCAGGTGCTTGTGCGCCAGGCCCAGCAGCGTGACCGCATGGTCGAGAGAAGGCACTGCCGCCCAGGCCGTGAGCTGGGCTGCCGGCAGCGGATACAGCTTCATGGTGGCGGCGGTGATGATGCCCAGCGTGCCCTCGCTGCCCACGAACAGGTCGCGCAGGTCGTAGCCGGTGTTGTCCTTGCGCAGGCCGCTGGTGCCTTCCCAGATCTCGCCCTGGGGCGTGACCACTTCCAGCCCCAGGCACAGCTCGCGCGTGTTGCCGTAGCGGACCACCTGGGTGCCGCCGGCATTGGTGGCCAGGTTGCCGCCAATGGTGCAGCTGCCCTCAGCGGCCAGGCTCAGCGGGAACAGGAAGCCGGCCTTCTCGGCGGTTTCCTGCAGGGTCTGCAGGATGCAGCCGGCCTCCACCGTCATGGTGAGGTTGGCGGCGTCGATGGTGCGGATGGCGTTCAGGCGCTGCAGGCTCAGCACCACCTGGGTGCCGCTGTCGTCGGGGATGGAGCCGACCGCCAGGCCGGTGTTGCCGCCCTGCGGCACGATGGCCGCGCCGGCGGCGGAACAGGCCTTGACCACGTCGGCCACCTGCTGCGTGTTGGCCGGGCGCACCACGGCCAGCGACTTGCCGCGTGCGCGCTTGCGCCAGTCCTGTTCGTAGGCGGTGAGGTCGCCTTCGTTGAGCACGTGCTGGGCGCCGACGATGGCGCGCAATTGTTCGATCAGGTTGGAAGAAGAAGTCATTGGGTGGAAGCCTCCAGTGGGCGCGCGGTGGCGGCAAGGGCCTTGGCGTGGCGCAGGCGCAGCCGCACATGCCATGCGCAGGCCGCGAAGAGCACGAGGCACAGCAGCACCTCAACCAGCGCGAGCACCTGGCCCACGCCGTTGGTGTCGCTCCATGCGCGCACCACGCCCTCGGTGAAATAAAGCCAGATCATCAGGCTGACCCAGCGGTAGGTGTACATGCGGTTCTTCCACAGGCCCGCGAGCGGAATGACCAGCGGCAGCACCTTCAGCGCCAGCAGCGAGCCGCCCGGGCGCAACGGCGCCAGCCACAGCTCCCAGGCCAGGCCCAGCACGATGAGGCCGACGAGGCTGCCCACGGCGGCCCAGCGGGTCGCGCGAACGGAGGAGGGCGGGAGCGGCAAGTTGGCATTCATTGGCGGGATACCGCGGAACCGGCTTTGCCGGGCCGCTGGTATCGCCCCCGGTGAGGGGGTTGGCGCAGCGACACGAAGTGCGCGGAGACTGGGGGAGAGTTCAACTCCTATGATACCGGCCATGAATCGTCGGCAGCTTTGGAGGGATCTTTCGCGTTTTCCGTGGCGCAACACCGCGGCAGTGCTGGGCGAGCGTTTCCGCGAAGACAAGCTCGGCCTCACGGCCAGCAGCCTCACCTTCACCACCACCATCGCGATGGTGCCGTTCTTCACGGTGGCGCTGGCGCTGTTCACCGTGTTCCCGATGTTCGCCAAGATGCAGGGTCGGCTGCAGCGCTGGCTGATCGAGAGCCTGATCCCGGACAACATCGCGCGGCAGGTGCTCGGTTACCTGAACCAGTTCGCGAGCAAGGCCAGCGGGCTGGGCATCGCGGGCCTGATCGTGCTGCTGATCACCGCCATTGCGCTGATCCTCACCATCGACAAGACGCTCAACAACATCTGGCGCGTGCGCTCGCCGCGGCCGCTGGCGCAGCGGGTGCTTATCTACTGGGCCACCATCACGCTGGGGCCGCTGATCCTGGCGGTGAGCCTGTCGACCACGTCCTATGTGTTCTCGGCCTCGCGCGACGTGGTGGGCGGCACCATGGTCAAGCTGGCTTTCGACAGCCTCGAGTTCATGCTGCTCGCGGCCGGCATGGCCTCGCTCTACCACTACGTGCCCAACACCAACGTGCGCTGGTCGCATGCATGGGCCGGTGGCATATTCGTGGCGGCGGCCATCGAGATCGCCAAGCGCGTGCTGGGCTATTACCTGAGCCTGGTGCCGACTTATTCGGTGCTGTACGGCGCCTTCGCCACCTTTCCGATTCTGCTGGTGTGGATCTACGTGGCCTGGGTGATCGTGCTGCTGGGGGCGGTCATCGCGGCCTATTTGCCGAGCCTGCTGACGGGCGTGGCGCGGCGCGGCGGCACCGCCGGCTGGCCGCTGCAGCTGGCCATGGAATCGCTGCAGCACCTGGCCCGCGCGCGCGCCACGCCGGCCAAGGGCATGGGCGCGGCCGAACTGGTGACGCGCATGCGGGTCGACTCGCTGCAACTCGCGCCGGTGCTCGAGACGCTGGTGGCGCTCGACTGGATCGCACCGCTCGCTGAAGAGCCCGCCAACGAAGATCCGCGCTACGTGCTTCTTGCAGACCCCTCGACCCCCATCGAGCCGCTGCTGAAGGAGCTGCTGATGCCCCGGGCCGAGCCGCTCGAAGACCTCTGGCAGAAGGGCCCGCTGCGCTCCCTGAGGCTGGGCGACGTGCTTCTGATCTAGTAGAGCTAGATCTTTACCCGGCCCAGCCAGATGTCGCGGTACATCGCCCAGTCGCCCATGAACGAATAGAGCGGCCGCTTGAACGAGGCAGGTTTGTTCTTCTCGAAGCCGAAGTGCCCGACCCATGCGAAGCCGTAGCCCGCCACCAGCCCGGCCAGCAGCCACAGCGGGTTGAGCGTGACCACCAGCGCCACCAGGCACAGCAGCGAGATCGTCGAGCCAGCGAAGTGCAGCCGGCGGCAGGTGAGGTTGGCGTGCTCGGTCAGGTAGAAGGGGTAGAACTGCGCGAAGCTCTTGAATTGGCGCGGATCGACGGCAGATCCCGTGGCAGTCGTGGTGTTCATCGTGCGAGTCTCCTGTGACCCTGAAACCCGGTAAGGGAGGGCTTTGTCCATAATAGCCACGACCTTCCGGCCGCACCACCCCGGCCTTCCGATCACACCTTCGACGCATCAGCCTTGAGCGCCCTTCCAAGCACCCCAGAATCCGCCGAGCCCGCCAGCGATGCGCCGTGGGTCGTGTGCCTGTGCGCCGAATGGTGCGGCACCTGCCGCGACTACCGGCCGCTGCTCCAGCAGGTGGCGCGGGCGCACCCGGAGTTCCGCTTTGCGTGGGTCGACATCGAAGACCACGCCGACATCGCCGATGCCTTCGACGTCGAGACCTTCCCGACCCTGCTGGTGGCCGGCGCAGATGGCACCCGCTTCCTCGGCCCGCTGCTGCCGCATGCCGAGACGCTCTCGCGCATGCTCTCCGCGTTGCAGCCGCCCAAGCCCTCGAGCCTGGACGTCGACCTGCTGCTCGCGGTGCTGAACAAGAAGCCCGCCGTCTTCACGGTCTGAGCGGAACCCTGCCCATGAAAATCCTGATCTTCGGCGCCACCGGCATGGTGGGGCAGGGCGTGCTGCGCGAGTGCCTGCTTGCGCCCGACGTCGAAAGCGTGGTGGCAGTGGGCCGCAGCGCCACCGGGCAGCAGCACCCGAAGCTGCGCGACCTGGTGCACAAGGACATGTACGACTACAGCGCCATCGAGCCGCAGCTGCAGGGCTTCGATACCTGCTTCTTCTGCCTGGGCGTGTCGTCGGTCGGCATGAAGGAGCCGGAGTACAAGCGCATCACCTACGACCTGACGCTGGCTGCCGCCACCGTGCTCGCCAGGCTGAACCCCGGCATGACCTTCACCTACGTGACCGGCGCTGGCACCGACAGCAGCGAGCGCGGCAGCAGCATGTGGGCCCGCGTGAAGGGCGCGACCGAGAACGCCTTGCTGCGCCTGCCGTTCAAGGCGGCCTACATGTTCCGCCCCGGCATGATCCAGCCGATGCACGGCGTGCGCTCGAAGACGCCGCTCTACGACGGCGCCATCCGCGTGCTCGGCCCGGTGCTTGGCCTGGCCTACCGGCTCTGGCCGAACCGGGTGACGACCACCGAGAAGGTCGGCCGCGCGATGCTCGCGGTGGCGCGCAACGGCGCGCCCAAGGTGGTGCTCGACCCGGCCGACATCAACGCGCTGGGCTGAGCCTTCTCAGGCCGGCCTGGCGGCGCCCGCGCGTGCCCGCCCGAGCTTGCGCCGGCCCGCGCTGGCGATCGCAGCCACCAGGTGCCCGACGAATTCCTGCGCCAGCGGCGGCAAGGTGCGGCCTTCGAGCGCCAGCACCTGCAACTGCCGCTGCTGCAGCGGCGCTTCCGCGAACGGCCGCGCCACCACGGTGCCCGCGTCGATCAGGTGCATCACCGTGAGGTGGCCCGACAGCATCACGTCGGGCGTGCGCAGCAGCGGCAGCAGCACCGACGAGAAATTGCTCACGAAGATCGCGTGGTAGCGCAGCCCCTGCAGGCTGCATGCCTGGTCGAACAGCTGGCGCGCGGTGACGCCCTTGTCGCCCACCGCCAGCGGGTAGCGCACCGCGTCGGCCACCGACACCACGCGCTGCCGTGCCAGGGGATGGTCGGGCCGCAGCACTGCGTACACCGGCGCGGTGGCCGTGTGCGCGATCGCCAGGCCGGGTTCCGGCGCCACCACGTATTTGACGGCGATGTCGGTCTCGCCGCGCGCCAGCAGCGCGCTCACGCCATCGGGCGAGCCCACGTGCAGCTCGAGCTGGCAGCCCGGGTGCGCCTGCTCGAAGCTGCGCATCACCAGCGGCATGAAGTGCCCAGCGAAGCCCTCGGTGCACGCCATGCGGATGCGCCGCGCCCCCTGGCCGCCGAGGTCGCGCACCTGCTCGACCACCTGTTCGATGTCGAGCTGCGCATTGCGCAGGTGCGCCGCCAGCCGCTCGCCTGCCGCGGTGAGCGCCATGCCGCGCGCATGCCGCTCGAACAGCGGCGTGCCCAGGCTGTCTTCGAGCTTGGCGATCTGCCGGCTCACCGCTGAAGACGCAACGTAGAGCCGCGCCGCCGCCTGGTTGACCGAACCGCTGCGCGCCACTTCGAGGAAGTGCCGCATCGGGATGCTGAGAAACGGAAGGGTCATGTGCGCAGGATAGGTATTGCCTTGAAGGCAATGGTAGCTTGCCAAAACGATGCTGGAAGCATCGGCCTTCAGGCCTTGTACTTGCTCCATCCCACGCAAGGACAAGGACACCCTTCATGCAACGCACCGACAGCCTGGCCGCTGCCACAGCCTATTTCGACGGCGGCGGCTTCTTCGCCGACCTCCAGCGCCGCGTCGCCTTTCGCACCGAAAGCGACACCGGCGCCGCCACGCCCGCGCTCGAGGCCTACCTGCGCGAAGAGATGATTCCGCCGCTCGCGGCGCTCGGCTTCGCCTGCGAGGTCGTCGCCAACCCGGTGCCCGGCGGGGGGCCTTTTCTCATCGCGCGCCGCATCGAGGACGCGTCCCTGCCCACGGTCATGACCTACGGCCACGGCGACGTGGTCAGCGGGCAGGACGCGAATTGGGAAGAGGGCCTCGCGCCGTGGGCGCTCACGGTGCGCGGCGAGCGCTGGTACGGCCGCGGCACGGCCGACAACAAGGGCCAGCACAGCATCAACCTGGGCGGCCTCGCCGCTGCGCTGCAGGCGCGCGGCGGGCGCCTGGGCTACAACGTGACCTGGCTCGTCGAGATGGGCGAGGAGGCCGCTTCGCCCGGCCTGCACGCGGTGTGCGCGCAGGAGCGCGACAAGCTGCGCGCCGACCTCTTCATTGCCAGCGACGGCCCGCGCGTGAGCGCCCTGCGGCCCACGCTGTTCCTGGGTTCGCGCGGTGCGGTCAACTTCAGCCTGCGGCTGCGCGCCCGGCCGCGCGGCTACCACTCGGGCAACTGGGGCGGCGTGCTGGTCAACCCGGGCACGGTGCTCAGCCATGCGGTGGCTTCGCTGGTGGATGCGCGTGGCCGCATCCTGGTCGAGGCCCTGCGCCCGCCGCCTGTCTCGCAAGCGGTGCGCGATGCGCTCGCCGACATCGCCATCGGCGGCGGCACGGACGACCCCGCCGTCGACGAAGGCTGGGGCGAGCCCGGCCTGAGCCCGGCCGAGCGGCTGGTGGCCTGGAACACCATCGAGGTGCTGGCGCTCGGCGCCGGCTCCGCCGTGCGGCCGGTCAACGCGATTCCTTCCGAGGCCGTGGCGCATTGCCAGTTGCGCTTCGTGGTCGGCACGCCCTGGCAGGACCTGCGGCAGATCGTGCGCGCGCACCTCGATGCGCATGGTTTCGAGCAGGTCGAGGTGGCGATCACGCTGACCGGCGCGGCCACGCGGCTCGACGTTGAAAACCCGTGGGTCGGCTGGGCCCGGCAGTCCATCGAGCGCAGCAGCGGGCATCGCCTGGACCTGCTGCCCAACCTCGCGGGCTCGCTGCCCAACGATGTGTTCGCCGACCTGCTGGGCCTGCCGACGCTGTGGGTGCCGCATTCGTACCCCGCCTGCGCGCAGCACGCACCCAACGAGCACCTGCTCGCGCCGCTGGCGCGCGAAGGCCTGCAGATCATGGCCGGCCTGTACTGGGACCTGGGCGAGCCGGGGCTCGCGCCGTGGGCCGCCGGGCGGCTGCCGGCATCCGTTTCTTCTTCCTCCTCCTGACTCGCACCATGAACCTCGCCATTTCACGCCGCCGCTTCGGGCTGCTGCTTTCCGCTTCCGCCGTGCTGGGCCCCCATGCGCCCGCGTTCGCCCAGGACGCCTGGCCCGAGCGCCCCATCAAGCTCGTCGTGCCCTTTCCGCCGGGCGGCGGCACCGACCTCGTGGCGCGCGCGATGGGGCAGACCCTGTCGGAGCGCCTCGGGCAGCCCATCGTCGTCGACAACCGGCCCGGTGCCTCCACCATCATCGGCACCGACGCCGTCGCCAAGGCCGCGCCCGACGGCTACACGCTGCTGCTCTCGGGCTCGACCAGCTACAGCGTGAACCCGGCGCTGCGCGCAAAGCTGCCGTACGACCCGGTGCGCGACCTGGCGCCCGTCGCCATCGTCGCGCGCACGCCGCTGGTGCTGGTGGTGGGCAAGGGCACGCCGTGGCATTCGGTGCCGGAGCTCATCGCGGCCGCCAAGGCCAGGCCGAAGAGCATCCGCTATGCCACCTTCGGCTCGGGCTCGGGCCCGCACCTGGCGGGCGAACTCTTCGCGCTGGCCGCCGGCATCCAGCTGCAGGACATTCCGTACAAGGGCAGCAGCCAGAGTTCGATGGCCGTGATCGGCGGCGAAATAGAAGTGGGCATCGACACCGTGGCGGCGGTGGCGCCGCATGTGCGCTCGGGCAAGCTGCGTGCGCTGGGCATCGTGGGGGCCACGCGCTCCAGCATGCTGCCGGAGGTGCGCACGCTCGCCGAGCAGGGCCTGCCCGATGCCACCTTCGACGCCTGGTACGGCTTTGCCGCGCCGGCGCGCACCCCGGCCCCGGTGATCGACAAGCTGGCCCGCGCGGTCACGGCCACCATGGCCAATGCCTCGCTGCAGGCGCAGCTGCGCGCGCAGGGCATGGAGCCGGTGGCCATCGGCTCGGCCGCCTTCCGCGCGCAGATGGAGGGCGAGATTTCGCGCTACCGCGCGCTGGCGCACCGGGCGGGCATCGCCGCCGAGTAGATGCCGGGCAGGTAGGACAGGTGCGCGAATTCGGCCCCTCGGGCTGCACGAATGGATGGCATGGGGCAAACTGGAAATCTGTTCGTTGCCCGTGCGGCAACCGGCCGGGCCGCTCGCCCGGCCCGGCGCGGATTCCATGACCCAGCTTTCGTCCCGCATCCTCGGCGTTCTTCTTCATGCCCTGCTCGTCCTCCGGCGCTGGGGGCAGGGCGTTCTGCTGTGCCTGGCCGCGGTGTCGGGCGCCCATGCGCAAACGGCTGCGAAGGGCGACTGGCCGCAAAGGCCGGTCCGCATGGTGGTGCCGTTCACGGCCGGCGGCGGCAGCGACATCGTGGCCCGTGTCCTCGCGCGGCCGCTGTCCCAGCAACTGGGCCAGCCGGTGTTCATCGACAACAGGCCGGGCGCAGCCACCGTCATCGGCACCCAGTACGTCGTGCGCTCGGTGCCTGACGGCCACACGCTGCTGCTGTCGGGATCGACCAGCTTCAGCATCAACCCGGCGTTGCGCAAGAAGCTGCCTTACGACCCGGCGCGCGACTTGGCGCCCATTGCTATCGTCGCGCGCAGTTCGCTCGCGCTCGTGGGGGGCAAGGACACGCCCTGGCATTCGCTGCCCGAGCTGATCGCGGCGGCCAAGGCGCACCCGGGGCGCATTCGCTACGGCACCTTCGGCCCGGGGTCGGGCCCGCACCTGGCGGGCGAGATGCTCGCCGCCGCAGCGGGCATCCGGCTGCAGGCCGTGCCCTACCGCAACACGGGCCAGCTTGCCGTGGCCCTGAGCGCCGGCGAAGTGGACCTGGGCATCGAGGTGGCGGGCGCTGTGGCGCCGCTCGTGAATGCGGGCCGGTTGCATGCGCTGGCCGTGTTCGGCGCCGGCCGGTCCGGTGCGTTGCCCGGGGTGCGCACCCTGGCGGAGCAGGGCTTGCCCGATGCCACGTTCGAAGCCTGGTTCGGGCTGGCCGCCCCGGCGCGCACGCCGGCGCCGGTGCTCGACGCGCTTTCCCGGGCGGTCACGCGGGCCATGGACGACGCTGCCTTGCAGGCGAACCTGCGCGCACAGGGCATGGACCCCGTGACGGTCGGCCCGGAGGCCTTCCGCAAGGAGGCCGAGAGCGAGATATCGCGCTACCGCGTGCAGGCCGACCGCGCGGGCATCTCGCTGGACTGAGCCGCCAGCGCGGCGGCTTCAGGCGGCAGGCGCCGCGTTCAGGAAGTCGCGCAACGCGAACAGCACCGCGTCCGGCGCCTCGCTCATCAGCGCGTGGCCGGCGTGCACCGTCACCACCTTGCCGCTGCGGGCCTTGCCCACCAGCGCCTTGGTGGCACGCGGCGGCGTCATCTGGTCGGCGTCGCCGAGCAGGAACAGCACCGGGCACTGCACCTTTTCCATGGCCGCTTCGCCGTTGGCGTAGTCGTTGCAGGCCTTGAAGCCGATGTGGAACACGTTGGCGTCGCGGTTGCTCGCGAGCACGCGGCGCATCAGCGCGCGCGAGCTGCCGTAGAGCCACGTGCCCGGGCCGAGCGAGGAGGGCGGCGGCGCCAGCAGCGCATGCGAGAAGGTGTTGACCATGGCGATGGCGCGTTGCGGGTCGTTGAGCGCGCCGTCGAGCAGCGCGGGCGACACCGTCATCGGGTAGGCCGTGCCCACCATCGCCAGGTGCGACACGCGCCCGGGCGCGCGCGCAGCGGTCTCCAGCGCAATGAGTGAGCCGAAGCTGTGGCCGACCAGCGCGGCTTTCTCCACGCCCGCCGCGTCGAGCAGCGCGATGACGAACTGCGCCGCCTCTTCCACGCTGGCGGGCGGCGGGCCTTCGCTCTTGCAATGTCCGGGCAAGTCGACCGCCAGCACGTTCCAGCCGTGGTTGGCGAACCAGCGGGTCTGCAGGATCCACACGCTGTGGTCGTTCAGCACGCCATGGATGAACACGGCCGTGGGCCTGGCCGGATCGAGCGGCTTGCCGCCGGTGTAGCAGTATGTGCCGTGGCCGTTGACGATGTAGTTCATGTCAGGCACCCGCCTTTTCCGCCGCCTTCAGCGCGCGCTTGAGGTCGTCGATCAGGTCGGCAGCGTCTTCCAGGCCGATCGACAGGCGGATCGTGCCTTGCGATATGCCCGCGCCGGCCAGTGCCTCGTCGGTCATGCGGAAGTGGGTGGTGCTGGCCGGGTGGATCACCAGGCTGCGGCAGTCGCCCACGTTGGCGAGGTGGCTGAACAGCTTGAGCGCTTCGATGAAGGCCTTGCCCTGCGCACGGCTGCCCTTGATGTCGAAGCTGAACACCGCGCCGGCGCCGCGCGCGCCGTGGCGCAGCAGCTTCTGCGCGAGCGCGTGGCTAGGGTGCGACTCGATCAGCGGGTGTCCCACGCGCGACACGAACGGGTGCGCGGCCAGGAACTCGACCACCTTCTGCGTGTTGTCGATGTGGCGCTCCATGCGCAGCGGCAGCGTCTCGATGCCCTGCAGGATGAGCCAGGCCGTGTGCGGGCTCATCGAGGCGCCGAAGTCGCGCAGGCCTTCGCGGCGCGCGCGCAGCAGGAAGGCGCCGACGGTGCTTTCCTCGCTGAACACCATGTTGTGGAAGCCGTCGTAGGCCTGCGTGAGCTCGGCGAACTTGCCCGACTTCTCCCAGTCGAAGCTGCCGCCGTCGACCACCACCCCGCCGATCACGGTGCCGTGGCCCGACAGGAACTTGGTGGCCGAGTGGTAGACCAGGTCGGCGCCCCAGTCGAAGGGCTTGATGAGGTAGGGCGAGGTGAGCGTGGAGTCGACCAGCAGCGGCACGCCGGCTTCGTGGGCGATGTCGCTCACTGCGGGAATGTCGAGCACGTCGAGCCCGGGGTTGCCCACGGTTTCGCCGAAGAACAGCTTGGTCTCGGGCCGCACGGCGTTGCGCCAGCCGTCCAGGTCGCCGGGCTTGACGAAGGTGGTCTCGATGCCGAAGCGGCGCATCGTGTAGTGCAGCAGGTTCTGCGAGCCGCCGTACAGCGCCGTGCTGGCCACGATGTGCGAGCCCGCGCCCATCAGCGTGGCCACCGACAGGTGCAGCGCGGCCTGTCCGCTGGCGGTGGCGATGGCGCCGATGCCGCCTTCGAGCGCCGACACGCGCTGCTCCAGCACCGCGTTGGTCGGGTTGCTGATGCGCGAATAGACGTGGCCGGCGCGCTCCAGGTTGAACAGCGCGGCGGCGTGATCGCTCGACTCGAAGACGAAGGAGGTGGTGAGGTGGATTGGCACGGCCCGCGCGCCGGTGGCGGGGTCGGGCGAGGCGCCGGCGTGCAGCGCGAGGGTGTCGAAACCGGGGTCGGAATAACCGGGCATGAAGGCCTTTCTGTGTCTGAGCGTTGTCTCCTGGCAATGCCCCGTTACGTCTGCAATTCATGCGTCCGCGACAAGGGCGCTCAGGTCGGCGTCGATTGTGGGCTATATTCAAAAACGGCAGGCCCGCCCAGATACACCAGAGATAGCCGAGATTGAGTCCCGAGAGGAGCACACGATGAAAGTCAGCGACATCCTTCGCGTCAAGGGCAACACGCTCTTCACCATCACGCCAGACGATCCGCTGGCAGACGCCGCCAACACCATGGCGGAAAAGGACATCGGTTCGCTGGTGGTCATGGAGCACGGCGACCTGGTCGGCATGCTCACCTTCCGGGAAGTGATCGTCGCCATCGTCAACAACGGCGGCCAGGTCGGCACCACGCTGGTCCGCAAGGCCATGGACGACGCCCCCGTCACCTGCACCCTGGAAACCGACCTCGACGAAATCCGCCGCATCATGCTGGAGCGCCACGCGCGCTATATGCCCGTCATGGACAAGCGCATGCTGATGGGCGTGATCAGCTTCTACGACGTGGCCAAGGCCGTGGTGGACAGCCAGAACTTCGAGAACAAGATGCTCAAGGCCTACATCCGCGACTGGCCCGCGGAAGACGAAAAGACCGGCTGAGCGCTGCCTCCACGTTGGAGGCGAGCCCTATTCCTTTATGTTGGCGGTCTGCACGATCTTCTGATTGCGCGCGTATTCCGCCTGCACGAACTTGCCGAACGACTCCGGCGTGCCGCTTCCCGGCAGCGCCCCTTGCTCCATCAGCTTGGAGCGCACGCCTTCTTCCTGCAGCACCGCATTGAGTTCCTGGTTGATCTGCGCGACCACCGCCGGAGGCGTTTTCGCGGGCGCGAAGATGCCGGTCCAGCTCACCATGTCGAAGCCCTTGAGGCCGGGCATCTCGTCGAAGGTAGGCACATTGGGCAGCGTGGGCAGCCGCCTGGTGCTGGTGATGCCGAGGGCCTTCAGGCGCTTGCCGTTCACGTGCGGTATGGCGCTGGTGCTCACCAGCATGGCCAGGTCGACCTGGTCGCCGATCACGTCGGTGGCAATCTGCGCGCCGCCGCGGTAGGGCACGTGGGTGACGAAGATGCCGCTGCGCTCCTTCAGCAGTTCCATGGCCAGTTGCAGCACCGTGCCCACGCCCGAGGTCGCGTAGTTGTACTTGCCGGGCTTGGCCTTCGCGAGCTTCACGAAGTCGGAAAAAGTCTGGGCCTCCAGGCCGGGCCGCGCCACCAGCACCATCGGCGCGGTGTTGAGCAGGCCGACCGGCGCCAGGTCTTTCAGCGGATCGAAGCGGAAGGCGGTCGGGTTCACCAGCTTGCCGATGGCGATGGCGCTGTCGGGCCCCACCACCAGCGTGTAGCCGTCGGGCGCGGCGTTCACCGCCTTGGCCACGCCGATGGCGCCGCCCGCACCGCTCACGTTCTCGATGACGACCGACTGCTTGAGCCGCTCGCCGAGGCGCTGCGCGACGAGGCGCGCATTCACGTCCACGCTGCCGCCGGCGGTGTAGGGAACGATCAGCGTGATGGGCTTGGCCGTGGGCCAGGCCTGCGCGAGCGCCGCGGTGGGCAGGGCGGCGAAAAGCGCGGCGGTGAGAAGCAGGCGGCGGGGAGTGTTCATGGCGTGGGTCATTCGAGGGGGGTGGGGGCGGGTTCGGTGTCGAGGCGGGCGCGCAGCGTGTCGAACGCGTCGCCCCATTGCGTGCGCCATTCGCGGCGCTGCGTGTCGTCGATCCACGCACCGTCCAGGCCGTTGTGCATGAAGCCGCGCAGGTCGTCCAGGCCGAAGCCGAAGTCGCGCACCATCATCAGCCAGGCCTGCGTGGGCGTGACCTTGTGCAGCGTCGGGTCGTCGGTGTTGGGGTGGATGCGCAGGCCCAGGCCCGGCATCCTGCGGATCGGATGGTCCAGCGCCCAGCGCTCCGGCGGCAGCGTGCGCAGGTAGTACGAATTGGTGGGCACCACGGTGAAGATCACGCCGCGCTCTGCGCACTGGCGCGCGTAGTCGGGCTGGTCGACCACCGTGTAGCCGTGGTCGATGCGGTCGACCTGCAGCACGTCGAGCGCGGTGCGCACGTTGGTCCAGGGCATGCCGAACTCGCCCGCGTGCGCGGTGGTCTTGAGGCCGGCCTTCCTGGCGTCGGCATAGGCCTGGGTGAACAGCTCGGGCGGCCGGTCGTTCTCGCGGTAGTCGATGCCGATGCCGATCACCTCGTCGCAGCGGTGCGCCTTGACCCACTCCACCATTTCCACCGCGGCCTGCGGGCTGGCTTCGCGGTCGATGGCGGCGATGAGCCGGCCGGTGATGCCGAAATCCTGCTGCGCGTCGTGGATGGCGCGCACGATGGCCGCCTGCGCCATCGGATAGGCAATGCCCGATTCATGCACCGTGCCGGTGGGGTTCCAGAAGAACTCCGCATAGCGCACGTTGTGCGAGGCCGCGTCCTGCAGGTATTCGAGCGTGAGCTGGTAGAGGTCGCCGGGGCCGCGAACCAGCTGGGCGTCGAGCGCGCGCAGCACCCGCAGCACGCCGACCGGCTTTTCGCCGCGCGTGTAGAAGCCCTCGATCTCGTCGGCCGCCAGCGGCGCGCCGGCACGCAGGTTGAGCTGCTTGAAGGTCTCGTGGCGCACCGTGCCGAACAGGTGGCAGTGCAGCTCGGCCTTGGGCATGGCCCGCAGCATCGATTCCAGCGTGAAGGGAGCAGGGGTGGGGCTGGTCATGCTGACCAGTCTAGTAATTGCCTCCTCATAAGGAAAATTTTGAATTTCTATAATTTGATTCACTGAATCAATAACCGAGGATGCGTCCATGGCCGCCTTGCCCCTGCGTGCGCTCACGCTGCGCCAGCTGCAGTTCTTCTCGGTGCTGGTGGAAGAAGGCCAGTTCGGCCGCGCTGCCAGGCGGCTTTCCATCACGCAGCCGGCCCTGAGCAACGCCATCAAGCAGATGGAAAAACTGCTGGGCGCGGAGCTGCTGACCCGCTCCACCCACCGGCTGGAACTCTCGCCCGTGGGCGCCGAGGTGCTGGCGCGCACCGACTTCCTGGTCAACACCTTCGACGTGGCGCTGCGCGACATCGAAAGCACGGTGCAGCGCGGCCGGGCCTTCGTGCGCGTGGGCGTCATTCCCTCGGCCAGTGCGCGCGTGGCGGCCGCGGCCAGCGAGTTTCTGGGCAGCGGCCAGCGCGAGGTGGAGTTGGCCTGGCGCGACGCGCCGTCGAACACGCTGCTGGCCGAGCTGCGCAGCGGGCAGATCGACATGGCGGTGGCCGCCATCACCGAGCCACCGGGCGGGCTGACCTGCATCGACCTGTTCCGCGACCCGCTGGTGCTGGTGGTGCGGCGCGACCATGCGCTGGCGGCCGCCGGCGACGCGAACTGGGAGGCCATCGGCAAGGAACGGCTGGTGCTGTTCGAGAGCGGCAGCATGCCCGCGCTGGGCAACCCGGCGCGCGCGCAGTTCGCGCAAGGCGCGGAGCCCTACCGCGTGAGCTATTCGGAAACGCTCTATGCGCTGGTGCGCAGCGGGCAGGCGCTGGGGCTGATGCCGCGCCTGTACACCTCTTCGCTGCGCGACCCCGAACTGGCCGTGGTGCCGCTGCTGAAGCCGCGCGTCGAACGCCGCGTGGTGCTGGCCTACCTGCCGGGGCCGATGCGCAACGTGGTGGCGCAGGAGCTGATCGCGTTCCTGCGCGACAGGCTTCCGCAGGCCGGCGAGGCCACGGTGCGGCGCGTGAGCAAGGCGCAGCGCGCGCGGCGCTGAGCGCTTCAGGCCATCTGCGTTTCGCGCCGGAAGCGTTCCAGCGTCCAGCCCTCGCCAAGCAGAAACATGCGCGTGTGCAGTTCGGCGAGCGTGGCGCGCTCGACCTCTCGGCCAAGGTAGCTCAGCTGCTTGTTGCGCAGGTCGGCAAAGCCCGCCTCGCAGTGGCGCGACAGGCTCTGCCAGAGCGCATGCGCGCCCGGCGACTGCCGCGCGCCGCTCATGAGGCAGATGCCCCGGCCCAGCGCCCAGCGGTATACGGCGGAGGCCAGCCCGCGCCGCTGATAGGCCGGGTCGTACTGCGAATGCGGCGCGCGGATGTGGCGGTCGGCCCTGCGGTTGAGCTCGATAAGCCGGTTGAACACGGTGTAGCCGACGAGCCTGTCCCGGCGCGTGTCTTCGATGTAGACGTACAGCTCGCCGTCGGCCTCGCGATAGCGTGCGCGCAGGCCGGGGTCGCCGAGCGCGAGCTGCGGCATGTCGTGCAGGCGGGCGCCCATCGTGCGCATGCGTTCGTGCACCGGCACCAGCGTGTCTGCTGGCTTTGCCTTGTGCGGATCGACGTCGATGCGCAGCTCGGCCGGCCTGAAGCGCCACCAGACCGGCTGCATCGGAGGAAATGCCGGCGCGAGCGTCATGCCGCACCCCTCTGCGCCAGCGCCGCGGCGTGTTGACCCTGCCGTGCGGCAAGCGCGCAGTGCGGCACCACCAGCACGTCGCCCGTGGACCAGCGCAGCACGCGCAGCGCCACGCTGCCGAAAAGAAAGTCCATCAGCGCGCAGCGCCTGCGCTTGCCGACCACCAGCAGGTCGGCCTTCGAGTACTGCTGCTGCACGGCCGCCTGCCGCGCCGGATCGCCGCGCCCTATCGACGACACCACGCGGTTGCGGCGCGCGATCGACGCATCGGACAGCCACAGCATGCGTTCGCGCGCATGGCGGGCGCACGCGTGGCGGTAGGCGTCGATCACATGCGCGGACACGTCGGCGTAGCGCAGCTTGCCTTCGTGCATGGGCGTGAAGGCGTGGAACAGCTCGATGTCGGCCTGGCCGTCGAAGGCGCAGGCCAGGTCGACCAGGGGGCGCGACTCTTCCATGAGATCGACGGCGACGAGGATTCGGCCATAGCCGCCGGCGCGCGCATCGAGCCGCGCCACCAGCACCGGCCGCTGCGCCGCCCGCACCAGCTGTTCGGCCGGCTGGCCGTGGAAGAAGGCCGCGAGCGAGCGGTCGGGCTCGTCGCCGATCACCACGAGGTCGCACCACTGCGCCTCGTGCGCGGCGCCGTCGAGGCGCCCGCGCGTGTCGTCGATCTTCTTGACGAGGATGCCGAAGCGCTCGGCCACCTCCAGGCATAAGGCGCCCAGGCCGCTGGCCGCATCGGCATCCGCAGGTCCGGCGAAGGCGGCGGGCGCGTACATGATCTTCAGCAGCGCGCCGTGCGCCGCCGCGATGTTGGCTGCACGCACGACAGTGCGCAGGCCGTGCGCCGACAGGTCGGTCACCGCCAGGATCGATTGGATGTTCATCGTCAGTGTTCTTTCCGCATGACAAAGCCGGCCGCCGGCCACGGCGAAGCGGCTGGCAGCGAGCGAAGGAATCAGCTGGGGAAAGCGCGGCGTGCCCGTGCGGGCGCGCTACCGCGCGGGGCTTGGGCCCGGCGGTCGATGAAAGGTGCTGAAGAAAGGGGGGGAGGCTGACCGCCGGGCTCAGAGATCTGCGAGGGTCGGATGCGACCCTGCAGCCGTGCACGCAGTGAAGACTGCGCGCGGCGTGCTGCGGATGAAAGCCTGGCGTTGCATGGGCCCGAGTGTAGGAAGCCCGGCGCGCAAGGGCAAACAATGGCCTCACGGCCCTTGCCGGATTGCCGCGCTGCGGCTCAGCCGCTCAGCTCGGCCGCCGCGTGGATGGTTTCGCGCACGCGCGGGTAGATCTGCGCATTCCACTTGCTGCCGCTGAATACGCCGTAGTGGCCCACGCCGGCCTGCAGGTGGTGTGCCTTGAGGTAGGGGCGTATGCCGGTGCAGAGGTCTTGCGCTGCCACCGTCTGGCCCACGGCGCAGATGTCGTCGCGCTCGCCCTCCACCGTCAGCAGCGCGGTGCGGCGGATGGCGGCGGGGTTCACGGTGCGCTCGCCCACGGTGAGCTTGCCGCGCGGCAGGTCGTAGGTCTGGAACACGCGCTCCACCGTCTCCAGGTAGAACTCGGCCGGCAGGTCGTTCACGGCGAGGTACTCGTCGTAGAAGTTGCCGATGGTGCGGGCCTTGTCGATGTCGCCTTCCACCAGGTGGGTATACATGTCCTGGAACTGCTTCTTGTGGCGCTCCGGGTTCATGCTCATGAAGGCCGACAGCTGCAGGAAGCCCGGGTACACGCGCCGCATGGCGCCCGCATGCGGCCACGGCACATGGCTGATGAGGTTGCGCCGGAACCAGTCGATCGGCCGGTCGGTGGCGAGCTTGTTGACCGTGGTCGGGTTGATGCGGCAATCGACCGGGCCGGCCATCAGCGTGAGGCTGCGCGGCGTGGCGGGGTTGTCGTCCTCGGCCATCAGCGCGGTGGCGGCCAGCGCGGCCACGCAGGGCTGGCAGACCGCCACCATGTGCACGCCCGGGCCCACGGCCTCCAGGAAACGCATGAGCTGCAGCGTGTAGTCGTCCAGGCCGAACCGGCCCTCCCAGAGCGGCACGTCGCGCGCGTTGTGCCAGTCGGTCAGGTACACGTCGTGGTCGCGCAGCAGCGTGCGCACGGTTTCGCGCAGCAGGGTCGCGAAATGGCCCGAGAGTGGTGCGACCAGCAGCACGGGCGGGTGCACCGCTTCGGTGTCCTTCCTGAAGTGCAACAGGGTGCCGAAGGGCGAGACCAGGGCTTTTTCCTCGTGCACGGCCACTTCGGCGCCGTCGACCGGCACGCTGGCAATGCCGTAGGGCGGCCGCGTGTGGGTCAGCCGCATGCGCGAGAACACCTCGAACTGCGCGGCCATGCGCCGCAGCATGGTGCGCTCGGTGCCGTCTTTCCACAGCGCCTGGCCCAGGTACTGCGCGGCGAGCCTGGCAGGCGACAGCATGTCGGCTTGGTTCTGGTAGGCCCGGTACAGCATGGCCCTGGTGCAGGCAAGTTGCGGGCCAGCCGCATGGCATGGCGCTTGCACGCAGCGAGGCAACGCCCAAGGAGCTTCAAGATGGCCAAACCCGTTCTTACCATCAGCAGCAAGAACTACGGCGCGTGGTCGCTGCGCGGCTGGCTGATGTGCAGGCTGGCCGGGCTGGACTTCAGCGAGAAGGTCATCCCGCCCGACGACCCGGCCATGAAGGCCGAGATGCTGCTGCTGTCTTCGTCGATGCTGGTGCCCTCGCTGCAGCATGGCGGCGTGAAGGTGTGGGACACGCTGGCCATCGGCGAGTACCTCAACGAGATCAAGCCCAAGGCCGGACTGCTGCCCGACGACATCGCCGCCCGCGCCCACTGCCGCGCCGTCTGCGGCGAGATGCATTCGGGCTTTTCGTCGATGCGCGGCGCGCTGCCGATGAACATCAAGGCCCATTTCAAGAACTTCAAGGTGTGGTCGCGCGCGCAGGCCGACATCGACCGCATCGTCGCCATCTGGCGCGAATGCTTCAAGGCCTACGGCGGCCCCTTCCTGTTCGGCAAGCAGCCGGGCATGGCCGACGCGATGTACGCGCCGGTGGTCACGCGCTTCCTGAGCTACGACGTGGCGCTGGACAGCGCGTGCGCGGCCTACTGCAAGCGGGTGATGGAGCTGCCGGCCATGAAGGAATGGGTGGCCGCGGCGAAGCAGGAGCCCGAGGAAATCGACGAGCTCGACGCGGAGTTCTGAAAAAACGGGCGCGAGCTTCGGAGGCTAGTGCCGGAACATCCGCAGGTCGAGCGCGCTTTCCTCACCCAGCCACATGGCATGGGCCGTGTGGTCCGCGAAGTCGTCGCCGGTCACGCCGTGCACGAACACATCGAGCCCGTTGCGGTTGGCCTCTAGCCAGCCGATGACCTGGTCGAATTCTGCGGCGTCGAATGCGAGCTGGCAGCTCCAGTGCGGATGCGGCCCCACCAGCCGCTCGTGCACGCGGCCGACCACCACCATCAGTTCCTGTCCGGCGCGCTCGCAGAGGCTGCGCGCCTGCGCCAGTGTGTCGGGCGCGAAATAGACGTGGGCGTGGTACTGGGCGTAGAGGTTTTCAGGGCGGCGTGGCATGGTGGGCTCATTGTGGACCCGGGCGCGGGTCCAGGTGAAAACGCCCGCTGTAGCGGAACACGTCGCCGAACCAGCGGTGGCGCAGCAGCATCTTCATGGTGAAGCGGTCGGCGTCCTGCGGGTCGGGCCGCTCTTCCACGTAGGCGGTGCCCAGCAGGAGCCCCAGCGGCAGCGGAATGCGCAGCCCCGCCACGCGCCAGATGTAGCCCCGGTCGCGGAACACCAGCGCGCCTTCTTCCGCGCTCACGGCCAGCCGCATGCCGATGCCGAAGCGCACGTACTCGATCACCTCGCTGCCCCGGCGCGCGTCGTGCGCCATGTACGAGCGGAAATGGAAGGGCGGCCTGCCCGGAAAGCGGAAGACCCGGTCCCAGTGGAGCGTGGCGTCGTCGGGGCGGCAGCTGTAGTGCACTTCGATGGGCACGTCCTTGCCCTGATGCGGCACCAGCGCGCCGAACAGCCGGCCGAGGGGCATCAGCAGCGCGGCCCAGCGGGCGTGCCAGACCTCGCTCATGGTGCCGCGCACGCACACGTGGTCGTCGGAGAACGGTGCCATCGCGTAGTGGCGGCGGATGACGTCGCCGAGTCGTTCCCAGGCGGGGCCGAGCGCCTGCTGGAAGACCGGTGCGGTGGGCGGCATCGTCGTCATCCGGCCGCCGCCGCGCCGGCCGTGGCTTCGGCGCGTGCCTTGTAGAAGCGCAGGATGTTCTCGGACGCGTCTGCCAGCAGCAGGTGCATGACGCGGTCCGCATACCAGTTGAAGCTGGTGCTCATGCGCCACGACACCGCAACGCGCAGCTCGGTGCCGCCGTCGCGCGGCGTCAGCGTGTAGGTGGCGTCGCGCAGGTCGAAGTACTGGCCGCCGATCATCACGTGATCGTCGAGCGCACCGGCCGGGAAAGAGTCGGGCGAGAAGCGGAAGCGCCACTTCAGCTGGCGCTTGGGCTGCCATTCGGTGATGATTTCCTCGAAGTGCACGTTCTTCTGCCACTGCACCTGGCGCACGCGGCCTTCGGGCGTGTCGACCGTGACGCCCGACACCGGCATCGGCACGCCGATGCGGTAGGCCCAGGCGTCGCCGACTTCGGCGGGACGGATGTCGCGCGCGGCGTTCAGCTCGTGCCACACGCGCTCGGCCGGCGCGGCGATGAAGAGCGTGCGCGACGTGTTCGACAGCCGTTCGGGGTTGGGCAGCTGCGGCTCGATGGCGCCGAGCACCAGCGGCAGCACCGCGAAGCTGTAGATGGCCTGCTTCGGCCAGTTGGTGATGCGGCACACGATGCCCATCGCCAGTCCGCCGACGCTGCCCATCACCGCGAACAGCGGCACGATGACGACGGCGCAGATCAGCCCCTCGATGAACACCGCCAGCGTGCCGCCGACGAAAAGCGCCGTTGCCACCCACGGCGCCCAGAGGTAGTAGCCCCAGCTGCGGCGCTCGATGCGCTCGGCCATGTACACGGTGACGGCGCCGCACAGCGCGGGCACGAAGTACACGAAGGAGCCGAGCATCGGCGAGAAGCGCTGGCCCGGGCCGCCGCTGAAAATGATGCGAAGCACCAGCGCGATGGCCGCGCCCGCCAGCATCGGCCAGAACCATGCGAAGGGCATGGCGCCGCGGGATTGGGGCGGCAGTTCGCCGGGTGCCTGGTCTGGCGCGAGTGCGGCGAGCCTGCTGTCCTGGTTGTCGTCTTGCATGCGTAGCTTTCTGCTGGTTGTTTCTTCTCGTGTTCGCTCAGCCGGCACTGCGCGTGGCCGTGACCATGCAGTAGTCGAAGTCGCGCCAGAACATGCCCAGCGCCAGCGCGCAATAGCTGGCCACGATGTGCTTGCGCCGCCACGCGCCGAGCTTGCCGCGCGCCTTCCAGAGTTCGACCAGGGTGAAGCGCGTGGCCAGCACCGGAATGTGCAGCGCGCTGGGCGCGACGCGCCAGCGCAGCGACTTGCACTCGATGTCCTCGAAGCCGTTGTCGCGCAGGGCGGCGATGAAGTCGTCGCGAACGGCCAGCGTTGGCACGGCCCAGCTGTCGGCCCACAGGCGGTGCAGCCAGCCGGCCACACGGCCAGGCTTGCGGCGCAGCAGGAAGCCGTCGGCCACCGCCAGCCGGGCGCCGGGCTTGAGCAGGCGCGCGGCCTCGCGGATGAAATCGGCCTTGGCGGTGCCCTCTGCATAGCAGGCGCTCTCCAGGGCCCAGGCGCCGTCGGCCTGCGCGGCGGGCAGGCCGGTGCGGGTGTAGTCGGCCTCCACGTGGGCCATGCGGTCGGCCACGCCCGCCGCCGCATCGAGCCTGGCGGCGATGCTGTTCTGCACGGCCACGTTGGTCACGGTCACTGCGTACAGCGACGGGTTGTCGCCCACCAGCGTGCGCGCGGTGGCGCCGGCGCCGCAGCCCATGTCGATCACGCAGCGGCGGGGCGCGGCGCCGGCTTGCGCATCGCCAAGCCGCAGCGCGCGGCCGACCACGCGGTTCATCTCGACCAGCATGCCTTCGCGCCTGAACGGGTTCAGCCCGGCGCGCCAGAAACCGAAGTGCATGTTGTAGCTGGGGCTCCAGGCGCTGTAGTCGAACGCGACTTCGGTGAAGTAGACCTGGGTGTCTTCGGCGGTGATGGAGGCGCCGGCAGGTGCCTGTGCGGGCGCTTCGAGCGGAAGGTGGAAGTCGGGCTGGAAAACTGTGGGCATGGCTGTTCCCTCGGGTGGTGTTTTTTCTTCAGAGGCGGCAGTTGCCGTCGTTGCAGGTAGGCGCGACGCGCCCCGCCAGCCGTGTCGCCAGCCAGCGCGGAATGCGGTAGCGGTTGCGCGCCAGCAGGGCATAGGCGCGGTCGGCCAGCGGCGCGACCAGCGGCAGGTCGAGCAGGCCGCCGCCGCTGGGCAGGCCCACCGCCGCGCGGCTCGCGCGGATGGCCGGCACGCCGACCAGCACCCGGCCCGTGGCATCCACCGCGTGGATCGCGGCCATGAGCGCGTCGCGCGGCGCCGGCCCGTCGCTGAACGATGCCGGCGAGCAATCGACGAAGCGCAGCCGGCCCGCGGTGTCGCGCGCCCCCAGGTTGCCCATTTCGGCCGAGCAGATGGCGCAGCTGGCGTCGAAGTACAGGGTCAGCGGATAGGCGGGGAGGGCGTCGCGGCTCATGGAATCCTTTGTTCTCGATATTTCTGTCAAAACAGAAATTAAAGGGCAAAAAAAGAGACGGGTTCAGATCATCGGCAGGCTGGCGTGGTGTGCGTCGGGGTCTTCGTCCTTGCCGGCCTTGTCGCCGCGCACGAACTTCTGCACGCTGGCGCCCAGTGTCAGCACCTTGTCGAGCGTGCCGGGCGACAGCCGCAGCATTTCGTCGGCCCAGGTGGCGAGCTTGTTCATGAGGTCCATGGTGGAGCGGATGCGGTCCTGCGCATCGGGCGGTTCCTTCTGGAAATCGGGGCTCGAGACCAGTTCGCGCAGCACGCGGATGGTCGGGTCGAACTCGCGTTCCTTGCGCTCGCGCACCACGGTGCGGAACAGCTCCCACACATCGACGCTGGTCTCGAAATAGTCGCGCCGGTCGCCCAGCGTGTGGGTGACGCGCACGAGGTTCCAGGCCTGCAGTTCCTTCAGGCTGTTGCTGACGTTGGAGCGCGCGACGCCCAGGGTTTCGGACAGCTCCTCGGCATGCATCGGCTTGCCGTGGGCGAAGAGCAGCGCGTGGATTTGCGAGACGGTGCGGTTGACGCCCCACATGGACCCCATTTCGCCCCAGTGGAGGACGAACTTGCGTTGAATTTCTGTGAGTTCCATGGCTTGGAGTTTAGGATTTGCGAAATTTCTGTCAAGAGAGAAATGTAAAAAGCGGGCGGCCACAAGAAAACAGTGAAATACTGTACAAATACACAGTAATGAGGTTCCGCCATGCCCGCAGCCCACATCCCCATCCACGCCATCAAGGGCCGCGGCGCGGCCACGCAGCTTGCGCATCGCTTCTCCAAGGACGAGCGCAATGCCTTCGACGACGGCTGGGGCACGCTCGAAGACGGCGTGGCCGAGGCGCAGGAGCTGCAGCCCATCGCCACCGAGGTGCGCTTCGAAGACGTCAAGTCGGCGCTCAACGAGAACGACTCGCCCGACATCTACTTCGACCGCTCACTCAACCCCTACCGCGGCTGCGAGCACGGATGCATCTATTGCTTCGCCCGGCCCACGCACAGCTACCTCAACCTGTCGCCCGGCCTCGACTTCGAGACCAAGCTGATCGCCAAGCGAAACATCGCCGACATGCTGCGCACCGAGCTCGGGCGCAAGAGCTACCGGCCCAGCTACATCGCCATCGGCACCGCCACCGACTGCTACCAGCCCATCGAGCGCGACTTGAGGCTCACCCGCTCGGTCATCGAACTGCTGCAGGAAGCGCGGCATCCGTTCGCGCTGGTCACCAAGTCGAGCGCCATCGAGCGCGACCTCGACGTGATCGCGCCCATGGCGGCCGACCGTCTTGCGGCCGTGTACGTGACCGTGACCACGCTCGACGGCGAACTCGCCCGCAAGCTGGAGCCGCGCGCCGCGGCGCCGCACCGCCGTCTGCGCACCATCCGCACGCTGACCGAGGCGGGCGTGCCGGTCGGCGTGAGCGTGGCGCCGCAGATTCCCTTCGTGACCGAAGACATGGAACAGGTGCTCGAGGCCGCATGGGAAGCCGGCGCGCGCAGCGCCTTCTACACGGTGGTGAGGCTGCCGTGGGAGGTGGCGCCGCTCTTCAAGGAATGGCTGGCACTGCACTATCCGCAGCGCGCCGACCGCATCATGGCGCGCATCCACGAGATGCGCGGCGGCAAGGACTACGACGCCGACTTCGCCACGCGCATGAAGGGCTCGGGCCTGTGGGCCGACCTGATCCACCAGCGCTTCGAGAAGGCGACGAACCGACTGGGCTACAACCGCGAGCGCATTCCGCTGGACATCACGGCGTTCCGGCCGCCTGGCGCCGCGGGGCAGGGCAGCCTGTTCTGAACGGCGGCGTGGCCGCTTCGCGAACCTTCTACACGTAACCCAGCGGCAGCGCCGTGGTCTGCTTCAGTTCCTGCATGGCGAAGCTGGAGCTGACGTCGTGCAGGTTCGTGCCCGAGATCAGTCGCTTGTAGACGGCGTCGTAGGCGGCGATGTCCGGCACCACCACGCGCAGCAGGTAGTCCACGTCGCCGCTCATCCGATAGAACTCGACCACTTCCGGAATGGCATGGACCGTGGCCGTGAAGCGGTCGAACCACTCCTGCGAGTGCGTGCTGGTCCGCACCGACACGAAGACCGTCACCGCCACGTTGACCTTGCGCGGGTCGAGCAGGGCCACCGAGCGCGTGATGACGCCCCCCTCCTTGAGCCGCTGGATGCGCCTCCAGCATGGCGTGGCAGACAGGCCCACCTGCTCGGCGATCTGCGCCACCTGCAGCTCGGCGTCTTGCTGCAGGAGATCAAGAATCTTGATATCTATGGAATCCAGTTTCATCAAATATCCTTGATTGAGCATTGGATTCCAATCTTATCGGCATAGGCAGCATAAAAGGCAAGCCGCTGCTCCGCCCCGGGCGGCAGACTCTACCGGGTGCGCGGCGTGGTCGCCCGCCACGCCCGCCAAGCCTGCAAACGCTTGCATCTCTTCTCCCGGAATCACCTGAATGGACATCTACCTCGACGCCAACGCCACCACGCCCGTGCTGCCTCGCGCCCGGGCCGCGGCACTCGCAGCCATGGCCGACGACTTCGGCAACCCCAGCAGCGTCCACAGCACCGGGCTGAAGGCGCGCGCGCTGATGGATTCGGTGCGCTCCCGCGCGCGGCGGCTGCTCGGTGCGCCCACGGGCGACCTGCTTTTTCTCAGCGGCGCCACCGAAGGCATCCAGACGGCGGTGCTGTCGGCGTTGAGCGCGCTGCGCGGCCGCGAGGACGTCGACTGCGTGCTGTACGGCGCGACGGAGCACAAGGCGGTGCCGGAAGCGATCAGCCACTGGAACAAATTGCTGGGCCTGAACCTGCGCGTGCTGCCCATCCCGGTCGGCCGCGACGGCCGCCATGACCTGCACTGGCTGCGCGCGCATGCCGCACGTGCCGGGCTGGTCTGCACCATGGCCGCCAACAACGAGACCGGCGTCGTCAGCGACCTGGACGGCATCGCCCAGGCGCTCGACGGGAGCCCGGCCTTGTGGATGGTCGACAGCGTGCAGGCGCTGGGCAAGCTCGAGCTCCGGCTCGAGGCCCTCCGCATCGACTACGCGCCGTTCTCGGGGCACAAGCTCTATGCCCCCAAGGGCATCGGCCTGCTGTACGTGCGCGCCGGCGCGCCGTTCACGCCGCTGATGGCGGGCGGCGGCCAGGAGGGCGCATTGCGCTCGGGGACCGAGAACATGTCCGGCATCGCCGCGCTCGGCGCCGTGCTGGAAGCGCTCAAAGACGGCCAGACCTTCCGGGACGCTCTCACGCTGGAGGCGTACCGCGACCGCATCGCCGCCGCGCTGAAGAATGCGTTCCCCGGCGTGGTGTTCAACGCGCCCTTTGAACTGAGCTTGCCGACGACCCTCAATTTCTCGGTGCCCGGCCTCGACTCGAAGCTCCTGCAGGACCTGTTCGACGCGGCCGACGTGCGGGTGAGCGGAGGCTCGGCCTGCGGCGCGTCGAAGGCGCTGCCGAGCCACGTGCTGCAAGCCATGGGGCTGCCCGCCTGGCAGGCGGCCTCGGCCGTGCGCCTGTCGTTCGGGCCGGCCAGCGACGCGGCCTTCATCGACGAAGCCTGTGAAAGGATCGGCTCCTGTGGCGCTTCGCTGCGCGCAAGCTGCCTCAATACCGGCGCCGACACCTCCCGTCCGGGCGACGCGCTCGACGGCCTGACCCGCTTCGTGGCCGGCGGTGCATGCTGCTACCTCCTGGCCGACGCCGGCAGCCGGCGCTGCGTGGTCATCGATCCGCTGCCCGAGTTGACCGGCCGTATCGCGCAGCTGCTTCGCTGCCAGGACTACACGCTGGCCGCCGTGCTCGACACGCACAGCCATGGCGATCATGTTTCCTCGGTGGGCGAATTGCGCGCCGCGCTGCCGGAACGCCTTGTCCAGCAAGGCGAGGTCGATGCGCTCGGCTGGCCCCTGGGCGCCGATGCCATCTGCCTGGGCGCGCAGACGCTGACCCGGCTGGCAACCCCCGGGCACACCGCCGACTCGACCGCCTACCTGCTGCACGACGAGCAGCTGAAGATCCGCCTGGCATTCGTCGGCGACACGGTGATGCCCGGCGCCCTGGGGCGAAGCGATTTCGCGCAAAGTGCGCCGCTGGCATTCGGCCCGTCGCTCAAGAAACTGGCGCAGGCCGCGGGCCCCGGCACGCTGCTGCTCCCGGCGCACGACTACGACGACCGCTTCGCGAGCACCCTGGCCCGCGAATGCGCGGCCCAGCCGCTGCTCGCGCAGGTGCTGTCCGGCAGCATCGACGCGGCAGGCTTCGCCTCGGCAAAGGCCGAACTCGAGAAAGACCTCGCGCTGACCGAATACCAGACCCTTGCCTGCGGTGCGCGCATCGACAACGGCTGCGCCGGCGCGGGCCACGAGATGAACGCCACGCAGGCGCAGCGGCTGCTGCTCGAGCATCCGGGACTTGTGCTGGTGGACGTGCGCGAGCCCTACGAGCAGCGCGTGAGCGAATCGTCGCCCTTCGGTGCCGACACCCACCGCGAGGCGGTGCCGCTGTCGGGGCTTCTGAATGCGCTGCCCGGCTGGATGGCGCTGCCGGCCGGTGCGCCGGTGCTCTTCTACTGCCGAAGCGGCAATCGCAGCGCGCAGGCGGCCAAGGCGCTGCGCCGCCTCGGCCATGCGCAGGCATGGAGCCTGGCGGGCGGCCTCGCGCTGTGCTCCGCTGCGGGCGCCGTCGCGCAGCCGGCGGCGTCAATGCACTGAGCCAGGAGAGCTCGAGCGGAATCGCTCCGACAGTGACGACGTGTGTCGATCGACCAGCAAGGCACCAAGTCGCGCGAACAGAGCCTTGCCGTTCAACCGGCCTTCGCAGTCCGGTCGATGCCGACGGCGGGGCAAGACGACGCCGGGGCCTTGCCGGGCTCATCCGCGCCGCACCAGTCGCCACCCAGCGCCTTCACCAGGAACACCGCCGTCAGCAGCCGCTGCCCCCGCAGCTGCGCGGCCTGGCGTTCCACCGTCAGCAGCGACTGCTGCGCGGTGATCACGTCGAGGTAGGTCGACGCGCCGCCCTCATAACGGCTGGTGGCCATGTCGAGCACGCGGCGCGCGGCCGTGACGGCGGCCTGCGCCTGGGTCGTTGCGCTGTCGAGCGCGGCAAGCCCGGTGATGCCGTCTTCCACTTCCTGCATTGCGGTCAGCACGGTGCGGCGGTAGTTGCCCACGGTGACGTCGTAGCCGGCCTTCGCGAAATCGACGTTGGCGCGGATGCGCCCGCCGTCGAACAGCACCTGCGTGGCCGACACGCCCACCGACCACAGCAGGCTCGGGCCGTTGAACAGGGTCTCGATCATCCGGCTGTCAACGCCCACGGTGGGCGAGATGAAGATGCTCGGGTAGAAGGCCGCGGTGGCGACGCCGATCTGCGCGTTGGCGGCGGCCATCGCGCGCTCGGCCGAGGCCACGTCGGGGCGGCGCTGCAGGATTTCGGAGGGCACGCCCAGCGGCACGGCCGGCGGCCTGATCTCGCGCAGGTCCACCGGCAGCGAGAAGCTGGGCGCCGGCGTGCCGGTGAGCGTGGCCAGCGCATGCTCGTACTGCGAACGCTGCTTTCTCAGCACGTCGACCTGCGTCAGCGTGGTTTCCAGCAGCGCCTGCTGCTGCGCCACGTCCAGGCCCGACACGGCGCCCAGGTCGTGGCGCGCCGTGACAAGCTCGAGCGCGCGGCGCTGCAGCGCGATGGAGCGGGTGAGCACGTCGAGTTCGACGTCGGTCGAGCGCAGGTTGAAGTAGCTGCTGGCCACGTCGGCGCTGAGCAGCAGCCGGGTGTTCTGCAGGTCGGCGGCCGATTGTTCCGCCGACGCCTTGGCACCCTCTACCGTGCGCTGCACGCGGCCGGCCAGGTCGACTTCGTAGCTCGCGTTCAGCGACAGCGCGAAGTCGCTCTGCACGGTCGTCGAATTGGGCGTCGCGTAGTTGGTGAGCGGGCGGTTGGCGGAAATCCTCAGGCGCGAAGCGCGGGTGCCGAGGCCGACCTGCGGATACTGCCCGGCCGCATTGGCCGCGAGCGTGGCGCGCGCCTGCGCCAGCCGGGCATTGGCGATGGCCAGCGTGGGGCTGCCGGCCAGCGCCTGCTGCTGCAGCGCGTCGAGCTGCGGGTCGCCGAAGCGGCGCCACCATGGGCCCTTGTCGGCTGTGTCGCTCGGCGTGCTCACGCGCCAGGGCTCCTCCAGCTTCCAGCTGACCGGCAGCGGCGTGTCCGGCGTCCTGTAGTCGGGGCCGACCGCGCAGCCCGACAGCAGCATGGCGGCCAGCAGCGTGAGCGGAGCGGCCAGGCGCGGCGGCGTCACGCCGGGGCCTTCGGTGTCGGCGCCTTCGCCGGCGGCGCTTCGGGCGCCACCGCCACCACGTCGCCTTCGGCCAGCGAGTCGGACGGGTTCAGCACCATGCGGTCGGTTTTCTCGAGGCCGTCGATCACCTCGACGTTCTCGCCGTAGTTGCGGCCCAGCGTCACGGCGCGCAGGTTGACGCGGCCCTGCGCATCGACCACCGCGATGCGCGTGCCCTCGGCGCGGAACAGCAGCGCGTTCGACGGCACCGAGAGCGTGCGGCTCGCGGCCAAAGGCAGCGAAACCTGCACGTAGGCGCCCGGCAGCAGCGCGCCGTCGCTGTTGGGCAGCGACACCTCCACCTGCATCATCCGCGTGGTCGTGTCGATGGAGCCGGCGGTGCGCGCCACCTGGCCCTTGAAGGTCTGGCCGCGCAGTTCGGCCTGCGTCACTACCACGGGCTGGCCGGTCTTCACGAGCTGGGCGTAGGCCTGCGGCACGTTGATGTACACGCGCAGCGGATCGGTCTGCGCAAGCAGGAACAGCGCGCGACCGGCACCGCCGCCCGCGCCCGCGTCGATCAGGTCGCCCACGTCCACGTTGCGCCGCGTGATCACGCCCGCGAACGGCGCCACCACGCGCTTGAAGCCCTCGGTCTGCTTCAGCCGCTGCACGTTGGCGTCGGCCGCCGCCACGTTGGAGGTGGCCTGCGCCACCGCGCTGCGGCGCTCGTCCAGTTCCTGCTGCGAGACCACATCCTTCTTGCGCAGCGCTTCCCAGCGCTCGGCGGTGCTGCGCGCCAGTTCCAGGCCGGAGGCGGCCTGTGCGCGCGCGGCCACGGCCTGCGACAGCTGCTGGTCGATCTCGGGCGTCTCGATCTCGGCGAGCAGCTCGCCCTTTTCGACGCGGCTGCCGATGTCCTTGGTCCAGCGCTTGAGGTAGCCGCTGGCGCGCGCCGAAATGGGCGACTGCACGAAGCCCTGCAGCGTGCCCGGCAGCGACAGCGTCTGGCCGGCGGTGGTCACGCGGGGCAGGGCGGTCTGCACGTACTGCTTCGCGCGTTCGGTCGTGCCCGCTTCGAGCGCGCGGGCGTTGGCGATGCGCACGAACACGGTGCGCGCCGCGCCCAGCCCCAGCAGCACGAGGACGATCAGCACCAGCCAGCGCGTGCGCCGCACGATCTGCCGGCGGCGCAGCAGCTCGCCGTCGCTCTCCCCGGTGGGATGGATGGTCAATGCCGCGTGGCGTTGCTCCGTCATGAAATCAATTCTCCTGGGGCGTTGCGCCCGCTGGCGGTTGATGCTGCTGCTGGGAGGCTTCGCGCGCCGCCCGGCGGCGGGCAAGCCGACTGTGCACTCCCGCGAACACGGCGGGTACGAAAAACAATGTCGACACCGTGGCAAAGACCAGGCCACCGATCACCGCGCGGCCCAGCGGCGCGTTCTGCTCGGCGCCTTCGCCCAGGCCGAGGGCCATCGGGATCATGCCGATGATCATCGCCAACGCCGTCATCAGCACCGGCCGGATGCGGGTGGCGCCTGCTTCCAGCGCGGCCGACAGCGGCGGGATGCCGGCCTGCAGCCGCTCGCGCGCGAAAGACACCAGAAGAATGGAGTTGGCCGTGGCCACGCCCATGGTCATGATCGCGCCCGTGAGCGCCGGCACGCTCAGCGTGGTGCCGGTGATGAACAGCATCCACGCGATGCCCGCCAGCGCGGCCGGCAGCGCGGTGATGATGATGGCCGCGTCCAGCCACGACTGGAAGGTGACCACGATCAGCAGGTACACCAGCACGATGGCCATCGCCAGCCCCACGCCCAGGCCGATGAACGACGACTGCATGGTCTGCACCTGGCCGCGGATGTCGACCCGGCTGCCGCGCGAGAGCCTGGGCCGCATCTCGTCGACCAGCTTCTGCACCTTGGAGGCCACGCTGGCCAGGTCGGTGCCCTGCACGCTCACGTACACGTCGATCACCGGCGCGATGTTGTAGCGCGACATGACGGCCGGCAGCCGGTCGGCCTGCGCGCTCACGAGATTGCCCAGCAACTGCTGCGAGCCCGGCCCGCCCGCGCCGCCGCTGGCGCCCACCGGAATGTTGAGCAGCGAATCGAGCGAATCGACCGTGTATTGCGGCGTCTGCACCGCGATGCTGTAGACCACGCCGTTGGCCGGGTTCAGCCAGAAGGCGGGTGCCGTCTGCGAGCTGCCCGACAGCGCGATGAGCACGTTCTGCCCCACGTTGGCGGCGGTCAGGCCGTATTGCTGCAGGCGCGTGCGGTCCATCTGCAGGCTCAGCGCGGGGCCGTCCAGGCGCTGGTGCACGTGGGCATCGACCGCGCCCGGAATCTGCCGTATCGCCTTGGTCAGCTCGGCCGCGCGCGCCGCGTTGCCGGCGATGTCGTTGCCGCTGAACTGCACGTCAATGGCCGCGGGCAGGCCGAAGTTCAGGATCTGCGTGACGATGTCCGCCGGCTGGAAGAAGAACTCGATGCCCGGAAAGCGCTTGGGCAGCTCGGCCCGCAGCAGCGACACGTGCTGCTCGGTCGGCTTGTGGCCTTCTTTCAGCGACAGCAGCAGCTCGCCGTCGAAGGTGCCGATGGTGCCGGCGTTGCTGTACGACAGGTTGATGCCGCTGTTGGGAATGCCGAGGTTGTCCAGGATGGTTTCGAGCTGGTCTGGCGGCACCAGCTCGCGGATGGCGGCCTCGACCTTGTCGGTGAGGCGCGCGGTTTCCTCGATGCGGGTGCCGGTTGGCGCGCGCAGGTGCAGGCGGATCTGGCCTGCATCGACGGTCGGGAAGAAGTCGCGGCCCAGTGCCGGGTAGAGCAGGCACGACAGCAGGCAGAAGCCGAGGAACAGGCCGATGAAGCCGGCGCGCCTGGAGAGCACCGCCGACAGCACCAGCGTGTAGGCACGGCGCACGCGCTCGAAGCGCTGGTCGAAGGCGCGGTACAGGCGCTGCAGCGCGCTCTGCCTTGCGCCTTCGCCCGGCTGCGGTTGCTGCGGGCCGTGCGAGCCGCCCATCAGCAGCATCACCAGCGTCGGCACCAGCGTGCGCGAGAGCAGGTAGGAGGCCAGCATGGCGAACACCACCGCCTCCGCCAGCGGCACGAACAGGAAGCGCGCCACGCCCGAGAGAAAGAACATCGGCACGAACACGATGCAGATGCACAGCGTGGAGACGAAGGCGGCCGAGCCGATCTCGCCCGCGCCGACCTCGATGGCCTCCTTCAGCGGCGTGCCCATGTGCAGGTGCCGCTCGATGTTCTCGATGGTCACGATCGCCTGGTCGACCAGGATGCCCACCGACAGCGCCAGCCCGCCCAGCGTCATGAGGTTGAGCGTTTCGCCCAGCGAGTACAGCACCAGGATGGACGCCAGGATCGACAGCGGAATGGTCAGCCCGATGATCAGCGTGCTGCGCCAGTTGCCCAGGAACAGCAGCACCATCGCGGCGGTGAGCGCGGCGGCCAGGATGGCTTCGAACACCACGCCCTTCACGGCCGCCTTGACGAACACGGACTGGTCGAACAGCGGCGTGATCTTGATGTCCTCGGGCATCGTCTGCGCGGCGACGGGCAGCATGGCGCGGATGTTCGACACGATGTCCAGCGTGGAGGCGCCGCCGTTCTTCAGCACCGACAGCAGGACGCCGCGCACGCCGTCCTGGCGCACCACGTTGGTCTGCGGCGAGAAGCCGTCGCGCACGTAGGCCACGTCGCGCAGGTAGGTGGTGGCGCCGTTCACCGTGCGGATCGGCAGGTCGTTCAGGCCCGCGATGGCGTCGGGCGAGCCGTTCATCTTCACGTTGTATTCGGTGGCGCCGAACTTGGCCGTGCCCGAGGGCAGGATCAGGTTCTGCGTGTTCACCGCGTTCACCACGTCGGCCGGCGAGAGGCCGCGCGCCTGCAGCGCCTGGGTGTCGAGGTCGACCGAGATCAGCCGGTTCTTGCCGCCGTAGGGAAAGGGAATGGCCGCGCCCGGCACCGTGATGAGCTGCGGGCGCAGCTGGTTGACGGTGGCGTCGAACAGGGAGTTTTCAGAACGCGTGGGGCTGGAGAGCGCCAGCTGGATCACCGGCACGCTGGAAGCCGAATACTTGATGACCAGCGGCGGCGTGATGCCCGGTGGCAGCTGCCGCACCTGCGCCTGCATGGAGGCCACTACCTGCGAGATGGCCATCTCGATGTTGGCCGTGGGCTGGAAGAACACCTTGATGATCGACACGCCCGCCAGCGACTGCGACTCGATGTGCTCGATGTCGCTCACGGTTGTGGTCAGCCCGCGCTCGACCTGGCCCGAGATGCGCTGCCCCATTTCCTGGGCCGGCAGGCCGGTGTAGTTCCAGATGACGCTGACCACCGGAATGTTGATTTCCGGAAAGATGTCGGTCGCCATGCGCGCCAGCACGAAGGGCGTGGCCAGCACGATCAGCATCGCCATGACGATGAAGGTGTACGGACGACGCAACGCAAGCTGGACCATGGCGGGGGCTCTCTGCTTCCGACGGAAAAAGGTTTCGCATCATAAGGAAGTAGATTTAAGTTTGCTGGCCAGGTCAGGGCGGCTGTCGCGCTTTACCAAATGGGTGTCGAATGACACCAGATGCCATTCGCACAGGGCACTCTCAGGCCTTGCCCGCCCGCATTGCCTCGAGAGCCACGGACACGCGGTTCATTGCGTCGGCGACGATTTCCAGTTCTTGCGCAGTGGCTGGCGCAACCATCGCACTCACGAGTTCGGCCTGGATCGCCAGGCACTTCCGGGCGATTGCCATGCCGTCATCGGTCAAGGTCAGGCGCCTGATTCGCGCGTCGGCACCGTCGCTGTCGCGCCGCACCCATCCCCTGGTCTCCATCTGCGTGAGCAGCATGCTGACGCCACTCTTGGCGACGAAGCAACGAGCGGCCAACGCCTGCTGCGTGATGCCCGGCGTGGTCGCGATGGTGGCCAGCACCTCGTGTTCGCCCACGCGCAAACCGATCGCGGCGAGTCGTGACGTCATGACCGCGTCGCACAGGTTGTAGGCCCGTACCACCGCCAGCCAGGCTTGGGTTCCATGAGGCGACGAGGGCGCGCGGTCGAGTTCGGTCGGCTTTTTTGGCTTTGGGGTTTTGGTGGTGGCCATGGGGATGGTTCAGTATTGAACATATACTGTTCATTGCTGAACCAATTATGGCCTGCCCATGAATCTCTACTTGCGCCTGCTGATGACTCTGCTGCGTGCCTGGCGTGCACCGCGCCTGGTGCCAGGCGACACGCTGGAGCGGCGGCTTCGGGTGCTGCCCAACGACCTGGACATCAACGGCCACATGAACAACGGCCGCTATCTGACCATCATCGACCTGATGCTGGTCGAGTACTTCGTGCGCACCGGCTTTGCCGCGACCATGTTGCGTCAGGGCTGGCGGCCGATGTCGGGTGGCTCGCTCATCAGCTATCGGCGTGGGCTGAACCCGTTCGAGGTGTACACGCTGCGTTTCCGGCTCGACGCCACCGACCAGCACTGGAACTACATGCGCTTCGAGTTCGTCAAGGGCGACAAGGTATGCGCCGCCGGCTACATGAAGGGCGCGGCCGTAGGGCGCAACGGGCTGGTGCCCAACCTGGAGTCGTACGCCGCCATGGGCCTGGTGCCGCCGGCGCATGCACTGCCGTCGCCCGTGCGCGACTGGATCGCGGCAGAGCAGGGCGTGATGAGCGCGGCCTGGTGATGCAACTCAGGCCTCGGGTGCACCGAGCGCCAGCCGCAACTGCGTGACATTGGGGTTGCCCGGATCGCGCCGCACCTTGAAGCCCAGCTTGCGCGCCAGCGCCAGCATCGCGACGTTGTCGAACAGCGTGATGTCCGCGAGCTGCTTCACGCCGGCCTCGGCGGCCGCATCGATCAGCTTGCGCATGAGCTTGTGGGCCACGCCCCGGTGCTGCCAGGCGTCGGCGATGACCACCGCGAATTCCGCGACGTGCGCCGTCTCGGGTGTGTCGCCGCGCACGTAGCGCGCCACGCCCACCTGCTGCTCGGCGCCGTCGGCCACGGTGGTCGCGATGAGCGCCAGTTCGCGGTCGTAGTCGATGTGGGTCATGCGCCAGAGTTCGTCCGGCTGTGGCTTGCGCGGCGACAGCAGGCGGCGGTAGCCGGTTTCGTTCGACAGGCCCGCCACGAATGCCGCGTGCATGGCCAGGTCGTCGGCGCGGATCGGGCGGATGCGCACCGCCGTGCCGTCGCGCAGTTGCCAGTCCTCGACCAGGTGGCGGGGGTAGTCGAGGGCCGGCATGGCATCGCTCGGGCGACTCAGCCGATGACTTCGGGCCAGTCGGTGTGGAAGAACTGGCCTTCGGGCTTGTCGACGCGCTCGTAGGTATGGGCGCCGAAGAAGTCGCGCTGCGCCTGCAGCAGGTTGGCCGGCAGGCGCTCTGTGCGGTAGCTGTCGTAGTAGGCCAGCGACGCGCTGAATGCCGGCACGGGAATGCCGTTGCTCACCGCCAGCGCCACCACTTCGCGCCAGCTCTGCTGCGTGCGGTTGAGCAGGTCCTTGAAGAACGGGTCGAGCATCAGGTTGCCCAGCGCCGGGTCGGTGCGGAAGGCGTCGGTGATGCGGTTCAGGAAGCGTGCCCGGATGATGCAGCCGCCGCGCCAGATCGATGCGATGCCGCCCAGGTCGAGCTTCCATTCCTTCTTGTCGCCCATCGTCTTGATGAGGTCGAAGCCCTGCGTGTAGCTGATGACCTTGGAGGCGTAGAGCGCGTCGTGCACCTTGGCCACCAGCGCCTTCTTCTCGAGCGACAGCTCGATCTTCGGCCCCTGCAGCTGCTTGCTGGCCGCCACGCGCGCCTTCTTCTGCGACGACAGCACGCGCGCCTCGACGGCGGCGTTGATGGTGCTGATGACCACCGCGTTCTCGGCCGCGTTGATCAGCGTCCACTGCCCCGTGCCCTTCTGGCCGGCCTTGTCGAGGATCACGTCGACGATCGGCTTGCCGGTTTCCGGGTCTTTCTGCTCGAGCGCCTTGGCGGTGATCTGGATCAGGTAGCTCTGCAGCTCGCCGTCGTTCCATTCGTTGAAGATGGCGGCCATCTCGTCGGTGCTGAAGCCGGCCGCCTTGAACAGGCTGTAGGCCTCGCAGATGAGCTGCATGTCGCCGTACTCGATGCCGTTGTGCACCATCTTCACGTAGTGGCCCGCGCCGCCGGGGCCGATGTGAATGACGCAGGGGTCGCCGTCGACCTTGGCCGCGATGCTCTCGAAGATCGGCTTCATCACTTCCCAGGTGGAAAGCGGGCCGCCCGGCATGATCGACGGGCCCTTGCGCGCGCCTTCCTCGCCGCCCGAAACACCGGCGCCGATGAAGCGCAGGCCCTTGCTGCTCAGGTAGGCGTCGCGGCGCTCGGTGTCGGTGTAGAGGCTGTTGCCGCCGTCGATGACGATGTCGTCCTTGTCGAGCAGCGGGATGAGCTGCTCGATCACCTGGTCGACCGGCGCGCCGGCCTTGACCATGATCTGGATCTTGCGGGGCTTGGCCAGGCTCTGGACGAACTCCTCCAGCGTCTTGGTGCCCACCAGCTTCTTGCCGGGGTTGGCGGCAATGAAGGCTTCGGTGGTGGCTTCGGTGCGGTTGTACACGCTGACCTGGAAGCCGCGGCTTTCCACGTTCAGCACGAGGTTCTGGCCCATCACGGCCAGGCCGATCAGTCCGAAATCGCTTTTGGTGCTCATGGCCCTTCTTTCATTCATGTGCGCGGGCGGAGCGCTCCGCGCACGGGGTTTGGTTCCAGAACCATTTTGCCGGGGTCGGGAAAGGGCCGCAGTCGGAGGCGGTCTATACCCGCTTGGCAACCCGGCGGGGCTTGGGTATGTTCGCGCGCATGAGCAATGCCATCCACCGCTGGTCGACCGACGCCGTGCCGCCCGCGCAGCGGCTGGACTACTGGGTGGGCGCGGTGTGCGAGGGCTTCCTGGAGATGGACGTGACCAGCGCCGAGGCCGGGCGCTTCGGGGCCACGCTGGAGTCGGCGCCGCTCGGGTCCATCGTCGTGAACCGGGTGCGCGGCAGCGCGCAGGACGTCTACCGCACCCGCCGCGCCATCGCCCAGAGCCGCCACAACTACTTCTACCTGCTCTGCAAGACCGACTCGGCCTGGGTGGCGGTGCAGGACGGCCGCTCCGCGCGGCTGCTGCCCGGCGACGCGGTGCTGGTCGATTCGCGCCGGTGCTACGAATTTCACCTGCTGCAATCGGCCGACACCCTCTCGCTCGAACTGCCCACCGCCTGGGTCGACGAATGGATACCCGATGCCGGCGACCAGGTGGCGCGGCGCATCGACGGGCAGGCCGGGTGGGGCGGCGTGCTGTGCGGCTTTCTTCGGCAGCTGTCGCCGGAAGTTGCAGTGCAGCCGCCGCTGCCCGCCGGTTTGCTGAGCGACCAGCTCGGCAGCCTGCTGGCGCTGGCGACCGGGCAGGGGCAGTCGAGCGCGCCCGACAGGGGCCGGGAGGCGCTGCGCCGCCGCGTGCTCGACGCCACGCGCGAGCGGCATGCCGAACCCGGCCTCACGGCCGCGAGCGTTGCGCGCGGGCTGGGCATTTCGGAGCGCAGCCTGCACCGCTGCCTGGCCTGCGGCGTCGGCGAGGGTGAAGGTGCCATCACCTTCGCCGGCGCGCTTGCGGGCTTCCGCATGGCGGCGGCGCGCCGCATGCTGGGCGACGCGCGCTTCGACCGGCTGGGCATCGCGGAAATCGGCTTTCGCGTGGGGCTGACGGACGCGTCGCACTTCGTGCGGCAGTGCCGTGCGCACCTTGGCGCCACGCCGGGTGAACTGCGGCGCCGGCGCTGAGCCGGCAGCCGCCGCGCGCTCAGATGGCGCGCAGGTTCACCCGCCTTGAAAGCGCCTGCGCGCTTTCGCGCCGCTCGCTGTAGCGATCGACGAGGTAGCCGGCACAGTCGCGCGTGAGCAGCGTGAACTTGACCAGCTCCTCCATCACGTCGACCACGCGCTCGTAGTACGGCGAAGGCTTCATGCGGCCGGCCTCGTCGAACTCCATGAAGGCCTTGGCCACCGACGACTGGTTGGGGATCGTGAGCATGCGCATCCAGCGCCCGAGCACGCGCAGCTGGTTCACCGCGTTGAACGACTGCGAGCCGCCCGACACCTGCATCACCGCCAGCGTCTTGCCCTGCGTGGGCCGTACCGAACCGACCGACAGCGGGATCCAGTCGATCTGCGATTTCATGATGCCGGTCATGGCGCCGTGCCGCTCTGGCGATGTCCACACCATGCCTTCGGCCCACTGCGCGAGGCTGCGCAGTTCGCTGACCTTCGGGTGGTCTTCGGGCGCGCCGTCCGGCGGGGGCAGGCCGTGCGGGTCGTAGATGCGGGGCTCGGCGCCCATGGCGTCCAGCAGGCGCGCGGCTTCCTCGGTCAGCAGCCGGCTGTAGGAGCGTTCGCGAAGCGAGCCGTAGAGCAGCAGGATGCGCGGCGCATGCGTGGCGCGCTGCGCGGGCAGCAGGGAGTGCAGCCCGGGCAGGCGGAAGGCCTCGGGGTCGAGGTTGGGAAGGTCAGGAGTGAATGACACGCTGGCCTTTCGCATCGATGACGGGCTCGCCATCCTCCTTGGAAAACGCACCCTGCTGCGGGCGCGGGAGGATGTCGAGCACCAACTCCGAAGGCCGGCAGAGGCGAGTGCCCAGCGGCGTCACCACCACCGGCCGGTTGATGAGGATCGGATGCGCCAGCATGAAGCCGATGAGCTGCTCGTCGGTCCACTTCGGATCGTCGAGGCCGAGTTCGTCGTACGGCGTGCCCTTGCGGCGCAGCAGGTCGCGCACCGGCATGCCCATCTGCGCGATCAGCCGCTGCAGCGTGGCGCGGTCCGGCGGGTTCTTCAGATACTCGATGACGACGGGCTCCTCACCCGTGTTGCGGATCAGCGCGAGCACATTGCGGGACGTGCCGCAGCCGGGGTTGTGATAGATCTTGATGTGGTTGTTCATGGCAGTGCGATGCTCAGTCGAAGCGCCAGTGCCGCCAGGGTGACGAACAGCACCGGCAGGGTCAGCACGATGCCGACCCGAAAATATTCGCCCCAGCCGATCAGCGTGCCCTTCTTCGCGAGCACGTGCAGCCAGAGCAGCGTGGCGAGGCTGCCTATCGGCGTGATCTTCGGGCCCAGGTCGCAGCCGATCACGTTGGCGTAGACCATCGCTTCCTTCACCGCGCCGCTCGCGGCCGACGCGTCGATGGAAAGCGCCCCGACCAGCACCGTGGGCATGTTGTTCATGACCGAAGACAGCACCGCCGCGAGAAAGCCCGTGCCCATTGCCGCACCCCAGACGCCGCCTTGCGCGAACACATCGAGCAGCGCCGCGACCTGCCCGGTGAGCCCCGCGTTGCGAAGCCCGTACACCACCAGGTACATGCCGAGGGAGAACACCACGATCTGCCAGGGCGCGCCGCGCAGCACGCCGCGGATGCCGATCACCGGACCGCGCCCGGCCACCGCCAGCAGCACCACCGCGCCGAATGCGGCCACAGCGCTCACTGGCACGCCCAGCGGCTCGAGTCCGAAGAAGCCGACCAGCAGCAGCGCCAGCACCACCCAGCCGGCGCGGAAGGTCGCCGGGTCGCGGATCGCATCGGCAGGCGCCTTGAGCCGGGCCGCGTCGTAGCGTGCCGGAATGCCTCGGCGGAAGTACAGCATCAGCACCAGCAGGCTCGCGAGCACCGCCGCGATGTTCACCGGCACCATCACCGAGGCATACGCGCCGAAGCCGATCCGGAAGAAGTCGGCCGAGACGATGTTCACGAGGTTGGACACGATCAGCGGCAGGCTCGCGGTGTCGGCGATGAAGCCCGCCGCCATGACGAAGGCGAGCGTGGCCGCGGGCGTGAAGCCGAGCGCGGCCAGCATCGCCATCACGATGGGCGTGAGGATCAGCGCGGCGCCGTCGTTGGCGAACAGCGCCGACACCGCCGCGCCCAGCAGCACGACGAACGCGAACAGCAGCCTGCCGCGCCCGCCGCCCCAGCGCGCCACGTGCAGGGCGGCCCATTCGAAGAAGCCGGCCTCGTCGAGCAGCAGGCTGATGACGATCACCGCGACGAAGGTGGCGGTCGCGTTCCACACGATGCCCCAGACCACGGGAATGTCGGACAGCTGGACCGCGCCCAGCAGCAGCGCGATGACGGCGCCGAGCGATGCGCTCCAGCCGATGCCCAGGCCGCGCGGCTGCCAGATGACCAGCACGAGCGTGAAGACGAAGATCAGGACGGCGGTCAGCATGCCGGCCTCAGCAGCCGCATGCCGAAGGAGCCTCGACGGCGCAGGCCTCGCCCTGGCAGCAGTTCTCGCCGAGGTAGCCGAGCAGGGCGTTCATCTGCTCGAAGGCGGCGCGGTACACGAGGTTGCGCCCCTGCCGTTCCTGCGACACCAGCCCAGAATTCATCAGTTCCTTGAGGTGAAACGACAGGCTGGTGCCGGGCACCTCCAGCGATTCGGTGAGTGCACCGGGCGTCAGTCCGGCAGGGCCGGCGACCACCAGCGCGCGGAACACGCGCAGGCGAATAGGTTGCGCCAGGGCGGCGAGGGAGCGGACGACATCGTTTTCTTCCATATTTCAAGTATCGTTGAATAATTGAATGGAAGCAATCGCGTCGGGCCTTGGCACGAATCGGCCATCCGGCTGGCAGGCATGGGCTATTCAAAATGGATCACTGTTTCTAAAGTGCTCATCCGTCGCAACAACGAAAGAGACTTCCATGTCAGACACCTACGTTCTGGTTCACGGCGCATGGCACACCGGTGCCGAGATCGAAGCCGTGGCCGACGGCCTGCGCGCGGCCGGCCACACCGTGCATTGCCCCACGCTCGCCGGCAACAACCCCGGTGACGACCGCGCCAGCACCGGCCTGGAAGACGCCATCGCCTCGGCCGTGCGCTACATCGAGGAAAAGAACCTGACCCAGGTGCGGCTGGTGGGCCACAGCTACGGCGGGATGGTGATCTCCGGCGTGGCGGACCGCATCGCTGCGCGGTTGAAGCGGCTGGTCTACATCAACGCCTTCGTGCCGCTGGACGGCGAATCGCTCAACGACATGGTGCCGCCGCATTACGTGAGCATGTTCGATGCCGTCGCCGAGGCCAACGGCAACGCCGTGACCTTGCCGTTCGAGATCTGGCGCGAAGCCTTCATCAACGACGCCGACCTCGCCACGGCCACCGCCGCCTACGCCAGGCTCAACCCGCATCCGTACCGCACCTTCACCGACAAGATCCGGCTCAAGCAGCCGCTGGCCGCGCTGGCGCTGGGCAAGTCCTACGTCAATTGCCAGCAGGACACGGCGATGCCGCACGGCCTGCCGTGGCATCCGCGCCTGTCGGAGCGGCTGGGGCTGTTCAGGCTGGTGGAGTGCCCCGGCAGCCACGAGATGTTCTTCTCCAACCCGGCGCGGCTGGCGCAGGCCATCATCGAGGCGGGGCGCGACTGAGCGCGCGGGTCAGCGGCTGCTGAAGAGTGCGTCGTACACGCGGATCGACGCATAGGCGTCGTTCGCGGCGTAGCGGATCTGCGCCTCGGTGAGCTGCCTGTTGGCCCAGTTCGAGGTGGTCGCCTTGCGCGACTTGATGAAGCGGCGGTTGAACACCAGCGCCACCGCCGCCTTCACGCCGACCGACTTGCGGTAGCCGCGCCTGCGGAATTCGTCGTCGATGTCGAACACCGCCTTCGGCTCGATGCCGAGGCGGTTGCGTATCAGCGTGAGGTCGCCCGACAGCCCGAAGCCGACCTTGCGCAGCTCGGTCGATGCAATGAGCGCGGCCACCACCGGGTTGCATTCGGTGCGGTGCAGCTGGAACAGCCAGGCCGTGTCGCGGGTGGAGAACTGCACCACGTGCGGGCCGCCCGACACCTCGTTCTTTGCGAAGGTGGGCTTGGATTCGGTGTCGAAGCCGGCAATGCCCGCGGCCAGCAGCGCGCCGGCCGCATGCTCGGCGTCCTGCAGCGTGGCGACGACCACGATGTCTTTGAGGCCGAGGCCTTCGAAGGGTTCGAGCAGCGCGATCTGTTCGCGCTCGGGCAGGGGCGGGAGTGCCGGCTTGTGTTGCTCGCTCACCGGGAGGCTGCTTTCGTTGTCGTCTTTTTCTTCACTGCGGCTTTCTTTGCGGGAGGTTTCTTCTGTTTGGGCGGCTGGCCCGAGCGCAACGCGGCTTCATAAGCGCGGCGGCCCCAGAGGGCTGCCTCGTGCCGGTCCTCGAACAGGTCCGCCGGGGCCAGCCGGTAGGACATCGGCATCGACTGGCCCTGGCGTTCATAGGTGAAGGGCGGAAGGTCCAGCGCGTCGAAGTGCGGCGCGCTTTCTGCGTCGGCCTTGAGATAGAGCGTGTCGTTCACCACGAGGGCGATCATGCGGTCCTCGTGCCAGATGCCGTGGCCGCCGAACATGCGGCGCGTGCGAATGCGCCCAAGCCGCTCGAACACCTCGTGCAGGCTTTCGACGAATGCGCTCATTCGACAACCTTCGTGCTTCGCACTGCGGAGCGAGCTTGCTTGGGGCGGCCCGGCGCTGCGCTCATGCAGTGATCTCGATGCGGTTGCCGTCGGGGTCCAGCACCACGCTCTCGTAGTAGCCATCGCCGGTGCGGCGCGGCCCGTCGAGCAGCGGGTAGCCGTCGGCCTTCAGGCGCTGGGTGAGCGCGTCGACGGCCGCGTCGGAGCCCACGCTGATGGCCAGGTGCGTCCAGCCCATGCGCTGGGCGCCGGCCTCGGCCGTCACCGGGGAGAGCGTGGAGGTGGTCATGGCCTCGATGCGCGCGCCGTCGCCCAGGCTCAGGAAGCACGAGGCGAAGCCCTTGGCCGGGTTGGCGTACCCCGCGCCGGCGGTGGCGCCGAAGTAGTCGACATAGAAGCGCTTGCAGCGTTCGAGATCGGTGGTCCAGAGTGCGATGTGATCGATGCGCATGGAGGGCGGGAAGAGAGGCTGGATCAGCCCACGCGCCACGGCGGGCGAGCGGGCGACCAATGGTAGGCGATGCGTTCGCGGCCGCTGCCCGGATGGCGGTCGACCGTGCCGCGCTCCAGGCCGTAGCGCTCGTAGAAGCGCTGCGCCGAGGTGTTGGTCACTGCCACGTGCAGCCGCCAGCCGGTTGGAATGCGCACGCAGGCCTCGTCGAGCAGCGCCTTGCCAAGGCCCTGGGCGCGCAGGTGCGGTTCCACGAAAAGCTGTGCCACGTACTCGCGCCGCTCCAGCAGCACCATGAACGCCAGCACCTGGCCCTCGCGTTCCGCCAGCACCACGTCGGCGGGCGGGCCGAACTCGGTGTGCACGCGATGCAGCCAGTGGCCGATGGGTTCGATGAAGGCGGCGCCGCGGTTGGCCGCCGTCCAGGCCCGTCGCCAGATGCCGGCCAGCACCATGTTCTCTTCTGCGGAGCCTTCGCGCGACCGCAGGTGGAAGGCGGGAATTTGGGCGGCGGACATGCGGCTCATGATACGGCGCGAGTCCGCCCCGGTCGACCCGGGCCGCCGCTCAGGCGCGCAGGCTCTGCGCGTGGTGCGCGATGTGGTCGGCCATGAAGGTCTGGATGAAGTAGTAGCCGTGGTCGTAGCCCGCGTGGCGGCGCAGCGTGAGCGGCTGGCCGGCGGCGAAGCAGGCCGCCTCGAACGCCTCGGGGTGCAATTGCTCCGCGAGGAATTTGTCGCTCAGCCCCTGGTCGATCAGAATGCCTTGCGGGTAAGGCGCGGCCACCTGCGACTTCATGAGCGCGCTGGCGTCGTGCGAAAGCCATTGCGCGCGGTCGTCGCCGGGCGCGCCCAGGTAGCCGGCGAAGGCCTTCTCGCCCCACGGGCACTGCGTGGGCGCGCAGATCGGCGCGAAGGCAGAGAGCGACTTGAAGCGCCCCGGATGCCGCAGCGCCAGCGTGAGCGCACCGTGGCCGCCCATCGAGTGGCCGAAGATGCCGACGCGATGGCCGTCGATGGCGAAGTGCGCGGCCACCAGCGGCAGCAGTTCGTGCACGATCCAGCTCTCCATGCGCCAGTGCGTGGCCCAGGGCTCGGCCAGGGCGTCGAGGTAGAAGCCCGCGCCGATGCCGAAGTCCCAGTTGTCCTTGGCGCCCGGAATGCGCTCCGCCTCGGCGCCGCGCGGGCTGGTGTCGGGCGCGATCAGCGCAATGCCCAGGCTCGCGGCCATGCGCTGCGCGCCGGCCTTCACCGCGAAGGTTTCTTCGTTGCAGGTCAGGCCCGCGAGGTAGAGCAGGGCGGGCACGGCGCCGATCGCGGCCTGCGGCGGCAGGTAGACCGAGAAGCGCATCGGCAGGCCGATTTCGTGCGAGCGGTGCTCGTGGAAGCTTTGCACGCCGCCGAATGCGTGATGCTCGGAAAGGGTCTTGGGTGTGTTGTCTGTCATGGGGTGTTCTTGCGCAACGCAGGGACCAGTTCGAGCACGGCATCGGCAAAGGTGCGCGGCGCTTCCTGCGGCATGTTGTGGCCCACCCCGGGCACGAGGCGGTGCGAGCGCGGGCCGGAAAAGCGGTGCGCGTGGGCCGACGCCTCCGCGGGCGGGCGCACGCCGTCGTCGATGCCGTCGAAGGTGATGGTCGGCACGGTGATGGCGGGCTGGGCCGCGAGCCGGCGCTCGATGTCCGCATAGGCCGGGTCGCCCGGCACCAGGCCGAAGCGGTGGCGGTACGACTGGATCACCACGTCCACGAAGTCGGGGTGGTCGAATGCGGCGGCGCTGCGCTCGAAGGTGGCGTCGTCGAACTTCCAGGTCGGCGACCACAGCTTCCACAGCAGCTTCGTGAATGCCCTGCGGTCTTTCTCGAGACCCGCGCGGCCGCGCTCGCTGTGGAAGTAGTACTGGTACCAGAGGCTGTGCTCGTTGGCCGGCGTGTCGGGCTCCATCGCCTTCGCGATGTTCTGGATGTTGTAGCTGTTGAAGGACACCAGCCCCGCCACGCGCTCCGGCCACAGCGCCGCCACCACGCAGGCGGCACGGCCGCCCCAGTCGTAGCCGGCCAGCACCGCGCGCTCGATCTTCAGCGCATCGAGCAGCGCCAGCAGGTCGGCGCCGAGTGCTGCCTGCTCGCCCGAACGCGGCGTGGCGTCGCTCAGGAAGCGCGTGGCGCCATAGCCGCGCAGGTACGGCACGATCACGCGGCAGCCCTGGCCGGCCAGCATCGGCGCGACTTCCGCGTAGGTGTGGATGTCGTACGGAAAGCCGTGCATCAGCAGCACCGGCAGGCTGTCTGCCGGACCGGTTTCGAAGTACGCGACCTCGAGGACGCCGGCCTCGATCTTCTGCAAGGGCTCCATGCGTGTCATGGCCGGTGCCTCCGGGGCTTTTAGTAGATGACCACGCCGCGGATGGACTCGCCGCGCTTCATGAGGTCGAAGCCCTTGTTGATGTCTTCCAGCGGCATGGTGTGGGTGATGAGGCTGTCGATGTCGATCTTGCCTTCCATGTACCAGTCGACGATCTTCGGCACGTCGGTGCGGCCGCGCGCGCCGCCGAAGGCCGAGCCTTCCCACTTGCGGCCGGTGACCAGCTGGAACGGCCGCGTGCTGATCTCCGCGCCGGCCTCGGCCACGCCGATGATGATGCTGCGGCCCCAGCCCTTGTGCGTGCATTCCAGCGCCTGGCGCATCACCTTGGTGTTGCCGATGCACTCGAAGCTGTAGTCGGCGCCGCCGTCGGTCAGCTGCACGATGGCATCGACGATGTTCTCGTGGTCCTTCGGGTTCAGGAAGTGCGTCATGCCGAACTTGCGGGCCATGGCTTCGCGCTCGGGGTTCAGGTCGATGCCGATGATCTTGTCGGCGCCCACCATCCTGGCGCCCTGGATCACGTTCAGGCCGATGCCGCCCAGGCCGAACACCACCACGTTGGCGCCGGCTTCCACCTTGGCGGTGAAGATCACCGCGCCGATGCCGGTGGTCACGCCGCAGCCGATGTAGCAGACCTTGTCGAAGGGCGCGTCCTCGCGGATCTTGGCCAGCGAGATCTCGGGCGCCACGGTGTAGTTGCTGAAGGTGCTGGTGCCCATGTAGTGGGCGATGGGCTTGCCGTCGAGGCTGAAGCGGCTGGTGCCGTCGGGCATCTGGCCCTTGCCCTGCGTGCCGCGGATCAACTGGCACAGGTTGGTCTTGCGGCTCAGGCAGAACTTGCACTGGCGGCATTCGGGCGTGTACAGCGGAATGACGTGGTCGCCCTTCTTCAGGGTGGTGACGCCGGGGCCGACGTCGACCACGATGCCCGCGCCTTCATGGCCCAGGATGGCGGGGAAGATGCCTTCGGGGTCCGCGCCCGAGAGCGTGTAGTAGTCGGTGTGGCAGATGCCGGTGGCCTTGATCTCGACCAGCACTTCGCCGAACTTGGGGCCTTCGAGGTCCACGGTTTCGATGGTGAGCGGCGCTCCGGATTTCCACGCGACGGCGGCTTTGGTTTTCATGGTGTTGGGTTCTTCAGAAGGCGGGAGGGGTGAGGATACTCAGGCGGGGCCAGCGGGGAAGATACCCGACATGCCGATGAACCCGCGCACGTGGCGGACATTCCACACCCAGTTTCGCAGTGCGGGAAATTCGTCAAGCGAAATGCCGCCTTCGCCGGCCAGCGCCACGTACGGAAAGCAGGCGACGTCGGCAATGGTCGGCTCGGGCGCGGAGGCCAGCCAGCGCAGGCCCGCGCTGGCCTGTTCCGCCAGGTGGTCGTCGAGCACGCGGAACACGGCGCGCGCGCCGCCGCGGCAGGCCTCGATGTCCAGGTGGTGGTAGCCGAGCGCGTCGTGCAGCCGCGCGGCCGAGGCGGTACGGGTGATCTCGTCGGCGGTGGCGAGCCACATCGCGATCTGGCCGCGCAGCCTGGGGTCGCCGGGGTACCAGCGGCCCTGCGGGTCGTAGCGGCTCGCGAGGTAGACCAGGATGGCCTGCGCATCGCGCAGCAGGAAGCCGTCGTCGTCGAGCACCGGCAGCTGGCCGAGCGGGTTGACCCTGGCCAGGAACGCGGCCGACTTGTGTTCGCGGCCCGGAAAGAAATCGACCGGCACCGTCTGGTATTCGACGCCCAGCCACGCGAGCATCTGCCGCACCTTGAAGCAGTTGCCCGACAGCGGGTAGTCGTACAGCTTCACGGTCATGCCGCCGCCCTCACGCCGAAGCGCATGCCGCGCTCGCGCAGCCAGCGCCGGTAGGTGACGGAGGAGGTGTCGCCGCGCGTCGGCGTCTCTGCGCGGCCTTCGAGCGGCATGCGCTTGAAGGCGTGGTTCTCCAGAATGGGCTTGTCCTGCCCGAAGATGGTGTGCTGGAAGGCGATGAGCTCCGCGTCGGTGGAGTCGTCGTCGAAGCAGGCGAGCATGGTGTGCGCGATGACATGCTCGTCGTCAACGGGCTGCAGGAAAAGGCCGATGGCGTCGAGCTGCCCTTCGCGGAAGCTCGACTTGTAGAGCATGGCCGAGAAGGGCTGCATCACGCGGTACTTGTAGAGCACCTCGCTGCCTGAGCTGTCGTGCGCGGCCGAGGCCCGGGGCTGCCAGAAGCGGCAGTCGGTGGCCCAGATCTCGCCGGTGGCGGGCTCGACCTGCAATTGGTATTGCGCCACCTCGGTGTGCGGCACCTTGCCGAGGTAGTCGGCATGCACGAAGGGAAAGTGCGCCATGTCCAGGAAGTTCTCGATCACGCGCAGGCCCGACACCGCCACGCCGATGCCGCCGCAGTCGATGGTGCGGCGGCCGGGCTCGCTGTATTCGGGAAAGTCGAACAACGGGCGTGCCGGGTTGCCGCTGGGGCAGGCCCAGAGGTAGCCGTAGCGCGACTGCACGGCCAGCGGCTGCTTTCCGAGGCGGCACCGGGGCGTGCCGTCGGAGTCGTCGATCCACAGCTGCACGGTCTCGCCGAGCAGACGGGTGGTGCGAGGTGCGGACGTGGCGGGGCCGATGACAAGCCAGTCGTCGAGCATGTTGGGGTCGTCGGTGACGAAGGGCATGGGATCTTTCAGCCGAGGGCTTCGATGCCGGCGCGCAGGCTGCGCGCGGCGGTGTGCAGGGCCTGCATGGCGAGGGAGCCCGGGGCGGCGTCTGTCCAGAGGTGGACGAAGGCGAGCCGGGGCTGGGCGTCGAGCACGAGCGCGGCGGCGGCCACCCCGTCGAGCTGGCCGCGCCAGGCGCCCGAGGCTGCTTCGGCGATCAAGCCGCGTTGCGCCAGTGCCGCTCGCACGGTGTCGGCGGGCATGTTCACGGTCAGCGTGCGGCAGAAGTGCCAGCCGGCGGGCACGGCGTCGGCCAGGGCCGGTGCCGCAGGCGGTGCCTCCGGCGACAGGCGGACCCAGAGCATTCCGGCAGCCTCCGCCGTTGCGAAGGTCCTGGCGCAGACATTGCGCGGCACCTGCATGGCCGGGTGCGCCGGGATGCGGGTGCATTGCCCGCTGCCGGCCGCGTACTGCCAGCCGTGGTAAGCGCAGGCCAGGTGGTTGTCGACCACCTGGCCCAGCGTGAAGCGCACGCTGCGGTGCGGACAGCGGTTTTCCCAGGCCTGCGCGGTGCCGTCGGTGGCGCGCCAGAGCGCGAGTTCCTGGCCTTCGGCAAAGCCGGCGACGATGTTGTCACCGGGGCGAAGATCGGCCGAGCGCGCGACGGGGTGCCAGACGGCGGTGTTCTGTGTGTTCATGGCGGTGATACCGTACCGCTTCCCACGCACCGATGAAAGCCACATGGAGAGACGCTACTTTTCATTCCTGCAACGCCGGGCCGCATGAGCCGGATCGATCTTGCGCTGGTCGAGGCCTTCGTGCTGGTCGCGAAGAGCGGCAGCCTGACCAGGGCCGAAAGCCTGTCGGGCACGTCCAAGGCCACGCTGAGCCGGCAGCTCACGCGGCTCGAAGAGTTGCTGGGTGCCCAACTGCTGCTGCGCAGCCCGCGCCGCATCGCGCTCACCGAGGCGGGGCGCGCCTTTCTGCTGCGCGGGGAGGGGCTGCTCGACGAAGTGACGGGCCGGCTCGAGGCGGCCAGCACGGAGATCCACGAGCTGACCACCGGCGTGTCGGGCCGCCTCTCGCTGCTGTCGGACACGCAGTTCAGCACCTCCTTCGTCTGCCACGTGGTCAAGCTTTTCCTGGAATCGCACCCCGAGGTGCGCTGCCAGCTCGACGTGGCCAACGGCTTCCATGCCCCGCGCATCGGCGACGTCGACTGCTATGTCTGCGCCGAGCCGCCCGACGCGCCGAACCTCGTGGCCAAGCTGCTGGGGCGGCTGAACTACGGGCTCTATGCGAGTCCGCAGTACCTGGCGCGGCACCGTGCGCCGTCGTCGCCGGCTGAGTTGGCCGCCCACCGGTCCATCGTGATGAAGGAGCCTTCTTCGGGGCGTTTGCAGGTGCTGCTGGTGTCGGGCGCGCAGAGCTTTGCCTTCCAGCCCGAGCCTGCCTTCGAGACCAACGACCACTGGGTCATGAAGACCTTCTGCATCGACGGCCTGGGCATCGCGCTGCTGCCGGCCTTCTTCGTGCGGCCGGAGGTGGAGCAGGGCGTGCTCATGCCGGTGCTACCGCAGTGGCAGCCCGAGCCGCGCCGCATCTACTGCGCCTACCAGCGCCAGCGCTACATGGGGCAGAAACTGCGCGCGTTCGTCGACCTGATGGCGCGCTGCGTGGTCGACATCGACTCTTACAACTACTACGTCGGGTCATCGGCCGCGCGGCGCCGCCGGACGGCCGCGAGACCATAATCGGCGCCTGCCAGACCGACCCTCATTCATACAGCCATCATGAAGAAAATCCTCGTCCTCAACGGCCCCAACCTCAACCTGCTCGGCACGCGCGAGCCCGAACAGTACGGACGCGACACGCTGGCCGACGTCGAACGGCTGTGCAAGGAAACCGGCGCCAAGCACGGCGTGGAAATCGAATGCCGCCAGTCGAACCACGAAGGCGTGCTGATCGACTGGATCCAGGAGGCCGGCCGCGAGGTGGCGGCGGGCAACATGCTGGGCGTGGTGATGAACCCGGGCGCCTATACCCACACCTCCATCGCCCTGCACGACGCCATCAAGGGCGCGAGCGTGCCGCTGATCGAACTGCACATCTCGAACGTGCACGCGCGCGAGCAGTTCCGCCACCACTCGTACATCTCGCCGGCGGCGAAGGGGATCATCGTGGGCCTGGGCGTGAAGGGCTACACGCTCGCCATCGCGGCGCTGGTGCCCTGACCGCCCTGAACTAGTACTGCTGCTTCGGCGCCGCCGCCTTCCAGCTGCGGCTGACGCGGCCCTGGCTGTCGACGCTTTCGAGGTGCACGTCGAAGCCCCAGAGCCGCGCGACGTGCTTCAGCACTTCCTCGGCGCCGTCGTGCAGGGGCAGGTGGTTGCGCTGCGTATGGCGCAAGGTCAGCGAGCGGTCGCCGCGCGTGGCCACGTTCCAGACCTGGATGTCGGGCTCGCGGCTGCCGATGTCGTACTGGCGTGACAGCGATTCGCGCAGCGCGTGGTAGCCGCTGTCGTCGTGGATGGCCGACACCTCCAGCTCCGACTCGCTCTGGAAATCGCGGATCGAGAACAGGCGCAGGTCGCGCATCGTCTTCGGGCTCAGGAACTGGCCGATGAAGCTCTCGTCCTTGAAGTTGCGCATGGCGTAGTCGAGCGTCTTGACCCAGTCGGTGTCCACGAAGTCGGGGAACCAGCGGCGGTCTTCCTCGGTCGGCTTCTCGCACACGCGGCGCAGGTCGGTCATCATCTTGAAGCCGAGCGCATACGGGTTGATGCCGCTGTAGGCGCGGTGCCCCACCGGCGGCTGGTAGATCACGCCGGTGTGCGAGCTGAGCCATTCCATCATGAAGCCGTCGGCCAGCTGGCCCCGGTCGTACATGGTGTTGAGCAGCGTGTAGTGCCAGAAGGTGGCCCAGCCTTCGTTCATGACCTGGGTCTGGCGCTGCGGGTAGAAGTACTGCGCGATCTTGCGCACGATGCGCACCACCTCGCGCTGCCAGGGTTCGAGCAGGGCGGCGTTCTTCTCGATGAAATACAGCAGGTTCTCCTGCGGCTCCGACGGGAAGCGCTTCGACGAATCGGCCTCGGCAGCCTGCTCGCTCTTGCGCGGCAGGGTGCGCCAGAGGTCGTTCACCTGCTGCTGCATGTGCCGCTCGCGCTCGGCGCGCTGCGCGCTTTCCTGCGCCAGCGAACGCTTCTGCGGACGGCGATAACGGTCGACGCCGTAGTTCATCAGCGCGTGGCAGGAGTCGAGCAGCTGCTCGACCGCATCGAGGCCGTGGCGCTCCTCGCATTCGGCGATGTAGTGCCGCGCGTAGACCAGGTAGTCGATGATGGACGAGGCATCCGTCCACATGCGAAACAGATAGTTGCCCTTGAAGAAGCTGTTGTGGCCGTAGGCCGCATGCGCGATCACCAGGGCCTGCATGGCCATGGTGTTCTCTTCCATCAGGTAGGCGATGCACGGATCGGAGTTGATGACGATCTCGTAGGCCAGCCCCATGTGGCCGCGCTTGTAGTTCTTCTCGGTCGAGATGAACTGCTTGCCGTACGACCAGTGGCGGTAGATCATGGGCATGCCCACGCTGGCGTAGGCGTCCATCATCTGCTCGGCCGTGATGACCTCGAGCTGGTTCGGGTACACGTCGAGGCCGTAGCTCCTGGCCGTCCTGGCGATCTCGGCGTGGTAGGTCTCGATGAGTTCGAAGGTCCAGTCGGAGGGGCTGGGCAGGCGTTCGTGAACACGGTCGGTGATCATGATGTCACCCCTTCCTTCTTGAACAGGTCGCGGAAGACCGGATAGATGTCCTGCGCGTCGGACACCTTGCGCATCGCGAAGTTGGGCTGCACGCCTTCGAGCTGCTGGTACTCCTGCCACAGGTTCTGCTCGGTCTCGGCCACCTGCACGTAGGCGTAGTAGCGCACCACGGGCAGGATGTTGTCGACCAGCAGCTCGCGGCAGCGGCCGCTGTCCTGGTGCCAGTTGTCGCCGTCGCTGGCCTGCGCGCCGTACACGTTCCACTCGCCGCTGGGGTAGCGCGCCTTGATGATCTCGTCCATCAGCACCAGCGCGCTCGACACCACGGTGCCGCCCGTCTCGGTGGCGTGGAAGAACTCTTCCTCGGTCACCTCCTGCGCCTGCGTGTGGTGGCGCAGGAACACGAGGTCGATCTTCTCGTAGTGCCGCGTGAGGAACATGTACAGCAGCATGAAGAAGCGCTTGGCCATGTCCTTGCGCGCCTCGTCCATGGAGCCCGACACGTCCATCAGGCAGAACATCACCGCCTTGGCGCTGGGCACGGGCGTCTTCACGCGGTTGCGGTAGCGCAGGTCGATCGGGTCGATGTAGGGCACGTGCCGCATGGTGCGGCGCAGCTCGGCGATGCGCTCCTCGGTCTCGCGGATCTCGTTCTGGACGAGGGCCTGCGCGGCCTGCGGATGCTGCTTCAACTGCTCGAGGTGCGCCTCCAGGCGCTTGAGTTCCTTGCGCGGCTCGCCGCCCAGCGCGATGCGGCGGGCGAGGGCGCCGCGCATCGAGCGCACCACGTGCAGGTTGTTGGGGGAGCCGTCGCTGGTGAAGCCGGCGCGGTGGCTCTTCCACTCGGGCACGTCGGCGATCTGCGTGCGAATGAGGTGCGGCAGCGCGAGGTCGTCGAAGAAGACGCGCATGAACTCCTCGCGCGTGAGGCGGAAGACGAAGTCATCCTCGCCTTCGCCGCCGTCGCTGGCTTCCCCGCTGCCGGAGCCGCCGCCGCCCCCGCCTTCGGGGCGCTTGATGCGGTCGCCCTTCAGGTATTCCTGGTTGCCCGGGTGCACGTATTCGCGGTCGCCGCCGCGCGCATGGCCGAACACGGGCTCGGACACATCGTGGCGCGGCAGGGTCACGTCTTCGCCTTGCTCCAGTTCGCGGATGTTGCGCCCGCTGACGGCGCGCCTCACCGCTTCCTGGATCTGCCCCTTGTAGCGCCTGAGAAAGCGCTCGCGGTTGCCAATGGACTTGTTCTTGCCCGATAGCCGGCGGTCGATGATCTGCTGCAGGATGGCCACGATGTCTGCTCCCTTAATGACGGATCACGCGTTCCTTCGTGAACGCCGTGGAACCGGCTTTGCCGGGCCGCTGGCGTTGCCCCCTGCAAGGGGGTTGGCGAAGCGACACGAAGTGCGCGAAGCCTGGGGGTGTGCCATATCAAGAGCTTTTGCGCACCCGCAGATACCACTCGCAGAGCAGGCGCACCTGCTTGGCGGTGTAGCCCTTCTCCACCATGCGCGTCACGAAGTCCTCGTGCTTCTTCTGCTCGTCGGCGCTGCTCTTGGTGTTGAAGCTGATCACCGGCAGGAGCTCCTCGGTGTTGGAGAACATCTTCTTCTCGATCACCGCGCGCAGCTTCTCGTAGCTGGTCCACGCCGGGTTGCGCCCCGCGTTGCCGGCCCGTGCGCGCAGCACGAAGTTGACGATCTCGTTGCGGAAGTCCTTCGGGTTGCCGATGCCTGCAGGCCGCTCGATCTTCTCGAGTTCGGCGTTGAGCGAGGCGCGGTCGAACACTTCGCCGGTGTCCACGTCGCGGAACTCCTGGTCCTGGATCCAGTAGTCGGCGTAGGTCACGTAGCGGTCGAAGATGTTCTGGCCGTACTCGCTGTAGCTCTCCAGGTAGGCGGTCTGGATCTCCTTGCCGATGAACTCGGCGTAGCGCGGCGCCAGTAGCTCCTTGATGTAGCTGATGTACTTCTGCTCGACCTCGGGCGCGAACTGCTCGCGTTCGATCTGCTGCTCTAGCACGTACATCAGGTGCACCGGGTTCGCGGCCACTTCGGAGCTGTCGAAGTTGAAGACCTTGGAGATGATCTTGAAGGCGAAGCGCGTGGAGACGCCGCTCATGCCCTCGTCGACGCCCGCGTAGTCGCGGTACTCCTGGATCGACTTGGCCTTGGGATCGGTGTCCTTGAGGTTCTCGCCGTCGTACACCTGCATCTTGCTGAAGGTGCTGGAGTTCTCGGGCTCCTTCAGGCGCGTGAGCACCGAGAGCTGGGCCATCATGCGCAGCGTTCCCGGGGCGCAGGGTGCCTTGGCGAGCGACGAATTGCGCACGAGCTTCTCGTAGATCTTGATCTCTTCGGAGGCGCGCAGGCAGTAGGGCACCTTGACGATGTAGATCCGATCGAGGAAAGCCTCGTTGTTCTTGTTGTTGCGGAAGGCCTTCCACTCGCTCTCGTTGCTGTGCGCGAGCACGATGCCGTCGAAGGGGATGGCGCCGAAGCCTTCCGTCCCCTTGAAGTTGCTTTCCTGCGTGGCCGTGAGCAGCGGATGCAGCACCTTGATGGGCGCCTTGAACATTTCCACGAACTCCAGCAGCCCCTGGTTGGCCAGGCACAGGCCGCCGGAGTAGGCGTATGCGTCGGGGTCGTCCTGGGCGTAGGTCTCGAGCTTGCGGATGTCGACCTTGCCGACCAGCGAGGAGATGTCCTGGTTGTTCTCGTCGCCGGGCTCGGTCTTGGCGACGGCGATCTGCCGCAGCACGGACGGGTAGCGCTTGACGACCTTGAACTGGCGGATGTCGCCGCCGTACTCCTCGAGCCGCTTGACGGCCCAGGGCGAGAGGATCCGGTTCAGGTAGCGGCGGGGGATGCCGTATTCCTTTTCGAGGATCTCGCCGTCTTCCAGCGCGTCGAAGAGGCCGAGCGGGGATTCGTTGACCGGCGAACCCTGTATCGCGTAGAACGGCACGTGCTCCATGAGCTGCTTCAGGCGCTCCGCGATGGAGCTCTTGCCGCCACCCACCGGGCCCAGCAGGTAAAGGATCTGCTTCTTTTCTTCCAGTCCCTGCGCGGCGTGGCGGAAATAGGACACCACCTGTTCTATGGCGTCTTCCATGCCGTAGAACTCCTTGAACGCCGGGTAGATCTTGATGACCTTGTTGGCGAAGATGCGCGACAGACGGGGGTCGTTGCGCGTGTCTACCAACTCCGGCTCGCCGATAGCCTTGAGCATTCGCTCGGAGGCCGTGGCATACGCGGTGGGATCGCGCTTGCAGATGTCAAGGTAGTCCTGCAGCGAGATGACTTCCTCGCGTGTGCGCTCGTAGCGGGCGGCAAAGTTGCTGATCACATCCATGGTCACGCCTCCATCAAGAGTCAGTGGGCTTTTGGCCCGATGGCGTGCAACAAAGGCTTTGCGCAACATTTAAGGTGTGCCTGCCCTTGGCTGCATGCCGCGGAAAACTCCCTTACAACAATCTGCTAACAATCAGCATAAAGCAAAGATTGAACCCGGCAAATCATTTGTTAATTCAGAACCACGCTATCAAGTAAAGTTCCGCGAAAAACAAGGAACAAATTTCCGGATTTCGGCTAAATTCAAGGGCTGACTTTTTGATTTTCTCCGGGTGAAAACGCCTATGTCGAACGGCCATTGGCCGTTTTTGATTTTTCTCCGGGAAAAACTCGCCTATTGAGCTTCAAGTCTCAAAAAAGCCTGCCTTCTTCTGCAATAACGCGCGATCTGCCGTTTGGTTTATTGCTCTAACAAAAAAATATAAAAGCAATCCTCGCGCCACCTCGCGATAGGTGGTTTGCGCCAACCGGCGTGGGAACGCTGCCGGTGCCCGCACCAACTTGGTGATCCATGAAAGACAAAGGGCCGCGATCGCGGCCCTTGTAGTGATGTGGTGCGGTCATGTCACCGCGGCGGCATCGAGTTCAGCTGAAGAACTCCTTCGCCTTGTCGAACCACCCCTTGTCGGTCGGGCTGTGCTTCTCGCCGCCCTTCTTGAGGGAGTCGTCGAGGTCCTTCAGCAGCTTGCGCTGGAACTCGGTGAGCTTCACGGGCGTCTCTACGCGCACGTGGCAGTACAGGTCGCCGGGGTAGCTCGAGTTCACGCCCTTGATGCCCTTGCCGCGCAGGCGGAACTGCTTGCCACTCTGCGTGCCTTCGGGAATGTCGATGGCTGCCGCGCCCTTGAGCGTGGGCACGTTGATCTCGCCGCCCAGCGCTGCCGTGGTCATGCTCACCGGCACCACGCAGTGCAGGTTGTCGCCGTCGCGCTCGAAGATGTCGTGCTTCTTGAGGCGGATCTCGATGTACAGGTCGCCCGGCGGGCCGCCGTTGACGCCCGGCTCGCCGCTGCCGGTGACGCGCATGCGCTGGCCGTCGTCGATGCCCGCGCGGATCTTCACTTCGAGCGTCTTGTTGCGCTTGATCTTGCCCTGGCCGTGGCACGCGGTGCAGGGCTCGGGAATGATCTTGCCGCTGCCGTGGCAGGTGGGGCAGGTCTGCTGCACGCTGAAGAAGCCCTGGCGCATCTGCACCGCGCCCGCGCCGTGGCAGGTGGTGCAGGTGATGGGCTTGGTGCCGGGCTTGGCGCCCGAGCCGTGGCAGGTGTCGCACTCGTCCCAGGTCGGGATGCGGATCTCGGTCGTCTTGCCTTCCGCGGCTTCCTCGAGCGTGATCTCCATCGCGTAGCTGAGGTCGCTGCCGCGGAACACCTGGCGCCCGCTGCTGGTGCGGCCGCGGCCGCCGCCGCCAAACACGTCGCCGAAGATGTCGCCGAAGGCTTCCGCGAAGCCGCCGAAGCCTTCCGCGCCCGGACCGCCGCGCATGTTGGGGTCTACGCCGGCGTGGCCGTACTGGTCGTAGGCTGCGCGCTTCTGTCCGTCGGACAGCATTTCGTAGGCTTCCTTCACCTCCTTGAACTTGGCCTCGGCGTCCTTTGCGGTGTCGCCGTGGTTGCGGTCCGGGTGGTGCTTCATCGCGAGCTTGCGATAAGCCTTCTTGATTTCGTCCTCGCTCGCGTTCTTGGGGACGCCGAGGGTTTCGTAGTAGTCGCGTTTGGTGGCCATGGCAGGTCGGTCAGCAGATCAGGGAAGCAGCGGGAACTCGGGTAACTTGAAGCGAGAAAGGCTGGAGCACCTGCGCAGGTGTTCCAGCCTTGCCGAAGGGTCTGAAGATCAGCCCTTCTTGACTTCCTTGACTTCGGCGTCGACCACGTTGTCGTCGGCCTGCGCATGTGCGCCGGCTTCCGCGCCCGCCGGACCCGAAGCCGCCGAGGCGCCGGCCGCGGCCTGCGATTCGGCATACATCTTCTCGCCGAGCTTCTGGCTCGCGGTCATCAGCGTGTTGGTCTTTTCCTCGATCGCGGCCTTGTCTTCACCCTTGAGGGCTTCTTCCAGGTCCTTGATCGCGGCTTCGATCGCATCCTTCTCGGCGGCTTCCAGGCTGGCGCCGTGCTCGCCCAGCGACTTCTTCACGCTGTGGACCATGGCTTCGCCCTGGTTGCGGGCCTGCACGATCTCGAGCTTCTTCTTGTCGTCGGCCGCGTTCAGCTCGGCGTCCTTCACCATCTTCTGGATCTCGTCTTCGCTCAAGCCCGAGTTCGCCTTGATGGTGATCTTGTTTTCCTTGCCGGTGCCCTTGTCCTTGGCGCCGACGTGCAGGATGCCGTTGGCGTCGATGTCGAAGCTCACCTCGATCTGCGGCGTGCCGCGCGATGCCGGCGGAATGCCTTCGAGGTTGAACTCGCCGAGCAGCTTGTTGCCCGAGGCGATGTCGCGCTCGCCCTGGAACACCTTGATGGTCACGGCCGGCTGGTTGTCCTCGGCGGTCGAGAAGGTCTGCGCGAACTTCGTCGGGATGGTCGTGTTCTTGGCGATCATCTTCGTCATCACGCCGCCCATGGTCTCGATGCCCAGCGACAACGGGGTCACGTCGAGCAGCAGCACGTCCTTGCGGTCGCCCGAGAGCACCTGGCCCTGGATGGCGGCGCCGACGGCCACGGCTTCGTCGGGGTTCACGTCCTTGCGCGGTTCCTTGCCGAAGAAGGCCTTCACCTTGTCCTGGACCTTGGGCATGCGGGTCATGCCGCCGACCAGGATCACGTCGTTGATGTCGCCCACGCTGATGCCGGCGTCCTTGATGGCCAGGCGGCAGGGAGCGATGGTGCGCTCGATCAGCTCGTCGACCAGGCTTTCGAGCTTGGCGCGGGTGAGCTTGATGTTCAGGTGCTTCGGACCCGTGGCATCGGCAGTGATGTAGGGCAGGTTGATGTCGGTCTGCGCGCTGTTCGACAGTTCGATCTTGGCCTTTTCAGCGGCTTCCTTCAGGCGCTGCAGGGCCAGCACGTCCTTGCTCAGGTCGACGCCCTGTTCCTTTTTGAACTCGCCGATGATGTAGTCGATGATGCGCTGGTCGAAGTCTTCGCCGCCCAGGAAGGTGTCGCCGTTGGTCGACAGCACTTCGAACTGCTTTTCGCCGTCGACGTCGGCGATCTCGATGATCGACACGTCGAAGGTACCGCCGCCGAGGTCATACACGGCGATCTTGCGGTCGGCCTTGTCCTGCTTGTCCAGGCCGAAGGCCAGGGCGGCAGCGGTGGGCTCGTTGATGATGCGCTTGACGTCGAGGCCCGCGATGCGGCCGGCGTCCTTGGTGGCCTGGCGCTGGGCGTCGTTGAAGTAGGCCGGCACCGTGATCACGGCTTCGGTCACGGTCTCGCCGAGGTAGTCTTCGGCGGTCTTCTTCATCTTGCGCAGGATGTCGGCGCTGACCTGCTGCGGGGCCATCTTCTTGCCGCGCACTTCCACCCATGCGTCGCCGTTGTCGGCCTTGGCGATGGTGTAGGGCATCAGGTCGATGTCCTTCTGGACTTCCTTTTCCTCGAACTTGCGCCCGATCAGGCGCTTGATCGCGTACAGCGTGTTCTTGGGGTTGGTGACGGCCTGGCGCTTGGCCGAGGCACCGACCAGCACTTCACCGTCTTCCTGGTACGCGACGATCGACGGCGTGGTGCGCGCACCTTCCGAGTTCTCGATCACACGCGTGGTGTTGCCTTCCATGATCGACACGCACGAGTTGGTGGTGCCGAGGTCGATGCCGATGATCTTTGCCATGTTCTTACTCCTGAAAGCCTGAAAAATATGTTGTTATGAACTTGTGGATAACCCGTCGCGATTCAAGGCATGAAGCGGGGATTTCCTGTGGGAATCTTGTGTGCGGGTGTTGGCTGGGGCCGATTACTTCGGCGCGCTGACCGTGACCAGCGCCGGGCGCAGCACGCGCTCGTTGATGGTGTAGCCCTTCTGCAGGACGGTCACCACCGTGTTCGGCTCCTGGTCGGCGGGCACCACCGAGATGGCCTGGTGCTGGTGCGGGTCGAACCTGGTGCCGGGGGCGGGGGCCACTTCGATCACCTTGTTGCGTTCGAGCGCGCTCTTGAGCTGGCGCAGCGTGGCTTCGGCGCCTTCGCGGATCTGCTCGGGCGTGGCGTCCTTGACGGCCAGGCCGGCTTCGAGGCTGTCGGTCACCGGCAGCAGGCTTTCGGCAAAGGCCTCGACGGCGAACTTGCGGGCCTTGGAGACTTCCTCGTCGGCGCGGCGGCGGGCGTTCTGCACGTCGGCCTGGGCGCGCAGGTACTGGTCGGCCAGTTCGGCGTTCTTGGCCTGCAGGGCAGCCAGCTCGCCTTGGGCCTGCGCCAGTGCGGCGAGGGCATCGGCTTCGTTGGCGGCTTGCGCGGCCTCCAGTTCTTCGGGGCTTGGCTCGCCTTGCAGCATTTGCGAATTCTGTGCGGATTGTTGCGGGTCAGACATTTTTCAAAGAACCGGCGTGAGCCGGAAAACAAACGATAGCCAGCCACTTGGGGCTGGCCAGAAGCATTTCAAGCGAAAAAAAGCAGCAAAAAGCGCCGCGCAGGCATGAAAAAGGCCCGAAAACGGGCCTTGGGGCCGTCGGCGCGAACGCTCAGTGCGCGTCGAGCAGCTCTACGTCGAACTTGAGCGTGGCGTTCGGGGGGATCACGCCGCCGGCGCCGCGGGCACCGTAGCCCAGCGATGCGGGGATGATCAGCGTGCGCTTGCCGCCGATCTTCATGCCGGCCACGCCTTCGTCCCAGCCCTTGATGACCTGGCCGGCGCCCAGCGAGAACGCGAACGGGTCGTTGCGGTCGCGGCTGGAGTCGAACTTGGCGCCCTGGGTGCCGTCGTTGTAGAGCCAGCCGGTGTAGTGCACGTGCACGTGCTGGCCAGCCTTGGCTTCGGCGCCGGTGCCGACTTCGGTGTCTTCGTATTGCAGGCCGGAGGGGGTGGTGGGCATGGGAAACGCTCCTTGCGTCGATGTGAGAAGAATGAATCGAAGGCGCGGAGTTTAACGAGGCCGGATTCGCCCGGCCTGTAGTGCGTCAGCCGTGGCTGGTGTCGTCGCCGGGCTGCGCGGGTGTGGGAGCGGGCGCCGCGGCCGGGGTTTGCGGCTCCGGCGCGGGGACGGCAGCGGCGGGCGCGGGCACTGCCGGCGCTGCCGCCTTCTTGATCTGCCCCAGCTGCCACTTGCCGGCAAACGCCTGCAGGTCGGACAGCCGCTTGAGCAGGTCCTGTCCGCTGAGCGTGAGGCTGTAGCCGTCGCTGCCGTGGCCGACGATGCCGGCTTCGCGCAGTTCCTTGATGCGGGTGTTGAGCGTGTTGGGAGTGATGCCGCCCACGCTGTCCTGCAGCAGGCGGAAAGTCTGGGCATGACCGTCGCGCAGCGCCCAGAGCACGCGCAGTGCGTAGCGGGCTTCGAGCAGGGCGAGCAGCTGGCTGACGGCTGCGTTTTCCTTGGTACTCATCGACATCATCTCCTCGAAGCTGGGCGGGCCGCCGACCTGGGGGCAGGGGCGATGGCGCGCGTTCTCTTGTATGTGGTTATGAACCGTCAGGGTGGCAGACGACTATAGCGCAAAGGATCGTGATGCTACTAGTTTTATAGCTGTGAACGCAAGCGGCATGCGGGTTGTGAGACAAAGCCTCACAAATTGGAGTAATTGGCCATGGCTTCGCCCAGCCGGATCGCGCGCCCTGGCGACCAGTCCGGGTTGAACGCCAGCGCAGGCGCCGGGAACAGCATGACGACCGTCGAGCCGAGCAAGAAACGGCCCATCTCGTCGCCCTTGCGGATGTCGATCTGCTGGTCGTTGTAGCTCCACTCGCGCAGTTCGCCCACGCGCGGCGGATTGACCACGCCGTGCCACACCGTGGCCATGCTGCCGACGATGGTGGCGCCCACCAGCACCAGCACGAAGGGGCCGTGCGCCGACTCGAACACGCACACCACGCGCTCGTTGCGCGCGAAGAGGCCTGGCACGCCGCGCGCCGTGGTCGGGTTCACCGAGAACAGGTCGCCCGGCACGTGGATCATGCGCACCAGCCGACCGTCGCAGGGCATATGGATGCGGTGGTAGTCCTTCGGGCTGAGGTAGAGGGTCGCGAAACTGCCGTGCGCGAACTTGGCCGCCAGCGTGGCGTCGCCGCCGACCAAGGCGGTGGTCGTGTAGTTGTGGCCCTTGGCCTGGAAGATCTGGTCGCCCTGGATCGGGCCGAACTGGCTGATCGCGCCGTCCACCGGGCAGGTCAGGTCGGCCTGCGCGAGCGGGCGCACGCCCGGCTTGAGCTCGCGCGTGAAGAACTGGTTGAAGCTCTTGTAGTGCTCGATGTCCGACTCGAGCGCCTCGCCCATGTCCACGCCGTACTTGGCCACGAAACGCCGGATGATCCACGTCGTGACCGCCCCCCGCTCCTTGCCCGCGACCCAGCCGGCGAAATTGGTCAGGGCCTGCTTGGGGAACAGGTATTGGGGCAGTACGGCGGAGCGGTCGGACACGTGGTGGGGGCCTGGAATGCGAATTGGAGGGGCATTCTATAAAGGGCTTCCCGGGCGGGGCCTAGGAAGCTTCCCTCGGTATTGGCCACGCGGGCCACGGGCGCGGCGTTGCGTGCTAGTCGGCCTTGATTCCCGCGGCCTTGATCACCTGCGCCCACTTTTCCACCTCGGCCTTCTGGAAGGCCGCGATCTGCGTGGTCGTCAGGTCGGCCGGCTCCATGCCGAAGCCCTTGAGCTTGTCCTGCATCTCGGGTGTCGCGAGGATCTTGCGGATCTCGGTGTGCAGCCGGTCGACCACGGGCGCCGGCGTGGCGGCGGGCACGAAGATCGCCTGCCAAGACACCACTTCGAAGTCCTTCAGGCCCGGCAGGCCCGACTCCGCGATCGTCGGCACGTCGGGCAGCGAGGCCAGCCGCTTCGACGACGTCACCGCGATGGCGCGCAGCTTGCCGCTCTGGATGTGCGGGCCGGCCACCACCGTGGTGTCGAACATCATGTCGACCTGGCCGCCGATCGCGTCCTGGATCGCCGGGCCGCTGCCCTTGTACGGAATGTGCGTGAACTTCACGCCCGACTTGTAGGCCAGCAGTTCGAGCGCCAGGTGCTGCGAAGTGCCCGTGCCCGCCGAGGCCGACGACAGCCCGCCCGACTTGGCCTTGCTGGCCTCCAGGATGTCCTTCAGCGTCTTGTAAGGGCTGTTCTGGCTCACCACCAGCACCACCGGGTTGGTGCCGATCAGCGTCACAGGCGCGAACGACTTGATCGGGTCGTAGCCGATCTTGGGATACAGGCTCACGTTGATGGCGTGCGAGCTGATGGTGCCGCCCACCAGCGTGAAGCCGTCCGGCGCGGCTCGTGCGCCGACCTCCGAACCCACGCTGCCGCCGGCGCCGCCCTTGTTGTCGATGATCACGCTCGTGCCCAGCACCGGGCCGAGCTTCTGCGCGATGAGCCGGCCCAGCACGTCGGTCGTGCCGCCCGCGGGAAAGGGCACGAGGTAGGTGATGGCCTTGCCCGTCGGCCAGTTGCCGCCGCCCTGCGCGAAGGCTGCCGGAAGACCGGCGGCGAGCGAAGAGGCGAGGGCGGTGCGGATGAGTGTGCGGCGTTGCATGGTCTTGTCTCCTTTGATTTCAGCGCGGCTCAGGGCTTGATGCCGAGCTTGGTGATCAGCGCCTTGAAGTACTCGTTGTCCTTGGCCAGCGTTTCCTTGAAGGCGGCGCCGTCGGTGTAGGCGTAGCCCAGGTTCTGCTTGTCCATCACCTCGCGCAGCAGCGGCTCCTTGGCGGTCTTGGCGGCGATGTCGCGCAGCTTGGCCATCACTTCGGGCGGCGTGTTCTTCGGCGCGCCGAGGCCGCGCCAGGTGCCGATGGAAATGTCGATGCCGCGCTCCTTGGCGGTCGGCACCTTGTCGAAGGCGGCCAGGCGCTTGTCGGCCATCACCATCAGCATCTTGAGCTTGCCGGCCTGAACGTAGGTCGACACCTCGGCCGGGCTCACGGCCACCGCGTCGACGTGGCCGCCGAGCAGCGCCAGCACGGCCGGGCCCGCGCCCTGGAACGGGATGTGGTTGAACCTGGCGCCGGTCTTGTCCTCCAGCGCCGATGCGGCCAGGTGCCAGATCGAGCCGGTGCCCGAATTGCCCACGCCCAGCTCGCCCGGCTTCTTCTTGGCCGCGGCCAGGAATTCCTCGATGGTGTTGTAGGGCGAGTCGGCCTTCACCGTGATGGCGGCCGGGTCGGCGTTGAGCTGCGCGATCGGCTGGAAGTCGTCGTAGTTGAACTTGGCCAGGCCCAGGTGCGGCAGCGTCAGCAGCTCGACCGTGAGCACGGCCAGCTTGTAGCCGTCGGGCCGCGAATGGATCACCTCGTTCCAGCCGATGGCGCCGCCGGCGCCGGGGCGGTTCACGATCACGATGCTCTCGGACATGTGCTTGCGGCTCGCGTCGGCGAAGGCGCGGGCCAGCGCGTCGGTGCCGCCGCCGGGCTGGTAGGGCACGACCAGCTCGACCGTGTGGTTCGGGTAGTCGTTGCCGGCTGCTTGCGCGGCGGGCGCCGCAAGGCCGAATGCAAGGCCGACCGCGCCCGAGAGGGCCGCGAGCTTGCGCAGGAATTTCGTCGTCATCTGTCTCGTCTCCGTTGTTGGTCTTGCTGTTGCTGGAAAAAAGCGTTCGCGGTCAGGGCATGTACTGCCCCCCGTTCACTTCGATCACCTGCCCCGTGACATAGCCCGAGAGCTGGTCCGAGGCGAGATACAGGAAAGCGCCGACGCACTCCTCGGGCTCGCCGAGGCGGCCCATGGGAATGCTGGCGCGGAAGTTGTCGAGCATCGCGGGCGTCGAGAAGCGGTCCTGGAACGGCGTCTGAATGACGCCCGGCGCCACCGCGTTCACGCGGATGCGGTCGCCCACCAGTTCCTTCGCGAGGCCGTGCGTGGCCGTGCTCACGAAGCCCTTGGAGCCCGCGTACAGGTACGCGGCCGGCCCGCCGCCGGTGCGCGCCGCGACGGAGGTCACGTTAATGATGTTGCCGCCGCCCTGCGAGCGCATCAGCGGCACCACCTCGCGGCAATAGGCGAGCACCGAGCGCGCGTTGATGTGCATCACCTCGTCGAACAGCGCGTCGTCGAACTCGGCGATGGGCACGCGCTTGACCAGGCTGCCGGCGTTGTTGACCAGCACGTCGATGCCGCCGAACTCGGCCACCGTCTGCTTCACGCTGTCGCGGATCGCGCCGGTGTCGCGCACGTCGGCCTTCACGGCCACTGCCGCGCCGCCCGCCGCGCGGATGGTCTCGACCACCTGGTTGGCCGCGGCCGCCGAGCTGTTGTAGTGCACCGCCACGCGCATGCCGCGCGCCGCGAAGGCAATGGCCACAGCAGCGCCGATGCCGGTGCTGGCACCGGTGACGAGGGCTGTCTTGTCCTTGAGGTCTTCCATGTGTGTGCTCCGTACGGGGTTGTTCAGGTCACCGGCGCCGGGTTGAAAAGCACCAGCGCGTTGTGCAGCTTCCAGTGCTCGGCCCAGGTCTTCTTGCGGCCGCTGGCCACGTCGAGCATCAGGTGGAACATTTCCCAGCCGATGTCTTCGATGGTGGCCTCGCCGTCGGCGATGCGGCCCGCGTTCACGTCCATCAGGTCGTGCCAGCGGCGCGCCAGGTCGCTGCGCGTGGCGACCTTGATGACCGGCACTTCGGCCAGCCCGTAAGGCGTGCCGCGGCCGGTGGTGAACACATGCAGGTTGATGCCGGCCGCCAGCTGCAGCGTGCCGCAGATGAAGTCGCTGGCCGGCGTGGCCGCATAGATCAGGCCCTTCTGCGTGGCCTTCTCGCCCGGCGCGAGCACGCCCGTGATCGGCGCCGAGCCCGACTTGACGATGGAGCCCATCGCCTTCTCGACGATGTTCGACAGGCCGCCTTTCTTGTTGCCCGGCGTGGTGTTGGCGCTGCGGTCGACGCGGCCCTTCTGCAGGTAGGCGTCGTACCAGGCCATCTCGCGGATCATGGCTTCGGCCACCTCCGGCGTGGAGGCGCGCGAGGTGAGCTGGTCGATGCCGTCGCGCACCTCGGTCACTTCCGAGAACATGACCGTGGCGCCCGCGCGCACCAGCAGGTCGGTGCAGAAGCCCACGGCGGGGTTCGCGGTGACGCCGGAGAACGCGTCGCTGCCGCCGCACTGCACGCCCACCACCAGTTCGCTGGCCGGCACGGTCTCGCGGCGGCGTGCGTTCAGGCGCGCCAGGTGCACCTCGGCCTGCCGCATGACCGAATCGATCATCGACATGAAGCCGATGTGCTCGTCGTCCTGCAGGCAGACCACGTCGAGTTCCGCGTCGCCCTCGGTTTCGCCGCGCTTGTCGACGATGGGAATGCTGCCCGGCGGCAGGAGCCGCTCGGGCTGCAGCTTCTCGCAACCCAGGCTCACCACCATCACCTCGCCGCCGAAGTTCGGGTTGAGGCTGATGTTGCGCAGCGTGCGGATCGGCACGATGGCGTCGGGCGCGTCGATGGCCACGCCGCAGCCGTAGCCGTGCGCCAGCGCCACCACGTCGTCCACGTTCGGGTACCTGGGCAGCAGCTCGGCCTTGATGCGCTGCACCGCGAAGTCGATCACGCCGGCCACGCATTGCACCGTCTCGGTGATGGCGAGGATGTTGCGCGAGCCCACCGAGCCGTCGGCGTTGCGGTAGCCCTCGAAGGTGTAGCCCTCCAGCGGCGGCAGGGCGGGGGGCTTGACGGTCGCGATGGGCAGGCCGTCGAGCTCGGGTGCCAGCGGCATGCGCATCACGCGCTCGTGCACCCAGCTGCCGCGCGGCAGCGCCTTCTGCGCATAGCCGATCACCACGTCGTAGCGGCGGATGGCGTCGCCTTCGGCCAGGTCGACCAGCGCGACCTTGTGGCCCTGGGGTACGTTGTCCACCAGCCGCAGGCCGTCGGCGAACTCGGCGCCGGCCTTCAGGCCGCCGTCGTTGGCGACGATGGCCACGTTGTCGTTGGCGTGGATGCGGATGTAGAGCGGTGGACGTGAGCTTTCGGGCATCGCGGTTTCCTTTGCTTACTTCACCACCATGAACATGCTGGGCAGCCAGGTCGAGAAGGCTGGCACGAATGTGACCACACCGAGCGCAAAGATCAATGCCCCATAGAACGGCCAGATGGTGCGCATCACCGTTCCCACCGACACACCGCCGATCGCGCAGCCGACGAATTGCGTCGTGCCCACGGGCGGCGTGTTCAGGCCCAGCGCGCAGTTGATCAGCATCACGATGCCGAACTGCACCGAGGTCATGCCGTAGTGCTGGGCGATGGGCAGGAAGATCGGCGTGCACAGCAGGATGGTGGCTGCCATGTCCAGGAAGGTGCCGAGCACGAACAGGATGATGTTGATCAGCAGGAAGATCACCCAGGGCGTGCTGGTCACCTGCGACAGCATCTGGCCCGTGAGCTCGGCCACGCCGTACAGGCTGATGAGGTAGCCGAAGGTGCTGGAGATGCCGATCAGCAGCAGGATCACGCCGGTGGTGCGCACCGCCTTCGAGGCCGCCTTGATGAAGTGTTCCCACTTCAGCGTGCGGTACACGAAGATCGTGAGGCCCAGCGCATACAGCACGGCGACCGCGGCCGATTCGGTGGCCGTGAACACGCCCGAAAGAATGCCCCCCAGGATCAGCACCACGATGAACAGGCCCGGCAGCGCCGCCGCGAACGAGCGCGCCACGATGGACCAGCCCGGGAAGCTGCCGGCCGGATAGCCGCGCTTCACCGCCACCAGGTAGGCGGCTGCGAGGTTGCTGATGGTGAGCACGGCGGCCGGCAGCAGGGCCGCCAGGATCAGCGCCGCGATCGACACCTTGCCGCCGGCTGCGAGCGAATAGATGATCAGGTTGTGGCTGGTGGGCATCAGCGCGCCGACCAGCGCCGCATGGGTGGTCACGTTGACGGCGTAGTCGGCGTGGTAGCCCTCCTTCTTCATCATCGGGATCATCACGGCGCCCATGGCCGAGACGTCCGCCACGGGCGATCCCGAGACGCCGCCGAACAGCGTGCAGGCCACCACGTTCGACATGCCGAGCCCGCCGCGGACGTGGCCCACGAGGTCACGCGCCAGGTTGACGATGCGGTCAGCGATGCCGCCGTAGAGCATCAGCTCGCCCGCGAAGATGAAGAACGGGATGGCGAGGAACGAGAAGATGCCCATGCCGGACGTCATCTGCTGGAAGCCCACGGCCAGCGGCAGGCCTTCATAGAGCAGCGTGGCCAGTGCCGACAGGCCGATGGAAAAAGCGACCGGCACGCCCAGCAGCAGGAAGAGCGTGAACGAGAGGCAGAGAATGAGCAGGGGAATGGTCATAGTGGCTCAGGCCCAGGCAGGTTCGACTTCGCGGCCTTGGGCGAGCGCGATGATGTGTTCGATGGAGAACATCACGATGAGGACGCCCGAGATGGCGGCGGGCACGTATTTCCACCCCTCCGAGATCCAGAGCGTGGGCAACCTGTAGTCCCACACCGATTCGGCGAGCGAGGCGCAGTTCCATGCCATGGCAACGCCGAACAGCAGGATCAGTGCGTGGATGAGGTATTCCATCTTCAGCCGCAACCAGTCGGGTGCGAGCACGAGAAAGGATTCGAGCCCGATGTGGCCCGCGTCGCGAACGCCCACAGCCACGCCGAGCATGGTGACGTAGAGCACCAGCAGCAGCGCGAGGCTTTCGGCCCAGGTGGGGGTGTTGTTCAGCACGTAGCGGCCGAACACCTGCCAGCTCACGGCGCAGATCACCGCGACGAGACCGAAGATGCCCAACCACATGCAGGCACGTGCGAGGGTGCGGCAAAGTTTGGTGTACATAGATTTTCTTTGCCCTTCCCCCGAGGGGGAAGGAGGGAAGCGGGTCGAGCCGACGAGGGCGGGCTTACTTCGTGTCCTGCACGCGCTTGACCAGGTCTTTCAGCTTCGCGTCGGTGATGAACTTGTCGTACACCGGCTTCATCGCGGCCTGGAACGGGGCCTTGTCGACTTCGATGATCTCGGCGCCGCCGGCCTTCACCGTGGCGAGCGACTTCACTTCACGCTCTTCCCACTGCTTGCGCATGTAGGGCACCGATTCCTTGGCGGCCTGGCGGATCCAGCCCTGCTCTTCGGCGGAGAGCTTGTCCCACACGCGCTTGGAGAACAGCAGCATCTCGGGCGCCATCGAGTGCTCGGTCTTGCTGTAGTACTTGGCCACTTCGAAGGCGCGCGCGCTTTCGTACGTGGGGTAGTTGTTCTCGGCGGCGTCGATCAGCCCGGTCTTCAGGCCGGTGTAGACCTCGCCCATGGGCATCGGCGTGGCGTTGGCGCCCATGGCCTCGAGCATCGACACCCACAGGTCGGACTGCTGCACGCGCACCTTCAGGCCCTTCATGTCGGCGAAGCTGCGCACCGGCTTCTTGGCCGTGAACATCGAGCGCGCGCCGCTGTCGTAATAGGCCAGCCCCACGAAACCCTGCTTCTCGCACGACTTCAGGATCTCTTCGCCGATCGGACCGTCGAGCACCTTGTGCAGGTGGTCGACCGAGCGGAACAGGAAGGGCATGGTGGGCACCTGCGTCTCGGCGCAGATGTTGTTCATGGGCGCGATGTTCACGCGCACCATCTGCAGCGCGCCGATCTTGGTCTGCTCGATCGTGTCTTTCTCGCTGCCGAGCGAGCTGTTGTTGAACACCTTGATGCTGTGCTTGCCGCCGGACAGCGCCTTCAGGCGCTCGCTCATGAACTTCACCGCGGTCACGGTGGGGTAGTCGTCGGGGTGGATGTCGGCCGAACGGAACTCGGTGGCGTGTGCAGCCATGGCGGTCAGCGCGGCTGCTGCGCACGCGGAAAGTGCGATCAGTGTCTTCTTTGCGAATTTCATTTGTCTCGTCCTCTGCTTTGGTGGTTGTTGAAAAGGGTTCAGGCGCCGAAGGCCGGCTCGGGCATGCCCTGTGCGCCGGGCCGCAGCGCAAACACGCCGCCGGCCAGTGGTTGGTCCGACAGGTCGATGCCGCCGGGCCGGATGGAGGTGACGAAGAGGGTGTCGAGCCCGGCGCCGCCGAAGGCGCACATCGCGGGTTTCTTCACCGGCACTTCGAGCGAGCGGTCGAGCCGGCCGTCGGGCCTGAAGCGGTGCACCAGGCCGGCGTCGTTGCCGCAGATCCAGTAGCAGCCGTCGGTGTCCATGGCCGCGCCGTCGGGGCGCCCGGGCAGGGGCTTCATGTCGATGAACAGGCGGCGGTTGCCGGGGGTGCCGGTTTCCGTGTCGTAGTCGAAGGCCCAGACGGCCTGCACCGTGGGGTGCGAGTCCGAGAGATACATCGTGCGGCCGTCGGGGCTGAAGGCCAGGCCGTTGGGCACGACGAGGTCGTCGAGGCGCAGGGCGGCGCTGCTGTCGCCCCTGCCGTAGCTGTAGAGCCGGCCCACGCGTGCGCCCGCCGCCATGTCGAGCAGCATCGTGCCGGCCCAGAAGCGGCCCTGGCGGTCGCAGCGGCCGTCGTTGAAGCGCATGGCCGGGGCGGCGTGCTCGACGGGCGCCAAAGACGAGGCGGCCAGCGTGCCGTCGGCCTGGGGCTTGAGCGAGAACAGGCCGCTTTCCATGCCGGCGATCCATTCGCCCGGCACGTCTGCGCGCGGCGCGATGCAGGCGATCATTTCGCCGGCGGTCCACTTCGCGTGGCCTTCGCCCGCATGCCAGCGGTTCAGCGTGCGCGCCGGAATGTCGACCCAGTAGAGCGCCTGTTCGCGCGCATGCCACACCGGGCTTTCGCCGGTGCCGTTGCGCGCGTCGAGAACGAGTTCAGCGCTCATCGCCGAACGGGCCTTGTGCCGTGAAGGCGCCGCCCTGGTAGATGGCGTTCGGGTCGGTCGGCGCGACGGGCGGCTGTGCCTCGACCTTGTCGCGGAACACTTCCGAGCTGTCGCGCGGCAGGAAGCCCAGGTGCGCGGCGGCGCTGTTGTCCCACCACACGTCGCGGTTGTTCGACATGCCGTAGACCACCGTGTGCTTCACGTCCGGCGTGAACAGCGACTTCTCGATCAGCGCGGTCAGGTCGTGGTAGCTGAGCCAGGTGCTCATCATCCGGCGGTTGGCCGGCTCGGGGAACGAGGAGCCGATGCGGATGCTGACGGTCTCGATGCCCCAGCGGTCGAAGTAGAACTGCGCCACGTCCTCGCCGAAGGACTTCGACAGGCCGTAGTAGCCGTCGGGCCGGCGCGGCGCATGCGCGTCGATGTGCTCGCTCTGCTTGTAGAAGCCGATCACGTGGTTCGAGCTGGCGAACACCACGCGTTTCACGCCGTGGCGGCGCGCGGCCTCATAGATGTGGAACACGCCCTTGATGTTGGCTTCGAGGATTTCCTCGAACGGCCGCTCGACAGACACGCCGCCCAGGTGGACGATGGCGTCGCAGCCGTCCACCAGCGCATCGACCGCCGCCTTGTCCGACAGGTCGCAGGGCACGACTTCCTCGTGCGCATCGGCGGCCGGCGCCAGCGAGGCGATGTCCGAGAGCCGCAGCACCTCGGCGAATGGCTTGAGGCGCTCGCGCAGCACCTTGCCGAGGCCGCCGGCGGCGCCGGTCAGCAGGAGGCGGTTCATCTTGTTGTCTTTCATCTTTGCCCGTCCGTGCACGCAGTGGTTGCGGTTTCCGGCAGCCCGCCGTCGCGGTGTCTTGCCGACGGCAGCGGCCGGTACGATGCCGGCAGGGCGAGGTCGAAAGGGCGCTGCATGTCGGTGCCGTGGAAACCGGGAAGCCGCTGGCGGATCGGCCGGCGGCTGCCAGGGGTTATTGAGTGTTGGGTTATCTGTTGTCGTACAACTAGTTTGGGGATTATCATCGTGACCATGGTTCAGTCGACTGCGGGTAATCCCTCGATATCGGAAGCGCCGGCGGAAGCGGCGTTCGTGGGGCGTCCGCGCCAGCGCGCACGCGGCCTCGCGCATGGGCTGGTGGAAGACCTGGGCGAGAAGATCCGCAACCAGTCGCTGCGGCCCGGCGACAAGCTGCCGACCGAGTCGGCCATCATGCAGGCCTACGGCGTGAGCCGCACCGTGGTGCGCGAGGCGCTGTCGAAGCTGCAGGCCGGCGGCCTGGTCGAGACGTTGCACGGCGTGGGCACCTTCGTGCTGCAGCCGCGCACGGGCGGCGTGTTCCGCCTCGACCCCGGCGAGATCGCTGCTTCGGTCGACGTGCTGGCCGTGCTCGAGCTGCGCATCAGCCTGGAGACCGAGTCGGCCGGCCTTGCCGCCAGCCGCCGCACCGACGAGCAGCTGGTGGCCATGCGGCAGGCGCTCGACGACTTCGAGCACAACGTGGTCGTGGCGGGCGACACCGTGGGGCCGGACTTCCGCTTCCACCTGCAGATCGCCGAATCGACCGGCAATCCCTACTTTGCGGACATCATGAGGCACCTGGGGACCACCCTCATTCCGCGCACCCGCATCAGCGCGATCCGCACGCACGAGGGCGGGGCGCCTTACCTGAGCCGCGTGAACCGCGAGCACGAAGAAATTTACGCGGCCATTGCGCGCCGCGACCCCGAATCGGCCCGCGCGGCCATGCGCATCCACCTGACAAACAGCCGCGAGCGCCTGCGCATGGCGCAAGAGGCCGCGCAGCAGCAGAAGGCGAAAGCCGATGCCGTCACCGCTGACGGTGCTGCTTCGGCTGACAACGCCACCTCGAGCTGAGTTTTTCTTGTTGTCCCGGCTGGACAACTTGTTTTGGTGGTTGTACGATGACTGATAACTTGATTGGGATATCAGGCTCAGTCACGACAGCCAGCGAACAAAAGGAGACAGCATGACCATCAACCGACGCGGCGCGCTAGGGGCCGCACTTGCCACGACACTGGCCGCGAGCCTGCCCGCGCGGGTTCTTGCGCAGGGCAGTGGCGGCAACTGGCCGTCCAAGCCGCTCAAGCTCATCGTTCCGTACCCGCCGGGCGGTTCGTCCGACATCATTGCGCGGGCGATCAGCCAGCCGCTGTCCGAGGCGCTCGGCCAGTCGGTCATCGTCGACAACCGCGCCGGTGCCAACGGCAACCTCGGCGCCGACCTGCTGGCCAAGGCGCCGGCCGACGGCTACACGCTGATGCTGTGCGACCTGGGTGCGCTGGCCATCAGCCCCTCGCTGTACCCCAAGCTTCCGTTCGACCCGTCGAAAGACCTGCGCGGCGTGGCCATGCTGGCCTACTCGCCGCACCTGCTGGTGGTGCACCCGTCGGTGCAGGCGAACACCTTGAAGGAGCTGGTCGAGCTCTCGAAGAAAAGCGATCTCAACTTCGCCGTCACCGCCAGCGGCAGCACCGCGCATCTAGCGGGCATCGAACTGCAGCGCAAGGTGGGCGCCAAGTGGGAGTACGTGCCCTACAAGGGCGGCGTGCAGGCGGTGCTCGACACCGTCGCGGGCCAGACGCAGGTGCTGATGAACGGCATGCTCGCCACCTATCCGCAGGTGCAGGCCGGCAAGCTCAAGCTCATCGCGGTGTCCAAGGCCACGCGCATGCCGCTGATCGGCAACGTGCCGACCATCGCCGAGCAGGGCGCCCCCGGCTACGAGTCGGGCACCTGGCAGGGCGTGGTCGCGGGACGCGGCGTGCCCGACGCCGTGATCGCGCGGCTCAACCGCGAGCTGGTGCGCATCATTCGCACGCCCGACATCCGCGCCCGGCTCGCCGGGCAGGGCGCCGAAGTCGTGACCATGGCCGCGCCGGAGCAGGACCAGTTCTTCGCCAAGGAGCGCGCGCGCTGGGCGCAGGTCGTCAAGGAAGCGAACGTCAGGCTCGACTGACCGGCCGCTTCGCACCCCTTTTCTTTCTCATTCAAAACTTCACTGGACTCTTTCCCATGAACCCGCAAGAACTCAAGACCATCATGGGCTCCGGCCTGCTTTCGTTCCCGTTGACCGACTTCGACGCGAACGGGGACTTCAACAAGAGCAGCTACGAGAAGCGCCTCGAGTGGCTCGCCCCCTACGGCGCCAGCGCGCTGTTCGCGGCCGGCGGCACGGGCGAATTCTTCTCGCTCACCGGCGACGAGTACCCCGGCATCATCAAGACGGCGGTGGACACCTGCCGCGGCGTGGTGCCGATCATTGCCGGTGCCGGCGGTCCCACGCGCTTTGCCATCCAGTGCGCGCAGGCAGCCGAGAAGGCCGGGGCGCACGGCATCCTGCTGCTGCCGCACTACCTCACCGAAGCCGGCCAGGAAGGCCTGGCCGCGCACGTCGAGGCCGTGTGCAAGAGCGTGAACTTCGGCGTGATCGTCTACAACCGCGCCACCAGCCGCCTCAAGCCCGACACCCTGGCCGGCCTGGCCGAGCGCAACCCCAACCTCGTGGGCTTCAAGGACGGCATCGGCGACATCGAGGCCATGGTCGCCATCTACCAGAAGATGGGCGACCGCTTCGCCTACCTGGGCGGCCTGCCCACGGCCGAGGTCTATGCCGCCGCCTACAAGGCGATGGGCACGCCGGTGTATTCCTCGGCCGTCTTCAACTTCATTCCGAAGACCGCCATGGACTTCTACAAGGCCGTGGCCGCCGACGACCTGCCCACGCAGCACCGCCTGCTGAAGAACTTCTTCATGCCCTACCTCGAGCTGCGCAACCGCGTGCCGGGCTACGCGGTGAGCATCGTGAAGGCCGGCGCAAAGATCGTCGGCCACGACGCCGGCCCCGTGCGCGCGCCGCTCACCGACCTGAAGCCGGCCGAGATGGAGCAGCTCAAGGCGCTCATCGACGCGCTCGGCCCGCAGTGAGCCGGGCCATGAGCACGCCCACCGTCACCGCGATGCGCGTGGTTCCCGTTGCGGGCCACGACAGCATGCTGATGAACCTCAGCGGCGCGCACGGCCCGTTCTTCACGCGCAACCTGCTGATCCTGACCGACAGCGCCGGGCGCACCGGCGTGGGCGAGGTGCCCGGCGGCGAGAAGATCCGCCAGACGCTGGAAGACGCGCGCGGCCTCATCGTGGGCCAGCGCATCGGCAACCACAACGCGGTGCTCAACAGCATGCGCAGCGCTTTTGCCGGCCGCGACAGCGGCGGCCGCGGGCTGCAGACCTTCGACCTGCGCGTGACCATCCACGCGGTAACGGCCGTTGAAGCCGCGCTGCTCGACCTGCTCGGCCAGTTCCTCGAAGTGCCCGTGGCGGCCCTGCTCGGCGAAGGCCAGCAGCGCGATGCGGTGCAGATGCTCGGCTACCTCTTCTACGTGGGCGACCGCAAGAAGACCGACCTGCCCTACGAGAGCGACCCCGGCGCCGACAACGACTGGTTCCGCCTGCGCCATGAAGAAGCCATGACGCCCGAAGCCATCGTGCGCCTGGCCGAGGCCACGCATGCGCGCTACGGCTTCACCGACTTCAAGCTCAAGGGCGGCGTGCTGCGCGGCGAAGAAGAAGTCGAGGCCATCCGCGCGCTGCACGAGCGCTTTCCGCAAGCGCGTGTCACGCTCGACCCGAACGGCGGCTGGCTGCTGCAGGACGCCATTCGCCTGTGCCGCGACCTGCACGGCGTGATGGCCTATGCCGAAGACCCCTGCGGTGCCGAAGGCGTGTTCTCCGGCCGCGAGGTGATGGCCGAGTTCCGCCGCGCCACCGGCCTGCCGACCGCGACCAACATGGTGGCCACCGACTGGCGCGAGATGGTGCACAGCCTCTCGCTGCAGTCGGTCGACATTCCGCTGGCCGATCCGCACTTCTGGACCCTGCAGGGCTCGGTGCGCGTGGCGCAGCTGTGCCAGGCCTGGGGCCTGACCTGGGGCTCGCATTCGAACAACCACTTCGACGTGTCGCTCGCGATGTTCACGCACGTGGCCGCTGCCGCGCCGGGCAAGGTGACGGCCATTGACACGCACTGGATCTGGCAGGACGGCCAGCGCCTGACCAAGGCGCCGCTGCGCATCGAAGGCGGCTTCGTGAAGGTGCCCACGCGCGGGGGCCTGGGCGTGGAGCTGGACATGGACGAGGTCGAGAAGGCGCACCAGCTGTACCTGAAGCACGGCCTTGGCGCTCGCAACGATGCGCAGGCGATGCAATACTTGATCCCCGACTGGACTTTCGACAACAAGCGACCGTGCATGGTCCGCTGAAGGAACAACCCTCATGCAGAACTTCGACAACCTCATCGCAGGCGAATGGCGTGCCGGCGCGAGCTACAGCCCCAACGTCAACCCGAGCAACCTGTCCGACGTGCTCGGCCAGTACACGCAGGGCGATGCCGCCCACGTGGACGCTGCCGTCGCGGCGGCTACCGCAGCCTTTCCGGCATGGGCCACGGGCAGCATCCAGGCCCGCTCCGACGCGCTCGACAAGATCGGCAACGAGATCCTCGCGCGCAAGGAAGAGCTGGGCACGCTGCTGGCGCGCGAAGAAGGCAAGACCAAGGCCGAAGGCATCGGCGAGGCCACGCGCGCAGGCCAGATCTTCAAGTTCTTCGCGGGCGAATGCCTGCGCCTGTCGGGCGAGGTGCTGCCGTCGGTGCGGCCCAACATCGGCGTGGAGATCACGCGCGAGCCGGTCGGCGTGGTCGGCCTCATCACGCCGTGGAACTTTCCCATTGCCATTCCGGCCTGGAAGATCGCGCCCGCGCTGGCATTCGGCAATTGCGTGGTGCTCAAGCCCGCCGACCTGGTGCCGGGCAGCGCCTGGGCGCTGAGCGAGATCATCAGCCGCTCGGGCATTCCGGCCGGCGTGTTCAACCTGGTGATGGGGCGCGGCAGCGTGATCGGCAATGCGCTGGTCAATCATCCGGGCATCCACGCGATCAGCTTCACCGGCTCGGTGGGCGTGGGCCGCAACATCGCGATCCAGTGCGTCACCAACCACAAGAAGGTGCAGCTCGAAATGGGCGGCAAGAACCCGCAGGTGATCCTGGACGACGCCGACCTCGCACAGGCCGTGGAGCTGAGCGTGCAGAGCGCGTTCTACTCGACCGGCCAGCGCTGCACCGCGTCGAGCCGCCTCATCGTCACGGAGGGCATCTATCCGAAGTTCATCGCCGCCATGAAGGAACGGATGGCGAAGATCAAGGTGGGCGACGCGCTCGCGCAAGGCACCGACGTGGGCCCGGTCTCGTCGAAGTCGCAGCTCGACCAGGACATGGAATACGTCTCCATCGGCAAGGGCGAGGGCGCCACGCTGGCGGCCGGCGGCGAGCTGCTGAAGCTGGAGACCGACGGCTACTACATGTCGCCGGCGCTCTTCAGCGAATCGGCGGCAGGCATGCGCATCAACAAGGAAGAGATCTTCGGCCCGGTGGCAAGCGTGATTCGCGTGAAGAACTACGAGGAAGCACTGGCCACCGCCAACGACACCGAGTTCGGCCTGTCGGCCGGCATCGCCACCACGTCGCTGAAGTACGCCACGCACTTCAAGCGCCACAGCCAGGCCGGCATGGTGATGGTCAACCTGCCGACGGCTGGGGTGGACTATCACGTGCCCTTTGGCGGCCGCAAGGGCTCGAGCTACGGTCCGCGCGAGCAGGGGCGTTATGCGCAGGAATTCTTCACGACTGTGAAGACTGCCTATACGCTGGCCTGATTCGTTCGTTCGTTCAGGGCGCGTGCACAGGCCATCGGGTACTCCCCTCCGCGAATGTCCCCCGGCCTGCGGCCTCCTCCTTTATTTCGCTGCGGGGAGCACCCGACGCCCTGCGCACAGGGACGCAGCTTGGGCTTTCAAGCCGAGCCAGTTCCGGGTTCTGCGCTGCGCGCCTTTTCGTTCAGCTGAAACAGTTGGGCCGCTTTGCGAGCCAGGTCGACCGCTAGCCAGAGCAGGTTGTCCAGCTGCCTGCGCCCGTCGTCGCTGCACCAGTCGATCTCTTCGCCGTGGCACACCCACAGCAGGGCTTCGAGTTGGGAGAGGGTGTTTTCGAAAAGATCCGCGGGGTCTTGGGCGGTGTCTTCGGGAGATGCCGGCGTGCGAGGCCGGGCTATAGTCTTGGTAGCCATTTTTGTGCGGTTCCTTCACGGTGATGCACGAACTTGGTTAGACGGCTGGGGTGCTCGTAACACCTCAGCCGTCGCCTTTTGATACCTCGCATTTGCATCGCTGCTGTCGCACCGACGACCTGCCGCGAGGCAAGCAGCCTTCGAACATACAAGTGGGTTGTGGAGTTGCCCCCCCTAGCGGGGTGTGGAGTGACAGGGGCATTCACTCTAGAGAAGAACCGGGCGAAACAGCCGCACCGCGCTGCACGAAGTCTCGCCAACCGCCAACAAATGCAGCTTCCACAGCGGCGCTCAACGATCAGGCCGATGGGGTGCCTTGCGCAGCGAAATAAAGGAGGAGGCCGAAGGCCGGGGGACATTCGCGGAGCAAGGTACCCCGTCGGCCTGATCGCGCCCTGAACGACACAAGCAAAGCTAGGCCGCAAGCGCCCCGCGCCCGCGCCGCATCCAAAGCTCGATCAACTCGAACAGCCCTTCGCTGACCAAAGCCAACGCAGCAGCCGGCAACGCGCCCGCCATCAGCAGCTCACGGTCGTTGAGCGCCAACCCCGTCACGATGCGCTCACCGAACCCGCCGGCACCGATGAACGCCGCAATCGTCGCCGTGCCGATCGCGATCGCCGTCGCCGTGCGCACCCCCGCGAGCAGCGTCGGCAACGCCAGCGGCAACAGCACCAGCCGCAGGCTCTGCGGCGGCGTCATGCCCAGCGCCGTGCCCGCCAGCCGCAGGCCGTCGGGCACCTCGGCCAGGCCCGTGACCGTGTTGCGCATGATCGGCAACAGCGAATAGAGCGTCAGCGCGATCAGCGCCGGCAACGCGCCGATGGCGCCGAGCATCGAGATCAGCACCGCCAGCAACGCCAGCGAAGGCACCGTCTGCAACAGGCTCGCGAAGCCCAGCACCAGCGCGCGCAGCCGCACATGAGGGAACACCAGGATCGCGATCGGCACGCCGATGAGAATCGCGATGCCCACCGACAGCGCCACCAGGAACAGATGCTGCCGTGCCAGCTTCCACAAGTCCGGCCCGAACAGCTTGGCGGTGAAGCCGCGGCGCTCTTCCTTCGGCTGCTGCTGGCCCGCCTTCGCTTCCTTGCCGGTGCTCGCGAGAAAGTCGCGCGCAATCACGTCGAAAGGCACGCTCTGCAGTTCGGCGCGGGCATTCATCGCGATCATCGCGTGCTCGTCCACGCGGCCTTCGAGCGTTTTCAAAGCAGCCCAGGCCTCGGGCAGGCGTTTGGGCAAATCGAGCTTGTAGAGCACCACCGCGTCGTAGCGCGGAAAGTACTTCCTGTCGTCCTCCAGCACGCGCAGGCCCAGGTGGTCGATCTTCGCGTCGGTGGTGTAGATGTCGATCGCGTCGATCTGCCTGGCCCCTATGGCGTCATATGCCAGCCCGTGGTCGAGCCCCGAGGGTGTCTGCTTGAAGCCGTAGCGCTCGGCGAGGCCCTTCCAGCCGTCGGCGCGGCCTATGAATTCATTGGATAGGCCCAGCTTGAGTTCAGGGTGCTTCGCCAGGTCGCTCAGCGTGCGCAGGCCCAGCCGGTCGGCATCCGCCGCGCGCACCGCGAGCGCATAGCCGTCGTTGAAGCCCAGCGGAATCGCCACGCCCAGGCCCATCGGCGCGAGCGCCGCGTTCATGGCCTCGCGCGTGTCCGCCGGCGACCCCTTGAGTATTTCCAGCGCGATGGTGCCGGTGTATTCGGCATACATGTCGATCGCGCCCGAGCGCAGCGCCTCGTACACGATGGCCGTGTTGCCCAGGCCCTGCCGCACGACGGGCGGCGACGCGGTGTGCGGCGCGGCGGTCTGCGCCAGCAACTCGGCAAGGATGTACGACTCGGTGAAGCGCTTGGAGCCGACGCGCAGCGTGTCGTCCGCCGCATGCGCGACATTCGCGACATGCGCCAGGCCCAGCCAGGCGAGCGTCAGGAGCAGGGCAAGGCGGCGGAGGCAACGGGGCAGATGCATCGCGGCCAGTTTATAGACATCGACCGGATTGGCGTACCCGCCAATCTCCTACACGCCGTCGTGCGCGCAACCGATGGGCCGCGGGCTGCCGCGCGCGCACCATCCGAGTCATGAAGTCCAAACCCGCGAAGCCCGAAACTCCCGAAACGCAAAAGGCCGAAACGGCCGACCCCTTGCCCGCTGCCGATGTGCACGGCCTGCGCGAACTCCCCGGTGTGCATGTCGAAGGCTACAGCCTCCAGTTGCGCGACAAGGACGGCTTCGTGGGCGACCAGGCGAGCCAGACGGCCTTCAGGGAACTGCTCGAGCGCTGGCGCAAGCGGCGCCGCAAGAACGGCAAGGATCCGCTCGGAGTGCTGCACTCGCGCGACCTGAGCAAGAAGGCGCTCGACCGCGTGCTGGGCGCGAAGAAAGCTTCGGAGGCCGCCGACGTGATGCACGGCGTGATCGAGGAGTTCACCGAGGAACTGGCGTCCGTCATCCAGCGCTTCCTGCGCCAGCCCTCATGGCAGAAGGTGGAGCGCATCGTGATCGGCGGCGGCTTTCCCGAGAGCGACGTGGGCGAGCGCGCGGTGCTGCAGACGGGCGCCATCCTCGAAGAGATGGGCCTGCACGTGCAACTGGGCCGCCTCTCGCACAACGTGGACGACGGCGGCCTGATCGGCTGGGTGCACCTGACGCCGCCCGCGCTGCTGCGCAAGTACGACGCCATCCTGGCGGTCGACATCGGCGGCACCAACGTGCGCTGCGGCATCGTGAAGACGCGCTACCGCAAGGCGCCCGACTTCTCGCGCGCGGAGGTGATCCGGCGCGAGAAATGGCGCCACGCCGACGAAGGGCCCAACCGCAGCAACATGGTCGAGCACATCGCCGACATGCTGATGGACATGGTGCGCTACAGCGAGCGCAAGAAGATCCGGCTCGCGCCGTTCATCGGCATCGGCTGCCCGGGGCTGATCCGCCCCGACGGGTCCATCGCGCGCGGCGCGCAGAACCTGCCCGGCGACTGGGAAAGCCACGCCTTCCACCTGCCGACGGCGGTGTGGCGCCGCATGCTGACCCTGGGCGCCGACCCGATGCTGGTGCTGATGCACAACGACGCGGTGGTACAGGGCCTGAGCGAGCTTCCTTTCATGCGCGACGTGAAGCAGTGGGGCGTGCTGACCATCGGCACGGGGCTGGGCAACGTGAGCTTCACGAACAGGCCCTGAAGCGGCGGCCCGGCGCTACAGGTCTTCGGCCCGCAGTCCTTCGACGCGCACGTTCGCGGAGGCGGAGGCAACGTTGCCTGCCGCGTCGGCGGCGCGCACCTCGACGTTCGCGGCGCCCGGCCGCTTCGGCGTCCAGGCGCACACGTAGGGCGCGGCGCGCAGCGTGCACGCGGTCCTGCCGTCGACGATGAACTTCAGCTCGGCCACGGCCACGTTGTCGGAGGCGGTGGCGGCAAGCCGCGTCGCCATGCCGGCCGTTAGGCTTGGCGGAACCGACAGCGAGACGGCCGGCGGCACGCTGTCCGAAGGCGGGTTGACGATCACGTTGGCCGAAGCGACAGCGGAGTTGCCCGCCGCGTCGACCGCGACCACGCGGATCGTCTGCGCGCCGGGCGAGGTCGGTGTCCAGCTGCAGGTGTAGGGTGGGGCGGTGAAGGTGCAGATCGGAATGCTGTCGCGGCCCAGCACCTTGACGCCCCACACGCCCGCGTTGTCCACCACGGCCGGCGCGATGACGGTGAGCTGCCCCACCGTGGCCATGGAGGGGGCGGCGAGCGACACGATGGGCGGCGTGGCGTCGGCGCTGCCTAGCGCCAGGTCGATGGTGAACAGCGACTGCCCCTGCACGGCCTTCTGCTCGAAGGCGTCGAAGATGGTGAACCAGCTCGCGCCGGGCGCGCGGTTGGCGGCGCGTGCCTTGGCCAGCAGCGTCGTCTTGCCGACGGCGAAGCAGCTGAAGCCGCAGTTCCAGTCGAAGGTGAAGCGGCCCGACGCATCGGCCACGCCGGTCACCAGCATGACCAGCGGCTTGCCGCCGCCCGGGTCCCGCCACACCGACACCTGCGCGCCGGGCAGCGCGGCGCCGCTGTCGCGGTCGGTCACGCGCACCTGCGTGGCTGTGGTGGCGGCCATGAACTTCGAGCTGCCGAGCTTCGGCCAGTCGCTCCAGTCGGTGTCGATGTTGGCCTTGGTGCCGGCGGTGAAGCGGATCATGTCCAGCGTCGCGACGCGGTTGGCGGCGGGGTCGCGGCGCTGCTCGAACACGGTGCCCAGCAGCGGGTCGAGCCGCCAGTCCTGGCGGGTCCACCAGTAGCGGTCGGTGTCGCTCGACAGGGCGAGGTCGGTGATGGGCGCGACGCCGGTGGTGTCTGCCACGGCGATGCCGTTGTAGTACTCGCCCGCGCCGGCGCCGAACACATGCTCCAGCTCATGCAGCAGGGTCTTGAGCTGGCGGCCCAGGTAGTCCTTCTCGGTGGACTCCGGCGCCGCCGGCGTGATGGCGCGCGACAGGCGCAGCGGGTCGTGGATGGCGATCCAGTTCAGGTTCCAGGCCACGCCTTTCTGCGGAAAGGTCCAGCTGGTCGACAGGCCGCCGTGGCTGTAGCCGCGGGTGGATTTCGATACGCAGACCACCACCTCGCCGTTCACCAGGCCGTTGTAGCTGCAGGCCGGCGCGGCGGCGGGCGCCACCAGCTGCAGGTCGGTGGCGGGGTCGAAGACGAAGCTGCGCACGGTCTCGCGGGTGAAGACGGTGTTGACGTCGGCCACGTACTGGGCGAGCCGGCGGCCCGCCTCGGCGGGGCCGATGTCGGCGGCCAGCTCGGGGTCGACGAAGAACTTCAGGCGGTGGCTGCTGGGGGTTGCGCGGCCCACTTCGTCCATGGCGGCGAAAGCGGACGGTATTCCGGACAGTGCGATGAGAACTGGAAGCGCCAGGACCAGTTTCGCGAGATTCGCAAGTGCGCGCGGCGAGAAGAATGCTCGCATCGGATTTCCCCGGATGGCCGGGGCACTGGACTCGAACGGACGGCGCTTCGGGCCACCGTGTGGCGGCGTCCCGGGCGGGCTTCCCCGCAAGGCGAGGGGTTGCGGGAATCCGTTCGAGCCCGCCTCACGACTGGAAAATCAGGGGCCGGGCACGCCTGTCAACTACCGAAACCGGTGGATATTTTAGTGTCCGCGTTCGTCTGGTTGCACTTTTGTTGCATTTATGCACCCAAGATTACAGCTGAAAGGCTACCGTGAGCAGCAGCCCTTCGGCCAGATCGCGCATCAGGCCGGGACGCCTCGCGCGGTAGGGCTCGCCGGCCGATGCGGTGGTCTCGATCCACTCGGCCAGCCAGTCGATTTCCTCCTCGCCGTAGAACACCACCGCCGCCTCGTGGTTCAGCAGCAGGCTTCGCAGGTCGAGGTTGATCGAGCCGCACATCGCCAGCTCCTCGTCCAGCACCACCGCCTTGGCATGCACCATGAACGGCAGCATCCTGAAGTCCACGCCCGCGCGAGCGAGGTCGCGCATGGCGCGGGCGCGCACGAAGTCCGCCAGGCGATGGTTCGACTGCGCGGGCATCGCGATGGTCACCTGCACGCCGCGCCGGGCGGCCAGCCGCAGCGCGTCGCGCAGTCCGTCGCCGGGCACGAAGTAGGGCGTGATCGCCAGCACGCGGTGCTCGGCACGGAAGCAGGCGTCGATCAGCAGCGCGTGCGCGGTGTCCTCTGTCTGGTCGGGGCCGCTCGGCAGGAACTGGGCCATTGCGGTGCCGGGGCCTTCGGGCATGTCGTCGGCGGTGATGGCGCGGGCCTTGCGCGGGCGCACCGAACTCCAGTCGTGGTCGAACTGGCGCGCCGCCGCCGCGGCCACGCTGCCGCGCAGGTCGAACGACAGGTCGCGCCATGGCTGCGGGTGCTTTGCGTTGCCGGTGAAGTACTCGCCCGCGAGATTGCGCCCGCCCGACCAGAGCCAGCCGTCGTCGGCGATGGTGAACTTGCGGTGGTTGCGCAGGTTGCGCGGGCCGATGCGGCGCAGGCTGAAGAAGGGGCGGAACACCGCCACCTCGCCACCCGCCGCGCGCAGCCGGTCGAAGTGATGGCGCGGCAGCGACAGCGCTCCGAAGCCGTCGAGCAGCACCCGTACCTTGATGCCCTCGCGCGCCCGCTTCGCGAGCCGGTCGATCACCGCATGGCCGAGCGCGTCGTTGCCGATGATGAAGGTGCACACGTCGATGCGCTCCTTTGCGCCGTCGATCACCTCCCACAGCGCCTCGCGCGCGGCCTCGCCGTCGGCATGCATGCGGATGGGCGAGCGGCCCGGCGGCGCGAGGCCGAAGCTCTCGATCAGGTCGGCCGCCCAGTGGCCCGGCGGCACCGAGCGCGGCGGCCGGGGCGAGCCGGCCGGGCGCAGCTTGCGCTGGCCGAACAGCAGGTACATCGGCAGGATGAAATAAGGCATCAGCACCAGCCCCATGACCCAGGCGATGGCCGTGGTGGGGGCGCGCTGCTCGCGGCGCGCGCGGGTGGTCAGCACATAGACCAGCAGCGCGAAGGTCACGACGAGAAAGTGCTGCGAAGGTGTGGGCAGCCAGTCGAAACGGGTGTTGTGCGGCATGGCGCAATGATGCGTCAGCGCGGAATCAGCGTTGCAGGAAGGCCGGCACGCCGCGCCCTTGCGAGGCAAGGAACCGCATCATCGGATCGACCACCGCGCGTACCGCCGGCCTTTCGCCAACGCGGGTGCGCCATGCGAGCAGGCGCGGCGTGGCGTCGGTCATGCCTGCGCCCTTGCGGTCGGCGAACACGCAGGCCATGTAGAAGGCGATGTCCGCGAAGCCGTAGGGCCCCGCGAGGTAGTCGCGCGCGGCGAGCAGGCCTTCCATTTCGTCGTAGTAGCGCGCGCAGGCGGCGCAGGCCGCGACGGCAGGCGCGCTCTGCATCGCGTCCTGCAGGCCGAAGAGCTTGATGACTTGGGGGAAGAAGACCTCGTCGGACTTCTGCTCGAGTTGCCGCGCGCGGGCCCGGTCGGCAATGCCCTCGGGCCACAGCGCGGGAGCCGGATAGCGGTCTTCGAGGTACTCGAAGATCTGGGTCGAGTCGAAGAGCGAGACCCCGCCGTCGATCTCGTCCACCAGCACCGGCACCTGCTGCTTGACGGGGTTCACGCGCAGCACCTCGGGGTGCTTGGGCTCGTAGGCGTCGCCTTCGATGAACGGCACCATGACCAGTTCGAAGGCAACGCCTTTTTCGCGCGCCGCGATCTCGACCTTGGCGCCGAACATGCTGAGGGGGCCGGAGTAGATCCGGGTCATTGCAGCTGCTCCGTTGCATGACTTGATCCGCGATGCATGAAGCCGAGCCGGGCCATTCGGGGAACACCGTGGAACCGGCTTTGCCGGGCCACAGGTGTTGCCCCCGGCGAGGGGGTTGGCGAAGCGACACGAAGTGCGCGCAGACTGGGGGTGAGTCTTTTCATTCCCCCGACTTCAACAGAAACCGCGCGTCAGGTCGAGCCCCAGACCTCCTGCGCGGTCTCTACCACCAGGCGCAGCTTGTTGCGCTGCGCTTCCACCGCGATGTTGTTGCCGTGCACGGTGCTGGAGAAGCCGCACTGCGGCGACAGCGCGAGCTGGTCGAGCGAGGCGTACTTGGCGGCCTCGTCGATGCGGCGCTTGAGCTCGTCCTTGTCTTCCATCTCGCCGAACTTGGTGGTGACCAGGCCGAGCACCACCGTCTTGCCCTTGGGCAGGTAGCGCAGGGGCTTGAAGTCGCCCGAGCGCGCGTCGTCGTACTCCATGAAGTAGGCGTCGAGGTCCATCTCCTTGAGCAGCGCTTCTGCCACCGGCTCGTAGTTGCCGGCGGCGGCGTGCGTGCTCTTGAAGTTGCCGCGGCACAGGTGCATGGCCAGCAGCATGCCCGGCGGCTTCTGCGCGACCACCTTGTTGATGAATGCGGCGTAGCGGTGCGGCAGTTCGTTCGGGTCGTCGCCGCGCTTGCGGGCGGCTTCGCGCATGTGCTCGTCGCACAGGTAGGCCAGGTTGGTGTCGTCCATCTGCACGTAGGTGCAGCCGGCGGCGGCCAGCGAGCGCAGCTCGTCGCCATAGGCCTTGGCCACGTCGTCGTAGAACGCCGGGTCGAGCTCGGGGTAGGCGTCCTTGCTGATGCCGGCGCGGCCGCCGCGGAAATGCAGCATGGTGGGCGAGGGGATCGTGACCTTGGGCGTGTTGCCCGCGGCCACCTGGCTCTTGAGGTACTGGAAGTCGGCGAGCTGGATGTCCTTCACGTGGCGGACCTTGTCGATCACGCGCATCGCGGGCGGTGCGAGTTCCTCGGTGCCGTCGGGCTTGCGGATGGTGACCGGAATGTCGGTCTTCACGCCGCCGAGCTGGTCGAGGAAGTCGATGTGGAAATAGGTGCGGCGGAACTCGCCGTCGGTGATGCTCTTCAGGCCGATGTCTTCCTGGAACTTGACGATCTCGGTGATCGCCTTGTCTTCGACCAGGCGAAGCTGTTCCGGCGTGATCTCGCCCTTGGCCTTTTGCTCGCGCGCTTCGAGCAGGTATTTGGGGCGCAGGAAACTGCCCACGTGGTCGTAGCGGGCGGGCAGGGCGGCGTGCTGTGACATGGATGACTCCGTCTTGGTGAGGGGGAACTGGCCGGACATCGTATCGCCATCGAAACGTCGGAGGCTGTATACAGCGGCCTCGGTGTTTTCCCTATAAATGCCCGAAATGACTGGAAATTTCCGTGTTTCTGTATACATTGAGTATTCATGAAAACGCCCACGACCGCCTTTCCGCTGAACGCCTGGTATGCCGCCGCCTACGACGTCGAAGTGCGCCATGCGCTGCTGCCACGCACCATCTGCAACCAGAAAGTGGTGCTGTTCCGACGCACCGACGGCGAAGTCGCCGTGCTCGAAGACGCCTGCTGGCACCGGCTGATGCCGCTGTCGCTGGGCCGCCTCGAAGGCGACGAGCTGGTGTGCGGCTACCACGGCCTCGTCTACAACAGCCAGGGCCGCTGCACCCACATGCCGAGCCAGGAAACGCTCAACCCATCGGCCTGCGTGCGCAGCTTTCCGGTGGTCGAGAAGCACCGCTTCGTGTGGATCTGGCCCGGCGACCCCGCCAAGGCCGACCCGGCGCTGGTGCCCGACATGCACTGGAACGACGACCCGGCATGGGCCGGCGACGGCAAGATGATCCGCGTCCACTGCGACTACCGCCTGGTGGTCGACAACCTCATGGACCTGACGCACGAGACCTTCGTGCACGGTTCGTCCATCGGCAACCGCGAAGTGGCCGAGGCGCCCTTCGTGGCCACGCACGGCGACCGCTCGGCCACAGTCACGCGCTGGATGGAGAACATCGACCCGCCGCCGTTCTGGGGCGGCCAGATCCGCCATGCGCGCGGCTACACCGGCAAGGTCGACCGCTGGCAGATCATCCGTTTCGAAGGCCCGTGCACGGTGAACATCGACGTCGGCGTGGCCGAGGCCGGCAGCGGCGCGGTGCCGAAGAACGGCGACGCGGGCGACCGCAGCAAGGGCGTCAACGGCTACGTGCTCAACACCATCACGCCCGAGACTGACAAGACCTGCCTGTATTTCTGGGCCTTCTCGCGCAACTACTGCCTGGGCGAGCAGCGTCTCACGCACGAGCTGCGCGAAGGCGTCGCGGGCATCTTCCGCGAAGACGAACTGGTGCTCGAGGCGCAGCAGAAAGCCATGGACGAGCACCCCGACCACAAGTTCTACAACCTCAACATCGACGCCGGTTCGATGTGGGCGCGCAAGCTCATCGACCGCATGATCGAGAAGGAAAAGCCCGCGCGCGCCGCCATTCCGATCCACCCCGCCGAGCAGCCGGGCGAGAAGCAGGCCGCATGAGGGCCGCTGTGGTCTCCTCCACCGCGGAACAGCAGTCCGGCGACAGCGGCAGCTCGCAGGCCGTGAAGGCGCAATTGCGCCTGCGCGAAATGATCCTCGCGGGCGAACTGCCCGGCGGCGCGCGCATAGCCGAAGTGGCCATCTCCGAGCAGCTCGGCGTGTCGCGCACCCCGGTGCGCACCGCGCTGATGCGGCTCGAGCAAGAGGGCCTGCTCGAAGCGCTGCCCAACGGCGGCTACGCGGTGCGCACCTTTTCCGAGCGCGACGTGGCCGATGCCATCGAACTGCGCGGCACGCTGGAAGGCCTGGTGGCCCGGCTCGCGGCCGAGCGCGGCGCCGCGCCGGTGGTGCTGCGCGAGGCGCGCGCCTGCCTCGCGCGCATCGACGAGCTGCTGCGCGAGCCCGCGCTCGACGACGCGGCTTTCTCGCGCTACGTGACGCACAACGAACGCTTCCATGCGCTGCTCTGCGAAATGGCCGGCAGCCCGGTCATCGCGCAGCAACTGGAGCGGGTGGTGAACCTGCCGTTCGCGTCGCCCTCGGGCTTCGTCATCGTGCAGGCGAATTCGCCCGCCGCGCGCGACATGCTCGTGATCGCGCAAGACCAGCACATCCAGGTGCTCGACGCCATCGAGTCCGGCGAAGGCTCGCGCGCCGAGTCGCTGATGCGCGAGCACAGCCGCATCGCGCGGCGCAACCTGCGCGAGGCGCTGCACGGCACGCCGAGCGCCGAACAGCGCCCGCTGCCGGGCGTGCAGCTGATCCGCCGCCGCGGCTGACTCCTTCCTTTTCCTTCCTTCCTGTTGGTGTTGTTCCCCGATGAAAAGCGATCTTCAATGGATGCAGGCGCAGGTGGTTGCGCTGCGCGACGTGACGCCCACCGTGCGCGAGTTCGAACTGCGCCCCGACGGCGGCTTTGCCGGTGCCTATGAACCCGGCGCCCACCTGCAGGTGCAGGTGATGACGGCGCAGGGCAGGCTGCAGACCCGCTCGTACTCGCTGGTCGGCGAGGGCGACGGCCGCTGCTGGCGCATCGCCGTCAAGCGGCTGGACGACGGCCGCGGCGGATCGCTCGCGATGTGGCGGCTGGCCGTGGGCGACCGGCTGCAGGTCAGCGCGCCGCAGAATCACTTCGCGCTCGACATGTCCGCGCCCGGCTACCTGCTGGTGGCGGGCGGCATCGGCATCACCCCGCTGGTGCTGATGGCGCAGCGGCTGGGCGAGCACGCCCGGCGCGGCGGCGTGCCGGTGAAGATGCTCTACGGCGCGCGCAACGCCGACGAGTTCGGCTACCTCTCGCATCTGCGCGAAGCGCTGGGCGAGGGCGTGGAAGCGCACGAAGGCTCGGCGCCCATCGACTTCGCCGCGGCCATCGACGCGCTGCCGCCCGGTGGCCAGCTCTACACCTGCGGCCCGGTGCCGATGCTCGAGGCGCTCAAGCGCGCCTGGCATGCGGCCGGCCGGCCCATCGCGGACCTGCGCTTCGAGACCTTCGGCAGCAGCGGCCGTCTGGCCACGCAGGCGTTCCAGGTGCGCATTCCGCGCCATGACCTCGCCATCACGGTGCCTGCCGACTGCACGCTGCTCGAGGCGCTGGACGCCGCCGGCGTGCAGACGCTGTCGGACTGCAAGCGCGGCGAATGCGGCCTGTGCGCCATGGACGTGATCGCCGTCGACGGCGAGATCGACCACCGCGACGTGTTCCTCAGCGCGTACGAAAAAGAGGCAACCACGCGCATCTGCGCCTGCGTGTCACGCGCGGTGGGTACGCTCACGCTCGACTCCGCCTATCGCCCCGACAGCTGATCCCGCCCCGGGCGACAGCCGTCTTGCGCGATGATCGCGCAGTTCATTTATTGATCGCGCAACAATGCCAGCCTCATGAGGCGGGGTAGGTGAATGCCTGCTGCGCCCTTTGTTGCAAAGTGTTGAAAATAGCCCCGGTTTCGAGTTCCGTCCCTGAAGGAAAAAACATGCAAAGACGCCATCTCATCCAGACCGCAGCCCTGTCGGCGCTCGCGCTTTCAATGTCGCTGGCCAGCGCCCAGGACAACAAGTTCAAGATCGGCCTGATCCTGCCGATGACGGGCCAGTCGGCGTCCACCGGCCGCCAGATCGAAGCCGCCGCGCGCCTGTACATGGCCCAGAACGGCGACACCGTGGCCGGCAAGAAGGTCGAGCTGATCGTCAAGGACGACACCGGCCTGCCCGACGTCACCAAGCGCCTGGCGCAGGAACTGGTGGTGAACGACAAGGTCAACGTGCTGGCCGGCTTCGGCCTGACGCCCCTGGCCCTGGCCGTGGCGCCCATCGCCACCCAGTCGAAGACACCCGAAGTCGTGATGGCCGCCGCCACGTCGAGCATCACCGAGGCATCGCCCTACATCATCCGTTCGAGCTTCACGCTGCCGCAGGTGTCGGTGGCCATGGGCGACTGGGCGCCGAAGAACGGCGTGAAGACGGTCGTCACGCTGGTGGCCGACTACGGCCCGGGCAACGATGCCGAGAAATTCTTCAGCGAGCGCTTCCAGCTCAACGGCGGCAAGGTGATCGAGAAGCTGCGCGTGCCTCTGCGCAACCCCGACTTCGCCCCGTTCCTGCAGAAGGTGCGCGACGCCAAGCCCGACGCGCTGTTCGTCTTCGTGCCCTCGGGCGCCGGCGCGGCCGTCATGAAGCAGTTCCTGGAGCGCGGCATGGACAAGGCCGGCATCAAGATGATCGCCACCGGCGACGTGACGGACGACGATCAACTCAACGACATGGGCGACGGCGCGCTGGGCGTGGTCACCTCGCACCACTACTCTGCCGCGCACCCGTCGGCAATGAACAAGAAGTTCGTCGAGGCCTTCGAGAAGGCCAACCCGAAGATGCGCCCCAACTTCATGGCCGTGGGCGGCTATGACGGCATGCGCGTGATCTACGAAGCGCTCAAGGCCACCAAGGGCCAGGGCGGCGGCGAAGCGCTGCTGGCGGCCATGAAGGGCCAGGTCTTCGAGAGCCCGCGCGGCCAGGTGCTGATCGACGCGCAGACGCGCGACATCGTGCAGGACGTGTACCTGCGCAAGGTCGAGAAGAAGGACGGCCAGCTCTACAACGTCGAGTTCGACGTGATCAAGAACGTCAAAGATCCCGGCAAAGCCAAGTAAAGGGCTCGCCCCCAGGCTGCGCGCACTTCGTGTCGCTTCGCCTTCCCCCTACCGGGGGCAACACCTGAGGCCCGGCGAAGCCGGTTCCTCGGTGTTTCCCGAAGAGACCGCGAGGCGCGGCAAGTGTTTGAGTAGCTGACATGTTGACCATTCTTTTCGACGGCATCGCCTACGGCATGCTGCTCTTCGTGCTCGCCGTGGGGCTGGCCGTGACGCTCGGGCTGATGAACTTCATCAACCTCGCGCACGGCGCCTTTGCCATGGCCGGCGGATATCTCACGGTGTTTGCCATGCAGAAGCTGGGCGTCCCGTTCCTGGCCTGCCTGCCGCTGGCGTTCATCGTCGTCGCGCTGGCCGGGGCATTGCTGGAACGCACGCTCTACCGGCCGATGTACGGCAAGCCGCACCTGGACCAGGTGCTCTTTTCCATCGGCCTGGCCTTCATGGCGGTGGCCGCCGTCGATTACTTCGTCGGCTCTTCTCAACAGAACGTGCAGTTGCCCGAATGGCTGCGCGGGCGCACCGAGATCGGCGACGGCGCGCTGCTGCTGGGCATGGGGCACTACCGGCTCTTCATCATCGCGGTCTGCGCGGTGCTGACGGTGGTGCTGCAGCTCATCCTGTCGAAGACGCGCTTCGGCAGCCGGCTGCGCGCGGCGGTCGACGACCCGCGCGTGGCGGCGGGGCTGGGCATCAACGTGAACATCGTGTTCCTGCTGACCTTTGCCGTGGGCTCGGGCCTCGCGGGGCTGGGCGGCGCGCTGGGCGCCGAGATCCTCGGGCTCGACCCGACCTTCCCGCTCAAGTACATGATCTATTTCCTGATCGTGGTTTCGGTCGGCGGCACCTCGTCGATCACCGGGCCGCTGGCGGCCGCGCTGCTGCTCGGCATCGCCGACGTGGCGGGCAAGTACTTCATTCCCAAGATGGGTGCGTTCACCGTCTACCTGCTGATGATCCTGATCCTGATGTGGCGCCCACAGGGCCTGTTCACGCGCAAGGGGGGCCGCTGAATGAGCGCTCCGTCTTCCGCCGCCGATTTCCAGTCGGCCCTGCTGCGCAAGGCGCGCTGGCATCCGCTCGAGTTCGTGGCCTGGGCCGTGGCCTTCGCGCTGCCGCTGGTCATGCCTTCGCATTCGCTGCTGGTCAATGAAATCGCCATCGTCGCGCTGTTCGCGATGTCGCTCGACCTGATCCTGGGCTACACCGGCATCGTGTCGCTGGGGCATGCCGCCTTCTTCGGCTTCGGTGCGTATGCGGCGGCGCTGTTCGCCAAGCTGGTGATGCCCGACCCGACCGTGGGCCTGCTGTTCGCCGTCGTGCTGTCGGCGTTGCTGGGCCTGGTGGCGAGCGTGACCATCCTGCGCGGCAGCGACCTCACGCGGCTGATGGTCACCCTGGGCACGGCGCTGCTGCTGCTCGAACTGGCGAACAAGCTCGACTGGCTGACCGGCGGCGCCGACGGCCTGCAGGGCGTGGTGATGGGCCCGGTGCTCGGCATGTTCGACTTTGACCTGTACGGCCGCACGGCGGCCTGGTATTCGCTGGCGGTGATGCTGGTGCTGTTCCTGCTGATGCGCCGGCTGGTGCATTCGCCGTTCGGCGCCACACTGAAGGCGATCCGCGACAACCGGCTGCGCGCGATGGCCATCGGCATCCCGGTGGTGCCGCGCCTGGTCACGGTCTACACCGTGGCGGCCGGCGTGGCCGGCGCGGCGGGCGCGCTGCTGGCGCAGACCACCGGCTTCGCATCGCTCGACGTGCTGGCCTTCGACCGTTCGGCCGACGTGCTTCTGATGCTGGTGATCGGCGGCGTGGGCTGGCTCTACGGCGGGGTGGCGGGCGCCATCGTGTTCAAGCTCCTGCAGACCTGGCTGTCGGCGGTGACGCCGCAGTACTGGATGTTCTGGATCGGCCTGATCCTGGTGCTGCTGGTGCTGGTGGGCCGCGACCGCCTGCTGAAGCCCTGGACATGGTTCGGCGCCGGCAGGAAGAAGGGCGGTGCGGCATGAGCGACACCGTGCTTTCCACCCACGGCCTCGTGATGCGCTTCGGCGGCATCACGGCCACCAACAACGTGACGATGGAGCTCAAGCGCGGCGCCCGCCATGCGCTGATCGGCCCCAACGGCGCGGGCAAGACCACGCTCATCAACCAGCTGACGGGCGTGCTCACGCCGACCGAAGGCCGCATCACGCTGCTGGGCGAAGACATCACGAAGCTCGCGCCGCACAAGCGCGTGGCGCGCGGCCTGGTGCGCACATTCCAGATCAACCAGTTGTTCGACTCGATGACGCCGCTGGAAACGCTGGCGCTGGTGGTGTCGCAGCACCAGGGCGCGGGTGCGCAGTGGTGGCGGCCGCTCGGCTCCAGCAAGGCGATCGTCGAACGCGCGACGCAACTGCTCGAGCAGTTCCACCTGAGCGACGTGGCGCGCCAGCAGGTCAAGCACCTGGCCTACGGCAAGCGCCGCCTGCTGGAAATCGCGATCGCCCTGGCCTGCGAGCCGCGCGTGCTGCTGCTCGACGAGCCGGTGGCGGGCGTGCCCGCCGGCGAGCGCGAAGAGCTGCTGCAGACCGTGGCCGCGCTGCCGGCCGACGTGTCGGTGCTGCTGATCGAGCACGACATGGACCTGGTGTTCAGCTTTGCCGACCGCATGACCGTGCTGGTCAACGGCACGCTGCTGACCGAGGGCGACCCCGAAACCATCGCCAACGATCCCAAGGTGAAAGAGGTCTATCTGGGCCACGGAGAAGCCGCCTATGTCTGAGCTGCTGCGAATCGAAAACCTGAGCGCCGGCTACGGCGAGGCCGTGGTGCTGCACGACGTGGCGTTCACGCTGGGCGAAGGCCAGACGCTGGCGCTGCTGGGCCGCAACGGCACCGGCAAGACCACGCTGATCAACACGCTGGCGGGCGCGACGCGCCAGCACGGCGGCAGCATCGCGCTGGGCGGCCAGGCGCTGCACAAGCTGGCGCCGCACCAGCGCGCGGCGGCCGGCATCGGCTGGGTGCCGCAGGAGCGCAACATCTTCAAGTCGCTCACGGTGCACGAGAACCTCACCGCCGTGGAGCGGCCCGGCAAGTGGAACACCCAGCGCGTCTACGAGATGTTCCCGCGCCTGGCGGAACGCAAGACCAACCTGGGCACGCAGCTCTCCGGCGGCGAGCAACAGATGCTGGCCGTGGGCCGCGCGCTGGTGCTCAACCCCAGGCTGCTGCTGCTCGACGAGCCGCTCGAGGGGCTCGCGCCCATCATCGTGGAAGAGCTGCTGCGCGCCATCCGCCGCATCACGCAGGACGAGGGGCTGGCCGCGATCATCGTGGAGCAGCATCCGCAGGCGATCCTCGCGATTTCCGACGAGGCGGTGGTGCTGGACCACGGCACCATCGTGCACACCGACTCGGCGGCGGCGCTGCGCGCCCAGCCGCAGGTGCTGGACCGGCTGCTGGGCGTCGCGCGCTGAAGCCTCTTCAGATCGCGCAGCCGTCCGGGCCGCACACCGGCGGCGTCGCGGCGGTGTGGGTGGCGGCCGGCTGAGACGCCGCGACCAGCGCGGCGAGCTGCGCCTTCCAGTCTTCGGCGCGGCCCAGCCACGGGCCGATGTCGATGCGGCCCGCGCGGCCTTCGGCCTGCGTCAGCACGAAGGTCGGAAAACCCTGTCCGCCCGCGCGCTGCAGGAATTGCCGGCTCTCGGCAATGTGCTGCGCAGTCGGCGCGCCCGCGAGGCGATCGAATGCCGCGGCGAAAGCCTCGGCGCCGAGACCGAGTTCGGCCGCCAGTGCCTTCAGCACTCCCACGTCGGCGATGCGCCGGCCTTCCACGTAATGCGCCTGCTGCAGGCGATGCGCCATGTCCAGCCCGCCGCCGTCGCGCAGCGATTCGGCCGCGAGTACGGCGGTGGTCGGTGGTTCGGAGTCCATCACCGCGCCGGTGTCGCGCAGCAGGCCTTCGAAGTAGTTCTCGCCGAAGGGCTGGCCCGTCATCTCGGCGATGCGGTGGTCGTGCGGCATCACGTAGTCGCGCCACTGCGGCGTGATCTGGCGGCGGTTGGCGCCGGTCATCATGCCGCCGCCGTGGAACTCGACCCTCAGGCCGGGTACGCCGCGCGCTGCGTCGACCAGCGGCGCGGCGGCGTAGCACCAGCCGCACAGCGGGTCGAAGATGTAGTGCAGGGTGGTGGTGCTGTCATTCACTGCGGCCATTTCATTTCTCCCTTGATGACCTTGGCGCCGAGTTCCAGCGACGAGGCGTCTTCCAGCTTCGGGTAGCGCTTCTTCATCGCGGCGATGAGCGCGGCCGAGTCCTTGGCCTTGGCAGCCTCGGTCTCGAAAGCCTTGAGGTAGCCGCGCGTGAATTTCACCGACGCGATGGTGTACGGCGCCGAGCCGTCGGCATTCGGCAGGTAGTGGCCGGGCACCACCGTTTTCGGGTGCAGGGCCTGGATGCGGTCCAGCGTCTTGAGCCAGTCGCGGCGCGACTCGGGCGTTTGCGTGTCGGCCACCCACACGTGGATATTGGCCGACACGGGGATGCCGCCGACCACCGCCTTCAGCGAGGGAATCCACGCGAAGCTGCGCGCCGGCGTGGGGCCGTCGAGGCCGACGACCTGGATCTTGCGGCCTTCGAGTTCGAGGCTGTCGCCGGACAGCGCCTCGGGCACCACCAGCGACCTGGGCGCGTTGTCCTTCAGGATCGGGCCCCAGTGCGCCAGCTTGCCGTCCTTCGACGCCTGGATGGCGGCCACCGTCTGCGGCGTGGCGACGATCTTCGCGTCGGGGAAGGCGGCCTGGATCACGTCGAGGCCGAAGTAGTAGTCGGGGTCGCTGTGGCTGATGTAGACCGTGGTGAGCTTCTTGCCCGATGCCTTGATCTTCTGCACCAGCGCCTCGGCGTCGTTGCGCTGGAACTGCGCGTCGATCAGCACGGCGTCGGTCTGGCCGGTCACGATCTCCGACGAGACCGGGAACATCGACTTCGCGCCCGGGTTGTAGACGTCGAGCTTGAGCGGTCGGGCGGCCGTGGCGGCCTGCGCGGCCAGCGGGGCGAGGCTCAGCGTAGTGGCGAGGGCGGCGGCGGAGAGAAGGGCTCTGCGGAACATGGTGCGATCTTTCTGTGTGCGGTGAGGGGTGTGACAGCGCTGATGCTTCGAATGTTAGGTTGCGTGAACAGAAACAAAAACCCGACGAACCGCAATGAATCGTTTCCGATTCCGGTCGAATCGGAGGCGCGGCGCCCTTATTAGTCCGTGGCACAGCGCTGCAGATGCGCCACCAGCAACTGCGCCGAGGGCGACAGCGTGGCCTCGTCCCTGAAGCAGATCGCGAACCGCCGGCGCGCCCAGGCATCGGTCAGCGGCATCAGCCGCAGGCCGTAGGCGTCGGTGAAGGGCCGCGCCACTTCCGCCGGCACCACGCTGATCGCCAGCCCGGCCCGCACCACGCGCAGCGCGGCGTCGAAGTTCGACACCAGCACCCGGTGCACCAGCGGCTTGCCCGCCACCGCCGCCTCGCGCGCCAGCATCAACTGCACCGCGCTGAGCGCGGGCATGCCGACGAATTCATGGTCGAGCACGTCCTCGAAGCGCACTTGCGCGTGTTGCGCCACCGGGTGCGACGGGTGCGCGACGATGGCCAGGTGGTCGGCGCGGTAGCTGCGCCGCTGCAGGCCTTCGAGGTCGGCCGCGTCCCAGCACAGTCCGATGGAGGCGATGCCTTCGCGGATGCCGCGCACGATCTCCGGGCTCACGCGCTCCTCCATGTCGACGCGGATGTTGCGGTGCGCCGGGTTCTGCAGGAAGCCGGCCACGTCTTCCGCCAGCGACTCGGCCATGACCGACGCCGAAGCCAGGATGCGCACATGCCCGCGCGCGCCGCCGGCATAGGCGGCCATGTCACGCTCGATGCAGTTCACGCTGCCGAGCATGGCGCGGGCGTGCTCCAGCAGGGTTTCGCCGGCCGGCGTCGGCACCACGCCGCGCCGCTTGCGCAGCAGCAGCGGCGTGCCCACCGCCTCTTCGAGCTGCGCCAGCCGCTTGCTGATGGCCGAGCCGACGATGCTGGCCTGCTCGCCGGCGCGCGCGATGCTGTGCGTTTCGCAGACGGAGACGAAGAGGCGGAGGGTGGTCAGGTCGAGGTCGCGCATGGTGTCTCAAGATATTCCGGTTTGGAAGCGAATGACTTCCAAAATATATCTTCTGGATCGAATTGGAACTTCTAACATCCGGCGCATACCCTCACGACGGAGACAAAGTCTTGATTCACGCCTTCCTGCCGCCCCGCGCGGTCGTCCGCGAAGTGGGCCTGCGCGACGGCCTCCAGAGCATCGCCCGCGTGCTGCCCACCGAACGCAAGCTCGAATGGATCCGCGGCGCCCACGCGGCCGGCCAGCGCGAGATCGAAGTCGGCTCTTTCGTGCCGGCGCACCTGCTGCCGCAACTGGCCGACACCGCCGAACTGCTGGCTTATGCGAAGACGCTGCCGGGCCTGTTCGCGTCGGTGCTGGTGCCCAACCTCAAGGGCGCCGAGCGTGCCATCGCGGGCGAGGCCGACCTGATGATCGTGCCGCTGTCGGCCAGCCATGCGCACAGCCTTGCCAACCTGCGCAAGACGCCGGACGAGGTGGTGGCCGAGGTCGGCCGCATCCGCGCGGCACGCGACGCGGCGGGGTCGAAGACGCTGATCGACGGCGGCGTGGGCACGGCCTTCGGCTGCACGCTGCAGGGCCGTGTCGATCCCGACGAAGTGCTGCGGCTGATGCAGGCGCTGCTCGACGCCGGCGCCGACCGCGTGAGCCTGGCTGACACCGTCGGCTATGCCGATCCGGCGATGGTGCGCAGCCTGTTCGAGCGCGCGCTGCGCATCGCGGGCGACCGGCTGTGGTGCGGCCATTTCCACGACACCCGCGGCATGGGGCTCGCGAACGCGTATGCCGCGCTGGAGGTCGGCATCACGCGTTTCGACGCCTGCCTGGCCGGCATCGGCGGCTGCCCGCACGCGCCCGGCGCCAGCGGCAACGTCGACACGGAGGACCTGGTGTTCATGCTCCAGAGCATGGGCGTCGAGACCGGCGTCGACCTGCCGAAGCTGCTCGACCTGCGCCGCCGCGTGGCGGGCTGGCTCGATGGCGAAACGCTGCAGGGCACGGTGTGGCGGGCGGGTTTCCCCAAGACCTTTGCCGTGGTCGAGGGAGTCGCCGCATGAGCGCCACCGAAGAAAAGAAGCGCCTGCCGCTCGCGGGCATCCGCGTGGTCGAGTTCACCCACATGGTCATGGGCCCGACCTGCGGCATGGTGCTCGCGGACCTGGGGGCGGAAGTCATCAAGGTCGAGCCGATCGAGGGCGACCGCACCCGGCACCTGCTGGGCGCGGGCGCGGGCTTCTTTCCCATGTTCAACCGCAACAAGAAGAGCATCGCGCTCGACCTGCGCAACCCCCAGGGTCTGGAAGCCGCGCTGCGCCTGTGCGCCACGGCCGACGTGGTGGCGCAGAACTTCAAGCCCGGCACCATGGACAAGTACGGCCTGGGCTACGCCGCGCTCGGCAAGCTCAACCCGCGCCTCGTGTACGTCAACCACACCGGCTTCCTGCCCGGCCCCTACGAGCACCGCACCGCGCTCGACGAAGTGGTGCAGATGATGGGCGGGCTGGCCTACATGACCGGGCGCCCGGGCGATCCGCTGCGCGCAGGCACCAGCGTGAACGACATCATGGGCGGCATGTTCGGCGCCATTGGCGCCATTGCCGCGCTGATGCAGCGCGCCGAGACCGGCAAGGGACAGGAGGTGCAGTCCGCGCTGTTCGAGAACAACGTGTTCCTGGTCGGCCAGCACATGCTGCAGTACGCCATCACCGGCCAGGCCGCCGCGCCGATGCCGGAGCGCATCTCGGCCTGGGCGCTGTACGACGTGTTCACGGTGAAAGACGGCGAGCAGATCTTCCTGGCCGCGGTGAGCGACGCGCAATGGAAGACTTTCTGCGACGCGCTGGGCTTCGACGACCTGAAGGCCGACGCCGCACTGCAGACGAACAACGAGCGCGTGCGCGCGCGGCCCACCTTGCTGGCCGACTTGCGCGAGCGGCTGGCCGGGCGTTCGGCGTCGGAACTGTCGGCCATCTTCGAGGCCAACGGCCTGCCTTTCGCGCCGATCACGCGGCCCGAAGACCTCTATGCCGATCCGCACCTTAGGGCCACCGGCGGCCTCGTGGACATCCGCCTGCCCGACGGCGAGCGTGCCGGCGAAATGGCGCAGACGACGCTGTTCCCGATCACGCTCGGCGGCGAGCGCCTGGGCGTGCGCATGCATCCGCCGACGCTGGGCGAGCACACCCGCGAACTGCTGGCCGAACTGGGCTATGCGCGCGAGCAGGTCGATGAACTGCTTGCGGGCTCGGCGGTGGCCTGATCCACGCGCCGGCGCGAATTTTCAAAACCATAAAGAGAGACAAAGCCATGAGCGACAAGACATTCCTCCCGATGAACCGCCGCACGGTGCTGGGCCTCGGCGCCTGCGCCGCGGCGGTGGCCGCATGCCCGGCGCTCGCGCAGGGCTCGGACAAGCCGATCCGCTTCATCCTGCCGATCAGCGCCGGCTCCGGCGTCGACACAATCGTGCGCGCGGCGGCGCCCGCGCTCGGCAAGGCCTTCGGCCAGCCGGTGGTGATCGAGAACCTGCCGGGCGCCGGCGGCATCACCGGCGCGGCGGCCATCGTCAAGGCCGCGCCCGACGGGCTCTCGCTGGGCATGGTGTCGAACAACCACGTCATCAACCCGGCGGTGTTCAAGAAGATGCCCTTCGACGCGATCACCGACATCACACCCATCAGCGTGGTGGGCGCCACGCCGCTGGTGCTGGTGGCCAACCCGAAGCTGCCCGCAAAGAACGTGCAGGAGCTGATCGCGCTGCTGCGCGCCAAGCCCGGCGGCTACAACTACGCTTCGTCGGGCAACGGCACCATCATTCACCTGGCCGGCGAGATGTTCATGGACGAGGCCGGCGTGAAGGCACGGCACATCCCGTACAAGGGCACGGGCCCGATGGTCACGGACATGATCGGCGGGCAGGTCGAGATGGGCGTGGTGTCGCTGCCGGCGGTGCAGCCGCACATCAAGAGCGGCGCGCTGCGCGCCATCGGCCTGTGCGGCCCGACCCGTTCGCCGGCCGCGCCGGACATCGCGACCATCGCGGAGCAGGGGCTGCCCAACTACGCGGTCGAAGGCTGGTTCGCGGTGATCGGGCCGGCGAAGATGCAGGCCGCCGACGTGCAGCGCGTGCACGACGCGGTGGCGGCGGCCTTTACCAGCGCCGAGGTGAAAGAGGCAATGGACAAGCAGGGCAACGTCATCAAGCCCACCACGCCCGCGCAGGCCGCGGCGTATTTCCGCAGCGAGGCGGCGCGCTACGCGGCGCTGGTGAAGAAGGCGAACGTCGTCCTGGAATGAAGGATTCGCTCCTTCCCCTTCCGGGGGAAGGCTGGGATGGGGGCAGGCAGAGCGCCTTCAATGGGCGCCGCTTTGGGCATTGCACCAGGGCCTAGGCCGGACCGACCGCGCGGTAGAGCGCCCGCACGAAATCCGACTGCGTGATCATTCCCGTCAGGCGCTTTTCGCCGTCGATGATCGGGATGTGGTGGTGCCCGCCTTCGGAGAACAGCGGCACCAGGTCGACCACCGGCCGGTCGGCGCTGGCCACGCGCACCTGGCGCGTCATGATCTGGCCGACCACTTCGGGCTTGTTCGACATCACGGTGCGCGTGGCACGGATCAGCTCGCGCAGCCTGCCCGCGATGCCGTCGTGCTGCTGCAGGTCGAGCTGGCGGAAGAAGTCGGCCTGCGTGACGATGCCGACCACGCGGCGCGTGCGGTCCGTGACGGGCAGGGCCTTGATGCGGCGTTCGTGCATCAGCGCCCAGGCCTCCTGCAGCGGCGTGCCGAACTCCACCGAGATGGGCTCGCGCGACATGATGTCGGCGCAATGCAGCGTGCCGAGGCGGCGTTTGTACGACTCCAGCTCGGTCTGCTGGATCAACGATTCGAGGTCGTCGCGGCTGATGTCCAGCACCTGGTTGTAGCGGGCCAGCACGGCGTCGATGTCGGCCTGGCTGAAGCGCGCATCGGCCGCCGGCGGGCGCGCGACCTGTACGTGCGGATAGCGCCGGCCGGTGAGCGTGTTGTAGAGCACGCCCGCCAGCACCAGCAGCAGCGAGTTGGTGAAGAAGGGGAACAGCGCGGACGAGAAATGCGTGGTGTGCGTCAGCACCGCGAGCAGCGCCGCGGCGCCGCCGGGCGGGTGCAGGCAGCGCGCGCCGAACATCAGCGCGACGGCCAGTGCCACGGCCACGGCTGCGGCGATGGTCGGCTCGGGAATCCAGCTGGCGCAGGCGATGCCCACCACTGCCGACAGCGTGTTGCCCCCGATCACCGGCCAGGGCTGCGCCAGCGGGCTGGCCGGCACCGCGAACACCAGCACCGCGCTGGCGCCCAGCGGCGCGATCAGCCAGACGCTTGCGTGCAGCGGACCTGCCAGCCAGTGCGACAGCAGCGCCGCCGCCAGCAGGCCGAGGCCCGCGCCGGCCACTGCGCGCAGACGTTCGCGCGCATCGACGGTGGTGCGTGCCGGCAGCCAGGCGCGCGCGTGGGCCAGCAGGGCGTCGAACCGCATAGGAGCGTGCGCTGCCTGCTCAGCCTTCGTGCGCCACCATGCGCCCGATCTCGGGCCATCGGCCGTGCAGCCACACCCAGGCGACGAGTCCGATGGCGAGCATGGCCATGGAGGTCAGCGCCAGCGCGAGCGTGGAGTGCATCACCAGCGGCGCCACCGCGCCGGCCACGATGCCGTTGGCGGTGGAGCCGATCACCGCCTGCAGCGACGAGGCCATGCCGCGGCGCTCGGGGTGCAAATCGAGCACCAGCAGCGTGACCACCGGCACCATCAGCGCCCAGCCGAAGGCGAACACCGCCAGCGGCCACAGCGCCCATGCCACGTGCGCCTGGAAGAAGGTGTTGGCTACCACGTTGACCACCGAGGTGACCAGCATGATGAGAAAGCCGTCGCGGATCTGCCGCTTGGGCGCCACCTTGCCCGCCATGCGCCCGCTGGCGCGCGCGCCGAGCATGATGCCGCCGATGGTCAGCAGGAAGAACCAGAAGAACTGCTGCGGCTGCAGCGCGAGGTGGTCGCCGAGGGACGCGGGCGCGGCCAGCACGTAGAGGAACATGCCGTTGAAGGGCACGCCGCTGGCAAAGGCCAGCAGCAGGAAGCGCGGGTCGGAGCACAGGTCCCAGTAGCCGCGCATCAGGTGGCGCACCTGGAAGGGCTGGCGGTGGTCCTTGTGCAGTGTCTCGGGCAGCAGCTTGTAGTTGGCCGTGAACAGCACCACGCCCACCGCCACCAGGAACCAGAACACCGCATGCCAGCCCGCGTGCACGAACAGGAAGCCGCCCACGATGGGCGCGATGGCCGGCGCCACGCCGAAGTAGATCGTGACCTGGCTCATCACCCGCTGCGCCTCGGCGGGCGGGAACATGTCGCGGATCACCGCGCGCGAGACCACGATGCCCGCTCCGGTCGACAGTCCCTGCAGTCCGCGGAACAGCACCAGCTGCGTGATGTTCTGCGACAGCGCACAGCCCAGCGACGCCAGCGTGAACACCGCCAGCCCCCACAGCACCACCGGGCGGCGCCCGAAGCTGTCCGACAGCGCGCCGTGGAACAGGTTCATGAACGCGAAGCCGAACAGGTAGGCCGAGAGCGTCTGCTGCATCTCGGCCGGCGTGGCGCCGATCGACTGCGCGATGCCGGAGAACGCCGGGATGTAGGTGTCGATCGAGAAGGGCCCGAGCATGCCCAGCACGGCGAGCAGCACGGCAAGCGCCCAGCGCGGGGCCTGCCAGAGTTTGTCTGCATCGGGATTCATGGAAAGGCAGCTCCGTTGTACTTGTTGTCTGTCTACGAAAAAGAGAACGCCCGCCGCCCGTATGAGGGGCAAGGCGGGCGCTTTGGCTTCAGCGAACCCGGATTACAGGGTGTCGATGAAGCTGCGCAGCTTGTCCGAACGGCTCGGGTGCTTCAGCTTGCGCAGCGCCTTGGCTTCGATCTGGCGGATGCGCTCGCGGGTCACGTCGAACTGCTTGCCGACTTCTTCCAGCGTGTGGTCGGTCGACATTTCGATGCCGAAGCGCATGCGCAGCACCTTGGCTTCGCGCGGCGTGAGCGAGTCGAGGATGTCCTTGACCACGTCGCGCAGGCCGGCCTGCATGGCGGCTTCGATGGGCGCCGTGTTGCTGCTGTCCTCGATGAAATCGCCCAGGTGCGAATCGTCGTCGTCGCCGATGGGGGTTTCCATCGAGATCGGCTCCTTGGCGATCTTCATGATCTTGCGGATCTTGTCTTCAGGAATCTCCATCTTCGCGGCCAGGATGCCGGCGTCGGGCTCGAAGCCGAACTCCTGCAAGTGCTGGCGCGAAATGCGGTTCATCTTGTTGATCGTCTCGATCATGTGCACCGGGATGCGGATGGTGCGCGCCTGGTCGGCGATCGAGCGGGTGATGGCCTGGCGGATCCACCACGTCGCGTAGGTCGAGAATTTGTAGCCGCGACGGTATTCGAACTTGTCGACCGCCTTCATCAGGCCGATGTTGCCTTCCTGGATCAGGTCCAGGAACTGCAGGCCGCGGTTGGTGTACTTCTTGGCGATGGAGATCACGAGGCGCAGGTTGGCCTCGATCATTTCCTTCTTGGCATCGCGCGAAGACGATTCGCCTTCGTTCATGCGCTTGTTGATGTCCTTGAGCTGCGTGAGCGGCACCACCACGCGCGACTGGATGTCGGCGAGCTTCTGCTGCAGTTCCTGCACCGGCGGGATGTTGCGCCCGAGCACCGTGCTCCACGGCTTGCCGGCGGCGGCCTGCTTCTCGACCCACTTGAGGTTCAGCAGGTTGGACGGAACGACGTTGCCGTTCTTGTCGAAGCCGCTGAAGTCGCGGATGAACTCTTCCTGCGGGAAGCCGCACTTGTCCACGATGATGCGGCGCAGCTCGCGTTCCTTCTTGCGGACGTCGTCCACCTGCGTGCGCACCAGGTCGCACAGCTTCTCGATGGTGCGGGCGGTGAAGCGGATGGTCATCAGCTCGTCCGACATGGCCTGCTGGGCCTTGGCGTAAGCCGGCGTGCCGTAGCCTTCCTTGTCGTAGATCTTGTGGACCTTCTCGAACAGGGCGGCGATGCGGTCGAAGCGCTCGAGCGCGTCGCGCTTGAGTTCCTCGAGCTTCTTGGTCAGGGCCTTGGAGCCGCCCTTGCCGTCGTCGTCGTCTTCCTCGTCGAATTCGTCGAAGTCTTCCTCGGCGACGTAGTCGTCGGCCTCGTTGGGGTTCGAGAAGCCGTCGACGATGGTCGAGATGACGACCTTGCCTTCACGGATCTCGGCGGCCAGGCGCAGGATTTCGGCGATGGTGGCCGGGGAGGCCGAGATGGCTTCCATCATGGCCATCAGGCCGCCTTCGATGCGCTTGGCGATTTCGATTTCGCCTTCGCGGGTCAGCAGCTCGACCGTGCCCATTTCGCGCATGTACATGCGCACGGGGTCGGTGGTGCGGCCGAACTCGCTGTCCACCGTGGAAAGAGCCGCTTCGGCTTCTTCCTCGGCTTCTTCCACCGTGGTGGCGGTGGGCGCGGTGTTGTTCAGCAGCAGGGTCTCGGCGTCGGGCGTCTGCTCGTACACCGCCACGCCCATGTCGTTGAGCATGGTGACCACGACTTCCATGGTCTCGGCGTCGACCAGCTTGTCGGGCAAGTGGTCGGAGATTTCGCCGTGCGTGAGGTAGCCGCGGGTCTTGCCCAGCGTGATCAGGGTCTTCAGGCGCGAGCGGCGCTTGGCCAGGTCTTCTTCGGAGAGCACGGTCTCGTCGAGGCCGAACTCCTTCATCAAGGCGCGTTCCTTCGCCTTGCTGATCTTCATGCGCAGCGGCTTGACCTTCTCTTCGGTGGTCGTGGCTGCCGCGGGTTCGTCGCCGGCCAGGTCGTCCTCGATGTCCGACAGGTCGATGTCGCTCTCGGGCGCGTCCTTGTCAGCCTTGGGCTTGCGGCCGCGCTTGGCGCCGGTGGTGGCAGCGGCGCCGGCGGCCTTGGGCGGGCGCCCGACTTTCTTGGCGGCGGGAGCGGCGGCTTTTTTGGGATCGTCGAGAGAGGTCGATTTCGTGGGCACGGTTTTCACTTTCGTTGCGGCTGCCGATTTGGTTGCGGCGGCACCCGTCTTAGTTGCCGGCGACTGGCCGGCTTTCAACGGTTTTTCTGCTGCGGGCTTGGTGGCGACGCTTTTGGCAAGTGAAGGAGCAGGCTTCTTTGAACTGGGCATACGACCTCGTTACGGCAAGAAAAGACAAGCGGAATCACAGGCGCGCCGTCACGCGGACAGCGCCACCACGCCCGTGCACAGGCACGGACAAAACAATTGGGAAAGAGGAAGTGATTCCTCAACAGGCAAGATGTCGGGCGAACATTTGGTGTGCAGTCCTTGCGGTTATTGACCCTTTCCGCCGGAATTTACCGTTGGAGTGCGTTGCGCTAGGGGTCGGCCCGGAGGTGCTGCTGTCGCTCTTGCCTAATTTCGCCAGTTGCGAAGCCCTACATTATAGCGCGTTGCGCAAATTTCAAGCACTTTCTGTACCGGACGGGCGCAGGCGGTTGCGCAATTCGAGCCGGCGCGCCTCCAGCGCCTTGTAGCGCTCCAGGGCCTTCGGGTCCTTGCCCACGGCCGCGATGGCCTCGCTCTGCTGGGCTTTCAGGCGGTCGTCGAGCATGAAGTCGAGCACGCTGGTCAGCTCCTTGGCGGCGTCTGCCAGGTGCTGTTCTTCCTCGCCCTCGGGCACCGGTCCGGCTTCGGACACGGCCATGAGCCGCTCGGCCAGCGGCTCGAATTCGAGCCCGCGCAGGCCCTCGCGCAGCGCCGCCCAGGGCTGTACGCCGTGCTCGTGCAACTGGCTGTCGAGCCAGGTGAAGAGGGCGCCGTGGGCGCCGGGCAGCTCGCACAGCATCAGGTGCAGCTCGTGCGAAAGCGCCTCCCACTGCGCCATGTTCGACAGCAGCAGCCGCACCGCCACGTCGGGCCGGCTGGGCGGGGTGCCGCGGCCGCGCAGCGGCTCGATGGGCTCCTCGAACTTGCCGCCCCAGCGCTTGCCCTTGGTGAACTTGCGCTGCGGCTGGAACTTGGGCTTGCTATCGCTTTCATAGCGCGGCGGCTCGTATTCCTGAGGCGGCGGTATGTCGGGGTAGTAGTCGTCGCCGCCGCCCGTGTACATGGGCGGCTCGTTGTGGCGCTGTCCGGCGGAGGCGCCGCCAGGCTTGCGCGGGCCGGGCGTGGAGGCCCACAGTTCCGAGAGCGCCGCCGCGTCCAGCTGCACCAGCGTGGCGATCTCGCCCAGCAGCTGCCGCTTTAGCGCGCCGTCTGGCATGGCGCTCCAGAGCGGGCGCACGTTGCTGGTCATGTGGGCGCGGCCTTCGGCGGTGGTCAGGTCGCAGCCTTCGCGGGCGGCCTCGAGCATGAAGCGCGACAGCGGCGTGGATTCGGCCACGAAGCGGGCGAAGGCCTCGGCGCCGTGTTCGCGGATGAAGCTGTCGGGGTCGTGCTCGGCCGGCAGGAACAGAAACTTGATGCTGCGCACGTCGGTGGCGTAGGGCAGCGCGCCGTCGAGCGCCTTGCGCGCGGCGCGGCGGCCGGCGGCGTCGCCGTCGAAGCTGAACACCACCGATTCGGTGAAGCGGAAGAGCTTTTGCACATGCTCGCTCGTGCAGGCCGTGCCCAGCGTGGCCACCGCGTTCGGAAAGCCGAGCTGCGCCAGCGCCACCACGTCCATGTAGCCCTCGGTGACCAGTGCGTAGCCCCGGTCGCGGAAGGCGGCGCGGGCTTCATAGAGGCCGTAGAGCTCGCGGCCCTTGCTGAACACGGGCGTCTCGGGCGAGTTCAGGTACTTGGGCTTTTCGTCGCCCAGCACCCGGCCGCCGAAGCCGATGCATTCGCCCTTCACGTTGCGGATCGGGAACATCACGCGGTCGCGGAAGCGGTCGTAGCGCTTGGCTTCCTCCTCGCTGAGCTTGCCTTCCTCGTTGTTGACGATCACCAGCCCGCTCTCGGCGAGCAGCGGGTCGTCGTAGTCGGGGAACACGCTGGCCAGCGCGCGCCAGCCGGCCGGCGCATAGCCGATGCCGAACTGCTTGGCCACTTCGCCGGACACGCCCCGGCCCTTCAGGTATTCGATGGCGCCGGGCGCCTGGCGCAGGTGCTTGCGGTAGGCGTCGCCGGCCTTTTCGAGCACGTCGGTCAGCGTCGCCTGCTTCTGGCGCTGGCTGGCCGCGCGGGCGCGCTCGGCGGGGGAGGCGTCGTCTTCGGGCACCTGCAGGCCGTACTGCCCGGCCAGGTCATGCACCGCCTCGACGAAGCCCATGCCCGCATGCTCCATCAGGAAGCCGATGGCGTTGCCATGCACCCCGCAGCCGAAGCAGTGATAGAACTGCTTGGTCGGGCTGACGGAGAAAGAGGGCGATTTCTCGCCATGGAACGGGCACAGGCCCATGAAATTGGCGCCGGCCTTCTTGAGCTGCACATAGCGGCCGACGATCTCGACCACATCGGCGCGCGCGATGAGTTCCTGGATGAATGAAGCGGGGATGGTCATGTAGGCGAAGAGCGGCAAATCATACGCAAGCCGCCGAACGCCCGGGGCCGGGCGGCATACTGGCCGCGACCGAAATCCACGCATGACAATGTCCAACCCCTTGCAACATGCTGCTCCCGTGCTGCGCCACCCCGTGCGATTCGCCTGGGAAGCGCTGAAGGAGTTCCGCGCCAACCAGGGCCTGCTGCTCGCGGGCGCGGTGGCTTACTACGCGCTCCTGTCCATCGTGCCGCTGCTGATCGTCAGCGTGATCGCGCTGTCGCACGTCATCGAGCAGGCCGAATTGCTGCGCACCATCGGGCGGTACCTCGAATGGCTGCTGCCGGGGCAGTCGAAGGCCATCGTGGCCGAGCTGTCGAGCTTCCTGGATCACCGCGACGTGCTCGGGCCGGTGCTGCTGGTGACGATGATCTTCTTCAGCTCGCTGGCCTTCAGCGTGCTCGAGAGCGCAATGGCGGTGTTCTTCCACCACCGCAAGGCCGCACACAAGCGCCATTTCCTCGTGTCGGTGGCCATGCCGTACGTCTACATCCTGTGCCTTTGCGTGGGGCTGCTGCTGGTCACGCTGGTGTCGGGCGCGCTGCAGCTGGTGGGGCAGGAGAGCGTCGACCTGCTGGGCCACAGCTGGTCGCTGTCGGGCATTTCGGGGCTTCTGCTGTACCTGCTGGGGCTGGGCGGCGAGATCTTCATGCTGACCTCGCTCTACCTCGTGATGCCGGCCGGGCGCATGTCGCTGCGGCATGCGCTGCTGGGCGGCGTGACGGCCGCGCTGCTGTGGGAGGCCACGCGGCGCGTGCTGATCTGGTACTTCTCGACGCTGTCGCAGGTGAACGTGGTCTACGGCTCGCTCACCACGGCGATCGTGGTGCTGCTGAGCCTGGAAATTGCGGCCACCCTGGTGCTGCTGGGGGCCCAGGTGATCGCGCAGTACGAGCGCCTGGACCGCACCGGCAGCACCAAGCCGCCAGCCTCGGAGGTCAGCGGGGAGCCAATCGAATCGCTCCGTCCAGACGAATCACCTCGCCGTTGAGCATGTCGTTCTCGATGAGCTGAAAAACTCGAGATTCCCGGGCGAGGATTTCATCCGGATAAAAACTGATCCCGAAATTGAGCCCATGGCGCGTTACCATTGGTTTCAGTCTCCGCGTGCGGGCGCGATGAAATTTGCTGCGAGACGTTGCCTTCATCAGGCGCCTGCGTACGGCTTGACTTTTTCCATCCAGACCAAGAACTATGAGCATCCAAAGTATTTCAAAGCATGAGTTTGAGTCTCTTGGAATTGGGCGCGAAGGGCCATTCGTCATGCCCGAGAAAAGCTGGTTCAAAAGTACCGAGCTAGACCTTGCCGGAACTGTTTTCAAGGACCCGTTCGACAATGATTGGGCTTACGTCTTGTTGTCCAAAGAGGAGGACGGCGTCTATCGATACCACGATGGAGAGCACAGCCTTCCTAGTCGCGGCGAGGCAGAGGGACGGCTTCACACAAAAGCGCTTGGCATCGAGGCCACTGGTTCAATTACCGAAGAGTTGTACTCGGAGACCTCTGAGGTGCCGCCGGAGCCAGAGGAACATTCGGCTGGAGTCATCACGTCGATCGACGATGAGGTGAAAAAGTACTTCAAGAAGCATCCGGAAAAGTTGTACGAGATCACACCAAGGAAGTTTGAAGAGCTTGTGGCAAGCATCTTGAAAGACATGGGTTTTGAAGCCGAACTCACGCAGGCGACCCGCGATGGAGGAAGAGACATCATTGCCCATGTCAAGACAGCAGTTGGCAGCTTCCTGACGTACATCGAATGCAAGCGCTATGCTGCGGACAACAAGGTCGGAGTAGGAATTGTTCGTGAGGTAATCGGCGTCCATCACATTCGGAAGCCTGCAAAGAGCATCATCGTGACCACAAGCTTCTTCTCCAAAGATGCGGTCAAGGAAGCCGCGACGATGGAGAGCCAACTGGAACTAAAAGACTTCAACGACCTCAAGAAATGGTTGGAGGCCTATTGATGAACTGAGGGCTAGCTGCGAGCCTTCGCCATCAGCTTCTGAGCGTTCTTGAACAGCAGCACGTTGTCGCCATTGTTTTCCTTGGCGTCTTCCTTCTTGATGTTGTACTTGTCTTCCAAGGACTCCTGCATCTTCTGGAGCATGGTGACGGTCGCCATCGTCTCCTTAAGGATCGACATCTGGCTCTTGCGACGTTCAACGGCATCACGGTCGAACAGTTGATCGACCTTGATGAGAAGCAGACCCTGTAGCTCTTGGCAGAACTGACGAAGGATTTCGTTGATCGCCACGCCCAGCTGAGCGTGCATCTCCTTCTTCTCCTGGTACATCTTCTTCATGCGAGTGCGCTGAGCAGCAGCGTTCGCGTTCTCTTGGCTGCGGCGTCGGTTCTTCAACGCGAGTGCTGCCTTCTCTTCGATCTCCTTGGCCGCCTTCTCAGCCTTCGCCTTCGCGCGGTCCATGAGCGTTGTCTCCATCGCTTCCACGGCCGGCGTGAACTGCGAGAGGTTTACTTTCTCTTCCATCCCTGTCTCCTTGTTGTTATTGGTTGTCTCGGTGGTACTGGTAGTTCAGGATCAGCTTCGTGAACATCTGGCCGAGTGGCGTGTTCAGGTACGGAGCCATCTGTGAACTGTTCATCCAGATCTTTTCTTTCTTCTCGTCCGTCATCGTGTCGTCGGTTGCCATCTGACCTAGGCCCTTCACCGTCTTGGCGACCTTGCCCACGCCCCCCAAGATGGGAACCGATTCCTTATCCATGCTGTACTTCTTCGTGAGGCCCAGCCATTCGCCAGCTTGACCAAGAGAGGGTTCCATTACCTTCATCGCCGTCATCAGCAAGGAGGAGGGCAGCAAGATCGTGTTGTTGAGAGCGCGACCCCAGATCGTGTTCTGTGTCTTCTCGTCATTGATGTCGTCCTTACCGTACATCAGTTGCCATGTGTAGGCGCCGGCGTAGTTGTACGCAGCGAGCTTCATGTAGGTCTTCAAGATCGCTGAAGGTCCGCCTTGGAACGTCGGGACGATCTGCTTGTCAATCGCTGCACGGATGAACGATGTGAACTGAAGAACGGACGAGAAGAACCCAGCGTGCTCACCGCGCTCGATCATCATCTTTGTTGTTGCATCAGGCTCAAGGATGTATGAGTTGATGGCGCGCTTGTTGAACCCCATGAAGTGCTCAGCCGCTTGCGCGTCATCCCAAAGGTGAGCATTCGGGTAGTCGATGCCGTCCACGGTCTGGCCGTGCTGCAAGACTTGCGCATGCACGCGCTGTGTCATCTCATCGTCAAGGTTCGTCGCCAGACCGAAGCGGTTGTACTCGGACAACTGCACCTCGTTCAACGAACGCTCGCCCTTCAGGAACTTGATGAAGTTGTCGTTGATGTCAGTCGTCATCATCTTGCGGCCGGAATCGTTGAACGCCTTCATGCCGCTGAAGATGTGTGTCGTGTCAGCGAACCATTGAGCGCCACGCTTCCATGTGGAGACGCGAGCACGGTCCATCTCGGAGACGACAGTATTCATGCCATCGTTCATCGAGTCGTACATGAAGTGACGTTGGATTGTTCCTAAGCGGCGTGCCTGCTCGAAGTCGATGGAACCGGGCTTTGTTGGATCGGCAATCGCGCGGCGGATGCCTGCTACGATTTCTGTAGGGAACTCAACGAACACGCGCTTGACGGCATCGAGGACAGACATTGAGTGCAAGTCGCCCATGTTCGCGTTAAGTGAGCGACCGAGCATCATTCCGCTCATGCCAGTGCGGAGAGCAGCGACGATGTCCGATTGCCTCTCGGGAACACCTAGCGCACGGTCAAGAGCCCAGCTGATCTGCTCGGTGTCCTCCTTCGTGCGGTTGAGTATCTTTGCTTGTTCCTTTTCGAAATCCCCTGGCTTCAGGTCTGTTCGCTGGCCCAGTTCTACAATCTGGTTCTCTGCTTCTTGGTGGATGTGTGCTACCCGTTGGTCGTAGACCTTCGTCCACTCCGGGCTTTCGAAGTGCTCGCGAGGAACAATCGCACGAGCACTGCGCTTGACGTACATCTCCGTCAGGGCACTTGCGTCGTTCTCAAGGAAGTCGATGAATGCGTTTGTCGGCAAGTGGCCGAGAACCACGCCCTTTGCTGAGTCAGGGCCGCCCGTAGCGCCACGAAACTCGAAGTTGCTGAACTCACCGTCCGAATCGCGGAAGTGGTTGTAGAGACGCCATGCTTGATCAAGCGGCGTACCTTCCAGTTCGGGATCGTGAAAGCGAGCGGCAATACGGACGAACGGAGGAATGTCATCACCGGGAGCCATCGCGATGATCTTGTCGCGGCTCCAGAGGCGAGCATGACCGTACGTTTCTGAGATGCCTCGGTCTGCGTTCTGATCAATCTGCCAAGCACCAGCACGGTTGCCACGAGTAGCAATGTCGTTGGTGATCTGCTGATTGAGCATGCGGCTGTAACGAGTGACGGCAGGGATCGGTGCTTCGAAGCCGTTGTCGCCAGCGAACTTCGCCAGCATGTTGAAGTCCTTGCGCGCAAGGTCAGTCTCCATGCTCTTGCGTGTCCCCTTCAGCACAGGGCTCTGTGCCGCGTTCGTTCGGAAGCGGTCAACCATTTCATACGCACGTGCACGGTCGCCGTTCGTCATGACCTGTGTTGCCCAATCGACAATCGATTCGTGTTGCTCGGCGGTCATCTTCGACCACTCGGCCTTGTACTCAGCGAGGTTGTGATTCTCCAGTTCGTCCAACTTGTCGAGGTAGCGATGCTTGAACGACTCCACCTTGGAGCCAAGCGGCATCGGGTTTGCCGATCCTGATTCGGAAAGGCGTGTTGCTGTGTTGAGAGGTAGCAGGTCAGCGGCCAAGGCGCGCGTGCTCTGGTTCTTCGACATCAGCATGTAGCCGTTGAAGGTCATCGTCGCATCGGCCTTGTCGCCGAGAATCTTGCGTCCCAGAGCGTCAACGCCCGTAGCAATCGCAGTCAGCTTTGGGTTCTTCGGGTCGAGCGCGTACTGACCGGGAACGCCGTCAAATGGAAACGTAGCAGGTGTGTCGTGCCCACGTGCAAGAAGTTGTCCTGGCTGAGCGTATGCCGCGCCGCCATTGTGACCCGGAACCTCGATGTCCTTACCGGCCTGATCGATCACCGTGCGCGGTGGAAGGCCCTGTGTGAGAGGGTCGTCGAACAATTCGAATTGACGACCAGCCTCATCGCTGTGGACGCGCAGATTGTTTGCTGCCGCAGTTTCGCCAAGTACCTCATCCTTGCGTGCAGCAAGAGGTGCGTTGTTCCATGAGCGCAGAGGTGTCGTGTCGGGTTCAAGGATTGCCTTGCCCAGCTCTTGCTCGGCGGTCGTTCCCCTGTTGATGAAAGCCTGACGTGCAGCTTGTTCGTTCGGGCCAACCGCGCCACGGCGCGCGATGGCACCACCGACGCCTTCAAATGCACCTTGGAACGTACCACCGAGAATGGCAGCTCCAGCCACCGTGTATGCAGACTCCTGCATCGTTCGGGTTTCCTGCATCGCGTGCAGTGCTGTTTCCTTGCCTGCCGTCAGTGTGGCATTCGTCGCCGAAGCGATACCGACACGAGTGATGGCCGCACCAATGCGACCTAGCGTTGCTGGAACTGCGCGCATCGCGATAGGAGGGACGGCGAGCGATGCCATCGTGCCGAGCAACACTTCATCCTGAGAGAACGTAGCGCGAATTTGCTGGCCGAATGATGCATAGCTCAGGAGGTCACGTGCCTCGTCTTCCTGCTGCTTCTTGACATCGGGCGCATCGCTTTGGTGGTCGAGGTTGTCGATCACGTTGTTCAGGCGAGCGTCAGCGGCACGAACTTCCCTAAACGATGGACGCCATTGCTCACCCACGGCGGCGCGGGCATTGACGTTATCGCCTTGCGTGTACGTCAGTTGTGTGGAAAGCCGTTCTTCCGGCTTGAGTAGACCTGCCATTACCAGTCTCCCTGTGGTTGTAGTGTGCTTGGGTTGTTCGGTGTGTTGAAGCTGGCTGCTGCACGTGCGGCGGAGTTACCCTTCTTGCCCATGCGCTCTGCGACACCTGGCTTCTTGACGATCACTTCAGGTGGCTTCTTGTCGCTCGGATCGAATTCAATTTCTACAGGGCCGCGTGCATCAATGAGAGGCTTCGGAACACCCGTGCGCTTGTCGAGGACGTTGACGCGGTAGACAGGGTTCTTTCCTCTCTGTCCAACGTACGTGTACTGTGTGTTCTCTGTACCGCTCAGCGTCGTGGTGACGACAACTTCCTTGCCGTCCTTGTCGAAGCCACGTTCGTTGATCTGCAGGCCCTTCAAGTACTTCTCCTGCTGGTACTTCAAGTCAGGATCGGTGATGCCGAACTTGTCCGGCTGCTTGTAGCGAACGACCTTCTTTCCGTCTGTTGTCGAGACGGAGTAGTCACGCTGAACGACAGCCGCAGCATCTTTCGATGCGGCATCAGCGTCTTGGTTGTTCGTCTTGAACGAATTGCCGAAGTTCGCTTGGTACGTTGCTTCCACTTGGGGCGGCAACGTTGCTCCCTTGAAAACAGGGCCGAGAACCTTCTGCGCAGCGAACGGAGCAATCTTCGTCGTTGTGCTGTCCGTGTTTAGCTTGATACGGTCCTTGATGACCGCCTGTTCTTCTGGCGTGCGAATCTGATCATCGAGCACACCCTTGCGAGCTGCTTCCGGTGTCATGCCATGACGGTCCACGTTGTGGATGATCGTTTGCATTGGCTTCGGTAGCTGCTCCATCACGTTCGAGTCGATCTTTGTTAGGGTAGAAAGCTGACGCACGGCATCTGCAGCAATCGCTGGGTCATTGCTGTTCGCTCGTTGCTTCAGGTCACGCTCGCGCTTCTCGGGCAGGTAGCCGAAGCGACCCACGTACTGCTTGTCGAACTCTTGCTGTTGCGCAGGGTTCAGCTTGTTGTAGCCACTCGATGTCTTAAGCTTCTCGTACAGCGCATCGCCCATTTTTCGACTCTTCGGATCAGTCGGGTCGATACGTGCGCCACTGGAAACGAAGTCGCCTAGGCTTGCATCTGCTTGGCCAGCCTTCGCCGCCTTGTTCGCCGCCGCCTCAGCTTTGCGCTGACGCTGTTCAATCTCGTTCGTCATCTGGACGACGCCACGACCAAGAACATCCAGCATCGGGTTGCCAGGATCGTTCTCGATCATGTCTTTCATCTTCGAGCGTTCGACTATGAGGCGCTGCGCGATCTGCTGCGAGCTCGTCTTCGGGTCGGTCATAAACAGAATCAGTTCGTTCTGCACACCGTTCGCTGCCTTGACCTGCTCTTCACGGACGGCGTTTGCCTTCTCCCGGTCCTGTTGCTTGGCGTACTGACTGAAGTCGTTGCGCATGTCCAGCAGCTTTGTTGTGGAGAATCCACGCAGAGGGTCAGCCACCAATGCAGACTGATCGCCCGACTTGTCAGCGGCAGAACGTAGCGCAAGGCTGGAGTCCGCCAGTTCAACAACACGCTTTGGATCTTGGACGGCAAGCGTTTTCATCGCACCGTCACTCCAGATGCGGTTCTTGCGAGCAGCTACTTGGTCAGGTGTGAACAACACCGCTGCTGGTCCTGATTCGTAGGCTTCCGCTGCTGCTGCACTGGCAGCGAGCGCACCCAAGATGTCACCGCTCGCGCTCAGCGTTGCAGCGCGTGTCTGGTGGTTCTGCGAAATCTGCTCGATGTTGCGGCGGCCAATGTCAGCGATACGGGGCTGAATCACTCCGCGCATGTACGACTCATTGGCAGCGCCGACCCACTTTTGCTCGTACGCACTCTTTTCGTCACTCAGCCAATCGACCTTGTACTTCGGAGAAAGCTCAGCTTTCGCTTGGTCTAGACGTTGGTTGTAGTCGGTCTGAAGCTGTTCGGGCGTCCACATCTCGCCCTTCTCCTGTTGCGTCTTCTGCTGTTCGACACGAATCTGAGCCTCACGCGCTCCCAGTTCTGCGCCGTATGCTTCCAGCTTCTGTTTGTCGTTGACGATGCCAGCCTTGCGGATGACCTCTGTGCTTTGCTCAATCGTGTCACCAAGCTTCGCCATAGCGAGCGCTGGCAGCGTTGCAGATTGGATCGTGTCTTCCGGGACAAGTTGTGCGGCGCGTGGAGCCTGAGCGGCACCAGCGCTCAGCTTGCCGAATGTGTTTCGTGGATCAAGCGCCATTATTCGCGTCCCCATTTGAATGTGTCACCCCAGCCGGCCACCTGTGGACCGCTGGAGCTTGTTGTCGTTTTTGCGCCGGAGCTGTACTTGCCAGCAGCGTTCACAGCTGAACTGAGCAACGTGCCGACTGCCTGAGCCTGAAGCGCTTGGCCTTGCGCATCGCCTTGCTTGATCTGCTGCATCGCGTTCGATGTGCCGCCCTTGATGATGCTTTCCGCACCGAGCTTCCCTGCGATGTACTTCTGTCCGCCGTCCTGTAGCATTGCCAACGCATCGGCAGCAACGAGGTTGTCCGTCTCTTCTTGAAGCGTTTGCGCTGTGCCGCTGTCGTACGTGAAGCCAGATGCGGCAACGAGTGCTTGCTGTGAGCTACGGAACTCGCGTGCCTGACCTTGAAGCTTCTGAGCGTTCACCTGAGCAACGCGGCGTGCTTCCTCTGCTTCGTACATCATTGCGCCGGCTTCTGCGCCTGCGTTCTGTGCGGCAATGGCGGCACTGTCCCTGCCTGCACGTGATGCGGCTTTGCCTGCTTGCGCTTGTTGGTTCGCGCTGTATGCACCTGCGGCTACGGTTACACCCGCAATCACCAGTGATGAAACTGCTGCCATCTTCCTGTCCCTTTACAAATCTAGCTTGTAGAAGCCGCCGACATGCTCCATACCTACGTACTGGTACAGACGCTCAACGTGCTTCGAGAACACACCCGTTGTGTTCGTCACTTGCGCTTGTGATGCGCCTTTCTCTTTCGCTTGACGGAACGCTTCTTTGAGAAGGTTCACTGCTGTCATGCCGCCGCGATGTGCTGGGTGGATGAACAGAGCGTTGTCGTACATCACCTTCGTCTCACGGCAGAACCACATCACATCGACGCCGCCAACGAAACCGCCGACGATTTCCCCGCTGTCATCACGGCAAACGATCACGATGCCGTTCTCTGATGTGACTAGACTGGTGACGATGTCAAACACCTTCCCGCCGTCGAAGTCGTTGTAGCGCCCGTAGTTCGGGCTCTCGTTGAACATGACGACTGCCAGCTTCACCAGCGGCAGAACGTCTTCTATAGTTGCGTTCTCAATCTTCATGTTGTGTCTCCCTTGCCCTTATTTATGGTTAGCAGGGAGCACTAATCGTTCACGGATACCTTCATGACGACCGCCAGCAACGTGAACGGCATAGGAAGGTCCTGTTCGATCTTCATGTTGAGCGGCGTTCCCCAGCCCATCTGTGCAAGGCGCTTGTCACCGGAGTACGGAACTGGAGCCTTGTCGGCAAGCTGGCCAATCGAACTGAATGCAACTGGGCTGCCGTTCACCTTGCAGCTGACAGTTGTGTCGACAACCAGCGTGACTTCGTGAACGGAGAGCTGACGACCGCGGGCCGTGCCGCCATCCACTTGAGGGTTCGGGTGCAGCAGTTCAATCGTTGTCGTGTACGGCAGGCCGATTGCGACTTCCTTTGCTGCCACATCGAGGACGATCTGTCCGCCCGAGACGGTCTTGCGCGTGCCGTTGCTGTTGTCACCGACGATGACGACTTCCTTACCCTCAAGGTGGCCCAGTCCGGTCCAAGTTGTTTTGGCAACCGCGCTGGCACCAAAGATCGTGCAGTCGGACAGAGACTTCAGCACATAGTCGATGCTCTCGATGTACTTCTTGTAGACGCCATTTACGAGGCGTTCAACGCAAACGTAGGTCGTGTCGCTGTTGTTCTCAGGGATCGTCGCCACAGCCTTGAACCAGCCGTCGGTGTCGTGACGTGCCCATGCGATGACATCCTGTTCGTTCAGGTAGGTTAGTGAGACGAGGTAGCCATCCTTGCGGATCAACCAGACGTTGAAGTCCGGGTCTTGCTGGAACGCCATGTCGATGACGCCTGTGCCGGTGATGTGCTCAGAGGTCACAGTCATGTCCGCAGCAGTGTTCGATCCTTTCCCGAGGTCGTAAGCGGCAGCACGCACACGGCGACCATCACGCTGGATGAACACAGCAGCGTTGCCGATGCGCAAAGGGGAGACGAGGTTGCAGCCGTAGGTGGTCTGAGGCTTAACGATGGCCGTCTTCGGTGTGTAGACACCGCTCGTTGAACTCATCACGAACTCGTTGGCATAGCTCATGATCAGGAGGTCCGTTGGGGATGGAACCATGTGCAGGATCATGTCGTTGGATGAGCTTGCCAACGTCAGTTCGACGCCGTCGTTGTCATCCGGTCCGCGCGTGAAGTTCGTGATGTCGAGGTCCGAGCCTGATTTCGAACCCCAAAGCGTCTGCGGTTGGGCTGGAGTGCCAGCCAGGAACATCCGTTGTTGATAGAACGCAATCGCTGCCGGATAGTTGCCAGCCTTGAAAAGTAGTGCCATCGAGCCGGACACAGATCCGGTGACGCTCCATTCCTGCCGCTGCGAGTCGGCATAGATGCAGGTGACCGTCCATGTCTCGGCTGGGCTTCCAGCTTTACTAGCTGCAACCATCTGGCCGTAGCCAGTTCCCGAGAATGTCGCTGTGGCCGCTCCCCCGCCGCCAGGACTCGTCACGGTGAATGTCGAACCGGCGGTGTAGGTCGTGCTGTTGCTGATGATGCGGAAGCGGATGTTCGCGTTCTCGTACCAGTAGTCCGTCAGGGCGCGGTGGACGAACGCGATGTCGGTGAACGTCCAGCTCGTATCGCCAGTACGGAACAAGCGCTTCGGCGGGTAGTTCGGGTGAGTGAAGTAGACGCTGTTGCCGAACTGGGCAAACCGCAGTTCGTTCAGCTCGTCGCTTGTGTAGGGGTGTGTGATCTCGTAGCGCACACCCGGTGACGTCTCGATAAAGTCCCCGTCCTTGATAAACTGAATCCGGCTGTTGTTGAACACGCACAAGAAGCTCTGCGTGCGTGAGTAGATAAACGGCACCAGCTTGACGGCGAACGAGCTATCACGCACTTCGCCATGGAAGAACGTGCCAGGACGACGCTTCGTTCCACCGTGATAGAACGGCAGAGCGTTGAGCATCGTCTTCGTGCTGGTGTCGTAACCCTTGAGGTCCGTACGACCAAGCATCTTCGGAGAGACTTCACCGCCCAAGAAGGCGGTCTGGATCATCGTTGTCTTCGCCATGCTTAGGACCTCACGGCGATGAACGAGCTGACATCCGGGCCGAAGTCGTCTGAGATGTCCTCGGAGGCATCAATAGCGAGTGCCGATTGCAGGGTGAGTTGGAGGTTCTGCTGGGCGAGTGCGACCTGATCGGCGCTCTTGGTGATCGGATACGCATGGCGCAGCGTCATTGCTGCTGTCAGAACCTCGATGAACCCTTGTGACCACAGCGATGTGTCCGTCACTTCGGCGACGTACTTCAGGAAGCACGTGCTCTTGTTCGTGACGATGCGACGACCTTCCGCGTTGTACTTCTGGTCTCCGTCAACGGTCAGGATGCGGAGGCAATCGGCGGGGAGAGTGAACTGATACTTGTATTGGTAGAGCGGCGTTTCGACATCTGGCGGCAGTTCGATCCGACGAATGGCGAAGTTCCATGGGTGGCGGTCGAGGTATGCGCGGACGAGTTGCTCATAGAACGTGTTGCAGAGTGCGGCTTCCGTCCCTGCATCGTTGAGACTGTGAATTGGATTTGCGCCGAGTTGTGCAAGCGCGATGTTGCAGATTGAGACTGCACTGGTCATTGCCATAAAACATCTCCCTAATTGGTTTTGTTAGGGGGTATTTATGGAAACGCTGGACCGGATGAGAGGCGACTGACAAATGAGCAATGAAAGGAAACACGTCGCGCTGCTCACCGGTCTAGTATTTATCGAACAGGACAAAAGAAAGGGCTCCCTTTGGAGCCCTTGTTCATGCACCTGGGTCACTTAGACGGCGCAAGGCATCTCAACAACACCAGCACCGTCGATCAACACGGCGCCAAGACTGACCATCGTGTTGACGAGCCAAGAAGCCTTTTGAGGGATGTAGTTGACTTCCGTTGTTGGGTCTTGACCAACTGCGATACCGATTGCTTTCTTATTGAAGTAGAAAGCTGTTTGCACGTTAGTCGCGATAGGCAGCACGTCATCGGAAAGCACGATCACCTTGAAGCCCATCAAGTTTCCGATCTGACCAGAGAGAACTGGAACGAGGCCGGCTGTGTAGTCGGAACTGATGACCTTGATTTCATTCAGCATCTCCATGATCTGAGATGCGCCAACAGCGATGAATCGGTCGGATTCATCAACGTCTGCCTTGTTCAAGAGCTTGACGGCTTCCAAGTGCTTCGCATACGTCCAGCCACCTGCCGTTGTAGGAACAACGTTCGATCCTGAGAGCGCCGCAGTAACGATCGTTTGATCGACTTTGCGGTTGATTGCTTTGACGGTGCCCTTAACGTATTCCTCGCGCAGAGAAACGTTCGTCTTGATCTGGTCTAGCTTGTCGAAGTAGATCGGTGCATAGCTGTCTGCCAGCGTTGCGAGCACCAAGCTGTGATCCGGTTCAAGACCAGTCACGTCGCCATTGCGTGCCTTTGTGTTTGCAGTGAACTTGCCAAGCTTTGGGAAGTTGTATGTTGATCCAACTACGTTGCGGTGAGCGCGTACTGCGCCTTGTAGCTTCGATTCAGTTTGTTGGAATGCTTGGTGAATTTCGTCAGAGAACTGAGAAATGAAAATGTTTGGTTGCGTATTCGCCATACTTGCCCCTTTTTTTGTTCTTGTTAGGCGGGAGTTCATTGATTGCTGGCTTGTCTTCTTCCTTCGAAGGGCCTCAACTACTTCACCTACACAGGGCAATCGCGTATCTGCTCGGTCTTTCGTTACTCCTATTTATTAAGGTACTGAAAATTCACAGCACAAAGAAAAAAGGCTCCCGAGGAAGCCTTTGATGCTTCTGGTCTGTTCTGGCTATTTCGCGTTCTTCGCGTACCACTCAGCGACTTGCGCTTGCTTCTTCGCGTTCTTCCAGTAGTCTGGTTCGCCCATCAGCTTTGTGATGTCTTCCTTCGACTGACCGGTCGCGCCGGCTGAACTACGAACTGGCGTCACGTCTTCGCCAAGCTCGCCGCCAATGCGGGATAGGATGTCGATCACGAACGGGTTGTTGCCGATCACTTCAATGGGAATGTGCGATGGCACGTATGTTTCGAACGCCTTGATCGCTTGCTGAACGTTCTTGTCGTAGTCCTTGCCCCATTGATTCTCCAGATACGCCTTTGCTTTCTCCGGTGTGTCGGTCGTCTGTTCGTATGCCTTCTCGTATTGCTCGAGTGCCCATTGGTACTGCTTCGGTGTCAGGCCAGCCTGCAGTGCGTCTTCCTTGAAAGCCTTGTTCGCTTCTTCATCAAGCGTGATCGACTTCGGTGTGTATTCGTATGCTTCAATCGATTCGGGAGCGAAGTTGCCTTTCTGGCCGATCTTCTTTTCGAGGGATTGATAGCTCTTCGCAAGGTTCTGGAAATCGGGCTTGCCATCGCGGAGGAACTTCGCCGGAACCCAACTGAGGTCTTCACCGTCTTCGGTCGGCGCATCAACCTTCGCGGTCGTCTCAGCTGGCTTGTCTGCGGATGTTGCAGGTGCAGTCGTTTGGGGTTGTGGTGTCAACACGGTCGCAGCGGGTGTAGTCGCTTCAGGTGTTGGCGTGGATGTTTGTTCTTGTGAGTTGTCTGCCATTGCAGGCTCCTTTTCTTGTTGTTGTTACTGCACCTGTTTCCACAGGGCTTCTTTTTCATGCGACTCAGGAAGGACTTCCTTCTGACGGCGCTTGTATTCAGCGAACCATTGCTCGCGAATTTCTTGTGGCGTGTCTGGCGTTGTCATGTTTTCGTACTTCCATGTCTCTGGCGCTGGCTGTACCGGTATTGGTTGCACTTCCGGTGCTGGTGTCTTTCGCTTGTATGTCATTCTTGTTGTGCCTCATCGGGTAGTTGTGCGAGCTTCTGCAGCACGAATCGCACGACACTGCGCTGACCTTCGAGGAAAGCGGTGTGGTACGGGTCTTCTTTTGTGTAGCTGGCGATGTCATAGAACAGGGCAGTGAGGTCTTCAAGAACCTTCTGCCCGGTTGTGTCTCGTCCAAAGACGGCTTGGTACGCTTGCGCGTCAACGGGTTGGTACATAGGTGTGTTTCCTTTCACACCTATTTATGCAAACTCGTCACTGCGTGATTTCGTCGATCAGTTGATTTGCCTGACCTGGCTCTGGGCGTGCGCTCAATGCTCGGGCAGCCGCTTCCATCTGAGCTTGTTGGGCCTCTGCTTCCGCACGCTGCTTGCGAATCTGATCGATCTCGCGTTGATCGCGCATTAGTTCGACAGGGATGCCAAGAATCTCTGCTCGTTTCTGCGCCGCCTTGTCCACGTCATACGTATCGGCGACCTGAGGGCCGAATGCCTGCATCGATTGCGCAAGGCTGGATTCGTATCGGTCCATAGCCGTGACATCGTCCATACGCTGTGCGCGTGCGAGCGGCGACTTGAACTCAGGAACGAAACGCATCTCCATCAACTCTTCCGGTGGCTGACCAAGCACGCCAGCACGGAATGCCAGGTTGAAGCAACGCTCGATCAGCGGGTTCAGGAACTCAGCCTGCAGACGAGAGAACGTAGGGCCGAGGATCTGACGGATGATCTGTGTGCGAGTGCGAACCTCTTCGGCGGTCATCGGGGCACCGCTCTGTGAAGGTGCCAGCTCGTCCGACATCATCACGCGCTTGATCTGGCCTTGGAGGCGCAGGATTTCACCCTCAGCGATCCGCCAATTGCCACCAGAAGCGAGAGGCTTGATGTTTTCTGGATCGGCAACCATGATCACCTTGCGCGGGCCGATGCGAACTGTGGACGGGTTGAACACGCCGTCATGCTTCGCGACGAACGTTCCAGCGATTGCCATCTCACCGTTCGTCAGCACCATCTCGACCAGCTTGTTGAGCGTCTTGACATCTGGCAGTGCATCGTTCAGCGGGCCGACTGCGTATTCAGTTCCCGGGATGACAGACCAGCGAGGAATGACCAACGGAAATTCTTGGTAGCCGGACTCGTAGCAGACCTCTCCCGACTTCTCGCAGACGTACGTCGATTCGAACGGCATCGCCTTCGCCATCTTTCCTGATGAGCGTTTGCCAGCACGGAAGCGAGGACGGATGCAATGAACGTACGGGTGCTTCGCGATGCTTGTCGGGTCGTTCTCCAGCAGGCTCTTCAACGACGAAGGAAGGTTCGATGCACCGAACTTCTCCGCTGCTTCCGCCACAGTCATCATCAAGCGTCGGTAGACGGTATCGACCTTCTGAGCCTTGGTGCTGTCTGCGATGTACAGACTCGCAAGAGGCCAGTGTTCGAAATGCAGACGACCCGTTTCTTGGTTCATCTCAATGAACAGGCCGGCTTGACCAGCAACCGCGATGTCGATGAAGAACTCGAACGCCTCAGCGTTGTAGTTGGAAGAGTGGATCATCGAGAACAGCGTCTCGGATGACTGCTGCAACCACTGGCGCACAGGCCGCGGAATGTAGGCGTCAGGCGTGTTTGGGACGGCAAGGCTGAACCACTGAGACGTGCTCGGTGTTAGACCGCCGATCATTGATGCCGATAGCAGACGGCATGCATTCGTCTCCGTGCTGTCATAGAGCTTCGCCTGATCTGCGCGAGCCCTTGTCGCATTCGTGAATGGATCGTCGTTGTTGTAGAACCCCTGACCTCGCAGCGGATACGTGTATTCGAATGCCTCCTTCCATGTGTCTTCAAGAACGCTGCGTTGTGATTGCAGGCGTTTGAATGACTTCAGGATCTCTTGTCCCTTGTTGTCCCCCATAGCGACCTCTCTTGTTGTTATTGCTTTGGTGCGCCTGTCACTCCGCTCGTCATGATTCGCTCAAGGAGGGATTGCTTCGCTTTTGTTTTTTCTTCTTCGTCTTGTTGGCCAGGAGCGAACAACTGCTGCTTGTCGTCTGCACCGAGAACCTTCTTGTCCTCTTGCGCAACCAAGTCGTTGTCCTTGACATTGCTGACACGCAACATGTCGCCCAACATCGTCTCGCTGCTGATCTTTTGTTCAGCCGCCAACTTCGCTTGCTTTGCCTTCTCAGCAGCTACGCGCTCTGCCTCACGTGCTGCACGTTCCGCTTCGAACTGAGCCGCTTGTGCTTCCTGTTGACGTTGAAGCTCTGCCTGCTGCTGTGTGAATGCATCCGCCTGCGCCTGAAGCTGTGCCTGCCACTGGGCACGCTGCGCTTGGTTCTGCGCTTCGATCTGTGCGCGTTCTTGGTTGAGCTGGTAGTCCCAATCCAACTGCTTGACGACTTGCTCGCGCTGCTGGACGTATGAGGAGTTCAGGTACTGCTGGCCGTTGTATTCCGTGCCGCCGTATGCCTCGAAACCCTCTGGTGCCAGCGCATAGAACTGGCCTGTCTCATCGCTCGTCCATCCCGTCACCCAGTCGTATTGGTAGTCCTCGGTGCCGCTCTGGTACATGTTTTCGCCGTTGCCTGCCCACACAGCGCGTTGGCCGGTGCGTTTCTCCGTGACCGTCTTCAATGCCATGAGGACGCTCCTTACTGAGCCTTGGACGCTTGCTTGCGTCGCGTGCTCAGGCTTTGGTTAGCGTCGTCGTAGTTGTTGTCGTCATCCAAGTAATAGAACGACTCCAGGTACGTCTTGCGGCGTGCTTGGTCTGCGGCGAGTTGTTGGCTGTTCAGTTCGCTGTTGTTGCGAGCCTTCTCCGCCTCTTGTTGTGCGGCAAGTTCCTTCTGCTGCTCTTCCTGCAACAGACGGTCTTGCTCCTTCTGCTTCTCCGCCGCCAGTTGGTCTTGGTACTGCTTGGCTTGTTGGTCGGACTGCTGTTGGAGTTGCAGCATTCGCTGACTTTGAGCCTCGCGCTCAAACGCCATCTGGTTGTCGATGCGGCTTCGTTCGGCGTCTTGCTCTGCCTTCAAGCGATCACGTTCAGCAGCAGCACGTGCTTCAGCTTGGAGCTGAAGCATCAGTTGGTCCTGCATGCTCGGTCCTTTACTTCCTCTTCCCATTGTTTTTCTCCCATTCGATTTCGTTGAATGGAGCTATTTATGGAAGGAGGCAGAAGAGACGTTTAGTGCATTGGTCCCCCTAAACCGCTTTTTGAAAAACTGCGCAATTTCAAAGTCGTCTATAAAAATTCTGGGCGAAATCCTCTCTGGGGCATACCCGTTTTTTGCCGGGGATCCATACAGCCAGGTCGAAAAGTTCTCCGCAGTGAGCCGTGACGGTGCCTCACTGTGAGCGTCCCCAGCGAGCAATCTGACCTGGAGCGATGCTGTCTTCGCTGTGGCAGAGCTCGTCATGCCCCGATGGGGATTGCAGGCACTAGAACGGCCGAGAAGCCGTTGAAACGGTTCGGCTGGTGCGATGGCACAAGCACGTCTGGGAAATGCCTTCTAGGAGGTGGGTGAGCAAATCACTATGGATGACATGCTTCCTCCCAGCTATAGCCGTGATGTGATCCCAAAGCTGATGCAGGGAGCATGGTTGAAACAATAGGGTCCTACAGCGATTCAATTTGACTATCGGCCACACCCCAGCGATTCAAGAGTTGAATCGACCAGCATGGCAGCACGACCGATTTAATTTGTGAGGTACCACAGACAAACCGCATGTCGTTTCGCATGGTTGTCTCGATGGATGCAAGTGAGGTTGATCGTGTTCGCAGTGAGAACGGCACCGAAACCGTCTGACTGTTCGAACGATCGCTAATGGAAGACCGATGCAATGTCGGTCATGTTGTCGCTCCTCCTCGACATCTCCATCTCTCTTCTGTTTCCTCTTCTTCTACTAGTCGATTCATCCATGTCCATCTTGGATGTTTTCTCTATCTTGTTCGTTGTCTTCTTGATGCTATTGATGTGGTCAAGGAGGTTTTTGACATGCGCGTTTGCTGGAGAAAACCAAGTACCAGACTGAGATGTCAGCTCATTTGTACTTGAGATGTTGACCTTGATTGAACTCGTGTTGATGGTCACGTCATCGATTAACAAACCAAGGAAACGAAATGAACGCAACTATTAAAGAACTGCTGATCTTGGTCAAGGGGAAGGCTTTTGACGAGGCATTTCAGTTCGTTGACCAGTACTTCCAAAACATCATGTTCTCTATAGAGGCTGATGAGTGGAAGGTTCGGATGTCTCAAACTGAAAAGGAGAAGTTCATCAATGCACTGCTGACATACAAAAAGAAGTAATTCAATTCATCTATCTCAACTCACTTATTTGATTTAAGGAAACGATCATGACCGAACAAACCACTGCCACCTCCGCTGCGATGTCCAAGCGTCAAGCTCAACTGGAAGCTCTGATTGAGAAGGAGGAAAAGGCTCGGGCAGATCGACTGGCAAACCTCAAAGCTCGTCTGGAGAAGGAGCAATCGAAGACGAAGGAGCTGGCAGTCGGAATGGAAGGGCTCGGAGCGGTGATGGATCAGCTGGACTCGCTGACGACACAGCACTCTGTCTCGATGTTGAAACTGCTGGACTTCCTGGCTAAGCAGAAGGTGGGGGAGACGGCACGGGTTGTCTATCGCAGGAAGCGTGAGCCTCGTGCGGCGAAGCAACCGAAGGTCGTTGCAGCGAAGACGGTGGCTGCCAAGAAGAAGTAAGACGACATCACCTCAACCATCCAGGGCCGCAAGGCCCTTTTCTTTTTTCCGCTTGTGATACGTGCCAGCAACCTTGATGCGACGTTCAACGAATGCTGCATTGAACTCCTTCGTGATCCTGTTGAGCTTCACGATCTGCCTCACAAGTTCGTCATCGTCAATCTCACCTTGCTTATGCAGTTGCTTCAAGTAGACGGCAACGTGTTTGGCAAGTGATACACCAAGCACTGGCTTCTGTGTTTGGAATTTCCGTCCATCGGCGGTGTAGATGAAGTAGATGTGGACCGGAATGGCTGGGTTTGGTTGTCGTCCGTACATGGGATTCCTTTGTTGCATCGAGGTATTTATGGGTTCGATGCCACCTGATTTCCCGTGCTATGTACTCCCAAATGCCAAAACAAAAGGCCCACACCTGTTTGGATGTGGGCCCACTTGCTTCTCAAGGAGATGTGGCCTTCACAGGCGACAGATGTACTTATGCATTTCTACCTGCTTGTTAGATTTACTGATGGGCAAATCAATGCATACAGTGAGCCGCACGGGGTTCCTGCTACCGTAGCACTCAAATCTGTAGGGAAGTCGAACCAATCTCCGTCATTTAATTCATCTGCTTGTTGAGTTTGACTGAAGTCGGAGAGGAGAACAACTTGTCGCTGCGCGAATCACCTTCACATCTGCTCCTTTCGTCGCATCTGTTCAGTTGATTGATTTCATTCAAGAAATTTTGGACACAGTTATCCCTAATGCCTGCCGCAAAAATCAATTTGCGGTGAGAGACCCTGACCATGCCTGCCTATCGTCATGCTTGCAGTTAGCTTCCGCCTTGATGATGGACCAGTTGTGAAGTGATCCGTTCGGTCTGCTGTTCGTCATCGGTCATCAAGGAACCCGATGCAGCTTTGAGCTATCTGCTCTGGCGATACTGGCAGACGTTGCAAGTGTTGGGACACGTTCGTCTGATCTCTAGCCCGGTCTCTCGGCATAGTGCTGAGAGGTTTAGAAATGAAGGAACCCACGACGCTGGCAGGCTAATAATCGTGGGTTCCAAAGGTGATCGGTAATGAGTGCTGCCAGCTCTCTTTCATCTATTTATGGTCGGCCGATGAAGGCTCACCAAAAAATAGGTTAATGGTTACTAACATTGTGATGGATTGTGAGCGAGCACTGACCATAAATAAGGGTGCATCTTGAAAGGAAGCACTCATGGATCTCATCACAATTCTTCTTCCGCTGGGCGTTGGCGCTCTGGCAATCCACACATTCAACCTCCACCGCAGCCTGAAGCAATCCAAGCTACAGGCCCAGCTCGCACAGTCGAAGTACCAACTGCTCCTGGCTGTGCAGACGGAGCTTCCACTTGAATGATGTACACGGCATCAGCAGGCAGGAGTGGAAGTTCGTCGCCAATGCCTCCCGAGCCGACTTCGAGCTGCTCGTTGCTGCCGAGGAATGGATGGTGCTGGACAACCTGGCCGAGAAGGTCAGGTACTACGGCACTCAGTTCGAACCAGAGGAAGGCCACCAAGACTTCTTCGACCTCTACGACTACACGGTGGCGTACCTAGCCAAGCACAACGAATTACCACCCGCTCTGCGGAAATTATTATAATAATTTCCGTTTTACAAATGTTTGGCGAAATAGCTGGCGCCCTGTAGAATTCTCTTTCCCGCATTTTTCTAATGGAGAGATTTAATGGATCGAGGGATTACTGACGAGGCATTTGTGCGTAGAGCACTGGAGGTGGCAGAGAACGGAGATGGGCGCTGGGTAGCAAATCAGGCATCGTTTAATGTGCATGACGATGCATTGCTGGACCCTAAGACGCACGCCGCACTAATTACCGCAGTTTCGATTTATTCTGCCAAGAATAAAATTGATGATGAAGAAGTCGGCAACGCTATCGCTGCAACTACTGGTCGGAAGGCGCGAGCTCTGATCGACAAGCTTTGGCCGCAGGTCAGGTAAGTAAACCGCCAACACATGGAGCCGCAGCCTTTGGGCTGCGGCTTTTTTGTTTTCTGGCGCTAGTAGGAGGGAAACACGCCCTGTGAGGCATTGCGGATCAGCTTGTCTGCCTGCTTCATCATCCGGCTCGTCGTTGCGTTGAGGACGTTGCGGCCGTCCTTGTCATCCTTGTCCGCGTGTGGTGCGAGCTTCATCTTGACCGCCACTTCCCACAGTTTCATCTCCTTGACGTTTCGCAGGTAGTAGACCTCCAGCAGCCGTTCGATCTGGCGAACGTTCGGTGTCTTCGCTAATGGAAACTCGGCATGCTGCATCCTCGGCGGCCTGCCTTTCTTCGCCTGCTTCAGTGCTCTCAGTTTCCGCTCGACCTCAGTCAGCAATGTCTCTATCGGGTACTCGAGGCTGACGAGCAGCACAGCCTCCTTCAGGCCAACCGAATCCATCTCCCACAGGCTCCATTGGCGAGCGTCCTCCGGTGTCTCAATCACCTCGCAGAGGAACGGCTCAATGGTCTCGAAGTACTCCTCTGTTTCCTCCCACCACTTCTCGAAGCTGAGCTTCTGCGCGCTTCCAAGGAGCGCCCGTGTTCGCTTCTCCCAGTACTTGAGCGGGACGTACTGGAGCGCTTGGTGCCAGAGACGGTAGGGGGCTAGATTCATCCGAAAAGCTTAACACCAAAAGCGCCTTCGGAAATCTAGTCAATGTTAATGAATCGCCATCTCAACCAAACTTGAAACCAAGGCGGAGATCGCGCTGCCCCAGTTTCGAAAGGAACTTGTTCTTTAAAAAATTGTGTGGGGGAGAACCACTTCTAGAAGAACAAAAAAGGTTGGCGAGTAGTGCGCCCACAGTGTTATCGATTTGGATGGAACCCTCTCGAATGAGATGAGGTTCCCTTTTTGTATTGGTTCTTCAATTTTCAAAGGAGTTTTTATGAAGTTCAGAAAGAGATTTTTCAAAGTAAAGCCCGGCACTCAGCACGTCATTGAAGCTTTCCGGAAGCGGATGAAGGAACTGGGGTACGGAGTGAGCGTAGAGCAAGCCTGTCGCCTGATGGGGGTGCTGCCGATGGAGGACATGAACGTCTCGTACGCAGTCAAGTGGGCGGAGTGGAGCGTCATGTACCAAGAGGAAGGAGTTTGAGATGAGCGATGCGTTTTATCTCTACAAGTGCAGCTGCTGTGAGCGGCTGTTCATCAGTTCATTCAAGGAAGAGAAGGCGATGGAGATCACATCCACGCAAGCTCAGATGTGGATTGAAGCAAAGGAGAAGCTGGGATTCCCCCTGACTTCTATTCAGAAAGACATTCTCAAAGGAGTAAACGAATGAGAAAGAAAGAGAAATTCAACCCGTTGATGCTGAACCGTCCGCATGCAGACCTGGAAACGATGAAGTGGAAGGAGAAGTTCGGCCTCCTGGTCAACAGACTGGCGGGCGACTTCGACGACATTGCTACGTACCTGGGACACCACGCGGACCTTGGTGACTTCAATCGCCAGCCCTGGACTGCAGACTCATCCCGCATCGCATTCAACTGGGCGCTTTACATCGCTCAAGCGCTTGGCGAGGTGGGTGAACTCGACCGGTTGGATGAGTACAAGTGGCAGTTTGAGTTGATGGGCAAGGAGATGAAGAAGCTCGAAAAGGCCGAGAAGAAGGCAGGTGCAGCATGAGGGAAGGCCGAATGCAAACCTCATGGGGTAACGAAGCGCCTCCGTTCCGTCGTCTGATCGATCAGCGTGATGAGCTGATGTCGGATGAGCTTCGGCAGCAGTTGATCGACGACTTGTGGAAGCGAGCGGAGATCGACTCACACGCTCTCAACGAAGCGTCCTGGGCGTTGGTTGAGCAGTGGGATACCGCGCTCCATGAACTCAATGGGTTCGCGGTTATTGGTTCTCCCGCATTCCAGTGGCAGCTCAATCGTCTCAAGGAGATCGATCAAACGATTGAGAGCATGGAGGTTCCGACCCCGTTGTCCAAGAAGGAGCGGAAGAAGGCGTTCAAGAAGATCGCGAAGCGGATGAAAGGAGCTGCAGCATGATCGATGTGTTCACTGACGAGTGGGTGTTGATCGATGGTGTGCTCTACAAGAATCCACATCCGAAGAAGGGCGAGCCACCGCCTGCCCCACTCGACTTCGACCACGACTGCCCACATTGGCGCTCATTGGATGATAGTGAACGAGAAGAAGAGCTGCACCACATTGAAGGAGAGCGCGGACTCAACATCTGAAACTGGAAGTGTTTCTCGCTGGGGAACTGAGTAATTTCTTCGGTTTTCTGGCGACCTTCTCTAAATAAATGGGTCGGTGAGAACAGCACATGTGGTGCTCGACTCCCGACCCATTCATTTTTCTTGAGGAGCAAACAAAAATGAGCAACAACGCAGCAAGCAAGCACCCAGTCATCACGATCCGCGTGACAGAAATCTTCGGCCACATCGTCAAATACAAGCTCTGGCATGTCGGTGAGAAGGGCAAGGAGTTCTCGTTCGCTGGAATGATCCAGTCGGACAGAGACACGATTGCAACGATGGAGCCAGGTCGTGGCTATCAGGTTGTGCAGTCGGTGGACTCATTCAACTGCACGCACTGGACGGCGGCACACCCATACGCGGGCGGCAAGACAATCAAGGCAGACGCAATCATCGAACGTGTTGCGGCGAAGAAGGCAGAGCGCAAGTACAACGAAGCGTGGCTGGACACGGTTGAGTTCTGAGCCATAAGTACAAGATCAAGGAGAACAACATGAACGAACGATTGAAAAGCGACTTCGAGGACTGGAAGAGGCAGCCGGAAAACCAAGCGGGCGAAGTAACGTCAAGCCAGTTACGGCAGGCGACACAGAAGCTGAAGCAGTACGACTCAGATGGTGTGCCGGTGATGACCGCAGCGCTCGCAACGTTCCTGTTGCAGTACGAACAATAAAAAGGGGCCGCAAGGCCCCTTCGCTTTTGGTGGATGTGCTTCAGTACAGGACGTGCTGGCTTGTCAGTATTCGTCTGGCAGCAGCACCGTCGTCACTGATCGATCCCACTCAGTGATGATCCAGACCTTGACGTTCGTCCGTGGCAGGACATACGCGCTCAGCACACGCATCCCACCTTTGACAGCAGCATCATTCGCCTCGCTGTCTTCCTGATCGACAACGCCCCAATCGCCTTTCGCATGTCTCGTGATGTACGTGACAGGGTTCTCTCCGCTGTCATCGAACGCCCCGATAGCGCCTTTCGTGGCAACCACTTTTCCTAGATCAAGCATGTGCTCTCCTTGTTGATGAAGGGAGCACCGTCCTAGCTGAACCCTATTTCAACAACTGGGATCACCGCCGCGGTTTCGCTGGGGAGGGCAAGTCATTCCCGTTGTCCTTTTCATAAATACAGGGGAGGGTAGACCTACTCTCCACAGCAATGAAAGGCAACCAATGATTCGCAAACCGAAGAACTCATCGAACTTCCACTACAGGTTCAACTACAAGGGCAAGACCTACTCGGGATCTACAGGCACATCGAGCCGCCACCTCGCTACTCAGTACGAAAGCAAGGTTCGTGACGATGTGTTCAAGAAGGTTGCGCTCGGTGAAGTGGAAGAGCCTGATCGCATTACCCTGAGCAAGGCAATTGCTCTGTATCTCCACGACAACCGCCACACAACGATCCCGACGACGTACACCACATGCAGCACGAAGCTGTTCGGTCGCAAGCGATGCAACCGCACACACAAGATGGTTCGCATCTATGGCCTGAGAGACGAATCAATCGAGACGTACAAGGACAAAGACATCCAGAAGCTGATCAACGAACGTCGCAATGAGGGGAACAAGAACACGACGATCCTCTACGAACTGGTGTTCCTCAGTGTTGTGTTCAAGCACGTCAAGCGTCTCGGCTACCAAGTGCCAGACATCGACTTCGACGAACTCAAGAAGGCGAACAAGCTCAATGCGAACAGGGGGCGCCTGCGCTTTCTCTCAATGGCAGAAGAGAAGATGTTGCTGATTGAACTGTCGCGCACGCTCGAAGCCGACAACGATTTCACTAAGCTCTGTCGCGTCAACGCACTTCACTTCGCTGTGATGTTGCTCGACATCGGCTGCCGGATGGGTGAACTTCAGAAGCTCAAGTGGTCAGACATCGACATGGAAAAGCGACAGATTCAGCTGTATCGCTCGAAGGTCGACAACGAATCTGCTCTGGCGATGACGCACCGGGTGTATGAAGTGCTGGCAGATCGTCTTGCATCGAAGGCTGCAGATCAGACATTGGTGTTCGAAGGAATGACGAGCCGGACGAAGAACAAGCAGGCCAGCTTGCTGAAGTGCCGTGCCGCATTCAACAGCGCGTGCGAGAGAGCTGGCATCAAGGGTTGCTCTTTCCACACTCTCAGGCATACGCACGCATCACGTCTCGTTCAGGCAGGTGTCTCGCTGTACGTCGTTCAGCACCAGCTCGGCCATTCATCCCCAACGACTACGACCCGGTACGCACACCTCGCGCCACAACAGGCGACGCTGCAAGCGGCGAACGTCCTCAATCAGATTCAGGAAGCAGCATGACCAAGATCAAATCCGCGATGAACACGTTCTTCATGGGCGTCATGTACTTCCTTCTCATCTGCCTGTTCATCGACATGGCATGGATGTCGGTGAAGTGGGCTGTCAGCATCTGGGGTTCGCTGATCAATCTCGTCGTCAGTCTGTTCGCGTAGACCGCGTCCCTCGCTTTCCATAAATACCCCCTCGATGGCTACGGCCTCAGGGGGTATTTCTTTTGGCGAATAAGAAGCAAAGCTCGATCACATACGAGCAAGTTGACGGCACGACAGTAGGTTTCAGGGAGTTCTATGCGGTGTATGCCGTCATGGAAGGGTTCAGTTCCGTCCCGTCCTTTCACTGGGACATGGTTGACTTCCTGGAGAACGACGACCAGTGGCTGAACAACGTAGGGGTGATGCAGTGCTTTCGTGGGGCGAGCAAGTCATCCCTGACCGCAGCATGGATCGCGTGGCGTCTAGCGAAAGATCCAACGCTGCTGTTCCTGATCCAGTCTGCGGACGACGGCTTGGCGATGAAGATGTCTTCCGACATCTCCAAGATCATTTCGAACCACCCTCACTGCCAGCACCTTCTCAGCTCAAAGAACAAGTGGACGGAACGTGGCTTCCGGGTACGCGGAGCTACATCAGGCCGAAACCTCAGCGTCACAGCACGCGGCATCTTCTCCAACGTCACGGGCTTCCGTGCACACATCCTCGTCTATGACGACTGCGAGGTTCTGAACACGGCCAGGTCTGAGCCGCTGCGTGAAGACCTCCGCACGCGCATCTCTGAATCTGCGCGCCTGTTGCACCCGAACGGCAAGCGCTTGTTCATCGGTACGCCTCACGCCGTCGATTCGATCTACCCGGAGATGATTGACCGGGGAGCTTCTTCGTTCCGCGTGCCGTTCCTTGAGAACCTGACGGGCGAATGGCCGACGTGCACGGGTGTATCGAACTGGCCCGAGCGCTGGCCGCTGGAGCTGATTGAGCAGGTTCAACGAGCATGCCGGGGAAGGGCTGAGTTCTATTCCCAGTATCAGTTGATCCCGACGTTGGCGGAAGACAGCTACCTCGACCCTGCATTCATCCGCACATACAAGAGCGAACCCGAGTTCATTGAGGCGAATGGAAGCAAGCTCTATCGGATTGACGGCAAGAAGATCACTGCGCACTGTGCGTTCTGGGACCCTGCTAAGGGAAAAGTTGGCAGAGATAGTTCTGTGCTGGCGATTGTCTTCTGTACTCAAGAGGGCGACATCTACATCCACCGCACTGCTTCATTACAGGGGGAAGTGGATCGTCAGTGCGAGCAGATTCGAAAGCTGTTGATCGACTTCTGTGTCCCTACCTGCTACATCGAAACGAACGGTGCGTACTTCCTACCTGACTTGTTGCTCAAGCACACGGCAGGGCTAGGGATCGCCATCGACGGCAGGCATACGTCCACCAAGAAGTCCGAATCGATACAGACGGCCTACGAGACGCCGCTCAGTGCGGGCATCTTGTACGTGCATGAGAGCGTGATGGACACGCAGTTCCTCTCACAGCTACGTGACTTCAACCCTCGATTCATGAAAGGCAATGACGACTTCATTGACGCCCCAGCAAAGGCGATCCACTTGCTGCCTGTCAGGATCAGTCGCATCGCTCCAGACCCAGCGGGATTCGAACCCTACCGCCTGTACGGAACTGAGATTGAGATTGAGCGTGAGTACGCATGAGCGGCTACCCATAAATAAGTAAAACAACAAGGGGGGACGATGACAGTCTCAGTACAAGACCCAATCAAGAAATACATGGGCAATGGCTCGGCGGTGAGCTTCGCATACCCGTATCGCCTGCTCGATGCGGAAGACATGAAGGTGTACCTGAACGGGGTACTACAGGCATCCGGCTACACGATCACAGGTATCGACAACGCATCAGGTGGTGCAGTCATCTTCTCCACGCCTCCGGCGAATGGTGTGCTCGTGATCTTGCAGCGTCTCGTTTCGCTCGACCGCGACACCGACTACCAAGAAGCAGCAGCGATCCCTACCGATACGCTCGACCGTGACTTCGACCGCCTTTGGTTCGCGGTGCAGGACGGTCGTGCTGCTGCTCTGGAAATCGTTGGGGGTGACATCCTCGATGCGAAGAACCAGCGGATCATCAACCTTGCGAACCCGATTAATGCACAGGATGCAGTGACCAAGGTATGGACTGAGACGGCGATGACCTCTCAGTTGACGCAGGCTACGACGCAGGCTGGGATTTCTACAACCAAGGCGGCGGAGTCGGCAGCAAGTGCCGCAGCGGCGTTGGCGTCACAGAACGCGGCAGCAGCTTCCGCCTCAACCTCCAGCACGCAAGCCGGCATTTCGACAGCCAAGGCCGTAGAGGCAGCAGCAAGTGCGGCAGCAGCATTGGCATCACAGAACGCGGCAGCCACGTCAGAAGCAAACGCACTAGCGTACAAGAACACCGCAACTACACAAGCCGGCATTGCTACAACGAAGGCAGCAGATGCAGCCAGCTCTGCAGCGGCAGCGGCGGCGGATGCAGCGAATACAGCAGCGACATGGGAAGACGTTGTTGAAGCTTTGGCAAACGGCTCTGTTGCTGCGGTCAACGGTCGTGGTGGTCTCGTCATTCTGACCAAGGCTGATGTGGGGCTGACGAATGCGGACAACACGTCCGACATCAACAAGCCGATCAGCACTGCACAGCAAGCAGCGATCACTCAGGCGGCACCACCAGGTGCTGTCATGCACTTCGCAGGAACAGTGGTTCCTGCTGGCTGGTTGAAGCGAAACGGTGCGGCGATCTCTCGTACGGCCTATGCAGCGTTGTTCGCTGCAATCGGTACGACATTCGGCTCTGGGGATGGATCGACCACGTTCAATCTACCAGACGACCGTGGCAACTTTGACCGTGGCTGGGATGATGGGCGAGGCATTGACGCTGGCCGTGCGTTCGGTTCCGAGCAGGCATCAGACAACCTCGTGCACACGCACACAGCCAGCGATCCGGGGCACACGCATTCGACATCTGATCCCGGCCACGCACACGGAGTCTATGACCCGGGCCACGCACACAGCGCTTGGACAGACGCGCAGGGTCATCACGATCACTACTACACGACAGCACAGGTGTCAGGTGTTGGCACTGGAAGTGCAGGTCTCTTTGGGCGTTTGGTAGATGGCGACGTAGGGCGGAACACCAACGGCGCCGGTAGCCATGGTCACAACGTCGGCATAGGTGGCGCTGGAACCAACATCGGCATCTACGGCGCAGGAACAGGTCTGTCGATCGTTGCTCGTGTCACAGGCATCACAAATCAGAACTCAGGTGGGTCTGAAGCACGTCCTCGCAATCGTGCCTACATGCCCATCATCAAATACTAAGGCCAAGAATGACAAAGATCGTTCACTCCTTCCATCCAGACACACGCCTCTACACGGGGCCCATCACGCTAGACGATAGCGACCTCTCTCCACTTGAGCCGGGTGTGTACCTCATCCCCGGAGATTGTGTCGAAGCAGAACCGCCGTCATTCAATACCGGCCAGCGCATTCGTTGGTCAAAGGGGGCATGGGTCGTTGAGGACATTCCTGTACTTCCAGCTCCGATTGGCGTCAGCTCGATAGAGCCAGCTCCTATCAAGATCGATCCTGCCTCTTTCCTCAACCTTCCCACTCCAGCAGCCGAGACAACTGAGGACGAGAAGAAGCGACTAGTCTCCGCTGTGCAGAAGTACATGGACACAATGGCGCAGGGCTTTGGCTACGACAACATCAACAGTGCTGTTACGTACGCAGAAGAGCCAGCGGTCCAGAAGTTCCAAGAGGAGGGCCGCGCCTTTCGCGAGTGGCGTTCTGTCGTTTGGGCGCGCTGCTATGAATTGTTTGATGACGTTCAGTACGGACGTCGCTCGACTCCAACCGAGCAAGAACTGATCGCATTGCTTCCGCTCTTCGATCCCAACAAAGAACAAAAACAAGGGTAAGCGATGACGATCAGCGTTCAGAATCCAATCAACGAGTACTTGGGCAACGGCTCAGCTAAGACGTTCAACTACTCGTTCTACATCACAACGTCGGCGGACCTGAAGGTATACCTCAATGGCGTGCTGCAAGGCTCAGGCTTTACGGTCACGGGTGCAGACAACCAAACTGGTGGAACGGTGTTGTTCACCGTTGCACCTTCCAGCGGAACCCGTGTTCGTCTTCAACGTCGCATCGAGCTTGAGCGGAGCACCGACTATCAAGAGGCGGCCGCGATTCCAACGGCAACGCTTGACCGTGACTTCGACCGTCTATGGATGGCTGCACAGGACACGCGCATCGGCACATTGACGCTCAACCTCAGCAACACATGGGACGCGGGTGGCTATCGCATCGTCAATGTCGGTGACCCGGTCAATGCACAAGATGCTGTCACAAAGCACTGGATCGAAACGGCGCTGACAAGCCCAGTGGTTCAGGCGGCAGCAAGTGCCGCTGCCGCTCACACCAGTGAAGTCAATGGTGCATCGAGCGCCGCTGCTGCACTAGCATCTGCATCCGAGGCTGCAAATCGAGCAAACATAGCTAGCATGAAGGCCGATAGTGCTTCACTGTCAGCAGCCAATTCGGCAAGCAGTGAGACGGCTGCGGCGAACAGTGCCGAAGCGTCTGCCCTCAGCGCCGCGTCGATTGTTGCAAGCGTGGGTGATGCACAAGGGTATGCAAATGCTGCTGCGGTGAGTGCTGCTGACGCAAGTGCTTCAAAGAACAACGCTGCCGCTTCAGCCGTCGATTCTGCCGGTTCTGCTTCCGCTGCGTTGATCTCCAAGAACAGTGCGGCGACATCGGCAACAAGTGCCGCGAATGCTGCGACATCTGCTTCCGCATCGGAGGCAAGCTCACAAGCGATCCTCGAAGAGATCGAAGGATTGATCGGTGAGGGGTTTGCAGTCACGTCTGTGAACGGCCAGAGCGGTGATGTTGTTGTTGGAAAGGGAGACGTTGGCCTTGGCAATGTGGATAACACATCTGATGCGAACAAGCCGATCAGCACAGCCACACAGACGGCACTGAACGCCAAGGTTGCCTCTTCTGCGGTCGGTGTATCTGTAGCAAGCCTTGTCGGTGGTGTCGTCCCAGCTTCCCAGCTTCCCAGCTATGTAGACGATGTGATTGAGGCTGCGAGCTTTGCAGCGCTACCAGCTACCGGCGAGTCGGGAAAGCTGTACGTCACGTTAGACGACAACAAGATCTGGCGGTGGAGTGGATCAATCTATGTGGACATGACTCCGGCTGCCGGTGGCACTGTGGCAAGCGTGAATGGAAAGACCGGCGTTGTCGTTCTCGTCAAGGGCGACCTGAGCCTTGGAAATGTGGATAACACATCTGACGCGAACAAGCCGATCAGCACAGCCACACAGACGGCACTGAACGCCAAGGAAGGAACTATCGCTGTCGGTACAACTGCTCAGTACTGGCGTGGTGACAAGAGCTGGCAGACGTTGAATGCCACTGCGGTTGGTCTTGGAAACGTTACGAATACATCGGACGCGAACAAGCCTGTGTCCACTGCTCAACAAACGGCATTGAACTTGAAGGCGAACCTGGCAGGCGGCACGCCATTCACTGGCGCCGTGACGATCTCGTCCGCCGGATCACTTGTCGTTTCATCGAAGGCGCTCACGCAGCCCGTGACTGTGACGTATGGCACCACAACAACGATCAACTCAGCTTTGTCGAACGTCTTCCGCGTTGCGCTGACAGGGAACATCACGACACTCACGATCAGCAATGCTACAGATGGGCAGACGATCAGCATTCGCTTTGCACAGGATGCGACCGGGGGGCGTACGGTTGCTATTCCTTCTTCCGTCAAAGCAGCGGGTGCAATTGAAACGGGAGCGAACCGCGTTTCCGTGCTGACGCTTACCTATGTCTCAGCGGCTTCACGCTGGGAGGGTGGATGGAACGTGGTGCCAGCATGACCTTCTGCACACTTCCCTACATGGCATTTGGGACTGCTGCTCCGGTTGTCGATCCGTATGCTAGCTATGTTCGTTCCTTGATGCACTTCGACGGCAGCGGCACAGCGCTTGTCGATGTCTATTCTGGGAACACATGGGTTTCAAGCGGCACGGCCACACAGTCCACGTCGTCTCCGATCTACGGTAGCGCAAGCCTTCTGGTCGACAGCTCGGCAGATAGCAGCGCCCGGACATCGAACGCACCAGCGAACTTCAACTTTGGCACAGAGGACTTCACAGTAGAGATTGCGTTGAAGCTCGATGTCAGCCAACCCAGTTCGTTCCCCGTACTAATCGAGGCGTACAACGGATCTGCCGGGGGGGCCTATGACGATGGCAAAGTCGTCTGGCAGTTGTACTTCAATAACAACGCGGCAGGAAGCTACGACTTCTACTGGTGGACGCCTATTGGCGTTACGGTCAACAGTTCTTTTGTCACCTCTCCGCTTTGGGATGGCAACGTGCACTACGTTGCGTACAGCAGGGCAAGCGGTACAGGCTACCTGTACATCGATGGAGAGCAAGTAGGGTCAGGTTCAGACACGATCAACTACACAGGCGGCACTCGGCTGACGGTCGGGAGAAGCGATGGCGACAGCAATCAAGTGGTTGGTCTGATTGATGAGCTTCGCATCACCAAGGGGATCGGTCGGTACAGCGATTCGTCTTATACGGTGCAGACCACTGCGTTCCCTGACGCCGGAGTGGTCTATGTGCCGCCAGGGCCGATCACGACCGGTTGGGTCTCTCCTGGCACGGTTGCCGATTCAGGATCGACATGGACAAACCCCAACAACATCAAGGTGACAGACGGGAGCGAAACCGTTGGTGCAGTGACAGGCTGGTTGCTCGCTGGCTCGACGCTACGCCTCTCGAACTTCAACTTCGCATTGCCATCAAGCGCGGTTGTGTCGAAGGTCGAATACGAGTTCGTTGGATGGATCACTGCGAGTGCTGGCATCACTGCTGACTACGGCACCGACCTTTTCTTGCAGAAGGACGTAACGGCAGCAGGGGGCAACAACATGCCTGCTGTTCGGAACTTTGCGAATGCGACCAGTGCGACGTACGTACTGGAGGTTCCGCAGACGGCGACATTCAATGACGGATCGACGGTCAGTTCGGTTACTGCGGCCCAGTTCAACGCATCGTCTTTCGGTGTGCAGGTCAGCACGGGTTCAACGACTAGCAACCCGTTCAGCGGCGGCACTGTCACGATTCGGATCGACTCGCTTCGTGTGCGATTGACATACACGGCTTGAGAACGGGAACCATAAATAAGGGGATAACAACTATGTACATTTCTATGGCCACTCCTAACCCACAAACGATCAGCCTCACCAAGGCGGCTGCATCGATCCTCGTTCCTGTCATCACCGCTCTCATCATCGGCGGCTTCACTTTGATCTGGAAGATGGACAAGCTGACTGAGAACTTGACGTACCGTTTTGGCACGGCAATGTCTCAGATCAGAGTGCATGACGCCAAGCTCGAAGAGCTTGATCGCCGCATTCGTCTAATCGAAATCGAGATCGCGATCAACGCAAGAGGTCGCCGATGATCGTTATTCCCAACTTCTGGAAATCATGGAGCTGGCTCGCCGCAACTGTTGGCGTGTTGCTTCCTGAGATTCTTGAGATCGTTGCTGAGCACTCAGCACTGATTCCGTTCATCGAGCCGGAGTACAAGGATGCGATTCGCCTCTTGTGCTTGGTGCTCGTTGTCATCTTGCGCCCGATCCCTCAAAGGAGTCTTCGCAATGAAGGCTGAGCTGACGAAACAACTTCGACGCGATGAGGGCGAGGTGCTGTCCGCGTATCAGGACAGCCTCGGCTACTGGACGATTGGTGTTGGCCGTCTGATCGACAAGCGCAAAGGGGGAGGGCTGACCGTTGAGGAAAGCGCCTACTTGCTCAACAACGACATCGACAAACGAGTGGCCGAACTACGCAGTCGTCTGCCATGGACGCAGAAGCTAGACGATGTTCGCTTCGGTACCTTGGTCAACATGTCGTTCCAGCTTGGCGTCGATGGCTTGCTCGGTTTCAAGAACACACTCGCGCTGATCGAAGAGGGCAAGTACACATTCGCAGCCGACAACATGCTCAAGTCGAAGTGGGCAGAGCAAACGCCAGCACGCGCAAAGCGCCTGGCAGTTCAGATGCAAACTGGCGTCTGGCAATAACTTGATACGATGCCGTGCATGGCATCAAACCTCGACCGATTCAAGGCAGACCTCGATAAGCTAGCAAAAGAGGGCGACCGGTTGCTCATGATGATGGACTATGAATGCCGGCCTGATCGTATCAATGCCGCGTGGATTAAGGAGCACGGCCAGGAGGAGGGCGAAAGAATGATCGCGCGGGTCAAAGCCTTACCCAGTTTCAGGGCTGGATACCAGTCTTGGTACTCGGAGGCATTGGCCGTTGTCCGGCAGCTACTTCCGGATCGAACTGCAGACTTTGTTCGACATTACGAAAAGCCAAAAACTCGCAAAAGCCTCACGAATGAGAACTATCGGATCGAGGATTACCTACAGGGTTTGACGGTAAGTTCCCCCCTTGGTGAGGTTATCGTGAAAGTGTCCGCTGCGATGCCGCATTTTGAGCAGCAGGTAGCGATTCTGAAGTCCGCGTCCGCTCGGTTTGAAAGCTCGCTCTTTGACATCAAGCACATAGTTCAGGCTGATCTGCTTGACTCTGAGATTGAGACTGCTGAAGAGCTTGCGAAGTACAAATTTGTCAGAGCCGCAGGCGCGGTGGCAGGCGTCGTACTTGAACGCCACCTTGGGCTGGTTTGCGCGGATCGCAAGTGTTCGCCTCCCAAGAAGAATCCTACGATCTCAGATTTCAACGACGCGCTTAGAAACGCTGGCGCTATCGATGTGCCGCAGTGGCGGTTTATCCAACACTTGGCTGACACCCGTAATCTTTGCGATCACAGCAAGGTGCCCGAACCCACCAAGGAGCAGGTGGATGACTTAATCGCAGGGGTAAAGAAGATCGCGAAGACTGTCTTCTGAGCGGACCTGATCAGCTCTTTCTCGCTTTCCGCAACAGCGTGCGAGTGAGACGTTCTGATGCTTCCACATACGCAACCGCAGCTTCGACAGTGGGGATGGTTCTTGTGTGAACAACCTGATTGCGAAGTTCGAACATTTCTTTGAGCACTGTGATTTGCTCGTCATTTAAGACGCGCTCCTTTTCAAGCGCAACGATCCACGTGCCAGGTGAGCTTGTATGTCTTGGAGCAACGTAGACACCCCTTTCGCTGATCAATGAAAGCATTGCCCTCTGGATGTTCTCCCACGCGATCTGGATGGCGGCACCGGGATTCGCATAGAGCAGCAGTTTGTTGACTGGCTGGATAAGAGGCGAGGTGCTGACGGTGGCTTCTGAGAAATCAATGGGGGCGTGCTCTACGCCGGGTTCTGGCGGAGGCTCCTGTACTGGGGGGGGCTCTGGTTGGGGCAGCGCTGGATCAGTAACAGCCTCGACCTTATGTAGCGTCTCCTTGGCGGCAACCTCGAATTCACCTTCCAAGATTCCAAGCTTGAGCTTCTTCAGTGTTGGCATCAGTGCGAGCAGTTCCTTTCGGAAGAGCAGCACTGTTGTCAGAGCGACAGCAGGCCATGCCAGTGAGCCAACAAATTTTTCTATGAACTCGAGCCAGATCTTTAGAAGTTCGTGTTGTGGCATGGGCTATCGTTCAGAAGTCTTTGATGCAGGTGCTGCGGACTGTGTACGCAATCGAAGCGCCGCGCTTGAATCGTAGTGCGCCTTGTCCGTCCCGGCTTTCTGGCGAGGTACTCAGGCTGATCCTGTCGCCTTGGCTGTACCACTTCAAGAAAACTTCCGGAATGTATTGGCCTGGGGCTTGATAGACGGGCAACCGACGCACGACCACAGTTGGCTGACCATACTTGTCCAACATGTCGCTGAGTACGTTCGTGTAGTCCACGTCAGGGTCAATCGAGCGGTAGTAGTTGACCACGATCCCATTGCAGACAGTGAGCGAGCTATCAATCTGTTGCTGGTCCAGCTTTCCCATGATGTAGTTCAAGCCGTCGCCGGACTTGAGTTGCCACCCTTGCCGTGTCGCGTGAGTACTCAGTTCTTGAACTGACATGCCGGAGCGGATTCCATCGACATTGAAAGCATGAGCACTGGTCGCGAAGAGAACCGCGAGAGTGCAGGCCAGAAGTTTCATGAGGTGTCTGTCGGTTGACCCAAAGAAAAGGGGGATCGAAATCCCCCTGTCAAATCAGTGATCCCAATTTCAGCGCCTGCTCATCACGCATGATTCGTGGCGTTGATCAAAAGGGTAACCGCGATAGTGGCCCTGAATCAAATGGTAAGTAGTTGCTTCTCTACAACACCGCATGAACTCAGGGAATTCACCTAGGAGCCAGTCGAATCGCTCCGTCCAGACGAATCACCTCGCCGTTGAGCATGTCGTTCTCGATGATGTGCCTGGCCAGCTTGGCGTAGTCCTCGGGCGTGCCCAGGCGGGAAGGGAAGGGCACGCTGGCGGCCAGGGCGTCCTGCACTTCCTGCGGCATGCCGAAGAGCATGGGCGTGCCGAAGATGCCGGGGGCGATGGTCATGTTGCGGATGCCGCTGCGCGCGAGGTCGCGGGCGATCGGCAGCGTCATGCCGACGACGCCGCCCTTGGAGGCGCTGTAGGCCGCCTGGCCGATCTGGCCGTCGTAGGCCGCGACGGAGGCGGTGGAAATCAGCACGCCGCGCTCGCCGGTGGCTTCGGGCTCGTTCTTGCCCATGGCGTCGGCCGCCAGGCGGATCATGTTGAAGCTGCCGATCAGGTTGACAGTGACGGTCTTGCTGAACACCGCCAGCGCGTGCGGGCCGTTCTTGCCCACGGTCTTCTCGGCCGGCGCGATGCCTGCGCAATTGACCAGCCCGACCAGCTTGCCGAGCTTGAGCGCGGCGGCCACCACGGCCTGGCCGTCGGCTTCCTGGCTCACGTCGCACTTGACGAACACGCCGCCGATGTCCTTCGCAACGGCTTCGCCTTTGTCAGCCTGCATGTCGGCGATGACCACCTTGCCGCCGTTGGCGGCCAGCATGCGCGCCGTGCCTTCGCCGAGGCCCGAAGCGCCACCGGTCACGATAAAAACCTTGCCGTCGATCTGCATAAAAAGTCTCCTGGGATAAGCCTTTCATTATCGAAGACGCCCGCCAGGCCAAAAAAAAGGCCTCATCCGAAGATGAGGCCCTGAATTGGATCCGTGAGGACCCAAGGAGACAACTGGTGGTGGTGGTCGGCGGCTTAGCGCTTGCGCGAAGCGGTCGCGGTCTTCGCGGCGGCGACGGCTTGGTTCGACACGGCGTTGAAGTTGGCTTCGGCGACGTCCGACGCCTGCTTGACGGCCTTCTGAACCGATTCGAAAGCGTTGTTGGCTGCTGCCACGGCGCTCTTCATCACGGCGACGGCGGTTTCCGAACCGGCCGGGGCATTCTTGGAAGCGCTGTCGACGAGGCCGACGAAGGCTTGCTGGGCTTCGGTGGCCTTGGCTTCGAAAGCCTTGCCGAACTCGGCGCCGGTGCCTTGGGCGATGTCGTACAGGTGACGGCTGTAGGCGGCGGTCTTTTCAGCCAGGGGCTGGAACAGGCTGGCTTGCAGCGTGAGCAGTTCTTGCGCGTCCTTCACGCTCAGGGCGGCCTGGGCGGTGCTCTGGGCTTCGGCCAGGGCTGCCTTGGAAGCGGTCACGTTCAGTTCGACCAGCTTTTCGACGCCTTCGAATGCCTTGGTGGTCAGGCCGAACAGGGTTTCGAGGTTGGCTTTTTGGGCGGCGAGGATTTGGTCAGCGGTCAAGGCCATTTGAGATCTCCAGAAGGGATGATTGGGTGGTCGGTTCACGTTGCGCTGTCTCGCCGTCTATGTTGCGGTGCAGCATGGCCTCAAGTATAGGCAGCTGGTTTTTGCGGGCAAGGGGTTTTTGCTGCTCTGCAGCAATTTAGAACCCGTCTTCTAAATTCGGCCTGCCGCTCCAGAATGCAGCCATGCGCGCTTTCTATTCCGGCCAGTTCGTCCTGCCCCTGCCCGAGGGCCATCGCTTTCCCATGTCGCGCTACGCCATGCTGCGCGACCGCCTGCTGGAGCAGCTTCCGGCCGTGGTGATGGACGTGGCCCCGCGCGCCGGCGACGACGAACTGGCGCTCGCCCACACGGCCGAATGGATCTCCGCCGTCAGCGACGGCAGCGTCAGCCCGCAGGCGATGCGAGAGATCGGCTTTCCCTGGAGCGAGGCGATGGTGGAGCGTTCGCGCCGTTCCGCCGGCGCCACCGTCGCGGCCTGCCGCGCGGCCTTCTCGGAGGGCGTGTCGGCCAACATGGCCGGCGGCACGCATCACGCCTACGCGGACAAAGGCAGCGGCTTCTGCGTCTTCAACGACGCTGCCGTGGCTGCCCGGCTCATGCAGGTGGAGCACGCACGTGCCGGGCAGTTGCTCCGGGTGGCAGTGGTCGATCTCGACGTGCACCAGGGCAACGGCACCGCGAGCATCTTCCAGGGCGACCCGAGCGTGTTCACGCTCTCGCTGCACGGCCAGAAGAACTTTCCCTTCCGCAAGGAGACGAGCGACCTCGATGTCGAATTGCCCGACGGCTGCGGCGACGCCGAGTACCTTGCAGCGCTGGAGCACGCCCTCGGCGAGCTCGACCGGCGCTTCGCCCCCGGCCTCGTGATCTATCTCGCCGGCGCAGATCCCTTCGAGCGCGACCGCCTGGGCCGCCTCAAGCTCAGCTTCGACGGGCTGGAGGCGCGCGACCGGCGCGTGTTCGACTGGGCCTGGCAGCGCCGCCTGCCGATGGCGTTTGCCATGGCCGGCGGCTATGCCAGCGACATCGCGGAGACGGTGCAGGTGCAGGTCGGCACCTTCAGGGTGGCCCTGGAGTACTGGCGCCGCTGGCAAAATGCCGCGCGATGAGCGCCACCACCAAACCCACCCCGCACACACGCGACGGCTATCGCGCCTTTCGCAGCATCCCGACGCGCTGGGCCGACAACGACATGTACGGCCACGTCAACAACGTCGTCTACTACAGCTGGTTCGACACTGCGGTCAACGCGCTGCTGATCGAGCGCGGCGCGCTCGACATCCACCAGGGCCAGACCATCGGCTTCGTGGTAGAGACCCAATGCAACTACTTCGCTCCCATCGCGTTTCCCCAGACGGTGGAGGCGGGCATCCGCGTCGCGCAGGCCGGCCGCTCCAGCGTGCGCTACGAGATCGCGCTGTTCGCCGAGGGCTCTGACAGCGCGGCGGCGCAGGGCCACTTCATCCACGTCTACGTCGACCGCGCCACCCAGCGCCCGGTGCCGCTGCCAGAGGCCTTGCAGCAGGTGGTGGACTCGCTCAAGGCCTGAGCGGACAACCAGCTCTTCAACGAGAAACGGCGCCCGAGGGCGCCGTTCCGTCTGTTGAAGGCGCTCAGGCCTTACATCGTCTTCTTCATGGCCTTGATGTCGGCCTTGCCCTTGTCTTCGTCAGCCTTGGCCTGGTTCACGCAGGCGCTCTTGGCGTCGCCCTTCTGGTCGTCGCACTTTTCCTTGGCGACCTCGTAGGTGGCCTTCACCTTTTCCTCGGCGACCTTGCGGGCATGGCTGTCGCTCGGCTGGTATTGCTGTTCCAACTCGGCCTTGGCCACGTCTTCCTTGCCCTTGGCTTCCTTCTGGCAGACGTCCTTGGCGTTGTCCTTCATCGTGTCGCACTGGGTCTTGGCGACCTTGTAGTCGGCCTCGATCTTTTCCTTGGCGACCTTGTATTCGTCCTTGGTCATCGCACTGGCTTGCGTGGCGACGAAGCAGGTGGATGCGAGGGCGAGCATCAGCAGGTGTTTTTTCATTTGAGTTTTCCTTCAGGGAGATGTTGAAACAGGGTTCGGTTCAGCGAACGGCTCAGTAGCGCTCGAACCAGAGTGCATCGGGCGTGCGGCCGTCGCGGGATTCCCACTCCTTGACCTGCTTCTCCGCCTCATCGCGGCTGATGCCGTGGCGCTCCTGGATGCGGCCCAGCAGTTGGTCGCGCTTGCCGGCAATGACATCGAAGTCGTCGTCGGTCAGCTTTCCCCATTGCTCCTTGACCTTGCCCTTGAGCTGTTTCCAGTTGCCTTCGATGGTGTCCTTGTTCATGCGACTCTCCTTTGAGATGTTGATCCGGCGGACTGTTGCGCCGCCGTGAAGTCAATGTCGCCGGGTCGATTCACCCCCGTGGTAGGACGTGCTGTCCGGGCCTCGTAGGCAGAGGCCGACGCCTCCCGTGATAATCGAGCGGACGCCGAAAGTTTGAGACACCGCATCGCGTACAGCACCATGATCATTCACAGCCTGCTCGACACCGACCTCTACAAATTCACGATGATGCAGGTCGTGCTGCACCACTTTCCCGGGGCCCGGGTCGAGTACCGCTTCAAGTGCCGCAACCCCGGTGTCGACTTGGCCCAGTTCGCGGGCCAGATCCGCGACGAGGTGCGCAGCCTGTGCTCGCTGCAGTTCCGCGACGCCGAGCTCGCCTACCTGCGCTCCATGCGCTTCATCAAAAGCGACTTCGTCGACTTCCTCGGGCTCTTCAGGCTCAACGAGAAGTACATCAACATCATTCCCCAGCCCTCGGGCGAGCTCGAGATCCGCATCAAGGGGCCGTGGCTGCACACCATCCTGTTCGAGATCCCGGTGCTGGCCATCGTCAACGAGGTCTACTTCCGCAACACCCGCAAGAAGCCCGATTTCGAAGAGGGCCGCCGCCGCCTCGAGACCAAGATCGCGCAACTGCAGGACGAGGGCCTGGCCGACCTCAAGATCGCCGACTACGGCACGCGCCGCCGCTTCTCCAAGGACTGGCATGAAGAGGTCCTGCGCACGCTCACCGCTCGGCTGGGCGCCGTCACGCCACCGGCGGTGCAGCAGCCCACGGGCGCGCGGCTGCCGCAGCTCGCGGGCACCAGCAACGTGCTGTACGCCATGAAGCTCGGCCTGATTCCTCTGGGCACCATGGCGCACGAATACCTGCAGGCCTGCCAAGCGCTCGGCCCGCGGCTGCGCGACAGCCAGATCTTCGGCTTCGAGAGCTGGGCGCGCGAGTACCGCGGGGACCTCGGCATCGCGCTGTCCGACGTGTATGGCATGAGCGCCTTCCTGCGCGACTTCGACCTGTATTTCTGCAAGCTCTTCGACGGTGCCCGCCACGACAGCGGCGACCCGTTCCAGTGGGGCGAGCGCATGCTGGCGCATTACGTCGCCAACCGGGTCGACCCGCGCACCAAGACGCTGATCTTCAGCGACGGCCTCACGGTGCCGCGCACCATCGAGCTCTACCAGCAGTTCCGCGGCCGCTGCCAGCTGGCCTTCGGCATCGGCACCAACCTCACCAACGACCTGGGCTACGAGCCGCTGCAGATCGTCATCAAGATGATCCACTGCAACGACCAGCCTGTGGCCAAGCTGTCGGACACGCCGTCCAAGAACATGTGCGAGGACGAGAAATACCTGGCCTACCTGCGGCAGGTCTTCGAGATCGAACAACCCCCCGCCTGACGGCTGTACCCGCGCCCCGCCCCGCACGGTCTGGTACGGTACAGCCCCGATGAAAAAAACGATCCGACTGACCGCGGCCGCGGTGCCGCTGCTCCTTCTTCCCGCCCTGGCCACGGCCGCCGACTTCGACGGCGGCAAGCTGTCGCCGCTGTGGGGCGTGCCCTTCGCGGGCATCCTGCTGTCGATCGCGCTGATGCCGCTGCTTGCGCCATCGTTCTGGCACCACCATTACGGCAAGATGTCCGCGGCCTGGGCACTGGCCTTCCTGCTGCCCTTTGCCGCCACCTACGGCGCGACGCTGGCCGGCGTGCAGCTGGTGCATGCGCTGGTGGCCGAGTACATCCCGTTCATCATCCTGCTGACGGCGCTGTTCACCGTGGCGGGCGGCATCCATATCCGGGGCAACCTGCGCGGCGCGCCGGGGCTCAACACGGCCATCCTTGCCATCGGCGCGGTGCTGGCTAGCTTCATGGGCACCACGGGGGCCTCGATGCTGCTGATACGGCCGCTGATCCGCGCCAACGACAACCGCGTGCACAGGGTGCATGTGATCGTGTTCTTCATCTTCATCGTGTCGAACGCGGGCGGCTCGCTCACGCCGCTGGGCGATCCGCCGCTGTTCCTCGGCTTCCTGAAGGGCGTCAGCTTTTTCTGGACCGTGCAGAACATCCTGCCCGAGACGCTCTTCATCCTGGCCGTGCTGCTGGCGTTGTTCTATTTCATCGACCGCCACTACTACCGCAAGGAAGGCGTGCTGCCGGTCGACCCGACGCCGGACACGACAGGCATCCGCTTCGACGGCGCCGCCAACTTCTGGCTGCTGGGCGGCATCGTCGCGCTGGTGCTGATGAGCGGCTTCTGGAAGTCGCCCGTGGTGTTCGACGTGTTCGGCACCGAAGTCGGCCTGCCGGGCCTGCTGCGCGACGTGGGGCTGGCGCTGATCGCGGTGGTCTCGTACAAGCTCACCGCGCCCAAGGTGCACGCGGACAACCAGTTCGAATGGGGCCCGATGGCCGAGGTGGCCAAGCTGTTCGCGGGCATCTTCCTGACCATCATTCCGGTGATCGCGATGCTCAAGGCCGGCACGCAAGGCCCGTTCGGCGCGATCGTCTCGGCCGTGACGCGCGCCGACGGCCAGCCCGATCCGGCGATGTACTTCTGGGCCACCGGCTTGCTGAGTTCCTTCCTCGACAACGCGCCGACCTACCTCGTGTTCTTCAACACCGCTGGCGGCGATCCGGCCACGCTGATGACCACCTATGCCTCCACGCTGGCCGCCATTTCGGCCGGGGCGGTGTTCATGGGCGCCAACACCTACATCGGCAACGCGCCGAACCTCATGGTCAAGGCCATCGCCGAAAGCCGCGGCGTGCGCATGCCGAGCTTCTTCGGGTACATGGCGTGGTCGATGGCGATCCTGGTTCCGCTGTTCGTCATCTGCACCTTCATCTTCTTCCGCTGATCTTCTTCCTTCGACAAGAGACAACATCATGAGCAAGCCCAAGATCCTGGTCGCGCGCGCGATCTTTCCCGAGACCATCGAGCGCCTGTCGCAGCATTTCGAGGTCGAGTCGAACCAGTCCGACGAAAGCTGGAGCAAGGATCAGCTCATCGCCAGGCTGCAGGGCAAGGCGGGCGCCTTCACCACCGGCAGCGAGCGCATCGACGCCGCCGTGCTCGACGCCTGCCCCGACCTGAAGATCTGCGCCAACATGGCGGTGGGCTACAACAACTTCGACGTCGACGCGATGGCCGCGCGCGGCGTGCTCGGCACCAACGCGCCCGACGTGCTGACCGAGACCACCGCCGACTTCGGCTTCGCGCTGCTCATGGCCACGGCACGCCGCATCACCGAGAGCGAACACTTCCTGCGCGCGGGCAAGTGGCAGAAATGGAGCTTCGACATGTTCGCGGGCTCCGACATCCACGGCTCCACGCTGGGCATCATCGGCATGGGCCGCATCGGGCAGGGCATTGCGAAGCGCGGCGCGCACGGCTTCGGCATGAAGGTGGTCTATCACAACCGCTCGAAGCTCGACGCCTCGCTCGAGGCCGAATGCAAGGCCAGCTACGTGAGCAAGGAAGAGCTGCTCAAGACCGCCGACCACGTGGTGCTGGTGGTGCCGTACTCGGCGGCTTCGCACCACACCATCGGCGCGGCGGAAATCGCGCTGATGAAGCCGACGGCCACGCTCGTCAACATCGCGCGCGGCGGCATCGTGGACGACGCGGCGCTGGCTGTTGCATTGCGCGAAAAGCGCATCGCCGCCGCCGGCCTCGACGTGTTCGAGGGCGAGCCCAAGGTCCATCCCGACCTGCTGACCGTGCCCAACGTGGTGCTCACGCCGCACATCGCCAGCGCCACCGTGCCCACGCGCCGCGCGATGGCCGACCTGGCAGCCGACAACCTCATCGCCTACTTCGGCGGCAAGGGACCGCTGACGCCGGTCACGCCCGTGCCCGCCGCCGGCAAGTAAGAAGCAAGAGGCGACAACCAGACCTTGGACACTGCCCTTATCCTGATCGGACTGGCCGTACTCGCGGCCGTCCAGCTCGTGCTGCTGATCTGGCTGCTGGCCCGCCGGCAGCCCCCGGCCGACCACGGCGACCTGCTGCGCGTGCTTGCCAACATCGGCTCGGCCAACGAGCGCACCGAACGCGAACTGCGCCGGGAAATCGCCGACAGCTCGCGCGGTGCCCGCCAGGAAACCACGCAGGCCTTTGCCACCTTCCAGCGCGCTCTGGTGCAGCAGGGCGCCGAAGCCACACGCACCCAGAACGCGCAGCTCGATGCCTTCTCGCTGCAGCTCGCGTCGCTGCAGAAGACGCTGGCCGACACGCTCAATACGCAACTGCAGGGCCTGAGCGAATCGAACGCACGCCGTCTTTCGGAGGTGCGCGCGACCATGGAGTCCCAGCTCGCGCAGCTGCAGCAGACCAATGCCGCCAAGCTCGACGAGATGCGCAAGACCGTCGACGAGAAGCTGCAGAGCACGCTCGAAACCCGCCTGGGCGAAAGCTTCAAGCAGGTGGCCGACCGGCTCGAGCAGGTGCACAAGGGGCTCGGCGAAATGCAGACGCTGGCCGTCGGTGTCGGCAGCCTGCAGCGCGTGCTGACCAACGTGAAGACGCGCGGCGTGTTCGGCGAGGTGCAGCTCGAGGCCTTGCTCGAGCAGGTGCTCACGCCCGACCAGTTCGCCAAGCAGATCGAGACCAAGCCGCGCAGCGGGCAGCGCGTCGACTTTGCGATCCGCTTTCCGGGGCGTGGCGAGGAGGGCGCGCCCGTGTGGCTGCCGATCGACGCCAAGTTCCCGCGCGACGACTACGAGCGCCTGATCGACGCGCACGAGCGTGCCGACGCGCCCGGCGCGGAGCTGGCCGCCAAGGCGCTGGAGGCGCGCATCCGTACCGAGGCCAAGTCGATCGCCGACAACTACCTCGCCGCGCCGCACACCACCGACTTCGCCATCCTCTTCCTGCCGGTCGAGAGCCTCTACGCCGAGGTGCTGCGCCGCCCCGGACTGATGGACGCCATCCAGCGCCAGCACCGGGTGACGCTGGCCGGCCCGACCACCTTGCTCGCCATGCTCAACAGCCTGCACATGGGCTTTCGCACGCTCGCGCTGGAGCAGCAGGCCTCCGAGGTCTGGAAGGTGCTGGGCGCGGTCAAGACCGAATTCGAGCGCTACGGCGACTGGGTCGCGCGCATCAAGGAACAGGTGGCCAAGGCGTCGGACACGCTCGACAAGGCCGACACGCGCGCCAAGCAGATGCGCCTGGCATTGCGCAAGGTCGAGGCCCTGCCCGAGGCGCAGTCGCAGGCGCTGCTGCCGCCCACCGCCGACAGCGAGGGCGACGACACCCCGTGAAAGGCTCCGAGCTTCTGCGCGTCATCGGCGCCCAGGTCTGCCTGCACGCCACCATGGCCGGCATGCGCCTCGCCACACCGCTGCTGGCGCTGCAGCAGGGCTACAGCGCGGCGGCGGTCGGCGTGCTGATCTCGCTGTTCGCGCTGACCCAGGTGTTCCTGGCGTTGCCCGCGGGGCGCTTTGCCGACCGGCATGGCTTCAAGCGGCCGCTGTGGCTGTCGGTGATCGCGGCGGTGGTCGGCGCGGGGCTGGTGGTGGTGTTCCCCGTGTTCCCGGTGATGTGCCTGTCGGCCTTGCTGACCGGCGGCGCCACCGGCGCGACCGTCATTGCGCTGCAGCGGCATGTGGGCCGCTCCGCCCATCACCCGACGCAGCTCAAGCGCGTGTTCAGCTGGCTCGCCATTGCGCCTGCGGCAGCCAATTTCGTCGGGCCTTTCCTGGCCGGCATGCTGATCGACCACGCAGGCCGCGCGCCGGCGGACATGCTGGCCTTCCGCGTCTGCTTCGCGGTGATGGCCGCGCTGCCGCTGGTCTGCTGGTTGCTCGCACGCGGCGCTCACGAGCCGCCGCCCACGCCGCCGCTGGCCGGTGCCGTGCCCACGCGCGCCTGGGACCTGCTGCGCGAGCCGATGTTCCGGCGCCTGCTCTTCGTGAACTGGCTGCAGTCGTCGAGCTGGGACGTGCACGCCTTCGTGCTGCCGGTGCTGGGGCACGACCGGGGCATCAGCGCTTCGGTGATCGGCTCGATCCTCGGCGCTTTCGCGGTCGCGGCGGCCGTCATTCGGGTGGTGCTGCCGGTGATCGCATCGCGCGCCTCGGAGCGCGGCGTGATCCTGAGCTCCACCGTGGTGACGGCGCTGGTGTTCGCGGTCTATCCGCTGCTCGACGCGGCCTGGGCCATGGGCGTGTGCTCGGTGATCCTGGGCTTTGCGCTGGGCGCCGTGCAGCCGATGGTGATGAGCATGCTGCACCAGATCACACCGCACACGCGGCACGGCGAGGCGCTGGGGCTGCGGCTGATGACCATCAACGCGTCGAGCGTGGCGATGCCGATGCTCTTCGGCTCGCTCGGCGCGCTGATCGGCATTGCCGGCGTGTTCTGGGTGGTCGGCGGCGTGCTGGCGCTGGGTGCGCGCGCCACCTGGGGCCTGAAGGCCTGAGATGGCGCCGCCGCCTGCGGCGGACCCGGGTCAGAGCTTGTAGAAGCGCTTGATCGCGTTCCAGGCGTCGTCCGGCGCGTCGACGTACTCGAAGAGCTTCACGTCGCCCGGCGAAATGACGCCCTCGTCGACGAGGAAGTCGAAGTCGATCAGCCGCTTCCAGTAGTCCGAGCCGAACAGCACGATCGGCACCGGCTTCGACTTCTTGGTCTGCACCAGCGTGATCACCTCGAACAGCTCGTCGAGCGTGCCGAAGCCGCCCGGGAATGCCACCAGCGCCTTCGCACGCATCATGAAATGCATCTTGCGGATCGCGAAGTAGTGGAACTTGAAGCTCAGCGCCGGCGTGACGTACGGATTGGCTTCCTCCTCCATCGGCAGCGCGATGGCCAAGCCGACCGAGAGGCCGCCGCCTTCATGCGCGCCGCGGTTGGCCGCCTGCATGATGCCGGGGCCGCCGCCGGTGCAGACGAACAGCTTGTCCTGCGGCTCCTTGTCGTTGCTGTACTGCGCGACCAGCTTGCCGAAGGCGCGTGCCTTCTCGTAGTAGTGCGAGTTGCGCGCGAGCCGGCGCCAGCGCTCGGAGGCGGCCGCATCGCCGGCCGCATCGGCCTGCGCGATCATGGCAGCGGCGTCTTCCTCGCTGCGGAAACGCGCGCTGCCGAACACCACCACGGTGTTCTCGATGCCGTGGGCGCGCTGCTCGACGTCGGGCTTCATCAGCTCGAGCTGCATGCGGATGCCGCGGGTTTCGCGGCGCAGCAGGAATTCGGGGTCGGCGAAGGCGATGCGCGAGGGATCGGGGTCGAGCGGGAGGCCCTGGTCGGCGTGGGACTGGAGCGTGGCCCAGGCGTCGGCCAGGCGTTTGTCGTGAAGATCGTGCGTGTTGTTCATGAAGAAACGGGACAGATGGACCTGCGTGATTGTGCAGCGTTGCAACCAGTGTGCCCGGAAACGAAAAAGGCTCCTTGCGGAGCCTTTCTACAGGGTGGTGGTCGATCGGCCGGTGAGGCTCAGACGCGCTTGCGGTATTCGCCGGTGCGCGTGTCGATTTCGATCTTGTCGCCTTGCGAGACGAACAGCGGCACGGGCACTTCGAAGCCGGTGGCGATCTTGGCGGGCTTCATGACCTTGCCCGAGGTGTCGCCCTTGACGGCGGGTTCGGTCCAGGTGATTTCGCGCTCGACGCTGGTCGGCAGTTCGACCGAGATGGCCTTGCCGTCGTAGAACACCACTTCGACGGCCATGCCGTCTTCGAGGTAGTTCAGGGCGTCGCCCATGTTCTCGGCTTCGACTTCGTACTGGTTGTATTCGGCGTCCATGCAGACATACATGGGGTCGGCGAAGTAGGAGTAGGTGCACTCCTTCTTGTCCAGCACGATCTGGTCGATCTTGTCGTCGGCCTTGAAGACCACTTCGGTGTTGAAGTTGGCGATCAGGCTCTTCATCTTCATGCGCACGGTGGCGGAGTTGCGGCCGCCGCGGCTGTATTCGGTCTTGAGGACGACCATCGGGTCCTTGCCGTGCATGATGACGTTGCCGGCGCGGATTTCTTGAGCGATTTTCATAACAGGGTCTCTGGATGTTGGCCGCTCGGTGCGCGGAGCCATCGACGGTATGTGCCGGTGTTGCTGGCCCCGCGGTACATGTCCCGCGGCAGGTTTAGCGGAGAGCATCACGGACCGAAGGAATCCGGGCCGAAATCCGCAAAGCCCGCTATTTTAGCTTTTTTGGCCGACCATTTCCTGCAGTTGCGTGACGAGATCGTCCTGCGCGAGCAGGCGCTCGCGGGCATTCCGGGCGGTTTCGCGCCACGGGCCCTGCATTTCCAGCGGCGGCAACGGCCCGTCGCCGAAGCCGTTCCAGGCGTGGTGAAAAAGCCGCAGCGAGTGCGGGGCGCCCAGCCAGTCCAGCCAGGCGCCGAGCTTGACGTGGTGCGCGTCGTCATCCTGCGGGTAGATCTGCCAGACCAGCGGCGCGCCCGCCCAGAGCCCGCGTACCAGCGAATCCTCGCCGCGCACGAAGTTCAGGTCGCAGGCCCAGAGCAGGTGGTCGAAATCGGGCTGGGTGAGATAAGGCAGGTATGAAATTGATAGCGCGCCGCGCGCTTCTTCCGCGCCGAGCAGTGCCCTGACCGCCTGAGCGGCGCGCCCGGCCGTCACCAGCAGCCGCGTGTGTTCAGGGCCGTGCGCCAGTTGTGCCAGCAGCGCGGCCAGCGCTGGCGGCTCGTAGCAGAACAGCGACACCAGGCGCTCGCCGGCTTGCCACGGAATCTGCCGTTCGGAAAGCCACCGTGTGCGGTCGAAGCCGGCCTGCCGCGCCGCAAGGTCGGTCTCCCGGAGCAGGCCGCCGGTCGCTGGCGTGAAGCCAGGGTAGAAGAAGCGCTTGGTCAACCCTGCGCCCGGACCCCGGAATACCGGGGAGGGCAAGCCGTGCAGCCGTTCCACGTACGGCTCGGCCGACAGGTATTCGAGATTGATCCAGGCCTTGCCCGGTGTTTCTGCAAAACGCGCGATCAGCTCCGGCGCCGGTTCGCAGCCGAAGGCCTCGACCAGCACGTCGGGCGGGGGCTGCGCCACGGCTGCCTGCAGCGCGGCGGCATCCAGCCAGTCGATCACTCGCACGCCTTCGTGTCCCGACGGCGCCATCCAGCGCAGCGCGGCCGCGTCGTCGATCCACAGCCGCACGCTTTGGCCGCGTACCGCCAGTTGGCAGGCCAGCCGCCAGCAGACGCCCAGGTCGCCGTGGTTGTCGATGACCCGGCAGAAGATGTCCCATTGCCTCGATTGCATAGGTCGCGAGTGTGCCCGTGTTCCGCGGCGTCGCTTGCTATGCTGGCCGGCACAACAACCACCGGAGAGAGACCATGAGGATGCAGACCTTCCGCGTCGTGAAGACCGTGCTCGCCGCGTCGCTGGCCCTATGCGGCATGACCGCCGCGCTGGCGCAGACGCCAACGCCGCCGCCATCGCTCACGCCGCAGCAGCAGCGCTTTCACGACATCTACAAGGAGCTGGTGGAAATCAACACCACCCATTCGGCGGGAGACAACACGGTGGCCGCGCGCGCCATGGAAAAGCGCCTGATCGAAGCGGGCTTCGCGCCGGGCGACATCCAGATCTTCGAGCCGTTCCCGAAGAAGGGCAACCTGGTGCTGCGCTTCAAGGGCGACGGCAGCAAGAAGCCGCTGCTCCTGCTTGCCCACATCGACGTGGTCGAGGCCCGCCGCGAAGACTGGAAGACCGATCCGTTCAAGCTGCAGGAAACCGGCGGCTACTTCACCGCGCGCGGCTCCATCGACGACAAGGCCATGGCCTCGGCGCTGGTGTCGGTGGTGGGGCAGCTCAAGCAGGAAGGCTTCAAGCCGAAGCGCGACATCATCCTCGCGCTGACCGCCGACGAAGAGCGCGGCGACGCGCTGAGCAACGGCGCCTTCTGGCTCATCAACAACAAGCCCGAACTGCTGCAGGCGGAGTTCGGCATCAACGAAGGCGGTGGCGGTGAACTGCGCGGCGGCAAGCCGAACCTGCACCGCATGCAGGTGGCCGAGAAGATGTACACCACCTACATGCTGGAAGTGCGAGACGTCGGCGGCCACAGCTCGGTGCCGACCAGGAGCAACCCGATCTACGCGCTGTCGGCGGGGCTGGAGCGGCTGGGCAATTTCAATTTCCCGGTCAAGCTGGCCGATGTCACCAAGACCTACTTCGCGCGCAGCGCGCCGTTTGCCACCGGCCAGCTGGCCGACGACATGCGCGCGGTGGGCGCTGGCAACCCCGACCCCTCGGTGATCGAGCGCATGTCGGCCAATCCGGCCTACAACGCGCAGTTCCGCACCACCTGCGTCGCGACGATGGTGCAGGCCGGCCACGCCGAGAACGCGCTGCCGCAGTCGGCCAAGGCCACGGTCAACTGCCGCATCCTGCCGCACGACGACCCCGACGAGGTCGAGCGCCTGCTGACCCAGGCGGTCGGCAACGACAAGATCGTGGTGCGCAACATGGGCAAGCCGCTGCGCAGCCCGGCATCGCCGCTGAACGGCGACCTGGTCAAGACGGTGGAGTCGCTCACCCAGCAGATGTGGCCGGGCGTGCCCGTGGTGCCGGCCATGAGCACCGGCGCCACCGACAGCCGCTTCATGCGCAATGCCGGCATCCCGATGTACGGCGTGACCGGCATGTTCCTGGAGCCCGCCGATGCGCGCGCCCACGGGCTGGACGAGCGCATAGAGATCCAGCGCCTGTACGACGGGCGCGAGTTCCTGTACCGGCTGGTCAGCGAACTCGCGAAGTAGGCATTCCTCGGCGGGGCTCGTTCCAGCCCTGCCGGTTTTGGGACGGGCGCTCTGCCGGGCCGTGCGCCGCACGCCACAATAGCCGCCATGTCAGACGTGCATTCCGATCAATTGCTCAGCGAAGTCGCGGCCTTGCCGCAGCTGCCCGGGGTCTATCGCTATTTCGACGCCGCGGGCGCGGTGCTGTATGTGGGCAAGGCGCGCAATCTCAGGAAGCGGGTCGCCAACTACTTCCAGAAGAGTCACGGCGGCACCCGCATCGGGCACATGATCTCGAAGATCGCGCGCATGGAGACCACGGTGGTGCGCTCCGAGGCCGAGGCGCTGCTGCTCGAGAACAACCTGATCAAGACGCTCAAGCCGCGCTACAACATCCTGTTTCGCGACGACAAGAGCTACCCCTATCTCAAGATCGCGTCGCACCAGTTTCCGCGGCTGGCCTACTACCGCGGCGCGGTAGACAAGAAGCACCGCTATTTCGGGCCATACCCCAGCGCCTGGGCAGTGAAGGAGTCGATCCAGCTGCTGCAGAAGGTGTTCCGCCTGCGCACCTGCGAAGACACGGTGTACGCCAACCGTACGCGGCCCTGCCTGCTGTACCAGATCAAGCGCTGCAGCGGACCCTGCGTCGGGCACATCGCGCCGGACGCCTATGCGCAGGACGTCGCCAGCGCCGAGGCCTTCCTGATGGGCGACACGCAGCTGGTGCTCTCCAAGCTGGAGCAACGCATGATGACGCACGCCGAGAAGCTCGAGTTCGAGCAGGCGGCCGAACTGCGCAACCAGATGTCGGCCATCTCGCGCGTGCTGCACCAGCAGTCGATCGAGATCGCCTCCGACAAGGACGTGGACATCCTGGCCGTGAAGGTGCAGGGCGGCAAGGCCTGCGTGAACCTGGCCATGGTGCGCGGCGGCCGCCATCTGGGCGACCGGCCGTACTTTCCCGTGCACGTGGAAGACGCGGCGCAGATCCATCACGGCGAGCTGGACGGCGACGAGGGCGACGATGCAGCTCCCGTGGCGGCCGACCCTATCGAGGTGCAGGTGCTCGAGGCCTTCATCGCCCAGCACTACATCGACGTGCCGGTGCCGGCCACGCTGGTGCTGAGCCAGCAGGTGAGCCGCGAGCTGATCGAGGCGATCTCGCAGCAGTCCGGCTCCCGCGTGACGGCCGTGTTCCAGCCGCGCGAGCAGCGCCGCCACTGGCTCGAGATGGCCGAGACCAACGCCGGCCTGCAACTGGCCCGGCTGCTGGCCGAAGAGGGCTCGCAGCAGGCGCGCACCCGCGCGCTGGCCGACGCGCTCGAGCTGGCCTCGGACGACCTCGACAACTTCCGCGTCGAGTGCTTCGACATCTCGCACACGGCCGGGGAGGCCACGCAGGCCTCCTGCGTGGTGTTCGAGCACCACGCCATGCAGAACAAGGAGTACCGCCGCTACAACATCGACGGCATCACGCCCGGGGACGACTACGCGGCCATGCGCCAGGTGCTGCACCGCCGCTACGGCAAGCTGGCCGAGGCGATGGCGGCCGAGACCGACGCGCTGCCGCCCGGCGACGCCGAGAGCGACGGCACCGAAGCCCCGCCGAAGCCCCGCACCGCGCGCATGCCCGACCTCGTGCTGGTCGACGGCGGCAAGGGGCAGGTTTCGATGGCGCGCGAGGTGTTCGGCGAACTGGGCCTGCCGCTGTCGCTGATCGTCGGCGTCGAGAAGGGCGAGGGCCGCAAGGTCGGGCTCGAGGAACTGGTGTTCGCCGACGGCCGCGAGAAGGTCTACCTGGGCAAGGACTCGGCCGCGCTGATGCTGGTGGCACAGATCCGCGACGAGGCGCACCGCTTCGCCATCACCGGCATGCGGGCCAAGCGCGCCAAGGTGCGGGTGGGCGGCAGCCAGCTCGAAGACATTCCGGGCATCGGGCCGAAGCGGCGGGCGCGGCTGCTGCAACGCTTCGGCGGCATCCGCGGCGTGGCCGCGGCGAGCGTGGAAGACATCGCCTCGGTCGAGGGCATCGCCTCCGACCTGGCGGAAGAGATCTACAAGGCGCTGCACTGAGGCGATTGCCCTCAACCGGTCGCCGGTCGAGGGGTAACGCCGCCATGACACAATCAAGCGATGTTCTGGACCTTACCGACCATCATGACCTGGACGCGCATCGTCGCGATCCCTTTGATCGTCGGCGTGTTCTACCTGCCGATGGCCGAGCCGATGCGCAACCTGATCGCCACGGTCATGTTCATCGTCTTCGCGGCCACCGACTGGCTCGACGGCTTCCTGGCCCGCAAGCTCAACCAGACTTCGGCCTTCGGTGCCTTCCTCGACCCGGTGGCCGACAAGTTCCTGGTCTGCGCGTCGCTGCTGGTGCTGGTCCACCTGCAGCGCGCCGACGTGTTCGTGGCGCTCATCATCATCGGCCGCGAGATCGCGATCTCGGCGCTGCGCGAGTGGATGGCGCAGATCGGCGCCAGCAAGAGCGTGGCGGTCCACATGATCGGCAAGGTCAAGACCACCGTGCAGATGGTCGCCATCCCGTTCCTTCTGTATGACGGGCGTCTCTTCAAGGTGATCGACACCGGTCTCTGGGGCCAATGGCTGATCTGGATCTCGGCCGTGCTTACCATCTGGTCGATGGTGTACTACCTGCAGAAGGCCATTCCCGAAATCCGGGCGCGCACCAAATGACCTCGGCGGTTCCGGCCCGCAATGCGGGCTGGCTGCGGGCGATGCCCGGGGTCTTCGTGCTGATCTGGAGCACCGGCTTCATCGTCGCGCGCTACGGCATGCCGTATGCGCCACCCCTCAAGTTCCTGGCTGTGCGCTATGCGCTGTCCCTGGCGTGCTTCGGCGTTTGGGTAGCGCTGGCGCGGGTCGCGTGGCCGAAGCAGCGCGCCCAGTGGGGGCACCTGGCGGTCACCGGCATCCTGATGCAGGCGGGCTACCTCGGCGGCGTATGGGCCGCGGTGCACGAGGGCATGGGTGCCGGGCTGGTGGCGCTGCTGGTCGGAATCCAGCCGGTGCTGACGGCGGTCTGGATGTCGTTCAACGGCGGGCGCATTTCCAAGCGGCAGTGGGGCGGGCTTGCGCTGGGTTTCGCCGGGCTGGTCCTGGTGGTGTCGCGCAAGCTCGGGCAGGGCGGCGAGGTGAGCGCCCTGACGATGGGCCTGGCGCTGATGGCGCTGGTCTCGATTACCGCGGGCACGCTGTACCAGAAGCGCTTCGTCGCGCCCTGCGATGTGCGCAGCGCAAGCGCGGTGCAGATGGCGGCGGCGCTGCTCGTCACGCTGCCGTTCGCGGCGCTGGAGCCGCAGCATATCGAGTGGAACCTGCAGTCGGGCGGCGCGATGGCCTGGTCGGTGCTGGCGCTGTCGCTGGGCGGGAGTTCGCTTCTATATATGTTGATACAGCGCGGCACCGCCACCGCCGTCACCAGCCTCCTGTACCTGGTGCCGCCCTGCACGGCGGTGATGGCGTGGCTGCTGTTCAGCGAGCCGATCACGCTGGTGACCGTGCTCGGCATTGCGCTCACCGCCGTCGGCGTGAGCCTGGTGGTGCGCAGCGAACGCTGAGCCGGCCGGCCCCGGTCTATTCAGCGTGCGCCGGCCTTGCCCGGCTTCCACGGTTCCGCCCGAAACTGCTCCGCGAGGTGATCGACCAGCAGCCGCACGCGGCGCGGCGTCTTCGGCCGCCATGGGGCGACCCAGTGGATGTCGGCGTCCGCCATTGCGTAATGCGGCAGCACGCGTACCAGTTCGCCGCTGGCGAGCTGCGGCGCGATGTCCCACAGGCTGCGCAGCATCACGCCATGCCCGGCCAGGCACCAGTCGCGCACCATCTCGCCCGAGTTGCTGGCAAGGCGGCCCTGCACGCGCACCCGCGCCGTGCTGCCGTCGCGCGCATGGCGCAGGCTCCACAGCGTGAACTGGCGCTGGTTGACCTCGCCGTTTTCACGCGCGACCAGGCAGTCGTGCGATGCCAGCGCCTCGACCGTGGCCGGCATGCCGCGGCGGGCCAGGTAGTCCGGTGACGCCGCCAGCACGCGCTGGTTGCGCGCGATGCGCCGCGTGACCCAGTCGGCCGCGCGGGGCTGCTGCACGGCCCAGAGCCAGATGGCGCCGTCGTAGCCTTCGGCGCCGAGGTCGGGCAGCTGCTCGGTCAGCAGCAGCTCGATCTGCAGTGCCGGGTGGCGGGTCTGGAAAGTGGCCAGCGCGGGCCCGAGCCAGCGCCGCCCGAATCCGAATGTGGCGGCAAGGCGGATCGTGCCGGCCAGCTCGTTCTGCCGCTCGCCGAGTTCGCTCTCGAGCGCGGCAAAGCCCTCGAGCAGCGTCTTCGCATGCAGGCAGACGGCCTCGCCCTCGGCCGTGACGCTGAGGCGCCGCGTGGTGCGATCGAACAGGCGCTGGCTCAGCCGCGCCTCGAGCGCGCCAAGCCGCTTGGTGATGACGGAAGGCACGACATCGAGCGTGTCGGCGGCGCCGGCCAGGCTGCCCTGGTCGCGGATGGCCAGCACCAGCGCCAAGTCGCCACGGTCCATCAAGGGGGAATTCATGCCGGAATGGAAAGTATGAATTGGCCGATTGTTGCTTGATGGCGGCGAGGGCGCAACGCACAATCGCCGACGTGACGACCTCGTTCCTCTCCTTCCCCACTTTCGACATTGCGCGCGACGGCGTGCGCATGCACGGCCGCATCGGCGGGCAGGGTGCGCCGCTGCTGCTGCTGCACGGTCATCCGCAGACGCATGCGATCTGGCACCGCGTGGCGCCGGCGCTGGCCGAGCGCTTCACCGTGGTCGCCCTGGACTTGCGCGGCTACGGCGATTCGGGCCGGCCGGCGGCCGATGCCGAGCACCGTGTCTACAGCAAGCGCGAAATGGCGCTCGACGCGCTCGCCGCCATGCGGCACCACGGCTTCGAGCGCTTCGGCGTGCTGGCGCATGACCGCGGCGCGCGCGTGGCGCACCGGCTCGCGGCGGACCATCCGGCGGCGATCGAGCGCATGCTGCTGCTCGACATCGCGCCCACCCTCGCCATGTACGAGCAGACGTCCGAGGCCTTTGCCAAGGCCTATTGGCACTGGTTCTTCCTGATCCAGCCGCCGCCGCTGCCCGAGGCGCTGATCGCCTCCGACCCGGTGCGCTACGTGCGCAGCGTGATGGGCGGGCGGCATGCGGGGCTGGCGCCGTTCGCGCCCGAGGTGCTCGCCGAGTACGAACGCTGCGCCGGCATCGCGGGCACGGCCGAATCCATCTGCGAGGACTACCGCGCCTCCGCAACGATCGACCTCGTCCATGACCGTGCCGACATCGCGGCCGGGCAACGCCTTGCACAGCCGTTGCGCGTGCTGTGGGGCGAGCATGGCGCGGTCGGCAAGGCCTTCGACGTGCTGGCGCTTTGGCGCGAGCGCGCGGCCGAGGTGTCGGGCCATGCCCTGCCTTGCGGCCACTACGTTCCCGAGGAGGCGCCCGACGCATTGCTGGCCGAGGCGCTCGAATTCTTTTCCCTTCCCCTACAAGCAGGAGCCACGTCATGAGCACCCAGAGAATCGCAGTCATCGCCGGCGACGGCATCGGCAAGGAAACCACGCCCGAGGGCCTGCGCGTGCTCGAGGCGGCGGCCACCAGGTTCGGCATCGACCTGAAGTTCGACCACTTCGACTTCTCGAGCTGGGACTACTACGAGAAGCACGGCCAGATGCTGCCCGACAACTGGAAGGACCAGATCGGCGGCCACGACGCCATCTTCTTCGGCGCGGTCGGCTGGCCCGAGAAGATCCCCGACCACGTGTCGCTCTGGGGCTCGCTGCTGATGTTCCGCCGCGAGTTCGACCAGTACATCAACCTGCGTCCGGCGCGCCTGATGCCCGGCATCATCGCGCCCGTGGTGCGGCGCGACGGCACGCCGCGCGAGCCCGGCGAGATCGACATGTACATCGTGCGCGAGAACACCGAGGGCGAGTACTCCAGCATCGGCGGGCGCATGTACCAGGGCACGTCGCGCGAGATCGTGGTGCAGGAAACCGTGATGTCGCGCGTGGGCGTCGACCGCGTGCTGAAGTTCGCATTCGAGCTCGCGCAGTCGCGGCCCAAGAAGCACCTGACCAGCGCCACCAAGTCGAACGGCATCTCGATCACCATGCCCTACTGGGACGAGCGCGTGGCCGAGATGGGCAAGAGCTATCCGGGCGTCACGCTCGACAAGTTCCACATCGACATCCTCACCGCGCACTTCGTGCAGCGGCCCGACTTCTTCGACGTGGTGGTGGCGAGCAACCTGTTCGGCGACATCCTGTCGGACCTGGGGCCAGCCTGCACCGGCACCATCGGCATCGCGCCGAGCGCCAACCTCAATCCCGAGCGCACCACGCCCTCGCTGTTCGAACCGGTGCACGGCTCGGCACCCGACATCGCGGGCAAGGGCATCGCCAACCCCATCGGGCAGATCTGGTGCGGCGCGATGATGCTGGAGTTCCTGGGCCACAAGCAGGCGCACGACGCCATCCTGTCGACCATCGAGAAGGTGCTCGCGCCCCAAAGCGGAGCGCCGCGCACCCCGGATATCGGTGGCAATGCGAGCACCTCGGACCTTGGCAAAGCCATCGCAGAAGCGCTTTGAACCGCAAGGGAAAAGGAGTTCACGAAAGGCCCCTAAAATCGCGCGCTCCGCTGATCGGCAAGGCGCCGTGTCTTATTGACACCCTGCAGACCAGTGGTTGTAATCCTCGCTGGCAGTGCGCTGCCGAGGCGTCAGGCCTGCCAGGTTCTTGAGTCGCACACATCGCGGCCAGGTCGCAGCTGACGAAAGCCGACCAACTTTTTTTCTACAAGGGGCCCTTGTGAACAAGACCGAACTGATTGAGCACATCGCAAAGAACGCCGACATCTCCAAAGCCGCAGCGACCCGCGCGCTCGAATCCACGATCGGCGCCATTCGTACCACGCTCAAGAAGGGCGGCTCTGTTTCGCTCGTCGGTTTCGGCACTTTCGCAGTCGGCAAACGCGCTGCCCGCACGGGACGAAATCCCCGCACCGGCGACGCGATTAAAATCAAGGCCGCCAAGATCCCGAAGTTCCGTCCAGGCAAGGCGCTGAAAGACGCGCTGAACTAAGGCGTTAGACTCGGAGAACAAATTCCGGTGGGGTGCTTAGCTCAGTTGGTAGAGCGGCGCCCTTACAAGGCGTAGGTCGGGGGTTCGAGCCCCTCAGCACCCACCACCACCAGATGCAAAGGCGAACCGCAAGTTCGCCTTTTTTATTGCCGTCCGACAGCCGTCGAAAAAGAGTGTTCAAGCATGTTTGAAGCCTTCCGCAAGCACACCAAGATCGTGATGATTTTCTTGTTCTTGCTGATCATTCCCTCGTTCGTGTTCTTCGGGGTCGAACGCTACCAGGGGTTCGGCGGGGACGAGAAGGTTGCGCGCATCGAAGGTCATGACATCACTCGCCCCGAGTGGGACCAGCAGCACCGCGTCGAAACGGACCGCATCCGCCAGCAGTCTCCCAACGTCGACCCGACGCTGCTCGAGTCCGATGCGCTGCGCTACGCCACCCTGGAGCGCATGGTGCGCGACCGCGTGCTGGCGGCAGCTGCTTCCAAGGCCAACATGACGGTGTCGGAAGACCGCCTCTCGCGCATCTTCGCGCAAGACCCTGGCCTGGCCTCGTTCCGCACGCCCGACGGCAAGTTCGACCGCGATACCTTCCAGCGCGTGACGGGCCGCACGCCCGAACAGTACGAAGCTTCCGTGCGTGCCGACATGGCAACGCAACAGGTCATGCTGGGCATTTCGGGCACGGCCTTCACGCCGCCGGCACTGGCCGCCACCACGATCAACGCCTTCTACGACAGCCGCGAAATCCAGGTCGCGCGCTTCGGCCCCGAGGCATTCGCCTCGAAGGTGACGGTGAGCGATGCCGACATCGAGACCTACTACAAGGACCACTCGGCGCAGTTCCAGGCACCGGAGCAGGCCAACATCGAGTACCTTGTGCTCGACCTCGACGCCGCCAAGAAGAACATCAACGTCAGCGAGGCCGATCTCAAGTCCTACTACGACCAGAACTCCGGGCGTTTCGGCACGAAGGAAGAACGCCGCGCGAGCCACATCCTGATCACCGCGCCGTCTAGCATGCCCGCAGCCGATCGCGCAAAGGCCAAGGCCAAGGCGGAAGAACTGCTGGCCGAGGTGAAGAAGGCGCCGAACACCTTCGCCGACGTGGCGCGCAAGAACTCGCAAGACCCGGGCTCGGCAGAGAAGGGCGGCGACCTCGACTTCGTCACCAAGGGCGCGATGGTCAAGCCTTTCGAAGACGCGATGTTCTCGCTCAAGAAGGGCGAGATCAGCAACGTGATCGAAACCGAGTTCGGCTATCACATCATTCACCTGACCGACATCAAGCCCGCAGTGGTGCCGCCTTTCGAACAGGTGCGTGCGACCATCGAGAACGAGGTGCGCTCGCAGCAGGCCACGCAGGAATTCGCGAAGGCGGCCGAGGTCTTCACCGACGCCGTGTACCAGACGCCCGACAGCCTCAAGCCCGCGGCCGAGAAGCTGAAGCTCACGATCCAGACCGCCAACAACGTGGCGCGCACGCCCGTGCCGGGTGCCAAAGGCCCGCTGGCCAGCCGCAACTTCCTGAACGCGTTGTTCGCTCCTGATTCGCTGCAGCGCAAGCAGAACACCGAGGCGATCGAAGTCGGCTCGAGCCAGCTCGCATCGGGCCGCGTGACGACGTACACGCCGGCGCATCCTGTGCCGCTGGCCGAGGTCAAGGACAAGATCCGTGCTCAGATCGTCAACGAGCGTGCTGCGGTGCTGGCCAAGGCCGAGGGTGAAGCAAAGCTCGCCGCATGGACGGCCAAGGCCGACGGTGCGACCTTCGGCGCGCCCATGACCGTGTCGCGCCGCGATGCGGCATCGCAGCCGCTGCCGGTGATCGACGCCGCGCTGCGTGCCGACGCCGCCAAGCTGCCGGCGCTGGTTGGCGTGGACCTGGGCGCGCAAGGCTATGCCGTGGTTCGCGTGACCAAGGTCGTCCCGCGCACGCCGCCGCCGGCCGAACTCGCGAAGCAGGAGCAGGCGCAGGTCGGCCAGTCGGTGGCCGCCGCCGAAGACGCCGCGTACTACGACATGCTGAAGGACCGGTACAAGGCCCAGATCCTGGTGCCCAAGCCGGCGGACCCGCTGCCTGGCGCAGCAGCAGCAGCCGGTCGCTGACCCGCAGCAAGAGTCTTTTCGACGCAAGACACGGCCCGAGCCAATGGCTCGGGCTTTTTCGTTTTGGTCGCACGAGGGACAAGCGGCGAACACGCTTCTTGCCAGAATCCCGCACATGGGAACCCTCTATCTCGTGCGCCACGGTCAAGCCAGTTTTGGTGCCGCCGACTATGACAACCTGAGCGAACTCGGGCACCGGCAGTCCGTTCGGCTCGGCGAGTACTGGCGCGAGCGCGGCATGGCTTTCGATGCGGTGATCACCGGCACGCTCAGGCGCCATCGCCAGACCTGGGAAGGCATCGCCAAGGGGCTGGGCCTTTCGCGCGACGACGTGCTGCCGTGGCCTGGGCTCAACGAGTACGACAGCGAGGCCGTCATTGCCACGATCCATGAAGGCAAGCTGGAGAAGCCCGATTCACCCGAGATGTACCGTCATCACTTCCGCTTGCTGCGCGAAGGATTGGGTGCCTGGATGCAGGGCAAGACCAAGCCTGCAGGCATGCCCAGCTATGTCGACTTCCTGGCGGGCGTGACCACAGCGCTCGACCACGTGCGCGACAAGCATCACGGCGCGCGAGTGCTGGTGGTGTCCAGCGGCGGCCCGATCAGCACCGCCGTCGGCCATGTGCTGGGGACGAGCGCCGAAACCACGATCGAACTCAACCTGCGCATCCGCAACACTTCGGTCACGGAATTCGCGTTCACCCCGAAGCGGCACATGCTGGTCACCTACAACACGCTGCCGCATCTGGACGGCCCGGCTTACGAAGACTGGGTGACCTACGCCTGAGTGCCTGGTCGTGGTTCGCGGGCTGGCTCAGGCCTGCCATACGCCGTAGCCGGCCTTGCGCAGCATGATGCCGAGCTCGACTTCCATCGAACGGGCGTCTTCGTACGGCATCGGGTTGTAGCGCTCGTAGAGCGCGGGCAGCAGGCGCAGGCCGAATTCCTCGACGAAGCTGTTGGCCTGGATGCCGGCCTTGTGCTTGTCGAAGCGGATGTCGGGGTCCAGCCCCGTCATGCCCACATAGACGAACGGCTTGCCGAGTTGGTAGTCGGGGTTGGCACGACGAAAGCGGCTGTTGTTCCAGACGCGGTCGTCGAGTTCGACCACATAGACGTGGTGCTTTGCGCGTGGTTTGCGGGGTGCCCGCGGCGGCATCAGCTCTTGCGCTTGATCAGGCCGTAAAGAATCAGCAGCACGATTGCGCCCAGCACCGAAGCGATGAAGCCGGCGCCCTGTCCGGCGATGTACCAGCCCATCGCCTGGCCCACGTAGGTTGCGATCAGTGAACCGGCAACGCCGATGATCGTGGTGATGATGAAGCCAGCGGAATCGTCCCCGGGCTTGACGGCGCGCGCCACTAGACCCACGACGAACCCGATCAGAATAGTCCAGACGATGCTCATGAAATTCCTTTGGAGGTGAGTGGCACTGGCGAAAGCCGGGCGGTACGCGCGGCCCTCTTTCATGATAGCGGAGCGATGTGGACCGCCGCGACACCGAGGGCGCGCGGCGTCCTACAGGAGGCGACGCAGCGCGGCGGTATACCCGTCGCATGCTGGAAAAATTGCCTGATGTCATTGGTCACGCGCTGCAGGGCGTTCGCGCGGGGCTGGACAACATCGTTTTTAATGCGCTCGGCATGCGGGAAGGCATGGCCACCATCGCCGTCACGAGCATGGCGTTCGTTGACCATGCGCCCATACCCGCGCGCTATACCGCCGACGGGGAGGGCGTGTCGCCGCCCCTGCAATGGACGGATCTGCCTGCGGGCACGGCTGCGCTGGTGCTGATCGTGGAGGACGCTGATTCGCCGACGCCCAACCCGCTCGTGCATGCCATCGTCGTGGGGCTGCCGCCCGAGAGCGGCTCTCTTGCCGAAGCTGCCATACCGAGCCCGGACAACGATGGCGCCGGCCTGCATGTCGGACGCAATTCGGCATTGCAGGCGATGTGGCTGCCGCCCGATCCGCCTCCGGGGCATGGAGAGCATCGCTACGCATTCCAGGTGTTCGCGTTGGGAGAGTCGCCCGAGTTCTCCGATACGCCCGGCCGGGAAGAGGTCTTCGAAGCCTTGCGTGCGAGCGCCATCGCCAGCGGCCTGCTGATCGGCACCTGCGAGCGGCCCGATGGCTCCATCAAGATCGAGGAAAGCGCGCCCGCCACAGGTCCGCTGGCGGCGGGTTGAGATGCACGAATGCGACTTTCGAGCAATCGAGTTGAAGTCGATCGTCAAAACGACGATTTTTAACGCTACAATCTGAGGCTCTGCGGTGGCTGTAGCTCAGCTGGTAGAGTCCCAGATTGTGATTCTGGTCGTCGTGGGTTCGAGTCCCATCAGCCACCCCAAAATATCTCCTTTGTGCTATTGCTCAATAGCAATCAAAGGATTACACCGCCGGACTTGCTCCGGCGTTGTCATTTCCGGCACCGTTTTCTGCGGCGCGCCATCTCTCATTTTCCTCCGCTGATTCGCATATCCCGTCCAGGGTTGGCGCAACTTTACGTTGCGAGTTGTTGCATTAAAGCAATGAACTGCAGGTTTTTTGATCCCGAGGCACGTGCGTGACAAATGTAAATTGAATTAAAATCCGCTCGTTTTCAATTTCAGGAGTCCAACAATGGCTTCGACCCTCGCAGATATCAATTCCCAGATCAAGAAGCACGACGAGCAGATTGCGCAATTGCGCAAGCAGGCTGAAGACCTGCGCAACCAGGAGCGCGCTGGCGTGATCGAAGAGTTGCGCAAGAAGATTGCCGAATATGGGTTGACGGCTTCTGATCTGAAACTGACGGGCCGCGCCACCGCCGCCAAGCGCAGCACTGGCGCCGCTCCGGCAAAGGCAGCCGCCAAATACCGCGGCCCGACGGGCGAAACCTGGTCGGGTGGCCGAGGCCGCAAGCCGCGTTGGGTGACTGAAGCATTGGCAGCCGGCAAGTCGCTCTCCGATTACGAGATCAAGTAAGTGCCTGCGCTTTCGGTGGCAGGCAACTGCCCAATAAAAAAGCCCGCATCCGCGGGCTTTTTTATTGGGCGATGACGCGCTGCAGTCCGTTCAGTTGACCATCACGAGTTTGCCTTTGACGCCGCGCGAACCCATGTGGGCATAGGCGGCCTTCAATTCCGCCATCGGCATCGTGCTGTCGATCACCGGCTTGATCTTTCCCTGGCCGTACCACTGAGCCAATTCGGCCATCATCTGTGCATTGGCCTTGGGTTCGCGCTTGGCGAAATCGCCCCAGAACACGCCGACCAGCGAGGCGCCTTTCAAGAGCGTCAGATTCAATGGCAGCGACGGAATGGGGCCGGACGCAAAACCCACCACCAAATAGCGGCCCCGCCATCCGATCGAGCGAAACGCCGGCTCCGCAAAATCACCGCCGACCGGGTCATAAATCACATCCGGGCCTTTGCCGTCGGTCGCGGCCTTGATGGCATCGCGAAAACCGTTGGGCAGCGCGTGAGTGGTGTAGTTGATCGTCGCGTCGGCACCAATGGAGCGGCAGAGTTCACATTTCTCGTCGCTCGATGCAGCTGCAATGACCTTGGCGCCCGCGGCCTTGGCAATCTGGATGGCCGCCGTGCCCACGCCGCCAGCGGCGCCGAGCACCAGCACGGTTTCGCCGGCCTTGAGTTGGGCGCGGTCCATCAGCGCATGCCAGGAGGTTGCATAGATCATGATGAAAGCGGCCGCGTCGACGTATCCGAAGCCTTCCGGCAGCGGCATGCACAGCGCGGCGGGTGCCAGCGTGTGGGTGCCGAATCCACCGGTGCCCGACAGGCAGGCCACGTTCTGGCCGACCTTGAGGTGGGTGACGCCTTCGCCGACCGCCTGCACGACGCCTGCGTACTCGGACCCCGGCACGAAGGGAAGCGGCGGCTTCATCTGGTATTTGTTCTGCACGATCAGCAGGTCGGGAAAATTAAGGCTGGCCGCCTTGATCTCGATCAGCACCTGGCCGGGGCCCGGGGTCGGTGTCGGCAGTTCCTTCCAGGTCAGCGCATCGACGCCGGTGGGGTTTTCGCAAAGCCATGCGTGCATGCTCGGGTCTCCTTCGTGTGAGTCGGGTGAGGGCAATGAATGCGGGCGATGATAGGGGCCGCGGCAGGGCGGCCTTGTCCCTGCTGCGACGCACCCGGCGCCTACAATCTGGCGCATCCAGGACACCATGAAGATACTTATTTCCAACGACGATGGCTTTCAGGCGCCGGGCATCGTCGCTTTGCACGACGCGCTGAAGGACATCGCCGACGTCGAGGTGGTGGCCCCCGAACACAACAACAGCGCCAAGTCGAACGCGCTCACGCTCGCAGCGCCGCTCTACGTGCGCGAGGCGCACAACGGCTTTCGCTACGTGACCGGCACGCCGGCCGATTGCGTGCACATCGCGCTCAAGGGCCTGCTCGACTACCGGCCCGATCTGGTGGTCTCCGGCATCAACAACGGTGCCAACATGGGCGACGACACCATCTATTCGGGCACTGTCGGCGCGGCGATGGAGGCCTATCTTTTCGGTATCCCGGCCATCGCCTTCTCGCAGATCGAGAAAGGCTGGGCCCACGTGGATGCGGCCGGCCAGGTGGCGCGTCGGCTGGTGCAGCAGATCGAGCGCGAGCGCATGCTCGGCGGCGCGCCGTTCCTGCTCAACGTGAACGTGCCGAACCTGCCGTTCGACCAGCTCAAGCCGGTCAAGGTCTGCCGCCTCGGTCGCCGACACGCGGCCGAGAAAGTGATCACGCAGGACAGCCCGCGTGGCGAAACCATGTACTGGATCGCCGGCGCGGGTGGTGCAAAGGACAGCGGCGAGGGTACCGACTTCCACGCCACCGCCGCGGGCCACATCGCGCTGACGCCCTTGCAGATCGACCTGACCGACCACGCCAACCTCGGCCAATGGCGCGAGACGGTGGCCCGTCTCGGCAACTGACATGGCCACGCAGCGGCCCAGTTTCCCCGTTCGACTGACACCCACAGCTTCTGCCGCCACGCGCGGGCGCATGCCCGCCGCGCCGGTCAAGCCCATGGTGCCGTCCACTCCCTCCATGGCTTCGGACGCGGTGCGCGCGCGCATGGTGCAGAAGCTTGCGGCGCAGGGCATCTCGGATCCGCGCGTGCTCCGCGCGATGGGTGCCGTGGAGCGGCATCGCTTCGTCGACAGTGCGTTGGTCAACCAGGCCTACGAAGACACGAGCCTGCCCATCGGGCTGGGACAGACCATTTCCAAGCCCAGCGTGGTGGCCCGCATGATCGAACTGCTGCTCGGCGCGCCGGCGCTGGTCGGCAAGCCGCAAGACAAGCTGGGCCGCGTGCTGGAGATCGGCACCGGCTGCGGCTATCAGGCTGCGGTGCTCGATCATGTGGCCGCCGAGGTCTACAGCATCGAGCGCCTGCGCGGGCTGCACGAGCGCGCACGCACGAATCTGCGGCACTTACGCCTGGCCACGGTGCATCTCATGCTGGGCGACGGAATGATCGGCTATGCCAAGGGCGCGCCATATGCCGGCATCATTGCCGCGGCGGGTGGCGAGGCCGTACCCGAAGCCTGGATCACGCAACTCGCGGTAGGCGGCCGCATCGTGGCGCCGACCCATTCCGCGAACGGCGGTCAAGCACTTGTCGTCATTGACAAGACCCCGCGGGGGTTGGAGCGGCTCATTCTTGAGGCGGTCCACTTTGTCCCCCTAAAATCGGGGATTGCTTGAAGGAATAACAAATGCAGGGTATTGGCAATCGGAATTGGTTCGCTGGCATCACGTTGGCTTTTGTGCTCGTGATCGCGGGCTGTTCCACGCCGCGTGGGCCGGCGCCGGTCGAAGACCGCGGCACCATGACTCGCGCCCCGGCCCCCGGCACGGTTCCTGGCGGCCCGCCGATCACCACCGACGCGAACGGCAAGCCGCTTGCCGGCATTGAAAACTACGGCAAGCCCGGGTACTACGCAGTGCGTCCGGGCGACACGATTCGCCGCATCGGCATCGAGACAGGGCAGCGCTGGCAAGACATCGTGCGCTGGAACAACATCGACAACCCCGACCTCATCGAAGTCGGCCAGGTGCTGCGCGTAATTCCCCCGACCGGCTCGAGTACTTCCGTCGCCGCGGCGCCTTCGTCTTCAGCAACCAGCGGTTCCGAGGGCGCGGTCACCAAGCCCGTGACGCCGCCTCCCGTCATCGCGCCGGTAACGCCCGCCACCGGCGCAAGCAAGCCGCCGGCTCCCGTCACTGCATCTCCGGCAGGTCCGGGCAGCGGCGCGTCGGGTGACGAAGACCTCGGCTGGATCTGGCCCGCGAGCGGTTCGCTGATCGCAGGCTTCGACGAAGCCAAGAACAAGGGCTACGACATCAGCGGCAAGGCGGGCGACCCGGTGCTGGCCGCCGCCGATGGCCGCGTGGTCTACGCCGGCGCCGGTCTTCGCGGCTACGGCAACCTGATCATCCTGAAGCACAACAACACCTACCTGACCGCTTATGCGCACAACCAGGCGCTGCTCGTGAAGGAGGACCAGTCGGTTCAGAAGGGCCAGAAGATCGCCGAAATGGGCAGCAGCGATTCCGATCGCGTCAAGCTGCACTTCGAGATCCGCCGCCAGGGCAAGCCCGTCGATCCATCGCGTTACCTGCCCAGCCGGTGATGCCATGGCTGCCTCCCGCCCCCGCCGCACGCCGCCTGTGCGCGGGTTGGCGGGCAAGGGCAGCGCGTTTCCGCCTTCCGCGGACCCTGCCGGCGAGCCGCCCGAGCAAGACCTGCGCTCGATGGAGGGCACGGCCGCACAGCCCAATGGTACGACGGCCGATTTGATCGGTGGTGAGGGCGCCGACGCCCTCACCATCTACCTGCGCCAGGTTCGCCGCACCGAACTCTTCACTCCCGCCGAGGAATACCAGGCCGCATGCGCCGCGCGGGCCGGCGACTTTGCCGCGAGGCAGTCGATGATCGAGCACAACCTGCGGCTCGTCGTGAGCATCGCCAAGGGCTATCTCGGGCGTGGCGTGCCAATGTCCGACCTGATCGAAGAAGGCAACCTGGGGCTGATGCATGCCATCGGCAAGTTCGAGCCCGAACGCGGCTTTCGCTTCTCCACTTACGCGACCTGGTGGATCCGGCAATCGGTCGAGCGCGCCGTCATGACGCAGGCTCGGGCGATCCGCTTGCCGGTGCATGTGGTGCGCGAACTCCAGCAGGTTCTGCGTGCCCGGCGCACGCTCGAAGGCGACGCCGAATTCCTTGCTCGCCGACCCGACGGCGTGCGCGTGGAAGACATCGCAGCGCTGCTCGGGCGTGACGTCCAGGCGGTGGCCGACCTGTTGGCTCTGGCAGAGGCGCCGCGCTCGCTCGACGCGGGCGATGCGCGCGGCGACGACGGCTTCACGCTGGCCGACACCGTGGCCTCCGACGACGAACAAGGCAGCCCCAGTAGCACCACGCACGCGCACGAAGTCGAGCGCCTGCTCGACCAGTGGGTGCATGCGCTCGACGCGCGCGAGCGGGAGGTGCTGGAGGGCCGCTATGGCCTGCACGACCGCGAGCCCGAAACCCTCGAGGTGCTGAGCGTCCGGCTGGGTCTCACGCGCGAGCGCGTCAGGCAGATCCAGAACGAGGCGCTGGCCAAGATGCGCCGACAGTTGGCGCGCTCCGGGGTCGGTCGGGACGCGCTGTTCTAGGTGCTTTCAGGGCGCTTCGCCCGCGCTGAGACAATCGGGGGATGACGGAATCCATCGAAGAAAAGAAAGTCCCCACGAATCCCGGTGAAGAATGGCTGCAGGTCGAGTCGCTCGACCTCGACGCACAGGGCGTATCGCACAAGGCCGACGGCATGGTCGTGTTCATCGAAGGCGCATTGCCCTTCGAAGAGGTGCAGTTCAACGTCCATCGCCGGAAGAACAACTGGGAGCAGGGCACGGTCACGGCCATCCGCCGTGAATCATCACAGCGCGTGCGCCCGGGCTGCCCGCATTTCGGCCTGCACACCGGCGCCTGCGGCGGCTGCAAGATGCAGCACCTGGACCCGGCCGCCCAGGTGGCCGTGAAGCAGCGTGCGCTGGAAGACAACCTGTGGCACCTCGGCAAGGTCAAGCCCGAGAACCTGCTGCGGCCGCTCGAAGGCCCGGCGTGGCACTACCGCTACCGCGCGCGGCTGTCGGTGCGGCACGTGGTCAAGAAGGGCACGGTGCTGATCGGCTTTCACGAGCGCAAGAGCCGCTACCTGGCCGACATGCAGGTGTGCCCGGTGCTGCCGAAGCAGGTCAGCGAAATGCTGATGCCGCTGCGCGCGCTGATCGGCTCGCTCGACGCGCGAGATACCTGCCCGCAGATCGAACTTGCCTGCGGCGACGCACCGGACTCCACCAGGCTCGGAACCATCGCGCTGGTGCTGCGGCACCTGGAGCCGCTGTCACGCGCCGACATCGACCGCCTGAAGGCCTTTGCAGCGCAGAACGAGGGCGTGCAATGGTGGCTGCAGGCCAAGGGGCCTGACACGGTCAAGCTGCTCGAGGAGGGCGGCACGCCGCTGGCTTACCGGCTGCCCGAATTCGGCGTCACGATGCCTTTCAAGCCGACCGACTTCACGCAGGTCAATCCGCACATCAACCGAGCGCTCGTGGGCAAGGCGCTGCGCCTGCTCGACGTGCAGTCCGACGAGCGCGTGATCGACTGGTTCTGCGGCCTCGGAAACTTCACGCTGCCGCTGGCGAGCAAGGCGCGCGAGGTGCTGGGCATCGAGGGCAGCGACACGCTGGTGGCGCGCGCCACCGACAACTACAGGACCAACCAGCCCGCGAGCTCCGCCCGTCGTGCGCTGTCACCCGCAAAGTTTGTCGCGCGCAACCTGTTCGAAATGACGCCGGCCATGCTGGTTGCAGACGGCAGCGCCGACAAATGGCTGGTCGATCCGCCGCGCGAAGGTGCGTTTGCGCTTGCCAAGGCCATGGCCGACCTGCATCAGCAGCCCGAACTGCGCACCGACGGCTGGACGCCGCCGAAGCGCATCGTGTATGTGAGCTGCAATCCGTCGACACTGGCGCGCGATGCCGGCCTGCTCGTGCACCAGGCGGGCTACCGCTGCACCTTTGCGGGGGTGGTCAACATGTTCCCGCATACGGCGCACGTTGAGTCGATCGCGGTGTTCGACCTGGAATGAGAAAAGGGCCCCTCGCGGGGCCCTTCTTCGTGGTGGGCGGCCCTCTCGGGGCCTATAGCTCAGTCGCGTTCGCCACCGAAGATGCCCAGCAGGGCCAGCAGGCTCTGGAACACGTTGAACAGGTCCAGGTAAAGCGCGAGCGTGGCGGTGATGTAGTTGGTTTCGCCGCCGTCCATGATCTGCTTCAGGTCATAGAGCATGTAGGCCGAGAAGATGCCGATGGCGGCCACCGAGATCACCAGCATGCCGGTGCTCGAGCCCACGAACACGTTGATGATGGCGCCGAACATCAGCACCATCGCGCCGACGAACAGGAACTTGCCCATGCCCGACAGGTCGCGCTTGATGACCGTGGCCAGCGAGGCCATTACGAAGAACACGCCGGCGGTACCGCCGAAGGCCGTCATGATGAGTTCCGAGCCGTTCTTGAAGCCCAGCACCATCGCGATCAGGCGCGACAGCATCAGGCCCATGAAGAAGGTGAAGCCCAGCAGCACCGGCACGCCGGCTGCGGAGTTCTTGGTCTTCTCGATAGCGAACATGAAACCGAACGCGCCGCCGAGGAACACGATGAGGCCGAGGCCGCCCGTGAGCGAGCGTGTGATGCCGGTGCTGACGCCGACCCAGGCGCCCAGCACGGTGGGCAGCAGGCTGAGCGCGAGCAGCCAGTAGGTGTTGCGCAGCACACGCTGGCGTTCTGCCTGGGCCAGCGGCTGGCCGTAGCCGGTGGAGGTGTCGAGGGTGGTAACGCGGTCGTTCATGGCCGGAGCTCCTGTGGTTGCTGCTAAGACGCAGTTGGGGCGCATTCTAGGGGGCTGCAAGAGCAGGTTTCGATAAAGACCGTATGCAGGATGTTCCCAAGCTTGGCACCTGCCCGAAGGCACTGCTGGCTGCGTGGCCGTTATGCTGTGGGGTTTTTACGCAACCTGAGCCAAACCATGAAGACCAAGTCATTCCTCGAACTCGCCGACGTCAAGACCATTGCCGCAGCGGCAGAAGCCGAGGCCCTCAAGAACAACTGGGCTGTCACCATCGCCATTTCGGACGACGCCGGCAACCTGCTCTGGCTGCAGCGCCTGGACGGTGCCGCTGCTCTGTCTTCGCACATCGCCCCCGCCAAGGCCCATACGGCTGCCATGGGCCGCCGCGAGAGCAAGGTCTACGAGGACATCATCAACGGCGGCCGTACCGCATTCCTGACCGCGCCTGAAGTGCAGGGCCTGCTCGAAGGCGGCGTGCCGATCGTGAAGGACGGACACGTGATCGGCGCAGTCGGCGTGAGCGGCGTGAAGTCGAATGAAGACGCGCAGATCGCCAAGGCGGGTATCGCGGCGCTCGGCCTCTGATTCTTTTCGGAATCGCATAAAGCAAAACGCCGACTTCAAGGTCGGCGTTTTCTTTTTAAAGGCTTCAGCGTGAAAAAAAGCTTGGCTAGTCGGCGAACCGTTGGCTAGCAAAAAACGACCCTTCGGAGATGAATCTCCTTGAGTCGCCCCACGATGAAACTTGCGCGAGGGGCGGGCTGAACGACCTTACTTGGTCAGGATCAGCTTGCCGAGTTTGGTGGCTTGAAGCCGATAGAGGGAACCGTTGTGCATGATGCCCACGGTCTTGCTTCCCTTCAGAAGCTCCGTGCTTTCGACCATCGGGACCGGACGCGTTGCCTGGATCGAATGGCCGCCACCCGACTGGTCGAGCGAAGGATGGTTCAGAACAGAAAAGGCGTTGGGGGTGGCTGGCATTTGAAGTTCCCTTATCGAAGCGATGACTGAATGATAATGATTCGCAATAAAAAATCAATAGCCGCGATCAACTTTTTTTCGATCGCGATTCAGCTCACTTCGTATCGGGCTCCGTGATGAAGCCGATCTTGCGCACGCCGGCTTCGCGAGCCTCGGACATGGCCTTGGCCACGCGCTCGTAGCGCACGGCCTTGTCACCGCGGATGTGCAGTTCGGGCTGAGGGTCCTTGGCGGCTTCGGCGGCCAGGCGGCCTGGCAACTCGCTGTCGTCGATCTTCTGCTCGTTCCAGTAGTACTCGCCATTGGCCGTGATGCTGAACAGGATGTTCTGCGGCTTGGGCTGTTCCGGCTCGCTGGTGGCGCGCGGCAGGTCGATGTTGACCGCGTGCTTCATCACCGGCACGGTAATGATGAAGATGATCAGGAGTACCAGCATGACGTCGACCAGCGGCGTCATGTTGATCTCGTTCATGACCTCATCGGGCTCGTCTTGGGTTCCGAAAGCCATGATGCTCAGCCCTTCTTGAGCGGAACCACGATCGCTTCGGTGCCGCTCTGGACGCGGGCGCCGGTCACGAAGTAGGCGTGCAGGTCGTGGGCGAAGGCGTTCAGCTTGGTCAGCACGAACTTGTTGCCGCGCACCAGCGCGTTGTAGCCGAGCACCGCGGGAATGGCCACCGCCAGGCCCAGCGCCGTCATGATCAGTGCCTCACCGATCGGACCGGCCACCTTGTCGATGGTCGCCTGGCCGGCCGAGCCGATGCTCATCAGCGCGTGGTAGATGCCCCAGACCGTGCCGAACAGGCCGATGAACGGCGCGGTCGAGCCGACCGACGCCAGGATCGCCAGGCCGGTCTGCAGGCGAGCGGTGAATGCGTCGATGCCGTTGCGCAGGGAGCGCGTGATCCAGTCGCTCACGTCCAGCGCGTCATGCAGGTGGGCCTTGGTGTTGCGGTGGTGCGCCGCGGCTTCGCGGCCTTCGAGGGCCAACGCGCGGAACGGGTTGCTGTCGTCCTTGCCGAGTTTGTTCAGCGCGGTCGCGAAGTCCTCGCTGTGCCAGAAGTCCTGCGAGTGCTTGGCAAGGCGCTTGTAGCGGATGACGTCGAGTGCCTTGATGATGATCACGATCCATGACGCAAGCGACATGCCGATCAACAGCACAGCCACGGCCTTGGTGACGAAATCGCCTTGGTTCCAGACGTTCATCAAGCCAAATTGGGAATCCATACGAAGTTGCTCCAGAGAAAAATTAGTTCAGAACGTAGTTGACGGGGGCGTCATAGGACATGGCCTGCACCACTCCATTGACCTTGCCGGGAACGAACCGGCATTTCAGGATGTATTCCACGGCGGCTTCATCGAGACGGTCGAAGCCGCTGGATTTCTTGACCTCGGCGCTCTTGGGCAGTCCGTCGACGCCGACGAGCACCCGCACGATGACCTTGCCCTGTTCGCCGAGCCGTTTGCTCATGGCCGGGTAGGTGGCCTTGGGGTTTTGCAGATAGTCGGCGTTGCTCGACGGCAACTGCACGGCGGGCGGTGCCGGCGGAGCAGGTGGCGGTGAGGGCGGCGCTGGGGGCGCGGGCGGTGCCGGAGGAGCGGCCGGGGGCGGCGGCTCCGTGACGCCGACAGGTGCCTGGGGTGCCGGAGTGGGCTTCGGCTCGCGAATGGCCTGGGGGCGCGGCGGAGGCGGCGCCTTCGTCACCTTGGGCTGAGGCGGCGGCGGGGGTGGAGGAGGGGGATCGGCCTTCGGTTTCGGCGGCTCGACGAACTGGCTCAGGATCTCGACCGGAATCACCACTTCGGCAGCGCGCCGGAGCAACCCGCTTTGCAGTGCCCAGAGCGCGGCCGCATGAAAGACGATGACGCTGCCGGCAATGACGACATTGCGGGAAAGGCCGAGGACGGAGGGGGGAGGGGCAAAGCGATCAGACACGATCAACCATTCGAATGCGGGCACTCAAGAAAGTGCCACGATTGCAGCAAAACCGCTACGAAGACGCTAACTGCGCTATTTTCGGAAAATCCACCAGACCGAGCCTGCGACCAGGATCAGGCTGCCGCCGAGTGCCGAGACGAGTTCCATGCCTTGCTTTCCTTGATGGAGTTGGCAAGCTGGATCGCCCTCGGACCCGGTTCGCAATTCAAGGCGGCGACCGGGTGCGAAGCGCTGCACTGCGCGACGATATCGCGCGCACAACCTTCACACTGGCCACACTGGGTGGCCACGCCGAGTTCGAATTGGACTTCGTCGAAGGTCATGCCCGCGCGCACGTGACGTGCGATTTCGCGGTCGGAGACTCGGCGGCAGACGCAAACGATCATGGCGGTGAAAGCGGCAGTTGGCTGGCTGTTGGATGTGGCTGATTATAAATAAGAATTTATCGCATTTGCAATAACTATGGTGTTACCGATTCCTGCAACACCCGCTTTCAGGCGTCAGATGTCCGACCAGAGCCGCAGAAGGTTGTGATAATGGCCGGTGAGCGCCACGGTTTCCTCGCACTCGCCAAGCCGCGCCCGCAGCTTCTGGATGCTCTGATCCAGTTCGAAAAGCATGCCGCGCTGCTGGTCGCTGCGCACCATGCTCTGCAGCCAGAAGAACGAACAAACCCGCGCGCCCCGGGTAACGGGATGCACCCGGTGCAGGCTGCTGGCCGGATAAAGAATGAGATCGCCGGCAGGCAGCTTCACTTCGTGCGAGCCGTAGGTGTCGATCACCTCCAGTTCGCCGCCGTCGTAGTCCTCCGGCTCGCAAAGAAAGAGGGTGCAGGACAAATCGGTCCGCAGTTGCTCACCACTGCCGGGCACGGCTCTTACCGCACCGTCGACATGCACTCCGTAGTTCTCGCCGCCTTCGTAGCGGTTGAACAGCGGCGGCACGAAGCGCAACGGCAGCGCGGCCGAGAAGAAGAGGGCATTCCGGGCCAGCGCCGCCAACACCGTCTTGCCGAGCTCGCGGCCGACCGGCGATTGTTCCGGCAATTGCCGGTTGCGCTTGACCTGGGCACCCTGGTCGCCGACGGTCTCGCGGCCATCGGTCCATGGGGCGGCGTCGAGCGCGACGCGCATCTGGCGAACCTGGTCGGGGCTCAGTACCCCTGGCACATGCAGCATCATTTGTAGGGAATCCCGCAGTCAAAAAAGCTCCGGCATGGGCCGGGGTTCCAGTGTCGCACCGCCTCGGACGAGCCCGGCTGCGGCGGCCGATCGTTCAATAGACGTCGCGACGGTAGCGCCCGCTCGCCGATAGTTCACTGACCAGGTCCTCGCCGGCGATCTGTCGCAAAGCGGCGTCCACGCCCGAGGCCATACCCCGCAGGCTCCCGCAGACGTAGATTGCCGCGCCGTCCTTCAGCCACTGCAGCAAGGTGTCGGCCGATTGCAGCAGCCGGTGCTGTACGTAGAAGCGCTCCGGCTGGTCGCGCGAGAACACCATGTCGAGGCGTCGAAGCACGCCTTGCGCCTGCCAGGCGTCGATTTCGTCGCGGTAGAGAAAGTCGTGGGCTTGCTGGCGCTCGCCGAATACCAGCCAGTTTTCGTGCTGGCCCGTGGCGGCCCGTGCGCGCAGGTGGGCGCGCAGCCCCGCGAGGCCCGTGCCGTTTCCTATGAGGATCAGCGGCCGGGCTTCGTTGCCATCGAGGCGAAAGCCGCGATGTGGCCGCAGGCGCACGGCCACGCTGTCACCGACCACGAGGGTGGACGTGAGCCGGCCCGACGCGGCGCCCAGCGTGCCGTCGGGATGCTGTTCCTGCCGCACGAGGAGTTGCAGTTCGCCGTCGGAATGCAGGGATGAGATCGAATAGTCGCGAGGATGCGAGGGATCGCTCGCGACCGCCACTTGCGCCAGGTCGCCGGAGGCCCATTGCGGCATCGGACCGGCCTGAGGCACCAACCCCAGATGAAAGACCGGGGCGCCGGCGCTGCCGGGGTTGAGCAGTTCCCGGCTGGTCAGCCGCCATTGCGCGAAGGCGCTGCCTGGCTCTTCGGCGGAGGGCGCGGCATCCGCCGAAGAACCCCACCGGGCTTGCCATACGGCCAGTGCGGCCGGATCGCTGTTGTCGACCTCGACACGCTCGAACTCGCGCTCGGCGCCCGCAGCTTGCAGCCATTCGTCGAGCGCACGCCCGAAGCCGCAGAAGTTGGCATATTGCCGGTCACCCAGCGCCAGCAAAGCGTAACGGAGCGACCCCAATGGCTGCGGCGAACCCATCACTTGCTCGCAGAAGACGCTGGCGCCGTCGGGCGCATCGCCTTCGCCGTAGGTGCTTGCGATGAAGACGGCTTTGCGGGCGGCGACGAGGGTCGCGGCATCGAGCGTGTTCATCTCCATCACCCGCACAGCAGTGCCGGCCGCTCGCAACTGCCTGGCCGTCTGCCAGGCGATGGTTTCCGCCTGGCCTGTCTGGCTCGCGAAACCCACGAGCGTGGGCAGCTCGTCGCGGCTGCCGGCCGACAGCGCGGCGGCGGCACGCAAGGCAGCCGCTTTTCTGCGGCGCTCGCGCATATAGATGGCGGTGCACAGCGCGCCATAGGCGATCACGGAAGAGCTCGCGCCGAGCGCGCGCCAGGCGGCCTCGTTCATGACCGGGCTTGTGCGGGCCAGTCGCTCGTGGCTCGCATAGTGGGCGACGGATTGCCATGACTCACGAACAACGCGGCAACACCGTGCTGTTCCGCGAAGTCCCACCCCTCGTCGGGCCCCAGCACGGTCAGCACGGTGGCCAGTGCGTCGGCTTCCATGCACTGCGCATGCAGCACGGTGACGCTGGCCAGCGCATGGGCGACCGGCTCCCCGGTGCGCGGGTCGATGGTGTGCGACCAGCGCTTGCCTTCGTGCGCCCGCTGGTGCCACCGGTCGCCGGAGGTCGCGACAGCCATGTCGGCCAACGCGATGCGCTGCGCGGCTGCAAGGCCGGTGTCGACCTGCACCTGCCACGGCTGCCCGCCGGGACGCCGCCCGACGCCCCGCAGCTCGCCGCCTATTTCAAACAGGAAATCGGCGAGGCCCAAAGCCCGGAGCGCCTGCGTACCGTGATCGACCGCGAAGCCCTTGGCGATGCCGGAAAGGTCGAGCGCCACGCCACCCGGCTGCGTCAGCGAGCCTTCGGCTGCATCGAAGGCCAACCGCTGCCAGCCGACCTGCGAGCGTGCCGCGGCAAGAGCCTGCGCGGAAGGCAAGCCGGATTCATCCGCCGAGGGCCCGAAGCCCCAGCAGGCGACAAGAGGTCCCACCGTCGGATCGATTGCCCCGCCGCTGGCAGCTGCCCAGCTTGCCGCGCAGCGCATCACCTCGGCGAACTCCTTCGGAAGCACATGACGTGACCGGGCGGGCGCACGGTTGATCCGGCTGATGTCCGAATCCTGTTCCCAGTGGCTCATCTGCGCGACCACGACGCCCAGCGCGCCCTCGACAGCTGCGCGTACCGCCGCCAGCGGCAGCATCCGCGGGTTGTCGAACCGCAGCGACCAGGTGGTGCCCATCGTCTGGCCTGCCAACTGCTGGAGACTGGCAGGGTCGGCGGGGCGAGGGACGGCGGCGTTGGCGTAGCCGCCGGCGCGCCAGGTGCTGAACGAAAGTCCCAAGGGCGCTTGCCGCGTCAGGGCATCACTTCGAGGGTGGCGGCGTAGCTCAGGCGGCGTTCCCTGGCTTGCGGCACGGTGGTCTTGTTGTCCTTGGTGCTGGCGTCGAGCCAGTACATGCCGGCGGCCGGCCAGGTCACGCTGAACTGGCCCTTGTCGTCGGTCTTGAGCTTGATTTCCTCGAGCTTGTCGCGGTACTGCGTGTTGCCTGCCGTCACGGTCACTTCGAGGTCTTTCGCGGGCTGGCCGTCGAGGTTGAGCGTGAAGGTGGCTTTCTCGCCCTTGGCCAGGTCGGTCGGGCTGCCGGCGGAGACCAGTTCCAGGCCCTGGCCGACCGGCTTGAGCGCCGAAGGCTTGCCGACGGTCACGAAGGTCTCGATGCGGCCGGACGACTGCGTGATCGTCACGTCCGTTGCATCGGCCGGTACTTCCTTGGCAATGCTCTCGGCCGTGCCGCGTGCGCGCCTGGTCTGGCCGGTGGCCTTGTCCTTCCAGCTCGCGAACGCGCCGGCGTTGACCACTGCGATGCGGTAGGTGCCGGTCTGTGCCACGTTCACGTCGAAAACGTTGCGCAGCTTGAGCTTGGCTTCGGCCTCGGGCTTGACGGTGCTTCCGTCGGGCGCGGTGATCTGCAGGCCGTCCAGGCGCAGCGGCGCGTGGTTGGCGACGAACAGGTCGTTCGACACCGCGGCGTCGACCGAAACGGTGTCGGCCTTGGAAAACACGGTGGACGAGGGCAGCAGCCAGGCGTTGTGCGCTTGGGCCAGCGAGGCGATGGCGCTGAGGGCGATGGCGCTGAGGGCGATGGCGAGGCTGGCGGCGCGCAGTTTGAGATGGGTCATGCTGTTGGATCCTGGAAGTGACGGGCTGGCGGTGAGGGGCGGTCGGGCGGCTCGGTCAGGGCTTGAGTTCGAGCTTGATCTCGCCCAGCTCTTCCTTGCCGGAAGCGGTCGGCTGCGCGGCGGCGGTCGGCGGCCACTGGAAGGGAATGCTCACGACTTCGCGGCCGCCCACTTCGCGCGCGGCCTCCACCACCAGCTTGTAGGCGCCCGGCGCGAGCTTGGGCATCTGGGCCGAGCCTTCGGTGAAGCTCAGCTGATGCTTGCCGGCTGGCTTGGTGGCGCCCGTCACGCCGTCGACCGGCACCGCGAGTTCACGGCCGCCGCGGCGCCACCATTGGCGCAGGTCCTTCAGCCACTTCGTGCCTTCGCCCTCGGGGTTGTTGGTCTTGGTGCGCACGTCGTACCAGACGGCCAGCGTGCCGGCGACAGTGTTGTCGGCACGCTCGATCCAGGTCGCCACGTAGGGGCGGTGGTACTCGGAGACATTCAGCCGCGGAATCTCGATATTGACCGCCAGCCCGGCTGCGAAGGCCGGAGCCGCGAACAGTGCCGACATGGCAAGCGGCGCGAGTGAGTAGCGAACGTGCACGGGAACCTCTTTTTTTGTGAAAACGACGGATGGATCAGTGAATGAACAGCAGCGCGAGCAGCACCGGCACCACCAGTCCCATGCCCACCATGGGCCAGGTGAACGGACGGTTGCCGGCGTGCATCTTGAGAATGAACAGGCCGGTGATCGAGAAGACCAGCGCGGCGCCCGCGAAGATGTCGATGAACCAGCTCCAAGCAGCGCCGGTGTTGCGGCCCTTGTGGAGGTCGTTGAAGTAGGAGAGCCAGCCGCGGTCGGTGCGCTCGTATTCGATCTCGCCGTCGGCCAGGTTCAGGCGCAGCCAGGCGTCGCCGCCTGGGCGCGGGAGCGAAAGATAGATTTCCTCGTCGGACCACTCGGCGTCGCGGCCGGCGGTGGCGATGTCCCAGTGCTGTTGGACCCAGGCCTGGAGTTCCAAGGGCAGGGGGGCCTTGCCCTTCTCGGCCTTGGCGGCTGGCAACTGCTTTTCAAGCTGCGCGCGCAAGGCTTCGTCGACCGTGCCACTGAGCCTGGTGACGGCCGGCTTGGCCTCGATCTGGCCGGCGTGATTCAGCGTGAAACCCGTGACGCTGAACAGGATCATGCCGATCAGGCAGATCGCGGAGCTGACCCAGTGCCATTCATGCAGGGTCTTGAGCCAGTAAGCGCGGCGTCGGTTGTCAGGGCGGGCGGCAATCATTGAAGGCGCGGATTCTATCTGCGCAAATGAGAATGACTGCTAATTGAGGTCGGTTAAGTTACGTAAAGCAATAAAAAACGGGACCGAAGTCCCGTTGGCTGGCAAGCGCGGAAGCCTTGCTTATTCGAGTTCGCCCATCTGCGACTGCAGGTAGTTCTGCAGGCCGACCTTGTCGATCAGGTCGATCTGGGTTTCGAGGAAGTCGATGTGCTCCTCGGTGTCGTCCAGGATCTCCTGCAGCAGATCGCGCGACACATAGTCGCGCACCGATTCGCAATGCGCGATGCCGTCCTTGATGGTGGCTTGCGCGCCGGTTTCGGCGCCTAGGTCGCAACGCAGCAGCTCCGGCACGTCTTCACCGATGTTCAGCTTGCCCAGGTCCTGCAGGTTGGGCAGGCCGTCGAGCATGAAGATGCGGTCCATCAGCTTGTCGGCGTGCTTCATTTCGCCGATCGATTCCTCGTATTCCTTCTTCGCCAGCTTGTCCAGACCCCAATGCTTGAGCATGCGGTAGTGGAGGAAGTACTGGTTGATTGCGGTCAGCTCGTTCTTGAGCTGCGCCTGCAGATGTTCGATGACCTTGGGGTCGCCCTTCATGACTTTTTCCTTGTTCTGAAAGAGGGGATTGTCAGAGGAGCGTACACGCGCTTGCAAGCAATCCCATGCTGCGCCGGTCTGCATGCGTGTGATGCTGATACACGTTCGTATTGGTTCACATCCGACGGCGTTTCGCAGCCATCGTGAACATAGCAAGCTCCAATACTTTTAATAGTTACCAGCTATTGATTGTGTGCGATTGGTAGTTATACTAATGGCTCGCACTTATCTTTGTCCAACCGCAGCATCTAAGGAATTTCAATGTCCCTGATCAACACCCAAGTCCAGCCCTTCAAGACCCAGGCCTACCTCAACGGCAAGTTCATCGACGTGTCCGACGAGACGCTCAAGGGCAAGTGGTCTGTGCTGATCTTCATGCCGGCGGCGTTCACCTTCAACTGCCCGACCGAAGTCGAAGACGCGGCCGACAACTACCCCGAGTTCCAGAAGCTGGGTGCCGAGGTCTACATCGTGACCACCGACACGCACTTCTCGCACAAGGTCTGGCACGACACCTCGCCGGCCGTCGGCAAGGCCAAGTTCCCGCTGGTGGGCGACCCGACCCACACGCTGACCAACGCTTTCGGCGTGCACATCCCCGAAGAAGGCCTGGCGCTGCGCGGCACCTTCGTGATCAATCCTGAAGGCATCATCAAGACGGCCGAAGTGCACTCCAACGAAATCGCCCGCGACGTCAAGGAAACCCTGCGCAAGCTCAAGGCAGCCGTCTACACCGCCGCTCACCCGAACGAAGTGTGCCCGGCCAAGTGGAACGAAGGCGACAAGACGATCGCTCCGTCGTTCGACCTCGTCGGCAAGATCTAAGCATCCCGGTGCGAAAGCCCGGGCGCTCACGAGGCCCCGGGCTTTTTTGTCCCCCAGTTGATAGTTTCCAGTTATCGAAAGAGAGTTCCTCATGCTCGACGCAAACACCAAAGCCCAATTGAAGAGTTACCTCGAACGCGCCACGCAGCCGATCGAGATCGTCGCCTCGCTCGACGACAGCAAGGCCTCGGGCGAAGTGTTGTCGCTGCTGAAGGACGTGGCTGATGTGTCCCCGCTGGTCAAGCTGACCGAAAGCCGCGACGACAACCACCGCAAGCCCTCGTTCTCCATCAACCGCCCGAGCGAAAACCACGGCCCGCGCTTTGCCGGCCTGCCCATGGGCCATGAATTCACGTCGCTGATCCTCGCGCTGCTGCAGATCGGCGGCTATCCCCCGAAGGTCGAGCAGGCCGTGCTCGACCAGATCAAGGCGCTCGACGGCGACTTCGAGTTCGAAATCTACGTCTCGCTCACCTGCCATAACTGCCCCGACGTGGTCCAGGCGCTGAACCTGATGGCGGTGCAGAACCCGCGCATCCGCGCCACCATGATCGAAGGCGGCACCTTCCAGGAAGAGGTCAAGGAACGCCAGATCATGGCCGTGCCGACCGTGTTCCTGAACGGCACCGAATTTGGCCAGGGCCGCATGAGCCTGGAAGAAATCCTCGCCAAGATCGACAACAGCGGCGTCGAGCGCGAAGCGAAGAAGATTGCCGGCAAAGATGCATTCGACGTGCTGATCGTCGGTGGCGGCCCGGCCGGCGCCGCGGCAGCCGTGTACGCCGCGCGCAAGGGCATCCGCACCGGCGTGGCCTCGGAGCGCTTCGGCGGCCAGGTGCTCGACACCATGGGCATCGAGAACTTCATCTCGATCAAGGAAACCGAAGGGCCCAAGTTCGCCCACGCCCTCGAGGAGCATGTGCGCGACTACGAGGTCGACATCATGAACCTGCAGCGTGCCAAGGCACTGGTGCCGGGCAACGACCTCATCGAGGTGCAGCTCGAAAGCGGCGCCTCGCTCAAGAGCAAGACCGTGATCATTTCGACCGGCGCGCGCTGGCGCAACATCAACGTGCCCGGTGAGCACGAGTTCAAGAACAAGGGCGTGGCCTACTGCCCGCACTGCGACGGCCCGCTGTTCAAGGGCAAGCGCGTCGCGGTCATCGGTGGCGGCAACTCGGGCGTCGAAGCGGCGATCGACCTGGCCGGCATCGTGGGCCACGTCACGCTGATCGAGTTCGACACGCAACTGCGCGCCGACGCCGTTCTGCAGCGGAAGCTAAAGAGCCTGAACAACGTCGACATCTTCACCAATGCGCAGACCACCGAGATCACCGGCGACCAGAAGGTCAACGGCCTGGTCTTCAAGGACCGTGCGACGGGCGAACTGAAGACGGTTGAGCTCGAAGGCGTGTTCATCCAGATCGGCCTGGTGCCCAACACCGACTGGCTCAAGGGCACGGTCGAGCTGTCGAAGCACGGCGAAATCATCGTCGACGCACGCGGCCAGACCTCGGTGCCGGGCGTGTTCGCGGCGGGCGACGCCACCACCGTGCCGTTCAAGCAGATCATCATCGCGGCGGGCGACGGCGCGAAGGCGGCGCTGGGCGCGTTCGATCACCTGATTCGCACATCGGCTCCTGCCTGAGGGCGCGTCGGTCGAGCCATCCATGAAAAAGCGCCCGCCAGCCGGGCGCTTTTTGCTATCCAGAAGATAGCGGAATCAGTACGTCAGCCGCTCGGGCCGCAGTTCCTGCAGGATCGTCGTCGCGATTTCCTCGATCGACTTGGTGGTGGTCGACAGCCATCGGATGCCGGCGCGCCGCATCATCGCCTCGGCCTCGCTCACCTCGTGGCGGCAGTTCTCGAGGCTGGCGTAGCGGGAGTTCGGCCTGCGCTCGTTGCGGATCTCGCTGAGCCGGTCGGGCTGGATGGTCAGTCCGAAAATCTTCTTGCGGTGTGGCGTCAGGGCCGGCGGCAGCTGGCGGCGGTCGAAGTCTTCCGGTATCAGCGGATAGTTGGCCGCCTTCAGGCCGTGCTGCATTGCCAGGTAGAGGGAGGTAGGCGTCTTGCCGCTGCGGCTCACGCCCACCAGGATCACGTCGGCGCCCTCGAGGTCGCGGTTGCTCTGGCCGTCGTCGTGCTGCAGGCTGAAATCGATCGCGGCGATGCGGTCGTTGTATTCCTTGCTCTTGCTGACGTCGCTGAAGCGGCCGATGCGGTGGTTGGATTTCACGCCCAGCTCTATTTCCAGCGGCCGCACGAAGGTGCCGAACATGTCCAGCAGCATGCCCTTGCAGCCGGTTTCGATCACTTCCAGCACGTCCATGTTGGCCAGCGTGGTGAAGACGATGGGGCGCACGCCCTCGAGTTCGGCGGTGTGGTTGATCTGCCGCACTGCCTGGTGGGCCTTGTCGACCGTGTCGGTGAAAGGCAGCCGGACGTGGCGCGGTTTCATCTCGAACTGGGCCAGAACGGCGTTGCCGAAGGTCTCCGCGGTAATACCGGTGCCGTCGGAAATGAAGAAAACTGTGCGTGAATGCGTGGTCATGCGGCCTTGTCCTGCGGCGCGGACAACCTCGCCACGCCTACAATCCGGGCCATTATCGGGAATCCGCTTCCCGGCCCCAATTCTTTCCATGCACACCGCGCTCGCACCCAAAGCAACGACAACGATCGTGCCGCGCCGTCTGCATGCGGCACCGGTTTCAACTTCTGGAGCTTCCCCATGTCTGCACTTTTCGACGCGACCGCCCTGGTCGTACCGTTTGAAAACCTGAGAATGACCGACGTCGAGGCGGTTGGCGGCAAGAACGCCAGCCTCGGCGAAATGATCTCGCAGCTGCCGCAGGGCGTGCGGGTGCCGACCGGTTTCGCGACCACGGCGCACGCATTCCGCCAGTTCCTGGCCCACGACGGCCTGGCCGACAAGATCAGCAAGCGCCTGGCCGCCCTGGACACCGAAGACGTGCGCGCGCTGGCCGCCGCCGGCGCCGAGATCCGCGCCATGGTCGAGGCCCAGCCTTTCCCGGCCGACCTGCAGAAAGCCATCGGCGAGGCCTTTGCCACGCTGAGCGCCGGCAACCCGGCCGCGTCGTTCGCCGTGCGTTCCTCCGCCACCGCGGAAGACCTGCCCGACGCCTCGTTCGCCGGCCAGCAAGAGACTTTCCTGAACGTGGTCGGCATCGACGACGTGCTGCACAAGATGAAGGAGGTCTTCGCCTCCCTCTACAACGATCGCGCCATCAGCTACCGCGTGCACAAGGGCTTCGAGCACGACGTGGTCGCGCTGTCGGCCGGCGTGCAGCGCATGGTGCGCTCCGACCTCGGCGCCGCCGGCGTCATGTTCACCATCGACACCGAATCGGGCTTCGAAGACGTGGTGTTCATCACCTCCAGCTACGGCCTGGGCGAAACGGTGGTGCAGGGCGCCGTGAACCCCGACGAGTTCTACGTGCACAAGCCGACGCTCAAGGCCGGCAAGAAGGCCGTGATCCGCCGCAACCTCGGCTCCAAGCTGATCCAGATGGAGTTCGCGACGCCCGAAGAGAAAAAGGCGAGCGGCAAGCTGGTGAAGACCACCGACGTCAAGGCCGAGCAGCGCAACCGCTACTCGCTGAGCGACGCCGACGTCGAGCAACTGGCCAGGTATGCGCTGGTCATCGAAGAGCACTACGGCCGCCCGATGGACATCGAGTGGGGCAAGGACGGCACCGACGGCCACCTCTACATCCTGCAGGCACGCCCCGAGACGGTGAAGAGCCAGCAGCAGGGCAAGGCCGAGCAGCGCTACAAGCTGCTGGGCAAGGGCGCAGTGCTGGCCGAGGGCCGCGCCATCGGCCAGAAGATCGGCACCGGCCCCGTGCGGCTGGTGCACAACATCAGCGAAATGGACAAGGTGCAGGCCGGCGACGTGCTCGTCACCGACATGACCGATCCCAACTGGGAGCCGGTGATGAAGCGCGCCGCCGCCATCGTCACCAACCGTGGCGGGCGTACCTGCCACGCGGCCATCATCGCGCGTGAACTCGGCATTCCGGCCGTGGTCGGCTGTGGCGACGCCACCGACCTGCTGAAAGACGGCACCCTGGTGACCGTGAGCTGCGCCGAGGGCGACACCGGCTTCATCTACGACGGCCTGCTCGAGACCGAAGTGACAGAAGTGCAGCGCGGCGTGATGCCCGAGATCGATCTCAAGATCATGATGAACGTGGGCAACCCGCAGCTCGCCTTCGACTTCGCGCAGTTGCCGAACCACGGCGTGGGCCTCGCCCGCCTGGAGTTCATCATCAACAACAACATCGGCGTGCACCCGAAGGCGATCCTCGACTATCCGAACGTCGACAACGACCTGAAGAAGGCCGTCGAGTCGGTGGCCCGCGGCCACGCCTCGCCGCGCGCGTTCTACGTCGACAAGGTGGCCGAAGGCATCGCGACCATCGCGGCGGCGTTCTGGCCCAAGCCCGTCATCGTGCGCCTGTCCGACTTCAAGTCGAACGAGTACCGCAAGCTGATCGGCGGCAGCCGCTACGAGCCGGAAGAAGAAAACCCGATGCTGGGTTTCCGCGGCGCAGCGCGCTACCTGAGCGCCGATTTCGGCGAAGCCTTTGCCATGGAATGCGAGGCGCTGAAGCGTGTGCGCAACGACATGGGCCTGACCAACGTGCAGATCATGGTGCCCTTCGTGCGCACGCTGGGCCAGGCAGAGCGCGTGACCGGCCTGCTCGGCGAGCACGGCCTGAAGCGCGGCGAGAACGAGCTCAAGCTGATCATGATGTGCGAGGTGCCCAGCAACGCCATCCTGGCGGACGAGTTCCTGCAGTTCTTCGACGGCTTCTCGATCGGCTCGAACGACCTGACCCAGCTCACCCTGGGCCTGGACCGCGACTCGGGCCTCGAACTGCTGGCCGCCGACTTCGACGAGCGCGACCCTGCCGTGAAGGCCATGCTGAGCCGCGCCATCAAGGCCTGCAAGGCGCAGGGCAAGTACGTCGGCATCTGCGGTCAGGGCCCCAGCGACCACCCCGACTTCGCGCTGTGGCTGGCGGAGCAGGGCATCGAGTCGATCTCGCTGAACCCCGACAGCGTGATCGACACCTGGCAACAACTCGCCAAGCGCTGAAGCCCGTGGATTGCGGAAATCCCCCATGGGGGATTCCCGCGTCATCGGCCTGTTTTTGAAACAAATTGCGTATTTGCTGCCAGACTTGAGGGAACTCACGGGCGCATCCCGGAACGGGGACCACCATGATTCTTCTCAAGACCGAAGCGGGCCACCAGGCCCTCAAAGACCGGTCGGTCCCGCTGTCGCCGCGCCAGCGCTCGGCGTTCATCCTGTTCGACGGCAAGCGGTCGGTCGATGACGTGCTCGCCGCGGGCATGGGCATTTCGCGGGAGGACATCGATCAGATGATCTCGCTCGGCGTGCTGGAGCCTGTGGGCGGCAAGGCCGCGCAGCCTGTTGCCGCGGGCCCGGCCCCTGCCGAGGAGCCGAAGCCGGCCGCCAGCGGCTCCGGCCGCAGCAAGCAGCAGCGCTACAAGGACGCCTATCCCATCGCCACCCAGCTCACCGGCAGCCTGGGCCTGATGGGCTTCCGGCTCAACCTCCAGGTCGAGGGCACGACCAGCTACGACGACCTGATGGCGCTGGCGCCCAAGATCCGTGCCGCGGTCGGCCCGGAGAAGGCTGCCGCCCTGGACAAGGCGCTGGGCGACTGAGCCGCCTTGCCGGAGTGCCGATTACAGGGCTATAATCGCCGGCTTTGCCTTGCCACACTGCGCCCGACGCTGCAGGTGGCTTTTCCTCTTCTTCGGAAGAATCCACAAGGAGTGCCATGCGTCACTACGAAATCATTTTGCTGATCCACCCGGATCAGAGCGAACAAGTTCCGGCCATGCTGGAGCGCTACAAGGGCCTGATCACGGCCGGCGGCGGCAATGTCCACCGCGTTGAAGACTGGGGCCGCCGTCAGCTGGCTTACCAGATCAACAAGCTCAACAAGGCGCACTACCTGTGCGTCAACATCGAAGCCGAACAAGCCGTGATGGCCGAACTGGAACACGCGTTCAAGTTCAACGACGCCGTGCTGCGCCACCTGACCGTCCAGAAGAAGAAGGCCGAAACCGGTCCTTCGTCGATGATGAAGACGGTCGAGCGCGAAGAGGCCCGCAAGGCCCAGCAGGCCGAGTACGCCGCCAACAACAACTGATGGTGTGACTGCTGCCGCTGCGGCAACCGGGGTCAACCAGCTTCTGCTGTCCGCCTCCGTTGCCGAACTCGGAGCCTTGCGATTCACGCCGGCCGGCTTGCCCGCCATCGACCTGAAGCTCGAACACGAGTCGACGCTCCAGGAAGAGGGCAAGCCCCGGCAGGTCAAGACGGCCCTCAAGGCCGTGGCCTTCGGCGCAATCGCCGAACGGCTCGCAAAGCAGTCGATGGGGAGCCTCTGGCGTTTTCAGGGCTTTCTCGCGACACCGGGCAACGGCAAGCATCCGGTCCTGCATATCCAGGATTTTCAGCAAGATTAATTTTCGAAAAGAGGTCCTCAAATGGCCACGTTCAAGAAATTCAACAAAGACAAGCGCCCGAAGCGCAACACCCAGTCGCTGCTGTTCAAGCGCAAGCGCTTCTGCCGCTTCACCGTCGCTGGCGTCGAAGAAATCGACTACAAGGACATCGACACGCTGCGTGACTTCATCAGCGAAAACGGCAAGATCATTCCCGCCCGCCTGACCGGCACGCGCGCGATCTACCAACGCCAGCTGAACACCGCCATCAAGCGCGCGCGCTTCCTGGCCATGGTGCCGTACAGCGACCAGCACCGCGTCTAAGGAGTCGAGAACATGCAAATCATTCTTCTGGACAAGGTTGTCAACGTCGGTGCCCTGGGCGATATCGTCAAGGTCAAGGACGGCTACGCTCGCAACTTCCTGATCCCGACGGGCCTGGCCCGCCGTGCCACCGCTGCCAACAAGGCCGAATTCGAAGCCAAGCGCGCCGAACTCGAAAAGGCTGCGGCCGCCAAGCTGGCCGAATCGCAAGCTCAAGGCGAAAAGCTCGGTGGCACGACCATCAAGCTGACGCAAAAGGCTGGCGTCGACGGCCGTCTGTTCGGCTCGGTCACCAACGGCGACATCGCCGAAGAGCTGGGCAAGCAAGGCTACAAGGTTGTCAAGTCGCAGGTTCGCCTGCCCAACGGCCCGATCAAGGTCGTCGGCGACAGCACCGTGAGCGTTGCCCTGCACACCGACGTGGTGGTCGACATCACCGTGACGGTCTACGGCGAAACCGCCTGATCGCTCACAGCGCCTTGTGCGCTGCAGCAGAAGCCGCCTTCGGGCGGCTTTTCTTTTTTCGCGCACGTGTTTTCCAGCGCATTGCACTGGAAGATCACCGTTTATTCACAACCTTGTCCACACACGCATCGGCGTGCGCGGCTTAGCATGCAGGGTTGCAAGGGAAGTCCATGTCCGCCGTTTTCTCCTATGCCGACAATGACCCGTCGGCCGACCGCCAGATCGCCCAACTGCGCATTCCGCCTCATTCCATCGAGGCCGAATCGAGCGTGCTCGGCGGGCTGCTGCTCGACAACGGGGCTTGGGACCGCATGGGCGACCTGCTGGTTGACGGCGACTTCTACCGGCACGAACACAAGCTGATCTATGCCGCCATCGGCGGGCTGATCAACGCCAGCAAGCCGGCCGACGTGATCACGGTCTACGAGCAGCTGCAGAACCTCGGCAAGGCCGACGAGATCGGCGGGCTGGTCTACCTGAACTCTCTCGCGCAGTACGTGCCAAGCGCGAGCAACATCCGGCGCTATGCGGAGATCGTGCGCGAGCGCTCGATCCTGCGAAAACTGGTGTCCGCCAGCGACGAGATCGCGACGCAGGCCTTCAACCCGCAGGGCAAGCCGGTCGACAAGATCCTGGACGAGGCAGAGCAGAAGATCTTCAACATCGGCGAAGAAGGCACGCGGATGAAGCAGGGCTTCCAGAGCATGGATGCCCTGGTTGTCGAACTGCTCGACCGCGTCACCGAGATGGCCGAGAACCCGAACGACATCACGGGCATCCGCACCGGCTTCCACGACTTCGACAAGATGACCTCGGGCCTGCAGCCCGGCGACATGATCGTGCTGGCCGCGCGTCCATCGATGGGCAAGACCTCGCTCGCCATCAACATCGCCGAGCACGTGGCGCTCGACGAAGGCCTGCCGGTGGCCGTGTTCTCGATGGAAATGGGCGCCTCCCAGCTTGCGGTGCGTATCGTCGGCTCCATCGGCCGCATCGACCAGGGCCATCTGCGCACCGGCAAGCTCAGCGACGAGGAGTGGCCGCGCCTGACCGAGGCCATCGAGAAGCTGCGCACGGTGTCGCTGCACATCGACGAGACGCCGGGCCTCTCGACCAGCGAACTGCGCGCCAATGCGCGGCGGCTGGCGCGCCAGTACGGACGGCTCGGCCTGATCGTGGTCGACTACCTGCAGCTGATGTCGACCAGCAGCTCCGACGAGAACCGGGCCACTGCCGTGGGCGAAATCTCGCGCGGCCTGAAGATGCTGGCCAAGGAACTGAAGTGCCCGGTGATCGCGCTGTCGCAGCTCAGCCGCGGCGTCGAGAGCCGCACCGACAAGCGCCCCATGATGAGCGACTTGCGCGAATCCGGCGCCATCGAGCAGGACGCGGACATCATCATGTTCATCTACCGCGACGACTACTACGACAAGAACAGCAAGGAGCCGGGCGTGGCCGAGGTGATCATCAGCAAGCACCGCAACGGCCCCACGGGCACCGTCAAGCTGGCCTTCCTGAAGCCGCTCACCAAGTTCGAGAACCTGGCCGGCTACAGCAACAACGAGCAGTACTGAGCGGGCCTACTTGATCGGCACGATCTGCCCCTGCACCTTCTCGACCTTGAAGGTGCGAAGCAGGTCGGCCAGCGTCTTGCCGGGCTCGTCGCGAAAACGATCGGGCAGCATGTCGATCGCGTCCATGCGGTCCAGCCGGAAGCCGCGGAAGTCGTCGCGCAGCTCGCACCACGCCGACAGCGTCCACACCTTGCCCCAGTAGAAGCAGCCCAGCGGCCGCACCGTGCGTTCGCTGGCGTCGCCCGACACGTCGCGGTAGGCCAGCCGCAGCTTGTTGCGCGACTGCACGGCCTCGCGCAGCGTCTGCAGCCGCGCACGCAAGGCGGGGTCCAGGCCCATCGCGGGAGCGTAGAGCGCCAGCGCCTCGGCCGACACCCGCGCCGCCGCCGGCAGCACCGACAGGATCTTGCCGAGGCCGGTCTCGATGTCGCGTGCGAGTGCCGGATCGACCCAGCTCTGCGCCATCCGCGCGGCAGCCACCAGGGCCGACGCCTCGTCCTGCGTGAACATCAGCGGCGGCAGCTCGAAGCCCATGCCCAGCCGGTAGCCCATGCCGGCCTCGCCTTCGATGGGCACGCCCTGGTGCTGCAGGTCGGCCACGTCGCGGTACACCGTTCGCTCCGACACCTCGAGCCGCTGCGCCAGGAAGGCGGCCGTGGTGAGGCGCCGCCCGCGAATGAGCTGCACGATCTGGAAGAGGCGGTCGGCGCGGCGCATCGGCTTGTTCCGTTCAGTTCTTTCCGGGGCTCATGCAACGCCGATGTGGATCGCCACCTTGTCCGGTCCTTCATAGGCCTCGAAATCGCTGCGGTAGCTGCGTGTGACCTCCGGGTGCGTCTCGAAGTATTGCCATATGCGTTGCCAGGCGGCGATCACCATGTGCGGCATCTCGCCCTGTCCGGTGAAGACGAGGTAGTCGCCGGCTTCGACGGAAATGCTGCCTTGCCCGTTCGAGACGGCGACACCGGCGGTCACGTCGAACGCGCCATCGGCGTCCGACTCGTAGCCCGAGTAGACGCCGAAGATGCGGGTGTCCGCCGTCCGGTTCGGTGTCGACGCGTAAGTCTCTTCGCCGAAGAAGCGTCCCCACAGCGCGCCGAGGCGCGCAGTGGCCGGCGTGCTCTCTTCGCGGTTGGTGGTGCGCACGGTGATGCCCGAAACGCGAAAGGCGTCGACGTGCTGGCGGATGGGTTCCATGTTTCTTCTTCTCCTCAAAACGATAGTGTCTTCGCTTCCGCCTTCATGGCCTGGGCGATCAGCCGCATGTCGCCATCGTTGACCTCGAACATGCCGAAGCGGAATTTGTAGCCCCACTGCCTGGGGTTCTCGATGAAGGCGAGCCGTTCGATCAACGGCGCGATGGGCGCTTCATGCGACGTGGCATATGCCACGTCGCGGCGCCACGGCACGAAACCGTTGCCCATGTCGAACTCGTACGGCCCGCCCGACTGCACGATGCCGATCGCGACGAAGCTCTGCAGCCTGTCGGTGCCGCCGAACACTGTGGCCGGCGAATAGTAGGCCACGCGGTCTCCGGGCGACAGCCGCTTGAGCGGCGCGTGCTTGCCGTGGCCCACCTGCATGAAGCCGGTGGGCCGGTGGTCGCGGCCACGCCGGGCATGCTCGGCGCTGGCCACGGCGATCCAGTTTCGCTGCGTCATGGTGGTTCAGTCCGGTGCGTGCAGGCCGACTTCGTTGCCTTCGGTGTCGCGCATATAGGCGATGAAACCCATGCCCGGAGGCAGCGCGGACTTGGCCCCCACGATCTGTCCGCCAGCCGCCTCGACGCGTGCCAGCACGGCGTCGATGCCGGGCGTGCAGTCGAGGTAGATGCGGATTCCGGTGCCTGCACGTGCGCTGCCGCTCGCGCCGGCTTGCAGGGCGCCGCCCGTGGCGGGCTTGTCGTGGGGGAACACGGCCAGCGTGTCGGCGCCGAAGGTCTCGCGACGCAGCTTGCGGCCCAGTACGGTCTCGTAGAAGGCCTGGGCGCGGTCCATGTCGGCGACCGGGATCTCGAACCAGCTGATGGCGTTTTGCATTTGGAGGGCTCTCTTTCGTGTGTTGTTGAGGAGCCCCGATGGTGCTGGCGGGCTACTGACAGCGTCTTGTCAGTAGCCTGTCGGCAGGTCGAAAAAAAGCCCGCGCACGCTCCGGGGAGCATGCGCGGGCCCTGTGCGGGACGAAGCGAAGGCTAGAGCACGTCGCTCGCGAAATCGGCCAGCCGCGAGCGTTCGCCGCGCGCCAGCGTGATGTGCCCGCCGTGCGGCCAGCCCTTGAACTTGTCGACCGCGAAGGTCAGGCCGGAGGAGCCTTCCGTGAGGTACGGCGTGTCGATCTGCGCGAGGTTGCCCATGCAGATGATCTTGGTGCCGGGGCCTGCGCGCGTGATCAGCGTCTTCATCTGCTTGGGCGTCAGGTTCTGCGCCTCGTCGATGATCACGTACTTGTTCAGGAAGGTGCGCCCGCGCATGAAGTTCATGCTCTTGACCTTGATGCGGCTGCGGATCAGCTCGTTGGTGGCCGCGCGGCCCCACTCGCCGGCACCGCCGCCGTCACCCTTGGCCAGGAACTCGAGGTTGTCGTCGAGCGCGCCCATCCAGGGGCCCATCTTTTCTTCCTCGGTGCCGGGCAGGAAGCCGATGTCTTCGCCCACGCTCACGGTGGCGCGGGTCATGATGATCTCGGTGTAGCGGCGGTCGTCCAGCACCTGCGTGAGACCGGAGGCCAGCGCCATCAGGGTCTTGCCGGTGCCGGCGGTGCCGGTCAGCGTGACGAAGTCGATTTCCGGGTCCATCAGCAGGTTCATCGCGAAGTTCTGCTCGCGGTTGCGGGTGTTCACGCCCCACACGGCGTTCTTGCCCGAGCTGTAGTCCTTGAGCGTCTTCAGCACCGCGGTCTTGTCGCGGATTTCGGTGACGCGCGCGTACATGCTCGGCTCGCCCGGCGCTTCGAAGAAGACGAACTGGTTGATGTACAGGTTGGGCACCAGCGGACCGCTGATCCGGTAGAAGGTGTTGCTGCCGCTCTGCCAGCTTTCGACCGTCTTGCTCTGGCGGGTCCAGAAGTCGGGCGGCAGGGCCAGCGAGCCGGCGTAGAGCAGGTCGCCATCTTCCAGCGTCTTGTCGTTCTGGTAGTCGTCGGCGGCCAGGCCGAGCGCGCGCGCCTTGACGCGCATGTTGATGTCCTTCGACACCAGCACGACCTCTTGCTTCGGCTTGCCTGGCTTGTCGGTGGCGTACTCGTCGCGCAGCGCCTGCACCACGCCGAGGATCTGGTTGTCCGCCTTGCCCTGGGGCAGGCTGACCGGCAGCGAGTAGTCCAGCGGTGCGGTCTGGAAGAACAGCCGGCCGCCGGCTTCGCGGTGGCCGGTGGTGTCGAGCTTCAGGCCCTTGTCGATGTCGGCATCCTGCGCGGCGGCCAGCGCGTCAAGCGTGCGGCTGGTCTGGCGGCCGTTGCGTGCGACTTCGGTCGTGCCTTTCTTGTGGCCGTCGAGCTCTTCCAGCACGATCATCGGCAGGAAGATGTCGTGCTCCTCGAAGCGGAACAGGCACATCGGGTCGTGCAGCAGCACGTTGGTGTCGAGCACGAAGAGCTTGGCGGGACCGGCGGACTTGCTGCGCTTGGGGCGGGCGGGAGTCTGCGGCGCCGACGAGACAGGTGCGGGAGCAGCGACCGGTGCGGTCGGCTGTACCTTCGTCTCGACCTGTATGAGGGCTTGCGGCTGGGGCGCGCTCACGGGCGCCGGTGCGGTCGCGGGAGTGGCAGCGGGCGCGGCTTTCGCCTTGGTCCGGCGCGCCGGGCGCGTGGCCGCGGATGCGCCGCCGGCACCGTCGGTGCCGATGCTGTCGAACAGTTCCAGCGGTTGCGGCGTGCGCGCGGGCGCCTCATCGGCGCGCTGGTCGGTAGCGCGGCGCGAGCCCCGGTGCGAGGAACGGGCGGGCGCGTCGATTGCGTCCGGCGAGAGCAATGCGGCGCGTTTCGTGGGGGCGGGGGGCAATGGCATGTGTCAGGTCGCTCGCAGGAAGTGGGAACCAGAAAACGAAAAAGCCGCCTGAAGACCAAGGCGGCTTTGTTCGGAGGATGCGGTCGTGGAGCTCAACGGCATGAGGCCATTATGCACACCGCAAATGAAGCACCGGGGGCTCTTTTGCGCGTGGCGTTGGGCATTTCCCACGCCGCGCCGCCAGAGCGCCCCTGCGGTGATCAGGCCGCCTTCTTGAGCGCCTTGACCGCCTTGAGCACGTCGTCGACGTGCCCCGGAACCTTGAGCCCGCGCCATTCGGCCTTCAGGATGCCGTCGGCGCCGATCAGGAAGGTGCTGCGCTCGATGCCCTTGACCTTCTTGCCGTACATGATCTTGTTCTTGACCACGCCGAACATGTGGCACATCTTTTCTTCGGTGTCGGCGATGAGTTCGAAGGGGAGTTCGAGCTTGGCCTTGAATTCGTCGTGCGACTTCATGTTGTCGCGGGACACGCCGAAGACGGTGGCACCGGCTTTTTCGAAGTCTTTGTAGCGGTCGCGAAACTGCATCGCTTCGGTAGTACAACCCGGAGTGTTATCTTTCGGGTAAAAATACATGACCAGCACGTGGCCGAGATGCGAGGTATTCGAGACCTTGAGGCCGCCCGTGGCGTTGGCGTCGAATTCAGGAATGGGTTTGTTGACAACGATCGCCATGAAACTTGTTTTCTCCGTTAGATTCCGTTCTTCGAGCCCTCTCAGCCTTTTTCGGGGCTCGCTCGATGAATGGAGGATTGGTCGTTGCTAACTTTGGGGTAGCTGGCCTGTTCGCAACCTAGTATTTTACCCCGAAAACGCCTCTATCAGCCACCCGCCGGGCTCTCGACCAGCAGCGCGGCGATTACGTGGCGGCCTTCCCCGGCCAGGATGTTGTAGGTCCGGCAGGCGGCGGCTGTGTCCATGGTCTCGACCCCGGTGCGCTGCGCCATGAGGGGCTTCAGCCACGCCGGCTGGGGAAAGCGGATGCGGTTTCCGCTGCCGAAGATGATCAATTCCGCGCCCAGCGCGGTCAGTTGCGCGAAATGCTCCGGCCCGAGCTGGTCGAAGCTGGCGCAGTTCCACTCGAAGCGCTCGCCGCGCGAGCCGACGACCACGCTGCCTTCGACTTTTTCGTTGTTGATTGCAACCCAGCCGGGGCCGTGCGCGGTGAGGGACTGGGCGTCTGATTTGTCGGGCTGGAGCTTCATCTGGGCACTGGGAACTGTGGTCAAATTATAGGTTTTCCCTGGTGCCAGAGGGCCTGCAAGGGCTTTCGCAAGCCAACCTCGCCGGCCTGTATCTCCGAGTAACAAACCCGTCTCAACCCGTTAATCCGCGCCCGGGAGGGCCCTTTGAAGCAGCTCAAGAAATCGGCCAAGCTGGCCAACGTCCTCTACGACATCCGCGGTCCCATCATGGATGCCGCCAAGCAGATGGAAGAGGACGGCCAGAAGATCATCAAGCTCAACATCGGCAACCTGGCCGTGTTCGGCTTCGACGCGCCCGAGGAAATCCAGCAGGACATGATCCGCAACCTGCCGACCTCGGCGGGCTATTCGGACAGCAAGGGTGTCTTCGCCGCGCGCAAGGCCGTGATGCACGAGACGCAGAAGCAGGGTGTCGTGGGCGTCACACTCGACGACATCTACCTCGGCAACGGCGCCAGCGAGCTGATCGCCATGTCCACCAACGCGCTGCTCAACGACGGCGACGAGCTGCTCCTGCCTGCCCCCGACTATCCGCTGTGGACCGCTTCCACGAGCCTGTCCGGCGGCACCCCGGTGCACTACCTGTGCGACGAGGCCAACGGCTGGATGCCCAACCTGGACGACATCCGCGCCAAGATCACGCCGCGCACCAAGGGCATCGTGGTCATCAATCCGAACAACCCGACCGGCGCGCTGTATTCCGACGACCTGCTCAAGAGCATCGTGGCCATCGCGCGCGAGCACGACCTCGTGATCTTCGCCGACGAGGTCTACGACAAGGTGCTCTACGACGGCGTCAAGCACACCGCCATCGCGAGCCTGTCGACCGACGTGCTCACGCTGACCTTCAATTCGCTCTCCAAGAGCTACCGCTCGTGCGGCTACCGTGCCGGCTGGCTCGCGGTGTCGGGCAACAAGCGCGCCGCGCAGGACTACATCGAGGGCCTGAACATGCTCTCGAACATGCGCCTGTGCGCCAACGTGCCGGGCCAATGGGCCATCCAGACGGCGCTGGGCGGCTACCAGAGCATCAACGACCTCGTGTGCGAAGGCGGGCGCCTGCGCCGCCAGCGCGACCTGGCCTACGAGCTGATCACCGCCATTCCCGGCGTGAGCTGCGTCAAGCCGAGCGCCGCGCTCTACATGTTTCCCAAGCTCGACCCCGAGGTCTACCCGATCGAGGACGACCGCCAGTTCTTCCTCGAGCTGCTGAAGGAAACCCGCGTGATGCTGGTGCAGGGCACCGGCTTCAACTGGGCCACGCCCGACCATTTCCGCATCGTGTTCCTGCCCCACGAGGACGACCTGCGCGAAGCTATCAACCGCATCGCCAAGTTCCTGGAGCAGTACCGCCTGCGCCGCAAGACGGGCTCATGAACCTCGCCCGTGTCGCCGTGGCGCTGTCCCTGGTCGCGCTGTCCGTTGGCGCCGCCGGCAAGGAACCGGTTGCGTTCTCGCACAACGACTGGGAGCTGGCCTGCGACAACACGCTGACCTGCCGGGCCGCCGGCTACCAGGCGGACAGCGGCGGCAGCGAGCCGGTGTCGATGCTCGTTACCCGCAAGGCCGGCCCCGGCACGCCGATCGACATCCAGCTCCAGATCGGCGACGCCGACGGCGTCAAGGGCACGCTGCGCTTCAAGGTCGGCAAGGCCACGGTCTCGGGCCTCGAGGCGGGAACCGCCAGCTTCGACGACAGCCAGGTCCGTTCCGTGCTGCCCGAACTCCTCAAGGGCGACGAAGCCCAGGTCACGGCGGGCGGCGGCAAGAAGTGGGTTCTTTCGCTGTCCGGCCTCAATGCCGTGCTGCTGAAGATGGACGAGGCGCAGGGCCGGGTCGGCACGCCGGGTGCGCTGGTGCGCAAGGGCAGCAGGCCCGAATCCTCGGCGCTGCAGCCTGTGCCCATGCCCGTCGTCAACGTGCCGAGGCCGCCGAAGGCGCGTCCCGGCGATGCCGCCCTGGCCGCGCGCATCTTCCCCTCGCTCGACCTGAAAGACGCGCTCGAGCAGTGCAACAACCAGGAACAGGTCAACGCCAAGTCGGTGGAAGTCCACCGCCTGAACGACCGCAAGGTGCTGCTGGCCCTGGGCTGCGGCGTGGGGGCGTACAACTACACCACGCTGCTCTGGATTGCCGGCGACAAGCCGCCTTATGCGCCCGTGTCCCTCGAGGCGAGCGGCGAGTTCGACGAAAAGGACGCCAGCGTCACCTCTTCCATGAAGGGGCGCGGCATCGGCGACTGCTGGTCGGCCGAGACCTGGAATTTCAACGGCAAGGACTTCGTGCGCACCGGCGCGACGGGCGACGGCATGTGCCGTGGCTTCGCCGGTGGTGCCTGGAGCTTGCCCCGCTACGTCAGCCGCGTCGTCGTGACCGAGCCGGCCGCCACCCCATCCAAACCATGAACGCGACTCTCCCAATGAAATCCATCCAAGTAGGCCTGCTCGGCGCAGGCACGGTCGGCAGCGGCACCTTCAAGGTGCTCCAGCGCAACCAGGAAGAAATCAAGCGCCGTGCCGGCCGCGGCATCGAGATCACCATGGTGGCCGACCTCGACACCGCCCGCGCCCGCGAAGTGGCCGGCGAAGGCGTGAAAGTGGTTGCCGATGCGCGCGAAATCATCGCCAACCCCGACATCGACATCGTCATCGAGCTGATCGGCGGCTACGGCATCGCGAAGCAGCTGGTGCTCGAAGCCATCGCGGCCGGCAAGCACGTGGTCACGGCCAACAAGGCGCTGCTCGCGGTGCACGGCACCGAGATCTTCGCGGCCGCGCACGCCAAGGGCGTGATGGTGGCCTTCGAGGCCGCGGTGGCCGGCGGCATCCCGATCATCAAGGCGCTGCGCGAAGGCCTCACGGCCAACAGCATCCAGTGGCTGGCCGGCATCATCAACGGCACCACCAACTTCATCCTGTCCGAGATGCGCGACAAGGGCCTGGACTTCGCGACCGTGCTCAAGGAAGCGCAGCGCCTGGGCTACGCCGAAGCCGACCCGACCTTCGACATCGAAGGCGTGGACGCCGGCCACAAGGTCACGCTGATGAGCGCCATCGCCTTCGGCATTCCGGTGCAGTTCGACAAGGCCCACATCGAGGGCATCACCAAGCTCGCCGCGCAGGACATCAAGTACGCCGAGCAGCTCGGCTACCGCATCAAGCTGCTGGGCGTGACCAAGCGCACCGCCAAGGGCATCGAGCTGCGCGTGCACCCGTCGCTGGTGCCGTCGAAGCGCCTGCTGGCGAACGTCGAGGGCGCGATGAACGCGGTGGTGGTGCACGGCGACGCCGTGGGCACCACGCTCTACTACGGCAAGGGCGCGGGCAGCGAGCCCACGGCCAGCGCCGTGATCGCCGACCTGGTCGACATCACCCGCCTGCACACGGCCGACGCGGCGCACCGCGTGCCGCACCTGGCCTTCCACCCCGACGCCATGAGCGACCTGAAGGTGCTGCCGATGACCGAGGTCGTCACCAGCTACTACCTGCGCCTGCGCGTGGCCGACCAGGCCGGCGTGCTCGCCAAGGTGACGGGCCTGCTCGCCACCGCCGGCATCAGCATCGACGCGGTGCTGCAGCGCGAGGCCGACGAAGTGGGTGGCGAGGGCTCGACGCAGACCGACCTCATCATCCTCACGCACGACGCGCGCGAAGGCACCGTCAACGATGTGCTGGCCGAACTGCAGGCGCTGCCCACCGTGCTGCAGCCGATCGTGCGCATCCGCAAGGAAGAGCTGTCCTGAGCGACGGCGCGCCCAAGCCAAACAACCGAGCATTCAAAGTGAACTACCTGAGCACCCGCGGCCACCCCGACCGCAAGCGCTTCTGCGAAATCCTCCTCGAAGGCCTCGCGCCCGACGGCGGGCTCTACCTGCCCGAGCAATACCCGCAGGTCGACACCGCCACGCTCGCCAAGTGGCGCGCGCTGCCGTACGCCGAGCTGGCCTTCGAGATCCTCTCGCTCTACATCGACGACATTCCGCCGGCCGACCTGAAGGCGCTCTGCGCGAAGACCTACACCGCCGAAGTGTTCGGTACCGACGAGATCGTGCCGCTGCGCGAGCTCGAAGACGGCGTGTACCTCGAAGCCCTGTCCAACGGCCCCACGCTGGCCTTCAAGGACATGGCGATGCAGCTGCTGGGCAACCTGTTCGAGTACGAACTGGCGCGCCGCGGCTCGGAGCTCAACATCCTGGGCGCCACCAGCGGCGACACCGGCAGCGCTGCCGAGTACGCCATGCGCGGCAAGAAGGGCGTGCGCGTCTTCATGACCTCGCCGGACGGCCGCATGAGCCCGTTCCAGCAGGCGCAGATGTTCAGCCTGCAGGACGAGAACATTCACAACATCGCCATCACCGGCGTGTTCGACGACTGCCAGGACATCGTCAAGGCGGTGTCGAACGACTTGGGCTTCAAGCGCAAGTACCGCATCGGCACGGTCAACTCGATCAACTGGGCGCGGCTGCTGGCGCAGGTGGTCTATTACTTCGCTGGCTACTTCCAGGCCACGGCGAGCAACGACAAGCCGGTGAGCTTCACCGTGCCCTCGGGCAACTTCGGCAACGTCTGCGCGGGCCACGTGGCACGCATGATGGGCCTGCCGATCCAGACGCTGGTGGTCGCCACCAACGAGAACGACGTGCTCGACGAGTTCTTCCGCACCGGCGTGTACCGCGTGCGCGGCGCGGCCGACACGCACGAGACCTCCAGCCCGTCGATGGACATCAGCAAGGCCAGCAACTTCGAGCGCTTCGTGTTCGACCTGGTGGGCCGCGACGCCGCCCGGCTGCGCAAGCTGTTCGTGGAAGACCTGGGCGTGCAGGGCAGCTTCGACCTGAGCGGCGACCCGGCGTTCCAGCAGGCCGCCGGGCGCTTCGGCTTCAAGAGCAGCCGCAGCACGCATGCAGACCGCCTGGCCGTCATCCGTGACACCGACAAGCGCTTTGCAACGCTGGTCGACCCGCACACGGCCGACGGCCTGAAGGCCGCGCGCGAGCACATCGTGCCGGGCGTGCCGATGGTGGTGCTCGAAACCGCCTTGCCCATCAAGTTCGCGGCCACGCTGGTCGAGGCGCTGGGCGAAGAGCCCGCGCGCCCGAAGAAGTTCGAAGGCATCGAGGCGCTGCCCAAGCGCGTCGTCAAGCTGCCGGCCGACGCGGAAGCCGTCAAGGCCTACATCGCGCAGAACTGTGACTGACCACGGCCGGGCCCGCGCATGAAGGTCGTCGCATGAAGGTGGTCGGGTTTGCCGGCTATTCGGGCGCGGGCAAGACCACGCTGCTCGAGCGCCTGATTCCGGCGCTCAAGCGGCACGGGCTGCGCGTGTCGGTGGTCAAGCATGCGCACCACAAGTTCGACATCGACCATCCGGGCAAGGACACCTGGCGCCACCGCCAGGCCGGAGCCTTCGAGGTGGTGGTGGCGTCCGACCAGCGGCTGGCGGTGATGCGCGAGTTCGAGGTGCCCGTCGAGCCCAGCGTGCACCAACTGCTGGCCGAAGTGCATGCCGCGGCCGACTGGGTGCTGGTCGAGGGCTTCCGGCACAGCGACCTGCTCAAGATCGAGGTCTGGCGCGAGCCGGGAGCGGGCGAGCCTTCGCGGCCCGTGCTGTACCCGGACGACCCCTTCGTCACCGCCGTGGCCACTGACGCGCCGGGCAGCCTGCCGTCGCCCACCGCGCGCCCGCTGTTCGACCTCAACGACGCCGAGGCCATTGCGAAGTGGTTGATCGACAGCGGCGACCGCTTCGAATACAACCCCGAACACCATGGCTGATTCACCCGTTCCCTTCTCCGCTTCTTCGTCGCGTCCGCCGCTGATGCCGCTGGACGAGGCCATCGCCGTCCTGCTCGCGAAGGCGCAACCGGCGCTCGCGACCGAAAGCATCGTCACCTTCGACGCCGATGGCCGCGTGCTGGCGCAAGACCTCGTCTCCGGCCTCACGGTGCCGCCGCGCGACAACAGCGCCATGGACGGCTATGCCGTGCGCGTGGCCGACTGCGCCGCGCCGGGCGCCGAGCTGAAGGTGGCGCAGCGCATTCCCGCGGGCACCGTCGGCACGCCGCTCGCGGCAGGCACGGCGGCGCGCATCTTCACGGGCGCGCAGATCCCCGAAGGCGCCGACGCGGTCGTGATGCAGGAAGACACGGCCGCCACGCCGCAGGAGGGCGGCCTGGGCTCGGTGCGCATCGCCATCGTGCCGGCAGCCGGCCAGTGGATTCGCCGCGCAGGGGAAGACGTGGCCTCCGGGGATGTCGTGCTCAAGAAGGGCGAGCGCCTGACGCCCGCCGCGCTCGGCCTGGCGGCCAGCATCGGCTTCCACAAGCTGCCGGTGGCCCGCAAGCCACGCGTGGCGATGCTCTCCACCGGCGACGAGCTGGTGATGCCCGGCGAGGTCGCGCCCGACGCGATGAAGCCCGGCGCCATCTACAACTCCAACCGCTTCTTCATGCGTGCGCTGCTGCATCGCCTGGGCTGCGAGGTGAACGACTTGGGCATCGTGCCCGACAACCGCGAGACCACCATCGCGGCGCTGCGCGATGCGGCCGAGTCCAGCGACCTGATCATCACGACCGGCGGCGTGTCCGTCGGCGAGGAAGACCACATCCGCGCGGCCTTGCAGTCGCTGGGCGAACTGCAGCTGTGGTCGCTGTCGATGAAGCCCGGCAAGCCTTTCGCCTATGGCTCCATCGCGCGCGGCAACGGGCAGGGCGCCTGCCATGTGACCGGGCTGCCGGGCAACCCGGTGTCGAGCTTCCTGACCTTCCTGATGCTGGTGCGGCCCTTCCTGCTGACGCTGCAAGGCGCCACGCGCGTTGCGCCGGAGCCGGTGAAGATGCGCGCCGATTTCGACTGGCCGCGCGCCGACAAGCGCCGTGAGTTCCTGCGCGCGCGGCGCAACGCGGCGGGCGGCCTCGAGCTCTTCGGCAACCAGAGTTCGGGCGTGCTCACCTCGATGGTCTGGGGCGACGGCGTGGTCGACAACCCGGCGGGGCAGACGATCCAGTCCGGCGACACCGTCGACTTCATTCCCTTCGCTTCGCTGCTGGGCTGAATCCGCTCATGAAAGTCCAGGTCCGTTATTTCGCCTCGGTGCGCGAGGCGCTTTCCAGCAGTGGCGAAGCCGTCGACACGAAGACCGAAACGCTCGCCGCCCTGCGCGACGAACTCATTGCCAGGGGCGGCGCCTACGCCACCGCGCTGGCCCGGGGCAGGGCGGTGCGCATGGCGCTCGACCAGGCGATGAGCGATGAAGCCGCAGCCCTGCACGAAGGCTGCGAGGTCGCCTTCTTTCCTCCGGTCACGGGCGGTTGAGCGAGGCGTCGAGCGCCACCAGGCGCTCGCGCAGGCCATCTGACGCACGGGTCATCGGCGAGCGCAATTCATCCTGCATTTCGCCCGCGTGCGCGAGCAGCGCCTTCACCGGGCCGGGGTTCGGTTCGGCAAAGAGCATTTCCACCAGCGGTTGCAGCGCCTGCCACTCGGCGCGCGCCTCGGCCAGCCGGTTCTGCGCCAGCAGCCGCACCAGTTGCACGAAGCGCCGCGTCTGCACGTTGCCGCTGGCCGCGATCGCGCCCACGCCGCCTTCGGCCATGGTGCTGAATATCTGGTGGTCTTCGCCCGTCAGCACCTGCAGCCGGCCATCGGCGATCACGGCGCGCGTCTTGGCCATGTCGCCGCCGCAATCCTTGATGCCGCGGATGCGCGGGTGCCCGGCCAGCGCCAGCAGCGTGTCGCGCGCGATGGTGACGCCGGTGCGGTAGGGAATGTCGTAGACCAGCACCGGCACTCTGCTGGCATCGGCGATGGCGTGGAACCATTCAATCAGTCCGGCCTGCGCGGGACGCACGTAGTGCGGCGCGGACACCAGCAGGCCCGCCAGAGGGCGCTCCGAGAGCTTGCGCGCCCATGCCGTGGCCTTGCCCAGGTGGTAGCCGGACATGCCCATCACGACCGGCAGGCCGCCCGCGGCTTCCAGCACGGTGTCCAGCATGGCCAGTTGCTCGGCCTCGTCGAGCGCGGCCGCCTCGCCGGTGGAGCCGCAGGGCACGAAGCCTGTCACGCCGTCGCTCGCGAGCCGGCGGACCAGCGCGGCAAGCGCGGCGTGGTCGACGGCGCCATTGCGCAACGGGGTGACGAGGGCCACCCAGAAGCCGGAAAAGTCGGGGGTGGTGGGGTTCTGTTGTTGAGGCACGCGGGCTTCCTTTCAGGAATCGACCGATGGAAAGAACCATCGTCCGATGCGCGCGCAACCCAGGAGGGGCCAAGGCCTTGGCGGGTTCCGTCGCTCATCCGACGACGGAACCTCGGCTCCGGTCAGACGAGCTTTGGTTTTTTGGCTTTGTTGTTGCCCCGGTGCGCACGGCGGTCTTCGGGGTGCGAAGGCACCGGGAAGAGCGTGGGCGTGGCAAGGCAGGGCATCGGCGCAGTCTATCGCGATGCCACAATTCGGACATGAGCGTTGCCCGTGTTTCGATCCAGACGACCGATTTCGACCTCTCGCAGGAGGTTGCCGCGTTGCGCGACGGCGACAAACGCGTGGGCGCCGTCTGCAGCTTCGTGGGCACCGTGCGCGACCGGAACGACGGCAGCAGCGTTTCGTCGATGGAGCTGGAGCACTACCCCGGCATGACCGAGAAAGCCATCGAGGCCATGATCGACGAGGCGCACAGGCGCTTCGACATCCTCGGTGCGCGCGTGATCCATCGCGTGGGCCTGCTGAAGCCGCCGGACCAGATCATGATGGTGGCGGTGGTCTCGGCGCACCGCGGCCAGAGCTTCGAGGCCTGCGAGTTCCTGATGGACTACCTCAAGACCCAGGCGCCGTTCTGGAAGAAAGAGCAGACGCCCGAAGGCGCCCGCTGGGTCGATGCGCGCGTGGCCGACGACGCGGCGCTGGCGCGCTGGGGCATCAGCGCCCCGAATGCCTAGAGAGGCTTGAAGCCGCTGGACTGGATGATCCGCTCCCAGGTCTGCGTGTACGTGCGAACGCGGCCCGCGAACTGGCCCTGCGGCTCGTAGCCGACCGTCAGGCCCATCGTGGTGAGCTTCTGCTTCACGTCGGGCATGGCCAGCACCTTCTGCAGCGCGTCGCCGTACTTGTCGATGATGGGCTGCGGCGTGCCCACCGGCGCGAAGATGCCGTAGTAGGGCAGGTCGTCCAGGTTCGCGAAGCCCAGTTCGGTGAAGGTCGGCACGTTCGGGATGACCGCCTGGCGCTTGGCGCCGATGGACGCGACGATGCGCACCTTGCCCGCCTTGTGGTTCTCGATGAAGTCCGGCACCGAGGCAATGCCCGCGGTGATCTGGTTGCCCAGCATGTCGGCCGTCATGGGCGCGCTGCCGCGGTAGGGCGCGGGCTGCACGTCGATCTTGTACTTGTCCGAGATCATCTTCACCAGGAACTCGGGAATGGAGGCCGGCGCGGGAATGCCGATGGTTTCCTTGCCGCCCTTTTGCGTGCGCACCCACTTCACGTATTCGTCCATGGACTTGGCCGGCGTGCCGCCCGAGACGGCCAGCACGTTGGCGAAGGTGGCGAAGCCGGCCACGGGCACGAAGTCGGTGGCCGGGTTGAAGCCGGGGTTCTTCACGACCTGCGGCAGGATCGATATGGTGTGGTCATGCGACAGGAACAGCGTGTGGCCGTCGGCCGGCGAAGACTTCAGCACCGTGGCCGCGATCTGCCCGCCCGCGCCCGCCCGGTTCTCGACCACCACGGGCACGCCCAGCACGTCCTTGAGCTTTTCGCCCAGCGTGCGTGCAATGGCGTCGGTGCCGGCCCCTGCCGGAAAGCCCACCAGCAGGCGGATGGGGGTGCCGCTTTGCGCCTGCGCAAGGCCGCACAGGCCCATGGCGGCTAGAAAGAGGCCGGCGCCGATCGCCCGGCGGACCGGCTGAACGCGCTGCATTGAAAAAACCATGATCGACTCCATTCGAGAGAGAGAAATGCCTACGGGCAGGAAACGGGTCTCGTGCAATACCCGTGCCCAGTGCGCCGGCTTGGCCGGCAGCCTTGAATCGTGCCCGAACGGCCCTATTTTGGATGCAGGAATACCACCATGCGACAAGACAAACTCACCACCAAATTTCAGGAAGCACTGGGCGACGCACAGTCGCTCGCGCTGGGCAACGACAACGCCTACATCGAGCCGGCTCACCTGCTGGCCGCGATGCTGCGGCAGGACGACGGTCCCCGCGCCCTGCTGGAGCGTGCCGGCGTCAACGTGCCCGGCCTGCTGAACGGGGCCGAGGCAGCCATCAAGAAGCTGCCGCAGGTGCAGGGCCACGACATCGTGCAGGTCGGCCCCGAACTCGGCAAGCTGCTGCAGGCCACCGAGAAGGAAGCCATCAAGCGCAACGACCAGTTCATTGCAGGCGAACTCTTCCTGCTGGCCCTGGCCGACAGCAAGGCCGACATCGGCAAGACCGCCCGCGAAAACGGCCTGAGCCGCAAGTCGCTCGAATCGGCCATCGACGCCGTGCGCGGCGGCCAGGGCGTGAACAGCGCCGATGCCGAAGGCCAGCGCGAGGCGCTCAAGAAATACACCTTGGACCTGACCGAGCGGGCCCGGCTGGGCAAGCTCGACCCGGTCATCGGCCGCGACGAGGAAATCCGCCGCGCCATCCAGGTGCTGCAGCGCCGCACCAAGAACAACCCCGTGCTCATCGGCGAACCTGGCGTGGGCAAGACCGCCATCGTCGAAGGCCTCGCGCAGCGCATCGTCGCGGGCGAGGTGCCCGATTCGCTCAAGGGCAAGCGGGTGCTGTCGCTCGACATGGCCGCGCTGCTGGCCGGCGCCAAGTTCCGCGGCGAATTCGAAGAGCGCCTGAAGACCGTGCTCAACGAACTCGCGAAGGACGAAGGCCAGACCATCGTCTTCATCGACGAGCTGCACACCATGGTCGGGGCCGGCAAGGCCGAAGGCGCCATGGATGCGGGCAACATGCTCAAGCCGGCCCTTGCGCGCGGCGAGCTGCACTGCGTGGGCGCCACCACGCTCGACGAATACCGCAAGTACATCGAGAAGGACGCCGCGCTGGAGCGCCGCTTCCAGAAGATCATCGTGGGCGAACCGAGCGTGGAGGCCACCATCGCCATCCTGCGCGGCCTGCAGGAAAAATACGAAGTGCACCACGGCGTGCAGATCACCGACCCGGCCATCGTGGCCGCGGCCGAACTGAGCGACCGCTACATCACCGACCGCTTCCTGCCCGACAAGGCCATCGACCTGATCGACGAGGCCGCGGCCAAGATCAAGATCGAGATGGACTCCAAGCCCGAGGTCATGGACCGGCTCGACCGCCGCCTCATCCAGCTGCAGATCGAGCGCGAAGCCGTGCGCCGCGAAAAGGACGAGGCCTCGCAGAAGCGCCTCGGCCTGATCGAGGACGAGATCGTCAAGCTGCAGAAGGAAATCGCCGACTACGACGAGATCTGGCAGGCCGAGAAGGCGCAGGCCCAGGGCAGCGCGCAGGTGCGCGAAGACGTCGACAAGATCAAGTTCCAGATCGAGGAATGGAAGCGCAAAGGCGACTTCAACAAGGTCGCGGAGCTCCAGTACGGCCAACTGCCGGCACTTGAAAAGCGCCTGAAGGAAGCCGAGGCCAGCGAGGCGAGCAAGGGCAAGTCGAGCGCGCCCACGCTGCTGCGCACGCAAGTTGGCGCGGAGGAAATCGCCGAGGTCGTGGCGCGTGCCACCGGCATTCCGGTCGCCAAGCTGATGCAGGGCGAGCGCGACAAGCTGCTCGTGATGGAAGACAAGCTGCACGAGCGCGTGGTCGGCCAGGACGAGGCCATCGGTGCGGTCGCCAACGCGATCCGCCGTTCGCGCTCGGGCCTGTCCGATCCGAACCGCCCCACGGGCTCGTTCCTGTTCCTGGGCCCCACGGGCGTGGGCAAGACCGAGCTGTGCAAGGCGCTCGCGGGCTTCCTGTTCGACAGCGAAGACCACCTGATCCGCATCGACATGAGCGAGTTCATGGAGAAGCATTCGGTCGCCCGCCTGATCGGCGCGCCGCCGGGCTACGTGGGCTACGAGGAGGGCGGCTACCTCACGGAAGCCGTGCGCCGCAAGCCCTACAGCGTGGTGCTGCTCGACGAGGTCGAGAAGGCCCACCCGGACGTGTTCAACGTGCTGCTGCAGGTGCTGGACGATGGCCGCCTGACCGACGGCCAGGGCCGCACCGTGGACTTCAAGAACACCGTGATCGTGATGACGAGCAACATCGGCTCGCCCATCATCCAGGCCATGGTGGGCAAGCCTTCGGAAGAGATCAAGGAAGCGGTGTGGGACGAGCTGAAGAACTACTTCCGCCCCGAGTTCCTGAACCGCATCGACGAGACCGTGGTGTTCCATGCGCTCGACGCGAAGAACATCGAATCGATCGCGGCGATCCAGCTCAAGGTGCTGCAGGCGCGGCTCGCGAAGATGGACCTGGGCCTGGAGGTGTCGCCGGCGGCGCTGGCGGAGATCGCCAAGGTCGGCTTCGACCCGGTGTTCGGCGCGCGTCCGCTGAAGCGCGCCATCCAGCAGCGCATCGAGAACCCGCTGTCGAAGCTGTTGCTGGACGGCAGCTTCGGGCCGAAGGACACGATCGAGGTCACGACCGACCCGATCCGGTCGCCGGGCCAGTTCTCGTTCACGAAGACCGGGGAACCAACCGCGGCTGCCTCGGCCTAAAGTCGGATGATGAACTTCATTTTTCGCGTCATTCTTCTGCTTCTGGGGCTGGTCTTCGCGGCCAGCCTGGCCGTGGCGGTCATGCTGCTGGCGGCTGTGTGGGGTGTGCGCTATGCCTGGGGGCGTCTCACGGGCAAGCCCGTGAGCCCTTGGGTGATGCGCTTCAACCCCCGCTCCGGCTTCGACAAATTTCGCAATGCGGCACAGCCGGCCGAACCCAGCGCCGCAGACGTGGCCAATGCCCGGGCGCGCGGCGAATCGGTGGAGCGCCCGGTGCGCATTCGCGGCAGCGCCAGCGACGTGACCGACGTGTCGCCCAAGTCGGTCTCGCGCGGCTGAGCCTGCGCTATTCCACGCGCGACAACCCGTCGCGCCGTTCGCCGTCAGAATCGTCCTCCTGCAGCCGCCGCTTCTCGCGGCTTTCGCTTTCATCCAGGAGAGACATCCCATGACTTCGCGCGACATCTTCGTGGTCGGCACCGCCCGCACCGCCATCGGCACCTTCGGCGGTGCCTTGAAGGATGTACCCAACACCCAGCTGGCCACCACGGCAGTGAAGGCCGCCATCGAGCGCAGCGGCCTCGCGGGCGATGCCATCGGCCATGTGGTGATGGGCAACGTGATCCCCACCGACGTGAAGGACGCCTACCTGAGCCGCGTGGCGGCCATCGACGCGGGTTGCCCCATCGAAACGCCGGCCTTCAACGTCAATCGCCTGTGCGGCTCGGGCCTGCAGGCCATCGTGTCCGCGGCGCAGGCCATCGCGCTGGGCGACTGCGACATCGCCATCGGCGGCGGCTCGGAGTCGATGAGTCGCGGCCCGTACTTCGACACCTCGGCGCGCTACGGCGCGCGCATGGGCGACGCGGTGCTGGTCGACTACATGCTCGGCATCCTGCACGACCCGTGGGAGAAGATCCACATGGGCATCACCGCCGAGAACGTGGCCGCGCGCTACGGCATCACGCGCGAGCAGATGGACGAACTGGCCGTTGCCAGCCAGCAGCGCGCGGCGGCCGCCATCGCGGCGGGCCGCTTCAAGGAGCAGATCGTTCCGGTCGAGGTGAAGACGCGCAAGGGCGTGGTGCTGTTCGACACCGACGAGCATGTGCGCGCCGACAGCTCTGTAGAGACGCTGTCGAAGATGAAACCCGCATTCAAGAAGGACGGCCTCGTCACCGCCGGCAATGCCTCGGGCATCAACGACGGTGCCGCCGCGGTGGTGCTGGCTGCCGGCGAGAGCGTCAAGGCGCGCGGCCTGAAGCCGCTCGCACGCCTGGTGGGCTATGCGCATGCCGGCGTCGAGCCCGCCTACATGGGCATCGGCCCGGTGCCGGCCACACGCAAGGTGCTGGAGCGCACTGGCCTGAAGGTAGGCGACTTCGACGTGATCGAGTCGAACGAAGCCTTCGCGGCGCAGGCCTGCGCGGTCATCAAGGAGCTGGGCTTCGACCCCGCCAAGGTGAACCCGAACGGCTCGGGCATTTCGCTGGGCCATCCGGTGGGCGCGACCGGCGCGATCATCACCACGAAGGCGATCGCCGAGCTGCATCGCACGGGCGGGCGCTATGCGCTGGTCACGATGTGCATCGGCGGCGGGCAGGGCATTGCCGCCGTCTTCGAACGGGTCTGAACGTCGTGCTGCGTCCGCCCGTGCTGATCGATCCCGACGAGGTCGAGATCAGCGCCATCCGGGCGCAGGGCGCGGGCGGGCAGAACGTCAACAAGGTGTCGAGTGCGGTGCACCTGCGCTACGACATCCACGCCAGTTCGCTGCCGCCCGACGTGAAGGAACGGCTGCTCGCCCTGCGCGACAGCCGCATCACGCAGGAAGGCGTGCTGGTGCTCAAGGCACAGCAGCACCGCACGCAGGAAATGAACCGCGCCGACGCCTTCGCGCGCCTGCAGGCGGTGGTCGACAGCGTGGCCGCGCCGCCGCGCGTGCGGCGTGCCACCAAGCCGACCTACGGTTCGAAGCAGCGCAGGCTCGAAGGCAAGAGCCAGCGCTCGCAGATCAAGAACCTGCGCGGGCCGGTGCGGGACTGAGCGCGCCGGCGCCTTGACGTATGCCGAGGCCGGGGGGAGGGACAAAGCCGGGGCTTTATCTGCCTGAAACATCGCCCCCGCACAATCAGGCGAATGAGAAGTCTTTTCGCACGCGTCCTGTTGTCGGCGCTTCTGCTGACACCGCTGGCCGTGCTGCTCGACGGCTGCGCGCCGGACGCAGCATCGGGGCAGGTTGCCAGCAACGCCGCGGCGCCCGAACTCAAATGGGAAGCGCTGATCCCCAAGAGCTGGGACCCGACCAGGCGCTACCGCAACATCAGCCTCGAGGCGCTGCGCGACAACGATCCCCAGGCCATCCAGATGCTCGACGAGATGCGCGCCGTCTGGGACAACGCGCCGGTCAACGTCGAGCTCGACGGCAAGGCGGCCAAGCTCGCGGGCTTCGTCGTGCCGCTGGATGCCTCGCAGGAGGGCATCCGCGAGTTCCTGCTGGTGCCGTACTTCGGCGCCTGCATCCACACCCCGCCGCCGCCCGCCAACCAGATCGTGCACGTGATAGCGCCAGGCCCCGTGAAGGGCCTGCATGCGATGGACACGGTGTACGTCAGCGGCACGCTGAAGGCGGCGCGCTATGCGTCGGCGGACATGGGTGTGAGCGGCTACGAGATCGCTTCCGCGACGGTCGAGCGTTTCGTGCCCCGGCAGCCGCAGTGACGCGGGGCCTTCAGGCCATGCGCTGCGAGAGGAAATCCAGGAACGAGGTGATGCGCGCCGACAGCTGCGTGTTGCGGTAGTACACCGCGTTCACCGGCTGGCGCACGTCCACCGTGTCCTTGGCCAGCAGCTGGACCAGCGCGCCGCTGGCCCGGTCGGCGCCTGTCATGAAGTCCGACAGGCAGACGATGCCCACGCCGGCCAGTGCGAGCTGGCGCAGCGTTTCGCCGCTCGATGCCATCAGCGTCGGCGCGATGGTCCACTCGTCGCCGTGCGGACCTCGCAGCGGCCAGCGGTTGAGCGACTCCGGCTGTGTGAAGCCGAGCAGTGCATGCCCGGCCAGCTCGTCCACCTTGCGCGGCTTGCCGCTGGCCTCGAGATACGCGGGGCTGGCGAGCACGCGCAGCCGGTGGGTGCCCAGCGGGCGCGCATGCAGCGTGGAGTCGCGCAGCGGGCCGATGCGGATCGCGATGTCGGTGCGGCGCTCCAGCAGGTCGATGGGCAGGTCGTCGGTGTCCAGCTCCAGGCTGATCTGCGGATAGAGCCGCCGGAATTCAGGCACCAGCGGCACGATGGCATGCAGCATGAAGGGCGAGGCTGCGTTCACCCGCAGACGCCCGGCGGGCTGCTGGCGGCGCGCGGCCATCTGCTCTTCGGCATCGTCGATCGCATCGAGGATGGCGCGCGTGCGCTGCAGGAAGGCCGCGCCTTCCTCGGTGAGTTCGAGCCGCCGCGTGGTGCGGCGCAGCAGCGTGGTGTCGAGCTTCTGCTCGAGCCGGCTCAATGCGCGGCTGATGCCGGAGACCGTTTGCGCCAACTGCTCCGACGCGGCGGTGATCGAGCCCGTGTCCACCACCGCGCGGAACGCAACCAGTTCTTCGATGGTGGTTTTCATGGGGGCGCTTCAGGCGGCGGATTCGGTCTCGGCGGAGGCCGCCGGCACGTCGATGCGCGGCATCAACGCGGCGAGCGCTTCGCCGTCGGTGCGGTAGCTGAACAGCATGGGGCCCGGGGCCAGCAGGCCGGCGCGTTCCAGCACCTGCATCGCGGGCAGCTTGAGGCCGCTCAGGTGCAGGCGGATGCCCTTGGATTCCATCATCCGGCGGATCGAGCCGAACACTTCGGCGCCGGTGATGTCGATGCGGTTGATCGGCTGCGCGAACAGGCACACGTCGGTGAGTCCGGGCCGTTCGGCCAGCGCCACGGTGAGCGCGCGTTCGAGCGTGGAGGCCGAGGCGAAGTCGAGCTCGGCGTCCATGCGCAGCGCATAGAGCTGCGGCGCCAGCGGCGGCAGCTTCCAGAGATTGCGGTCGCGCAGGCTGCCGTCGGGGTGCAGGCCCACTTCGATGATGCGCGGATGCAGGTGGCGGTACATGTAGTGCGCCAGCGCCGCCAGCAGCCCGCCGAGCACGCCCCAGTAGATGCTGGGCGCGGTCGCGATGGTCAGCACGAAGGTGCCGAAGGCAATGCCCGCCTCGATGCGCGAGATGCGCCACAGCGCGGTGAAGCTCGCCGGCTTCACCAGCCCCAGGATGGCCGTGACCACCACCGCCGCCAGCACTGCCTGCGGCACGTGATAGAGCAGCGGCATCAGCCACAGCAGCGCGCCCGCCACCACCATCACGCTGAACAGCGTCGCCCAGCCGGTCTGCGCGCCCGCATAGAGCGTGATGGCCGAGCGCGAGAACGACGAGCTGGTCGGGAACGCGCCCGAGAAGCCCGAGGCCAGCTTGGCCAGGCCCTGGCCGATCAGGTCCTGGTTTTCGTTCCAGAGCGTGCCGGCGCGTGCGTTGTCGACCTTGGCGCTCGATGCGGTTTCCAGAAAGCTCACCAGCGTGATCATCAGCGCCGGCAGCACCAGCGCGCCGAGCGTGCCCATCGGCAGCAGGCCGGGCCAGTAGAAGGACGGCAGGCCCGAAGGCAGGCTGCCGACCACCGCGCCGCCGCGCAGCGCGTAGTTGATCACCCAGCTGATCGCGGCCGCGCCGGCCACCAGCGCCATCGTGGTCGGAAAGCGCGGCAGCAGCCGCTTGCCGAGCCACAGCACCGCGATGCTGCCGAGCCCGAAGGCGATGGCCACCAGGTCGGGCAACGGGCCGCCGCGCAGCACCTGCGGAATGGTGCGGCCGGTGAAGCCCAGCAGCGCGGGCAGCTGCGAGATGGCGATCAGCACCGCCGCCCCCTGCGTGAAACCGATCAGCACCGGCGAATTGACCAGCCGCAGCAGCCAGCCGAAGCGCCCCGCGCCCAGCACGATCTGGATGGCCCCGGACATCAGCGTGAGCCACACCGCCATCGCCACCCACTCGGCGCTGCCCGCCACCGCCAGCGGCGCGAGCGAGGCACCGACCAGCAGGCTGGTGAGCGCCGTGGGGCCGACCGACAGCCGCTGGGACGAGCTGAACATCACCGCGATCAGCGCCGGGAACAGCGCGGCATACACGCCCGTCACCAGCGGCATGCCGGCCAGCGCGGCATACGCCACGCCCTGCGGAATGACCATCAGCGCGACGGTGATGCCGGCCATCGCCTCGTTGCGCAGCAGCGCGGCGGAGGGACGGGGCCAGGCAAGGCAGGGGACCCAGCGGGAGAGGCGCTGGCGCAGGGAGGGGGAGGTGGTGGCCGGATTCATGGATGACGGATGGCGCCCGCAACGGTGCTTGATGCCGCGCGGGCGCGGAGAGCTTACGCGGCTGCGCGAAGCATGGGGAGCTGAGGCGTGCCTAGATCAGCGACGTCGCGTTCTTGAGAACGTAGTCGCAGGCCTTGGTCTTGAGCTTGGACGACAGGATCTTGAAGTTCAGCGTCTGCCCGTCGCCGCCCTTGAGCAGGCCCTTGGCGCCGTTGGCGAAGCCGGTTTCCTGGGGCTTCTGGCCGGTGATCTTGGCGAGCAGCTTGTCTTTCACCGAGGCCGCGTCGCCGCCCAGATAGTTGTTCTTGACGCAGTACTGCAGCACCCCTGCCGCGTTGCCGATGGTGCTGGAGCCGATGGCGGGCATCTTGAAGCCGAGGTTGCTGCCCAGGCCGCCGAGCGAGGAACCGCCGGTGCCTCCCTGGGTGTTGGCGCTGGCGGCCTCGCCGGCTTTTTCCTTCAGCTGGTCGAGCAGGTTGTTGGCTTGCGCCGAGGCACCTGCCGCGAGCAGTGCCAGGGCGATGAGGGTGGAGCGGGCGTGCATGGTGTCCTCCTGTCGGTCAGCGTGATGGAAAGCGGCCATCAGCATACCGGAGACTTTCAGGGGCACAGCCCCTGGCACGCGCCTGGCCTACTTCGTGCGGGGCGGGCGCTTTTCCAGCAAAGGCGCACTCGTGCCCTGCACGCCGACCAGCCCCAGCACCGTCACCAGCGAGTTCTGCGCGCCTTTCCAGCCGTCGGTCACGTCGATCCATTCGCTCAGCGCGTGGAAGCCGCCCGTCTTGCCGCCGCCGCCGATGATGATGGCCGGAATGCCCAGCGACATCGGCACGTTCGCGTCGGTGCTCGCGCCGGTCAGCAGCGTCTTGTGGCCGAAGGCCGCGTTCGAGCGCGTGGCGGCCTCGACGATCACCGTGTCCGACTGCGTGCGGCCGCCCGGGCGGTCGCCGATGAGCTTGGTGCTCACGCTCAGCGTGTTGACGTTCCAGCGCTTGTTTTCCTCCACCACGGCCTCGTCGATGGCCGCGAGGATCTTCTTCTCGGTCTCCAGCAGCGGCGCCATTTCGTCGGAGCGGATGTCGACCGCCATGCGCGCGTCGGGTGCGATGGTGTTGACCGAGGTGCCGCCGCCGACCGTGCCCACGGTGAACGTCGTCTTGGGGAAGGTGGGCGTGCGCACGTCGGCGATCTTGGCAATGGCGCGGCCCATGCCGTGGATGGCGCTCGGCACCTGGCCGAACGCACCGAAACTGTGGCCGCCCGGGCCCTTGAAGGTCACTTCGTAGCGATGGCTGCCGGTGCCGAGCATCAGCACCGTGCCTTCGGGCGCGGGCTCGAGGCCGACCATGCCGTCGATGTCGAGGTTGTCGCGGAAGATGGCTTTCATGCCGCGCAGGTTGCCCAGTTCTTCCTCGCCCACGTTGCCGACGAACAGCAGGTCGCCCACGGTCTGGATCTTGTTGTCGTTCAGCACCTTGAGCCACGACAGCAGCACCGACAGGCCGCGCGTGTCGTCGGAGATGCCGGGCGCGTAGAGCTTGCCGTCGCGCTCCTTCACCTTCACGTCGGTGCCGGCGGGGAACACGGTGTCGAGGTGGGCCGAGATCAGCAGCTTGGGCCCGTTGCCCGTGCCCTTGCGCAGGCCGACCACGTTGCCTTCGGCGTCGATCTTCGCGTCGTCGAGGCCCAGGGCCTTCATGCGCGCCAGGAAGGCTTCGGCGCGCTTCTGTTCCTTGAACGGGGGCGCCTCGATCTCGGTGAGCATCTTCAGGTCCTCCACCGAGCGCGCATGGTCGGCCTTCACCGCGTCGAGCAGCTTCTGGATCTGCGGCGACGCCATCAGCTGCGTGTAGGCCTTGTCAACCTCGGGGCGCACCTGCGCGGGCGTGGCGGCGACCGAGCCGGTCTGGGCATGCGCGAAGCCGGCGGCGGCGGACGCCAGGGCAAGGACGAGCGGGGCGAGGCGAAGAGACGCGGGGCGAGGCATGGTGCGGGAATGTCCTTGAAAGAAAAACCGGTGAAAAGAGAGGCGCCGCCGACGCGGCGTCGTCAGCGATTCTTGCGGCTGTGCCAAGCGCGTGCTCTGGTTTAATCTTCCGCGTTGTCAGTTTTTCTAACGAAAGCCTCATGCGCCGCCATATTCCCAGCACCCGCGCGCTGCTGATCTTCGACGCGGTGGCGCGCCATCACGGCGTGGGCAAGGCCGCCGAGGAGCTCTGCCTGACCCACAGCGCGGTGAGCCAGCAACTGCGGCTGCTGGAGTCGCAGATCGGCGTGCGGCTGGTGCAGCGCACCGCGCGCGGCACCGAGCTGACCGAGCCGGGTCGGCGCTACCACGGCCAGATTTCCGGCGACCTGCTGCGGCTGCAGAACCACACGCTGGAGGCGATGGCGCAGCGCGCCGACGGCCTGCGCCTGCTGGTGGGCGCGGTGCCGGTGCTGGCCGAGGGCTGGCTCACGCCGAGGCTGCCGGAATTCATCGCGCAGCACCCGGGCTGCAGCCTGCATCTGCAGGTGTTTCCGACGCATCTCTACATGGAGGACCTGCCCTTCGACGTCGGCGTGCAGTACGACGACGCGGTGTGGCCCGGCGCCAATGCGCTGCCGCTGATGGGCGAGCCGTGCGTGGTGGTGTGCTCGCCGAAGGCGAAAGGCCGGGCGGCGATGGCGCGCGGCGACTTCCGTGCCGCGCCGCTGCTGCATCTGCGCACGCGCATGGGCGCCTGGGAGGAGTGGTTCGGCCAGTCGGCGAACGCGCGTGCCCCCGACAACCTGGTGGCGGGGCACCGCTTCGACCTGTTCTCGTCGCTGGTCGCGGCGGTGCGCGCCGACCTGGGCGTGGGGCTGGTGCCGGAGTACTTCATCGAACGCGAACTGCGCTCGGGCGAACTGGTGCTGGCCTGCCCGGAACGGGTGCCGTCGAGCCGTGGCTACAGCGTGTTCGTGGCGCCGAGCCGCGCCGACGATGCGCTGGTCGGCGCTTTCGTCGAATGGCTCCTCGCGGCGGCGTCGATACAATGAGAACAGTTCTTATTTGTATAGAGGGCCTTCGCCCCTTCGAATCCGCGTGCCGCCTTCCTCCGCAGCGTCCATTGCCCAGTCCGCCTCGCACCAGCAGGTCGAGACGCTGTACGCCAACCACCACGGCTGGCTGCAGGGCTGGCTGCGCAAGAAACTGGGCAACGCCTTCGACGCGGCGGACCTGGCGCAGGACACCTTCCTGCGCGTGATGCGCGCGCCGGGGCTGGACCGCGTTGAAGAGCCGCGCGCCTATCTCACCACCGTCGCGCGCAACCTGCTCATCAACCATGTGCGCCGCCGCGCCATCGAGCAGGCTTATCTCGATGCGCTGGCGCTCCTGCCCGAGCCCATGGCGCCCGCGCCCGAAGTGCGGCTCATGGTGCTGGAGACGCTGGTCCAGATCGACCGGCGCCTGCTTGGCCTGCCCGTGCAGGCCAAGCAGGCCTTCCTGCTGGCGCAGCTCGAGGGCCTGGGCCAGGCGGAGATCGCCGCGGAACTTGGCATTTCGGTGTCGACCGTGAAGCGGCACCTGGCGAAGGCGGCGATGCGTTGCTTTTTCTCGGAGTAGGCCGGATGGCTTTCTCCGGAACCGACGGCGCGCCCGTCTCGCAGGCGGTTGCGCAACAGGCCGTGCAATGGTGGGTCGAGCTGCGCGAGAGCGACATCAGCGCCGCGCGGCTGACCCTGTGGCGGCGCTGGCGCGAGGCCGACGCGGCGCACGAGGCAGCGTGGCAGCGCATCGAGACCGTCGGCGGCCGGTTCGCGGACATTCCCACGCCGCTGGCCAGGGCCGTGCTGAGCACCCCGCCGGACTCGCTGCGCCGACGCCGCAGCATGCAACTGCTGACCGTGCTCGTGGTCGCCGGCGGCAGCGCGCTGGCCGTGCGCCAGGCCACGCCGTGGCGTGCATGGACGGCCGACCACGTCTCGGGCGTCGGCGATCGGCAAACGGTGCAACTGCCAGACGGCGGCAGCGTGGTGCTCAACACCGACAGCGCCGTCAATGTCCGCTTCGACGCGGATCGCCGCGTGCTGCAGTTGGTGCGCGGAGAAATCCGTGTGCAGACCGCGCAGGACGCGCTGCGCCGTCCGTTCTTCGTCGAGACCGAGGCGGGCGCCGTGCGCGCCATCGGCACGCGCTTCACGGTGCGTGAACGGGGCAGCGAAGGTGGAGTCGACGTGGGCGTGCAGCAAGGCGCGGTAGAGCTGCGCCCCGCCGACGCGCCCGCCGCGTCGCGCATCCTCCAGGCCGGCGAGGCCGGGAGTTTCACGCGCACGCGGGCCATGTACGCCGGCGCGCTCGACAGCAATGCAGGTGCCTGGGCCGACGACGGCATGCTCGTGGTCTCGCGCATGCGCCTGGACGGCTTCCTGGCCGAAGTCGGCCGCTACCGGAAAGGGCGGCTGGGGTGCGACCCGGCTGTTGCCGGCCTGCAGGTGTCGGGCGCCTACCCGCTGGACGACACCGACCGCATCCTCGCGGCGCTGACTTCCTCGCTGCCTGTCGAGGTGCACACGTACACGCGGTACTGGGTCACGGTGCACGCCAGAAAAAATAAATGAGCTAGTTCGGCGGGGGTGCTTGTCAACGAAGGGAAGGGCGCGGATGCGTCACCTCTTTTTCTTTTCTCGTCACTCACCTTTCCATCGAAGGCACTTTCATGCTTGAGCATTCCGGCCGGCCGACTTTCGCGCCGAACTCCTCCCGTTCGAACTCCCGTGGCAAGGCGCGCCTGCACGTGCTGGCCCTGGCCTCGCGGACCTTGTGTTTCGCCGCGGTGGCCGGCATGGTCGCGGCAGGCCTTGCGGCGCCGCGCACTTCGCTCGCACAGCAGGCAGGCTCGCGCAGCCAGGACGTGCGTCGCTTCGACATTCCCGCAGGCCCGCTCGAGGGCGTTCTCAACCGTCTGGGGCGCGACGCCGGCGTGCTCATCACCTTCGGCTCCCAAGTCACCGAGGGGCTGAGCAGCCGTGGCGTGAGCGGCAGCCACACGGTGGCCGAGGCGCTGTCCCGGGCGCTCGAAGGCACGGGGCTCGGTGCCGTCCCCGCGGCCAGCGGCGGTTATGCGCTGCGGGCCCTGCCGGGAGGCGCGCCCTCCGCTTCCGCCGAGGGCGCGGCAGCCACCATGGCCACCGTGACCGTCACGGCGGACGCCGTGCGCGATGCAAGAACCGACGGTACCGGAAGCTACGCGGCCGGCCCGTCGTCCATGTCCACCGGCCTCGGCCTCTCCTTGCGCGACACGCCCCAAAGCGTGACCGTTGTGACGCGCCAGCAGATGGACGACGGGGGCGTCGTGAGCGTCTCCGACGTGATGAGCCAGAGCCCCGGCATCACCGTGCAGAGCTATGACAGCGACCGCTGGAGCTTCAGCGCCCGCGGCTTCGCGGTCACCAATTTCCAGTACGACGGCGTCGCCAAGGATTACGACGGCGTGTACGACTGGGGCGCCACCAACGGCGACCTGACGATCTACGACCGTGTCGAGATCCTCAAGGGCGCGACCGGCCTGATGAGCGGCACGGGCGACCCGTCGGCCACCGTCAACTTCATCCGCAAGCGTCCCACCGACCGTTTTGCCGGATCGGTAGCCGGCACGGTGGGCTCTTGGCACAACGGGCGCGGGGAGGTCGATCTGTCGGGGCCGCTCAACGCAAGCGGCACCGTGCGCGGCCGCTTCGTCGGCGCCTACCAGGACCGCGAGTCGTTCCTCGATTGCTATCGCCAGAAGAAAAGCGTGGCGTACGGCGTGATCGAAGCCGATCTTTCGCGCGACACCCTGCTCAGGCTGGGCGCCGACTATCAGGACACCGACCCCCGCGGCTCGACCTGGACCGGTTTCCCCATCTTCTACAGCGACGGCAGCCGCACCGATTTCAGCCGCTCGTTCAACCCCGCGACCGACTGGAGCCGGCGCCAGATGCGAACGCGCAATGTGTTCGCCACGCTGGAACAGCGGCTGAACGACGACTGGCGCTTCAAGCTCAACGTGAGCAATCAGGAAAGCAAGCACCGCTCGTTGCTCGGCTCGGCCAGCGGCGGCAACCCCGATCCGGTGACCGGCGATGGCATGTATCTGTTCTCGGGCGACTTCCGCGGCGACCGCACGCAGAACACCGTGAGTGCCAGCCTTAACGGCTCCTACAGCCTGCTGGGACGCAAGCACGAGGCGATGTTCGGCGCGTCCTGGTCGGACAGCAAGACGCACGGGCCGTGGTCCGAATCGCTCTATCCCATGCTGACGGGCAGCATCTTCAACTGGAACGGCGCGTTCGAGCAGCCGGCCTACCCGCCTATTGCCTCGTACTCGGAGCGCCGCCGGCAGAGCGGCGTGTACGGCGCCACCCGGCTGCGGCCGACCGATGCGCTGTCGGTGATCGTGGGGGCTCGCGTCAGCCGCGTCGTCGGCGGCGACGCCCGGGTCTTCAGCGACGGCGTCACGCCGGCGCTGGCCAGCAACTACCGGGAGAGCGGCGTGGTCACGCCGTATGCCGGCGTGGTCTACGACCTGAACGACACCTACTCGGTGTACGGCAGCTACACCAGCATCTTCTCGCCGCAGTCGCTGCTGGACGCCAACCGCCAGTTCCTGCCGGCCGTCGAGGGACGCGGCATCGAGGCGGGCATCAAGGCGGAGTACCTCGAGGGGCGCCTCAATGCAAGCCTGGCCGCGTTCCAGATCCGGCAGGACAACGTGGCGGAATACGTCGATTTCGTCGACGGCGCTTCGGTGTACCGCGCCGTGAAGGGCGTGACCAACAAGGGCATCGAGGCCGAGTTGTCGGGGCAGATCGCCACCGGCTGGAACCTGCAGGCGGGCTATGCCTACAACCATGTGCGTGACGCCAAGGGCCAGCGTGTCTACGGCGCGACGCTGATGGCCAGCCAGCCCGAACATGTGGTGCGTCTGTCGACCAGCTATAGGCTGCCCGGCGCATGGAACGCGCTCACGGTCGGCGGCGGCGTCAGCTGGCAGAGCGCCTTCTATGGCAAGGTGTGGAACCCGGCGGCGCAGGAGTACGCCGAGATCCGGCAGAAGGGCTATGCGCTGGTGAGCCTGATGGCGCGCTACCAGGTGAACAAGGCGCTGTCCGCCACGCTCAACATCCACAACCTGCTCGACAAGAAGTACTACGCGGGCATGGGCCTGTTCGAGACGGGCTTCTACGGCGAACCGCGCAACGTGACGTTGACGCTTCGCTACCAGTTCTGAGCCAGGAAGCCTAGGAAGCGTCCGGTCGGCGGAACAGCAGCACTGAGTTCGTGCCGCCGAAGGCGAAGGAATTGCTGACGGCGGCCTCGAGCGAAGGCGCCGCCGTGTCGCCCGGCTGCACCAGGTTCAGGCTGCACGCCGGGTCGATTTCCGCGCAGTGCGCATTGGGCGGCAGCTGCCGCTCGTGCACTGCGAGCACGGTGATGAGCGCTTCGAGCGCGCCCGCCGCGCCCAGCAGGTGGCCGTGCAGCGCCTTGGTCGAACTCACGCGCAGCGCGCCGAGGTCGTCGCCCCACACGTCGGCCAGTGCATTGCGCTCGACCACGTCGCCGATGCGCGTGGCCGTGCCGTGCGCGTTGCAATAGCCCACGTCGCGCGGCTGCAGGCCGGCTTGCCGCAGCGCGGCGCGCAGTGCGCGGGCCTGGCCGGGGGCGTCGGGCTTGGTGAGGTGGGTGGCGTCGCTGCTCAGGCCCCAGCCGGCCAGCGTGGCGTAGCTGCGGGCGCCACGGGCGCGGGCGCGCTCGGCGGATTCCAGGATCAGGAAGGCCGCGCCTTCGCCCAGCACGAAGCCGCTGCGGTCGGCCGCGAAGGGCCGCACCGCGCCGGCTGCTTCGCCGGGCTGGAAGGTGGCGAGCGTCTGCATCGCCTGCCAGGCCAGAACCACGCCCGGCACGATCAGCGCTTCGCTGCCGCCGGCAATCGCGATGTCGACCTCGCCGCGTTGCACCGCCTTGGCCGCTTCGGCAATGGCGGCCGACGACGAGGCGCAGGCGACCGAATAAGTGAGCACCGGGCCCTGAACGCCCTGGCGCATGGCCACGTGGGCGGCGGGTGCGTTGGGCATGAAGGCAGGAATGGTGAGCGGCGACACGCGGCCATTGCCGCGATAGGCGGCTTCCAGCGCCGCGGCGCCGCCCATGCCGCAACCGGCGAAGACGCCGATGCGTTCGGGGTCGGCATCGCCCGCCGCGATGCCCGCGTCGCGCATCGCCATGTCGGCCGCTGCCACGGCCAGCTGGCTCACGCGGTCGACGCCCGCGAGCTGCAGCTTGGTGAACCAGCGCGTCTCGTCGAATGCGACGGTGGCCGCGGCGGCCGGCTTGGGGAGTTCGGGGTAAACGGGCTGGATGGCCGAGCGGCCTTGCAGCAAGGCCTGGAACAGTGCGCCGGGCGAGTCGCCGTGCGGCGCCACGACGCCCAGTCCGGTGACGGCGACCTCGTGGTTCACGCTGCCTTTGCCGCGCGGACCTTGTCGACCAGCGCCGCGAGTTCGGCCAGGGTGTCGATGTTCGCGTCCTCGTCGGGCATGGTGATGCCGAAGTGGTCTTCGATGGCGAACAGGAATTCGGCGAGTGCCAGCGAATCGAGTCCGCCGGTTTCCCGCATCGAGGCGTGTGGGTCGAGCTTCGACGGCTCGATGCCGTACTTCTCGTGGATCAGGTCCTGCAATTCCTTCAGCGAACTCATCGTGCGATGCCTGTCGTCATGTGCTGCCGCTGATCGATTGCCACCCCTGCAGGGCATGCCATTGGATCGATCCCTTCCTCATTCCGGCTGTTGTGGTCAATGATGGCCAATGATATCCGCTCCCGCGTGAGGGGCATCCCCTCGCAAACGCTTCCCCGGGCGCCAGTACAGCGAGGGCAGGGCGAACACCACGCCCAGCAGGGCACCCGCCGCCGCGTCGAGCACCACGTGCTGCTTGACGGCCAGCGTCGAGTAGGCGATGGCGGCGAACCACGCCCAGTTCAGCACGCGCCACGGCGCCGGCGTGCGGGTTTCGCGCAGCACGTGCTCGATGCGGATGGCGGTGAAGATGGCCACCGCCACGTGCATGGAGGGACAGGCGTTGCCCGCCGCGTCCACGCCCTGCAGCATCGCAAAGCCGGGAAAGCCGGACACGTCGATGGACAGCGGTGGAATCTGCGTCGGCCAGAAATAGAACAGCCCCAGCCCGGTGATGCACAGCCCGCCGATCCACAGCCCGTACACCACCAGCTCGCGGAAGGTGAGCTGCAGCCCCGGCGCGATGCCGACGTAGAACCAGAGCGACAGATAGGCGCCCAATGCATAGGGCTGGAACGGAATGAGGTGGTCCAGCGGCGTCAGCGGCATCACCGTGATCGGGAACGACGGATTGCGCAGCAGGTGGAAGTAGCCGATGAAGAACAGCCACGTGAAGACCGTGGTGCCGACCGCCTTCAGCAGGAAATGGCGGCGCATGCGCAGCCAGATGTCGGCGGTCCATGTGGGCGCCGGGGCTTCGGGCGCCAGCTGCAGGGGGATCGGTGAGTGCATGGTGTCGGTCGCCGATCTTGCCAGAGCGGCATGACCCGCCGCGCGATGCCCCGCCGGTTCAGCTTGCCGCGGCGCGCTTGCGGTGCTGGAACGAGGTCGGCGAGCGGCCGGTCGCCGCCTTGAACATGGCGCAGAAGGCGCTGTCGGTGGCGTAGCCGCTGGCCGCCGCCACCTGGCTCACGGCCATGCCGCGCGCCAGCAGCGGCAGCGCATGGGCCATCACGGCCTGCTGGCGCCATTGCTGCCAGCTCATGCCGAGCTGGTCGCGAAACAGCCGCGCCACCGTGCGCTCGCTGGCGCCGATGGTGGCGGCGCGCTCGGCCAGCGTGGCGCGGTCGGCCGGGTTGCGCAGCAGCGCCTCGCAGAGCTGCCGCAGGCGCTTGTCGGCGGGCAGCGGCACGTCGATGCGGATCTGCGTGGCGCGCTCGACCTCGTCCACCAGGAGCGGCGCGATCATGCGTTCGCGCTGCGGCGCGTGCGGGTCGGCCGGCGGCAGGCCATCGGGCGTGGTGTCGAGCGCCAGCATCAGTGCGCGCAGCAGCGGGCTGATCTCCAGCACCTCGCATTTCTCCCAGGTGGGAGCGATCCAGGCGTGCAGGTAGACGGTGCGCAGCTCCGCGTCTTCGATCAGCGTGATGCTGTGCGGCATGTTGGCCGGCACCCAGAGCGCGCGGGAGGGCGGCACGATGTAGCTGCCGTCCTGCGTGCTGAGCCGGATCACGCCACGGGTCGAGAAGGTGAGCTGCGGCCACGGGTGCTCGTGCAACTCGACCAGGGTGTCGGCGCTCAGGAAATGTTCCTTGGCGCGCAGCGGGCGCACCGCGTCGGGGGCATAGAGGTGTGGCGTGAGCGGCCCGACGCTGTTGGCCGGCGCGGTCGCGGAAGAAGTCGCGACGGAAGAAGAGGCAGCGGTGGAGGCGGCGCTTGGCATGGTTTCGACAAATGTTGTCGCTGTATCGCCATTCTGCCGCGTCCCCGCCGCATAGGATCGAAGCCCGCCCCGGTTTTTTGTAGCAATCCATGTCCTCTTCATCCTCCGCCGCCGTTCCGGCCACCACCTTGCGCACCGACGCCAAGCTGATCGGGCTGGTCGGCCTGGCCCATGCGGTCAGCCACTTCAGCCAGCTCATCCTGGCGCCGTTGTTTCCCTGGCTGAAGGACGCGTTCAACGTGAGCTATGTGGAGCTGGGCGCGGTGCTCACGGTGTTCTTCGTGGTCTCGTGCATCGTGCAGGCGGCCTCGGGCTTCATCGTCGACAAGCTGGGCCCTCGCCCGGTGTTGTTCGTCGGGCTGGGCGCGCTGGGGCTTGCGGCTTTCGGCTACGCAGCGGCGCAGAGCTACTGGATGCTGCTGGCGTGCGCGGTGGTCGGCGGCATCGGCAACGGCGTGTTCCACCCGGTCGACTACACGCTGTTCAACCGCAAGGTCGCGCCCACGCGGCTGGGCCATGCCTACAGCGTGCACGGCATCACCGGCAGCCTGGGCTGGGCGCTGGCGCCGGCCTTCGTGGTGCCGATTGCCATTGCCTATTCGTGGCGCGTGGCGCTGGCGTCCGCGGGCGCCGTGGCCATCGTGGTGCTTCTGGTGCTGTGGGTCTACCGCAGCGCGCTGTCGCTCGACGCGGCGGCCGTGCACAAGGCCACCGGGCAGGGCGAGCCCGCGCCTGCCGGCGGCGAGTTCGACTTCCTGCGCATTCCCGCGGTGTGGATGTGCTTCGGTTTCTTCTTTTTCTACGCCGCCGTGATCAGCGTGGTGCAGACCTTCGCGCCGGTGGCGGCGGGCCACCTGCATGCGGTGCCGGTGGCGCTGGTGGCGGTGTGCCTCACCGTCTACATGGTGGCCAGCGCGGCCGGCATGGTGGTGGGCGGCTTTCTCGCGTCCGATCCGTCGCGCTGCGAGCGCATCGTGGGCGCTGGCTTCGGCGTGGCCGCCATGCTGGCCTTGGTGCTGGCCTTCGCGGACTTCCCGCCGATCGTGGTGCCGGTGCTCTTCGGCATGATGGGTTTCGTCTCCGGCGTGGCCGGCCCTTCGCGCGACCTGCTGGTGAAGAAGTCGACTCCGCCCAACGCCACCGGCCGCGTCTACGGCGTGGTGTACGCGGGCCTGGACATCGGCCAGGCCGTTGCGCCGCTGGTGTTCGGCCGCCTGATGGACCACGGGCAGTACACGAGCGTCATCGTCGGCCTGGCGGTGGTGCAGGGCGTGCTGATCGCCAGCGCCTTCAATGTGCGCCGGGTGCGCCGCACGGCGCTGGTGCCGGCCTCCGCCTGAGCCCCTGCCGGGTCGTTGAACAGCGGCCGATATCATCGGCCGCATGCAAGCCTTGTATGTGTCAGTGATCGCCGGTGCAGTGCTGGCGGGCTTCGTGCAGGGCCTGTCCGGCTTTGCGTTCGGCATGGTGGCCATGTCAGTGTGGGCCTGGACGCTGGAGCCTCAGCTGGCGGCGCTGCTTGCGCTGTTCGGGGCGCTCACCGGGCAGGTGATCGCTGCCGTCACGGTGCGCCGCGCCTTCGACAAGAGCCTGCTGTGGCCCTTCGTGCTTGGCGGACTCGTGGGCGTGCCTTTCGGTGTGTGGCTGCTGCCGCACCTGGACCTCGTGGTCTTCAAGCTGTGCATTGGCGTGCTGCTTGTGCTGTGGTGCCCGGCCATGCTGATGTCGCAGCACCTGCCGAAGATCGCCTTCGGCGGCCGCGTGGCGGACGGAGTTGCCGGCGCCATCGGCGGCGCCATGGCCGGCATCGGCGGTTTCTCGGGAACCATTCCCACGCTCTGGTGCACGCTGCGCGGCTTCCAGCGCGATACGCAGCGTGCGGTGATTCAGAACTTCAACCTGTCTATGCTGATGGTGGCGTTTGCTGTTCACCTTGCGAGTGGCAGCATTGCGCGTTCTACGATTCCACTGCTCGGTGTGGTGGCGCTTGCGGTTGCGTTGCCTGTGTTGCTGGGGGCTCGGCTTTATGTGGGGATCAGTGAGGCTGCGTTTCGGAAGTTGGTGTTGGGGTTGTTGACGGCTTCCGGGGTGGCTATGTTGGCTTCTGCTGTGCCTGCTTTGTTGGGTCGGGGCTGAGGGTTGTTTTTGCTTTTTGGTGGGTTTTTTTCCGGGGCCGGGTCTCGCCCCGGCGGGCGACTCACTTTCTTTTGCTTCGCCAAAAGAAAGTAAGCAAAGAAAAGGCGACCCCGCTGTCTGCGACCCCTTCGCTGCGCTACGGGGCAACCTGCGGTGCTCGCGTTTCGCGGGGTCTCGCCCAAACTCGCTTCGCTCAAACAAGGGCGAGCCCTGATCCGCGAAACGCTGCGCTCCTCGGCGCAGCCAGAGGGGAGGGGAAACTGGCCGGGCCTTTGCTGCGCTCGGCCACCGATGCTGCAGCAGGCGCTGCGCGCCTGCTGCAGCCCCGCGCCGAGCGCAGCGATGGCGCGTCCGGTTTCCAAATCCCTTCTGGCTGCGCCGAGGAGCGCAGACGCAGGCGGGATCAGGGCCGCAGCTGCTTGAGCGAAGCGAGTTCTGCGGACCCCCGCCGGAGTCGAGCACCGCAGGTTGCCCGCAGCGAAGCGGAGGGACGCAGACAGCAGGGTCGCCTTTCTTTTGCCTACGTTTCTTTGGCGAAGCAAAGAAAAGTAGGTCGGCCGCCGGGCCGAGACCCGGCCCCGGAACACAAAAAGAAAAGCAACTACCGAGGCAACGCCAAGGCAAACGGCAAGCTGAGCACCCCCAACAGCGTAGACAGCGTCACTAACCCCGCCACATAAGCCCCGTTGTATCCCATCCGCGCAGCCAGCACATAAGCACTCGAAGCAGTCGGCACCGCGGAAAAAGCCATCAGCACCGAAGCCTGCATCGCATCGAGCCGCAACGCCAGAGCCAGCCCCCATGCGACCAGCGGCAGGACGAGGTGCCGTATGCCCAGTATCGACACCGCCAGCACCTTGCCCGTGCCCAGCGTCGAGAACTTCATGCCCGCACCCGCGGCCAGCAGCCCCAATGCGAGCGATGCGGCGCCGATGCGCGTGAGCGTGGGCGTGGCCCAGCCCGGCACGGTGATCCCCAGCACATTGGCCAGCAGCCCCGCGACTGTCGCGACGATCAGCGGGTTGCGCACCAGCTGCTGCAAGAAGCCGGTCTGCGCATGGCGCGTCATTGGCCACACGGCCGCGATGTTGAAGATGGGCACGCACACGCCGATCAGCACGGCAATGAGCAGCAGGCCTTCGGACCCGGCCAGCCGCTCTGCCAGCGCGAGGCAGATGAACGAATTGAAGCGGAACGCGACCTGGGCGCTGGCTGCGTGGTCACGGCGGTCGATATGCGAGCCGATGCCGGGCATGAAGGGCAGGGCGTAGGCCAAGCCGATGCCGACCGCACCGATGCACAGGCCCGCTGTCAGCAGGTTCGACGTGGCGCCGAAGTCCAGCGGGCTGCGCACGATCGAGTGGAACAGCAGCACAGGAAAAAGAAAGTAGTAGACAAGGCTCTCGACCTGGTCCCACACGCGGCGGTCGAGGGCGGTGTAGCGGCACAGGAGCCAGCCGATGGCGATGAGCGAAAAGTCGGGGAAGAGCAGCTGCGCGTAGTTCACCGCTTCGAGGATAAACCGGACGGACCATGGGTAATCCACAGCACGGGTGCGGGCCGTGAGCCGCTAGCATCCGGGCTTTCGTTTTTTCGACATCAAAGTCAAGTCAAGGAGTTTTCGATGCAACGTCGTCAATGGAGCGCTCTGGTGGGCGCCGCCGCACTGGTCGCGGTAGCGGGCCCGAGCTTCGCGCAGGGATACCCCAGCAAGCCCGTCGAGCTGAGCGTGCCCTTCGCACCGGGCGGCACGACCGACATCGTGGCGCGCGTGATCTCCGACCCGCTGGGCAAGGTGCTGGGCCAGCCGGTGGTGGTGATCAACCGTGCCGGTGGCGGCGGCATCGTGGGTGCGGCCGAGACGGCACGCGCCACGCCCGACGGCTACAAGCTCGGCATCGCCACGGTGTCGAGCACGGCGGCCAATCCGGCCATCAACCCGAAGACGCCGTACGACCCGATCAACGACTTCACGCCGATCATCAACATCGCGGCCACGCCGAACATCATCGCCGTCAACCCGAGCTTCCCGGCCAAGAACTACGCCGAGTTCGTGGCCGAGCTGAAGAAGAACCCCGGCAAGTATTCGTATGCCTCGTCGGGCACGGGCGGCATCGGCCACCTGCTGATGGAGCTGTACAAGAGCCTGACCAACACCTTCGTCACGCACATTCCGTACCGTGGCGCGGGCCCGGCGCTGAACGACGTGGTGGCCGGCCAGGTGCCGATCATGTTCGACAACATTCCCTCGGCCATGCCCTTCATCACCAGCGGCCGGCTGATCCCGATCGTGGTGTCCGCGCCCCAGCGCCTGGCCGCGCTGCCCAACGTGCCGACCTTCAAGGAAGTGGGCCTGGAGCCGGTGAACCGCATGGCCTACTACGGCATCCTCGGCCCCAAGGGCCTGCCGAAGGAAGTGGTCGAGAAGATCAGCGCCGGCGTGAAGAAGTCGGTGGAAGAGCCCGCGGTGCGCAAGCGCATCGAGGACACGGGCTCGCTGATCGTGGCCAATACGCCCGAGCAGTTCGCCGCGCAGATCAAGGCCGAGTACGAGGTCTACAAGGACGTCGTGAAGAAGCAGAACCTGAAGCTCGACTGAGCCCGGTTTTTTCTTTCTTTAGACGCAAGCCGCCCGCGCCCCGGGCGGCTTTTTCTTTTTTGCTATCTTGCAACGCATGACCGAGGCCGCCGCCGCACCCACTCCCGATATCGACGACTTCATCGACGCCCTCTGGCTCGAGGACGGCTTGTCGAAGAACACGCTCGCCGCCTACCGCCGCGACCTCGCGCTGTTCGCGCAGTGGCTCGGCAAGCAGCAAGGCGGCGCCACGCTCGCCACCGCGCGGGAGACCGACCTGCAGGCCTACATGGGCGCGCGGCTCACCAACAAGGGCAAGGCAACGTCGGCCAACCGCCGGCTCACGGTGTTCAAGCGCTACTACCGCTGGGCGCTGCGCGAGCGGCGCATCACGGCCGACCCGAGCATCCGTCTCATGCCCGCGCGCCAGATGCCGCGCGCCATCAAGACGCTGTCGGAGAAGCAGGTCGACGACCTGCTGGCCGCGCCCGATGTCGAATCGCCCCTGGGCCTGCGCGACCGCGCGATGCTGGAGCTCATGTATGCGAGCGGCCTGCGCGTGAGCGAACTGGTGGCGCTCAAGGCCATCGACATGAGCCTGAACGACGGCGTGCTGCGCGTGCTGGGCAAGGGAAGCAAGGAGCGGCTGGTGCCCTTCGGCGGCGAGGCGCGGCGCTGGATCGAACGCTACCTGGAGGAATCGCGCCCCGCGATCCTCGACGGCCAGCAGACGCCCGACCTGTTCGTCACGGCGCGCAGGGCGGGCATGACGCGCGTGATGTTCTGGATCATCGTGAAGAAGCATGCGACCGCTGCTGGCATTCACGTGCCGCTGTCGCCGCACACGCTGCGCCACGCATTTGCCACGCACCTGCTGAACCACGGGGTCGACCTGCGCGCGGTGCAGCTGCTGCTGGGGCATGCGGACATCTCGACCACCACCATCTACACGCATGTGGCGCGCGAGCGCCTGAAGCAGCTTCATGCGAAGCACCACCCGCGCGGCTGAGCCTGTGCAGCCCTGGCGCATCGGCTGCGCCGGATGGAGCCTGCCGCGCGCGCTGTGGCCGGTGTTTCCGCCCGAGGGCTCGCACCTGGAGCGCTATGCGCAGCGCTTCGACGCGGTCGAGATCGACACCTCGTTCTACCGGCCGCACCGGCGCGAGACCTACGAACGCTGGGCCGCGAGCACGCCCGAAGGATTCCGCTTCGCGGTCAAGCTGCCGAAGGCGGTGACGCACGAACGCCGGCTGGTCGATGCGATGCCGGCGTTCGAAGAATTTGCCGCGCAGGTCGGAGGGCTCGGGAACAAGCTCGGTGCGCTGGTCGTGCAGTTGCCGCCGAGCCTGGCGTTCGATGCCGGCGTGGTGCGCGGTTTTTTCAGCGCGCTTAGGCGCAGGCACCCGGGCGCGGTGGTGCTGGAGCCCCGTCATCGCAGCTGGTTCACGCCGCAGGCCGAGGGGCTGCTGTCTATTTTCGAAGTGGCCCGTGTGCTCGCGGACCCGGTGCTGTTCGACGAAGCCGCGGCCCCCGGCGGCTGGCCGGGCCTTGTCTATCTGCGGTTGCACGGCTCGCCGCGGCGCTACTGGTCGGCCTACGGCGACGACCTGCTTGCGCGGCTCGCGCAGCGGCTGCAGCTCGCGAAAGAAGAAGGCGCGCAGTGCTGGTGCGTGTTCGACAACACGGCCGGCGGCGAGGCGACAGGCAACGCGCTGGCGCTGCAGCGGCTGCTGGAGAATCAACGATCAACAAGAGGAGACGGAACATGAAATTCACAACACTCTGCGCCGGCCTGGGCCTTGGCTTTGCAATGGCCGCGGCCACCGGCCTTGCCGCCGCCCAAGGCTTCCCGGGCGCCAGGCCCATTCGCCTGATCGTCGGCTATCCGCCCGGCGGTGGCATCGACTTTGCGGCGCGCACGGTGCAAGTGCCGCTGCAGGAGGCGCTCAAGCAGCAACTGGTGGTCGACTACAAGCCCGGCGCCAGTGGCATGATCGCGGCCACCGAACTCACGCGTCAGCTCGCCGACGGCTATACGCTGCTGCTGGCCAACACCGGGCCCTTCGCCATCGCGCCCTACCTGCAGAGCAAGCCGCCGTACGACCCGATCAGACAGTTCACCTACATCGGGCAGATCAGCCAGGGCAGCTACATCGCGGTGACGCGGCCCGACCATCCGGCGAAGAACCTCAAGGAGTTCGTGGCGTGGGCCAAGGGGCAGCCGGGCAAGGTCAACTTTGCCTCGGGCGGCAACGGCACCTCGACACACCTGAACGGCGAGCTGATGAACCAGGTGACGGGGCTCGACATGACGCACGTGCCCTACAAGGGCAGCGCGCCGGCCGTGCAGGACCTGATCGGCGGGCAGACGCAGATCCTCATCGACGCGGGCAGCGTGCTGCTGCCGCAGGTGAAGGGCGGCAAGCTCAAGGCGTTGGCAGTGACCGGCCCGGTGCGAGACCCGCAGCTGCCCGACGTGCCGACCGTGAAGGAACTGGGGCTGGCGGGCATGGAGTCGGTCGGCTTCCAGGGGCTGGTGGGGCCGGCGAACATGCCCAAGGACGTGGTCGATCGGCTCTCGGGCGAGTTGGCCAAGGCGCTGGCGCAGCCCGAGATCAAGGCCAAGTTCGCGACGGCGGGGGCCGAGGTGCATTCGCTGGGCCCGGTCGAGTTCGCGGCCTTCGTGAAGGCGGACAATGAGAAGTGGTCCAGGCTGATCAAGGAGCGCAAGCTGCAGCTGGACTGACGCAATCACGCAGACGACCCGATCCACAGACACCATGAATTTCCTCGCTTCCTCGAAGCCATCGCGCCGCACGGCGACCCGACTCCTCGCCGCCGCCGCGCTGTGCGCCGCTTCTGGCGCCTACGCGCAGGCCGTGCCCAAGACCGTGCGGCTCATCGTCGCCTACCCGGCGGGCGGCGTCAGCGACGTGGTCGCGCGGGCGCTGGGCGACCGGCTCGCGGCGCAGATGGGCATCACGGTGATCGTGGACAACCGTGCCGGCGCAAGCGGCGCCATCGGCATGGACGCGGTGGCCAAGGCCGCGCCCGACGGCGCGACGCTGGGCTTCTCGGCCATCAGTCCGCTGGTGCTGAGCCCGCACCTGGGCAAGCTGCCCTTCGATCCGCTCAAGGACGTGGCGCCCGTGGCCAGCGTGATGTATTCGCCGGTGCTGCTGATCGCCACGCCGGCGAGCAAGGCCAAGGACTTCAAGGCGCTCATCGACGACGCCAAGGCGCACCCGGGCGCGGTGCGCTGGGCCACTTCCGGCCCGGCGTCGCTGGGCCACATCGTGCTGGAGCAACTGCATGCGGCGGCGGGCGTGGACATCACGCACGTACCGTACAAGGGCGGCGGTCAGCAGCTCAACGATGCGATCGGCGGGCAGTTCGAGATTCTGTCGACCAACGCGAGCCCGACGCTGTCGTCGCACATCCAGTCGGGCAAGCTGCGCCCGCTGGCCGTGGGAGCGCCGGCCCGGCTCGACAGCCTGCCCCAGGTGCCCACGCTGGGCGAGTTGGGCTACAAGGCGGCCAACATCAACTCGCTGTTCGGCGTGTTCGCGCCGGCCGCCACGCCGGCTGCGCTGGTCGCGCGGTACAACGCCGAGATCAACAAGGCGCTGGCCAGCCCCGAGCTGCGCGCCAAGCTCACGGCCACCGACAACGTGCCGACCGGCGGCACGTCTGCAGCCTTTGCGAAGGAAATCGCCAGCGAGTTCGAAAGCAACGGCCGCATCATCAAGGCGGCGAACATCAAGGCCGACTGAGCCGCCTCGCACCACCTGACGCCTGGAAGACACCTGCGCTTGTGGTTCGATTCTCCCTACCTTATAGTAGGTAGATGACCAGCGCCACAGCAGCCGTTCCCGCCCTTGCCACCGGCAGCACCCGCGAGCAGATCCTCGCGGTGGCGCGCGGCTTCATCGAAACCCGTTCCTACCTGGGCTTCAGCTTCCAGGACGTGGCCGATGCGGTCGGCGTGCGCAAGGCCAGCCTCTATCACCACTTTCCCAGCAAGGAAGCACTGGGCATCGCGGTGATCCGCTCCGCCACCCAGGGCTTCAAGGACTGGGATGCCGCCCGCGAGCGTGAGCCCAAAGACGCGCTCGAATCGTATTTCCGCATGTACCGCAACACGCTGAATGCCGGCTCCGGCATCTGCCCGGCAGGCGCGCTTGCGCCGGGCTGGGACGTCATCAACGACGAACTGCGCGAGGCGGTGCGCGAACTGCGCAGCACCCAGGTGACGTGGCTCACGGGCGTGCTGGGTGCGCTGATGCCGGAACGCAAGAAGGGCGTTTCGGTCGCTTCGCTGGCGGCTTTCGTGTTTTCTTCCTGCCAGGGTGCGCTGCTGTCGGCGCGCATGACAGGGCGCGTGGACGAGTTCGACGAAGCCATCGCGCAACTCAGGAGTTCATTGCCCGGCTGAGCGCCGGGCCTGACGCAGGCGCGCCTCGGCGTGCCTATTTTTTGACCTCGTAGCCTACCGATTGGATGGTAGGTTTCATCTGTTGGAGCCATTCATGAAAGCCGTCATTTCCGCCTATGCCCGTTCTCCCTTTCACTTCGCGAAGAAAGGCGCGCTGGCCGAGGTGCGCCCCGACACGCTGGCCGCCGACGTGGTGAAGGGCCTGCTGCAGCGCACCGACCTCGATCCCGCGCTGCTCGAAGACATCATCCTGGGCTGCGCCTACCCGGAGGCCTCGCAGGGCAACAACCTCGCGCGCATCGTCGGTCTGCTGGCCGGCCTGCCGCACGAGGTGGGCGGCATGACGGTGAACCGCTTCTGCGGCTCGTCGATGCAGGCGGTGCACATTGCCGCCGCGCAGATCGAGGCGGGCATGGGCGACGCGTTCCTGTGCGTGGGCGTGGAATCGATGACGGCGGTCCCGCAGGGCGGCTTCAACTTCTCGCCCAGCCCGGAACTGCTGGCCGACACCGACGCCTACATCTCCATGGGCGAAACCGCCGAGAACGCGGCGCAGCGCTGGAACGTGAGCCGCGCCGACCAGGAGGCCTTCGCGGTGGAGTCGCACCGCAAGGCCGCCGCCGCACGCGCGGAGGGCCGGCTGGCGGGCGAGATCGTGCCGGTGCGGCTGGCCTCGGGCGACATCGTCGATGCCGACGGCTGCATCCGCCCCAGCACTTCCGCCGAGGCGCTGGCGAACCTCAAGCCCGCATTCCGCCCCGACGGCGTGGTGACGGCCGGCACCTCGTCTCCGCTGACCGACGGCGCGGCGGTGGTGCTCGTCACCAGCGATGCGTTTGCCGCCAGGCATGGCCTGCAGGCGCTGGCACGCATCCGCTCGTTCGCGACCGTGGGCGTCGATCCCGCCGTCATGGGCATCGGCCCGATCCCCGCGACGCGCAAGGCGCTGGCCCGCGCCGGCCTGAGCGCCGCCGACCTGGACGTGATCGAGATCAACGAAGCCTTCTCGTCGCAGGCGCTGGCCTGCATCCGCGACCTGGGCCTCGACCCCGCGAAGATCAACCTCGACGGTGGCGGCCTCTCCATCGGCCATCCGCTGGGCGCGACCGGCGCACGCATCACCGGCAAGGCCGCGTCGCTGCTGGTGCGCGAGAAGGGGCGCTATGCGCTGGCCACGCAATGCATCGGCGGCGGGCAGGGCATCGCGACGATCCTCGAGCGCGCTTGAACGGTCCGAGAATGCGGCCACGAACCCCAAGGAGAACCGATGACGGCAACCCCTGAAACCGGCGCCAGGCCCAAGCTGTACCTCGAAGACCTGTCCGTCGGCGACCGCTTCCGCAGCACCGAACACGCGCTGGACGTGGCGCAGATCCAGGCCTTCGCGCGGCAGTTCGACCCGCAGCCCTTCCACACCGACGAAGAGGCCGCGAAGAAGACTTTCTTCGGCGGGCTGGCCGCGAGCGGCTGGCACACCGCGGCGCTCACCATGAAGCTGCTGGTCGAAAGCGGCATCCCGCTGGCCGACGGCATCATCGGTTCAGGCGGCGAGCTGCAATGGCCCAAGCCCACGCGGCCCGGCGACGTGCTGCATGTGGTGAGCGAGGTGGTCGATATCGTGCCCTCGCGCTCCAAGCCCGGCCGCGCGATGGTCACCATGCGCTGCCAGACGCTCAACCAGCGCGGCGATGTGCTTCAGCACTTCACGCCCAGGCTGGTGGTGCACGCCAGGCCGGCGGCGGCCTGAGTCGGGGTTTCAAAACACCCGCAGGCCCAGTTCCTCGACCAGCGAGGCGACCTGCCGGTGCGAGATCGCCTCGGTCATTCGGGGCGGGAGTCGGCCAGGGCGCGCAGTTCTTCGGGGCTGAAGCCGGCCCGGCTGCGCGCCTCGAGATTGAAGGGCGGCTTGTGGCGCGGCGCGTCGTAGCGCGCGACCAAGGCCGGATAGGTGGCCTCGGGGTCGATGCCGGCGCGCTCGCACAGCCAGCGGTACCAGTGGTTGCCGATGGCCACATGGCCCACTTCGTCGCGCAGGATGATGTCCAGGATCTCGACCGCCCGCAGCGCATCGGGCGTGTTCACCCGCTTGAGCTTGGCCTGGATCAGCGGCGTGGCGTCCAGCCCGCGCGCCTCCAGCGTGCGCGGCACGAGCGCCATGCGGCCGAGCACATCGTCCTTGGTCTTCTCGCACATGTTCCAGAGGCCGTCATGGCCCGGAAAGTCGCCGTAGCGCCAGCCCATGTCCTGCAGGTGCGTGTGCAGCAGCGTGAAGTGCAGCGCTTCTTCGTCGGCCACGCGCAGCCAGTCGCGGTAGTAGGCCTCGGGCATGCCGTCGTAGCGCCACACGGCGTCGAGTGCGAGGTTGATGGCATTGAACTCGATGTGGCAGATCGAATGGATCAGCGCGGCCCGGCCATCGGGCGTGAACGGCGAGCGCTTCTGCACCGCGGTGGCGGCCACGCGCACGGGCTTTTCCGGGCGGCCGGGCACGCCGGTGTCGTCGCCGGGTGTGCGGATCGGGTCGGTTGCTATGGAATCGGTAGCGCCGTGCAGAGAAATGGCGCGCGTTGCAGCCACCTTCTGTTCGGGATCGGAGAGGCGCAGCGCGGCCAGCGCGCTCAATCGGGGGTGCATCCCTACAATTCTAGTTTTGCCCCCGGAGACAACCACGATGGCGATTTATGAATTGGACGGCGTTGCACCGACCCTCGGCGAAGGCGCATGGGTGGCCGACAGCGCGCAGGTGATGGGCAACGTCAAGCTGGCCGACAACGCGAGCGTGTGGTTCGGCGCGGTGCTGCGCGGCGACACCGAGACGCTGACCATCGGACGCAACAGCAACATCCAGGACCTGTCGGTGCTGCATGCCGACATCGGCTGCCCGCTGACCATCGGCGACAACGTCACCGTGGGCCACCAGGTGATGCTGCACGGCTGCACCGTCGGCGACAACTCGCTCATCGGCATCCAGGCCGTGGTCTTGAATAACGCGAAGATCGGCCGCAATTCGATCGTTGGCGCCGGCAGCGTCGTGACCGAGGGCAAGGAGTTTCCGGACAACTCGCTCATCATCGGCTCGCCGGCCAAGGTGGTGCGCACCCTCGATGACGCCGCGGCCGCCCGGCTGCGCCAGAGCGCCGAGCACTATGTAGAGAACGCCCATCGCTTCGCGAAGGGCCTCAAGAAGATCGCCTGACCGGTTCGGTTGCAGGCACACAGAGAGAAAGAAAACGTTTTGAGCGAGCTGCACAAATTCCTGTTCGATGGCCTGCCGGTGCGCGGCATGATCGTGCGCCTGACAGATGCGTGGCAGGAGATCCTTGCGCGGCGCGCCTCCAACACCGCCACCGGCGCCTACCCGCCGCCCGTGGCCGAACTGCTCGGCGAAATGACGGCCGCCGCCACGCTGATGCAGGCCAACATCAAGTTCAACGGCGCGCTGATCCTGCAGATCTTCGGCGACGGCCCGGTCAAGGTGGCCGTGGCCGAGGCCAGGCCCGACCTGAGCCTGCGCGCCACCGCCAAGGTGATCGGCGAGCTGCCGGCCGACGCGCGGCTGCCCGACATGGTCAACGTGAACAACAAGGGCCGCTGCGCCATCACGCTCGACCCCAAGGACAAGCTGCCGGGCACGACGCCCTACCAGGGCGTGGTACCGCTGTTCGACGACAACGGCGAAAAGCTCGGCAAGCTCAGCGACGTGCTGCAGCACTACATGCTGCAGAGCGAGCAGCTCGACACCACCCTGGTGCTCGCGGCCGACGACAAGGTGGCCGCGGGCCTCTTGATCCAGCGCCTGCCCGTGAAGGGCGAGGGCAACCTCGAAGGCACTTCCAGCAAGGACCACGACCAGGCCAACGAAGACCAGATCGGCCTGAACGAGGACTACAACCGCATCTCGATCCTCGCCTCCAGCCTGACGCGCGACGAATTGCTCACGCTCGACATCGAGACCATTCTTCGCCGCCTTTTCTGGGAAGAGAGGCTGCTGCGCTTCGAGCCGCAGGCCGGCCTGCTGGGCCCGCACTTCGCCTGCACCTGCGGGCGCGAGCGCGTGGCGCAGATGATCCGCGGCCTGGGCGTGGAGGAGGCCGAGAGCATCCTCGCCGAGCGCGGCGACATCGAGGTGGGCTGCGACTTCTGCGGCAAGCAGTACCGCTTCGACGCGGTCGACACCGCGCAGATCTTCAGGCCGCCGACGGACCAGATTCCGGGCAGCCCGGTCGTCCAGTAGGCAGCCTGTCGAAGCGCGCTCGCGGACTCAGCGCGCTTCGCTGCTGTCGAAGCCGCCGAACGAAATGTCCGGCGCGCTCGTGTTGTGCTTCGACGGCAGGCTTCGGCCGAAGCGCACCTGCGTGGCCTGCAGGCTCTTGACCTCTGGCAGCGGCAGCACCTGCTGCGCGGCTTGCGGCGCGGCCTGCCAGCGCACTTCGCTCACGTCGGCGTTGTCCGGCGTCACGTACATCGAGCGCAGCACCGCGAAGGGCTGCGCATTCACCGTCGGCTTCGACAGGGTGACGTCGAGCGCGGTGCGCGTGCGGCTGATTTCGTCGACACGCGCCACCGCGCTGCCGCCGTTCGCAAAGCGCACGTGGATCGCCAGCGGCTTCGGCACGATGCGGATCGACGCGATGCTCACCACCGGCCGCGCGGCCGCCTCCACCGGCCCGAGCAGGAACGAAGAGCCGTACACGCCGTCGCCGAAGCGCGGGTCCGGCAGCGGCTTGAGCCGCCAGTAGCCGTCCGACGGATAGAGCACGATGGCCTCGAGCGCCTTGCCGTTCTCCTTCCTGAACACCTGCAGCAGATGGAAGCCACGGTCGCTGCGCTTGCCCACGGTCACGGGCACGCTCTGCGGGCGCCAGAAGGTCGGCAGCGTCATGCCGACGATGCGCCACTCGGCGTTGTCCAGCAGCACCACGGTGCGCTTCTTGAAGCGGTGCGCGGGGTCGGTGGGGTGGGCGCCGCCGTCGAAGTTGCAGCCCGAGAAGTCGGGCGCCGTGACGTCGTTGCCGATCTTGTCGAGATAGTCGGGCTGCAGCGCCTCGATGCGCATGTGGCGGATGCCGTCGCCGCGCAGGGTGAGGGAGACGTTGTCTTCCTCGGCGCAGGCGGTGGTCGTGGTGCCGTTCTCTATCGTGGCCGCGACGGGGGCGGCAGCGGCATGGCCGGCGGCCAGCAGCAGGGCGATGAATGTGGTGGCAGGGGCGAGGCGCGCGGCTGTCGAAAGGGGCATCGGGTCTCCGGTGAAGGGGATGGTGCGCGCCGCTGGGTTACTCGCGGCGCGCGATCAGGTCGCTGAAGAGCTTATGTTCGCATTCCGGGTCGGAGCATTTCTCGCAAGGCCATGACCACGAGGAGGGCTTGGCTTCGAGCCGGCCGCGTGCGCGCGTGCGGCCTTCGTTGCCCGCGATCGAGTTGATCGCGTTCCAGGCGTTGGCAAAGCGCTCGCCGCCGCTGCCATGCACCACGGCGAACGAGAGCCTGGCGCCGATGAGCGCGGCGCGCACCAGCGTGTCGGTCGGCTGCTGCGCATGCGGGCCGTCGCGCATGTCGTCGGCCACCCAGGGCAGGTCGAGCGCGGTGAGCAGCGTGATGGCATAGCGCCGCTGCGCGGCCAGGGCGCCTTCGTAGAGCGAGGTGTCGGCGAACAGCTGTTCGCTGTAGACCGCCGTCATGAGCGCGGTGGTGTCGGCCACCACAACGCCCGACGCGGCGGCGACGCCGATGCGGCGGGTCTGTTCGTCGGCGATGGCCTGCTGTTCGTCGGGGCGCGGCGTGCGGCCTTCGCGCTCGCACCATTCGCGCAGGTATTCGCCAACGAGCGTTACCGGGGTTCCGCGGTCCCGCAGGCGCTGCGCGATGGCGCGCGCCAGCTCGGTCTTGCCGGTGCTTTCGGCGCCCAGCAGCGCGATGACGCAGCCGGTCGGCAGGGTGGGCGTCATGCGCGTGCCGCCTGTGCCGCTTGCGGCAGGCGCTGCCGCCATGCCAGGTAACCGGCCACGCTGAGCGCGGCGAACACCGCGTACAGCCCGACCGTGAGCCAAAGGCCCTTGTGGATGAACAGGCCCACGCTGACCACGTTCACCGCCAGCCAGACCAGCCAGTTCTCGATGAACTTGCGCCCGAGCAGGAACTGCCCGACCAGGCTCAGCCCGGTGGCGAAGCCGTCCCACCAGGGCACGTCGGTGTCGGTGAAGCGGCGCAGGAAGAGGGCGACGGCCGGCCACGCCAAGGCGCAGGCGGCCAGCGCGAGGGCAATGCCGCGCGGCGAAAGCCGGCTGACATGCAGGGCGCTCCCGTCCGCCCGGTGGCCGCGCAGCCACTGGGCCCAGCCCCACAGGGCGACGAAAGCGAAAAAGACCTGGAGCGAGGCGTCGCCGTAGATGCGCGCCTTGGCGAAGACGGCCACATAGAGCAGCGAACTGACGATGGCCAGCGGCCATCCCCAGTGGATCTCGCGCATGTTGCACCCGACCATGGCGAGCGCGAGGAGCGCGGCGACAAGTTCGAGCCAGCTGACGGGAGAGCCCCAGAGCAGGAATGCAGGGGCCGAGAGAAGCTCAAGGATCAGATTCGCCCCCAGAGGGCACCGACACGAAGTGCGCGAAGACTGGGGGTCATCTTAGTGCGCGATCTGGACGAACACTTCGTTCGGCTTCACCATGCCGAGTTCCGCCCGCGCGCGTTCCTCGACCATTTCGAGGCCTTCCTTGAGGTCGTTGACCTCCGAGGTCAGGCGCTCGTTGTTCAGCGCGGCCTTGGCGTTGGCTTCCTTCTGGTCGGCCAGCTTGGTCCGCAGCTGCGCCACGTCGCGCACGCTGCCGCGCCCGTTCCACAGCTGCCACTGCAGGACGCCCAGCAGAAGCAGCAGGATGATCGGTGGAACGAGTCGGGCGCGCATGCGCGGGGCGTCCAGTGCGTTACTTCAGGTTGTAGAACGCGCCGCGGCCCGGGTACACGGCGATGTCGCCAAGGTCTTCTTCGATGCGCAGCAGCTGGTTGTACTTGGCGATGCGGTCCGAGCGCGACAGCGAGCCGGTCTTGATCTGGCCGGCGTTGGTGCCCACCGCGATATCGGCGATGGTGCTGTCTTCGGTTTCGCCCGAACGGTGCGAGATCACGGCCGTGTAGCCCGCGCGCTTGGCCATCTCGATGGCGGCGAAGGTCTCGGTCAGCGTGCCGATCTGGTTGATCTTGATGAGGATCGAGTTGGCGATGCCCTTGTCGATGCCCTCTTGCAGGATCTTGGTGTTGGTGACGAACAGGTCGTCGCCCACCAGCTGCACGCGCTTGCCCAGGCGTTCGGTCAGGTGCTTCCAGCCGTCCCAGTCGCCTTCGTGCATGCCGTCTTCGATGCTGATGATCGGGTACTTGTCGACCCAGGTCGCGAGCATGTCGGTCCAGCTTTCGGACGTGAGCGAGAGGTTTTCGCCCGACAGCACGTACTTGCCGTCCTTGTAGAACTCGCTGGCCGCGCAGTCCAGGCCCAGGGCGATCTGCTCGCCCGCCGTGTAGCCGGCCTTGTCGATGGCTTCCAGGATCAGCTGGATGGCCGCTTCATGGCTCTCGACGCTGGGGGCGAAGCCGCCTTCGTCGCCCACGGCCGTGCTGATGCCGCGGTCGCCCAGGATCTTCTTCAGTGCATGGAACACCTCGGCGCCGTAGCGCACGGCCTCGCGGAAGCTCTTGGCGCCCACGGGGATGATCATGAACTCCTGCAGGTCGAGGCTGTTGTTGGCATGCGCGCCGCCGTTGATGACGTTCATCATCGGCACCGGCAGCTGCATGCCGCCCATGCCGCCGAAGTAGCGGTACAGCGGCAGACCGGACTCTTCGGCCGCGGCGCGGGCCACGGCCATCGACACGGCGAGGGTGGCGTTGGCGCCCAGGCGGCCCTTGTTGTCGGTGCCGTCCAGGTCGATCATCGTGCGATCGAGGAAGGCCTGTTCGCTGGCGTCCAGGCCGAGCACGGCTTCCGAGATCTCGGTGTTGATGTTCTCCACGGCCTTGAGCACGCCCTTGCCCAGGTAGCGGCTCTTGTCGCCGTCGCGCAGCTCGATGGCTTCGCGCGAACCGGTCGACGCGCCCGAGGGCACGGCCGCACGGCCCATGGTGCCCGACTCCAGCAGCACGTCGCACTCGACGGTGGGGTTGCCTCGGCTGTCGAGAATTTCGCGGCCGACGATGTCAACGATTGCACTCATCTTTTGTCTTTCTCTTTCGGTTCTCTTTGGCGGATGAATAAATGGGGCAGGGGGCTCAGAGGCCCTCGACGGCGATCATGTTCATGATCGCGGCGCCGGCGCGCGCTTCGCGGGCCTTGAGGTATTCGGGCGTGTCGTAGAAGGCCTTGGCCTTCTCGAAGCTGGCGAACTTGAGGATGACGACGCGCGTGGGCTTCCAGTCGCCCTCCAGCGGCTGCACCTGGCCGCCGCGCACGCACACCTCGGCGCCGTGCGCCTGCATGGCGGCGCTCGACCACTTCTTGTATTCCTCGTACTGCGTCGGGTTGGTCACCTCGACGTGGGCGATGACGTATCCGCTGCTCATGCGACGGCCTTCAATGCCTTGTTGGTGCTGCCCGCGCCCTTTTCCTTGTGTTCGAGCGCCGCCTTGATGAAGGCGTTGAACAGCGGATGGCCGCCCCACGGGGTCGACTTGAACTCGGGGTGGAACTGCACGCCCATGAACCACGGGTGCACGTCCTGCGGCAGCTCGACGATCTCGGTCAGGTGCTCGCGCTGCGTGAGCGCCGAGATCACGAGGCCGGCCTTGCGCAGTTCGTCGAGGTAGTTGACGTTGGCTTCGTAGCGGTGGCGGTGGCGCTCGGTGACCACGTCGCCGTAGATGCTGTGGGCCAGCGTGCCGGGCGAGACGTCGGAGCTCTGCGCGCCCAGGCGCATGGTGCCGCCGAGGTCGGACTTCTCGTCGCGCGTCTTCACGGTGCCGTCGGCGTCCTTCCATTCGGTGATCAGCGCGATCACGGGGGTGGGCGTCTCGGGGTCGAACTCGGTGCTGTTCGCGTTCTTCAGGCCGGCCACGTGGCGGGCGTACTCGATGGTGGCAACCTGCATGCCCAGGCAGATGCCCAGGTAGGGGACCTTGCCTTCACGGGCGAAGCGGGCGGCCGAGATCTTGCCTTCCACGCCGCGCTGGCCGAAGCCGCCGGGCACCAGGATGGCGTCGTACTTGGCCAGGCGGGACACGTCCTGCGCGTTGATGGTCTCGGAGTCGATGTAGTCGATCTTCACGCGGGCATGGTTCTTCATGCCGGCGTGGCGCAGGGCTTCGTTCAGCGACTTGTAGCTGTCCGACAGGTCGACGTACTTGCCGACCATGGCAATCGACACTTCCTTTTGCGGGTGCTCGACCTCGTAGACCAGGTCGTCCCAGCGCTGCAGCTTGGCGGGTGGGGTGTTGATGCGCAGCTTGTCGCAGATCAGGCCGTCAAGGCCCTGCTCGTGCAGCATGCGGGGCACCTTGTAGATGGTGTCCACGTCCCACATCGAAATCACGCCCCATTCGGGCACGTTCGAGAAGAGCGAGATCTTGGCGCGCTCGTCGTCGGGGATCGGGCGGTCGGCGCGGCACAGCAGGGCGTCGGCCTGGATGCCGATTTCGCGCAGCTTCTGCGCGGTGTGCTGCGTGGGCTTGGTCTTGAGTTCGCCGGCGGCGGCGATCCAGGGCACGTAGCTCAGGTGCACGAAGGCCGAGTTGTTCGGGCCCATGCGCAGGCTCATCTGGCGCACGGCCTCGAGGAAGGGCAGCGACTCGATGTCGCCCACGGTGCCGCCGATTTCGACGATGGCCACGTCCACCTCGTGCGCAGTGCCGATGCCGGCGCCGCGCTTGATGTATTCCTGGATTTCGTTGGTGATGTGCGGGATCACCTGCACCGTCTTGCCGAGGTAGTCGCCACGGCGCTCTTTTTCGAGCACGGTCTTGTAGATCTGGCCGGTCGTGAAGTTGTTGGCCTTGCGCATCCGCGTGTTGATGAAGCGCTCGTAGTGGCCGAGGTCGAGGTCGGTCTCTGCGCCGTCATCGGTGACGAACACTTCACCATGCTGGAAGGGCGACATCGTGCCGGGGTCGACATTGATGTACGGATCGAGCTTGATGAGGGTGACTTGGAGGCCGCGCGATTCGAGGATCGCGGCGAGCGAGGCGGAGGCGATTCCCTTGCCAAGGGAAGATACGACACCACCGGTGACGAAGACAAATTTGGTCATGCCAGTTCCGGACTTTGCAATCCGGGCAGTGGGAAATTGCGATTATAGGTGTGCCCTTCGCGACACTTTCCGCCAGGGGCTTGTTGCCGCGGGTCGGATGGCATGTGAGCAACAATACAGCCCATGCAAGATCTCGCCGGCAAACACATCGTCCTGGGCCTCACCGGAGGCATCGCCTGCTACAAGTCGGCCGAGCTGTGCCGGCTGTTCGTCAAGGCGGGCGCGACCGTCCAGGTCGTCATGACCGAGGCGGCCGAGCAGTTCATCACGCCGGTGACCATGCAGGCGCTCTCGGGGCGCACCGTCTACACCTCGCAGTGGGACACGCGCGAGCCCAACAACATGCCGCACATCAACCTGAGCCGCGAGGCCGATGCGATCGTGCTGGCGCCCTGCAGCGCTGACTTCATCGCGCGGCTGGTGCAGGGCCGCTCCGACGACCTGCTGAGCCTGATGTGCCTGGCCCGCCCCATGGACCGAATTCCGCTGCTCATCGCGCCGGCCATGAACCGCGAGATGTGGGGCCATCCGGCCACGCAGCGCAACCTGGTGCAGGTGGCGGCCGACGGCGCCACGGTGCTGGGCGTGGGCAACGGCTGGCAGGCCTGCGGCGAAACCGGCGACGGGCGCATGCTCGAACCCGCCCAGCTGCTCGAGGACATCACGGCCTTCTTCAGCCCCAAGCTGCTGGCGGGGCAGAAGGTGCTGGTCACGGCGGGGCCGACCTTCGAGTCGCTCGACCCGATCCGCGGCATCACCAATCATTCGTCCGGCAAGATGGGCTTTGCCATTGCCCGCGCGGCCCGCGAAGCGGGCGCCGAGGTCACGCTGGTGGCCGGCCCGGTGCACCTGCCCACGCCGCGCGGCGTGACGCGCGTCGACGTGCTGTCCGCGCAGGACATGCTCGAAGCCACCACCCGTGCAGCGGAGTTTGCTAGCATTTTCGTAGCAACGGCCGCCGTGGCCGACTGGCGCCCGGCCACGCAGAGCGACCAGAAGATCAAGAAGGACGGCAGCGGCAAGACCCCGGTGCTGGAGTTCGTCGAGAACGCCGACATCCTGCTGACCGTCGCGCGCAGCGAACGCGCCCAGTCGAAGAAGCTCTTCTGCGTGGGCTTCGCGGCCGAAAGCGAGAACCTCGCGGCGCACGCCAAGGCCAAGCGCGAGCGCAAGGGCATTCCGCTGCTGGTCGGGAACATCGGCCCGCTGACCTTCGGGCAGGACGACAACGCGCTGCTGCTGGTCGATGCCGACGGCGTGCGCGAACTGCCGCGCGCGCCCAAGCTCACGCTGGCCCGCGAACTGATGACCGAGATCGCCGCACGACTTCCCGACTGGAGGGTCTGATGAACCTGAATCCCCAATGGAACACGCCGCCCAATGGCGATTTCGCGTGTTACGTCGAACGGCTGTCGGCCCAGGCCGCATTGCCCAGGCGCGCGCCGAAGGAGGGCGAACCGGGGCTCGACGTCGGCATGACGCAACCGCCCGGCCAGCAGGGCCCCGTCACGGCAGCCATGCAACGGCAGCAGCAACAGCAGGAACTCCCCAACGGCGAAGTACCCAAGGCCCAGCCCGGTGCGTTCGATCCGAAGGTGCTCAAGGTGATGGGCGTGGTCGGCGCGCTGGTGTTCCTCGTCCTGTGGGCTTCGGGCGTGCCTTTCGGCGTGCTCGTGCTCCTGCTGGGCGTGGCCCTGTGGTTCGCCAAGAAATTGAAGGGCGTGAAGTTCACCCCCGGTGTCGCCAAGTGGCAGCAGCTGCTGGAAGAGGCGAACCGCAAGCAAAGAGAACAGCAACAGAAGCAAGGCAGCAATTAAAAGTGAAAGTCGACGTCCGTATCCTCGATCCGCGCATGGTGGATCAATTGCCCGCTTATGCCACCCCCGGCAGCGCCGGCCTCGACCTGCGGGCCTGCCTCGACGCCCCCATCACGCTGGAGCCCAACGGCTGGCAGCTGGTGGGCACCGGCATCGCGATCCACCTGGCCGACCCGGCCTATGCGGCGATGATCCTTCCTCGGTCGGGCCTGGGTCACAAGCACGGCATCGTGCTGGGCAACCTCGTCGGCCTGATCGACAGCGACTACCAGGGCGAACTGAAGATCAGCGCCTGGAACCGCAGCGACACGCCCTTCGTGCTCAACCCGATGGAGCGGCTCGCGCAACTGGTGATCGTGCCCGTGGTGCAGGCACAGTTTCGGGTCGTCACAGAATTTGCACCTACGCAACGCGGCGAGGGCGGCTACGGCTCCACCGGCAAGAATTGAGCGATTCCTGAGCGGAGCCTGAGTTTCCGGGTGGTAAAGAACGGAACCCGGGCAGCCCCATTGCCTCGAAGGTTTCAACGTGTGTTTTGCGTCATCGTGGCTCTGGCTGCGGCGTTAGACACACGCAGGCGCATTGTTCGTGCGCCGTTCTATCCGAGGAGCCTCTCAACATGAAGATTTCAATGCGCTTCGTTTCCGTTACCGCTTCCGTGCTGGCAGTGGCCACGCTCACGGCGTGCGTGGCGCCGGCGCCCGTCTACCAGACCTCGCGCTACCCTTACCAGGCACCGCCGCAGGCCATCCAGTACCGTGAAGCCTCCTACGTCGAATACGGCCATGTGGCCAACATCGAGGTGCTGCGCAGCGAAACCGCCGGCACCGGCACCACGGGCGGCGGCGCAGTGGCCGGCGGCGTCATCGGCGGCGTGGTGGGCAACCAGTTCGGACGCGGCAACGGCCGTGCCGCGGCCACCGCGCTCGGCATCGTGGGCGGCGCCTTGCTGGGCAACACCATCGAGGCCCAGCAGAACGGTCCCCGGGTCTACGAGATGTATCGCGTGTCGGTGCAGACCGACCGAGGCGGCTATCGGGCCTTCGACGTGCAGAGCCCCGGCGACCTGCGCATCGGCGACCGCGTGCGCATCGACAACGGCCAGATCTCGCGCATGTGACGGATCCGCTCCCCGACCCATCGGGGGCATGAGAAAGCCGGGCAGTGCCCGGCTTTTTCATGGGCGCCACCGCCGTCGTCAGTGCAGCGTCTCGTTGCCCGGCGCCATCGGCGCGACCTTGAAGAAGCCGGTGCCGGCAGTGCCGCGACCGACTTCCTCTTCCGTTGCCTCGCGCACCGAACGCACGGTGATGTCGAGCCGGATCGCGATGCCGGCCAGCGGATGGTTGCCGTCGAGCACCAGGTGGTCGGGGTAGATCTCGGCCACGGTGTAGATCGCGTCCTTCGGAATGTCGGCGTTCACGCCCTTGGGCAGGGCGGAGCCGTCGAATGTCATTCCTTCTTCCGTGCCTTCGGGGAAGAGCGAGCGGGGCTCCAGGAAGAGCAGTTGATCGTTGAAGTCGCCGAAGCCCTGTTCGGGCTCGATCTGCAATTGGACCCGGGCACCGGGCTCATGGCCCTGCAGGGCCGCTTCGATCACGTCGAAGAGATCGTCGCCGCCGACCATGAATTCCACCGGCTCATCGAGCACGTCGAGCACATCGCCGAGCGTGTCTTTCATCGTCCAGGTCAAGCCGACCACGCATTGTTCAGAGATTTCCATTGCAGAATTCTCCCATGGAGATTAATCAACCGCTGCCGTTGCTCGGCGGCCTGAGCGCCGCGCAGTTCATGCGGCGGTACTGGCAGAAAAAGCCCTTGCTGGTTCGCCAGGCCATCCCCGCCATGGTGCCACCGATCGAGCGCAATGCGCTGTTCGCGCTGGCCGAGCAGGAAGAAGTCGAGTCCCGCCTGATCCGGCACGGCAAGGCCGGCTGGTCGCTCAAGCACGGCCCGCTGCCGCGCCGTGCGTTGCCGCCGCTCAAGCAGCCGGCCTGGACGCTGCTGGTGCAGGGCGTCGACCTGCACCACGAGGGCGTGCACGAACTGTTGCGGCAGTTTCGCTTTTTGCCGGATGCCCGCCTCGACGACCTGATGATCAGCTATGCGAGCGACACCGGTGGTGTCGGCGCGCATTTCGACAGCTACGACGTGTTCCTGCTGCAGGCGCAGGGCCGGCGCCGCTGGTCCATCGGCAAGCAGAGCGACCTGCGGCTGCAGCCCGGCGTGCCGCTCAAGATCCTCGAGAACTTCGAGCCCGAGCAGACCTTCGTGCTCGAGCCCGGCGACATGCTGTACCTGCCGCCTCGCTATGCGCACGACGGCGTGGCCGTGGGCGACGACTGCATGACCTGCTCGATCGGCTTGCGTTCGTCCGCATTGGGCGAGCTTGGTGCCGACCTGCTTGCGCGCATGGCGCAGGCCTACTCGGAAGACCTGGAAGACGCCGGCCCGGCCGAACTGGCGCGCTACCGCGACCCCACGCAACCGGCCGTCGACAACCCCGCGCAGATGCCCGCCGCATTGCAGGGCTTCGCGCGCAAGGCCGTGGAAGCCGCGCTGCGCGATGCCGACGCCGTCGATCGCGCGCTCGGCGAGTCGCTCACGGAGCCCAAGGCCAACGTGTGGTTTGGCGAAGGCCGCCAGGCGCCCGGCAACATGCAGCGCGTGGTGCTGGACCGCCGCACGCGCATGCTCTACGACACGCGGCACGTCTACATCAACGGCGAGAGCTTTCGTGCAGGCGGGGCCGACGCCACGCTGATGCGCCGCCTTGCCGACCAGCGCAGGCTGGGCCCGCGCGAACTGGGCCGCGCCAGCGAGGGTGCGCTCGCGCTGCTTGCCGATTGGTCGGAAGCGGGCTGGCTCCATGCCGAATGAATGACGAGGCCGCACAACCGCTGAGCGAAGGGCGCTTCGACGGCCGCGAGGCCTTCGACGCGATCCTGCGCAAGGCACTGGCCGCCGCCGCGCGCGAGGGCTGGAAAGAGATCGTCTTCAGCGATCCTGACTTCGCCGACTGGCCGCTCGGCGAGCGCGCGAGCATCGAGGCGCTGCAGGCATGGTCGGCCAGCGGACGACGCCTGGTGCTGCTTGCGCAGCGCTTCGACATTCTCGAGCGCGGCCATGCGCGCTTCGTTCCATGGCGCCGCATGTGGGACCACATCATCGAATGCCGCGCGACCGGCAAGGCCGCCGGCTCCGAAGTGCCCAGTGCCATCTGGACGCCCACATGGTTCGTGCATCGCATCGACCCCGAGCGCAGCCGCGGCGTGAGTGGCACCGATGCACGCGCGCGCCGTGCGCTGCGCGAGTCGATCGACGAGTGCTGGCGCATCGCGCGGCCCGCGTTTCCTGCGTCGACTCTGGGCTTGTAAGCCAATGCCGCGAATGCGGCTGCCAGACATATTCGAGGCGATATGCAGGTCTAGAATTTTTTCGTTCCAGACCTTCATTGCCAAAGGAGATTCCATGAAGAAGTCATCGTCCGTCCTGATCGCCTCGCTCATCGCCGCTGCCGCGCTCGTCGCCTGCGGAAAGAAGGAGGATGCAGCGCCGGCTGTCGTGACGCCGCCTCCTGCGCCCGTGACCGAACCCGCGCCCGCTCCTGCGCCCGCACCGTCTTCCGACGCGACTCCCGCGCCTGCCACCACCACTACGCCTGATGCGAGCACTTCGTCCGCTACGCCGGCGCCCGGTGCTTCGTCTTCGCTCGATGCCGCGAATGCAGCCACCGAGGCCGCGAAGAAGAACAACGAAGCGCCGAAGCAGCAATGAGCAAGGCACTTTCGCCAGCGCGATAAAAAAACCGCCACGAGGCGGTTTTTTTTATTAGCGGAGAGTGAGCAAGGCCGATCCGAGGCTCACACGTCGAGCCAGGGCGAGCCCTCGGCGGCATCGGCTGTGAGCATCTCCGACTCGTCGCCGCCCAGTGCCTCGGCCATCAGGCGGCGCACGATCTCGGGCCGGTTGTTCTGCTCGCTCAGGTGCGCGGCGACCACATGGCGCAGGCCGCCGTGCAGCACCGCGCGCGCGATGTCCGCCGCGGCCGTGTTCGACAGGTGCCCGTAGTTGCCGCCCACACGGTGCTTGAGAAAGGCCGGGTAGGCCGAGCCGGCCAGCAGTTCGCTGTCGTGGTTGAACTCGAGCAGCAGCGAATGCACGCCGCTCAGGCGCGCGAGCACGTGCGCCGTGGCATGGCCGAGATCGGTCAGCACGCCGAGCGTGCGATTGCCGTCGGTGCAGCGCAGCTGCAGCGGCTCGCGCGCATCGTGGGGAACCGTGAAAGGCTGCACGCCGATGTCGCCGACCGTGAACTCGGCGTCGTCGCGCGCGATGTTCAGCAGGCCCTCGAAATCGCGCCCGCCGGTGGCGAGCCACGTGCCTTCGCTCATCCACACGGGAATGCGGTTGCGCCGCGAGAGCGAATGGGCGCAGCCGATGTGGTCGCCGTGCTCGTGCGTGACGAAGACTGCATGGATGTCGCTGGCGGCAAGGCCTGCGCGGGCCAGCCGCAGGTCGAGCTGCTTGAGGCCGAAGCCACAGTCGACCAACATGCGGGAGGTGCGGCCGCCGCTGGTCGCTTCGACCAGCGCGGCGTTGCCCGTGCTGCCGCTGCCGAGACTTCGGAAGCGGAGCATGCGGGTTACTTCAGGTCGTCGGCGATGACCTTGACGATGCGGTCGGCGTTGGCCGACGTTTCAGGCGCGCCGGCTTCGTTCATCACGACGACCGTGCTGCTCTCGCCCTGGCTCTTGACCGAGATGCGGAACTTCAGGGGTGCCTCGGCCTTGCTCGAGCCGCTGAACAGCTTGCCGAAGAAGCCGGGTTCCTTCTTGTCGGGGTTCGGCGGCACGTAGCGCACGAAGTACACGCCGGCGCTGCGGTCGCGGTCTTCCACGGTGAAGCCGGTGCGGTCGAGCGCCAGGCCGACACGGCGCCATGCGCGGTCGAAGCCTTCGCTGATCTGCACGGCCGGCTGGTTGCCGATCTTGGTGATGGTGGCGGTGCGTGCCGGCGCCGTGGTGGCGGCCAGGATCTTCGACTGTTCCTGCGACACGCCGAGCTTGACCATCAGGCGGCGCAGGAATTCGGTCTCGAGCTCGGGATCGCTGGGGCGGGGCTGCCACACGGTCTGGTCCTGGCGGGAGTTGTTGTAGACCTCCTGCATGCCGCGGTGGCTGATGAAGATCTCGGTGCCGTTGGGCGTGCGTTCCAGGCGGGTGCGGAAGCGGTCGAGTTCGCCGGTCGAGTAGACCGAGTCGACCAGCTTGCCCAGCGTGCCGCGGATGATGTCCTGCGGCAGCTTGGCGCGGTTCTCGGCCCAGTCGGTTTCCATGATGCCCAGGTTGCGCTGGTCGGTGGTCAGCAGGAAGCCGCTTTCCTGCCAGAAGTCGCGAACCGGCTCCCAGAGCTGGTCGGGCGTGCGGTTGACGACGATCCAGCGCTGCGTGCCCGAGCGTTCCATCTTGACGTCGCCGATGTTGCTCACCGCGGTGGGCACGCCCGGGGCGTTGGCAATGCCGGCCTGGTAGGCGTTGGCGGTCACGGCGCCGCCGGGAATGGCGTAGCGGTTGTCGCGCGAGAGTTGGGAGAGGTCGGGAGGGACTTCGAGCGTCGGGGCCTTGCCGGCGCTCTTGTAGTCGATCTTGTCGCTCTCGAGGACGGAGCAGGCGGCGAGGCTGGCGACCAGGGTGGCCAGCAATGCATATCGCGAAATTTGCGAAAGGTTCTTCAACGTCGTCTTCCTTGTTGGAATGGTTCGGTCTATCTGTGGGCCGCAATGCCCGCCATCTCAGAGCATGGTTCGGGCAAAAGGTTGCTTAACCTTGTTGCAGCCAGGGAAAAAGCAGATCGCAGGTCTGGAATGGTTTGGGGGCTCAGTTCTTGAGCAGGCCGGTGGCACGCAGCGCGCCTTCGACCGCCGGACGGCTGGCTTCGCCCAGTTCGGTGAGCGGCAGCCGCAGCGCGCCGCCGCACAGGCCGAGCCTGGCCATGGCCCACTTGAGCGGGATCGGGTTGGGCTCGACGAACAGGTTGCGGTGCAGCGGCATCAGTTCGAACTGGATCTGCATGGCGCGCTTGACGTCGCCCGCCAGCGCGGCGACGCACAGCTCGTGCATCTTGCGCGGCGCGATGTTGGCCGTGACGCTGATGTTGCCCTGGCCGCCGCACAGCATGAGCGCGACCGCGGTCGGGTCGTCGCCGGAGTAGACGGCGAAGTTCTTGGGCACGTCGCGGATGAGCCACTGGGCCCGCTCGATGTTGCCCGTGGCTTCCTTGATGCCGATGATGCCGGGCACCTGCGCCAGGCGCAGCACGGTGTCGTGCGCCATATCGGCCACCGTGCGGCCGGGCACGTTGTAGAGCACGATGGGCAGGTCGCCCACGGCCTCGGCGATGGCCTTGAAGTGTTGGTACTGGCCCTCTTGCGTGGGCTTGTTGTAGTACGGCACGACCTGGAGCTGGGAGTCGGCGCCCACGCCCTTGGCGAACTTGGCGAGCTCGATGGCTTCCTTGGTGGAGTTGGCGCCGCAGCCTGCCATCACGGGGACGCGGCCCTTGGCCTGTTCGACCGAGACGCGGATGATTTCGCAGTGCTCTTCGACATCGACCGTCGGCGATTCGCCGGTGGTGCCGACCACGCCGAGGCAGTCAGTGCCTTCGTCGATGTGCCAGTCAATGAGCCGCCGCAGGGCGGGGTAATCGACACTGCCGTCGTCGTGCATCGGCGTGACGAGCGCGACGATGCTGCCTGTCAGTTGCTCCAAGGGGAATCTCTTTGTCGGTGGACGAAAGCGCCGATTCTACTTACTCCGGCGCCGCCGGAAACACGCCCCCCGGCCCCCTCAGTTTCCCTTAAGGGCGTGGCGGGGCGGCTGGCCGGGGGCGTTTCCGGCCTCCCGCACGGCGGCGATGCGCTGGACGAAGCGGGCCGGCTCGGGCTCGAAACCGTCTTCATAGGCCACCACGCGCAGGCCGGTGCAGGCGGCGAGCAGCTCGCCCGGCTGCAGCAGGAAGTCGGGCCGCGAGGGCTTGCCCACGGTCTCGTTGCCCGCCGCGAAGGTCTCGTAGAGCAGCACGCCGCCAGGCGCCACCGCGGCCACGATGTCGGCCATGCGCGGCCGCCAGAGGTAGTGCGTGACGACCACCGCGCCGAAGGCTTGGCCGGCAAACGGCCATGGCCCGGATTCGATGTCGGCCTCGACAACGCGGCCAAAGGCGCCGGCCGCCGCCACGGCTTCGGGCGAGCGGTCGACGCCCGTCACGGCGTGGCCGCGCCCGGCGAACCAGCGCACGTGCCGCCCGGATCCGCAGGCCACGTCGAGCACGCTGGCGCGGGGCGCGAGCAGGTGCGACCAGTGGACGATCCATTCGGAAGGCGCGCCCGAGCCGTGCGCAGTGGCTGCATCTTTCATGGCGGATCAAGAAACGGGGTCAGAAACAGGACCAGATCTGGTCCACCAGCGTCACCAGGAACTCCGGATGCACGTACATGGCGAACACGCCGCCCAGCACCACCAGCGCGGCGGCGAGCCAGCCGGCGTGCACGATGTGGTGGCGCATCCGTGGTGTCATGGCGCTCTTTATACGCAATCAGCCCGCCGCGCCCAACGGCCGGGGCGCCCGGGCGATGGCGCTTTCCTTCACCGGCAGGTTGATCAGCGCCGCGAACACGCCCAGCGCAATGGCGATGTACCAGACGATGTCGTAGCTGCCCGTGGTGTCGTACAGGTAGCCGCCCAGCCATACGCCCAGGAAAGAGCCGACCTGGTGGCTCAGGAACACGAAGCCGCTGAGCATCGACAGGTGCGCCACCCCGAAGATGCCCGCCACGATGGCGTTGGTCGCGGGCACGGTGGAAAGCCACAGGAAGCCCATGGCCGCCGAGAACACATACACGCTCATCGGTGAAATGGGCGCCAGCAGGAACAGCGCGATCGACACCGCCCGCGCGAAATAGATCGCCGCCAGGATCTTGCGCTTGGCCAGCGTCTGGCCCAGCAGGCCGACCGTGTAGGTGCCGAACACGTTGAACAGCCCGATCAGCGCCAGCGCATAGCCGGCCACGTCGGCCGGCAGGCTCTTGTCGCGCAGGTAGGTCGGCATGTGGATGCCGATGAACGCCAGCTGGAAGCCGCAGACGAAATACCCCGCCATCAGCAGCCCGAAGCTGGGGTAGCGGAAGGCTTCGCCCACGGCCTGCAGCACCGACTGGTCGCGGTGGCCGGCCAGGGCTTCGGTCCTGGGCTCGCGCAGGCCGAAGGCCAGGGGGACGATGACCAGAACCAGCACCGCCACCACGGCCAGCGCCGTCTGCCAGCCCAGGTGGCCGATCAGCCAGCCTTCGACGGGCGCCATCAGGAACTGCCCGAACGAGCCGGCTGCCGCCGCCACGCCCATGGCCCAGGAGCGCCGCTCGGCCGGGATCTGCCGGCCGATCACGCCGTAGATCACCGCGTAGGTCGAGCCCGCCTGCGCGGCGCCGATCAGCACGCCGGCGCTCAGTGTGAACAGCAGCGGCGTCGGCGAATGCGCCATGCCGAACAGCCCCAGCGCATAGAACACCGAGCCGCCGATCAGCACCCGGAACGCGCCGAAGCGGTCGGCCAGCATGCCCGCGAACACGCCGAAGATGCCCCACGACAGGTTCTGCACGGCAAGCGCGAACGAGAAGGTCTGTCGGCTCCAGTCCTGCGCCTGCGTGATGGGCTGCAGCCACAGGCCGAAGCCGTGGCGGATGCCCATGGAGAGCGTGACGATCATCGCCCCGCAGAAGAGGACTTGCTTGATCGAAAGAGTGCGGACTGGCGTTTGCATGATGGCGTCGAATGTAGCGACATGGCTGCTTCGGCAGGCGGCCCGGCGGCCAAAGCCATTGATGATTTATAGGCGTCGTTTCAATGCGCGCCGGGCATCAAAGCGCCTCCTGTATGGGTATCCAGTTGTTTGGCGGCGACTGACTACAATCCGCCCCCATGGCGACTCCCCCCAAGACTCCCCCCAATTCTTCGTCCGCGTCCTCCGGCTACTCGGAAGGCTCCATCCGCGTGCTCAAGGGCCTGGAGCCCGTCAAGCAGCGCCCGGGCATGTACACCCGCACCGACAACCCGCTGCACATCATTCAGGAAGTGATCGACAACGCCGCCGACGAGGCGCTCGCGGGCTACGGCAAGAAGATCAAGGTCACGCTGCATGCCGACGGCTCGGTCAGCATCGAGGACGACGGCCGCGGCATTCCCTTCGGCCTGCACCCCGAGGAAAAAGCGCCCGTGGTCGAGCTGGTCTACACCCGGCTGCATGCCGGCGGCAAGTTCGACAAGGGCTCGGGCGGCGCCTACAGCTTCTCGGGCGGCCTGCACGGCGTGGGCGTGTCGGTGACCAACGCGCTGTCGAAGCGGCTCGAGGTGTCGACCCACCGCGAGGGCTCGGTGGCGAAGCTGGCCTTCAGCGGCGGCGACGTGATCGAGCAACTCGAGGTGCGCAAGCTCGAGGCCGGCGAGCGCAAGCAGGGCACCACGGTGCGCGCATGGCCCGACGCCAAGTACTTCGAGACCTCCGCGCTGCCCATGGGCGAACTCACGCACCTGCTGCGCAGCAAGGCCGTGCTGATGCCCGGCGTGAGCGTCACGCTCACGAACGAAAAGACCAAGGAAAGCCAGCAGTGGCTCTACAAGGGCGGCCTGAGCGACTACCTGATGCAGACGCTCAACGGCGACCCCGTCATTCCGCTGTTCGAAGGCGGAGGCCATGCCGACAAGAACGCCGACAACTTCGCCGAAGGCGAGGGCGCCGACTGGTGCGTGGCCTTCACCGAAGACGGCCAGCCGGTGCGCGAGAGCTACGTCAACCTGATTCCCACCAGCGCCGGCGGCACGCATGAAAGCGGCCTGCGCGACGGCCTGTTCACCGCGGTGAAGGGCTTCATCGAACTGCACTCGCTGCTGCCCAAGGGCGTGAAGCTCCTGCCCGAAGACGTGTTCGCGCGTGCTTCTTACGTGCTCAGCGCCAAGGTGCTCGACCCGCAGTTCCAGGGCCAGATCAAGGAGCGCCTGAACTCGCGCGACGCGGTGCGCCTGGTGTCGAGCTTCGTGCGGCCCGCGCTCGAACTGTGGCTCAACCAGCACGTCGACTACGGCAAGAAGCTGGCCGAGCTGGCCATCAAGGCCGCGCAGACGCGCCAGCGCGCCGGCCAGAAGGTCGAGAAGCGCAAGGGTTCCGGCGTGGCCGTGCTGCCCGGCAAGCTGACCGACTGCGAGAGCAAGGACATCAGCCACAACGAGGTCTTCCTGGTCGAGGGCGACTCCGCCGGCGGCAGCGCCAAGATGGGCCGCGACAAGGAAAGCCAGGCCATCCTGCCGCTGCGCGGCAAGGTGCTCAACACCTGGGAAGTGGAGCGCGACCGCCTCTTCGCCAACACCGAAATCCACGACATCTCGGTGGCCGTTGGCGTCGACCCCCACGGCCCCAACGACACGCCCGACATGAGCGGCCTGCGCTACGGAAAGATCTGCATCCTGAGCGATGCCGACGTGGACGGCTCGCACATCCAGGTGCTGCTGCTCACGCTGTTCTTCCGCCATTTCCCCAAGCTCATCGAAGCCGGCCACGTGTATGTCGCAAAACCGCCATTGTTCCGGGTGGATGCCCCCGCGCGCGGCAAGAAGCCGGCCTCCAAGGTCTACGCGCTGGACGAGGGCGAACTGACCGCCACGCTCGACAAACTGCGCAAGGACGGCGTGCGCGAAGGCGCCTGGAGCATCAGCCGCTTCAAGGGCCTGGGCGAAATGAGCGCGGAACAATTGTGGGAAACCACGCTCAATCCAGACACCCGCCGCCTGATGCAGGTCCAATTGGGCCGTTTCGACTTCACGTCCACCCAGGGCGAGATCACCAAGCTGATGGGCAAGGGCGAAGCGGCGGCGCGGCGCGAGCTCATGGAACTGCGCGCCGACGACGTCGATATCGACGTCTGATTCCGACCGGAATATTCCTCAAGACAGGGCATGGACAGTCACAAGATCATTTGTGGTTCGCTGGCAGGGGCTTGCGCTTCTGGCGCAATCCTGATGCTGGTGCGCGCCTATCCGGAGGTCACGCCGCCAGACCTGTTCTTTGCCGGCCTCGTCCTGTTGCTGGCGTTCCTATTCGTCTGGATGGGGTGGTGGGATGACGCGGTCAATGACAACGCCGAGCCCAGCCGAATCGAACGGATCGCCGCTGCCACGTGGCTCTGGACGCGCCGTATCCTTTGCTGGAGCGCCGCGCTGGTCTTCTTGGGCCTGGCCGTGTCGATGATCTTCACCGGCGTCGAACTCGAACACGTGCCCGTCTTTTTCCTCGTGCTTGCGCTGGGTGGCATGTCGCTCTGGGTCGGACTGAAGGGCGGCGGCCACGCACAAAGCATGGGCGACGACGCTGCGGTCCATGCCGAGCGCCGCAAGCGCTACGGCTGGCGGCTGTGACGACCAGGACCGCATCGCAATGAAACGCTGGTTCCGCCCCTTCATGCTTTGTGCAGCCCTGGTGCTGTCGCAGCAGGGCGCGCACGCCGCCGACATCTACGGCTACATCGACAGCAAGGGCGTCGCGCACTTCGCCTCCGAAAAAATCGACGAGCGCTACCAGATCTTCTTTCGCGGCGGCCAGAGCTTCGACACGACCAAAGGCATTTCTCCGCTCGGGCGCGGTGCGCGCGGCATCGACGGCAAGGTGCCGCAGGCCTCGCAAACCTTGCTCGCCATGTTCGAGGCCTCGCCCGGCTACAAGACCGCCAAGGCCGCGCTGCGCGACGCATCGAGCAAGCACGCCATCGACTACGAACTGCTGCAGGCGCTGGTCGCCACCGAGTCGGGCTTCGACGCGCAGGCGGTCTCGCCCAAGGGCGCGATGGGCCTGATGCAGCTGATGCCCGCCACCGCGCAGCGCTATGGCGTGTCGGCGGACAAGCGCAGCACCATCGAGAAGAAGCTGTTCGACCCGCGCATCAACATCGCCGCGGGCTCGCGCTACCTGCGCGACCTGATCGCGATGTTCCCGGGCCAGATCGAACTCGCCATTGCCGCCTACAACGCGGGCGAGGGCGCCGTGCAGCGCGCTGGCAACAAGATCCCGAACTACAAGGAAACGCAGAACTACGTGCAGACCGTGCTGCAGCTCTATGCGTACCTGAAGCCCTCCGTGGCGACGGGTGGCAGCGTGCGCGGCGGCAAGACGCCGGGGCGCATCCGCATGGAGCTGACGGTGCCGCAGGGCGGCGCGATCAACCGGGGCAACATGCCGTCGGACACGCCGCGCAACATGCCGACCATGCCCGACATTCCCGAGACGCCAGCCACGCCGACCGGCGCGGCCGAGGCATCGGACGAGGCAGTCAATCCGGGCTGAGCGCGCAAGCAAGCACGCAGCCCGCAACAGTTTTTCTTTCTCTCTTCTTCATGGACTCCCAACCACCGCTCGATCTCCAGGGTCCCACCGACGGCGACACCACCCTCACCCTTGCCGACTACGCGCAGACCGCCTACCTCGAATACGCCCTCAGCGTGGTCAAGGGCCGCGCGCTGCCCGATGTGTCCGACGGCCAGAAGCCGGTGCAGCGGCGCATCCTGTATTCGATGTCGCGCATGGGGCTGGGCTTCGGGGGCACCAACGGCACCGTGGGCGCCAAGCCGGTCAAAAGCGCGCGCGTGGTCGGCGACGTGCTCGGCCGCTTCCACCCGCACAGCGACCAGGCGGCCTACGACGCGCTGGTGCGCATGGCGCAAGACTTCTCGCAGCGCTATCCGCTGGTCGACGGCCAGGGCAACTTCGGCAGCCGCGACGGCGACGGTGCCGCCGCCATGCGCTACACCGAAGCACGCCTGGCGCGCATCACCAGCCTGCTGCTCGACGAGATCGACGAGGGCACGGTCGACTTCATTCCCAACTACGACGGCAGCACCGAAGAACCGCGCCTGCTGCCCGCGCGGCTGCCGTTCACGCTGCTCAATGGCGCGAGCGGCATCGCGGTGGGCCTGGCCACCGAAATCCCGAGCCACAACCTGCGCGAGATTGCCGACGCCTGCGTGGCGCTGATCAAGTCGAACGGCAAGCTCAGCGAGGAAGAACTCTTCGCCATCGTGCCCGGCCCCGACTACCCCGGTGGCGCGCAGATCATCAGCAACGCGAGCGACATCGCCGATGCCTACCGCACCGGCCGCGGTTCGCTGAAGGTGCGCGCGCGCTGGAAGATCGAGGAACTCGCGCGCGGCCAGTGGCAGCTGGTGGTCAACGAGCTGCCGCCGGGCGTCAGCACGCAGAAGGTGCTCGAGGAAATCGAGGAAATCACCAACCCCAAGGTCAAGGCCGGCAAGAAGGCCCTGAGCGCCGACCAGACCCAGCTGAAGGCCGCGATGCTGTCGGTGCTGGACGTGGTGCGCGACGAGTCCAGCAAGGACGCCGCCGTGCGCCTGGTGTTCGAGCCCAAGACCTCGCGCATCAGCCAGGAAGAGTTCATCACCACGCTGCTCGCGCAGACCTCGCTGGAGACTTCGTCGCCGATCAACCTCACGATGGTCGGCATCGACGGCAAGCCCACGCAGAAGTCGCTGCGCCAGATGCTCAACGAGTGGATCGCGTTCCGCGAAGTCACCGTCGAGAAGCGCTCGCGGCATCGGCTCAACAAGGTGATGGACCGCATCCACATCCTCGAAGGCCGGCAGCTGGTGCTGCTGAACATCGACGAGGTGATCGCCATCATCCGCGCGGCGGAAGACCCGAAGGCGGCGCTCATCGCGCGCTTCAACCTCAGCGAACGCCAGGCCGAAGACATCCTCGAAATCCGGCTGCGCCAGCTCGCGCGGCTCGAAGCCATCAAGATCGAACAGGAACTGTCGGGCCTGCGCGACGAGCAGAAGAAGCTCGAAGACATCCTCGGCAGCCCCGCCGCGCTGCGCCGCCTGCTGGTGAAGGAAATCGAGGCTGACGCCAAGACCTTCGAGGACCCGCGCCGTACGCTCATCCAGGCCGAGAAGCGCGCCGTGGCCGAGGTGAAGGTGGTCGACGAGCCCGTCACCGTCATCGTGTCGCAGAAGGGCTGGGTCCGCGCGCAGAAGGGCTGGGCCAGCGAGAAGGCGGCCGCCGCGAACGGCGGCAACGGCGCTTCGGCCCCCGAATACAGCTTCAAGTCGGGCGACTCGCTGTACGGCGCCTTCGAATGCCGCAGCGTCGACACGCTGCTCGTGTTCGGCAGCGCCAAGGACAAGAGCGTTCGCGTCTACACCGTGCCGGTGGCTTCGCTGCCCGGCGCGCGCGGCGACGGCCAGCCCGTCACCACGCTCATCGAGCTGGATGCCGGCACGCACGTCACGCACTTCTTCGCCGGCCCGGTGGGCGCCAGCGTGCTGCTGGCCAACACCGGCGGCTACGGCTTCATCGCCACCGTCGAGAACATGATGTCGCGCCAGCGCGGCGGCAAGGCCTTCATCGACGTGGGCGAGGGCGAACAGCTCTGCCGTCCGTCCCTGGTCGGCGGCGCGAGCGGCGCCGAGCCGATGCCGGCCGCCACGCACGTGGCCTGCGCCTCGACCGGCGGCCGCATCCTGACCTTCGACATCACCGAGCTCAAGAGCCTGCCCAAGGGCGGCCGCGGCCTGACGCTGATCGACCTCGAGCCCAAGGACACCCTGGCCGGAGCCGCCGCCTACACGCGCAGCGTGAAGATCGAAGGCATCGGCCGCGGCGGCAAGGAGCGCGAAGAGACCCTGGAGATCCGCACCCTCAACAACGCCCGCGGCAGCCGCGCGCGCAAGGGCAAGGCGGCCGACCTCGGCTTCAAGCCGTCGAGCATCGTGCGGGTGCAGTGATGGGCGGCATCGACGTCAGCGTCATCGGCATCTTCATTGCCGTGGTGACCGGCATCGGCAGCTACGTGCTGGGCAAGCGCATGCGCGAGAAGCGGGCCGCCAAGAAGCGCGAGAAGGACCGCATTGCCGCGCAGGCTGGTGAGAGCCGGCAGGTGCGAAGGGCGCGGGAGCGCAAGGAGCGCGGCGAATAGGCGGCTGCCTGGTTTAGGCGGTGGGACGCTCAGCGCAGCCCCTGCCACCACCGCGTATTCGTCCGCGCCTGCCCCACCGTCACCACCTCCCCGATCACCGGCGTCGCCAGCTCGATCTTCTTCGCGGCGGTAAGGTCGGCGATGCGGTCCAGCGGGTTGTGCCAGGTGTGGAATGCGAGGTCGAAGGTGCTGTTGTGCACCGAGAAGAAGACCTTGCCGCGCAGGTCTTCGAAGGCCTGAACGCTTTGTTCCGGCGTCATGTGAACGGCGGGCCACATGGCGTCGTAGGCGCCGTTTTCCATCAGGGCGATGTCGAAGCCGCCGAAGCGGTCGCCGATCTGCTTGAAGCCGGGGAAGTAGCCCGAGTCGCCGCTGTAGAAGATGCGCTGGTCGCCGCTCTGCACCACCCATGAGGCCCAGAGCGTGCGGTCGCGGTCGCCGAGGGTGCGGCCGGAGAAGTGTTGTGCGGGCGTGGCGGTGAGCTTCACGCCGTCGTGCTCGCTGTCTTGCCACCAGTCGAGTTCGGTCACGCGCTCGGCGGGCACGCCCATGACCACCAGCCGCGTGCGCACGCCCAGCGGCACGAAGTAGCGCTTCACGTCTTTCGCGAGGTATTGGATGGTCGCGAGGTCGAGGTGGTCATAGTGGTCGTGCGAAAGAATGACACCCTCGATGGGCGGCAGTTGCTCGAGCGTGATCGGCGGCTTGTGAAAGCGCTTCGGGCCGGCCCATTGCACGGGCGATACGCGCTCGCTGAACACGGGGTCGATGAGCCAGTATTTGCCGCGCAGCTTGAGCAGGTGCGACGAATGGCCGAGGCGCACGACGTGGTTGGTGTTTGTGTCGAGTGCATCTAGTGCGCTGCGTTCGAGGGCCCGGACGGGAATCGCGTCGATGGGCACGCTGTCGACTTTGCTGCCGACGATGAAGCGGGACCAGATGCGCCAGGCGCTGGCCTGTTGGGGCAGGTCGGGGTTGGCCATGTTGTGGAAGCCGCCGTCGCGGAATTGGGGCGAGCTGTCGTAGCGTGTTTCGCCGCTTCCGGCGGCGCCGCATCCCGCGACGAAGGCGCAGCCGGCGGCCGCGAGTGCGGTGCCGCGGCGCAGCAGTTGAGGCAGGTAGGAGCCCTGCGAACCTGAGTCGTCAGCCATGGGAGTGCCTTCTGGATTTGTGTTTGTCGGATGGTGCAAGACTAGTCACTAAGCGCGGTTCAATGGTTTCAGCGGTAGAAACATTTGGGGAGCGGGGGATTGTTCGGGGCGCGTACACAGGCCGCCGGGTACTCCCCTCCGCGAATGTCCCCCGGCCTGCGGCCTCCTCCTTTATTTCGCTGCGGGGAGCACCCGGCGCCCTGTGCACAACGAGCGCTGCTGTTATGCCGTTCGATCAACCAGTGCTCTGAACGCTCACGACGATGGGGTGCCTTGCGCAGCGAAATAAAGGAGGAGGGCGAAGCCCGGGGGACATTCGCGGAGCAAGGTACCCCGCCGGCGTGAGCGCCCCCCGAACAGCGAACAAACCAGTCCTATGCCATGCGCGATATGGCGCCCCAGACCACGCCTCGTCAAACTGGAAAGCTTCATAGACCAAAGACAAGGCGGCAAGGTTCATGAGCAGTAATCGCTATCCCATCATCTACGTGCGCGGCTACGCCATGACCGAGGCCGAGCGCGACGACACCGCCGCCGATCCGTTCTGCGGCTTCAACGTCGGCTCCACCGTCTACCGCGCCACGGTCAAGAAAGAAGCGCCGGCGCAGAAGTTCGTCTTCGAATCGCCCGTGGTGCGGCTGCTGGCCGACTTCCAGTACCAGAGCGTCTACCAGAACGGCCTCGACATCATCGACCCCGACTGGAAACCCTCGCCCGACGAGAACGGCAACGACGTCGACGGCATTCCCGCCGCCTCCTTCATCATCTACCGCTACTACGACGCGGGCTCCGAGCTGCTCGGCGACGGCCAGGCGCGCGATGTCAAGATCTATGCGCAAGGCCTGAGCCAGCTGATCCTGCGTGTGCGCGACCTCGTGGCACTGCGCGAAGGGCCGGGCTACTCGAAGGACGACTTCCGCTGCTACCTCGTCGCGCATTCGATGGGTGGGCTGGTGGTGCGCGCCTTCCTGCAGAACCCCGCGCTCGGCGACGCGGCCGCGCGTGCCTGCGTCGACAAGGTGTTCACCTACGCCACGCCGCACAACGGCATCGACATGGGCGGCATCAACGTGCCGGCCTGGCTCTCGGTGGCCGAGATGAACACATTCAACCGCGAGAAGATGTCCGACTTCATGGCCACCGCGCCGGTCAACGGGCGCATGGACTACCTGCCGGCCTCGTCCTTTCCGGCCGAGCGCTTCTTCTGCATGGTCGGCACCAACCGCGGCGACTACGAGACCGCCAAGGGCTTGTCGCGCATGTTCGCGGGCCACGGCAGCGACGGGCTGGTGCGCATCGAGAACGCCTCGCTCTGGTCGCTCGACGATGCCGGCAACACCCAGCCGGTGGCCACCGCCTTTGCCTACCGCTCGCACTCCGGCTTCTTCGGCATCGTCAACTCCGAGGAGGCCTACCAGAACCTCACGCGCTTCCTGTTCGGCGACGTGCGCGTGGACATCTGGTTCGACATCGACGGCGTGACCCTGCCGCCGGACCTGCCCGCCGGTGCCGACGTCGATGCGCTCTACCAGGTCGAGCTGCTGGCCGCGCCGCGCGGCAAGCGCTGGTACCTGAGCCGGCGCGTGGCGGAAGAAGACTCGCCGGCCTGCCGCACGCACAAGGAGCTGACCGACCCCGCCACCGCCGCCCGCCGCGCGGTCTATCTGTCGACCGTGTTCCTCGCCAACAGGGCCCGCGTGAAGCAGGACCGCCCGACGCTCGCCTATGCCATGACGCTGGGCGTGCGCGTGCCCGACTACCAGGTCAACAACAAGTTCTGGCTCGACGGCCATTACGAGGGCAGCTCGCTGTTCCGCGACACGCTGGTGATCGAGCTCGCACCGCCCGCCGCGGACGACCCCGCGCAGAACTGGAACGTCAAGTACGGCTGGCAGACCGACACGGCGGGGCAAGCTTCGCTGCCGATGAACCCCACGCAGCTGGCCAGCGGCAAGCTGCGCTTCACCGTGCCGCTTTCCAGCCTCGGCGCTGCGCCGGCGGCGCCCGGCATCACCGGGAAAGTACGGCTCGAAGTGAGCGCCTGGAACTGAGGCGCGCCGCTACGATGGCTGCATGAAAACAGCCGTCCTCGTCATCGATGTGCAGCGCGGTCTCTGCGACGACCCGCCGCGTCCCCATGAAGCCGCCCAGGTGGTGCAGCGCATCAATGCGCTCACGGCCCGGGCGCGCGCGGCCGGCGTGCCGGTGGCGTTCATCCAGCATGAGAACGCGGTCGACCTCGTGTTCGACTCCGAGCGCTGGCAGCTCGTCGGCGCGCTGGACACCGACTCGCGCGACGCCAAGCTGCGCAAGACCACGCCCGATTCGTTCCTGCGCACGCCGCTCGATGCATGGCTGTCGGAACACGCAGTGAAGCGCGTGGTCGTCTGCGGCTACTCGTCGGAGTTCTGCGTCGACACCACCGTGCGCCGCGCCGCCGCGCTGGGCTACGAGGTGGTGCTCGCGGCCGATGCGCACACCTCGCACGACAAGCCGCACGCCACCGGCGCGCAGATCCGCGCGCACCACAACGCCACGCTCTCGGACATCACGAGCTTCGGCGTGCCGATCCGCGCGGTGGCCAGCGCCGACATCGCATTCGGCGGCTGATCCGTTCCCTCGGAAGCGCCTCCCCGGTAGGACAAAACGACCACCTAGGGGAATCCCTAATCGGGTCTGAAACCGGTTTCATATAAGCTGCAAGCATTGCTTTCGAGGCTCGCACGCGCTCGCCCACCATGAACTACCAGTTTCAATTCGACGCCGTCTTTGCCGCCTGGCCGCTGCTGCTCAAGGGCACGTGGATCACGGTCCAGCTCTCGCTCATTGCCACGGTGCTGGGCCTGGTGGTGGCCATCTTCTGCGCCTGGGGCAAGACTTCGGGGCCGGGCTGGCTGCGCTTCGTCATCAACGCCTACATCGAGGTGATCCGCAACACGCCGTTCCTCGTGCAGCTGTTCTTTTTCTTCTTCGCGCTGCCGGCGATCGGGCTGCGCTGGTCGCCGCAGACGGCCGCGCTGGTGGCCATGGTGGTGAACCTGGGCGCCTATGCCACGGAAATCATCCGCGCGGGCATCGAGTCGATTCCCAAGGGGCAGATCGAGGCGGGCAGGGCGCTGAACCTCAAGCCCTGGGAAATCTTCCGCTTCGTCATCATCAAGCCGGCGCTCAAGGCCATCTATCCGGCGCTCACCAGCCAGTTCATCCTGCTGATGCTGAGCTCGGCGGTGGTGTCGGTCATCTCGGCCGACGACCTGACCTCGGTGGCCGCCAACCTGCAGTCGCAGACCTTCCGCAGCTTCGAGATCTACATCGTGGTCGCCGCCATCTACCTGGCGCTGGCGCTTGCCTTCTCCGCAATGTTCAAGCTGATCTACAAGCGCACGCTCAACTACCCGGACCGCCGGTAAGCCCAGACGACGGACGGAGCCCAACACCATGCGTACCTTCGGTTTTCCCGAATTCCTTTTCATCCTCGAAGCGGCCAAGTGGACGCTCGCGCTGTCGGCCATCGCCTTTGTTGGCGGCGCGATCCTGGGGCTGGCCATCGCGCTGATGCGCACGTCGGAATCGACGTGGGCGCGCGGCATCTCGACCACCTTCATCCAGATCTTCCAGGGCACGCCGCTGCTGCTGCAGCTGTTCCTGGTGTTCTTCGGCGCGCCGGTGCTGGGGCTGGACATCAACCCGTGGGTGGCCGCGGGCGTGGCGCTCATCCTCAACAGCGCGGCCTTCCTCGGCGAAATCTGGCGTGGCTGCATCGAGGCCATTCCGCGCGGCCAGTGGGAAGCGGCCGAGGCGCTGAGCCTCAAGTACAGTTCCCGCATGCGCGACGTGGTGCTGCCGCAGGCGCTGAAGATCGCGCTGGCGCCCACGGTGGGCTACGTGGTGCAGATCATCAAGGGCACCTCGCTCGCGGCCATCATCGGCTTCGTCGAAGTGACGCGCGCCGGGCAGATCGTCAACAACGCCACGTTCCAGCCGCTCATCGTGTTCTCGGTGGTGGCCGCCATCTACTTCGTGATCTGCTGGCCGCTGTCGCTGCTGGCCGCGCGCATGGAGCGCAAGCGCGCCCGCGCGCTGGCCCGCTGATTTCCTTTTTTTCTCGCTTTTTCTTTCTCGTCGTTCCTTTCTTTATTCAGGAGACATATTCCATGACCCGTACCACCACCCGCCGCGCGGCGATCGCAGCCCTCGGCCTCGGCGCCGCCCTGACCGTGTTCGCTCCCTTCGCTTCCGCGCAGAGCGTGGCCGACATCAAGAAGAAGGGCGAGATCACCATCGGCATGCTGGTCGACTTTCCGCCCTACGGCACCACCGACGCCAAGAACCAGCCCGACGGCTACGACGCCGACGTGGCCAAGCTGCTGGCCAAGGACTGGGGCGTGAAGGCCAACATCGTGCCGGTCACGGGCCCGAACCGCATTCCCTTCCTGCTGACCAACAAGGTCGACCTGCTGGTGGCTTCGCTGGCCATCACGCCCGAGCGCGCGAAGCAGGTGCAGTTCTCGCAGCCCTACGCGGCCGCCACCATCGTGCTGTACGGCGCGAGCAAGACGCCGATCAAGGCCGCCGCCGACCTGAAGGGCCTGCGCGTGGGCGTGGCCCGTGCGTCCACGCAAGACGTGGCCGTGACCAAGGCCGCCCCGGAAGGCACCGAGATCCGCCGCTTCGACGACGACGCATCGGCCATGCAGGCGCTGATCTCCGGCCAGGTCGACGCCATCGGCTGCTCGGTGACCGTGGCCGCGCAGATCGCCAAGCGCGTGCCCGCCAACACCTTCGAGAACAAGTTCACGCTGGTGCAGCAGTCGATGGGCATCGCGATGCGCCCCGGCCAGGAAGAGCTGCACAAGGCGGTGAACGAGTTCGTGCAGAAGAACACCGCCAACGGCGAGCTGAACAAGCTGTATCAAAAGTGGCTGCAGGCCGATATGCCGAAAATGAACTGAGACCCGAGCTGAAGGAAATCCTGGCATGACGACGGAATCGATCATCCGCATGGAAGCGGTCAACAAGTGGTACGGTGAATTCCAGGTGTTGACCGGCATCGACCTGTCGGTGCGCCAGGGCGAGCGCATCGTGATCTGCGGGCCCTCGGGCTCGGGCAAGTCGACGCTGATCCGCTGCATCAACCGGCTGGAGACGGTGCAGAAGGGCCGCATCGTGGTCGATGGCATCGACCTCACGGCCGGTGGCAAGAACATCGACGCGGTGCGCGCCGAGGTCGGCATGGTGTTCCAGCAGTTCAACCTGTTCCCGCACCTCACCATCCTGGAGAACTGCACGCTCGCACCGATGCGCTCGCGCGGCATGACCAAGGCGCAGGCCGAGGAAATTGCCATGAAGTACCTCACGCGGGTGCGCATTCCCGAGCAGGCCGGCAAGTACCCGAGCCAGCTCTCCGGCGGCCAGCAGCAGCGCGTGGCCATCGCGCGCGCGCTGTGCATGACGCCCAAGATCATGCTGTTCGACGAACCCACGTCCGCGCTCGACCCGGAGATGGTCAAGGAGGTGCTCGACACCATGATCGGCCTGGCCGAAGACGGCATGACCATGCTGTGCGTGACCCACGAAATGGGCTTCGCCCGCAGCGTGGCCGACCGCGTGATCTTCATGGCCGAAGGCAGGATCATCGAGCAGGCGCCGCCCGAAGAGTTCTTCGGCAACCCGAAGGATGAGCGCACGCGCCAGTTCCTCGGCCAGATCCTGAGTTCGCACCAAGGCCACTGATGTCCTTCGAGGTCCTGATTTCTCTGTCGTCCTTCGGCGCGGCCGAGGTGGGCCGGCACGGCCAGCTCTGGTGCTCGCAACTGGCATTGGCCGCCGGTGCCGATTCGGTGGAGGTGCGCGGCGAGATGCTGCGCGACGCCGACGCGGAACTGCCCGCGCTGAACGGGCTGGCATCCGTTTACTCCAGCCCCGAGGGCCTGTGGGCCCAGGGCGGCTGGCTCGACAGCGCCGCGCTCAAGCGCGGCATCGCGGCCGCCACGCGCGTGGGCGCCAAGCGGCTGAAGATGTCGATCGGCGACTTCCAGGCTTCGTCGCACGGCTCGCTCTGGGGCCTGAAGGTGGAGCTCGCGGAAACGCGCATCGAACTCGTCATCGAGAACGATCAGACCGTGCGCGCCGGCACGCTGGCCGCGCTGCAGACCTTCTTCGACGTGGCCGACCGCGCCGGCGTTTCGCTCGGCATGACCTTCGACATGGGCAACTGGCACTGGGTCGGCGAATGCCCACTGCAGGCCGCGCAGGCACTCGGCCACCGCGTGCGCTACGTGCATTGCAAGGGCGCGCAGCGCATGCCGCACAAGTGGGTGGCGGTGCCGCTGGGCGATTCCGTGGCGCCATGGCGTGCCGTGCTGCGCGCGCTGCCGGCCGACGTGCCGCATGCCATCGAATACCCGCTCGTGGGCGACGACCTGCCGGCCGTCACCCGCGCGCAGATCGACTTCATCCGCGCCGCGCGCGCACAGAGCTAGAACAACAGACATGACAGAACCCACCGCCTTCGACGTCGCTCTCTTCGGCGAAGCCATGCTGCTGCTGGTGGCCGACCGGCCGGGGCCGCTGGAGGACGCCCAGTCGTTCCACAAGCGCACCGCCGGTGCCGAGACCAACGTGGCCATCGGCCTCTCGCGCCTGGGCCTGAAGGTGGGCTGGGCCAGCCGGCTGGGCACCGACTCGATGGGCCGTGCGCTGCTGGCCGCGATGCGCGCCGAAGGCATCGATTGTTCGCACGTGATCACCGACGCCACGCAGCGCACCGGCTTCCAGTTCAAGGGCCGCGTCACCGACGGCAGCGACCCGCCGATCGAATACCACCGCAAGGGCTCGGCCGCGAGCCACATGGGCCCGGCCGACGTCGACGAAGCCTGGCTGCGATCAGCGCGCCACCTGCACGCCACCGGTGTGTTCGCCGCCATCTCCGACACCAGCCTGCAGGCCGCGCTGAAGAGCATGGACGTGATGCGCGCCGCCGGCCGCACCATCTCGTTCGACACCAACCTGCGCCCCACGCTGTGGTCGTCCACCGACACCATGCGCCACTGGGTCAACGAACTGGCCTCGCGCGCCGACTGGGTGCTGCCCGGCATCGAAGAAGGCCTGCTGCTCACGGGCCACGACAAGCCCGAGGACGTTGCCAGGTTCTACCGCGAGCGCGGCGCGAAGCTGGTGGTGGTGAAGCTCGGCGCGGCGGGCGCCTACTACGACAGCGACGTGGCCGGCACCGGCCGCGTCGACGGCTTCCCGGTGAAGGAAGTTATCGACACCGTGGGCGCGGGCGACGGCTTCGCGGCCGGCGTGGTGAGCGCACTGCTCGAAGGCCGCAGCGTGCCTGACGCGGTGCGCCGCGGCGCCTGGATCGGCGCGCGCGCCGTGCAGGTGCTGGGCGACACCGAAGGCCTGCCGACGCGGGCGCAACTCGAAGAAGCGGGGCTCTGAACGCCATGACGCAGCAAAAGAACATCCTCGTCTTCCGGCCGCTGCCTGAAGACCAGCTCGCGCGCCTGCGGGCCGCGCACCATGTCACCGTGGCAGATCCGCGCAAGGAGCCCGAAGCCTTTGCCGCCGCGCTGCGCACCGCGAACGGGCTGATCGGCTCCAGCCACCCGGTCGATGCCGCGCTGCTCGACGCGGCGCCGCAGCTGCAGGTGATTTCGAGCGTGTCGGTCGGCGTCGACAACTACCCGCTGGCCGAACTGCACAAGCGCGGCATCGTGCTGTGCCACACGCCCGACGTGCTGACCGAGACCGTGGCCGACACGGTGTTCGCGATTCTCATGGCCACGCAGCGCCGCGTGGTCGAACTGTCGAACCTGGTGCGCGAAGGCCGCTGGACCAAGAACATCGGCGAAGAACTCTTCGGCACCGACGTGCACGGCAAGACGCTGGGCATCCTCGGCTTCGGCCGCATCGGGCAGGCCGTGGCGCGCCGCGCCGCACTGGGCTTCGGCATGCCGGTGCTGTACCACGCACGCCGCCCTGTCGACCTGGCCGCGCAGGCGCCCGAGTTGCAAGGCCGCGCCACGCACACGCCGCTGGACGACCTGCTCGCGCGCGCCGACATCGTGCTCGCGATGCTGCCGCTGACCGATGCCACGCGCGGCATGATCGACGCCGCCTTCTTCGCGCGCATGAAGCCGGGCGCCGCCTTCATCAACGGCGGCCGCGGCGCCACGGTGAACGAAGACGCGCTGCTGAACGCACTCGACCACGGCACGCTGCGCGCCGCCGGCCTCGACGTGTTCGCGAAAGAGCCGCTGCCGGCCGATTCGCCGCTGCGCACGCATCCGCGCGTGACGCCGCTGCCGCACATCGGCTCGGCCACGCACGAGACGCGCCACGCCATGGCCGAGCTGGCGACGACCAATCTGCTGCAGGTGCTGGCCGGCGAGAAGCCGACGGCGCCGTACGACACGGCGAGCGCATGACCGGTGCCAGGCTTTTCTCCCTTCCCCGCTGGGGGAGGGCAGGAGCAAGACCATGAAGCCCACCGGCCGCGCCACCATCGCCGACGTCGCCGAGGCGGCCGGTGTCTCCAAGGCCACCGTCTCGCGCTTCCTCAACCACCGCGAGCGGCTGCTGAGCCCCGACATCGCCGCGCGCGTCGAAGTGGCCATCGCCAAGCTGGCCTATTCGCCGAGCCCGATGGCGCAGGCGCTGAGCCATGGCCGCTCGCGGCTCATCGGCCTGATCGTGGCCGACATCACCAATCCGTATTCCGTTGCGGTGCTGCGCGGCGCCGAGAAGGCCTGCCAGGACGCCGGCTACCTGGTGATGCTGTTCAACCTCGGCAACGAGAGCGAACGCGAGCGCGAAGCCATCGATGCGCTCGCGGGCTACCAGGTCGACGGCTTCATCCTCAACACGCTGGGGCGCGGCAGCAACGTGGTCGACGCGGTCACGCTGCACGGCAAGCCCGCCGTGCTGGTGGACCGCCGCCACACCGGCATGCACACCGACTTCGTCTCTCTCGACAACCATGCCGCGATGACGGCCACCTGCGGCCATCTGGTCGAGGGCGGGTATCGCGAGCTGCTGTACGTCACCGAGCCGCAGAAGGGCGTGAGTTCGCGGCGCGAGCGGACGGCCGCATTCGGCGCATGCGTGGCGGCGCACGAGCCGCGCGTGGCGGGCGAGATTTTCGAATGCGTCGAGGGCGAGAGCGACGCGCTCGACGAGGCCCTGCGCGCCTTGCGCCAGCGCGCCAGGCGCGGCCGCCGCGCGGCGGTGGTCGCGGGCAATGCGGTGGTCACGCTGCGCGTGGCGCAGGCGATGGCACGGCTGGGGTGGCAGTTCGGCAGCGACCTGGGCTTCGTCGGCTTCGACGATCCCGAATGGGCCTCGCTCATCGGTCCCGGCCTGAGCACTGTGGCCCAGCCCACCGACGCCATCGGCCGCACGGCGGCTACCTGCCTCATCGAGCGGCTGCGGGGGCTGGAGGAGCCGCCTCGTCAGTTGTTGTTGCCTGGGGAGTTGGTGGTGCGCGGGTCTTCTCACGCTTAGCTGCGTGGTTGTGTTTGTTCTGGGCGCGCTCACGCCGACGGGGTACCTTGCTCCGCGAATGTCCTCCGGCCTGCGGCCTCCCCCTTTATTTCGCTGCGCAAGGCACCCCATCGGCGTGAGCGTTCAGAGCACTGGTTGATCGGCAGGCACCAGAGCCGCGTCCATCGTGCACAGGGCGCCGGGTGCTCCCCGCAGCGAAATAAAGGAGGAGGGCGAAGCCCGGGGGACATTCGCGGAGGGGAGTACCCGGTGGCCTGTGCACGCACCCCCGAACAACGCACAAGCATCAAGCAACAAGAGACCGAGCATCCTGCACAGCACGGTCAAAAGTGATCGGCCCCCGCATCCAGTCAGCCGCACGCTCGGCAATCATGATCGTCGGCGCGTTCGTGTTCCCGCCTATCAGCGTCGGCATCACCGAGGCGTCGACCACGCGCAGGTTCGCGATGCCGTGCACGCGCAGCTTCGCGTCGACCACGGCCATGGCGTCGGTGCCCATCTTGCAGGTGCCCACCGGGTGATAGATGGTGTCGGCGCGCGCGCGGATGTGCCGCTCCAGCTCTTCGTCGGTCTGCACGTTCGCGGTGTAGAGCTCGCTGTGCCGGTAGGGCGCGAGGGCAGGGGCGCGCAGTATTTCGCGCATCTTCTTCACGCCCTGCAGCAGCAGCGCCACGTCCTGCGCGTCGGACAGGAAGCGCGGGTCGATGCGAGGTGCGGATGCCGGGTCGGCGTCGTGCAACCGCACGTCGCCACGCCCGTTGGGCCGCAGCACGCATGCGTGGCACGAGAAGCCGAAACCTCCATGCAGCTTGCGCGCATGGTCGTCCACCAGGCTGATCACGAAATGCAGTTGCAGGTCGGGCCGGCGCAACTCGGGCGATGACTTGATGAAAGCGCCGCCCTCGGCAAAGGGCGTCGAGATCAGGCCCTTGCCCGTGCGCCGCCACTGCGGAATGGCCTTCACGAAATTGAAGAGCCCCGCGGGCCCCAGTCCGGGCAGGCCCTTGGCCTTCGTGCGATAGGACAGGATGAAATCGACATGGTCCTGCAGATTGCGGCCCACGCCCGGCAGCGCATGCCGCACCGCGATGCCGTGGCGCTGCAGTTCCTGCGGGTCGCCGATGCCCGAGAGCATCAGCAGCTGCGGCGAGTTGAACGCGCCGCCGCACAGCACCACCTCGCGCCGCGCCGAGAGCGTGTCGATGTTGCCGCCCCGGCGCACTTCGACGCCGGTGGCGCGCCGGCCGTCGAGCAGCACGCGCTGCGCCTGCGTGCCGGTCAGTACCGTGAGGTTGGGCCGCGTGCTCATCACCGGATGCAGGTAGGCCGCAGCGGCCGAGCAGCGCTCGCCGTTCCTGTCGCCGCCATGGAACTGCGTGACCTGGTAGAGCCCGGCGCCTTCCTGCACGCTGCCGTTGAAGTCGTCGTTGCGTGGAATGCCGCACTCCATGGCGGCGCGCACGAAAGCCTCCGTGATCTCGCGCGGCGACTGCTGGTCCGCCACCTGCAGCGGGCCGTGCGCGCCGTGCATGGCGCTCTCGCCGCGCTGGTTGCCCTCCGCATGCTTGAACCACGGCAGCACGTCGTCGAACGACCAGCCCGCGCAGCCGGCGCGCTCCCAGTCGTCGTAGTCGCCGGGATGGCCGCGCACGTAGAGCATGGCGTTGATGGCGCTCGAGCCGCCGAGGCAGCGCCCGCGCGGCTGGTAGCCGCGGCGTCCGTTCAGGCCCGGCTGCGGCACGGTCTGGTAGGCGTAGTTGTTGATGCGCGGGCGCCCCGACAGCATGGCCGCCGCGCCGGCCGGTGCCCGCACCAGCACGCCGCGGCCGTCGCCGCCGGCCTCGATCAGGCAGACCTGTACGGCGGGGTCTTCGCTGAGCCGCGCGGCCAGCGTGGCGCCGCCGGACCCGCCGCCCACGATCACGTAGTCGAATTCCATGGCGTGTCTCTTCCTTTTGTTATTTGCCGCCTGCGCTCGCTCTGTGGAGCGGACGAATGCGACTGTAGGAATGAACGCGGGGGCGGGGCTTGGCGTTTTCCCTCAGTGCGGCAGGCCCAGGCCAACGGTCTGCAGATAGGCCTCCAGTGCCTCGATGCGGGCCGAGGCCACGATGGCGCCGACATAGCCGTCGGGGCGCACCAGCACCCAATCGCCGGGCATGGGTTCGTAGGCTTCGCGGAAGTGGCCGCCGTCGTCGTGCAACTCGCCCCCGTCGCCGAAGGTATGAATGTGCAGGCCCGACCGTGGCGCGATGCCGCGGCGATCGGTCTCCCAGCCCAGCAGGGTCCAGTGCGCACCCTTGAACAACTGGAACAGGCGCGTCGGTTGTCCGGCGGCGCCGCGCACCGGCGCATCGGGCGCGCGATCGCCCGCGCACAGACGGCTGCCGGCGCGTTCCGGCTGCTCCATCGCGAGCGACGACCCGGGGTAGCCCAGGTCGAGCTGATGCACCTCGCGTCCGCGCCGCATGTCGCCGCGCTTCGCATCGACGAGCAGCTTCGTGGAGAGCCCGAGCACTTCCGCCGCAACCGGGCGACGCTCTTCCTCGTAGCTGTCGAGCAAGGTCTTGGGAGCGCCAGCTGCAACGGCCGCCAGTTTCCAGCCGAGGTTGCAGGCGTCCTGCACGCTGGTGTTCAGTCCCTGGCCGCCCGTTGGCGGATGGACGTGCGCGGCGTCGCCGACCAGCAGCACGTTGCCTGCCCGGTAGCGGTCGGCCAGGCGAGCGTTCATCTGAAAGGCCGAGGCCCACGAGACCGAGTGGATCCGGATGTCGTTGCGGCCGGTGCGCGCGGCAACCATGGCAGAGAGGCCCTGCGCAGAAAGATCGATGTCGCCTTCCAGCGGTATCGGCGCCTGCAGCTGGAACAGCTGCGTTCCGGCGAGTGGGCAGAGGGACATCTGCGCATCCATCGAGCCCTCGTTGAAACGGTGCCAGGCTTCGCGCTCCAGGCCGGACAGCACGACATCGGCCACCACCGCGCGCACGCCCAGCGTCTTGCCAGGAAAGCCGATGTCCAGCGCATGCCGCACGAAGCTGCGGCCACCGTCGGCGCCGACGAGAAAGCGCACGCGAAGCGTCTCTTCGCCTGCCGCACTGGCCAGCCGCGCGGTCACGCCGCTTTCGTTCTGCTCGAACGCCACAAGCTCGCAGCCGAATGCCGGTCGGTGTCCGAGCTCGGCCAGCCGCTCGCGCAGCACGCCTTCGGTGAGGAACTGCGGCACCATCAAAGGAATGCCGTAGGGCTCCGCTGGCGTCGGTGGCGTGTGCGTCATCACCGGCGAATCGACATGGCTACCGTCGGGGTGGTATTCCCGCGAGGGCGGATACAGGCCGCCGGCTGCGACGACCCGGTCGAGGATGCCCATGTCCTCGAAGACTTCCTGCGTTCGCGGCTGGATTCCCTTGCCGCGCGAGCCCTGGAAAGGCGCGTCCATCTTCTCGATGAGTCGGAAGGAAACACCCCGCCGCGCGAGGTCGATGGCGAGCGTGAGGCCGGCTGCGCCGGCGCCGCAAATGAGCACGTCCGTGGAAAAGTCCTGGGTCATGGCAAGCTCCGATGTGTGTAATATGCACCTATTAGGAGCGGATGCTATGCCAAAGAAAATAAATGTGCAAGATGCACATATCTCCGCGCAGCTGCGCGCGTTGCACGGTGCGTTGCTCACCGTGGTGAGCGTCATGAACCGTCCGCAGCGAGACGAGGCGATGGTGCGCGAAGCGGGCATTTCTCTCGACCGCGCGTTGTTCCCGCTGCTGGTGGGCATCGAACGGGTCGGGCCCATCGGCGTGGTCGAACTCGCCGACCGTGCCGGGCGCGACCACACGACGGTCAGCCGGCAGGTCGCGAAGCTGGAGAGCCTGGGTCTGGTCGAGCGCCAGGGCGGCGCGCACGACCGGCGCGTGCGCGAGGCGGTCGTGACGCCTAAAGGCAAGGCGATGACCGATGCCGTCGATGCGGCGCGCGAACGGCTTGCGCGCGGCATCTTCGACAAGTGGGAGCCACAGGATTTCGAGGACCTGGTGCGGCTGCTGCAGAAGTTCGCGGCGGACATCGAAGGCGCACCCGCGGGCGGGAAGTGACCGCGCGCAGGGATGAGCCGGAGCTGCTATCGGCTTGCGGCCAGAATCGGCGGATGCCCTCCACGATTCTGCTGATCGACGACCACGCCATGTTCCGCGAGGGCCTGCGCCTCGCGCTGCGGGAGGCGCAGCCGTCGATGACCATCGAAACCGCCAGCACCGGCAGCGAAGCGTTGCAGGCGTTGTCTGCGCTGCCCGTGCTCGATGCCGTCATGACCGACTACTACCTGCCCGACCTTGGCGGTGCCGCGCTGGTGCAGCAACTGCACCGGCGCAGGGGCGGGCTGCGCATCCTGGTGCTGTCGGCCTCCGAAGATCCGCATGACGTGGAGACCGCGCTCGAGGCCGGCGCGCAAGGCTTCGTCCACAAGTCCGCCGACAGCCGGCAGTTGCTGGATGCGCTGCGCCGTGTGGTCGGCGGTGAGGACAACGTGGTGCATGTGTCGCCACAGGGCGCTTCGCCGCTGCCGGTGCTGTCGATGCCGACCGACAGCCTGAGCCAATTGACCGCGCGGCAGACCGAGGTGCTGCACCTGCTGTGCGAGGGCCTGCGCAATGCGCAGATCGCAGAGCGGCTGGAGACCTCCGAGAAGACCGTCAAGGCCCACATCTCCGCAATCTTTGCGGCGCTCGGCGTGTCCAACCGCACGCAGGCCACGATCGTGGCGCGCCGCGCCGGCATGCTGGGCAAGCCTCGCTAGGCAGCGCGGCGCCCCTTTCCGCCGGCCGCCTTTACCCGCGGTTCACCCGGCAGACAACTTGTGCCGCTTCGCACGTGGCTCAATTTGGCCTCATGCATTCGGACGCAACGGTATTCACGGAGATGCGCTTCTGGGGCCTGGTGCTCTGCTCGCTGGTGCTGCCCACCGCCATCTTCATCATGCTCTTCGTGAGGCGCGAGTTCTCGAAGGTCACCGTGCTGGGCTTCGGCCTTCTGCTGATCATGCTGGCGGGCGTGGACATCTTCCTGCTGCGCGCTCTGGCCACCATGGCCCGGGCCACGCCGTCGCTGGCCGACGACCTGGTGTTCTCGTCGGCGCTGTCGATCGCGCTCTATATCTTCCCGGCCGCCTTCGGCACCTTCGGCCTCAACATGGTCTCGCATGTGCTCATGCACTACCTGAAGCAGAAGGAACTGCGCTTCGAGCGGCACCAAGTGCCGCAGCGCCAGCGACAGACCGGCGCGCCTTCGCGGACGCGCGCACTGGCCGTGCGGCGGATACGGCCACAGGCCGATGCTGAGGAAGATGCCCGACCCGATGAATCCCCAGGCCGTGCGCCTCGCTCGCGCTGGCTCCACGCCAGCCCGGGCGTTCGCCGGCGGCGCGGCGCCGTGGCGCGCCCGCCAAGTGCATCGAGATCTTCGTGAGCAGGAACAGCATCAACCCGGCTCTGCCTCTCGAGGCCGAGCGTTCCCGTCGGCCGCGAGCAGCAGCCTGTCGACCCACTCGCGCAGCGCATCCACTTCCACCGGCTTGTGCAGGATCGGAATGGAACGCGCGGCCGCCTCGATGAGGCGCGCAGGATCGGTGTCGCCGCTCACCAGCAATGCGGGAATCGCAGAGTCGTTGTATTCCTCGTGCAAGCGGTCGATGGCCTCGATCCCGGTCTCGTGATCGCGCAGGCGATAGTCGCTCACGATCAGCCCGGGCTTGCCGGGTACCTCGGCTATCTGCTCGACAAGTTCGTCCGGCCCGGCGGCCGCGATCACGCGATGCCCCCAGCTTTCGAGCAGCAGCCTCAGCCCTTCGCGGTTCTGCGCGTCGTCGTCGATCACCAGGATCAGTTGCCCTGTGGCCGGCTTCGCGTGCGCTTGCGTGGCGGCAACGGGTGCGCGCGCTTGCGTCGCGGCTGTCACGCCGCCCTCGGCACCAGTGATGTCCGGCGCCGATGCCTGTTGCTGCGCATCGACGCTCAGCATGAAGACCGTGCCGCGGCCCTCGGCCGAGTGCAGCGACAGCGAGTGCCCCAGCAGCGCGGCGGTGCGCCGCACGATGGCGAGGCCCAGGCCCAGCCCCTTGCCGCGGTCGCGCTCGGGATTTCGCAACTGATGGAACTCCCAGAAGATGCGTTCATGCTCGTGCTGCGGAATGCCCGGGCCGGTGTCCCAGACCTCGATGCGCACCGCGTCCCCGCCGCGCCTGCGGCAGCCGATCAGCACGCGCCCGTGTGGTGTGTGCGCTATGGCGTTGCTCACCAGGTTGCGCAGGATGCGCTCCAGCAGCATCGGGTCCGAGCGCACGAAGGCGGCGCAGGGCCGCACTTTCAGCACCAGTCCCTTCTGCCGGGCCTGCGGCGTGTATTCGGTACGGATCTGGTCGAGCAACCGGTCGAGCGCAAAACCCCGGATGCGCGGATGGATCACGCCCGCATCCAGCCGCGAGATATTGAGCAGGGCATCGAACAGATGCCCCATCGCGGCACTGGCCTTGGTGATGTTGTCCAGCAGGTAGCGGCCATGCGGCGACAGCCGCTCGTTTGCCAGCAGGCCGAGGAAAAGGCTCATCGCGTGAACCGGCTGCCGCAGGTCGTGGCTCGCCGCCGCGAGAAAGCGCGACTTCTCCAGGTCGCTGCGTTCGGCGGCTTCCTTTTCAAGGCGCACTTGCTGCAGCAGCGCCAGGTTCTCATAGCCCAGCCGCAGCGCGTTCAAATGCGTGCGGTTCATGCGATGGATGAAGGCAACAGTAGCCACCAGGTAGGCCGCGCCGCTTGAAACCAGCGCCAGGTTCACCGCCGAAGGCTGGGCCGCGAGCGCGATGAAGGTCGGCGCAAAAGTCGGCACGACGAACGCATACACGGCGGGCAGCACCATGTAGTTCGAATAAGTGGCGCCGGTGCCCAGGCCGAGCAGTATCACGAGAAAAAAGAGTTGGTACTCCAGTGGGACGAAGAAGGTCCAGTAGGCGAACGGCAACCCCCACAGGATCCCCGAGGCGATGTTGCCGAACACCATCTGCCGCAGCCATCGCTCGCCCGCCCCAGGGCGGCTGCGTGTCCGCGCGTAGTACAGCATCGCGCCGAACCGGAAGGCCGCGACAAGCAGCGTCGCCGAGATCCATGCGGCCACCTGCGTGCGCGGCACGACCGCCAGCATCACGTACGCCACCACGCAGGCCGAGATGACAGAGCCGGCCAGCGCGAACGGGAAGCTGCGCAGGAGGACGGAGAGTTGGACTTCGAAGATGCGTTCGGATTCGGACGGGGAGGAGGGGGCTGTCATGCGCGGTCGGCGTGGAGATCGGACTTCGAATCCAAGAGACTATCTCCGCAGTTGAAAACTACGGAGCTCGAACAATCGGGGGAAGAAGAGTGCAAAAAGCGCGTTCAATCTTTCTGGGGTCGGTGCTTGCCTTCAATATGGAAGGATAAACTTTTATCTTTCGTTGACCCGTGGTGAAGCTCATCATGCGCAATGAATTTTCTTCATCATAGAAAAACAGGCCATCCAGCCCGTCGCGAACATTGGCATCCGGGTCTCTGAAAGACCTCAATATAAGGCTTAATTCCTTGAATGATGAGTTGTCTCTTTCGATGAAAACCCTTCTTGTCAATTCTGCTGGAATCTTCAATTGGCGGCTGTTCAGATACAGGAGAGAGTCGTTGTTTTCCCATTCTATGTTGCAGGTCGAATCGATTCGATTGCTGTTGGCGAAACTATCAATTATTTTTGAAACGGCTTTTCCATTCGCGGTTGTTTCAAGGTTGATCCATGCTGCGAAGTGATCGCTTCTGCTCCCCGCGAAAGAATTCACGGGGAAGAACAAAATGATCGAGATGAGCCATGCTGCCGTAGCGCAGTGGCTGGATTTGGATTTTGAATTCATGCCTTTAATTGGTTTTGGTTTTATGAACTTTGCCCTTCTCGCGGGGAGGTATGCCAATCAATTTATTCAAATCGTCAACATCTAGCTGATCCAGCCCGGGCTCCGCCAGATCTCTCTGAGCTTGTCTGAAGTAGGAAACCGGTACGAAGTACCGTAAAAACTTGGAATGCTTGATTGTCTTTTTAATTTTTCTCCCATCCTTTCCATAGGTTTCTAGAGTTTGTAGCAGCGACATGTTGAATGGGGAAAACTTGATCTTGTCGTCCTGATTCCCTCCGAGCAGGATGAGGTTTCCCGGCCCCTCCTTGCCATACGCGAAGCCTACGTGGTATCCGTGCCCGCCTCTGTATGTAGCAACCGCAATGGCTCCGTATATTGGCTTATCCAATTCCGCGAACAAGGGGTTCCTTATTTTTTCTTTTTCGTCCATTTCGTAGAAGCCGTGAGCACGGCCTAGAGTGGCTCGGCGGTCTCGAAAGCCGGTGTTAGTTACCGGATAGCCGGATTTCGACAGGCACCAGTTGGCAAAGGCGGCGCACCACGCCATGTTCGAGAGAGATCTGGATCCATCTCCGATTTCAACGTGGTAGTCGATCTCCTTTTCAATCACTTCCTCTCGCTGTCCATATCTGAGCTTGGCTTCTGCAATCGCTATGGCCATCCATGGTGCCCGGCCCGGTATTGGATGGATCAATGCCAAAATCTTTCCGACTCCTTCTTTGGAGCGTACCGAATCCGAAACACCCTGGCCGAGCAATGGTGCTGGCGGCGGGGAATTTAATGCTCTGGAATTTTTCGCCGAGAGGGCCGGGGCTGTAGACAACGATTTTTTGGTAGCCGAGGGCGCTGTTGCTGATGGACTTTTCTTGCTGATCCCGCTGATCAACAATACTTCACCCGGGTAAATTCTGTCGTTGTCTAAATTGTTGTTGGCTTTGATGGCGGCAGTACTGGTGCGGTAGAGCTTCGCAATCTTGGAAAGATTGTCTCCGGGCTGGACCACGTACCGGATCGATTTTTCATTTGCCATCGTCGAGCTATTGATCTTTTCCGATCCCGCAACGCCCTTCCATTTCCTGAACTTCGCCAGCAGGTTGAAATCCTTGCCCGTCTCGCCGCCGACAGATCCAATCTGCACCGGCTCCTTGGCTTTGGGACCGATCACCTTGACGGCCACGGTCGATCTGTCCGCCGGATGAATCACCGGAGGAAACCGCCCGGTGGCATCCGACTTCAACCTCTCCTCGCCGTTTTCCCTCTGCAGAATGATTTCCGCATCAGGCAGGGGCTGGCTGCCATCCGTCGCGTTGATCCTGCTCACGGCCACCCATGTCTCCTTGCGGGTTTCCGGCCGTGCGTGAAAGCCTTCGATCGTCGCGATGCTGTCGACGATCTTTTCAATCTCGGCGCCGGTGCATTCGTTGATCTTCCTGATGGCCGGGATGCCGCTCGTCCTGAGCAGGTCGTCGATGTATTTCCCGGTGTTGTTCTCGTGCTTGGGTGCGTAGGCGGGAATGGCCTCCGGAATGGTCCGTTCGCCGTGCATGCGCTTCAGGTTCGCCTTCAGCTCGGCTCGACCCGCGTCTTCGTCGGGGAATATCAGGAATGTCCTGCCCGATCGGGTGGTGGCGAACCCGACGTAGCCCCGCGCTTTTTTCGGAGCAGGCAGGCCGTTCACCATCCGGGCTGTCAGGTCCCCGGGGTTGTTGATGCGCCATGGCAGCGTTCCGCCCGAGCGCAGCAGGTGCCGGCCGTCTTCGCAGATGAACTCGGCGACTTCGATGTTGGGGTGGTAGGTGGCGGATATCAGCTTGGGCATGGTCGTTGACTTTTCAGCCCGGTCCGTTCAGGTAAGCCTGCACGGAGGACTCGGAGAGAAAGTGGTCGGGCCCCGTGCTCCCCCCAGGCTGTGCGTACTTCCAGCCTTCGAGATCCGGCGGGTCGTCGTCCAGACCGTCGCTCTCCTCGGGCCCGGCTGCGTCGGAGTCGGCGTCACGCGTGCTGGTCGTCGGAACCTCGCTCCAGTCCCAGGCCTCCTCGCCCACGATCAGCACGGCCTCGTCGGGCGTGTCGAATTCGATCCGGGGCAGCCGGCCGTCCTCGGGGATGACGCCTTCGGCCCTGGTCTGCTGCTTCTCGTCGACGATCCGGTAGGGCAGGCCGGTCATGGCCATGTGCCCGAACACTTCGTCGCTGCCCAGCGGCGCGAAGCGCACGCTGTACTTGTCGTCGTGGCTCACGCCTTCCATGCGCTGGAGCTTGGCCATGTCCATCGGGCCGGCGTAGCTGTGGGTGCGCGCATGCTCACGCCAGAGGCCTTGGGTGCCATGCACGATGCCGGCGCGGTTCCACTTGGTGAAGCTGCCGCCGCCGCTGACCACGATCTCTTCCCGGGCGGTGATGCTGATCCGGTCGGCCTCCTGCTTGATGTCGAGCCTGGCCAGCAGGTTGATGCTGTTCTGCAGGGCGACGATGTCGATGCCGGCGGTGGCGGCAGTCAGGCGGATGGCCTTGTAGGCGAAGAGTCGCGCGGCTTCCCTGACGCTGACCAGGAAGCTCCTGCCCGCGCTGATGCTGGTGTGGCCGCCGCTGCTCAGTGCGTTGTGCGTGATGCTGGCGATGTGGGTGGCGCCGGCCGCGGTGCTCTGGATGCCGGCCGCGCTGGCGAGCACGAGGTGCGGCTCGCGGAGCTCGGGAAACGTGCCGTGTTCCGAGCCGCCCTTGATGGCGTCGTTTTGTTCCTTGAGAGCTTGCGTGACCGCGTCCTGGTCGCCCGCTTCGTGCGCCTTGGCCTCCTGCGCGGTCCGGCTCTGGCGTTCGTGCAGGTCGCGCGCCGCCGTCAGGCGGGCGACGGTCTCCCCGAGGTCGGTGATATGCGCTTGCGCATCGGGGCGCGCCTCGGTGGTGAGCAGCAGTCCTTTGGCGGCGCGAACCGACGCATGGCCGTCCGTGCGCAGTTCCGCGCCTTCGCCCCGGTCGTCCGCGCGGCCTTCCGTGCCGTCGATGCGCCCGATATGGCCAAGGCTCAGGCTGCTGCAGAGGTGATCGCTCTTGAGTTGCGCCTGGATCTTGCCGGGGTGGTCGTCCAGTGCCAGGTGGTTGCCGCGCGCGCCGCCTGCACGGCCGGAGCCGTCGTCGGCACGCAGTTCGCGGCTGCGGATGCCTGACAGGTTCGCTTGGTCGGGCAGGCGCCATGCAGGCATGTTCGTGGCGTTGAACACGCGCCCGGTGACGATGGGGCAGTCGGGGTCGCCGTTCAGGAAATCGACGACGACCTCATGCCCGACGCGGGGCAACGCCGCCGTGCCGAAGGTGTCGCCCGCCCAGGACATGGACACGCGCACCCAGCAGCTGGAGTTCTCGTTGCGCGCGCCAAGGCGATCCCAGTGGAACTGCACCTTGACGCGGCCATGGCGATCGGTCCACGTCTCTTCGTTCTTCGGGCCGACCACGATGGCCGTTTGCGGCCCGCGCGTGCGAGGCCTCGGCGTGACGCGCCGGGGCCGCCATGCGTGGTCGGCAGGTTGCGCTTCGAAGGCAAAGCGTTGGACGGAACCTTCGCCGGCACCGGCACCTTCGCTGGCCTGGATGTTTTCCTGCAGTTCGTATTCGACGCTGGTCAGCAGGTACTTGCGGTTCTGGTCGTCCCTCGGGTGATTGGCGAGTTCGAAGACATGGCCCGGCGCCAGTTCGCGCCTGTTCGAGCGCCCGCTTGCAACGCAGCGTTCGCTCAGCTGCTCTTCGGTGCGAATGCGCGTGTGGATCTCGCCGTCGTCGTGCTGCGTGTAGCCGCCGGGCCATTCGTAGCATTCGAAGTCGTCGTGCGTGTGCCCGGCTGGCGCCTGTCGCTGGCTCGAGAGATCGGCCGCGGGCTTGAGAAAGTCGTAGTCGTCGGTGAAGTGAAGGCCGGAGCGCACTTCTTCACCGGGCTTCCATTCGAAGATGCGCTCGCCCGGGTTGGCGCGGTTGCCGCCGGTCATGCCCGCCTTCTCCGATGGATGGAAGCGCACCGTCTCGCCGCCCGGCAGCGGGTCGTGCGAGGCTGCGATGTCGTCGGCGAGCACCAGAACGTGGCGCTGCGCCTCGTGCCTGAAGTAGTAGCAGATGCCTTCCAGTTCGCACAGGCGAGAGACATACGAGAAATCGCTCTCGTGGTACTGAACGCAGTAGTCCCGCACCCGGTATTCGCGGCTGAGCCTTTGCTCCACCGGATATTCATAGCGGCCGAGCACTTCGGCGAGGATGTGGGGAACCGTCTTGCCCTGGAAGATGCGGAAGTCGCTTCGAAGCGTTGCGAGCCACAGCCACGGGCGCAGCCTCATGCGGTAGAAGCTCTGGCGGGCGTCCACTTCGGTCAGCCCGAAGAACGCGGTGATGCCGCCCAGGTAGCGCGCGCCGCCGCTCTCGGTCTGCACTGCCACGGTGGCGGGCTTTCCGAGCAGCATCTTCGCGTCGATGCCGTTGCTGTTGCCGAGCAGGTCGACTTCGAAGTCGTAGAGCCGGCTCAATGCCTCGCGCCCCGCCAGCCGGTGAAACTGAAGCGCCTCTCCCAACGGCGTTTGAATGGTGACCCGGCGCGTCATGGCAAAGCCGGGCTATCGAAGATGGACATGGTGGTTCCTCCCTGATATCGCGGCCGCTTCAGTCGTAATCGGCCATTGGTTTTTGCGGAGTATGAAAGCGCTCGGGGTTTCCCTGGTGCCCGTTGCGAGATACGCCGCGGATTCGTGAATGAGTACACGTGCCTGTGTGCGCCTGCAAGCATTGGCAATCTGTGTGAGCCGAATGTGCGCGGGGCGGCAGGACTTGTCGCGTGCTCATGGTTTTCCCGAAGCTGGTGCATGCGCTCGTGCCGCATGCACCGCAATGTCGCTGGGCGCGCGCGAGGGGAACTATTTTTTAGTTCGCCCGTTGCGAAAAACGGTGCTTGGTGCGCGCGCACCGCACTCCTAGCATTCGCCTCGCTGCCTCACATGCCTTCGTCCGCATCGCAAGGCGGCACACAAGAGCCGAACGACTTCACCTCATCGCATCGAAGAAAAGGAATCCGACATGGCCAACCTCCGCGACCCGGGTCGCCGCAGCCTTCTCAAGACGTCGCTCATCGCGGGCGGGCTCTCCGCCGGCGGACTGCTCTCGGTCGACGCCTTCGCGCAGGGCAAGGCGCGCATCAACATGCAGCTGGGCTGGATCGTCGGCGGCAACCAGATCGGCGAAGTGGTCGCCAAGCGCATGGGCTTCTACGAGCAGGAAGGCATCGACTTCGCGATCCAGCCCGGCGGCCCGAACATCGACGGCGTGGCCATCATCGCCTCGGGCCGCTACGAGGTGGGGCAGGTGTCGTCGAGCCCGTCGATCATGCTGGCGGTGTCGCAGGGACTGCCGATCAAGTGCTTCGCGGTGGGCGCGCAGAAGCACCCCTACACCTACTTCTCGCTCGCCAGGAACCCGGTGCGCAAGCCGGCCGACCTGATCGGCAAGCGCGTGGGCATTCCTTCGACGGCGGCCATTCTTCTGCGCGCGCTGCTGGCCAAGAACAAGATCGCCGAGAAAGACGTCAAGGTGGTCTCCATCGGCGCCGACATGTCGCCGCTGCTCACCGGCCAGGTCGACGTGGTGACGGGCTGGCTCACCAACACCACCGCCATCAAGGTGCTGGGCCCCGACATCGCCTCGCTCACGCAGTGGGACGCGGGCGTGCGCCTCTATGCGCTGCCTTACTACGCATCGACCAAGACGCTGGAGACGCAGCCCAAGGTCATCGAGGCCTTCCTGCGCGCCACCGCCAAGGGCTGGCATTACGTGCGCGCCAACCGCGATGCGTCGGTCGACATGCTGGTGAAGGAGTACCCGAACCTCAAGCGCGAGGACGAGCGCGTGGCGGTCGACGCGATGCTCGAATACGCCTTCGGCGGCCTCGCGCAGACGCAGGGCTGGGGCGCGATGGACCCGGCCGTGTGGCAGGAGCAGATCAACACCTACGCGGAGCTGGGCCAGTTCACCGCGCGCACGCCGAAGGTGGAAGACGTGATCTCGCTCGACGCGCTCAAGGCCACCGCCGCCGCGCGCGCCATGAAGGGCTGACGCGCCATGGCCGCCGTTCTCAGTACACCGCCCGCCATCGCCTGCCGCGACATCGGCGTGCGCTTCTTCACCGAGCGCCGCGACGTCACCGCCATCAAGAGCCTGGACCTCGACGTGGCGCAGGGCGAGTTCCTCACGCTGCTGGGCCCCTCGGGCTGCGGCAAGTCGACCTTCCTGCGCGTGGTGGCTGACCTGCTGCAGCCGAGCAAGGGCCGCATCGAGGTGCTGTCTTCCACGCCGCAGGCCGCGCGCAAGAACCGCGACATCGGCTTCGTGTTCCAGGACGCGGCGCTGCTGCCCTGGCGCACCGCACTGCAGAACGTGGAACTGCCGCTGCAGGTGGGCGGCGGCGCAAGCCGCAAGGGCCGCCGCTCGCCGCGGGAGCTGCTCGAGCTGGTGGGCCTGAAGGACCGCCTGAACGCCTTTCCGCACGAGATGTCGGGCGGCCAGCGCCAGCGCGTGTCGATTGCGCGCGCACTGGCCAGCGACCCCAAGATCCTGCTGATGGACGAGCCCTTCGGCGCGCTCGACGAGATCACGCGCGACAGGCTCAACGAAGAGATCCTGCGCGTGTGGCGCGAGACCGGCGTGACCATCCTCTTCGTCACCCACAGCATCCACGAGGCGGCCTTTCTCGGCCAGCGCGTGCTGATGCTGGCCGCCAACCCCGGCCGCGTGCGCGAGATCGTGCCGGTGGAGCTGCCCGCCGAACGCACGCTCGAAATGCGAGAGACCCCCGAGTTCGTCCGACTCACGAGCCACCTGCGGCGCGTGCTGGAAACCTGCTGAGGCCGAAGCCATGAATACCCGTTCCATCGATACGACCGTGCCCGGGGCGCCGGGCGCCATCGGCGCGCCGCCCTCGGCCGATCCCGAATACCTGGCCTGGGCCGCCGCGCGGCAGAAGCGCATCTGGCGCCGCCGCATCCTGCCGGCGCTGGGCATCGTCGGGCTCATCGCCCTGTGGTGGCTGGTGATCGTCGCGTTCGGCGTCAAGCCCTTCATTGCGCCCACGCCGTGGGCCGTGCTGGAAACGCTGTACGCCAAGCGCGACGTGCTGCTCGACAACCTGCTGCCCACGGCCTTCGAGGCGGCCGGCGGCTTCGTGCTGGGCAACCTCGCGGCCATCGCCGTTGCGACGGTCTTCGTGCACAACAAGACGCTGCAGGACATCTTCTTTCCGGTGGTGCTGATGTTCAACGCCGTGCCGCTGGTGGCCAAGGCGCCGGTGCTGGTGCTCATCATGGGCAACGGCATGGAGCCGAAGATCACCATCGCCGCGCTGGTGTGCTTCTTCCCCACGCTGGTGAACATGGTGCGCGGGCTGGAGTCGGTCAACCCGCAGGCGATGGAGCTGATGCGCGTGCTGTCGGCCAGCAAGACCGAGATCTTCTTCCGCCTGCGCCTGCTGAACGCGTTGCCCTACCTGTTCTCGGCCCTGCGCATCGCGGCGTCGATGTGCGTGATCGGCGCGGTGGTGGGCGAGTGGGTGGGTGCCACGGTGGGCATCGGCGCCATGATTCTGCAGGCCACCTTCAACTTCGATTCGCCGCTGCTCTACGCCGCGATCGTGATGAGCGCAACGCTCTCGGGCCTGTTCTTCCTGCTCGTGACGCTGGCCGAACGCTGGGTCATCCGCTGGCAGCCGGAGGCCGCGCCCTGACCGTTCGGGCGCATTCCAAAAACACAACCAGACATTCAACAGGAGATTTTTATGAGCCGTATTGGCGACTGGATGCAGGAGCCCGCGCACGACGTTCGCGTGGCAGCCGAATCGGACGTGGTGGTGGTCGGCGGCGGCCCCGCCGGGCAGGCCGCGGCTTTGGCCGCCGCGCGCAACGGTGCGAGCGTGACGCTGCTGGAGCGCTACAACCACCTGGGCGGCCTGGCCTCGGGCGGCATGGTGCTGGTGCTGGACGACATGTGGGACAGCCACCAGCAGGAGATTTCGGTTCGCGGCATCTGCCTGGAAATGATCGAGCGCATGTCCGCGCTCGGCCTGGCCGAGTACCCGCGCCAGCAGGACTGGGGCACGCTGCCCGAATCGGTGCGCCGCTGGAAGCGCTGGGGCACCTACGACTTCCACAGCAAGGAGAAGCCGCACCCCATCTGCTTCGCCGCCGCCTTCGACCCCGATGCGTGGAAGCGCACGTCGCTGGAGATGGTGCTGCAGGCCGGCATCGACCTGCGGCTGCACTCGTGGTTCTCGCGCACGCTGGTGGAAGACGGCAAGGTCAGGGGCGTGGTCTGCGAAACCAAGGGCGGGCGCGAAGCCATCCTGGGCAAGGTGGTGATCGACACCACCGGCGACCTCGACGTGGCGGCATCGGCCGGCGCGCCGCACATCAGCGGCAGCTACATCGTGACGACCGTGTTTCGCCTCGGCGGTGTCGACACCGAGGAAGCCGAACGCTTCGAGCGCGAGGAGCCCGTGGCCTGGCAGGCGCTGGACCGCGAGATCAAGCACATGCTCGGCGGCGCCTGGGAAGCATGGTGGCTCAAGACGCCGCTGCCGGGCGTGGTGTGGTGCAACTGCCCGCACATGCCGGGCCTCGACGGCCTGAAGGTGAGCGACCTGACGCGCGCCGAGGTGCAGGGCCGCGCCACCATCCACAAGGTGATCGAGTTCGTGCGTGCCCATCTGCCGGGCTTCTCGAAGTGCGTGCTGATCGACATGGCACCGCAGACCGGCATCCGCCAGACCCGACTGCTCGAAGGCGCCTATGTGATGACCAAGGAAGACGTGGCCCAGCGCACGCGCTTCGAGGACAGCGTGGCGCGCGGGCGCGACTACTACTACCCCTACCGCACGCTGCTGCCGCGCAGCGTCGAGAACCTGCTGGTGGCCGGGCGCCACTACTCGGCCACCTCGGCGGCGCAGAAGATCTCGCGCGAGATTCCGCCCTGCATGGCGATGGGCGAGGCCACCGGCACCGCCGCGGCGCTGGTCCTGAACGCCGGCGTGACGGTGCGCGAGGTCGACATCGCGAAGCTGCAGAAGACGCTGCGTGCCCAGGGCGCCGACCCCGGCGACCAGAAGGGGCCGAACGCCGACGTGCCGGCCATCGCCCGTTCTTTCGCGAAGGAGGCCGCATGACGACCGCTGCCGATGCACTGCCGCTGGACGGCATCCGCGTGATCGACTTCACGCAGGTCATGATGGGCCCGGTCTGCACGCAGATGCTGGCCGACCACGGCGCCGACGTGATCAAGGTCGAGCGCAAGGGCGCGGGTGACCTGAGCCGCTCGACCTTCGCGCCGGTGGCGGGTGAAGACAACCCGATCTTCTGCAGCCTCAACCGCAACAAGCGCAGCGTGGAAATCGACCTGCGCGACGCGGCGCAGATGGAGCTGGTGAAGGCGCTGATCGCCGGCGCCGACGTGGTCACCAACAACTTCCGCGCCGGCGTGATGGAGCGGCTGGGCCTGGGCTACGAAGACTGCAAGCGGCTCAACCCGCGCATCATCTACGCGGTGGGCACCGGCTTCGGCGAGACCGGCCCCTACGCCCACAAGGGCGGCCAGGACGTGTTGGCCCAGGCGCTCACCGGCGTGATGGCGCGGCGCGCCGACGCCTCTGTGCCGGTGTCGATCTACCCCACGGCACTGGCCGACTACACCGCCGGCATGCACATGGTGCAGGGCATCCTGCTGGCGCTGCTGCAGCGCGAGCGCACGGGCGAGGGGCAGAAGATCTCGGTGTCGCTCTACAACTCCATGCTGGCCATGCAGATGCAGGAGGCGGCCATGGTGATGATGGAAGACTCCGAGGTGAACTGGGCCGCCATGCCGCTGTCGGGCGTGTTCGACACGCAGACCGGGCCGCTGGTGCTGGTGGGCGCTTTCAAGGCCAACCCGCTGCGCGACATCTGCACCGCGCTGGGCATCGAAGACCTCTCGCTCGACGCGCGCTACGCCACGCTGTCGGCGCAGTTCGAGAACAAGGCGGCGCTGCATGCGATCTTCCACGAGCGCTTTGCGAGCAACACGCGCGAGCACTGGCTTGCGAAGCTCGAAGAGCAGGACCTGCTCTCAGCCCCCGTGCGCGACATGCGCGAGGCGCTGGTCGATCCGCAGACGCTGCACAACGCGATGATCCTCGAGGGCGGCACGCCGTCGGGCCGTGCGCTGAAGTTCATTGCCAGCCCCATCCACATGTCGGGCGCCAGGGCCGGCCTGCGCCGCGCGCCGCCCAGGCTCGGGCAGCACACGGCCGAGGTGCTGGCCGAAGCCCGCGCGCTGATCGAGGAGGCCGATGCATGAGCGTGCTCTACGAAGTCATCGACCACGTCGCCACGGTCACCATCGACCGGCCGGAGGTGCTCAACGCGGTCGACCTGCCGACCGAGGCCGAATTGCAGCGCATCTGGAGCGACATCGAGTCGCGCAGCGACATCCGCGCCGTGGTGCTGACCGGCGCGGGCGAGCGTTCGTTCTGCGCCGGCGCCGACCTGAAGAACACCTCCAACCTCAAGGGCGTGGACTACTGGGCGGCGGCGCGGCCAGGCGGCTTCGGCGGCATCGCGCTGCGCGAGACGCTCGACGTGCCGGTGATCGCGCGCGTCAACGGCCTCGCGCTGGGCGGCGGCTTCGAGATGGTGCTGGGCTGCGACATCGTCGTGGCCTGCGAGGAGGCCAGCTTCGGCCTGCCCGAGCCATTGGTCGGCCGGCTCCCGCTGGACGGCGGCATGCTGCTGCTGCAGCGCCAGATTCCCTACCGCCAGGCCATGGGCATGATGCTCACCGGCCAGCGCGTGAAGGCGCAGCGCGCGCTGGAGATGGGCCTGGTCAACGAGGTGGTGCCCCGCGCCGAGCTCGACACGGCCGTCAACCGCTGGGTGCAGCAGATGCTGGCCTGCGCGCCGCTGTCGCTCAAGGCCATCAAGCAGGTGGTGCGCCGCACCGGCACGCTGGCGCCGGCCGAGGCGCACCGCGTGCGGCTGCCGGCGCTGGTGGCGGCACTGCAGTCGCAGGATGCCGACGAGGGCGTGCTGGCCTTCCAGCAGAAGCGCAAGCCGCAGTGGCTGGGCCGCTAGGCCGGCCGCGTCAGCGAAGGTACGTGCCATGCCCCACGTCATCACCGGCGCCTGCATCGACATCAAGGACGGCGCCTGCGTCAAGTGCTGTCCGGTCGATTGCATCTACGAAGGCGAGCGCACTCTGTACATTCACCCGGATGAATGCATCGACTGCGGCATTTGCGTGTCCGCCTGCCCCACGCAGGCGATCTACGAAGACCTTCGGCTGCCGCCCGAAATGGCACATTTCACGGCCATCAACCGCGAGTTCTTCGCGGCCGGCGTCAGCGGGCTCGGCTCGCCCGGCGGGGCGGCCGACACCGGGCCGGTGGCCTGCGACCACCCCGGCATCGCCCTGGAGCGCGCGAGGCCGGCCGGATGACGCCTGCGCGCGAGGGAGGGCCGGCTGATGCACGCCAGCATCCTCAAATACTTCATCGAAGTGGCGAGCTGCGGCTCGGTGCGCAAGGCTTCGGAGCGGCTCTACGTCGCGGCGAGCGCGGTCAACCGGCAGATCCACAAGCTGGAAGACGAGCTGGGCGTGGAGCTGTTCGACCGCATGCCCAACGGCCTGCGCCTGAACGCGGCCGGCGAGCGCCTGCTCAAGCACGCGCAGGAAACGCTGCACCAGTACCAGGTGATGCGCACCGAGCTCGACGCGCTCAAGGGCGAGCGCACCGGCCACGTGAAGGTGGCGGCCATGGACTCGTTCTTCGAGGAGCTGCTGCCTTCGGCGGTGGAAGACTTCCTGCAGGTGTTCCCGGCCGTCACGTACACCATCACCGCCGTGCAGCCGATGGACGTGCCCCAGATGGTGATGTCGGGCCAGGTCGACGTGGGCATGACCTTCGTGAGCCGGCTGCCCGGCGGCGTGGCGGCGGTGGCGCTGGCCAACCTGCCCATCGGCGTGGTGATGCCGCCGGGCCATCCGCTGGCCAACCACGCGCGCGTGTCGCTGAAGGAGTGCGCGCGCTATCCGTTCCTGCGATCGAGCTCGCACCCGGTCATCAGCGCCGCGCTGTCGCCCGAATTCGCTGCGTTCTGGGACGACATGGAGCCGGCCGCCACCTGCAATTCGACGCCCATGCTCAAGCGGCTGATCATGGCCGGCAAGGGCATCTCGTGCTTCTCGAAGATCGCCTTCATCGAAGACCTGAAGCGCGGCGACCTGATCTGGCGGCCCTTCGAGCTGCCGGCGCTCGACCAGCTGCAGGTCGGCATCGTGGTGCCGTCGCAGCGGGTGCTGCCGCACGTGACGCAGAACTTCGTCGGCCGCATGGCGCGCCGGCTGACCCAGCTGGAGATCGCAGCCGCCGCCGTGTGAACGCGGGTGGCGGGTGCGCCCGTTTTTCAACCCAAGGAGACACGACGACATGAACGATCTGAAGGACAAGGCGGTACTGGTCACGGGCGCGAGCACCGGCATAGGCGCGGCGGTGGCGCGCGCGCTGGGGCAGGCCGGCGCGCGGGTGGCGGTTCACTACCGGGGCAGCGCCGACGAGGCCCGCAATGTGGCGCGCGACATCGAGGCCGCCGGCGGCCGCGCGCTGCTGGTGCAGGCCGACGTGACCGACACCGCCGCCGTCGACCGCATGGTGAAGACGGTGCATGCCGAGTTCGGCCGCATCGACGTGCTGGTCAACAACGCGGGCGGCTTCGTGAAGCGCTCGCCCATCGTCGATGCGGACGACGACTACATCGACGCGGTGTTCCGCCTCAACGCGCGCTCCGTGGTGGCGGTGAGCCGCCGCGTGATTCCGCTGATGGCCGCCAGTGGCGGCGGCGCGATCATCAACGTGACCACGCAGGCCGCGCGCACCGGCGGCGGGCCGGGCGCGGGGCTTTACGCGGCTTGCAAGGGCTTCGTGTCGACCATCACGCGCACCATGGCCAAGGAACTGGTGAAGGAGAAGATCCGCGTCAATGCGGTGGCGCCGGGCGTGATCGAGACGCCTTTTCACGACGGGCATTCGAGCCCCGAGGTGCTGAAGAACTTTGCCAATGCCATTCCCATGGGGCGGCTGGGCACGGCCCAAGAGTGCGTCGGCGCCTTCGTGTTCCTGGCGAGCGAGGCGGCCAGCGGTTATGTGACCGGGCAGGTCATCGAGGTCAACGGCGGGCAGGTGATGCCCTGACGGCCGTGCGCGCCGCTCAGCTCAGGTCGACGTAGCCGCCCAGCTTGCCGCAGTGCAGGCAGCCGAACACGAACACCGCGAAGCTGCGTTCGCGCGAGGGCGTGTCGAGCAGCCATTGCCAGCCTTCGCCGGCATCGAGGTGCGCGTCGTCGCAGGTCTCGCGCACGAAGTCGGCGGCCGGCTCCGACGCCAGCAGCGCGCGGTCGACGTGCTCGATCTCGCCGAGGAAGCGGCCGGCGTCTTTGCAGTGCGCCCACCATCGCTCCTGCTGCCAGCTGAAGAAACTGGGCGTGCGTTGCGACACTTCTTCGATGATGCGCATGGGCAGCTCGACCTCGCCCATGCCCACGCCGGCCGCGTCGTTGAATTCGCCGTCGAACTTCGCCGCGGCCGAGCCGTCGGCGATGCACCAAGGGCAGAAGTGCGATTCGTCGCCGATGGCGTAGAAGCTGCCGTCGTAGATGTAGCCGGTGGCCTGGCCGCAGCACTGGCAGGTTTCGCCGGAAGTACGCATCACGCCCGATTCGAACGGATCGGCGTAGTAGCGGAACACGGGTAGCGCACGCGCAGGGTCGGGCTGCACGGCCTCCGGCACGCGGGCCTGATCGATGGCCGCCTGCAGGTCGCTGGCGTACGGCGCAGAAAATTCGCCGGTGTGCACGTCGAACAGCAGGATGTCTTCGGCGATGCTGCCGCTCGCGGGGTCGCGGCGCACGAAGAGCTGGCGGTACATCGAGTAGTCGTGCGCAATGCTGATGCCGTCGCGCGGAAAGCGCGCGTCCTGCAGCGCGAGCCGTGTGTGGTGGAGAACATCTTCGGCGGTGCGCTTCATCTGCTTGCGGTCGCTGGCGTCGAAGACCGGATGCAGCTGCCACTCGGCATCGCGTTTGCGCGGGTCGCCGAAGCTGCCGCCGTTGGACGCGGCATAGCAGCCTCGCAGGATCGGGGGCAGGGCGGCGCCCAGTTTTTCTTCGAGCGCGCGCAGTGCGCTTTCGGGTGCGGGTGGGGGCTGAGTGTGTCGATTCATGGAGACGAATGAAGGACCGGGTTGCAGTATGCCGAACACCGCGCGGCCGTTCGAACGCCTTCTAGAATCGTCCTCGCATTTCTTCTTGCGGCTGCATGCGGCTCGCCCGGAGCGCAACGCTCCTCCTCACGTTTTTTTCCTTTTGATGCCTTCCAGATTCCGACTCGCTCTTTCTTCCTTTTTTCTTACCCTGTCCGCTGCCACCGTCTGCGCCGCATCCACGCCTCAGCTCGTGCGCGTGCCCGAATCCGAGTCCGAGCGGCCGACGCAAGCTTCACAGGTTCCGGCGCTCGACCGCGCCGTGACCGATTTCGCCGGCCTGGCCTCCGGCTCGTATTACTGGCCTGAAGGCCTGCTGGCAGAACAGCTGATCGCGGGACTTGCATCGCGGCGCCACCGGCAGCAGCAGGCGCTGCCGGACGGCAAGCGTCTGCTGTCGTCGTACCGCTTGCCCAACGGCGGCAGCGAGCGCTCGGCCCTGCTGGTGGACGACCGCAGCGGCGAGGTGCTCGCCGCCGCGCTGGCGCACCGCGAATGCGGTGTGAAGTCGTCGTCCACCGGTTGCCGCGACGACCAGCACGCGGTGCTGTCGATCTTCCTGCGCCCCGGCGTCGATCGCGCACAGGCGCAGCCGCTGGTCGAATGGAGCCGCACGGTGCCGAAGGAAGACCTGGACTCCGGCAAGGAAGAGAAGTTCGAGAAGACCGAGTACACGACCATGGACGCCGCGCACACCAACGCCCGGCCGGTCGCGCGGCCAAAGGGCTTTTCGCAGTCCGTGCCGCTGTATCCGAGGGCTGTGCTGCACTACACCGGACAGGACGCCCTGAGCGACGCGAAGGCCAGGCGCGTGCTGCGCCTGCAGACCGTCGACACCGTGGCGCAGGTGCTCGACTTCTACAAGAAGCTGTCGCCGCCGCTCGAGGGCATGCAGTCTGAAGCGGACGAGCGTTCAGGCTATGTGCTCGGCAGCCTCAAGGGCACCGCCTTCTCCGTCAACGCCAAGGTGCCGCGCGACATGCCGGCCATCACCAACATCGAAATCGAGATCGCCGAATGAGCGCGCTGTTTCCAGGGAAGGCACTGGCCTCGCTGCTGCTCGCCTGCGCGCTCGGCGCCTCCGTGCACGCGGCGCCCGTCACCACCGAGCTGCCTCCGCCCCGGCTGAAGCTCAGCGAACAACCCAAGATCCGCAGCGCCGTGATTGCCATGGTCGGCTATGCGCGCGGCAGCTACACCGATGGCGACAGGCTCATCGCGGCGCAGGTGCTGGACGGCATGCGCTCGCGCTTCGACGTCACGCGCACTGTGTGGCCCGACGGGCGCACGGTGATCGCGTCGGTGAGCGGCGAAGGCCACGGCGAGGAGCGCTCCGCGCTGCTGCTCGACGGCGAAGGTCGCCTGCTGGCGATCGGGCTGGTCAACGGCCACTGCCGCGATTCCACCAAGCGCGACGAACCCAAGGTGTGCAACCCCGACCCCCAGGCCGTGCTGACGATCTTCCATCCCGCCGACGCCAGGCCGTCGGATGCCGAGCCGCTCATCGCATGGGCCAGGACACTGCCTTCGTACCACGCGCTCATGGCCGAGAGCGATGACCCCGCCGAAGCGGCGGCCGCGCAGAAGATCGCCACCGTCGAATACATCGCGGGCCAGCCGACGGCGCCGGGGTGGCGCGATGCGGAGCTCCCGGCGGGTTTTCCGGCTTCGTTGAAGCCGCTGCTCGTGCAGGCGGGGGAAGTGAACAGCACCGCCAGCGCCGGCAAGATCGTGATGCCCAAGGGGCTGGCCGGCAAGCCGATGTACACCGACCGCGAGAACGCCGAGCTCAAGGGCGCCCGCTGGCCCGATGCCGAAGTGACGCTGCGCAGCTACGCGGCATTCGACGACCTGGTCGCCACCTACCGCGAACTGGCCAAGGGCGCGACCCTGGAAGCCGGCAACAGCGAGCGCGAGGCCGTGTTCAGCGGCACCGACGGCGCGGGCCGCTACACCGTGCGGCTGCGCGATGCGAAGGAAACCGGCGTGTTCATCACGGTGTCGAGCTGGAAGCGCAAGTAGCGATGCGCAGCCAGGGCCAGCGCGACTGGTAGTCGCGCGCCTTCGCGTTGAACATCTCCGGCATCGGCAGCAGCGGATTCATGCGCAGGATGCCGGCGGCCAGGTCATCGAGCCCGTCGGGCGCGTAGAGCGAGCCGTCGGCCAGGTCGATACCCACGCGGGTGCAGGCGATGAGGTAGCGGTCGATGCCGTCGCGCGCGGACCGCAGGCGCGGGTACGGCGCCTTGAAGCGCTGTTCGTACCAGAGGTGCACGCGCGCCTGGTTCTTGACCTCGACGGTCGCACCCAGGTCGGCGACGGCTTCGTGCACGCGGCGGATGACGGCGTCTTCAGCCTCCCATGACAGGTCGCTGTCGTCGAAGTAGAAGACGTCGTAGTCCTTCACGCCCCAGCCCGGCGGCCGGCCGGCAGTGTGGTTCCAGGTGGCCTGGAACAGGCAGCCGGCGGTGAGAAAGCCCTGTTTCAGGCCGAGGCCGGGGAGGCGTTTTGCGAGCGCCGCATTGACGGGGTCCTGCATCGCCTGCGCGATGAGGCCGTCGGGCGTCAGCGCCAAGGCGATCAGCCGATCTCGGCGATCAGTTCGATTTCCACGCAGGCGCCCATCGGGATCTGCGCCACGCCGAAGGCGCTGCGTGCATGCGCGCCCTTTTCGGGGCCGAAGACTTCGGCGAAGAACTCGCTCGCGCCGTTGGTCACGAGATGCTGCTCGGTGAAGGTGCCGACCGAGTTCACGAGGCTCATCACCTTGAGGATGCGCTTGACCTTGTTCAGGTCGCCCACGGCGGCGTGCAGCGTGCCCAGCAGGTCGATGGCGATGGCGCGTGCGGCCTGCTTGCCTTCTTCGGTGCCGATGTTGGCGCCCAGCTGGCCGGCCCAGACCTTGCCGTCCTTCTTGGCGATGTGGCCGGAGAGGAACACGAGGTTGCCGGTCTGCACGAAGGGCACGTAGGCGGCGGCGGGGGCGGCGACCGGGGGCAGGGTGATACCGAGGCTGGAAAGTTTGTCGTAAACGCTCATGGAGACTCCTTGTCTTGGGATTGCGATTGTGTCTGTGTTTGCGGTACCGCCTCGAGCACTTCCCCCACCGGCTGCACGGTCACGCCGACGCGCAGCGTGTGCCTTGCGCCGCCATGGAGTACGCCGCGCATCGGCGACACGTCGGAGTAGTCGCGGCCGATGGCCAGCGTGACGTAGTCCTCGCCGGGCTGGCGGCCGTTGGTGGGGTCGAAGTCGGCCCAGCCGCCGGGGCTGTTGCCGCCGTCCCCGCTCTTGCCGGGCAGGTACACCGACACCCACGCATGCGAAGCGTCGGCGCCCACCAGCCGGGGCTGGCCGGGCGGCGGCTGCGTGAGCAGGTAGCCGCTCACGTAGCGCGCCGGCAGGCCCATGGTGCGGAAGCACGCGATCATGATGTGGGCGAAGTCTTGGCACACGCCCTTGCGCTGCGCGAGAGCCTCGACGGCGGGGGTGTTGATCTCGGTGCTGTCGGCGTCGTAGTCGAAGTCTTCGTACATGCGCACGGTGAGGTCCATCGCCACGTCGAAGGCGGGCCGACCGGGCACGAAGCTGGCGCGCGCATAGGCGGTGAAGTCGTCGTGCCGCGGCACGTAGGGCGACGGAAAGACGAACTCCGAGGCGGCGTCGAAGGTGGCGTCCTTGCGGAAGCGGAAACGCTCGCGCACCGCCTCCCAGGGCAGCTCGCGCGCGATGGCCGGCGAGAGCACGGGCACCGAGGTCTCGACCACGCTCTCGGCGGTGACGACCAGCTTGTCGTGCGTGGCCTCGAGCGCGAAGAAGGCGCGGGTGTTGCCGTAGAGGTCGGGCGTTTCGTTGCGCTGCGCGGGCGTCGGCTCGATGGAGAGCTTGTGGCTCACCAGGCGCTGCGAGTCGGTGGCCAGCGGCCTCAGGTGGGCCAGGTGCTGTGCCGTCTCGACCGGCGGGGAGTATTCATAGCGGGTTTCGTGCGTGACGTGCAGCAGCATGGCGTTGGCCCCGGCTCGTTGGCTACTTGCCCGCTTGCTTCGGCTCGGTGCCGAAGTGCGAGGCGTAGATCCTGGCGTAGGTGCCGTCGGTGCGAATTGCCTCGAGGCCCTGGTTGATCCTGGCGAGCAACTCGGCGTTGCCCTTCTTCACGGCAATGCCGTACTTCTCCACCGGGAAGCTGGCGTCGCTCACCGTCTTGAAGCCGCCCGCCGCGTTGTTCGCGAGGTAGTGCACGACCACGCCGTTGTCGGCCACCACGGCTTGCACGCCGCCGGCTTCCAGCTCCTTCAGCGCGAGCGGGGTCGACTCGAAGCGCTTGATGGCGGTGCTCGACTTGCCGAGCAGCTTGCCGACCACTTCGTCGCCGGTGGTGCCGTTCTGCACGCCGACCTTCAGGTTCTTGATGTCCTCGAACCTGGCCACGGGCGAATCGCTCTTGACTGCGATCAGCTGCTTGGCGTCGAAGTACGGCTGCGAGAAGTCCATCGTCTGGCGGCGCTCGTCGGTGATGGTGATGGCCGACACCAGCAGGTCGCGGTCACCCTGGTCGAGCGAGTTGAAGATGCCTTCCCACGGCGTGTTGACGAACTTGACTTCGAGCCCGGCCTTCTGCGCGACCGCTTTCACCACGTCGATGTCGAAGCCCACGATGTCGCCCTTGTCGTTCTGCGATTCGAAGGGCGTGTAGGCGGCGTCGGTGCCGACCACGAGCACGCGGGCGGCGGCCGGCGGTGGCGGCGCGCTGGCGGAGGCGGCGGGCGTGGCCGCATCCTGCTTGCCGCAGCCCGCAATGGCCAGGGCCGTGAGCAGCGCGGCGGCGGTGAGTGCGAAGCGGCGGTTGATGATGTTGCTGGGCATGGATGTCTCCTGGATCTGTCGGGAAACGCCGCGGAACCGGCTTTGCCGGGCCGCGGGCGTTGCCCCCGGTGAGGGGGAGTGCGAAGCGACACGAAGTGCGCGAAGCATGGGGGAGAGCGAGTTCACGCGCCGACCGAGCGCAGCGATTCCGAAGTGAGGGTGAAGTAGCGCGTGCCGATGGCGTCGGACACGTGGTACGCGGCCGACTCGCAGTTGGCCAGCAGTTCGGCCAGGGCCGGGTAGTTGGCGTCCGGGCCGGCGGCGCAGAGGTGTTCGAGCGTCCAGCCGGCCGGGTCGGGCAGCTCGTACGACAGGGCGGTGAGCTTGCCCGGCGCGCTGCCGGCCAGCCGCGCGATGCGTCCGCGCAGCGTCTGCGTGACCCAGGCGAGCGAGCGCGGGTTCTCGGCGTCGAGCACCAGCAGGTCGACCATGGTGGCGACGTCGCGGCGCTGCTGGTAGCGCGCATGGAAGGTGATGGTGCTGTCGAACAGAGCCACCATCGCCTCGAAGCCGCTCACCTCGTGCACCGCGCCGTTCTCGAAGCCGGCCTGCAGCGCGTTCGACAAAAAGCCCAGGCGCTCGATGTGGCGGCCGATCGACAGCAGCCGCCAGGCGTCGTCGCGCGTCATGCGGTCGGTCTGCGCGCCGGTCATGGCGGCCAGCGCGGTGCTGGCGGATTCGAGCGCGCGCAGCGCGGCGCTGGAGGCGAAGCTGCCTTCGCCGGCCTGCTCGGCGGCGCGGCGCAGGAATTCGGTCTCGGCGCGAACGATCTGGTTCCAGTTGTCCTGCGACAGCCGCTCGCGCACGGCGGCCGCGGCCTGCCGGATGCATCGCAGGCTGAAGCCCACGCTGCCGCCGCGGTCGACGTCGCCCAGCTCGGCGATGAGCGCGCGCTCGAACACGCGGCGCGACTTCGGCGCGCTGGGCGCCTCGGCCGGCACCAGCGCATTGCGCAGCGCCACGCGGTGCAGCCAATCGAGCAGCGGACGCGACGACTGGTCTTCGCCGCCCAGCAGGTTGAGCGTGAGGCGCGCCATGCGCACCGCGTTCTCGGCGCGCTCGGTGTAGCGGCCGAGCCAGAACATGTTCTCGGCGGCGCGGCTGGTGACCGGCGCGCGGTGCCGTGCCAGCGATGCCGGCGTGGCATGCGGCTGCAGCAGCGTGGTGCGGTCGACTTCGCCGAGCGTCTGCACCCACACGTCGGCGCTGCTGCCGCCGCGCTGCATGGAGGCGATCTGTGCGTCGGGCCCCGCGAGCCGGGCCAGGCCGCCGGGCAGCACGCGCCACGACTGCGCGCCGTCGCTCACCGCGAACACGCGCAGCATCACCGCGCGCGGCGCGATGTGGCCCGGGCCCAGGTCGTTGGCCCAGGTGGGCATCTGCGACAGCGGCTGGTAGCCCTGCACGGTGTGGACGTCGCCCTCGCGCACGATGCGGCCGGCCCACTCGTCGAGCTCGCGCCGGCCGAGCTGGCTGCCGAGCACCGCGTCGAAGCTGGCGCGGCCTTCGAACCCGGGGTAGGTGGGCTTGATGGCGCAGTCGGCCAGTTGCGGCAGCACGGCTTCGAGCGCGGCGCGCTCGCCGCACCACCAGGTGGGCAGTGCGGGCAGCTTGAGCTTCTCGCCGATCAGGCGGCGCGCCAGCCCCGGCAGGAAACCCAGCAACGCCGGCGATTCGAGGAAGGCCGAGCCCGGCATGTTGGCCACCAGCACGTTGCCGGCGCGAATGGCCTGCAGCAGGCCGGGCACGCCGAGCGTGGAGTCGGGCCGCAGCTCCAGCGGGTCGAGGAACTGGTCGTCCAGCCGCTTGATGAGGCCGTGCACCGGGCGCAGGCCCTGCAGCGTCTTGAGGTAGAGCCGCTGGTCGCGCACGGTGAGGTCGCTGCCCTCGACCAGCGTGATGCCCAGGTAGCGCGCGAGGTAGGCGTGCTCGAAGTAGGTTTCGTTGTACGGGCCGGGCGTGAGCAGCGCGATGTGCGGCGGCACGCCGGCCGGGCACATGCGCTGCAGGCCTTCCATCATGGCGCTGTAGGTGGCGGCCAGGCGCTGCACCTGCAGCGCCTCGAAGGCCTGCGGAAACTGCCGCGTGATGGCCAGCCGGTTTTCGAGCAGGTAGCCCAGGCCTGAGGGCGCCTGGGTGCGCTGCGACACCACCCACCAGTTGCCGTCGGGGCCTCGCGCGAGGTCGAAGGCGGCGATGTGCAGCCAGGTGTCGCCCGGCGGCTTCACGCCGTGCAGGGCGCGCAGGTAGCCGGGGTGGCCGCGCACCAGCGCCGGGGGAATGAGCCCCTCGGCCAGCAGCTGCTGCGGGCCGTAGACGTCGGCCATCACCCGGTCGAGCACCCGCACGCGCTGCAGCACGCCGGCCTCGATCTGGCTCCAGCTCTCGGGCGAAACGATCAGCGGGAACAGGTCGAGCGACCAGGGGCGCTGCGGGCCGTTGGCGTCGGCGTAGACGTTGTAGGTGACGCCGTTGTCGCGGATCTGCCGCTCCAGGCTGACGGCGCGCCGAGGCAGGTCGTTGAAGCCGCCGGGGCCGAGCTGTTCGAAGAAGTCGTGCCAGGCGGGCGTGAGCGGCGGTTGCTCGCTGGAAGGCTCCTGGGACTGTGACTGCGTCTGGGACTGAGATTGCGACTGAGAAGACGAAGGCGAAGGCGAAGGCGACTGCGAAGGCGCCGGCCGCTGCTCCGCGGCGGCGTCGTAAAGCAGCGGGGCTGCGGCGGGCGCGGCCGCGCCACCCGCCGGCCGGGAGGCCGTCACCGGGGTGGCCTGCCCGCGCAATTCGTCGAAGTGTCCGGGCTGGGCGGCCGGGGCGAGCGCCGACGCCAGGGCCGCTGGAAATTCCAGTGCCTGGGCGCCGAACAGGGATTCGTTCAAGGGTTCCACAGGAGGGGGATTGTCACACCGCCGTCACGGCCCGGCCGCTTCGGCGGTGTGGTAGGCACCCCTTCAGCGCCGCAGGTCGAGCGTGAACGGGAACTCGCGGCTGCCCGGCAGCTCGATGGTGGCCGGCGGCGTGCGCATGAGGCCGGGCGTATGGCCGGTGCGCGTGAAGCGCGAATGGCGGCGGCTCTCGGCCTCGTAGGCGTTGACGGGGAAGGTGTCGTAGTTGCGGCCACCCGGGTGGGCCACGAAATACTGGCAGCCGCCCAGCGAGCGCTTCATCCAGGTGTCGACCAGGTCGAAGGTCAGCGGGGCATGGGCCTTGATGCTGGGGTGCAGCGCCGAAGGCGGGTTCCAGGCCTTGTAGCGCACGCCGGCCACGAATTCGCCCGTCACGCCCGTGGGCTGCAGCGGCAGCACCTTGCCGTTGACGGTGACGACGTGGCGGCTTTCGTTCAGCCCGGTCACGCGCACCTCGATGCGCTCCAGCGAGGAATCGACATAGCGCACCGTGCCGCCGGCCGAGCCTTCCTCGCCCATCACGTGCCAGGGCTCCAGCGCGTTGCGCAGCGACAGCTCCACGCCCATGGCCTGCATCTGGCCCACCAGCGGGAAGCGGAACTCGAAGTGCGGCGCGAACCAGTCGGGGTCGAAGGCGAAGCCGGCCTGGCGCATCTCGCTGATGACGTCGTCGAAGTCCATCTTGACGAAGGTCGGCAGCAGGAAGCGGTCGTGCAGCTCGGTGCCCCAGCGGGTGACGGGCGCCTTGTAGGGCTCGTCCCAGAAGCGGGCCACCAGCGCGCGGATGAGCAGCTGCTGCGCAATGCTCATGCGCGCATGCGGCGGCATCTCGAACGCGCGCAGCTCCAGCAGGCCGAGGCGGCCGGTGCTCGAGTCGGGCGAATACAGCTTGTCGATGCAGAACTCGCTGCGGTGCGTGTTGCCCGACACGTCGATCAGGATGTTGCGCAGCGTGCGGTCGACCAGCCATGCGGGCATGTTCTGGCCGTAGATCTCGCGGTTCTTGGCAATTTCCTTGAGCGCGATTTCGAGCTCGTAGACCTGGTCGTTGCGGGCCTCGTCCACGCGCGGCGCCTGGCTGGTCGGGCCGATGAACATGCCCGAGAACAGGTAGCTCAGCGACGGATGGTTGTGCCAGTAGAGCAGCAGGCTGGCCAGCAGTTCGGGCCGGCGCAGGAAAGGGCTGTCGGCGGGCGTGGCGCCGCCCATCACGAAGTGGTTGCCGCCGCCGGTGCCGGTGTGGCGGCCGTCGGTCATGAACTTCTCGGCCGACAGGCGGGTTTCGAACGCGGCGTTGTAGAGGAACTCGGTGTGGGCGACCAGTTCCTTCCAGTTTTGGGCCGGGTGGATGTTGACTTCGATCACGCCGGGGTCGGGCGTGACGGCCAGCATCTTCAGGCGCGGGTCGCGCGGCGGCGGATAGCCTTCCATCACGATGCGCACGCCCAGGTCGCGCGCGGTGGCTTCCACCGCGGCGACGAGGTCGAGGTAGTCCTCCAGGCGCGCGAGCGGCGGCATGAAGACGTAGAGCACGCCTGAGGCGTTGCCCTTCTTCTCGGCCACCGGGCCGTTGGCGCGGCGCGGGTCGCGCACTTCGACGCACAGCGCGGTGCGCGTGACCCAGTGGGCGGATTCGCCGCGCAGCGGCTGGCGGGTGGTGGGCTTGTCGGTGGCGTCGTCGGTTGCCGATGCTTCGCCGCTTGCCGCATCGCCGGGGCTTTGCATGCGCAGCGAGGCGGGCACCACGGGCGGCGTGCCGAAGGTGTAGGGCACGTCACCGAGGCCGGCGGCACCAGCGGCGGCACCAGCACCGGCGGCGGCTGCGCCGGCGGTGTAGCGCGCGCGGTAATCGGCCGCGCTCGGCAGTGCGCCGCGCGGCGCGGTCGGGTCGCGCTCGATCAGGTAGGGGTAGTCGCCCTTGCTGGCCCAAGGCTGGGAGTCGAGCGGCAGGCGGTAGCCCATGGGCGAGTCGCCGGGAATCAGGTAGAGCCGGTCGTCGCGCAGGAACCAGGGGCCGGTCTTCCAGGCCGGGCCCGCCAGCGCGGGAGCGTCGCCGTTCGCATTGCCGGGCTCGATGGGCAGCATGTAGCCGATCACCGCGTCGAGCTTCTGCGTGAACACGCGGCGCAGGCGCACGCGTTCGAGTTCGTCGTCGAGCTTCGAGTCGAAGGGGTCGACATTCACCGGCAGGCGGCGTTCGCGCCAGAGGTAGTAGTAGATGTCTTCGTAGCCGGGCTGGATGTAGCGCTCGGTCAGGCCGAGCTTGTGCGCCAGCACGGTGGTGAAGCGGCGTGCGTCTTCGCTGGTGTAGTGGGTGGGAAAGCGTTCGTCGGCGAACAGCTCGGGGTCGTGCCACAGCGTCTGGCCGTCGGCGCGCCAGAAGATCGACAGCGCCCAGCGCGGCAGCTGCTCGCCCGGATACCACTTGCCCTGGCCGAAGTGCAGGAAGCCGCCCTTGCCGTACTCGGCGCGCAGCTTGTGCACGAGCTCGGTGGCGTAGCCGCGCTTGGTGGGGCCGAGGGCGTCGGTGTTCCACTCGGGCGCGTCGCGGTCGCTGGTGGCCACGTAGGTCGGCTCGCCGCCCATGGTGAGGCGCACGTCGCCGGCCTTCAGGCGCGCATCGACCGCGTCGCCGAGGGTCAGCACCTCGGCCCATTGCTCTTCGGTGTAGGGCTTGGTGACGCGCGGCGATTCGTAGATGCGCGTGACCTTCATCTCATGGCCGAACTCGACCTCGGATTCGTCCACGCCGCCCTCGATGGGCGCGGCGCTCGATGGCGTGGGCGTGCAGGCCAGCGGGATGTGGCCTTCGCCGGCCAAGAGGCCCGAAGTGGCGTCGAGGCCGATCCAGCCCGCGCCCGGCAGGAACACCTCGCACCAGGCGTGCAGGTCGGTGAAGTCGACCGTGGTGCCGCTCGGGCCGTCGAGCGCCTTCACGTCGGGGGTGAGCTGGATCAGGTAACCCGAGACGAAGCGCGCGGCCAGTCCGCAGTGGCGCAGCAGTTGAACCAGCAGCCAGCCCGAGTCGCGGCAGGAGCCGCTGCCGTTGGCCAGCGTTTCTTCCGGCGTCTGCACGCCGGGCTCCATGCGGATCAGGTAGTTGACGTCTTTCTGCACCTGCTGGTTGATGCCGACCAGGAAGTCGATGGTGCGCTGTTCCTTGCGCTCGACCTTGTCGAGGTAGGCCTCCAGCAGCGGCGTGACCGGGTCGGCCACGAGGTAGGGCGCGAGCTCCTCGGCCTGCGAGGCCGTGTACTTGAAGGGGAAGTTCTCCGCCTGCGGCTCGAGGAAGAAGTCGAAGGGGTTGTAGACCGCCATTTCGACCACGAGGTCGACAGTGACCTTGAACTCGCGTGTCTTCTCGGGAAACACGAGCCGCGCCTGGTAGTTGGCGAACGGGTCCTGCATCCAGTTGACGAAGTGCTCCGCGGGTTCGACCCGCAGCGAATACGAGATGACGTTGCTGCGGCAATGCGGCGCGGGACGCAAGCGCACGACCTGAGGGCCCAACTGCACCAGGCGGTCGTATTTGTAATGGGTGACGTGGTGTAGAGCGGCGTGGATAGACATGCGTTTTTGTGTGCAGTACTGGCAGATTGCATCGGAAAGATGTCTCTGGTGAGACGCATACTAGCCGAGATGCTTAGCAATTAACGCGCCACTGAGCGTGAGTCGGGGAGGGTTTGCATCATGTGTACGGACGTTCTTTCATGACGCGATTTCACGCGTCGGGCAATGCCGTGGGCGGGTCGCGAGGCTTCGCCGCATTGGGCGGATCGCTGCTGGGCGCGGCCCTGCAATTGCAGCAGCCGTCGCTCTGGCCCGCATGGGTCTATGCCGTCTTGCTGCTGGCGGCCGTGGCGGGTCTCGGGCGATGGCGCCGGCCTTTTTTCATCGAACGGCGCCTGCCGGCCATGGTGCTCGCACTGCTTTGCGGAGCCATGGCCGGGGCGGGGCTGGCGGGCTGGCGCGCGGTGGTCTACGCGGGCGGCGCGCTGGCACCGGCGCTCGAAGGGCGCGACCTCGTGGTCACGGGCGTGGTCGCGGAGATGCCGCAACGCAACGAAGCCGGGACGCGGTTTCGGCTCGATGTGGAGTCCGCACGCTGGGCCGATGCGTCCGTCGACGAGCCATTGCCGGTTCCGGGCCACGTCTCCCTCGGCTGGTATGCGGAGAACACGGGGCTGTGGGGGCGCTCATCCGCCGGCAAGGCCGCGTCCGCGAGCCCGGTCGCTTCCGTGCACGCCGGCGAGCGATGGCTGCTTGCCGTGCGCCTCAAGGCGCCGCACGGCAACGTCAATCCCTTCGGCTTCGACGGGGAGCTGTGGGCCTGGGAGCAGGGCATCCAGGCCAATGGCTATGTGCGCACCGGTGCGCGAGATGCCGCGCCGAAGCGCATCGCCGTCACCTGGCGGCATCCGGTCGAGCGTGCGCGCGAAGCCGTGCGCGACGCGATCTTCGAGCGCGTGCCCGACCGCGCGCGGGCCGGCGTGATCGCGGCGCTGGTCACGGGCGACCAGCAGGCCATCGACCGCGCGGGCTGGGATGTGTTCCGTGCCACCGGCGTGGCGCATCTCATGTCGATCTCGGGCCTCCACGTCACGATGTTCGCGTGGCTGGCGGCCCATGTCGTTGGCTGGCTGTGGCGGCGCTGCCCGCGCCTGATGCTGGGCCTGCCCGCGCAGCAGGCCGCGCTGGTCGGCGGCGTGTTGCTGGCGGGGCTCTATGCGCTCTTCAGCGGCTGGGGCGTGCCGTCGCAGCGCACGGTGTGGATGCTCGCGACGGTCGCCACGCTGCGGCTCACCGGGCGGCGCTGGCCCTGGCCGCATGTGTGGCTGCTGACCGCGGCGGTGGTGGTGGCGCTCGACCCATGGGCGCTGATGCAGGCCGGCTTCTGGCTCAGCTTCGTGGCGGTGGGCGTGCTGTTCGCCACCGATGCGTCGGTGCCCGGCGAGCCGCGCGCGCGGGCTTCGGCGCGGCTGCTGGGTTTCTTTCGCGAGCAATGGGTCATCACGTTGGCGCTCGCGCCGCTGAGCCTGCTGCTGTTCCAGCAGGTGTCGCTGGTCGGGCTGCTGGCCAATGCGGTCGCGATCCCGTGGGTCACGCTGGTCGTCACGCCGCTGGCGATGCTGGGCGTGTCCATCGCGCCGCTGTGGGACGCGGCCGCGTGGGCGGTGCATGCGCTTTCGGTGCTGCTGCAATGGTGCGCCGGCTTGCCGCTCGCCACGCTGTCGATGGCCGCGCCGCCGCTGTGGATGGCGGCTTGCGGCGTGGCTGGCGGCGCATTGCTCGCGATGCGCCTGCCGTGGTCGCTGCGCGTGCTCGGCCTGCCGTTCCTGCTGCCGGTGTTGCTGTGGCAGGCGCCGCGTCCCGCGGCGGGAGAGTTCGAATTGCTGGCCGCCGACATCGGGCAGGGCAACGCTGTGCTGGTTCGCACCGCCACGCACAGCCTGCTGTACGACACCGGTCCGCGCTACAGCCTCGAAAGCGATGCCGGCCACCGCGTGCTCGTGCCGCTGCTGCGCGCCTATGGCGAGCGCCTCGACATGCTGGTGCTGAGCCATCGCGACACCGACCACACGGGCGGAGCGCAGGCCGTGCTCGCGATGCAGCCGCAAGCGGACTTGCGCAGTTCGATCGAAGCCACGCATCCGCTGCAGGCCCTGCGTCCGGCGCGGCGCTGCGAGGCCGGCCAGCGCTGGACATGGGACGGCGTGGATTTCGAGGTGCTGCACCCCGCGGCGGACGACTACCAGGCCTTCACCGCCAAGCCCAATGCCGTGTCGTGCGTGCTGCGCATCGGCAACGGCCGTGCCGCCGCGCTGCTGGTGGGCGATGTCGAGCGCATGCAGGAGTCCGCGCTGGTCGCGCGCGCGCCGGAGTTGCGCGCCGACGTGCTGCTGGTGCCTCATCACGGCAGCAAGACCTCGTCGAGCGAAACCTTCCTCGACGCCGTGCAGCCGCGCATTGCACTGGTCCAGGCAGGCTATCGCAACCGTTTCGGCCACCCGGCGCCCGAGGTGGCGGCGCGGTACGCGGCCCACGGGGTACGGCTGGTCGACAGCCCCCGCTGCGGTGCCGCCCACTGGCGCAGCACGCAGCCTGACGATGTCGCCTGCGAGCGCGAGCGCCATGCGCGCTACTGGCGGCATCGTGTGCCTGAACGCGTTGAAATCGTGAATTAATTGTCAAATTAAACGTAAAGTACTCATCACTGAGGTAGCGCCGGCGAGTGGTCGCGTGCGTTATACGGTCTGAAACAACGCAAAGGGAATGCCATGCAAGATCGCAGCAGTTGCCGGTGGGGCCGGTTTTCCGGGCCCGCGCCATGACCACCGCCGTCCCGACCATCACCAGCGCGAGCGCCACGGCCACGTCCGGCGCAAGGCTCAAGACGCACCGCGAGGGTCCGGTGCTGGTGCTGACCCTGAGCAACCCGGCCGCGCGCAACGCGGTCAACCCGGCGGTCTACCGCGCGGCGGCCAAGGCGCTGCGGGCCACCTCGGGCTTTCGCACGGTGCGCGCCATCGTGCTGTGCGGGGAGGGCGAGCACTTCAGCGGCGGCGGCGACCTTCGGCGGCTGGCGCGGCAGCGCAAGTTGCCCGAGGCCGAGCAGCACGGCCACCTCGAGGCGCTGAACGAATGGATCATGGCGATCCAGGAAGCGCCCCAGCCCGTCATCGCGGCGGTCGAGGGTGCGGCCGTGGCGGGCGGTTTTTCGCTGTGCCTGGCCTGCGATCTCATCGTGGCGGCGGAAGACGCCAGGTTCGCGATGTCTTACGTCAACCTGGGGCTCACGCCCGACGGCGGAGGTTCCGATTCGCTGGTGCGTTCGCTGCCGCCGCAGGCGGCCCTGGAGATGCTGCTCGACGGCAAGCCCTGCAGCGCCAGGCGGCTGCACGACTGGGGCGTGGTCAACAAGGTGGTGCCGCGCGGCAGTGCCTGCGCCACGGCGCTCGAATGGGCGCAGGAGCTTTCCCGCGGGCCGTTCGAAGTGCAGGCGCGCATCAAGCAGCTCGTGCACTCTGCCCGGGGCCGCAGCCGGCGGGAACAGCTCGATGCCGAGCGCGAATCTTCCGTTGCCAGCCTCTACGGCGACGAGAGCGGGGAGCGCATCAAGGAATTCCTCTCGCCGCGCAAGAAGCAGCAGCCGCCGGCCGAAACCCCGGTGCGGTAGCCCGCAAAAAAAAGAGCTTCGACCCGTCTCCGGCCGCCGCATAAGGGGTTCTACTGGCCTCGAACTTGCTAAGCTACGGCTCAAGGAGATTGGTCGTTCCATGCACAAATTCGACGAGATGTATGAGCAGTTGCCCTATGCGGGGGCTGCGATCCGACAGCATTACAAGCGCTACGACCAATGGCTCGCGAAGCAACCCGGTGAGGTGATGCGTTCGCGGCGTGAAGAGGCGGAAATGATTTTCCGCCGGGTCGGTATTACCTTTGCCGTGTACGGCGCGAAGGACGAAGACGGTTCCGGCACCGAGCGGCTCATCCCGTTCGACCTGCTGCCGCGGATCATTCCGGCCAACGAGTGGGACAGCATGGAAAAAGGGCTGGTTCAGCGCGTCACGGCGCTCAACCGCTTCCTGCATGACGTCTACCACGACCAGGAAATCATCAAGGCCGGCATCATCCCGGCCGAGCAGATCCTGAACAACGCGCAGTTCCGCCCCGAGATGATGGGCGTCAACGTGCCGCACAACGTCTACTCGAACATCTCGGGCATCGACATCGTCCGCGCCCCCGATGCCGAGGGCAACGGCGAGTACTACGTGCTCGAAGACAACCTGCGCGTGCCCAGCGGCGTGAGCTACATGCTCGAGAACCGCAAGATGATGATGCGGCTCTTCCCGGAGCTGTTCAACCAGAACCGCATCGCGCCGGTCGCGCATTACCCCGACCTGCTGCTGGAGACGCTTCGCGCCAGCGCGCCGCCGGCCACGGCCGAGCCCACGGTGGTGGTGCTCACGCCGGGCATGTACAACAGCGCCTACTTCGAGCACGCCTTCCTCGCGCAGCAGATGGGCGTGGAGCTGGTCGAAGGGCAGGACCTGTTCGTCAAGGACAACTTCGTCTACATGCGTACCACGCGCGGGCCGAAGCGCGTCGACGTCATCTACCGCCGCGTGGACGACGACTTCCTCGACCCCGAGGTGTTCCGTCCCACGTCCACGCTGGGCTGCGCGGGCCTGATGCGCGCCTACCGCGAAGGCAACGTCGTCATCTGCAATGCGGTGGGCACCGGCGTGGCCGACGACAAGTCGATCTACCCCTACGTGCCGAAGATGGTGGAGTTCTACCTCGGCGAGAAGCCGATCCTGAAGAACGTGCCCACCTACATGTGCCGCAACAAGGACGAGCTGCAATACACGCTCGACAACATGAAGGACCTGGTCGTCAAGGAAGTGCACGGCGCCGGCGGCTACGGCATGCTGATCGGCCCGGCCGCCACGCAGGCCGAGATCGAGGACTTCAAGAAGGCCGTGATCGCCAAGCCCGACGGCTACATCGCCCAGCCCACGCTGAGCCTGTCGACCTCGCCCACCTTCGTGGACGCAGGCATCGCGCCGCGCCACATCGACCTGCGGCCCTTCGTGCTCTCGGGCAGCGAGGTGCAGATGGTGCCCGGCGGCCTCACGCGCGTGGCGCTGAAAGAAGGCTCGCTGGTGGTCAACTCGTCGCAGGGCGGCGGCACCAAGGACACCTGGATTCTCGAAGCCGACCGCGCGCCCAAGCCCAAGGCGGCGCCCGCGCAGTCGCAAAGCCAATCGCTGTAGGAGCACGACGAAGATGCTGTCACGTACTGCCGACCATCTCTACTGGATGTCCCGCTACACCGAGCGCGCCGAGAACACGGCGCGCATGCTCGACGTCAATTACCAGACCTCGCTGCTGCCTCAATCCGCCGAAGTCGCCAAGTACGGCTGGCAGGGCGTGCTCTCCATCAGCGAGCTGCTGCCCTGGTACAACCAGAAGTACGACCAGATCGCGCCCAAGGAAGTGATGGAGTTCATGGTCAAGGACGAGAGCAATGCCTCGTCCATCGTGTCCTGCCTCAAGGCCGCGCGCGAGAACGCACGCGCCGTGCGCGGCGCGCTCACCACCGAAGCCTGGGAAACGCAGAACACCACCTGGCTCGAAGTGAACCGCATGCTGCGCGCGGGCGACTTCGAGCGCGACCCGGGCCAGTTCTTCGAGTGGGTGAAGTTCCGCTCGCACCTGTCGCGCGGCGTCACGCTGGGCACCATGCTGCAGGACGAAGCCTTCTACTTCTCGCGCCTGGGCACCTTCCTCGAACGCGCCGACAACACCGCGCGCCTGGTCGACGTGAAGTTCCACGCGCTCAACAGCGAGTTCTTCGGCGCCGCCACCGAGGAAGACCAGGAGTACGACTTCTATCACTGGAGCGCCATTCTTCGCAGCGTCTCGGCCTTCGAGGTCTACCGCAAGGTGTACCGCGACGTCATCAAGCCCGAGCGCGTGGCCGAGCTGCTGATTCTTCGCGCTGACATGCCGCGCTCGCTGCATGCGAGCCTGGTCGAGGTGGTCAACAACCTCGCGAAGGTGCAGAACGAGCAGAGCGCCGAAACCCAGCGCCGCGCCGGCAAGCTGCTGGCCGACCTGCAGTACGCGCGGGTCGACGAGATTCTTGCGACGGGGTTGCACGCGTATCTCACGCAGTTCCTCGACCGCGTGAACGAGCTGGGCGGCCGGATCAGCCAGGATTTCCTGGTGCCTGCGCATTGAAAATCGTGAAAGCGTCATCTCTCTTGAGGGAGATGACGCCCGCTCCGTTCGGAGCAGAGTTTTGACAATTGTTGACGCAACGACATCGGCAACGTCAAAAGTAAACAATATGAATTAACTCGCCTGATTTGATGTTTTTCAGGCGTTTAAAAGCGTGCATTAATACCTTGTAAACACGCGCTGCCCTCCCATAATCGCGGTCCTCAGTTTTCATTTGGTCACAAATGATGCTGAGCTATGACAACTGTGAGGGAGTGTGAGCGATGAATCGGCACTTGCACCGCGTGGTATTCAACGCGGCCAGAGGGATGCGCATGGTGGTCCAGGAAACGGCCACCAGTATTGGGAAGGGCGCTAGCAGGGCGACGACCGCCGCAGGTGCTGCAGCACTCGCAGGTGTACTGATCGCAGGTGCCGCACACGGCCAGATCGCCGGAGCCCCGAACGTCCCCGGCAACCTGCGGCCGACTGTGCTGACGGCCCCCAATGGCGTGCCGCTGGTCAACATCCAGACCCCTTCCTCCGCGGGCGTCTCGCGCAACGTCTACAACCAGTTCAGCGTCGGCGCGAACGGCGCCATCCTGAACAACAGCCGGGTGAACGTGCAGACCCAACTGGGTGGGTTCGTTCAGGGCAACCCCAATCTGGCGACGGGCCCGGCGCGCATCATCCTCAACGAGGTCAACGGCGGAACGCCCAGCCAGCTGCGCGGCTACATCGAAGTGGGTGGGCAGCGCGCGGAAGTGATCATCGCGAACCCGGCAGGCATCAGCGTCGACGGCGGCGGCTTCATCAATGCCAGCCGCGCCACGCTCACCACCGGCACGCCGCAGTTCAACGCCGTGGGCGGTCTCGACAGTTTCCTGGTTCGTGGCGGCACCGTCACCATCGACGGCGCGGGCCTCGATGCCAGCAAGACCGACTACGCCGCCATCCTCGCGCGCGCCGTGCAGGCCAATGCGAGCATCTGGGCCAGCGAGCTCAAGGTGGTGACTGGTGCGAACCAAATCAGCGCGGACCATAGCCAGATCACGCCCACGACAGGTACTGGCACTGCGCCGACATTTGCGCTCGACGTCGCTGCCTTGGGCGGCATGTACGCAAACAAGATCGTCCTGATCGGAAGCGAAGCGGGCCTGGGCGTACGCAACGCGGGCAGCATCGGCGCTGGTGCCGGGGGGCTTGTCGTCACGGCGGCGGGGCGGCTGGAGAACATCGGCACGCTGGAAGGGCAGCGCGTTGAACTGACCACGCCTGGTGACATCTCCAACCGTGGCGGCACGATCCGCCAGGGCAGTTCGGCGGGCCTGACGATTGCTTCGCCGGTCCTGAGCAATACCAATGGTGGAGTGGTCGGTGCCGAGCCCGTGAGTAGCGGTGCAAGTGGCGGCGGAACCGCAACTCCAGAGGCCTCGATGCCGAGCAGCGGTGGGGGCACGGCCACACCATCGACAACGGACGCAGGCGGCACCAGCACCGGGGGTAGTTCCACCCCGGCGAACTACACACCACCCGCACCAGGCCTCATCGCCGCAGGCGGCACCATCTCCAACGACGGCGGCAAGATCTACGCGGGCGGTCCCATCACGCTCAACACACCGCAGGTCAACAACGCGGGGGGCTCGCTCAATGTGGCGACGATGGCTGTCGCGGGGCCGAGCTTCAGCAATGCGGGCGGTACGCTCAATGTCAGCCAAAGCTTCGGGGCGAACGTCGGTACGTTCGACAACACGGGTGGCAAGCTCAATGCGGGCAGTCTGAACATCGCCACCTCCGGCGATCTGCTCAATACCGACGGCGTGTTGAGCAGTGCAACCGATACCGGCCTCACGGTCGGCGGCATGCTCGAGAACACACGCGGCTCGCTATCGGCCGCGGGTGCGATGAGCGCGAAGGTCGCGGGGGCCAGCATCAACAACAGCGGCACTCTGACGTCCAATCAGGCGCTGACGCTGAACGCCGGCTCGCTGCAGAACACCCAGGGCAGCATTCAGTCGGCGCAGTCCAGCGTTCAACTTGGCGTGACCAGCGTGCTGAGCAACGGTAGCGGGGGCAGCATCGATGCGGCCACCGACGTGAACGTCCAGGCCGGTTCGCTCGCCAACAGCGGCAGCATGCGCGGTGCTAATGACGCGAACATCGCGGTCGGTACGGCGCTGACCAACGACGGCAATGTCACAGCGGGCCGCAACACGACAATTACCGCAGGGAGCGTTCAAGGGGGCTCGGCCAGCGTGTTCGGCGCGGGCGTGCAGAGCGACGGGAAGCTCGGCGGTACTGGCGACCTGCGCATGACCGTCAGCGGCGCATTGGCTGCCAACGGCACCAACCTCGCGGCGGGCAACGCCACGCTGCAGGGCGCAAGCGTCGATCTATCGAGGAGCCAGACCAGCGCCGCCGATGTCGTGGTCACTGCGACGCAGGGCAATGTCGTGACGAGCAAGGCCTCCGTCGTCACGCCAGGTACCTTGAGCATCACCGCCAATGCCCAGCCCGGCCAGACGCTGGTCAACGAGGGCGGCCAACTCAACGCCGGCCAGCTCAACCTGAGCGTCTCGAACATCGCCAACACCGGCGGCGGCGAGATCGTGCAGACAGGCGCCGGCGTCACCCGCATCGTGACATCAGGGGCCATCGACAACAGCGGTGCAACGCTGGCGAGCAATGGCGGCCTCGACCTCGCCGCTGCCAGCCTGACCAACAAGGGCGGCACTCTTCGCGCGGCCCAGACGTCGGACCTGACGGTCACGGTAGCAGGCCTGGTGGACAACCGCCAAGGCGAGATGAGCGCCGGCGGCAACGCCGCGCTTAAGGCGGGCAGCCTCGACAACGATGCGGGCCGCCTCACGGCTGCGGGGGATGTGTCGAGCACCACGAGCGGAGCGACCAGCAACCAAGGCGGCACCGTTGCCGCGAACCGCAGCACCACGCTGACTGCCGCAAGCCTGGACAACACGGGCGGCACCGTTTCCGCGCTGAACACGCTCACGGCCCAAGTTCAAGGCGCCGTGACGAATACGACGGGTACGCTGGTCGCCAACCAAGCGCTTGTGCTCGGTGCGGGCTCTCTTGGCAACGACAAGGGCTCGATCCAGTCGACCCAGGCCGCGGCGCAATTGAACGTGAGCGGCGCGCTGGCCAATGCCTCTGGTTATGTCGCAGCAGCAACCAATCTGACGGTCAAGGCAGGCAGCCTCTCCAATGCAGGGAGCCTGCGCGGTGGCAATGACGCCAGCTTGTTGGTGGACGGGCAACTGGCCAACGATGGCAGCATCACCGCGAGACGCAACACCAGCGTCGCAGCTGGCAGTGTGCAAGGCGGCAGTTCGGGTGTGATGGGGGCCGGCATCGAGAGCGATGGCAAGCTCGGCGCAACGGGGGTCCTCCGCGTGAGCGCCAGCGGCGCGCTCGTGGCGATGGGAACTAATCTCGCGGCCGGCAACACCACCTTGCAAGGCGCGAGCGTCGATCTTTCGGCCAGCCAGACCAGCGCCGCGAACATTGCGATCACGGCCACGCAGGGCGATGTCATCACCAGCAAGGCCAAGGTGTTTACCCCCGGCGTGCTGGTGATCACCGCCACCGGCAACTCTGCGCAAACCCTTGTCAACGAGGTTGGTCAGCTCAACGCGCGTCAACTCCAGATCAGCGCGTCGAACATCGCCAATACGAATGCTGGCGAGATTGTGCAGACCGGCGCGGGCGCGACCACCATCGCCGTGAGCGGCACGTTGAACAACGATGGTTCGCGCATTGCCAGCAATGGTCAGGACCTGACTCTGCAGGTGGGGGCGGCGACGAACAACGCCGGCAGGATCGAGCATGCGGGCAACGGCACCTTGACCATCGCAGGCGGCAGCTTCGATGGCGCCAACGGCCAGATCACGACGAACAACGCCCTGGTCGTCGCCATGACAGGGGCTTTCAACCAGGACGGTAGCAAGGCAGCAACCAGCGCCAAACAAATCACCATCGACGCAGCCTCGCTGAGCAATCGCGGTGGCCAGATTGTCCAGACCGGCAGCGATGCGACGCGCATCACCGTGGTCGGTGCGCTGGACAACAGCAACGCGGGTGTCATTGCCAGCAACGGCAACATAAGCATTCGCGCAGGCGGCTTGTTGAATAGAGGCGGCTCCATTCGCGCCGCGGAGGCTTCCAGCCTCGGCCTGAACGTCGGCGGCCTTCTCGACAACAGCAGCAAGGGTGTGATCGGCGCAGGCGGCAACACCACGATCGCAGCAGGCAGCCTCAACAACAACGCTGGCAGCGTAACTGCGGTCGGTGACCTCGGCGCCACCATCGCAGGCACTGCAACGAACGTCGGTGGCACGCTCGCGGCCAACGGCAACACCACGGTTGGCGCCGCCAGCCTGGACAACAGCGCGGGAACTACCGCCGCAGTCAACGGCAAGCTGGCTGTCACGACGATGGGCCAGACGATCAACAACAGTGGCACCCTGCAAGCAGGCGCAATCACCACCTTGAGCAATGGGGGACTGCTGAACCGATCGGGCAAGGTGTTCGGTGACAGTCTGAGCGTGGACACCCGCGGCAACGCGCTGGACAACGGTGCGAGCGGCACGATGGCCGCAACCACGACGGTTGCCATCAGCTCCGGCGCTCTGACCAACGACGCCGGATTGATCCAGTCGGGTGGCGCGATGACCATCAACACAAATGGTCAGAGCCTGAGCAACACCAATGCGTCGAGCTACAGCAACCAGCAGGGCGGCATCACCAGCGCGGACACACTCGACCTGAAGACGGGCGCGCTGAACAACACAGCCGGCTTCGTCGGCTCGAAGAATGCGCTGACCGCCGACACACTGGCATTCACCAACACCGGCGGTGGCCTGGTGCTTGGCCAGTCCGCGGTGTCCATCAACACGCATGGCGCGAGCTACAAGAACAACGGCGGTAAAACACAGGCAGCGGGCAATGTCTCGATCAATGCTTCAGACATCCAGAACTCGAGCGGCCTTGTGCGCTCGCTGGCCACGACGACGCTGAATGCCGGCTCCATCGTCAACACCAATACCCAGGGCACCGACCAAGGCATTGAAGGCAAGAACGTCGTCATCGGCACCGGTGCGCTGAACAACGACGCGGGGGCGATCCGCGCCGATGTCAACGCCACCATCACCAGCGGAGGGACTGTCAGCAATAAGAGCGGGCTGGTCTCGGCCGGCGATACGCTGGCTGTCGTCGATCCGAATGCCGCGAATCCCGGTGCCAAGACGCTGAACCTCGTGAACACCAACGGCACGTTGGTGGCCGACAAGAGCCTGAAGATCGATGCAGCCACCTTCAGCGGCGACGGCAGGGCTGTGTCGGGCAAGGACCTGGGCATTGCACTCAAGCAGGACATCGTCAACAACGGCGAGGTGAGTGCCAATGGAAACCTGAGCTACACCACCACAGGCAACTTCACCAACAACGGCAAGCTGCTGGCCGGCCAGACCCTCACGGTAGGCGGCAACAACGTCGACAACACCGCCAATGCGGAGATGTCCGGTCCGAATACCGTGGTAAACGCTAGCGGTACGCTGACCAATCGAGGCCTGATCGACAGCCGAGGTGCAACGCAGATCAACGCCGGCACGCTAAAGAACATCGGCACGGGTCGAATTTACGGCGACGCAATTTCCATTGGCGTGGGCGCGCTCGAGAATGGTGCGGAGACTGCCAATGGCGTGACAAAGGCCGCGACCATTGCGGCGCGCGACACCTTGGACATGGGCGCAGGCTCCATCACGAACCGCGAGCACGCACTGATTTTCAGCTCGGGTGACATGTTCATCGGAGGAGGCCTAAATGCCAACCGCCAGGCCACTGGCCAAGGCGGCACGCTCGATAACCTGAGCGCCGACATCGAATCTCTGGGCGACATGACCATATCGATGGCCAACGTCAACAACAGGGACGTGCACATTCAGATGGGTACGCTGAAGGTGACGTCTGAAGTGCTGACCGGCATCGCCCCCAAGACGCTCGTGGGCAGCGGTGTAGGCAGGACCACGACTTACCCCTTGAACGAAGTCAATGTCGATCCGGCCAGCGGCTCCGTGTTCCGGAAAGACACCGGCGAACTCGTCGGTATCGGCGGCTATGCCATCTGGACCAACAACCTCACGACCACTGAAGACACCGCGATCAACATCGACCCTGCTCGCCTTGTGGCGGGCGGAAACCTGAGCGTCAATGGGCGTCTCTACAACGAGAACGGCCAGGTTCTGGCTGGCGGAACGATCACCGCGACCAGCTACCAATCAAGTCAGCTGAACGGCCAGCGCACAGTCACGGGCCTTGCGAATGTGATCGACAACCAAGGCGCGGTCCAGGGCGTAAACATTCCGCTCTTTGCCGCCCCGACATCGGTCTCTCTGGGCGCGTACAAGTACCAGGAACACATCAACGCCAGTCAAGGCTTCAACGCCGGGGTCGCACCTGTTGGCGGTGCGACGGGCAACGCAAGTGGCGCCGGGGCTGTCAACGGTGGAAGCGGCCCGGGCGTCGTAGTTGAAGTCGCTGCCAATGTTGGGGGCGTGATCAGGGCCGACGGCCAGCGTGCGGGCGGAGCGTCAGGCGCAAGCGGACCTGTCGGCACGGCAGGAACAGTTGCTGGCACGAGCACTACGAATGTTGCCGTGAGTGGGCCGGCACAGGGGGCGGATTCGTCGGCCCAAGCCGGTGCGAGCCGGACCGTGCCGATGGTGGTGCGAACCAGCACGCCAGGCATCGGCATACCCACGGCCAGCCTGTTCAGCATTCGTACGGGCGGGAGCTACTTGGTCGAGACTGATCCGCGCTTTGCCAATTACCGCAATTGGCTCAGCAGCGACTACCTGTTGAACAGCCTCAGTCTTGACCCCAACCACATCCTCAAGCGGCTGGGCGATGGCTTCTACGAGCAGAAGCTCATTCGCGAACAGGTTGCCCAACTCACGGGCTATCGTTACCTGGACGGCTACAGCAACGATGAGGAACAATACGCGGCGCTGATGAACGCGGGCGCGACCTTCGCACAGCAATACGGCCTGCGCCCCGGAGTCGCACTGACGGCAGCGCAGATGGCTCAGCTCACCAGCGACATCGTTTGGCTGGTCGAGCAGACCGTGACCTTGCCAGACGGGACGACGCAGCGCGTTCTGGTGCCGCAGGTCTATGTGCGCGTGCGGCCCGGCGACATTGACGGATCGGGGGCGCTGCTGGCGGGCAACCAGGTCAAGATCGATGGCAAGGACAACAACCTGGTCAACACGGGCACCATCGCCGGTCGCCAGTTGGTCAGCATCAACGCCAACACCATCGACAACCTGGGCGGCCGCATCAGCGGTGGTCAGGTGGGGCTGAAGGCCCAGCTCGACATCAACAACCTCGGCGGCGTGATCGATGCTCGGGACAAGCTGACGCTGGAGGCCGGGCGTGACATCAACGTCCGCACGACGACGGCCTCCGGTCCACTCGGCAACACGGGCATCGACCGTGTCGCAGGCCTGTATGTGACGAACCCCGGCGGCACGCTGGTCGCCAGCGCCGGGCGCGATATCAATCTGGTCGGTGCCATCGTATCCAACCAAGGAGGAGGTGGTCTCACTTCCTTCACGGCAAAGAACGACATCAACCTTGGGACCGTTACGACGTCCTCGGCGATCCTCGCCCTGGGCGAAAAATGGAGCGGCTACTCCATCACAAACAAGGAAGTCGGCACGACGATCACGACCAACGGGACTACGCTCCTGAATGCCGGCCGCGACATCAACGCCCGGCAGGCGACGGTCGATGCAGGCAACGGCCTGTTGAGCATGCACGCCGACCGCGACATCAACATCGCGGCGGGGCAGATCGATGTGTCGGGCGCTTTCATGCGCGAGTGGAAGGAAAAGGGGCTCTTCAGCCGGACCGACAACACGCTCTCCGGCGAATACAACTTCAGGGCCAGCGTGGGTAGCCGATTCTCGGGCGGAGTCGTGTCCATGGATGCCGGTAGAGACATCGGCATTGAAGGCTCGCACATCAGCGGTACGCAGGGTGTGGCGATCAGCGCCACCAGAAACCTCGCCATCGTCGAGGGCCGTAACACCGGCAGCGTCAGCGCCGAATTGCAGAGCAACAAGAAAGGCATCGGCGGCCTGACAGGATTGCTTGCTGGTACGCCGACCATGCCGTCGCTGCCCTATGGCAAGGCCACCACCACAAGCGCTAGCGTCCAGACTGACACGGCGTCCGCAAGCACGATCACCAGCAGCCAGGGGGGCGTGCTGCTCCAGGGAGGCAGCGTCTTTCTCCAAGGTGTGCAAGTCGATGCGGCCAAGGACATCAGCATCAAAGGCGGCAATGTCGTCATTCAGGCCGCGACCAACAGCAGCTCGGTCACTGGGTCGACCAATTCGCGCACCAGGGGCATTGAACCGGGCCAGATCCTCTGGCATGACCCCAGCACAGGCATCAACGCCCGCAAGGCGACCGAGACCAAGGTCGAAGACAGCAGCCTGACGCGCACGACCCTCAACGGGGCGAACGTGTCTATCGAGGCCGTCGATACGCTGGCCATGGCCGGTACGACGGTGAACACGCCCGGCACGCTGACCTTGCAAGCCGATCAGCTCCTTCTTGGCACTCAGACCACCGAGCACAGCGAGCAGACCACGAGTCAAGGTCGTGACTTGGCCTACCAAAAGAACAAGGACAAGGGGCAAAGCGACCAGACCACCAACTACAACCAGTTCAATTCTGGCAACCTGACGGTCACTGCAAACCACATCCAGGCTGGTCTGGGCGCCAGGGACAGCGTCGAGCAGTTGGCCAAGCAGCCGGGCATGGGATGGGTGGACCAGCTGACGAACGATCCCAAGCTCAAGGACAAGATCGACTGGCAAAGGGTTGAGGAGGCTCACAAGAACTGGAACTACGACCAGCAGGGGCTCACGCCGGAGGGGGCGGCCATTGTGACGATCGTGGCCGCGTACTTCACCGCAGGCGCGGCTTCCGAGCTTGGTGCTGCTGCTGGCGAGGCGGCGGGTACGGCCGTGAACGGTGGCGTGGCTGTCCTGGGCGAGGGGGGATTCATAGCGTCCACGGGTTTCACCGTTTCCACTGTGGTGAGCGGCGCCGTCACAGCAGGCATTTCAGCGTTGGCCGGCCAAGCCGCAGTCGCTCTCATCAATAACCAAGGCGATCTGGCGGCCGCTCTGCACGATCTGGGCAGCAGCGCCAATGTGAAGAACCTGCTGACGGCCATCGTCACCGGGGGCGTTCTCGGGGTGATGGATCTCAATCCGACTGGTTCACCTACGCTCAATGGCGGAGCGCAGCCATTTGTTGATCAGTTGCGGCAGAACCTGATCGCAAGCGCGGCACGGGCGGTGATCGGAACGGCTATCAACGGGGGGAGCTTCGAGAAGAACCTGAAGGAAAGCCTCGAAAACGCCATTCTCGACACTGTGGCTGCTCAGACGGCGTATGAGATTGGGAATCTCACACAGGCTGGCGTCATTGACGATTTCACCAACAAGGTCGCCCATGCGATTGCTGGATGCATGGTCGGGGCTGCGCGTGCGGACAACGCGGCTGGGTGTGGTGCTGGTGCCCTGGGAGCCGCCATTGGCGAACTGGCTGCAGAGACCTATGGCAAACGCGCGGACACGACTCAGTTTGCAGCCATGATTTCCGGGCTTGCGGTTGCCATTACGGGAGGCGATGCTGCGCAGATCAATCTAGGCAGCCAAGCAGGGTCCAATGCGGCGGCAAACAACTATTTGAGCCATGACGAGGATGTCGCTCGGAAAAAGGCGCGCGCCGATTGCTACAGCGGCAACGACAAAGCCTGCGCTGAGGCCGCTCGGCTCGACAATTTGGACTTCCGGCGCGATCAACGCGTTACTGCGTTGGCCAGCAGTTGCACCGTGGACTGCTCCAAAGTTGTGGAATTCATCAACAAAGAGATAGCAGCTTTGGGGTGCGGCAATGGTCCCTACGTGTGTGACGATGCCACGCTCAGGCAAGCATGGAGCACCGCGCAGGTCAACGCACAAGCGCTTCAGGCCGGGATGGGGCCCGAAGATGTAGCGCTCCTGGCGTACGGGTTGGCTCGTGGTGGGATTCGATTGATCGAGGTTCTCGGTAGTGCTGGCAGAGAGACGCGGATATTCGTGCCCGAGGCGTTGAGCTCTGCACGGGCGGCATCTGAGAGCGCCGCGGAGGTCGGTGCCGGTTCTGCGGCTTGGAAAGCGCCTGCGGGCTATGACGCTTTCAATTTGCCCGGTCTGCCGGCGCGCTCTCGCGGCATTGTGGACACCACGACAGGTGAGGTAAAAGTGCTGTCTGGGACAGGACAGATCGTCGATGTGCCTCCGAGTCCACTGCCACCATGGACTGCCGCGGTGGACAACAGCAATATCAGGATTACGTGGGGTAGAGGAAATCAAGCGCAGGGCATGCCTTGGGAGGACTATATAGCGACGCAGATGCCTGCCAATGCAAGGTTGCCCCAGAATTTTGATGTATTTGATTTCTTCGACCCAAGAACCGGTATTGCGACCAGCGCAAAGACTCTTGATACGCTTACTGCTGCAAAAATAAAAGACCCAACCAGCGTTTATTATTCAATCAAGAAAAATGTCGATGCTGCAGCCAATTTCACCGATGCCACATTGAGCGGGGTGACTCTAGACTCAAGTAAAATAGTCGGACGAGAGTTGGTGATTGCTGTGCCCGCCGCCACAACCCCGGCGCAGTGGGGGCAGATATTTAATGCAATCTCGTATGGTCAGTCCGTGGGCGTCAAAGTGATCGTATCGGCAATTCATTAGAAGAGGTATTTGATTGTGGATCCAGTGCATGAAAAATGGGCTTCAGCGTTTTTTAATGGTGATTTTTTTCTTGTCGAAGCTAAATCAGGATATCGAAGCTGCGTAAGTGATGCAGAGCGATATCAATGTCAAATGGCTGCTGGTGCTACAGATGAAGAGTTGGGGCAGGCGGTCGTTGAGGCTTTGACACAAAGTCGTTTCGTAACGCCAGAAAATTCGGAAGAATTTGATCGTCTCTTTGATCCAGCGAGGATTGCGGCAAGCTACGCGGCTTGGGTAGCCTCGCTCCTTGAGAAATATCAATACAAAAACAAAAATTCACTGTTTAAAAAGATGTTGCTTTGCAATGTCTCGATGGTCGCTGATGAGATAAAGATATCTCCCACGATTCATAAAAAATTAGAGCTTTGGGGGCGCGAAAAAGGCGACGGAATTCAGGATTCTTTTGTTGCAATCGATAGCCCAGTTGAGAAGATTGGTCAAACATTGCGAGCAGCCTTCAGTCGATGCGAGCAGTAGTGCGTTGATCAAAGTTTCCATGCGTATCAAGCTCTTAACCGCTCTTCTGACATTCGGCCTTTTGGTAGGTTGTGCCCGATCGCCTGTCACGCCTGTGCAGCAGCCTCCGGTGGCACGCGTGGTGGTGGTTCCCGTGGCGCCCATCGATAAGATGCATACCGAGAACAAGGGCATCCCGCTCGGCGTGCTGTGGCAGTCGCTGGCAGACCGCATCAAGAGTTCAGACTTCAATGAACGCATGGAAGCCACGCGAAAAGACATGGGGCCGAAGCTCACGGCAGCATTGGTTCGGCAGTTGACTGCGCAAGGCTATGAAGCACAGGTGGTCGAAGGCGCATCGGAGCGAGCAGCGCAGTCTGCAATTGATGAAAGCAAGCTGCCTCCGACCGAGGCAGTGCTGCGCGTCTACCTCAACGAGGTCGGCATGTTTTCCGCTCGCTTCTCAAGAGACTATGTTCCGCGCGTCAACCTGAGTGCCTATCTGGTTCGGGGCGAGACGGAAGATAGCCTCTACAGCGAAACGCTTTACTACGGTGCTGACGCGACAAACAACAAGGCGTCGTGGAGCGTGCCTGCGAACCCTGACCATCACTGGTCAAGCTTCAATGAACTGTTTGAGCATCCGCAGGAGGTTGCTCAGAGCTACGACCATGCTGTCAATGCGCTGGCGGCAAGAATTGCTCAGAACATTCGCGCGCAGGTCTCACCAGGTGCGGTGGTGGTTCGGTCGGCAGGACCTTGAGTCCGAGGTCGAGCGAGGATCGACACGCGCGACTCTTGGCACTGCTTGCATCACCTTTGTGTGGTGCAAGCAGACAAAAACAATCAGGGAGAGAAATTGAAAACGTATTCGCGTGCCGTGTTGGCCGGCGTGCTGATTGGTGGACATTTGCTGGCTCAAGCCCAGGTGCCAAGCACGCCACAACCCTTCGTCGAGCAGCAGCGCCAGCAAGAGCGTGAGCGTGCCCTGCGTGAGCAGAACGAACGCACCGTCGACCAGCGTCCGCAGGCTGCACCACCAACTCCGGCGCAGCGCATTCCCGAATCCGAGTCGCCGTGCTTCCGCATCGACCGCGTGTTGCTGGTCGGCGAACAGTCAGAATCTTTCCAATGGGCCGTTGCCGATCTGTCCGGCCCTGAGGGCAATGATTCGCCGGTCGGCCGTTGCCTCGGTACTGCCGGCGTCAATGTGGTACTGGCGCGTGCGCAGCAAGCCGTCATTGCTCGCGGCTTTGTTACCACCCGTGTGCTGGCCGCGCCGCAGGATCTCTCTGCCGGCGCGCTGACCCTCTCGCTGGTCCCCGGCCGCATCGCAGCCATCCGCACGACGTCTGATTCTTCCTCCGCGCTACTTGGCAGTTCCGCCTTGCTGGCAACGGCCATCCCCGCGCGCCCCGGCGACCTCTTGAACCTGCGCGACATCGAGCAGGGCCTGGAGAACTTGAAGCGCGCCCCCACCGTCGAAGCCGATATCCAGATCGAGCCTTCGACTGCGCCCAATGCCAAGCCCGGCGACAGCGATCTCGTCGTCAAGTACGTCCAGTCCAAGAAATGGCGCGCCACCTTGAGCCTCGACGACAGCGGCACCGAAGCCACCGGCCGATATCAGGCCGGCGCCACCCTGTCTTTGGACAACCCCTTCGGCTTGAACGACCTGTTCTACGTCAGCGCCAACCACAACGTCAACAACCACGTGTTCAGCGATCCGGCCAAGGGCACCGAAGGCCAGACCGTTCACTACTCGCTGCCTTATGGCTACTGGCTGCTGGGCCTCACGGCCTCCAACAGCCAGTACCACCAGAGCGTGACCGGCCTGAACCAGGACTACGTCTACGCTGGCAAGTCCAACAACGCGGAGGTCAAGCTCTCGCGCCTGCTCTACCGCGACCAGCGCCGCAAGACCACGGTGGCCGTCAAGGGCTGGCGCCGCGAGTCGCGCAACTTCGTGGACGACACCGAGGTCGAGGTGCAGCACCGCGTGGTCGGCGGCTGGGAGTTCAGCCTGAACCACAAGGAGTTCATCGGCGAGGCGACGCTCGAAGGCACGCTGGCCTACAAACGCGGCACCGGCGGCTTTGGTTCACGCGCTGCGCCGGAAGAAGAGTTCGGCGAGGGCACCTCGCGCCTGAAGCTCTACACCGCCGACATCAGCCTGAACGCTCCATTCAAGCTTGGCGAACAGAAGCTGCGTTACTCCGGCCTGATCCGCGCTCAGTGGAACCGCACGCCACTCACGCCGCAAGACCGCTTCGCCATCGGCGGGCGCTACACGGTGCGCGGTTTCGACGGCGAGACAAGCCTGATGGGCGAGCGCGGCTGGCTCATCCGCAACGACATCGGCTGGGCCGTGGGTCAAAGCGGGGCTGAGCTGTACGTCGGTGCCGACTATGGCCACGTCGGCGGCCGTTCGACGGTCGACCTGCTCGGCCGCAGCCTGGCCGGTGCCGTCATCGGCGTGCGCGGCCAGTGGAGCAAGCTGAGCTACGACTTCTTCGTCGGCGCGCCGATCAGCAAGCCGGAGGGCTATCGCACAGCGAAGGTCACGCTGGGTTTCAATCTCAACGCGAGCTTCTGATGCGTCAAGTGCTTGTGCAGCTTACGAGCTAACGCGAGAACGACTCCACCGCCACCGGAATCTCCGGCGCCTGCCAGCGGTAGGCGCCGCCCAGCACGTCGCGCTCGGGCTTCTGCCCGTTCCACTGGATGTGGAGCAGGTCCATCAGGGTCCAGCCGGTCCAGTCCGCGCGAAACGGCTGCTGCATCTCGCTGGCCGGCAGCGGCTGCTGGTTGCGCCACACCACGGCCGGAATGCGGTAGCCCGACGCGGTCGAGGGGCTGTGGCCCGCCCGGTCGCTCACATGGCCCACTTCCTGCCCGTGGTCCGACAGGTACATCCATGCGCGGTAGTCCTGCGGCTTGCCCGCGCTGCGCGTCTGCTGCAGCAGCTCGGACACCACGAAGTCGTGATAAAGCAGCGCCGCGTCGTACTCCTGGCGGAAGCGCCGCACCCATGAGGAGCGGCCGTTCTTCACCAGGCCGTTTTCCACCGCGTCGATGTCGTCGTCGAAGGGGTTGGCGTTTGCCGGAAAGCGCAGGCTGTAGTGCGGATGCGCGCCCATCAGGTGGACCACGATCAGCTTGCGCTCGGTGCTGGTGTCGGCCAGCGCTTCCTGCACGCAGTCGAGCACCTCGCCGTCCAGCGAGGCGCTGGCGCGGCCCGGCGTGCGGTTGACCATGTCGACCACGTCGGCGAAGCGCGCATGCTGCTGCTCGATGGCCAGGTCGTCGTGGTTGCTGATCCACCAGACCTTGTAGCCCGCGGCGCGCGCCAGTGCCAGCACGTGCGGCGGGTTCTCGCTGTCGGGCAGGCCGAAGCGGAACATGTTGCGCAAGGCGGGCAGGGTGCTCGCGTCCACCGACCATGCGTTCTTCAGCACCGCCATCTGCTCGCCGGTCTGCGCCTTGTGCGCCTGCAGGCGCGGCGTGGTCGGGCGGCCGTAGCCGTACAGGCCCATGTTGTCGCGGTTGATGCTGTCGGTGATGACCAGCACCACGGTGGAAGGCCCGGCCCGCGTGATGACGGGCGCAATGGCCTTGGCCTGCGCCGTCAGGCGGTCGCGTTGCTGCTGCTGGTCGGCCCAGGCGGCCTGCAGCGTGCGCAGCGACTGGGCCCACTGTGTCCAGAAGAACGCGGGATGCAGCCGCCTCCACGGCTTGCTCGCATAGGCCACGCAGGACACCAGCAGCGCCAGCGCCAGCAGCGCGGTGATCCAGCGGGCGGGGCGCGCTGCTGTCGGGGCCACCGCGCCGCGCCGCGCGAACATGCCCACCAGCAGGCCCGAGGCGATCAGCAAGGCGCCCCACACGGCCGCCGAGCGCCAGTGCATCCACAGGTACTCCGTGCTCTCGCGCGCGTTGGTGTTGGCTGCCGCGCCAAGCACCATCGCGCCGTCGGGCGCGGCTTGATAGGTGTCGAGCAGGTAGGCCCGCACCGTGGCGTCCAGCGCAAAGCCCATGGCCCAGAGCCAGACCAGCACCGTGCGCAGCCGACGCATGCGCGCGCTGCGCAGCGGCCATGCGAGCCACAGCACCATCGGCAATGCCAGCACCGCGAGCTGCGCGATGCGCCGGCCGTCGTGGCCCAGCGCGATCAGCGCCAGCAGGGTGGCGCCGACCACGCCGCAGGCAAGCCATGCGCCGTGGCGGGGCTGGGGTGGGGCAGCGGGGAGGGAGGTCAAGCGGGCAGCGCCGGCAGCGCGAACAGGGATGGGCGGGGCGGATTCTGCCCCGGCCGAAGCGCAGGGCACCGCAGTCTCCCCGGCTGCGCAGGGGGCTATGAGGCAGCGGGGCTCGCGGGGGGAGAGGTGGGGGAGGGAGGCTGTCGGGGAAATCCCCGCGGAACTTATTGAGCCGAGGGCGCCCAGACGGGCTCGCCCGGCTCCGCCGGACATTCACTCCTTACGTTCGATAGAAAGGAACCCCAGCTCCATGGATAGATTCAGTCGATGGCCCGCGCTCCTGCTCGCATTCTTTCTCGCATGGGTGGCCGCGCCGTCCGTGTTCGCGGCGGCGCCGTCCTCGCAGATGGTCAGTGCCGCCGTTCCCACGCTCAACATGCGCACCGGCCCCGGACAGCGCTACGAGACGCACTGGACAGTGAGCAAGGGCTACCCCTTCCGCGTGATCGGCAGGAAAGGCGACTGGCTGAGGGTCAGCGACTTCGAGAACGACAAGGCCTGGGTCTACCGGCCCATGACCAGCAAGACGCCGCACCACGTCGTGAAGGCGAAGGTCGCCAACCTGCGGCGCGCGCCGAGCACCCGCAGCCCCGTATTGAAGAAGGCCGGCTACGGCGACGTGCTGCGCACCATCGAGCGCCGGGGCGACTGGATCAAGGTGCGGCACGAGGGCGGCGCCACCGGCTGGGTGCAGAAGCGCCTGACCTGGGGCTGGTAAGCGGCGACGTGCGCCGGGCCGCCGTTCAGGTCGCGGTGGCCTGGCGCACCGCGCGTTCCCAGCGCGCCATCGATTCCTCGGCCTGCGCGCGGCCCATGGTCGGCAAGAAGCGGCGCTCCACCTTCCACAGCCTGGAAAGCTCGCGCGCGTCGCTGTAGAAGCCGGTCGACAGGCCCGCCAGGTAGGCGGCGCCCAGCGCGGTGGTCTCGACCACTTCGGGCCGCACCACCGGAATGCCCAGCAGGTCGGCCTGGAACTGCATCAGCAGGTCGTTCACGCTGGCGCCGCCGTCCACGCGCAGTTCGGCCACCGGCTTGCCGCCGGCGGCCACGGCGTCGCGGCTCATGGCCTGCAGCAGCGCGGCGCTCTGGTAGGCGATGCTTTCCAGCGCGGCGCGCGCGATGTGCGCGACCGTGGTCCCGCGCGTGAGTCCGGTGATCGTGCCGCGCGCGTCCGCGTCCCAGTAGGGCGCGCCCAGGCCGGTGAAGGCCGGCACCATCATCACGCCGCCCGCGTCGGGCACGCTCTCGGCCAGCGACTGCACTTCGGCGCTGCCCTTGATGGCCTTGAGCCCGTCGCGCAGCCACTGCACCACCGCGCCGCCCACGAACACGCTGCCTTCCATGGCGTACTGCGGCGTCGCATCGGTCTGCGCGGCGCTGGTCACGAGCAGGCCGTTGTGCGAGGGCTGGAACGCGCCGCCGGTGTGCATCAGCAGGAAGCAGCCGGTGCCGTAGGTGTTCTTGGCCATGCCGGCCTCGAAGCAGGCCTGGCCGAAGAGGGCGCTCTGCTGGTCGCCGGCCACGCCGCCGATGGGCAGCGTGTGGCCCAGCAGCGTGGTGTCGGTATCGGCGAAGTGCGAGCTCGATGGCTGCACCTTCGGCATCAGCGCGGCGGGAATGTCCAGCGCCTTCAGCAGCTCGGCGTCCCACGCGTTGTCATGCACGTTGAAGAGCATGGTGCGCGAAGCGTTGCTCACGTCCGTCACGTGGGCCTTGCCGCCGGTGAGCTGCCAGATGAGCCAGCTGTCGATCGTGCCGAAGGCCAGTTCGCCGCTCTGCGCCTGCGCGCGCGCGCCGGGCACGTTGTCGAGCAGCCAGCGCAGCTTGGTGCCGGAGAAGTACGCGTCGATCACCAGGCCGGTCTTCCGGCGGATGGTGTCGCTCATGCCTTCGTCGCGCAGCCGGGCGCACAGCGGCTCGGCGCGGCGGTCCTGCCAGACGATGGCGTGGTGCACCGGCTGGCCCGTCTTGCGGTTCCACAGCACGGTGGTCTCGCGCTGGTTGGTGATGCCGATGGCGTGGATGTCGGTGACCTGCAGCCCTGCCTTTGCAAGCACCTCGCGCGCGGTGGCGAGCTGGCTGTGCCAGATTTCCATCGGGTCGTGCTCGACCCAGCCGGGCTGCGGATAGATCTGCGTGAGTTCTTTCTGCGCGATGGCCACGATGCGGCCTTCGCGGTCGAACACGATGCTGCGCGAGCTGGAAGTACCCTGGTCCAGGGCCAGCAGGTAGGTCGTCATGTCGTCTCCGTGTTTCTTCGTTCTTCAGTTGTCGCGTGCGATCTCCAGCCGGACCTGCGCCGCGAGCAGCAGGTCGGGGAAGGGCGGCGGCGGCTCGGCGTCGGTGAACAGCCGGTCGATCTGCGAGAGCGTGCCCAGCTGGATCATCGCGGGCCGGTTGAACTTGCTGGCGTCGGCCGCGAGCCACACCTCGCGCGCCTGCGCGATGATGGTCTGCGCCACCTTCACCTCGCGCAGGTCGAAGTCGCGCAGCGAGCCGTCGGCCTCGATGCTCGACACGCCGATCAGCGCGATGTCCACCTTGAACTGGCGGATGAAGTCGATGGTGGCCTCGCCCACGATGGCGCGGTCGCGCGGGCGCACCGAGCCGCCGGCCACGATCACCTCGCACGAGCTGTTGCCGCTCAGGATGGTGGCCACGTTCAGGTTGTTGGTGATCACGCGCAGGCCGGTGTGGCGCAGCAGCGCCTTGGCGACGGCCTCGGTGGTGGTGCCGATGTTCAGGATCAGGGAACAGTCGTTGGGCACCAGCTCCGCCACGCGGCGGGCGATGCGCGCCTTGCCCTCGGCGTGCAGGGTCTCACGCTGCTGGTAGCCGATGTTCTCGGTGGTGGAGCTCGGCACCCGCACGCCGCCGTGGAAGCGGGTCAGCAATCCCTCGTCGGCCAGCCGCTGCACGTCCCGGCGGACCGTCTGCAGCGTGACGCCGAGCATTTCGGCCAGTTCTTCGACGGTGACGGAGCCGCGCGTGCGCACGGTTTCCAAGAGATTGATCTGTCGGGGATTGGAGTTCACAGGGGCGTCGCGAAGGGCAGGAAGACTGCGGCAAGGTTACAGTGCGCGTCAATTTAAAACGAAAGAAAGCGAATCCCGATTGAGCGAATTTTCGGGGAAAATCGCGCTCAAAGGAATGAAATTGAAAGAATTCGAAAATACAATGGCTTCCGTCAGCAAACCCAAGCCATGAACCAACGGATCCATCTGCTGTGAGCGATTTTTCCTCGAATCCGCCTGCGCCCGCCACCGATTGCGACGTTCTCATTGTCGGCGGCGGCATCAACGGCTGCGGCATCGCACGCGACCTGGCCGGCCGCGGCTGGCGCGTGGTGCTCTGCGAAAAAGACGACCTTGCCTCGCACACCTCTTCTTCCTCGACCAAGCTGATCCACGGCGGGTTGCGCTACCTCGAGTACTACGAGTTCTCGCTGGTGCGCAAGGCGCTGCAGGAGCGCGAAGTGCTGCTCAAGAGCGCGCCCCACATCATGTGGCCGCTTCGCTTCGTGATGCCGCACGACCCGTCGATGCGCCCGGCCTGGATGATCCGCATCGGCCTGTTCATGTACGACCACCTCGCCAGGCGCGAGGTGCTGCCGGGCTCGCGCAGCGTCGACCTGCGCCGGCATGCCGCCGGCAAGCCGCTGAAGGAGCAGTACAAGCGCGGCTTCGTCTATTCCGACGGCTGGGTCGACGATGCGCGGCTCGTGGTGCTCAACGCGCTGGACGCGCGGGCGCGCGGCGCCGAGGTGCTGACCCGCACGCGCTGCGTGCACGCCCAGCGCGACGCCGACGGCTGGACCGCCACGCTGGAAGGCGCCGACGGCAACAGGCGCACGCTGCGCGCGCGCGCCGTGGTCAACGCGGCAGGGCCGTGGGCCGAGTCCTTCCTGCGCGGTGTGGCGCAGTCGGCCAAGGGCGAGGCACTCGCCACCAAGAGCCTGCGGCTCGTCAAGGGCAGCCACATCGTGGTGCCGCGCCTGTTCGAGCACGACCATGCCTACATCTTCCAGAACCCCGACAAGCGGATCATCTTCGCCATTCCCTACCAGGACGAGTTCACGCTGATCGGCACCACCGACATCGAACTGACCGGCGACGACCCCGGCGCGGCGCGCATCGCGCAGGAAGAGATCGACTACCTCTGCACCCAGGCCAGCCGCTACTTCGACAAGCCCATCGTGCCGAGCGACGTGGTGTGGACCTATTCCGGCGTACGCCCGCTGCTGGACGACGCGTCGGGCGATCCGTCCGCCGTCACGCGCGACTACCTGCTCGAGTCGAACACCACCGCCGCGCCGCTGCTGTCGGTGTGGGGCGGCAAGATCACCACCTTCCGCAAGCTGGCCGAGGACGCGGCCGACGAGGTCGGCAAGATGCTGGGCCAGTCGAGCGCGCAGCGCCCGGCCTGGACCGACGGCGCCTTCCTAGCGGGCGGCGACCTGTCGGGCTGGATCGGCACCGCTAAGCGTCCCGACGACGACTTCGAGCGCTTCGTGTCTGCCGTGCAGGCAAAGCACCCCTGGCTCTACGGCCAGCTCGCGCGGCGGCTGGCGCGGGCTTACGGCGCGCGCATCGCCGACGTGCTGGGCGATGCGAAATCCTTCGCCGGCCTGGGCGCCGAAGTGGCGCCCGGCCTGTTCGAGCGCGAACTGCGTTTCCTGCAGGACAACGAGTGGGCCGTGACCGCCGACGACGTGCTCTGGCGCAGGTCCAAGCTGGGGCTGCACTACACGCCCGCGCAGCGCGAACAGGTCGCGCGCTGGCTGCAGGCCAATTCCAGGCGCGGCTGAGGCCCGGCGCAGGCCTGGCGGAGGGCTGGCCACCCCAACCATCGGCAGTCGTAGACATGACTGATGGCAGATGCTTTTGGCGCTTGCTTCGCGTACATTCGACGGCCCCCGAAAGCCACCGCCAGTGATCTCCAGCCTTTCCAGTCTCTCCAGCCCCGTCGCCGCGCCTCGCAACAACGTCCCCAAGCGGGTCCTGGTTCTCCGCTATTCGCAGTCCGGCCAGCTCGACCAGGTGGCCGAGCAGATCGTGGCGCCGCTGCGCGCCGACCCGTCGATCCAGGTGCATGAAGAAGTGTTGCGGCCGCTGCGGCCGTTTCCCTTTCCCTGGCCCTTCCTGACCTTCTTCGACGCCTTCCCGGAGTCGGCCCACATGAAGCCGCGGCCGCTGGCGCCGCTGTCGCTCGGCGGCGATGAAGACTTCGACCTCATCGTGCTGCCTTACCAGGTGTGGTTCCTGGCACCTTCGCAGCCGGTCGCGGCGTTCCTCAAGCATCCGGTGGCCGCGCGCCTGCTCGAGAGGAAGCCGGTGGTCACGGTCATCGCGTGCCGCAACATGTGGCTGCTGGCGCACGAGAAGCTCAAGGGCATGCTGGACGACGTGGGCGCGCGCCTGATCGACAACGTGGTGCTGACCGATCCCGGCCCCACGCTCGCCACCTTCTTCACCACGCCGGCCTGGCTGATCTGGGGCCGCAAGCGCGGCTTCTGGGGCATGCCCGACGCGGGGCTCAGCGCCGAACAGATCCGCGGCAGCGGCCGCTTCGGCCGCGCGCTTCGCGATGCGCTGCACGCCGGCCTCGAACGCGGCACGCAGCCGCTGCTGGCCGGCCTGGGCGCGGTGCGCGCCGATGCCCGGCTGCTCGTCAGCGAGAAGGCCGGCACCCGCAGCTTCTACCTGTGGGGCAAGCTCATCATGGCGGCCGGCCGCCCCGGCGCATGGCAGCGCAAGCCGCTGCTGCTGCTGTACGTGCTGTTCCTGCTGGTACTGATCATCACGGTAGTGCCCGTGAGCCTCACGCTCCAGGCGCTGCTGCGGCCTTTGTTCCGGGGGTGGCTGACTAGAATGACCGCCCAGTTCGAGTGCCCGTCGGGCTCCGCCACGGACCGCTCCCATCTCTATGACGACTGATGTCTTCCTGACCCGTACCGCCGCCTTCCTGCCCTTTTCCCCGGTCGGCAACGACGACATCGAAGACGTGCTCGGCCGCATCGGCGGCAAGGCTTCGCGCGCGCGGCGGCTCATTCTTCGCAGCAACGGCATCCAGTCGCGCCACTACGCCATCGACCGCGCCACCGGCGAACTGGCCATGACCAACGCGCAGCTCACCGCCTCGGCCATCCGCGCGCTGGGCGACGACGTGGGGCCCGTCGACTGCCTTGCCACCGGCACCTCGCTGCCCGACCAGCTGATGCCCAACCATGCGGTGATGGTGCACGGCGAACTCGGCTGGCCGCGCCTCGAAGTGGTGGCCTGCGCGGGCATCTGCCTTGCCGGCGCCACGGCGCTGAAGCATGCGTGGCTGTCGGTGCGCGCGGGCGACGCGCGGCGCGCGGTGGCCACCGGCTCGGAGCTGGCCTCGGCCGTGATGCGCGGTTCTCGCTTCGAGGCCGAGCTGGAGCACAAGCTCGAAGCGCTAGAGGCTCGGCCCGAGCTGGCCTTCGAGAAAGACTTCCTGCGCTGGATGCTGTCCGACGGCGCCGGAGCGGTGCTGCTGGAGCGCGAGCCGCGCGGGCCGCTGTCGCTGCGCATCGACTGGATCGACCTGTCGTCGGCCGCGCACGAACTGCCGGTGTGCATGTACGCAGGCGCCGAGAAAAACGCCGAAGGCGGCCTCGACGGCTGGGCCCGCAAGTCGCCCGAAGACTGGCAACGCGAGTCGACCTTCGCCGTCAAGCAGGACGTGCGCCTGCTCAACGACAACATCGTGCGCGCCACGCTGGGCGAGCCGCTCGCGGCCATCATCGAGCGGCGCGGGCTGAAGTCGGCGGACATCGACTGGTTCCTGCCGCATCTGTCATCGCACTATTTCGTCGAACCGGTGAGCCGGTGCCTCGAGTCGCTGGGCCTGCACATTCCGCGCGAGCGCTGGTTCAGCAACCTCGCGAGCAAGGGCAACACGGGCTCGGCGTCGCCTTACATCATGCTCGACGAGCTGTTCCGCTCGGGCCGCATCAAGCCCGGGCAGAAGCTCTTGATGTTCGTGCCCGAAAGCGGCCGCTTCTCCAGCGGCTTCATCTACATGGAGGCGGTGTAGCCATGGATCTCGACGCGGTACCTCAGGAGGGCAATGCGACCCTCGATGGCCATTCCAAGCTGATGTACGCGCGCGACGCGCAGGGCCGCGTCGTCACCGCCACCTCGCGCGGCTGGGAGGCCGAAGAGATCGTCACCAGCCACGCCGTCGACGTGCTCGTCGAACAGGCGCAGGCCGCAAGGGAACGCGTGAAGGCGGGCCAGGCCTCGCCGCTCGAATACTGGATGTACGAGCGCCGCATGGACGTGGCGCTGCTCTCTCAGACCAGCGGCTTCTGGCAGTGGCGCGTGCGGCGCCACCTGCAGCCGCGCCATTTCGCCGCGCTGTCCGAAGCGCAACTCGCACGCTACAGCGAAGCGCTGGGGCTGCCCGTTTCCACCCTGCAAGGCTTGCCGTGAAGTTCCAACACCAACAGGCGGCGCACTGCGAGAGCGGCGTCATCTCCAGCCTGATGCGCCACCACGGCGCGCCGATGAGCGAGAGCATGGCGCTGGGGCTTTCATCGGCGCTGTCGTTCGCGTACCTGCCGTTCATCAAGCTGTCGGGCCTGCCGCTCATTTCGTACCGCATGCCGCCCAAGGCCATCATCAAGGGCCTGCTGGCGCCGATGGCCGCGCGCTTTCGCTTCGAGACCTTCCGCAGCCCCGAGGCCGGCCAGCAGCGGCTCGACGCCTTGCTGGCCGACGGCCAGCTGGTGGGGCTGCAGACCTCGGTGTACTGGCTGCCGTACTTCCCGCCGAACATGCGCTTTCACTTCAACGCGCACAACCTGCTGGTCTACGGCAAGGACGGCGACGACTACCTGATCAGCGACCCCGTGTTCGAGGAGCCCGTGCGCTGCGCCAGCGGCGACCTGGCCCGCGCACGCTTCGCCAAGGGCGTGCTCGCGCCCAAGGGGCTCATGTACTACCCGCAGGCCATCGACCGCAAGGCGGTCGACGCGGCCAGCGTCGTCAAGGCCATCCGCAAGACGGTGCGCAACATGCTCGCCCCGATTCCCATCGTCGGCGTGCGCGGCATGCGCACGCTGGCCAGGCGCATGCAGGCGCTGTCGCCGACCGACCCGCGCAGCGTCGACTTCATCGGCCACGTGGTGCGCATGCAGGAAGAAATCGGCACCGGCGGGGCGGGCTTCCGCTTCATCTACGCGGGCTTCCTGCAAGAGGCCGCGCACCTGCTCGACAAGCCGCAACTGCAGCAGATGTCGGAGCGGCTGATCGCGATCGGCGACGGTTGGCGTGCGTTCGCACTCAAGGCGGCGCGGATGGTGAAGGGGCGCGAGGCGGTGGACCCCGCAGCGCTTGCTGCGAAGCTGCGTGAACAGGCTCAGCAGGAAGAAAGCTTCTTCCGCGATCTCAAGGCTGCCGTCGCCTGATGATTCTTTGTCTGGTTTCAAGTCGTTCGGGGGGCGATCACGTCGACGGGGTACCTTGCTCCGCGAATATCCCCCGGCCTGCGGCCTCCTACTTTATTTCGCTGCGCAAGGCACCCCATCGACGTGATCGTTCAGAGCCGTCGTTGATCAGCCAGCACGACAGCCGCGTCCATCGTGCACAGGGCGTCGGGTGCTCCCCGCAGCGAAATAAAGGAGGAGGCCGCAGGCCGGGGGACATTCGCGGAGGGGAGTACCCGATGGCCTGTGCACATGCCCCGAACAACACGCAGATGGCAAACCGATGCTAGAGCTGAAGAGCCTCAGCTACCGGTATCCGCATGCCGACGCGGCCGCACTGGCCGACGTATCGCTCGCAGTGCCGAGAGCTTGCGTGCTCGGTCTTCTGGGCCCGAACGGCGCAGGCAAGACCACGCTCATCTCGCACCTGTCGGGCGCGCTGGCCGTCCAGTCGGGCGAGATCCGGATCGACGGTCAACCGCTGCAGCAGGTGCGTGCAAAGACCCCAACAAGGATTGCCGTCGCGCCGCAGGAGCATGCGTTCTATCCCATGCTGACCGTGGCCGAGAACCTCGCATGCTTCGCGGCGGCGGGTGGCCTGTCTGGCGCGAAGAAGAAGGAGCGCATCGCCGCCTGCACGGAGTTTGCGCAACTCGAACAGTTCTCTGGCGTGCGCGCTGAAAGACTCTCCGGTGGCCTCAAGCGGCGCCTCAACCTCGCCATTGCGTTGCTGCCCGAGCCCGAGCTGATGCTCTTCGACGAGCCCACCGTCGGCGTCGACCCGCAGTCGCGCGCCTTCATCCTCGACGCCATCAAGAGCCTTGCGCAGCAGGGCGCGGCGGTGATCTACGCCTCGCACTACATGGAAGAGATCGAGGCGATCGCCGATCGCGTCGTCATCCTCGACCGCGGCCATGTGCTGCGCGAAGGCGCGCTCGACGACCTGCTCTCGAAGAGCGCGATGCTGCTCACGCTCGCGGCCGACGGGCTCGACGCGGGCATGCTCTCGCGCTTCGGCACCGTGGAAGAGGGCGGCGTGCACTGGCGCATCCACCTGGACAGAGGCATCGGCCCCGGTCCCGTGCTGGCAGCGCTGGAGGCGCAGGGCATCGAGGTGCGTCACGCGGAGTTCGGCCGCCATGACCTGGAGCAGCTGTTCATGGCGCTCACCCATCGCTCGCTGCGCGACTGACCGACGTTCCCATGCTACTCGCGCTCATCAGGAAAGAACTGCTCGCCCTCGTGCGCGACATGCACGGGCTGGCCGCGCTGTTCGTGATGCCGATGGTCTTCATCGTGCTGATGTCGCTCACGCTGAAAGACATCTACCGCCCGCCGCTCGCCGAGCTGGTCTATGCCATCGACATGCGCGACACCGCCACGCCGGCGCAGTGGCTCAAGCAGCTCTGGCAGCGCAACCACGGCACGCCGCAGCCGCTGGGCGACGACTGGCAGGCGCGGCTGCGCAACGGCTCGCTCAAGTACGTGATCGTGATGGAGCCGGGGCTCTCTCAAGAGCTGGAATCGGCCGCGCTGTCGACCCAGGCGCGCATCCACCTGCTGACCGAGCCCGGCATCGACGCCAACCTGTTCAATGCGCTGCGTGCCGAGCTGGTCGGTGCGTCGGGCGAGCTCAAGGCACGGCTCGCGCTGGCGGTGCCCGGCACGGCCAGCCCCGCGCCCGATGCGTCGATCCAGGCGATGGTGCACGCCCAGCGCTTCTCCGCCGCCGGGCCGCGCCCGACCTCGGTGCAGCAGAACGTGCCCGCATGGCTGGTCTTCGGCATGTTCTTCGTGGTCGCGTCGCTGTCCAGCCTGTTCGTGCAGGAGCGCAGTTCGGGCGCGCTCGGCCGGCTGCAGAGCCTGGGCGTCTCGCGCTTCACGCTGCTGGCGTCCAAGGCCTTGCCCTACCTTGGCGTGAATGCGCTGCAGACGGTGCTGATGCTCGCGGCCGGCATCTGGTTCATGCCGCTGATCGGCGGCGACGCGATGTCGCTTGCCGGCATCCACTGGGGCGCGCTGGTGCTGTCGCTCGCGGCGGTGAGCCTGGCGGCGGTCAGCTTGTCTCTCGCGCTGGCCTGCCTGGTGCGCAGCCATGCACAGGCGGCCACCATCGGGCCGATGGTCAACGTGCTGATGGCGGCTGCCGGCGGCATCATGGTGCCCAAGTTCGTGATGCCGGGCTTCATGCAGCGGCTGGTCGAGATCTCGCCGATGAACTGGGGGCTCGAGGCCCTGCTCACCGTGCTGCTGCGCGGGGGCGGCGTGGCCGACGCGCTGCCGCAGATCGGCCGGCTGGCCGTGTTTGCGGCGCTGATGTTCCTCATCGCCGTATTTCCGTTTCGCAGGCGCGCACCATGAGCACCCTTGGCACCGTCACCCCTGAATTCATCGCCAGCCTCAAGGCCATGGTGCTCGAAGCCGTCGAGAAAACGGCGCCCCCCGGCGGCCTCGGCGACGACGAGCCGCTGTTCGGCCCCGAGGCGCGGCTCGACCTCGACTCGCTCGATGCGCTGCAGGTGTCGATGGCGATCCAGCAGCGCTTCGGCGTGCGCATGCCCGACAGCAAGGAGACGCGCCGGGCGCTCACGTCCATCGCGCATCTGGCGCAGCATCTCGCGCAAGCGGGCAAGGCATGAGCCAGGTCTTCCTGGCCGGCGTCGGGCTGGCCTGCGCGCTGGGGGAAGACATGCCGCGCGCACTCGCTTCCTTGCGGCGCGGCGGTGTGCCGCCGGTGCCCGTGGCCATTGCCGATGACGTGCGCTGGCCCGTGCATGCGCTGCCGCCATCGGAGGGCGACTGGACCGAGCGCCTGCGCCGCATCGTGCGCAACGTGGCCGCGAAGACCGGCGACTGGGGCGAGCGCACCGCGCCGCTGTTCGTGGCATCGTCGTCGCTCGACATCGGGTTCATGGAACACATGGAACAGTCCCGGCGGCTCGGCGGCGATCTGCAGGACTTCGCCGACATCGTGGCCGGCGCGCTGGACTGGCAAGGACCGGTGTTCACCGTGTCGACCGCCTGCACATCGTCGCTGAACGCGGTGCTGACGGCCTGCGACATGATCCGCGGCGGCGAGGCGCAAGAAGCGCTGGTGATCGGCGCCGAACTGGACAACCGCTTCACCGTCGCCGGCTTCGGCGCGATGCAACTGCTGGCGCCCGATCGCGCAAGGCCCTTCGGCGCCGGACGCAAGGGGCTGGTGCTCGGCGAGGCGGTGGCTGCGCTGCGGCTGCAGTCGCGCGCCGCGCGCTGGCAGCTCATGGGCGGCGCCAACGTGGTCGACGGGCGCAACCCCTCTGGCACCGAAGCCAGCGCGGTGCTTGCGATGTGCCACGGCGCGCTGGCGCAGAGCGGGCTGCGGCCGGTCGACATCGACCTCGTCAAGGTGCAGGCCGCCGGCAGCCCGGTCAACGACGCGATCGAGGTGGAGGCGCTCAAGCAGGTGTTCGATCCGCTGCCGCCGCTGGTGTCGTTCAAGTCGGTGATCGGCCACACGCTGGGCGCCGCGGGAGCGGCCGAACTGGCGCTGCTGGTGGGTTGCATCGAAGGCGGTGCGTGGCCGCTGGTGGACTATCCGCTCGACAAAACGCTCGGCATCTCGCTGTGCGCGCAGGCGCCGCGGAGGCTGCGCCACATGCTGCTCAATCTGGTGGGCTTCGGCGGCGGTCATGCCTCGCTGGTGCTGAAGGACTGCTCGGCATGACGGCTTGGCGCACCGCTGCGCACTTCGTCGCGCATCCGCCGGCGCAGGAGTGGCGCGACGACCTCGCGCGGCGCATCGGCCGCCGACCGCGCCGCGTCGGCTTGTGGACGGAGCTTGCGATGTACGGCGCGCGCTGCTGCCTGGACGCGGCCGGCGAGAGCGCGCTGCCTGACGATGCCCGCCTGCGCGTGGCCAGCCTGCGCGGCGCACGGGAAGCCACGCTGGCGGGGCTTTCGCAGCTAGACACGGGCATGCCGATGCCTTTCACCTTCATGCAGAGCCAGCCCGCGCTGATGCTGGCCGAGGTGGGGCGGTGCCTGGAATGGCAAGGCGATGCGAGCTTCATGCTGTGCCGCGATCCGCAGCGCCTGCTGGCGTTGTCGAAGCTGGGCGCGTCAAGGGGCGGCCTGCTGTTGGGCACCGTCGAAGAGGCGCACGCCGGCGAGCCGCCGCGTACCGAATGGTGGCGGCTGGTGCCGTCCTGAGGCCGCGGGTCAGCCCGAGATCGAGCGCTGCAGGTTGATGCGTGCCTGCGCCTCGAGCTGCGCATGCATGCGCGGCGTGGCGTAGATGGCCTTGCGGTCGAGAAAGCGCTGCAGGATGGCGCGCCGGCGCGGCAGGCGCACCTCTTCGGGCACGAAGCCGTATTCGGCGTGCACCTGGCGCTCGTATTCGTCGAAGCGCTCGCGCGCTGCGCCGAGGATCGACAGGTCGATGTCGATCAGCAGTTCGGCGTCGCGGCCTTCGGGCACCGCGTCGTGGCGCGTGGCCATGACGAGCGCGTGGACGCGTTCGGCCGCTTCCGCGTCGACGCCAGCAGCCAGCAAGGCCAGCCGCGCCCAGTCGGCGCTGCGTGCTTCGTTGTCGTGTGCATGCACGTCGTAGATCGCGTCGTGGAACCACAGCGCGAGCGCAACTTCCGCGGGGTGTTCTGCCAGCGCCTGTTCGCGCTCGAACCAGGCGAGGCATTCGCCCAGGTGCTGCATCGTGTGATAGTGGCGCTGGGGTTCGGCGTAGCGCCGCTGCAGCTCGGCGCACAGCGCCTCGTCGGGCGCCGTCACGCCCAGCGCATGCCAGGCCGCGTTCCAGTTCGCTCGCAGTGCCTCGGGCGACATGGTGCCTATTGCTCCATCGCGGCCTTGACCTCTTGCCCGAGGTCGAGCACGGACATGGCGTAGTAGCTGCTCCAGTTGTAGCGCGTGATCACATAGAAGTTGCGCGTGCCGGCCACGTAGGTGGGCGGTGCGTCGGCGCCGTTCTGCAGCTCGACCAGCGCGAGCAGGCCCTTGTGGCGGATGCCGTCGCCCTCGGGCACCGCGCCCGCGGCCACGAAGCTGTCGGCGCTGAATGTCGGCAGGATGTCGGGCGCCAGCAGCAGCGCCTTCTGCAGCCGCGCTTCCTCGAAGTGCACCGGAAAGATGGCGGGCATGCCCGGCTGCCAGCCGAAGGCCTTGAAGTAGCTGGCCACGGAGCCGATCACGTCGGCCGGGTTGTTGACGAGGTCGATGCGGCCGTCGCCGTCGAAATCGACCGCGTACTTGGCGATGCTGCTGGGCATGAACTGCGGCATGCCCATGGCGCCGGCGTAGCTGCCCAGCGGGGTGAGCGGGTCGTCGGCGGTGCGGCTCTCGGTGCTCAGGAAGCTCTCGAGCTCGCCGCGGAAGAAGGCCTCGCGCTCGGCCGCTCGCGGGTGTCCCTGGGGAAAATCGAAGGACAGCGTGGCCAGCGCGTCGATCACGCGGAAGCTGCCCATGTTGCGCCCGTAGATGGTTTCCACGCCGATGATGCCGACGATGATTTCCGGCGGCACGCCGTACACCTGCTGGGCGCGCGCCAGCGTGTCGGCATTGGCGCGCCAGAAGCGCACGCCGGCCGCGATGCGCACCGGGTCGATGAAGCGGCTGCGATAGGTCTGCCAGTTCTTCACGGTGCCCACCGGGCCCGGCAGCATGAGCCGCGGCACGTTGGGCAGGAAGCGCGCGCTGCCGATGGTGGCGCGAACCCATTCGCGGTCCAGGCCCCGGCGGGCCGCCACTTCGTCGGCGAACTGCATGGCGTCGTCGCGCGTGGCGTAGGGCGTGCTGCCGCGCACCGGATTGACCGCGGCGGCGGCACGGCCGCTGGAGGACTTCTGTGCTGCAGCCCCCGTGGACCATGCGCAGCAGGCGGCGAGAAGAGCGGCTGCCGCGGCGGCGCGGGACGGCTTGGGGAGAAAGAATCGCATGGGTCGATTGTGCCGCCCGCCCGCACGGACCCCTTTCGGGGACACATGTGGTTTCAGCCGCGCGGGTTCGCGGCGGGCCAGGCGAGGCGTCGGAATTCGGCGCGCAGGGAGGAAAGGGAATCCGGCGTGGCCGGTGCGTAGCGTTGTGCCTCCAGCTTCAGCAGCCAGTCGCGCACCGCCTGCGCAGACGGGCCGAAGCGCGCGTCGGCGGCCTGGGCCATCTGGCGCGGCGGCGCGGTGTCGGGCAGCTGCAGGCCGGCCCTGGCGAGCCGCGCGCGGGCCTGGCCCAGCAGGCGCAGCCACGGGTCGTGGCGGCTGCGCTCCCACAGCGTCCAGGCGGCGCCGGCAAGGCTCGCGCCCACCAGCAGATAGAGCAGCACATAGGCCAGGTCTTCCAGGCTCGGCGCCTCGAAGCCGATGTTCTTCAGCAGGTTCAGCTGGCGGCTCTGCGTGTAGTTGAGCACCCACTGGTTCCAGCCGTTGTTCACCGCCTCCCAGGCGGCGCGGATGTTCTGCGCGAGCGTGGGGCTCATCGCGCCGATGGCGCCCGCGAACAGCCCCGGCTGCGGCACCAGCCGCTGGAACTGGCCGATGCGGCCCGGCGCGACGGAACCCGTGGGATCGACGCGCACCCAGCCCGTGCCTTCCTGCCAGACCTCGGCCCAGGCATGCGCGTCGCTCTGGCGAATGATCCAGTAGTTGTCGACCGTGTTGAGGTCGCCGCCCTGGTAGCCGGTGACGATGCGCGACGGCACGCCCAGGTTGCGCATCAGCACCACGAAGGCCGAGGCGATGTGTTCGCAGAAGCCTTCCTTGCGGTCGAACCAGAACTCGTCGGCGGTGTTGTCGCCGTACACGCCTGGCTCCAGCGTGTAGCTGTAGCCGCCGGTGCGCAGCCGTGCGAGCGCGGCCTGCACGAAGGCCGGCGTATCGGCACCGGCCAGCGCGGGGTCGGCACGCATCTCGGCGGCCAGTGCTGCGGTGCGCGGATTGGTGCCGGGCGGCAGCGCCAGGTAGGCCTGCAGCTGGCCGCCGGCGCGCTTGAGCGGGCCGCTGTGGAACTGCGTGTAGCTCTCGGCGCGGTAGCGCACCAGGTCGTTGAGCGGGCGGTTCGCCAGCCATTGCAGGTCGGGCGTGCCCGTCACCTCGAAGCCCGGAGCCTCGGGCGCGCGCGGCGCGGCATCGAGCGTCAGCAGCAGCGGGCGGTTGCTGGGCTCGAGCGTGACCTCGTAGCGCACCGGCTCGCCGCTCACGCGCAGGTTCGGCGTCCACTGGGTGCCGCGCGCCCATGACGGCAGCGCGGTCCATTCGCGGCCGTCGAACTGCGCGAGCACCGGGCCGCGGAAGTAGAGCTGGCTTTGCGGCGGCACCTTGCCGGTCTCGAAGCGCACCCGCGCGGCGATGCTGTCGTCCAGCGCCAGTTCGGCGATGGTGCCGACACGCATGACGTTCGACAGGCCGCTGCGTCCCACCATGGCGTCGCTGGGTGTGCCCCACAGCGGCGCGAAGCGCGGGAACAGCAGGAACAGCGCTAGCATGATCGGCGCGCCGGCCAGCGCCATCCAGCCGGCGGTGCGCGCGGCCTGCCACAGCGGCGGCCGGCCTACCGGCATGTGCGCGTTGACCAGCGCGGTGAGCAGGCCCAGCAGCGCTAGCAGCATGGTGAACGCGGTCAGCAGCGACTGCGAATAGAAGAAGTTCGTGAGCATCGCGAAGAAGCCCAGGAAGAAGATGACGAAGGCGTCGCGCCGGGCGCGCAGCTCCAGCGTCTTCAGCGCCAGCAGGATGACGATGAGCGTGACGCCCGCGTCGCGGCCCAGCAGCGTGCGGTGCGTGGCGAAGGTGGCGGCCAGCGTGAGCGCCAGCAGCGCGGCGCGCCACCATCTGCCTGGCAGCGGGCGTGCCTGCACCGCGAGCATCCCGCGCCACAGCAGCACCATGGCCGTGATGGCGGTGCACCACCAGGGAATGTTCTCGACCTGCGGCAGCACGATCAGCGCGATCACCGCGAGCAGGAACAGCGTGTCCCGGGCATCCCGGGGCAGGGTGGCCAGCCGCGTCATGAGCTTGTTCATGGTCGTGGTCCCTCGTTCAGCAAAGGGCCAGGGCTTCGAGGCATGCGCGCCGGTGCGCCTCGCCCTGAGAGGGTTTCACCACCCGGCCCGCCACGCGCATGCCGTAGTCCACGCCCAGCCGGTCGGCCATCAGCACCCAGGCGCACAGGCGCGAGATGCGGGCTTCGGTGTCGGGGAGGCCGGCGGAATGGGCGTCGAGCCAGAGTTCCTCGCGTTGCGTCTGCTGGGTGTCGCGGCTCACCAGGTCTTCGGAGCCGGCCGCCTGGGCGCGCGCGGCCTTCTTCCAGACCACGAGCTTCAGCGGGTCGCCGCGCCGGTAGGCGCGCACGCCGTCGTATTCGCCGGAGCCGGCGGCGCGCAATGCGGCCGATGCGGCGGCCGGGCCGGACAGCGGCTCGCCCGGCGGCAGCGGCGGCGGATGGGCTTCGGGCGTGGGGTAGACCAGCATCCGCGCCGCCGGCCGCCACACCGTCCACACGCGGAAGGTGCCGAGCGGAAAGCGCGTCTCGGCGGTGAGCGGCGGCACCGGGTGCAGGCCGCGCCGCTCGGGCTGGAACGCGATCTCGACGGTGGCGGTGCCTTCGGCCGGCACGTCGGTCCAGGCCCACTGGCCGCTGCCGCGCACCGCCATGCCGATGCCGTAGCGAACGCTGCGCCGCGTGTTGTGCAGCACCACCTTGAAGACGGCCGCCGCGCCCGCGTAGTGCGCATCGGGCGCCACCATGTGCATCGACAGCCCGCGCAGCGTGCCGTGGCACACGTGCATGCCCACCGCCACGCTGCCGGCCAGCAGGAAGGTCAGCAGGTAGCCCAGGTTGAGCTGGTAGTTGATCGACGCGACCAGCAGCACCAGCAGCGTGGCGGCCAGCGTCCAGCCTGCCCGCGTGGGCACGATGTAGACGTTGCGCTGGGTCAGCTCCAGCGTGTCCGACGGCGGCCGGCGCGACAGGAACCAGCCGTCGATGCGCGAGCGCAGGCTCACGGCAAGGGCACGGCGGCGATCATGGCGCGCACCTGCTCGACGGCGCCCCGGCCCGCGTCGCCCACCGGCGTGAGGCGGTGCGCGATGGTCTGCGGCAGCACGGCCTGCACGTCGTCCGGCGCGACGTAGTTGCGGTTGGCCAGCAGCGCCTGCGCCTTGGCCGCGCGCAGCACGGCGATGCCGGCGCGCGGCGACAGGCCCTGCAGGAACCAGCGGCCCGAGCGGGTGGCGGCGATCAGGTCCTGCACGTAGTTCAGCAGCGGGTCGGCCGCATGCACCTGCTGCACGCGCTGCTGGATCGCGGTCAGCTCGCCGGCGGTCAGCAGGGCGGGCAGGCTGGCCAGCATCTCGCGGCGGTCGGTGCCCGCGAGCAGCTGGCGTTCGGCCGCGCGGTCGGGGTAGCCGAGCGAGATGCGCATCAGGAAGCGGTCGAGCTGCGACTCGGGCAGCGCAAAGGTGCCGAGCTGGTCCTGCGGGTTCTGCGTGGCGATCACGAAGAAGGGCGTGGGCAGCGGGCGGGTCTCGCCCTCGACCGTGACCTGCTTTTCTTCCATCGCCTCGAGCAGCGCGCTCTGCGTCTTGGGGCTGGCGCGGTTGATTTCGTCGGCCAGCAGCACCTGCGCGAAGATCGGCCCGGGGTGGAACACGAAAGCCTGCTGCCCCCGGTCGTAGATGGCCACGCCCGACAGGTCGCCCGGCATCAGGTCGGCGGTGAACTGCACCCGCGAGAACTGCAGGCCGAATGTGTGCGACAGCGCATGGGCGAGGGTGGTCTTGCCGACCCCCGGCACGTCTTCGATCAGCAGGTGGCCGCCCGCCAGCAGGCAGGCCACGCAGTCGCGCACCTGGGCCTCTTTGCCCACGATCACCGTGTTAAGCTGACTTAACAAAGTGGCTAGCTTTGCAGCAACGTCCATATTTGTATCCATATGCAAACGATACCGTAAGACCATGCGGCCCCATGCCGCGTGAGGTCTACACGCGAGAGACATGGGCAAGACAGGCTACTTCACACATCGCGACTTCTGGAAGCACGACATGGGCGGCGGCCATCCCGAATGCCCGGGCCGCCTGGATGCCATCGAAGACCGCCTGCTGCTGACCGGCGTGGGCGACGCGCTCGAGCACCGCGACGTGCCGCTGGCCACGCTGCAGCAGCTCACGCGGGCGCACAGCGCCGCGCACGTCGAGCACCTCGAGGAACTGCACCAGCGCCTGGTGGCCGACGAGCCCGCCGGCGGCCCCGACCATGCGCAGGTCGACCCCGACACCGTGCTCACCCGCTTCACCCTGCTGGCCGCGCGCCGTGCCGCCGGGGCCGCCATTGCCGCCACCGACGCGGTGGTGGCAGGCGAGCTGGAAAACGCCTTCTGCTCGGTGCGCCCGCCCGGCCACCATGCCTGCCGGGACCAGGCGATGGGTTTCTGCTTCTTCAACAACATCGCCATTGCCGCGCGGCACGCCATCGAGGTGCACGGCATCGAGCGCGTGGCCATCGTCGATTTCGACGTGCACCACGGCAACGGCACCGAGAACATCCTCTCGAACGATCCGCGCGTGCTGATGGTCGGCTTCTTCCAGCATCCGTTCTATCCGTACAGCGGCACCGACCATCCGGCGCCGAACATGTTGAACATGCCGATCCCGGCCTACACCAAGGGCATGGACGTGCGCGAGATGATCGAGGCCGTGTGGATGCCGCGGCTGGAGGAATTCAAGCCGCAGATGATCTTCATCAGCGCGGGCTTCGACGCCCATCGCGAAGACGACCTGGGCCAGCTCGGGCTCAACGAGAACGACTTCGCCTGGATCACCGGGCGCGTGCACGACGTGGCCAGGCGCCATGCCGGGGGCCGCATCGTCTCGATGCTCGAAGGCGGCTACAACCTCGACGCCCTGGCGCGCAGCGTGGAAGCCCACATCCGCGTGCTGGCCGACCTGTAGTGCAGGCGGCGTCAGCGGCGCCCATGTTTTTTTGAACCGATGAATTTCAACGACTTCACCCAACGCCTGAGCCAGGTCGATGCACGCGGCATCGGCATCGAACTGGCCGTGCTGGTGGCCTGCGTCGCCCTGGCCTGGGGCGTGTGCAAATGGTTCGGCCGCGACCAGCCCAAGGACTCGATCTGGTTCGGCGAACGCACCTTCGACGGCGTGCTGTTCCCGCTGCTCGCGCTGGTGCTCACCGACCTTGCCCGGCGCGTGGTGGGCGATTTCCAGACCGTGCTGGTGCTGCGCATCGCGGTGTCGATGTTCCTGTCGCTGGCGGTGATCCGGTTGTTCGCGCGCGTGCTGCGCGCGGTGTTCCCGGCCTCCAACATGGTGCGGCTGCTGGAGCGCACGGTGTCGTGGCTGGCCTGGATCGCGGCGGTGCTGTGGATCGTCGGCCTGCTGCCGCCGGTGCTGGCCGAGCTCGACGACATCACGCTGGCCTTCGGCAAGACCCGCGTGAGCCTGCAGACCATCATCCAGGGCGCGCTGTCGGCCGGGCTGGTGATGATGATCGCGCTGTGGATTTCGAGCACGGTCGAGAAGCGCATCCTGCGCGAGGCCGTCACCGACCTGTCGATGCGCAAGGTGGCGTCGAACGCGGTGCGCGCCTTCCTGCTGCTGATCGGCATGCTGTTCGCGCTGTCGGCGGTGGGGGTGGACCTGACGGCGCTGTCGGTGCTGGGCGGCGCGCTCGGCGTGGGGCTGGGGTTCGGGCTGCAGAAGCTGGCGTCCAATTACGTGAGCGGCTTCGTGATTCTGCTGGAGCGCTCGATCCGCATCGGCGACAACGTGAAGGTCGACACCTTCGAAGGCCGCATCACCGACATCAAGACGCGCTACACGCTCATTCGCGCGGGCAACGGGCGCGAGGCCATCGTGCCGAACGAATCGCTCATCACCAGCCGGGTGGAGAACCTCTCGCTGGCCGACCGCAAGTTCAACATCACGACCACCATCGTGGTGGGCTACGAGAGCGACGTGGCGCAGGTGCAGTCCATCCTGTGCGAGGCGGCCAAGGCCCAGCCGCGCGTGATGAGCGACCCCGCGCCGGTGGCCTTTCTCATGAACTTCGCGCCCGACGGGCTGGAGTTCACGCTCAACTTCTGGGTGGCCGACCCCGACAAGGGCAAGGACAACCTGCGCTCGGCCATCAACATCGCGATCCTCGACGGCCTGCGCGGCGCGGGCATCGACATTCCCTATCCGCAGCGCGTGGTGCGGGTGGAGTCGCTCCCGGCCGGCACGGTCCCTGCGGGCGAGCCCGCGGAAAAGTAGGCCCCGGCGCGCTATTCCAGCGTGGCCAGCACCTCGTCGAGCCGCTCGACCAGCAGGTCGGCGTGTTGGCGCTCGAATACCAGCGGCGGCCTGATCTTGAGCACGTTGGCCTGCGGCCCGGTCGCGCTCAGCAGCACCTGCCGCTGCCGCAGCCCGTTGACCACCTTGGCGGCCTGCGCCGTGGCGGGCGCGCGCGTCGCGCGGTCGGCCACGAGTTCCAGCCCGATGAAGAGCCCCGCGCCGCGCACCTCGCCGACCAGCGCATGGCGCTGGCCGAGCGCGGCCAGGCGCTCGCGCAGGTAGCCGCCGACATTCAGTGCGTTGTCCTGCAGGCCGTTCTGCTGGATCACGTCGAGCACGGCGGAGGCAGCCGCCATCGAGACCGGGTTGCCGCCGAAGGTGTTGAAGTAGCGGCTGGCCTGGCCGAAGGCCTTCATGACCTCCGGCCGCACCGCCAGGCCCGCGACCGGGTGGCCGTTGCCCATGGGCTTGCCCATGCTCACCATGTCGGGCACCACGCCGTGGCGCATGAAGCCCCAGAAGGCCTCGCCCGTGCGGCCGAAACCGGGCTGCACCTCGTCGGCGATGAACACGCCGCCGGCCGCATGGATCGCTTCCACCGCCTCGCGCAGGAAGCCGGCCGGCGCCGTGAACACGCCGTCGCTGGAGAACACCGTGTCCACGAGCAGCGCGGCGGGCGCGATGCCGTGCGCCTTCAGGTCGGCGATGGCCGCGCGCACGCCGTCGGCGAAGCGTTTGCCCGTCTCTGCATCTCCTCCCTCTGGCGCATCCACCAGCCGCACATGATCGCCCAGGCGCACGTATTGCCCCAGCGAGGGCGAGGCGCAGGCGATGGCCGAGGTCACGCCGTGGTACGCGAAGCGCGTGACGATGAGGCCGGTGCCGCCGGTGTGCGCCGTGGCGATGCGCATGGCCAGGTCGTTGGCCTCGCTGCCGGTGCAGGTGAAGGTCGCATGGCCCAGCTCGGGCGGCATGGTGGCCAGCAGGCGCTCCGCGTAGTCGAGGATGCCTTCGTGCAGGTAGCGTGTGTGCGTGTTGAGCACGGACGCCTGGCGCGCGATGGCCTCGACCACTTCGGGCCGCGCATGGCCCAGCGGCACCACGTTGTTGTAGGCGTCCAGCCAGGGCGTGCCGGCGGCGTCGTAGAGCCAGACGCCCTCGCCGCGCACGGGGTGGAAGGGCTCTTCGTAGAAGAGCCTGTAGGCCGGCCCGAGCAGGCGGGCGCGGCGCTCGAGCAGCTCGGCGGTGTGTTTCTCAGTCATGGATCGGTTCCGTGGGTTCCGTGCGTTCCGTGGCTTGGCAGGCGGCCCGGATGGCTTCCTGCACCTGGTCGGGTGTCAGCGCGGCGCAGGCCTGCAGCCGCGCCCAGGAAACAGCGTTGTTGCGCATGAGATAGGCGGCGTTGCCGGGCTGGCGAGCCGCGCGCCAGCCGCTGATGGCGACCACCATCGCCAGCCGTGCGCGCACCAGGTCGAGCAGCGCGTGGGTCTCGCCGTCGGTCAGCGCAGAGACGGCGTGATAGTCGGCCGCGAAGCGCGCGATCGTCTCCAGCGCGTCGCCCTGCTCGTCGATGTGGTACGAGGCCGCGACGGCGAGGTCGTCCACGAGCGGCGCATGCACCATGTCGCCGAAGTCGAGGATGCCGGCCACGCGCGCCGGTTCGTCAGGCTCCACCAGCAGGTTGTAGAGGTTGAAGTCGTTGTGGATGGGCTGGCGGCGCAGCAGGGCCAGCCGCGGCTTGGTGCGCTGCACGAAGCCGTCGAGCGCGGCCTCGGCCAGTGCGCGGCGGGCGGGGTCGGCCACGTGCACCAGCAGGGCGCGCACGCGGTCGGCGCGCTGGATGTCCCAGGGCAGTTCGCGGGCACCCGCGGGGTGTTCGAAGCCAGCCAGCGCGAGGTCCAGCCGCGCGAGCATGCGGGCGACGCAACTGCGCTGCGCCGCCGAGCGCGGCGCCTGCGGCATCGGCATGCCTTCGAGGTAGCTGAACAGGCGCGCGACGCGCGTGCGGCCTTCGGCGTCCTCGATCTGCACCGAGGCCGCGCCATGGCGGTCCGGCAGCAGGCGCTGCACCGGCAGGCCGGGGTCGGTGCGTGCCAGGTGCAGCAGCGCCTGGGTCTGGAAGTCGGCCACCAGCGGGTCTTCGTCCGGGTGCGAGAGCTTGAGCATGCAGCGCGCGCCGCCGTCGTCCGGCTCCAGCAGGAAGTTGGCGTCGCGCTCGCCCGTGAGCAGCTTGAGCCGGCCGCGCTTGCCGTAAAGGCGCAGCAGCAGGTCGGCGGCCCAGCCGGTTTCGACGGGGGCGGGCGGCGCGGTCAGCACCGCGGCCTCGGGCAGGGCCGCGCGGATGGCGTCGTCGAGTTCCTGCGTCATCACGCCGCCTTCTCGAAGCCGCCGAGCGCGCTGGCCAGGTTGAGGCCCAGGTCCTCCGACAGGTAGCCGCCTTCCTGCACCAGCACCGTGGGCAGCCCCAGGCGCGCGATTTCGCCGAGGATGCGGCCGAAGCCCGGCGTGCTCACGGCCAGCGCCTGGTAGGGGTCGTTCTCGTGCGCGTCCAGGCCCAAGGCCACGACCAGCGCGCCGGGCGCGAAGGCGCGGATGGTGGCGTTCGCCGTCGCCAGCGCGGCGAGGAAGCCCTCGTCCTGCGTGCCGCGCGCCAGCGGCAGGTTCAGGTTGTAGCCCAGGCCTTCGCCTTCGCCGGTCTCGTGCGCATGGCCCGTGAAGAAGGGCGTGCAGAAATGCGGGTCGCCGTGCAGCGAGATCGTCAGCACGTCCTTGCGGCGCCAGAAGATGCCCTGCGTACCGTTGCCGTGGTGCACGTCGATGTCGAGGATGGCCACGCGGTCGTGCCTGCCGCGCAGGTGCTGGGCTGCGATCGCCGCGTTGTTGAGGTAGGTGAAGCCGTTGGCGCGGTCGGCATAGGCATGGTGGCCGGGCGGCCGGCACAGCGCGTAGGCCGCGCGTTCACCGTCGAGCACGAGCTGCGCGGCATGCGTGGCCACGTGGGCCGACCACGTCGCGGCATGCCAGGTGTGGCGCCCGATGGAGCAGGCCATGTCGCCCATGTGGTAGCCGGCCTGGCCCACGAGGCTGTCGGGGTAGGTGAAGGGCTGGCCCGGGAACGGATGCACGTTGGGCATGACTTCCTCGGAGGCCCCTTCGAGCTGCTGCCAGCGTTCCCAGGCGGTTTCCAGGAAGCGCAGGTATTGCGGCGTGTGGATGGCGGCGCGCGGGCCCGGGCCGTGGTCCTGGGGCGCGACGATGTCGTGGCCCTGCGCGCGCGCGGCGTTCAGCAGCAGCGTGCCGCGCTCGGGCTGCTCGTTGCTGCGCTTCATGCGTCCGCGCACGATGAACTGCTGCGGGTCGTGGCCTGTGTGCTGGTCGCTGTAGATGACTTTCATGTCGGGCTTTCAGTATTGGGGTTCGACGGTCCAGCTGATCGGGATCTCCGCGACGCTGGCCGAGGCCGGCAGCTCGAGCACGGTCCGCGCGATGCGGGCCACGTCCTCTGGGCGCGTGGCCTGCCGCTGCTGCTCGGGCGGCAGGGCGGCCGCCATGTCGGTGGCGACGAAGCCGGGGCACAGCGCGGTGCAGCGCACGCGCGACTCGGCGCCGCAGTGCCGGATGCCGTGGGCCAGCGACAGCACCGCCGCCTTGCTCAGCGCATAGAGCGAGGCATCGGCCGTGCGCACGCGCTTGGCGGCGAGCGATGCCATCACCAGCACCTTGCCTTCGTCCGCCGCCAGCAGGTGCGTCCAGGCCTTGCGCGTGAGCCGCAGCGGCGACTTGACGTTGATCTCCAGCAGGCGGTCGACCTCCGCGTCGTTGGCCTCGACGACCGAGCGGGTGCTGAGGATGCCGGCGTTGTGCACCAGCGCATCGATGCCGCCGAAGTCGCGCACGGTCGCGGCCACCCAGTCGGTCTCGCTTTGCGCGTTCTCGGCGTCGAAGCGGTAGGTGCGCACCTGCGCCGGGTCGTGGTCGTCGAAGGCATCGGTGGCGGCGCGCGTGCCCACGCTCACGCGCCAGCCATGCGCGAGCAGTTCGCGCACGATGGCCAGGCCGATGCCGCGGTTGCCCCCGCTGACCATGGCGACACGGGGCGCGGCCTTCATCTCATGCCTTGGAGAAGAGGCCGCGGACGTGCGCCTTGGCGGTTTCGAGGTGGTAGCGCAGCGCGTGCTGCGCGGCATCGACGTCGCGCGCCGCCATGGCCTTGGCGATGGGCCTGTGCGTCTCGGCCAGCGCCTTCAGGTCGCCATAGCTGTCTTCGCTGAGCGCGAGGAACATGCGCACCTCGGTCTGCATGTTGTCGAACAGGCGGTGGAGATAGTGGTTGCCCGACAGCGCGCTGATGGCGAAGTGGAAATCCAGGTCGAGCGCCACGCGTTCGGGGGACGACAGGATCTCCGCGCGTTCCACCATGTCGTCCACGCGCGCGTCGAGCTGGGCCAGCTCGGCATCGGTGGCGTGCGTGCAGGCCAGCGAGGCACCCAGCAGCTCGAGCTGGATGCGCACCTCGTACAGGTCGGTGACCTGCTTGGGCGAAACCGTGCGCACCGCGAAGCCGTGGCGCGGGCGCGATATCAGCAGGCCCAGGCTTTCCAGCCGGCGCGCGGCTTCCCGCACGGGCGCGCGGCTCACGCCCATCTGCCGGGCCATCTCGGCCTCGACGATGCGCTCGCCGGGCGCGATGCGGCCCGACAGGATGGCTTGCTGCAACTGCGCCTCCACCACGCCGACCAGGTCTGGCACCTGGATCGACGAGAAAGCGGGAGGGGTGGCGGCTTCGGTGCGGCTGATGGTCATCTGAATTCCTTGTCTCGATCTCTTGTGCGTATCATGCCGGCCGCCTGGGCGCTGCCGCCGCCGGCGCGCGCCAGGTACACGCCCGCCACGGCGATCAGCGCCATGCCCGCCAGGGCCGTCGCATCGGGCGGGCGCTGGAACCACAGCGTGCTGATCAGCACCGCCAGCAGCAGCTGCACGTAGTTCAGCGGTGCCAGCGTGGCCGCGCCGACGCGGCGGAACGCGGCCAGCAGCAACAGCTGGGCGCTGCCGCTGACCGCGCCGCCGGCCACCAGCAAGGCCATTTCCGGCCAGGGCGGCAGCGTGACGTGCGGCATGAACAGCACGGGCAGGTTCGTGATGACCAGGCAGGCCAGCGCCATGTGCGCGAACTGCACGGGCGCCGGCACCAGCCCCGAGAGCCGGCGCGTGAGCACCTGGAAGAGCGCATAGCAGACGGCGGACACGGCCATCAGCAGCGTGCCCGCCAGCGGCAGGCTGCCGCCCGGGCGCACGATGCACAGCATGCCGGCGAAGCCCAGCAGCACCGCCGTCCACTGCGCGCGGCCCACGCGCTCGCCGAGCAGCCAGGGCGACAGCGCGACCATGATCAGCGGGGCCGTGAAATAGATGGCCGTGGCCTCGGCCAGCGGCATGGTGACGAGTGCCGTCATGAAGCAGGTCGCCACGACGGCCAGCGCCACGCTGCGCGCGGCCAGCAGCTTCTGGTGCGGCTGGCGCCACAGGCGCAGGTCGCCGTGGCGCAGCAGCAGCACCAAGGCGATGGCGCCTATGGCGGTGTAGCGGCCCAGGTTGACGACCGCCGGCGCATGGCTTGCCACCATCTGCTTGGCGAAGGCGTCGTACGCCGCGAACAGCACCAGTGCGCAGAGGAACAGCGCGATGCCCGAGCCCGCGCTGTCGCGTCGTGCCATGGGGGCCGAGGCTTGCACCGTGCTGCTCATGGGGCGCTGCCGCAGCGGTGGCCGTCGATCGGCAAGTTCATGCCTGCAAGCCTTCCAGGAACGCATCGAGCGCGGCGCCGATGGCCTCGACCATGTAGCCGCCTTCCTGCACAACCACCGTGGGCAGGCCCAGCGCGCGCACGCGCTCGCCCGCGAGTCGGAAGGCTTCCATGTCGAACTTGAGCACGCTGATCGGGTCGTCCTTGTAGGTGTCGAAGCCCAGCGGCAGCACCAGCGCCTGCGGCTGGAAGCGCTCGATGGCGGCGACGGCCGTGTCCAGGGCCTCGGCGAACTCGGCGTTGCCGCTGCCGTGCGCCAGCGGCAGGTTCAGGTTGCAGCCTTCTCCTTCGCCGGTGCCGCGCTCGTGCGCGTAGCCCGTGTACCAGGGGTAGTAGCCGGACGGGTCGGCGTGGGTGGAGACGGTCAGCACGTCGCCGCGCCCGTAGAAGATCTGCTGCGTGCCGTCGCCGTGGTGGGCGTCGATGTCGAGCACCGCCACGCGCGCATGGCGCCGGCGCAGCGTGGCGGCCGCGATGGCGCTGTTGTTCACGTAGCAGAAGCCTCCCGCGCGCGCATGCTGTGCATGGTGGCCCGATGGCCTGCACAGCGCGTAGGCGATGCCGCCGCCGTCGAGCACCGTCTCGGCCGCGGCCTGCGCCGCGTGGGCCGAGCGCAGCACCGAGCGCCATGTGTGCGGCCCTATGGGGCAGGCCAGGTCGCCGATGTACCAGCCGGCCTGCGCCACCACCGACGGCGAGGGGCAGGGCCCGGACCGCACGCCGTGCGGCGACAGGTTGGGCAGCACCTCGATGCCGGGCTCCAGGCCCGGGCCGCCGAGCTTCTGCCAGCGCGCGTAGGCGTTCTCCAGGAAGTCCAGGTAGTCGACGCTGTGCACGAGCTCCAGCGCGGCGCGGCCGGCCTCCGGCGGCGCACCGACCGCGATGCCGCGCGCGGCCAGCGTGCTCATCAGCGCCTCGGCGCGCGTGGGCAGGTCGGTGGGCTTGCAGATGCGGCCCAGCCGCATGAACTGCTGCGGGTCGTGCAGCAGCTGGTCGTCGCTGAAGAAGGCCTGCATGCTCGTCAGGCCTTCGTTTCCTGGTCGAAGCGGTCCATGGCGCGGGCCAGCCGCGCGAACAGGTCGTCCAGCTCGGCCCGCGTGATGATCAGCGGCGGGCACAGGCCGATGCTGTCGCCCATGGCGCGCACGATCAGCCCTTCCTCCAGCGCCAGCGCCGCGAAGCGGTAGCCGGCCTTGCGCTCAGCGGCGAACGGCGTGCGCGCGGCCTTGTCTGCCATGAGTTCGATGGCGCCGATCAGGCCCACGCCGCGCACGTTGCCCACCCAGGGGCGCCCGGCGAAGGCGCGCAGCCCGGCCTGGAAGGCGGGTGCGATCTCGCGCACGTGCTCGAGGATGCGCTCGTCTTCGTAGACCTTGAGCGTCTCCAGCGCCACCGCGCAGGCGACGGGGTGGCCCGAGTAGGTGTAGCCGTGGCCGAAGCTGCCGAGCTTGCCGCTGTTGGCGGCGATGGCGCTGTGCACCTTGTCGTTGACCATGACCGCCGAGATCGGCACGTAGCCCGAGGACAGCGCCTTGGCGCAGCTCAGGATGTCGGGCTGGATGCCGAAGGTGGTGGAGCCGAACATGTTGCCCGTGCGGCCGAAGCCGCAGATCACCTCGTCGGCGATCATGAGCACGCCGTACTTGCGCAGCACGGCCTGCACTTTCTCGAAGTAGCCGGCCGGCGGCACCAGCACGCCGCCCGCGCCCATCACCGGCTCGGCGATGAAGGCGGCCACGGTGTGCGGGCCTTCGGCCAGGATGGTCTGCTCCAGCTGTTGCGCGAGGCGGCTGGAGAAGTCCTGCTCGGTCTCGCCGGGCTCGGCGTAGCGGTAGTGGTGCGGGCAGTCCACGTGCAGGAAGCGCGCGGGCGCCGTCGCGATCGGCAGGTCGAAGTCGCGGTGGTTGCCGTCGAGCCCGCCCATGCTGGCTGCCGCCACGGTCACGCCGTGGTACGCGTTGCGCCGCGCGATGATCTTCTTGCGCTGCGGCTGGCCGATGGCGTTGTGGTAGTACCAGACCATCTTCACGGCGCTGTCGTTGGCCTCGGAACCCGAGTTCGCGAAGAACACGCGCGCCATGGGCGCGGGCGCCAGTGCCAGCAGCCGCTCTGCCAGGTCGGCCACCGCGACGTTGGTGCGCTGGTTGAAGGTGTGGTAGTAAGGCAGGGTGTCAAGTGCACGGGCACCGGCCGCGGCCAGGCGCTTGTTGGAGAAGCCCAGCGAGGCGCACCACAGGCCCGACATGGCTTCCAGGTAGCGCGTGCCGCGCTCGTCGACGACGTGGATGCCGTCGCCTTTCACGATGACCAGCGGCGGCGTCTGCGGCAGCGCGGCCAGGTTGGTGTACGAATGCAGGTGGGTGGCGACGTCCTTGTCGCCGGTGCCGAGGGGTTCTGCCATGGGGTTCCTCTTTGTTTGTAGGGCGCTGAAAAAGTGGCTACAGGCGCGCCAGGTTGTCGTGGGTCTGCCGCGCAATGGCCTCGGGCCGCGTGCGCGTCGCGATGTGCGGCGTGACGACGATGCGCGGATGGCTCCAGAAGGGGTGGCCGGCCGGCAGCGGTTCTTCGACGAAGGCGTCCAGCACGGCGCTGGCGAGCTGGCCGCTTTGCAGCGCCGCGAGCAGGTCTTCCTGCACGAGGTGGGCGCCGCGGCCGGCGTTGACGAGCCGCGCGCCGCGCGGCAGTTGGGCGAACAACGCGGCATCCAGGATGCCGCGCGTGTCGTCGGTCAGCGGCAGCAGGCAGACCAGGGTGTCGCAGCCGGACAGGAACTCGCCGCGCGCCGCATCGCCGTGGAAGGCCTCGATGCCCTCGGGCAGATCGCTCTTGGGGCTGCGGCTCCAGCCGCGCACGCGGTAGCCGATGGCAAGCAGCGCGCGCGCGACCGACTGGCCCAGCACGCCCAGGCCCGCGATGCCCACGCGGTGCCGGCCCGGCGGCTCGATGGGCGCTTCCTCCCAGGCCGCGCGGCGCTGGCTGTCGAGATAGGCGCCCATGTGGCGCTGGCCGTGCACCACGGCCCACGCCACATACGCGTTCATGCCGTCGGCCATGTCGGGGTCGACGATGCGGCGGACCGGCACGTCGGGAAGCGCGGGGTCGCGCGTGATGTGGTCGGTGCCCGCCCCCACGGACTGCACCAGCCGCAGGCGCGGCATGCGCGCGAGCAGCCCCGGCGGCGGCGACCAGCAGACCACGGTGTCGATTTCGCCTAGCGCGTCGAGCTCCTGGACCTCGGTGTCGATGCGGTGCAGCCGGGCCTGCGGAAATCGTTCCCTGAAGGCGGGCTGCAGGTAGTCCATGGCGATCTGGTCGGAAACCAGTGCGATGTTGAGCGTCATGCGGCCACCGCCTGTTGCGCGGCCGCCGCCGAGAGCCTCGGCTGCGCCTCGATCAGCGTGCGGGTGTAGTCGTGCTGCGGGTTCGCCAGCACCTTGGCGGTTTCGCCGTACTCGACGATCTGGCCGCGCTGCATCACGGCGATGTGGTCGCACATCTCGCCGGCCACGCGCAGGTCGTGCGTGATGAACACCATGGCCAGCTGGAAGCGTTCGCGCACCTCCGCGAACAGCTTGAGCACCTGGGCCTGCACCGACACGTCGAGCGCGGAAACGGGCTCGTCCGCCACCAGCAGTTGCGGCTCCATGGCCAGTGCGCGGGCGATGCCGATGCGCTGGCGCTGGCCGCCGGAGAACTCGTGCGGAAAGCGCTCCGCCGCGTCGGGCTTCAGGCCCACCAGCTCCAGCAGCTCCATCGCGCGGGCCATGGCCTGCGCCTTGGGCACGCCCTGCGCGATGGGGCCGGCCGCGATGGCCGGGCCGATGCGGTGGCGCGGGTTCAGCGAGGCATAGGGGTCCTGGAACACCATCTGGATCTTGCCCTGCGACTGCGCCCGGAACTGCGCGCCCGACTGCAGCGCGCGGCCCTTGAACAGCACGCGGCCGCTGTCGAACGGCGACAGGCCCACGATGCAGCGGCCCACGGTGGACTTGCCCGAACCCGATTCGCCGACCAGCCCCAGCGTCTCGCCGCGGCGCAGGTCGAACGACAGGCCCTTGGCCGCTTCCACGCGCCGGCCCTTGCTGAACAGGCCGCCGCCGGTCACGTAGGTCTTGCGCAGTTCCTGCACCTGCAGCACGTGCTCGATGGGGCGCTCGTCGGCCGGCGCGCGCACCCGCCCGTCGGGTATGGCCGCGATGAGCTTGCGCGTGTAGGCATGCTGGGGCCGCGCCAGCACGGCGGCGGCTGGGCCGGCCTCTACCACCTCGCCGGTCTGCATCACCACCACCTGGTCGGCGATCTCGGAGACCACGCCGAAGTCGTGCGTGATGAACAGCACCGCCGTGCCCTTGCGCTGCTGCAGCTCGCGGATGAGCTTCAGGATCTGCGCCTGCGTGGTCACGTCCAGCGCGGTCGTGGGCTCGTCGCAGATCAGCAGGGCCGGCTCCAGCGCGAGCGCGCAGGCGATCATCACGCGCTGGCGCTGCCCTCCGGAGAGGCGAAACGGGTAGCTGTCGATCAGCACCTCGGGCTCGGGCAGGCCGACGTCGGCCAGTGCCGCGAGGATGCGCTGGCGCTTCTGCGCGGCCGACAGGTTCACATGGGCGTCGAACACTTCGGCGATCTGCTCGCCGATGCGCATGACCGGGTTCAGCGCCGTCATGGGTTCCTGGAACACCATGCCGATGCGCCGGCCGCGCAGCGTGCGAAGCTGCGCCTCGTCGAGCTTCAGCAGGTCATGTCCGTCGAACAGGATGCGGCCGGCCACCGGTTCCACGTGCGGCCGGGGCAGCAGGCCCATGATGGCGTTGGCGATCATGGACTTGCCCGAGCCCGATTCGCCGACCACGCACAGCGTCTGGCCCGGCAGCAGCTGCAGCGACGCGCCCCGGACCGCCAGGTCGCGGTCCGCGCCCTGGGGCAGGCGGATGTCCAGGCCCTGGATGTCCAGCACGGGTGGAACGAGCGAAGCGATCTTTTCCATTTTCATTTGCCCCTCCCGTCGGCGCGCGCGTTGAGCCCGTCGTTCAGGCCTTCGCCCACCAGGTTCAGCGCGAGCACCGTGAGCAGGATGGCCACGCCCGGGAACACCGCCATCCACCACGCCTGCCGCAGCACGGTGCGCGCCGAGCCGACCATGTAGCCCCAGCTCATCTGGTTCGGGTCGCCCAGGCCCAGGAAGCTCAGGCTGGACTCCAGCAGGATGGCCGTTGCCACCATCAGAGAGGCCATCACCACGATGGGCGAGGCGGCGTTGGGCAGGATCTGCGTGAGGATGATGCGCGGCGTGGACTGGCCCGCCAGCTGGGCGGCCGCCACGAAGTCGCGCTGGCGCAGCGTCAGGAATTCGCTGCGCACCAGCCGCGCTACGGGCGGCCACGACACGATCGCGATGGCCGTGACGATGGACTGCACCGAGGGCTGGAAGATGGCCACCAGCACGATGGCCAGCGCGAAGCTGGGAATGGCCTGGAACAGCTCGGTGAAGCGCATCAGCGTGGCGTCGATCCAGCCGCCGAAGTAGCCCGAGACGGCACCGATGGACACGCCGATCAGCAGCGACACCACGGTAGAGACCACGCCGATCAGCAGCGACACGCGCGCGCCGGTGACGATGCCCGACAGGATGTCGCGGCCCATGGTGTCGGTGCCCAGCAGCAGGCCCTGTTCCGCCATGGGTGCCGCGAAGGGCGTGCCGACCATGTCCCAGGGGTTGTTCTGCGCGATGAAGGGGCCCAGCGCCGTGACCAGCGCCACCAGCATCAGCACGATCAGGCCGAAGACCGCGCCCTTGTTGCGGCTGAAGCGCCGCCAGAATTTGCTTTTCATGAACGGCTCCTCAGCTCAGCTCGATGCGGGGATCGACGAGCGTGTAGACGAAATCGGTGATGAGGTTGAACAGCACGGCCATGGCCGCGGTGAACAGGAAGCAGCCGAGCAGCAGGTTGTAGTCGCGCTGCAGCAGGGCGTCGAACATGAGCCGGCCGATGCCGGGCCAGGCGAACACCGTCTCGGTCAGCACGGCGCCGCCGATCATGCCGCCGGCCTGGATGCCGGCCAGCGTGACCACCGGCAGCAGCGCGTTGCGCAGGATGTGCTTGCGCTGGATGCGCCCGGGCGACACGCCCTTGGCGCGCGCGGTCTTCACGAAGTCCATCTGCGCTACCTCGAGCATGGAGGCGCGCGTCATGCGCGCATAGACCGCCATGTAGAACAGCGCCAGCGTGAGCGAAGGCAGGATCAGGTGCTTGGCGATGTCCACCGCCTTGTCGATGCCCGTGAGGTCCGCGCCCACGGTGAAGAAGCCGAAGGCGGGCAGCAGGTCGAGCTGCACCGTGAACAGCAGCACCGCCATCATCGCCAGCCAGTACAGCGGCGTGGCGTAGAACACCAGCGCGACCACGGTGATGAGACTGTCCTGCCATTTGCCCGCGTTGCGGCTGGCCAGCGCGCCGAGCACGATGCCGAACAGCAGCGAAAGCCCGAAAGCCGTGCCCGTCAGCAACAGCGTGGCCGGCATGCGCTGCAGGATCAGGTCGACCACCGACTGCTGCTGTCGGTACGAGAAGCCCAGGTCGAGCTTGAGCACGTGGCCCAGGTAGTTGCCGAGCTGCACCGGCAGCGGCTGGTCGAGGCCGAACTGCTCGCGCAGCTGGGCCACGAACTGCGCGTCGGATGCGCCGGCCTCGCCGGCCATGACGGAGACCGGATCGCCCGGTGCCGCGCGAACCAGCAGGAAGTTGACAGTGGCGATCACCAGCAGGGCCAGCAGGCCCTGCAGCAGGCGCACGGACATGAACTGCAGTCGTTTCATAGCAAGCTCGATTCGGGCACGCGGGGGATGAAGCTCAGGCCAGCTTGACGCGGCCCAGGCTGTCGTTCAGGCCGATGCCGGAAGACACCACGTTCTGGATCCTGGTGCGGTAGAGCGTCGGGAAGTTGATCTCGTGCAGCCAGGCCACGGGCACTTCGTCGACCAGCAGCTTCTGCACTTCCAGGTAGATCGCGCGGCGCTTGGCCGGATCGCTCTCGCGCGCGCCGGCGGCGAACAGCTCGTCGACCTTCGGATTCACGTAGCCCGCCACGTTGTTGAACGGCGAGCCCTTGGCGATGTTGTCGCTGGTGTAGTTGCGCGCCACGCCGAGCGCCGGGTCGCCGTACTGGTAGACGTAGGTGAAGGCCAGGTCGAAGTCCCATTCGCTGTTGCGCTGGTTCCAGCCGGCCACGTCGGTGGCGACCATCTCGACCTTGATGCCGGCCTGCGTGAGGTTCTGGCGCACGATCTCGGCCTGGCGCTGCCACGATTCGCCGTAGGGCAGCGGCAGCAGGCGCAGCGTCTCGCCCTTGTAGCCCGATTCGGACACCAGCTTCTTGGCCTTGGCGATGTCGCGCGGGTACTTGGTCACGTCGTCGCTGGCGTAGGCGATGTGGCTGTTGAAGGGGCCCGTGGCCGGCTTGGCGTAGCCGTACCAGGCGACCTTGGCCATGGCCTCGCGGTCGATGGCGGTCCACACGGCCTGGCGGAACTTCACGTTGTTCATGGGGGCCGTGCGGTTGTTCATCCACAGCCAGCTGTGCGGCGCGAAGAACTCCCAGCCCTTGGTGGTCACCGCCGCGCCCGGCAGCTTGGACAGGCGGGACACGTCGAAGTACTCCACCGTGCCGCCCGGTGCGATGTCGACCTTTCCCGACTCGAACGCGGCGGCGCGCGCGGCGGCGTCGGGGATCACGTGGAAATACACGCTCTCCACGCTCACGACGCCCGGCTGGTGGTAGTTCTCGTTGGCCACGAGGTTGATGTAGGAGCCCTTGACCCATTCCTTGAACTTGAGCGGGCCCGTGCCGATGGGCGTGGCGTTGGCGGGGTTGGTCGCGAAGTCGGTGCCTTCGTAGATGTGCTTGGGCACCATGGGCATGGTGCCGTTCTCGAAGATGCCCATGAAGGGGCCGAAGGGCTGCTTGAGCTTGAACTCCACGGTGAGCGGATCGAGCGCCTTGATCGATTCCACCTGCGCCAGGCTGGCGCGGAAGCGCGCATGCGTCTTGCGCAGGAACACGTCGCAGGAGAACACCACGTCGTCGGCCGTGAAGGGCTTGCCGTCGTGCCACTTGACGTTGGGCTTGAGCTTGAAGACGTAGGTCTTGCTGTCCGCGCTCACGGTCCAGGAGGTGGCGAGCTGGGGCTGCGGCTCGAGCTTCTCGTTGTAGCGCAGCAGGCCTTCGTAGATGTTGCCGGCGATCAGCTGGGTGGGGCCGTTCTGCACGATGCCCATCATGAGCCCGGGCGGTTCGGGCTGGACCAGCACGTTGACTACCCCTTTCTTCGCTTGCGCCAAGCTGTGCAGGGGCACCCCGGCAATGGACAGGCCGAGGGCGGCGGAGCCGGCTTGGATCAGGTTGCGGCGTTTCATCGGAGCGGACCTTTCAGAGTGGGGAGGGCGGTGAAGAACGGGTGAATCTCAGTCGCGGAAGGAAGCCGCGGTGGGCGGCGCGAGCCGCTGCAGCAACGCGCGCCATTCGCGGGCATACGGGTCGTCGGGCATGGAGGCGAGGCGGTTCGTGTCGCCGCTCTCGTACTGGCGCGCGGTCAGCTCGCGGACCTCCTCGGGCACCGGGTGCACCGGCTGCCCGGTGCCCTGGATGGCGACCTGCACGCGGCAGGCCCGCTCCAGGTTGTGCATGAGGATGAAGGCCTCGGCCACGCTGCGGCCGAGCGTGACCAGGCCGTGGTTGCGCAGGATCAGAGCGCGGGAGGCCGGCCCCAGGTCGGCCACCAGGCGCTCGCGTTCCTCGTGGTTGAGCGCGATCCCCTCGAACTCGTGATACGTCACGCGGTTGTGGAACTGCAGCGCCCACTGGTTGCAGGGCTGCAGCCCGCCCGCCAGCGAGGACACCGCCACGCCGGCGACGGTGTGGGTGTGCAGCACGCAGACGGCGTCATGGCGCGCGGCGTGCACCGCGCTGTGGATCGTGAAGCCGGCCGGGTTCACGTCGTGGTCGGTGGGCTCGACGACATTGCCTTCCAGGTCGATCTTCACGAGCGAGGACGCCGTGATGTCGCGAAACAGCATCCCGAACGGGTTGATCAGGAACTGGTCCGTGGTGCCGGGCACGCGGGCGGAGATGTGGGTGTAGATGCTGTCGTCCATGCCGTACAGGGCGACGAGCCGGTAGGCGGCGGCCAGGTCCTGCCGCAGCTGCCGCTCGGCGGGCGTCATGGGTGGGCGGGCGTTGCCGCGAACTTCTGGGAGGCTGCGTTCTGCTGTTTCCATTTGAATCTCCGAAGATCGACAGTCAGCTGTCGACAGTATTCATCTTGCAGGTTGCGTGCCAGCCCAGATATCGGCGAAAACCCGGGAAATGGCTGCGGATGGCGCTGTCCGCAGGCCGTCAATGCACCGCGAGCGGGCACGGATATCGATTTCCGTGCGGGCCGCGCGCTCGGGGGGCGGTTCAAATACTTGTCGGTCGAGAGGCCGGGTGCTGAAGCGCTGCCTTATAATCCGTAAAAAGCACGATCGTTCTTTTTCTGGTGCCAGCGCCGGCAGGAAGAATGGAGAGGCGGCAAAGGTCGCGCCCTAGAATGACCGGTTTGCCCTCGAAGCCCCCTTTTTGCAATCCAATGGAGTCAAGTCAATGAAGGTTCTGGTACCTGTCAAACGGGTCGTCGATTACAACGTGAAGGTGCGCGTGAAGAGCGACGGCACCGGGGTGGACATTGCCAACGTCAAGATGAGCATGAACCCCTTCGACGAGATCGCTGTCGAAGAGGCCGTGCGCCTGAAGGAAAAGGGCGTGGTCACCGAAGTGATCGCCGTCTCCTGCGGTGACGCCAAGTGCCAGGAAACCCTGCGCACCGCGATGGCCATCGGCGCCGACCGCGGCATCCTGGTGGAGACCACCGAAGAGCTGCAGCCGCTGGCCGTCGCCAAGCTGCTGAAGGCGCTGGTCGACAAGGAACAGCCCCAGCTGATCATCCTGGGCAAGCAGGCCATCGACGACGACGCCAACCAGACCGGCCAGATGCTGGCTGCCCTGGCCGACCTGCCGCAGGCCACCTTCGCCTCCAAGGTCGAAGTCGCCGGCGACAAGGCCACCGTGACGCGTGAAGTCGACGGCGGTCTGGAAACCATCTCCCTGAGCCTGCCTGCAGTCATCACCACCGACCTGCGCCTGAACGAGCCGCGCTACGTGACGCTGCCGAACATCATGAAGGCCAAGAAGAAGCAGCTGGACACGGTCAAGCCCGAAGACCTGGGCGTCGATGTGAAGCCGCGCCTGAAGACGCTGAAGGTCGCGGAGCCGCCGAAGCGCGGCGCCGGCATCAAGGTGCCTGACGTTGCCACCCTGGTGGACAAGCTGAAGAACGAAGCCAAAGTGATCTGAGGAAGAAAACGAACATGACCGCACTCGTCATTGCAGAACACGACCACGCCAGCATCAAGCCGGCGACCCTGAACACCGTGACCGCAGCGCTGGCTTGCGGCGGCGATGTCCACGTGCTGGTGGCAGGCGCCAATGCCGCCGAAGCGGCCAAGGCCGCCGCCCAGATCGCAGGCGTGACCAAGGTCATCGCCGCAGACAGCCCCAGCCTGGCCGAGAACCTCGCCGAGAACGTCGCAGCCCAGGTGCTGGCGATCGCATCCAACTACAGCCACATCCTGTTCCCCTCGACCGCCAACGGCAAGAACGTCGCGCCGCGCGTGGCCGCCAAGCTGGACGTGGCCCAGATCAGCGACATCACCAAGGTCGACAGCCCCGACACCTTCGAGCGCCCGATCTACGCAGGCAATGCGATTGCCACGGTGCAGAGCAGCGACGCCACCAAGGTGATCACCGTTCGCACGACCGGCTTCGACGCCGCAGCCGCCACGGGTGGCAGCGCCACCGTCGAAACCGCTGAAGGCGTCGCAGACAGCGGCAAGAGCAGCTTCGTGGGCCGTGAAGTCACCAAGAGCGACCGCCCCGAGCTGACGGCCGCCAAGATCATCGTCTCCGGTGGCCGTGCCCTGGGCAGCGCCGAGAAGTTCACCGAAGTGATGACGCCGCTGGCCGACAAGCTGAACGCGGGCCTGGGTGCCAGCCGCGCAGCCGTTGACGCGGGCTACGCCCCCAACGACTGGCAAGTGGGCCAGACGGGCAAGATCGTCGCGCCGCAGCTGTACATCGCGGCGGGCATCTCGGGCGCCATCCAGCATCTGGCCGGCATGAAGGACTCGAAGGTCATCGTCGCGATCAACAAGGACGAAGAAGCGCCGATCTTCTCGGTGGCCGACTACGGCCTGGTGGCCGACCTGTTCACGGCCGTGCCGGAACTGGTGAAAGCGCTCTGATCGCATTGCCGCACTGAGCCAGAGGGCATCGTTCGCGATGCCCTTTTCGTATCCGCTGTATCTGGAGACAAGACATGAGCTACACCGCCCCCATCAAGGACATGCTGTTCGACATCGAGCACCTGGCCAACATCGGCGAGATCGCCAAGCTGCCCGGCTTCGAGGAGGCCGGCCTCGAAACCGCGCAGGCCGTGCTCGAGGAGTGCGCCCGTTTCAACCAGGACGTGGTGGCGCCGCTGAACATCGCGGGCGACCGCAACCCCTCGTCGTTCAAGGACGGTGCCGTCGCCACCACGCCGGGCTTCAAGGAAGCCTTTGCGCAGTACGTGTCGGGCGGCTGGCAGGGCCTGCAGCATCCTTCGGACTTCGGCGGCCAGGGCCTGCCCAAGACCATCGGCGCGGCCTGCGGCGAGATGCTCAACTCGGCCAACATGAGCTTCGCGCTGTGTCCGCTGCTGAGCGACGGCGCCATCGAGGCGCTGCTCACGGCCGGCTCCGACGAGCTGAAGGCGGTGTATCTCGAAAAGCTCGTGAGCGGCCAGTGGACCGGCACGATGAACCTCACCGAGCCGCAGGCCGGCAGCGACCTGGCCATGGTGCGCAGCCGCGCGGAGCCGCAGCCCGACGGCACCTACAAGGTGTTCGGCACCAAGATCTTCATCACCTACGGTGAGCACGACATGGCCGAGAACATCGTGCACCTGGTGCTTGCGCGCGTGACCGGCGCGCCCGAAGGCGTGAAGGGCATCAGCCTGTTCGTGGTGCCCAAGTTCCTCGTGAACAAGGACGGCTCCCTGGGCGAGCGCAACGACGTGCATTGCGTGAGCATCGAGCACAAGATGGGCATCAAGGCCTCGCCCACCGCGGTGCTGCAGTACGGCGACAACGGCGGTGCCGTCGGCTATCTCGTAGGCCAGGAGAACCGCGGCCTGGAGTACATGTTCATCATGATGAACTCCGCGCGCTACGCCGTGGGCATGCAGGGCATCGCGATTGCCGAGCGCGCCTACCAGCACGCCGTGGCCTACGCCAAGGACCGCGTGCAGAGCCGCCCGGTCGACGGCTCCATCAACGCCAGCGCACCGATCATTCACCACCCCGACGTCAAGCGCATGCTGATGACGATGCGCGCCTACACCGAAGGCTGCCGCGCGATGGCCAGCGTGGCCGCCGCCGCCTACGACGCCGCGCACCACCATTCCGATGCCGACGCGCGCAAGCAGAACCAGGCCTTCTATGAGTTCATGGTGCCGCTGGTCAAGGGCTACAGCACCGAGATGAGCCTGGAAGTGACATCGCTCGGCGTGCAGGTGCATGGCGGCATGGGCTTCATCGAGGAGACCGGCGCCGCGCAGTACTACCGCGACGCGAAGATCCTCACCATCTACGAAGGCACCACCGCCATCCAGGCCAACGACCTCGTGGGCCGCAAGACCGCGCGCGACGGCGGCCAGACCGCCAAGGCGATTGCCGCGCAGATCGAGAAGACCGAAGCCGAGCTGGCCAAGAGCGACAACCCCGCCGCGGTCGCCGTGCTCAAGCGCCTGAAGGCCGCGCGCCTGGCGTTCGTCGAAGTGGTCGACTTCGTGGCCGGGCAGACCAAGGCATCGCCCAACGCCGTGTTCGCCGGCAGCGTGCCCTACCTGATGCTCGCGGGCAACCTGGTGGCCGGCTGGCAGCTCGCGCGCTCGCTGATCATTGCGCAGGACCTGGCCTCGCGCAGCTTCGACACCGACTTCATGCTGGCCAAGGTAGCCACCGCGCGCTTCTACGCCGAGCACATCCTGAACAAGGTGCCGGGCATGCGCGACAGCATCGTCGACGGCGCCGAGAGCGTCACGGCACTCGCGCTCGACGCGTTCTGACGCGCGCGGCCGCTGTCGCCCATCTGACGGGCTGCAGCGGCCTCTCTCTCTTATAAAACCGAACCCATTCCCGGAGACGACATGTCCAAGCTGCCCCCCGTACTCGCGAACCTGCCGCTGCCGATCATCGGCTCGCCGCTGTTCATCATCAGCAACCCCAAGCTCGTGATTGCGCAATGCAAGGCGGGCGTGGTCGGCTCGATGCCCGCGCTCAACGCGCGCCCCGCGGCGCAGCTTGAAGAGTGGCTGATCGAGATCACCGAAGAACTGGCTGCCTACAACAAGGCCAACCCCGACAAGCCCGCGGCGCCCTTCGCCATCAACCAGATCGTGCACAAGAGCAACGACCGGCTCGAGCACGACATGGAGATGGTCGTGAAGTACAAGGTGCCGATCGTCATCACCTCGCTGGGCGCGCGCACCGACGTGAACGACGCGGTGCACAGCTACGGCGGCGTCACCCTGCACGACATCATCAACAACAAGTTCGCGCAGAAGGCGGTGGAGAAGGGCGCCGACGGCATCATCGCCGTGGCTGCCGGTGCCGGCGGCCATGCGGGCGTGAAGAGCCCGTTCGCGCTGGTGCAGGAAATTCGCCAGTGGTTCGACGGCCCGATCGCGCTGTCGGGTTCCATCGCCACCGGCGGCGCGGTGCTCGCGGCGCAGGCCATGGGTGCCGACTTCGCCTACATCGGCACGGCCTTCATCGCGACCGAGGAAGCCCGCGCGAGCGACGAATACAAGCAGGCCATCGTCGACGGCAATTCCGACGACATCGTCTACTCGAACCTGTTCACCGGCGTGCACGGCAACTACCTCGCCCCGAGCATCGTCAAGGCGGGCATGGACCCGGCCAACCTGCCCGAAGGCGACCTCAAGACCATGAACTTCGCGACCGGCGACGGCAGCAAAGCCAAGGCCTGGAAAGACATCTGGGGCTCGGGCCAGGGCATCGGCGCCGTGACCGAAGTGGCCAGCGCCGCGGCCTTCATCGAGAAGCTCAAGCGCGAGTACCAGGAAGCAAGGCAGCGGTTGGCGCTTTGACCGCCGTCGCGAACGGCGCGGCGCCCGTCGCCCCGGCGCCGTCGCCATCGGCGGGACGCATGCCGCTGCTCGATGCGGCAAAGGGCATTGCGTGCGCCGTGATCGTCGGGCACCACCTGTCGCGCTACGGCCCCATGCCGGCCGGCGCGTATGCGCTCGCGCCCGATTTCTTCGCCTGGCTGTCCAACGAGGGGCGGCTGGCGGTGCAGGTGTTCCTGGTGATCGCCGGCTTCCTGGCCGCGGCGAGCCTCGCGCCCGACGGCATGCTGCGCGTCGACCGGCCGGTAGCGCGGATCCTGCAGCGCTACGGGCGGCTGGTGATGCCGTACCTGGCCGCGCTCACCGTGTGCGTGCTCGTTGCGGCGGTCGTGCGGCCGTGGCTCGATGAGGAAGTGGTACCCGCCGCGCCCACCTTCGGGCAACTGGTGGCGCACGGGCTGCTGCTGCAGGACTTGCTGGGCTATGAGTCGCTGTCGACCGGTGTCTGGTACGTGGCCATCGACTTCCAGCTGTTCGCGCTCGCGCTTGCGCTGGTCGGGCTGCCCACGCTGCTGCAGCGTCCCGCCGGCGCGGTGCATGCGAGCCTGTCGGCGCGCTGGTTGCCCGTGGCGCTGGTGCTGGGGCTGGCCGTGGCATCGCTCGCGCTGTTCAACCGCAACGCGGGGCTGGACGACACCGCTTTCTATTTCTTCGGCACCTACGGCCTGGGCATGCTGGTGTTCTGGATCGGCCGCGCCACGCGCTTCAGCACCTGGCAGGGCGCGGTCGCGCTGCTGGCCCTGGTGGGGGCGGGCGCGCTCGCCATCGACTGGCGCAGCCGCATCGCCACCGCCCTGGTGACGGCGCTGCTGATCGCGGTCGCGCAGCGCCGGCACTGGTTGTCGCCGGCGCATTGGCCGGCGCTGGCCGTGCCGCTGCAGCGGCTGGGGCGCATGTCTTATTCGCTGTTCCTGATCCACTTTCCGGTGCTGCTCGCCATGAACGCGGCGGTGGCGAATGCCGGGCCGCACGGCGCATGGTTCGATGCGGCCGGCCTGGTCGCGACCTTTGCCCTGTCGATCGCAGCGGCGGCGCTCCTGTACCGCTGGGTCGAGTCGCGCCCGGCCTCGTGGCGCGGCGTGTTCATGCTTTTTGCCGCGTTGCTGGTCAGCGGAATAGCTGTTTCTTACTAGCCCCGGGGCGCTCCGCGCGGGCGCCCGGGCTGAATCTTCCCGAACGTGTTGCGTTCGAGCGCCGGACCGTGCAGTCTGCGGGCTCGTCAGTGGCTCCCGTCTCCGGTATGATTGTGGAAATTTCAGTAAATACTGAAAATCCAAGAAAACAAGGAATGGCCCAGCACTCGCACCCCCGATCGCCGTTGAAGGCTTTCGCGTCGCCCGACGTCGGCGGGGTGGTGCAAGGCGCTGCCGCGCTGCTTTGGCTGCCGCAGGCGGCCCTGCTGGCGATGGCGGTGCAGGGGCTGGCGTCGGGGCAGGGCCTTCGCGCGGTGTGGCTGCCGGCCGGCGCGATCCTGCTGCTGGGCTTGTTGCGCGCCGCCTGCGAGGCCTGGGGCGCACGCCGGACCTTCGGCCGCGCACGGGCCCGGCTCAGCGCACTGCGCGCGCAGACGGCCGAGGCATTGGCCGACGGATCTCCGCTGGACCGGGGCCGCGCGCCTTCGGGCAAGGCCGCCAGCGTGCTTGCGGAACAGGCGGAGGCGCTGGTGCCTTACCTCGTGCGCTACCAGCCGGCGCGTTGGCGCGCGACGGTCGTGCCGGTCTTCATTCTTGGCGCGGTGGCCTGCTTCTCGTGGGTGGCTGCGCTGGTGCTGCTGGTCGCGGCGCCGCTGATCCCGATCTTCATGGCCATCGTCGGCTGGCGCGCCAAGGCCGCGAGCGAGGCGCAGATGGTCGAGATGGGCAGCATGAACGCCTTCCTGCTCGACCGCCTGCGCGGCCTGGCGACCCTGCGCGCGCTCGATGCCGTCGACGCCACGGCGCACCGGCTCGGCGATGCCGCGCAGTCGCTGCGCGTGCGGACGATGTCGGTGCTGCGCATCGCATTTCTCTCGTCGGCCGTGATGGAGCTTTTCTCGGCCCTGGGCGTGGCGATGGTGGCGGCATATGTCGGCTTCCACCTGCTGGGCTCGCTCGGCTTCGGGACCTGGGGGCGAACGCTGAGCCTGGGCGAGGGGCTGTTCGTCCTGCTGCTGGCGCCGGCTTTCTTCGAGCCGCTGCGCGAGCTGTCGGCGGTGTGGCACGACCGGGCGGCGGGCGAGGCGGCACTCCAGGCGCTCGATGGGCTGCAGCAGAACACGCTGCCATTGCCCGGCGCGAGCGCGTCGCTCAAGCGTGCGGCCACGGGCGCCGCCGGCGCCGCGCCCGCCGTCGCCGTCCACGGCCTGCATTTCTCCTGGCCGGGAGAAACGAATCCGGTCTTCGACGGCCTGGAGCTTCGCGTTGCGGCCGGTGAACACATCGCGCTGGCCGGGCCCAGCGGCTCGGGCAAGACGGCTTTGCTGTCGCTGCTCGCGGGCCTCGTGCCGGCGGCGCGCGGCGAGATCTCGATCGGCGGCGTGCCGCTCACCGATCACACGGTTGCCGCGCTGCGCCAGCGCATGGCGTGGATGGGTCAGGCGCCGCACGTCTTCGCCGGATCGGTAGAGGCCAATGTGGCCTTGGGCCGCGAGGACGTCGGCACGCCCCGCGTGGCCGAGGCCATGCGCTTCGCCTCGCTCGACGCCGTGGCGCAGGCGCATCCCGGCACGGCGCTGGGCGAGGGCGGGCGCGGCCTTTCAGGGGGCGAGGCCGTGCGGCTTGCGCTGGCCCGCATCGCGGTGCATCCGCACGCCGACCTGCTGCTGGTCGACGAGCCGACCGCGCACCTCGATTCCGAGACCGCCGCCCGCGTGGCCGACGCCTTGGTCGAACTGGCACGCGGCAAGACGCTGATCGTCGCCACGCACGACCCCGCGCTCGCGGCGCGCATGGACCGCGTGGTGAGCCTCGGCGCCCAAGCCATGGAGAAGGCCGCATGAGCGCCCGCAGAAACAACACTGCGCAGTGGCGCGAGCTGCGGCTGGTGCTGCGCCCCTTCTTCGCCGAACAGCCCCGCGCGCTGCTGCTGGGTGGCCTGCTTGCTGCCGTCACCGTGCTTGCGGGGATGGCGCTGCTCGGCCTCTCCGGCTGGTTCATCACGGCCACAGCACTGGCCGGCCTGCATGCGGCCACGGCTTTCACCTTCGACGTGTTCATGCCCTCGGCCGGGATCCGGCTGCTCGCACTGGGCCGAACGGCTTCGCGCTACGGCGAGCGGCTCGTCACGCACGACGCGACCTTCGGCGTGCTTGCGTCGCTGCGCGTGCGCCTGTTCCGTGGCTGGGCGGGGCCCGATGCGGCGCGCGCCTTGCTGATGCGTCCGGCGCGCCTGCTGTTCCGCCTCACGTCGGACATCGATGCGCTCGAATCGCTTTACCTGCGCCTGCTGGTGCCCGCTGCCGCGGCGTTGGGCGCGGCGTTGCTCGCGGGCGTGGTGCTCGGCTTCATGAATGCGGCGCTGGGCGCGGCGCTGGCGCTGTGGCTGGTGATCAGCGGATGGGGCATTGCCTTGCTCGTGGCGCGGCGCGCTCGTTGGCCTGCCATTCGGCGCGCGCACGCCATCGAAGCCTTGCGCGCTCGAGCGGTCGATCTCGTCGCGGGCCAGACCGACCTGGTGATGGCAGGCCGCATCGACGCGCAGCGCGAGGCGCTGATGCGCGCCGATGCGCAACTCGCCAAGGCCGATCTCGCATTGAACCGGCTGGAGGCCGCTTCCGGCTTCGCCTACGGCAGCGCGGGCACGCTGACCCTCGTTGGGGTGCTGCTCATCGTTGGAACGCTCGTCAGCGAGGGTCTGATCGGTGCACCGGCGGCTGCATTGGCATTGCTGGTGGCGCTCACGGCGACCGAGCCTTTCGCGGCGCTGCGCCGTGGCGCGCTCGATGCCGGGCGCACCTGGCTTGCGGTGCGGCGCCTCGCACCGCGCATGGCGTCTTCAGACGACGATGCAGCGACGGCGAAGCCCGAAGGCGATGCGCCCTTCGCGTTGCAGTTGAAGAACGTCAGCGTCGCGCACCCCGGCAGCCGCACGGAGGTCTTGAGCGACGTGTCGCTCACCTTGCGCGCCGGCGAGCGCGTCGCGGTTGTCGGCGCGAGCGGCGCTGGCAAGTCGACGTTGCTGGCTGCCGTCGCCGCCGAACTCACGCCGCAAGCCGGCCATGTGAGCGCGCAGCCGGCCTGCCTGCTGACCCAGCGCACCGAACTCTTCCAGGACAGCCTGCGCGACAACCTCCGCCTGGCCGACCCCGCCGCGAGCGACGAGCGCCTGTGGGCCGTGCTGCAAGCCGCCGGCCTCGACGCCGATGTGCGTGCCCTCTCGACCGGCCTCGACACCCGTCTCGGCGAAGGCGGCCTGGGCCTTTCCGGCGGCCAGTCGCGCCGGCTCGCGCTGGCCCGCCTGCTGCTGCGCCCCGTGCCGCTGTGGCTGCTCGACGAACCGACCGAGGCGCTCGACGCCGCCGTCGCGCACGACGTGCTGCAGTGCCTCGCGCAACACGCCGGAACGCGCACCCTGCTGATCGCCACGCACCTGCGCCGCGAGGCCGCGCTGGCCGACCGGCTCGTGTGCATGCGGCACGGCCGCATCGTTGCCGACCTGCGCCGCGGAAGCGATGCCTTCGATGCGGTGCTGCGCGGCCTGCGCCCGGATTGAACCGAAGAAAAACAGAAAACAGGGAACACAAAGGAAGATCTCATGGACCTCGACATCGTTGCGCTATCGCGCCTGCAGTTCGCCGTCACGGCGCTGTATCACTTCCTGTTCGTGCCGCTGACGCTCGGGCTTTCGATCATCATCGCCATCATGGAGACGGTCTACGTGATGACCGGGCGCGTGATCTGGCGCGACATGACCAAATTCTGGGGCGTGCTGTTCGGCATCAACTTCGCGATGGGCGTGGCCACCGGCATCGTGATGGAGTTCCAGTTCGGCATGAACTGGAGCTACTACAGCCATTACGTCGGCGACATCTTCGGCGCGCCGCTGGCCATCGAAGGGCTCATGGCCTTCTTCATGGAGGCGACCTTCGTCGGGCTGTTCTTCTTCGGCTGGGACAAGCTCTCGAAGGTGGGCCACCTGATCGCCACCTGGGCCGTGGCCATCGGCTCCAACTTCTCGGCGCTGTGGATTCTCATCGCCAACGGCTGGATGCAGAACCCGGTGGGCGCGGCCTTCAACCCGCAGACCATGCGCATGGAAGTGACCGACTTCGCCGCCGTGCTGACCAACCCCGTGGCGCAGGCCAAGTTCGTGCACACCGTGTCGGCGGGGTATGTGTGCGCGGCGGTGTTCGTGCTGGGCGTGTCGGCGTGGTACGTGCTCAAGGGCCGTCACCTCGAACTGGCCAAGCGCTCGATGACGGTCGCGGCTTCGTTTGGCCTGGCCGCCGCGCTGTCGGTGGCGGTGCTCGGAGACGAGAGCGGCTACCTCTCGGGCGAACACCAGAAGATGAAGCTCGCCGCCATCGAGGCCATGTGGGAGACGCAACCCGCGCCTGCCGCCTTCACGGTCATCGGCTTCCCCGACCAGGAGGCGCGCGAGACGCACTACGCCATCCACATCCCCGGGGTGATGGGGCTGATCGGCACGCGCTCGCTCGACACGGTGATGCCCGGCATCGACGAGCTCGTGAAGCGCGCCGAGGTCCGCATCCGGCAGGGCCTGAAGGCCTACGACGCGCTGCAGAAGATCCGCGAGGCAGGCGGCACCGGCAAGGTGACGCAGGGCGTGCGCGGGGACTTCGAGGACAACGGCATCAACATGGGCTATGCGCTGCTGCTCAAGCGCTACGTGGACGACCCGCGCCAGGCCACCGACGAGCAGATCGCCAAGGCGGCGTGGGACACGGTGCCGCAGGTGGCGCCGCTGTTCTGGCTGTTCCGCGTGATGGTGGGCATCGGCATGCTGCTGATCCTGCTGACGGGCACCTTCTTCGTGCTGTCGGCGTGCCGCAAGCTCGACAGCCACCGCTGGCTGCTGAAGCTCGCGGTGTTCGCGATCCCGCTGCCGTGGATCGCCATCGAGTCGGGCTGGCTGGTGGCGGAGTTCGGGCGCCAGCCGTGGGTGATCGAAGGCGTGCTGCCGACCGCGGTGGCCGTGTCGAACCTCGGCGTGAAGACGCTGCTGCTCACGCTCGCGGGCTTCATCGCCATCTACACCACGCTGCTCGTCATCGAGATGAAGCTGATGCTCAAGGCCATCCGCAAGGGGCCCGAGGCCGAGCATGCGCCCGACGAGGGCGACACGCTCTCGCACATTCCGCCGGCCCACGCGGGCGCGGCCATTCCTTCTCCTTCCGCACGGAGCGCAGCATGACCCTCCACACACTCCTCGACTACGACACCCTGCGCTCCATCTGGTGGCTGCTGATCGGCGTGCTGCTGGTGGGCTTCGCCGTGACCGACGGCTTCGACCTGGGCAGCGGCATGCTGCTGCCTTTTGCGGCGCGCAACGACATCGAGCGGCGCGTCGTCATCAACAGCGTGGGTCCGGTGTGGGAAGGCAACCAGGTGTGGCTGATCCTGGGCGGCGGCGCGGTCTTCGCTGCGTGGCCTCAGCTGTACGCCGTGTCGTTCTCGGGCTTCTACCTGGCGATGTTCGTGATTCTCACGGCGCTGATCCTGCGGCCGGTGGCCTTCAAGTTCCGCAGCAAGCGCGAGTCGCCGCAGTGGCGCGCGCGCTGGGACGGGGTGCTGTTCTTCAGCGGCTTCGTGCCCGCGCTGATCTGCGGCGTGGCCGTGGGCAACGTGCTGCAGGGCGTGCCGTTCCGCTTCGACAACGACATGCACATCTTCTACGACGGCGGTTTCTTCGGCCTGCTGAATCCGTTCGCCATCTTGTGCGGGCTGGTGTCGGTGGCCATGCTGGTGATGCACGGCGCGGCGTGGCTGCTGCTGAAGACGGCGGGGCCGGTGGCCGAGCGTGCGCGCAGCTACGGCATGGTTGCCGCCGGGCTCACCGTCGCGCTGTATGCGCTGGGCGGCGTGCTGCTGGCCACGAGCATCGGCGGCTATCGCATCAGCAGCGTGGTCGATGCGGTGGGGCCGTCCAACCCGATGCTCAAGACGGTGGAGCTGCATGCCGGCGCATGGACCGCCAACTACGCGGCGCATCCGTGGACGCTGGCGGCTCCGGCGGCCGGCTTCGTCGGCGCGCTGGGCGCTTTGCTCGGCCTCGCGCTGCGCCGCCCGGTGCTCGCGCTGCTGACGGCGGCGCTCGGCATCGCCGGCATCATCCTGAGCGTGGGCGCGTCGATGTTCCCGTTCATCCTGCCGTCGTCGATCGACCCGCGCGCCAGCCTCACGGTGTGGGACTCGTCGTCGAGCCACCTCACGCTGTTCATCATGCTGGTGGTCACGGCCTTCTTCATTCCCATCATCGTGGCCTACACCAGCTGGGTCTATCACGTGCTCTGGGGCAAGGTCGACGAGCAAGCCATCCGCGACGAGAGCGGACACGCCTACTGAACGAACGGAGGAAAAAAGATGTGGTACTTCGCCTGGATCCTCGGCCTGCCGCTGGCAGCCGCTTTCGCCGTGCTCAACGCCATGTGGTACGAACTCATGGACGACGATGCCGTTCGCAAGGCCAAGCTCGAGACGCCTGAATCGTCGCAAGGACAGGAGCGGCTCTAGCCTCCGGGGCGGCAGTGCCGCCCATCCGCAGCAGATCCCGCGGTCCCGACGGCTTCAGTCGGCCGCGGGATTTTTCTTTTTCGACGCGCCGCCGCCCGTGATCCGGTCCTTGAGCGTCAGCACCTTCGTCACCGTCGCGCCCATGCCCATGAGTTTCATGGCGGTCTCGGGCGCGAGCCGCTGAACGTCGTCGAACCACTTCATCAGCCTGTCGATCAGGTCATGCATCTCGCGCATGCGCTCCTGCGCGTGGCGCTCGGCGTCGCTCGTGGGTGATTCGAGCAGGGCGTTGCGCAGCATCGACAGCGTGGGCTCGATCTCGCGGCGGCGCCGTTCCTCGGCCAGCACGCGGAAGATTTCCCACACGTCCGAAGGCGCCTCGAAGTATTCGCGCCGGTCGCCCGCGTGGTGGCGCAGGTGCACCAGCCGCCAGGCCTGCAGTTCCTTCAGGCCCATGCTGACGTTCGAGCGCGAGAACTCGAGCAGCTCGGCAATTTCGTCGGCGTTGAGCGCGCGCTCGGACAGAAAGATCAGCGCGTAGATCTGCCCGACGGTGCGGTTGATGCCCCATTTGCTGCCCATTTCGCCGAAGTGGGCGACGAACTGGCGGTTGAGGGGCGGGAGGTCTGAAGAGGTGGCCATGGGCCGGATTGTCGCGCCGGGCCGTGCTGTATTTCCGGAAGTTTCCGAAAACTTCGGAAGCACGAAAGGTTAACAAATAACCAATATTGGTTATATCCAGGAAGCAGTTAGTTAACAAAAATAAACAATCACTGACCACTTGCACTTCGTTGGTGCATCAGCAACCCCTTTCAAAGGCTAAAAAACAATGAACAAAGCTCATCGCAGCATCTGGAACTCGGCGCTCGGCGCCTGGGTGGCTGTTTCGGAGAACACCCATGCCCGCGGCAAGAAGAGCCAACGCGCGGTGGCGCTGGCGGCGGGTGCGACATCTCTGCTGATGCTGGCGGGGCCTTCGTTCGCAGGGGGTGATGGCGGTGGCGGTGGCTTCCTCGTCAACGGCAGTTCCGGCGCGGGGCAAACGGCGGGCAACAGCACGACCGGGGTGGGCGGCCACGGAGGGCAGGGTGATCAGTCGGCCGCAGGCGCCGTCGGCGGCGCCCTCGGCACCAGTGGAGCCAACGGCACTTCGGCGGCGAGCGGCTTCACCCCGGACAGGCTGGACGGCAGCGGCGGCGGCGGCGGTGGTTCCGTCCGGACCGGCTTCGTTCCTGTCACCGCCACGATCACGGCCGGCAACGGCGGTAACGGCGGCACCGGCGGCTACAACCGCTCGAACCCGGGCGGCGGTGGCGGCGGTGGTGGCGGCGGCAGCGTGCTCGCCACCCAGTCGTTCGAGGTCAAGGCGACGGGGTCGCTCGTTGGCGGCAATGGCGGCAACGGCGGCGGCGTGGTCGCGAACACATCGTCGCTGACCGGTGCCGGCGGCGGCGGCGGCGCGGGCGTGCTGGTGGTGCCCGTGGGCGGCGTGACGATCACCAACGCCGGCACCATCACGGGCGGGAACGGCGGCACGGGCCTGGCGACCCGGGGAATCCACCCCGTCACCAGGGCGACGGTCTACGGCGGCGCGGGCGGCAATGGCGAAGGCGGCGCGCTGGGCGGCACGCAGCTGGGCGCGTATGCGCAGGGCGGGGCCGGCATCGTCGGCAGCAATCTCACCATCGTCAACAGCGGCACCATTTCCGGCGGCCTGGCGGGCGACAAGTCGACCCGCGCCAATTCGATCCAGCTGGGCGGCGGCAACAACTCGCTCACTCTCAAGGCCGGCTCGGTGCTCAACGGCGGCGTGGTCGCCCAAGGCACCGGCAACAAGCTGTTCCTGGAAGGCACGAACACAGAGGACGCCGCGTTCCAGGGCTTCTCGAGCATCAATGCCGCCAGCGGCAGCAAGTGGACGCTGACGGGCAAGTTCCAGCCCACGGGCAACCTCGCGGTCAAGGTGGACGGCACCGGCGCCACGCCCGCGCAGCTCACCATGAACGGCGTCATCTCCGGCGCCGGCAGCCTCACGGCGGACGGCGGCGGCACGCTGGCGCTGGGCGCCACCAACACCTACGCCGGCGGCACCGCCATCAGGAACGGCACCACGGTGCAGATCGGCACCGCCGGCGCGCTCGGTTCCGGCACGGTCACGCTCGACGGCGGCAAGCTCGCCGCCACGTCGAGCCTCAGCCTGACCAACAGCCTGGCTTTCGCGGCCGGCCAGCGCAGCACCGTGGCCGCCGCCACCGGCCGGACGCTCGACATCGATGGCAACCTGGCCTTGAACGGCAGTGCGACCGCCGTCTTCGGCAGCACGACCGAAACCGGCACCGTCCGCCTGGACGATGGCACCACCATCGTCTCCAGCACCGCGGCGGTCGTCGTGGCCGGCGGCACGCTGCAGGTGGCGGACGCCACCCGCGCCGCGACGATCTTCCCCAACGTTGCCTCCACCACGGTCAATACCGGGGCCACGCTGGACCTGAACGGCTACAACGTCACCATCGGCAACCTGCAGGGCGCCGGAACGCTGAAGACCCGGACCGGCAACTTCCCCGCCCAGACCACCACGGTGCAATCGGGCAACTTCTCGGGCTCCATCACCGGCACCGGCCAGCTCGTGAAGACGACGGCGGGCACGCTGGTGTTGAGCGGCGCCAACAGCTACACCGGCAACACCACCATCAGCGGCGGAACGCTGCAGCTGGGCGACGGCGGCACCACCGGCAGCATCGACAACAGCAACATCACCAACAACGCGGCGCTCGTGTTCAACCGCTCCAATGCGACGAACTTCACGCGCACCATCAGCGGCAGCGGCAGCGTGACCCAGAGCGGCACGGGCACGCTCACGCTCTCGGGCGCCAATACGTATGGCGGCGGCACCAGGGTCAACAGCGGCACGCTGCAGGTTGCGGCGGCCAACGCGCTCGGAAGCGGCGGCCTGACGATGGCCGGCGGCAAGCTGGCCGCGACGTCGACCATGACCCTCTCGAACGGCGTGAGCTTCGCGGCCGGAACGGCCAGCACCGTCGGCGCCGCCACCAACCGCACGCTGACGCTGGGCGGCGCGCTGAACCTGGGGGCGAACGCCACCGCCACCTTCGGCAGCGCCACCGAGACCGGTGTCGTCAACGTTGCAATCAACAGCGCCACGGTGGACAGCAGCGCCGCCGTGGTCGTTGCCGGAGGCACGTTGCGCGTGGGCAGCGGGACGCTGATGAGCGGCGTCCTCGGCAACATCGCCTCGACCACCGTGAACGGCGGCGCCACGCTCGACCTGAACGGCCAGAACGTCTCCATCCGCAACATCCAGGGCGCCGGCACGCTGCAGACCGGCTTCAAGAGCGCGCAGGCCACCACGATCGCAAGCGGCCTGTTCGGCGGCGCCATCGCGGGCGCGGGCAAGCTGGTGAAGAGCGGCGCCGGCACGCTGACGCTGACCGGCACCAACACCTACGGCGGCGGCACGACCATCGACGCGGGCACGCTGCAGGTCGGCAACGGCGGCACCACCGGCAGCATCAGCGGCGACATCGTCGACAACGGCGTGCTGCAGTTCAACCGCTCCGACGACATCGCATATGCCGGCAGCATCACCGGCACCGGCAGCCTGACGAAGTCGGGCGCCGGCAAGCTCACGCTCACCGGCACCAGCACTTACGGCGGCGGCACCACCATCGACGCGGGCACGCTGCAGGTCGGCAACGGCGGCACCAAGGGCAGCATCGCCGGCAACATCACCAACAACGCCGCGCTGGTGTTCAACCGCTCCGACAGCTACACCGTGGCCGGCGACATCGACGGCACCGGCAGCCTGAGCGACAACGGCACGGGCACGCTGATCCTGGCCGGCACCAACAGCTACAGCGGCGGCACCACCATCGGCAAGGGCGCGACGCTGCAGGTCGGCAACGGCGGCAAGAGCGGCACGCTCTCGGGCGCGGTCACGGCCAACGGCAACCTGGTCTTCGACCGCTCCGACGACTCGAGCTTCACCGGCACCGTCAGCGGCGCGGGCAGCCTGACCAAGAACGGCGCGGGCGAACTCGAGATCACCGGCGCCAACACCTACACCGGCAACACATCGGTGAACGGCGGCACGCTGCGGGTGAACAACACCAGCGGCAGCGCGACCGGCTCCGGCAGCGTGCAGGTCGGCGCCGGCGCCACGCTGGCCGGCGGCGGCACCATCAGCGGCGCGGTCAACGTGGCCAGCGGCGGTTCGCTCGCGCCGGGCAACAGCCCCGGCACCCTGACGATCGGCGACCTGAGCATGGACAAGGGCTCGTTCCTGAACTACCGCCTCGGCGCCGTCGGCGAAGACCCGCTCAACGACCTGGTGCAGGTCAACGGCAACCTGGTGCTCGGCGGCACGCTGAACGTCACCGAGACGGCCGGCGGCAGCTTCGGCCCGGGGCTGTACCGCCTCGTCAAGTACACCGGCTCGCTGACCGACAACGGCCTGAACATGGGCAACACCCCCGTCACGCCTGGCGACCTGTACGTGCAGACCAGCGTGGCCAAGGAAGTCAACCTGATCAACAGCACCGGGGTGCAGCTCGGCTTCTGGGACGGCGGCGACACGGTCAACAACGGCAGCGTGGGCGGCGGCTCGGGCACCTGGCGCATCGGCAGCCCCGGCAGCCCCAACGACACCTGGACCAACAGCGAAGGCGGCTACAACGCCACCTGGAAGCCCAACCAGTTCGCCATGTTCGGCGGCACCGCGGGCACCGTCACGGTGGACAACAGCGGCGGCGACATCAGCATCGGCGGCGCGCAGTTCTTCTCCGACGGCTACGTGGTGCAGGGCGATGCGCTGACGCTGGGCAACGCACACACCGTCATCAAGGTGGGCGACGGCACGCGCTCTGGCGCTTCGATGACGGCGACCATCGCCTCGCAGCTCACCGGCGCGGGCGGCCTGACCAAGGACGACTACGGCACGCTGGTGCTGACCGGCGCCAACAACTACACCGGCGGCACCGTCGTGTCGGCCGGCGTGCTGCAGGGCAACACCACCAGCCTGCAGGGCGAGATCGTCAACAACGCCAACGTCACCTTCGACCAGTCGACCGACGGCACCTTCGGCGGCACGATGAGCGGCTCGGGCAGCCTGCGCAAGATCGGCACCGGCGACCTGGCGCTGGCAACCGCCAACACCTACTCCGGCGGCACCAGCATCGACGCCGGCAGCGTGAGCGCGAGCGTCAGCGGCGCGCTGGGCACCGGCCCGGTGAACGTCAATGCCAGCGGCTACCTGGCCTTCACCGGCAATGCCGGCGCGGGCGACCTGCGCTTCACCACCGCCGCCGCCAGCCCCGGCATCAACGGCGGCGCCATCGAGTTCAGGGACGACACCTCGGCCGGGCGCGCGAGCTTCCTGAACTACAAGGGCGGCAGCGTCACCTTCGCCGGCAATTCGACGGCGGGCGATGCCGTGTTCGACAACCGCGGCGGCAGCGTCACGGTGTGGAACAACGCCACCGCGGGCAATGCACGCATCGTCAACTCTGCGGGCGGCTCGACCAACATCTGGGACGACGGCTCGGCCGGCCGCGCGACCATCGTCAACGAAGCGACCGCTTCGCTCGACATCCGCGACCGCGCCACGGCCGCGCAGGCCACGGTGGTCAACAAGACGGGCGCGGTGGTCAACATCCGCGGCCTCACCACGGCCGGCACTTCCATCGGCTCGCTGGAGGGCGGCGGCCGCGTGCTGCTGGGCAACAAGGCGCTGACCACGGGCGGCCTGAACACCAGCACCGAAATCTCGGGCGTGATCTCGGGCGTCGGCGGCTCGCTGGTGAAGGAAGGCACGGGCACGCTCACGCTGTCGGGCGCCAACACCTACACCGGCGGCACCGCGCTGCTCAAGGGGCGCCTGAACCTCGGCAACGCGCAGGCGCTGGGCACCGGCGAACTGGCGATGGACGACGGCACCGCGATCGGCTTCACCGCGCCCGGCATGACGATTGCCAACGCGATCCGCTTCACCGGCAACAGCGACCCGATCATCGACACGGGCACCTTCGACGCCGGCCTGAGCGGCGCCATCAGCGGCGCGGGTTTCATCACCAAGATCGGCACCGGCACGCTGACGCTGTCGGGCGCCAACAGCTACACCGGCGCGACCGACGTGGCGCAGGGCACGCTGCGTGCCGGCGCGGCCAACACCTTCAGCGCCGCTTCGGCGCACAACGTGGCCGCGGGCGCGACGCTGGACCTGGCGGGCTACAGCCAGACCGTGGCTTCGCTGAGCAACAGCGGCACCGTGTCGCTGGTGGGCACCGTGCCCGGCACCACGCTGACGGTGTACGGCGCGTACGTGGGCAACGGCGGCGTGCTCAAGCTCGGCACCACGCTGTACTTCAACGGCCCGCCCTCGGACCGGCTGATCCTCAACGGCCCCGCCGCTTCGGCCAGCGGCAACACCACGGTGCAGATCACCAACATCGGCGGCCTGGGCGCGCTGACCAACGGCAACGGCATCGAGGTGATCACCGCGCAGAACGGCGCGAAGACCACCGCGCAGACCACCAAGGACGCGTTCTCGCTCGCGGGCGGCCACGTGGATGCCGGCGCCTTCGAGTACCGCCTGTACGCCGCCGACGCGCTCGGCCAGGGCGAGAACTGGTATCTGCGCTCGGCGCAGAAGGGCGTGACCTACTACCGTCCCGAGACCTCGCTCTACGCCGCGCTGCCCAACCAGCTGCGCCAGGGCAGCCTCGCGATGCTGGGCGACGTGCGCAAGCGCGTGGGCGACGACGACGTGAAGGGCACCGCGCCCAGCGCGACCGGCTCCGACCGCCGTGCCTGGGCCCGCGTGCTGTCGACCGACATCGACATCCAGCAGGGCGGCACCGTCTCGCCCACCAGCAAGGGCCGCCTGACCGGCTTCCAGGCCGGCACCGACCTGCTCGCCACGCCCAACTGGCGCGCCGGCATCTACGTCGGCCAGCTCGACGGGGATGCGCGTGTCAGCGGCTATGCCAGCGGCGTGAGCAACCTCAGCGTGGGCCGCAACGACCTGCGCAGCCAGTACGTGGGCGTGTACGGCACCTACACCAGCGACAGCGGCTTCTATGCCGACGCCGTGGTGCAGTCGGGCCGCCACCGCTACACGGTCGAGCCGCTGATGGGCATCGGCGCGGCCGGCAAGGGCAACAGCCTGCTGGGCTCTATCGAAGTGGGCCAGGCCTTCCCGATCGGCGCCAGCGGATGGACCGTCGAGCCGCAATTGCAATTGATCCACCAGCACATGGACCTGAGCAACTCGGCCATCCTGGGCGCGGTGGTCCAGCCCCAGGTCGACAGCGGCTGGCTGGCCCGTGCGGGCGTGCGGGTCAAGGGCGAGATCGATACCGGCATGGGCATGCTGCAGCCGTACGGCCGCGTGAACGTCTACAAGACTTCCCGTGGCACGGACGTGGCGCGCTTCGTCAACGGCGCGACCTCGACCGACATCGCGGCGCCGATCGGCGGCACCAGCACCGAACTGGCGGGCGGCTTCACGCTGACGCTGAACCAGTCCACAAGCCTCTATGGCGAAATCGGCAAGCTGTGGTCTTCGGGTGGCGACACCAAGGTCAGGAGCGGCATCAACGGCTCGCTGGGCGTGCGGGTGAAGTGGTAACGGCCGGGGGCTGAATCACGCGACGAAGCGGGCTACTCCTCGGAGCCCGCTTCGCGGCGCCGCCGGTACGAGCCCGGCGCGCCGCCCGTCCAGGCCTTGAAGGCCCGCTGGAACGCGGCGCTGTCCGCGAAGCCCAGCTCTTCCGCCAGCGCCGCGAGCGGCACGGTGCTGGTGTTGAGCCGCACGATGGCAAGGTCGCGCCGCAGCTGGTCCTTCAGCGACTGGAACGACGTGCCTTCGGTTGCCAGGTGCCGCTGCAGCGTGCTGACCGACATGTGCAGGCTGCTCGCGGCCGTCGCGAGGTCGGCCCATGCCGGCCGGTTCTGCTGCAGCACGGAGCGCACCCGCGCGCTCACCGCCTGCTCCGCCAGCCGGGGCAGTATCACGTTGGCCGGCGCTGCCGCGAGGAACACGTTCATGGCCTGCGTGTCGCGATGCACCGGCGTCCGCAGCGCGCCGGCGTCGAACCACACGGCCGTGCAGGGCTGGCCGAACTGCAGCGGCCCCGGGAACACCTTGGCGTAGCCGTCCGCATAGGGCGGCAGCTCGAAGCCGAAATCGAAGCGCCGCGCCGCCAGCCGGCCGCCATGCAGCCAGGCGAGCAGCCGCCAGTACACGCGCAGCATCAGCTCGTGCAGGAAGTTCTGCTGCACCGCAGCGCGATCGTTCAGCCGCAGGCCGAAGCCGGCCAGCGGCCCTTCGTGCAGCAGCACCAGCGTCAGGTCGTCCTGCAGCAGGCCGAAGGTATGGGCCACGCGGCGCAGCGCCACTTCGAAGTTGGGCGCGCCCAGGGTGGCGCGCGTCATCAGCGCGAAGCTGCCGCGCTTCAGGCGGCGCGAGAGGAAGCCCAGCGCCTCGTCGTCGAGCCGCTCCATCAGCAGCGCGAACAGCGCCACGTATTGCTCCGCAGTGACGCGCGCGCCCGGCGCGTCGAGCAGCGCGGGCGCGATGCCCGCGTCTTCCAGCGCCGCGTTCGCATCGACGGGCGCGGCCTGGCCCCGGGCACGGATGCCCGAGAGCATGCCCTGGACGAAGGCGATCGGAATGGTGACTGGCGGTTGCAGCATGGGCGCAGCGATCAGGCCCCAAGCATGCCACCGTGTCGATTGACGTTTTCTGCAATGCGATCGAAGCGAAAGGCAATCGCCGCGGCGCGGCCGGCTTACTACGATGCGGCCACACAAGAAAGAGACGGAGACACTCGCCATGTACCTGACCCAGTCCCTGCACCGCAGCGTGCAGCAGCATCCCGACAAGGAGGCCGTGCGCTTCGCCGGCCGCACCCGCAGCTTCCGCGAATACGCAGACCGGGTGGCACGCCTGGCGGGCGCCCTGCAGCGGCTGGGCATGCAGCCTGGCGACCGCGTGGCCATGCTGGCGCTCAATTCCGGGCGCTACCTCGAATACCAGATGGCCGTGCCGTGGGGCGGCGGCGTGCTCAACCCCTGCAACATCCGCTGGTCGGCCGCGGAGATCCTGTATTCGCTGGAAGACTCCGGCTCCACCATCCTGCTGGTGGACGAGACCTTCCGCGCGCTGGTCGAGCAGATGCGCGGCCAGGCCACCAGCCTGCGCGAGGTGATCTATTGCGGCGACGGCGCGCAACCCGCCGGCATGCACGGCTACGAGGCGCTGATCGACGCCGCCGCGCCGGTGCCCGATGCCGCGCGCCGCGACGAAGACCTGGCGGGCATCTTCTACACCGGCGGCACCACCGGCTTTCCCAAGGGCGTGATGCTGAGCCACGCCAACATCTGCGCCTCCGGCTTCGCGGCGCTCGGCGAAGGACTGGCGCCGCCCGGTTCGTGCTACCTGCACGCCGCGCCGATGTTCCACCTGGCCGACATGGGCCTGGCCACGCCGCACTGGTTCCAGGGCAGCACCCATGCCATCGTGCCGGCGTTCAGCCCGGAGGCCGTGCTCAACGCCATTGCTGCCGATCGCGTCACCCATGCGCTGCTGGTGCCGACGATGATCCAGATGCTGGTCGACCACCCTTCGATGCACGAGCCGCGCGACCTGAGCAGCCTGCGCTGCATCACCTACGGTGCCTCGCCGATCTCCGAGGCGGTGCTGAACCGCGCGATGGAGGCCTTTCCGGGCGTGGAGTTCGCGCAGGCCTACGGCATGACCGAGCTGTCGCCCATCGCCACCATCAATCCGCCTTGCAACCACACGGCCGAAGGGCGCAAGCGCGGCAAGCTGCGCTCGGCCGGGCGCGCGAGCTACTGCATGGAAGTGCGCATCGTCGATGCGGACGGCGCCGAAGTGCCGCGCGGCACCGTCGGCGAAGTGGCCGTGCGCGGCCCCAACGTGATGCAGGGCTACTGGAACAAGCCGGAGCAGACGGCCGCCGCGGTGCGCGACGGCTGGATGCACACCGGCGACGGCGCCTACATGGACGACGACGGCTACATCTTCGTGGTCGACCGGCTCAAGGACATGATCATCAGCGGCGGGGAGAACGTGTACTCGGCCGAGGTGGAGAACGCCATCAACCAGCATCCGGCCGTGGCGGCCTGCGCGGTCATCGGCATACCGAGCGAGGAGTGGGGCGAGGCCGTGCATGCGGCGCTGGTGCTCAAGCCGGGCCAGGGCATACGCCCGGAAGAGCTGATCGCCCATTGCAAGACGCTGATCGCCAGCTACAAGTGCCCGCGCAGCGTGGCCGTGCTCGAAGCGCTGCCGCTGTCGGGCGCGGGCAAGGTGCTCAAGACCAAGCTGCGCGAACCCTTCTGGCAGGGGCGCCAGCGCGGCGTGGCCTGAGCCCGGCCTTCTTCCATTCAATCCGTCAATTTCCAGGAGCCTCCCATGAGTCAGGACGTCCATGTAGCCGGGGTCGGCATGATCCCCTTCACCAAGCCCGGCGCGAACCAGCCCTACCCGCAGATGGCCAGCCACGCCGCCAATGCCGCCCTGAAAGACGCTGGCATCGGCTACGAACTGGTGCAGCAGGCCTACGTGGGCTACGTCTACGGCGACTCCACCGCCGGCCAGCGCGCGCTCTACGAGGTGGGCATGACCGGCATTCCGGTCGTCAACGTCAACAACAACTGTTCCACCGGGTCGACCGCGCTGTTCCTGGCGCGCCAGGCCGTGGCCAGCGGCGCCGCCGACTGCGTGCTGGCGTTGGGCTTCGAGCACATGAGCCCCGGCGCGCTGGGGGCGGTGTTCAACGACCGGCCCAGCCCCTTCGACCACTTCGAGAACATCACCGACGAGCTGGTCGGCAACGAGCAGGTGCCGCTCGCGCTGCGCTACTTCGGCGGCGCGGGCCTGGCGCACATGCAGCAGTACGGCACGCAGATGTCCACCTTCGCAAAGATCCGTGCCAAGGCCAGCCGCCATGCGTCGAACAATCCGGTGGCGCTGTTCCGAACGGTGGTCACCGAAGACGAGGTGATGGCCGCGCCCGTCATGTGGCCCGGCGTGATGACTCGGCTGATGGCCTGCCCGCCCACCTGCGGCGCGGCCGCGGCCATCGTGTGCTCGGCCCGCTTCGCCGAGCGCCACGGGCTGGACCGCAGCGTGCGCATCAAGGCGCAGGCCATGACCACCGACCGGCCCATCACCTTCGAGAGCCGCGACATGCGCGAGGTGGTCGGCTTCAGCATGGCGCAGGAAGCCGCACAGAAGGTGTACGACGCGGCCGGCGTCGGCCCGCAGGACGTCGACGTGGTCGAGCTGCACGACTGCTTCGCGCACAACGAACTCATCAGCTACGAGGCGCTGGGCCTGTGCCCGGTGGGCGGCGCCGAGAAATTCGTGCTCGACGGCGACAACACCTACGGCGGCAAGGTCGTCACCAATCCCTCGGGCGGGCTGCTGTCGAAAGGGCATCCGCTCGGGGCGACCGGGCTCGCGCAATGCACGGAGCTGGTCCAGCAGTTGCGCGGCACGGCGGACAAGCGGCAGGTGCAAGGCGCACGGCTGGCGCTGCAGCACAACCTCGGCCTGGGCGGCGCTTGCGTGGTCACGCTCTACGAGCGCGTTTGAAAGGCCTGGCGATGATCGACAGGAAATGGATCGGACACGAGCTGCCCGCATCGGTGCTGCCGATCGAGCGCACCCGCCTGCAGTTCTTCGCCAAGGCCATCGGCGAGACCGACCCCGTCTACACCGATGCCGCCGCCGCGCGCGATGCCGGCTACCCCGACCTGCCCGCGCCGCCGACCTTCCTTTTCGCGGCCGAACTGGACTCGGGTGCTTCCGACCGGTTGCTGGCCGACCTGGGGATTCCGCTGTCGAAGCTGCTGCATGGCGAGCAGGGCTTCAGCTACCACCGGCCGGCCTGCGTGGGCGACACGGTGACGGTGCGCTCCACCATCACCGACATCTACGACAAGAAGAACGGCGCGCTCGAATTCGTCATCAAGACCTCGCGCGCCACCAACCAGCGCGACGAACTGTTGGCCGAGCTGCGCACCGTGATCGTCTGCCGCCATTGATGAAGGAGCCCGCGCCCATGACCGCACCGACCTACGACGCCGTGAACATCGGCGACGAGCTGCCCGCGCTGCAACTGCCGCCGGTGACCCGCACCACGCTCGCGCTGTTCGCGGGCGCCTCGGGCGACCACAACCCGATTCACATCGACACCGACTTCGCGCGCAAGTCCGGCATGCCCGACGTGTTCGCCCAAGGCATGCTGGGCATGGCCTGCCTCGGCCGCTTGATCACGCAATGGGCGCCGCAATCGCAGCTGCGCCGCTTCGACGTGCGCTTCCAGGGCATCACGCACCTGGGGCACGCGGTGCGGTGCAGCGGGCGCGTGGTCGAGAAGCTGGAGCATGACGGCGAGCGCTGTGTGCGCGTCGAGGTGCTCAGCGCCAACCAGTACGGCCAGACGCGCATCGCGGGCGAGGCGCTCGTCGCGCTGCGCTGAGATCAACCGAAGAAGGATCAGAGACATGACACCCAAGCTCGGCGGCAAGGTCGCCCTCATCACGGGTTCGGGCCGCGGCATCGGCCGGGCCATCGCGCTCAAGCTGGCATCGGAAGGCGCGCGCATCGTCGTCAACGATCTCGACGAGGCCCCGGCGGAAGAGACCGTGCAGGCCATCCGTGCGACGGGCGGCGAGGCCGTGGCCTGCGTCGGCAGCGTGGCCGCGCCGGATTTTGCCGAGCGCTTCATCGGCATGGCGGTCAACGAATACAAGGGACTGGACGTCGTCGTCAACAATGCCGGCTACACCTGGGACAGCGTGGTGCAGAAGATGACCGACGAGCAGTGGTACGCCATGATCGACGTGCACCTGACGGCGCCGTTCCGCATCCTGCGCGCTGCGCAGCCGGTGATCCGCGCGCTGTCGAAGTCCGAGACGGAAGCGGGCCGGCGCGTGGTGCGCAAGGTGGTCAACATCTCGTCGGTGGCGGGCTTGTTCGGCAATGCGGGGCAGGCCAACTATTCGACGGCCAAGGCTGGCATCGTGGGCATGACGCAGACGCTGGCCAAGGAGTGGGGGCGCATGAACGTGACCGTCAATTGCGTGGCCTTCGGTTTCATCCAGACGCGGCTGACCGCGAGCACGGCCGAAGCGACGACTGCGAACATCGAGGGGCGCGAGATCAAGGTGGGCATCAACCCGGGGTTGCTGTCGATGATGGAGCAGTCGATTCCTCTGGGGCGCGGCGGTACGCCTGAAGAGGCTGCGGGGGCTGTGTATCTTCTTTGCGCGCCTGAGTCGGACTATGTGAGTGGGCAGACTCTGATGTGTACGGGGGGGCTTACGGGGATTTGATCTTTGCTGGTTTTTTTCGGGGTGCGCTCACGCCGGCGGGGTACCTTGCTCCGCGAATGTCCCCCGGCCTTCGGCCTCCTCCTTTATTTCGCTGCGCAAGGTACCCCGCCAGCGTGAGCGTTGAGCAGGGCGCTTGAACTGCCCGTGCGAGCAGAGTCCCCGGTGGCCTGTGCACTCACCCCGAACACAAGCAAACCAGACCTGGAGCAACAGAAATGAACACAGAAGAAGGCGTCGGCTGGGAAGTAGCAGACGACATAGCCCGCATCGTTCTCAAGCGCCCGGAGCGCGCGAACGCGATCGGCCTGAAAAGCAGCCGTGCTCTCGTGCATGCCATCGAAGACGTGCTGCAGCGCAAGCCGCGCGCGATCCTGCTGACCGGTGAAGGCCGTGTGTTCTGTGCCGGTGGCGACATCGAGGAGTTCGTGGCAGCTGGAGAGGGGCTGCCGAAATTGGTGGACGACATCCTCGAACCTTTGCACCCCGCGCTGCTGCGGCTCTCGACGAACCCGGCACCATTGGTTGTGGCGGTGAACGGGCCGGCAGGCGGCGCGGGCGTGGGGCTCGCCTTGTGCGGCGACTTCGTGCTCGCGGCCGAATCGATGAAGCTGCGAACCGGCTATGCGGCCATCGGGCTGTCGCCTGACGCCGGGGCTTCCTACTTTCTCTCGCGCCGCGTCGGGCCCGTTCGCGCGCAACAACTGCTGATGCTGAGCGACGCCGTCGACAGCCAGCGCTGCCTTGCGTGGGGCGCGGTCGATGCGGTGCACGCCGATGCTGAACTCGCCGCCGCCAGCGAGGCGCTCGTCGCCCGGCTGGCCCAGGGTGCGAGTGCGTCGTTTGCCGGCATCAAGGCCCTGTGCGCCGGCGCGCCCGGCCGGCCCTTTGAAGAACACCTGGCGATGGAGCGGAAGCTTCTGCGCGAGCGTGCCGGCAGCGCGGATGCGCGCGAAGGCGTGGCCGCATTCATGGCGAAGCGGGCGCCGCGCTTCATCGGACGCTGACAGCCAACGGCTAGGTGTCGCTCCACTTCCTCAGCAGGTTGTGATACGTGCCCACCAGCGTGCGGCGTGCCGATTCGTCGGCGCCGCTCTGGTTCAGCCGCTGGATCGCGTTGTCCATGTCGAACAGCAGTGCGCGGTCGCCGGCGTCGCGCACGAGGCTCTGCACCCAGAAGAAGCAGGCCACGCGCACGCCGCGCGTGATGGGCGTCACCTGGTGCAGGCTGGTGGCGGGGTAGAGCACCATGTCGCCGGCCGCGAGCTTCACGGTCTGCATGCCGTGCGTGTCTTCCATCTGCAGCTCGCCGCCGTCGTAGCTGTCGGCCTCCGACAGGAACAGCGTGGCCGACAGGTCGGTGCGCAGCTTGCGGCCGGTGCGCGGGTCGATGCGCACGCCGCCGTCCACGTGCAGGCCGAAGCGCATGCCTTCGCTGTAGCGGTTGAACATCGGCGGATACAGCAGGTTGGGCAGCGCCGCGCTGATGAACGTGGGATGGCGCTCGAGCGCGCTGGCGATGATCGACTGGCACTCGTGCGCCACCGCCGAGCCCTCGTCGATCTGCTGGTTGAACTTGACCGGCGCGCCCTGGTGGCCCGCCGTCACGCGGCCATCGACCCAGGCGTCGCCGGCCGCATCAAGGCGCGCGCGAACCGCGGCGAGCGCGTCGCGGTCGAGGACACCGGGGATGCAGACCAGCATGGCGTGGCTTCTTTCTTCAGTTGCAGGCTCAGAGGCGGTAGGTGAAGGTCAGCGTGGCGGCCCGGCCCGAGCCCGGCACCGCGCGTCCGCCGTCCGAGGGGATCAGCGCGTCGTAGTAGTGGCGGTTGGCCAGGTTGAACAGGTTCAGCCGGATGTCGTACTTGGGCTGATGGTAAGCCAGCATCGCATCGAGCCGGACGTAGCCGCCGACCTCCACCAGGTCGGTGTTGTTGGCGTAGCGCTTCGCGCTGTAGGTGGTGCCGCCGCCGACTTCCCATTCGGGCGTGATGGCGTAGGTGGCCCACAGGCTGGCCGCGTCTTTCGGCGTGTTGGCGGGCACCTTGCCGAGCGTGCCGGGGGCGATGCCGTCGACGATGGTCGCGTCCAGGTGCGTGTAGGCGCCGAACAGCTGCAGCTTGTCGGTCACGCGGCCGGCCACGCCGGCGCGCGCGCCGTTCACGCGGATCGTGCCGGTCGCGCTGTAGGTGCCGTCGTTGTTCTGCGCGCGGGCGTTGGTCTGCGTGATCTGGAACGCGGCGGCCGTGAGCGAGAGGTTGCCGTCGTTCAGGTCCCACTTGCCGCCGAGTTCGTAGGCCTTGTTCTTCTCGGGCGGCAGCGGCTGCGTGGCGCCCGTGGTGGCCACGAGCTGCTCGAGCGAGGGGTTGAACGACGTGCTGTAAGACACGTAGTACGACTGCTCGGGCGTGGGCTGCCAGATGGCGCCCGCACGCACGCTGGTGAAGTCGACCGTCTGGCTCTCGGAGGCCAGCGTGGTCGCGGTGGGAATGCTGTTGGAGATGCTGGCGCGGTAGTGGTCCTGGCGCACGCCGGCCACCAGCTTCCACTGCGGGCTGAGCTCGATCGTGTCGTTCACGTAGCCGGCCACCGTGGTGGCGCTGGCGTTGGCGAGGTTGCCGCGCAGGCTGGGCGCGGTGCTCGGCGTGTTGCCCTGGTAGGGCGCCAGCAGCGGCGAGCAGGCGGCATAGCCGCTGGTGCCGCCCGCCGGGTTCAATGCCACGCCGTTGCAGGTGCCGTTGCGGTAGTAGGCCTGGTTCTCGTAGGTGTCGTGGCCCAGCTCGAGGCCAACGAGCAGCGAATGCTTGACGGAGCCGGTATTGAACCTGGTGCTGAGCTCGGTCAGGTTGAACAGCGACTTGTCGTGGATCGTGCGGTCATGGCTCTGCTGGCGCACCCACAGCGTGCTCAGCGGCAGCGACGAGAAGGCGGCCGCCGGCACGGCGGTGGTGCCGGTGGAGAAGGGCGTGAACACGTTCTTCGACGACAGCGTGCCGATGGACTGCGGCGCGGTCTCGCGCGCGTCGGTGGTCACGTCGTTGTACTGCGTCTGGTTGCGGATCGACGTGTCGGCCGTGATCTTGTGCTGCACCAGGGCACCGAAGGCCTGGATGTCGGAGATCGTGCGGTCGTCGCTGAAGCCGTAGGCCTGGTCGCGGTCGACCTTGGCCGGATGGCCGTTGAGCGGCGGCACGCCGTAGTCGGGCTGGTCGCGGTTGTGCTGCACCAGCGCCGACAGCGTGACCTGCGTCGGCGTGTTGATGCCGAACTTGAGCGACGCGTCCAGGCCGAAGTCCTTCAGCTTGGTCTGCTCGCGCGTGCTGGCGTCGCCCTGCTGGCCCATGGCCGCGATGCGGAAGGCCGAGGTGTCGGACAGCGGGCGGTTGACGTCGACGGTCGAGCGCACCAGGCCCGTGGTGCTGGCAGACACCGACACTTCGCCCGCCGGCGTGAGCGACGGCTTCTTGGTCACCTGGTTGATGATGCCGCCGGTGGAACCGCGGCCGAACAGCATCGACGAGGGGCCCATGAGCACCTCGACCGATTCGAGCGCGAAGGTGTCGCGGTAGTACTGGGCGCGGTCGCGCGCGCCGTCCAGGTACAGGTCGGTGCGGGCCGAGAAGCCGTTGAGGTTGATGTTGGTGCCGATCTGCCCGCCCTCCGCGCCGCCGATGGTCAGGCCCGGCACGTTGCGCAGCGCGCTGGCCAGCGAAGTCGCGGCCTGCGACTGCATCACGGCCTGGTTGATCACGGTGACGGATTGCGGCGCATCGCGCAGGTCGGCCGGCAGGCGGCTGATGGTCGCGGGGTTGGCGCCGAAGCCGGTCCTGTCCTGCGCGCCCTGCACCTGGACTTCGCGCAGCGTGGTCGGCACCGATGTGCCCGGGGCAGGCGAACTCGCGGTGCTGCTCGGCGCCGCCGGTTGCGGGATCTGCTGCGCGAACGCGGCGGGCAGCGAGGAAACAAGGCCGACAAGTGCGAGCGCAACAGGCGTGCGGCGGCGTGTCGAAGACGAGAGACGATTCATTGCGAGCTTTCCGAAGGGTGCGCGGGCGACACGGCCCGGGCCGATGTGGCGCAAACAAAAGCACCACCGACGGAAATTCTTACCGCGAATGAATCTTATTTGAAGGAGTTGTTGGCAAGGTGTTTGGCGCGCGATACAGCCGGATTTCTTTACCTTGCAGGTCAGGTGCAAGACAGCTTTCTTTCGGCCGGCGGTGGGGCCGCCGGCGCCGCCGCTACTTCCAGGGCGTCGGCGGCGGGATCTCGCAGACCGGCTCGACGTCGATGCTCTTGAAGTCGGCCGGCGAGACGATTTCCAGGTACTCCATGTCGGGCGAGTAGTCGAACAGGAAGTGCCGGATGCCCGGGCGCTGGTGCACCACGTCGCCGGCCTCGACCAACGTTTCCTTGTCCTCGTACATGAAGCGGGCCCAGCCCTTGACCATGATCACGATCTGGAAGTCCGCTTCGTGGCGGTGCCAGCCGGTGCCCGTTTCCGGTGCCATGTTGGCCTTGACGAGGTGCGCGATCACCTTGCCGTTGGTGGCCTCGGCGATGCCCAGGTCGCGGTAGAGGAAGAAGTCGCGCAAGCCGCCCGAGACGAACTCGGTGTCACCGGGCTTGACGTGGGAGAACTGGGTGGCGGTACGGTCCAGCATGGGGCGCTCCTTCGCAGGGGGTGATGATGCTGCGCCGCAGCACGCATAAAGCGTTCCCGCCGAGCCCTGGCTCAGCGCGCCGCGAAGCCGTCGGTCGCGCGCACCAGCCGGTCGAGGATGCCGGGCTCCGAGTACGCATGCCCCGCGCCTTCGACCAGGTGGAATTCGGCCTGCGGCCATGCCTTGTGCAGCGCCCAGGCGAAGCGCGCGGGGCAGGGCATGTCGTAGCGGCCGTGCACGATCACGCCGGGAATGCCGTGCAGCCGGTGCGCATCGCGCAGCAACTGGCCTTCTTCGAGCCAGGCATCGTGCACGAAGTAGTGGTTCTCCAGCCGCGCGAAGGCCAGCGCGAAATGATCGCCAGCATGCGTTTCGGCGAGCGCGGTGCTCGGCAGCAGCGTGATGGTCTCGCCTTCCCACACGCTCCAGGCACGCGCCGCCTCCAGGCGCGCCGCCGCGTCGTCGCCGGTGAGCCGCTTGCGATAGGCCGCGATCATGTCGCCGCGCTCGGCCTCGGGAATGGGGGCCTGGAACTTCTCCCACTTGTCGGGGAACATCTCCGACACGCCGAACTGGTAGTACCAGTTCAGCTCGGCGCGGGTCACGGTGTAGATGCCGCGCAGCACCAGTTCGCTCACGCGCTCGGGGTGCTTCTGTGCATAGGCGAGGGCGAGCGTGGAGCCCCAGGAGCCGCCGAACACGAGCCAGCTGTCGACACCCGCGCGTTCGCGAAGGCGCTCGATGTCGGCCACCAGGTGCCAGGTGGTGTTGGCTTCCAGGCCGGCGTGCGGTTGCGAGAGGCCGCAGCCGCGCTGGTCGAACAGCATCAGGTCGTAGCGCGCGGGATCGAACAGCCGCCGATGGTCGGGCGAGATGCCGCCGCCGGGCCCGCCGTGCAGGAACACCGCCGGCTTGGCGCCGGGCGTGCCCACCCGCTCGTAGCGGATGCGGTGGCCGTCGCCCACATCGAGCATGCCGCTCTCGTAGGGTTCGATCGGGGGATACAGCTGGCGCAGGTCGGGCATCGATGGTTCTCCTTCGTCGGGTGCCGGTGTGTCGAAGGCGAGCATATCGCCCGGTACTTGGCCTGCGCGGCCTGCATGCCCGCCGCATGGCGACCCGTGCTGCTTGACCGGCCTCCGGGGCCTTCCAGATACTCAACCGCATGGTTGACTCAACCGCGGATTCCGCAAGCGCTGAAGCGGTGGTTCGGGCCGGACGAGATCGTCGCGGCGCACCAAGCCCGAAAGCTGGCTGACCCTGGCCGACCGAGAGCGCGCGCATTGCCGGAGCGTCGACGAGACCCCATACTGGCGACTCCCACGACGCGATCGATCACCGGAGCCTTCCATGAGCAATGAACTGCGCAAGAAGCTGCATGACCTGGCCGAACTCTGCGACAACGCCCCCGACCCGCAGACCCGGGCCATCATCGAGGCGATCCGGCTCCAGACGGCGGTGCTGAACGAGCGGCTGTTCTCCATCGAGCTGCAATTGGGCGCGCTCAGCAAGCGCATGGAAAACACGCCCGAAAGCACGACCGGCTGAGGAGGCGCCGCTTTGTAGGGATAATCCCAGCCATGAGCGGCAACACCTTCGGAACACTCTTCGCGGTCACCAATTTCGGCGAGTCGCATGGCCCGGCCATCGGCTGCGTCATCGACGGCTGCCCCCCGGGCATGGAACTCAGCGAGGCCGACATCCAGGCCGACCTGGACCGCCGCCGCCCCGGCACCAGCCGCCACGTCACACAGCGCAACGAGCCTGACGCAGTGCAGATCCTCTCGGGCGTCTACGAGGGCAAGACCACCGGCACGCCCATCGCGCTGCTGATCCAGAACACCGACCAGCGCAGCAAGGACTACGGGCAGATCGCCCAGCAGTTCCGCCCCGGCCACGCCGACTACACCTACTGGAAGAAGTACGGCATCCGCGACCCGCGCGGTGGCGGGCGCTCATCGGCCCGGCTGACCGCGCCCACCGTGGCCGCCGGCGCAGTCGCCAAGAAGTGGCTGGCCGAAAAGTACGGCATGGTCTTCCGCGGCTGCATGACGCAGATCGGCGAAATCGCCATCCCGTTCGAGAGCTGGGACCACGTGCCCGACAACCCCTTCTTCGCCCCCGTCGCCGACGTGAGCGCGCTGGAGGACTACATGGACCGCCTGCGCAAGGCCGGCGATTCTTGCGGCGCACGCATCCGCGTCACGGCCACCAAGGTGCCCGTGGGCCTGGGCGAGCCGCTGTACGACAAGCTCGACGCCGAAATCGCCTACGCGATGATGGGCCTCAATGCGGTGAAGGCGGTCGAGATCGGCGCCGGCTTCGACAGCGTCGTGCAGCGCGGCACCACGCACGGCGACTCCATCACGCCCACCGGTTTCCTGAGCAACAACGCAGGCGGCATCCTGGGTGGCATCAGCTCCGGGCAAGACCTGGAAGTGAGCATTGCCATCAAGCCCACCAGCTCGATCATCAGCCCGCGCCAGTCCATCGACATCCACAACAATCCGGTCGAGGTCGTCACCAAGGGCCGCCACGACCCGTGCGTGGGCATCCGCGCGACGCCCATCGCCGAGTCGCTGCTGGCGCTGGTGGTAATGGAGCACGTGCTGCGCAACCGTGCGCAGTGCGGCGACGTGGAACTGCAGCAGCAGAACGCGGCCGAGAAGACCGAAGCCTCTTCGCCCAAGGCGTCCTTCCTCTAGTGTCCGCGCCGGCGTCCGTGGCCGCCGGGCGCGGCCATCTGCTGGCGTTCGCTGGCCTGTCGGCCAGCTATTTCGCGCACATCGGTTTCTTCAATCCCTACCTGCCGCTGTGGCTCAAGGACCTGGGGCTGCCGATCTTCACCATCAGCCTGCTGGCCTCGGTGCAGTCGATCACCCGGGTCTTCGCGCCCTATGCCTGGGGTGCGCTGAGCGACCACACCGGGCAGCGCGTGAAGCTGCTTCGCTTCAGCGCGGCGGTGGCGCTGGCCAGCTCTTTCGGGCTCTGGTGGCACGGCGGTGCCTGGTGGCTCGCGCTGGTGCTGCTCGTGATGTTCACGCACACCAGCTCAATGATGTCGCTCACCGAGGCCGCAATGGCACAGCTCGTGGCGGGCGACTGGGGCCGCTACGGGCGCATCCGGCTGTGCGGCTCGGCCGGCTTCCTGGTCACCGTGTTCTTCGCCGGCGAGTGGTTCGAGCGCTTCGGCATGAAGCACTTTCCGGCATGGGCCGCCGGCACGCTGGCCATCGTGCTGATCGCCACGATGAAGCTGCCCGACCTGCGCGAGCCGCCCGCCGCGCACGACGCCGTCAAGGTGCCCATCGGCCCGGTGCTGCGCAACCCCGCGGTGCGGTGGTTCTTCGCGGCGCTGTTCTTCCAGGTGATGTCGCATTTCTCGGTGTACGCGTTCCTTTCGCTCTACCTCGACTCCATCGGCTACAGCAAGAGCACCATCGGCCTGCTGTGGGCGCTGTCGGTGGTGGCGGAGATCGTGTGGTTCTTCCTGCAGGGCCGGCTGATCGGCCTGCTGCCGATGCCGCGCTGGATGCTGGTGTGCGGCATTGCCGCCGTCGCGCGGCTGGGCCTTACCGCCGGGCTGGGCGGCTTCGTCGCGGCGCTGATCGTGGCGCAGTGGCTGCATGCGCTGAGCTTTGCGGCGCATCACACGACCTGCATCGCGGTGGTGTCGCGCCGCTTTCCCGGCCAGCTGCGCGGGCGCGGACAGGCGCTGTTCACGGTGATCGGCTATGGCTTCGGCGGCGTGCTGGGCGTGCTGCTCGGCGGCGCGGTCGCGCAGGCCTTCGGCTATCGCACGATGTTCACCGCAGCGGCCGCGCTGGCGGTGCTCGGCAGTTTGTGTGCCTGGCGCGTGGTGACGCTGGAGCGGGTGGAGCGCGCGGGCCGGGTGTGAGCTGACCGCGCTGGAAAGTGTCATGGGCCTTACATGCCCGCGTCACTGCAGATTTCTACGCTGCGCGCTTCGTCATCTTTTCTCCCAATTTCCCATGTCCGCTTCCGATGAATCGCGCGGTGCGCGCGCACCGCGCATCCTTCCGCCTGTCGAGTCGAATTCCCAAGAACAGAACAATGCCAGCAGCACTCCGCCGCGCCGCCAGGTGCTCAAGCTCGGCGCGTCGCTTCTGACCGTCGGCGGCAGCGGCGCCTTGCTCGCGGCCTGTGGTGGCGGCGGTGGCGGGGCACCTGTTCTCGGTCCGCTGCCCGCGCCTGCTCCAGCGCCGGCTCCCGCGTCGGCACCGCCGCCACCGGCTGCCGCAGCCAAGATATCCAGCTTCGCGCTCGCCGTGATGCCCGACACGCAGTTCTACGCGCGCTACGCCACCGCGGCCGAGAGCGACCAATACGACAAGCGCTTTGGCAGCGCTCCCTTCGCCGCACAGACGAAATGGATCGCCGCCAATGCGAAGGCCCTGAACATTCCATTCACCGTCCATCTTGGCGACGTGGTCGACCAGGTCGGAAAGCCCGATCAGTGGAAGGTGGCCGATGCCGCCATGAAGGTGCTCGAAGACGCAAAGCTGCCCTACAGCGTGCTGGCCGGCAACCACGACGTGCTCAGAGACATCGACTACAGCATCGACCCCGTGAGCGGCACCGACGCCAACCGCACTCCCGCCAACGAGCCCTACATCCAGTGGTTCGGCGCCGAGCGCGCGAAGAAGCAGGCCACCTTCGGCGCGCGCGACCCGAGCGGCTTCCACGAATACCACGTGTTCGAGGCGCAAGGCCAGAAGTTCATGGTGCTGTCTTTGTCATGGCGCATCTCCGACGCAGGCATTGCCTGGGCCCGCCAGATGATCGCGAAGAACCCGACGCTGCCTGTGATCCTGGTCAACCACCAACTGCTCAACATCGCACCTGACGGCACCAGCCCGCTTGAAACCGACTACGGCAAGATGCTGTGGGAAAAGCTCATCCGCGACAACGACCAGATCTTCATGACGCTCAACGGCCACCACCACGGTGCCGCGCATCTCACCAAGATCAACAACTTCGGCCGCAAGGTCGAGGAGATGGTGGTCGACTACCAGATGGCCTACCAGGGCGGCAATGGCCTGATGCGTCTCTACGAGTTCGACCTGACGAACAAGAAGATCAAGGTGCTGTCGTTCTCGCCCTGGGTGCCGCAGAAGCCCGCAGCTACGTTGAATGCCTTCGACCAGGCGGTGCTCACCACGCCCAACGAGGCCTTCGAGATCGACATGGATTTCGCACAACGCTTCGGCGGGTTCAACAAGAGCTTCGGCACAGGCAGCGCCACCGTCGACGGTTCCCTGGTCGACAAGGCTCGGGCGATGATTCTTGCCAACTACAAGGAACCTGCCACCGTGGCGCAGCGACCCGCTGCGAACTCGGAGGACTATCCGAAAGTGGCGAACACGCTGGCGCACTGGCGCTTCTTTGGCGGCACCGTCAACCAGCCGGTGCTGCCGGGTACCGTGGTGCCCGACGTCACGGGCAACAACCCGCTGCATCGCGATGCGCTCAACCAGGGCGGCGTAGTGGGAGCCGCGGACGGCGACATCGTCTGGACGGAAGACCGGCACTACCTGTCGGCTGCGCCAGGGTCGGTGCGATTCCTCAACACCAACAAGAACACCCCAAGGCTCAGTTACTTTCTGACCGACGCGGCGGCGCCGATCAATGCCCAGACGCTGGACAACGGATACACCATCGAGGCGTTCATCAAGATCGACAAGAGCTGGACCAGCAACAACCAGGCGTGGATGAACATCATGACGCGCGACGGCCGCCGCGGCGATCTGCCGGGCTTCACGGCGGGCGATGGCGAGTCGCCCCCGATGCTGTTCGCCATATCGAGCCTGCGCGAAGTGCAATGGGAAGTCGTGCCGAGCCCGAGCGCGCCTCCCGACCCCAAGACCAACTGGTCTGGCGAGGTGATCGCAGACCGCTGGGTGCACATCGCGATCGTGAACGATCCGGTGTCCCACGACACCACGATGTACGTGGAAGGAGCGCCGGTGCTGCGCAATGCGACCGCGGCGCGGGGGCTGGCGACGTTGTCGGCCACCTCTGCGTGGGTCGTGGGCGGTGGTTCGTGGGATGGAGCCCGCGCCGATGGCTTCTTCGGGAACATCGGCGAAGTGCGCGTGGTGGCTTCGGCCCTCGCATCTTCGCAGTGGCTCACGGCACGCAAGCCGGGCTGAGCCGAAATGCGGCGCCGTGCGTAGGGCTCCGGTCCTTGCGCATGGCGCTGTTGGCCGTGATGCGGGTGGAGAGGGCGATGCTCGTCAGCCGCCGTTGAAACCATTTATTTACCTGCATCCCGTTATTCGCATTCTTTTCGAATTCTTCGAAGAACAATTTCCCGGTTTTATGAATTGAAGACTTTTCAATTGCCTCTCCCCGCTGGCTCCGCAATTAAAATAAGGGCAAATCGTGCAAGGGGAGGTGTATTTGATGTTCAATTTGTTAACGATATTCTTATTAGGCGAATTGCAGTTAGGCGATTCGGCTTATAGCCTCTACGCGGCGCCGAAATGAGCAGCCGCCGCGTCACCATCCAGATTCCAGCCGGCGATGCATTGCAGTTCCACCAACTGGTGGGACGCGAGGCATTGAGCCAGCTCTATGCGTTCGACGTTGACCTGTTCGCCACCAGCAACGCGGTCGATGCCAAGTTGCTCCTGGGCAAGCCCGCGACAGTGGTCGTGGAAACCGAAGGCGGCGTGCGCCATCTCGGCGGCATCGCCACCCGCTTCGGCCTGCAGCAGGAAGACGCCCGCCATTCGTTCTACCGGCTGCGCCTGCGTCCGTGGCTGTGGCTGGCCACGCGGCGCAGCGACTTCCGGATCTTCCAGGCCAAGAGCGTGCCCGACATCATCGGAGAGGTCCTGGGGTCTTACGGCTACCCCGTGGAGCAGAAGCTCGCGCGCGGAGACTACCGGCGCTGGGACTACTGCGTGCAGTACCACGAGAGCGACTTCGACTTCGTCTCGCGGCTGTGCGAGCTCGAAGGTATCTACTACTACTTCAGGCACGAGGCCGCGCAGCATGTGCTGGTGTTCGCAGACGACATCGCCGGATCGCACGGCCCGCTACCGGGCGGCGAAGAAGTTCGCTACCACCCGCTGGAAAAGTCGGGCATGGGCCAGCGCGAGCGCATCTACGCGTGGGAGATCGCCGAGGAAGTGCGCTCCGGCCACCACTACAACGACGACTACGACTTCGAGAAGCCCAAGGCCGAGTTGTCCCACCTGCGGCAGATGCCGCCCGGGCACGACCACGACAGCTACGAGAACTACGAATGGCCCGGCGGCTTCACGCAGCACGGAGACGGCGAAACCTACGCCCGCATCCGCAATGAAGAGCAACTGAGCCAGCGCAACCGCGTGACCGGACGCGCCAACCTGCGCGAGCTGGCCACCGGCCACACGCTGCGCCTCACCGGCCATCCGCGCGCCGACCAGAACCGCCAATACCTGCTGTTGAGCGTGAGCTACCACCTGCGGGAGAACCTCCAGGCGAGCGAGGGCGCCGAGGGTGCCGAGGGCTCGGTGCAACTGTTCGCGTTCGACGCGCAGCCCACCAGCTACCCCTGGCGCCCCGTGCGCACCACAACCAAGCCGCGTACGCGCGGCCCGCAGACCGCGATGGTGGTGGGCCCGGCGGGCGAGGAGATCTGGACCGACAAGTACGGGCGCATCAAGGTGCAGTTCCACTGGGACCGCCTCGGCCAGGAGAACGAGCATTCGAGCTGCTGGGTGCGCGTGTCCACCGCGTGGGCGGGCGCCACTTTCGGCATGACCAGCGTGCCGCGCGTCGGCATGGAGGTCATCGTCGACTTCCTCAACGGCGACCCCGACTACCCGATCGTCACCGGCTGCGTGCACAACGCCGACACCATGCCCTCGTGGGAACTGCCGGGGCAGAAGCACCTGTCGGGCATCAGGAGCCGCGAGCTCGGAGGCGGGCGCGGCAACCATCTCGTGCTGGACGACACGCAGGGCAAGATCCAGGCGCAGCTGCGAAGCGACCACCAGGCCAGCCAGCTGAGCGTGGGGCACATCGGGCGCATCGAGGACACCGCGGGGCGCAAGGAGCCGCGAGGGCAGGGGTTCGAACTGCGGACCGACGGGCATGGGGTGTTGCGCTCGGGCAAGGGGCTGCTGGTCACCACCGAGGCGCGCCCGAATGCCCAGGCACATTCCACCGACATGAGCGAGACGGTGGGCCGCCTCACGCAGGCGCGCGATCTGCACGAGGGCCTGAGCGGCGTTGCGCAGGGCGCTCAGGCTCATGAAACCGGCGACCAGGACGAAGTCACCGCGAGCCTCAAGGAGCAGAACGACGCCATCAAGGGACAGGGCGGCAACCGCGAGCAGGGCGAATTCCCCGAGTTCCAGGAAGCGCACATGACCCTGGCCAGCGCGAAGGGCCTGCAGACCGTGGCGCAGGGCTCGACCCACATCGTGAGCAACGAGCACACCGCGCTCACCAGCGGCGGCCACACGAGCGTGAGCGCGGGCAAGAGCCTGCTGGTGAGCGTGCAGAGCGCGATCCGCATGTTCGCTTCCAAGGCCGGCATGCGGCTCGTGGCGGCCGGCGCCGACATCGACATCAAGGCGCTGAAGGACAGCGTCAACGTGCTGGCCAAGCTCAACATCACGCAGACGGCCAACAAGATCACCATCCACGCGAAGGAAGAAGTGGTCATCAACGGCGGCTCCAGCTACAGCCGGTGGAGCTCCGGCGGGATCGAGCACGGCACGGCCGGCACATGGCGCGAGCATGCCGCCGTCCACAGCCTCGTGGGGCCGGCCAACGACGGCAAGCCCGCGCTGCCCAATCCGCCGCCGCTGCCCAAGGGGCAGCTCGACCTCTATCACCAGTACATCAAGCCGACCGGCGAAAAGCGCCAGGGCGTGGCGCAAGGCGACTTCACGGTGGTCGATTCGGAAGGCGGCACGCACGCGGGCACCTTCGACCGCAACGGCTTCGCGACCGTGTCGGGCCTGCCCATCGGCACCGCCAAGGTCACGTTCGGCAAGGATCCGCGCGACCCGTGGGACGAAGGCAGCTACTACGGAACGCCCGAGGACTGGAAGGCGAAAGGGGCGACCGGCGCGGCCGCAGGCGGAGCGGGCGGAGGCGTATCAGGCATTTCGGGCATCTCCGGCCTCGTGGGCAACGCCGCCGGACTGGCTGGCTCTGCAGGCGGTGCCGCAGGCGCCCTCGCAGGCGTGGCCGGCATGGGCAGCAAAGCGGCGAGCGCGCTGAACCAGGTCACGCAAGCGGCCGGTGTCGCGCAGCAGGCCGTGGGCGCGGCGCAGGCGCTCCAGCAAGGCGGTGCCAAGGCGCTGCTCGGCCAGGCGAGCCAGGCGGCGACCGGCATGGCGATCCAGGCGGCGGGCGCCAAGCTCGGCCCGATGGGCGTGCCGATCACCGGCGTGATGAGCGGCGTTGCTTCCGGCGGAATCAAGCCGCCGGGCATCGCCACGGCAGCTGCGAACCCTGCCTCCACCGGCAGAACGCCGGGCTTCGCAGGCTGACCCTGCCCGGCCGCCCGCGGGGCCATCCAACCTGAAACTAGAGCGCGAGAGAAAAAGAAAAATGGCAGAACAGGAAGCGGCATCGAAGCCGCAGGCAACCGAGCGCGAACCCCAGACGGCGGTGGCGCCGCTGAACACGATCGTGAAGGAAGACGTCGCGGCTGCGAGCAAGGCGGTGGACGACTGGCTGCGTTCGTTCAGCGGCGGCTACGTGACGCTGGAGCGCCTGACGATGGTGCTGGGCAGCATCCCGATCGTCGGCAACATCATGGCGCTGGTGGATGTGTTCCTGGACATCATCAACATCGTCGAGAAAAAGGCCAAGGACAGCGTCGATGCGTTCCTGAACTGGGTGAGCCTGGGCATCAACCTGATCGGGCTGATTCCGATACCGCCGAGCATGGCGGCCGCGCGCATGAGCCTGCGGCCCACGCTGCACCTGGTGAAGCAGGAGCTGAAGACGGCGGCCTCCAACCTTGGCGAGGCCATCGTCACCACGCTGGTGGGGCACCTGAACGCCACCATCATGGGCGAGCTGGACAAGTTCATCGACGGTGCGATCGCCAAGCTCGACGGCATCCTCAAGAGCTGCGCGGACCTGGCCGACAAGATCATCGACAACCTGGTGGACGTGATGCGCCGGGTGCTGGGCCAGAAGGACCTGTTCGCGGTGGGCACGCCCGCGTCGCCGGAGACCAAGGTACACGACCCGAAGACGCAGAGCACGTGGAGCCGGATGTGGGGCACGGCGGTGCGTTACACCAAGCAGTCGGCGAACTACGTGGCGAAGGCGGCGGCGAGCCAGTTGCCCGATGGCGTCGCGAGCAGGGTCAACGGTGTGATCGGGCAGATGCTGGACTTCAAGCAGCAGCTGCGTGGGCAGCTCTCGAGGCTGGCGGACAAGGAGTCTCAGGCCAGCATCATGTGGCTGCTGCACAAGCTGCGGGATGCACTGCTGAAGAGGAAAGGCCAGCGCGCGGCGATCGTGGCTCCGCAGGCGGGAGCTGTGGCGCAGAAGGACAAGCCCGGTGACCAGCTGGGGCATATCGGCAAGCAGGCGCCAGCGAACGGACGAGGGTGCGCTCTCAAGAATCGCCCGGCGCCAGCGCGCAAAGGCGGCTCCATCAGTCTCTCGATGGGTGATGAAAGCTTCACCCACACAGACTTCGTGCTCGCAGCACCGCTGCCGATCGAATGGGCGCGCACCTACGCCAGCGACCTCGATGCCTTCGACCGGGGCAGCTTGGGCGCTCGCTGGATCACCCCCTACAGCATGCGCGTGGACATCACCACGCCCGCGCGAGGCGCACGCCAGGGCCAGCGCAGCCTGCTCCACCACGCCGCAGATGGCCGCAGCCATGCGTATCCGGTGCTGGCCGCGGGCCAGAGCTACTTCGACGCGATCGAGGAAGTCCGCGTCTCGCGCCTGGGCGAGAGCCTGCTGGTGCTGGACTTCGGCAAGCCCTTGCCCGAGGGCGAGCAGAGCGAGTGGCGCGAGATCTACGAGTACGTCGACGGCAAGCAGCCCCACTTCCGCCTTGTCGCCCAGCAGGCGAAGGACGGCATGTCCATCGGCCTGCGCTACGACCACGTCATTGCAGAGACGGGCGAGCGCGTGCTCAGCGACATCATCAGCAAGCACGGCGAAGCCGTCATGGCGCACGTGGGCACGAAGCCCGATGCGCAGACCGGGCTCATCCAGTCGCTGTGGGAGTTGAAGGACGGCCAGGTCGTGCGGCAATTGGCTGCGTATACGCACGATGCGCAGCGCGACCTCGTCGCCGCGCAGGACGAGGACGGCGCGAGCTGGCGCTACACCTACAGCCACCACCTCGTGACCCGCTACACCGACCGCACCGGCCGGGGCATGAACCTCGAGTACGACGGCACCGGCCCCGACGCCAAGGCCGTGCGCGAGTGGTCCGACGACGGCAGCTTCGCGCTGAAGCTGGAGTGGGACAGGAACATCCGGCTGACCTACGTGACCGATGCGCTGGGCGGGGAGACCTGGCACTACTACGACATCCAGGGCTACACCTACCGCATCATCCATCCGGACGGGCTGCAGGAGTGGTTCTTCCGCGATGACGCGAAGAACGTCACGCGCCATGTGCATACCGACGGCACGACCGACGATTACACCTACGACCCCGACGGCAACCTGCAGACGCACACGCGCGCGGACGGCAGCCGGGTGCACTACGAGTACGACAGCCTGCATCGCCTGACGGGCATCCGCGATGCGGAAGGCGGCGTGTGGAAGCGCGACTACGACGCGCAGGGCCATCTCACCGAAGAGATCGATCCGCTGGGGCACAAGACCGAGTACGCCTACGACAAGGCCGGCAGGCCCGTGCGCATCACCGATGCGAAGGGCGGCGTGAAGCTGATGAGCTACACGCCTCGCGGCCGGCTCGCGAGCCTCACGGATTGCTCGGGCAAGACCAGCCGCTGGACATACGACGATCGCGGCCGGCTCACCACGGCGGTCGATCCTGCGGGCAACGTCACGCGTCACCTCTACAGCCGCCCGGAACAAGACGCGGTGCCGCATGCCCAAGGCAGCGTGCCGGGCCTGCTCCACGAGATCGTCCTGCCCGACGGAACGCGCGAGCAGACACTGCACGACCCCGAGGGACGCATGCTCGCGCATGTCGACGGGCTCGGACGCCGCACGCGCTACAGCTATGGCCGCGCAGGCCTGATCGCGGGCCGTACGGATGCCGAGGGGCATTCGCTCAAGTACCAGTGGGACTTGCTGGGCCGTCTCGTCGAATTGCGCAACGAGAATGGCAGCCGCCACAGCCTGCGCTACGACCTCGTGGGCCGGTTGCTGGAGAAGATCGACTTCGCTCAGCGGACCACGCAGTACCGTTACGAAGAAGGCACCGGCCGGCTCGTCGAGGTTCAAGCGGGCGGGCGGGTGGTGCAGCTGCAGGCCGATGCACTGGGCAGGATGACCGAGCGGGCCGTCGGCAGCCAGGTCGAGCGCTTCGCCTTCGACCGCAACGGGCGCATGGTCGAAGCATCGAACGACGACGCGCGCCTGCAGTGGTTCTACGACCCGGCCGGCAACCTGACGCGTGAGCACCAGCACGATCTGCAGGCCGGACGCACGGCGATATGGCAGCACCGCTACGACGCGCTCAACCAGCGCGTCGCCACGATCCGCCCCGACGGCCACACGACCCAGTGGCTCACCTACGGTTCGGGCCACGTGCACGGCCTGTTGCTGGACGGACACGACATCGTCGGCTTCGAGCGCGACGACCTGCATCGCGAAGTGCTGCGCGAGCAGCGCAACGGCCTGACCCAGAAGCTGCGTTACGACAACGCAGGCAGGCGGCTGGAGCAGCAGGTCGTGCCGGGCCAGGCGAGCGCACCCGGCGCGCTGCAACTGCAGCGCACCTACGGCTACGACAAGGCGGGGCAGCTGGTGGCGATCGGCGACAGCCATCACGGCAACCTCGATTACCGCTACGACCCGGTCGGCCGCCTGGTCGAGGCCAACAGCCGTTTCGGACGGGAGACCTTCGCCTTCGATCCTGCGGGCAACATCGTCGAGCCCGACGGCACGTCCGGAGGAAGCCGGGCTCCCATCGTTCCCTTGCTCGACAACCTGCTCGAGGCTTATGCCGGCGTCCGCTATCGCTACGACGAGCACGGCAACGTGGTCGAGCGCGTGTGCAACGGCCGCTCGACCACCTTCGCATGGGACGGTTTCGGGCGGCTGAGCTCCGCCACGGACGAAGACGGCACCCAGACCTCGTTCGCCTACGACCCGATGGGCCGCCGCATCTCGAAGCGCTCGCGAGACAGCATCACCCGGTTCGGCTGGGATGGCGACACGCTCGCCTTCGAAAGCACGCGGAGCCTTGCCGCAGAGCAGGAAGACAACGGACGCGGCTGGAGCGTGCATTACATCCACGAGCCGCGCTCCTTCGCGCCGCTGATTCAACTGCGCCAGGCGCATGCGATCGTGCCGGGCAGGACGCCCGACGTGCGGGAGCTCATGGCCGCCAACGGCGGTGCCTACGACATCGAGCAAGACCCGCTGTGGAACGGCGAACTCCAGCTGGGACAACGCAGCTTCGAGGCGGACGAGATCGCCTTCTACCAGTGCGACCATCTCGGCACGCCTCGGGACCTGACCGACCACGAAGGTCACGTCGGCTGGTCGGCCCAGTACAGGGCCTGGGGCGAGGCGCGCGAAGTCATCAGCGAAGCGGGGCGACGTGCCGGCCTATCCAACCCCATCCGTTTCCAGGGACAGTACTTCGATGCCGAGACGGGGCTGCACTACAACCGCTACCGCTACTACGATCCGGCGAGCGGCCGGTATGTCTCGCCCGACCCGCTGGGGCTTGCGGGCGGCCTCAACCTGTACGCATACGTCGGCGGCAACCCCGTTCGCGGCATCGACCCGCTGGGGCTGGTCGACATCAACCTGTTCCCGCACAACGAGGCGATCCGCCAGTCGGCCGACAACATCCCAAGCCCGCCCGGCACGTTCACGGTCGGCTCCCATGGCAACCCGAGCATCATGACCGACACCGCGCTCAGGGGCGTCACCCCTGCGCAGATGGCAGAGCGGATCAAGGCGCACCCGTCTTACACAGAAGGCCAGAAGGTGCAGCTGATGTCGTGCGAGACCGGCAAGGGCACCGACCCCTACGCCCAGAAGCTGGCCAACGAGCTCAATGCGCCTGTCGTGGCGCCCGACAAGCTCCTGTGGATCTGGCCCCACGGTGCCTACAAGCCTGCCGGCCAGAAGGCCGACGGCACCATGGACACCGCCGATCCCGGCGTCTGGCATACCTTCAACCCCAAGTCATGAAGAACATCGATCTCAGGTTCGGCGCGAAGCTGGCAGTGCTGCTTCCTCTTCTTCTGAACCTTCCAGTCTCTTACGCAACGGAGAACCAAGCCATGGACAAGCCCGACGCCGCACCAGCCTCTTCCTCATCGCCCATCTCGGGCGCGCGGTCCTTCGCATTGACGGACGCGCAACGAGCCGAACTGGTCACGAAGGCCGAGGCCGGCGACGCCGAAGCCGCGTTTCGTCTCTCGCTGTACTACACCTTCGCGTCTTCCGACGACGTTCAGCGCACCCGCTGGCTGACGGTAGCGGCCAAGGCCGGGCACGTCGTGGCGCAGCACAACCTGGCCTACGACCTCTACATGAGCGGCAAGGACCTCGCCGAGGCCGCGCACTGGGCGGCGGAGTCGGCGAAGAACGGCAATGCGGAGGCGGGCGACCTGCTCAAGGAAATCGAAGCGGCACGCGCGAAGGCCCGGGGCTCGCGTCCGTGAGTTCGGTCTTGCCGCTGTTTGAAATCGAATCGCCGGGGCGGCTGGTGCTCAACACTCCAATCGTGATGGCATTGGCGAACGCTTTCGGGCTGTTCGAGAAGGCGGACCAACCGAGGGGCATCGAATGTCTTCCCAAATCATCATCCTCGCCCACGACATGTGGCGCAAAGGCGCAGGCGGCGCTCCCGCCGGACTCGTCGGCCAGGCCGACAGCTTTGCCTACGCCGGGCTCGACCTGGGCCTTGCCCAGTTCGCCTCGACGACCTTCGCAGGCACAAGCTTCGCGGCCACGAGCTTCAGGCAGGCGGGCTGGAGCGGCTGCCAGTTCACGGGCTGCAGCTTCAGCCAGTGCGACTTCGGCAGCATCTCGATCACGGGGTGCACCTTCGTCAACTGCAGCTTCACGCGCGCGAACTTCGACGGCGCGAACATCGGAAGCAGCACCTTCAGGCAGTGCCAGTGGGACGACATCAGCTTCGCCGGCGGCAGCTGGAATGACGTCGGCGTTCTGGACTGCAGCGGCACCCTGGTGCACGCGCAGGGGCTGCAGGGACGCAGCGTTGACTTCACGGGCAGCACCTTCGAACAGCTCGAGTTCCAGGGCGCCAACATCAACTGAGCCCTCACTGGCACCTCATCACTTCATCTATTCCATGATCATGAAAAACATCAAGGCCACCCTTGTCGCCGCTGTCTTCCTGGGCGCCGCTTCTCTATGTGCTGCGCAAGCGGAAACGAAAACCACGCTGACCAAGCTGCACCAGAGCTACGAGAAGCAGGGCCGTCGTGCGCTCGGCATGCCTGAATACGGCAAGCGCGTGCAGTTCGCGGCGGTGGTCATCGAAGCGTCCGATTCCTTCGGCGGTACGTCGCTGATCCGCGCTGCCGACGTGCGCGGCAGCCAGGAGCTGGCGCGCCTGACACCTACGGACGACGCGCAGAGCCAGAGGATGGGCGAGATGCGCAGCGGTGCGAAGTTCACCGCGAGCTGCGAGGTCGGCTTCGCGATGGGGTCGGCATTTCTCACGATGAAGGACTGCGTGATCCAGCCTTGAAGAGCATCGATTCACAGCACTGACAAGACAAGGCATCAGCCAGAGGCAGGGAGAGAAGATGGCAGAAAAAGAGGGCCCGCAACAGCAAGGCCAGAAGCCGACCGAGCGCGAACCCCAGACGGCGGTGGCGCCGCTGAACACGATCGTGAAGGAAGACGTCGCCGCTGCGAGCAAGGCGGTGGACGAGTGGCTGCGTTCGTTCAGCGGCGGCTACGTGACGCTGGAGCGCCTGACGATGGTTCTGGGCAGCATCCCGATCGTCGGCAACATCATGGCGCTGGTGGATGTGTTCCTGGACATCATCAACATCGTCGAGAAGAAGGCCAAGGACAGCGTCGATGCGTTCCTGAACTGGGTGAGCCTGGGCATCAACCTGATCGGGCTGATTCCGATACCGCCGAGCATGGCGGCCGCACGCATGAGCCTGCGGCCCACGCTGCACCTGGTGAGGCAGCAACTGACGACGGCGGCCTCCAACCTGGGCGAGGCCATCGTCACCACGCTGGTGGGGCACCTGAACGCCACCATCATGGGCGAGCTGGACAAGTTCATCGATGGGGCGATCGCCAAGCTCGACGGCATCCTCAAGAGCTGCGCGGACCTGGCCGACAAGATCATCGACAACCTGGTGGACGTGATGCGCCGGGTGCTGGGCCAGAAGGACCTGTTCGCGGTGGCCACGCCCGCGTCGCCGGAGACCAAGGTACACGACCCGAAGACGCAGAGCACGTGGAGCCGGATGTGGGGCACGGCGGTGCGTTACACCAAGCAGTCGGCGAACTACGTGGCGAAGGCGGCGGCCAGCCAGTTGCCCGATGGCGTCGCGAGCAGGGTCAACGGTGTGATCGGGCAGATGCTGGACTTCAAGCAGCAGCTGCGTGGGCAGCTCTCGAGGCTGGCGGACAAGGAGTCGCAGGCCAGCATCATGTGGCTGCTGCACAAGCTGCGGGACGCGCTGCTGAAGAGGAAAGGCCAGCGCGCGGCGATCGTGGCTCCGCAGGCGGGAGCCAAGGCAGAAAAAGAAAATCCCGGGACGCAGCTCGGTCACATCAACAAGCAAGCCGGTGCACAAGGGACCGCAGGCTGCAAGAACTGCCCCGCGCCGGCACGCAAAGGGGCTTCCATCAGCCTTGCCACAGGCAACGAGAGCTTCACCCACACCGACTTCGTGCTCGCAGCACCGCTGCCGATCGAATGGGCGCGAACCTACGCCAGCGACCTCGATGCCTTCGACCATGGCAGCTTGGGCGCACGCTGGATCACCCCCTACAGCATGCGCGTGGACATCACCACGCCCGCGCGAGGCGCACGCCAGGGCCAGCTCAGCCTGCTCCACCACGCCGCCGACGGCCGCAGCCATGCGTATCCGGTTGTGGCCGCGGGCCAGAGCTACTTCGACGCGATCGAGGAAGTCCGCGTCTCGCGCCTGAGCGAGAGCCTGCTGGTGCTGGACTTCGGCAAGCCCTTGCCCGAAGGCGAGCAGAGCGAGTGGCGCGAGATCTACGAGTACGTCGACGGCAAGCAGCCCCACTTCCGCCTTGTCGCGCAGCAGGCGAAGGATGGCATGGCCATCGGCCTGCGCTACGACCACGTCATTGCAGAGACGGGCGAGCGCGTGCTCAGCGACATCATCAGCAAGCACGGCGAAGCCGTCATGGCGCACGTGGGCACGAAGCCCGATGCGCAGACCGGGCTTATCCAGTCGCTGTGGGAGCTCAAGGACGGCCAGGTCGTGCGTCAATTGGCCGCCTACACGCACGACGCGCAGCGCGACCTCGTCGCCGCGCAGGACGAGGACGGCGCGAGCTGGCGCTACACCTACAGCCACCACCTCGTGACCCGCTACACCGACCGCACCGGCCGGGGCATGAACCTCGAGTACGACGGCACCGGCCCCGACGCCAAGGCCGTGCGCGAGTGGTCCGACGACGGCAGCTTCGCGCTGAAGCTGGAGTGGGACAGGAACATCCGGCTGACCTACGTGACCGATGCGCTGGGCGGGGAGACCTGGCACTACTACGACATCCAGGGCTACACCTACCGCATCATCCATCCGGACGGTCTGCAGGAGTGGTTCTTCCGCGATGACGCGAAGAACGTCACCCGCCACGTGCATACCGACGGCACGACCGACGACTACACCTACGACCCCGACGGCAACCTGCAGACGCACACGCGCGCGGACGGCAGCCGGGTCCACTACGAGTACGACAGCCTGCATCGCCTGACGGGCATCCGCGATGCGGAGGGCGGCGTGTGGAAGCGCGACTACGACGCGCAGGGCCATCTCACCGAAGAGATCGATCCGCTGGGGCACAAGACCGAGTACGCCTACGACAAGGCCGGCAGGCCCGTGCGCATCACCGATGCCAAGGGCGGCGTGAAGACGCTCGCCTACTCCGCGTCGGGCCAACTGCTCAGCTACACCGACTGCTCCGCAAAGACCAGCCGCTGGGATTACGACGAACGAGGCCGGCTCACCAAGGCTGCCGACGCCGCCGGCAACGCGACCGGATATCGCTACGCTGCCGGCCAGCTCGAAGAAATCGTGCCGCCCGACCAGACGAGCGAGCAGTTCGAGCACGATGCCGAAGGCCGGCTGCTGAAGCACACCGACGCGCTGGGGCGCGCCACGCGCTACAGCTACACGCGCGCCGGCCTGATCGCCGGCCGCACCGACGCCGCGGGCCGCTCGCTCAAATACCACTGGGACCTTCTGGGCCGCCTGACAGAACTGCACAACGAGAACGGCAGCCGATACGACTTTCGCTACGACCCGGTGGGCCGCCTGCTGGAAGAAACCGGCTTCGACCGCAAGGCTACGCAGTACGTGCACGAAGAGACGACGGGCGTGCTCGCCGAAGTGGTCGAGGCGGGCCACCGCACCGAACTCGAATTCGATCCACTCGGCCGCTTGAGCGAACGCCGCGCCGGTGGCCAATCCGAACGCTTCGCCTACGACCGCAACGGCCGCCTGCTGGAGGCGACCAACAGCGACGCGCGCCTGCAATGGTTCTACGACCCGGCCGGCAACCTGACGCGCGAGCATCACCACTACCTGCAGCGCAAGCGCACGGCTGTCTGGCAGCACCGCTACGACGAACTCAACCAGCGCATCGCCACCGTGCGGCCCGACGGGCACGTCATCCAATGGCTGACATACGGCTCAGGCCACGTGCACGGCCTGATGATCGACGGCCAGGACATCCTCGGCTTCGAGCGCGACGACCTGCACCGCGAGGTCGCACGCGAGCAGGGCAACGGCCTGAGCCAGCGGCAGAAGTACGACCCGGCAGGTCGGCTGCTCGAGCAGCAGATCTCGCGCACCAGTTCTGGCGCCATCGAATCGACCACAGGCATCCAGCGCCGCTACAGCTACGACAAGGCCGGCCAGCTGATTGGCATCGGCGACAGCCGCCGAGGCAACCTGAGCTACCGCTACGACCCGGTGGGCCGTCTGCTGGAGGCCAACAGCCGAGTGGGGCGCGAGACGTTTGCATTCGACCCGGCGGGCAACATCGTCGACCCGCCGGCGACCAACGACCCGCTCAGGCACCCTGCCAACAAGTTGCTGGACAACCTGCTGAAGAACTACGCCGGCACCAGCTACCGCTACGACGAACGCGGCAACATGACCGAGCGGGTGCGCCACGGCTGGCGCACCGTCTTCGCATGGGACGGCTTCAACCGCATGACGGCGGCGACCGACCAGCGCGGCATCACCACCTCCTTCAGCTACGACGCGCTGGGTCGTCGGCTCTCCAAGAGTTCTGGCGAGACCACGACACTGTTCGGCTGGGACGGCGACGTGCTCGCGTTCGAGAGCACGCAGAGCAAGTCAGCGATGGAGGAAGGCGGCGAGCACGGCTGGAGCGTGCACTACATCCACGAGGCGAACTCGTTCGTGCCGCTGGTGCAGGTGCGCCAGGCGCGCGCGATGGCGCTGAGCGAGACGACGGATGCGAAGGCGTTGATGGAAGCTAACGGCGGCGTCTACGACATCGAGCAGGATCCGCTGTGGAACGGCGAGCAGAGGCAGGTGCCGCGGGCGTTCGACAGGAAGGAGATGGCGTTCTACCAGTGCGACCATCTTGGAACACCGCAGGAGTTGACGGACCATGAAGGCAGTGTTGCCTGGTCGGCGCAGTACAAGGCGTGGGGGGAGGCGAGGGAGGCGATCAGCGAGGCTGGGAGAAGAGCGGGGTTCAGGAATCCGATTCGGTTTCAGGGGCAGTATTGGGATGAAGAGACGGGGCTGCACTACAACAGGTATCGGTACTACGATCCGGTCGGCGGAACATTTGCTAGTTCCGATCCAATTGGCTTGGCCGGTGGCGGGCACCTGCATTTATATGTACCAAGCCCCACGCAGTGGATCGATCCTCTGGGCTTGAAATATGTCTCAACTGGAAGATCTCCGACGGTCGTCTCTGGCAAGGACAGCTCGAGCAAGGCTTCGACCCAACAGTTGTCGGAATGGCGGCGAAGAATATGCCCATCTGCAATTGGTGTTACTAGAGATAAATTTCTCGGAGACGAAATGGTGAAAGTTGGCCCCGGAAAATGGCGAAGCATCGATGGCACTCGGCAATTCAGAGTTGGACCCAGCGATTATTCAGGAGGGCATGGCATGGGCTCACCGAACGTTCCGAACACGCCTCATGTTCATTTCGAATTCTTGTCGCCAAAAATTAATAATGGCCAGCCAACAGGAAATTTTCTAGTGACGAAAAATGTTCATGTTCCTTTGGATTGCTCATGATAATTTTTAACATCGGTCCGTTTAGTAAAGACGAATTAACAATACGATTCGATCGAGAAGGCGCTATAAAATTTCTGGACGCTGTTTCATTTTTTCTCAACCAGGTGACTGATGCGGTCGTGATTGATTGTTTGCAGTACACAAGAAATGTGGTTGATGCCGCGGAAATAGAGCTCAAGCGAAAAGATGAAAATCATCTGGAAATTAGGGATGGGAGATTGATGCTTTTTATTTCCGACGAGGCACTTGAATATGCGGAATTCCTGCTCAAGAAATTTCTTGTCGAAGGGGATTTCGCGCCAGCAGAGTTTTATAGTTTTTCGAGAAGAGGTAGAAAATATGATACGCAAGTATTTTTTACGAAATTTTCTTCAATTGAAAGCATGATTTCCAGCAATGGTCGTCGATAACGAGTAAGTTGCAGGGGCGATCGAGCGCACTTGGAGCAAGCCAGTGATGGCGGTGTCTACGACGTCGAGCAGGAACTTTGTGGAACGGCGAGCAGATAGATACTTGGTCGACTCAGCACCGGAGTAATAGCTATCCTGGGCTTCGAACGCGACGACCTGCACCCGGAGCTTGCACGCGAGCAAGGAAACGGACTGAGCCAGCGGCAGAAATACGACCCGGCGAGCCGGCTGCTAGAACAGCACATCTCGCGCACCAGGCCAGGCGCCATCGAATCGACCAAGGGCATCCAGCGCCGCTACAGCTGCGACAATGCTGACCAGATGATTGGCATCGACGACAGCCGCCGAGGCAACCTGAACTACCGTACGACCCGGTGAGCCGGCTGCTGGAGGCCAACAGCTGACTCGAGCGCGAGTTTGCGTTCGACCCGGCAGACAGCATCGTCGACCCGGCCCCCGGTTAAAGATCCTCTGAGGCACGCGGGCGGCAAGCTGCTGCACAACCTGATGATGTGATACTTCCACGGGATGCCTCAAGCATGAAATCCTTGAATCTTAATTATTTGCGTGGCTTGTATGATTTTTTGCTTGAAAAAAGTGATGGGGAATTGGAGAGTTTTGACATCAACCTGCCTGCAAATAGAAAAGCTCTTTTTGAAGAGATGAAGCGTAGATTTTCGGAATTTGGACCAGTCTCAAAATCAAATGTGATCAATGGATTATGCTTTTTGATCTCCAATTATTCCGACGATCTTTTGTGGAGGAGTGCGGTTCCACATGATCTGCCTCTCAATGTGATTGTTGATAGAGGAGGCTATTTGAAGGAGGTTTTGGCTGTATTGGTGAAGGATGATTTTTTGCTGGCCGATCCCAAGGACTTTGTTCTGATCGATGAGGTTGGACCAACGGGTTTGGATTTTTCAAAGTGATTCACTGAAAGATCGAATTCTTGTGATGCGATAGCAGTGTGTGATGGCGTCAGCCTCCCGCCACGACGCTGTTTCGGCTGGGCCGGAGATGCTCACCCCAGAGAAAGCCAGGCAGGTCAGTGATCGATGCGTGCGGCGAGAGCTACATCGCGAGTCGATCTCGCTCGCGCCGCTGATGCAGCTGCGCTGGACGAGCGCGGTGGCGCTGAGCGCCGTCACCTGCAGCTGCGACGCACCGGATACCGGCCATGCGACGCCCAAGGTAAGTCTCGAAAACTGTTTGATTCAGGTCTCCATACGCCGACCCGTCTCTCCGCTGTGGTGACCGCATCAGGCTCCATTTCATCTCCGGGTTTCCGATAACTAAATCGCCTTGATTTAGTCGCCCCTCTGCCCGATAGTCCCCTTGCGCCCGGACGCCCGCCTTCAAGGCCAGCGATCCGGATCCAAACCCGCAGGGCGCATCACCCAGCGCCCGCCAAGGAGACACACCATGCCCAGCAGCAGCCCCCGCACCATCCTGGCCATCGCGGCCATGTCCCTCGTTGCCGCCAGCGGCGCCTTCGCCGCCGACCAGCCGGTGATCGGCCTCGTCACCAAGACCGAAACCAACCCCTTCTTCGTCAAGATGAAGGAAGGCGCGCAGGAAGAAGCCAAGAAGCTTGGCGCCAAGCTGCTCTCCGGCGCAGGCAAGGCCGACGGCGACAACGCGGGCCAGATCACGGCGATGGAAAACATGATCGCGGCCGGCGCCAAGACCATCCTGATCACGCCGAGCGATGCCAAGGCGATCGTGCCGGCGATCAAGAAGGCGCGCGACAAGGGCGTGATGGTGATCGCGCTCGACAGCCCGGCCGATCCGCCGGACGCCACCGACGCACTGTTCGCCACCAACAACTACACGGCCGGCGTGCTGATCGGCGAATACGCCAAGGCCGCGATGGCGGGCAAGCCGGCGAAGATCGTCGCGCTCGACCTGCTGCCGGGCCACCCCGTGGGCGCGCAGCGCCACAACGGTTTCATGAAGGGCTTCGGCCTGCCGGCCAACGACGCCAAGTCGAACGAACTGTCGAAGTCGCCCGAGATCGTCTGCATGGCCGACAGCTACGGCGACCAGGCCAAGGCGCAGACGGTGATGGAAAACTGCCTGCAGAAGGCGCCCGAGGTGAACCTCGTCTACACGATCAACGAGCCCGCCGCCGCCGGTGCCTACAACGCGCTCAAGCGCGCGGGCAAGGAGAAGGGCGTGATGATCGTGTCGGTCGACGGCGGCTGCCAGGGCATCAAGGACACGGCCGCCGGCATCATCGCCGCGACCTCGCAGCAATACCCGCTGAAGATGGCCGCCATGGGCGTGGCCGCGGGCGTGGAATTCGCCAAGACGGGCAAGAAGGCCTCGGGCTATGTCGACACCGGCGTGACGCTGATCGCCGGCAAGAGCGTGGCGGGCGTCGACAGCAAGGACACCAAGACCGGCACCGAGCTGTGCTGGGGCAAGAAGTAAACGGCGGAACCTCTAGATGGCGAAGTCTTCAACGCACCACATTCCGTGGGGCGCCCTCGGGCCGTGGCTGGCCCTGCTTGGCGCATGCATTTTCTTTGCGACCCAGTCCGACCGCTTTCTGACGGGCGGCAATCTCTCGCTGATCCTGCAGCAGGTGATGGTGGTCGGCGTCATCGCCATCGGCCAGACGCTGATCATCCTCACGGCGGGCATCGACCTGTCGTGCGGCATGGTGATGGCGCTGGGCGGGATCATCATGAGCAAGTTCGCCACCGAACTGGGCATGCCGGCGCCGCTGGCCATCCTGTGCGGCATCGGCGTGACGACGCTGTTCGGCCTGCTCAACGGCCTGCTGGTCACGCGCATCAAGCTGCCGCCTTTCATCGTGACGCTGGGCACGCTGAACATCGCCTTCGCGATCACGCAGCTGTATTCGTCGTCGCAGACCATCACCGACCTGCCCGGCGGCCTCACCGGTCTGGGCACCACCTTCAACATCGGCAATGCCGAGGTCGCGTGGGGCTCGGTGCTGATGGTGGCGCTCTATGCGCTCGCCTGGTTCGTGCTGCGCGAGACGGCGGCGGGGCGGCACATCTATGCGGTGGGCAACAACGCCGAGGCCACGCGGCTGGTCGGCATTCCGACGCAGCGCGTGCTGCTGGGCGTCTACGTGGCGGCGGGCGTGCTCTACGGCATCGCATCGCTGCTGTCGGTGGCGCGCACCGGCGTGGGTGACCCGAACGCGGGCCAGACCGAGAACCTCGACGCCATCACGGCGGTGGTGCTCGGCGGCACCAGCCTGTTCGGCGGGCGCGGCATCGTGCTGGGTTCGCTGATCGGCGTGCTGATCGTGGGCGTGTTCCGCAACGGCCTCACGCTGATGGGCGTGTCGTCGATCTACCAGGTGCTGGTGACGGGCGTGCTGGTGATCTTGGCGGTGGCTGCCGACCAACTCTCGCGCCGGGGAGCCCGTTGATGAACACCGTCACCAATCCCAAGATCGTGATGCAGGCCAAGGGCCTGGTAAAGCGCTACGGCCAGGTCACGGCGCTCGACGGTGTCGACTTCGAGCTGCGCGAAGGAGAAATCCTTGCGGTGATCGGCGACAACGGCGCGGGCAAGTCGTCGCTCATCAAGGCGCTGTCGGGCGCGGTGGTGCCCGACGAAGGGCAGATCCTGCTCGACGGCAAGCCGGTGAACTTCCGCAACCCGCTGGACGCACGCCGCGCCGGCATCGAGACGGTCTATCAAGACCTGGCCGTGGCGCCGGCCATGACCATCTACGAGAACCTGTTCCTCGGCCGCGAGCTGCGCCGCCCCGGCTTCATGGGCAACGTGCTGCGCATGCTCGACAAGAAGAAGATGCTGAGCGAGAGCACGGCGCGCATGGCCGACCTGAAGGTCGGCATCCAGTCGATGACGCAGGCGGTCGAAACGCTCTCGGGCGGCCAGCGGCAGTGCGTGGCGGTGGCGCGCAGCGCGGCCTTCGCGCGGCACGTGGTCATCATGGACGAGCCCACCGCCGCGCTCGGCGTGAAGGAGGGCAACATGGTCCTGGAGCTGATCCGCCGCGTGCGCGACCGGGGCCTGCCCGTGGTGCTCATCAGCCACAACATGCCGCACGTGTTCGAGGTGGCCGACCGCATTCACGTGGCGCGGCTGGGCAAGCGCGCGGCCGTGCTCGACCCGAAGAAGATCAGCATGAGCGACACCGTCGCCGTGATGACCGGCGCCATGACCGCCGACCAGTTGCCTGCGGAGGCGCATGCCTGATGCGGACACTGCCGCGCACATGCCCGACCTTCTGCGGCTGCGCGGCTCCAACCAGGTCGGCATGCGCCAGTTCAACGAACGCACGGTGCTGCAGGCGCTGCGCGTCCATGCGAGCCTGCCCAAGGCCGACCTTGCGCGGCTCACGGGGCTGAGCGCGCAGACCATCGGGCTCATCACCGCGCGGCTGGAGGAAGACGGGCTCATCGTCAAGCAGAACCGCGTGCGCGGACGCATCGGACAGCCTTCGGTGCCGCTGGCGCTGAACCCCGACGGCGCTTTCTCCATCGGCATCAAGGTCGGCCGGCGCGGCGCCGAGTGGCTGCTGATCGACTTCACCACGCAAGTGCGCGAACGACACCTCGTGCACTACGACTTTCCCGACGTCGACGAGCTGTTGCCCGCGATTGCGCAGCACATCCACCGTCTGCGCGACGGCCTGGGGCCGCTGGCCGTGCGCAACGTGGGCGTGGGGCTGGCCGCGCCGTTCCAGCTTGGCGGCTGGCACCGCACGCTGGGACTTTCGAAGGCGCAGGCCGACCTGTGGAACCAGATGGACCTGGCGGCAGAGGTGCGTGCGCGCACCGACGTGCCGGTGAGCTTTGCGCGCGACACGGTGGCTGCCTGCGTGGCAGAACTGGTGGGCGGGCGCGGGCATGACCTGAAGAGCTTTCTATACATCTTCGTCGACACCTTCGTGGGCGGCGGGCTTGTCATCAACTCGCACCTGCACACGGGTGCGCACGGCAATGCAGGCGCGCTGGCGTCGCTGCCCATGCAGCCGCCCGGCGGCAGCGGGCTGCCGGCGCAGCTCGTGGCGCAGGCCTCGCTTTGGGAGCTGGAGCAGCGCCTGGCGGGCGAGGGCCTGGACGCGATGGCCGCTTATGACGACCGCGCGTTGCAGGCGCCTTTCGCAGCCGCCACCCAGGCCTGGCTGGACAACGCATCGCAGGCGCTCGCGCACGCCATCGTGAACGGCGCCGCCATGCTAGACCTGGCCGATGTGGTGATGGACGGGTCGATGTCACGCCTGCTGCTGCAGGCCCTGCTGGAGCGCACACGCGCCGCGCTGGACCGCTGCAACTGGGAAGGCCTGTGGCGCCCGCGGCTGCACGGGGGCAGGGCAGGTGCGCAAGCCTGTGCGCTGGGCGGCGCGATGTTGCCGCTGCACGCCAACTTCGCGCCGGACCACGACGTGTTCCTGAAAGCGGCTTAGCCCGCCTTGCGCGCTCTTGCCAGGGCCAGCGCCTCGGCGAGCAGCGGCTTCACTTTCTCGAAGGTCTTTGCGCTGGGGGAGATCACGCTCACCCAGTGCATCCTTGCGTACACGGGGTGCGGCATCAGCGTGTCCGGCGCGGCCGGGTCGATGGCTGGCGGGGTATCGCCGAACAGCGCGCGGAAGCTTTCCTTGCCGACGCCGACGTTCAGGCGGAACACGCCGGGGCGGTCCAGACGCGAGGCGCTGTCGAACTCGCTGTCCTTGGTCACGATCGTGGCAAAGGGAAACTTGTTGTCCCCGTCGTGGAAGAAGAAGGTGTTGTCGTCGGCGATCTGGAAGTGGCCGCCGGCCAGCATGTCGATCAGGTAGTCAGTGATGGCGTCTTCGGTCATGCCGCCATCTTGCCCGTGTTCACGACGGCCAGCGGCGCAGGCCGAGTCCGTCGGCCAGTTTGCGGTAGGCGGCGATCTGCGCTTGCACGTAGTCGTCCAGCGCGGCGCCGGTGAGCGCGAAGGGATACAGCCCATGCCGCTCGCGCAGCACTGCAAAGCCCGGCGCGGCGCTTGCCTCGCGGAAGGCGGCGGCCCAGGCGCGCACGGCGGCCTCGGGCACGTCCGCACTGAGGTACAGGCCGCGCACCGTCGGCCAGACCAGCTCGACGCCTTGCTCGCGCGCGGTCGGCACGCCGGTAAGCGCGCCGCCGAGCCGTTCTTCCGACAGCACCGCGAGCAGCCGCACGGCCGCACCGCCCGCAATGGCCTGCAGCGCCTCTGCCGCATCGCCGGGGAAGGCGTCGACATGCTTGCCCTGCAGCGCACCCAGCGCGTCGCCACCGCCCTCGAAGGACACGAAGCGCATCGCCTTGTGGTCGCGCCCCGCGGCGCGCACCAGCAGCGCCGCCTTCACCCAGTCCTGGCTGCCGACCGTGCCGCCCGCGCCGAAGGCGATGCGCGACGGGTCTTGGCGCAGCGCGGCGATCAGGTCCTGCAGGCGCTTGTACGGCGAGTCGCGGTGAACGGCGATCACTCCGTAGTCGGTGCCGAGCGTGGCGATCCAGCGCACGGCCGAAGGCGGATGCGGACCGAAGCGCCCCTGCGCCAGGTTGAGCAGCGAGCCGCTCGAGAACGCGACCAGCGTGCCGGGCCCGCCGAGCTTGCCGGTGGCGATGCGGTCGAACGCGACCGCGCCGATGCCGCCCGGCAGATAGCGCTGGGCCAGTGGCGGGCGCACGGGGCGCACGGCCTGCAGCGCGTCGCGTGCGAGCGCGCAGGTCAGCGCGAAGCCGCCGCCGGCCTTGGCGGGGATCACGCAGTCGGCGGCTTCGAGGGAGGGGTCATCGGCCGCCGCCGCGCGCAGGCTCGCGGGCAACAGCAGCGCGGACAGCGCGCGCAGGGCGTGGCGGCGGTTGGCGTGAAGGGGCGCGGGCATGGTGTGGTGCGGGCTGGTCAGTGCGCCGCCGGACGGGGCCACCAGATGATCGCATGCAGGCCCGGCCCGGTCTCGCGTGCCTCCAGCCGCAGCTCGCCCTGGTGCCGCTGCGCGATGGAGCGCGCAATGGCCAGGCCGAGCCCGAAGCCGCCCTTGCCGGCGCGCGCGCCACGGCGAAAGCGCTGGCCCAGCGCGGCGCGCTCATCTTCGTTCAAGCCGGGCCCGTCGTCCTCGACGTTGAGGCTCCACCCCGCCGCGTCGCCGGCCGCGAACAGCGTGATCGTGCCCTCTGCAGGCGTGTAGGCGATGGCATTGGTCACGAGGTTGCTCAGCGCCTCGCGCATCAGCCCGCGGTCGGCGATGGCCATGAACTCCGGCGTAGGCGAGTGAATGCCCAGGTCGATGCGCTTGGCGCGCGCCAGCGGCAGCAGGTCGACCGCCACCTCGCGCAGCAGCGCCGCCATGTCGAAGCCGGCCGGCTCGACCGACACCGTGTCGCTGCGTCCCAGCGCAAGCAACTGCTGCGCGCTGCGCGTCGCGCGGCCGATCTCGGTGGCCAGCGCGTCGAGCGCGAGCTGGATCTGCGCCGGGTCCTGCTCGCGCCGGGCGTAGTCGGCCTGCATCTGCAGCGTGGTGAGGTGGGTGCGCAACTGGTGCGACGCGTCGTCGAGGAACTGGCGCTGCTGCGTCACCAGCTCTTGCGTGCGCGACATCTGCTGGTTGACCGCGGCGACCAGCGGGCGCACCTCGGCGGGCAGGTCAGCCTCGGCGATGCGCGTGAGGTCGTCGGGCGTGCGCGCCTGCACTTCGCGCGCCAGCCGCGACAGCGGGCGCAGCGCCGCGGCCAGCGCCACGGCGGTGCCGCACAGCAGCATGGCCAGCACCAGGCCGTCGCGCAGCGCGGCGCTGCGCACCAGGCGCGCTGTGAACGCCTGCCGCGAGCGCGTGCTTTCTCCCACCTGCACCAGCACGCTGCGGCCCGTGCTGCCGGCCGGCGCGCGGTCGAGGTCGCGGCGGTAAGCGGCCAGCCGCACCGCTTCGCCGAAGTAGGTGGCGTCGTAGAAAACCGGCGTGCCCATCTTCAGCGCGAAAGGCGGCGCGGGCAGGTCGGCGCTGCCCAACTCGACCAGCCCGTCGGAGGTCGACACCCTGAAGAAAACCTGGCCGCTCGCCGTGAGCTCGAAGAACTCGAGCATCGTGTACGGCAGCTCGACCGAGAGGCCGCCCGACGCGGTCGAGATGTTGGCGTCGATCGACTTGAGCGCACCCAGCAGCGATCGGTCGTAGGCCGCGTTGGCTGCGGCCAGCGCGTCGTGACGCGTCATCCACAGCTCCAGCCCGGTCACGACCAGCAGCGCGGGAAACAGCAGCAGCGCAAGGCGCTGCCACAGGCTGGCGCGCCGCAGGCGTGCATTCCGCAACGACGGCATGCCCACCTAGTCTGCTTCCAGCACATAGCCCAGCCCGCGCAGGGTGACGATGCGCACGCCGCTGCCGTCCAGCCGCTTGCGCAGCCGGTAGACGAAGACTTCCACCGCTTCGGGATGCACCTCCTCGTCGTCGGAGAACACGCGCTCCAGGATCTGCTGCTTCGACAGCGGCTCGCCGCTGCGCTGCACCAGCACGCGCAGCACCGCCAGTTCGCGCGGCGACAGCGCGAGCGCCTCGCCGTTCAGCGTGAAATGTCGGCGCGCGCCGTCGTACACCAGCGGCCCGCAGGCCAGCCGCGGATGCTCCACGCCGCGCGCTCGGCGCACCAGCGCATGCAGCCGCGCCTCGAGTTCGGCCAGCGCGAAGGGCTTGGCGAGGAAGTCGTCCGCGCCCGCGTTGAGCGACGCCACGCGCTCGTTCAGCGAGTCGCGCGCCGTCAGGATCAGCGCGGGCAGCCGCTGGTCGCGCTCGCGCAGGCGTTGCAGCACCGTGTGCCCGTCGAGCCCGGGCAGGCCCAGGTCGAGCACCAGCGCATCGTGGTCGCGCTGCTGCAGCGCCCGATCGGCCAGACGCCCGTCGTCCACCCATTCGACCTGGATGCCCGCGTGCTCCAGCGCCTTGCAGAGCCAGGTGCCCAGGGTGTGTTCGTCTTCGGCCAGGAGAATGCGCATGGGCCGATGCTAGGGGCTGCGCCAGTCAATCCGGCTTGATGTTTGCCCTTGCGATGACCTTTTGCCAGCGTGCTTGTTCCGCCGCAATGAACTGAGTGAACTGCTCGGGCGTACCGCCGACAGCTTCGGCCGCATCGGCCGTCAGCCGCTGCATCGAGTCGGGCGACTTCACCGCCTTCATCGTCTCGGCCGACAGCTTGGCCATCTGCGCGGGCGTGATGTTGGCGGGCGCCAGCATGCCGTACCACTGCGTCATCTCGAAGCCGGGGAAGCCTTGCTCGGCCACGGTCGGCACGTCGGGCAGCTGCGCCAGGCGCTTGGCCGAGCCGGTCGCGATGCAGCGCACCTTGCCGGCCTTAATGAACGGAATGATCGCCGCCGCGCCGATGGCCGACGCGTCGAGCCGGCCGGAGAGCAGGTCCGTCACCATCGGCCCGGTGCCGCGGTAGGGCACATGCAGCATGAACACGTCGGCCGTCATCTTCAGGTACTCGAAGGCCAGGTGCCCCGCGCTGCCGTTGCCGGCCGAGCCGTAGCTGAGCTTGCCCGGCTTCGACTTGGCATAGGCGATGAACTCCTTGAGGTTCTTGGCCGGCACGTCCGGGTGCACCACGTACAGGCTGGGCACCTTGGCCAGCAGGCTCACGGGCTTGAAGTCCTTGTTCGCGTCGTAGGGCAGCTTGGCAAAGATGTACGGGTTGACCGCCAGCGTGCCGATGTGGCCCAGGATGATCGTGTGCTGGTCGGTGCTGCGCGCCACCTCGCTCATCGCGATGTTGCCGGCCGCGCCGGGCTTGTTGTCGACGAACACGCTCTGGCCCAGCGTGCGCGAGAGCTCGGCGGCGGTGGAGCGCGCGACGATTTCCGAGCTGCCGCCGGGCGCGAAGGGCACGACGAAGCGGACCGACTTGCTGGGCCAGGCGTCCTGCGCCGAGGCCAGCGAGGGCAGCAGGCCGCCCAGGCCGAGGGAGCCGCCGGCCTGCAGCCAGTGGCGGCGGTTCATGTGTGTGTGGTTCGGGAACAGGTCGGACATGGGCTTGTGTCTCCAGCGCTTTGGTATTGAAAGCGCGCATCCTGCCCGGCGGATGCTGTCGGAATGCTGTCACTGCGTCCGTGCCAACCACCCTGAATTTGTTTCTTTACGTTACATTTGTCGAATAAGAGAAAACTGAGGGAGGAAAAGCCGATGAGTAATGCGGCGCGAGTTTTTCTGGATTGCTATGCGCAAGGCAAGGAGCCGGAGGGCGGGTGGACATTCGGCAAGGCCTTGAGCCAGGCTCGGCTCGACTATTCGCATGCCAGCCTCGAGCGGGTGAACACGTTGCTCGATCAGATCAGGGCCAAGGTGAAGCCCGAGCGCGAGGCATTTCTCTCAACGCCGGGCGGGCGCAACTTCTGTGACTTGCTGGCCTACTACCTCGTGAGCTTCGTCGTGAAGAAGTCTGGCGCGCGCATCGGCTGGCACGACTTCGCATCGGCGCAACAGGTGCTGGGCTCGGCCGCACGCTTGGCGGAAGGCACGCAGTCGCGCATCGTGGCAATTGCCAGGGATGTCGGCGTGGCGTTGCTGCCACTCGTATGGATCGAAGACAAGCTGTTCGGCGCCGGCCTCGCGCCCACCTGCGCGAACTACGTGGCGGGCTGCGGCGCGCGGCTCGACCACGCGGGGCCAGTGGCCTGGGCAGCGGCCGTGCACTCGCTCGGCTTCCTCGCCTCCTATTCGATGTTCATGGTGTCGGGGGGCACGGTCCTGGCGCCGACATTGCTGCGGCCCGATGCGGATGGCGAGCGCTTCTCTCTGGTGGCCATGTTCGACGACACGGCTGACGGGGCGCTGCAGCGCGGCCGTGCCGCCTTGGCGCAGGAAGAGGGCGGTCCCCGCCATGCCGCGTTCGCCTGCGAGGCCAGTGTGGGGCTGCCCAAGGGGCGCACGGCCATCGTGGTGGAACTGCGTTGCCACGGCGACAACCCGTTGGCAGTCACCGTCGTGTTCCCGTACCGTGCCGCGACCGACCCGCACGGTTTTGCGATCTTCAAGCCCCAGTTGATCGAAGGCAGCGTGCCGGCCGAGGCCGAGGGGCTGTTCAATCGCTCCCTGGAGGCCGGTATCCAGCACTTCAACTGGCCGTCGGGCTCATGGGCGCGCTTCCGCGACGCAGCGCAGGCCGTCGAGACGCAAGCCCGGCAGCAAGATCGGGACGTGGTTGCCTACGCCGACGGACAGCACGCGATGACAGGCGACGCGGTGTTGTCCGGCCGAGGCCTTTTCCCCTCGTGCGTGATCGAGGTTGGGCAGGCGGCGGGGGAGGCCGCCGGGCTGCGGATCCAACTCTGCAATGGCACGAGGCAGACGCTGTCGCCGGACGAGGCGAGGGACACGCTGGTATTCGTTGCGCGGCAGTCGCCTGATTTCGTCACGGCTTGCGTGCGTTTTCTCCAGCAGCAGGCAGTCAACGGCTCGCTCGACCAAACGCTGCGGGGAGCGCCGCATGCGCAGTTCGCGCTTGGCAACCTTCAGTTCCACGGCCTTGCGCTCGAGCGCGACCAGAGGCAAGGGCTGTGCCTCTGGCAGAGCGCAGCCGACTCGGGCTACGCGCCGGCCGAGCGCGAGATGGGCATCATCTACCTGGAAGGTGGCGTGCTCGCGCCAGACCCCTCCAAAGGGCTGGGCCTGCTGCGCCGCGCGGTGGACAAGGGCGATCCGGTCGCGCTGACGCGCTTGGCGATGATGTATCAGGAGGGCTTGGGTGTGGCCAGGGACGAAGCCAAAGCCGTGACATTGCTGAGGCATGCGGCCGCTGCCGGATTCGCGGACGCCCAGTACCACTTGGCCATGTGTCTTCAGGACGGCCGGGGCGTCGTTCAGGATTACGAGCTCTGCGTGCAACTCTACGCCCAGGCCGCTGCCCAGGGGCATGCCGCGTCAATCAACAACCTGGCCGACAAGTACGAGCATGGGCTTGGCGTGGCGCAGGATTTCGACATGGCGTTGTCGCTCTACCGGAATGCGGCTGAAAAGAACGTCATCGCCGCGTGGTACAGCCTTGCCGGCATGTATGCCGACGGTCGAGGCGTGGCACGCGATGTCGAGCAGGCAGTGCGCTGGATGAAGCTGGCGGCCGAGCACGACTTCCTCGACGCGAAGGCCCGCCTGCGAGCGATGGTGTTGGACTCGAATGCCGCCCTTCGTTCGCAAGGCGCCGCGGCGCTGCTCGATGCTTCACGGCTCGATGCAGGCACCCTCCATGAACTGGCCGGGCGCATCTACACCCCCGAGATCGCGGAGTCCTTGCCGGTCGCGTTCCTGCTTTATCTGCAGGCAGCGAACAAAGGGCATGCCGATGCGCAACTGCAGGTTGCCTTTCGCTATCGGCGCGGCTTTGGCGTGGAGATGGATGTGCCGCAGGCCATCCGTTGGTACCAGCGAGCCATGGCTTCCGGCAGCCCGTATGCGGGCGAGGATATGGGCGAAATCTTCGAATACGGCGAATTGGTGCCGAAGGACCTGCGTCGCGCGGCCGAGCTGTATGCGAAGGCGATCGAGGCCGGCAGCCTCACGGCCCGCGACCGGCTGGAGGCGCTGCAGCGGTCGGGTGTGGCAACGCCCGACCCCGGCAAGGTGGGCGGTACCGGCAAGCCCGGATGGAAGTTCTGGTACTAGTACTGCCCGACAGCTAGATCAGGTTGCGCATCGCCTGCGCCGTCTCCCGCAGAACGGGCAGCACCCGCGCCACCGCGTCTTCCGAGCTCTCGTGCCCCATCGGCATCGTGATGTTCAGCGCGCCCACCAGCGTCCCGTGGCGGTCGCGCAGGGGCGCCGCGATGCCGCGCGAGTTCAGGTCGAGCTGCTGCTCCGACAGCGCCCAGCCCTGCGCCCGTATGCGCGCCAGCTCCAGCTTCATGCGCTCCATGCTCGCGATGGTGTGCGAGGTGAAAACCGTCAACTGCTTGGTCGCCAGCCACTCGTTCAGCTCGGCGTCGCTGCGCAGCGCCAGCATCAGCATGCCCGAGGCCGTGACCTGTGCCGGCACGCGCGCGCCCAGCACATAGCCGGTGCTCATGCTGCGGTTCGGGCCGTTGCGCGCGATGTAGACGACCTCGTCGCCGTCCATCACGCTGAGGTAGGCGATCTCGTTGGTGCCGGCGGCCACGCGCTGCAGAAAAGGCTGAACCACGCGCGGCAGCCGGGCCGATTCCAGGTACGAGCGGCCCAGCCGCAGCACCCGCGGCGTGAGCCAGAACAGCTTGCCGTCGCTCGCCACGTAGCCCATGTGCTGCAGGGTGAGCAGGTAGCGCCGCGCGGCGGTGCGGGTCATGTTCGTGCGCTGGCCCGCCTGGCTGGCGGTGAGGCGCGGGTTGGCATCGTCGAAGGCCTCGATGATGCTCACGCCGCGCTCCAGGCCGGCAATCCAGTCGCGCTTGTCCAGGCCTGCGGGAGGTGTCGAGTCGTCCTTGCTCATGGGCGGAAGTGTGCCTGCGGCGATGCGGTTGGCGTTGGTATTCAGTGCAGGTAAAAACCCTCGATTTGAACGATTAACGATTTTTACAGTTCGATTATCGAACGCTTTGAGGTATGCAGCCCTGCATGATTGGGCTGAAGCGACTATAAAGCTCGCCATCCGGCCTCGAAAAGAGCGATTGACGAACGGAAGCAAGCACATGAGCCATTCCATCAGCGGCAGCACCCAGGCGTACCTGATTCCGGGCGACCCGGTTCGCAACGTGCGGCTGCCGCGCATGTTCAATGCGGCCTTCGAGCGCTTCGGCATCGACGCGGTGCTGCTGCCCATGCAGGTGCCGGTGCGCGACTTCGCGGTGTTCTTCAAGTCGGCCTTCCTGGCGCGCAACCTGCGCGGCATGGTGATCGCGCCGCCGCACAAGCCGCTGGTGGTCGACCTGCTCGACGGCTGCGGGCTCTTCGGGCGCGTGGCGGGTTCGGTGAACGTGGTGCGCCGCACCGAGGGCGACCAGCTTGAGGGCGACCTGTTCGACGGCGAAGGCCTGATCGGCGCGCTTGACCACTGCAACATTCCCTTTCGCGGCAAGCGCGTGCTGATCCTCGGTGCGGGCGTGAGCGCCGCAGCCATCGGCGTGGCGCTGGCCGAGGGCGGCGTGGTGAACGGCGCCGCGCACATTTCGTTCTTCGACCGCGCCGCCGGCAAGGCCGCGGGCGTAGCCGCCAAGCTCGACGCCTTCTTCGACGCCACGGTGGTGGCCGTCGACAGCAACGCCCCCGAAGGCTACGACCTGGTCATCAACGCCACGCCGCTCGGGCTGGTCGAGGACGACGCACTGCCCGTGGACGTGGCGCGCATGGACAGCCACGCCGCGCTGTTCGACATTCTTTTGCGCAACCAGCCCACGCCGCTGGTGCGCGCGGCCCGCGCGCGCGGGCTCAATGCGCAGGCCGGCTTCGAGATGCTGATCCAGCAGATGCCGCACTACCTGCGCTACTTCGGCCACGCCGAAGCGGCCGAGGCGCTGCGCGCCGACGCCGACTTCCTGCGCGAAATCATCTACCCGCCAGCCATGCACGGCGAAATCGCCAAGCCCCTGCGCTATCACTCACCCAGCGTGGCCTGAGCCACGCCTTTTCCCATTCAAGAGACTCGACATGATTTCCGGCAAGACAACGCTCATCGCCCACCTGGGTTTTCCGACCGAAGCCTTCAAGGCGCCGATGATCTACAACCCCTGGTTCGACAAGCAGGGCATCGACGCGGTGGTGGTGCCGATGGGCGTGAAGCCCGAGGACTACGCGGCCTCGCTGCCGCAGATCTTCAAGTTCAGCAACCTGCGCGGTGCGCTGGTGACGATGCCGCACAAGGTCACGACCATGGCGCTGGTGGACGAGGTGACGCCCACGGCGCGCGTCGCCGGCGCCTGCAACGCGATCTTGAAGCGGCCCGACGGCACGCTGCTGGGCGACCAGTTCGACGGCGCCGGCTTCGTGCGCGGCGTGGAGCGCAAGGGTCGGCTCTTCAAGGGCACGCGGGTGCTGGTGTCGGGCACCGGCGGCGTGGGTTCGGCCATTGCGGCGTCGATAGCCGCGGCAGGCGCCGCCGAGCTGATGCTGTTCGACATGAGCGAAGCCTCGGCCGGTGCGCTGGCCGCGCGGCTGCGCGAGCACTATCCGCAGATGAAGGTGAGCACGGGCTCGAAAGACCCGGCCGGCTACGACGTGGTCGTCAACGCCACGCCGCTGGGCATGAAGGAGGGCGACCCTCTGCCTTTCGATGTGGACCGCATCGATCCTTCGACCTTCGTCGGCGAGGTCGTCATGAAGACCGAATACACGCCGCTGCTCGAGGCCGCAAAGGCCAAGGGCTGCCAGGTGCAGGTCGGCACCGACATGCTGTTCGAGATGATTCCGGCGTACCTGGAGTTCTTCGGCTTTGGTACGGCGTCCCCAGAAGAATTGCGTGCCGTGGCCCAACTGAAATATTGAAAGGCGGAGTCACCGCATGAGCATTTTCGAAGGCTTTCTCTCCACATCCGAAACGCTGGGCGCGTTCAGCGACCGCGCGTTCGTCGACGCGATGCTGCGCTTCGAGGCCGCGCTGGCGCGTGCCCAGGCCGCCGAGGGGCTGATTCCCGAGAGCGCCGCGCACTCCATCGTGAGCAGCTGCAAGGTCGAGCTGTTCGACGTTGCCAAGATCGTCCGCGAGAGCGGCCGTGCCGGCAGCGTCGCCATTCCGCTGGTCAAGGCGCTGCGCGAGGCCGTGAGCCTTTTCAACGCCGAGGCCGCGCCTTATGTGCATTTCGGCAGCACCAGCCAGGACGTGATCGACAGCGCGATGGCGCTGGTCACGCGCGAGGCGGTCGCGCTGGTCGAAGCCGACCTGGCCAGGGCGGCCGATGCCCTGATGCGCCTTGCGACGGAGCATGCGGAAACCCCCATGCTCGCGCGCACGCTGATGCAGCCGGCTTCGGTCACCAGCTTCGGCTTCAAGTGCGCCGGCTGGGCCGCGCCGCTGGTGCGCAGCCGCCTGCGCCTGCGCGAGGCCGCGAAGCACGCGCTGCAGTTGCAGCTCGGCGGCGCCGTCGGCACGCTCGCGCAGATGAAGGGGCAGGGCGCGGCCGTGCGCCAGCGCATGGCCAAGGAACTGGGCCTGGGCGACCCCGGCGCGACGTGGCACACGCAGCGCGACGAATGGGTGGCGCTGGGCTGCGAGCTGGGCCTCATGACGGGCAGCCTCGGCAAGATCGCGGTCGACATCGCGCTGCTGGGCCAGTACGAAGTGGCCGAAGTCTCCGAGCCCAGCGAACCCGGCCGGGGCGGCTCGTCGGCCATGCCGCACAAGCGCAACCCGGTGGCGTCGATGGTGGCCATTGCCGCCGCCCATCGCGCGCCGCAGCGCGTGGCCGCCTTGCTCGGCGCCATGCCGCAACAGCACGAACGCGCGCTCGGCGCCTGGCAGGCCGAGCTGGCCGAATGGCCGCAACTGCTGATGTCGGCGCACGGCAGCGTGCGCGCCATGGCCGGTGCGCTGCCGGGCCTGCAGGTCGACGCCGCGCGCATGCGCGCCAACATCGACCGGCTGCGCGCCGAACTCCCGCGCGACGCGGCCGACGAATGGTTCGACCCCGCGCTCGCCATGAACGCCGGACAGACCGCCCTCGCCGAAGTGAAGGCGATGCAGGCCCGGCTCACAGACAAGGAACTCGCCCAATGACCGCCCCCGAAAACCCGCCCGTGGAACCCGGCGTCTACGAAGCCGGCCTCGTCAACCGCCGCCGCGTGCTCGGCGACGCATGGGTCGACAAGTCGCTCGCCAACCGCAACGGCTTCAACGCCGAGTTCCAGGAACTCATCACGCGCCATGCGTGGAACGACATCTGGGGCCGTCCCGCGCTGGGCGACAAGACGCGCCGCTACATGGTGCTGTCGATGATGCTGGGCATCCACGCGTATGAGGAATTCGCCATGCATGTGCGCGCCGCGCTCGACGGCCCGCCCGAGTCGCGCCTCACGCCCGAAGACATCAAGGAAGTGATCATGATGGCCGCCATCTACTGCGGCGTGCCGGTGGCCAACCACGCCTTCGGCATCGCGACCGGCATCCTGCGCGAGAAGGGCCTGCTGCCCGCGACGCCGGCGACCGCCGCGCAGTGAGCCCGCCGGTCGCCCGCAAGGGCCGCTTCGACGTCAGCTTCGCGCTGTTGCTGCCGCTGCTGCTGGCGGCGCAGCCCGTGGCCACCGACAGCTACCTGCCGGCGCTCCCCGCCATCGCCAAGGAGCTCGGCTCCGCCAGCACCAGCCTCACGCTGTTCGTGCTGGCTTTCGGCTTTGCGCAATTGCTATGCGGCCCGCTGGCAGACCGCTTCGGCCGGCGGCCGGTGCTGCTGACCGGGCTCGGCTGCTATGTGCTTGCAGCGCTGGGCGGTGCGTTCGCGGACAGCGTGGCGCTGCTCGCGGGCTGGCGTGCGCTGCAGGGCTTCTCGATGGCGGCGATCCTGGTTTGCTCGCGTGCCGCGGTGCGCGACCTGTACCCGGCGCATGAGGGGCCGCACGTGATGGCGCGCGGCCTCACCGGGCTGGGCGTGGTGGGGCTGCTGGCGCCGCTGCTGGGCGCATGGCTGGTGCAGGGCGCGGGCTGGCGCTGGGTGATGGTGGCGATGGCGGTCTATGCCTCGGTGCTGTTCGCGATGTGCTGGCATTCGTTCGCCGAAACGCGCAGACCGATGAGCGAGGACGGCCTCTCCGCGCCGCGCGGCAGCACCCGCACCGTGTTCGCGAGCCGCTCTTTCCGCGCCTGGGCCTCGGTGGCCGCGTCGACCTACGGCGGGCTCTTCTGCTTCCTGCTGCTGTCGCCGATGGTCTACATCGGCTACCTCGGCTGGTCGCCCGCCTGGTACGGCTGGATCCCGGCCGGCGGCTCGCTGGTCTACATCTTCAGCACCACCATGTGCCGCACTCTGCTGCGGCGCTACGGGCCGGTGCGCACCGTGCGGCTGGGCGCCTCGCTCAGCATCACGGGCGCGGTGATCCAGGCGCTCGGCTGCTGGCTGCTGCCGCTCAGCGCGGTGCCGCTGCTGGCGGGCCACGCGGTGTACTGCCTCGGCCACGGCATCCACCAGCCCTGCGGGCAGGCGGGCGCGGTGGGCGACCTGCCGCACCTGGCGGGCCGGGCCGTGTCGTGGTCCGGCTTCGGCATGATGATGGTCGCGTTCTGCGTGGGGCAGCTGGCGGCGCGCTTCGTCGATACCGACTACACCTACGGCGCCTGGCCGATGGTCGTGCCCATGCTGCTGGCCGGCGTTTCGCTGATGGCCATCGCATTCTTCTGGCTGCCACGTCTTCAACATCCGACAAAGGAAACCACACCATGACCCGTTTGAATGTCGTTCGCGAAGGCGACGGCCCGATCGTCGTGCTCAGCCATGCGCTCGGTTGCGACCTGACCATGTGGGACGGCGTGGCCGCCCAGCTCGCGCGGGCCCACACCGTGATCCGCTACGACCACCGCAACCACGGTGCCTCCGAAGTGGTGCCGGGCCCCCTGCGCATCGAGACGCTGGCGGAAGACGCCGCCGAGCTCATCCGGCGCGAGGCCGGCGGCGAGCCGGTGCATTTCGTCGGCCTGTCGATGGGCGGCATGACCGCGCAGGCGCTGGCCGTGCGCCACCCCGAGCTGCTGAAGACCGTGGTGATCGCCAATTCGTCCGCGCACTACCCCGACCAGGCCCCGTGGCGCGCGCGCGCGGAGACGGTCAATGCCCAAGGCGTGGCCGCCATCGCGCCCGGCGCGGTGTCGCGCTGGCTCACGCCCGACTTCGTGACCACGCCGGAGGGTGCGGCCGCCGCCAAGGCGCTGCACGACGTGCTCGTGCGCACCGACGCGCAGGCCTACATCGAGAGCTGCAATGCCGTGGCCGCCATCGACTTCCGCGAGAGCAACCACCGCATCGCCGTGCCCACGCTGGTGATCGGCGGGCTGCGCGACGAGGCCACGCCCATGGCCATGTCGCAGGCCATTGCCGGCGCGATTCCGCATGCGCAGCTGGCCACCATCGACGCCGCGCACGTCAGCGCCGTGGAGCGCCCGGTGGAGTTCACGCAACTGCTGATCGATTTCTGGCGCAGTCTTTGAGGGCTGGGCGCTACACCGGCGGCCTAGGTGTATCCCGTATTTCGTGCGAATAATGGACGCATGTGATCGATGATCGATCAGAGGGCCGCTGAATAGATTGTGGTGGGAGCCGGGTGTTTCTAAAGTCCACCCCCATGCATCGCTCCATTGCCACCGTCTCGCTCAGCGGCACGCTCCGCCAAAAGCTCGAAGCCGTCGCAGCCGCGGGTTTCGACGGCATCGAGCTGTTCGAGGCCGACTTCATCAACTTCAAGGGCACCGCCGCCGAACTGCGCCGCATCACGGCCGACCTGGGCCTGTCGATCGACCTGTACCAGCCGTTCCGCGACTTCGAAGGCATGCCGGAGCCGCAGTTCCGCCGCAGCCTGGAGCGCGCCGAGCGCAAGTTCGACCTGATGGAAGCCATGGGCGCGCCGCTGGTGCTGTGCTGCTCCAACACCTCGCCGCTGGCCGTGAACGACCCCGCGCTGGCCGCGGCCCAACTGCATGAACTGGCCGAGCGTGCCGCGCGCCGCAACCTGCGCGTGGGCTTCGAGGCGCTGGCCTGGGGCCGGCACACATCGCTGTACGGCCAGGCCTGGAACATCGTCAGGCAGGCGAACCACGCGCACCTGGGCCTGATCCTCGACAGCTTCCACACGCTGTCGCTGAAGGACGATCCGGCCGGCATCGCCGACATCCCCGGCGAAAAAATCTTCTTCCTGCAGATGGCCGACGCGCCGCTGCTGTCGATGGACGTGCTCCAGTGGGCGCGCCACCACCGCTCGTTCCCGGGGCAGGGCGACTTCGACGTGATCGGCTTCTTCACGCAGGTGCTGCGCGCGGGCTACACCGGGCCGCTGTCGCTGGAGATCTTCAACGACATCTTCCGCGAGACGCCCAACCGCCGCACCGCCGTGGACGCGATGCGCTCGCTGCTCTACCTCGAGAGCGAAGCACGCCAGCGCATGGCCGGCACGCCGGTGCAGCCGCAGCGCGTGGAGCTGTTCAATCCGCCGCCGGTGCCGGCGCTGTCGGGCCTGTCGTTCATCGAGTTCGCGGCCGACGAGGCCTCGGCACTCACGCTGGCCGCGCTGGTGAAGCAGCTGGGTTTTCGCCGCGTGGGCAGGCACCGTTCGAAGGCCGTCACGCTGTACCGCCAGGGCGAGGTCAACCTGATCGTCAATGCCCAGCCCGATTCCTTCGCGCGCAGCCGCTTCGACGCGCACGGCACTTCGGTCTGCGCGCTGGGCGTGCGCTGCGCCGATCCGCTCGCGGCAGTGGGCCGGGCCACCGCCATGCGCTCGCAGCGGCACGACAGCCCGGTCGGCCCGAACGAGCTGCGCGTGCCGGCGGTCGTCGCGCCCGGCGGCAACCTCATTCACTTCGTGCCCGAGGCGCTGGGCGCCAACGGCCTGTACGAAGCCGATTTCATCCTCGAAGACGGCGGCCCCGACGAATCCGACGCCGGCCTGCAGCGCATCGACCACGTGGCGCTGGGCCTGGCGGTCGATCAGCTCGACACCTGGGTGCTGTTCACGCGCGCCGTGCTCGGCCTGGAGCCGGGCGAGAGCCTGGAGCTGGCCGACCCCTTCGGCCTCATCCGCAGCCGCGGCGTGGCCAACGCCGACCGCAGCCTGCGCCTGGTGCTCAACGTGTCGCTGAGCCAGCGCACCCGCACCGCGCGCACGCTGAGCGTGACCGGCGGCGGCGCGGTGCACCACATCGCGCTGAGCTGCGCGGACATCTTCGACACCGCCGCCAAGCTGCGCGCCAACGGCACGCGCTTCGTGCCCATCTCGGACAACTACTACGACGACCTCGCGACGCGCATCGACCTCGCGCCCGAACTGCTGGCGCGCATGCGCGCGGCGGGCGTGCTGTTCGACCGCTCGGCGGCCGGCGACTACCTGCATATCTATACGGAGAGTTTCGAGGGGGGACTGTTCTTCGAGGTCGCACAGCGCGTGGGCAACTACGACGCCTACGGTGCCCTCAACGCACCGGCGCGCATGGCTTCCCAGGCGCAGGATTGATTAGGTTTTTTTGTCAACACTGGAGACACACACATGGCAAGCAACACAGCCCATGAGCCGCAAGGCAGGCACCAGTCGAAGAAGGCCGCCGCAAGCGGCTGGATCGGCTCGGCGCTGGAGTATTACGACTTCTTCATCTACGCCACGGCCGCGGCGTTGATCTTTCCGCAGATCTTCTTTCCCAAGGGCGACCCGACGACGGCCATCGTCGCGTCGCTCGCGACCTACGGCGTGGGCTACGTCGCGCGCCCCATCGGCGCCTTCGTGCTCGGCCACTGGGGCGACACGCACGGTCGCAAGCAGGTGCTGGTTCTTTGCATGTTCCTGATGGGCTTCTCGACCGTGGCCGTCGGCCTGCTGCCGACCTACGACCAGGTCGGCCTGCTGGCTCCCGTGCTGCTGGTGCTGCTGCGCCTGGTGCAGGGTTTTGCGGTGGCGGGCGAGATCTCGGGCGCCAGCTCGATGATCCTGGAGCACGCGCCGTTCGGGCGCCGAGGCTTCTTCGCGAGCTTCACGCTGCAGGGCGTGCAGGCCGGCCAGATCCTGGCTGCCGCGGTGTTCCTGCCGCTGGCCCACTACATGCCTGAAGAATCCTTCAACTCCTGGGGCTGGCGCATTCCGTTCCTGCTGAGCTTCCTGGTCATCGTGGCGGGCTACATCATCCGCCGCGAGGTCGACGAGACGCCGGCCTTCGCCGAAGTCGACAAGAAGGGCGAAGTGGCCAAGGCGCCGATCGTCCAGGCCTTCACCGACAGCTGGGCCGACATGCTGCGCGTGGTGTGCATGGCGCTGATGAACGTGATTCCGGTGGTGGCCACGGTGTTCGGCGCGGCCTATGCCGTGCAGGCCGCCTACGGCATCGGCTTCCAGAAGGACGTGTACCTGTGGATTCCCGTGCTCGGCAACATCCTTGCCGTGATCGTGATCCCGTTCGTGGGCAACCTGTCGGACCGCATCGGCCGCCGCCCGCCGATCATCGTCGGCGCGCTGCTCTCGGGTCTGCTGTCCTTCGTGTACCTGTATGCCATCAGCATCCGCAACGTGCCGCTGGCCATCGTCATGTCGCTGCTGATGTGGGGCATCGTGTACCAGGGCTACAACGCGACCTTCCCGAGCTTCTATCCGGAGCTGTTCCGCACCCGCAACCGCGTGTCGGCCATGGCCATCTCGCAGAACATCGGCACCACCTTCACCGCGCTGCTGCCCGCACTGTTCGCCGCCGTGGCGCCTCCGGGCTCGACCAACGTGTGGTTCACCGTCGGCGCCATCACCTTCGCGGTGACCGTGCTGGCCGCACTGGCCGCCCTGAGCGCACGGGAGACCTACCGCATCCGCATGAACGACCTGGGCAAGCCCGATGCGGTGCCGGTCGACAAGCAGGAATACGACCGCCTGCGCGAGCAGACGCTGCAGGACGCGCGCGTGTCCAAGGCCGCCGCCCGGGCCTGAGCCGGGTGGGGGCAGGCTGAAGACCTTTCGCCTGCCAAGGGTTGTGGCGCCGTGAAGAATGGCGCCATGACCACACCTTCTTCCTCGCACCTCAAGATCGACTTCGTCTCCGATGTGTCCTGCCCCTGGTGCGCCGTTGGCCTGAGTTCGCTCGAGGCGGCGCTCAGGAAGGTGGCGCCGGACGTCACCGCGGAGCTGCACTTCCAGCCCTTCGAGCTGAACCCGCAGATGCCGCCCGAAGGCCAGGACACCTTCGAGCACCTCAACCAGAAGTACGGTTCCACGCGCGAACAGCAGGCGCAGTCGCGCGAGATGATCCGCCAGCGCGGCGCGGCCGTCGGCTTCGAGTTCAGCCCCGAAGGCCGTCCGCGCGTGTACAACACCTTCAATGCCCACCGCCTGCTGCACTGGGCCGAGCTGGAAAGCCCGGCCAGGCAGGCGGCGCTGAAGAAGCTGCTGCTGAAGGCCTACTTCACCGACAGCCAGAACCCCTCCGACCCCGAGGTGCTGGTACGCGCCGCCACCGAAGCCGGGCTCGACCCGGCCCGCGCCCGCGAGATCCTGGCGAGCGACGAGTACGCCCAGGAAACCCGCGAACGCGAGCGCATGTACACCGACGCCGGCATCCACTCGGTGCCCGCGATCATCATCAACGACCAGCACCTGATTTCGGGCGGGCAGCCCGTCGAAGTGTTCGAGCGCGCGCTGCGCCAGATTGCCGGTGCTGCACCGGCGGGCCTGTCTGTAGCCTGACTTAGCTGGCTCTTAGGCGCCGGCTTTGCGCGGCGTTACGAGGGTAAAGAGCGTCAACGCGGGGCGGGGCACGGTGGTTGAGGAGAGCATCTCCAATCACTGTCACCATCAGGAGCTCCGAAGATGAAGAAGAAAAGCCTAGTCACCGCACTCGCCACGTTCACGCTCGTGGCAGCGACTTCCCTGCCGGCACTGGCCGACGAATACGGCCGGCATCCTTTCTACCTCCACGCGTTGTCCGACCTGCGCACCGCGGCCTGGCAGGTGGACCACCGCCGCCCGGAAGACGGCCAGGTCTCGCGCGACGAGATGGTGGTGCTCGACGAGATCCACGCCGCCATCGGCGACCTGCAGCACGCCGCATGGCTCGACGGCAAGCCCGTCGAATGGCGCGAGCCCACCGATGCATGGCTGCCGCGCGAAGGCCGGCTGCATGCGGCCATCGACCTGCTGCGCAAGGTGCGCTCCGACGTGGCGCGCGAAGAAGACGACCCGCGCTCGCGCCCGTTCCAGCAACGCGGCCTGGCGCATGTCGACGTGGCGCTCAACGCCGCGCAGCACGCCATCGGCGACGTGCGCCACCACGACATGCGCAGGGAGTGAGGGCGGTGGTGGCCACCCCCGGTGGATCCGTGCCGCTGCGCCGCGCGTCGCTGGCGCTGGGCGCCTGCGTGCTGGCACTGCTGGCGGCCTGCGCGAGCACGCCGGGCAGCCAGCGCCCGCTGGTGTCGCTGTCGCTGCCTTCCACGCAGGTCAATGACGCCACGCGCCTGCGCTGGCTCGACCGCGTGAGCTGGGGCGCCAACGCCAGCAGCGACGCGCACCTGGCGCAACGCGGCCTCGCGCTTTGGATGCGCGACCAGCTCAATCCGCGCCCCGCGCCGCTGCCGCCCGCGGCACAGGCGCAGATCGATGCGATGGCCATCTCGCACACGCCGCTCGACCAGCTCGTCATCGGGCTGGAAGCGCAGCGCAAGGCAGCGGACGCGCTGCCCGACGAAGACCAGAAGAAGGCCGCGCGGCAGGCCTATCAGCAACAGCTCAACCAGCTGGCGCGCGAGGCGCAGACGCGCTTCCTGCTGCGCGCGCTCTATTCGCCGAACCAGCTGCAGGAGCAGATGACCTGGTTCTGGATGAACCACTTCAACGTCAACCTGCGCAAGGACAACATCCGCGCGATGGTCGGCGACTACGAAGAGAACGCCATCCGCCCGCACGCGCTCGGCAAGTTCCGCGACCTGCTCGACGCCACGCTGCATCACCCCGCGATGCTGCGCTACCTCGACAACGCGCAGAACGCCGCCAACCGCATCAACGAGAACTACGCGCGCGAGCTGATGGAGCTGCACACGCTGGGCGTGGGCAGCGGCTATTCGCAGGGCGACGTGCAGGAACTCGCGCGCGTGCTCACCGGCGTGGGCGTCACCAGCGCACCGCTCGACGCGCCGCCGCCGAACGTCCGTCCCGCGGTGCGCGCGGACTATGTGCGCAAGGGCCTGTTCGAGTTCAACCCGAACCGGCATGACTACGGGCCGAAGACACTGCTGGGCCAGCCGATTCAGAGCCATGGCCTGGCCGAGGCCGACGAGGCGCTCGACCGCCTGGCGCGCGCGCCGGCCACCGCGCGTTTCATCTCGCGCAAGCTGGCCGTGTACTTCGTGTCGGACGATCCGCCGCAGGCGCTGGTCGACCGCATGGCCGCCGCCTTCACGCGCAGCGACGGCGACATCGCCGTCACGCTGAAGGCGATGTTCGAGTCGCCCGAGTTCACTGCGTCGCTGGGCCGCAAGTTCCGCGACCCGGTGCACTACGTGATCGCCGGCGTGCGGCTCGCCTACGACGACCGCGTGGTACTGAACGTCAACCCGATGATCAACTGGATCAACCGCATGGGCGAGCCGCTGTACGGCCACGAGACGCCCGACGGCTATCCGCTCAACGAGGTGGCATGGGCGAGTGCAGGGCAGATGAACACGCGCTTCGAGATCGCGCGGGCCATCGGCGCGAACGGCGCGGTGCTGTTCAGGGCGGACGACAAGGCGCCGCTGGAGAAGCCCGCGTTCCCGCAACTGGCCGAGTCGCGCGCGGTGCGTGCGATGCAGGGCGGGCTAAGCGCGGACACGCGCGAGGCGCTGGCGCAGGCGAAGAACCCGCAGGAGTGGAATACCTTCCTGCTGGCGTCGCCTGAGTTGATGCGCCGCTGAAGGTATTCGGCATTTCTCCCTCCCCCACTGGGGGAGGGCAGGGGTGGGGGCAAGCGGCGTTCGTTGAAGCGCTGAGGCTGGGCAAGCGCCGCTGAGCCCCCATCCCGACCTTCCCCCAGAGGGGGAAGGAGCAAGGCAAAAGAAAGGACACCGTCATGCAACGTCGAGAACTCCTGAAGCTCATGGCCGCCGCTCCCTTCGCAGGTGCCGCGGGCCAGCTCATGGCCGCGCCCGCGGCCGAAGGCACCAAGCTGCTGGTCGTGTTCCTGCGCGGCGCCTACGACTGCAGCAACCTGCTGGTGCCCACCAGCAGCGACTTCTACTACGCGTCGCGTCCCAACATCGCCATTCCGCGCCCCGGCACGCCCAACGGCGCGCTGCCGCTCGACGGCAACTGGGGCCTGCACCCCGCGCTCGCGCAGAGCGTGATGCCGATGTTCCAGCAGAAGCAGGCGGCGTTCATCGCCTTCGCGGGCACCGACGACCTCACGCGCAGCCACTTCGAGACGCAGGACTCCATCGAACTCGGCCAGGCACTGGACAAGCGCCGCGACTACCGCTCGGGCTTCCTCAACCGGCTGGCCGGCGTGCTCGGCGCGGGGCCCGTCACCGACGTGTCGCCCATCGCCTTCACCGACCAGTTGCCGATCTCGCTGCGCGGCAACGCCAAGGCCGCCAACATGGCGCTCGCGGGCAACGCGCGCTCTGCCCTCGACGCGCGGCAGAGCCAGGTCATCGCCAGCATGTACCGCAACACCTCGCTGGCCCAGCCCGTGGCGGAAGGCTTCCAGGTGCGCGACGAAGTGATGCGCGCCGTGCAGGCCGAGATGGACGCCGCCAGCCGCAACGCCATGACCGCCAAGGGCTTCGAGCTGGTCGCGCGCCGCATGGCGCTGCTGATGCGCGACCGCTTCGACCTGGGCTTCGTCGACGTCGGCGGCTGGGACACCCACGTGGGGCAGGGCGCCGCCACCGGCTACCTGGCCAACCGCTTCGAGGAACTGGGCCGCGGCGTGGCCGGCTTCGCCCAGGAGATGGGCGACGACGCATGGCGCCAGACCGTGGTCGTGGTCATCAGCGAATTCGGCCGCACCTTCCGCGAGAACGGCAACCGCGGCACGGACCATGGGCACGGGACCGTGTACTGGGTACTCGGCGGCGGCCTGTCGGCGCAGGCCGGCGGACAAATCGTGGGCGAACAGCAGGCGCTGACGCAGGCGACGCTGTTCCAGAACCGGGACTATCCGGTGCTCAATGAATACCGGGCGGTGTTCGGTGGGTTGTTCAAGCGGATGTATGGGCTGTCGCCGGCGCAGTTGGCGAAGGTTTTCGATGGAGTGGCGCCGAAGGATTTGCGGCTGGTTTGAGCGAGGTGCGGCTTGCGCCCCCTGCGGCGTGATGCGGCGTGATGCGGGTTTATCCCGAGCGAGTCTCGATGATGCACAGGCAAAGTACTTCATGTGCCTGGGCGGCCAACTTGAAATAAAGCAATAAAGTGCAGTTTTGGGTGGAAGCTTCCGAGCCGGCCAGCACGCCAAGAAGCAGAACCCGAGACACGCATGACAAGAACAAATCATCCCGGCCGCTGGATCGGCATAGTCGGCCTCATCGCTTTTTCGACGCTGCTCGCCGCCTGTGCGACGGGCGGAGGCGGGGCCGGCAGTGCGGCCGTGCCGGACAAGGCCTTGCTCGCCCAGGCTTGCGCCGGCATGGTGGGCAAGACAGTCTCGCCGGGGCAGATCGGACTGCCGAGCGGCGTGGCAACCGTGTCGTCGGCCGTGGTCGTTCCCGCCGTCACCGCAGCGCCAGCTTTCGCCGAATATTGCAGCGTGCGGGGCTCCATCGCACCCCTTGCGGCGGGTGCCGATCCGATACGTTTCCAGCTCAACCTGCCGACCACGTGGAACGAGAAAGCCGTCATGGTGGGCGGCGGCGGCTTCAATGGCACCGTTATCGATGCCGTCGCCGCACTTCGCGATGCGGCACCGGGCCAGCCACAGCCGATCACCCAGGGTTTCGCGACCTTCGGCACCGACTCCGGCCACGACGGCGCCACTTATGGCGCCACCGATCCCGCCAGGTTCGCGTTGAACGACGAGATGTTCCAGAACTTCGCGCATCAGTCGTACAAGAAGGTCAAGGACGTCGCGCACGTGCTGATGCGGCAGTACTACCTGCGCTCGCCGCGCAAGCAGTACTTCTATGGCGGCTCCGAGGGCGGGCGCGAAGGCCTGGTCATGGCGCAGCGTTATCCGCAAGATTTCGACGGCATCGTGTCCGTCGTGCCGGTGATCAACTGGACGGGGCTCTTCAACGGTTTCATCAACTACCAGTTGCCGCAGTTTTCCGGAGGGGCGATCAACGCCAGCAAAGTGCGCTTGCTTGCCAACTACGTGAACACCACATGCGACGCGCTGGACAACAGCGCGGACGGCGTGGTGAGCAACTACCTTGCTTGTCCGTCTCGCATCAATCTTCAGAGCCTGCGCTGTCCCGGGGGGCGCGACACGGGCGACACCTGTCTGTCCGACGCGCAGCTCGCAGTGCTCAAGGCCTCGTACGGGCCGACTGTCATGCCATTTCCGTTGGCCAACGGCACCACCACCTATCCGGGCCGCCTGTACGGCGGCGAGATCCAGTTCGGGGGTGAGGGCGTGGGGCGCTGGGTGACGACGGGCGTGGCGCCCAACCTGCCACCGACCGCGGCGGACGCTCGCGGCGTGATCTACGGCAGCAGCTACGCCCGCTACGTGATCGCAAGGAACGCCGCCTTCGACATCCGCACATGGAACGCGACGAACTTCCAGGCGCGCATCCAGGAGGTGTCGGCGCTGATGGACGCGACCAACCCCGATCTTGCGGTCTTCCGTGCGCGGGGCGGCAAGCTCATCATCCGCGAGAACGCGGGCGACTGGGCGCAGAGCCCCGTGGCGGGCATCCAGTACTACCAGAGCGTCGTCGGCAAGCTGACGCAGCCGGTCGTCGACGAATTCGTGCGCCTCTACGTGTCGCCTGCGTCCAATCACAACGGCACGGCGGCGAGCCTCACGACAGGCGCCGAGATTCCCACCAACCACGATCTGCTCACGACGCTGGACAACTGGGTGACGGGCGGCCGCGCGCCGGCCGATGCACTCGTGCAGGTGCGCAACTCGGCCACGGCTCCCTTCGGCACGCTTGCGACGCGTCCCATGTGCCGCTACCCGAACTACCCGGCATACGTGTCGGGCGACACGACGAAGGCGGAAAGCTACCGCTGCGTTGCCTCGTCGCCCTGAATTCAGTTCAGTATCTCTCCCATGCCGACGCGCACGCGTTCCTTGAGTTGCCGGATGTACTCCGCGTCGAAGAGCTCCCACGTTTCCAGTTCACCGACGATCCGCAGCGGCTCCCGGCTGCGGTACGAGCGCGTGGGATTGCCCGGAAACTTCTTGTCGGTGACGTTGGGGTCGTCCTCGAATGCGCCGGTGGGCTCGACGATGTAGACGCGGCCACGGCCCTCGCCCTTCGCCATTTCCGCGGCCAGCCCCGCGCCCTTTGGCCACGCGGTGAAGTAGATGTGGTTCATGACGACGCGCTCGTCGTAGTTCGAGCGGAAGCCTGCGGTGAGCAGGTCGCCCACCCGGAGGTCTGCGCGCGTGCCGTGGAAGTAAGGGCCGGGTTGCAACAAAGCCATCGCGGATTGTTCCTCTACACAACGGAAAGGCCGCGGAGTTTAAGGCCTCCGTTTCAGCCAGCGGACAGCGCCATTCACTTGGCCGTCCTCACCTCACGGATGCGGCTTGAACCAGAGCCAGGCCGCGACCCCTGAGCCCACCCAAAGGCTCACGACGAGGATGGCCCCGGCGCGGTTGCTTGGCCTGGCGCCATTCGCCTGCATCCACTCTTCCGCCTGGCTGCGACATTCCGCGAGGACCCCGGGCGGCAGCAACCGGATCGCGAGCCAGATCAGCACGGGAAGCAGCAGAACATCATCGAGGTAGCCCAGCACCGGGATGAAGTCCGGAATCAAATCGATGGGGCTGAGCGCATAGGCCACCACAAAAACACCCAATGCCTTCGCGTACCAGGGCGTCCGAGGATTCTTTCCCGCAAACCAAAGCGTCACGCCGTCGCGTTTGATTCGCCTTGCCCAGGCCTTCAGGTTGTCGCTGACTTTCATGGGTGCAAGCATGGCAGGGGCATGTGTACAAGCGGGGAAAGCTGGTGACGGCCGTGTGCTGGTGGTGGGCTATCGACGCGACCACTTGCGCGCCAATGCCGCGCTGCGATGCCTGAGATTTTGTGGAAAGGTCTTGGTATCGGCGATTCTCAATTGGGTTCCAGGGAAGCGACAAGGGGCGGAGCCAAGTAGAGGCGTCACTTCTGCGGCGCAGGGCGCCAATTCACGGTCTCTGGGTAGTGCCGTCCATATTTGAAGCACAGGAAGATTTCCACGACGGAGCTTGCGTGGAACCACTCGTCGGATTTGAGGCGCATCTCGCCGCCTCCGAATGAAAGGACTGTGCCGTCAGGAAACACAGGGCTCGGTTTGTCGTGAAAGGCTCTCAGCCTCGTCGAAGTCGAGGCGTCGAAGCTCTCGACCATGCACGTCACACCGCCGCCGGCCACCTGAACATAGTTGCCCTGAGCGTCCGTAAGCGATGCGTACGAATGCCGCCCGTAACTCTTGAGTGCGAGGAGCCTGCTCTCCAAGACTCGGTCGGACGGTGCATTCACGACGGCAAAGTTCTGGCCCTCGAACTTCATGGCTTTGCCGCGAGCGCGGCGCCCGGGCTCGCTTGTGCCACCGAAGAATCATTCGTGTGGATTTCGACTGGAATCACTCTTCCGAGCACGGCTTCTATTGAAAGCTTCATTCCAGGAACGCGCCGCACAAAGTTGCTTAGGGCAAACGGCGTTAAAAAATTCAAAGGCGGGATCAGAAAGGAAAACTCCTGTAGAAGGCTCGAAGCATCCACCCGATATAGGAACGTGAGCACTTCCTGCTGCGCTCTGGGGTCCATGCCTTCTGCTTGCAGCTTCTTTTTGTTCTTTCGAACATATCGCTCGACTGACTCCAAGGCTCGCTCGTCACCTGCTACCCCGATAGCCCAAAGCGCGTACACCTTGTTGCGGCCACTCAATGGGTCTTCAAGGACTTGCACAAAGTAGGGCGTTTCCGCTGCGCCGGCTATTTGCGCGATCGTCAAGACTGCACAGGCCTTTACATCCTGCATGGGGTACTTGGACAGAGCTTTCAACGCTGGCAAGCTCTTCCGAGTACCGTAGTCTCGCAATGCAATCACCGCCCAATAAACGTCGTACTTCGACTTGGCGGTGTTGATCGCCGAAAGAAAAAACTCCTCAGACCACGAGAAGGCTTTGTTCCTTCTAAAGTGATCCTTGATGGCCTCTTTGTCTGATGCGTCAAGCGAAAACATGCGGTCCGACTCCCCCTGTGTTGAAAATAATCTAGCCCTTGAACCGAGATGCGGTGCGTTGTCGGCCGCCGTTCCGAGCTTTGCTACGATTTTGAACGAACCTGCTCTTTCGCCCCTCGGCTTGACGGCCTTTCCAAAGACCGCGTACATTGCCACCGCCTCGTGATGAGCGGGGCCGGGTTTAGCAGCCCGCCGACATCCTGCGACGAGAGCCGCAGTCACCGCACATGGTCTGCGGCTTTTTCGTTCGCGCCACCTTTTTAGGCGGCTCGGACGGGAGGGCTCGCGCCCTGCCGGTTTCCGCAAGGATGTCCCGGTCTGCTAACCCGTTCGAGCTGCCGCCCTCGTTTAGCAGCGGGTGCGTCGGTTGTTGCAAATCGACATCCTTGGAAGGCCCATGCCCCTTGCTTCAAACCCCGGTTGCGCTTGCGCGCCGCATCTTCCCACCGCCCAGTTCAGGCCCTTCGAATGGATCGAGGCCGAACGGCTCGAACCCTCCCAACAAGACCAGGCCGCATTCCTCAACGATGCGCGCGACGTGGTCCAGGGCGCATGCACGCTGGCCCAGTTGCTCGCCTGGGACGAAGACCGCCGCGACGCCGCCTTGTCCAGCACCGACCCCGCGCCGCTCCTCGATGCCTGCCAGCGCGGCGCGCTGCAGCGACTGCTCTCGGTGTCGCTGAGCCTGCTTCATGCCCGCATCGAAAGCCAGTGCGAGGCACTGACGACGTCCTGAGCGCCTGTGCCATCATCTTCGGATGAGCAGCACATCTCGAAGCGCGTCCGAAGCAGACGGCGTTCCTCGTCTCATCGGGGTCCGAGCCGCGGCGGGCGGCTGCGACGTGCGGCTCTTCCATGCCGGATGCACGTTCACGGGCCTGGTCGTCCGTGCGTGACGAGGCGCTCGAATCATGAAGCTGGTCATCGTCGTGTTGGAAGGGGTGCAGGCACTGGACGTCGCCGCGCCGATGGACGTCTTTTCCGAGGCCAACAGCTTTCTTCCGCCCGACCGGCACTACCAGATCGAACTGGTGGGCATGCGCGCGGGGAGCGTTCGTTGCGCCAACGGCATGGCGCTTCATGTCGGGACCGGCTACCTCGACTACGACGGCCAGCCCGATCTTCTGCTCGTCGCGGGTGGCCCGAAGCTGCCTGCGGTGAACGAGTACGAGCCAAGCTTCCTGCAGTGGTTGAGCGCCAAGGCCGCCGGTGCCCGCCGTTTCGGCTCCGTCTGCAACGGTGCATTCCCGCTGGGACATGCGGGGCTGCTGAACGGCAAGGAGGTCACCGCCCATTGGCATGACGTCGACCGGCTCATCGCCCAGTTTCCAAGGGCGCGCGTGCGGCCCGACAAGATCTTCGTGCGCGATGGCAGCCTGTTCACCTCGGCCGGTGTCGCGGCCGGCGTCGATCTTTGCCTGGCGCTGATCACCGAAGACTGGGGCCACGAACTCGCGTTGCGCATTGCCAAGCGGCTCATCGTGTACATCCGCCGCGAGGGCGGGCAGTCGCAGTACAGCCCCTTCTTGGCGGCCGGTCCGAAGGAAGAGACCATCGTCGCGAAGGTGCTGCGCCACGTGACGGACCACATCGACGAGCAACTGTCCATCGAGCAACTCGCCGATGCGGTGGGCGTCAGCCGGCGCACTTTCTCGCGCGTCTTCGCCAAGAACGCGAACATGACGCCTTCGGCTTTCGTCGAGCAGGTGCGGGTCGATTTCTCCCGCAAGCTGCTGGAGGAAACCGACCTGCCGCTGAAAACGGTGGCGTTCCGGTGCGGCTTCCATAGCGCGAACCACATGCGGACCATCTTCGCGAAGCGGCTCGACACGACGCCTCGGGAATACCGCCAGCGCTTCAGGTCCGAACCGCCAGTGGCCTGAAAACGGCCATCAATGGCGCAAACCGCGCCATGGCCACGGCCTGCGTTGCGGGGTGCCGCAAATAGACTTTTTACGTCGCTCCCGCGAGCCCTGCATGAGGCGCGCGGGGGAAGCCCATCTTCCACAGGAGCACGTATCAACACCACGCACACGCTGAGCCAGGCGGCACTTCCGCGGCAGGCATCCATTCAGTATCTACCGGTCAATCTGTTCGCCTCGGTCATGGGGATCTCGGGCTTGGCGCTGGCCTGGCGGCAGGCCGGGCATCAGTTCGGCGCAAGCCCTCTTGTCGATGCGGCGATCAGCAGCATCGCCGTCGCGATCTTCGTGGTGCTCTGCATCGCCTATGCCGCAAAGGCGGTGCTGCATCCGTCCGCCGTGCGGGGTGAGTTCCTGCATCCGATTGCCGGCAATTTCTTCGGCACGGTGACCATTGCGATCCTGCTGATCTCGTCGGTCGTGGCGCCGCTCAGCAACCGGGCGTCGGAGATTCTCTGGAGCATCGGCGCGGCGGCGACCATTACGCTGTCATTCACCATCGTCAGCCGGCTTCTGCGGGGCAAGGTCGACGCGGGCCATTCGGTGCCGGCGTGGCTGATTCCGGGCGTGGCAACGCTCGACATCACGGTAGCGGGCGGTACCATGCCGATGGGCTGGGCGAGGGAACTCAACCTGTTCTCGATGGCCGTGGGCACGATGGTCGCGCTGGTCTTCTTCACGATGATCATGTCCAGGCTGATCCACCATCAAGAAAAGCTCGCGAACGAGATGGTGCCGTCGTTGATGATTCTGATCGCGCCGTTCGAAGTCGGCTTCCTTGCCTACACCAACTTCTTCCAGCGGGTCGACGCCTTTGCCGCGATGCTCTTCTATTTCGGCCTGTTCGTGTTCTTCTCGCTGGCCTTCAAGATCTTCAAGCGGAGCATTGCCTTCGCCGCCGGGTGGTGGGCATTGAGCTTCCCGATAGCCGCGCTCTGCAATGCCGCGCTGCGCTATGCGGAGCACGTGCGGCATCCCGCGATGACCGGCTTGGCCGTTGCGCTGCTCGCCTTCCTGAGCGGTCTGATCGCCGTCTTGCTGTTCCGGACTATCCGCCTTGCCGCGAGCGGGAAGCTGCTGGCACCAAGATAGGCGGCCACAGCGTCGAGAATCGACGCATGCCTCACGCCGTTTCCCTTCTTCGCGCCGCGCGCCTGGCGCGAAGCACCGAGCCCTTTCTAGCCAACGGCGGCTTCAAGAGCGAGCGTTGCGCGGGCTGCCGGCTGAGGCCCAGCCATTGCATGTGCGCCTTGCGCCCGTCAGTGCCCACGCGCGCGGGCGTGTGCCTGCTCATGGCCGACATCGAGCCGCTCAAGCCGACCAACACCGGGTGGCTGATCGCCGACGTGGTGGCCGACACCTTCGCCTTCGGCTGGGCGCGCATCGAGGTCGATCCCGCTCTGCTGGCCCTGCTGGCCGATCCGCAGTGGCAGCCTTATGTGGTGTTCCCGGGCCAGTACGCCGCGCCGGAGCGCGTGGTCACCGCTGTGCGGCCAGCCCATGCCGACGGCCGCAAGCGCCCGCTCTTCATACTTTTCGACGCCACCTGGGCCGAGGCGCGAAAGATGTTCCGCAGGAGCCCGTACCTCGACCAGCTGCCGGTGCTGAGCCTGCAGCCGGAGCAGATCACGCAATACAAGCTGCGCAACTCCGGCCGCGAGGATCATTTCTGCACCAGCGAGGTGGCCGCGATGTGCATGAGCCTGGCGGGCGAGCATGCCGTGGAGCAGACGCTGGAGGCCTACCTCGCCGTGTTCACGCACCACTACCTGCGCGCGAAGAACCAGCAGCCGATCGCATGGGATGGCGATGCGCATCGGCGGCTGCGTGAAGCATGCGGCTTGCAAGCGACTCCCTCGATTTCTCACTCATGACCGACCTTGTCTTCGTCTTCGGCACCCTGAAAGAGGGTTTCCCCAACTTCACGACAAATCGCGGCAAGCGTGTGGCGGGGGAGTTTGTCACCGTGGAGCGCTATCCGCTGTACCTGGTCGGGGAGCGCTTCTCTCCGTGGCTCGTGTTTTCGGCAGGCGAGGGCGAGCGGGTGGCGGGGCAAGTCTTCGAAGTCGATCAAGCGGCGCTGGATGCGATGGACGTGCTTGAAAGAGTGACAGAGGCTGACGGCTATCGCCGCGTTTCGATTGCGGTCGAAAGGGTCGACGGCGAATCGCGCTTGGCGCTTTCGGTGCAGGCGTATGTCAAGGCGCCGGAGCACTTTCGCGCGGCGGATGTGAAGGCGGGGCCGTTGAGTGAATACACGATGGCGCATGCCGCGCTCTATCGCTCGCGCGCCTCGGCAGGCTGACGGCGGAGCCGGTCCGGCACCGTCATCCGGGACTCACTCACATCGGCGGCATCTTCTCGAACTTCTGCAGCCCCGGATCCAGAAAGTCCCATTCATACCCCCGCACGGCATACGTGACGACCTGCGGCTTGTACCGCCCCGGATCATCCAGGCTCGCCGCATGCACCGTGAAGATCTCCGGCATGGCCGCAAAGGTCATGTACACGGGCGAGCCGCAGGCCGGGCAGAACGCACGGGTCTTGACGTTGCCGCTGTCGCCGACCATGTCCCACAGCGTGGCGTTGCCGCTGTGCTTCACGCCGGCGCGCGCAAAGGTGAGGTATGAGCCGTGGCCAGTGCCGCTCTTGCGCTGGCAGTCGCGGCACTGGCAGTGGTTCTGGAAGACGGGCTCGGACGCGATCTCGTAGCGTATGGCGCCGCAAGCGCAGCCGCCGGTGTATGCGTGGGTCATCTGGTTGGGCCTTTCGAAGGGAGAGGCAGCCAATCTAGCCGGGCAGGGCGGTGGGGCGGGAGTAACAAGTTCGTCGCGAGCCGGCTGGGCAATCAGGTGGATGTAATGCGAAAGAATTGTCAATTCAGTGGCTCCTGCTTTGAAGTTCTTACAACTTCATCGCCGTTCATGCCGCTTTCAGACGGTAAAGTGCTCGCCTTCGGGCGCGAATTGTTTACGCGCCATTTCCCACCGCCTCCCGCTCCCCCGCTTCTTCCTCTTCATGTCCAACCTCATCGTGCACGGCGGTACGCCGCTGCGTGGCCGCATCACCCCCTCCGCCAACAAGAACGCCGTACTGCCGGTGCTTTGTGCCACCTTGCTCACCTGGGAGCCGCTGCGGCTGCATGGGGTGCCCGACATCACGGACGTGCGCAAGATCCTGGAGATCTTCCGCACCCTGGGCAGCGACGTGCACATGGACCACGAGACGGGCACGCTCGAGCTGCATCACCGCGAGACCACGTTCGACGCCGCGCTGCACCGCCTGCCGGAGGAAATGCGCTCGTCGATCATGCTGGTGCCGCCGCTGCTCGCGCGCTTCGGCGTGGCGCGGCTGGAGGACAACGTCAAGGGCTGCACGCTGGGCGTGCGCGAGATCGATCCGCATGTGGAGGTGTTCCAGCGCTTCGGCGGCGAGGTGGAGCGCACCGAAGGCTCGCTGCTGGTCTACAGCAAGAGCCGGCTGACGCCCACCGACCACTGGCTGGACTACGCCTCGGTCACGACCACCGAGAACTTCGTGCTGTGCGCGGCCGCCGCGGGCGGCACTTCGACGCTGACCAACGCCGCGTCGGAGCCGCACGTGCAGGAGTTCTGCCGCTTCATGGCCATGATCGGCGTGCGCATCGACGGCATGGGCACTTCGCGGCTCACGGTGCACGGTGGCGGCGCACTCAAAGGCGGGGAGTTCCGCTTCGACGAAGACTTCCACGAAATCACCACCTTCCTCGCGCTCGGCGCCATCACCGGCGGCGACGTGGTGGTGCGCAACAGCGCGCCTGAAAACTTTCCGCTGCTGGACCGCACCTTCGCCAAGTTCGGCGTGCAGATCGTGCATGAAGACGGCTGGTCGCGTGCGCTGCGCAGCGGCCCGCTGAAGGTGCAGACGCCGTTCACCAGCAACGTGCTGACCAAGGTGGAAGCGGCACCGTGGCCGTACTTTCCGGTCGACCTGCTGCCGATCTTCATTGCGCTGGGCGTGCGCGCGCAGGGCAACGCGATGTTCTGGAACAAGGTGTACGACGGCGCGCTGGGCTGGACCGGCGAGCTGTCGAAGTTCGGCGCGCACGTGTTCTCGTCGGACCCGCACCGGCTCATCACTTTCGGCGGCAATCCGCTGACGCCCGCGGTGGTCGAGAGCCCCTACATCATTCGCGTGGCGATCGCGCTGTTCATGGTGGCGGCGAGCATCGAAGGCCGCTCGGAAATCCGCAACGCCACGCCCATCCGCCGCGCGCACCCGCGCTTCGTGGAAAACCTGCGCAGCCTGGGCGTGCAGGTGGAGTGGACCAGCGAGGAATAGCGCGAGGCGGGCCGCGGCGGACCAGCCCGCGCCTCGCTCAGAAAGAAGGCACCGGGTTGCGCCCGCTGCCCGGCACGTAGCTGCCCTTGCGGTAGGCGTACACCACGGTGCTGTCGACCGACTCGGCGCGCGCGCCCGCGCCGGAGGTGCGCGTGCCGCTGAACACCAGGCGCATCTCGCCGGGCTCGTCGTCGGTGCCCAGCGCGAACTGCGCCGAGCCTTCGACCTCGAAGCAGCTGCCGCGCGGCGGTGTCTCGGGGCGTTCGTTGGCCAGCACCTGCTCGCAGGCACCGTCGGCGCCGCCGTTGCTCGCCGACATCGGAATGCCGCTCACCATTTCCCGCACTTCGCTCGCGCCCAGTTCGTACACCGACAGCCAGCTGCCGCAGTAGCCCTGCCAGCAGCTGCCGCTGGTGGCGGTGAGCACGAAGCGCTGCGGCGCGATGCGCTCGACGGCGGTCTTGCCGATGCTGCCCATGAAGCCCTGGTAGTCCACGGCGTCGTTGCGCTTGGACAGCGCCCAGCCGTCGTTGCCCTGCTCGAAGAAGTAGGCGCCGATCCAGGCGCCGGCGACGTGGGCGTCCATGGGCTGGCCCTGGTCGTCCAGGGGCACGGTCTCGGTCAGCATCACGGCGTGGGTGTCGTCCAGGCGCACCACCTCGCGCGGCGACACGTCGGCCTGCTGCTCGCCTTCGCTGTCGGGCACGGGCTTGCCGTCGTTGCCGATGTCGGGCAGCGTCACGGTGCCGACGCGGCCCTTGTCCTTGTCTTCCCAGCCGGGAAACACCAGCGGCATGAGGTCGCCGCGCTTGAGCGTCGCCGAAAAGGCAGGGGCGGCGAGTTCGGCGGCTGGCGCCAGGGCTTCCTCGGTGGCGGCCGGAACGTCGGCCGCGGTGTTGCTGTTGTCTTCCTGGGAGCAGCCGGCCAGCGCGATGAGCGCGGCAACGACGGCCGCCTTGGCCAGGGCGGCGCGCGGCCTGTCGGAACTGGGGATGTGCATGCCCGCGATTGTGCCGAAGCCGCATGCCGATGACCCCGCCGCCGCCGTCACTTCCCCGCAGACAGGACAATGGCCGCTTCCCGACATTCCAGGACGCATTTCGAATGACGACGCTGCAGCAGATCCTCGGCACCGAACTTCCTCTCATCCAGGCGCCCATGGCCGGCGTGCAAGGCAGCGCGATGGCGATCGCGGTCAGCAATGCGGGCGGACTCGGCTCGCTGCCTGGCGCCATGCTGAGCCCCGAGGTCATGCGCAGCGAGCTCACGGCCATCCGCGCGGGCACGGACAAGCCCTTCAACGTCAACTTCTTCTGCCACACCCCGCCGGAACCGAGCGCGGAGCGCGAAGCCGCATGGCGCGCCGCCCTGGCACCGTACTACGCGGAGCACGGCATCGACGCCGCGAGCATTCCCGCCGGCCCGGGGCGCAACCCTTTCAGCGCGGACGTGGCCGACCTGATCGCCGAGTTCCGCCCGCCGGTGGTGAGCTTTCATTTCGGCCTGCCGTCCGAGGCGCTGCTGGTGCGGGTGCGCGGCTGGGGCGCCAGGGTGCTGGCTTCGGCCACCACGCTCGACGAGGCGCTGTGGCTCGAGGCGCGCGGCGTCGACGCGGTCATCGCCCAGGGCCTGGAGGCCGGCGGGCACCGCGGCCACTTCCTGTCCCATGACCTGACCAGGCAGCTCGGCACCTTCGCGCTGCTGCCGCAGCTGGTGCATGCCGTCAAGCTGCCGGTGATCGCGGCCGGGGGCATCGCCGATGCGAATGTTGTGGCTGCCGCGATGGCGCTGGGCGCGGCGGGCGTGCAGATCGGCACCGCCTACATGCTGACCCCCGAGGCGACCACCAGCGCGCTGCACCGCGCCGCGCTCAAGAGCGAAGCCGCGCGCCACACGGCGCTGACGAATCTCTTCACCGGCCGGCCCGCGCGCGGCATCGTGAACCGCGTGATGCGCGACCTGGGCCCCATCGGCGCGGCGGCGCCGGAGTTCCCGCTGGCCACCTCGGGCATCGCGCCGCTTCGTGCCAAGGCCGAGGCAAAGGGCAGCGGCGATTTTTCGCCGCTGTGGTCGGGCCAGAACGCGACCGGCTGCCGCGAGGTGCCGGCGGCCGAACTCACGCGCGAGCTGGCACGCGGCTTCCAGGCAATCCGATAAGCACGGCTCCCACTGCTTCCACCCTCATGACCCAACTTCACCTGCCCCTCAAATTCCTCGAACACTCGGCCCGGCCGGGCACCGCCGAACCCTGGCTGCTGGTGCTGATGCACGGCGTCGGCAGCAACGAGCAGGACCTGTTCGGCCTCGCGCGCATGATGCCGCCGCACTTTCATGTGCTGAGCCTGCGCGCGCCGTATGTGCTGTCGCCCGATGCCTATGCGTGGTTCGAGTTCCAGTTCCTGCCGAACGGCGAGCGCCTGATCAACGAAGAGCAGGAGCGCGAGAGCCGCTTCCTCGTCGGCGAGATGATCGCCTCGGCCGGCCAGCAGCTGGGCGTGCCGCCGGAGCGGGTGATCGTCGGCGGCTTCAGCCAGGGCGGGATCATGGCGCTGTCGCTGCTGCTGACCAAGCCCGAGAGCGTGCGCGCCGCGATGGTGTGGCACAGCCGGCTGCTGTCGCAGGTGGTGCCGCACGTGGCGCCCGCCGATGCATTCGAGGGCAAGGCGCTGTGGGTGAGCCACGGCAGTTCCGACAACGTGATTCCGCCGAGCGCGGCGGAAGTGACACGCGAACTGGCGCGCACATTGCCGCTGACGCTCTCGGGCGGCGACTTCCCGGGCGCGCACGAGATTCGGCCCGCCGAGCTGCAGGCCACGCTGGCGTGGCTGCAGTCGCTCAGCGCATCGCCAGACGCGCCATGACCATCGCTTCCATCTCCGCGAGCCAGGCGCCGTTGTCGCCGGCCGCGTCGGGCTGCAACAGCAGCCGGTAGCGGCGCGCGCCCCAGCAGGCGGTCAGCAGGGCGTGGATGGTGGCGGGCGAGGGCTGCGGCTCCAGGTCCGTGCAGGTTGCGAAGGCCCGCAGCCAGCGCGCCGCGAGTTCGTCGTACACGCGGCGGTGGTGCTTGGGTTCGGCCACGCGGTGTTCGAGCATCAGCATTTCGTGGTCGAAGGCGGGCAGCCCTTCGAGCCGGGTGTCGCAGGTGATGCGCACCAGGCGCTGCATCCTTTCGCGCCAGCCGATGTCCGCGGGCACGATCACATCCGCATCGAGCCGCGCGAGCAGCGCCTCGATGCAGTGGCGCACATAGCCCGAGAGCAGGGCCTCCTTGTCGGGAAAGTAGTCGTACAGCGTGCCGACCGCGATGCCGGTTTCGAGCGCCACCGCGCGCGTGGTCACGCCTTCCCAGCCGTGCGCGTTCCAAATCCGAACAAAGGCGTCGTAGATCGCCTGCACGGTGAACTTGCTGCGTGCCTGCGTGGGGCGTTTCAGGGGCTTGGAGCGGGGTGCGTCCGGCATCGACGGGTTTCCGAACCCGCCGCGAAGCGGGCCGCCATACAGTTTGCGAATGAACAACGCATTCACTTTAACCCGCCTCCAGACGCGCAAGAACGCACTCGGCACTACCCGTGTCATGACCACGGAGGACACCGGCGCATTGCAACCCGGCGAGGTGCTGATGAAGATCGGCCGCTTCTCGCTGACCACCAACAACATCACCTACGCGGCCTTCGGCGACGCGGTCATGAAGTACTGGCATTTCTTTCCGACCGGCGACGCCGACTGGGGCCACATGCCGGCCTGGGGCTTCGCCGATGTGGCGGCCTCGAACGTGGAGGGCGTGGCGGTGGGCGAGCGCTTCTACGGCTACTTCCCGATCGCGAGCCACCTGCGCATGCAGCCGGTACGCGTGACGCCGCGCGGCTTCTACGACGGCGCCTCGCACCGCAGCGAACTGGTGTCGGCCTACAACCAGTACATGCGCTGCAGCAACGACGCGGGCTACGTCGCCGCGCTGGAGGACTACCAGATGCTGGTGCGTCCGCTGTTCATCACATCGTTCATGCTGGCCGACTTCCTGGAGGACAACGGCTTCTTCGGCGCGAAGCAGGTGGTGGTGTCGAGCGCGTCGAGCAAGACCGCGTTCGGCACGGCCTTCTGCCTGGGCAAGCGCGAAGGGCTCGAGCTGATTGCCGCCACGTCCAACGGCAATCGCGCCTTCGTGGAGGGCCTGGGCTGCTACGACCGCACGCTGGCCTATGAAGAGATCGCCACGCTGCCCGCCGACGTGCCCACGCTGTATGTCGACTTCTCCGGCAACGACGAACTGCGCGCGACCGTGCACCACCACTTCAGCGAATCGCTGGTCTACGACTGCTATGCGGGGTCCGCGCAGAAGACCGAGTTCCTCGGCGACACCACGATGTTGCCCGGCCCCGCGCCGCAGCTCTACTTTGCGCCGGTGCAGATCCGCAAGCGCAATGCCGACTGGGGCCCGCAGGAGGTCAACCGCCGTTTCAACGAGGCGCAGGGCCGCTTCATCGCCGAGATCAGCCGCCCCGGCAACGTCTGGATGGCGCTGGCGCAGGGCGAGGGCTTCGCGCATGCGCAGGCGGTGATCGCCGACCTGCACGCCGGCAAGGTCGACCCGCGGCAGGCGCATGTGGTGCGGCTCGCAGGCTGACTGAACTTCCGCCGGGCCGGCACGTCACAGGGCGTTACGACGACGGGGAGCGATGCGGACGCTGCGGTGCCCTTATTGGTGCACCATAGCCTTCGTCTCCCTGTGCCTTCCACGCCAGCCAAAGGAAACCGACCCATGCCCGAAAGCGATATCCGCGACACGCGCGACGCACCCGAATTCCGCCCCCGCCGCGAGACGCCCGTTGGCACGATCATCGTCATCGTGCTGGTGCTGCTGGCCGCCGCCTTCTTCGGCTGGCGCTGGTACCAGCAACAGCAAAAGCCGCCGGAGCCCGCGCCCGTGGCCGCCGCGCCGGCCGACGCACCGCCGCCGCCACCGCCCGCAAAGGCCGAGCCCACCGGCCCGCAGAACCCGGTCGATGCGCTCGCGCCGCCTGACGCCGCGCTGCCCAAGCTCGCCGATTCCGATTCGCGCGTGATGAAGGCGCTGGCCGAGCTGCTGGGCGCGAAGAACGCCGAAGCCTTCCTGCGTTCCGACGGCATCGTGCGGCGCTTCGTGGCCACGGTGGACAACCTGGCGCGTGAGCAGGCGCCCGCCAGCGCATGGCCGGTGCAGCCCACGGGCCAGCGCTTCATCACCGAAGGGCAGGGCGAGGCGCAGACCATTTCCGCCAACAACGCGGCGCGCTACAACGGCTTCGTGATGCTGGTGCAGTCGGTCGATCCGGCCAAGGCCGCGGCGGTGTACGCCAGGCTCTATCCGCTGTTCCAGCAGGCCTATGAAGAGCTGGGCTACCCGGGGCGCTATTTCAACGACCGGCTCATCGCGGTGATCGACAACCTGTTGCAGGCGCCCGAGCCCAAGGGTCCGGTGCAGGTGCGGCTGGTCGAGGTGAAGGGCGACGTGCCTTCGCAGCGCCCGTGGGTGCGCTACGAGTACGTCGACCAGGCGCTGGAGAAGGCGAGCGCCGGCCAGAAGATCATGGTGCGCATGGGCCCGGAGAACGAGCGCAAGATGAAGGCCAGCCTGCGCGCGCTGCGCCAGCAGATCGCGACCGCGGACCTCGCGAAGAAGAAGTCGCAGTAGCCCAGGCCGGCCTGGGCACCTGGACTCAGGCCTCTTCGGTTTCCTGGTAGTCGCCCACGGGCACGCAGCTGCAGAACAGGTTGCGGTCGCCGTAGACGTTGTCGACGCGGCCGATCGGCGGCCAGTACTTGGCGTTCTTGAGCGTGGCCAGCGGGAACGCGCCAAGTTCGCGAGAGTACGGGTGGCTCCACTCGGTGCCCAGCAGGCTCGCTGCGGTGTGCGGCGCGTGCTTGAGCGGGTTGTCCTCCTTCGGCCAGACGCCTTCCTCGATGCGGCGGATTTCGCCGCGGATGGCGATCATCGCGTCGATGAAGCGGTCGAGCTCGGCCAGCGGCTCGCTCTCGGTGGGCTCCACCATCAGCGTGCCGGGCACGGGGAAGCTCAGCGTGGGCGCGTGGAAGCCGTAGTCGATCAGGCGCTTGGCCACGTCCTCGGCGGTGACGCCGCTGGTGTCCTTGAGCGGGCGCAGGTCGAGGATGCACTCGTGCGCGACATGGCCGTTGGGGCTGGCGTACAGCGTGGGGTAATGGTCCTTCAGGCGCGCGCTGATGTAGTTGGCGCTCAGGATGGCCGTCTCGGTCGCGGCCTGCAGACCCTTGGCGCCCATCATGCGGCAGTACATCCAGCTGATCGGCAGCACGGCCGCGTTGCCCAGCGGGGCCGCCGACACGGCACCCACGCCGTGCGAGGGCACGCCGGCCGTCGCATGGCCCGGCAGGTAAGGCACCAGGTCTTCGACCACGCAGACCGGACCCACGCCCGGGCCGCCGCCGCCATGCGGAATGCAGAAGGTCTTGTGCAGGTTCAGGTGGCTCACGTCGCCGCCGAACTCGCCCGGCGCAGCCACGCCGACCAGCGCGTTCATGTTGGCGCCGTCCACGTACACCCGGCCGCCGTGCGCATGCACCAGCTCGCAGAGTTCCTTCACGCGGGTTTCGAACACGCCGTGCGTGCTGGGGTAGGTGATCATCACCGCCGCCAGGTTGGCGCTGTGCTTTTCGCAGGCGCGCTTCAGGTCGTCCATGTCGACATTGCCCTGCGCGTCGCAGGCCGTCACCACCACCTGCAGGCCCACCATCTGCGCGCTCGCGGGGTTGGTGCCGTGCGCGGAAGATGGAATCAGGCAGATGTTGCGATGCCCCTGGCCCTTGGCTTCATGGAAGGACTTGATGGCCAGCAGGCCCGCGTACTCGCCCTGCGAACCCGCATTGGGCTGCAGGCTGATGCCCGCGTAGCCGGTGGCCTCGCACAGCCAGGCGCGCAGCTGCGCATCGAGCTGGGCGTAGCCGAGCTGCTGGTCGGCCGGCGCGAAGGGATGGATGTTGGCGAACTCGGGCCAGGTGATGGGGATCATCTCGCTGGTCGCGTTGAGCTTCATGGTGCAGCTGCCCAGCGGGATCATGCTGCGGTCGAGCGCCAGGTCCTTGTCCGACAGGCTGCGGATGTAGCGCAGCATGGCGGTCTCGCTCTTGTGGGTGTTGAACACCGGGTGCGTGAGGAAGGCGCTCGCGCGGCGCAGGTCTTCGGGGATCAGCGGCGTGGTGTTCGCGGCCAGGTCGTCGAAGCGCGGCAGCGGCTTGCCGGCGGGCGCGAACAGGGCCCACAGCGTCTCGACGTCGGCACGCGTGGTGGTCTCGTCGAGCGAGATGCCCAGGTGCTGCTGCAGGCGCTGGCGCAGGTTGACGCCGGCGGCTTGCGCGCGCTCGATGATGGCCGGCGTGTCGTCGCCGGTGCGGATGGTCAGCGAATCGAAGGCGGTGGTGTTGACCGGCTCGCGGCCCATCTGCGACAGGCCCGCCGACAGGATGGCGGTGAGCGCCGCCACGCGCTGCGCGATGCGCGTGAGGCCGTCGGGCCCGTGGTACACGGCATACATGCTGGCCACCACGGCCGGCAGCACCTGCGCGGTGCAGATGTTGGAGGTGGCCTTCTCGCGGCGGATGTGCTGCTCGCGCGTCTGCAGCGCGAGGCGGTAGGCGGGCTGGCCGTGCGTGTCGACGCTCACGCCCACCAGGCGGCCCGGCAGCGAGCGCTTGAACTCGTCGCGGCAGGCCAAGTAGGCGGCGTGCGGGCCGCCGTTGCACAGCGGCATGCCGAAGCGCTGCGTGGTGCCGCAGACGATGTCGGCGTCGAACTCGCCGGGCGCGACCAGCAGCGTCAGCGCCAGCAGGTCGGCCGCCACGATGAAGGCGGCGTCGCACTGGTGCGCGTGGCCCGCGAGCGGGCGCAGGTCGTGCACGTGGCCGGTGGTGGCCGGGTACTGCGCGAGCACGCCGAAGAAGGCGCCGCTCGCCATCAGGTGCGGCAGCGTTTCCGACACCGTGCTCACCTTCACCTCGATGCCCAGCGGCGCGGCGCGCGTCTTGATGACTTCGATGGTCTGCGGATGGCAGTCGCCCGACACCAGGAACACGTTGCTCTTGGCTTTAACGCTGCGCTTGGCGAGCGTCATGGCTTCGGCGGCGGCCGTGGCTTCGTCGAGCATCGACGCGTTGGCGATGGCCATGCCCGTGAGGTCGCACACCATCGTCTGGAAATTGAGCAGGGCTTCCATGCGGCCCTGCGAGATCTCTGCCTGGTAGGGCGTGTAGGCGGTGTACCAGGCGGGGTTCTCGAGGATGTTGCGCAGGATGACGCCCGGCGTGTGCGTGCCGTAGTAGCCCTGGCCGATGAAGTTCCTGAACACCTTGTTCTTCGAGGCCATCGCCTTCAGCTCGGCCAGCGCGTCGGCTTCGGTCACGGGGGCCGGCAGCCGCATCGGCCGCGCCCGGCGGATGGCCGCGGGCACGATGCCGTCGATGAGCTCCGAGCGCGTTTCCGAGCCGATCACCGGCAGCATGCGCGCCTCGTCCGCCGCATCGATGCCGATGTGGCGGGCGAGAAATTCTTCGGCATTCTCTAGTTCTTGCAAAGAGGGAAGGGCGGGAATCGGCATGGCGGTGGGGGCTCGGGAAGAAGGGGGCTCGGAAGAAAAATCAGGCGATCAGGACTCGGCCGCGAACTTGTCGTAGGTGGCGGCGTCCAGCAGGGCGTCGAGCTGCGCGGGCTCGCTCAGCTTGACCTTGAAGAACCAGCCGGCGGCCAGCGGGTCGCTGTTGGCCAGCGACGGGTCGGCGCGCAGGGCTTCGTTCACTTCGGTGATCTCGCCCGACACGGGCATGAAAACGTCGGCTGCGGCCTTGACCGACTCGACGACGCCGGCAACTTCGCCCTGCGCGAAGGTCTTGCCGACTTCGGGCAGGTCGACGAACACCACGTCGCCCAGCGCGTCCTGCGCGTGCAGGGTGATGCCGACGGTGGCTGCGTCGCCTTCGGCCGACACCCATTCGTGGTCCTTGGTGTACTTGATGCTCATGGTGAGAAAACTCCTCGTGGAAAAAATGAATCGGGGTGCAGAGCCTAGCCGGGTCTGCCGCGTTCAGCCGCGGTAATAGCGGGTCGGCACGAAAGGCATGGTCGAGACTTCCATCGGCACCGGCTTGCCGCGCACGATGGCCTGCACGCGGGTGCCGGGCTCGGCGAAGGCGGTGGCCACGTAGCCCATGGCGATGCAGCGGTCGGCCGTGGGGCCGAGCAGCCCGCTGGTGACGATGCCGATGTCCTGGCCTTCGAATGACTGCAGCACCGTGCCGTCGCGCACCGGAATGCGCTCCAGCGCCACGAGGCCGACGCGCTTGCGCTTCAGCGTGTCGTGGTCGGTGTGGCCGGCGGTGCCCGCCGTGGCGGCGGCGAGCTGCGCGAGGATCTTCGCGGCGCCGGGGAAGCCGCCTTCGCGCGCGCCGCCCGCGCGGCGCACCTTCTGCATCGCCCAGTTGAGCGAAGCCTCGACCGGCGTGGTGGTGGTGTCGATGTCGTTGCCGTACAGGCACAGGCCGGCTTCGAGCCGCAGCGAATTGCGCGCGCCCAGGCCGATGGGCTTGACCTCGGGCTGGGCCAGCAGCAGGCGGGCCAGCGGCTCGGCGTCCTTCGCGGCCACCGAGATCTCGAAGCCGTCTTCGCCGGTGTAGCCGCTGCGGGTGACGAAGGCGGGAATGCCGCCGATCTGAACCGCGCCGCCCGTCATGAACACGAAGCGCTCGATGCCGGGCGACAGCCGCGCCAGCGTGGCGGCGGCCTTGGGGCCCTGCAGCGCGAGCAGGGCGTGGTCGGGCAAGGGCTGCACTTCGCAGCGGGAGCCGATCTTCTGCTGGATGTGGGCGATGTCGGCCACCTTGCAGGCGCCGTTGACTATCACGAAGAGCGAGCCGTGGCCTTCGTTGAAGAACATCAGGTCGTCGAGGATGCCGCCTTCGTCGTTCAGCAGCAGGCCGTAGCGCTGCTTGCCGGCGGGCAGGTCGATCACGTCGACGGGCATCAGGGTTTCGAAGGCGGCCGCGGCGTCGGGGCCGACGAGGCGAAGCTGGCCCATGTGGGAGATGTCGAACAGGCCGGCCGCATCGCGCGTGTGCTTGTGTTCGGCCATGAGGCCGGCGGGGTACTGCACCGGCATGGAATAGCCGGCGAAGGGCACCATGCGGGCGCCGAGCTCCACGTGAAGGTCGTGCAGCGGCGTCTTGAGAAGTTCGGTAGCGGGTGCGGAGGAAGCGGCCACGGGGCACTCCAAAGGGGCAGACAAAATCCATGACGCAAGCCATGGGCCACCCCTGCTGTCCGCTTTACCTGAGAGATTCGCCCCACGATCGGGGTTTGCTCCTTCGGTGGGCCGCTGCGCCGTTTGCGGTACGGCGGCCTCTCTCCAGCAAGGAAACGCCGGTGTTCGCCGGCGCCTTGTCAGTCCTTTTGCCTGAGCGTTCGGGAAACCCCTGCGCCTTCGGCGGCCCCGGCTGGCGGGGCTCTCTCCTGACCCCGCCGAGTGTAGTTGATACGGAAGGGAGAGCTGTGTTCAGGGCGTGTGCGCAGGCCACCGGGTGCTCCCCTCCGCGAATGTCCCCCGCCCTTCGGGCTCCTCCTTTATTTCGCTGCGGGGAGCACCCGGCGCCCCGCGCACAAGGCACGCTGCTGGTGCGACCGATCGAGGAAGGCTCTGCGGTTCCGGTCAGCGCGCGACCTCAGCCGGGGGCTTGACGCGCCAAGGCGCCAGGACTTCGACCACCATCGCCTCGAAGAGAAGGATGTCAGCCTGCCAGGCGAGCACCTGGACAATTGCTTTTCTTTCCGTCAATGTCGTCACGCTGGCCTGCAGCCGGGTTTCCATGATCACGGCCGGGGTCTTGAAGTCCATGTTCATGTTGACGGTGAGCACCTGCAGCCGGTCGGGTATGACCGAATACGTAGCGAGTCCGGCCCACTGGTCGACCAGGCCTGTGAGGTAGCCGCCAAAGATGTTGCCGGTGGGCATTGCGGCATGCAAAGGCGGCGTGTAGACACCGTAAAGCCGCCCGTACTCCCAGCGCGCAACGCACGGCGTGGCAAAGGGAAGGCCAATCGTCGCGATCGGAGTCGGGGCGATGTCGGTGCCATCTACCACTTCATTCAATACCTTGCGGTATCTCGTCTTTGTCTCCAGGCCGGGGAAGTCCGCCGGGCGATCGCGCTCGCGCACCAACAGTTCAACATCAAACATCAGGTCGCTCCGTCGGTTGTCGTGGGGTGTCATTCGTGTGTAGCCTTCATGAACGTCTCTTCTTCGCGAGCGGTCAGCATCCAGATGGCGATGCATTGAGCTGCCGCGCCAGCCAGGGGAATGAAAAGCAGGTTGCCGCTTGCCGAGAAGAGTCCTCCCAGTGCAGCTCCTGCAGCCATGCCAAAGTAGGTGGCCATGGTGTTGAGTGCGATCACCTGTACGGCGTGTGGCGGGCTCAGAGCCACAAGACGAGAAGCCTGCGGGGGCGTGCATGCCCAGCCGGATGCCGCAAAGATGGCGACGGCAACCGGGAAGAGCCACACCCCCAAGGGAGGGCCGCTGAACACGGCCAGACTCATCAGGAGCAAAGAAGCGAGATGCACACAAAGAAAGTACTGCAGTGCACGTACGGGTGTTTTGAGGAAATCGCCGAGCCGTCCACCGATGAGATTCCCGGCAATGGCCGCCGCACCATAGATCAACAAGACAAAGCTTGTCTTGTCTGCCGACCAACCGGTCGCGGACTGGCTGATCGGGACGATGAACGTGTATGAGGCAATGCCACCTGCCATCCATACGAAGCAACTTGCAAGAGTCCGGATCACGTTGCCGTTTCGGAGTGGCGACAGGCGCTCTCCCAGCGAAAGGCTCCTGGACTGGAAGTTGGCCGGCATCACCCACCAGAGCGCCGCGGCCGCGGCTGCGGCCAGGGTCGCAATCAGGATGAAGGTCATCCGCCACGAACTTACGCTTGCGAGCATCAAACCCAGAGGGACGGCCGTGACGAGGGCGGCCGTCAGTCCCCCCAAGACGAAGCTGCTGGCCTGGGCACGTTTTTCGGGAGGCAGAAGGTTGATGGCAGCCGCAACTGCTGCCGGCGAATAAGCCGCGGCACTCATTGCCGCGATCAGGCGCCACAGCAAGAGCCAGGCGTATTGCTCCGACAGGGCTGCCGCAAGATTGGCAGCGGCGAAGACGCCCATCGACGCGATGAGGATCGTCCGAAGAGATTTTCCGCCCAATACGGCACCCAGGATCGGGGCGCTTATCGCGTAAGTCAGCGCGAACGCCGACACCAGCAGGCCTGCCTGGGACAGCGACACCTGAAGCCCTGTCGCCAGATCTGGAAGGATGCCCGCGATCACGAATCCATCGGCGCCGATCGCGAACATTCCGAGCGCCAGCAGCACCACGGATCCCGGCACGCTCAGCCCGGGGCCGCACTGTGCTTTCACTGTCTCTCCAGGTTGCATTGATGCTCCGCGATTTTTCAGCCATCAGGGATCGACGACGTGGATCTGTTGCTGACCGGCTGAATGGGTTTGTTCGGATGATTCTTTGCGGGGTGGATAAGATTGTCCATGTCTGTTTTTGCATCTGATGAGACATAGAAGGTCTGATGATCGATCTCCAGAAACTCCACTATTTCGTCGCTGTCGCAGAGACGTTGAACGTTGGAAAAGCGGCAACGCTGCTGCACATTTCCCAATCGCCTTTGAGCCGCCAAATCATTGCGCTGGAAGAACGTCTGGGTACGGCACTCTTCTCGAGAGAGCGGAAGCGGCTTCAGCTGACGGACGCGGGGCGGCAGTTCCTCGATGAGGCAAAAGCCCTCATGGAACATGCGCAGCAGCTGGAGGATCGGATCCGGGATGAGGCCGAGGGAAGGACGGGCTCTTTGACGCTTGGTTTCGTGGAGGGCGCCATTCACGTAGGAGCGCTCCAGACGGCCATCAAGCGCTTCCTGAAGGTCGCGCCGCACGCCAGGATCGAGCTGAAGAACCTTCGCTCTAGGCAACAGTTCGAAGCCTTGCAGTTCGGCGGAATCGATGTCGGATTCTCTTACTCGCCGCCCTTGCAAAACAGTCCGCTTGTCGCAGAGCAGATCGCGGATGAAGGGTTTGCTGTCGCGATGCCCAGGAATCACCCGCTGGCCAAGGGGCGCTTTGATCCGCGAAAGCTGGATGGGGAGGCATTCATAGCCCTTCCCGAAAAAGACTCCCCAGAGGCTCGGCAGAGTTTGATGGGGGCGTGTGCGAGCGCAGGCTTCATCCCCAACGTTCGATTCGAAGCGGCGGAGCCTTCCGTCGTGCTCGGGCTGGTAGACGCGGGTGTTGGATTGGCGATCGTTCAGGAAAGCCTGGGCAAGGCGCCAGGCAGGGGAATCGTGCTCCGCCCGTTGCCTCCGTCATTCCCCATGAGAGCCAAAATATTCAGGGTCACAAGGAAAGCCACGCGGCCCCTAGTCGCAAGATTTCTCGGCAGCCAGCAAGCCTGAGTTGCCGCCGAATGCCCGTCTTGCCTACGAGAACAGGCGGTGCATGGCGTCGATCGACTCCGGTCCATACGCGACTACGCCGACGGGCACGGCATAGTCTATGGCCTCGATGATCTTGCCCGCCCACACGGGGCTGAATCCACCGCATAGTTCGATGAGCTGCACGCCTTCGCGAACCATCTCCTGCGCGACCTCGATGCCCTCGGAGGCCGTTGCGACGCCCACCACCTTCATCTGAAACTGCACTGTCCCCTGATGCTGGACAAATCGGTCTCCGGTCACGATGAATCCGAACTTGGTGAGGGCCATGAGCTTGTTCTCCGTTTGTGCGTGGATGAGAGCGTTGGAGCAAGAGACGCCGCTGGCGACCGCCTGCCTTCAATTCAGCCTAACACCGGACCAGGCTTCTCGTCTGCAAGATTCGCGACTGGCTGGCTCTCGCTCGAACAATCTCAGTGAACTAACTCAGCCGGCGGCAGCAGCTTGTCGATCCGCTCGCGCAGCGACTCGGCGCGCTCGGGGCCGGCGGCTTTCTCGATTTCCGTGAGCATGAGCGCGGCGATGGTCAGCATGGCTTCGCGGTCGCGGGCTTCGCGCAGGGCGTCGCGCATCTGCAGCGCGAACTTGGGATCGCGGCGCACGAACATGCGCTCGCAGATGTCGAACAGGAACATGCGCGTGGTGGCCAGGGAGCGCTTGCCGTCGAAGGTGTCGGCCGATGTGGCGATCTGGATCGGCTCGCTCGCGGGGAGCGGTGCGGGTTGGGCGGGCGCCGGGGTAGGGGGCACGGCCTTGCCGGGGGCAACCGCCACCTTCGGAGTCTGCAGATAGCCGCGCTGCACCAGCGTCTGGATGGCCTGCTCGGCTTCGTCGCGGGTGCTGAACAGCGGGCTGAAGTCGCTCAGCGAACGCCGCCCGTCGGCCATGAGCAGCAGTGCGCGTTCACGCTGGCTGAGCGTGCGCTGTCCGCCCTGGAGTTCGTCGCGCGCCTTGTCGGTCTTGGTGGGAAACATGGCAGCCACAGCTTTCGGAGATCGAGGGCAGCAGCATCGTTGCAAGCGGTGACATCTTCATGAACCCTTTTCGCTTACGGAAATGGCGTTGGCCCCGCACGATTTCCCGGTACCGCGACTGCCTTGCCCGGCGGTATGCTCCGGCACCGCGGAAGGGGCCCACCTCATGCTTCCCATCGTCTTTGCACTCATGGCGACAGTCCTGCTGCTCGTGTGGATGGGCTTTTTCATGATGGGATCGCTGCCGCTGCTGATCCTCAAGCACGACACGCCGCTGGACTCGCGCTTCATCCGTGGCCTGTTCAACGTGTATTACCTCGCGACGATGCTCACGGGCAGCGCGGCGGCGCTCTGCTACGCCTGGTCGGGCAGGCCGGCATTTGCCGCGGGCATGGCCTTCGTCGCCGGCCTGGCCTTTTCGCTGCGCCGCTGGCTGATCATTCCGCGCATGGACCTGCTGCGCGGCACGATTCCGGCGCTGGATGTCTCTGCCCGCCGGTTCCGCCAGCTTCACATTGCCGGAATGGCGCTCAACGTGGTGCAGTTGGGCACCGTGGCCTGGGCCCTTACGAAGCTGGGGCTGTGAGCCGTCAGCCGCCCGCGCTTTCCTTGCGGATCAGCCACTGGTTGCCCACGCGCTGCAGCTCGAGCGTCTTGCGGCCCGTCTCCTTCACCTTGTCGGCGCGGTAGACCTGCTTGAACCTGGCGCTCGCGGCCTGTCCGTTGATGCTGATGACGAGGTCTTCGATGCCCACGCTGATGCTCGACTTGTCCGCAATGCGCGCGCGGCGCTCGGTCTCCCAGCGCTTGCGGTCCTGGTTGAGCGCCGGCGTGAAGTCGGGCGCGTAGGCGGCGAGGTAGCGGTCCACGTCGCGGGCCGACCAGGCCGCGGCCCAGGCGCGCACCGCAGCCTCGACTTCGGCGATGCCGACCGTGGGAGCGGGGGCTGCTGTGTCGGTAGCTGCGGGTGCGGCCGGCGTTGCCGGCGGCGTGGCGCCGAATGCGGCCGTGGCCAGCAGCAGTCCACCGGCGAGCAGGCTGGTGGTCGTCAAGGATCGGTTCATGGCGCAGTTCCCTCTTTGTCGGTTATAGGCGTCGAGTCCGACGCCGATTCTGGCAGTGAACCAACGCGCCGCGCGAGGCTCAGGCCGCCGCTCCCTCCACCTCGGCGGGCATCGCCTGCATCGACCGGTTGCGCAGCCTCAGGGCCAGCACCGTCGCGACGCAAAGCACGCACAGCACCGTCGCGAGCGTGACGCCGAGGCCGCGCGCATCGGACAACATGCCGAACAGCGGCGACACCAGTCCGCCCACCGACAGCGCCAGCCCCAGCGTGATGCCGCTGGCCGTGGCCGGATTGCGCGGCAGATAGTCCTGCGCCAGCGTCACTTGCGCGGCGAAGGGCAGGAACATGCACATGCCGAGCAGCGCGGTGCAGGCCAGCGCCCAGCCGGCATCTGGCGCGAGCACCAGGCCCGCGAGCGACGGCAGCGCGAGCAGGTAGCCGGCGCGGATCGTGCCCATGCGGCCGATGCGGTCGCCCAGCCAACCGCCGAGCAGCGTGCCCACAGCGCCCGCGGCGGTGAACGAGGTCAGCGCCGCGGCGCCCTGGAAGGCGGTGCCGTGCAGGTCGCGCGTGATGCGCAGCGACAGCATCGACACCACCGTCACGTAAGGGATCGACCAGCCGATGATGGTCGCGACCAGCAGGCTGAAGGCGCGCCAGTCGTTGTGGGGCTTCAGCACTTCGGCGCCTGCCTTGCGCGCAGCGGCCGCCGTGGCGGCGGAGGCCGCGCCGCTGCCGGCATTGGCGGCCATCCACACGACGCCCATCGCCAGCGCGGGCACGCCCAGCAGGTAGCTGCGCGACAGGCTGCCCCCGCTGACCACGGCGGCCGCCAGCACCGGCGCGAAAGACGCGCCGATGGTCCCGCCCACCGAGAAGACGCTCATCGCCTTCTGCGACGCGCCGCCGGCCGCGCGCGCCGCCACGGTGGCGGGCGGGTGATAGGCCGCGATGCCCAGCCCGCAAAGCACCATCGCGATCCAGGTCAGAAGGTAGCTGTGGCTCAAGCCTGCCAGCACCACGCCAAGCGCCGCCACCATGAAGCCGGTGGGCACCAGCCAACCGCGCGGATGGCGGTCTGCGTACAGGCCGAACAGCGGCTGCACCACGCTCGACAGCCCGGTGGCCGCGAGCATCAGGCCCGCCACGGCGGTGTAGCTGTAGCCGCGCTCCAGCACCATGAACGGCAGCAGTGCGGGCACGAGGCCCTGGTAGAGGTCATTGACGGCATGGGTGCCGGTGAGCAACCCGAGTCGGCGCTTGTTCATTCGATCGCTTCTTTCGTTTCCTTTGGGAAAAAGCATCGTAGGAAGCCGTGCGAAGATGTTCTCGCTACGAATCAACAAGCATCGTCGAGAAATGGACAAAGCAATCAACCTGCGGCCTGAAGAGGGCGAGTCGACCCCGCGCGCCGTGGCGGTGCTGGCCACCGACCCCGCCGGCGACGCCTTCATACCGCCGCATGCGCACCGGCGCGGCCAGCTGATCCACGCGATCTCGGGCGTGATGCTGGTGAGCGCCGCGGCCGGCAGCTGGGTGGTGCCGACCGGGCGCGGTGTGTGGGTGCCGGCGGGCATGGAACACCAGATCCGCATGGCCGGCGAGGTGAAGATGCGCACCGTGTTCGTCGAGCCCGGCACGCGCGCCGACCTGGGCGCCGAATGCCGCGTGATCCATGTCGGCGCGCTGCTGAGGGAGCTGATCGTCACCGCCGTGGCGCTGCCGCTGGACTACGCGCCGGGCGGCCGCGACGAGCGGGTGATGGAGCTGATCCTCGACGAGATCGAGGCGGCCCCCGCGCTCTCGCTGCACGTGCCGATGCCGCGCCATGCGCGCCTGGCCGTGCTGTGCGAGGAGCTGGTGCGCGACCCTTCGCTGCCCGCCACGCTGGACGACTGGGCGCTGCGCCTGCACATGAACACTCGCACGCTCGCGCGCCTGTTCCAGCGCGAGACGGGCATGAACTTCGGCGCGTGGTGCCGGCAGGCGCGGCTGCTGCTGAGCCTGCCGCGGCTGGCGGCGGGCGCGTCGATCCTGGAGGTGGCGCTGGCGCACGGCTACGAGAGCCCGAGCGCCTTCACCGCGATGTTCCGGCGCACGCTGGGCGTGCCGCCCAGCGTGTACCTGCGCCGCGACTACCTGGCGTAGACCAGGTCGCGCAGCGCCAGCGAAATCCAGGGCACGTAGGTGATCACCATCAGGCACGCCATGATCACCAGCACGAAGGGCACCAGGTGCCGCACGATGCGGTCCAGCGATATTCGCGCCACGGTGCAGGCCGCGAACAGGTTCACGCCGAAGGGCGGCGTGATCATGCCCAGGGCCAGGTTCACCACCATGACCAGCCCGAAGTGCACCGGGTCGATGCCGAAGTGCACCGCCACCGGCGCCAGGATCGGCGCCAGCACGATGATCGCCGCGCTGGTCTCGATGAACATGCCGATCACGAACAGCGCCGCGTTCACGCCCAGCAGGAACATCGCCGGCGACTGCAGCACCTCCTGCAGCCAGTGGCCGATGGCGTCGGGCACGCCCGCGCGGGTGATGAGGAACGCGAACAGCCCCGCGTTGGCGATGATGAACATGATCACCGCCGACGACATCACCGACTTGCGCAGGATGGCGTACAGGTCCTTCAGCTTGATCTCGCGGTAGATCACCATGCCCACCACCAGCGCATAGAACACCGCGACCGCCGAGGCTTCCGTGGGCGTGAAGACGCCGCCGTAGATGCCGCCGAGGATGATCACCGGCATCAGCAGCGCCCAGCCGGCCTGCCAGAGGGCCCGGCCGAAGGGCATGCGGCCTTCGCCGTCAGTCTTGCCCCAGCCCTTCCACTTGCAGTAGACCCACACGAACAGCATGAGCGCCAGGCTGATCAGGATGCCGGGGCCGAAGCCCGCGATGAACAGCTCGCCGATGGACACTTCGGCGCTCACGCCGTACAGGATCATCGGGATCGACGGCGGAATGATCACGCCCAGTTCCGCGCTGGTGGCTTGCAGGGCCGCAGCGTAGGAAGTGGGGTAGCCGTGCTTGATGAGCGCCGGGATCAGGATGGCGCCGATCGCGAAGGTGGTGGCCACCGACGAGCCCGACACCGCCGCGAAGATCATGCAGGTGAGCACGCAGGTCATAGGCAGGCCGCCCTGCACGCCGCCCACGATGCTCTTGGCAAATTCGACCAGCCGGCGCGAGATGCCGCCGGTTTCCATCAGGTTGCCGGCCAGGATGAAGAACGGAATGGCCGCCAGCGGAAACTTGTTGATCGAATTGAACATCTCCTTCACGGAGATCAGCATGTTGGCGTTCGTCACCTGGATGCCCAGGATCGACGCCAGCCCGATGGACACCGCCACCGATACCGACAGTGCAAAGCAAAGCACCATCGTCGCAACCATCACCACACTCATGATCCAGCCCCCACGCTCGGCACTTCGTGTCCTTGCTGCCCCCCGAGGGGACCGTTCGCTTGCCTGGGGCGGCCCAGCGCGGCGCTCATTGCGCGGTCTCCAGTTCGAGCCGCTTGGGGTCGAGAAAATTGCCGACGATGCCGAACAGGCAGAACAGCGAGCCCACGGGCAGCGCCAGGTAGGACCACACCATCGAGATGCTCTCGAGGCCGGCCATCGACTGCACGCGTCCGCGCATGGCGTAGTCCCAGCCCCACCACAGCACGATCAGCATCAGCACCAGCGCGGCGACGCTCACCACCGCGTCGAGCACGCGGCGCATGCGCGGCGGGCTCCAGCGGTAGAGAACGTCCACGCTCACCATCGCGCCCTGTCTGAACGCCATCGGGATGCCCATGAACACCATCCAGATGAGGCTCACGCGGATCAGGATCTCGCTCCATTCGGCCGGCTGCTCCAGCACGAAACGGGTGACGATCTGGAACACGCCCAGGGCCGACGCGACGACCAGCATCGCGCAGGCCATCAGCATCGAGAAGCCGGTGGTCCAGCGCTCGATGCCCAGGAATTTTTCTTTCACTTGTAGTCGCGGATCTTGTCGAGATTGGCCTTGCCGAAGTCTTTCTCGAACTGGGCATTGACCGGCGCGAGCGCGGCGACGAACTTGGCCTTGTCGACGTTGTCGATCACCGTCATGCCCTTGGCACGCAGGTCGGCCACGCCCTTGGCGTCGTCTTCGTCCACGCGCGCGCGGTTGGCCTTGGTGCCTTCCTTGGCAGCGTCGAGGAAGGCCTGCTTGTCGGCCGCGCTGAGCTTGTCGAAGCTCGCCTTGTTCATCACGAAGATGCAGGGCGAGTAGACGTGGCCCGTGAGCGACAGGTGCTTTTGAACCTGGTCGAACTTGGCCGAGATGATGACCGGCAGCGGGTTCTCCTGGCCGTCGACCGTGCCTTGCTGCAGCGCGGTGAACACCTCCGGGAAGGCCATCGGCGTGGTGATGATGCCGAAGCCCTTGTAGGCCGCGATGTGCACCGGGTTTTCCATCGTGCGCATCTTCAGGCCCTTGAGGTCCTCGGGGGCCTTCACGTCGCGCTTGCTGTTGGTCATGTGGCGAAAGCCGTTCTCGGCCCACGCCAGCGCCTTGAAGCCCTTGGCGTCGAACTTGGTCAGCATCTCCTGGCCGATCGGGCCGTCGAGCACGGCACGCGCGTGGGCCTTGTCGCGGAACAGGAAGGGCACGTCGAGGATCTTGGTCTCGGGCACGAAGTTGGGCACCGGGCCGGTCGAGGAGAACGCGAGTTCCTGCGTACCCAGCTGCACCGCCTCGATCGACTCGCGCTCGCCGCCGAGCGAGCCGTTGTAGAAGGTCTGCACCTTGTAGCGGCCTCCCGTGCGCTTCTCGACTTCCTTGGCGAAGGTGTCGATGGCGACGCCCTGGTGCGAGTTCTGCGCAGTCGAAATGCTGATCTTCATGGTCGTCTGTGCAAAGGCGACCGAGCTCAGGGCGAGCGAAAGGCAGGCGGCGGCAATGGGGCCGAATTTCATGTTGTCTCCGGGGAGTTGGGTCAGGAACGCGTCAGGCGCAACGGACTATGCAACAACCGGGAGCTTTACCGCGTCGGGATTTTCACGGACGTAGTCACGAATGACGGCCTCGAAGCTCTCGTCGGGCAAGAGCCCCAAGGCCTTCGCACGCACTGTCTCGAAGTGCCCGGGCCACGTCTTCACGATGCGCTGGATCGCCGGGTCGGGCGTGCGGTCGAGCAGGGCGGTGGCTGCCTTGCCGGCCACGCGCTCGAGCGCCAGCGCCATTTCGCCGACCGTGGTGGCGAGCGAGGGCAGGTTGAGCGCGGTGCGCGGGCCCCATTCGGCGTCGGTTGCTTCGGCGGCGCGCACGATGCCCTCGATGGTTCGCGTCGGTGACGCGACGGCCACAGGCGTCGAGTCCGGCACCGGACAGGCGGCGCGCAGCCCGGCCAGCGGCTCGCGGATCATGCCGCTGAAGAAACCCGAAGCTGCGCCGTTCGGCCTGCCCGGCCGCACGCTCACCGTCATGAGCCGCACGCTGCGCCCGCGCACGAAACCCTTGCGCGTGTAATCGGCCATCAGCTGTTCACCGATGAATTTCTGGATGCCGTAGCTGGTCTGGGGCGTAGGCAGCGTGTGGTCTTCGATGACCCTGGGCAACGGCTGCTCGGGCGAGTCGCCGAACACGGCGAGCGAGCTGGAGAACACCAGCACGGGCTTCGTGCCGAGCGCGCGTACCTTTTCGAGCAGCGCATGCGTGGCCGCGAAGTTGCTGCGCATGCCGAGGTCGAAGTCGGCCTCGCATTCGCCGCTGACGGCGGCGGCCAAGTGGAAGATGGCGTCGGCTTCGCGCCAGAAGCTGGCGTCGGCATCGGCTGTGAGCTGCGCGTTCAAGTCGCCGGTGACGGCGGTGATGCGCGCATCGGATGCGAGGTCGGCCGGCGGGGCGGCGCGGTCGACCAGCGTGATGCGTTCGATGGTGCGGGCCGGTGCGCCGGCCAGCGAAAGGCTGCCTCGCTTCAACAGCGTGCGTGCGAGGCGTGCGCCCAGAAAGCCGGCGCCGCCGGTGATGACGATCTGCATGGGTCTTGTCTCCTTTGAGCGCCAAGAATAAGCGCGGCCGCGGGCTGTGGCATGCTCGTTGGCGGTTTCGCGGATTTCATCGACAGGAGACGCCGGATGCTGACGGTCGTGGTTTTGTGGCTCATCGCCATCGCATGGCTGGTCGCGAACGGCGTGTTCGCGCAGAAGCCTTTGCCGCGTTACCGGCGCAGGCGCGCCTTGTGGGCCTGGATCTTCCTGGGCGCGTGTGCGGGGGCGCTCGCTGGCCTGGCCAGCGCGAATTTCTCGCTGCCCGGCGCCATCGCCGGTGCCGTCGTGGCCGGATTCGTCGCGGGCAAGTTCATCGCGCGCGACTGAGCGGATGCCGATGCTTCCAGGGAAGCAAAGGGCTCCGAGGAAAAGAAAAAGCCCTCCGAAGAGGGCGTCCTTCGAAAGGCGCAGGCGCCTTACATGCCGACGTAGTTCGGCCCGCCGCCGCCTTCAGGCGTGACCCACACGATGTTCTGCGTCGGGTCCTTGATGTCGCAGGTCTTGCAGTGCACGCAGTTCTGCGCGTTGATCTGCAGGCGCTGCTTGCCGTCTTCGGTGCCCACGAACTCGTACACGCCGGCCGGGCAGTAGCGGCTTTCGGGGCCGGCGAACTTCTCGAGGTTGATGTTCACCGGCACCGTCGGGTCTTTCAACGTCAGGTGGGCCGGCTGCTGCTCTTCATGGTTGGTGTTGCTGATGAACACGCTGGAGAGCCGGTCGAAGGTGAGCTTGCCGTCGGGCTTGGGATAGACGATGGGCTTGCACTCCGAGGCGGGCTTCAGGTACAGGTGGTCGGCCTTGTTGCGGCGCAGCGTCCACGGAATGTTGCCCTTCAGCAGCCACTGTTCGATGCCGTTCATGAGCGTCGCCACGCCCAGGCCCTTCTTGAACCATGCCTTGAAGTTGCGCGCCTTCTTCAGCTCCGCGTGCAGCCAGCTCTTCTCGAAGGCTTCGGGGTAGGCAGTGAGTTCGTCGTGCTGGCGGCCGGCCTGCACCGCCTCGAAGGCGGCCTCGGCGCACAGCATGCCGGTCTTGATGGCGGCGTGGCTGCCCTTGATGCGGCTCACGTTGAGGTAGCCGGCCTCGCAGCCGACCAGCGCGCCGCCGGGGAACACGGTCTTGGGCAGCGACATCAGGCCGCCGGCCGTGATGGCGCGCGCGCCGTAGCCGATGCGCTTGGCGGGCTTGATGCCCTTGGCCTCGTCGCCTTCCAGGTACCAGCGGATGTTGGGGTGCAGCTTCCAGCGCTGCATTTCCTCGAACGGGCTCAGGTAGGGGTTGCTGTAGTCCAGGCCGGTGATGAAGCCCATGGTGACCTTGTTGTCCTCCATGTGATAGAGGAAGGCGCCGCCGTAGGTGTCGCTCTTCATGGGCCAGCCGGCGGTGTGCAGCACGAAGCCGGGCTGGTGGCGCTTGGGGTCGATCTCCCAGACTTCCTTCACGCCCAGGCCGTAGGTCTGCGGGTCCTTGCCGGCGTCGAGCTTGTACTTGGCGATGAGCTGGCGGCCCAGGTGGCCGCGCGCGCCTTCGGCGAACACGGTGTACTTGCCCAGCAGCTCCATGCCGAGCTGGAAGTTCTCGGTGGGCTCGCCGTCCTTGCCGACGCCCATGTTGCCGGTGGCCACGCCGCGCACCGAGCCGTCTTCGTTGTAGAGCACTTCGGCCGCCGGGAAGCCGGGGAAGATTTCAACGCCCAGGTTCTCGGCCTGCTGCGCCAGCCACTTGGTGAACGCACCCAGGCTGATGATGTAGTTGCCGTGGTTCTGGAAGCACGCCGGCAGGAACGCGTTGGGCGTGCGCAGGCTGCCCTTTTCGCCCAGGAACACCATCGCGTCGTCGGTGACGGGCTGGTTCAGCGGGGCGCCCAGTTCCTTCCAGTCGGGCAGCAGCTCGTTGAGCGCGCGCGGGTCCATGATGGCGCCCGACAGGATGTGCGCGCCGGGCTCCGAGCCCTTCTCGAGCACCACGACCGAGATCTCTTTCTCCTGCTGCGCGGCGAGCTGCTTGAGCCGGATCGCGGTCGAGAGGCCGGCCGGGCCGCCACCGACCACGACCACGTCGTATTCCATGGCTTCGCGAGGGCCGAACTGGGCGAGGATTTCGTCGTGGGTCATGTGGGTTGGGTCGATAATGATTTTTCGAGGCGCGGGGCATCCCGGGTTGCGGGGCATTTTATGCGGCGTCCGCGGGCGGCCCGCGTCACTTGCGGGCACGGCTTTCCCTCGCGTCGCCTGCGCGACTCCACAGGAATCAGTTCATGGCTTACAGCATCGATCTCTCGGGCCGCGTTGCCTTCGTCACCGGCGCCTCCAGCGGGCTTGGCGCCCAGTTTGCAAAAACGCTGGCGCGCGCCGGTGCCGCGGTGGTTCTGGCAAGCCGCCGCATCGAGAAGCTAAAGGAACTGCGCGCGCGCATCGAAGGCGAGGGCGGCGACGCCCACGTGGTCGAGCTCGACGTCACCGACATCGGCAGCATCAAGGCCGCCGTCGCGCGCGCCGAGACCGAGGTCGGGGCCATCGACATCCTGGTCAACAACTCGGGCGTGAGCACCACCCAGCGCCTGCAGGACGTGACGCCCGACGACTACGACTACATCTTCGACACCAACGTCAAGGGCTCGTTCTTCGTCGCCCAGGAAGTGGGCAAGCGCATGCTGGCGCGCGCCACGGGCACGGCGCCGGGCACCTACATCGGCGGGCGCATCATCAACATCGCGTCGGCGGCGGCGCTGAAGGTCATGCCGCAGATCGGCACCTACTGCATGAGCAAGGCCGCCGTGGTGCAGATGACCAAGGCCATGGCGCTGGAGTGGGGCCGCTTCGGCATCAACGTGAACGCGCTGTGCCCCGGCTACATCACCACCGAGCTCAACGAGGAGCACTGGACCACCGAAGGCGGCGCCAAGCTGGTCAACATGCTGCCGCGCAAGCGCGTGGGCAAGCCCGAAGACCTGGACGGCCTGATCGTGCTGCTGGCCAGCGGCCAGAGCCATTTCGTGAACGGCGCCGTCATCGCGGCCGACGACGGGTTCGCGCTCTGAGTCCGAGGGCCTTGGTCGGCATTGCGGCCGGGCTGGGCGCGGGGGCGCTCTGGGGGCTGGTGTTCGTGGCGCCGCGCATGGTGGGGCACTTCGGCATGGTCGACATCACCGCCGCGCGCTTCCTGGTGTTCGGTGCCGTCTCGGGGCTCGCCGTGTTCGCGCGGCCGGCGGCCGTGCGCTGGCCCACCGGCCGGCAGGCGCTGGCGGCTCTCGCGCTCAGCGTGCTGGGCTTCAGCGGCTACTACCTGCTGCTGGCCTTCGGCATCGAGGCTGCGGGCACCGAGGTGCCGAGCCTCATCATCGGCACGATCCCGGTCTGGATGATGCTGCTGGGCAGGCCGGCGGGCCTTCGCCTGACCGCGCTGCTGCCGGGGCTGGCGCTCACCGGCGCGGGCATCGCGCTGATGATCTGGGGCGCATGGTCGGCGCAGCATGGCGCGGGCGCTGCAAGCGGCGCGCGCTTCGGCCTGGGCATCGCGCTGGCGCTGTGCGCGATGGTGAGCTGGACGGTCTACGGCCTGCTCAATGCAGCCTGGCTGCAGCGCCACACCGAACTCAATGCGACCGACTGGGCGAATTGGCTCGGCGTGGCGACCGGGTTGGGTGCGTTGGCGCTGTGGCTGGCCGCGGGCAGCGATGTGGCCACGCTGCGGGCGCGGCCCGACGGCATGCTCTTCGTCTGGCTCGCGCTGGTCAGCGGCTTCGGCTCGTCGTGGCTGGCCACCGTTCTCTGGAACATCGCGAGCCAGCGGCTCTCCGCGAGCCTGTGCGGCCAGCTGATCGTGAGCGAGACGCTGTTCGCGCTGCTCTATTCCTTCGTCTGGGACGGCCGCTGGCCGCAGGCCACCGAGTGGACCGCGGCATTGCTGTTCGTGCTGGGCATCCTCGCATCCATCAAGGCGCACCGATGAGAATCGAAATCCCCGAAAAGAAGAAGCTCGTGTACGAAACCCTGATCCCCATCCGCTGGGGAGACATGGACGCCATGGGCCACCTGAACAACGGCACCTACTTCCGCTACCTCGAGACCGCGCGCATCGACTGGATGCATTCCATCGGCTTCGAGCCCGAGCCGAGCGGCGAGGGCATGGTGATCGTCAACGCCTTCTGCAACTTCTACCGGCAGATCGAATACCCCGGCAAGGTGCTGCTCAAGATGTACGTGAGCGACCCGGGCCGCACCACCTTCGAGAGCTGGGGCACCATGGCACGCGAGGAAGCGCCCGACGTGATCTGCGCGGCCGGCGGCGCGACCACCATCTGGGTCGACTTTCCGAAGCAGAAGGCGCTGGCGCTGCCCGACTGGCTGCGCACGCTGGTGAGCGAGTAGCCGGCCGGGCGCCGTAGCTCAGGCCGGCTGCAGCACGATGCGCGCCTCGAAGCCGTGCGCCGCGCCGGGCGGCGGCGATTCGAGTTCGAGCCGCGCGTCGTGCTTCTCGACGATGGTCCCGACGATCGACAAGCCCAGCCCGTAGCCCGCGCGGTCGGAGGCGTGCCGCACATGGCGCTGCCGCAGCGTGCTCAGTTGCTCCGCGCCGACGCCGGCGCCGAAGTCGCGGACCACCAGCGTGCAGGGGGCCGTCACCTCGACCACCACGCGCTCGCCGCCGTAGCGCAGGGCGTTTTCCACCAGGTTGCGCAATGCGATGGCCAGCGCGTCGACGTCGCCCAGCGCCACCGGCGCGGCGCTGTCGGGCACCTTGAGCGTCAGGCGTTCGTTGATGTGCGGGTCTTGCCAGAGCTCCTGCGCCACGGTGCCGACCAGTTGCACCAGGTCGACCCGCGCACGCGCCAGCGAGGCGCCGGATTCCGCGCGCGACAGCTGCAGCAGCTTCTCGGCGCGGTGGCTGAGCATCTGCAGCGCGTCGAGCGCGGCCTGCACGTCGTTGCGGCGCAGGTCGTGCTCCAGCGCGGTCTGCAGGCGCAGCCGCGCGGCGGCCAGCGGCGTGCGCAGCTCGTGCGCGGCATTGGCCGCGAGCGCGCGCTCCACGTCGAGCGACTGCGAAAGCCGCTCCAGCAGCCGGTTGACGTGATCGCCGACCGAGCGCAGCTCCTGCGGCAGGCCCGGCAAGGTGATGGGGCGCAGGTCGGCGCCGTTGCGTTTCGCGATTTCTCCGGCCAGTTGCTGCAGCGCGCGCAGCTCGGTGCGCGCCACGTTGCGCAGCACCAGCGCGAGCAGCGGCAGCACTGCGCCCAGCGGAATGATCAGGCCGAACAGGGTGCGGTTGAGCGCGCGGCGCCGCTCGTCGAGCGGGTCGGCCACCTGGAAGTACAGCCCCAGCGTGGGGTGGCGCACCGTGTAGATGCGCCAGCTCTGGTTGTTGGCGAAGCCGGCGGCCAGCGGAACGTCGAAGGCGCCGACGGGCGCCTCGGCCGAGCGCAGCAGCACGTGCTCGTGCACGTCCACCACCTGGTACATCACCGCGTCCTCGGAGAACAGCTGCTTGGGCGCGATCAGCGGCTCCGTGGGGGCGGCGCCGCCGGTGTGCTGCAGCTTGTCGAGTTCCTGCACCGCCATGTCGAACATGCGGTGCGACACCTCGACCAGTTCGTTGTCGAAGTTGTGGTTGATCTCCCGGTCGACGTACCAGACCACCGCCAGCACGCACATCAGCCACACGCCGCCGACCCAGACGATCAGCGTGCGGGTGAGCCGCCCGGCCAGGGAGTCGCGGCCTGCGCCGGGCTTTGCGCCGAATCTCATTCGTCGTCGTCCGTGGAGAACGACAGGCGGTAGCCGAGGCCGCGCAGCGTCTGGATGTGGCTGCGCCCGAGCTTGCGCCGCAGGCGGCTGATGAAGACTTCGAGCGTGTTGCTGTCGGCCTCGTCGCCGAAGCCGTAGAGCGCGTCGGCCAGGTTCTCGCGCGTGTGGATGCGCTCCGGCCGGGTCGCCATCACGCGCAGCAGCGCCCATTCCTTCTGGGTCAGCGTGATGGGGGCGCCGTTCTTGCGGACCATGTCGTGCGCCAGGTCGATTTCCAGCGTGCCCAGCTTCAGGACCGGCGAGCTGTTGGCGCTGCGCCGCCGCTCGACCGCGCGCAGGCGGGCCAGCAGCTCGGCGGGGTCGTAGGGCTTGATGAGGTAGTCGTCGGCGCCGGCGTCGAGCCCGCGGATGCGGTCGGTGACCTGGTCGCGCGCGGTCAGGACGATGACGATGGGGCGTTCGGGCAGGGCGCGTATCTGGGGAAGCAGCGACAACCCGTCGCCGTCGCCCAGGTGGAGGTCGAGCAGCACCGCCGCGTACTGGACCGAGAGCAGCGCGCCGCGCGCCTCGGCGAGGCCGGGTGCCACGTCGACCACGAAGGCCTTGGCCAGCAGGTAGCTGCAGACGGCATCTGCCAGCGCAGTGTCATCTTCGACCAGCAATATGCGCACGCCATGTCCTTTCAACAAAAAAAGAAGTCTAGCTCCGCCGAAATGCGGACACATCCGAAGTCAGGTTTCGTTCATGTGTCTTCAGGCTGGGTTCATTCCGCAAACGTAGGCTCGCGGCTGTTTTCAGGCCCTGCCTTCGTTCATGACTCGTGCTTCGAATTTTCGCCTGGGGGTGCTGACCCTCGTTGCGCTTGCCGCCTTGCTGGCGTGGGACGCAACCGGTTGGGATCTTCCGCTGGCGCGGCTGGCCGGCTCCCCGTTCGGTTTCACATGGCGGACGAACTCTTTTCTGGTCCACGTCATGCATGAAGGCGCCCGCGACCTGAGCTGGGCGCTCGTCACGGCGCTCTTCATCGCGATCCGCTGGCCGATAGGCGTGCTTCGGCGCCTGGGCACCGGCGACCGGTTGCAACTGGCGCTGACAACCCTGGCCGCGGTGATCGCCGTCAGCCTCATCAAGCATTCCAGCAATACCAGTTGCCCCTGGGACCTGAAGGAGTTCGGCGGCGTGGCGCGCTACGTGTCGCATTGGTCCTGGGGCGTGCCCGACGGCGGTCCGGGCGGGTGCTTCCCGGCCGGCCACGCCTCCGCGGCGTTCGCCTATGCGGGCGGCTACTTCGTGCTGCGCCGGGCGTCGGCCCGCGCGGCGGCCATCTGGCTGTCGGTGGCGCTGGTGGCCGGGTTGGTACTGGGCCTGGCGCAGCAGGTGCGCGGCGCCCACTACATGAGCCACACACTCTGGACCGCCTGGATCTGCTGGACGGTGGGTTTCGCCATCGAATGGGTGTTCGCGCGCTTCAACCCGCAACCGCTCAAGCCGGCAGAACCCGCCCATGCAGGATATTGACGCCGCCCTTTTCGAGCTGGTCAATGCAGGCCCTTCGGCGCCCGCATGGAGCCTGCAGTTCGCGAGCTTCGCCTCCGACATCCTGCCGGCGCTGCTGGCGCTGGCGCTGGCCATCGGCGCGCTGTTCGACCGGCGCTGGCGCCATGCCTTCTTCACGGCAATGGTCGGCGTGCTGGCCGCGTGGCTGATCGTGCAGGCCATCCGCTGGGCGTTTCCGATGCCCCGGCCGGCCTATTACGGCCTGGGCATCCAGTGGGTGCCGCAGGGCATTCGCCCCGGTTTTCCGAGCCTCCATGCCGCCGGCGCCTTCACCGCGGCGTTCTCGCTCTGGTGCCTTCCGTGGCGTTCTCCGATGCTGGCCGCGCTGGCCGTGGCCGCCACGGTGGCCTGGAGCCGCCTGTACCTGGGGCTGCATTTCCCGTCGGACGTGGTGGCCGCGGCGATGCTCGGCGCGCTGGTGTCGATCCTGGCGGAGCGGGGCATCCGCCTGATGTCACGGACCCGTACCTCGCCGGCGTCGGCGCGGGCCCCGGGCGGGCGGCTGCGATCGCGTACAAGGCGCGCCTGAACATGGCATGAACGGGGGATTCAGGCTATCTTCAGCCCCCGTTCCTACATTAGTTGGATGTCTGTCTTGCGTATTGACCCGGCACCTGAACCACAAGGTAGCTTCCCCGAACCCGATTCACTCGTGACCGCATCTTCGGCGGCGCCCTGGACGCGCTTCGACCTGTGGTTGCGCCGGCCCCGCTCCGCGGCCATGGTCGTCGTGTGGCTGAGCCTCTACCTCGTCCTGACCACCAATTGGCCGCTCTGGAACGAGCTGGCCCGCATCGGCGGTGCCCCCAGCACCTACATGCCGACCATCCTGGTCATGAGCCTGCTCACCTTCTGCGGCTCGGTGGCGATCCTGTCGTTCACCGCCTGGTCGCGCTGGATGAAGCCGCTGTGGTTCTTGGTGGTGGTGCTGGCCGCGGTGGTGCAGCACTACATGCTCGCCTACCGCGTGGTCATGGACCCGACCATGGTCGCCAACGCGATGCAGACCGACCCCAACGAAGCGCGCGACCTGCTGAGCTGGCGCATGGCCTTCAACGTGCTGGTGGTGGCGTTGCCCGCGGCCTTCGTGCTCTGGCGCGTGCGCATCCTGCCCATGCGCTTTCTGTCGAAGCTCTGGCGCAACGTCGCGCTGCTGCTGCTGTCGGTGGTCGTGGCGCTGGGCGCGGTGGTGTCCATGAACCGCGAGCTGGCGCCGCTGATGCGCAACAACGTGCACCTGCGCTACATGATGAACCCGATCGCTAGCCTCTATTCGGCCGGCTCCCTGTTCATCAAGCCCCTGTTCAAGCGCACTGGCAAGCTCATCCCGATCACGGCCGGCACGGCGCTGGGCGCCAGCTATGCCGGCCAGACGAAGCCGCCGCTGTTCGTGGTGGTGGTGGGCGAGACGGCGCGGGCCGATCACTTCTCGCTCAACGGCTATGCCCGTGACACCAACCCCGAGCTGGCGAAGCGTGGCGTTCTGAGCTACCGCGAGGTGCGCTCCTGCGGCACCAACACGCTGGCCTCCGTGCCCTGCATGTTCTCGCCGCTGGGCAAGGAAGGCTACGAATCGCGCAAGGACGACTACGAGACCCTGGTCGACGTCCTGCAGGCCGCCGGCCTCGCCGTTTTCTGGCTCGACAACCAGGCCGGCTGCAAGGGCGTCTGCGAGCGCATTCCGAATGCGTCCGCCTTCGCCGGGCTCGACGCTGCCACCAAGAAGGCGCTGTGCGACGGCGACGAGTGCCTCGACGACGTGATGCTCAAGGGCCTGGACGAACGCATCGCCGCGCTGCCGGCCGAGCGCCGCGCCAAGGGCATCGTGCTGGTCATGCACCAGATGGGCAGCCACGGCCCGGCCTACTACAAGCGCTCCGCGCCCGACGTGAAGCATTTCCTGCCCGAGTGCAAGACCAACGCGCTGGCCGAGTGCGGCCACGCCGAGCTGATGAACGTCTACGACAACTCGATCCTGCAGACCGACCGCTTCCTCGGCCAGACCATCGACTGGCTCAAGACCCAGTCGAAGCAGTACGACCCGGCGCTGCTGTACGTGAGCGACCACGGCGAGTCGCTCGGCGAGTACGGCCTGTTCCTGCACGGCGTGCCGTACAGCTTCGCGCCCGACGCGCAGAAGCACGTGCCCATGATCACCTGGTTCAGCGAGGGCATGGACCAGCGGCGCAAGCTCTCGCGTTCGTGCATGGAAGCGGGGCTCGACGCGCCGCTCACGCACGACAACCTCTATCACACGGTGCTCGGCGTGATGGACGTGACCACGCCGACCTACAAGCCCGCGCTGGATGCCCTTGCATCCTGCCGGGCGAAGGGCTGAGGCGGCGCTATTTCTTCTCGCGGGGCACGCGCCCCATGAGGAAGAACTCGTTGTTCGGCTGCATGCCGCTGAAGCTGGCCATGCGGTTGCTCAGCCCGAAGAAGGCGGTGATGGCCGCGATGTCCCAGATGTCCTCGTCGTCGAAGCCGTGGGCATGCAGCGGCGGGAAGTCGCTCTCGTCGATCTCGTGCGAGCGGTCGCAGACCTTCATCGCAAAGTCGAGCATCGCGCGCTGGCGCGGCGTGATGTCCGCCTTGCGGTAGTTCACCGCCACCTGGTCGGCCACCAGCGGCTTCTTCTCGTAGATGCGCAGCAGCGCGCCGTGCGCCACCACACAGTAGAGGCACTGGTTGGCCGCGCTGGTGGTGGTGACGATCATCTCGCGGTCGCCCTTGGTGAGCGAACCTTCTTCCTTGAGCATCAGCGCGTCGTGGTACGCGAAGAAGGCGCGCCACTCGGCCGGACGGCGTGCAAGGGCAAGAAACACGTTGGGTACGAAGCCGGCTTTTTCCTGTACCGCGAGGATGGCGGCGCGGATGTCCTGCGGCAGGTCTTTGAGTTCGGCGAGCGGGTAGCGGTTGGTCGTGGTCATGTTGTCTCCGTTGTGGTCGTCGGTTGGCAGTGCCTTTTTGAAAGCGCTCTGAAAGGCGCCGCGCCTGTTCCATCATAGGCAAGCAGCTTTCCTACATGGTGGGACGCCGGCCGCCGCCATGATGAAGGTTCGCACAACAACACGCGGCGAGTGCCGCACATAACGCGATGAAAGACGAGTCGTATCCCGACCGGCGTGGCTTCCTGCGCCGGTCCATTGCCATCGTGCCGGCCGCAACGGCCTTCAGTGCCGGCGGCATCACCGGCGTGACACTGGCACAGCCCGCACCATCGGCCCCGGCACCCGGCCCCGCAGCAGCGGCCACGCCCGGCGCTCCCTACACACCGGTCTACTTCAACGCCGCCGAATGGGCCTTCGTGCAGGCGGCGGTGGCAAGGCTGATTCCTTCCGACGACACCGGCCCCGGCGCCATCGAGGCCGGCGTGCCCGAGTTCATCGACCGCCAGATGGAAGGCGCCTTCGGCCATGCCGCCACCTGGTACATGCAGGGCCCGTTCGTCGATGTGTCGCCGCTCTTCGGCTACCAGAAGAAGATGCCGCCGCGCGAGGTCTACCGCGCGGGCATCGCGGCCACGGACGCCTACAGCCGCAAGCAGTTTTCCGGCAAGGCCTTCGCGCAGCTCGACGCCGCGCAGCAGGACGAGGTGCTCAAGGGCCTGGAGGGCGGCACCATCGCGCTCGACGGCGTGGGCGCGACCGACTTCTTCGGCTTCCTGCTGCAGAACACCAAGGAGGGCTACTTCAGCGACCCGATCCACGGCGGCAACAAGAACGCCGCCGCCTGGAAGATGATCGGCTTCCCCGGCGCGCGCGCCGACTACGCCGACTGGGTCGACCGGCCCGGCGTCAAGTACAACCTGCCGCCGGTGAGCATCGCCGGCCCGCAGGGCTGAGGGAGCGGCACACCATGGCAAACATCAAAAAGCCCAGTGTGGACGCGGTGCTGGTCGGCTTCGGCTGGACTGGCGCGATCATGGGCATGGAGCTCACCGCAGCCGGCCTGAAGGTGCTGGCGCTGGAGCGCGGCGAGAACCGCGACACGCAGCCCGACTTCGCCTACCCGCGCATCACCGACGAGCTGAGCTACGGCATCCGCGGCAAGCTGTTCCAGAACCTATCGCGCGAGACCGTGACCATCCGCCACACGCCGGCCGACGTGGCGGTGCCGTACCGGCAGCTCGCGTCCTTCCTGCCCGGCGACGGCGTGGGCGGCGCGGGCGTGCACTGGAACGGCCACCACTGGCGGCCGCTGCCCAGCGACCTGCGCATCCGCAGCAACTACGAAGAGCGCTACGGCAAGAAATTCATTCCCGAGGGCATGACCATCCAGGACTTCGGCGTGAGCTATGAAGAACTGGAACCGCACTTCGACCAGTTCGAGAAGATCTGCGGCACCTCCGGCAAGGCCGGCAACATCGGCGGCAAGATCCAGCCCGGCGGCAACCCCTTCGAAGGCGCGCGCGCCAACGAATTCCCGCTGCCGCCGCTGGCCTCCGTCAACAGCGCCAGGCTGTTCGAGAAAGCCGCGCGCGAGCTCGGCTACCACCCCTTTCCGCAAGCGGCCGCCAATGCCTCGCGTGCCTACACCAACCCGCACGGCACGCAGCTCGGGCCGTGCAACTTCTGCGGCTTCTGCGAGCGCTACGGCTGCTACATGTATTCGAAGGCATCGCCGCAGACCACGCTGCTGCCGGTGCTGATGAAGCGCCCCAACTTCGAGCTGCGCACCCGCTCGCACGTGCTGCGCGTGAACATGTCGCCCGATGGAAAACGCGCCACCGGCGTGACCTATGTCGACGCGCAGGGCAACGAGGTCGAGCAGCCGGCCGACCTGGTCGTGCTGTGCGCGTACCAGTTCCACAACGTGCGCCTGCTGCTGCTGTCGAACATCGGCAAGAAGTACGACCCCGCCACCGGCGAGGGCGTAGTGGGGCGCAACTACGCCTACCAGCTCAACGGCGGCGCGAGCCTGTTCTTCGACAAGGACCAGCCGATGAACCCCTTCGTCGGCGCGGGTGCCAGCGGCAGCGTGATCGACGACTTCGACGGCGACAACTTCGACCACGGCCCGCTCGGCTTCGTGGGCGGCGCGAGCATCAACTGCATCAACACCGGCGGCCGGCCGATCCAGCAGCTGAGCCTGCCGCCCGGCGCGCCCAGCTGGGGCGCGGGCTGGAAGAAGGCCGCCAAGGAAAACTACCTCTACCAGGCCAGCGTGGGCAGCCAGGGCTCGGTGATGGCCTACCGCGACAACTACCTCGACCTCGACCCGACCTACAAGGACGTGCACGGCCAGCCGCTCCTGCGCATGACCTTCGACTGGAAGGCCAACGACCTCGCGATGACGCAGTTCATCGGCACCAAGGTCGAGCAGATCGCCAAGGCCATGGGGCCGAAGCAGATGAAGCTGAACTTCCAGAAGGCAGGCGCGCACTACGACGTGCGCTACTACCAGTCGACCCACAACACCGGCGGTGCGCCGATGGGCACCGACCCGACGACCAGCGCGGTCAACCGCTTCCTGCAGGTGTGGGACGTGCCCAATGTGTTCGTGATGGGCGCCAGCGCCTTTCCGCAGAACTTCGGCTACAACCCGACCGGCATGGTGGGGGCGCTGGCCTACTGGGCTGCCAAGGCGATCCGCGAGCAGTACCTGAAGAACCCGGGAGCGCTGGCATGAACGCGCGCCGTGTTTCTGTCGGCGTGGCGGCGGCCGCCGTGGCCCTGTTGTGCGCCGGGGCCTGGGCCGTGGCGCAGAAGGCGGAGGCGCCGCCGGTGGCCGGCGTGGCCGCACCAGAAGCTGCCGCGCCCGCATCGTCCGACCCCGTGCTGGAGCGCGGCCGCTACCTCGCGCGCGCCGGCGATTGCGTGAGCTGCCACACCGCGCCCGGCAAGCCGGCCTTCGGCGGCGGCCTGCCGATGAAGACGCCGTTCGGCACCATCGTCTCGACCAACATCACGCCCGACCCCGGGGCTGGCATCGGTGCCTACACCGAGGCCGAGTTCGCCCGCGCGCTGCGCGAAGGCGTCGCCAAGGACGGACATCACCTGTACCCGGCCATGCCGTACCCGTCGTTCGCGCGCGTGAACGACGAGGACATGCACGCGCTCTTCACCTTCTTCCGCAACGGCGTGCAGCCCGTGGCGCAGAAGCCGCCGGCCACCGACCTGCCGTGGCCCTTCAGCATGCGCGGGCTGATGGTCGCGTGGAACTGGATCTACCTCGACAAGGGCGTCTACCAGCCCGACACCGCGCGCAGCGCCGAATGGAACCGCGGCGCCTACCTGGTGCAGGGCCTGGGCCACTGCGGCGACTGCCACACACCGCGCAGCATGCTGGGCGGCGTGAAGGCGGCCAGCGAAGGCAAGGGCGAGCTGTTCCTGTCCGGCGCGGTCATCGACGGCTGGTATGCGCAGCCGCTGCGCCACACCGGCCGCCCGACCATGGCGCAATGGCCGGCGCAAGACATCGTGCAATACCTGCAGACCGGCCGCACCAGCCACACGGCCGCGTTCGGCGCCATGGTCGACGTGGTGCAGAACAGCACCCAGCACCTGTCGACGCAAGACCTGCAGGCAGTGGCCACCTATCTGCAATCGCTGGGAGCGGAAGGCAGTGCGCAGAATGCGCCGTCGCCCGCGTCCCTGGTGGCGGCGGCTCCGCAGCACCCGACTGCCCTTGCGCTGCGCAACGGCACGGTCGAGGGCAACAGCGGCGCGATGGTCTATCTCAACAACTGCAATGCCTGCCATCGCTCCGACGGCACGGGCGCGGACAAGACCTTCCCGGCGCTGGCCGGCAACAGCGTGGTGAATGCCAAGGACCCGACTTCGCTGATCCGCCTCGTGCTCGCAGGCTCGGCCATGCCCAGCACCGCCCAGGCGCCGTCGCCCATCGCCATGCCCGATTTCGGCTGGCGCCTGAGCGACGCCGACGTGGCCAGCGTGCTGAGCTTCGCGCGGTCGAGCTGGGGCAACCAGGGCGATGCCGTCACGGCGGCCCAGGTGGCCAAGGTGCGCGATTCGATCAAGCCCGTGGCTACCGCGACCGCGACCACGACCGCGCAGCAGCAGAAGTGAACGGGCGGGGCGCGCTGGCCTACCTGAGCGCCACGAGATCGCTCTCGTCCTTCAGCTCGACGCCCGTGAGCCCGCGCCGCAGCGACTCGCGCATCAGCCACGCGAGCCTGAACGCGGCCGCCTCGTAGGCCAGGCCCTCCGGCCGCACGTTCGAGATGCAGTTGCGCTCGGCGTCGTGGCGGCCGCGCCGGGGCGAATGGGTCAGGTAGATGCCGAGGCTGTCGGGCGAACTCAGGCCCGGCCGTTCGCCGATCAGCATGACCGAGAGCGCCGCGCCGAACAGCTCGCCCACTTCGTCGGCCAGCGCGACGCGCGCCTGCGTGGCGATTACCACGGGTGAGAAGCGCGTGTGCGGCGGCAGCTGCGCGCGCAACGCCGCGAGCAGCGGCACCGCATGGCGCGCGACCGCGAGCGAGGAAAGGCCGTCGCCGATGACGATGCAGACATCGCAGCCGTAACGCCGCTCGCCGCGCAGGCGCGTGGCGTCGTCCTCGTCGAGCTGGCGGCCCAGGTCGGGGCGGCGCAGGTAGGCGGTGCGGTCGGCCGCGCGGCTGCGCGCGCGGGCTACTTCCCAATGCTGGCTGCGCAGCTGGCTGTCGAGCGCGTCGACGTCGAGCGCGGCGTGAATGGCATCGCGCGCCATCGCATGCGCCCAGCCGAAGCGCAGCGTCTCGTCGGTCGGCATGCCGGCGCCGGCACGGCCCAGGGCCAGCCGCGCGGGCGTGGCGGAGCGCCATTGCGCCCACGGGTTGGGGGTGACAGGCGAGTCGCTCATCGTGCCAATGCGGCGAGGCCGCTCATGTCGGCCAGCAGCCGGTTGGAGGAGGGCGGCGCGAGCCGGCCGGCGGTATCGGTGATCTGCATGCGCTGCAGCCAGGCCTCGAACTCGGGTGCGCGCTTCAGGCCCAGCGTCTGGCGCATGAACAGCGCGTCGTGGAAAGAGGTGCTCTGGTAGTTGAGCATCACGTCGTCCGCGCCCGGGATGCCCATGATGAAGTTGATGCCCGCCGTGCCCAGCAGCACGAGCAGCGTGTCCATGTCGTCCTGGTCGGCCTCGGCGTGGTTGGTGTAGCAGATGTCGCAGCCGATGGGCAGGCCCAGCAGCTTGCCGCTGAAATGGTCCTCGAGCCCGGCGCGGATGATCTGCTTGCCGTCGTACAGATACTCCGGCCCGATGAAGCCGACGACGGTGTTGATGAGCAGCGGCTTGTAGCGCCGCGCCAGCGCATAGGCGCGCACCTCGCAGGTCTGCTGGTCGACGCCGAAGTTGGCGTTGGCCGACAGCGCGCTGCCCTGGCCGGTCTCGAAGTACATGACGTTGTCGCCCACGGTGCCGCGCTGGAGCGACAGCGCGGCCGCATGGGCCTCGTCGAGCAGTTCGGGCGTCACGCCGAACGAGAGGTTGGCCTTCTCGGTGCCCGCGATCGACTGGAACACCAGGTCGACCGGCGCCCCGGCCTCCGCGAGCTTGAGGGTGTTGGTCACATGGGTGAGCACGCAGCTCTGCGTGGGGATCTCGAAGCGCTGGATCACCTCGTCGAGCATGCGCAGCAGATCGCCGAGCACCGGCATGCTGTCGGATGCGGGGTTGAGCCCGATCACAGCGTCGCCCGCGCCGTAGAGCAGGCCGTCGAGCGTGGAAGCCGCCACGCCGCGCAGGTCGTCGGTCGGATGGTTGGGTTGCAGGCGCACCGCCAGGTGGCCGGGCAGGCCGATGGTGTCGCGAAAGCGCGTGACCACGCAGCACTTCCTGGCGACCGACACCAGGTCCTGGTTGCGCATGAGCTTGGACACCGCCGCCACCATTTCGGGCGTGAGGCCCGGTGCCAGTGCGGCGAGCGTGGCGGTGTTGGCCGCGTCGGACAGCAGCCAGTTGCGGAAGTCGCCCACGGTGAGGTGCGACACCGGCGCGAAGGCGCCCGCGTCATGGCCGTCGATGATGAGGCGCGTGATGTTGTCGCTCTCGTACGGGATCAGCGCTTCGTTCAGGAACTGCTTGAGCGGCGTGTCGGCCAGCACGTGGCGCGCCGCCATGCGCTGCTGCGCGGTGGCCGCGCCGATGCCCGCGAGGTAGTCGCCCGAGCGCGCGGGGCTGGCGAAGGCCATGACCTGTTTCAGGTCGTCGAAGCGGAAGACCTGGCCGGCGATGGTGGTGCTGTAGCGCATGGGTCTTGGGTCGGAGGTCGTCAGGCGTTGTTGGTCGAGGAAAGCATTTCGTCGGGCGCCGCCGCATCGCGCTGCGCCGAGGTCAGCAGGAAGTAGCCGTAGGCCGCGGCCATCAGCACGACGAACAGCAGCGTGAGCATGCCGTTGAACCACACCATCGCGCCCAGGCACACCGCGCCGAGCCCCAGCGCAATGGCCGGGAACACGGGGTAGAACGGCGCGCGGTAGGTGCGCCGCAGGCCGGGCTCGCTGCGGCGCAGCTTGAACAGCGCGGCCATCGAGATCATGTACATCACGATGGCGCCGAGCACCGCCATGGTCACGATGTTGGCGGTGAGGGTCTGCCCGCCGAACTGCACCCACTCGTCGCTGAAGATGGCAATGACGCCGATCACGCCGCCGGCCAGCAGCGCGCGGTGCGGCGTGTCGAAGCGCGGGCTCAGGCCGGCGAAGTAGCGCGGCAGGTAGCCCGCGCGCGCCAGCGCGAAGATCTGGCGCGAGTAGCCCATGATGATTCCGTGGAACGAAGCGATCAGCCCGAAGAGCCCGATCCACACCAGCATGTGCAGCCAGCCGCTGTTGTCGCCCACCACCGCCTTCATGGCCTGCGGCAGCGGGTCGTTGATGTTGGCGAGCTTGCGCCAGTCGCCCACGCCGCCCGCGAAGATCATCACGCCGAAGGCCAGCACCACCAGCGTGACGATGCCCGTGGTGTAGGCGATGGGAATGGTGCGGTGCGGGTCGCGCGCTTCCTCGGCCGCCATGGCCGCGCCTTCGATGGCCAGGAAGAACCAGATGGCGAACGGGATCGACGCGAAGATGCCCGAGATGGCCGCGCCGTTCAGCGCGCTGCCGCCGGCCCAGCCGTTGGCGGTGAAGTTGGCCAGCGTCCAGCCCGGCGAGACAACACCCATGAACACCAGCAGCTCGACGATGGCCAGCACCGTGACGAACAGCTCGAACGCCGCCGCGATGCCCACGCCGATCCAGTTGAGGCCGATGAAGATCACGTATGCGCCCAGCGCGAACCACTTCGGGTTGATGCCTGGGAACTGCACGTTGAGGTAGGCGCCGATGGCCAGCGCGATGGCCGGCGGCGCGAAGACGAATTCGATCAGCGTCGCGAAGCCCGCGACGAAACCGCCGTGGGGCCCGAAGGCGCGCCGTGCATACGCGAAGGGGCCGCCCGCGTGCGGGATGGCTGTCGATAGTTCGGTGAAGCTGAAGATGAAGGTGGTGTACATCGTCGCCACCAGCAGCGTGGCGACGAGAAAGCCGAGCGTGCCGGCCGTGTTCCAGCCGTAGCTCCAACCAAAGTACTCACCTGAGATGACGAGGCCCACCGCAATGCCCCAGAGCTGCAGGGGACCGAGTACCTTCTTGAGATGGCCGGTGCCGGCGTGCGCTGCCGGCGTGGCTTCGGTGGAGTTCATGCGGCGTCCTCTCTTCGTGAATGGTGACAGTGCACATTCGGCAAAGCAAGGGCTGTTCCACCGGATACACCGGCTTGCGGGCGCGGCATGCGCGCTGGCCATAATCGGAGTCTTTCAATCCCCGAGGTGTTTCGTGAAGTCTCTTTTCTGTGCCGCTCTCGTGTCCGTCCTTGCCATCCCCGCCGCGTTCGCGCAGTCCGCGCCCGTGACCACGCCCAGCGGGCTGATCTACCAGTCGCTCAAGGAAGGCACGGGCGCTTCGCCCGCGGCCACCGACGTGGTCAAGGTGCATTACCGCGGCACCTTCCCCGACACCGGCAAGGAATTCGACAGCTCCTACAAGCGCGGCGAGCCGACCGAGTTCCCGCTCAACGGCGTGATCCCCTGCTGGACCGAAGGCGTGCAGAAGATGAAGCCCGGCGGCAAGGCCAAGCTGACCTGCCCGCCGTCCATCGCCTACGGCGCGCGCGGCGCCGGCGGCGTGATCCCGCCGAACGCCACGCTCAACTTCGAAGTCGAGCTGGTGTCGGTCAGCAAGCGCTGACGCGCTCGCGCCGGGCGCGGGTCGCTCAGATCTGCGCCATGCCGCCGTCGACGAACAGCTCGACGCCGTTCACGAAGCTGGCGTCGTCCGAGGCCAGGAACACCACGGCCTTGGCGATCTCGTCGGGCGTGCCAACGCGGCCCAGCGGAATGCCCTGGGCCTGCGACTCGACGAAGGCCTGCACCTGTTCCTTGTCGAGCCCCAGCAGGTCGTAGGCCGGCGTCGGCACCACGCCCGGGCTCACCGCATTCACGCGCATGCCCTTGTCCTTCAGGTCCACCGTCCAGCTGCGCGCGAAGCTGCGCACTGCGGCCTTGGTGGCGCTGTACACGCTGAAGGCCGGGTTGCCCTTGATGCTGGTGATCGACGCGTTGAGCACGATCGACGCGCCCTTGGGCATCAGCGGCAGCGCCTTCTGCACGGTGAAGAGCAGGCCGCGCACGTTGGTGTTGAAGATGCTGTCGAAGTGTTCTTCCGTGATCTGGCCCAGCGGCAGCAGGCTTCCGCCGCCCGCGTTGGCGAAAAGCACGTCGAGCCGGCCTTTCTCCTGCTTGATGGCGGCATAGAGGCGGTCGAGGTCATCGAGCTTCGACACGTCGCCGAGCACGCCGGTCACGTTGCGGCCGATGGCCTTGACGGCCGCGTCGAGCTCAGCCTTGCGGCGACCGGTGATGAACACATGCGCGCCTTCGGCCACGAAGCGCTGCGCGGTGGCCAGGCCGATGCCGCTGGTGCCGCCGGTGACGAGTGCGATCTTGCCTTCGAGCTTGAGAGTCATGATTTCCTTCTTCCTTGGTTCGTGTTGTGGACGCAGGGAAGTTTGGGCGCGACACCCTCGCGGACCAAGAGGCCTGGCGGGACTTGTTTGTTTCCTTATCGCCAACAATGCGCCGGCAGGTCAGCGCTGCGCCATGCCGCGCCTAGCCGGGCTGGTACTGGTACTGGTACAGCCAGGTTTCGGTCAGCGTCTGGTCGCCGACCTTCAGGTACATGCGCATGTCGACGGGCTCGTTGCCTTCGGGCGTGTAGTCGAACTGCGCGCGCCAGTGGCCCGGCACGCCGTTGGGCACGGCCTCGGCGAACACGTAGGAGAACTTGCCGCGCGGCGCCGTCAGCACCACCTCGGGCTTCACGCCGAAGGGCACGGTGGCCAGCGGCTGGCCGATGAACTCCACCATGAACTTGCGCACGCCCTGCGGGCGCGGCTGTCCCGGCTGGCCGCCGCGTCCGATGCGCGTGGCCACGCAGTGCGCGAGCGGCGAGGGAAACGGTTCCTGGTCGGTCCAGTGCAGGCGGTACTGCAGGCTGTAGCTCGCGCCCGCCTTGGCATCGGCCTTGGGCACCCAGAAGGCGACGATGTTGTCGTGGATCTCGTCGTCGGTCGGTATCTCGATGAGCTGCACCGAACCCTCGCCCCAGTCGCCCAGTGGCTCGATCCACAGGCTCGGGCGCTTCTCGTAGTTCACGCCGTCCTGGTAGTGGTCGAACACGCGGTCGCGCTGCAGCAGGCCGAAGCCGCGCGGCCTGGTGTCGGTGAAGGCCGAGGCGCGCGTCTGCGTCGGGTTGTTGAGCGGGCGCCAGATGCGCTCGCCAGCGCCGTTCCAGATCGCGAGGCCGTCGGAGTCGTGCACTTCGGGACGCCAGTCGATGGCGGTGGGCTTGTTGGTTTCCGAGTACCAGTACATCGAGGTGAGCGGCACCAGGCCCAGGCGGGCCACGTCGCGGCGCATGAAGAGGCGCGCGTCGATGTCCATGATGACGGCCTTGGTGCGCTGCATGACGAACTTGAACACGCCGGTGACGCTCGGCCCCTCGAGCAGCGCGTACACCGTCATCGATGTGGTGTTGCCGGCGGCCGGCGTCTCGAAATAGAAGCGCGTGAAGTTCGGAAACTCCTCGGGCTTGTCGGGCACCGCCACGTCCAGCGCTATGCCGCGTGCCGACAGGCCGTACTGGTACAGCTCGCCGATCGCGCGGAAGTACGAAGCGCCGAGGAAGGCGACCCAGTCGTTCTTCTGCCAGTCGAGCTTGCTCTGGTCGCCCAGGCGGCTTTCCTGCAGCCGGAAGCCCGCGAAGCCCGCGCCGGGCGGCAGCTGGTGCGCGGGGCTGTCGGCCGGCATCGAGAAGTAGTCGGGGCTGTAGAGCACTTCGCGCGCAAAGGCGTCGCCCCCGGCGTTTTCGAGCACGTGCATGCGCACCGGCGCCTGGAAGAAGCGGCCCAGGTGGAAGAAGGTGACCGGAAACGCCCCGGGGCCGTCGCGGAACAGGGCGTTGGCGGGGTCGAACTTGATCTTGCCGTGCGCGTCGTAGTCGATGCGGTCGAGCACTTCGGGAGCCAGCGGCGCGGCGGCCACGTAAGGCTGGGCGGCGAGCGCCTTGGCCTGCGCGACCAGGGCGTCGAACGAGAAGGGGGAGGGCTGGCTCAGTTGCAGGCCGTTGGCGGCAAGTGCCTCGGTGGGGAGGCCCAAGGCGGCGAGTGCGGCGGCGGCGCCACCGGCGGCAAGGAAGGATCGGCGATCAAGCATGTGGTTCTTGAGGGTTGCGAATCTCTGGGGGAAAAGAAAGGAAAGCGGCGGAAATGAATCGGCCATTTTCCGCGACCGGGAACAACCCCGAGCTTGACCCGGCACACGGCCGCCCCGCGTCAGCCATTCCGCGCAAACCGGGCCGGACAAGGCCGGGAATCCGGAAAATTGTGCTTTTATGTATCCGCGCCCCCAGTCTTGTCAGCGGGATCGGTGGCCTTCAGCGCATACACCGCATACAGGGGCACGCCGAGCAGCAGCATCACCATCGGCGCGAACAGCATGTAGGGCAGGCCGATGCCTTCCATCACCCGGTAGGTCGCGTCCAGCGCCAGCCGGGGGTGCGACTGCGTCAGCTCGGCCTCGCGGCGGATGCCCCAGTGAAACTCGGCGCCGGTGGTGCGCACCGACGGATGCTGCCTCGCGCGGCCCACGGCCAGCCAGCACATGGCGTCGAAGGCCAGCACCGAGCCCGCGGGCGCGCGTTCGCCGAATGTCGCGAACACCGCCTGCACCTGCTCGGGCTGCAAATACATCAGCACGCCCTCGGTGAACAGGAACACCGGCCGCGCGTTGCGCGTGCGCGGCAGGCCCAGTTGCTCCCACCAGTCGGGCGCGGTCAGGTCGAGCGTGCGCAGGTCATGGCGCTGGTTGGTTTCGGGGATCAGTTCGCGGCGCAGTTCGAGCACTTCGGGCAGGTCGGCGTCGGTCATGTGCGACTTGTCGTCGTCCAGCCACTGGAAGTAATGGCTCAGGCCGCAGCCCATGTTGACCACGCGGGCGCCGGGGTGCGCCTTCAGGAAGTCCTGCGCGAGGCTGCGGAAGCGGCGCGTGCGCGAGAGGATGCCGTAGATGGTGGCGCGGTCTTCGGGCAGCGCGCTGCCGTCGTCGCGGATCCGCTCGAGGATGCCGGCGGCATAGGCGTCGCGCACGGCCACCCGCGGAAACATCGCATCGCCCGAGGCTCGCGCGGCCAGGGGAATCCGCAGGGTGGAAGGCACGGCCGACAGGCGTCTGGCGGGTTTGCTGTGTGTCATGAATGCCCAGGAAAGACCGGACCCCAGTCTGGCCGCTCCGGCATCTATGGGCAAGTCAGTCTTTTGTTCAGGCGGACGGCTTGCCGCGCTGCCGCGCAAGATGGCGGTAGACCGTGCTGCGATGCACGCCGAGGCGCCGCGCCGCCCTGGAAACGTCGTGGTCGCAGGCCCTGAGCGCTTCGTCGATGGCATGGCGGGTGATGTCCAGCAGCGGGCCGGCCTGCGGTGCCGGGGCGGCTTCGGTGGCTGCATCCGTCGGCGGCGCGGCGGGCGCGCCGAACAGGTGGGCGGGCAGGGCGGCGGCAGTCACCGAATCGCCCGGGTCGGCCAGCGCGACCACCGCGCGCAGCGTGCTGCGCAGCTCGCGCACGTTGCCCGGCCAGCGGTAGGCGGCCAGCGCTTCGAGCGCATCGCTCTCCAGCCGCAGGTGCTTGTCGGCGCCGCCCGATTCGAGGAACAGCCGCGCGATCAGCGCGTGCCGGTCGGCGCGCCGGCTCAGCGGCGGCAACGCGACGGTGAAACCGGCCACGCGGTACATCAGGTCGGCCCGGAAGCGGCCGGCCTGCACCAGCGCCGGCAGGTCGCCGTGGGTGGCGCAGACCAGGTCGAAGTCCACCGACACGCCCTGGCCGCCACCCAGCGGCGTGACCACGCGTTCTTCCAGCACCCGCAGCAGCCGGGTCTGCAGCGCCAGCGGAATCTCCGCGATCTCGTCGAGGAACAGCACGCCGCCGTGCGCTTCGCGGATGCGGCCCGCCATGCCCTTGCGACGGGCGCCGGTGAAGGCGCCTTCGTCGTAGCCGAACAGCTCCGACTCGATCAGCGTCTCGGGCAGCGAGGCGCAGTCGACCGCCACGAACGGGCCGCCCGCGCGGCGGCTCGCGGCGTGCAGGCGGCGCGAGAACACTTCCTTGCCGCTGCCGGTCTCGCCGTTGACCAGCACCGACACGCCTTCGTTGAGCACGCGCACGGCCTTGTCGAGCAGCGGCAGCACGTCGTCAGCCGCCTGGGGCGCGTCGGCGCGCCGTGCCGCCGGCCGCGCGCCGCCCTGCGCGTTGGAGCGCTCCATCACGGTGGCGATCTGCCGCCCGCCGGGCAGCGTCAGCAGGCTGCGCCGGTGCTCCATGCGCGGCCAGTTCGGGCCGAGGAAGTCCCTGGCCTCCAGGTCGAGCAGGCCGTCCCATGAGCGGCCGAACAGTTCCAGCGCCACACGGTTGGCCGCCGCGATGCGTCCGCCCTCGATCACGATCAGACCCTCGCGCGCGGTGCCGATCAGCGCCGGCCGCGCATGGAAGCGCAGCACATGGCCCTGCGCCTCGGCCAGCAGCATGCGGTGCTCCACCTGCTGCGCGGCCATGCGCACTAAGCCCAGCGCATGCGTGTTCACGCGCACCGTCTCGCCCGAGATGTCGAGCGCGCCGGCCAGCTCGCCCCGGCCGGTGAATATGGGGGCGGCCGCGCAGCCCAGCGCGCCGTTCTGCGCCAGGTAGTGCTCGCCGCCCAGCACCATCAGCGCCTCGCGTTCCGCCAGCGCGGTGCCTATGGCGTTGGTGCCGCGGTTGTGTTCCGACCATTCCACGCCGGGCTGCAGCGCGATGCGCTCGGCCTTGGGCAGGAAGTCGGGGCTGCCGATCTCCTCCAGGATCAGCCCGCTGGCGTCCGACAGGATCACCACGCAGCCATTGCCTACTGCATGCTCGGCCAGCCCGTCGAGTTCGGGCTGCGCGCAGTCCAGCAGCCGCATCGACTGCTCGCGCCGCTCGCCCAGCAGGGCCAGCGCCATGGGGGCCGGGTCGATGTGCTGGTGGTCGACCGGACGGCTGCGCTGCCACGAGCGCGAGATGTGCGGCGCGATCCACGGTGCGGGGTCGCGGCCCTGCACGAAGAACAGGTCCCGGGCCTGTTCGACCCGGACCGATGGCCACTGCGCTTCGCTCATGCGTGTCTCCGGTTGTCTGCCGTTCGCGGTCTGTTCGCCTTGTGCGACATCCTAGTCGCTGTGTTCGCAGGAACATGTCGCAGATTGCGAATGAAAACCCGCTGCGAAGTGCGCCTGCCAGCGGGGAAGCACTCAGGGAATGTCCCGATCCCGGCGGGTACGTGGCTTGCTGATGTCCGTGCGGGTCGCCGCATGTCGCGGCGCCAACAGCAGCAAATGGAGACAACTCATGGACATGCTCGAACCAGGCAAATTCGGTACCGCGGTTCCGTTCAAGAAGCGCTACGGCAACTACATCGGCGGCGAATGGGTCTCGCCGGTGGAGAACCAGTACTTCGAGAACATCACGCCCGTCACCGGCAAGGTCTTCTGCGAAGTACCGCGTTCCACGGCGGCGGACATCGACCGCGCGCTCGACGCCGCGCACAAGGCCAAGGCCGCCTGGGGCCGCACCTCGACCACCGAGCGCGCCAACATCCTGAACAGGATCGCCGACCGCATGCAGGAAAACCTGCCCGTGCTCGCGGCCGCCGAGACCTGGGACAACGGCAAGCCGATCCGCGAGACCATGGCCGCCGACCTGCCGCTGGCGGTCGACCACTTCCGCTACTTCGCGTCGTGCATCCGCGCGCAGGAGGGCGGCATCAGCGAGATCGACCACGAAACCTTCGCGTACCACTTCCACGAGCCCATCGGCGTGGTCGGCCAGATCATTCCGTGGAACTTCCCGATCCTGATGGCGGTGTGGAAGCTGGCACCCGCGCTGGCGGCCGGCAACTGCGTGGTGCTGAAGCCGGCCGAGCAGACGCCGGTGTCGATCCTGGTGCTGATGGAGATCATCGGCGACCTGCTGCCGCCGGGCGTGCTGAACGTGGTGAACGGCTTCGGCGTGGAAGCGGGCAAGCCGCTGGCGTCGAGCAACCGCATCGGCAAGATCGCCTTCACCGGCGAAACCACCACCGGCCGGCTGATCTCGCAGTACGCGAGCCAGAACCTGATTCCCGTCACGCTGGAGCTGGGCGGCAAGTCGCCCAACATCTTCTTCGCCGACGTGATGGACCGCGACGACAGCTTCTTCGACAAGGCGCTCGAAGGCTTCGCGATGTTCGCGCTGAACCAGGGCGAGGTCTGCACCTGCCCGTCGCGCGCGTTGATCCAGGAGTCGATCTACGACCGCTTCATGGAACGTGCGCTCAAGCGCGTGGCGGCCATCAAGCAGGGCAGCCCGCTCGACATGGGCACGATGATCGGCGCGCAGGCCTCGAGCGAGCAGCTCGAGAAGATCCTGTCGTACCTGGACATCGGCAGGCAGGAAGGTGCCGAGGTGCTGATCGGCGGCGAGCGCGCCAGGCTCGAAGGCGACCTGGCCGACGGCTACTACGTGAAGCCGACCGTGTTCAGGGGCCACAACAAGATGCGCATCTTCCAGGAAGAAATCTTCGGCCCCGTGGTGTCGGTGACGACCTTCAAGGACGAGGAAGAAGCGCTCTCCATTGCCAACGACACGCTCTACGGCCTGGGCGCCGGCGTGTGGAGCCGCGACATGAACCGTGCCTTCCGCATGGGCAAGGGCATCCAGGCGGGCCGCGTGTGGACCAACTGCTACCACCACTATCCGGCGCATGCGGCCTTCGGCGGCTACAAGCAGTCGGGCATCGGGCGCGAGAACCACAAGATGATGCTCGACCACTACCAGCAGACCAAGAACCTGCTGGTGAGCTACAGCGAGAACAAGCTGGGCTTCTTCTGATGGCAGGCGATGTCCTGCGCGTCACCGCGAGCGATGCCGCGCTCGCGTTGATCGACAGGCTCGCCGCCAGGCACGGCCCGCTGATGTTCCACCAGTCGGGCGGCTGCTGCGACGGCAGCGCGCCGATGTGCTACGCCCAGGGCGAGTTCATCGTCGGCGACTACGACCGCCTGCTGGGGCACATCGGCGGCATGCCGTTCTACATCAGCGGGCCGCAGTTCGAGTACTGGCAGCACACGCAGCTGATCATCGACGTGGTGCCGGGGCGAGGCGGCATGTTCTCGCTGGAGGGGCCGGAGGGCGTGCGCTTCCTGACGCGCTCGCGGCTCTTCACGGACGAGGAATGGGCCGTGCTGGAGGCCGAGGAGGCGAGCGGGTCCGGTAGGGCGGCTGCGGGCTGAAGCCCGCAGCTAGTTCGAAGTTGCGAACAACTGCTTCACCAGCAGTTGCGTCGCCGGCGACAACGTTGCGCCCGCCTTCGTCGCCATCAGCAGCCGCCGCGTGGCCCATGCGTCGCGCAGCCGCACCACCTTCAAGTCGAGCGCCGCCACCTGCGCCTTGCATGCCGCGAGCGGCACCACGCCGATGCCGAGGTTGGCCGCGATCATGTGGCACATGGCGTCGAAGCTGCGCACCTGCACGCGCAGCCGCATCGGAACGCCGGCCTGCTCGGCCGCGCGCGACGTGAGTTCCAGCAGCGAGCTGCTGCGGTTCAGCCCGACGAATTCGTGCGCGAGGCAGGTCTTGAAGTCGACCTGCCTGGCTCGCGCGCGTGCCAGCGGGTGCTGCCTGGCGCACAGCACCACCAGCTCGTCGGTCTGGAAGGGGGCGACGTCGAGGCCGTAGGCGGGCGTGTTCTCGGCGAACACGCCGACGTCCGCCAAGCCGTCGACCAGCGCGCGCACGATGTCGCCGCTGAGCTGCTCCTCGACCTCGATGCGGATGTCGGGGTGCTGCGCAACGAATGTCGCGAGCGTGGTGGGCAGGAACTCGGTGAGCGCCGACATGTTGGCCCACAGCCGCACATGGCCGCGCACGCCGCTGGAGTAGTCGTTGAGCTCGTTGCTGAACTGCTCGAAACCCTGGAACAGGCGCATCGCATGCTGCATCGCCACATGGCCTGCGGGCGTGAGCGAAATGCCTTGCGCGCTGCGTTCGAGCAGTTTCGAGCCGGTGGCCGCTTCGAAATCTGAAAGCCTGCGGCTTGCCGCGGACAATGCGAGGTGGCATGCCTCCGCACCCTTGGTGATGCTGCCCGACTGCGCCACCGCGCAGAACAACCGCAGCGTGACGAAGTCGACGCGCGCGGGATTGATGGGAGTGGCCATCGGCGGATTCTAGAGAAGCAGAAACCGGGCCTTCGCGTTTCGCGAAGACCTGCTGCCATCACGGCAATTCCGCTCGGCGCGATCTGTTCCTAGAGTTGGGCCAACCCAACATGGAGACAGACGCGGACATGAATGCACTCGAAGGCCTGAAGGTGCTGGAGCTCGGCCAGCTGATTGCCGGTCCCTTTGCCGGCAAGACGCTGGCGGAGTTCGGCGCCGACGTGATCAAGGTCGAACCCGAAGGCACCGGCGATCCGCTGCGCAAGTGGCGGCTGCTGCGCGACGGCGGCTCGGTCTGGTGGGAGGTGCAATCGCGCAACAAGCGCTCGGTGTGCCTCGACCTGCGCAGCGCCGAAGGACAGGACGCGGTGCGCGCACTGGCTTGCGAGGCCGACGTGCTGATCGAGAACTTCAAGCCCGGCACGCTGGAGGGCTGGGGCCTGGGTTGGGAGCGCCTGCACGCGCTGAATCCGCGGCTCATCATGCTGCGCATCTCCGGCTACGGGCAGACCGGGCCGTATCGCGACAAGCCCGGCTTCGGCGTGCTCGGCGAATCGATGGGCGGGCTGCGCTACCTGAGCGGCGAGCCGGGGCGGGTGCCGGTGCGCGTGGGCGTCTCGCTGGGCGACACGCTGGCGGCGCTGCACGGCGTGATCGGCGTGCTCACGGCGCTGCACCACCGCACGGCGCACGGCGGGGAGGGGCAGTTCATCGACGTGGCGCTGTACGAGTCGGTGTTCAACGTGATGGAAAGCCTGCTGCCGGAGTACGACGCCTTCGGCGCGGTGCGCGAGCGCGCCGGCAGTGCGTTGCCCGGCATCGCACCGACCAACGCCTACCGCTGCAGCGACGGGCACTATGTGCTGGTGGCGGGCAACGGCGACAGCATTTTCCGGCGGCTGATGCGGGCCATCGGCCGCGCGGACCTGGAATGCGATCCGCAGCTCGCGCACAACGACGGCCGTGTCCTGCGGGTGGAAGAGATCGACGCCGCCATCGAGGCGTGGACGCTGCAGCGCAGCCGCGACGAAGTGCTGGCGGTGCTCGATGCAGCCGGCGTGCCGGTCGGCCGCATCTACACCGTGGCCGACATCGCGAGCGACCCGCAGTACCTGGCGCGCGGGATGATCGTCGAGTCGGCAACATCCGGCGGCGGCACGCTGAAGGTGCCCGGCGTGGTGCCCAAGCTCAGCGCGACGCCGGGGCGCATCGCGCATCCCGCGCCGCGCCTGGGCGAGCACAACGGCGACTTGCACTCAGGCGGCTGGCCTGCGCGCCGCGCGGAAAGCGAGGCCGCATGAAAAACGGCAACGGCACCCGGCTGCACATCAACGAGGTGGCCACGCGTGACGGCTTCCAGATGGAAAGCCGCTTCATTCCCACCGACGACAAGGTCGCGCTGATCGACCGGCTGGGCGGGCTGGGCTACGCGAAGATCGAAGTGACCTCGTTCACCTCGGCGAAAGCGATCCCGGCGCTGCGCGACGGCGAGGAGGTGATGCACCGCATCGCCCGCAGGCCCGGCGTGGTCTACACCGCGCTGGTGCCCAATCTGCGCGGCGCGGAGCGGGCGCTGGAAAGCCGCATCGACGAGTTCAACATCGTGATGTCGGTGAGCGAGACGCACAATTTGTCGAACCTGCGCATGACGCGGGAGCAGTCGTTCGCGCAACTGGCCGACGTGGTCGCGCTGGCGAAGCAGGCCGGCGTGCCGCTGAACGTGTCGCTCTCCTGCGCGTTCGGCTGTCCGATGGAAGGCGATGTGCCGGTGCCTTCGGTGCTCGGGTGGATCGATCGCTTTGCCGCGCTCGGCGTGCAGGGCGTGACGCTGTGCGACACCACCGGCATGGCCTATCCGACCCAGGTGCAGGCGCTGTGCGAGCGGGTCGTCGCGGACTGGCCGGCGCTGGACTGGACCGCTCATTTCCACAACACGCGCGGCATGGGTCTCGCGAACACGGTGGCGGCCGTCGAAGCGGGCATTCGCCGGCTCGACATGTCGCTCGGCGGCATCGGAGGCTGCCCCTACGCGCCGGGCGCGACCGGCAATGTCGCGACGGAAGACGTGGTCCACATGCTGCAGTGCATGGGCTACGAGACGGGCATGGACCTCGACGGACTGATTGCCGCGGCGGCCGAGCTGGCGTTGCTCGTGGCGCATGAATTGCCGAGCCAGGTTTCCCGGTCGGGACATCGCCTGACGCGGCACGCGCCACCCGCGCACAGGAGGAACTGAACCCATGATCGATCATCTGGACCACCTGGTGCTGACCACCGCGCACGAGGAAGACTGCATCCGCTTCTATGTCGACGTGATGGGCATGGCGCTCGAGAGCTTCGGCGCCGGGCGCAAGGCTTTCCGCTTCGGCAACCAGAAGATCAACCTGCACGTGAAGGGCCACGAGTTCGAACCCAAGGCGCAACTGCCGACCCCAGGCTCGCTGGACCTGTGCTTCATCGCCAGCGTGCCGCTCGACGTGGTGATGGCGCGGCTGGCGGACAAGGGCGTGCCGATTCTCGAGGGGCCGGTGATGCGCACGGGCGCCACTTCGCGCATCCGCTCGGTCTATGTGCGCGACCCCGACCTGAACCTGATCGAGATATCGGAACTCGCGGCCTGAAGGGGCGGGCTTCGAAGACAGCGGACAAGAAAACCACCGGAGACAGACGAACCATGCAAACCATTCGCCGCCTGCTCGCGGCCGGCCTCGTGCTGGCCGCTTCTGCCGCCAGCGCCGACACCTGGCCTTCCAGACCGATCACCTTCGTCGTTCCCACCGCGCCAGCCGGTTCCACCGACATCATGGCGCGGCTGGTCGGCGAGCCGCTGCAGCGCGCGCTGGGCCAGCCCGTGGTGGTCGACAACAAGCCGGGCGCCAGCGGCAACATCGGCGCCGAGTGGGTGGCGCGCGCCGCGCCCGACGGCTACACGCTGCTGATGCAGTACTCGGGCTACCACGTCGGCAACCCCTCGCTCTACCCGAACCTCAAGTGGAGCCCGACCAGGGACTTCGTGCCGGTGGCGATGGTGATGCGCGCGCCGCACGTGGTCGCGGTGAGCGGCAAGCTGCCTGTGAACTCGATGAAGGAGCTCATCGAGTACGGCAAGAAGAAGGAGGGCGGCCTGTTCTATGCATCTTCTGGCAACGGCTCGATCCAGCACATTGCGGGCGAACTGCTGTCGAGGCAGTCGAAGCAGGCGATGACGCACGTGCCGTACAAGGGCTCCGGGCCGGCCATCAACGACCTGATCTCGGGCAACGTCGACATGTTCATCACCACGCCACCGTCGGTAATCGGCCATTTCGCGACCGGGCGCATCAAGGCGCTGGCATACACGGGCAGCAAGCGGCATCCGTCGATGCCCGATGTGCCGACTTCGGCCGAGGCGGGCTTGCCCGGCTACGAGGTGGAGTCGTGGTTCGCGGTGTTCGCACCGGCGAAGACGCCGCCCGATGTGGTCGCCAGGCTGAGCGCGGAGATCAGGAAGATCGTGGAGAGCGAGTCCTTCCGCAAGAAGGTGGACGAGCAGGGCGCTTTCGCGACCTACATGGATTCGCCGACGCTCGCGAAGTTTGTCGACCACGAACTGGCCGCGTGGTCGAAGGTGATCAAGTCGGCGGACATCAAGCCGGACTGACGCAGCTTCGGCTAGAGCTTCACGCCGACGATCGACAGGATGATGGCGGAGAGCGTCAGCGCGACTGGCAGTTTCTGCGCGACGAGCGCATGCGCGCGCACGGCGGTGGCCTGCGTTTGCAGCAAGAGGCTTCGTTCGGAATGGATGCGTGTGGACATGTCAGGCTCCTGGGTTGATTGCGGGCTGTGTGCCTGCGTGGGTTCAACGATAGACCCGCGGGAGCGCGCCGGCGCGGCGCTTTCGTCGACACGGCGTTTCCGTTTTTGCAACGATCCCGGGGTCGCCTGGCTGAAACTTTTTTTTGCGGCTGCGGCTGCGGCTGCGGCTGCGGCTGCGGCGCCGGCACCTAACCCGCGATGAGCTTCTGCACCAGCTCCGCCGTGGTCGCGGCCGCGTACTTGCGCATCAGCCGCGCCCGGTGCAGTTCGACCGTGCGGTGGCTGATGCCCAGCGCCTTGCCGATTTCCTTGGAGGTCAGCCCGCGCATCACCTGCGCCGCCACCTCGCGTTCGCGTGGTGTGAGCTCGGCCTTCACCGCGCGGCGCGAGCCCAGGTCCTCGAAGGTCCAGATGCCGGCCTCGTGGGGGGCGGCGCGGTTCATCGCATGGCCGGTGACGTGGCACCAGAAGGTTTCGCCCGCGATCGCACCGTGCAGGCCGCCCAGGCGCTTCATCATGCGGTTGTCGGCGTAGTGCCCGCTGGCGTTCAGAAAGGGCTCCATGCGCTTGCCGATGCGCTCGAACTCAGCCACGCTGGGGTACAGGATGCTGAACGAATGCCCTACCAGTGCGGAGGGCGTTGCGCCAAAAATCTCGCATACGCGCACGTTGCAGGCCACGATGGTGCGGTTGCTCGAAACCACCATGCCGACGGGCGCGTGTTCAAAGGCCAGCCGGTAATCGATTTCGGGCATCGGGTGTCACCATTACGAAATACTACGTATGCGGGTAGGTAGTATCGTTCAAGGCTTTCCCACCCACTCTCCATTCATCCATCAAGGAGCCCGAGTGAACAAGATTTATCCCTCCGCGGACGCGGCACTCAAGGGGGTCGTCGCAGACGGGCAGATGCTCGCGGTCGGCGGCTTCGGCCTGTGCGGCATTCCCGAAGCGCTGATCGACGCGCTGAAGGATTCCGGCGTGCAGAACCTCACCGTCGTTTCGAACAACGCGGGCGTCGACGGTTTCGGCCTCGGCAAGCTGCTCGAAACGCGCCAGATCAAGAAAATGATCGCGTCCTACGTCGGCGAGAACAAGGAGTTCGAGCGCCAGTACCTCGCGGGCGAGCTGGCCCTCGAATTCACGCCCCAGGGCACGCTGGCCGAGAAGCTGCGCGCCGGCGGCGCGGGCATTCCGGCCTTCTTCACCAAGACCGGCGTCGGCACGCAAGTGGCCGAAGGCAAGGAACTGCGCGAGTTCGGCGGCGAGACCTACGTCATGGAACATTCGCTGGTGCCCGACGTGGCGCTGGTGAAGGCCGACGTGGCCGACAAGTCCGGCAACCTGCGCTTTCGCCTCACGGCGCGCAACTTCAACCCGGCCGCGGCCATGGCCGGCAAGATCTGCATCGTCGAGGTCGAGAAGATCGTGGAAGTGGGCGAACTGGCCCCCGACGACATCCACCTGCCGGGCATCTACGTGCACCGCATCGTGCTCAACGCCAACCCCGAGAAGCGCATCGAGAAGCGCACCGTGAGCGCCGCCGCGCCGGTGGACGCCGCGGCCGCCAAGGTCGAGGCCCAGGCCGTCATCGCGCAGGCCGCAGCCGGCAGCGAAGTGCCGGTGCCCACCGTGCCCGCCAACAAGAAAGAAGGAGCCTGAGATGCCCTGGACCCAAGACCAGATGGCGGCCCGCGCCGCCCAAGAACTCGAAGACGGCTTCTACGTCAACCTCGGCATCGGCATTCCCACGCTCGTGGCCAACCACACCGGCACCAAGGAAGTCTGGCTGCAGAGCGAGAACGGCATGCTCGGCATCGGCCCGTTCCCGACCGAGGACAACGTCGACGCGGACCTCATCAACGCCGGCAAGCAGACCGTGACCACGCTGCCCGGCTCGGCCATCTTCGGCAGCCATGACAGCTTCGCGATGATCCGCGGCGGCAAGATCAACCTGTCGATCCTGGGCGCGATGCAGGTCAGCACCAAGGGCGACCTCGCCAACTGGATGATCCCCGGCAAGATGGTCAAGGGCATGGGCGGTGCGATGGACCTCGTAGCCGGCGTGAAACGCGTGATCGTGCTGATGGAACACGTTGCCAAGAAGAAGGACGGCACCGAGGACCTGAAGATCCTCGAGAAGTGCACCTTGCCGCTGACCGGCGTGGGCGTGGTCGACCGCATCATCACCGACCTGGCCGTGATGGACGTGGTGCCCGAGGGCCTGAAGGTGGTCGAACTGGCGCCGGGCGTCACCTTCGACGCGCTGCAGGCCAAGACGGGCGCCAAGCTGATCCAGTAAGGGACTGGCGCAACGACTGCAAGAGGGCAGGGCAGCGGAAGCAGGCCCTGCCTTTTTGCCTTGGAGAACCGAAATGAATGCGAGCGAAGTTCTGGCCGGCATCTGGCGGCACGCGGGCCTGCCCGAGGAAGCCCTGTCGTTTGCGCGGCTCACCGGCGCCGACCCGGTGCTGCCATCGTCCTTCGCGGTCGGCACCGCGGCGCAGAGCACCATGGCAGCGGCGGCGCTGGCTGCCTGCGAGCTGGGGCACTTGCGCGGCACCGGGCGGCAGCAGGTCGGTGTCGACATGCTGCACGCGGCGCTGGAGTGCATCGGCTGGTTCAGCCTCGACGGGCAGGTGCCGGATCAGTGGGATGCGTTCTCGGGGCTCTATTGCTGCGCCGACGGATGGGTGCGCGTGCACGCGAACTTCGCGCATCACCGCGACGGCGCGCTGCGGCTGATGAAGCTCGATCCGGCCACGGCCACGCGCTCCGATGCGGAGGCTGCCATGGCCACATGGCGTGCCCGCGATTTCGAGGACGCGGCTGCCGCGGCAGGGCTGGTGGCGACGGCACTGCGGCGCTTCGACGAATGGGACGCCACGCCGCAAGGGCAGGCCGTCGCGGCGCAGCCCCTGTTCACCATCGAGCGCATCGGCGACACGCCGCCGCTCGTGCTGCCGCCGCTTCGCGAAGACGAACGGCCGCTGTCGGGCCTGCGCGTGCTCGACCTCACGCGCGTGCTGGCCGGCCCGGTGGGCGGACGCGCGCTCGCGGCCTACGGCGCCGATGTGATGCTCGTGAATTCACCGCATTTGCCGAACATCTCGGCGATCGCGGACACGAGCCGCGGCAAGCTGTCGGCGCATGCCGACCTGCGGACCGAGGAGGGCCGGGCGGCGCTGCAACGGCTGGTTGCCGACGCGCACGTGTTCGTGCAGGGCTATCGGCCGGGCGGGCTCGAAGCCCTGGGATTCGGACCGGCGGCGCTGGCAGAGCAGCGACCGGGCATCGTGTGCGTGTCGCTGAGCGCCTACGGCACGCAGGGCCCGTGGGCGAGCCGACGGGGTTTCGACTCGCTGGTGCAGACGGCGATGGGCTTCAACCACGCCGAAGGCGAGGCCGCCGGGGACGGCAAGCCCAAGCCGCTGCCCATGCAGATCCTCGACGAGGCCACCGGCTACCTGATCGCTTTCGGCGCCGCCGCGGCGCTGTGGCGGCAGCAGCGCGAAGGCGGCAGCTGGCAGGTGCGGGTGTCGCTGGCGCAGACGGGGCATTGGCTGCGCGGCCTGGGGCGCGTGCCGGGCGGGCTTTCCATCGCCAAGCCCGGCCTTGCGCCCTACGTCGAGACCACCGCCTCGGGCTTTGGTGAGCTGGCAGCGTTGCGCCATGGCGCGATGCTTCAGCGAACGCCCGCCGCGTGGCCGCGTCCCTCGATGCCACCGGGCAGCCATGCGGCGCGCTGGCCGGCCGTCATGCAATGAGTGCGAAACTGGTTGCATGGCCTATCTCGATATCGACAACCTTCAATCCGTTTTCCTCGACGACGACGCACTCGGCGCGCGTCATCTGCATCGTCAGCCCTGCGGCTTGCTGAACATCACGAGCGGCCGGATCGTGGCCTGTGATCCCCTGGTGCAGCCCGAGCGCGCAGCCTTCGTGCGCAGCGTGAACCGGCGCGGCGCATTTCCCGTCGAGGTGCTGCACGACAAGGGCCGCCATGCGCTGGCGGTGCTGTGGCTGGGCGAACGCGGCGGGCACCGGGTATCCGATCTGCGCTGGGAACCGGCGCTCCTCGAAGGGCAATCGCAGGATGCGCTCGGAGACGACGAGTTCTTCGGCTACCCCGTCGATGCCGGCGTGGGCTGCTTCATGGATGCCGATGCGGCAAAGGCCATGGCCGAGCGCGAGGCGCGCGAGTCCGAAAAATCTGTCCATTTCAACTATTACGACGACGTGCTCGCGGAGGAACTGGGCTCGGCCGACATCGCCAACCATTACCCGCAGGGGCAAGGCACCGCGAACAACATCGTGATCTTCAGCTCGGGCTGGGGCGACGGCAGCTACCCGAGTTTCTGGGCGCTCGATGCGGCCGGCGAACCCGTGGCACTGGTGACCGACTTCATGACGATGGCCGGCGGCGATGCGCGCGACGAGAACGACAAGCGCAGCGATGCCTACAAGGCCAGCCTGTCGCCGGAGAAGCTGGCTGCCCTCGATGCGCTGGGCGCGGCGGCCGTGGCAGGCGACTCGTCTCTCATCCGGTCGCTGCTCGGCGAAGGGCTCGCAGGCGCCAACGAGATCGTTCCGTCGTTGGGCGAAACCGCCATCACCAGCGCCATCCGCATGAACCGGCTCGAAGCGTTGCGCGTGCTGCTGGGCTCGATGCCGTCGCTGCCGATGCCGCCGCTGTTCTATACCGGGGACGAGGAGGAAAGCTACCTCGTCTACGCGCGCCGGCTCAAGAAGCCGCGCGTGCCGGGGCTGGTGGAACTGCTCGAAAAATCCGAAGCCGCCGCAGTTGCTACAGCTGCTGCCGAACCGGCTCCTGCGGGCAAGAGCCTCTGGAAGCGCCTTTTCTCCTGAGCCGTCAGGCGCCCAGCGCGGCGCGGACCTTGTCGCCCAGTCCGCGCAACCGCTCCACGGGTTCGTTGGAGAAGACGAAGCGCAGGTACTGCGCGCCATGCGTCTCGCCCCAGCCCTGCATCGCGGTGGCGCAGACGCGCGACTTCAACAGCCGCTCGGACAGCGTCTGCCCGTCGATGCCGAAGTCGCTCGCACGCAGCAGCAGCGACCAGCCGCCGGCCGGCACGCCGACCGGCAGCCCCTTGAGTTCGTCGAGCACCGTGTCGCGCCGGCGTTCCAGTTCGCTCACATACGGCGCAAGCGTGCGAGGCGATTGCTCCAGCGCCGTCGCCACCGCGTCCTGCGCGATGCCCACGGGCACCACCACGTTCGCGAGCGACACGGCCACGAGGTCGGGCATGTAACTCTCGGGCGCCACGGTCCAGCCCACGCGCCAGCCGATCATGCGCAGTTCCTTGGCCGACGAGCCGACGGTGATGGTGCGCTCGGCCATGCCCGGCAGGCCCGCGGGGTGGATCACCCGGCGGCCGTCGTACAGCAGCCGTTCCATGGCCGTGTCGAGGATCAGCGTCAGGTCGTGCCGCACGCACAGGTCGGCGATGGCGCGCCAGTCTTCCTCGTCGAAGCAGCCGCCGGTGGGCATCGACGGAGACATCAGCAGCATCACCCGCACGCGCGGGCCGACGGCGGCCTGGAGCGCGTCGCGGTCCAGCTTCCATTCGCCGCCGGGGGTGAAGCGAAAGGGCGCGTACTTCGGGGTGCCGCCGGCAAGGCGGATGCGATTGAGCAGCCCGGCGTAGGTCGGATCGGTCACCAGCACTTCGTCGCCGACCTCGACGGTGGCGAGCAGCGCGTTGAGGATGCCCGACAGCCCGCCGGCCGAGATCACGCAGTTGCGCGCGCCGCTGTACGCCACGCCCGACAGCGCCGACACGTGCCGGGCCGCCACGTCGCGCAACCGCGACTGGCCGACAAAGGGCAGGTAGCTGTTGTCCGAGTCTTCGGAGGCGGCGCGCACCGTGCGCGCGACGGCCTCGGGGTCGGGCGGGATGTCGACGTCGAGGTTTTCGAGCCGAAGGAACGGCGGGCCGTCGGCGTCATCGGCAATGGCGCCCATGCGATCGACGCCGATGCCGGCGATGTGGGTCAGGCGGGCGGGGCGGTGGCGAGGCATTCCGGTCTCCTTGCTGTTCACGGCGGGGAGCCGCCAGCATGGCACAACCCGGGCCGTCAGGCTGCGGTGCCGGGCGGACTGTCCAGCAGCAATTGGGCCCGATGCGCCTCGGCGGTCTGCCGCAGGAATTCCCAGGTCGCCTGCATCCGCACGAGGTGCTTGGTTTCCGCGGGCATCGACATCCAGAAGGTCCGCGTGAAGTTCGCCTGCCCGGGCAGCACGGGCTGCAGCGCGCCGTCTTTCTCGGCGATGAAGGCCGGCAGCACCGCAATGCCCGCGCCCGCCGCCACCGCGCTGTGCTGCGCGAGCACGCTGGTGCTGCGCAGCGCGAAGCTGTCGGGGCGGTGGAGCTCGTCGAGGTATTGCAGCTCCTTGCTGAACAGCAGGTCGTCCACATAGCTGATGAAGGTGTGGCCGCGCAGGTCTTCGCGCGTCTTGATCGGCTTGTGCGCCGACAGGTACTGCTTCGATGCGTAGAGCCGCAGCGTGTAGTCGGTGAGCTTGGTGACGACCACCGGGCCGCGCGCCGGTCGTTCGAGCGAGATCACGATGTCGGCCTCGCGCCGCGACAGGTGCACCAGCCGCGGCATGGCCAGTAGATCGATGGTCAGGCGCGGGTGCTGCACCGCGAACAGGGCCAGGCGCGGCGCCAGCACCACGGTGCCGAAGCCCTCGGTGGCGCCGATGCGCACCAGGCCCGACAGGCCTTCCTGCGAGGCAGGCGCGGTGCTTTCCACGGCCTGGAAGGCGCTTTCCATTGCCTCGACCTGAGGCTGCAGCCGCCGGCCTGCCTCGGTGAGCCGGTGGCCGCCCGCTTCACGCGAGAAAAGCGGGGCGCCGACCTCTTTCTCCAGCGCCTGGATGCGGCGCGCCACCGTGGTGTGGTCGACCTCGAGCCGGCGCGCGGCGCTCATGAGCGTGCCCGAGCGGGCGAGTTCCAGGAAGTAGCGAAGGTTGTCCCAATCCATCTGCTTGCTTGCCCTCGGGTTGATGCTCTGCAAATTTGCAAAGCCTTGGCGCATTTTTGTCTATTGTCATGGCAAATCTGCAAAGCTAGGATGTTGCTCTGCACCGGCCGGGCCGGCACCGAATTCACAGGATCACAGGAGACAAAACCCCCATGGACGCCACCACCACCCCGTCGACCCAGGTCGCCACCGTCAAGCTGCTCATTGGCGGCAAGCTGGTCGAATCCAAGACCACCGAATGGCGCGACGTCGTCAACCCGGCCACGCAGCAGGTGCTGGCCCGCGTGCCCTTCGCGACCCCGGCCGAACTGGACGCCGCAGTGGCCTCCGCCAAGGAAGCATTCAAGACCTGGCGCAAGACCCCCATCGGCACGCGTGCCCGCATCTTCCTGAAGCTGCAGCAGCTCATCCGCGAGAACATGGGCGAGCTGGCCGCCATCCTCACCGCCGAACAGGGCAAGACGCTGCCCGACGCCGAGGGCGACGTGTTCCGCGGCCTCGAGGTGGTGGAGCACGCATCGAACATCGGCAACCTGCAGCTCGGCGAACTGGCCAACAACGTGGCCAACGGTGTCGACACCTACACGCTGCTGCAGCCGCTGGGCGTGTGCGCCGGCATCACGCCGTTCAACTTCCCGGCCATGATTCCGCTGTGGATGTTCCCCATGGCCATCGTCACCGGCAACACCTTCGTGCTGAAGCCCTCCGAGCAGGATCCCATGGTCACCATGCGCCTGTGCGAACTGGCGCTCGAAGCCGGCATTCCGCCCGGCGTGCTGAACGTGGTGCACGGCGGCGAAGCCATCGTCAACGGCATCTGCGACCACAAGGACATCAAGGCGATCAGCTTCGTCGGCTCGACCAAGGTCGGCACGCACGTCTACAACCGCGCCACGCTGGCCGGCAAGCGCGCGCAATGCATGATGGGCGCGAAGAACCACGCCATCGTCATGCCCGACGCCAACAAGGAGCAGACGCTCAATGCACTGGCCGGTGCGAGCTTCGGTGCCGCGGGCCAGCGCTGCATGGCCGTGTCGGTGGCGGTGCTGGTGGGCGAGGCGCGCAACTGGGTGCCCGAACTCATCGAAAAGGCGAAGACGCTGAAGATCGGCGCCGGCACCGAGAAGGGCGTGGACGTGGGGCCGCTGGTGTCGTGCGCCGCCTACGACCGTGTGAACAACCTGATCGAGCGCGGCGAGGCCGACGGCGCCAAGCTGGTGCTCGACGGCCGCAAGCCCACCGTGCCGGGCTATGAGAAGGGCAACTTCGTGGGCCCGACGATCTTCACCGGCGTGAAGCCGGGCATGACGATCTATGACCAGGAAATCTTTGGCCCGGTGCTGTGCATTGCCGATGCCGAGTCCATCGACGAGGCCATCGACCTGATCAACAGCAACCCGAACGGCAACGGCACGGCGATCTTCACGCAGTCGGGCGCCGCGGCACGCCGCTTCCAGGAAGACATCGACGTGGGCCAGGTCGGCATCAACGTGCCGATCCCGGTGCCGGTGCCGATGTTCTCGTTCACCGGTTCGCGCGCCTCCAAGCTCGGCGACCTGGGTCCGTACGGCAAGCAGGTCATCATGTTCTACACGCAGACCAAGACCGTGACGGCACGCTGGTTCGACGACAGCACCGTCTCGCACGGCGTCAACACCACCATCAGCCTCAAATGAGGCACAGGCTTCGCGTCGCGGCCTGGGGCGCGGTGGCGGCGGTCGCATTGCTGCTCTCGGGCGGGGCGCAGGCGGCCGGCCAGGACGAGCCGCTCGACTGCAACCCGAACGGAAACCAGCAGCAGATGAACGACTGCGCGGTGCGCGACTTTCGTGCGGCCGATGCCGCGCTCAGCATCCGCTACGGCGAGGTGATGAAGACGCTCTCGCCGCAGCTGCGCGTCGCGCTGCGCAACGAGCAGCGGACGTGGCTCAAGGGGCGCGATCCCGCTTGCAAGCGTGCCGCAAAGGCGAGCGAAGGTGGCTCCATCTGGCCGTTGGTGTTCAACGCATGCCTGGAGAAATCGACCCGCAAACGGACCGCCGAACTGGACCGCTGGAAGGGTCGCGAACAATGAATTTCGAACTGTCCGAAGAACAGAACGCCTTTGCGCAGACTGCGCGCGACTTTGCACAGGCCGAGTTCGCGCCGCATGCGGCGCAGTGGGACGCGCAATCCATCTTTCCGAAGGAGGCCATCGCCAAGGCTGGCGAACTGGGCTTCTGCGGTTTGTATGCGCCCGAGCGCATCGGCGGCCTCGGCCTGCCGCGGCTCGATGCGGCGCTGGTGTTCGAGGAGATGGCCGCGGTCGACCCGTCGACCACGGCTTTCATCACCATCCACAACATGGCGACGTGGATGCTCGGCACCTGGGCTACCGACGAGGTCGCGAAGCACTGGGGCGAAGAGCTGACGACCGGGCGCAAGTTGGCGTCCTACTGCCTCACCGAGCCGGGCGCCGGGTCGGATGCGGGTTCGCTCAAGACGCGCGCGGAATTGCAGGGCGCCGAATACGTCATCAACGGCGGCAAGGCCTTCATCTCCGGCGCGGGGTCGACCCACGTGCTGGTGCTGATGGCGCGCACGGGCGGCGCGGGCGCGAGCGGCATCTCGGCCTTTGCGGTGCCGGCCGATGCGCCCGGCATCAGCTACGGCAAGAAGGAGCACAAGATGGGCTGGAACAGCCAGCCCACGCGCACCATCAGTTTCGACAACGTGCGCATTCCCGCGCAGAACCTGCTGGGCAAGGAGGGCGAAGGCTTTCGCATTGCCATGAAGGGGCTGGACGGCGGGCGCATCAACATCGCGACTTGCTCGGTGGGGGCGGCGCAGGGAGCGCTCGACGCGGCGCGGCGCTATCTGCATGAGCGCCAGCAGTTCGGCAAGCCGCTCGCGAGCTTCCAGGCGCTGCAGTTCAAGCTCGCCGACATGGCGACGGAACTGGTCGCGGCGCGGCAGATGGTTCGGCTGGCGGCATCGAAGCTCGACGCGGGCCATGCCGACGCGAGCACCTATTGCGCGATGGCGAAGCGCTTTGCGACAGATGCCGGGTTCAACGTCTGCAACGACGCGCTGCAACTGCACGGCGGCTACGGCTACCTGAGCGAGTTTCCGCTGGAGCGCCTGGTGCGCGACGCGCGCGTGCACCAGATCCTCGAAGGCACCAACGAGATCATGCGCGTGATCGTTGCGCGAAAATTGCTGGAGGGCGACAGCGATATCCGCTGAGCGTGCCGTATCCGGAACCTGAAAAAACAATGACCGACAACGTAGTTCTCTTCGACGAAATCAAGACCGCCGGCGGCCAGCGCTTTGCCGTGGCCACGCTCAATGCGCCGGCGTCGCTCAATGCGCTGTCCGTGGACATGGTGCGCCTGCTGACGCCCAAGCTGCGCGAATGGGCGCGGGATGACGGCATCGTCGGCGTGCTGCTTCAGGCTGCTGGCGAAAAGGCGTTCTGCGCCGGCGGCGACCTGCGCCAGCTCTACCAGACGCTGCTGGACTGCGGCCCCGCGCGCAACACCTATGCCGAAGACTTCTTCCGTGAAGAGTACGAGCTCGATTACCTGATCCACACATTCCCCAAGCCCTTCCTGTGCTGGGGCCACGGCATCGTGATGGGCGGCGGCGTGGGCTTGCTGGCCGGCGCGTCGCACCGTGTGATGACGCTGCAAAGCCGCATCGCCATGCCCGAGATCAACATCGGCCTGTATCCCGACGTGGGCGGCAGCTGGTTCCTGCGCCGCACGCCGGGACGCACGGGGCTCTTCCTGGCGCTCACGGCCGCGAACATCAACGCAGCAGACACCATCTTCTGCGGGCTGGCCGACGTGCTGGTGCCGCAGGAGCGCAAGGGCGACGTGATCGAGGCCATCGCTTCCACCCGGTGGGCTGGCGAGGGCAAGGCCGATCGCGCAACGCTGTCGCGCATTCTTGCCAGGGCGGGCGAGGGCGCGGAGATGCCGGCGTCGAAGGTGCGCGAGCACTACGACACCATCAATGCGCTGATGGCGGGTGAAGACCTGCTTGACATCGCCAAGCGCCTGCGCGATCTGCAGAGCGACGACGCCTGGCTGCAGACCGCTGCGAAAACCTTTGCCAAGGGCGCGCCAAGCTCCGCGGCCCTGAGCTTCGAATTGTGGCAGCGCGTGCCGCGCATGTCGCTGGCCGAGGTGTTCCGGCTCGAATACTGGGCGTCGCTGGGTTTCTGCGCTCAAAAGGACTTTGCGGAAGGTATCCGGGCCGTGCTGGTCGACAAGGACCGCAATCCGCGCTGGAGCCCGGCCACGCTCGAAGAAATCACGCCTGCCTTCGTCGAAGACCATCTGCGCCCGCGCGGCGAGATGCCGGCCGAGCTGGCATCGCTGGTCTGAGCCGGCCCCATCCACACATATATAGAACAACGGAGACAAGACACATGAAGATCGCTTTCATCGGACTCGGCAACATGGGCGGCCCGATGGCCATGAACCTGCTCAAGGCCGGCCATACGCTCAGCGCTTTCGATCTCTCGGCCGAAGCCTGCAAGAAGTTCGGCGCTGAAGGGTTGCCGATTGCCTCTTCGGCAGCCGAGACGGTGGCCGACGCGGAGGTCGTCATCAGCATGCTGCCGGCGAGCGCGCATGTCGAAGGCTTGTTCCTTGGCGGGGCGGGCAAGCCTGGGCTGCTCGAGAGCATCAAGGCCGGTACGCTGGTGATCGACAGCAGCACCATTGCCGCCGCGACATCGCGCAAGGTGGCTGAAGCTGCGGCAGCCAAGGGCGTAGCGATGATCGACGCACCTGTGTCGGGTGGCACGGGCGGTGCGATTGCCGGGACGCTGACCTTCATGGTCGGCGGCGAGACCAAGGACCTGGAGCGTGCGCGCCCGGTGCTCGAGAAGATGGGGGCGAACATCTTTCATGCCGGCGCTGCCGGTGC